>JALHLU010000006.1 GCA_022844345.1 Hyphomonadaceae bacterium
ACGACATCAGGGCCAGCAGCCCAGTCGCTGCATCAACAGGCCGAACACAAGACCGTACCCGACCGATCGTTCGCCCAATCCCCTTGCCAATCCAGCGCCGTCCACACAAGACGAAGTAGACGCGCTCGTCCGTGAAGGTGACGGCGAGCTCGCGCGGACTGAGCTCTGGCTGTTCCAGCGCGAGGTCGATGAGCTGGCCGCGCACCTCGTCCGGGATGCGGTTCCACACGCGGCCAGGGCCTGAGCGCCGGTCTTCGAGGCCGTCTTCGCCAAAGCGCTGGTAGAGGTCGCACCAGCGATAGAAGGCCGGCCGGGAGACGCCCAGCTTCTCCAGCGTACGCTTGACCGGCAGGTGCGAGCCTTCGACCAGGCGGATGATCTCCATCTTCTCGGATGCAGGATACCTCATTCGGGGTCGCCCCCATCCGCGATCATGCTTTTTTGAGCAGACGGTTCTCGAGGGTGAGGTCAGCGACCACCTCCTTGAGAGCGCCCATCTCGTGGCGCAGGTCCTTCACTTCGCCAGAGGAGGCCTCGCGCGCCGTGTCGCCCGCAAGCCGGCGCTTGCCAGCTTCCAGGAACTCCTTTGACCAGCTGTAGTAGAGGCCCTCGGCAATCCCTTCCCGCCGGCACAGCTCGGCGATCGACGCCTCGCCACGCAGTCCGGCAAGTAGGATAGAGCACATGTGTAATTTCGTAACGCGGGGGTCAGCCGCTCAAGTCACCTAGGCAGCACCACTTTTCGTCAACACGACGCCCAATCGCGCGATTACCTGGGCGTTCGATCGACAGGCGGGTCTAACTGGTTGACAGCGCGCGTTACTGAAGGCCTCCGAAAAAGTGGTGAGCTATGCGAGGGCTTGAAGTCGCCAGTTAAGCCAGCACTGCATCGACGGGTCTGCGAGCGGAGAACGGAAGCGCTTCGCCATACCCGAAGCGCATCACGATATCGGGCCGGCGCCCTGGCATGCCGGCAAGCCCTGCAAGTTCCGGCCGCAGGCTGGCGACTTCGACCGGCTGATTGACGAAGGCTGTCTTGAGGCCAAGCGCCGTCGCCTGCAAGGCGAAGCGCTGACAGGAGCGGCCTGCGCGCATCCAGTGATCCTTGTCATCCTGCTCGGAAACAAAGATCGCAACGCCGGCGGACGATTCCAGCTGCCGCGCATACTTGTCATTCTCTCCTTTCGCACTGACCAGCATGCTGAACATGTGCGGGCCCAGCCACTCCGGCAACGCCGGTTGCCCGCTTGTCACGCTGAACAGTCCATCGCCACGCAGCAGGGCTTCCCGCGGGCTGAAGCGAAGCCATGACTTCAGTTCGCGGACGAACATCTCGTCACCCATCTGCGCGCCGTTGCCGGCAAGAACCAGATCGCGCACGCGGCCGATCTGCGGGCGATCGGTGATCATCACAAGATCGACGCCGGGAATCGCCGCAGCTGCGGCCAGCGCCGTGACGTCACTTGTGGGGACCGCCCTGCCGTCATAGTCGGCGCGCGTCGATTGGCGATGCGGGATCGCATCGAACAACATCGATCGAGCAGCTGTTTCGCCTGCAAACACAAATTCGACCGAGCCGCCATTCGCCGCGTTGAACCTGATTTCACCCGGCCGGCCGCCGGCGCCTGCCGCCAGAGACAGGTTCTCCGCCGCGCATCCGAGGCTTGCAAACATGTGGTGGTCATCGGGGTCAACCACCGGGGTCCGCCGCGCAGAATCGGGGAGTATATCGATCTGGCCTTCGGCCATCCTGAAGCGCCAGGGCTGCGTGTTGTGCCCGCTGGCGGCGAGCGTCGCATAGCGGATGAAGTCGCGATTCTCCGGGCGCGCAGATAGCGCGGCGCGCGTTGCTGAGACGGAGGCGGTGTACTCCTCCATCGACCCCATCTGCCGCAGCACTGCATAGGTGGCGCCCGCTCCAACCAGCGCCAGAGCGCCTCCGCCGATCAAGGCATCTCGTCGTCTCATGGAGTGGCGCCTTCCAGTTTTGCAAGCGCCGCGGAGCGCGCGCTGCATACGACGCAACGCCCCATTTGTGCGGCGCGTTCCTTGTGAAGCGCAACAACTGTATTGCGCTGTCACTGGCTGGACTTCAGGTCGCAATCATCCGGACGATTTCCGAGGCGCTGGCCAAACGCTCGATGTTCATCGTGGCGTCGATGACTTCGGTGGTGCGGGGGCGGCCGAGGACGGGCCACATCAGTTCCATTGCCTTGGCCGTCACATCCTCGCGCGTCATCGGGTGCGAGGGGAAACCGCGCACATACGGCACGTAGAGCTCGTGGCGGCCGGTGCGGGCGTCGATCAGCTTGACGCGGGCGGGCTCTTCGCGCGCCTGCCCTGCCGGGGTTTCGAGATCTGGCGCGTGGACGACGTCCATCTTTTTTCTTCAGTTCATGCACGCGCGTATCCGTGTTGAAGCGCACGCGATCCTGCGCGGAGACGAGATCGAGGCGGCCGTCGATCAGGATGATCGAGGCGAGATAGCGCAGGTTCAGCGCGGGCATCTCTGCATTGCGGAAGGCCTCCCAGCGGCCGGGCATTTCCATGACGATGCTTTCGACCGTTTCGGGCGAGGTCTTCGGCAGGAGTTCGAGCAGGGCCTGCACGACGGGCTGGGTCGGGCCGCCGACGGGATAGCGCTTGTAGGCTGTGTGGTGGAATTCCGAGCGGGTATCGAGATCCTCGATCAGGTAGAAGGGGTCGTGATCGGCGCCGAGGCTGAAGGCCTTGTGGTTCATGTAGCCGCCGGGGTTGTCGAAGCAGTCGGTGACGCCGGTGTAGCCGGCCTCCACCATCAGGGCCGCCTCGATACCATTGCGGGCGCCGACGCCAGCGAAGACGAAAGTTTTCTCGACATGATCATTGTCGAGCAGCCATTGCCACGAGCCAGACGCCTGCTGTGCGGCATAGGACATCACCAGCGCCACCTTCTCCGGCGAGAGGTCGAGCATGGAGGCCGCCGTCGCAGCCGCGCCGAAACACGGGCCGATGCCGTGGTTCGCAAGGCCTGAGTCATATAGCGTGCGCACGCCCAGCGCCTTGGGCAGGCGGCCGCAGAGTTCATAGCCTGCCACGCACGCGCGCAGCACGTCATGACCCGAACCGCCACGGTTCTCGGCCAGCGCGAAGGCGACGCCGACGACGGCCGGGCCCGGCTGCACGAAGGCAGAGGGGATAAAGTCGTTGATCTCCGAGCCATGCACGATCATGGCGCTGCCGAATGCAGCGTCGACGAGGCCGGCGCGTTCCTTCGTGGCCAACATCGTGGCGCCGTTCTTTGCGTCGGCGGATTTTGCGAGCGCGTATTTGCGTCCCAGCATGGCGGGTTCGAGATCCTTGCACGAGACGGCGGCCGCCAACGTGTCCAGGATATGCCGCTTGCCGAGTTCGAGGAATTCCGGATTGACGGAAGCTGTGCGGATATTGGCGATGTACGCACTGATGGTCGGTGTCAGCAGTCGGCCATCGCCGCGCGGCGCGCGAGGCGCTGCGGCCTGAGTTGTGGCCCCGGCTGCAGTGGGCGGTTGGGCAACTTGCGCTTCTGCCGTCCCCTGCCCCGATGCGGTCGCGCACCCGCCAAGCACCGCGCCGAGACCAAGCGCGCCGACGCCGAGCGCCTCGCGGCGGTTGGGTGTGCTGCATGCGCGAACAGATTTGGTCTTCATGCTGGTCCCTGCCCTCGGGCCGGTGGAGTACCAGCCTCTCGATGCGCTCATGCGGCGCCACCCCAGGAGTAACAGCAATTTGCCGTTCGGCCAGACTGCAAATGCTTTACAGCGGCGGCGATCAGCGCGAACAAGACGGGAGAAAAACAAGACGTGGGAGGTCTGGATGCGCTTAACCCGACGGGGACTGATGCTGGGCGCTGCGGCCAGCTTGAGCGCATGCGCCAGCGGCCCGACCCTCGCCCAAGCGACGGGACAACCGCTGGCCGAAACGGCGCAGGGCAAGGTGCGCGGGCTGCTGCAGGCCAATGGCGTCACCGCGTTCAAGGGCATGCGTTATGCGACTGCCACGCGTTTCATGCCGCCGACAACGCCGCCGGGCTGGACGGGCATCAAGGACATGTTCGACTATGGCGACCAGAGCCCGCAGGCGCGGACCTCTCTGGCGCATGCGGGCACCGCGATGTCGGACGATTGCCTGCGGATCAATGTGTGGACGCCGGGACTCGATGGCGGGCGCCGGCCTGTCATGCTGTGGTTCCATGGCGGCGGATTCGAGGCCGGGTCCGGCTCCGCGTCGCTCTATGACGGCACGCGCATGGCGCGGCGCGGCGACGTGGTGGTCGCCACGATCAACCACCGCCTCAACGTGTTCGGTCACTGCTATCTCGGCGGCGTGCTGGGGGATGAGTTCGCGCAGTCGGGCAATGCCGGCTATCTCGACCTGATCGCGGCAATGAAATGGGTTCGGACAAACATCGCGAGTTTCGGCGGCGACCCGAACAATGTGATGATCTACGGCCAGTCGGGCGGCGGGCGGAAGGTAAGCCTCTGCTATGCCGGACGCGAGGCGCAGGGCCTGTTCCACAAGGGCGTTGTGCAGAGCGGATCGCACCTGAAGGTACAGACCCCGGAACGGGCCAATGGCCTCACCGAGGCTCTGTTGACGGAGCTCGGCATCGCGAAGGCTGATGCGCGCAAGCTGCAGACCATCGACATCGAGACGCTGTCTACGGCGCAGCGCAAGGTGATCGCGGCGGCCGGCGCGCGGTTCTCGCCCATGCTGGATGGCGTGAGCTTCACCGCGCATCCTTTCCTGCCGGATGCGCCTGCGATCTCGAACCAACTGCCGATGATGTTGGGCACGACGCGGACGGAGCTGACCAACCAGATGGGCCGCGAGCCCGGCATATTCGACATGAACGAGGCTCAGGCCAAGGAGCGGCTCAAATCCTTCATCGACGAGAAGGATATCGACGAGGCATTCCGAAACTTCCAGGCATCGCGCCCGCAGGCAAATGCATCCGAGGTGTTCTTCACCATCGTGTCGGCGCGCGGTTACTGCCGCGACCAGACCATCATGGCCGAGCAGCGCGTGAAGGCGGGCGGGCGCGGCAAGACGTATGTCTATCGCCTGATGTGGCGCCAGCCTGTCGAGGGCGGGCGGCGCGTTTCGCAGCATTCGCTGTGCCTGCCGTTCATGTTCGACAATGTCGCCGCTGGCGAGAACATGACAGGGCCAGACACCGAAGCGACCCGCGCCATGGTCGACAATATGGCGAACAGCTGGATCGCGTTCGCGCGCACGGGCGACCCCAACAACGCCAGCGTTCCGAAGTGGGAGCCGTACGATCTCGTACGACGGAACACGATGATGTTCGACGTTCCAAGCGAGACGGTAGACGATCCGCACAAGGCGGAGCGTGAATTCATGGCGCACTATCCAAGCCAGCAGGACGGCGGCAATGCGCTGCACCGTCAGGCGATGGACTGAGTTACGGGGAGAGACCAATGAGAACGATCACCAGCAGCATGGCGGCCCTTGCCGCCGCCGCGTGCCTCGCCCTTCCGGCATTCGCGCAGCAGACGCCGACCGGACCGCGCCCCGCGACCACAGCTGCGGCGGATGAAGGCGCATCCACCACCACGCCACGGCATTCGGCTGCGCAGGCGGCGGGCTATCGCGCGCTGCATCTTTGCACGGCGACGTTCTCGTCGGGACTTCCTCAGGACATCATCAACCGTACCGGCAGCGGCCAGACCGCGACGGGCGAGACAAAGATCGACTCTGTCGCGAAGACCGTGACGGTCAAGTTCGCCGATGACATGGAGCCGCGCATTGCGGCCTGGCGGCCGGGGCTGGGCTGCACGCAGCTGCCTATCGGCGCCAAGATGGAGATGGTGAAGCACCTGCCGCGCCTGCCGGATTCGATCTCGATTCCGAACTTCGACGCGCAGGCCTGGCCGATGGGTGACGCCAACGCGACGGCGAAGCTGCCGGCGGCGCAGGAGAAGGCTGTCTCGACCGTGTTCGACGAGGCCTTCCGCGACCAGGACGGCCCCTACAAGGGCAACACCTGGGGCGTCGTCGTTATCAAGGACGGCAAGATCGTCGCCGAGCGCTATGCGCCGGGCTGGGGCGTGCACACGTCCTCGCGCACCAATTCGATGTGCAAGAGCCTGAGCGTGTCGCTGGTGGGCATTGGCGTGCAGAAGGGCCTGCTCGACATTCATGCGAAAGCGCCACTGACGGCGTGGCGAAAGCCGGGCGATCCGCGCGGGGAGATCACGCTGAACCACATGCTGCACATGGCGAGCGGGCTCTACACCGAGAGCGGCCGCAATCCGCAGGGCGAAATCTATGGCTCGGGCGCGCCAGCGTCCGAAGTGTCAATGAGCAACATCATCGATGCGCGGCCGGGCGAGCGATACATCTACTCCGGCTCCGACACGATCCTTGCGACGCGGGCCGTGCGCGAGGCGTTCAATAATGACGCAGAGTGGATCAGCTTCCCGCATCGCGAGCTTCTGTGGAAGCTGGGCATGACACGCACGCTGATCGAGACGGATTGGGTAGGTGACTTCATCACGTCTGGCCAGTGCTGGAGCACGGCGCGGGATTTCGGCCGCTTCGGCATGCTCTATCTCAATGACGGCGTGTGGAATGGGGAGCGCATCCTGCCGACGGGATGGTCGGACTATGTCTCCACGCTGGCGCCGGCGCAGCCTGCCTCGCGTGCGCGCGGCGGCGCTGGGTATGGTGCGCAGTTCTGGGTCTATGGAGAGATGGAGGGCCTGCCCGATGTCGCCTACTCGCCCGGCGGCGCGCTTGGGCAGTATGCGCTGATCATACCCTCGAAGAATGTCGTGATCGTGCGGCGCGGGCTGGATCGTGGCGAAGGGTTCAAGCTGGCGAAGTTCTCGGCCGACGTGCTGAAAGCGATGGGGCTGTAGATGCTCACGCGCCGCTCGCTGATCGGATCAGCACTCGCGACGACCGCGTTGTCAGCCTGCGCCGCGGGGCCATCCGTGGCGGCGACGCCCGGCCCCGGTCGTGGACCGTGGCGCATGTCAACGCCGGACGCGCATGGGCTTTCGCCCGCTGCGCTTGAAGCAGCCGCCGCGCAGCTTGCCGCGCCTGGCGAGCGGCAGGGGCTCGTGGTGATCCGCCATGGAGAACTGGTGTTCGAGCGCTACTGGGCGAACGACTGGGCGCGCGCCGTTCCCGAATGGCGCAATGTCTCGTTCTCGGCGGGCAAGTCTTGGGGCGGAGCGATGGTAGGCCGCGCCGTCACGACGGGGCGGCTGAACATCGACGAGCTGACGTCGAAATATCATCCCGCCGAAATCTCCGGCTTCAGGCCGCAGACGCGCATCCGACACCTGCTGACCATGACGTCTGGCGGCACGATGAACATGAAGCCCTCTTCCAAGCCGCCGAAGAAGCTGGACGATGCAACGCCGCCGGGGCCGGGCGTTGAGTATGAATGGTACAAGGAAGCCGAACGCGGCACGCCACCGGGCTATGGAACGACGATCCAGCCAGGCGAGCGCTTCTTCTACGACGGCGCTCCAGCAGATCACCTCGCCGACATCATCACGGCGGCGACCGGCAAGACGAGCCATCGCTACATGATGGAGGAGATCGTCGCTCCGCTCGGCTGCGAGAATTTCAACTACCAGCGCGAGGGAGTGGACAGCAAAGACAACATCCGCATCGGCGGGTCGATCACCCTCTCCTGCCGCGATCTCGCACGGCTGGGACAGCTCTATCTCAACAAGGGGCGCTGGAACGGCGAGCAGCTGATCGCTGCGGATTACATCCGCGACGCCGTGAACCCTTCGGCGCACAATCCGGCCTATGGCTATCTCTGGTGGCTCAATCGTTCGGGCCGCACGCCGGGCGCGCCGCGTTCGATGTATTTCGCGGCGGGCGCGCGCGGACAGTTCTGCTTCGTGCTGCCTGAGCATGACATGGTGATCGCGACCATGGGCTATGGCGCTACGCAGCTTTCGGCGCCGGATGCCTGGAAGGCGCTTGGTCCGGCTCTTCCGGCGATCTGATCGCCTACATCCGCTCCACGATGATGGCCGGCGCCATGCCGCCGGCGGCGCACATGGTGACGAGACCACGCTTGAGGTCGCGTCGTTCGAGTTCGTCGAGGATCGTTCCGATCAGGATGGAGCCGGTGGCGCCGATGGGGTGGCCGAGCGCCATGGCTCCGCCGTTCACATTAACCTTGTCGCGATCGAGCTTGAGGTCGCGGATGAATTTCTCGGCGACGACAGCGAAGGCCTCGTTGATCTCGAACAGGTCAATGTCATCGAACGTGAGGCCAGCCTTTGCCAGCACCTTGCGGGCGGCAGGCACGGGCGCATTCAGCATCAGCGTGGGGCTGTCGCCCATGTTGGCCGAGGCAATGACACGGCCACGCGGCTTCAGGCCATTGGCCCGTGCGTATTCGGGCGAGGCCAGCAGCAGGGCCGCGGCGCCATCGACCACGCCCGATGAATTGCCAGCATGGTGGACGTGTTTGATCTTCAGGTCCGGATGAACCTTGCGGATGAGGCCGCCATAGGTCTCGCCCTGCTCGTTCAAAGGATACTCGGCCATCGCCTCAAATGCTGGCTTGAGCGCGGCGAGACCTTCCATGGTTGTCTGCGGCCGCGGGAATTCCTCGCGGTCGAGCGCGAGAGAGCCGTCCGCCTTGTGGACGGTCACCAGGCTCTTGCCGAAATGGCCGTTGCGGATGGCGCGGTCTGCGCGCTGCTGACTCTCATACGCCAGTGCATCGAGCGCTTCGCGCGGGATGTTCTCCAGCGTGGCGATGGCGTCGGCGCAGACGCCCTGATGGCTTTGCGGGTGGCGAGCTCGCAGGCGTTCGTTCCCGGCGTCGATGAAGGGAGGCGCTTTCGGGTCGGCGATGGCGGCGGTGTAGCTCATCATCTCGGTGCCGCCGGCGATGGCGAGGTCCGCCATGCCGGACATGATAGTGGCGGCGGCAAGGTTCACCGATGTGATGCCCGAACCGCAGAAGCGGTCGATGGTGAGGCCCGAGGCGCGCACATCGTAGCCCGCGTCAAGCGCGGCCATGCGACCAAGGTCCCGTCCCTGCTTTCCAACCTGGGTGGAGGTGCCCCAGATGATGTCGTCCACATGGGCCGTGTTGATGCCGGTGCGCTCGGCCAGCGCCTTCAGCACGGTCGCGCCCAGGTGCTGCGGATGCATGTCGGCCAGCGCGCCCTTGCCCTGCCGGCCGATGCCGCGTGGCGTGCGGCAGGCGTCGATGATCCAAGCTTCGGTCATGGCAAGGCTCCCGGTTGTCTTGTCGTTGCGTACAGCTTAGCGGGTATGACGCGAACGGAAAGTACGCCGTGGCGGCATGACGCCGCGACAGGATGCTGGGTGCAGCGCTATGCCTTTGGGATGACGCGTTGTGATGTCCTGGTGATTGGCGCGGGTGCGGCGGGCCTGATGTGCGCCATCGAGGCGGCACGGCGCGGGCGAAGCGTCGTGGTGATCGACCATGCAAACAAGCCGGCGGAGAAGGTGCGCATCTCTGGCGGCGGGCGCTGCAACTTCACCAACCTGCATGTGACGCCGAAACAGTTCCTGTCGAAAAATCCGAATTTCTGCGTCTCGGCGCTGAAGCGGTACACGCAGCACGACTTCATCAAGCGGGTGAACGAGCGCGGCATTGCGTTCCACGAGAAGACGCTCGGCCAGCTGTTCTGCGATGGCTCGGCGACGCAGATCATCGACATGCTACTGGAGGACCTGAAGGCGGCGGGCGGAGAGCTGCGGCTGGGCGTCGAGCCCGGCGCGGTGGGGCGGACAGGCGATGGCTGGCGCGTGGGCGTTCCGGCCGGCGCTATCGAGTGCTGCTCGCTGGTGATAGCGACCGGCGGGCTGTCGATCCCGAAGATGGGGTCGACAGGATACGCCTACGATGTGGCGCGGCAGTTCGGGCTGAAGATCGTCGAGCCGCGCCCCGCCCTCGTGCCCTTCGTGTTCAACGAGCCGCAGCTTGCGCCGATTGCAGAGCTGGCCGGAGTTTCGGTGAAGGCGCGAGCGACGGCCGGGGGCAAGAGCTTTGACGAGGGCATGCTGTTCACGCATCGCGGATTGTCGGGGCCTGTGATCCTGCAGGTGTCTTCCTACTGGCGCGATGGGGATGAGGTGGTGATCGACCTGACGCGCGGGCGCGATGTTTTCGGGGAGCTGCGCGCGGCGCGGACGGAGCGGCCGAAACAGCAGCTGGACAATGCGCTGGCGGTGTTTGCGCCCAAGCGGTTGGCGGACCAGATTGCAGCGCGCACGTTCGGAGCGGCGCGGTTGGCGGACTTGTCAGATGCGAAGCTGCGCGACGTGGCGGCGGCGCTCAACGCCTGGCGGGTGAAGCCGGATGGGACGGAGGGCTGGCGCACGGCGGAGGTAGCGCTGGGCGGGGTCGACACGGAGGGGCTGTCATCGAAGACGATGGAGTCGAAGCTGGAGCCGGGGCTCTATTTTATAGGCGAATGCCTGGACGTGACCGGCTGGCTCGGCGGTTATAATTTCCAGTGGGCGTGGAGCTCGGGCTGGGCCGCCGGGCAGGTGGCTTAGGACGGGGAACCCGGAACGGCGGGGCGCCAGCATGGCGATTCAGCCGGCCAGCCGCCCCGCGCTCCAGAAATCAAAACTCGATGTCGAGTTCTTCGATTTCGATAGGCTCGGCTTTCGCTTCCTCGATCCATTGCTGCATTGGGGCCCAAGCCATGACGCGGTCGCGGTATTCGGCGGCCTTGCCTTCCAGCGCCACGTCATAAGTGACGAAGCGCGTGCAGACCGGGGCATACATGGCGTCCGCCAGCGTGGGCGCGTCGCCAAACAGCCACGGGCCGCCATACTTGTCGAAGCATTCGCCCCAGATGGTCAGCACACGGCGGATGTCGCCCTTGGCGCCGGTGAAGACGCGGAAGCCGGGATAGCGGGCGCGCAGGTTCATGGGCAGGGCCGAGCGCAGGTTGTAGAAGCCGCCGTGCATTTCGCCGATGATGGAGCGGGAATGCGAGCGTGCCTTCTTTTCGAGCGGCAGGAGCCCCTTCTTCGGGAATTCCTCCTCCAGATACTCCGCGATGGCGAACGTGTCCCAGATGCTTGCCCCCTTGTGGTCCAGCCTGGGGGTAAGGACGGTGGGAGAGAGCAACAAAAGCTCAGCCCTGTTGCCCGGATCGTCCGTGGGCACGCTTTCTACCTCAACGTCCAGCTCCGCCAATTGGCAGAAAAGCCACGCCCTGAGGGACCATGACGAGTAGTTCCTGCTCGATATTGTCAGTCTAGCGCCTGCCATGACGGCACTTTCCTTGCCCTTAATGTGTCTATGCAATCGTATGTCGCAGTGCAGTAAGTCTGGAACTAGGCTTCCCTAAACGAAGGCCTTGGGGTTACGCACTGCCTAAGAATAGAGCGCGCCTGGATATGTGGTACCACATTTACGAGGCCCAGATGCAAGCCTCAGCGCCGTTTCGCGCTGCTGCATTGGCCGCCCTCCAGATGAGACCCGCGCTTAACGGCGCGGGCGACAGCATGGCCATGCGCCAGGTAATGGCGGCGCTCGAAATGGCGAGCCGGGCCAAGCTCACCCACGTTTCCCAGCCCTTCGGCATCAATTCGGTGATGGTGGACAACCGCGAAGCGCTGGTGGTTGAGGAGGTGGCGCACGATCTGCCCTTCGGCCGGCTGCTGCATTTCCGAAAGGATATCGATTCGCCCCAGCCAAAGGTGATGATTGTCGCCCCGCTGTCCGGGCATTTTGCCACGCTCCTGCGCAACACGGTCAAAACCATGCTGCAGGACCATGATGTCTACATCACCGACTGGAAGAACGCCCGCGACGTGCCGATGGTGCACGGCCGGTTCGGTTTCGAGGACTATGTCGATCATCTGATCGGCTTCCTCGAATTCCTGGGACCGGGCGCGCATATCGTGGCGGTCTGCCAGCCCTGCGTGCAGGCGATGGTGGCGACGGCGGTGATGTCCGAGCGAAAACACCCCTGCACGCCGCGTTCGCTGACGCTGATGGCGGGGCCGATCGACTGCCGCATCAATCCGACGGCCGTGAACAAGCTGGCGACCGATCACCCGATCGAATGGTTCAAGAACAACCTGATTTCGACCGTGCCCTTCCCCCTGCCCGGCTGGGGCCGGCGGGTTTATCCCGGCTTCATGCAGCTGACCGCGTTCATGGCGATGAACCCGGAGCGGCACATGGATGCGCACAAGACGCTGTTCAAGCACCTGGTCGAGGGCGAGGACGACGAGGCGGAGAAGATCAAGACCTTCTACGACGAGTATTTCGCCGTGCTGGATCTGACCGAGGATTTCTATCTCGAGACGGTCGCCTGGGTGTTCCAGGAGATGCGCCTGCCGCTAGGCCGGCTGAAGCATCGCGGCGAGCCCGTTGATTGCTCGAAAATCACCCGGACCGCGATCCTGACCGTGGAAGGCGAGCGCGATGACATCTGCGCCGTGGGCCAGACGGCAGCGGCCCACGAGTTGGCGACCAAGCTGCGCCCGCACCTGCGCAGCCACCACCTGCAACCCGGGGTTGGCCATTATGGCGTGTTCTCGGGCAAGAAGTGGGAGCGCTTCATTTATCCGACCGTGCGGACAGTCATTCTTTCGATGGAATAGGCGCTAGTTCACGCGCTCTGGCGGAAGCTGGCGCGTATCGCGGATCACTAGCCGCCCAGCACCGGCGTCGCGCAGAATCGCGATCAGGCTCCAGAAGGCGTCTGTGGACGCCGTCCCGAAATCGATGACCAACGCGCCGGGATGGATCCCGAGCGAATGGATGACGTCGGGCGGGCGGGTGGCGCCCTTTGCGATGCGGCGTTCGTCAGGATCGTACCAGTGGCTGAACCAGTCCTTCAGCAACCCGGCCATGTCGCCGGGCAGGTCGTGGACGATCTCGACATCATCCCAGTTCAGCTTTTCCACGCGGATCTGCGTGTCGCCGGACGCACCTTCGATGGGGTCGAATTCCAGCTGCTCGTCGGCGAACAGGTCGACGATCACCGAGGCGTCCAACTTGCTCTTGAGGGTGGTGAGGAAATCGACCCGGTAGTGCGCGCCGTAGAGTGTGGGGTCGGCAGGGCGCTCGGTAGGCGCCTCGGCGGCGCCTCCTGGAAATTTCTCGAACTGGCTGCGCAGAAAGCCGACGAACTGATCGACATAGAGCTGGCGCGCCAGGGTGATGAGGTCGTCGCCATCCATCGGGCCACCCTTACGGCAGGCGGCCGCCCGCGCCAATGGGTGGAACGGCAAAGGCCCGGCGTTGCCGCCGGGCCCTGTTTTCTTGCACCCTGCCTGCCGCCGTCAGGCCAGCGGCACAGCCGCGATATCGAGGTAGATGGCCGCGAAGTGGCAGGAAGCGGCGGCGACGACAAAGCCATGCCAGATCGCTGAATTGAAGGGCAGCTTCTTGTTGACGTGGAAGACAACCCCGATCGTGTAGAGCACGCCACCCGCCGCCAGGAGCGTGAGGCCAATCGGCGACATCGTGTGGATCAGCCGGTCGATTATGGTCAGCACTGCCCAGCCAAGGCCGAGATAGAGCATGATGAAGGTACGCGGTGAGTTGCGGCGGACCAGCAGGTTCATGGCGATGCCAGCCAAGGCGACCAGCCAGACAAGACCAAGCACGGTCCACGCGAGCGGGCCGTCCAGCTTGGCCAGCATGAACGGCGTGTAAGAACCTGCGATCATCAGGAAAATGCCCGACAGGTCGACCCGTTCGAGGATACGGCTGAGCTTCTGGTTGGTGTTCGAGTTGTAGAGCGCCGAAGCGCCCAGCATGGCCAGGAGGCCGGCCGAGTAGATGACCAGCGCGGCAGTGAGTTTGACGCTGCCCGAAAATGCTGCGGTGGAGACGAGGACGATGCAGCCAGCGATGGCGAGCACGAGGCCGACGGCGTGGACGATCACATCGGCAAGCCATTCGATGCGGCGCGACTGCGGGTACCAATAGACCGCAACAGCCTCGGCCTGGGCGGGAGTGAGATTTGTGCTCATATCAATCTGCCCTTCTTGGCTGGGGCCTCGGGTTGAATGTGCGGACCGGTCATCGGTTCCGATGCGAGCATTGCGCCACGAAACACTGGCGCTAGTTGGACCCGATTGCGGCGAACCGCATGCGGACCATCTTCATGTAGGTACGCTTTCGCCATCACGATGAACCCGCATTCAGTTTCAACGCGGATCGACGGCGAAGTGTGTCTTCTGCGCAGCGGTTCCTGAACTTCGCGACAGGATTGAGCTGCCCGTCCGGCTGCGTTCGCGGCGCACCCGGGACTCGAGTCTGATTATGCCTGACGGGTGTTGAGGGCCGCTCTTTGCGATCGATGCAATTTGCCAGATCGGCACAGGATCGTGCATCGGGCGATGATGCTGTCGCGGCAATCTTTGGCCGCGCGAAAGCTGTTTCGTTCCGGCTTGCTTGCGGGAGAACACGCCGCAGATTATCCCCGGTCCATGACCGATCTTTCACATTGGACGAAGCGGCCCATGCCCGGCGAGCAGACGCTGGCGGGCAGGCGCGTGCGGCTTGAGCCGCTGGACTGGCTAAGCCATGGCGAGGGGCTGTTCGCCGCCGTGGGCGGGGACGTGAATGCCGGCCTCTGGACGTGGATGCCGGTAGGTCCGTTCCACAGCCCGGAGGCGCTGGGCGATTTCCTCGCGGAGGTGCGCGAGAATGAGGGCTGGCGAACCATGGTCTTCCGGGCTCAGGCGACTGGGGAAATTCTCGGCATGGCTGCCTACATGCGCATCCGCGAGGCGCATGGCAGCGCCGAGATCGGCTGCGTTGCGTTCAGTCCAAAGTTGAAGCGGACGACCAAGGCGACCGAGGCGCTGGCGCTGATGGCGGCGCACGTGTTCGAGCTTGGCTATCGCCGCTATGAGTGGAAGTGCAACAGCCAGAACCTCGCGTCCAAGCGGGCGGCGGAGCGCTTTGGCTTTGTGTTCGAGGGGGTATTCCGGAACGACATGGTGACCAAGGGCGAGTCGCGGGACACGACCTGGTATTCGATTACGGATGGCGAATGGCCGGTGGTGCGTGCGGCGCTCGGCCACTGGCTTGCCGATGACAATTTTGCAAATAATGGTTCCCAGTTGCGGAGCCTTGAGTCGTTCCGCGCGCAATAGCGGCAGACCTTCATGATCACCGGCCTGGACCACGTCCTGATTGTCTGCACCTCGGTGGACGAAGGCGAGCACACCTATTCCGCCCTGCTCGGCAGGGAGCCGGACTGGCGCTCGAGCGATCCGGGCGGGTCGTCGACCGTGATCTTCCAGATGGAGAACATGGCGCTTGAGATCATGGCGCCGCATGGCGGCGGCCCGCTGGCCCGGCGGCTACACACCATGCTGGAGCAGGAAGGCATCGGGCTGAAATCGCTGATCTTCTCGTCCGACAACCTTGCCGACGACCGCGCCATGTTTGATCGCAGGGCGCTGAAGCCGGATGAGATCGCGGGCGGTGAAAGCGTAAGCCCGTATTCCGGGACGGCGCGCTACTGGTCGCGCTTCAGGCTGGACGAGCAGGCGACGCACGGGGTGCGTATCTTCGCGCTCACGCGCAAGACGCCGGACCCCATGCCGTACAAGCCGCTGAAGTCCGATGTGATCAATGGCCTCGACCATGTGGTGATCAACACCGCGAACCCGGACCGCGCTGCGGCGCTTTATGGCGCGCGCCTGGGGCTGAGGATGGCGCTCGACCGGTCGAACCCCGACTGGGACATGCGATTGATCTTCTTCCGCGTCGGTGGGCTGACGGTGGAGCTGGCGCACAAGATCTCGGCCGGCGTGGGCAACCAGCCGGACAAGCTGTGGGGCCTTTCCTGGAAGACGCCTGATATCGAGGCAACGCACGCGCGCCTGATGGCGGCCAATTTCGCCGTAACCTCGATCCGGCCCGGGCGGCGGGCGGGAACCAAGGTATTCACCGTGCGCGACGGTACGATGGGCGTGCCGACGCTGGTGATTTCCGAGGCGGCCCCGTAGGCAACAGACTCAATCAGCCGGCAATAGGCGGCCGCAACACCCCGATTGCACTGCCTATTCCCCAGTGCCTATCGCCTGTGCGATAGCACGCGCATGAAACCGTTTACCCAGCTCACCGGAACCGCTGCGCCGCTGCCGATCGCCAATGTCGACACGGACCAGATCATTCCCAAGCAGTTCCTGAAGACCGTCTCGCGCGAGGGACTGGCCAAGGGGCTGTTCTATGATTTCAAGACCAAACCGGATGGCGCGCCCAATCCGGACTTCGTGTTGAACAAGCCCGCTTACGCCAATGCTTCCATCCTGCTGGCGAAAGAGAATTTCGGCTGCGGATCATCGCGCGAGCATGCTCCGTGGGCGTTGCTCGACCAGGGCTTGAGCGTCGTGATCGCGCCGAGCTTTGCCGACATCTTCTACAACAACTGCTTCAAGAACGGGCTGCTGCCCATCGTTTTGCCGCGCGATGTGGTGGACCAGCTGATGAAGCAGGCTGGCGGACCGAACCATGTGTTCAACATCGACCTGGCCGCGCAGACCGTGACCGCGCCCGACGGCAAGGTGCACGCCTTTGACATCGACCAGGGCCGCAAGGCCAGCCTGCTGGCCGGGCTGGACGATATCGGCGAGACGCTGCAGCATTCGGGCGAGATCAGCGCCTTCGAGGAGAAGCGGAAGCTTTCCCAGCCATGGCTATCGTGACCCGCTTCTGGCCTGCAGCCTTCGTGATCGCGCCACTGCTCGCGCTGGCGGCGTGCGGGGCTGCGACCGAGGGGCCGTCGGTCGAGGCGACGGCGGAGACCGCCGCAGCCGCTGCGATTGATCCCAAGGCTGCGGCCGAAGCTGCCAAGGACAAGGCGGAGACTGACGCGCTCGCGGCGGCCAAGCCCGCCTTCGATGCGGCCCTGGCCACGGGCGATCCGCTGGCGATCGATGGTCTGGCTGACGCCGGCAATGCGTGGGCGCACTATCATCGCGGCAAGGAGCGCGTCGCCAGCCATGATTTCATGCTGCAGCAAGGCGGCTTCGAGGACATGGAAGCGGCAGCCGAAGCGGGTCTGCCCGAAGCGCTGATGTGGGTGGGGCGGCGGAAGGCCTATGGCGTGGAAGGCTACAAGCTGCAGCCCAACACCGGCCTGATCATGATGGAGCGCGCGGCGCGGCGCGGAAATCTCGAGGCGATGGTTGCGGTTGGCGAGATGTACGAGCAGGACGCCTACATGCATGACGCGAAGAAGGCGCGCGACTGGTATGGGCGCGCAGCCGAGGCTGGTTCGACACAGGCGAAGGACGCGCTGGCGCGGATGGGCGGGGCCGAGCCTGATATTGCGCCCGACGGCTTGGAGCCATGAGGCGCGCCCGCTTGGCTGCCGTGAACGGATCGGACAATCGCCCATTTCGGTAAGCGTTGCGAGAGACCTTCGTCCTGTACACCCGGGGCCGGCAGGCAGTGTTCATCTGCCTGCCGGGTGGGGAGGAACGCCCGTCGTCTTGTGATCTATCGGGCGGCGGTGGCGGCAGGGGCTTGTCCCCTGCTCTCTCTTGTCGGTTTGGGTTCGGCGGCGGGGTAGCTGCGGATCGTGGCGGGGATGCCAGCTTCAAATGGCTTGGCATCAGACCAGAAGCGGCGGGAGAATTTTGTGGCGTCGACGTGATAGGGTCGATCCCAGGTGAAGCGCATCTCGATACATTCGCGCAGAAAGGTCGAGAAGATGCCCATGGCCCGCAGCATGAGCGTGGGCATAGCCATTACCTTGAGGTCTACGCCCATGGCGTCGGCGCCAAGCTGCAACAGGTCGCGTGGGGTGCGGATGGGCGCGCATGGAACATGCCAGACCTGGTTGAAGGCGTCGTCAGGCGCATCGAGCAGCGTCACCACCGCGCGGGCGATATCGGGCACATAAGCGAAGGCGTGCGGGGTGTCGGCGCTCATGATCAGCTGGGCCGACTTTCCTTGTGCAACGCGGGCAAGACCGGTTGCGCCGATGTGAGAATTCAACACGCCCGGACCGTAGAAATCGGGCGCGCGGAGGGAAGCCCAGCGCACGCGGCCAGCGCGAGCGGCCGTCTGCCACAGGCGGGTAGCTTCGGCGCGGGCGGCAGGCTTCACGCCGTAAGAGGTTAGCGGCATGTCCTCATGCAGCGGCTCGTCCTGCGGCCCATACATGTAGAGGTTATCGACCTGCACGATCCGGATGTTGGCGGCTTCGGCAGCGGCAAGCAGGTTGCGCATCGCTTTAGGCCAGGCGTCGCGCCAGACCTTTCCGCGATATTCGAAGCCGATGGTGACGACGGCTTGCGCCGCGCCAGCCATCGCACTGCGAACCTGTGCGGCGTCGAGTACATCGCATGGCGTGAACTCAACGCCGGGTGGGAGACTGGCGGGGCGGTGGCGCTGGACCAGGCGCACGGGTGTTCCGCGTGCACGCAGACGGGCGATTATCGCCTCGCCTGTCGGACCGTAGCCGAACACCGTGACGAGGCCCGGGGAGGCGGCCTGTTTTTCCTCAGTGTTCATTGCTGTCTCCTTCTCTGTTGACAGCAAGGTAGCGCGGGTCTGATCATATCAGAAATGCATAGTTGGTATTTTTGATATGCGCGAAGTGAATTTGGCGGGCGTCGATCTCAACCTTCTTCCGGCGCTCGAGGCGTTGCTGAAGAGGCGCAATGTCAGCGAGGCGGCGCGCGATGTCGGCCTGTCGCAGCCGGCGATGAGCCGGGCGCTGGCGCGGCTGCGGGACGTGCTGGGCGATCCGCTGCTGGTGCGGACGGCAGGCGGCTATGCGCTGAGTTCGCGCGCGCAGACGTTACATGCACAGCTGGCGACGGCGCTGGACCAGGTGAAGGCGGTGTTTCGCGATCCCGGGTTCGACCCGGCGCGGACGGAGCGCACGGTGCGCATCGTGGGTCTCGACACGCACACCATCCTGATGGGGCCTGTCGTGATGGCGCGGCTGGCGAAGGAGGCGCCCGGGATCGATGTCCGCTTCGAGGGGTATTCGGCCAACATAGTCGAGCGGATGTCGACGGGTCAGCTGGATCTTGTGTTCGCGCAGGCGACGACGCCGCTGCCGCCGGGAGCGCGCAGCGAGTTCCTGGTGAAGGACAGGCTGGCGCTTGTGCTGCGGGCGGGACATCCGCTGGCGAAGCGAAAGTGGACGATCGAGGACTATGGCCGCGTGAGCCATGTCGGGATTTCGATCTTCGGCGATGCCGGTTCGGAGCTGGACGCCCAGCTGGCGCCGGCGGGCGTGAAGCGGCGCGTTGCGCTGGTGACGCCGCACTTCATGGCGGCCCTGGCGACCGTCGCGGGGACCGACATGGCGACGACGGTGGGCCGGTCATTCGCAACCCGCTTTGCCGGGCCATTTGGCCTCATCCTGAAGGAACCGCCGCTTCCGCGGACCGATCTCGATCTGACAGTGGTGTGGAGCGAGGTGCGGTCGGCTGATCCCGTGCTGGCCTGGATGCGCAAGGTGATCGGCGAGGTGGCGCGGGAGACGATGGCGGCCGAACCGGTTCGGGTTTCCCGCGCACGCGAAAGGGACTAAGACCCCCCTCGCAAAGCGAGACGGATGACCACCATGGCGACCAAACAACAGACCCTCCTGCTGCTGCCCGGCGACGGGATCGGCCCGGAAGTGACCGAGGAAGCACGCCGCGTGGCGGCGCACGTGGCGCCGGACCTCCAGATGGAAGAGGCATTCTTCGGGGGCGTTTCATACGACAATTTCGGCACGCCGCTGACCGACGCGGTGATGGAGCGCGCGCACAAGGTGGATGCGATCCTGATGGGCGCCGTAGGCGGGCCGCAGTGGGACAATGTTCCGCGCGACAAGCGGCCGGAGGCGGCCCTGCTTCGCATCCGCAAGGAACTGGACGTTTACGCCAACCTGCGGCCGGCGTTCTGCTTCCCTGCCCTCGCAGGGGCATCGGCGCTGAAGCCCGAGCTGGTCGAGGGCCTCGACATCATGATCGTACGCGAGCTGACCTCGGGCGTATACTTCGGGCAGCCGAAGATGATTGAGACGCTTCCCAACGGCGAGCGGCGCGGGGTCGATACACAGAGCTATACGACATCCGAGATCCGCCGCGTGGCGGCGCGCGCGCTTGAACTAGCGCGCGGGCGCACGGGACGAACGGGCAAGTTCCCGGGCGTACTTAGCTGCGAGAAGTCCAACGTGATGGATTCAGGCCTGTTGTGGCGCGAGGAAGTGTCCAGGCTTCACAAGGAGCAGTACAGCGATGTGAAACTGGACCACATGCTGGCCGATGCGGCGGCGATGCATCTGGTGAAGGCGCCCAAGGACATCAACGTGCTGCTGGCCGACAACCTGTTCGGCGACATTCTTTCGGATGAAGCCTCGATGCTCACGGGCTCGATCGGCATGTTGCCGTCGGCCTCCCTGGGTGAGCCGGGCGTGCCGGGCCTATATGAGCCGGTGCACGGATCGGCGCCCGATATCGCCGGCAAGGGCATCGCCAATCCCATCGCGGCGATCCTGTCGCTGGAGATGGTGATGCGCTGGAGCCTTGGGCGCGCAGATGTTGCCGACCGCATCTTCGCAGCCGTGGGCAAGGCGCTGGAGGGCGGCGCGCGAACGGCCGATCTCGGCGGTTCGATGAGCACGCGCCAGATGGCGGATGCGATCCTGAAGCATCTCTAGATTCCGGATCCGCAAGGCTTGCCCGACGGCATCACAGCGTCTAGAACATATCAAGAACATTGAGGGCGCTGATGACACACCTGGAGATCGACTATGTGGAGCTTGCGAGCCGGGATATCGGCGCGACGAAAGCTTTTCTCACGAAGGCGTTCGGCTGGACCTTCACGGACTATGGCCCGGAGTATCAGGCTTTCGCCAATGCTGGGATTGAAGGTGGCGTGTTTCAGAATGCTGAGGACGGGCTGAAGGCGCCGCTGGTGATCCTGAGGGCGGAGGATCTGGCCGAGGCGGAAAAAGCCGTGAAACTGGCAGGCGGGGTTATCACGCAGCCGCCGTTCAGTTTTCCGGGCGGACGGCGGTTCCATTTCCGCGAGCCGGGCGGCAATGAAATGGCTGTGTGGAGCGAGCGCTAGATATTAGCTGTAGTCGCAGATGCGTGTGAGCTTGTCGCCTCGCGTCTCGAACAGGGTGGCGCCGCGGATCGAGACGTGTTCGCCGGGGCGCACATAGTTGCCAAGTTCGGCAGCAGCAACGCCGGAAAACACGGTTTCGGCCGCCGCCTTGTGGCCATCGACGAGAATGCTCACAACCTCGTGGCGGCGTTCGCGGAACGCGCGGGTCGTCGCCTCGATCACTTCGCGCATCTCGTCCTTGCCGTTCAACCTGAGGGCGCCGCCGGGATTGCTGATGGTTTCGAACACCACGTCATCGGAGCAGCATTCGAGCATGCCGTCGACGTCGTTTGCGTTGTAGTGCTCCACATAGCGCCGGACGATGGCGGCAATGTTGGACATGAGCTCTCCTGCGGGCGCGATTGTGCGCGTTGGTCGTCAGCATGCGGGGGCTGGCGCCGGACCGTCACGCCCATTAGACGCTACTGGCCCCCTCGCTCGAAGCGATTGCCGATACCATGCACGGCGCGGAGGGATACTGCGGCGAAGTAACCGCGAGAATGTGACGACATGACGACCGGCGCTCCGCCGGCAGGGAGTATTTCGATGACCCCAAAGGTCGCAGTTCTGGGCGCAACCGGCATGGTTGGGCGCGAAATCCTGAACATCCTGGCTGAGCGCGGTGTTCCCGTCGCCGACGTTACGGCGCTGGCCTCGCGCAAGATGATGGGCGCGGAGGTGAGCTATGGCGATGCGACACTGAAGGCGAAGGACGTCGACGAATTCGATTTCACCAAGGTGCAGGTGTGCATCATGGCGACGGGAGACGCGCCCGCGCGCAAATACGGCAACGCCATTTCGGCCACGGGCTGCATTGTGATCGACACCTCCCGCGCCTTCCGCATGGACCCGCAGACGCCGCTCGTGGTGCCCGAGGTGAACGCTGACGCGATCGAGGGGTACACCAAGCGCAACATCATCGCCGTGCCCGATGGTGCGACAGCGCAGCTGGTGCGCGTACTTAAGCCGCTTCATGAGGCGGCGGGCGTCGCGCGCGTGGTGGTCGCGACCTATCAATCTGTTTCCGGCGAGGGCCAGCGCGCCATCGATGAGTTGTGGACACAGACCAAGGGCATCTATGTGAACCAGAGCCCTGAGCCAAAGGAATTTCCGCGCCAGATCGCCTTCAACGTCATCCCCTCCATCGACGAAGTGATGGACGACGGCTTCACGGAAGAAGAATGGCGGATGGCCGCAGAGACCCGCAAGATCATCGATAACGACATACAGGTGGTGGCGACATGCGTTCGCGTGCCCACCTTTGTCAGCGTCGGCGAGGCTGTGCACATTGAACTGGCGGAGCGCCTGCCAGCCGCCGAGGCCCGTACCGTGCTGCGTGAGGCGCCGGGGCTGTTGCTGATCGACCGCCGCGAGGAGGAGGACGGCTACGAAACGCCGATCGGCGCAGTGGGTGAATGGGCGACCTATGTCTGCCGCGTGCGGGACGATCCGACGGTCGAGAACGGCCTGGCGATGTGGATCGTCGCCGACGACCTGCGCAACGGGGCGGCGATGCTGGCTGTGCAGTGCCTTGAACTGCTGGTGAACCGGGGTGTCTTCTCGAAAGCTCTACCAGCCTAGGAGAAAATCTCCGGGCCGGTTGAGAAACTATCGCTGGCCGGCCCGGTTACACCGCCGGGCGAACGGGCCTATGTAGCCCGCATGCCGAAGGATGCCGAAATTCGCAGCGGCCTGTTCGCCGCTACGGCCGCTTACGGCCTGTGGGGCTTCCTGCCCCTCTATTTCCAGTTGCTGGGAGACATGCCGCCGCTTGTGATCCTGGCGCATCGCATCGTCTGGTCCGTGCCGACCGCGCTGATCCTGGTGCTGGCCGCGGGCAAGGGGGCGGAGTTCTCGGGCCTCCTGCGGCGGCCGCAGATGTTGCTGACGCTCCTGGCCTCGAGCCTCGCCATTGCGACCAACTGGACGATCTACATCTGGGCGGTGACGAATGACCGGATCCTGGAAGGCAGCCTCGGCTATTACATCAACCCGCTGATCGCGTTCCTGTTCGCCGCGATGTTCTTTGGCGAGCGGTTCAGGCCGCTGCAACTCGTGGCCATAGGGGTGGCCGCCATGGGCGTGGTGAACCAGACGTTGGTGGTGGGCGCGTTCCCGTGGGTGTCGCTGTCGCTTGCCCTGTCGTTCGCGATCTATGGCGCGATCCGCAAGACGACGGCGGTGGACAGCCGCGTAGGCTTCGGCGCAGAGGCGCTGCTTCTGGCGCCGGCCGCCCTGCTCTATCTCGGCTTCTTCCTGCCTGAGGGCATTGAGGCGTTCGGCTCAGGCGATCCCGGGCTGATCGCGTTGCTGGTGCTGGCGGGGCCACTGACGGCCACGCCGCTGATCCTGTTCGCGATCGGCGCGCGGCGGCTGCGCCTGTCGACTATCGGCATCCTGCAATACATCGCGCCTAGCGTTCAGTTCGCCATCGGGCTGGCAATGGGGGAGGCCTTCACCATGGGGCATGCCGTGACCTTCGGCCTGATCTGGACCGGCGTGGTGCTGTTCACCCTGTCGGGCCGCCAGCCTCGCATGGCCGCAGCCGCAGACTGAAAAAATTAGCCCCGCAACGAATGAACGTGCGGGGCTCTGAGGTTTGCCATGCGAAGTCGCGAAGAGCGATTTCGCAGTTCAATCCGCAAGCCGCGCGCCGCGCGAGCAAGCCATTGTTTACCGAGACTTCCCAATGTTTTCGTGGCGACGGCCCAAACCGGGAAGGGTTGTCTTAAGGAATCTGCCCGAGAATTGGACAGTGTGAGATTCACCTGTGTTTTTCCCTCGTTCGGAAAAATGCGGGGTTGGGGAATAACACGCGGGAAACCTTGCGTGTGATCTACAGCGGCGGCCGCGCCGCGGGGGCATTGAGTAGATTTGCGAGGTTGAGGGCAGGATATGAGCGCAGCTATTGATCCCACCGAGTCACCCGAATGGGAGGCCGCCCGCCTTGAATGGTGGCAGCAAACCAAGGGCGAACTCGAGCGACTTCAGCAGGCCGTAAACGGGGCAACTCCGGGATCGCTGCAGCTTGAGACAATCTACGCGCCGATGCACGATATGGCCGGACTTGCCGGCGTCCTTGGCTATCCACTGCTGGGCAAGATCGCGCGCGGACTTATCGAGACGCTGCGTAAGGGCGCAAATCCACTGGATGACAGGATGCTGATGGTCGCCAAAGCGCACCTGGCGGCTCTGGTCGCCCTGCACGCCAAGGATGTGCGTGGCGAAGGCGGCCCGGCCGGTGTCGCCGTGATGGCCAAGCTGGCGTCGATCCACGCCTGATCGCGCTACGCCGGCAAGCCTCACCGGGGCGCCCCTTGCCCCGACAGCAAAACGTCGTAATGCCAGAAGCTCGTTTCCCACGCGACGCATGGGGGCAGAGGCGTGGCATGACGAGTCCGACGTATTTCGCAATCGGCGACATTCATGGCGAGTCACGCAAGCTCGCCGAGCTTCACGCAGCCATACTCGATCGCATCGCATTCGACGGGGGCCCAGCCCGCATCGTGCATCTTGGCGACTACGTTGACCGTGGCCCAGACTCCAAGGGCGTCATCGAGCGCGTGATGGCGCTGGAGGCGCGGTTCGCCGACGACCCAATAGTGAGCGTGATCTCATTGATGGGCAACCATGAGCAGATGATCCTCGACGCCTTCGATGGCGACGGCGATGTCGGCAGCTGGTGGTCACAAGGCGGGGCTGAAGCGGCCGACAGCTATGTCGGAAAATCGGGCGAGGCCGGTGCAAACTGGCGCGACTACATTCCGCCGGAGCACATCGGCTGGCTGCGAGGCCTGGGCGCGATCCATCACGACGCCGAGCGAAAGTTGGCGTTCGTTCACGCGGGGATCGAACCGGCGACCTTTCCAGACTGTCCCGACACCGTCCGTCTCTGGACGCGTTCGCATCGTTTCTTCGAGCATGCCAACTGGCCCGATCGCAAGGAGCTGGCTGGCCTGTTGGTGGTACACGGCCACACGCCGCGCAGTTTTCAGCCAGAGAGTTTTCCACATCGCATCAATGTCGACACGGGAGCATGCTTTGGCGGGCCGCTCACAGCCGTGATGCTGAAAGAGGGCGCCGCGCCGGAGTTTCTGCGCGCGACCTAGAGACAGGCGTAAAGTGCATCAATGATGCGCGAGCGGCGCGCATCCTCAAGCAGGTGCGTGCCCTGGCGGTTCATGATGTAGGCGCCGGCAAGGCCGTTGCCGGGATCGCCGAAGGCGCCGGAACCGCCCCAACCCGAATGACACAACGTGGCGGGATTGGGCCCGTAGATTAGCGGCAAGTTGCGCATGACGCCTGCGCCGAAGGCGACACGACCTGGCAACACGCGATCCTCGCCGCTGACACGCTCGCGCGTGAGTTCGTCCCAGGTGACCGGAGCGAAAATGCGCGCATCACCTATGCGGCCCTTTTGAGCAAATGCGCTGTAGAGCCGCGCCATGGCGACAGCCGTGCCGTGTCCATTGGCCGAGGGGATTTCCGCCTTGCGCCATTCGGCAGAACCGCGCGGGGCTGCGGCCCAGGGCGTAAGAAAGGCGGCGCGGGTTTCGGCGTTGTGGTGGGGGAATTCGGCGGCGGCTTTCGGCTTCAGGAGTTCGGCGACGCGGCCGTGCTCACTTTCGGGCAGGCCGATCCAGAAATCGATGTCGAGCGGGACACAGACATCCTCGCGCAGGATTCGCCCCAGCGATCGCGTCGAAACCCGGCGCACAAGTTCGGCGGCGATATAGCCCCAGGTGAGCGGATGGTAGCCCGAGCCCTCGCCCCTGCCCCACATGGGCGGGAGCGTCGCAAGCTCGGCGGCCAGCGCGGGCGGATCGAGCCAGAGGGTGGGGTCGATGGGGTCGGGAAATCCCGGCAGGCCGCCCTGGTGCGAGAGCGCCTCTGCCACCGTGATGGCAGCTTTGCCGTTCGCCGCGAATTCGGGCCAGTAGTTGGCCACAGGCGCGTCATAGTCCAGCCCGCCACGCTCGACGAGGCGGGCGACGATCAGGGCGGCAACCGGCTTCGTGGCCGAATAGACCGGGCAGAGCGTGAGCTCGTTCCAGGCCTGCGCGCCGGCGCGATCAGCATAGCCGCCGCGCAGATCGACGATGAGTTCATCGCCAAGCCAGGCGGCAAAGCTTGCGCCATGCTCCAGCCCATCGGAGAAATTTTGGTCGAACGCCTCGCGAACCCGCTCGAAGCCTGCCGCTGTAAATCCAGTCGTGTTCATGCCCGCAGGGAGCGCGAGGAAGGCTTCGCGTCAAGTGGCGGGCCACGCGTCTTTCGCTTGTCGCGCTGCTCGCCTAAGGTCGAGATATTGCGTTCAGGGGAGGACACAATGCTTGCACGGGCAGTCACGAAGGGCGTCAACATCCGCACGTCGGCCGATAGCCGGACCAACGCCAACATTCTTGGCCAGCTGGCCCTGAACGAGCAGATCGAACTCGTGGCGCCGTACGCTGACGCACCGAAATGGTGGAAGGTGAAGTGGAAGGGCCAGGCCGCCTATGTGGCGCGGCGCCTCGTGACGCTGGTGGACTGCCCTGCCCCTGTCACGCTTGATGCGGAGATCGAGAAAGTCGTCAACGATACGATCGTCAAGGCCAATGCCGACTACGACGCGATCACGTATGGGCTTGGCTGCAAGTGCTCGCGAAATGCGGAAGGCGCGCTCGACTTCAGCAAAGGCAAGGATTTCGACGGCAAGCCGTGCAAGGGATCGCGGGTCGATTGTTCCGGCTGGATCGCGGGACTGGCACAGCTGATCTTTGCGGCGGTCGACACTGCTTCTGGCCGCGATGTTTTCGGCGCTGGCGCCGCAAGCTTTCTGGCAAACATGTCGGACGTCCAGATCGTGCGCATCTCGCGCAAGTCGGGCTGGCGAATGTGGTCGGGGACCGACATCGACAAGCTGAGCCTGCGGACGGGCATGGTATTTGGCATCGACAAGGCGGCCACGCGCTTTGAAGGCAATGACCGCACATTCAACATCGATCACATCGTCATGGGATTTGCCCAGGACGGAGTGTACTACATCACGCAGAGTTCTGGCGGGAGCGGAAAGGGCGTCAACACGATGACGTGGGAGAGATGGCGGCGCGACATGTCAAAGCTGTTCCCGGACTTCAAGGTTCACTGCGTTGACCTGATGGCGATCGGCAACTGGACGGGCGCGGAATCACGCGCCCTTGAGGACAATGCCGGCGACCACCTCGACTTCATCACGGCGCCGGCGGGATAGGCCAGGTGGAAATCAACGGAATCGCTCACATCCAGATCACGGCGGGACGATACGAGATTGCGCGGGAGTTCTACCGGAAGCTTCTGCCATTCATGGGTCTGAAGCAGGTGATGGATGACGCCGCCGGATACTATTGCGTCGGCGGGAGAACCGGCGTGCTGATATCGCCGCCAGCTCCCGAGCATGAGGGTGAGCGCTTCGTGCAGCGGCGCGTGGGGCTGCATCATGTGTGCTTCCGGGCGCGCTCGCGCGAGGATGTCGATGAGGCGCACGCGTTCATCAGGGAGCTGGGCGCAACCATCATCCGCGCGCCGCAGGAGGACAGCTGGGCACCGGGATACTATTCCATCCTGTTCGAGGATCCGGACGGGGTACGGCTGGAGATCAACTTCGTGCCCGGCAAGGGCGTGTTCGACACAGAGGAGAAAACTGTGAAACTGGTTGAGCCGCGCAAGCCCGCCTAATCGCCGCCCGGGATTCTGACGACGGCTTCCGCTGCTTTCGGATTCGCCAGATCCTCATGGCAGGCCGCGAGCGGCAGTTCAGGCGCGCTCCATTCTACAGCCTTCGCGAGTACGGTGTTCACCGCACCGACCGCATGGCGGAGACACCCTTGAGGATCGCGGCCTGTCAGGTGCTGGCCGAGATACGCCAAATGGAGCAGGTCTCCCGTCCCGTGTGGAACGGGGCGATCGAAGCGCTCCGAGGCGGCGGCGTTCATCTGTCCGTCCCGCATCTGCATGTTGAGCAGCTGGTCGCCCATGGGGATCGAACTCACCAGCCATTGCTGGCGCGAAAAACGCACGGCGCGCATGACATCTCCGGCTTCAGGCGCTTCCCCGTTGAGACGCTCGAACTCCCAGTGATTGCAGGCGACCATGCTGGCGCGTGGGACGAGCAGGTCCTGCTGCGCCCTAGCGGTTTCCTCGCGCACGTAGAGCCCGCTATCCGAGTCCCCCATGACCGGATCAACCATCACGAAGGGCTCGCGCCCCGCGCCGCGCACTGCCCGCACGTTGTCGATGGCTTTGGCCGCGACTTCCACCTGGTCTGGCGCTGCAAAGTAGCCGGTGAGGATCGCGTCAGTCTGGGCGAACAGGCCGTTGGCGGCGATGCCGTCGAGCATGTCCTGCATCGTGGCGGCGGGGACGGCGGCTCCGCCCGGCTTTCCCCAGCCCGGATGGCGGCCGAACAGCGTCGTGGGCACATGGACAGGATCGACCTTCAGCGGCCCCAGCACGTAGGGGGCTATGCCTCCGCCGACGCGGGAAGCGGCGACATAGGATGAAATCACCAGCACCAGGGGCATGCTTTGTCCGTCAGATCATCGCGCGCGGCGAATTTCCCACAATAGCCCAACCCGCCTCCTGCTCCACCTTGATCTTGGGCGGGCGCTCCGTCATCACCCCTTGCAGACAAGCAAGAGGGCCAGCTCCCATGTCCGTTATCCGGCCGCGCCGTTCCGTTCTCTACATGCCCGGCGCCAACGAGCGCGCGCTGGAAAAGGCCAAGACCCTGCCCGCCGATTCGCTGATCCTCGACCTCGAGGACGCCGTGGCCCCGGAAGCCAAGGCCGAGGCGCGGACGCGGGTATGCGAGGCCGTCAAGGCTGGCGGCTATGGCCCGCGCGAATTGGTCATCCGCGTGAACGGCATGGACACGGAATGGGGCGCGGCCGACCTTGCGGCCGCCGTCGCCGCAAGGCCTGACGCCATCCTCGTTCCAAAGGTGAACGGACCGGGCGACATCGACCAGATCGAAGGCGCCCTCTACGGCGCGCATGCGTTCGCCGACCTTGCCCTGTGGGTGATGATCGAGACGCCACAGGCCATTCTCAACATCCGCGAGATCGCCGCCAAGGCGGGCATCACGCAGCTCAAGGGCTTTGTGATGGGATCGAATGACCTGATCAAGGATTTCCGCGCCGAACCGATGCCGGGACGCGAGAATCTGGCGGCGTGCTACACGCTGACGATCGCGGCGGCGCGCGCCCACGATCTGCTGGTGTTCGACGGCGTCTACAACGACATCGCCAATACCGAAGGCTTTGTGGCCGAGGCCAAACAGGCGCGCGCATTCGGCTTCGACGGCAAGACACTGATCCATCCTTCGCAGGTTGATCCGTGCAACACGATCTTCGCCCCGCCCGCCGATGCGGTAGCGCAGGCAAAAGACGTGATCGCGGCGTTCGCTGATCCGGCCAATGCGGGCAAGGGCGTGCTCAAGGTGAACGGCAAGATGACCGAGCTACTGCACCTCGCACAGGCGCGGCGCATGGTGGCGGTGGCCGAAGCGATTGCAGCGCGCGAGGCGGCGAACGGGTGATCTAACCTGTAGCTGCCGTTGTTGGGACGGCTGAGCCGCTATAAGGGGGAGCTGCAGTTGCAAAAAAAGACGGGCGCGCGTCATGACCCTCAAATCCGATCCCGGCAATTTCTTCGAGGATTTCGTTGTTGGCGACGAGCTGATCCATGCGACGCCGCGCACGGTGACCGAGGCGGACGCCGCGCTCTACACCGGCCTCACCGGCTCACGCTATGCCCTCTATTCGGCGGACACGTTTGCGCAGGACATCGGGCTTGGCGGCGCGCCGATCGATCCCCTGCTCGCCTTCCATGTCGTGTTCGGCAAGACGGTACCGGATATCTCGCTCAATGCGGTAGCGAATCTTGGCTATGCCGATGGACGCTTTCTTGCGCCTGTCTATCCGGGCGATACGCTGCGCGCGGTGTCCGAAGTGATCGGCGTCAAGGAGAACTCCAACGGCAAGACCGGCGTCGTCTATGTGCGCACGCATGGCTACAATCAGGAGGACGAGGAAGTCCTCAGCTATGTGCGCTGGGTGATGGTCAACAAGAAGGACCATGCGAAGCCCGCGCCTGCCACAGTTGTGCCGCAGCTGCCGCAGGCGGTTGATCCACGAGAATTGCCCAAGCGCGCCTACAACCTGCCCGAGTACAATTTCGTGCTGGCCGGATCGCCCTTCGGTTTCGAGGACTACGAGATCGGCGAGAAGATCGACCATGTGGATGCGTTCACGGTGGAAGAAGCCGAGCACCAGATCGCAACCCGGCTCTACCAGAACACCGCCAAGGTTCACTTCAACCAGCACGCCCAGAGCCAGACGCCGCGCGGGCGCCGGCTGATCTATGGCGGGGTCGCCATTTCACTGGCGCGGTCCATCGCCTTTAACGGGCTCGCGAACGCCGCCGAGATCATCGCCATCAACGCCGGGACACATGTGAACCCGCTGTTCGCCGGGGATACGGTGTTTGCGTGGTCCGAAGTGCTCGACAAGGCAGATCTCGGCGACGGTCTGGGGGCGCTGCGCCTGCGGCTGGTGGCGACCAAGAACCTGCCGTGCGGGGAATTCCCGCACAAGGACGCCGAGGGCAAGCACCTTCCGGACGTGATTCTCGATTTCGATTACTGGGCAGCCATTCCCAACCGGGGGTAGGCGTTCCTAGATAAGATCGATGTACTCCTCAGACTTTCCCCAGTTCGCCGCCGCCTGCGCCATCCTGTTCTCGGTGGTGATCCGCTCGATTCGCTCGGGCGCATCGTGGGATGCGGTGGCTGAGGGCCGCGCGACAGCCGACGTGCTGCGCGACCTTACTGGCATTCTCAGCTTCGACGACCTGCAGCAGGCCTTCGGCCCACCGCGCCTCGAGGATGGCGTGTTCCCTGTGACCCGGCGCGAGGTTTTGCGCCAGCGGACCGGGCTGGGCTACCTGTTCGGGGACCGCTGGCTGGATGGCGGATCGGCCCTGATCGCGATTCTCGCCATCCTCCCGATCTGGCCGATCTGGGAATCCCAGATGTGGCTGGATATCCTGCTGGCCTTCGCCAGCGCCTACCAGGCTGCGGGATGGGGCGCGGCCTTCAGGCTGGTCAAGCGGCGGTAGCGCTGCGCAGGAATCGCGTGATCCACCGCGCCACCAACGCATTGTCCTCCGCCTGCTGTAGCGATGAGATGGCGGCGTCGACCTGCGCCTCGGTCAGCGCCTTGCCACGCCGGTTATTGTAGAGCGCGCTCACATACGTGTCCGAGAATTCCGGATGTCCCTGGACGCTGATGGCCGGGATATCGTCATAGGCCAGCATCGCATGCGCGGTGTGGGCCGAGCGGGCGATCGTCGTCGCGCCTCTGGGCGGGGCAATAACCTGGTCCTGATGGCTCACGGCCAGCGAGATGGCCTCCCCCGCCCCAGCCATCCAGTCGCGCGTCGCGACAATCTCATAGGTATGGCGGCCGACGCCCCAGCCTTTTTCCGACTTGCGGACGTCCCCGCCCAGCGCATCGGCGATGACCTGGTGGCCGAAGCAGACGCCGACCAGCGGCGTACGGGCGGCAGCGGCGCCACGGATGAAGGCGCGCAGCGAATCCATCCACGGCGTCGAATCATAAACGCCGAAGGGCGAGCCTGTGATCAGGATGGCGTCGCACGACGCCGGGTCCGGCAGGGTCTCCCCATCCAGCAGGGAGGCCGTACCAAAGGACAGGGCCTCATCCGCCGGCGACAGGAGGGTGCGGAACATATCCGGATAGCGCGGAAACTGATCCTGCAGGGCGCCAGGCGCCCGTCCCGTTTCGATGATCGTCAACTTCATTGGGCGATCAATAAGACCTTTGCGCACAAGGTCAAAAGTGCGCTTGGCGCCGCGTTGACAGAGCCAAAACGAGGTCTATTACCGGGTGCAGCGTGATGAGGGTCGCGCAAAAGGGCTGAAGGAACAAAGCCATGTCATCATGGACCGACAAACGGCCAATGTCGCCGCACGTGTCGATCTGGAAGTGGCACATGACGATGGCCTCTTCGATCCTGCACAGGATCACCGGCGTCGGGAATTACCTCGGCATCTTCATCGTGGTCGCCTGGCTGTTCGCAACTGCCGCCGGCCCCGACTATTACGAGCCTCTGGCAGGCCTCATCGGCACGATCTGGGGCCAGCTCATTCTGTTCGGCTTCACGCTTTCGATCAGCTACCACCTGCTCAACGGCATACGTCACCTCGTGATGGATGCAGGCAAGGCTCTGCAGCCCAAGTTTGGCAGCTTCCTGTCGGGCCTCGTGCTTGTTCTGTCGGTGGCGCTTGCGGTTGGCGTCTGGATACTATCCGGCCTCGTCCCCGGCGTTGACCCCCTGAACATGACGGGCGCTGCGCCCCTCGGAGCCGCGCAATGAGCAAGCAACAGGAATCCATGCGCACGCCGCTCGGCCGGGTTCGTGGTCTTGGCTCGGCCAAGCACGGCGCCGGCCATTTCGTCACGCAGCGGGTTTCCGCGATCGCGCTGATCTTCCTTGTCCCCTGGTTCCTGATCTCGCTGATCGCCGCGGTGCGTGGCGGCTATGACGGCGCGCTTGCCTGGGTTGCCGATCCGATCAACGCGGTGCTGACGCTCCTGGCCGTGGGCGCGGCGCTCTATCACATGCGCCTTGGCATGCAGGTCGTGATCGAGGATTACATCGCAAAGCACGGCACGAAAGCCGTGCTGCTGATCCTAAACACATTCATCTGCGTAGGGCTCTTCGCAGCGGCGGCTTACGCCGTCCTCAAGATTGCAATCGCCTGATCGGGCTTCCCGTTTCCGTCTGCAAGGACTGGCCACATGACTGCGTACACCTGGAACGACCATACCTATGATGTGGTGGTCGTCGGCGCCGGCGGATCGGGGCTGCGTGCAGCGCTCGGATGCGCACAGGCCGGCCTGAAGACCGCCTGCATCAGCAAGGTTTTCCCGACGCGCAGCCACACGGTCGCGGCGCAGGGCGGCATCTCGGCCTCGTTGGGCAATATGGGCCAGGATGACTGGCGCTGGCACATGTACGACACGGTGAAGGGCGCCGACTGGCTGGGCGATCAGGACGCCATCGAATACATGGTCCGCGCCGCCCCCGCCGCCGTTTACGAACTCGAGCATTGGGGTGTCCCCTTCTCGCGCACCGAGGAAGGCAAGATCTACCAGCGCGCTTTCGGCGGCATGACCAAGAACTATGGCGAGGCCTCGATCCAGCGCACGTGTGCAGCGGCCGACCGCACCGGCCACGCCATGCTTCACACGCTGTATGGCCAGTCCCTGAAGAACGCCGTCGACTTCTTCATCGAGTACTTCGCGCTCGACCTGATCATGGAAAACGGCGCCTGCCGGGGCGTAACCGCCCTCAAGCTTGATGACGGAACGCTGCATCGCTATCGCGCCCAGCGCGTGATCCTCGCCACGGGAGGCTATGGCCGCGCCTATTTCTCGGCGACTTCGGCCCACACCTGCACGGGCGATGGCGGCGGGATGGCGCTGCGGGCTGGCCTGCCGCTGCAGGATATGGAGTTTGTTCAGTTCCACCCGACCGGCATCTATGGCGCCGGCTGCCTGATCACTGAGGGCGCACGCGGCGAAGGCGGCTATCTCACCAATTCGAAGGGCGAGCGCTTCATGGAGCGCTATGCGCCAACCGTGAAAGACCTTGCCTCACGCGACGTTGTCTCACGGGCCATGACCATGGAAATCCGCGAAAAGCGCGGCGTTGGCGCGCAGGCGGACCACATCCACCTCCACCTTGATCACCTTGACCCCAAAGTCCTGCACCAGCGCCTGCCCGGCATTTCGGAGAGCGCGAAGATCTTTGCCGGCGTCGACGTGACGAAGGAGCCGATCCCGGTACTGCCGACCGTGCACTACAACATGGGCGGGATCCCCACGAACTATCACGGCGAGGTTCTTACCAAGAAGGGTGACGATCCCGACGCCATCGTGCCGGGCTTGATGGCCGTGGGCGAAGCGGCCTGCGTGTCCGTGCATGGCGCGAACCGTCTGGGCTCCAACTCGCTGATCGACCTTGTCGTGTTCGGCCGCGCCGCAGGACTGCGCTGTGGCGAGAAGCTCGAAGCCAGCGCGAACCAGCCCGACCTGCCCAAGGGCGCGGGCGATGATCACCTCGCGCGCTTCGACAGGTTCCGCAATGCCAAGGGCGGCACGCCGACCGCCAAACTGCGCGCCACAATGCAGAGGGCGATGCAGGAAGACTGCGCCGTCTTCCGGACCGGCGAGACGCTGGAATCCGGCGTCAAACGTATTGCGGAAGTCCTTGGCGGCGTGGCGGATATCTCGACCCAGGATCGCGGCATGATCTGGAACACCGACCTGATCGAGACACTGGAATTCGACAACCTGATCGTCCAGGCGGCCGCAACCGTGAACTCGGCGCTCAACCGCAAGGAAAGCCGCGGCGCCCATGCTCGTGAAGATTATGCCGATCGCGATGACATCAACTGGATGAAACACACGCTGTCGTGGATCGACGACAAGGGCGCAGTCACGATCGACTATCGCCCGGTGCACGCCTACACGATGTCGAGCGACGTGGAGTATATCAAGCCGAAGCCTCGGGTGTACTGAAGCCGGACGCCCCTCTAGCGCTTCTTGCCAAAGGTTGCACCGGAGGTCGGGCGGAAGCTGGCCGCCTGGACGACGGACGGGCGCCTTGCAGATGCGGGGGAAGCGAAGCCGCCAGCGTCCTGAGCCGTGCGCTGCCTGTAGTCGCGGAGAGCGCGCTCCACCGGGTCTTCGCCCGTCACGGGGCCGGCGGCTTGGCCCTTCGCGCCCGGCGGCACGCCAGCGAGCCCCCGTGGATCAGGTCCGTAGTCGTTCGGGCCTTCCTGCCCCGGCATCAGCGAGAGGTAGCCGACATTGATGACAACGCCCGCCACGGTGATCACCAGCAAGGCCAGCGGCGCCGGATCAATCGACGGCGCGAACGACTCGCTAATGAGATGCGGCGTCGCTTCCATGTCGCCCATCGAAGCCATCTGCGCTGGAATGAGAAAATCGAGCGCGAAGGCGAGCAGCGGCAACACCACGACGCCCGGGCGACATAACCTGTAGAGACGGCCTGAATACCCAATGTCGTGATAGCGCCTGATGTTCAGCGCATCGCCCATCGCCAACAGCAGCAACCATCCAAGAGCCGTTCCATATATGCCCACCGGACCAAGCGCGGCGAACAGAGCGGGGTTCGTGAATATCGACGCCGTTAGCGCAAGCGTCGCCAAGAAAGGCAGCGTGAATGTCAGCACATAGCCGCGTTGACCAAGCCGCCCGTCGCGCCCCGCCCAGCGATTGAGAACGTCCATTGCGCGACCCCACCGCAAATTCTCACCACAGACATTAGGCGAAACCGGCTGAGAACCGCTTAATGGGCAGGCAGTTTTTTTGCCTGCCCGATGGCGCGACGAGACATTCCGAACAGGAAACCAGCAGCCCGTGTGCGCTTGACAGCTGGTGCAATTCACTCGCGGTTCAGACCCGGGAGCCTAGCATGGGGCGTGCGTCGAATTTGCCCGGCGCGGTTGACGCCCGCGCGACGAGAAGCCATTTCGGACCTATGCAGGATATCTGGGGTCGCCGCACGGAATCGGGCCTCACGGCCGAGGAGCTTCGCGAGAAGGTCCACCTCCACCTTACGCGCAATCTGGGGGAGCCCCACATCGCCTTTTCCGACCAGGACGGCTGGGCCGGCAAGTCCAAGGAACCAGGGCCGCCCGTCGATGTGATGGTGGTGCCGCCCGAAGGCGAGCGGCGCTTTGCCTATGTCTGCAGTTTTGGGTCCGCAATGAAGAAGGGAGGAGACGCCCTGTCTCCCGGCGGAAAGGCTCGCATGGAATTCGCCCTCGCCGTTCCGCAAAAGGGCGATGCCGCCGCAGACCTCGCCATGCTGAACCTCGCCGCCAATACAGTGCGGCAGTTCGCGAAACTGGTTCACATCCAGTCGGTGCGCGTGAGCCCGGGCGAGACCGTGCAGTTTGCGCGCGATCCCAGGCCTATGTTCGAGAATTCGAAGCAGGTGGCGTTTGCCTTCACGCGCCCGCGCCTGCCGGCTGACGCGTTCCGGCGCATGCGCCTTGGCGAGGGCGACGCGGTCGACTTCTGGTCGCCTGTGCCGATCTATCGCGAGGAGCTGGAGGCCGCAGCCGCTCGCGGCACGGACAGGCTGGCGCGCGGACTGGAAAAGGCGGGCGTAACCGAGATGCTTCATCTTGACCGCCCGACGGTGGCGCGTGCGGCCTATGGCCTGCGCCGCACATGGGTATCGCGCGTGATGGACTTCTTCCGGAAGCGCTAGGGCGACGCCCGGCGTACCTCGCCTATCTTTCAGAAAACTGGAGGAAAAATGCGACCTTCCGGCGCTTGTGCTTGGCCAATCCGGGGGTAGATTGCAGCCCAATCCAAGGCCGCCTGGAAAGCACAAGCGATGGTCGAACTTACGCTGCCGCGCAATTCCAAGATCAAGCAGGGGAAGCGCTGGCCCAAGCCGGCGGCGGCCAAGAAGCTGCGCACCTTCAAGATCTATCGCTATGACCCCGAAACCGGCGGCAACCCGCGCTGGGACTACTATCAGATCGACATGAGCAAGGTCGGGCCGATGGTCCTAGACGTGCTCATCTACATCAAGAACGAGATCGACCCGACGCTGACCTTCCGCCGTTCGTGCCGCGAGGGCGTCTGCGGCTCCTGCTCGATGAACATCGGCGGCCACAACACCATCGCCTGCACCAAGGGGTGGGACGAATTCTCTGGTGACATCACGATCGCCCCGCTGCCGCACCAGGCCGTGGTCAAGGATCTCGTGCCCGACCTCACCAACTTCTACGCCCAGCATGCGTATGTTCAGCCTTACCTGAAGACGCAGACGCCCGAGCCGCAGAAGGAATGGAAGCAGACCGAGGAAGACCGCTCCAAGCTCGACGGTCTCTACGAGTGCATCATGTGCGCCTCGTGCTCGACCGCCTGCCCCAGCTACTGGTGGAATGGCGACAAGTTCCTCGGGCCGGCCGCCCTGCTGCAAGCCTATCGCTGGATTGTCGATAGCCGCGACGAAGCCACCGGCGAACGGCTCGACGACCTGGAAGATCCGTTCAAACTCTATCGCTGCCACACCATCATGAACTGCGCGCAGGTCTGCCCGAAGGGTCTCAACCCCGCCAAGGCCATCGCCGAGATCAAGAAACTGATGGTCGAACGCGCGACGTGATCCGATGACGGACGCCCTGTTCCCCGTCGTGATCCATCACAACCCGGACTGTGGCACGTCGCGCAACGTCCTCGCCATCATCGAGGCTGCAGGATATGCGCCGGTCGTGATCGACTATCTCCGCGAGGGCTGGACCCGGCCGCAGTTGCGGGCGCTGTTTGCCGCCGCGAGCCTCACCGCTCGTCAGGCCCTGCGCGAGACAAAGTCCCCCGCCGCGGAGCTTGGACTGCTTGATGCCTCCGTCAGCGATGACGCCCTCATCGCCGCCATGATCGAACATCCCGTCCTGGTGAACCGCCCGCTAGTAGCCACACCGAGAGGTGTCAAGCTGTGCCGGCCGAGCGAAGCCGTCCTCGACCTGCTCGAACACTGGCCGAAGGGGCCGTTCGCAAAGGAAGACGGATCGCCGTTGATCGATGCGGACGGGAAGCGCGTTCCTTGACTGGCGGCGTCCGCATCCGGCCCGTGCGGCCGGCCGACCTGCCGGAAATCACCGCGATCTACAGTCACGCCGTGCTGACCGGGACGGCAAGCTATGAATACGATCCGCCCGGTCTCGATGAGATGACGAAGCGCTTCGAGACCAACGCCGCCAACGGCTTTCCCTGCATCGTCGCGCAGGTAGATGGCCGCGTGCAGGGATACGCCTATGCGAGCCATTTCCGGACGCGCCCTGCCTATCGTTTCATGGTGGAGGACTCGATCTACATATCGCCCGATGCGCAGGGACAGGGGATCGGCACGCTGTTGCTGGGCGAGCTTCTCGCGCGCTGCGAAGCGCTCGGCTTTCGCCAGATGATTGCGGTGATCGGCGATGCCGGAGTCAATCTCGCATCTGCGCGGCTGCACGCGGCGATGGGCTTTGCCGAGTGTGGGCGCATCGCCGGTTCTGGCTTCAAGTTCGGCCGGTGGTGCGATACGCTGCTGATGCAACGCGCGCTCAACGGCGGGGCACAGACGCTTCCGGAAAACTGAAACGCCCGGGCGTCGATGGTGGCGGGCTCGGCCAGACCGGCATGACGCGATCATCAGTTCACGGACCATCACGTCCTCGCCGCAATCCGTCACGGGTTCGCCGCAATCTCGCGTGCGGCGAGTGCGGAACTCACTGCAAAATTCACGCGTTCAAGAGGGGTACCTTATTGGGGTGCGGCCGCCGCCCATCCCATATCTACTCTGACGCGCATCAGGCATTTCGCCTGCGGAGCGTCGAACGGAGGCGAACACATGTATATTCGCACCGCAAGGCCGGACAAACGCACGCGCATCGCCGGTATGGCGCTCGCCGTGGTGACCATAGCCGGCCTCGGCTACGTGGTGGCGACGAGCGTGAACTCATTCGTTGTGGAAGAAGAAATGCGCACGGAGCTGGCGCTCATCACGCCGCCCCCTCCTCCGCCAGTCGAGCTCCCTGAGCCGCCGAAGGTTGAGGTTGTGGAGGAAGTGGAAGCCCCGCCGGCGCCACCCGCAATCATCGTGCCCGATATCCAGGTCTTCCCTGAGGAGCTTCCGCCAATCGTGGCGCCGGTGTCGGACCCTGTTCCGCTGCCCGAGCCGGTGCCGGTCGCTCCAAGCCCAGCGCCGGTGACGCAGACGCGCTCGGCGCCCAAACTGATCGCGAGCGACAAACCCGACTATCCTTCCGCCGCGCGCCGCGCGGGCGAGCAAGGCACGACGCAACTGGACGTGTGTGTGAATGCCAGCGGCCGCGTCACATCGGTGTCGGTCGCGCGCTCCAGCGGTTCGCAACGTCTCGATGATGCCGCTGCCAAGTGGCTCCGCGGCGAGCGTTTCCAGCCCGCGCGCATCAATGGCGCTCCGAGCGAAGTGTGCGGCCACAACGTGTACTACGAGTGGAGTCTGCGCGACGCTTAAGAGCTAAACTACATTCCAGGAGAACGGCTCGCCATCACAGGCGGGCCGTTTGCTTTGCACTCGTTGTTCAGGATTGTCCTGGAACGCCAAGGAAGGGCGCGCGGATAAACTCGCGATAGAGTCTGATCTGGCGCGGCAGCGCCCTGGGATCATCGAGCACTTTCGACAACACGATGCCCCGTCGTCGAGCACCTCCTCGAACATCTTCAGCGCGATCAGGGGGCCATGCAGAGGGTCTTCCGACAGCTCATCCGCCCGCGCGAAAATGCCGTCGAACAGCACGCGCTCCCTGTCGAGATAGCGTTCGAGCAGCGCTTGAGCGAGTTCGCCCTTGTCTGCGAAATGGCAGAAGAAGCCGCTCATCGTGATGCCAACGGCGGCGATGATTTCCTCGATCGACGAAGCCGCAAAGCCCTTGGCGAGGATGGCGGACTGTGCGGCGTCGAGAATACGCTGGCGCGTATCGCCGGGAACAGGCGATGGCAGGGCGGCGCTGCGAAGGCCTTCGGGCGCAGGCATGTGGCGGTCCTTCCTGGCTTGTTATCACTGCTGCACGGTCGGATCGCGCTTTGCGGGAAAAACCACAAAGTCGGTGCAGAAAAAAGGCGGGAAGCCCGGCGTTTTTCTCGGGGCCAAGAGTTCGCGGAATTGCCGGCCAGAAAAGACTGCGGCGGCCCGGAAAAACGGACCGCCGCCTGAATTTTCTGCATTGGCTGCAGGCAATCAGCCTGCGGCTTCCTCGCGGGTAGCACCGGTCTTCTCGGCGATGCGGGCGCGTTTGCCCGTGCGGCCGCGCAGGTAATACAGCTTGGCGCGACGGACCTTGCCGCGGCGGCGCACTTCTATGCTGTCGAGCACCGGGGAGTGGACCGGGAACACCCGCTCGACGCCTTCGCCGAACGAGAGTTTGCGGACCGTGAAGTTCTCGTTGAGGCCCGAGCCGGCGCGCGCGATGCAGAGACCTTCGAAGGCCTGAACGCGCTCGCGCTCGCCTTCCTTGATCTTCACGTTGACGCGCAGCGTGTCGCCGGGGGCGAAATCAGGGATCTTCTTGCTACCGGAAACGCGAGCAATTTCCTCGCGCTCGAGGGTCTGGATGAGATGGGCGGCCATGGATCAGGTCTTTCCGGCGGGCGGCTTGGCCCGCGTAAAAGGGGCATCTTGGGAAGCGGCGTATAAATCGGGTCTTCTGGCTTTAGTCAACTCCTCGGCCTGATTTCTCCGCCAAGCCCGGATTTTCGCGTGATCTCCGGAGGTTAACACCGCCGGTATCTCGCGCCCCTCCCACACCTGGGGCCGCGTATAGTGGGGGTGCTCCAGCAGGCCGGTCTCGAAGCTCTCCTCGGCAAGGGACTCCGCATTGCCGGCCACCCCGGGAACCAGCCGCACGCAGGCTTCAAGCAGCGCCTGGGCGGCAACCTCCCCGCCCGCGAGCACGAAATCCCCGAGCGATATCTCTTCCATGCCCCTGCCCTCGATCACCCGCTCGTCCAACCCCTCGAAGCGGCCGCACAGAAGGATGAGGCCGGGACCGGCGGCCAGTTGGCGGACCCGGGCCTGGGTCAGCGGCTTCCCCCGGGGCGACAGGTAGATCAGCGGTCGGCCCGCCGGATCGACGCTGTCGATCGCGGCGGCGGCGACGTCGGCCCTCATCACCATGCCGGCCCCGCCGCCCGAGGGTGTATCGTCCACATTGCGATGCTTGCCGATGCCGAATGTTCGGATGTCGACCGTCTCAAGAGACCACAGGCCCTCGCGCAGGGCCGTTCCGACGATCGAAACGCCCAGCACGCCAGGGAAGGCGTCCGGCAACAGGGTGAGGCAGGTGGCGCGAAACGACATGACAGTTCCGTTAGCTTGGGGCGCAGGCAATTGCACCTCTTATGCGATCGCCGACTGTTACTAGACGCTGTCTGGTGATATGGAACGATCCACAATCACTGGGAGGTTCCTTCATGAGACTTGCTATCTGCGCCCTTGCCGCCGTTTTCGCCGCCGCGCCCGTCCTCGCACAGACCGCGCCTTCGGACACGATCGTGGTTGTCCTCGAAAAGGGCACGACCATGAACGTGATCAGCATGGGCATGGTGGGCGATGTTGCCTACAAGCCCGACGGCACCTTCTCCGGCTTCGACGGAATGTACGAAGGCACCTACAAGGTTGATGGGACGAAGCTCTGCGTCACGGCCCCTGCCGTCCAGCAGGACAATGTCTGCTTCGAGTATCCCTCGGGCCTGAAGTCCGGCGACAAGTTCAAGATCACCGACGCCAACATCGGCGAGATCGAGATCACCCTCAAGTAATCCGCGCCATCTGGCCGGAAGCGAACGCCGCCCCCGCCGGGGCGGCGTTTTCATTTGCAGCTACGCAAACTCCGCCCTGTTCGAACGAATGTGATGTGGCGAACCCGCCCGGAGGCGCCTAAGACTTGTCACGATGCGGAACGACGCGCGCAGGTTGAAGCCCGTGCATGTTCTGGCGGCGGCCTTGCTCGCCTGCCTGCCGCTTCTTGCCGCCTGCGAATCCCTGCTCGAGGCCGAGGCCCTCAAGACCTATCCACCCGAAGGCCAGCTGGTGGATGTGGGCGATGGCCGCCGCATCCAGATCGATTGCCGAGGGACTGGCGGCCCGACCGTCGTGTTCCAGTCAGGCGGGGACCTGCTGGGATCGCTCGCGTGGACACCGCTGCTGGAACGCGTGTCAACGCGTACACGCGCCTGCGCCTATAGCCGGGCTGGCATCCTCTGGAGCGATCCCGCGCGCGCGACCTTCAGGCCGGAGGAAGTCGCAGAGGATCTTCGCGCAGCGCTCCAGGCTGTTGGCGAGACCGGCCCCTACATCCTCGTGTCGCATTCGCGCGGCGGACTCTACAGCCTGATCTTTGCCGGGCTCTACCGCGCGGATGTGGCTGGCCTGGTGTTCGCCGACTCCTCCCACCCCGACCAGGAAAAGCGCTTTGCCGAAGCTGGCTTGCCAGTTGGCGACTATGTCTCTCCCGGCCAGGAGCTGAGCCTTGCGTTCAGATGGACTGGTCTGATGCGCCTTGCGCCTTACCCGGCCGCCCCATCCATCACAGGGCAGGTCAACGCTTTCTATCCACGCTCGGCCGAAGCAAATGCCCGCGAGGCGCGGGCCCGATCGCAGACCATGGAAGTCGCCGGCCGCTATCGCGACCTGCAGAACTGGCCTGTGGTCGTGCTGGCGCGGGAGCTGCCCGCCCAGACCCAGGCGCGCCAGCGTGCAGACGCACACGACGCCTATCTGCTTTCGGCCGATGGACTTGTGGCGGGATCAGACACGCCGGAAAGCGAAGTGGTGTGGCGGCAGTTGCAGGCGAATCTTGCGACTTGGTCGAGCCGTGGCCGGTTGCAGATCGTGCCGGAGTCAAACCACGCTTTCTTCTTCCATCGCCCGGATGTGGTGGCCGAGGCGATTGAGGAAGTGCTGGCCGCTAGCCGGGTTGTGAGGCGGCGGCTTCCTCCGGCTGGCTAGCCTCACCCTTCGCAGCGATCACAGTCGCAGCCATATCGCCCGACACATTGCCGACCGTGCGGAAGATGTCGGGCACCGCCTCGACCGCAACCAGAATGCCGAGCAGTTCGATGGGAACACCCATCGCCATCGAGATCGGCGCGACGCTTGCCACGAAGGAAATCTCGCCGGGCAGCCCGACCGATCCGATGCTGATCGCGATGGCGACGAATCCGCCGATCACGAGAGCCATCGGCGACAGCTCGACGCCGAACACGGCCGCGCAGAAGAACACGACACCAAGGTTGGCGACCGGGCTGGTCATCCGGAAGACGGCGACCGCCAGCGGTAGCACGATGCCGGCGACGCGCGCTGGCACGCCCATCGCATCGCGCGAGCGCTCCACCATGAGCGGCAGCGAGGCCAGAGATGACCGGCTCGAAATGGCCACGGCAAGAACCGGCGCCGTTGCATTGAGGAAACGCCCAATGGGCGCCCCGCCCCATACAATGGCGAACAGGAAGGCCAGCGGCACGATCGCCGCCGTCACCGCAGAGACGACGACAAGATACTGCGCGATGGTGCCGACGATCTCGATCCCCGCGATCAGGCCAACGCCCAGCGCCAGCGCAAAGACGCCAATGGGAGCGACATAGAGAACCCAGCGGACGATCACGATCATGGTGTCGGCGACGGCGCGGAAGAAGGCGATCATCGGCGCGCGCTGCGCCTGCGGAAGCCGGGTTGCGGCAAAGCCGAAGAACATCGCGAAGACGACCAGCGGGAGGACGGCGCCCTCTGCGGCTGCGGCGACGGCGTTGCCTGGCGCGAGGGCCGCGAGCCACTCGCCAATAGTCGGCGGCGCGGCGGCCTGTGTGGGCTGCCCCCCCGCGTCAGCAATAAGGCTGGCGGCAGCGCCGGGATCGACCGGCCAGATCGAAAGGACAAGCGGGAAAGCAAAGCAGGCAAATACGGTGGACGAGACCAGCAGGACGCCGAACACCATGATCGAGCGGGCCGCCAGCTTTCCGCTGGATGCCGCATCCGCCACGGATGCAACGCCGGAGACAAGCAGGCAGAACACGAGCGGGATCACGGTCATCCGCAGCAGGTTGAGCCATAGGTCGCCGATATGGCCGACCTGCACCGCGACGTCGGCCATGAAGATGTTGCCGGAGGCGCCCACCATCGCTCCGATGGCGATGCCAGCCGCCAGCGCCAGCAGCGTTATGATGCTGAGCCACTTGATCATCTATCGATGCTCCCGCCTGATCCCGCGACGACGCTACAGGCTCAGCGGATAATGGGAAGCACGATGTAGCTCGGCTGCGACCGCGTGTGCTTCACCTGGTTGGTGGCGATCACGCCGTCCTTCTCGAACTCGTTGCGGCCGCCCGTGTTGAGGTTGCGCGCATATTTCGGGAAGGAAGACGAGGTGATCTCCACGCGGATGCGATGGCCCGGCAGAAAGGTGTTAGCTGTGGTCATCGGCGTGAAGTCGAGCTTGTAGGTCTTGCCCTTCTCCATGAAGACCTCGCGGTCATAACCTTCGCGAAAGCGGGCGCGCAGAATGGTGTCGTCGATGATGTAGGCCGTGCCGTCGGGCGCGACATCGACCAGCTTTACCGCAAAGTCAGTGTCCCTCGCATCCGAGGACACATGCAGGATCGCATCGACGAAGCCTGCGATGGCTATCGGCTGCGTCAGCGGATCGGATGTGTAGACCAGAACATCGTGGCGAACTTCGACGGGGCGCTGGTCGAACGCGCCGGGAACAACGACGCCGCCATTGCAGCAGTCGCCGCCGCCGATAGTCTGTACCGGCGTCCTCGGATCATAGACATAAGTGTCGGCCGGCTCGTTGCCGGTGGGGGCGGAGAAGGACAGCTTCCCGTCGCCGAACATCGAGTTCGCCTTGCCGCCCGAGCGCAGGTAGAGCTTAACCGCCTCCGCCTGTTTCGGCGGCCACTGGTCGGCCGTACGCCATTCATTCGCGCCCATCTGGAAGTAGCGGATCTTCGGCCTGGCCTGGAACGCCTCGGCGTCGCTCTTGAGGAAGCGGCCGAAGAAGGCCCAGACATCCCCCATGACATTGAGCGATGCATCGCCAAGCTCGCGGTCACCCGATCTGAAATTTGGGCCGAGGGCGCCATAGGCGCAGTGAACAGTTGGCCCAACGATGGCGTACTGGTTGTCGCGCGTCTCCGCGTCGACGCCAGCTTTCGTGGCGTGATTGTAGAGCGCCATGTTGGGGCCGATGGAGACATCGTACCACGAGTTGTACCAGAGCGCGGGCACGCCCCAGTTTTCATTGTCGTGGTAGAGCCCGCCCTTGAACCATTCGGGATCGTCTGGCCCGGCGCGCGCGATCAGCTTCTCGTTCGTGCCCGGCGGCTCGCCCAGGGAGCTGAGCATTTCGGCGTAAGGCAGATGCCAGACCTGTTTTGCCCAGGTTACCTCGGGCTTCTTCGGATTGAGATCGCTGTAGGCAGACAGGTATTGCCGCATCTCAGGGTCAAGACCTTCCGGGATCTGCGCCCGCATCGGATTGTCGACGCCATAGAGCCAGATCGAGAACAGCGTGCGGGGTACGCCGCCGCGATACCAGTTGCCCTGCTCGTGAAATTCCCCGACGCGGCCAATGCCAGCGCCCGATGCCATCGGCACCATGGCGGCGTGTGCAGGGTGATTGGTCGCCGCAAGCTGGAGCTGCCATTCGGCGGTCGACGAACAGCCCAGCGTGCCCACCTTCTTGTTCGACCATGGCTGGTCCGCGATCCACGTCAGCGCGTCGTATCCGTCGCTGCGCGGATAGCCGAGAATTTCGAATTCACCTTCGGAGAAATAGCGGCCGCGCTCGTTCTGGTAGATCACCGCATACCCGCGATCGATGCCCTCGACCGTCTCGCGCAGGGAGCGCCCCGACAGCGTGTTCATGTTGTAGGGCGTGCGCACGAAGATCGTCGGCACCGGCCCCGTCACATCCTTTGGGCGGAAGATATCAGTAGAAAGATGCACGCCATCGCGCATCGGCATCAGCGCCTTGCGCTCGATCACCGCGCGCCTTTCAAGTTCGGCATTGAGGGCGGCGTCGCTCCACTTGGAGTAGTCGGTGATGGCGCGTTCATTGTCCGAAACGATTGGCAGGGCGGGCGCCGGGCCTGTTTGCGATATGGCCGGCAGTCCGAGCGCGACAAGCGCTGCAGCTGCAAGACCAAGACCGGCAAGGAATGTGCGTTTCATGGAGCGCCCCTGATCCGGCCGATTGCCGAGGTGCGGACGCTAGCAGCGCGGAGCGGGGAAAGCCAAGTCATGGGCAATCATGCGCGATCCTGTCCGTCTGCGCGGCGGCGCTCGATATAGGCGCGCAGCACGGCGTTGATGCCGCTGTGCGGATCTTCCTTCCGGCCAGCGAACCAGTCGGCAATCTCAGGATCAAGACGAAGACGGACCAGCTTGCGGCCGCGGGAGGGATAGAGGGGCACGGCCTCCCGCCAGAAGCCCGGGCCGAGGCTTTCGCGCGGGATGGCCTGTTCTACGGTGAAGTCCGCCATCCTGCGCACCTGCGTACGGGACCGTTGCGCGGTAGATTGCTTCGTCATCGCGATCCGCCTTCCATGCTTCCACCAGCCGCCGGCGCGACGCACGCGGCGTCCACGCCACCACCATGAAGAACCCGCCGACATGGCCAAGCGCATAGATGCGTCGCTCGCCGTGAAACTGCCGCGGGTCTTCCCGTTCGAGCACCGGATTGTCGAACATCATCGCTGCGCGGACGAAATCGACACCGTTCTGGGCGAGATTACGCTCGCGGCGCGCTTCCTCCCACTCGAACATGACGCCCTCACACGGCCCTGCAGCCAAGCCGCTATTTGGCGGCGGCAGGCCCTGGTGGCAAGCGAGGCTCTGCTTGACCGCCCGCGCCATCCCCCCTACTCCGCGCCCTCCCATACTCGACCCGCTGGCGGTTCGATCCCGCCACGGCGCCTGGAGACTTGATTGATGGCCCGCAAGAAGAAGGGCGAGCCGGTTCACGGCTGGCTGATCCTCGACAAACCCGAAGGTGTGACCTCGACGCAGGCCGTCGGCATCTGCCGCCGCATCTTCAATGCGCAGAAGACCGGCCATGGAGGCACGCTGGACCCGCTGGCGTCAGGCATCCTGCCGCTGGCCTTCGGCGAGGCCACCAAGACGGTCGGTTACGTCATGGAGGCGGACAAGGATTACGTCTTCACTATCCGCTGGGGCCAGTCGACCACCACTCAGGACCGCGAAGGCGAGATCACTGCCACATCTGACGTCCGCCCCGCCCGCGAGGCCATCGAAGCTCTGCTCCCCGGCTTCATCGGCGAGATCGACCAGGTGCCGCCCCAGTTCTCGGCCATCAAGGTGAATGGCGAGCGCGCCTATGACCTGGCCCGCGAGGGCGAGACGGTCGAATTGGCCTCACGTAAGGTAAGCCTCTACACCGCCGAGCTGGTCGATTGCCCCTCCGCCGACCTCGCCGTGATCAAGGTCACGTGCGGAAAAGGCTTTTATATCCGGGCCCTCGTCCGAGACATCGCCTCTGCGTTGGGGGCTGAAGGCCATGTCGCCGCCCTGCGCCGGACCCGTGTTGGCGGATTTGCCGAGGACGCGGCAATTCAGCTTTCAAAACTGGACGAGATGAGCGATAAGGCCGCGCTGGACAAAACCCTTGTCCCCCTCGAGACCGCGCTGGACGACATCCCGGCGCTGGCCATCAGCGGGGAAGAGGCGTCCAGGCTCAGGCAGGGCCGAGAAATCGTACTTCTGCCCCATCAGGTCGAGGCGTTTCGGGAGATGCGCCGTCCTCGTCAAGTGAACGGGGAGGATGCCTCCCGCATTTGTCTGGCCACTGAAAAGGTGGGGGAAGAACAACTCGGCGTCGCTCTGGGTGAAGTCCGAGCCGGCAGGTTCATGCCGGTTCGCGTGTTCAACCAATAGTCAGCCGGCGCGCCGGCTAGAATTCAGGAGCAACCCGATGTCGATCACGCCGGAGGCGAAAGCCTCCCTGATCAAGCAATATGCCCGCACCGAAGGTGATACGGGCTCCCCCGAAGTGCAGGTCGCGATCCTCACGCACCGGATCACCTACCTCACCGACCACTTCAAGACCCACAAGAAAGACAATCACTCGCGCCGCGGCCTTCTCAAGATGGTCTCGCAGCGCCGGCGACTGCTCGACTATCTGAAGTCGAGGGACGAGGCCCGCTACCAGGCCATCATCAAGGAGCTGGAGCTCCGCCGCTAACGCGGGGCCCAAAATACCCGCCGGCCCACCGGGGCCGGCGGTTTTCGTATGGAAAGAGACAATCGAGATGTTTGACATCAAACGCGTTACGATCGACTGGGCGGGCCGTCCGCTCACGCTGGAAACTGGACGCATCGCGCGCCAGGCTGATGGCGCTGTGCTGGCGACCTATGGCGAGACAAGTGTTCTTGCCGCCGTCGTTTATGCGCGCAAGGCCAAGGAGGGGCAGGACTTCTTCCCCCTCACCGTGAACTATCAGGAGCGCTACTACGCAGCCGGCCGGATTCCCGGCGGCTTCTTCAAGCGCGAAGGCCGGCCGACAGAGAAGGACACGCTGACGTCCCGCCTCATCGACCGCCCGATCCGTCCGCTGTTCGCTGACGGCTTCAAAAACGAAGTCCAGGTCACGGTCACCGTGCTGTCCTACGACCAGGAAAACGATCCGGACATCGTCGGCATGGTTGCCGCTTCCGCCGCCCTCGTCATTTCAGGCGCTCCTTTCGCTGGCCCCATCGCGGCTGCCCGCGTCGGCTACAAGGATGGCGAGTACATCATCAACCCGACGGCCGAGCAGATGGAAGGCTTCCAGCTCGACCTCGTTGTCGCCGGCACCACCGAAGGCGTGATGATGGTTGAATCTGAAGCCAAGGAACTCTCGGAAGACGTCATGCTCGGCGCCGTCAAGGCCGGGCACGAAAGCTTCCAGGCTGTCATCGACGCGATCATCCAGCTGGCCGAAAAAGCCGCCAAGGACCCATTCGAATTCGAGAGCCCGGATCACTCCGCGCTTCTGAAGTCGATCCAGGACATCGCCGGCGCCGATCTATCGGCTGCCTACAAGATCAAGGACAAGGGCGAACGCCACGACGCGGTGAACGCTGCGCGCGAGAAGGCCAAGGCCGCGCTCGTGAAATCCGATGCCAACCCGACGGGCGCTGATCCGCTGGTGTTCAAGGAGCAGTTCAAGGAAGCCGAAGCGAAAGTCGTGCGCGGAGACATCATCCGCACCGGCACCCGCATCGACGGCCGCAAGACCACCGACATCCGCGCAATCGAATCCTTCGTCTCCGTCCTGCCGCGCACGCACGGCTCGGCGCTGTTCACACGCGGCGAAACACAGGCTCTCTGCGTCGCCACGCTCGGCACAGCTGAAGACGAGCAGTACATCGACGGCCTCGAAGGCACGAAGAAGGAGAAGTTCCTCCTTCACTACAACTTCCCTCCCTACTCGGTCGGTGAAACCGGTCGTGGTGGCTCCCCGGGCCGCCGCGAAATCGGTCACGGCAAGCTGGCCTGGCGCGCGGTGAAAGCCGTCCTGCCGAAGGCCGAGGACTTCCCCTACACGCTCCGCATCGTGTCCGAGATCACGGAGTCGAACGGCTCCTCCTCGATGGCCACGGTCTGCGGCTCGTCCCTCGCCATGATGGACGCTGGCGTTCCGATCACCCGTCCGGTGTCGGGCATCGCCATGGGCCTCATCAAGGACGCGGAAGGCATCGCCATCCTGTCAGACATCCTGGGTGATGAAGATCACCTCGGCGACATGGACTTCAAGGTTGCCGGAACCGAAGTGGGCGTCACCTCGCTCCAGATGGACCTGAAGATCGATAGCGTCACGTTCGACATCATGAAGACGGCCCTCGCCCAGGCGAATGGCGGCCGTCTGCACATCCTCAACGAGATGAACAAGGCGATGACGGGCGCACGCCACGAAGTCTCCGAGAACGCTCCGAAGATGATCTCGATGAAGATTCCGGTCGACAAGATCCGGGACGTGATCGGCACGGGCGGCAAGGTGATCCGCGAGATCGTCGAGAAGACGGGCGCGAAGATCAATGTCGAGGACGACGGCACGGTGAAGATCGCGGCTGTCGAAAAGGAAAGCCTCGAGGCTGCGCAGAAGTGGATCCATGGCCTGACGGCGGAAGCCGAAGTGGGCGCGATCTACACCGGCAAGGTCGTGAAGGTGATGGAGTTCGGCGCGTTCGTGAACTTCTTCGGCGCGAAGGACGGCCTCGTCCACGTGTCGCAGATGGCCGCCGAGCGTGTTGAATCCCCGTCCGCCATCGTCAAGGAAGGCGACACTGTGAAGGTGAAGCTTCTTGGCTTCGACGATCGCGGCAAGGTTCGCCTGTCGATGAAAGCCGTGAACCAGGAAACAGGCGAAGCCATCGAAGGCGTCACCGATGATGGTCCGTCCGGCGATCGTCCGCCGCGCGGTGATCGTCCGCGTCGCGATGGTGATCGCGGCGGTCGTGGCGGTGGCCGTGGCGGTGATCGCGGCCCGCGCCGTGAACGCAGCGACGGACCGAAGGAAGACGCGGAATAAACTCCGCCCTTCTCTCGCACAAAACACAGCGGCCGCTCCCGAGAGGGGGCGGCCGTTTGCTATTGTCGGCGTCGAGCGGCTAGCATGCCGGGACGCCTGGAAGTTTCTGCATGCAAGTCGTCTATGTCATTGTCGCGGCTCTTGTGCTGCTTGCCGTTTGGCGCATGTGGCGGACGCGGCATGGCGAGTTCCAGGACAAGCCGGATCCCGATTTCGATCCCGCCGAGGGCCAGCCAGAAGCGCACGAGGCGTTGCAACTCCTGCAACAAAAGGACTGGGCGGGGCTGACCCGCCTCTACGGCCGCATTTCGCCCAGCGATCGCTACCATCTGATCGAGAGCCTTGCCGAGTTGCATCCCGCCCCGCCGCCTGAGGCGGCGGAGGATGCCGACAGCCCAATCCTGACGATCATCGGCGGCGTTTTGATGTTCCACGGCATGGCCGCGCGAGGATCAGGCCCGGCGACATCCGTCATGAAGGCCAACGCGCCGCGCATGATGGAGAACCTGAAGATATCCGCGAAACATCTGAGGGAAGCGGCATTGCGCAACCCGCACGACAGCACAAATCTTGCACTGCAGATCAGGCTGGAAATGTTCACAACCGGCGATCGGGCGCAGATCAACAGCCTCGTTGGCCGCGTTCAGGCGTCTGGCGAGGACAACATCTACGCCGCCGCCAACCACCTTCTGGCCAACGCGCAGAAATGGGGCGGCTCAGCGGGCGGCATGTGGCGGGTCGCAAACGAATGGGCGAGCGAAGGACCCAACGCCGCATGGCTCGCCATCCCTGCCCGCGCGCACGCGGAAGAGTGGTGTTTCGCGATGGTGTTCAGCCCGCCCAACTCGCCTGAGCGAAGTGCGATGATCGATCTGATGCAGGACGAAGGCTTCCAACGTCACATCGCAAAGCTGGACGACATGTTCTGGGCGGCCCTGGCGCGCGAGCCCCTGTCCGGCGCCGAAGCGTCCTTCGCGCACAACCATTTCGCGATGTTGATGCACCTGTTTCGTGTCGGCGATCGCGCGCGGGCGCATCTTGAACGCATCGGGCCCTCTGTGGCCCGATACCCCTGGACATTGATGCCGACACTGTCGGGCAAACCAATGCGCCTGTTGTCTGACTTGCGCCGCCAGTACGGCCTGCCCGCGCTGCCGCCGCCTCCGCGCCGCTGAAGTGATCAGGCCGAAACCTTCGCCAGCGAATTGACCGGGAAGCGAAGCTCGATCCTGACGCCGGCCTCGCGCGAGACGTTGACCTGGCCGCCCAGTTGCTGGGCGAGTCCGGAGATGAGCCGCGTGCCAAGGCCCATGCCGCCGGCCGGCGTTTCCGTCATGCCGACGCCATTGTCCGTCGCGATTAGGACCGCCTCATTGCCTTCCAGCGGCCGTTGCAGCGCGATCTCGACCTTTCCCGGCCGTCCATCCGGAAAAGCGTGCTTGAAGGCGTTGGAGACGATCTCGTTGACGATCATGCCGAGCGGCAGCGCCTGGTCTGGCGAGAGTTGCAGCGGGGCCAGTTTCCAGTCCAGCGTCACGCCGGGCGGAGCCGACTCGCTAAGACCGTTGAGCACGCGCGCGAGATAGGCTTCCGCATCGAGCACGCCGAACTGATCGCTCTCATAGATATGCTGGTGAACCGCGCTCATCGCTGAAATGCGCCGCGTGAGGTCTTCCTTCATCGCAGGCGGCGCCTGCTGCAGGCGGATAAGCGACATGACCTGTTGCAGGTTGTTCTTCACGCGGTGGTGAATTTCCTGGAACAGCACGCGATTCTGGCCAAGCGCAACCTCGAGTTCGCGACGGTTGGCGTCGTGCCGCAGCAGCAGCAGGATCACCCAGCCGCACAACACCACCAGCGCGAGAAACACCGGGGCTGCGACCAGCGCCGTGTAGCCAACGCGCGCCCAGAAGGCTTCCTCGGTCGATGTCAGCGACATGCTGGCGGTCACGACGAGGTTGAGGTCCTTGAGGCTGGCGTAGGCGACCAGCCGCGGCATGTTATCGACCGGAGAGCCTTCGGACGTGAAAACCCCCTCGGGCGCACGCGGCAAATGCTTCGCGAACAACGTCTGGCCTGAGATGTTGATGCCAGCATCCGGCACCGGAAAGCGCGTGACCAGCCCGCCATCCGAACGGATCATGCCCACGGTCGATCCCGTTCCCAGGGCAAGTTCGTTCCAGACGTTCGACAGCGTGTCTGCGGCGATGTAGGCTGTAACCACTCCAGCGAAATTGCCGTTGCGATCGATCCGCCGGGCGATGCCAAAGAAGCGGATCGTGCTGGCGTCGCCCTGCATCCCCGTGATGATCCACGGCGCGCCGTCCTTCAAGGCGTTGAACTCGGCGACGGCGGAGACGCCGGCGCCACGCGTACCCCCGCGCTGGATGCTGCGCCCCTCCGTATCGTAGACGGCGGTCAGCGTGTTTGCGATAGCGCCCAGCCTGGGCGAAAAGCGCGCCGGATCGCCGCCGAGCTCCGTTTCGTAGACACGCAGGCGTTCGAGCGTCGATTCCACCAGAAGGCGCACATTGGCGCCGACGATCCGGACAGCTGAGCTGACACGGTCATTCGCCGCGCTGTTGACGTCACGCTCCGACAGCCAGATGAGCACAATCGCAAAAAGCGGCACAAGAACCGGAATCAGAAATATTAGCCCGATAGCCGCGCGCACGCCGCCGGGCCGCCTCGCTTGGGTGAACCCGCTGAATAACACCACGTCTCCCGGAGGACCGCCTGAGGCCCACCTGTCCCGATCACGATCTAGAATGTCGTATGGCCAGACAAGCCCACGCGCACCATCATAAGTCATGATAAAACGCTAGTGTTTGACCGCCTCAGCTTCGATGCTACCCGGGCCAGGGCGTCCCGTCCCGGCGCACAAGGACTTTGAGGGTTAATTTGGGATCGGACGACCACGACCCGAAAACGCTGAAGGATCCAAGCCTTCGCCTGCTCACGCGCGTCGCCGACTTCGTCGAGCCATTAACGCGCTTCGACCGCGGCCATCTTGTGCTCGAGGCCAGCCAGCATCGCATTATCGAAGTCGCGGCCCGGCACTCTTTCCGCGTCGCGCTGAGTTTCGACCGCGGTGCGGGAAGCGGCGTATTGCCGGTTGGCGTTGTGCAGGTGGCCACCGCACAAGCAATGGCCGCCGAGAGCGACGCCCAACTGGCGGCGGCGCGCGCCGGAATTCCCGGCCGGCTTGCGGACTGGGCGGGCCAGTATGGCGAGGACCCGCAGCGCCGTCCGGCCGTCCCGGACTGCTTCGCCCCGCCGCCCGTGATCGGCCATGTCGAAGCCTGCGGATCCTGCAACGGACGCGGCAAGATCGATTGCAGGGCGTGCAACGCCGCCGGAGCAGTCGAGTGCCCTGCTTGCTCAGGGCGCGGGTCGCGCCCCTGCCCGGCCTGCAAGGAAAGCGGAACGGAGCGCTGCAGCCGCTGTCATGGGCAGGGCTATGAAATCGCTCACCGGCAGGAAACGGTTTGGGAAGCCGCAACCAACACCGCGCGGACGCAGAACGTGCCCGAGCGGCGCACCTGCGGCGGCTGCGGCGGATCAGGCAGCGTCGCCTGCACCCGCTGCGGCGGCGCCCGGCAGGAGACATGTTCGCGATGCGCCGGGCAACGGAAAGTCACGTGCGAGACCTGCAAAGGCGCGGGCGCGCTGGGCTGCGAGGCCTGCGCCAGCACGGGCAAGCGCCATTTCACCAGCCAGCTTGTCTGCGCCATCACCGAAACATTCGAGTCAGCGCCACGATCGGCCGATGCCGAAGTGGCCGGCATTCTCAAGACGCTGCCGTCCATCGAGGACGTGTTGCGCTATGCCGAGGCGCATCGCGCTACTGCGGAGACAGACGCCTCCACCTTCCGGCGCGAGACCGTCGCACCGATCCCGGTGACATCGATTGTCGTCGCTGTAGGGCCAAGACGGACGCGTGTGCACGGGTTTGGACCCACGCAGGATATCCGCGATTTCGCCAACATCGCAGGCATCCTCCTCTCGGATGATCTCGACACGCTGGAGGCCGCTCTTCCCGCAACGCGGCTGACTCCGCCGCGAACAACACCGGAAATGGACAACGCACTCGCGAGCGCGCTCGCGTCAGAAGCCAACGTCGCAATCGCAGAGAAACCGGGCGCCAGAGGACTCGCCGTTGTGCTGCAGGACTTTCGCGGCCTGCTGACGGAAGACCATGTGCGGCGCACATCGGCGGCTATCGGCAAGGCCGTTCGCCGCGCCTATTGGTCGGCGATGTTGCGTGGACCGGTTGCCGTGCTTGCCATACCGCTATTGCAGTTTCCGGTGGAGCTGGTGCTGCACAGGCTGGATCCTGCAGCGCGTCTTTCCGCGATGCTTGGCGTGATGCTGCTGGCTTTCGGCGGCGCCATCGCGGCGCACATGCTGGTGGTGAGGATGCTGGAGCGCAGGCTGGCGCCCGGCGGCACACCACGCCTGTGGCGGATCATGTCGCGGCAGGGCCATCTGCGAGACTGGCTGCTCGGCGCCGCTGCAGTGATCGTCGCGGGCACGCTGGCCGCCGCAGGCCTTGCCAACCTCATCTCTCCTGCTTCGGCTGCCCCGGTCACAGCTCCTCTGACGCCCTAGCGACAACGCAAATCGGGCGAAAGCATTCGCTTCCGCCCGACTGGCATTGAGGGGTCGTCACGTTTTGAGGTCGTCAGGGTAGAGCTTCCGCCGCACGGCGGCCGTGCCGGTCGTCAGCGCGCAGCAAGGATGCGGGACGAGTCGAGACGGCGGCCAGTGCGGTCGAAATGGATGGCGGCGACATCCGTGCGGCCAAGCTTCTGCACGAAGGAATCGATGGCGCCGGCAATGCATGCGTCTTCAATCCTGCGCAGGCTGATCGGGCGCGGACCCGAAGTCGTGCAGGCGCGGCGCGCCTCGCGCTGGAAAGCCCCATAGTTATGTTGGGCCGATTTCGCATTGTCATAGTTGAAAGTGATCGTGAACGTCGCCTGGCCGGGACCGGCCAGAGCCGCCGGGGCAAAGTGACCCGATGCAGCGACGACGGCGCAGCCGAGAACGGCGGCGACGGCAAGGCGTTTGATGGCGATCATTGGGGAGGTATCCGCTTTTTTGCAGCTCTTTGGCGGCTGCGCGTGTCCTTTGGCCTGACTCGATGACAGACGTCTGACGGCGGCAATGCGGTTGAGTGAAACTATCAGGGCCGGAATCAGGCCCCGGCCTCGGCTGGCTCAGGGCGCCTCAGGCGGCATCCCTGCAATCCACTCGCGCATCAACGCGAGCCCTTCCCGGTCGACGACAGAGCGGCCAAGCTCTGGCATCGCAACACCGGGTTCGACCGACACGAGCCGGTGCACCAGGATCGAACTCTCGGGCTTGCCGGGCTCGATGACGAACAGATCATCGCCCGAGCCGCGCCCGGCCGCAGTCGGCCGCTTGTGGACGCCCCAGCCGGTCGGATTGTTTTCGTCCCACGCCAGGAACAGCCCGGAGTTGGACGCGCCGCCGCCGGCGCGATGACAGTGGGCGCAATTGATGTCGAGCCAGGCGCGCGCCCGAAGTTCGATTGCCGCGTCCCCATGGGCCGCGGGCGCGGCAGGCGGCGCTTCCGGCGCGCCTGCGAGTATGCCGCGCGCGGTCCAGTCCGCGATCTGGTTGGCGTCATGCGGGCCGTCATGGTTGAGGCTGCGCGCCGACGGGCCGATAGGCGTCATCTCGCCATCCTTCGAATGGCAGAGCTTGCACTGGTTGCGGTTTGGCACGGCATAGTCGATCGACATCGCCTCGCCATCTGGCGCGATCGTCTCGACCACCTGTCTTCCGCCAACCGGCGCGTAGGCCGCCTCGGTCTGTTCCCTGTTCCAGATATAGGGATAGGCCGCCCACCCCTCCTCCTTGCGGATCAGAAGGCGTGTTTCGATGTAGCGCTCGCCCTGGGTTGGCGTTCGCATGTCTGGCGCAAATGCAAACGTCTTGATCAGGACCGAACCGACAGGAAACTCGAAGACATCGTTCGCCGTGTAGGCCGCCTGCTTCCCGCCAGGCACATAGATCGCGCGATGCTTGGCGGCGTAGTCGCTGAACAGCGGGTTGACCAGATCGTAGGCCACGACGCCTTCAGCCAGCGTGCGGCCGCCAGCATCTTTGAAGAAGCCATACGCGGACAACTTCGGTGCGGGATCCTCCGCGAGGATCGCACTGTCACTCACGCCTGCAGGCTGGCTGCAGGCGGCGAGCAGCAGAGCGGCGAGCCCAGCCAGCCATGCACGGGCGTAGGTTTGCCTTTGCATGGCCGTCACCGGTTCAGGAGTGGGGCAAGCCGGTTGCGGATCAGGAGCCCTCCTGCTTGGGCTTGTCATGCGCCAACACGACTACGGCGGGCTCCTCGATCTGCGCATCGGGCTGACGCTCCCGTGTCGGATTCGCTTTCGTCAGGTCAGGCGGCGTCGTTCCAAGGCCGAGGCTGATGAAGCCGACTTCGGGCTTCTCGCGAACGACGATGCGAACCTCTTCCGTCTTGTCGCCATACTTGGTGACGCCATCCCAGACGATGGCCGGCAGGCTGCCGCCAAGCACTGGCGCCAGCGGCGCAAGCCTGCCCTGGGGATCATTGCCGCCCGCGCCATATGTGTTGTCGCGGATCACGAAGTCGCGCGGCAGCGGGTTGTAGTTGGGGTCTTTGAAGGCGTTCGAGTAGGAGACCACCATCACGTGGGCGGTCTTGTTCTGGTCGAACGTGTTGTTGAACACGTGGACGTTGCGGTTCGCCATCAGCAGCACGCCCGTTCCGGTCGGCACGCCGGCGACGATGTTTCCTGGCGGCGCGAAGTTCTGCGTGTCGTTCTGGACGATCTGGTTGTTGAAGATGCGTGTGGAATGGCCACCCATCACTGGCAGGTCCGGCAGGTCGAACACGAGGATGCCGCCGGCATTGCGCGTGGCGACATTGTCGTGGACGTCAGCGTTCATCGAGTTCTCGATCTCGATACCCGCCACGTTGAATTCGGCGCGGCTGTTGCGGACGATGATGTTTTTCGACTGGCCGACATAGATGCCGGCGTCGGATGCGCCCGACACGATGACGCCGTCGATCAGCACGTTCTCGGATTCAACAGGATAGACGCCATAGGCGCCGTTGGTCGCAAGCGGACCGCCGGTCCAGACCACCTTCAGTTCCCTATAGGTGATGTTGTCGGCGTCCTTCGACTTGATGCCGTCGCCCTTGGTGTCCTGCATAGTGAAGCCGGTGAGCGTCACGTCGTTCGCACCGGTGACAAGCAGGCCTTCGCCTGCGCCCTTCTGATCCTTGAAGGACAGGATCGTCTTGTCGATTCCCGCCCCGCGCACAGTCACGCCGCCCACTGTCAGCGATAGCCCCTCGGTGAAGTTGAATGTGCCCTCGGCAAGCTCGATCACATCGCCGGACTTGGCGTCCTGCAGCCGCGTCTGCAGCTGGGTGTAAGCATCCGGCCCCGGTGCGATGGCGACTGGCTTGGCCGGCTCGGTCGGACCACACGCGGCGACCAGCGCCAGGACAGAAACAGCCGCGATCAGAACGCGCATTGAGGCCTCCCTTGAACCCTGAGTTTCGCGGGCGACTCTCGGGCGTTGGCCGGAAGTGTCAAGCTGCCCATGCGTCATGCTGGGCAAGGCGCGGCCGCCCTCAGGGGAAAGGGGCGGCCGCGGGTGGGACCGGTGCAAAACTCTGAGCCAGTCTCGGAGGGACTTGCGGAACCGCTACTGGGCGAGCGCCCAGAGAACGAGACCAGTCGCAGCCGCGATCAGCAGGATTTCGCCCGTGTTAGAGTCACGATAGTAATGCTGCCCGTGACGCGGTGGCGGCAGGCGATAGCGGTTGTAGTCGCGGACCACGACGAAGTTGCTGTGGTGCGGGCGGGACGAATAGTAGTGGCCCTTCCGCCAGTTGTGGTGGTTGCCGCGGCCGTCGTCCCAGCCGCCGCGATGGCGGCGGTCATCGCGCCGGTCATCCCGGTATCCATCACGATAGCCATGGCGGTAGTCGCGGTCATTCCTGTCGCGGTCGCGGCCACGATCATGGTCACGTCCGTGCCCGCGGCGATCGTCTGCGAAAGCAGGGGCAACAGCGGTGATGGCGATCAAGCCAGCCGCCAGGGAAGAAGCAATGAGACGCATGGAGCACTCCTTTCAGTCTTGGAGCCTCATGAAAGCGTATGCTGGATGAACGAATCTCGACTCGTTTGTTCATATACATCTTCTCAGCGCTGTTCATACTAAACAGACGTGAAATCCGAGATGTAGCATCTTCGGTTGGTGAGATTTTCTGCAGTTACCCAGCGCGCGAACTCGGAAAGGCGCGCTGCAGTCCGGTAACCTGAATGCGATCAGGCCGCCGAGCGGTTCTGACAGACGATTCCTGCGGACTCGATCCAGCCTTTGACCCGCTCGCGGGCCGGCGTCTTGCCGTCACGCAGCAGCCGCTCGCCTTCATTCGACGTCGCAAAGAGCTCGATGGCGTCCATCAGCGAGTCGAGGTCGGTTCCAGCCAGATCGTCGACGCTGTAGATGCCCGCGCCGACAAGGATCTGCGCGTTGGTCCCGTTGAGATCGGGAACCGAGCAGGCGAGCAGCGCCTGCGCCTGCCAATCCTTGATGATGCCGGCGTTGATGTGGCTCGCCTTGATGCGGTGGGCCGCGTCCTCGGGCGTCAGCGACAGGAGGTCACCTACGGTATTGACCCCGATGACGCTGAGCCGACTGGCCGTCTTCGGTCCGATCGAGGGCGCATCGACCACGGCGGCTTCGCGTGAAAGGCGGATACGCGGCCCGGCGGACGCAGGCACTTCGGCGGCCGCTGCAGGCGTCTTCGCGACGGTTGCCGGCTTTGTCTTCGGCTGGACAACTGCCTTTGCCTTCACAACCGGAGCTGCGGGCTTCGCAGTTTTCGCCGGCGTGCCCTTCTTTGAGGATCTGGCCGGGGCGCCCCGTCCGTTCTGCGTGCCTGTTTCGCGCGGCCACTGACAGTCGAGCGTCGACAGCGAGACCTTGAGCACTTCCTCGGCGAACAGCTTGCGCACGGCGCGATCGTCATCGCCCAACGTCTCGCGAACCTTACCCGTCTTCCGGAATTCCTGGTGCTGCCCGGCGATCAGGTTCATTTCCGCAACGGCGTCGACGCGCTTGGAAATCACCCTCACAGGCGTGTTGGCGACGATGCCGATTGTGTCGAGCAGCAAGCTCACCTGCGGCGCCTCGGCTTTCGATTCTGCAATCGCGCGATCGAGAATGCGTGACAACATCACCGCAGCATACCCCATCAGTGCGGCGACGACGTCTTTGATTTCCTGGTCCAGCCCATCGACCGGACGCTTCACGCCGACCTCGAAGTCATAGTGATCGATCAGCGTCTCGTAGTGCTTGTTCGAGACCAGCGCGCCGGACTTCACCATGCGCTCGAGCCAGTCATCGCCCTCGGGCATGGGCACGTCGGGAAATCCCATCTCCTGCGTCAGGATCTGGAGGAGTTCCGGGAAGGCCTTGGACAGCGACCATTCAACCGCGCGATGGATCGTGCCCTCTTCCTCGGTCTGATGCGTGTGGAAGGGTTGCACCGGATCGACGGCATAGTGGCTCATGACGCCGGCGCAGTAGGCGGCGTGCTTCCAGTCCTGCTGCTCGAGTGCGCGGACTGTACGGCGATACCATTCGCGCGCAGCGGCGGGAGCGCCACCCCAATCGCCATCACGCACATGCAGGACGTGGTTCTTGAAATCCTTGAACACTTCGTCAGGCGCCTTGGCGCCTTCGAGATAAGCGTCGCGATGCTTGAGAAAGACATTGCGCCAGGCTTCGGCGTCGCTGTCCTTCAGGTGGTCCAGCGCCAATACCGCGAGGCGATGGTGATTGCTGCGGCAGACCGAATCCAGAACCAGCCGGTAGCAGACCGACATCACGCTCTCCATGCCAAGGGTGCGGGAGAGTCGAGGTTATTTGGGTTAGCAGGGGGTTAAGGCGATGGCGGAAGGAGGCCGCTGGCTGATGTCTGCAGCGCACCGCGGCACGCGTCCGCGCCTCGCGAACTCGCTGCAACTGCAACGGATTAATTAGCAGCGCGCCACTGGTACATCCTGTCGCAGGCCCCATTTCCCGGCAGCGGGTCACACGACCCGCGCGGGTTGGGATCAGCCGAAAAGGGGACAGTGCATGCAAGCCTACATTCTTCTCGACCGCTCTGGATCGATGCAGTCGCTTTGGGTGGAAGCGCTTTCCTCCGTCAATTCGTTCGCAAAGGAACTCGCCAACAGACAAGACGGCCCGGCCGTCGACAGCCACATCACGCTCGCCATCTTCGACAGCCAGCAAGGCCTGCAGTTCGACGTGCTGCGGCGCAAGCAGCCTGCCCTTCACTGGGAGACGGTGACCGACAAGGAAGCCTCCCCGCGCGGCATGACGCCGTTGCTCGACGCCATGGTACGGATCATTTCGCTCGCGGAAACGGACAATCCCGACAAGGCGGTGATCGTCGTGATGACCGATGGCGAAGAGAACGCTTCGGTCGAAGTGAAGCGCGAGGGCGTCAAGGTCGCTCTTGATCGGGCGAAGGCGAAGGGCTGGGAAGTCGTCTTCCTCGGCGCGAACTTCGACAACATCTCGGACGCCTCGTCCGTCGGCGTTCAGGGCGGTCAACAGATGGCCATGTCCGCCGGCACGATGGACAAGTCGCTCGCAAGCCTGGCGCGCAAGTCCCGCGCGTATGGCGCCTCAGCGCCGGGGGCTGCGCCGATCGTGTTCAACGAGGAAGACCGCGAAGTCGCCAAGGAAGCCAACATCAAAAACAAGTCATGATGTAGCTGCGATCTGAAACATCAATGGCGAGCGGGCGACCGCTCGCCATTTCCGTTTGGCCAGGCCTCAGTGCCTGAAATGGCGCATGCCGGTGAAGACCATGGCGAGATCCGCATCATCCGCCGCCTTGATCACTTCGTCGTCGCGCACGGAGCCTCCAGGCTGGATCACGGCAGTGGCCCCCGCTTGCGCTGCCTGCAAGAGACCATCCGCGAACGGGAAAAAGGCGTCGGACGCACAGACCGAGCCGATCGTCTGCGGATCGGCCTGCCCTGCCGCGTGAGCAGCGTCTTCCGCCTTGCGGCGGGCGATGCGCGCGGAGTCGATGCGGCTCATCTGCCCTGCCCCGATGCCGACCGTGGCGCCGTTCTTGGCGTAGATGATGGCGTTGGACTTGGTGTGCTTGCAGACCTTGAAGGCGAACAGCATGTCCGCGATTTCCTGTGGGCTCGGCTGGCGCTTCGTCACCACCTTGAGGTCGGCCTGCGTGATGCGGCCAACGTCACGGTCCTGCACCAGCAGGCCACCGGCAACCGTCCGCACCATCACGCCGGCCTGAGCCGGGTCGGGCACGCCATCCGTCAGCAGCAGGCGAAGGTTTTTCTTCTTCGCAAAGACCGCCAACGCCGCCTCGTCGGCGCCGGGCGCGATAACGACTTCGGTGAATATCTCGGTGATCGCTTCGGCCGTGGGTCCATCGAGCGGCACGTTGACCGCGATGATCCCTCCGAAGGCCGACGTTGAATCACACGCCAGCGCGCGGCGATAGGCTTCCGTCACGGTTGCACCCGTGGCGACACCGCATGGGTTGGCGTGCTTGATGATGGCCACTGCCGGCGAGACTTTCGCATCGAACTCGGCGACGAGTTCGTAGGCCGCGTCCGTGTCGTTGATGTTGTTGTAGCTGAGCTCCTTGCCCTGGACCTGGCGCGCCGTCAGCACGCCTGCGCGCTTGTCGGGCCCGGCATAGACGACGGCCTTCTGGTGCGGGTTCTCGCCATAGCGAAGCGTCTGTTGCAGCTTGCCGCCGAAGGCCCGCCAATCACAAGCAAAGGGGGCGCCCGCATCCTCGTCAAGCTGCTTCCAGTACCATTCCGAAATCGCGGCATCATAGGCGGCCGTGCGGGCATAGGTCTTGGCGGCCAGGCGCCGGCGCAGGTTCAGCGTAACGCCACCCTGTTCGATCTCGGCGAGCGCCGCATCAACATCCGCACCGTCTGTACAGACAGCGACAAAATCCGCGTTCTTGGACGCCGCACGCAGCATGGCCGGTCCGCCAATATCGATGTTCTCGACGCAATCGTCGAAACCCGCCCCCGCCTGCACAGTCGCCTCGAACGGATAGAGATTGATCCAGACGAGATCGATCGGTTCGATGCCGTGGTCGGTTGCATCCTTCGTGTGCGTGGCGAGGTCGCGCCGATAGAGCAATCCGCCATGAACCTTCGGATGCAGCGTCTTCACGCGGCCATCCATCATCTCCGGAAAACCGGTAAGGTCCGACACGTCGCGCACCTTGAGACCGGCTTCCTTGAGCGCCTTCGAGGTGCCGCCAGTGGAGACCAGATCGACGCCAAGCGCCGCCAGCTTCCGCGCCCGCTCGACCAGTCCCGTCTTGTCCGAAACGGAAATCAGCGCGCGCTTTACGGCAACGCGATCAGGCACATTCTTCGGGGCGGCTTTGGGGGGCGACATGAGACGGCTCCAGCGCTGGCTGGGGCCCGATAGCATCACTGGCGCGGTCGTAAAACCGTCATCCGCGCCGCATGTGGGCAAAGGCCGGAAAGCCCTGTGAGTACGCTCCTAATGGACGTTCATCGCCGGTTCGCCCCACGGGTGCTCCGTGAATATCTCCGGGGCCAGCGCCTTCATCATGGACAGGGAGGCCTGCGGGTCGCGGCGGGCGGCGTAGGAGACGATTGCGTCGAGCCGCGCTTGCACCTCCGCGATCGGCGGCGACCCGTTGTTTGCGACTTCCAGCACGCCATCGACAACCGTGTCGCGCACCTGCTCGCGATCGTAGAACACCGTTTCCGTGAGCTTCTCGCCGGGGCGCGGGCCGGTGACGCGGATGAGGATATCCTGCCCGGGCGTAAGCCCTTTCAGACGGATCATCTTCTCGGCAAGTTCGGCGATGCGCACAGGCTCGCCCATGTCGAGCACGAAGAGAGCCGCTTCGGGAGAATCCGTACGCGTCGACAGGGCCGAGGCTTGCAGCACGAGGGCTGAAGCTTCTTCCACGCTCATAAAATAGCGGGTCATATCGGGGTGGGTCACCGTGACGGGGCCACCCTCGGCGATCTGCTTTTCAAACAGCGGCGCGACTGAGCCCTTCGAGCCCAGCACGTTGCCGAAGCGGACGAGCGAGAAGCGGGTCTGCGGCGCCGTTGGCGCAAAGGCCTGGATGAACAGCTCCGCCGCGCGCTTGGTCGCGCCCATCACGTTGGTCGGATTCACAGCCTTGTCGGTCGAGATGAAGGTGAAGGCCTTCACATCGAGGGCGGCGGCGATGGTGGCGCAACGGCGGGCGCCAAGCACGTTGGTGAGGATAGCCTCGTTGGGATTGAGCTCCATCAGTGGCACATGCTTGAGCGCTGCGGCATGGATCACCAGGTCAGGCTCCGCCTCGCGCATCGCCTGCTCCAGGCGCGCCTCGTCGCGCACATCGCCGATGACCATGCGGCGTACGACATTGGGGAAAGCGCGCGACAGTTCTTGATCGATCTCGAACACGTTGAACTCGGACGAATCGAAGATGGTCAGTTCGGACGGGCCCAGCGCCGCGCACTGGCGCGCAAGTTCGCCGCCGATCGTGCCACCGCCGCCCGTGATGAACACGCGTGCGCCGGAGACGAGTTCCGCGACGGGGGCCATATCCAGCCGGCGCTCCGGCCGGGCCAGAAGGTCAGCAGGGCGGATAGCTTCCAGCATCGCCTTGGCGCCGATGCGCAGGAGCGTCGCCTTGCGCGCCGAGGCCACGGCAAGGGCTGCTTCCATCGTCCGCCGATCTTCCGGCGGCGCTGCAATCGCGATCCAGGGCAGTTCGCCGAAGCGCGCCGTGTAGTGGTCAAAAAGGGTCGCAAGATGATCGATCCCGCCCATCACCTGGACGCCTTCGATGTCGCGGCCGAAATGCTGGCCGGAGGTTTCGACGATGCCGATGGCGCGGATTGGCGGGCCCGAAGGCGCCTTGCGCGCGGCATGCAGAGCTGCCGCCACATGGCCAGCGGGGCCGACAACCAGCGCGCGCGGCGCATAGGGCGGCTCGCGCCGCAGGATAGCGATCAGATCGCCCGTTGCGCGTCCACGCGCCCAAAAGCGCACGATCATCAGCAGGGCCAGCCAAATGGGCGCCTGCAGATAGATACTGGACAAAGGGAAATCCTCCAGCGTCTTCGCCAGGATCAGGATCGGCAGCGACATCAGGTGAGTGAGTGCGATGGCCTGGAAGATGCGCACCACGTCGCGCAGGGACGTGTGGCGCCAGACCTGACGATGGACGCCGCGCAGCCACATTGAGAATGCGGCAGCAACGCCAAAGGCGACCGCCACGAAGAAATCAAGCCATGTCGGAGACCCGCGCCCCGAGAACGCGTAGGCAATTTGCGGGGCCAGATACATCGCGACGACGCCGGTCAGGACGTCGTAACCGAAACACATGGCCTTCGCTTCGATAGCCGCCCTGCGAGCGGAAATCTCGACGTTGCTCACACACTCTCCCCCTGGACTCCAGGCTCGATTCGCGAGAGCGCCCACCGGACCCGGTTGGGCGCTTGCGAACCGTCTGCCCCAGGATCGGCGATTCCCCGTATCACCAGCTGCTGCGACTTACGCGCAGTCTCGCCTCCCCAGTAACGCGAACCTTCGACGGAAAGCAAAGCTTCACTTCTAAAACGCCAGACACGTTGCCGTAGCGCCAAGCCTAGGAATACAGTCCTATCGTCAGGCCCGTTTAGCATCTGAACGTCTGGATGCAGGTGAAAACGTATCTCGTAGGGAACGGGGCCGCCCGGTATCCCCTGTGGCGCCTCGGACATAGGTCGCGAAAGACTGTCTTCACCGGTGATCCTGGCGCCGTTCATCGCGACATAAAGGCGGCGGCGATAGATCAGACCGTGCCGGACGCGCCAGCCGGCATGCTGGCCTTCCAGCAGGAACTGCTCACCCTCCTCCATCCTGCGGACGGCCAGTTGGGCCGGCCCTTCGGGCGCACGAAGCCCGGTTGCAGGGTCAAGCGTAAAGACGGCCGAGTCCTCGCCGGTCAGGCACATGACCGAATGCGCCGCGGTCCGCCGGGCCGCATCACGCAATAGCGGCTCGATCTCGGCATTGGCGCCGCATGAAGTGATGATCCGCTCCGGCCCGTCATCAACCGTCAGAGCAAGTGCGCCAGCGTGCGCGCGGCCGCCGTGCGGCCGCTCGGGGCCGGCTCCGGCATCGATATAGACGGTCAACTCCTCGGCCTGGATGCGCTGGTAGGCGGAGAGCCGCGCGAAGGCGAATTTCGAATTGACGGCGCCATGCGGCCGCAGCGCCGCTTTCGCCAGCCCGTCGCCCGCATCGCCGCCGCCGTTTGCCGGCAGGAGACCGCCATCGGCTGTCTGGAAGAAGCTCAGCATTGCCGCCATGCGCGGCTGAAGTTTCGTCAGGAAGGCCGGCGCGCTCATCCCGAGCCGCAACATCAGATCCTCGACCGTCTGGATTTCGAGCATTGCGTGCGCGAGTTGTTCGGGGTTACGGCTCACATGGCCCCCATCCGGAAGGATCTGCGCTGTGCACTCGGCTTCGAGCAGGGCAAGGCCTGCATCCATCACCTTGCGTCCGTCCTCGGTTGCCGCGCCCGCCAGCGCCAGCGCGACCGCGATCCGAAAACGCGACACTGGATCGGTCTCGTCGCTCGCAGAGAATTGCAGGTGCCGGATGTGGCGGCCAAGCGACTCCAGCAGGTGAGCGCGGTCCTCTTCCCCCATGCGTGAGAACAGCCAGGGGCCCGCCGACAGGATGTTGATGACGCGGTCAGCCGTGATGCTGAGCCGCCAGGCGAAGTCTTCCCACTTGCCATATGCGTCGACCCAGGACGCCACCAGCGCACAGGCGCGCAACTCGCCTTCGGAACCGAACGCACCAAGATCTCGCAACCAGTGAAAGCGATGAATGCGGTCAGAAAAATGCAGCGAGGGAAAATCCGGCCCCCACGGCGAATGGCCAGGCGGCGTATCGATGTGTGCGTGACCGAACTTCCATCGCCCTTGCAGGATCGCCTCGCCGCGCGCGCGGTTGATAGGACGATTGTCGGTCGGAAGCGCTGTCAGGCTGGAAGGCCCTGGACCTGAAATGCGCAGTCGATGGACGGGCGAGACGTTGATCGGCGCACCCGACCTGCCCATCAGCTCCGCCCACTGCGCGCGATCGGCTTCAGGTCCGTCGCCAGATGAAGGGGGGCCGGACGGCGCCATTGGCACTTGCCCTCACCCGCCTGCGCGAAGCGCCGCGATAGCCTCGGCATAGCCGGCGCGGCCGCGACCGAACACCGCCGAGCCGGCGACCAGCGCATTGGCGCCAGCGGAGATCACTGCGCCTGCGTTCGATGGAACAACGCCGCCATCCACTTCGAGTATGGTGGAAAGTCCCGCGCGGTCGATCTTCTTGCGGATCGCGTCGATCTTGCGCAGTTGGCTGTCGATAAATTTCTGACCGCCAAAGCCTGGATTGACGCTCATCACCAGCACGAGGTCGAGTTCTTCCAGCACGGGATCAAGCACATCGGCGGGGGTGGAAGGATTGAGAGCGGCACCAGCCTTCTTCCCGAGCTTGCGGATGACCTGCAGCGTGCGGTGAAAGTGCGGTCCGGCCTCGGGATGAGCCGTGATGATGTCAGCCCCGGCGGCGGCGAAGGCTTCAAGGTAGGGATCGACCGGCGAAATCATCAGGTGAACGTCGAACGGCTTCTTCGTGTGCGGGCGCAACTTCTCGATCACGGCGGGACCTATCGAGATGTTGGGAACGAAATGGCCGTCCATCACGTCGACATGGATCATGTCGGCGCCGGCCGCATCGACAGCCCGGATTTCTTCGCCCAGCGCTGCAAAGTCGGCTGCAAGAATCGATGGCGAGATCAGCACGTTCGACATGATCCCGGCCTAGCAGCGCGCTACGGGCGGTGCAACCTTGGCGGGATGAAAGCTGCGCAGTTCGCGCTGTTTGACAACGCAAGGCTCAGGAGTAGCCGATCGAGGCGTTCTGCGCGATCACGCGAACGCTCTGACCATATTCGATCACTACGGGCGTGCCCTCCGGGATCGCGTAGGCAGACGACTGCCTGACCGACACGAGTTCACCGGTCAGCAGCCGGATCTTGTATGCGAATCCCTCTTCACTGCCCGCGGTCCCGCTGATGTCGGCGCTCGGGGTAACGCTGACAATGCGGCCTTCCTCAACACGGGTGACCATGCCGACCAGAGCCCTGTCATTGCTGTTGACGCCCAGGCCGCTGGCGCACCCAGCCAGAACCGTAGCGAGAACGGCGAACGCAGCTGCAAAGGCCTTCTGCGGCTTGGCAAGCAAGGGCGCTTTCAGCGTTTCGACAAACTGCGGCTCCTGCGGCGCCATCCAAAGTCTCCGAAAGCGGCAAGACCTGCCACCCATCAGCCCTCATTGTACCCGGACCAGCTGAACCGCCGCTGAACCCCTGCTGGTGAATTCCGCGCAATTGCATGGCGGGATTGTGTCAGTAGTCGAGATGCAGTGCTTGTCGAGAGCCCTAGGGATGGTGCGCGCGTCAGGTTCGTTCAAGCCGGGCCATGTAAATTACGTCACACCGTATCTGCGCCGCATCTGACGCAATGGCGGCCGGAGCTGTGAGCAGGTCGCCGTCTGGCGTTAACGAATGATCAAATCCGCGCGCCTCGCCCGCGACGACCGGACGCCGCCGCCAGGCGCCGCCGCTGATCGCCGCCTCCACCACCTCACGGCCTTCCTCAGGCGACGGGGTGCATACGGAATAAATCAGCGTTCCGCCCTGCCTCAGCATCGCAGCAGCGGCGTCAATCAGCGCACGTTGTATCATCGGATAGCGTGCAAGATCCTTCGGATCGCGCCGCCAGACGCCCTCCGGATGGCGCCGGATCACGCCGAGCGCCGAGCATGGCGCATCCAGCAGCACGGCATCGAGCAGCGCCTGCGGCCGCCATGTGCGGGCGTCGGCTTGGATCAGATCCATTGAAAGCCGGGTGCGCGCCGCATTCTCGCGCAGCCGCTCGAGCCGGGGGGCTGACATCTCCACGGCGGACAGTCTCGCGCCGCGCGCCGCGATCTGCATCGCCTTGCCGCCCGGCGCGGCGCAGAGATCGGCGATCGCGAGGCCAGCAACCTCCCCGAGCAGCGCGACGGGAAGGCTGGCGGCGACATCCTGCAACCACCATTCGCCCTCGGCATACCCGGGCAGTTCGGTGAGGCCCGCTCCGTCAAGCAGACGGATCGAGCCGTTCGGCAGAAGCGCCCCGCCCAGCCTGTCAGACCACCCTGCCGCATCGCCCGCATCGCGCAGCGTAATATCGATCGCGGGCTCTTCGAGTTGCAGAAGCGCCATCGCCCCTGCCCGCTCGGCGCCGAGCCCGGATCTGAGCTTCGCCGCCAGCCAGTCAGGCCAGACGGCTTCGGCAGGCGAGGACTCAAAAGCGCCGGACTCGCGGGCGGCGCGTCGCAGGACAGCGTTGATCAGCCCGCCGCCGCGCCGGGCGACGTCCCAATGTGCTGCAGCCTCGACAGTCGCGGACACGGCTGCGTGCTCTGCAACCTTCATGAGCCAGAGCTGGGCGGCTCCGGCCCGCAGAAGCGCAAGAACTGGCGGCTCGATATCAGCCAGAGGGCGCTGGACCATGCCGCCAAGCGCCCAGTCGATGCGGCCGACGGCTCGCAGGGCGGCGCTGGCGATCGCCCGGGCAAAGCCGCGGTCTGCGCCTTCCAGCGAACGGTAGGCCGGACTGGACCCCATGGCGGATTCCAGATCCTCGCCTTTCGCCATTGCGGCCCAGACAAGCTGCGCGGCCGCGAGCCGGCTTTGCCAGCCAGCCGCTTCAGGTCTTGCCCGGTAGTTGGATGCACGCGCCATCGGGCGCGTCCATTAGAGGACGCGCCGGCTTTCTGAAAGCACTATTGCTTGAAGAGCTTCTGCAGGGCTCCCAGAACGCCCTCGAACCTTAGCCCGGCATCGGTCACCGCGAGGGCGTAGGCCGTACCTGTGTCGTGGGCGCGCGGCTGGTGCCGGACCGAACCCTCGAAGGCCGAGAAATCGCCCGGGCCGTAGGTGTCGTGGCCATCGGAAAACTCGCCATGGATGCACAGCGTCAACTCCTGGCCCTTATGGGTGTGCCAGGGCACGGCCGTGCCGGCCTCCAGCCGGATGATCTCGGCCTTTGCCGCACCTGAGACGCCCAGGTCGAGGCGCTTGATCCCCGGTCCGGCATAGCTCCAGCCGCGATGGGCCTCGGCCGCCTCGATGGCGTCGCGCAGGGCGGCGGGCAGCGTAGCCAGTTCAGGATATGTCAGCGGCCGGGCCGCTGGTGCGCGCGCCGCGCCTCGGTCAATCGCGGCGAACGCCATCGCAAGGGCATCCGGCTTCATGCTGGCAGGCGCCTCGGCTTCCAGAGCTGCGCCAGCGATTGCCGCGCCATCCGACTCGGAAATCCCCCTCATTTCCATGAGGACATCCAGGAAGAATCCCAGCGCAGGCTCCGCCCGTCCCGACGCCAGTGCAGCGCGGGTGACATCGTCCAGTTCAGGGGCTTTCGTTACCTTGATCATTGGCGGCTCGGCTCTAGATAGATGTGGTCCAGCCTGATTTACGCACATTCCTGCGGAGCGGATCAGTCATCCCTCAATCATCCTCCAGCCGTCCTTTCATCTTCGAGAAGGCTAGGCGTATCCGTGACTTCACCGTGCCAAGCGGCAGATCCAGCTTCCCCGCAATCTCGGAGTGAGAAAGGCCCTCGTAAAAGGCCAGCCGCAGGAGGCTGACCTGCTCTTCCGGGAGGTCTTTCATCGCGGCGCGGACACGCGCCTCGGTTTCCATGGCCTCGATGCGGGCGTCAGGCGCCTCGACGCCAGATGGCAGCAGCATTGTTTCCTCGGGGTCGAGGTCGGGGCGCTTGGCCCTGCGGAAGACATCAATCCTGCGATTGCGGGCGACCCGGAAGATCCAGGTGGAGACGGATGCCTGGTTGCGATCGAACAAAGCAGCCTTGCGCCAGACCGTGACCATGACGTCCTGCGCGATCTCTTCAGCCAGCGCGCTGTCGGCGCCCAGACGCATCAGGTACGACTTCACGCGCGGGGCATAGTAGGCAAACAGCTCGGAATACGCAGCGCGATCCTGCCGCTCGGCAACCATGGCAAGCAGATCGGCGAAGCGCCGTCTGTCCGCCTCTCCCAGCGTTTCGCCAGGTGGCCGGGGCGTGTTGCCAGAAGCCATACCGTCTTGTCGTATCATCAAGCTGCGCGCCCGCGCAGCTCTGCGCGGCACAAACTTTTATGCACGGCGCTGGCGCTGCGTGAAGCCTTCACCTCGGCTCTTCGATGCCGCCGAAGGTCGCGCCATCGCCCTCCTCGTCGACAATGACCACGAGGGGATTATGGGGATCGGCATGTTCGGCACCCTGCTGATCAGGCCCGAACAGGTCGAGCTGGTTGGGATCGGGGGTGCGCTTGCGCTTCTTCGGGGGGGCGTCGCGCCGGGTGAAATAGAGATCGTCGGTGTGGTCCTCCACCGGCCCCGACGCTTCGGGTTTCGCCTTCGCCTTACGCGTCTTCGTCTTCACGACAGCCTCGGGCTTCCAGTAGGTGACCGCGATCACCGGTCTTCCCTTCGCGTCTTCGTAAAGCTGTACAAAGCCGCGCGAGATTCCCGCCTCCGCCTTGCCCTGGACAACGCCCCTCTCAGCCGGCTGCGGCCGCAGCCAGTCCGAGACCAGTGTCACTGGCGCCTTCGCCAACTCACGCGCTTCTGCGATCGTGCGGGCGCCGCTTTCGCTGTCGAGCGCTTCACGGGCATTGGCGGCGATGGGGTAAAGGAGCGGCATGATCGGATCAGTACACTAGTCGATTGCAGGTTCGGCTGCCGCTGCGGCAGGAATTCCCACTCGCATGAGCCGTGCCGCAGCCAGCCGAGCGAAGGATAGCGTCACCGCCTTGCGCCGCGCGGCGTTGAGCGCGGCAGGCCTGCATTCGCGAACGACCGCACCGCCAAACCCGTCGCAGACCAGCAAGCCCGCCTCATCCGGAATGCGATCCTGCGGAAAATCGCAATCGACGGCGAAATAGAACCGGTCGCAGTACGGTGCGTATTCGGGCCATTTCCGGTCGGTTCGGAAATCCTGGAGGCAGGACTTTATCTCGACAATCACGACCTCGCCTTTCGCGCCCACCGCCATCACGTCAGCGCGGCGGCCATTGGCGAGCGTCACTTCGGTCAGCGAGGCAAGGCCGACGTCCGCAAACATCCGTTGCACGCCGCGCACGATCTCTGTGGCGCGTCCGTTTGGTAAGGGATCGCCAAACGTGTTCGCAACGAGAGCAACGGTCGACATCTGTGCGGGCGTTCCTGTTAGGTTCGCCTTATCGCGCAGGACGTCGACAGAGGCAAATCAGTTCGTGAAGGCCTTCTTGAACATGCCTTCCGGCAGACCCGGGCCGCGGCTCGGATGGATCAGGAAGTAATCTTTCCAGCGGCGCTTGGGATCGATCTGGGTCGATTCGAACATGTGCGAGTTGTCGTCGTTCAGCTGCCACATGCGGTAGCCGAGGCCGATGAAATAGTCCCGAACCTCTTCACCGGATGAGCCGAAATTGCGCTGAAGCGAGAAGGGATGGATCTCGATGAGAAGGCTCGGCAGGTCGCGCTCGATCGTCTTCTTGCCGCCTTCGATGAAGCGGATTTCCGCCCCTTCGACGTCGCAGCGGATAAAGTCCACGCGCGGCAGCTTTTCCTTCGCCATCAGGCCATCGAGAGACACGACTTCGGTCGGCTGGTCGATGAACTCGGTGCGGTTGCCCGTTGCGAGCACCTCGTCGGAAGCCGAGCCGCCACGGTCGGTCACGACGCCGTAGGCGCGGCCGATATGGCCCGATGTCTTCTTCGGCACCGAGAGGATCATCGTGCCTTCCGCCGAGCCGATGGCCGCGTTGTGCGGATGGACCGTCTTCAGTTTGTGCCAGCGCAGCAGGCGCGTCATGATCTTGTAGGAATAGTTCGACGGTTCGTAGACGTGCACGATCCCCTCGGGGCCGATGTGCTGCGCCATCAGGTATGAGTGGCGACCGTCAGACCCGCCAAAATGCAGGCAGATATCGCCCTTCTTCAGCACTTCCTTCATATAGGGGGCCTCGGGCTCCCATTTCCGGTCCTGCCTGTTGCGCTGGTAGATGCGCATGGTGGTGGTGAAGTTACGCAGGCTTTCGAAAGACATGGACAAGGGGCGGCTCTCCAGATTCAGATGGCCGCTAGAAAGCGCTTCACGCGCAAAAAGGGAAGCCCTGAACCTGCATTCGCGCGCCCGATTGACGTTCCGTCGCGTACAAAGGCGCATTAAATGCAGGACATGAGCAATTCCGAAACCGCCCGCACCCGATGGGGCGCCGCCCCTTCCCTCGACGACATCGCCCGCATGGCGGCCGAGGCGCTGGAAACCCTTGAGGAGCCTTTTCGCGCCCATGCCCGGGCAGTCGCCATCAAGGTCGAGGACTTTGCCGATGACGAGACCCTGAAATCCCTCGGAATCGAGAGCCCTTACGAACTCTCGGGCCTGTATTCGGGGGTAGCGCTGACGCTCGAACAGCCCTCCGCCCCCAGCCACATGCCGCCCATGGTCTGGCTCTATCGCCTCGCCATCCTGGATGAATGGGCCGCCACCGGCGACATCACACTCGAGGAGCTTGTCGCCCATATTGTGATCCATGAACTCGGCCACCATTTTGGATGGTCAGACGAGGAGATCGACGCGATCAACGACAGCGAGGACTAAACCTCGCATGCGCCAGAGGCGCTTCAATGGCTGGCAGATCGCCCATGCCGGACTGGACTATGGACGAGAGCCGCTGCTTGATCGCGATATCGGGCATCACGTTCTCCCGAGCCGGAACACGAACCGCAAGCGCAAGGCCATTAGCGCTTCAAGCCCACCCCACAGAGGCGCGTGGGTATGCGACCCGCCTAGCCATCGAGGCGGCCAACGAAATCGTCCACCCAGATGGAGACCACTTCTGAAGCGGGCCCATAGCGGCCCTCGGTGAAGCCGCGTGCGTTGGCCGAGGGTTCGAGATTGAGCTCGATGGTATGTGCACCCGCCATATCCGCCTCCAACACAAAGCCGGCGGCGGGATAGACCTCACCCGAGGTGCCGATCGAGACAAACAGGTCGCACGCAGACAACCGCTCGAAGATCGTCTCCATGCCGTAGGGCATCTCGCCGAACCACACCACGTCCGGCCGCAGGGCTCCGGGGAGGCCACAACGCCAGCATTCCGTGAGAGCAAAGAGATCATCGTTCCAAGCGCCCGCTGAGCCGCAGGCATCGCACTTCACGCGCGTCAGTTCGCCATGCATGTGCAGCAGGTTCTGTGATCCGGCCTTCTCGTGCAGGTTGTCCACGTTCTGCGTCACGAGCAGCAATTCGCCGCCTGCGGCTGTGACGGCTTTCTCCAGCCGGGCGAGCGCATGATGGGCGGGGTTGGGGGCTGCATCGCGCAGCGCGCGCCGGCGGGCGTTGTAGAAGTCGTGCACCAGCGTTGGATTGCGCGCGAAGCCTTCGGGCGTAGCAACATCCTCGATGTCGTATTTCGTCCAGATACCGTCCTTGTCCCGGAACGTTCCCATGCCGCTTTCCGCGGACACGCCAGCGCCAGTAAGGATAACGATGCGTCTGAAGACCATTGCGCCACCAGGCAGGACAATCAGTGGCCTGCGCTATAGCACATCGCAAAAGCGGATTGTTGCCGGTGCAACCGGTCGTTGAAGCCGGTGTTTCAGTCGGCCTTAGCTGTCTTCTGAGGCTGTTCTGGCAAGTCCACGAACAGCGACCGTTCACCCTGCGCAATCATGGCAGCGCTGGCCACAAAGGCCAGCCCCACAAGCAGGACAGCCACGAACCTCGACAGGAATTTTCCGTTGGCATCGCCGGTCATGGCCACCGTCCTGCATCACCTGTGCCGGGCTACACACCGGCCATTCCGCGCGTGAACGGATGGGGAAGCGCCCAGTTTCAGGGATATCGGGCGCATGCTGGGCAGTTTCGGGGCAAGCGGGGTGGATAGCCACAATTGTTTCACATGCGGACGTCCGGCGCCTTTTGGCATTCCGCATCGCGCCGCGAGCATGGTAAACAAACCGCAGTCTGGAAAAACGAGAGTGGGTGAGGCTGGGTGATGACGGTCAAACGGATTGTCTTCTGCATTGCGGCTGCAGGCGCGCTTGCCGGCCTTGGCGGGTGTGACCGTGTTGGGGCTCTGGGCCAGCTTGCAGGCGACGCCCTGAGCCAGATCACCGGCGGGGGACCTGCCGCGCCCGACAGCGCACGGCCCCTCTCGGACGAGGAGCTTCTCGCGGCGGCCTCGCTCGACGACCGCGCCCTGTTCGGCGCCATGGCGGCGCCGATCGAGCTGCAACCACTGAGCCTGGACGAGATGCTGCAGACCCAGAGCTTCTTTGCGATTGGATCGGTGATCGCCATGCCCAAGGCTCAGATCACCGAACCCGTGCTCGAGCCCGAGACCTTTGCGCTGGAAGCAGACGCGGCGGGTGCGGCCCCCGCCGACGTCGGCGTGATGAACTCGGACGACGCGCCCGCGCCGGAATCAGCTGACCTGCCGGCCGGCCCGCCCGCGCTGCAAGCCATGCCGCCCGCGTCCGCGACTGAACCGAGCCGCACGATGACCGCAGACGGAGCGCCCGCCTTCCGCAAGCCTGGCGCGCCCCTGGCTGCCCCTGCAAAACCCGGCGCCATTATACCGCGTGCACAGGTCAAGCTGCCGCCGCCGGACGAACTTCGCCGGCAAGCGCAGGTGCAAGCGCCCAAGGCGCTGCAGGACGCCGTCCGGGACAGCGGCGTGAAACTTGATCCGGAAGCGCTGCGCTCCGCGCGCGTCTCCGCCGACCAGGCCATCCGGGCGACGACAGCGAACGCACAGACCATCGGCGATGCGATTGCGCGTAAGGTAGCTGACGCGGACGCGCCGATCCCGAAGGCGCTGCAGGTGCGTGGGCGTCTTGATGTCGATGTCGCCATCGCCGTGCGCGAAAAGGCGGGGCGGCAGCTTGAGCAGATGGGCCTGTCCGGCATAGTGACGCCGGGCGAAGGCGGCCAGATGCGGATCACGCTTGGCGTCAACCCGACCCAGTTCCGCCCCGGCGAAATCAATCTAGGCAAGGTCGAGGCGATGCGTTCCCTCTTCGCGCCGGTGAAGGCAACGGCCGCGCAGGAATGCCCCTCGATGCCCGACATGGCCACGCTCCGCGACAATCCGGTGCTCGCCACTGAATGCGTCGTGAAAGTGCTGATGCAGAGCGGCGACTACGAATACGTGGAGAAGGACTACATCTTCACCAACCAGATGCTGCGCCGCCCCGCGCAGACGGCGCCCGCAACCGTTTCGGGAACGCGCCCCAACGATCCGCTTTATGGTCTCCAGTGGCACTTCCGGGACAATGGCGCAGCAGCGGGCCAGTCGGCCGGCGGCGCTGGATTCGGCGGTTACTGGACCAAGGCGAAAACCACCGGCTCTAAGGATGTCGTGGTGGCCGTGGTCGATACCGGCCTCCAGATGAACCACCCGGACATCAAGAACTCGCCAAACCTCGCGCCGGGCTTCGACATGGTGTCCGACCCGCTGATGGGAAATGACGGCGATGGCCGCGACAATGACCCCAATGATCCGGGCGACAAGTGCGACCCGAACGATGCAACCATCTCGGATTCCTATCACGGCACACATGTCGCCGGCACGATCGGGGTCGCCTCGACCAATAACGCCGCCGGCGTCGCGGGCGGGGCCTGGAATGTGACCATCGTTCCCGTACGCGCACTTGGCCGCTGCGGCGGCAAGCTATCGGACATCAACGACGCCATCCGCTGGGCGGCCGGCACCATCCCCGGCCGTGACACGCAGGGCGCCGAGGTGTGGAATTCCAAGCCCGCCGACATCATCAACCTGTCGATCGGCCTGTTCGGTCCCTGCCCCGTCTCCATGCAGTCGGCGATCAACGACGCCGTTGCGGCGGGCGCGATCGTTGTCGCGGCGGCTGGCAACGCCCGCGTCGACACGCAGTACTTCGCCCCAGGCGGTTGCCAGAACGTCATCTCGGTTGCTGCAAACGATGCCCGCGGCGTGCTGACGCCCTACTCGAACTTCGGCCCCAACGTGACGATCATGGCCCCCGGTGGGGACATGTCGCGCGACGATGATGGCGACGGCCGCCCGGACGGGATCCTCTCGACCAAGTTCTCTCGCAACTGTTCGGACCCCGCCAATCCTGGCTCCACCGTGTCGCAGTGCTATTATGCCTTCGAGAACGGAACCTCGATGGCGGCGCCCCACGTTGCCGCGGCGTTGGCGCTGCTGAAGGCGAAATACCCCGCCGCCGTGCCGTCCGAACTGAGAACACGGCTGCTGGCGGCGACGATTCCGCGGTCCAATATGCAGTGTTCCGGCAAGTGCGCGGCCTATCCAGGCTCGACGCCAATCGATGGTTCCGCAGACATGTGCTATCGCCCATGCGGGGGAAGAATGCTGAGCCTTTCGAACGCCCAGCTGCCATAGGCGTTGATACAGGCGAAGGGGTCGGCCACAGTCATCAGGCTATTGCAATGCGCGATGGCGTCTGCGGACATGCCCCAGGGGGAGACAGGGAGGCTAAATGGTTGGCGATGCTCATATTTCCGAAGCACCGGCGATTGACCTGAACGCGCCTGTCGGCGCCTCGCATGGCGATATCGCCCAGCGCCTGAAGGCGGCCGCTCCCGCAGCCGGCGCCATCGGCATAATCGGCGCGATCGTGGCTGGGGCGCTTGTCATCTCCACACCGGGCGGGGAGCAGGCAACCCCCGCTGGCGATCCGCCGCCCCAGTCAGCCATCGCCCCACCGCCCACCGGACCCGGTATGCCTGGCGTGCAGTTTGACCAGACGCCGCCCGCCGCCGGGCCGCAACGCGTTGTCGAACTGGTGGTCAAGTTCAAGGACGACGCCAAGATCAAACCGATCCTCGACATCGTCTGGACCGACCCGGCCGCCGCCAAAGCGCGCTTTGAGTCCTGGAAGACTGGCCGGCCCGAATTCGCAAAGCTCAAGCTGGACCGGGTGACCTATTCGAACGAGCTTGTCCTCGTACTGGCCGACGGGGTGCCTGCGGCTGAACGTGTCGCCGCCATCCGCGATATCGTTAAGGCGCTGGGCGCCGCGCCTGACATTTCCTATGCAGAACAGCAGGCCACGATGGCCCAGCCTGGAGGACAGTGATGAAAGCCCTGCACTTGGCCGCCGCGGTCGCCCTTGCCGCAATCTCGGCCTGCACGGAAAATTCTCCAGCGACTCCAGCAGCGAACCAGCCTGCAGTGACGCCGCCAGCCGCCAGCGCCATCCCGGCCCCGCCCGCGGTGGACGCCACGATCAACTGGCAGGCCGCGCGCGACGCCGCAGCCCAGCGCCCCGGCGATGTTGTGATCCCGCAGTCCGTCGGCGATGGCCCGTTGCTCGTGCCCATGCTGCTGCCCGGCGGCATCGTACAGACGCAGAGCGACCGGCCGACGCCGCCGCGCATCACCAAGGACGGCTATTTCGCGACCTACCACATGCCGCGCTACGACGTGATCGTGACGGGCTCGCAGAAGTCCTACGTCACGGGCGGAGAGGCGGCGGCCGACAAGGAAACGCCGAAGTTCGAAACCGTCGAAGCCGGCGCGCGCCTCAACTTCTCGCGTTTTGGCGCCAGCTATGAAGTGGCGTTCGAATGCCGCCAGGTCGATGGCCCGGAGGGCTGTATCACCGAGGCGGAGGCCAAGGAGTTTGCCGAAAGTCTGTTTGTCGCCCAGTCACAGTAGACAGGCCGGCGTACATCCGCCGGCGGGGGATCGCCGGCGCAAGAGAACTGACGGCAAGGGAACGAGCGGGGAGTGGTGGTGATGAAACGGTCGGGCCTGAGATCTGCATCTGCAAGCTTTGGCGCCATGCGGATGGGCGCAGCCGCCCTTGCCGGCGTTGTGATGCTGGGCGCCTGCGACAATGGCAGCGTTCTGTTGTGGCCCTGGGTAGATATCGCGGCCAGAGAACAGCCGGCGCCCGCGGACGCAAGCTCGCCGCCTCCTCCCCCGCCGCTTGTTCCGGACAGCGGCAGCAACGGTTCAGGTCCGCCGCCCCCGGATGCGGGCAGCTTCCCCAATCCGAACGCCAATACGGGCGCGCCCGTCGATGGCACACCCTTCACCGACGGCCAACCTGAGAACCCGGCGATCGACACTGGCGATGGCGCCCCGCTTGAAAGCGCCGAGACTGGCGAACCGCTGCCTCCGCTGCCCGTGCCAACGGAAGAAGCATCCAACACGCCCGGGCCCACCGCACCTGTCGAGACGCCGGCAACGCCGGCGCCCGTGACGCCGTCCTTCTATTTCTTCCGCTCCGGCAATCTTGCCCCGGCAAGCGGCACGGGATCGACTGAGATGGCAGTGCTCGTCCCGGACATGATGTTCCCAATCAAGGATGCGCCTGCTGTCGCACAGACACAGGTCTATCGCTGGGGCGGCGGGGTGAAGGGCGGCGACCAGTGCGATACGCGCAACTTCACCGCGCCGTGGCGCGACAACTATTGCGAGACGCGCTCGACAACCAACAAGACGCCCTGGTGCGAGAAGACCGGCGTCCACCTTGGCCAGGACATCCGCGTCGGCACACCGGACGGCTGCAAGGCCGAACGCGCGACCAAGGCCGCCGACCGTACGCGGTACGAAGTCGTGGCTGTCGAGGACGGGTATATCTCGAACGTGGGCAGCTATTCAGTAACGCTGCACGCGGATTCGGGCGGGCGTATCTATCGCTACCTGCACCTCAACATGGCGAAGCTGAAGGTCGCGACCAACCAGACGATCAAGAAGGGCGATGTGATCGGGTATGTGTCGAACGATTTCGGTGGCACGCCGACGACGCTGCACCTGCACTTCGAGATCAAGCTGAACACGGCGGCAAACGGCTGGCAGTACGCCCCGCCCTATTCCTCGCTGCTCGAAGCCTACAAGCGCCGCGAGAACAATCCGGGCGCCCAGGTGGCTGACGACTTTGTCGTGGCGGCTACGCCGCGCTGAGCAGGGAAAGACGCCCAGCGCCTTCCCCGATGGCCCCGAACGTGCTTGGAACGCTGCTCGAAAAAACCGGGAGGTGATGAATGGCGCAACTGGCGCTGGTGCGGCACGGTCAAAGCCAATGGAATCTGGAAGACAGGTTCACAGGCTGGTGGGACGTTGATCTGACGCCGGTCGGCGAGGAAGAGGCGAAAGCCTCCGGCCGCCTGCTCAAGGACACCGGCATCGACTTCGCGCGCGCCTTCACCTCCGTCCAGAAGCGCGCCATCCGCACGCTGTATCTCGCGCTGGGCGAGATGGATCGCATCTGGCTGCCGGTCACCAAGGACTACCACCTCAACGAACGTCACTATGGCGGCCTTACCGGTCTCAACAAGAAAGAGACGGCGGCCAGGCATGGGGACGATCAGGTCAAGGTCTGGCGCCGCTCGTTCGACGTGCCGCCGCCGGACATGGAGCCGGGCTCGGAGTTCGACCTTGCCTCCGACCCGCGCTATCGCGGCATTGCGATCCCGAAGACCGAAAGCCTCAAGACGACGCTCGCGCGCGTCCTGCCCTACTGGACGTCTGACATCGCGCCGAAACTGAAAGCAGGCGAGAACATCGTGATCGCGGCCCACGGCAACAGCCTGCGTGCGATCGTGAAACACCTGTTCGAGGTTCCCGACAGCGAGATCACCGAGGTGGAAATTCCCACTGGCAATCCCCTGCTTATCGACCTCGACAATTCGCTGAAGGTGAAATCCGCGCGATATCTCGACGCCGCGCGCGCCAAGCCGCTGCCGCCGGTGTGAGCGGCGCCCCGCCAGACGAGCACTACATGGAACGCGCGCTTGAGCTTGCGCGTGCGCAGCTGGGCCGGACGGCTCCCAACCCTTCGGTCGGCTGCGTGATCGTGGCGCATGGCCGGATCGTGGGCGAAGGCGCAACGGGCGCCGGCGGCCGCCCGCACGCCGAGGAAAATGCACTGCTTGCAGCCGGCGATACGGCGCGCGGCGCGACCGCCTATGTCACGCTCGAGCCCTGCAGCGAGCGTTCAAGCGGCAAGCCATCGTGCTCGGAGCGGCTTCTTGCGGCGGGCGTGACCCGCGTGGTGATCGCCTGCGCTGATCCCCATCCGAAGGGCGCACATGGCGCCGGGCGGCTTGTCGATGCTGGCGTCAGCGTCACAAGCGGTGTGATGCAGGCGGAGGCCGAGCGTATCAACGCGGGGTTCTTCAAGCTGGTCGCGACAGGCCGGCCCTGGCTTGCCATCGACGGCGATGCGAGCGCTTACGACGCGGAGTTCGACCTTCTGCGTGACGAGAGCTACGAACAGGCGCTCGACCGGCTCGGGAGATCGGGGATGACCCGGATATTTGTGCGTTCCGGCACGGCGCTCGCGGCACAGCTCAATGCGCGCGGATTGGTCGATGAGGACTGGACCAGCGCCCATACCGAATAGCCAGGCTGCCTGAAATGAAAAACGGGCCGGCTGCGAGGCCGACCCGTTCCAGAGTTGATTGCGAATGGCGCCGCCGCTTGGGCGGCCCGTCGCGCCAGCCTAGATCGGCTGGATTTGCGTGGCGGCCATCTTGCCGGAGCGCTTGTCTTTTTCCAGCTCGAAGCTGACGCGCTGACCTTCCTGAAGGCCGGCGAGTCCTGCGCGCTGGACGGCGGAAATGTGAACGAACACGTCCGCGCCGCCTTGCTCAGGCTGGATGAAGCCGTAGCCCTTTTGCTCGTTGAACCACTTAACGGTGCCGGTAGCCATGTAGAACTAGTCTTTCGATAGGCATCCACGGGACCGGGGGGGCCCGCAGAAGGATTAGAGAGCGCTTGCAGCCGTGCTCCCGGGGGCCGTCAAACCTTGACTTGTCCGGTAGGCCAGATCCGGAGCTCAATCCGATGGATGACCCATCACAAGAGCAAGGAGAGCAACCGAACCTGTGCAGAATTCGACGGGCCCATATCGCATAACTGGGGGTACTTGAAAAGCTGCGGCGCCGAGCCTGAACTGGAGTTTACCTGGCCGGCGAGGTAAAAACCGGCGCCCAGCGGCGCCTTACTGTTTCTCGCGATCATGCCTAACTGGGACCCATGACCAATCCTGTATCTCTTGCCCATCGTTCGGTGATCTCGGTTGGCGGCGCCGACGCCGCGACATTCCTGAACGGCATCGTGACGGCTTCCACGCTTGGCCTGCGCGCCGGCGAGTTTCGCTATGGCGCCCTGCTGACGCCGCAGGGCAAGGTGATCGCTGACATGCTGCTGACGCACACGGACGAGGCGATCCTGATCGACTGTGCTGAGATCGCTGCGGCGGCCGTGGTGCGCAGGCTCACCATGATGAAGTTGCGCGCGGCCGTGTCGATCGCGTTACGCGCTGACCTTGGCGTCATGGTGTTTGCCGGAGACCCCGATCCGCGCTCGCCCCTCGCCCCCGCGCGCCGCATCGGCCCGCGCGAACCGGCCGGAGACACCAGCGGGTATCACGCGGCGCGGATTGCGGCCGGGCTGCCCGACCAGGCCAGCGACTTCGGACTCGAGGAGGTCTTCCCGGCCGACATCAACATGGATCTGGTAGGCGGCGTAGACTTCAAGAAGGGCTGTTTTGTCGGCCAGGAAGTCGTCTCGCGCATGAAACGCCGGGCCACCGCACGCAGGCGTACGCTGAAGGCCCGCATCCCGCCCGGCGTTACGGCGCCTGGACCCATCCTCGCCAACGATTTCGAGATCGGAATGCTGACGTCGATTTCCGGCGGCGAAGCCCTGGCGCGTGTACGTATCGACCGCCTGGCCGAGGCGCGCGCGAAGAACGAGACCATCACCGCGGGCGGTGCGGCGATCACGTTTGACGACCCGCCCTGGCTGGCCGGCGAACTGGCCGCAATGAACGAAGCGAAGGCCTGATGAAAACGCTCGACGATATTCCCTGCGGCTGGGCGCCGGCCCATGACGAACTCTATCGCCGCTATCACGACGAGGAATGGGGCGTCCCCGAGCGTGACAGCCGCGCGCTGTGGGAGAAGTTCCAGCTTGATGGCCACCAGGCCGGCCTGTCGTGGATAACGATCCTGCGCAAGCGCGAGACCATGCGCGAGGAGTTCGATGGTTTCGATCCCGAGAAGATCGCTTGCTGGAATCAGAAACGCATCGACCGCGCCATGAAGAACCCCGGCATTATTCGCTCGCCCATCAAGATCGCGGCGACCATCAAGAACGCGCAGGTCTATCTCGACATGGCCGACCGGGGAGAAGATTTCTCCGAGTATGTCTGGGGCTTTGTCGACGGCAGGCCTGTCGTCAACAGCCTGGATCACTGGCGAAACGTTCAGGCCAAGACCGACCTGTCGGAAGTGATTGCGAAGGACATGAAGAAGCGCGGCTTCAAGTTCTGCGGCCCGGTGATCGTTTACGCCGTCATGCAGGCCATGGGCATGGTGAACGATCACGAGGTGCGATGCCCACGCTACAAGCAAATCCAGAAGCTGGATAAGTAGCGCCGGACGTGAGAGGCTTTTGCGTTCTGGGAATCCTTGGGGCCACCTATGCGCTACGTCTTGCTTCTTGTGACTGCCGCGAGTCTTGCCGGCTGCGTCATGGATCCAGCATCGCGCTACGACCCGCACGTTCCGCCGCAGTCGTCCACGCTTGAAACGATCAACCCCTATAAGGTCGATCACATTCCTGACACGGCGTATGAAGTCTGGAAGCGGGATCAGGAGCGCAACAAGAAGGTCGCCCGCGTGGAGGACAAGGACGCCTATCCGCCTCTGTTCAAGGGCCAGAAGGCTGACTTCAGCGGCGGCGCGAAATGACCGATTTTTCCAGCATCATGCGCCGCATCATCACGGGCGAGGACGCCGACGGGCAATCGCTGGTGATCATCGATGGTCCGCCCTCCGCCGAGAGCGGCGATCCCAATGTCGGCGGTCTGTTCGACATCTGGCACGACGCGGCCAGCGGTCCACTCGACCCGAAGAGCCATGCTGATCTGGGGCCGGAGCGATGCGTGCTCTCGCCGTCGGCGGGCAATGTGAAGGTGCGTTGGTTCGTGATCCCGCCGCGCCCGCCGGGCGTGCCCGTCGAAGAGCTCAACGCCGCAGCACGTGCGCGCTTCGCCGCGTTCGATGCAGAAGATCATATCACCGACCAGTCGAAACACCCGGCCATGCACTGTACCGAGTCGATCGACGTCATCTGCCTGCTGCAGGGCGAGGTTGATCTGATCCTCGACACGTCGCGCACGCGGGTGAAGCCGGGCCAGATCGTGATCCAGCGCGGAACCAGCCATGGCTGGGAAGCGATCGGCGGGCCCGCCCTTCTGCTGGCCGTGCTGATCAACCGGCCGCTGGCCCGCCCTGAACACTAGCAGCCGACTGAAGTTGAGCGTAAAGGAGCCGTCATGAAAAAAACCGCAGCCCTCCTGACTGCATTGGCCGCACTGGCCGCCGGCTGCGCTTCCACAATGGGCGGACCCGAACCCGAACTGACGCAGGAACAGGTCTGCCTCGCTCATTTCGAGAACGACCCGGTCGAGCGGGACCGCTGCCGCCAGGACGCCAAGACGCGCGGCGACACGCCACGCGATATGGCGCCGATGGAACTGCCGGTGCGCACTGGCCAGATGGGCGACTGATCGCCTCTCAGCGTCCCGTGGCCGACCATGTCAGGTAGACGGCGAATCCCGCCGACATCAGCATCGCCGCCGCCGCCACACGAAAGAACCAGGTCGCGAACGCTCGCGACCTGAAGCGCCTGGCCAGCGCATCGGCCCCGCCCGCATAGACCATCAGACCGAACATCTCGCACACCGTAACAGTGATCATGCTTATGATCACCTGAGGAACGAGATCGCCTTCAATATCGAGATAGGCCGGCAGCAGGCCGCCGAAATAGACCAGCGCATTCGGGTTCGCGAGCTGCAGGCCAACGCCATGCATGAACAGGCGCGAACGTGGCGGAGGCTCACGGCGCAGCAGGTCCACCGGCGGGCCGAATGCGGTTCTCCAGGCCAGCCATGCGATGAAGGCGATACCGGCGATCTTCAGCACCAGGAATGCGTCTGGAAACGCCCGCGCGAGGACAGCAACGCCTGACGCCGCAAGCGTGATCCAGATCAGGTTGGCGAAACAGATGCCAAGCGCTGGCGCTATGGATGGCCAGAATCCGTACCGGATCGACGCCGTGGTCACGAGCATAACCGCTGGCCCGGGCGTCAGCCCGCCAGCCAGGAACAGCAATGTGAAATTGAGCCACACCCAGACGTCCATGCGCCTGCCTATAGGGCTCGCGCGGACGTGTGTCAGGGGGCAGGCTGCGGCAGTTGCCCCGCTCCACCGCTGGAGTATCACGGACACAGACTTCTCCGGGAGGCGGCATGATGGTCGGTATCAGGAATTCGCGGAAGCAGGCAGGACTTTTGCTCGCTTCCTTCTTGGCGCTTGGCGCATGCAGCAGCTGCTCGCAGGTGGACGCTCCGGCCGCCTCGCCAGAATCGCCCGCCGTGGTTGAGGCGCCCATGGCCGTGCCTGCCGCACCCGTCTATCAGCTTCCGCCCGGCGCGCCGCCGCTGCCGCCCGATCTTCTCGCCGCCGGATCGCAACAGGGGCGCGATGATCTCTACTGCTCAGCGCTGATCTACAACGCCAACCCGGATGTCTCCGACGCCCTCGCGCCAGTGGACGAGGCGCTGCTGCGCAAGGCGCAGATGATGGGCTTTGTCATCGGTGAGCAGGGCATCAACCGCCTGATGGAGGAAAAAGCCGCGCACGCAACACACGCGCGCGCCATCGCCGAGGCCTATGCCGCGCAGGTCGAGAAGGACCTGAAGACGAATGCGCCGCGCATCGCGCTCGACGAGTGCATGCGGCGCGCCCAGGCTGTGCCCGTTCCGCAATAGTGATCGCCCTAAACCGCGATCTTGCGGACGTCGTAGACGTAGATCCAGTCTTGGCGCGAGCGGACGAAGGCCGGGAACAGCCGGTCGGCCAGCTTCATCGGTCCGTAGGTGGCGGCCTGCGTCAGCGCATTCGAGCGATGGAACACGCCCATATTGTTGCGCGCACTCGCCTGCACGCGAGCCGTGCGTGGGCGCCGCAGTCCCTCATACCGCGCCAGGGAAGCTTCCGAGACGCCGTGCTTGCCAAGGCATTTGGCAAGGATCACCGCATCCTCGATCGCCATCGCCGCGCCCTGCGCCTGGAAGGGCGGCATTGGATGGCAGGCGTCCCCCAGCAGCGTGACGCGCCCGCCTTCGCACCAGTAAGGCAGCGGGTCGCGATCGAACAACGCCCAGACGAAACACGTCCCCGCGGCGGCAATGATGTCCGGGATAGGCGAGGCCCATCCGCCAAAGTCATGCGCGAGGTCGGTTGGATCGCCGGGCTGGTCCCAGCTTTCACCGCGCCAGCGCTCGGTCTCGACCACGCCGACGAAGTTGATCAGCTCGCCGCGACGAATGCGATAGGTGACGGCATGGCGGCCGGGGCCGGCCCAGACGATGGCGGCCTGCGGCAGATCAGGCGCGGCGTCAGCGGGAACGGTGATGCGCCAGGCGACCGTGCCGGTATAGCGCGGGTCCTCCGGGCCCAGCATCTGCCGGCGCACGGTGGACCGGACGCCATCGGCGCCAACGAGCAGATCGCATGGCAAAATGTCGCCCGTGTCGAGACCTACGCGCACGCTTGCCCCGTCCCGCACATAGGCCGAGACGCGCGCGCCGAGGCGAACCTTCACGCCCGCGAACTCAGCCGCGCGTTTGAGGATTTCGATCAGGTCTGCCCGGTGCACGTGCAGGTAGGGTGCGCCATAACGCTGCTTCGACTCCCGCGCGATGGGGATCGAGAATACCTTCTCCCCGGTCCGCCCGATCCGTAGCTCCAGCGTCTCGGGCCGCGAGGCGATGGAAAGGACCGGATCGATGAGGCCAAGCGCGGTGAGCCCCATCACCGCGTTGGGCGAAAGCTGGATGCCGGCGCCGACCTCGGTGAGAGCCGGCGCGCGCTCAACCACCTCGACCTCATAGCCGACCTTGCTCAGCGCGATGGCTGCGCTGAGCCCTCCAATACCTCCACCGGCGATGACGATCTTCATGGCTAGCGAGATAAACCGCAGCGCCGCCGCCGTCACGTTGACGTAGGCCAAGAACGCAAAAATCCGCCCGGAGGCGGATTTCGCTGCAGTCACTGTGGTGGCTACCTGGAGCGGGCGATGAGATTCGAACTCACGACCCCGACCTTGGCAAGGTCGTGCTCTACCCCTGAGCTACGCCCGCTACCTGGCAAGCACCGGCTTGCGCCGGATGGGTAAAACCTGAGCCTTCCGGCTCGGGAGGGGGTCTATAAGCCGAAAGCCGGGGCGGATGCAAGGGGCGCCTCCACCCCTCTTGGCCTGGGCCAAACCCTAACCCCCGCCAAGCCCCGGAAGCGGCTTGGCGACCGGTTTTGGCGTCTTGAGCTTACGCTTGGTCTGGTGGGTTTCGGCCTGCCCGCCATCGACCTTCTGGCCTTTCATGTAATGGCGCTGCCAGCGGTCCTTCATGGCCTGGGCCTCGAGATTGGCGAGCCGCTTGTTGAAATCGCCGCGGCTTTCGGACCAGACCGTGAACTCTTCCTGCAGCTTCGGATTGTCGGCCAGCAGGCGCAAGGTCGGCTGAATCTCTTCCAGCTTCGTGTCCTGTACCAGCGTGAGGAAGCAGAACGGCTCACCCTTCTCGAAGCGCACCTTGCCCGGGCGTGTCATCTGCCAGTTCATGGTGAAGGGGAACGGCAGCCACTCTGTCTCGATCAGGCCCTGCAGCGGATATATGCCGTCTTTCGGCTCGTTCGGCGGACCCATCGCCCACACGCGCCAGCCAGGCTCCGTGCGGAACAGGTGGCCGGTGTGGAAGGTGACAATACCGCGCCGGAAATGGCTGTCGGCGACATTCTTCACCGGCGGCCACTCCTCGTCGCCCGTGATCCTGATGTTCTCCTCCATCATGCCGCCATCCCATTCGATGGTGATCCCGACGGGGCAGATGATCTCCCAGCCCGTGCAGTTCGCCATGGTGAGCGGCAGGCAACGATAGGGGTGGCGGTCCGCGAAGGCATCCATCCAGGCGCGGCGGCCCTGCCCCGGCGCGATTTCGGGCGCCCATTCGTGGATCTTGTAGCAATCGAGGCGCATCGCTAGTCCTTCCGGCGCAGACCTTCCCGCAACGGGCCCCAACTTCTAGACCAGCCAGGATGACAGATCAAAGCGCCGCCGCTGTTGAGGGAACCGGACGCGGGCCGATCCCCGCCGCGGATGATTTCTCGCGTGAGCCCGAGAAGCCGCTGTTCGCGCTGCTTGATCGGCTGGGCATCAAGACCACCACCTTCACCCACGAGAAGGTGTTCACCGTGGCCGAAAGCGCCCGGGTGAAGGTGGACATGCCCGGCGGGCACACCAAGAACCTCTTCATGAAGGACAAGTCGGGCCAGCTGGTGCTGGTCTGCGCGCTTCATTCCACTGTCCTGCCGCTGAACCAGCTTCACCGGTCACTGGGCTGCCAGCGCCTGTCCTTCACCGACGCACCCCTGCTGTGGGAGGCGCTTGGCGTCACTCCGGGGTCGGTGACCGGGCTGGCAGTGATGAACGATCAGGCAAAGCGGGTGCGGCTGGTGGCGGATGCGGCCTTGCTGGCCCATGAAACGCTCAATTTTCATCCCCTCCGCTGCGACATGACCACTGCGATTTCGCGGGCGGATTTCCTTGGCTTTGCCGGGGCGGCAGGCCATACGGTGACCCCTATCGACTTCGCAAAACTGGGCGAGGGCTAGACCTCGTTGCCGTTCACCGCCTTCGTGCCCATCTACTGGGCCGAACGGGGCCGGCAGCCGGCCCCCCCGTAGATCTTTAGGGAGCAACCCGATGAGCCTCATCGGCGCAGGCGCTGGAAAACCACCGGGCGGGGGCTCGAAGAGCCCGCACGTATCCGATGGTACCGACCAGACCTTCATGACCGACGTGATCGAACCGTCGAAGGCGGTTCCCGTGATCGTCGATTTCTGGGCGACCTGGTGCGGCCCCTGCCGCTCGCTCGGGCCGCTTCTGGAAAAGGTCGTCGATGAGAGCAACGGCGCCGTGAAGATGGTGAAGATCGACGTCGACAAGAACCCCGGCGTGTTCTCGCAGATTGCGAAGATGACGGGCTCGCAGTCGATCCCGACCGTGGTGGCGTTCAGGAACGGCCAGCCGGTCGACGCCTTCATGGGCGCCCTGCCCGAGAGCCAGGTGCGCGCCTTCGTCAACAAGCTTAAGGGTGACGGCGCTGATACTGGCCCGACAGTGGCGGAACTTCTGGCCGCAGCCGAGGACGCCTCCGACAATGGCGACTTCACGGTCGCCGCCGAGATCTACGCCGCTGTGCTGGATCAGGAGAAGGACAATATCGAGGCCCTCGCCGGCCTTGCCCGCTGCTACATGAAGGCAGGCGATGTGGAGCGCGCGCGCCAGATCGCGGAATTGATCCCCGAGGCCAACCGCAAGCACCCGTCCGCCTCGCCGATCTTTGCGGCGCTCGACCTGGTCAGCCATGTCGCCGAGCCGGATGCGACGCTCGAACTGAAAACGCGCGTCAACAACACGCCGACCGACTGGGACGCGCGCTTCGACCTTGCCGCGCTCTATTCGGCCGAAGGCAAGCACGAGGACGCCGCCGACCAGCTTCTCGCCATTCTCGAGAAGAACGCGAACTGGAAGGAAGGTGCGGCCAAGGAACAGCTGCTGAAAATCTTCGAAGCCGCCGGCCCCAAGGCCGAGGTGACGAAAGAAGGCCGCCGGAGATTGTCGGCGATCTTGTTCAGGTAGGATTGGCGATGGGTCCGTTGCCGAAGTCGAGAGTGTTCATCTTGGACACCGTGACCTGGTCCCTGACGACCTATGCCACGATTGAAGAGGCGATCGAGCAGACGCCCGGCATGGATGTGGCGGAAGGCGGCGTGCCGTTTTTCGCGGCGGACGGCTCGCCGCTTGCGCCGGAATTTTCAGAGCCGGCGCGCATGTACCACGACACGAATACCTACACCAATGGTGTCTATTCACTTGCACTGGGTACGGGCCGCACATTGCAGGACGTGCTTTTCGGCTAGCCGAAATCCCCCTGCCGACTCCCCTTCAGTCCGCTTCGCGTCCACCTCCCCCGCTTCGCGGGGAGAGGACGAGGGCACTGACGCCCGTCCTTCCCCGTTCACGGGGAAGGTGGCCCGCAGGGCCGGATGGGGGACGCACCGAGGGGATCGTCAGCTATCTGGTGCGAAGCCGCCCAACCTGCTCCTGTAGCGCGCCGAGGATTGTATCCCGGACGCCTTCGCCGTTGGTCTCCACCTCAAAATTGGTGAAGCGGATCACGCGCCAGTCGCCGGACTCGATGTAGCGTGTACGGCGTTCGTCGTAGGCAAGCGCTTCGGGCGCTCCATGCGTTGCGCCATCGATCTCGATCACCAATCGCGCCTCGATGCAGGCAAAGTCTGCGATGTAGGGGCCGACGGGATGCTGTCGGCGGAAACGCCATTCGCCGTATTCGCGACGCAAGCGCCACCACATCAGCGCCTCGGCTGGCGTCAGCTTCTTGCGAAGGCGGCGCGCCATCGCCTTCTTCTCGATCTCGCGCACTCCCCCCTCCCATCGGCAATCCCCTTGCCGCTTCCCCCTCCGTCCGCTTCGCGTCCACCTCCCCCGCTTCGCAGGGGAGGACGTTTCCCGCCGCCGCCCGGCCTTCCCCGTTCACGGGGAAGGTGGCCCGCAGGGCCGGATGGGGGACGCCGCGAAGGGACTCTCTCGACAGGCTCCCTAGCACTTCGCCGCCTTCAAAAAATCCAGCCTGATCTGCGCTGGCGTCATGCCCAGCGCGGGCGGCTTTGCGGGCGCGGCCGCAATGTCCGCCACGATCATCGCCGGCCGCGCAACGCTCGCCCAGCGTTCGGGCGTCAGGTCTGACAGGCGCATGCACTGCTCCACCCCAAAGAACGCGCGGCCAACGGCCAGCCAGTCGAGCTCACGCGTCGGCGTCGGAACAGAAGCCGTGAATTCATAGACGCGATTGTCGACCAGCAGTATGGAGAGGTTCTTCGGCTTTGCGCCCGCAATGGTCGCAAGCGAGGTGAGGTTCATCGCCAGCGCGCCATCGCCTGCGATTGCCAGCACCTGTTCGTTAGGGCGTACAGCCGCAAGACCGAGCGCCACGGAGGTCGCGAGACCCATCGGCCCGGAGACGTAGAGATTGCGTGCGTCGTGACTTGCCGCCTTCAGCCAGCCAGTCTGCGAGCCGATATCCGACACCGCGAACGGACGCGCGGGATAGAGCGCCAGCGCGGCGGCGATGGCATCCTTCTGCGAGGGAAGATTCGAGAGATCGCTCATGCCGCGGCCTCCGCGCCGAGGCGCTTCTCGAGAGCGATGATCACCGGCTTGCGCGCGGCCTCCGCCCATTTGAACGCCGCGGGAATGAGATCGTCCGGCAGGTCGCTTGCGTCGAAATCGAACACCCGTGCCATCGGCCGCACGCCTGCATCAAACGCCTCGCGCTTCTCGATGTCGTAGCCATTGGGATCAGCCAGCGCGCCGCGATTGGTCACGATCACGACGAACGGCAGGCCATAGCGCAGCCCCATGGTCGCAAACGCGCCCAGCGAATTCAGCAGACCGGCATTCTGCACCATCACCACGGCGCGCTCACCGGCCATCGCCGCGCCACAGGCAACGCCAATGCACTCTTCCTCGCGGGCACATGCAATATAGGGAAAATCAGGCGAGGCTTCGCACAGCATGATGGTCTCGGCCAGCATGCCATCCGGCACGCCCGTCACCAGCTTCGGCTTTGCCGCCACAAGCGACCTGAACAGCGCGTCTCCACCTGATGCCTTGCCGGCCATGCGATAAGTCCTCCAGCGGGTTTGGTAGGCTGCGCATCGAGCCCCCGCAACCCTTCGACTTCCCCTGGGAGCGCTTCCTTCCCCGCCGCCGCCGCAGTAGGGTCGCGCCAGACAAGCGGGAGGGCTTCAATGGATTTCCTTACGGGAATGTCGCCGGTGCAGGCGGCGGCGATGAACATCGGGCTGCTCGTTATCTTGATGCTTGGCCTCAAATTCTACGTCGCCGGGCGTCGCGGGAAGCTGAAGCTGCCTTCGGGCGAGACCACCCCGGAATTCGACCGCGCCATGCGCGTACAGATGAACGCGGTTGAAGACGTGCCTGCGCTGATGGTCGGCATCGGCGCGCTCGCCATGCTGGGCATGCCGGCCTGGTACATCCACATGGTAGGGCTTGTGTTGCTGATCTCGCGCATCCTCCACGCCACAGGGCTCGCCGGCTCCAGCGGCTTCTCCATCGGCAGGGCCGTGGGGACAACGGGAACGCTGCTGGTCTATCTGGCCGTCGCCGGTGCGCTCCTCGTTCACGCCTTCACCCCGACGCCTCTGCACTGATTGTCCCAGGGACTGGACAGGGTCGCGGCGCAGCCCATCTCATGGTAAGGGACGTTCGTTACGTGTGGGGTCGCCTGCCTTTCCCGGCGTGTTACGGGGAGGCTCCTGGCCAAGGACACCTGACTTGTCGCGAGCCTATCGCAAGATCGTTGACCTGCCCGCCGCCATCCCCGTCTTTCCGCTGGGCGGCGCCCTGCTGTTTCCCCGCGCCAGCCTGCCGCTGAACATTTTCGAGCCGCGCTATCTCGCCATGGTGGACTCGGCCCTGGCCGGGCACAGGCTGATCGGAATGATACAGCTGGCAGGCCTTGCGCCGACCGGAGCGGGCGACGAATCAAGCCCTCTGGCGGCCGTGGGCTGCGCCGGCCGGATCACGGGCCTGCAGGAAACCGACGATGGCCGCTATCTGATTGTCCTGACCGGCGTGGCGCGCTTCCGCGTCCAGGCCGAGATAACGGGCGACAGCCCCTATCGCATCGCCCGCACCGACTGGGCGCCATTCGCGCACGACCTGATCCCCAACCCGGCGCTCGACGAGACCATGCGCGGGCGGCTGTTCGCGGCGCTGAAGGCCTACCTCGCGCGCGGCGAAATGCGCGCCGACTGGTCGACCATCGAGGAGACGCCGCTGGACGCGCTTATCAACTCCCTTTCAGCGGCCTGCCCCTTTACGAATCCGGAGAAGCAAGCGCTTCTTGAAGCGCGCACGCTCTCGGACAGGTGCGCGGCGCTGATAACTCTGCTAGAAATGGAGCGCCCGGGTCAGGGTGGCGGATACGTGCAATGAACATGGCAGCGAACACGGCGGCAATGACATCGACGGACACCAGCGGCGCGGACACAGGCGCCGACAACGGCGTTGATCCCCGCCTGCTCGAAGTGCTGGTCTGCCCGGTGACGCGTTCGGCGCTGACCTATGATCGTGAGGCCAATGAGCTGGTGAGCCGCGCCGCCGGCCTTGCCTTCCCGATCCGAAATGGCGTGCCAGTCATGCTGCGCGATGAAGCGCGTGACCTTGGCGCATCGAAGTGACCAGTCCCGCCCGGGCCGCGCCCTGGCCGGTTGACCTGCGCTTCAACAAGGCCCGCGCGGAGCTCCACCTCAGCTTCGATGATGGCGCGGAATTTACCCTGCCCTACGAGCTTCTGCGGGTCGAAAGCCCGAGCGCAGAAACCAAGGGCCATGGCAATGAAAACCCGCCGCCGCCCGTGAAAAAGCGCCATGTCGGGGTCGCCGGAGCTGAACCGGTCGGGCGCTATGCCCTGCGCATCCGGTTCACGGACGGCCACGACACCGGGCTCTATACGTGGGCCTATCTGCGCGAACTTGGCGAACAGAGGGACCAGCGCATGTCCGCCTATGTGGCGCGCATGAAGGCGCTGGGTCTGAGTCGCGAGTAGCCGAGCTCACCCCGGAGCGAGCGCCTTCAGCACGCTTTCGACCAGACGCCGCGAATAAACCTCCGGCACCGGCCCGCGCATGGCGATCAGGCGATGCCAGATCGGCCCGAACAAAAGCTCGGTCGCAAGATCGATGTCCCAGTCGCGCCGCACGGTCCCCTTCAGCGCCTGCTCGGCCAGGATGTGGCGCAGCGGTATCTTGACCTTGTCGTTGAACCAGGCCCGGAAAACCTCGCCCGCATCACCATCATCGGCCGCCGCCAGCAGCGCCCCGCGCCAGGCATGCGCGCCATCGCCCGTACGCACCGCCACCAGCATGGGCTCGATCAGGGCGGCGATCCGGTCGCGGACATCGGCGGTTGGGGCGACCACCACAGGCGGCTTGTCGGCCAGCCGCGCGAGCGCCGCGTCAACCGCCAGGCAGGCGGCCGACTTCCACCAGCGATAGATCGTCTGCTTGGAAGCCTTGGCCGTCTTGGCCACGCGATCGACCGAGAAGTCGCGCCAGCCATGCTCGGACAGCTCATTGTACGCGGCGATCAGCACGGCGTTGGTCGAGGCCTCGCTGCGCCTTGGCCCAACCCTGCGCCGGACGCCATCATCGAGCGCGGCGTCTTCGCCGGGAAGCGGGATATCGTCTTCACTCATGAGACGGCCTCGTGTCGGCTGCTGCAGTCGCCAGTACGGTCGTGTCGAGGTCTAACGGAACTATGCGTACCTTTTCAGGCCAGCTTCCGTGGGGAGTCAATCACATCACGGCGATTACATTTGCTTCTGCAGCAAAGTTTGGATACGCGACGGCAACCATGATCGATTTTGCTGACGATGCACAGGATTTGATCGCCGGCTACCGGCGCTTCCGAGCCAGCCGGTATCGCGAAGCGCGGGACGTCTTCCATAGCCTGCGCGATGGTCAACAGCCGGCAACCATGATCATCGCCTGCGCCGACAGCCGCGCCGACCCCTCCATGATCTTCGACGCCGCCCCCGGCGAACTGTTCACCATCCGTAACGTTGCCGCCCTCGTGCCGCCCTATGACAACAGCGGGGGCCTGCACGGCGTTTCGGCCGCACTCGAATTTGCCGTCACGGCGCTCCGCGTGAAGCAGATCCTTGTGATGGGCCATGGCGGATGCGGCGGCATCGCCGCCTCGATCGCTGCGGCGGCCGACCGGCCGGTCGGCCAGTTCATCGCCCCGTGGGTGGAAATCGCCTCCAGTGCGCGCGACGCCGTTCTGAAGGACCCGGCCCTTCAGCCGAAGGACTGGCAGGAGGCGCTGGAACATGGCGCAGTGGGCCAGTCGCTCGCCAACCTCATGACCTTTCCGTTCGTGCGCTCGGCCTATGAGCGCGGTGAGCTCAACCTTGACGGCGCATGGTTCTCGATCGGCAAGGGCGCCCTGCATTGGCGCAATCGGGACACCGGCGCATTTTCGTTGGTCGCCGCGGAAGACCCCGAGACAAATCGCGACAACAAGCTCTAGGCAGCCGGGCACGCCAGCGGCTGGTCCGCAGCGGCGCCGCCAACGCCGGTGATGCGCCAGCCGTCGGCGAATTTCGTCAGCGTGTAGGAACTGGCTCGGTCCTTCGGCGGCAGGGGTTCGCCATTCGCCTTCAGCCGCGAATACTTCATCCCGGCCCACGCCTCATCGGGGCCGGTCATGCACGCCTTCACCTCGTGAATGGCTGATTCCTTGTAACCCTGCCCGCGCAGGGTCTCGAAGCCACGCTCGAGGCTGGCTGTCTGCTCTTCCACGGTGGGACCGGTGCGATAGAAATCCCGCGCAATGGTAGCCGAGTCGTGCTGGTTCCACGCCTTTGTATAATCCCACATGAACTGCTCGACGGCCTGTTCGGGGGCTGGAACGGGCGCGCTCCCGCATGCAGCAGCAAACAGCGTGACGGCTCCGAACAACATCCGCATCGGCATGATCCCCTCCAAATTGCGGGTATGCTATCGTTTCGCAGCCCGCAGTCGAGGAGTTCGCGATCATGCAGCTGACCCGCCGCAAAGCCATCGTAGCCGCCAGCGCCGGCCTTGCTGCCGCGTGCACACAGTCGCCACCGGTAGCGCCCCCCACAACGCTGGCCGGATGCTGGAGCGCGAAGGCGCCGCTGCCAATCGCCGTCCAGGAAATCTATCCGGCCGCGCATGAGGGGATCATCCATATCTGCGGCGGACTGCTGGCCGAGAATGGCCGCGTTGTCGGCGTTGGCCGCGATCACGTGGCTTACGATCCAGCAACGGGCATATCGGCCGGGCTCGGCCTGCTGCCCGCGCCGCGACACCATCCGCACGCGATCAGCCACAAGGGGCGGCTCTACCTGTTCGGCGGCTTCGCGACGAACCCCGGCGCGGTGAACTGGATCATGTCGGCCGAAGCCATGGCCTATGATCACGGCAACTGGACCAACCTTGCGCCCTCGCCCGGACCCAATGCGGAAGTCGTCGCGACCAGCCTTGGCGATCACATCCACATCGTCGGCGGCCGCGCACCGAAAGGGACCGCCAACCTTGCCTATGGCGATCATGCCGACACAGACCGGCACTTCGTCTATGACCCTGTCGCCGATCGCTGGTCCACCGCTGCGCCTGCCCTGTCGGCGCGCAACAGCGCGGCAGGGGCGGTCATCGACGGGCAATGGCATGTGGCAGGCGGCCGCCATGTCAGCGACGGGCCGTCGGATGCGCACGAGGTCTACGACCCGAAGGAAGACAGATGGCGCACAGCGGCCCCGATGCCGAAGGGCGCGGGCGCAGGCGGAAATGCGGCAGGCGCGCTCGGCGGACAACTCTATGTGTTCGGCGGAGAGTATTTCCACGATGGCGGCAAGGTTCACGCCGAAGTCTGGCGTTATGACCCCAAGACCGACGCGTGGCATGCCGCAACTCCCATGCCGACGCCACGCCACGGCCTTGGCGCTGTCGTGATCGGTGACGCCATCTGGCTGGTGGGCGGAGCGAAGAAACCCAGCGGCAGCGAAACGTCGAACGCAGTGGAGCGATTCACGCTGGCGTGTTGACCCGTTTTCCTCGGCAAAGACGCTTTCCCCTCTAGAGGGAAAGCCATGGACCTTTATCTCATAGGCGGCGCGTTCGTCATGGCCGCCACGACGTTTGTCCTGATCGCGCATCTCGCGCGGCCGGCCCCCAAGGGCGAGGACGATGCGCGTTCGACGTTTGCGTCCCTACCCGACTTTGATCCCGGCGAGGTCCACGCAAAGGACGGCGCAGCGATCAGCTACGATCCCGTGCGCAACCTGGTGACGATCTGGGACAAGGCCGGTGGCGCGCGTCTGGTCGATCCCGGCGGCGTTGCTGGCTGGCGCACGGAACCGCAGGTCGAACTCTATTCGGCAGCCAGCGATCGCAAGCCCTTCTTCTCCGTCGCCGTCATCAGCGGCAGCGAGCGCGCCGCCTGGCGCGACCGCCTGCAGGCAGCTTTTGGAGGGGAAAAAGAGGTCAGGTCGTGAACAGCAAAAAACTTCAGCTCCCGGCTGACGCTTCCTTCTCCGCCAGCCGCGCGGCAAGGCGCTCGCTGGCTTTCTGCTTCACGCTTTCGGAACGGAGCTGGCCGCAGGCAGCGAGAATGTCTCGGCCGCGCGGCGTCCGGATCGGGCTGGCATAGCCGGCCCGGTTGAGCACTTCAGCGAAAGCCTCAATCGTCTCCCAGTCGGAGCACTCATAAGTCGTGCCCGGCCAGGGATTGAACGGAATCAGGTTGATCTTGCTCGGCACGCCGCCGAGCAGCTTCACGAGGTCCTTCGCCTCGGCCAACGAGTCATTGACGCCCTTGAGCATCACATACTCGAACGTGACACGCTTGGAGTTCGACAGGCCGGGATAGGCCCGGATGGCGTCAAACAGCTCTTTCAAGTCGTACTTCTTGTTGATCGGAACCAGCTCATCGCGAAGGTCATCGCGCGTGGCGTGCAGACTGATCGCAAGCCCCGCATCTGTCCTTTGCCCAAGCTCCGGAATTTTCGGCGCAACGCCAGCAGTCGACACCGTAATGCGGCGCTTGGAGATCGAGATGCCGTCGCCATCCGTGATCGTCTCGATCGCCTCGACCACATTGTCGAGATTGTAGAGCGGCTCGCCCATGCCCATGAAGACGATGTTGGTGAGCCTGCGATCGCCATCGTTGAGCGGCCGCTCGGCCGTGGGCCATTCTTCCAAGGCGTCACGCGCGATCATCACCTGGTTGACGATCTCGGCAGCCGAGAGGTTTCGCACCAGCTTCTGCGTGCCGGTGTGGCAGAAAGTGCAGGTCAGCGTGCAGCCCACCTGGCTGGAGACGCACAGCGCCCCTGCCTTGCCCACATCCGGAATGAAGACGCACTCGGCCTCGACATTTGGACCGTAACCGATCAGCCATTTGCGCGTGCCGTCGACCGAGACCTGCGCGGCGCTGATGTCTGCCCGCTCAAGCACGAACTTGTCGCCGAGAACCGCGCGCAGTTCCTTCGCCACATCGGTCATGCGGGAGAAATCCGTCGCGCCGTAATGGTAGATCCAGCGCCACAGCTGACTTGCGCGCATGCGCGCCTTCTTTTCCTCGACGCCTGCGCTGATCATGGCCTGCCGCAGGCCTTCCCTGCCCAAACCTGCGAGGTTCGAGACGACTGTCGGGGCCAGCTTGCGCGAAAGATCGAGTTCAACGGACATTTGCCGGGCTCATACCTGAAACGGGCCTGCTAGGCGATACCCGATGCTGCAGGCGCGAAACTCGCCTCTGTGGTTCGTGTTTTGGCGGATGCAGCGGATTGGGGCATGATCATCGCAACCAGTTCCTTGGGGGTGGATATGTCAAGTTTCAGGCGTCTCGTCCTGCTCGCAACCTGCGGCCTATCGCTCGCGGCCGCAGCGCACGCCCAGCCCGGGCTCAGCACCAAGCCGAATTATGACGGCATCTACAATGCAGACCGGATCGACGAATCCACCCAGCGCGATCTGGCTGCCCTGCACAAGACCGCAACGGATGCGCTCGCTGCGCAGGATTATGCGGCTGCGGAGAAGACGCTCGCTGATCTCGTGCGGCGCGAACCGACGACGCTGGACTCCAGCTTCCTGATGGGCGTCGCCAAGATCGGCCTTGGCAAGTGGGACGAGGCCCGCGCCCATCTCGAGAAGGCGGTGCGGATGGAGCCCAGGCGGCCCGAGCCCAAGTCGCGGCTCGCACTTGTCTATGCGAAGCTCAACGATACCGAAGGCGCAAAACGCCAGCGCGCCGACCTCGCCAGCCTAGATGCAGGCTGCAAGGGCACATGCCCCGACGCGACCTGGATCGCCGAGGGCCTTGCTGCGGTGGACCATGCGCTCACGACACCCGACGCAGCGCTCTCTGCCATCCTGGCTGGAAGCACGCCGGCGGCAACGCCGGTTGCGTCGGTGCAGGGATTCGACACCGGGAAGTACAGCCTGGTCGTCTTTGGCGGCACGGCTGATCTCTACGACGCGCTCACCCGCGAAGGCCGTTGCGCGCCCAAAGCGGCAGGCACGCCGCGCGAGCCATGCGCCCTAATCCTCTATCGCCCCGTCGTGGAGGAACCCGGTGGCGCGAACGCCAATTTCCGGCCCGTGTTCCGCGTCGAGTCACGCACCTCGATCTGGGCCACGCTGAACGGCAAGCTGCAGAAGGTGAAGGTCGAGGACCTGTTCGCCGACACGGCAGATACCTTCACCGCGAAGGGCGTGAAGTTCCGGGCCGTCGCGCTCGTCGGTAATGCCGAGAACCGCGCCAACTGCACAGCTGGCCTGCCCTGCCTTGATGCGCTGGGCTCACAGGACATGTTCAGGATGTATGCGAGCATGCCAGACAACGTCGTGAAGGCGATCTGGGGAAATTAGGGTGACAGGAAACGGCCGCGCCATCTTGCGGCGCTAGTCTACCTCCGCCTTCATCTCGATGAACGGCTTGAAGCCGCCCCAGAACATGCGCTTGCCGTCGAAGGGCATCTTCGCCGGGTCGTACTTCATGTCGGGATCGGCCATCACCTTCCTCATTACCTCGTCGCGGTGCTTGCGGCTCCTGTAGACCGCGAAGGCGAAGACCACTGTCTCCCCCTCCTTCCGCTTCACGGCGCGATGGAAGTCTGTGCTCTTGCCCGCCGGCACATCATCGGCCGCCGCCTCCCAGTACATCAATGCGCCGTGCTTCATCCAGACCTTGCCGGCGCGGCGCGCTTCCTTCTTGTAGGCGTCCATTTTGGCTTCCGGCACAGGAAGGATGAATCCGTCGACATAGGCCATGGGTGCGCCCCTCTCTGTCTCTGATCAGGCTGAACGATAACCAGCATACGCTGCGGACAAGCGGCGCTCAGACGGCGCTCACTTGCAAAGCGACTTGGCCTTGTCGATGGCGTCGCGCGAGCCCTTGAGTGAGAAGTGGTACGCCGTCCGCGCGTCCTTGACCGAGGCTGCTTCGACACGCAGTTCCTGGCCCTTCTGCAGAGCGGCGATCAGCGTGCTGTCGCGATCTTCCTTCAGGAAGGCTTCCTGCCCCGTGGCGACCATCGCGAACCGGTCGCGGCCGACAATGGCTGTGGGGGCGATATCGGTGCGCAGGTTATAGCCCACGCGGAGGCTGACCTGCCCTTTCGACGCCCCGGATTTCCAGACGGCGACGTAGAAGACAACCTCGCCATGATCAGCCGCCTTTGGCGCCTTGTCGTTGGCCTCGACCGTCGCGAAACAGACAAGGCTACGCCCCTCGCCCTCGGTATAGACGCGCCAGTCATTGTAGCGGCCGATCGCCTTCGAGTCGGCGGCAGCCGTCAGCAGCGTCAAAGCCGGCGCGGCAAACATGAGCCCGATCAGGACTATCACGCGCAAGGTCATGCCTATCTCCCAACCATCCTGTTATAGCAGGGAATACGGACGAAATTTGACACCAGGCTTGAGGCAGGCAGTTGCAGCTGCAATTTGCCCTCACGACACTCGCGCGGAACCCTAGCGCGGCGCGCGCTTGGCCAGGATGCGTTGCAACGTGCGTCGATGCATGTTCAGGCGGCGCGCCGTTTCGGACACGTTGTGATTGCACAGTTCGTACACGCGCTGGATGTGCTCCCAGCGCACGCGATCTGCCGACATCGGGTTTTCCGGCGGTTCAGGCCGGTCGGAGCGGCCTGTCAGCAGGGCGTTCACAACGTCGTCGATGTCAGCTGGCTTGGGCAGGTAGTCGATCGCGCCGGCCTTCACAGCGGCAACCGCTGTCGAGATGGCGCCATAACCGGTGAGGATGACGGCGTGCATGTCTTCGCGGGCGCGCTGCAGGGCTTCGACAACTTCGAGCCCGGAACCGTCCTCCAGCCGGAGATCGACAACCGCGAAAGCAGGCGTCTGCTTCTTCAGCTGTTCCTTCGCCTCGGCGACCGAGCCAACAGCAGCAACCAGAAAGCCGCGCTGGCTGAGAGCGCGCGCAAGACGCGCCCGGAACGGGGCGTCGTCGTCGAGCACCAGGAGGGACTTGTCCTCAAGCGCTGCAACACGCGGGTCGGATTCGACGGATTCTTCCACCCAGAAACTCCCGCTGCGGCTTGTGTTGCCGGCAATATAAGGGGTGCGACGAAATAGACCACCCTGCGGATTTGTCCACCCGCCGGGTGGGAAATCGAATGTCCGGGAGTTCCCCGGGGTCATGTATTGGCATTCCACGAATATCTTGCGGAAACCCTACCCTTCAATCCAACCCTCCGGCGCCTCAATGGCGGCGCGCGGCCAGGTGACGCGAACAACCGCCCCCTTTGCAGGCAGCTGACGGTTATACGGCGTCACGCGAGCGCCGGTTCTCTCTAGCAGGGTGCACGCTATGAAGAAGCCCAGACCCATGCCGCCGCCGCGCTGTTCGATACGGCGTTCGCTGAAATAGGGTTCGCCTAGCTTCGCCAACACGGAGGGCGCAAAGCCCGGCCCGTCGTCAGTGATGTAGATGCGCACTTCGTCGTTCGACCAGCGGGCGTTCACGTTCACTTCGCGCGTAGCGAAACTTGCGGCGTTTTCGACGAACGCGCCAAGGGCATGGATGATTTCGGGCTTGCGGATCACATCCGGCGGCTTTTCGGCCGCAGCGCCGCCGCTCAGCGGCGAAGATGAACACTGGATGTGTATGCCCGTGGCCCTGTGGGGTTCAACCACCTCGTCAAGCAGGCCCGGCAGGGTTGCGCGCGCCATGGCGGCGTCGGTCATGTGCCGGCGCTGCGAAATCTGCTTCAGGATCGCGCGGCAGCGTTCGGACTGATCGACGATGAGTTCCACATCCTCACGTGCGGGATGACCGGCCTTGATGCTGCGGCCAAGCTCCCGCGCCGCGAGATGAATGGTGGCGAGCGGAGTTCCCAGCTCGTGCGCCGTCGCGGCGGCAAGCGCGCCAAGGGCCGAAAGCTGCTGTTCGCGCGCCAGCACCGCCTGCACGGCGTCCAGCGCCGACACGAGATGTGCCTCGTCCCGCCCGGTGCGCCAGGCCGAAACCGTGAAGAAGACCAGCCCGATCGAGACCGCCGCCAGCTGTCCGGCCAGATAGATGGGCGGCAGGGTCAGGTCCTCGCCCGCGATCCACGGCAGACGCATCCCCCACATCCACATGCCCGCGCAGCACAGAAGCGCCAGCACCGCCAGCATCGCGGCGTAAGCGGGCAGCAGGCGCGAGGCGCCGACCGTTACGGGCGCAAGGATCATCAGCAGGAAGGGGTTGTGCAGCCCGCCCGTAAGACCGATCAATACGGAGACCTGCACCGTATCGAACGCCAGCTGCCCTGCCGTTTCCGAGGGCGAGGACAGGTGCTGGGACGGGAACACCGCCATCAGCGCCACATTGAGCCAGGCTGAAGCCCCCACCGCCGCAAGGCAGGCGGCAAGCGGCAACTCGAACCGCAGGCCGTAGTGAACAAACAGGACGGCGGCGGCCTGGCCCACAATCGCCATCCAGCGCAAGCTGACCAGGGTACGCAGGCGCGTACGCCCGAAGGCGGCGCCAACGCTGCGCAACGCCTCATCGCGCGCAGGTTCCGCCAGCGAGGTGGACGGAAGGTTTGCGCGCGGGGCCTGATCCAGTCCGGTTGTTTCGTTCGCCTGCATGGCTCTCGAAGGATGCACGGTAACGTCAACGCGCCGCAATTGGCTTTTTGCGCCAGCATGTGCATATCCGGCGGATGCGCATCCTGTCTCGTATTTCCGTACTTGCCCTGGCGCTGGCTGTGGCGGCCTGTGGCGCTCCACGCGGCGATGAAGCCGCCATCGCCGCCTGCAAGAGCCGCTCTTCGGCGGCTATCGGCGGACCGTTCCAACTGACTTCGCACACCGGGGCAGCGGTCACGGAAGCCACCTTCAAGGGCCGCAAGGCGCTGGTCTTCTTCGGCTACACCTACTGCCCCGACATCTGCCCTGTGGTGCTGTTCAACGTCGGCAAGGCCATGGAGGACGTGCCGGAAGACAAGCGCCCGGTCACCCTCTTCATCTCCGTCGACCCTGCCCGCGACACGCTGGAGACCCTTGGTCAGTACATCCGGTCCAACGGCTTCCCAAAGGACATTGTCGGCCTCACGGGCACGATGGATGAACTCAAGGCGGTGAACGCCGCCTTCAAGACGCCCGGCTTTGCCCGTGGCGAGGATTCCGACAGCGCCGGCGGCTATCTCGTCAGTCACGCCTCGTGGCTCTACATGATGAACGAGGACTGGACCCTGGACACGTTCTTCAACGACACCGCATCGCCAGCGGAAATTGCGCGCTGCATCAACCTGCTGTCTTGAGACGCTGAGCCTTGGGCAGCCGTGCTGCGCCATAGAAGCGCGGCTTGATCACCGGAAACCACAACAGCTTGCCCACGCCCTCGACGAACCGACGGTAGGCGATCGCGCGCCTGCGCGTCTTGCCCAGATAGCTGCCGGCCGCCAACCCGCCGAACACCAGGGTCTGCGCAAGGCCAACCGCCATCCAGAACCCTATCGCCGGATAGTCCCGCTTGTGGGCCGACCACGCCTGCGTCGCCGGCCCCTGCCCGTAAGCGAAGGCGCGCCGCAGCGTGTAGGACAACGTAACGCGCGAAGGTTCAGGCGTCTCCCACACCCACGCGCCCGGCGCCCAGGCAAAGCGCGCGCCTGCGGCCGACATCGCCTGGAACAGAAGATCATCCTCCCCGCCAATCTCGTTGCGCGTCGCCGAGAACGGCTCGGCGTTGGGAAGCGCAGCGCGGCGGATGAGGCTGCAGCCGCATCCATAGAAGCGGTCGATCGGGCCTTCAGCATGGCCGGGATCGCGCGCAAAGAAGGCTTCGAAATACGCGCGATGATCGCGCGGCGGTTCTGACAGCTTCGTGCGCACCGGCCCGAACACGACATCAGCCTTTTCCGCAACCTGCACGCGCACAAGTTCGGAGAGCCAGGTTGACGGTGCGATCTCGTCATCGTCGAGGAAGGCAATCAGTTCGCCACGCGCGGCGCGCAGGCCGGCATTGCGCGCATTGGCGACGCCCGCGCGAGGTTCGTGGCAGACGACAATACGTGGATCATCAAGACCACGCAGCGGCGCCAGCGCCGATCCTTCCGGGTCATTGTCGACCAGCACGATTTCGAACGGCGCATCGCACGCCTGCGCCAGCGCAGATCGCGCCGCCTCCACAGCCCGCTCCGGCCTACGAAAAGTCGGAATGATGATCGAGACAGCCGGGGTCATGACGGCTGGCAGCATAGCCGCGTCTGGTTGCGGTCCCGTTTACGGGCCTGCAACCCTGTTTTGGTGCGGAATCACGGCCGTACGGCCAACCCACGCCTATTCAGCGCCGGACGGCCGGACGATCTGTGGGCCGAGATTCTGCGAGACCTGGCGGGCATCGAAGGCGCTCGGATCATCACCCTTGGGCCCGCGCTTCATGACAATTTCGGCGATGGCCTCGTAGCGCGTCACCTCTTCATAGGTCGACGGCGTCCAGTACGGCTCCCAAGCGCCAATCCAGCCGAAGCGCGGTGAGAAATAATAGTACGACAGGCGCGAGTTGAGGTGGCCGCCATAGCTGCGCAGGCGGCTGTCCTTGTCGGTGTCGCGATCCACGATGGTGAACACGTCATAGCCGCTCTGCAGCGTGAGTTCGGCGGCGCGGAACAGGAGGTAGTTCTCGACCGTGTCGCGCTCGGTCATCGAGTTGCCCTTGAACGAGATGCGATAGCGGTCGTTCTCGATCTTCTGTTCCGAATAGCCGCGATCATAGCCGGCCGCAGGCTGGTAGGGCGTCGGGCCGGATTCGCATGCGGCCAGCAGGGTCGCAGCGGCGACCACAGAAACGGCAAGGATTTTCCTGAACATTTGGCAGCCTCCACAGGGCGCGATCTCACACCCTTTGAGATAGGAAGGCAAACCTGAACGGCAAATGACTGCGGCAGCCTATCGCGGCGGCCCAAGGAATTCCTGCAGCAAACTGGTCAGCAGACCCGGCCGCTGGACGTTCGAGCCATGGCCGGTCATCGGCAAGGCCACAAAGCGGGCGCCGGGGATTTCCTGCGCCATGCGCCGGCCCCCGCCGATATTGGGATCCTGCTCCCCCACAGCCACAAGGGTTGGCATGGCGATGCCGGAAAGACCTTCGATCCAGTCGGGATGTCCACGCAGGGCGCGGGCGTTGAAGCCCCTTGCTTCAGGATAGGTCATCGCGGTCCATGCCGGATCGCGCGGCGGGGTTGGAATGCCGGCGGCGGTGCGAAGGCGCTCGGCCTCTTCCGCGCCCGCCAACCGCTCGGCTTCGGGCGCGGGCGGGGCGCCTGTCGCGTCGAACAGGACCAGGCCGTCGAGGCGCCGGGGCTCGTCGAGCGCCATGCGCACGGCCACGCGCGAGCCGAAAGCAAGGCCGCAGACAACCGCCGTTGTGACGCCGGCGGCGTCCATCACCGCAAAGGCATCGTCGCGGAAGATCTCGAATGTGTGCGACTCCGGCGCGCCGGTTTCGCTGTCGCCCGTGCCGCGACGGTCGTGCAGCAGCACGCGGTGTGTGGCCGTTAGCGGGGCAACGATCGCGTCCCACACGGCCATCGCCTGCCCGCCGCCATTGCAGAATAGGATGGCAGGGCCGCCGGACGGACTTGAGTCGCGCCACGCGATGCGCACGCCGTCTTTGGCGGTTGCACGGCGAACGACGCGGAAGGCGGCGGGATCAGATTGCATGCCGGTTGCGCAAGCGCTGGCGGCGAACAAGGCGGCGCCGAGGAAGGTTCTCCTGTCCATCGGCGCCGCCCCTTTTCTCGCTTACGCCGTTGCGAACCCGAAGACCGACTTGGTCTCGAGGAATTCGTGGATGCCTTCCACGCCCCACTCGCGACCATTGCCCGACTGCTTGAAGCCGCCGAAGGGCATCGTCTGGTCAGAACCGGCGCCGTTGATGTGAACCATCCCGGTCCGCAGCTGACGCGCGACTTTCTGCGCGTGTTCCTGCTCGCCCTGCACATAGCCCGAGAGGCCATAGACGGTGTCGTTGGCCATCGCGACGGCCTGCTCTTCCGTGTCGTACGGGATCATGCAGAGCACCGGCCCGAAGATTTCCTCGACCGCGATGGTCATGTCATTGCGCACGTCGGCGAACACGGTGGGCTTTACATAGTAGCCGCGATTGAGGCCGTCCGGACGGCCGAGACCGCCGGCGACCAGCGTTGCGCCTTCATCGATGCCGGCCTTGATGAGGCCCTGGATCTTGTTCCACTGCGCCTCGGAGACGACGGGACCGATGGCGCCCTTCTCTGCCGTCGCCGGGTCCTGCACCTTCACGGCTTCAGCGGTCGCCTTTGCGATCGCCTTGGCTTCCTCGTTCTTGGCGCGCGGCACGAACATGCGCGAAGGCGCGTTGCAGCTCTGGCCCGTGTTGGTCATCATCTGCATGACGCCCGACTTCACGGCCTTGGTGAGGTCCGCATCATCCAGAACGATGTTGGCAGACTTGCCGCCGAGTTCCTGCGCGACGCGTTTCACCGTCGGGGCCGCGGCCTGCGCGACGAGAACGCCGGCGCGGGTCGAGCCGGTGAACGACATCATGTCGACATCCGGGTGGGCCGACAGCGCGGCGCCAACACCGGGGCCATCACCGTTGACGAGGTTGAACACGCCCTTCGGCACGCCGGCTTCATGCATGATTTCGGCGAAGATGATCGCGTCGATCGGCGCGATTTCGGACGGCTTCAGAACCATGGTGCAACCGGCGGCGAGCGCAGGCGCGACCTTGCAGGCGATCTGGTTCTGCGGCCAGTTCCACGGCGTGATGAAGCCACAGACGCCGATCGGCTCTTTCCGGATGAGGTGCTTGCCGCGGCGCTCTTCGAACTCGAAGGTGCGGAGATAGTTGGCGGCCTGCATGATGTGGCCAAGGCCCGACGGCGCCTGCGCGGCAGCCGAAAGCCACATCGGCGCACCCATCTCCTCGGAGACGGCGGCGGCCATGTCGCCAAGGCGCTTCTTGTAGACCTCGACAATCTTGTCGAGCAGGTCGGCGCGGTATTCCTTCGTGGTCGCGGCAAACGCCGGGAACGCTGCCTTGGCGGCTGCGACCGCCTTGTCGACATCAGCCTTCGACCCGATGGAGATGCGGGCGTAGGCCTCTTCCGTGGCCGGGTTCTGGACATCAAGGGTGCGCGGCGTCACCGGATCGACCCATTCGCCATTGATGTAGAATTTCGTGTAGTCGCGCATGGGCATCTCCTCGGCCGTCATTTGTGCGGTCTAGATAGGCCTGTTGCGCAGACGCGGAAACCCCCTGCCCGGGCGGCGCCCGGGGCGGCAGGTTCCGCCGGGCCGAAGCCCTAGTTCAGCGGATGTTCGCCAGAATCGACCCGGTGGAAGGTAATCCGGCCGACCTCGTTCAGCATCGTGTTGTCGTCCACGAAGGAGCGGATGGTGGTCGAGACCGGCTGGCCGTTCTCGTCGATGGTGAGCAGGCGGAAACGCACCTTGTCGACCGGCTCGATGCGATATCGGCCGGTCTGGGTCACCGGCGCGGCCGGGACGCCCCGGATCTCCATACGGTTGCGGGTCATGTAGGACCCGTCCGTATTGAAGACGGCGGTGATTTCCCCCTTCACGTCGCCCGACAGGGTATCCGCGCGCCACTCGCCTACGAGCGTGCGCGAGAATCCGGCCTGTTTGGGTTTCCCACCGAAGAACATCGTCCAGTCCCTTCGAAACCCATGCCAGCACAGGCACGGGCATGCGCCAACGGCGAGAGTCAGTTGCCCGGCGCGAGGCAGCCATGCGATTTTCGCCCTACGCGGGCAGAAATTGGCATGGCAATCTTACCTGCGGGTTGAATATTACGGAATGTCCATGAGTCCAGTCATCGGTGGATGCCAGTGCGGCGCGGTTCGGTACGCGATGCATGTCGATCGGGTTGAAAAACCCCATGTCTGTCATTGCCGTATGTGCCAGCGCGCAACAGGCGGGCTGTTCGCCGCCCTGGCCGGTTGCGCCAAGTCGAAACTGGAATGGACCCGGGGCGAGCCCGCCTTCTTTGCCTCGTCCAACCTCGCAAAGCGGGGCTTCTGCCGCGACTGCGGCACGCCGCTGACCTTTGCCTACGACACGCCCGAGGCACGAATCTACGTCACCATCGGCTCGATGGACGACCCCGAACGGGCGGCGATCGAGGGGCAGTGCGGGCTGGAAGGGAAGCTCAGCTGGGTCGCGTTCTGCGAGGAAGTGCCCGGCGGGGTGACTGTGGACAGCGCCGCAGCGGCGGAATTCTACGCGGGCATGAAGAGCAATCAGGGGTAGCGGGGCGGCTAGATCGAGATCGCGATGATCGTCGCCTCGGTCGCGCCGGCCTCGACCCCTTCGCCCACATCCTTGCCCATCATGGCGCGCCCCAGTGGCGACACCCACGAAAGAAGGCCCCGGGCAGGATCGGCCTCGTCCTCTCCCACGATGCGGAATACCGAGCGGCGGCCATCCTCGCGTTCGATCTCTACCCCGGAGCCGAAGGCGACGGTTTCGCAATCCGTGGGCGGAGGCTGCACCTGCGCGCTGTTGCGGCGCTGGGTCCAGTAACGCAACTCGCGCGCGGCGCGGGCGGCCGCCTCGCGATCATCCGCAGCAAGGGCCGCGGCATGGGCAGCGCTGTGCTCGCCGATGGCGGCGTCGATAAGGGCGAGGCCTTCGGCCGTCACAAGGTTGGCGAAGGTGGAAATCTCCCGCTCGGGCAGTTCGGTGACGCCGTCGTCGTCGCTTTCCTTCGTGAAGGCCTTGCTCATGGGACCTTATCTAGGTCATCGGCTCACCCGGCCCAACTCCTTGCCGAGAGGTTTACGCGAACGGGACGATCACGAGGCGAGCCTTCGTGCAATCCTGACCAAGTTTCACTATCTAGAAGGCTCGGGTTGTCCGGGAGTTCCGGCTTGAGCGGCAAGCGCATTCTCCTCATCGTCGGCGGCGGCATCGCGGCCTACAAGTCGCTGGAGCTGATCCGGCTGCTTGCGAAGGACGGCATTGCCGCGCGCGTGATCCTGACGAAAGCGGGCGCCGAGTTCGTGACTCCGCTGTCGCTTGGCTCGCTGTCGGGCGACAGGGTCTACCAGGATCTGTTCAACCTCACCGACGAAGCCGAGATGGGGCATATTGAGCTCTCGCGGTCCGCAGACCTCGTCGTCGTCTCGCCTGCAACGGCCGACCTGATGGCCAAGGCCGCCAACGGCCTCGCCAACGATCTTGCCTCCACCGCGCTCCTGGCGACTGACAAACCCGTCTTGATGGCGCCGGCGATGAACGTGCGGATGTGGGGACACGCGGCGACAAAGCGAAACGTGGCGCAGTTGCGCGCTGATGGCGTCACCGTGATGGAGCCCGATGAAGGTGCGATGGCCTGCGGCGAGTTCGGACCTGGGCGCCTGCCGGAGCCACAGCGCATCTTCGAGCAGATCAAGACGATGCTGGAAGGCCCGGCAGAGTATGGCCGTCTCTCTGGCTTCCGCGCTATCGTCACTGCAGGTCCCACGCGCGAGCCGATGGACCCGGTGCGGTTCCTCTCCAACCACTCGTCCGGTAAACAGGGCTACGCGATCGCCGAGGCGCTCGCGAAGCTTGGCGCCGATGTGCGCCTTGTCACCGGACCGACGCAGCTGCCGATTCCCGCTGGCGTCACGGCCGTGAAGGTCGAGACGGCGCTGGAGATGCACAAGGCCGTGCAGGCCGGTCTTCCCGCCGACATCTTTGTCGGCGTCGCCGCCGTCGCCGACTGGCGCCCGGCCACGCGGGCTACAGGCAAGCTGAAGCTCAAGGGTGGCAAGGACGACGGCGTCACACTTAAGCTGGTCGAGAACCCCGACATCCTGAAGTCCGTCGCCACCCGCAAGAAAGATCGCCCACGCCTGGTGGTCGGCTTTGCCGCCGAAACCAGCGACGTGGAAAAGCACGCCAAGGCCAAGCTCACCCGCAAGGGTTGCGACTGGGTGGTCGCCAATGACGTTTCCGGCGACGTCATGGGCGGGGCCGAAAATGAGATCCTGCTGGTGTCCAAAGGCAAGGTCGAGCGCTGGCCGCGCATGGGCAAGGCGGACGTTGCGCAAAAGCTCGCTGAACGCATTGCCGGCGCATTCTATGACCCCGAAAGCGGCGCGGCGGAATAACGCGTGGCAGGCAACGCCCGCAGCGCCTAGATCGTCGTCATGATCCGGCACATCGTCTTCTTCACGCTGAAGGACCCGCGCGAGGCGCAGGAGATCATTGGCCACCTCAAGCGGCTGGGGACGATCCCCGGCTCGACGCTGTTCGAGGTTACGCAGAACCGCAAGGCAGACCTGTTCGCCAACGAGATCGACATTGTGGTCTATGCCGAGTTTCCCAGCATCGACCACCTGCACGCCTACAAGAAACACCCGACTTACATGGACGTGACCAACACCGTCCGCCCGCGCCGCGAACTCCGCTTTGCTGCGGACGTCGAGGCTTAGGTTGTGGACGATGGCGCGGCAGCGCTCGCGCGCCAGCGAAACCCGCGCTAGGCATGACGCACTCAGGAGCCGACCATGACCGTCACCATCCGCGTTGCGCCGTTGCCGCATTTCGAGGGGCTGGCCCTGCCCGCGTACGAGACTGCGGATGCAGCCGGGATGGACCTGCGCGCGGCTGTGCCGGAGGGCGAGCCGATGACGCTGAAACCCGGCGAGCGCGCCATGGTGCCGACCGGCCTCACCATTGCCCTGCCGCCGCGCCACGAGGCGCAGGTGCGCCCGCGTTCGGGCCTTGCGGCCAAGCACGGCGTCACCTGCCTCAACTCGCCGGGCACGATCGATGCGGACTATCGCGGCGAAGTGAAGGTAATCCTGATCAATCACGGCCAGGAGCCCTTCGTGATCAAACGCGGCGAACGCATCGCGCAGATGGTGATCGCGCCGGTGACGCGGGCGGACCTTAGCGTGGTGGCCACGCTCGACGAAACACAACGCGGCGCCGGCGGTTTTGGGTCAACTGGGCGGTAGGGTCTGCGCGTGGCGTCTTGGCGGTGAGGCGGATTTCCGTCACCTTGCGTGCCATGAAGATCGCCGCCGCAATCGCACTTGCCCTCGCCTTCTCCGCTCCAGCGTTCGCGCAGGCGCCGGTGGCCGGCGCCCTTGTCGACAGCTTCGAGATGATCCCGGATCGCACCGTGATCTTTGCGCCGCAGGACGATGGAAAGCTGAAGATCCTCAAAGTGACCGACAAGGACAGGCTAGCGCCCATGCCGCGCAATTCCGGCGAGGTTGCGATATCGCTGACTGTCGCGCGCGAGATCGGGGCCGTGCTCGAGTTCAACAGCGGGCTTGCCTACACGTTCACGTATGGCGCCTCGACCGGTGAAGCGGTCAGCATTCCTACCTGCCCCGTGCGTGGCAATGCAGTCGCACAGGACCAGTGGCCGGAAGGTTTCAGGTCGATCATTGTCGGCGGGCTGAAGCGCGTGGATGGCGTGGGGTCCTGCGAGCATCCGGCGCAGTAGGCGCGATGTTTCGTTCAGGCCGGTACAGTCACCGCCTGGGAAGCTTCCGTATCGCCTCCTGAAATCAGTGGAGGGCCGGGGACGCGGATGGCTCCGCAGTTTGCCGTTCGTCGTCTGTAGTTCGTAGTCCGGTGAGCGGATTCCCCGCGTCCCCGCGAAAGGGTTTCCCCGTTTCGCATCACTCCGCGCCGACAGTGATCAGCTGCCCTCCGTGCAGAGCGATGGGAGCAAAATACACCAGCGCCGAGGGGGGTGTTAAAGTGATGCGCGAGTTGTACAGCGCGCTTTCGCTAGCGCGCTGTAACTGCTGCAAAGTTTGGAAAAGCGTCGCGCGTTACTCGGCCGAATTGCGCGCCTATCCCTTCAGCTCCAGCTCCGGCTTGGCCATGTCGGCGAGCAGGAAGTGTTCGGTGTCGCTGACTGGATCGAGCTTGCCGAAGTCGAAGGCGGAGCGGTCGATGATGATGTCGCGTGGGCGCAGGTCGCGCGAGAGTTCGAGCCCTTCCAGCGAGCGGCAGCGCGAGAAAGCGACATAAGCCTGGCCGTGCGCGAACATGCCCCGATCGAAATCGATGTAGACCTTGTCGAGCGTCATGCCCTGCGACTTGTGGATCGTGGTAGCGTAGGCAAGGCGCAGCGGCAGCTGCTTGAACGAACCAACGACGGAACGAGAAACGGACTTCGATCCCGCGTCGAACTCGTAGCGGAATTTTTCCCACGCCTGCTGGCTCACGCGGTGGCTCTCGCCACCGATCTTCACATAGGCGTCGCTCTCGCCCAGCCCCTGCACCACGCCAAGCGAGCCATTGACCCAACGCCCCGACGGATCGTTGCGGATCATCATCACGCGCGCACCTTGTTTCAGTTCCAGCACTTCCTCGGTGGGAAAGGCCTTGGGCTCGAAATTGCCTTCGAGTGAAGCCGTATAGTTGCGCGCATCGCCTGGCAGTTCGGCGAGGCGCAGCTGGTTGATGCGCCAGGCGGCGGCGTTGTTGGGCGTCAGCACCACATGCGTCTGGCTCGCTTCGGCCGGCGAGCGCGGCGAGACGCGCGTGTGCAGCACTTCCTGATCGGCTTCCGACAGGCGCGCATTTCGCAGGCCGTTGAGGATGCGGATGAAGGCTTCGTCTTCCTGACGGAAAATGCGCTTGAGCGCCGCGAGCCGGAACTGCCCCGCCTGGAAGCCGGGCGCGCGAAAGAACCAGGCGCCGCCATAGCTCTCTTCCAGAATGTGTTCGACGTCGCTGCCGACAACGGGCGGAAGCTGGTGCAGGTCTCCCGACAGGATCATGCGCACGCCGCCGAAGGGCAGGCGGCTGCCGCGATTGAGGCGCAGCGAATTGTCGATCGCCTGCATCATGTCGGCGCGCACCATGGAGACCTCGTCGATCACCATGGTCTCGATCGCCTTCACGAGGCGCTGGTTGCGGATCTTGCGCGCGTCGCCCGCATCAAGCAGGCGCGGCGGGAAGTTGAAGAATGAGTGGATCGTCTGCCCGCCAACGTTGACGGCTGCGAGCCCGGTCGGCGCGAGCACGACGGCTTTCTCCAGTGAATTGAAGATCAGTTGGCGCAGCAGTGTGGTCTTCCCCGTGCCGGCGCGGCCGGTGAGGAAGATGTTCCGCCGGCCGCCGACGATCTCGTCGACGAGCGGCTGGTAGACGTTGGAGGCGGGTTCAGCCGTCAAGACCGTCGCCATTGAACTGCCGCGCGGGCCATGGTCTTTCTTCCACGAGGATCGAGCACGCCATGAGTCTAACCCCCCAGCAGCTGGAACGCTACGCCCGGCACATCATGCTGCGCGAGGTTGGCGGGCCCGGCCAGCAGGCGCTGCGTGATTCGTATGCCGTGATGATCGGCGCAGGCGCGCTGGGCGGCCCTGCGGCCATGTATCTGGCCGCCGCCGGGATCGGCGCGCTGAAGATCATCGACGACGATACGGTTTCGCTATCCAACCTGCAGCGGCAGGTGTTGTTCGCAACGCCCGATGTCGGCCGGCTCAAGACAGAGGTCGCAACCGAGAAGCTCAACGCGCTCAATCCGGACGTGAAAATCATGGCGGATGCGACGCGGCTGACGCGCGAGAACGCCTGGTCGCTGGTTGCGGGCGCGGACATTGTCATCGACGGATCGGACAGTTTCGCCACGCGGTTCGCCGTGAATGAGGTGTGCCACCGACTGGGCCGTCCGCTGGTCTCCGGCGCGGTCGGGCGGTGGAGCGCGCAGGTGTCGTGCTTCAAGTCTGGTGCGACCAAGGGCAAGCCAATTGCCGAGCGCCTGCCCTGCTATCGCTGTCTCGTTTCCGAGATGCCCGAGAGCGAAGAGACCTGCGCGATGGTCGGCGTCGTTGGCCCACTCACAGGCATTGTTGGCGCCCGCATGGCGCTGGAGGCGGTGAAGGAGATCGCCGACGCGGGCCAATCCATGGCCGGGCGGTTGTGGCTGTTCGACGGGCTGAGCGGCGAGTCACGCACCGTGACGCTGAAGGCTGATCCCGCCTGCGCCGTGTGCGGAGACCCAGAATGAATTTAGAGAAACGGGAACGACTGATTGAACGCTGCGGTGAGTTGGATCTCTTTGGAGGCGGCGGAGCTCCTAAAATCATCCCTCTTGTCCCGTTTGAAGAGTTCTTCGACGGGGCGGAAGGCGATGCTGGAATCCTGTGCAACGTTCCGGCTGCCCCGGACGACGATGCCGTGCTCACTCTGTTACGTGAAATTCAATCAAGGCCGGAGGTCAGCGACGTTTGCATAGCGATCACACAAGTCGAGGACGATTGCTGGCCATTCTCTGATACAATTGTCATCGTGGCTTCGACCACTCCAGAAACAGTATCGTCCTGGTTCCCTGACGACATGGCGCCAGACGAGTGTTCTGCGGAAACTGGCGATCACTTCGAGCATCAAGCGCTCAATATTCCTGAAGGGTCGCAGGCAATCTGGCTATGGTTCGACTGAGAGCGCATTGGCCTGCGCGATGCCGCCCAGCATAACGGCGGATGGCTTGATGGACCGCGCCTGCGTCGTGCGGTCAACGCCAACAAGGCCGAATCTCGGCTCGTAGCCCAGCAGCCATTCGTAATTGTCGAGCAGCGACCAATAGAAATACCCGCGCACGTCCACGCCCTCAGCCATTGCCTTGTGAAGGTCGGTCAACGCCTCGCGGATGAAAGCGCCGCGCCGCGCATCATCCTCGCCTGACCAGCCATTCTCCGTCACGATGATCGGCGTTTTCGTGCGCTGCCACACATAGCGGCAGGTTTCGGCCAGCGCCTGCGGCCGGTCCTCGTATCCCATGACGGTCAGGGGGTAGCCGGGCTCGGGCCCGAACGATCCATCCCGGCGCACGACAACGCGCGTGTAGGTCTGCACGCCGATGAAATCGTCCTTTGCGCAGGCGTCGAGGAACGGTCCGTAGAACTCCTCGCGTCTCTGATCCCGCAGGTGTTCGGCGCCCGGTTCAGCCTGTTCGTCCTGCAGCGCAAGCGTGAGACCGACAGGGATATGCGGATGATGCGCCTTGATGGCGTCGCGGCCCATGGCGTGGGCCTTCAACCCCTGATCCAGCAGGGCGGCAGGCGGGGCGCCGAAGAAATTGCCGGCGATGGACCCGCCCAGCGCCCGTTCCGCCGCCGCAAGGCGTGCGGCGAAACGCGCGTCGCCGGCATGCCGCTCGAGAATGCCGGCATAGACCACTGGCAGGTTGAGCTCGTTGAGCGTGCAGGCAATGTCAAAGCCGGACAAGCGCTGCGCTGCGTGATCGCAATAACGCGCGAATCTGTCCGCGAATGCGGGATCGGTGAACCCGCCCTTGCGCGCCTGCCAGAGCGGCAGGGTGAAATGCTGGAAGGTGAGAACGGCCGAGACGCCGCGCGCGCGGCAATGGTCGATACAGCGCTGATAGTGGTCGATGGCCGCCTGCGAAAAGGCGCCCTCTTCCGGCTCGATCCGCGCCCACTCGATGGAGAAGCGATAGGCCTTGAGGCCAAGCCCGGCGAGGATCGCGATGTCGTCCGCAAAGCGGTGATACTGGTCGCAGGCGTCGCCCGATGGTTCGTGGAAAAAGGAGGGCTGTGCGTGTTCAAGCGCCCAGAAGTCGGACGAGACGTTGCCGCCTTCGACCTGATGCGCCGCTGTCGCAGCGCCCCAGATGAACTTCTCCGGAAACGCCAGCGCCACGCCGCCCCTACTTCTTCAGCTCGTTGTAGATCACGGTGACGTAGGCGTCGTCGGAGATGAAGCCGCCCGGCCCCATGAAGCGCGGCGTCCACTGGGCGAGCGGCTTGGCGGCGACAGCTTCCTGCAATGTCTTGCCTTGCTTGACCAGCGCATCGACAGCGGCGCGGGCGCCGCGATGCATGTCGAATGCGGCCTGCAGGTCCGCCCGGGTCGCAAGTTCGCCATGACCGGGAATCACCTTGGTTCCCGGGCCGGCGATCTCGAGCGCGCGCCCCAGCGTTTCGATGAAGCCCATCTGTGTGCCGCCCGAACCGGTGTCCACAAAGGGATAGCGGTCCTTCATGTAGGTGTCGCCCATGTGCAGCACGTCCGCCTCGACGAAGTAGATCAGCACGTCGCCATCGGTGTGCGTTGGCTGTGGCGCGGGAATGGCGCGGATGGTCTGGCCGTTGAGATGGAAATCGACGCCGGCGGTGAACGTCACGACCGGCCAGGCCGCCTCGGGGGATGGCGCGGAGACGGCGCCAGCGCGATTGACCGACTGCAGTTCGCCCGTCAGGCGCTTGCGGACGTTGGCGTGCGCGAAAACGGTGGCGCCTGCATCGGCGAATACCTCGTTGCCGCCGGCATGGTCGAAATGCCAGTGCGTGTTGACGAGATAGCGCGGCTTGCCGCCGGCCAGTTCCTCCACCTTCGCGAGGTTCGCCATTGCGTTGGTGGCGTACTGGTCGTCGATCAGGAACAGGCCATCGTCGCCCGTGAGCAGACCGAGATTGCCGCCCTGGCCCATTAGCATGGAGACCCCCTGCCCGAGATCAATCACGCGGGCGAAGGCCTGGCTGTTCGGCGCCGGAGTTGTGGCGGCTGGCGTTGCGGCCGCTGGCGGCGCCGGGTTGGGCAGCCGCGGCGGGGCTGGCGGATCGGGCTCGCGAACGGCGATGAACAGGTCGGGCTCGCGCGGGGCGCTCTCGGTGACGCAGGCGCCAAGCGCCACCAGCGCGGCCGCAGACAGTATGAAAGCCGATTTCCGCATCATGCCCTCCCCCTTTGTTTTGTGAGCGGGAAGAGAGGCGCTTTGCCGTCCAATTGCAAGAGCGGCGGCGACCGTGGGCGTTTAGCGGATTTCCTCGGCCACACAGCCCTCGCCGTCGAAGGACACGTCCTGCACGCGGCCGGCGGCCATGACGAAACGCGTTGTGCAGACGGACCGGAAAACCTGCGGCGGCTCCCACACCGGATAGGTTTCCGTGATGATTTCGGTCTTCTCGTTGCCGTCCTTGTCGCGGAAGGTGCGCCTGACCTCGCGGACCTCGTCGCGCCAGTAGCCAGCGCGCTCGTCCACCGTTGTTTTCGTGTAGCTCCAAAGCTCGCGCCCGTTCGACATCGAGGCCGTGGCGTGGGGCGGGCCCCAGTCGAGGAGGACAGCGTCGCCGCTGGCGCCGAGCATCATGCTCATATGCTGGCGATAGCCTTCCTCGGTGACGCAGGCGGCCAGTACAAGCGCGGCGCCGGCGGCAAGCATGGACAGACGGCTGATCATGATCGTCCCCTGATGACAGTTCAGCCGCATCGTCGCCCGATGCGGCTGAACCCATCTTGAATGAGAGTGTGTCCGGGCGCCAGCCTAGCGCGCCTTGAACTCCACGCGCACATCCGAACGGGAGACATATTCGGCCGGAATGTCGAAGCCGAGGGCGTTGCAGGTGCGCAAGGAGGCGCGCGCCTTGGCGATGAACACCGTCATTGCCGGATCGTCCGTGGGCGCCAGGGCCGGCTGGATCAGCACCGGTTCAGCCGCCAGCTTTCCGTCCATCCCGAAGGTGAGCGAGAAGGTGGCCTTGAGACGATGCGCGTCCATCATGGAGCTGGAGTCGGTCCAGCAGCGCTTGTCGACCAGTTGGGCCAGTACATGGGCGCCGAGCGAGCCTGCGGGTTCCATGCGCGGGGTGGGCGCGGCCGGCGCGACCGAGATCAGTCCGCTGTCAACCGGCGCGGCGGAAGGCGCGGGCGACACGGCGGGCGCTGTGGGGCGCGGCAGGTCGATTCTGGGCGCCGGCGACGCGACCACAGGCGCGGCGGCGGGCGCCGGCGCGGCGGCGCGCACGGCGCCGCCCGCCATGGGGGCGGATGTCAGGTCGGAGCGGATGTAGGCCTTCTGCCCGTTGCGCAGCACGACCTGGTACCAGACCCAGTCCGGCTGGCGCGCGAGGCCAACGACGGTGAGCTGCAGCCCGGTGCTGCCCGAGGAAAGCACGGGCACATCGGAGGCCGCGAAGGGTTCGGCGCGCAGGCGCACGCCCTGCCCCTGTATGGTGATCGGCGTTGCGGGGCTGAATGGCTCGACCGTGTAGACGGCGCGCGCCGGCTGGGCCGGGACTGAGCCAGATATCTGGCCGGATATCTGGGCATGGGCCGCGCCGGACGCCGCCAGCACAGCCGCAAGGACCGATGTCAGCACGATACGCATTCGAAGAGCCCGTTCATTCCACCGCCGCACCGAAGGGTGGGGCATTTGATCGATGGCCATTTTCCCGGGGGAGAACGGCCAAACCATGGCGAGCTTACAGCATTGCTGGGATGACCCGATCCGGCGGGCGGTGCCCATCCGCGAAGGTCTTGATGTTGATGATCACCTTTTCGCCCATGTCGATGCGGCCTTCGAGCGTGGCCGAGGACATGTGTGGCAGCACCACGACATTGCGCAGCGCCTTGAGACGCGGGTTGAGGTTGGGCTCGTTCTCGAACACGTCGAGACCGGCGCCGGCAAGTTCGCCGGTCTCCAGCGCGCGGATCAGGGCGGCTTCGTCGATCACCTCCCCGCGCGCCGTGTTCACCAGATAGGCGTCCGGTTTCATCAGCTTGATGCGCCGGGCCGACAGCAGGTGGAAGGTCGCGGGCGTGTGCGGGCAGTTGATGGAGACGATGTCCATCCGCGCCAGCATCTGATCGAGGCTTTCCCAGTAGGTGGCCTCAAGTTCGTTGGCGATCTGCTCGCGGACCGGCTTGCGGTTGTGATAATGGATCTGCAGGCCGAACGCCTTGGCGCGGCGCGCGACAGCCGAGCCGATGCGCCCCATGCCGACAATGCCGAGGCGCTTGCCGAAGATGCGGCGGCCCAGCATCCATGTCGGTGACCAGCCCGTGAACTGGCCCGACTGCACGGCCGTCACGCCATCGACGATGCGGCGCGGGACAGCCAGCATCAGGGCCATGGTCATGTCGGCGGTGTCTTCGGTCAGCACGCCCGGCGTATTGGTGACGGTGATCCCGCGCGAGACGCAGGCCTGCACGTCGATATTGTCGACCCCGGCCCCAAAGTGCGCGATCAGGCGAAGCCGCTCGCCGGCGCGCGCCAGCATCCGGCCATCGATCTTGTCGGTGACGGTCGGCACCAGAACGTCGCAGCGCGAGGCCGCCTCGCCAAGCTGCTCGATCGTCATAGGCGCATCAGAGGTGTTGAGTTCGACGTCGAAGAGTTCGCTCATCCGCGTCTCGACCGGCTCGGGCAGCCGGCGGGTCACGATTACCTTCAACTTGGGGCGAGACGTGGGCATTGCTGCTGGCCGCTTCCTCTGTCTTTTCGGGGGCCGTCCGGTGCGCCGGCAGTACCCGTGTTGCGGGCGGTGTATCAAAGCGCTGACCAAGGGCCAACCGGCCGTCCACTGGTTAAGCCGACTTTCACGCCCTCATGCTTCTGTCTGCCCTTCCAGTCCTCGCGTTGCCGGGGACCGAACATCGCCAGTTTTCTTCTTCATCGGGGATCGCCACACCGTGAGAGAAATTCGCACCCGCAGCACGACTTTCCTGTTGGCTGGGCAGATTTTTGGCGCCCTGGCGAGCCTGACCCTTGCAGCCGCGCCGGCCGCCCAGGCGCAGGAAGCGCTGACGCCGGGTAGTTTTCGCGCGTTTGCAGCCGAGGGCGTCGAGCCCCGAATGAGCGATTTTTCCGGCCTGCCAGTGCCGCGCTATGCCAGCCTGCGGTTCGACATGGTTAACGGCCGGTCGGGCCCCAGCGCGGATTATCCCGTGAAATGGACTTATGAGCGCGCCGGCCTGCCGGTCGTTGTCGTTAGGGAAAGCAATGAGTGGCGCAAGGTCCGAGATCCGGTGGGCGACGAGGTCTGGGTGAACAAGTCCCAGCTGGCGGAACAGCGCACGGCCATCACCACGCATGCTGGCGTAATGCACCTGACGCCTGCCGCCGATGCGGCCCAGGCGGCGCGGTTCAATCCGGGCACGGTGGTCAGCCTCGGCGACTGCGGAACAGTCTGGTGCCCGGTCAGCACGCAGGGGCAAAAGGGCTGGATCCTGCGCGAGCAGCTGTGGGGCGCCGACGCGCTGCCGCCGGCGCCCGGAAATCGCTAGGAAATTTCTGAGCGCTGCCCACTCCCCAAGCGCTGCTTGAGCCGCCGAGTCCCGCGTGTTAACGGCCTCTTCTTCCCGGCCAGCGGAGCGGCCCATGACTGCGTTACCCCAAGACCCCAACTCGCCCCGGGCGTTTCACACCGCCAAGAGTTCCTACAGCTATGAGGAGCTCCTGAAGGCGGGCCGGGGCGAACTGTTCGGGCCGCGCAACGCCCAGCTTCCAGTTCCACCCATGTTGATGCTGGACCGGATCACCGAGATTTCACTCGATGGCGGCGCCCACCAGCGCGGCCACCTGGTTGCGGAACTCGATATCCATCCCGATCTCTGGTTTTTCAAATGCCACTTCCCGGGCGATCCTGTCATGCCGGGCTGCCTTGGCCTTGATGCGATGTGGCAGCTGGTTGGCTTCTGGCTTGGCTGGTCCGGCTCGCCGGGCAAGGGTCGTGCGCTGGGTGTCGGCGAGGTCAAATTTTCGGGCGAGGTAACGCCGGACAAGAAGCTGGTTCGTTATGAGATTGAAATCCGCCGCGCCATCCGTTCGCGCCTGGTCATGGGAATCGCTGACGGAAGTGTGTTTCTGGACGGCGAAAAAATCTATACCGCCAAGGACATGAAGGTTGGCTTGAAGAATTTGGTTGGGTAGAGCTTGCACGCTTGGGTTGTGACGCCCCGCGTCACAACCTCAGGGCAGACACGTTGGGTTAACAGTCGATTGGGCTAGCAGGGAGAGATCACGCGATGGCGGCCACTGGCCCCGAACTTCGCAGGGTGGTGATTACCGGGATGGGCATCGTCTCGTCCATCGGCGACACGATCAAGGAAGTCTCCGACAGCCTGAAGGCAGGCCGGTCAGGCATCTCGTTCATACAAGATTACGCCGACAAGGGCTTCAAGTCCCAGGTCGCCGGCAAGCCGAAGGCCAATCCGGAAGACCACATCGACAAGCGCGCGATGCGCTTCATGGGCGATGGCGCTGGGTGGTGCCACATGTCGATGTCGCAGGCGATCGCTGACGCCGGCCTCGACGAGAGCATAATCTCGAACCCGCGCACGGGCCTGATCGTTGGAACGGGCGGACCTTCCACGCGCGCCATCGTGGCGGCGGCGGACTCGACCCGCGAAAAAGGCTCGCCACGCCGCATCGGGCCGTTCGCCGTGCCCAAGGCGATGTCGTCGACCGCCTCGGCGACCCTCTCCACCCTCTTCAAGATCCTGGGCGTCAACTATTCGATCTCCTCGGCGTGCACGACGTCGCTGCACTGCGTGGGGGCGGCGACCGAGCAGATCCAGTGGGGCAAGCAGGACGTGATGTTCGCCGGCGGCGGCGAGGAACTTGACTGGACCCTGTCCTGCCTGTTCGACGGGCTGGGCGCGATGTCGTCGAAGTACAACGCCGAACCGCACCGCGCCTCCCGCGCCTATGACGCCGATCGCGATGGCTTCGTCATCGCGGGCGGCGCCGGCATGGTCGTGCTCGAAGAGTACGAGCACGCCAAGCGTCGCGGCGCGACCATCTATGGCGAAGTCGCCGGCTATGGCGCGACGTCGGATGGCTACGACATGGTGGCCCCCTCGGGCGAAGGCGCGGTCCGCGCCATGAAGATGGCCATGGAGCAGGCCGGCGCAAAGCCCGACTATCTCAACCCGCACGCCACCTCGACGCCGGTTGGCGACGTGAAGGAGCTTGAGGCTGTCCGCGAAGTGTTCGGCCAGCAGGCATCCGACCAGCCTATGATTTCGGCGACCAAGTCGATGACCGGCCACTCGCTCGGCGGCGCCGGCGTGCAGGAGTTGATCTACTCGCTGATCATGATGAAGGAGCGCTTCGTTGCGCCCTCCATCAACATCGAGAAGCTCGATCCCCTCGCCTACGGCGTCAACATCATCCGCGAGGCCCGCGAGGCCGTGATCCGCATGGTGATGTCGAACTCGTTCGGCTTCGGCGGCACTAACGGCTCGATCATGGTGGCGAAGGTCTGAGTCTTCGCCCGCGCCTGGCGACATCTGACGCTTCACTTCGCAAACCGCGCCGTTCACGCGGGACTATGCCGCTGGCGCGGACAACGGCCCCTCTAGCACGGCCCGCATTTTAAGTGCGAGATCGTCAAGGCTGTACGGCTTGGGCAGAAAGTGGACCCCTTGGGCAAGCGATTGATTGTGAACCACTGATTCACGCGCGTACCCGGTGGTAAACAGCACCTTGAGGTCCGGCCTGCGCCGCGTTGCTTCGTCGGCGAGCTGACGTCCGCTCATGCCGGGCATGACGATGTCGGTGAACAGACAAGCGATCTCGGGATGCTGGTCGATTTTGAGAAGTGCGCTGGCTCCGTCGTGAGCGTGAATGATCGTGTAGCCAAGCTCGCGCAGTCCGGCCACCGTAACTTCTCGCAAGCGCGGTTCGTCTTCGACCACGAGGACGATCTCACCAACATTCCCGCGAGGAACAAGCGTGTGAGGTTCGCCCGCGGGCGCCGCGTTGTTAGCGCCCATGTAGCGTGGAAGATAGATTTTGATCGTCGTTCCCTTGCCGATTTCGGAATAGATTTTCACGTTGCCGCCGGATTGTTTGACAAATCCGAACACTTGGCTGAGGCCCAAACCCGTACCCTCGCCTAGCGGCTTTGTTGTGTAGAACGGCTCGAACGCGCGCTCGATCACTTCTGGCGACATGCCTGCGCCGTTGTCGGTTACCGCGATCATCACATACTGGCCGGCGGCGACATCAATATTTGCTCGCGCGTAAGCGTCATCGAGAGACACGTTGGCTGTTTCAAGCGTAAGTCTTCCGCCCTCGGGCATGGCGTCGCGCGCGTTGAGACAGAGATTGAGAATGACGTTTTCAAGTTGACTCGGGTCCGTTCTGGTTCGCCAAAGTCCGCCCCCGAGAACGGTTTCTATAACAATGTTCTCGCCAAGCGTCCGGCGCAGAAGCTCAGTCATGCCGGAGATAAACTGGCTGGGGTCGAGTACTTCCGGCAGGAGCTGTTGCTGCCGGGAGAAAGCAAGCAGGCGCGCCGTCAGTGCCGCCGAACGCTGCGCGGCATCCATGGCCGCATCGAGCAAGCTGGCGATGTCGGTTTCGCCTCTCGCCAATCGCCTTCGGCACAATGAGATCGCCGACATAACGACGGCGTTCATGTTGTTGAAGTCGTGTGCGATGCCGCCAGTGAGTTGGCCAACTGCTTCCATCTTTTGCATCTGGTAGACCTGCGCTTCGAGCGTCTCACGACCGGCTGTCGCGGTACTGGTTTGACCGCGAGACTCTTGCAGCGCGTGAGCAGCTTCCCCGCTCTCGAGGATGCGGCTTGCGCTATCCGACGCAGATTTCCGGCGGTCGCGCATCCAGATCGACAAGCTGAACCAAGCCAGCAAGGCCGCTGCAAGGGCTCCCAGGATCAGAAAGCCGCCTGTACTTTCCGCCTCCGTCTGGCGCTGTTCAAGCAAAACCTCTTGGCGTTGCACCATGCGTTCAGCAATCACACGAATGGGATCGAGCGATGCCACGCCGTCCGCTAACTCGCCGGGGCGGCTAAGCGCTCCGCCTGCGTTGCCGGTTACGAAACGTGGGATGGCCAAATCGCGCAGTTCGACAAGCGCGGCCTGCTGACCCATGTCTGCCATCAGAGCCCGAAGCCTGGTGACATTCAGATCAAAAGGAATGCGCGCGCTACCAATACGGCGAGCATATGCTTCGTCGCCGGTCAGCAGGTAGCCGCGTCTGCCCAACTCGGCGTCTTGCACGAGAGAGAAGACCTGCGTCAGGCGGCCCTTTATATCCTCGGTATGGCGCACCCAATCCAACTGACCGCGGTATTGCAGGCCCAGCCCGATCGTCGCTACGGCAGCGGTAGCCAGACACATCCCTGCTAGCAGGGGCAACGCATAGGTGGCCACGTGCGATGGCGCCAGCCCGAACATTCTACGGTCATTCGGGCGTGCGAGGACTCTTTCCTGCAAGGATGGGTCGTCGGTGATTTTCTGATCTTCCCGTTACCGCGCATTTCGCGGTGAATCTGAGCTATGCGCTTCATCGCCCCGTGCGTCGATCCCCAACGGTAGGGCCGCAGATCGGCGTCCCGCCGTCGTCTTGGCACAATAGATCGAAAGGGGTTGCGAATGCCGCTTTCGAGGCGAATTTCAGTCGTTGCCACGTTGGATTGCGAAAGGCGGATTCAGGCTTCTGCTGCGATCCCGAATTGGGCGCCGTCGCGACTGCCCAGCTTGACGCTCTCTCGCGGCTCCCCTACCCCGCGAGCCAGAGCAGAGGAGCGTCTCCATGTCCAAATGGTCCTTTCCCCAAGGCGACCTGATGAAGGGCAAGCGCGGCCTCGTGATGGGCGTCGCCAACGACAGCTCCATCGCGTGGGGCATCGCGCAGCAGCTGGCGGCGCAGGGGGCGGAGATCGCCTTCACCTATCAGGGCGAGAACCTCGAGCGCCGGGTGCGGCCGCTGGTTGAATCCATCGGCATGGACACGATGATCCCGGCCGACGTGACCGACGACGCCAGCATGGATGCAGCCTTCGCGCAGGTGAAGGAGAAGTGGGGCAAGATCGATTTCCTCGTCCACTCCATCGCATTTGCCGGCAAGGAAGAGCTGCAGGGCTCGATGGTCGCCAACACGACGCGCGAAGGTTTCCGCCGCGCCATGGACATCTCGGTCTATTCATTCATCGACTGCGCACGCCGCGCGTCCGAGATCATGCCGGATGGCGGCGCGATCATCTGCATGACCTATCTCGGCGCCGAGCGCACGGTGCCGTCCTACAACGTCATGGGCGTCGCCAAGGCGGCGCTTGAAGCTTCAACCCGCTATGCCGCGCGCGACCTGGGCGTGAAGGGGATCCGCGTGAACGCGATCTCGGCCGGGGCCATGCGCACGCTGTCGCTGGCCGGCATTCGGGGCGGCAAGGGCCTGATGAGCACCGGCCGCGACTGGTCGTTGCTGAAGGAAGATACGTCGATGGAAGGTGTGGCGGGCTGTGCGCTCTATCTGCTGTCGCCCATCGGCCGCTCGATCACGGGCGAAGTGGTGCATGTGGACGCAGGCTTCCACATCGTGGGCGTGCCGGACATCTCGGAACCCGGCGGCGGAGCCGCCTAGCCGGGCATCCGACGGAGCCGCGACCTAGCGTTCCGCGGCGATGTCGTACGAGGCCAGCGTCCCCTGCTGCGCCGTCGTCATGGCCTGGTTGGCGGCCTTCATGACCCAGCCATCCGGCGAAGTCAGGATCGCCATCGCGCCATAGGCCATGCCGATCATCATCGCAGCGCCCATGAACACCACGGCCGCGCCGCGAACGGCATCCGGCACGCGCTTCCGGCTCGCTGCTTCGTGTTCTGCGCCTGTTTGCAAGCTCGCATCCATATACCCGTCTCCACTCCTGTCGGCGCGGCTGAGGATACCGGTAGGTCCGGTCAGCGCGCATCTCGATTGCAGGGCACGCGCCCTGACGTGGGGAAGACTGCTCGGGGGGAGGATGGGGCCATTTGGCGTTTACGCCTTCAGGCTCTTGGACTGAAATCTAACTCACGGTTTCGCGAGCGGCAACGGATCAGAGGCTCAAAAAAGCGGGTACTATTGGGTTTCCGCAGGTGGCGGCGGGGCGGGCGCCGCAGCATCCCCTGCGGCAGCCGGAGCTTCGGCCGCCCGGCCGTCGGCTGTAACTGGCTTCGCCGCGAAGGCCAGCATGATCATGTAACCGACCACGAGCAGCGCCAAGCTGATCACAAGCACCCACACCATGCCTTTAACATTCCGGCCCTGACGGGCTTCGTTGGTGGAAAGTTGTTCGGCCATGGGCTGCTCCTACCCTAGGGAAACTCGCGGTCGCACGCGGGGTTCCGGCCGGGCGGCGCCGCTCGGGCAGCGGGAGTCAGCCGGATGGCGCGATACCCAGCTTGCGCAGCTGGACCCAGACCGGCGCCACCAACCGGTCCACCGAATCCGCGTCCGATGCAGCATGGCGATCGGGAGGAGCTGCTTCGCAGGCCACGACGATGTCGCAGATATAGCGGGCCGGATCGATGTAGCGCGCCTGCGCCGGGCGCACGAAGCGCAGGTATTGCTGGATCACGCTCTCGGCGCTGCGGCCACGCTCTGCTTCATCGCGGCGGATGCGGCGGATCAGGCGCAGGTCGGCCGGCGCATCCACGAACACGGTGAGATCGAACAGTTTCGCGAATGTCGGGTCCGAAAGCACGTGGATGCCCTCGACGATCACCACCGGCCGCGACGCGATGCGCCTCACCTCCCCGGCCTTCCTGTCGTGCACCGGGAAATCGTAGATCGGCTGTTCGATTGTCTCGCCATTGCGCAGCGCGACGATATCGCGCCGCAAATGCTCCATGTCCTTGTTGACCGGGTCGTCGAAATCGAACGTGCGCTCGAGTCCGGCATTGCTCATCGCGCGCGCCGCGGGGCCGTAATGGTCGCGTCCGAAATAGTAGTTGTCCTCGGTGACCAACTGGCAGTTCGCCTCGCCCAGGCGGGCCTGCAGTGCGCGCGCAAGCGTCGTCTTGCCCGAACCGGAACCACCCGTCACGGCGATCATGAAGGCGGCGGCCATGCTGCCCTATTCCCCGATCTTGCGGTCGAGATCGCGGCGCACCCGTTCGGACGACAGGAGCTCCTCAATCCGGCGCGCCTCGTCATAGCTGTCGTCGGCGATGAAGCGGAGGTTGGGCGTATGCCGCATCTCGATCTCGCGGCTGAGCCGGCCACGCATGAAGCCGGCTGCGCGGTTGAGCGCCTCGACTGTCTTGCCCATGTCTTCCCCGCCCAGCGGCGCGGCGAAGGCGGTCGCGTTCTTGAGATCGGGCGAGATGCGCACCTCGGTGATGGTGATGGATTTCCCGTGCAGCGCCGGGTCTGCGAATTCCTCGCGGGCGAGGATATCGGTGAGCGCATGCCGGATGAGTTCCCCGGCGCGCAGCTGTCTTTGTGAGGGCGGTTTCATCTGAGTGTCAAAGAGCCGGGCGTAAGGGAAGTCAAGTGGCATGCCCCCGGCGGCCAACCTGCTGGCGACAGACGCCCAAGATCGATAGTCTGCAGCACATGCTATCGCCCAAGACCAAGACGCTGGAATTCGTATGCTCTTTTGCAGGGGTGCCGCAGGGATTCAGCGAGGTCTCCGCGTCAGTCTCGACTGCGGGCGAAGCGCTGCTCCTTCTGGTCGGCAACGATGCGGCCGGCCATGTGCACGCTCGGGACGACCGCACTGGTGCATCTTTCCCACGTACGCACATGCCAGAGGCCAAGCCGTTCCGCCTCACCTCCGTGCGCCCGGGCGGTATCGCGATCGACATTCCTCCGCTCGAGATCACCTTCCCCCTTGTCGATCTTTTCCCGGATGGCCGCATCCTGATGGCGGCATCAAGGTGTCAGTGGCGTGGACCTGATGACTACGACCGCAACGGCGTCATTTTCGATCCGAAGAGTGGATCGCTGAAACGAATTCTGTTGGGCGATGGCATCGCGGATATCGGTGTGGACGCACGCGGACGCATCTGGGCGTCGTATTTCGACGAAGGCGTGTTCGGAAACTTCGGATGGGGCATGCCCGGACCGGGAGGACCAGGAAGGGGCGGACTGACCTGCTTCGATGATGACGGACGCATTCTCTGGCAATTCAACAGTGACCATGATGCGCCAATAGCGGATTGCTATGCACTCAACGCGACGCCGGAAGCGATGTGGGCATACTACTACATGGCATTCGAAATCTGCCGCGTGGGAATGGACTTCTCAAAGACTATCTGGCCGCCGCCAGAGGTGGCGGGCGCGCACGCCTTCGCTGTCTGCGACAAGGCATTTCTCTTCGCGAGCGGGTATGGGGCTCCGAAGGACAAGGTCCACTTGGTGCGGCGTGAAGGCGAGAAGCTCGGCAAGACCACAATACTCAGCGTCGCTGCGCCGGACGGAGAATCACTCGACGGATCGACCGTCGTCGGGCGCGGAAAATACCTGCATTTCCTGAACAGGCGCGGCTGGTTCCGGGCAGATGCGGATGCGCTTGCCGGAGATTGACGCTCGCCGGACGGTCCTGTCGTTTTTCCGGCCGCGCGGGACTGCCGGGCGCCCCAGATAGGGCCTACATTCACCCGTCACCCCATGGGCCCGCCATGCTGAACCGCCTGCCCGATCACGACCAGCTCTACGCCCACCTTCTCCGCCGCGACCCGGAGATGGATGGCGTGATCTATGTCGGCGTGAAGACCACGGGCATCTTCTGCCGCCCGGTCTGCCCGGCGCGCACGCCGCTGCCGCAGAACATCAACTTCTATGGCTCGCCGGACGAGGCGCTGGCCGCCGGCTTCCGGCCGTGCAAGCGCTGCCGGCCGCTGGATGATCCGAACGCCCCAGGCGTCCTGATCGACAAGCTGCTGAAGCTGGTCGAGCAGGACCCTTCGCGCCGTTGGAGCGAGGAGGACCTGCGCGAGATGGGCATCGAGCCCGCCACGGCGCGGCGGCATTTCCAGCGACGCTTCGATATGAGTTTTTCGCAATATGCGCGGGCCCGCCGCCTGGGCCATGCTTTCAACAGCATCAGGAAGGGGGACGCCGTGATCGAAGCCCAGCTCGACGCCGGCTTTGAATCCGGCAGCGGCTTCCGCGAAGCCTTCGCGAAAACCTTCGGTGAGGCACCCAACAAATCGCGCGCGGCGCAGGCGTTTGCGATGGACTGGATCGATACTCCGCTTGGCCCCATGTTCGCAGTCGCCGACGACACGCACCTGCACATGCTGGAGTTCGTCGAACGCAAGAAGCTGGAGGAGCACGTCAACCGCTATCGCCGCCAGTTCAACGCCACCGTGCTTCCCGGCGACACGAAGGCGCTGAAGCTGATCCGCAAGGAGATGGCCGACTACTTCGCCGGCAAGAACCTCGACTTCACCTCGAAGATCGCCGGCGCTGGGACGGAATTCCAGAACCAGGTGTGGGACGAGCTTCGCAAAGTTCCGCCCGGCGTCACGCGCTCCTATCAGGAAATGGCGCAGCGCATCGGCCGGCCGACGGCCATGCGCGCCGTCGCCAACGCCAACCGCCTCAACCGCTGCGCCATCATCCTTCCCTGCCATCGTGTGATCGGCGCAGACGGCGCGCTCACCGGCTATGCCGGCGGGCTATGGCGCAAGCAGTGGCTGCTGGATCACGAGCGCCGCCATACGGGTCAGACGCTGCTCTAGCCGCGCTTCCCCACTGCGACGCGTCAGTGCAAATTTCAGCGAAATTTGCAGTGCGCCAAAGACGCTTACTTAGAACACTGTGGCCATGCTTCCGGCATGAGCGCCATATCCGCCATCGCATTGACTGGGGTTCAGGCCGCCACGCGGCGGTTCGAGGCCGCCGCCAGCAATATCGCCAACATGGATACGCTCGGAACAACATCCGGCGCCACAGACCGCGCGCCGTATGTTCCGCGTGAGGTGCGTCAGATCGCCTTGGCTTCAGGAGGGGTCGCAGCGGGCATCGCGCCGTCATCGCGGGCCACGCTGCTGCAATACCAGCCGGCCTCTCCACTCGCCGACCCCAAAGGCTATGTCGCCGCACCGGACGTCGACCTCATCTCCGAGTTCGTGGACATCGCCTCGGCCAGCTATTCCTTCGTCGCAAATCTGCGCGTCATAGAGGCGGACAGTCGCATGATGAAGGATGTGCTGGATATCGCCGTCTAGGCTGTCGAATGACGTTCGCTGCTGGCGGCTTGCCGCGGCCTGTCAGGAATGGCCGCCGCGCGCCGGGATGGCGCGGATAGCGAGCGCGCCAAGCGCCCCGATCCCCAGCCCCGCCACGAAGATCGCAACCGCATCCGAGAGAAACATCTTCGCGAACGCCACGAGCGCGAACATCATGCAGAGCGCGACGCACGCGACGATCAGGCTTTCGAGACCTCGCGCCGACATCACTTCTCTCCCTGCGAGGCACTGTCCGTGGGGGCCGCAGGCCTGGACGCGTCCTCGATCCTAATCCCGCGCTTCTTCAAGGCATCGCGCAGCAGGAACTCGATCTCAGCGTTGACGGAGCGCAACTCCTGCGCCGCAAGGCGCTCGATCGCGGCATGGAGCGCCGGATCGAGCCGCAGTGGAAATGCTTTCTTGCCGGGCGATGGCATTAACGCGCCTGCCTCTTATTAGGTCTAGTAGAGCGAGCCAGCATTGACGATGGGCTGGGCCTCACGATCGGCGCAGAGAACGACCAGGAGATTGGACACCATCGCCGCCTTGCGCTCGTCGTCGAGGACCACGATGTCGCGCTCCGACAACTGCTGCAGCGCGCTTTCCACCATCGACACCGCGCCATGCACGATCTTGGCGCGGGCTTCGAGGACGGCCTCGGCCTGCTGCCTGCGCAGCATGGAGGAGGCGATCTCCGGCGCGTAGGCGAGGTGCGAGATGCGCGCTTCGTCGATGGTGACGCCCGCAACAGCGACACGCTCATTCAGGCGCTCCTGCAGCATTTCGCCAACCTTGACGCCGTCGGCGCGCAGGGTGGGCTCGTCGCCCTCGCCATGGTCATAGGCGAAGTGCGAGGTGATTTCGCGCAGCGAGGTTTCGACCTGGATGTTGACGAAGGTGTCGTAGTCGTCGACGTCAAACAGTGCCTGCGCCGTATCGACCACGCGCCAGACGATAACCGCCGCGATCTCGATTGGGTTGCCCTTCTTGTCGTTCACCTTGAGCGTTTCGGACGTGACGTTGCGCACGCGCAGGGAAATCTTCTTGCGGGTGTACCAGGGCACGACCCAGCGCAGGCCGGGCCGCTTGTCGGTGCCCTTGTAGTTGCCGAACAGGGTGATCGCCGCGCTTTCGTTCTGTTGCAGCGAATAGAGACCGGACAGGATCAGGATCGACGCGAGAATAACCACCGCCGCGCCGATGATATAGGCTGCGACCAGCAGGCCATCACCGCCGGACTCACCCGTCATGATGCCCTGAAAACCCATCCACGCAGCGAGGAAAAAGCCGGCGATCGACAGGATGAGCAGGAATCCGCCGGCCATGGTCGAGGTCGACTTCTCTTGCGTCTTCTTGTGACTGGTAGGCATTTGGCGTCCCTCCAAAGGAATATCGCAGTGATATCACTTTGATATTGACGCGAGCGCTTGTCAAGGACATGTTTGGGCCGAAATCGAAGGAGAGCCCGATGATCATGATGCGCCGCAGCCCCTGGATGATTGCAATGATGGCCACCGCGCTCTGTTTCGGAGCCGGCATTCTGATCGGCCAGCATTTCTTCGCCGCCTGAACCTAGTCGTCTGATCTTCGTCGCCTGACCTTCGACCTTTGGGGGACCGCCCATGACCATGCCGATGATCGTCCTGCTCCTCGCCGCCGCCGCAGCGTCGTTGCTGGTGCTGCTGATCGTGGTGGCCGTGGCCCAGAGCCTCAACAAGACGGGCACACCAACGCCGGCTGAAGCCGCCGCCTCGGTCGCCGCCGCGGTCGCGACCTATACGGGCAAGACCGGCGCAACCACGCCGACCCCCGCGCACAAGCATGGCAGGACGCCGAAACCCGCCAAGGCCTTTGTCTCCGCCGCCTCGGCCAGCCGGGCCGCTGCGCACAAGAGCCACACCGCCAAGGGCGCTGCAAAGGACGCAGCAGCCGCCGAGGACAAGCAGAAGCAGACCAAGAACACTGTCGCCGGGCTAACAGTGGTGGGCGCCGCTGTCGCCGTCATCGGCGGCCTTGTCGGCTTCATTGCTGACTTCGCTGACGGCGACATCGCGCCCGAGATCAAGGAATTGAGGGCCGGCGCCCTGCACGGCACGATGGTGAGCGCCCGCAACAGCGATCCCGTCGTTCTCATCGTCCCCGGCTCTGGACCGACTGATCGCGATGGCAATAATCCGATGGGCGTGAACGCCGCGCCTTACCGCATGCTAGCCGACGAACTGATCGAGGATCGCATCGCCACCGTGCGCATCGACAAGCGCGGGATGTTCGCCAGCAAGGGGGCGGGCGATCCCAACGCCGTGTCAACCGACATCTACGCCGCCGACATCCACGCCTGGATCGACGCCATCAAGGCCGAGCGCGGCGAAGGATCAGGCTGCGTGTTCCTGATGGGCCATTCCGAAGGCGCGCTGATGGTCTCGCGCGCAGCGGCCGGCCGCGACGATGTCTGCGGACTCATCCTGATGGCCGGCATGGGCCGCCCGATGGGACAGGTCATCCGCGAACAGCTCGCCGCCAATCCCGCCAACCTGCCGATCATGGAAGAGGCGCTTGCTGCGCTCACCGAAATCGAGGCCGGCCGCCGCGTGGACGTCACGAACATGACACCCGCCCTCGTCCCGCTGTTTGCGCCCGCGGTGCAGGATTACCTGATCTCCGTCATCAATCTCGATCCCGTCGAGGTACTGCGCGCGGCCCGCAAGGAGACGCTGATCATCCAGGGTGATCGCGACATACAGGTTTCGGTTGCGGACGCGCGCCTGCTCGACGCTGTGCGCAACACGGACCTTCGCATCATCGACGGCATGAACCACGTGCTGAAGGCCGCGCCAGCGGACCGCGCCGGCAATCTCGCCACCTATGCCGACCCCGACCTGCCCCTCGCCAAGGACCTGGTGCGCCGCATTCGCCGCTTCGTGAAGGACAACGACTGATGGCACGCTCCAGTTCGCGCACGGCCAGGTCCTACCCGTCCAAGGTCGACACATGGTTCTTCGTGCTCATTGCCATCGTGGCCGGGGCCATGTTCATCGGCATGGGCGTTTCAGTGGCGAAGGAAGGCTGGCTGCGCGTCTTTCAGGGCGCATTCGTCGTGTTTGGCGTGATCGGCTTTCTCGTCTGGATCGTGATCGGCACGAACTACACGCTGGAAGGCCGAAACCTTGTGGTCCGCTCCGGCCCGTTCACCTGGCGCATAGCGATCGACCAGATCACCAGCATCGAGAAGGCGACACTGTTCGCACGCGCGCGTTCAAGCCCCGCCCTGTCGATGGACCGGCTGGTGATCACCTACGGCAACAACAAACGCCTGATGATCTCGCCAGCAGACAAGGAAAAATTCCTGGCCGACCTGAGGGCGCGACAGAAATCATCCGCCTAATACTTCCGATAGGTCCCCTGTATCAGCGAGTACCCCACGCTGGGCTTGCTCCAGTCGCACACGCCGCCCGGGAAAATCTTCTTCAGGCGCGCCTGCTGCGATGACGAGAACTTCACGGCATAGGCGCTGAAGTCGACAGGCTTCAGCTGGCACTTCATGACGTCGTTCGAAACCGGCGCGCCCGCCAGGATACGCGGCTCGGAATGGACCGGATAGGCTTGGCCGAAACCGGTTGAATTGTCCCAGCCTGCCTTCTCCACCTCCATTGTCCCGTCGGCGAGCCAGTAGGCGTCGGCCGCTTTCGCCGGCTTGTGCTTCACCACCTTGTCGGTGTTGAGCGGCGCCGGATCGGCCGCGATGGCGTCCAGCCATTGCGTCATCACCGTGAGCGCTTCGGAGCCGAGGTTCACTTTATCACTGCGAGCGGGCCCGACCCAGATCACCTGGTTGTCCGACCGGCCCGTCGCCTTCTCCAGCCTGGCGCGGATGGTGAGATCGCGATGGCGGTCGTGGATGTCGCCAATGGCGTCAGTGTAGCCGCGATAATTGAGGACCGGCACGTTGGAGAGACCGCCGCCGAACGTGTTGAAGATGCCCGAGGCGTAGATCGCACTGATTGCTGTCGTATCGCCGGCCGTGCGCTTCGCGGAGAATCCGCCGTCAATGTCGTTGCCGCCTATCTTCTCGTTCAGCTGCAGGAATTCCTCGACAGTGATCACCTTGTCGTTGAGCGCCTTGAGACCGTACTCGACGCCGACATTGTCGATCGGCCGGCGGGCAAAGCCTGTCGCAGGATCGCGGCCATAGATGTTGACCCGCATTTCCTGCGTCGTGCAGCGCACGCCCTTCGGATTGCGTTTGGGATCATAGACCAGCGACTTGTCCGCGATGCCGCAGCCATCGGCGAAGTTGGCCTGAATGGTCCGCACGAAGGAGCGTTCCCACGCAGCGCATGTGCCGGGCGTATAGCCCTCCACCGCTGTCTTCTTTTCCTGGCTCCATTTCTTGCCGGCCGCCGTCTTCCAGTAGTTCTGCAACAGGCCGCAGTCCGCCGTCTGCATCGAACTGTCCGGGAAGCTGGCCGATGGCTGCAGCCCATCAAGCAGACCAGGATACATCTGCGTGATGCCCATCTGCTGGATCGCCCCGCCCGATCCGCCCGTACCGACCGTCCATTTGGGAACGCCATACTCCTCGATGAAATGCTCCTTGAGCATCATCAGCGTCTCGCCCTGCAGGATCGGATTGCAGTGCAGCTGGTTCACCAGTTCGGTTGCGTTCATGTAGGCAAAGCCGCGCGACAGGTAGAGATCGCTCAGCGCCGACTGCGCCGTGTTCGATCCCTGATTGTACTGCGTGCCGCAACCGCCGCCGAAGGTGACGCCGAGACGGCCATTCCATCCATCGCTCGCCACGCCCGCGCTCGCCGGATCATCCAGCACCGCGATGCGATAGATCGAGCGGTTGATGACGCCGCTTTCTACGCGGACGATATAGGGCACACTGCGCCCGTCGATGGTCGTCGCTGTCGCAAGGTCCGCAGGGCGCGCCGCCTTGTCGGCCAGCGCCTTGAACTGCGTCGCGCTCGGCCCTGTGCCCACGGCCGGACCGGTCGACTTGTAGAACCACTCAAGCTTCGTCGGCGCCGAGCAGTTCTCGTCCAGCGGTTCGCCAAGGCCGGACTCTGTCGTGCGGCACTCATAAGGCGTCATATGCGGGCCCGACAGGATCGGCCCCTCGATCGGATGGTTCACCAGCGCCTGGCTCACCGAATATCCCGTCGGCCCGCGCACCTGCAGCCAGTTGGCGCCGGTGTCGAGGCCGGACACGATGCCGCGCAGCGTGTTGGTGGGCTGGTCGAACTTCAGCGGCGTCAATAGCTGGCGGCCGTTCAGCGAGACCTTGAGCTCGCTGGCCAGCGCGCCACCGCTGGCGCGCACCTCGACGAGCGCATCGCCGCCCGAGACAAGATCATAGCGCGAAGAGAGGACCTTCACCTCGATCCTGCCCTGCACCACCGGATTGCCGGATTGAGAGAGCGCAGGCTCCGCAATCAGTGAGACAAACGCCATCACGCCCGCAGCGCATCCGGCAAGCACACGTATCCTGATGCTGGACATTGGTTTTCCCTCCCAAGGACCGTTTCTTTTGGAGGGAGTGTAGCTGCGCCGCGAAACTTGTCGCACACAAATCAGTGAAATTGGCGAGGCTTACTCGGCCAGCACGTTCGCAGGCGCGGAAATTGCCGCCGTCTGGGTTGGCGCATCGACCGTTTCCGCACGGCGCATGTCCTGCATGACATACCACGCGCCCGCCATCGCCATGACGGCGAAGGTGAAAAGGATAGAGGCCTGGTGCATGGCGGTCTCCGGATCCAGACCCTCGCGGGCTGCGAAGGTTAGCGCCCGATAACCGTGCCAAAACCCGCTGAATCTTTCCTTGAGATGGGCAGTGAAATTGGGCGCTTCAGGCCACTAAAGCAGTAGCGGCGTCAGAAGGAAGCCGGCGATGATGATCACGATCATGGCGATCCCGACCAGCTTGCCGTGCTTGCGCATCAGGGCTGCAGCCGGCGGCCCGAAATACCAGAAGACCGCTCCGAAAACTGCAAAACGCAGGACCCGGCCGAACAGCGCTACGGGCAGGAAAATCCAGAACGGAAAGCCGGTCGCCCCAGACCCGATGCAGACCAGCTTGAAGGGGATTGGCGTCACGGCGCCGAGGAAGATGATCCACGCGCCGGAAATCCAGTTTTCCTGGATCGTCGCCTTGAGCGTGGCGAACTGCTCGGCCTGGTTGAACAGGTTGACCAGCGCATTGCCGATCAGCTCCATGCCGAACACGCCGATCAGGTAGCCAATCAGGCCGCCGATAACGCTGGTGGCGGCGCCGACGAAGATGATCAGGGGGATTTTCTTCCGGTTCGCCATCATCATCGGCAGCGCGACGGCGTCGACCGGCAGTGGCAGCAGCGCGCTTTCTGCGATCGAGACAATCGCAAGCAATCCCAACGCCTTGTTGGAGCCGGCCAGGCGCTCGGATTTCTCGCCCAACGTTTCCTTGCGCTTCCGCTGGTCTGCCGTGGGCGTCGCGCCAGTTGGTTCAGCCGTTGCCGCCGGTGATCCCGCCTCGCTCGTGGACATATCCCGCCCTTCCCTCAACCCTTCCGATCTACGAACGGGTTGGCGTACGGGTCAAGCAGCCACGGCCCAGGAAGGACGTGGCTGCTGAGATTTCCCATGACGGCAGTGCGCTATTCCAGACGGCGCTCGATCAGCTCCACCTGGAAGCACTCGATCTGGTCGCCTTCGCGGATGTCCTGGTAGTTGGTGAAGGCCATGCCGCATTCCATGCCTTGCTTCACTTCCGGAACTTCGTCCTTGAAGCGTTTCAGGGTGGATAGCGTGCCCTCGTGGATCACCACGTTGTCGCGCAGCAGGCGAACGCCCGACCCGCGACGCACGAGGCCCTCCGACACGCGGCAACCCGCAACCTTGCCGGCCTTCGAGATATTGAAGACCTGCAGGATTTCGGCATAGCCCAGGAACGTCTCGCGGCGTTCCGGCGCCAGCATGCCCGACAGCGTGTTCTTCACATCGTCGATCAGGTTGTAGATGATCGAGTAGTAGCGGATCTCGACGCCTTCGCGTTCGGCCAGGTCGCGCGCCTGCTTGTTGGCGCGGACGTTGAACGCGATGATCGGCGTGCCGGCCGAGACGGCCAGCTGCACGTCGCTTTCCGATATGCCGCCGACGGCGCCAAGGACCACGCGCGCGCGGACCTCGTCGGTCGACAGTTTCTCGAGCGATTGCGTGATCGCTTCCACGGAGCCCTGGACGTCGCCCTTGACGAGGAAGGCTGCTTCCTTGAGGCCGCCGCCGGCAGCCGTGCCGCCCTCCTTGAGGCGCGCCAGCATCTGGTCGAGCGAGGTGCCAGGCCGCGCCGCAGGACCGGAGCGGTTGCGCTTGGTGCGGACGCGATAATCGGTGATCTCGCGGGCGCGCGCTTCTGAATCAACCACCACGAACTGGTCGCCCGGATCGGGCGCGCCATCGAGGCCGAGGACTTCAACCGGCGTTGCCGGAACGGCCTCGTCGACCAGCTGGCCCCGTTCATTGTTGAGCGCCTTCACACGGCCCCACTGGGCGCCGGCGACAACGATGTCGCCACGCTTGAGCGTGCCGCGCCGGACCAGGACCGTCGCCACAGGACCGCGGCCCTTGTCGAGCTTGGATTCGATCACCACGCCATCGGCGTCGCGATCCGGGTTGGCCTTGAGCTCGAGAATTTCGGCGAGCGCCGAGATCGTCGCGGTGAGTTCGTCGAGGCCGGTCTTCTTCAGCGCAGACACGAAAACGGCCGGCGTTTCGCCGCCCATGGCTTCGACCTGCACGTCGTATTGCAGGAGCTGCGTCAGCACGTTTTCCGGCTTGGCGTCATGCTTGTCGATCTTGTTGACCGCCACGATCAGCGGCGCGCCGGCCGCTTTCGCGTGCTGGATTGCTTCGATCGTCTGCGGCATCACGCCGTCGTCCGCCGCCACCACGAGGATGACGATGTCGGTGGCGTTGGCGCCGCGCGCCCGCATGGAGGAGAAGGCCGCGTGGCCGGGCGTGTCGAGGAAGGTGATCTTCTCGCCCGTCTTCAGCTGCACCTGATAGGCGCCGATATGCTGGGTGATGCCGCCGGCCTCGCCAGAGACGACGTCGGTCTGGCGCAGGGCGTCGAGCAGCGATGTCTTGCCGTGGTCGACGTGGCCCATGACGGTCACGACGGGTGGGCGCGATTCAAGATGCTCGTCGTGGTCGTCATGGCCTTCAAGACCGATCTCGACGTCGGATTCCGCCACGCGTTTCACGGTGTGACCGAACTCCTCGACGATGAGCTGGGCGGTATCCGCGTCCAGCACGTCGGTCGAACGTACGAGTTCACCCTGCTGCATCATGAATTTCACGACGTCGGCCTGGCGCTCGCTCATGCGGTTGGCGAGGTCGGCGACCGTGATCGATTCCGGCAGCACGACTTCGCGCGACACCTTCTCGCTGGCGCCGCCAGCCATCTTCATGCGGCGGTCGCGCTCGCGTTCGCGGGCGCGCTTCACAGCAGCATAGGAGCGCTGCTTTTCCTCGTCGTCGCCAAGGGCGGCCGAGATCGTCAGCCTGCCCTGACGGCGCTTCGGCTCGTCCTTGCGCGCGGGGCGGACTTCGCTGCCGCCGGGGGCATCGTCGCCACTGGGTTTCACGCGTTTGACGCGACCACCGAGTTCGCTCAGCGGCGTCAGATCATCCGTATCGAGAGGTGCAAGCGGGCGCGGTCCGCCGGGACCACGGCTGGGAGGGCCGCCGGGGCCGCGCGGACGATCGCCGCTGAAACCACCTGGACGTGCAGCGGCGCCAGCGCCGCCCGGCGGGCGCGGACCACCCGGACCACGCGGGCCAGCATCGGGACGCACGCGAACGGCGCCGCCGGGACCGCGCGGAGGCGCGGTGCGGTCGCCACTGAAACCAGACCCGCCCGGACGCGGCGGGGCGCCTCGCGCATCGCGCGGTGCGCCACGATCAGGGCGCGCGCCACGATCGAAACGACCGCCGTCGCCGGCGTCTTCTTCAGGCTCGGCAGGGCGGGCAGCGCCCGCTTCAAGGCGGCGCTTTTCTTCCTCGGCGAGGCGCTTGGCTTCTTCGGCCCGGCGCTTGTTGGCTTCGTCGATCGCCTCCTGTTCGGCGCGGCGGCGCTCCTCGTCAGCGCGACGCACGGCGATGGCGGCCTGACGCGCCTTCAGTTCGGCTTCCGAGAGGCCGGACTTCTGGATGGCTTCCTGGGCGGGGGTGAGCCGCGAGGGTTTCTCGATGGCCTTTTCAGGCTCGGGGCGGACAACCTTCGGGTTCGCGCCGGGCGTCACCACGACGCGCTTCTTCTTCGTCTCGACCACCACGTTCTTCGAACGCCCATGGGAGAAGCTTTGCTTCACAGTGCCAGAGTCCGCACGCTTCAGCGTAAGCGGCCGGCGGCCTGTGTTGTCCGAGTCCTTCGTGTCCGTCATTCACTCACTTCGATTGCAGTCGTTCAGCTTGATCAGTTCAGTAGCGCAGGTCCGCCGCGCGGTTCAGTTCGTGGCCGTGGGTCCGGAGGATTACCCTCCGGGTTCCATGGGCCGGGTCAGATCATATTCTCGTCCCGAGCGCCCGTCTCGGAACCGGAAGCCGGCTGCCAGCCCGGCAACCAGACACGCCGGAACCCGGAAAGCCTTCCCAGCTCCCCCATCCAGGCGTGTGCTATTGGGCCAAGTTTGAGGCAAGCGTGTATCACACGGTCACGCCCCAAGGCCATGCCCAATTCGACGCCCGAAAAACAGCCAGCCACAGGCGGAAGGTCGCCTTTTCCGGCGGTATCGGGGTCTTCCTCAAGATCGGGGCCGTAGATCGCCTTCGCAAGACCAAGCACCTTGTTTCGCTGATCTTCGGATGCGTCGGCCGCCGCAACGAGGCATCCCGGCCGGGAGTCGCGGATCGCCTCCCGGACCTGTTCGAAGCCCAGCACGAGGCCGCCGGCCCGCCGGGCCATGCCCAGCATGTCGAGGCAGCGCCGCACCAGCAGCGCTTCGGTTTGCGCGGAAAGTCCGGCGGGAACCGTGACCTGCCGCTTGAAGGCGCGTGCGAAGGCGCCGCGCGCGGCGGCAAGGTCAATCGCCTCGCGGCTGGCCGTCACCCAGGCGCCCCTGCCCGGAAGTCGCGCGGCGACATCGGGCGTCACCACGCCATCGGGCGACACGACGAAGCGGATCATCTGCGAAGGCGAACACCGCTGCATGGTGGCGATGCAGCGGCGCTCTGGCCCTTCATTGTGAAGGCTTGCGTCTTTCGAGCCCCCCTTGGGAGATTTGAACACGCCCGCCTTGCCGGCGCGGGGCGGGCCCGCGTCGGTTTCGGAGTCGGGCGCGCCGGTCAGCGCGTCATCACTGTCCGTTTGAGCCGGCATTGGCCCCTTTCAGGTTGAACAGTTCGTCGCCGCGCGTGCGGGCGGCGTCGGCAGGCGATTCCGTAGCCGCATCAAGTTCGGCCTCTTCCGCATCAAGCGCTGCGGCGCGGGCGGCGAGCGCATCCTGAAGCGCCTGCGGCTCGACCCAGCCAGCCGCAACGCGCGCCTTGAGGATGAACAGTTCGGCGTCGTCACGCGACATCTCGGCCTTGTCGAGCAGGCCCGGCATGAATTTCGGCTTGCCGTCCGAACCCGGCTCTTTCCAGCCGACAAGATCGTCCGGCACCAGGCCCGCGAGGTCTTCGAGCGACTTCACGCCATTCTCGCCGAACTTCACCGCCATGACCGGCGTCACGCCTTCCATGTCAGCCACCTCGTCGGAAACGCCCAGCGCCTTGCGCTTGGCGATCAGCTCGGCCGTAAGCTTCTCGAGATATTCGCGGGCGCGCTCCTGCAGTTCGCCCGCCACTTCCTCGTCGAAGCCCTCGATCGTCGCCAGCTGTTCGATCTCGACAAAGGCAATCTCTTCCACCGTTTCAAAGCCCTCTGAGGCCAGCAGCTGGGCCAGAGTCTCGTCGGCGTCCAGCGCCTTCTGGAACAGGTCGGTGCGCTCCTTGAATTCGCGCTGGCGGCGCTCGGAATCCGCCGACTCCGTCATCAGGTCGATCTGCCAGCCGGTAAGCTGGGAGGCGAGGCGCACGTTCTGGCCGCGGCGGCCGATGGCGAGCGGGAACTGGCTTTCCTCGACCACGACTTCCACGCGGCCTTCTTCCTCGTCGATCACGACCTTGGAGACTTCCGCCGGCTGCAGCGCGTTGACGATGAATGTCGCGTCGTCGCCCGACCACGGGATGATGTCGATCTTCTCCCCGCCAAGTTCCGAGACGACCGCCTGCACCCGTGCGCCGCGCATGCCGACGCAGGCGCCGACTGGATCAATCGAATTGTCGTGGCTGAACACGCCGATCTTGGCGCGCGAACCCGGGTCACGGGCGCAGGCCTTGATCTCAATGACGCCCTCGTAGACTTCCGGAACTTCCTGCGCAAAGAGCGCGATCATGAAGGACGGGTGGGCGCGGCTGAGGAAGATCTGGGGTCCCTTGGCCTCGGAGGAGACCTTGTAGAGGTACGAGCGAACGCGGTCGCCCGTATTGAAGTTCTCGCGCGGAATGCCGTCGTTACGGCGGATGACGCCTTCGGCCTTGCCGAGGTCGACGATCACATGGCCGTACTCGACGCGCTTCACAGTGCCGTTGATGACCTCGCCGACGCGGTCCTTGAAGTCGGCGTACTGGCGGGCGCGCTCGGCCTCGCGCACTTTACCCGTAATGACCTGCTTGGCGGTTTGCGCGGCGACGCGGCCGAATTCGAAGGGGGGCAGCTCTTCGCGGAACTCGTTGCCGATCTCGGCGTCGGAATCCATCTTCTTGGCTTCGTCCAGGGTCAGCTGCGTGACCGGGTTCTCGACCGTCTCGACGATGGTCTGCACGCGCCACAAGCGCGTCTCGCCGCTGTCGGGATTGATCTCGGCGCGGATGTCGTGCTCGAGGCCATAGCGCGAGCGCGCCGCCTTCTGGATCGCCTCTTCCATCGCCTCAAGCACAATGCGCTTGTCGATGTTCTTCTCCGCCGCGACCGCGTTGGCGATCTGCAGGATTTCCAGCCTGTTTGCTGAAACTGCGCCGGTTGCCATGTTTCCTAGTTCCTCTTGTCTTCGTCTTCTTCGTCGCTGTCGTCGAACCCTTCGGCGTCAGCGTCATCCTCGAACCCGTCGTCCTCATCGACCTCGACATCGTCAAAATCGTCGCCCAGCTCCTCGCCAAGCGCTGCAAATTCGTCTTCGTCCTCGTCTTCTTCACCCTCACCCGGGGGCGGCGCCTTGGCGCGGGCGGCCTGGATCAGCTTTTCAGTCAGAACCATGGTCGCCTTGGCCATGTCGGCGACCGCCAGGCTAGCGCTGCCGCCATCCTTGAGACTGAGTTCGACGACGCCGCCGGTCTCGCCAAGGATCGTGCCCTGGAAACGTTTGCGGCCATCAGGACCCGGCGTTCCCAGCTCGACCTTGATCTCGTGGCCGATCCAGTTGGCGAAATCGCCGACACGCGTCAGCGGCCGGTCGATGCCGGGGCTGGAGACTTCGAGGTGATACTCGGTCGAGATCGGATCTTCCGCTTCAAGCACTGGCGAGATCGCGCGCGAGAATTTCGCGCACGCCGCAACCGACATGGTGCCGTCCGGACGCTCAGCCATGATCTGCAAGGTGGGCGTCTGGCCCCCCATCACGCGCACGCGCACGACATCGAGGCCGTGCTCCGTCGCCACGGGCTCGATCATGTCGAGAATACGGATTTCAAGTTCGCTCTGTGCCCGCATGAAGCGGTTAATTCCTGTTTTGCAGCGCCCAAATGCGAAGCGGCGGCCCAGTTCCCTGGGCCGCCGCTGCGATGTGAGAACTCGTTCGAAGTGGCATATAGGAGCTTTGGCGCGGGAAGTCGACCCCCCATACGGGGAGTGCGGGAGGCGGCCTCCCGCGCCAGTGCCGGTTAGGCCTAGAAGCTCTTGGACACCTCGAAGGAGACAGTGCGAGGCGGCGTCACGACGCAACGCAGGACCGTGCCGCCCGGACCGGTATTGACCAGACCAAGCCCTGCATTGTTCGGCTGGGCGTAACGCGAGGTGCAGGCGATATCCTCGGTCAGGTTCTGGCCGATGAGGGCGAACTGCAGCCCGTCATCGTTACGAAGCGCAAGGCGCGCGTCATAGGTCATGAACGAGGACTCATTGTTCAGAGTGTAGTTGTCGCCCGCCGCCGACAGCATGCGCTCGTCGACATACTGGAAGCTGCCACGCGCCGACCATGTCCATTCCGGGAGCCAGGGAAGCTGGTCTTCCCAGCGCACATAACCCGTGAGCTGCCATTCGGGTGAATACGGCACGCGCTCGCCCGTGAGATCGACCGATGCGGGAACCGTAATGCCCGGCCAGTTCGGGGCGCCCCGGAAGTCGGTGTATTCCGAATCGAGCCACGTGCCGGCGAGGTTCACCGTCAACTGATCCATCGGATAGAGCGTGGTGTCGAATTCCACGCCCTGCTGCCGGATCGAACCGTTGTTGCGCACGGCGAAGGAAATGCCGTCGTATGTGCGGAACTGGTATTCGTCGACGTCTGTGCGGAAGGCGGTCGCGTTGGCCTGGAGCATGCCGTCGAACCATTCCGACTTGACCCCAAGTTCGAGGTTCTCGGTGGTCTCCGGTGCGAAGATGCGGTTCTGGCCGACCGCCGTTGCGTTGCGGCCGCTGTCGAAACCGCCGGACTTGTAGCCCGTCGACCAGGTCGCGAAGAGCATGATGTCGTCGCTGGCCTGGTAGGTGGTGCCGAGGCGGTAAGTGAACTTGGTGCCGTCGGTCGCAAGCACGGTATTTTCCGTCGCCGCCGAGTCGACGGATGCGATGGTTCCCGAGACAATGCCCGGGATCGGCGTCGTCAGCGAGCGCTGGTCGAACAGGCCGGTCTTCTCATCCGAGGAATAGCGCACGCCGACCGTAACGTCCCACTCGGGGATGATGTCATAGGTGCCTTGCCAGAAGGCGGCCCAGCTCTGCGTGTTCTGCCAGAAGTCGGTGTAGGACGAGTAAGGCAGGGCGACGTCGGCATTGCAGTAGTCGACCCGGCGCTGGCGCGTCCCGGCCGGCGTATCCGCTGTCGTGTTGCGGATGAAGATGTTGCAGAAATCATTGTTCAGGAAGCGATAGTCGCCAATGTAGAAGTCCTCTTCGTAGGCATAGAGGCCAGCCACGAAGTTGGCCTTGCCGTCGAACAGGTCGTCGGGCGAGAGCAACTGCAATTCGTGCGATTTGCTTTCGGACGCGAAGAAGCCCTGACGGCCCGGCATTTTGATCGGCAGCGCGCCGCTGGAGACCTGGTACTGGTCGTCGTTCCAGTCGCGCCAGGCATTGATCAGCTTGACCTGCCAGCCGCCCTCGAAGTCCCAGGTGAGGTTGCTGGTGAAGCCGACCGTGTGGTCCGAGAGATCGCCTTCGCTCTCCTGATAGATGTCGTGGGTATAGGTCTTGTCGATGATCGGCGTCTGGCCAACCAGCGGACCGGCGCCATCCGGGTCGAGGCGCGCGCGCCAGTTGGCGGCGAAGGTCGGCGTCACGCTTTCGGCGACGACGGTAGAGATCGGAATGCCGTCGCCCGTGGTGTGCTGGTAATCGCCGCGCACGACCCAGCGGATGTCATCGCTGATATCCCACGCCGCTGACAGCCGGCCCGAGAAGGTGTCGGAGAAGCTGACGTCCTTGCCCGTTAGCAGGTTGTTGGCATAGCCCTCGCGGCCATCGCCAAGGATCGCGGCGCGCACCGCGAAGGTGTCGCTCAGCGGCACGTTGATCATCGCCTCGCCCTTGAGGCGGTCATAGCTGCCGGCGAGCAGGCTCACCCTGCCCCCGAAATCGTAGGACGGCTCGTTGGTGTTCACCAGCATGGCGCCCATCGAGGCGTTGCGGCCGAACAGCGTGCCCTGCGGCCCGCGCAGCACTTCGACGGAGCGGATGTCGTTGAGGCCCGACACCAGCGCGGCCGAGCGCGGCACGTAGGCGCCATCGAGGAACAGCGCGACGGACGGTTCGATCGCCGTGTTGCCCGACGTGCCGATGCCGCGGATCTCGATGCGGGTGTTGGCGAGCTGCGGCGCCGTCGCGAGGTTGAGGCTTGGCGCGATGTTGCGCAGGTCGCGGATGTCGTTGATGCCCGCTTCGTCGAGGGTTTCTTCGCTGAACGCGCTGATGGAGATCGGGACGTCCTGGATGTCCTCGTCGCGCTTCTGCGCGCTGACAACGACGACGTCGCGGCGCGAGTCCTGCTCCTCCGCGGCTGGCGGCTGGGTTGGCGCCTGCGCGTAGACCGGCGCGGCCATCCCCAGCGTAAGGGCCATAGAGGCTGAAGTGATCAGAAGTTGCTTCATGTCCGTTTCCCCGTTTGCCCCGCTTCATGCGTCAGGGCTCGCACCGAATGATACTATCCGGTATCTGACCGTTATCCAAGGTTCCCGGCCGCAAAGTCAAGCGCTTGACCAGCACGGAACCCGTTTCGAGAATGCAAAAAATGCATGGCGGCGCCTGGCACAATGTAGGAAAGGCGTGCTTCGCGGTTTTCAACTCAACCCTCAGCTGAGCGTTTCTGAAGCTTCGGCGCGCGCGGCCCGCTCTCGACAAGCGTTGGTCTGCCGGCCCATCAATGCGGAACCCCATACGAGGAAACGACATGAACCCCATAAAGCGTCAGTATCTGGTCGCGGCATCCGTGTTTGCGCTCGCCCTGTCCGCCTGCTCGCCGGAGGCAGCCAAGCCTGCGGACGTTCCGGCGGCGGCTCCCACGGCGGCTGACCCTGCCGTCTCGTCGATCGAGATGGCGGCGGACGCGGCGGCGCTCGGCTTCGACCCTGCGATCTTCGAGAAGGCCAAGGCCGACATCGAGGCGGGCATCGCCGCCGGCAAGATTCCCGGCGGCCTCTTCCTCGTCGCCAAGGGCGGCAAGGTGGTGAACATCACCGCTGTCGGCACGGAAGGCCCGGGCGACGCAGACCCGGTGACGCCGGAGACCGTCTTCCGCATCTATTCGATGAGCAAGCCGATCGTCTCGGTCGCGACCATGCAGCTTGTGGAAGACGGCAAGATCGGCCTCGACGATCCGATCTCGAAATACATTCCCGAATTCGCCAACCCGAAAGTGCTGGTCGGCAAGGGCGAGACGCGCCCGGCTGCGCGCGAGATCACGGTGCGCGACCTGCTGGCCCACAAGTCGGGCCTGATCTACGGCATCTTCGCCTCGCCCGATGACGAACTGGGCAAGATGTACATGGCGGCGGGCGACGTCAGCACCGATCTCACGGCGCTGGAGTTGTCCAAGGCCATCGGGGCGCTTCCGCTGGCCTTCGATCCGGGTTCGGCCTGGACCTATTCGCGCTCGACCGACGTGCTGGGCGCGGTGATCGAGGTGGCCGCCGGCAAGACGCTCGACGTGCTGCTGGACGAGCAGATCTTCACCCCGCTCGGCATGAACGACACGAACTTCTATCTCGATGCAGACGAGTTCGACCGCCTGGCCGAGCCGCCGTCAACCATCGCGCCGCTGTCGACGCCCAAGGTGAAGGCGCCGATGCTGTCGGGCGGCGGCGGTCTCAATTCGACCACGGAAGACTATTTCCGCTTCACCGAGATGCTGCGCAACAAGGGCACGTATCGCGGCGTCGAGATCCTGAAGCCGGCCTCGCTGGAGACGATGCTGGTCGACGAGATCGCAAACGGCGTTGATCGCAAGGCGTGGTTCTATGACGCCCTTCCCGGCGCGGGCTTCGGCCTCGGCTTCGGGCTCATCCCGATCAACCCGGCCGACCCGGCCGCGGGCAAGTATTTCAGCTGGTCCGGCTATGCCGGCACCAATATGTGGATCGACCCGGTGAACGACATCACCACGATCTTCATGATGCAGAACAACGAAGCCTCGCAGGACTTCCGCCCGCTGCACGGCCAGTGGGTCTACGCCGGCTACAAGCCAGCCGCGCCCACCGGCGCAACGGCAGGCGCCGCGCCGCAGTAACGATGCAGGTCAGACAAACGAAAGGCTCGCTGGAAACAGCGGGCCTTTTTTTGTTTGGCTCCGATCCTCACATCCCCCAACGGCGTCATTCTCGGCCTCGTGCCGAGAATCCCGGTTGGAAGCCGCAGGGGGACACGTTGCGTTCCCCCGCTGACGCAGCAACAGAGATTCTCGGGATGCGCCTTCGGCTTACCCGAGAATGACCCCGGAGATTTGGCAGAAGCTCCATCGAGAGGCCGCGTCCATCCCTCTCGCAGACCACTCGGCTCAATTCACTGCACCGCTGGACTCATTTCAAAGTCGGAATAGGCTTGTGGAAAACACCAAGGGGACGGTGGTGATGGATATCGGAACAATGTGGGCAGACCTTGTCGCTTTGCTGCCGTCGGGCTGGCCCAGCGCTATCGAAGGGTTCATCGCAAACTCATGGACGCGCGCGGCAGGGCTGCTCCTGCTGGTATATTTCACCATCCGCGTAATTGCTTCGGTGTATAGCGGAGCGAAGAACAGAGCCGAGATGGGCCCTGTCGCCATCCGCCCGCATATTTCCGGTCGCTTCGATCGAAAGACCGTCCGTGTGCCGCATAAGTTAATCGAGATGAGCATGGACGGCGTCCATGCCAACTGCAAAGTCTTCTACGCCTACACAGACGCCAATGGAAAGCGCAGGCGTCAGCTAGTTCATGAGATAAGGAACGCCAGCCTCAGTGTATCCCCGACTAACATTCCGCGTGTCCAGGATATCATCTTCGGACAGGAGGTGCCCCCTGTACCGCGCGAGAATGTTTGTTTTCCCCTGGAGATCGAGGAACCTGAGGCTACCGTTCCACCACCCGACGAAAACGCTCAAGCCTATGCTGCGCGCCACAGGATCATTGAGCAATGGCGCGAAGACGACGACGCAGTCACCGTCTCGATGCACGCGGACGCAAAGGACGAAGTCGCCGCTGGAAAGATCGAATTCATCCAGGACAGCATCGACAAAATTGCCAAGACAAAGGCTGGTTGGCTGTCGCGCAGGATGAAGTTCAAGCGCCTCTGGAAGAACCGGCCCAATGTGGTGGGCAGCTACTATGTGCAGTTCGAATTTTCGCACAGCCCGCTCTTCGTACTGACGCGCCACCCCGATCGGGATCTCAAAATGACAGCGTGGCTAACCGTGCTGACAAGCGTCTTCGCCCTGATCATGGATGCGTGGCCGATGCTGCCGTCGGCCAGCATTGATCGTGCGTTCAACATGCCGGATGTCCAGAACGTCGACACCACACGGGTAACGCCACGGGTACCGGTGGCGATCCCGCCGAACTAGGCCCTGCGCGACGAGTGCCGGGCAGGCGCCCAGCAATCCTGCCCCCTAAGCATCCACCTGCGCATCCAGCGCGTTCTCCTGGATGAACTCCCGTCGCGGCTCCACGAGGTCGCCCATGAGGCGGGAGAAGAGTTCGTCGGCGGTGTCGGCGTGTTCGACCTTCACCTGCAGCAGCGTGCGCGCGTTCGGATCGAGCGTGGTTTCCCAGAGCTGGTCCGGGTTCATCTCGCCGAGGCCCTTGTAGCGCTGGATCTTGATGCCGCGCTCGCCCGCTTCCAGCACGGCGGCAAGCAGCGATGACGGGCCCGCGATCTGGCTGTCGCCCGTCTTGTCGTGTCGCAGGATGGAGCGGCCTTCATAGGTGGCGCGCACGATATCGGCCCGTTCGGCAAGGCGGCGCGCATCGGGCGTGGCCAGCAATTGCGGATCGAGCGCGGCTTTTTCCTCAACCCCGCGCACGGTGCGCGTGAGCAGGAAGACGCCATCATCGAAACGGCCCGTCCACGTATCCTCGCCCTCTTCCGCGATGCGGTTGAGACGTTCGGCGGCAAGCGCGGCTTCGGCATCGCCCGCCCCCGCCTTGAGCGCGCCCGCAAGGGCTGCCTGCTCGACGATGGAGCCCGGCGCACGCAGGGCAAGACGTTGCAGCGTGGCGCGGAAGGAGACGGCCTCCTTGACGCGCTGGCGCAGGTCCGCCCCCGCAATCTGTTCGCCGGATTCGAGGATCAGCGTCTGGCCGGCGACGCCCTGCTCGATCAGGTATTCGTCAAGCTCGGCCTCGTCCTTGAGATAACGCTCGGACTTGCCGCGCTCGGCTTTGTAGAGCGGCGGCTGGGCGATGTAGAGATAGCCCTTCTCGATCACCTCGGGCATCTGGCGATAGAAGAACGTCAGCAGCAGCGTGCGGATGTGGGCGCCGTCAACGTCGGCGTCGGTCATGATGATGATGCGGTGATAGCGCATCTTCTCGATGTTGAATTCCTCGCGGCCAATGCCGGCGCCAAGCGCCGTGATCAGCGTGCCGACCTGTTCGGAGCCGAGCATCTTGTCGAAGCGCGCACGCTCGACATTGAGGATTTTCCCGCGCAGCGGCAGCACGGCCTGGTTCTCGCGGTTGCGGCCCTGCTTGGCCGAGCCGCCGGCGCTGTCACCCTCGACGATGAAGAGTTCGGATTTGGCGGGGTCTTTCTCCTGGCAGTCGGCAAGCTTGCCGGGGAGCGAGGTGATGTCGAGCGCGGATTTGCGGCGCGTCAGTTCGCGCGCCTTGCGGGCGGCTTCGCGCGCGGCGGCGGCTTCGACGATCTTCTGGACGACGGCTTTTGCAGGCGAGGGATTCTCCTCGAACCACGTGCTCAGCGCCTCGGTCATCAGGCTTTCGACGATGGGGCGGACTTCGGAAGAGACCAGCTTGTCTTTCGTCTGGCTCGAGAACTTCGGATCAGGCACCTTCACCGAGAGAACGCAGGTGAGCCCCTCGCGTGCATCATCGCCCGAGATATCCACCTTCTCCTTCTTCGCCGCGCCGGATTGCGCCGCATACTTGTTGATCACGCGGGTCAGCGCCGCACGGAAGCCGGCCAGGTGCGTGCCGCCATCGCGCTGGGGGATGTTGTTGGTGAAGCAGAGGACGTTTTCGTAGTATCCGTCATTCCACTGCAGCGAAGCCTCGACAACGACGCCCTCCTTTGTGGTGCGCGTGTAGATCGGCTTGGGGATCAGCGCGTTGCGCTGGCGGTCGAGGTGGCGGACGAAGGCCTCGACGCCGCCCTCGTACTGCATGACGATTTCCCAGGGCTCCGCAGTGCGCAGGTCCTGCAGTACGATCTTCACGCCCGAGTTGAGAAAGGCGAGTTCGCGCAGCCGGTGTTCCAGCGTGTCGCGGTTGAACTCCACCATCGTGAACGTAGCGGGGCTCGGCAGGAAGCGGACTGTCGTGCCGGTCGCAAACGAGCCATCGGCCTTCTTCGGCGCCTCGCCGGTGATCTTCAGCGGCGCTTCGGGCTCGCCCAGCCGAAAGCGCATCTCGTGGCTCTTGCCATTGCGGTAGATCTTGAGATCGAGCGTTTCCGACAGCGCGTTCACCACCGACACACCCACGCCGTGCAGACCGCCGGAAACCTTGTAGGAGCCCTGCTCCTCGGTATTAGCGAACTTGCCGCCCGCGTGCAGCTGGGTCATCACGACCTCGGCGGCCGAGACGCCCTCTTCCGCGTGGATGTCGACCGGGATGCCGCGGCCATTGTCCTCGACCTCGGCCGAGCCGTCGGGATGCAGCGTCAGGCGCACAAAGTCGGCATGGCCCGCCAGCGCCTCATCGATCCCGTTGTCGATGACTTCGTAGATCATGTGATGCAGGCCCGACCCATCGTCGGTGTCGCCGATATACATGCCCGGGCGTTTGCGCACGGCGTCGAGCCCGCGCAGCACCTTGATCGAGTCAGCGCCGTAGGCGTTGTTGTTGGTCGCGCTGTTTTCGTCCGTCATGCAAACCTCTTTGCGGCTCAGCTTTCCAGAACAGCGCCGCCCGACACCTCGAACCGCTGGGCGCGATCCCCGAAGGCGTCGAACAACGAACGATCTGTTCCTGTGAGCCAGGCCTGACCGCCGAGCGCGGCCAGTTCGTCGTACAAGGCAGCGCGCCGATCCGAATCGAGATGGGCCGCCGCCTCGTCCAATAATAGCAGGGGTGAGGGGGCAAAATCACGCTCGAAAAGCGCCTGCGCGTTGGCTAATATCAGCCCTATTAACAAGGCTTTCTGCTCGCCCGTCGAACACTGGTCAGCGGGCATCGATTTCGCCGCGTGAATTACCCTCAGATCGGTCCTGTGAACGCCCCGTGTGGCGCGCCCGGCGGCCACGTCGCGGGCCCGGCTTTCGCGCAGCTGGTCGGCGATATCCTGCTCGATATCGGTCAGCGCCGCGCCATTGGCGACGCCGGTCTCGAACTGCCCGTCGAGGTCGATCAGGGCCTTCGGAAACGCCCCCTCGGGCCGCGCCAGGATGGATTCCTGCATGGTCCGCACCGCATCCACCCGATGCAGCGCCATGGCGGCCCCGGCCGACGCCATGCCCAGCTCGAGCGCGTCGAGCCAGGCGGGATCCGCCCGCCCACGCTCCAGCAGCGCGTTGCGCTGGCGCATGGCCTTGTCATAGGCGGCGCCGAACGTGCCGTGGCTGGGGAAGTGCGCCATCACCTGCCGGTCGAGGAAACGGCGGCGGTCGCCAGCGGGGCCGGCGAAGACGCGGTCCATGGCGGGCGTAAGCCAGATGATGCGCATCAGTTCGCCAAGGTCGGCCTGCGCCGTGTTGGCCCCGTCGAGCCGGGCGATACGCTTGGAGCGACCCTGATCGTCAACGTCGAGGGCGAGCGTCACGCGCCGGTCGAAATCGCCCTCGCGCACATCGGCGGAAAGCGCCCAGCCCTTCGCGACGGCGCCATCAGCGTCGCGGCGCACCAGATCACCGAACTCCGCCCCGCGCAGGCCCCGCCCGGGCGAGAGCATGGAGACGGCCTCCATCAGGTTGGTCTTGCCCGACCCATTGGCGCCGTGGAGACAGACGTGGCGGCCATCAAGACGCAGCTGCAGCATCGGATAGTTGCGGAAATTCTCCAGCGCGAGCCGCGTCAGGCGCACATGGGGGCGATGGGGATGGAGCACAGCGTCGATCACGCGCGCGACCCGTCGACACCGCGCTGCCAGCACAGGAAGCGCGCGTTTGCGGTGGAGTTCATTCCGTCCAGCCGAAACCCGGGCAACGCACACAGGCGATCAAGCGCGGCTGCTTCGCCGGTCGCGCCGAGCGGATAGGCACATTGCTGGCCGAGATCGTCGCGCAAGACAAACCACACATCGGAGCCCACAGGGCCGCTATCGTTCGTTTCAACATAGACGTCGAGAAGTCGCGTCAGGCGCACAGCCTGAACGACGCCGTCTGGCGCTACACAGCGCACGTCGTCGCCCGAGACTGACACGATGTAGTGTTCTTCGGGCTGCTTCCCAGTCATGGCTGCAGCCTGTCAGGCCCTACACACGCAGCGGCATCAGCACATACTGCGTGCCGGCGTCCTTGGTGTCGGTGACCAGCGCGGGCGAGGACGCATCGCCAAGCGCGATATAGGCGTCCTCCGCCTCGATCTGGCTGGCGACGTCGAGCAGGTATTTGGCGTTGAAGCCGATCTCCATCGCCTCGCTATCGTAATTCGCTTCCAGCTCTTCCGTGCCCTGCCCGCTTTCGGAGTGGGTGACGGTGATGGTGAGCTTGCCCCCGGCCAGCGCGAGCTTCAGCGAGCGTGAGCGTTCAGCCGAGACGGTGGCCACGCGATCGACGGCTTCCTTGAACAGCTTGTTGTCGATGGTGAGGATGCGGCCATTGTCCTTCGGGATGACGCGCTGGTAGTCGGGGAACGACCCATCGATCAGCTTGGACGTGAGCACGGCATCGCCGATGCGGACGACAATCTTGGAATCCGAAGCTTCAACCGCCACCGTTTCCGGGGCGTCGTCGAGAAGGCGGCGGATTTCGCCCACGGCCTTGCGCGGCACGATGATGCCCTTGAGCATTTCGGCGCCCTTGGGCGCTTCCGTCTCGGCGAGCGCCAGGCGGTGACCGTCGGTGGCGACCGCGCGCAGGACGGCGCCTTTCGCGCCCTTGGCGTGGTGCAGGTAGATGCCGTTGAGATAATAGCGCGTCTCTTCGGTGGAGATCGCAAAGCGCGTCTTGTCGATCAGGCGGCGCAGTTCGGCGGCCTTGATCTCGAACTTGATGGGCGCGGCTTCGCGCGCCATCGTCTGGAAGTCGGCCGCCGGCAGGGTGGGCAGCGCAAAGCGCGCCCGGCCGGAGGAGATCGACAACCGGCCCTCGCCCAGATCCAGCGTCACGTCCGAGCCTTCGGGGAGCTTGCGGACCACGTCGAACAAGGTCTGCGCCGGGGCGGTGACGGAACCGGCCTTCTTGACCTGCGCGGTTGCGGCGTCAGTCGCCTCGATATCGAGGTCGGTGGCGGTGAGGCTCAGCTTGTCGCCTTCGGCCACCATCAGGATGTTCGACAGGATCGGGATGGTATTGCGGCGCTCAACCACGGCCTGGACGTGGGACAGCGCACGCATCAAGGCGTTGCGGTCAATGGTCAGTTTCATTCGCCCATTCCTGTCAGAAGCGCCCGCACGGACGACCACATGCCGCCCCGAAATGCATCGGCCCGCCGGTGAGGGCGGGCCGGGAGATTAACGCATTGCTGCGCCGCGGAAAGCCTCAATTTGGGGTCTTCGCCCCCTGACCGGAGGCTATCTCACAGAAGCTCGCGCACCCGTGGATAACCCTGTCCCTCCCCCACCGCCCGGCGCCGGGGGAGGGACAGGGCGCAACCTACTTGCCGTTGCGCGGGTCCGCCATGATCCGCTGCTCGAGCGCCCGGAGTTCCTCGGCCGCCGCATCGTTGGAGGCGATCATCGCCGCGATCTTGCGATACGCGAAGAGCACGGTCGTGTGATCCCGATCCCCGAACATCCGCCCGATCTGCGGGTAGGAGCATTTGGTCAGCTGGCGGCTGAGATACATCGCGTACTGACGCGGCAGCGCGTACTGGCGCTTGCGGCAGGCGGATTCCAGTTCGGCCTTGGTGACGCCGTAGGCGCGGGCCGTGACATCCTTGATCGTGTCGATCTTGGGCGCACGGGCCGGAGCGCCGCCGGCCTGAAGCTGGATCGCCTTCTCGACCGCGGTGCGGTCAAGCGGCTTTCCGACCAGAACTGTGCCGCAATAGACGTTGCGGATTGCGCCGCAGAGCGCGCGGCCCGACGCCGGGAGACGATCGGCGAGAAGGTCGATCCATTCCTCCTGGAAATCGAACGAGGCGTCGATGGCCGAAGCGGCCGCCGCGACCGAGTCCGCCTTGGCGCGGAGGATCTCGCGGCGCAGGTTGCGCTCGGGCAGTTCCATCTGGGCTATGACGCCGCCGTGAATCTCGTCGCGCATGCGATCATCGAGCTGTTCGATCGTGGCGGGCGACTGGTCGCACGCCAGCACGACGACGCCCCCATTCGCGACGATGGCGCGCATGTGGGAGAAGAATTCCACCAGGGTGCCGGGTTTGGAGCAGATGAACTGGAAATCGTCGAGCATGACGACCTTGGCCCGGCGAACAAGCGTGCGGAGGTCTGACGTGTCCTTGCGCTTGACGCCGTCGACGAAGGCGACCGTGAAGTCTTCCGAGCTCATATAGAGCACGCTGCCCTCGCCGCGTGCGGCGACGAGCGATGCCTGGATACCTTTCAGAAGGTGCGTCTTGCCGACGCCGTGGGGGCCAACAACGGTGACGACGTTGGCCGACACGCCACCGCCCATGGCAAGGCGGTGGGCAAGGCCGAACGCGACGCGGTTGCTGTCGCCGACGAGGAAATTTTCCAGCGTCTGCGCATCGCCGTTGATGCCTTCGGGACGCGGCTCATCGGCCACGTCGCCGCGCTCTTCAAGCAGCAGGTCTTCGTCCGCTGGCTGCGCCAGCGCAAGCACATCAGCGGGAATCCGCTCGCGCGCTTCGATGCGGATGCGGCGGCCAGCGCGATCGGCCTGGTCCCACGCCTGCTGGATCAGGTGGCCGAAGTCGGCGTCGACGCGGCTGCGCTCGTGCTCGCTCGCGGCGGCGAGCACAACATCGCCATTCACTTCGGCGACGAATTCGAGACGCGCGATCCACGTATCATAACGCACATCGCCAAGACGGCGGCGCAGCGCCTCGCGAACGGAATCCCACATCAGTGCGACGCGATCATCCTGCATGGTTTCGGAATTTGCGCGGCGGACGGAGTTCGACTCTTGCGCGCGCACAGGTCCGCCTGCGCCGGCGGACGCAAATCGTGTCGTGGTGTGTTTGCTGATCATGGCCCCTCATCTGCCCTTCTAGACGATGCCCTTCCCGGCTGTTTTTTCGGACAAATAGACTCTCCAACAGCTCAAGCCCCAGAGCCGCAGAACGTGTCCGAACGAAGGAAGGTTACTCGCTACAGGAGCGAGTTTTTCTCCGTTCAGAGGATGAGGTCAACCACGACGAACGCCGCAGCTGAGGAATTATTTTTAACGAAACCGTCGCATTCAGTATTGCCACTGAATCCATTGCCATATTGACGCTGAAATCGGGCTCACGCGCGACTGATGGCCCACATCAATTACTCCGCACACGGAGCAAAAAAGGCCGCGCTCACTCCACGCACAAAAGCGCGTGAGGGCTGTCAGAATTCAACTCTGAAGAGAGGCGGAAAGCAAGCCCGAAGGCGCGTCATTCCAGCTTACGAAAAAGTGCGGAGCCGTGTCCGCGGCGCGGCCCCGTCAAGGGAACCGCGCGGACGCCGCAGCGTCAGATCAGACGTTCATGCCTTTGACGCGGGCAGCGAGGCGCGAGACCTTGCGCGAGGCGGTGTTCTTGTGAGTCACGCCCTTGGTCACGCCGCGCATGATTTCCGGCTCAGCAGCCTTGAGAGCGGCGGTGGCGGCGGTCTTGTCGCCCGACTTGACGGCTTCCTCGACCTTGCGCGTGAAGGTACGGATGCGCGACTTGCGCGACTTGTTGACCTCGGTCCGCGTGGCGATCTTGCGCACCATTTTCTTTGCGGATTTCGTATTGGCCATCGATCTTCCAAGCTCCGTTTACCCTTACCCGAAAGGCCCATTTAACTGGGGGGCCGGGGGTTTTGGGGAGCGGCGTCTTAACAGCGGTCGCTCACAGGGTCAATTCGGGTCTGCATGATTTCGCGTTCACCCTGAAAGAGCCCGTCAAACACGCCGTGTGAACGCCATTGTCCAGTTAGTTTCCCAGCTTTTCCCTGCGTCAGCAGAAAACGCCTGTTCCCACCGGCAATTGTCAGGATCGGCCCGCAGCCAGAGGAACCGCACCTTGATGGGCCGCCCTTCGAACATATCGTCCGCAAGGAACATCCCGCGCCCGTTCTCGAACCTGCCCACCACCGGCACATCGAGCTGATGGGGACTGCGGCCATCGAGCCACCAGATCGCCCAGTTCCCTGACGCAGCGTCGTATGAGCGCAGCGCGACAGCGCGATAGGCGCCCCCGGGCAGGCAGATCAGGTTGTCCTCGATATTGCCAGAGCCGCCGAGGGTCGGCTGCGTGGTGCTTTCGCCACCGAATTCGGCCCAGTCCTCGCTGCCGGCCAGGCGCTGCGTGAGGCGCCTGTGCCGGACATTCCAGCTGCCGAACAGGAAATCGAAATCGCGTGCGCCATCTCGGGCAGGGGTCATTCGGAGGCTCCGGGCCAAAGGGCTAGAGAGATGTTTCCCCGTTTCTACCCTTTCGCCGCGCCCGAACGTGTCAGCAGCCGCCAGCCTTAGCGGTTGGTGAACTTCGGCGGACGCTTCTCGGTGAAGGCGCTCATGCCTTCCTTCTGGTCCTCGGTTGCGAACATCGAGTGGAACAGCCGCCGCTCCAGCATCACGCCCTGGCGCAGCGTGGTTTCGTAGGCGGCGTTGACCGTCTCCTTGGTCATCATGGCGATGGGGCGAGACTGCGAGGCAATCTTCTTCGCGGCGGCCTTCGCCTCTTCCATCAGCTTGTCGGCCGGCAGCACGCGCGAGACGAGGCCAGAACGCTCGGCTTCCGCAGCGTCCATCATGCGCCCCGTGAGGCACATCTCCATCGCCTTCGACTTGCCGACGAAGCGCGTAAGCCGCTGCGTGCCGCCAATACCCGGCATGACGCCCAGATTGATCTCCGGCTGTCCGAACTTCGCGCTCTCCGACGCCAGGATGAAATCGCACAGCATGGCCAGCTCGCACCCGCCGCCCAGCGCAAACCCGTTCACCGCCGCGATCAATGGCTTGCGGAAACCCGACAGCGCCTGCTCGAACGCGCCGAACATATCGGCCTGATAGACGTCCATATAGGATTGCGGCGCCATCTCCTTGATGTCCGCGCCCGCCGCAAACGCCCGCCCTGCCCCGGTAATGATGACGCAGCCGATGTTCGCATCCTTCTCCCACCCCGCCAGAACCTCCATCAGCTCCGCACAGAGCTTCCGGTTCAGCGCATTGAGCGCGTCGGGGCGATTGAGCGTAACGATCCCGACAGCGCCGTCGGTTTCAACCAGCAGGGTCTCATAGGCCATGGGTGTCTCCTCTTCGGAGACAGTACTAGCTTCCCGGACTAGCTGTCGGGAAGCCCGAGTTCGATCCGGCTGGCGCCGGCAAGGCGCAGCTGGTCGATCAGGTAGATCACGAGGTCGACATCCACGGTTCCAAGATCGGCCTGCACGATCGACGTGGCGCCTTCGATGACCGGGTCCGACATGAAGTGCGCCGCGTGCTGCAGCCCGTCTTCGGCAATGCCTTCGGGGGCGCAAAGCGCGTTCTCGAACCAGTCCGCCAATACCGCGGCGACTGTCGCGGGATTTCCGTCGATGGCGATGCGCACCCCATCCCACTGGAAGGGCGCCACCATGATGTTGAGCCCGCCGCCGTGGAACGCCGCCGGCTCGAACTTCAGCATCTTGCTCGGCTGGAACATGCTGGGCGTCGCCGCTCCGTCTTCCTCGATGGCAAGATCATAGCGCGAGCCGGTATTGAGGACGCCCTCGCGCGCCAGCTCCCCCGCCTCGTCCACCATGGGCGGCTCGATGATCAGCCTGTGACCCTTCCCGCGCAGTTCGTTGAGCGCGTTCTCGAACATGTCGACATAGTGCGCGCGCACGCTGGTCAGCAGTTTATGCAGATCGTCCACGTCAGCCCCGCCTTGCGAATGGAAGCGGAGACTAGTCCGCCAGGCGCGTCGAGGCGAGCTTCACGATCAGTTCGAACGACACCGTGACAGGCGCATTGCTGGCCGGCTCGCGCATGGTGATGTTGAGGCGCTCGTTCTCACGCGCGAAGGACAGCGCGCTGTCCGCCTCGATCCGCTTCCAGCCCAGTTGCGGCAGGGAAGCGATATAGAAATCCGCGATCGCGCTCGTGCGCACCTGCCCCTGCGCCGACGTACGCACGACGCGGCCCTGATCGCTCTCGAACACCAGGGGCTCGGGCTGCTCGATCAGGCCATCGGCCAGCGGCACATCCTCGATTGCCGCGAGAAACCCTGTCGCGTGCGCCGGCGCAGCGCAGACCAGCACGGCTGCGGCCAGGGCGATTGATCCGGCAAGATGTCTGAACACGGGGGACCTCTCCAGCGATGGCGAGAGTTTCGTCGAGTCGCCTTAACAGACCAGCAACCGCAAAATTGTTCTTGAAACGTTCCGCATAGCGCGTTAACGATTGGCTGTTGGCCGCAGACACAGCGGATGGGGACGGGCCGGATGATCAGCCGCATCACGACCTTTGCTTTCGAGGGGGTGGAAGCGCGCCCGATCGATGTGCAGGTGCAGCTTTCAAGCGGCTCCAACGCCTTCAACATTGTCGGCCTGCCGGACAAGGCGGTGGGCGAAAGCCGCGAACGCGTGCGCGCCGCCTTTACCGCGCTTGGCCTGTCCCTGCCGCCAGAGCGCGTGCTGGTGAACCTTGCGCCGGCGGACCTTCCCAAGGAAGGCAGCCATTATGATCTCGCGATTGCACTTGCGATCCTTGCGGCCATCGGAGCCGTCCCGCGCGACAGTCTGGAGGGCGTCGCCGCCATAGGCGAACTCGCGCTTGATGGCGGGCTCGCGGATACGCACGGCGCACTGCCCGCCGCCATGGCCGCCGAAGGGCTCGACCTTGCGCTCGTCTGCCCGGCGTCGTGCGGGCCTGAGGCGGCGTGGTCTGGCGGCACAGTTCTCGCCGCGCCGAGCCTGATCTCGCTCGTGAACCATTTTAACGGCACGCGGCCAATCATGCCGGCAAAGCCCGGCTCGCTGGCCGATGGCGCGAGCGTACCCGACCTGCGCGACGTGAAGGGGCAGGATGGCGCCAAGCGCGCGCTCGAGATCGCGGCGGCGGGCGGGCACAACCTCCTGATGATCGGCCCGCCGGGTTCGGGCAAGTCGATGCTGGCCCAGCGCCTGCCGGGCCTGCTGCCGCCGCTGTCGGCGCGCGAACTTCTGGAAGTGAGTCAGGTGCATTCCATCGCTGGCCTGCTGGAACGCGGGCGCCTGTCGCGCGCACGACCATTCCGCGCGCCGCACCATTCGGCTTCGATGGCCGCCATGGTCGGCGGCGGCATCAAGGCCAAGCCCGGCGAAGCCTCGATGGCGCACCATGGCGTCCTGTTCCTTGATGAACTGCCGGAGTTCACGGCGCAGGTTCTGGATTCGCTTCGCCAGCCGCTGGAAAATGGCGAGGCGGTGATCAGCCGCGCCAACCGGCATGTGAAATATCCCTCCCGCTTCCAGCTGGTCGCGGCGGCCAATCCCTGCAAGTGCGGCGGCGGGCCCGGCGCCTTCCAGTGCCGCAAGGGGCCGGCCTGCCAGGCCAATTATTTCTCGCGCATTTCCGGACCCTTCCTGGATCGCATCGACATCTTCGTCGATGTGGCCCCGGTCACGGCGATGGATCTCTCCCTCCCCCCGCCGGCCGAAGGGACGGCCGAGGCTGCCGCGCGCGTCGCGGCGGCGCGCGAGATACAGCTGCGGCGCTTTGGCGATGATGTTGGCGGGCGCAGGGCCGTAAACGCCGACGCGCCCAGCGGCGAGATCGAAGCGCTGTGCCGGCCCGACGCCGGCGCGCGCGCCCTGCTGGTGAAAGCCGCCGAACAGATGGCGCTATCAGCCCGCGCCTATCACCGCGTCATGAAAGTCGCCCGCACCATCGCCGACCTCGACGGCGCCGATTCAATCGCGCGCGTGCATGCTGCGGAGGCTTTGAACTATCGCTTCAGGCCACCGGGCGCGTCGACGGCGACGCAGAAGGCGGGTGTGGGCGGGTTGGTAGCTTGAGGGAAATTCGGGGCGCGTTGAACCAGACCCCACCTGTCCGCCCCCTAAACGGGGCGGGACCCTGGGGCCATCACCAGCCTTCGCTGTTGGGTGAGCTGGCGCACCAAGGTTCCGCCCCGTTTAGGGGGCGGACAGGTGGGGGTCTCTCTCCGCGAGTCCCGCCATCAGCGCTTCACCTTCGCCTCAACTACATCCCACATCATCGCCACCGCATCGACGCCTGCGAGTTTCTTCAGCACGCGCGCCCCCGTCGGCGAGGTGACGTTGATCTCCGTCATCATGCCGCCAATCACGTCGATGCCGACGAAGATCAGCCCGCGCGCCTTCAGCTCAGGCTTGATCCGCTCGCAGATCTCGCGCTCGCGCGGCGTCAGTTCGCTGGCGCGCGCAGAACCGCCAACCGCAAGGTTCGACCGGATGGCGCCGTCGGGCGGCAGACGGTCAAACCCGCCCACCGGCTCACCATCGACGATCAGGATGCGCTTGTCGCCGTCAGCAACAGCCGGAAGAAACGCCTGCGCGATGAAAGGCTCGGGAACCATCTTGTTGAACAGGTCGACCACCGCTTCGAGATTGCCATCCCCGCGGCCGAGCTTGAGCACGCCCGCCCCGCCATGCCCGTGCAGCGGCTTCAGCACGATGTCGCCATGCATGGCGCGGAATTCCTGCACGCGCCTGATGTCTCGTGTGATCAGCGTCGGCGGCTGCAGGTCGGGATACATCAGCGTCAGGACTTTTTCCGGCGATGAGCGCACGCCCGCCGGATCATTCACCACCAGCGTCTCGTCCGTCACGAGTTCGAGCAGGTGCGCCGCCGTGATGTAGCCCATGTGGAAAGGCGGATCCTGCCGCATCAGCACGACGTCCACGTCACGGCGCAGGTCGATGATCGCCGGCGCATCGAACTCGGCATGCGGCGTGCGGCCGGGCAAGACCCGCGCCCCGCGCGCCTCGGCCCGCACGAAGCCGCTGTCATACCAGAGCTGATCAACGCCATAGACGCAGACCCGATGGCCGCGCCTCTGCGCCTCTTCGATCATCATGAAGGACGAGTCGCCGGCCGGGTTCACGGACTCCAGCGGGTCCATCTGCACGGCGATACGCAGGCTCATTGTCGGCTCCGATAAGGAGCCCCTTACCTAGGTCGCCTAGGCAAGCGGCGCAATGCGCTCGCGTTTTCTAGTTGCCGCCCAGCGGCGGCAGGGGCCGCGACTGCAGGCCGATATCGTTCGAACCCGCCCCTGGCGGCGGTTTGGCGTCCGACGCATAGGGATCAACATAGCCCGGCCGTTGCGCCGGCGAATTGTCCGGCGGCACGATGGGCGCCGGCGTCGTCGGCGCAGGCGCGAGGCTGATCGGGGCGTTCTGTCCATCGCCAGCCGGCTCGGGCGAGGCGGCGACGCTGATCTCGGGCGGCGGGCCAACCCGCTCGCGGATTTTCACGTAGGAGATCACGCGCTGGACACCGCCAACCAGGCTCGCATGTTCGGCGGCCCGGCGCAGCTCGTCCTCCGATCGGGCGACGCCCAGCAGGAAGACGACGCCATTGTAGACCTGCACGTTGAAGTTCGTGCCCTTGATCTCATCGTCGCCGATAAGGCGCGTGTGGATCTGGCCAGTGATCCAGGTGTCATTGAGGTCGCGGCCAAGATCGAAATAGTCGATCACGATTTCATTGGCGACTTCGTCGATGGAGCCAACTTCCCACGCGATCTGTTCGGCCATCTTGCGGTCGTCCTCGGTCGCCACGCGGCCGGAAAGCAGCACGAACTTGTCGACCACCGCAACATCGACTTCCATGAAGCGGCCGCTCATACCCGCGCCCAGAAGGCGCGTCTTCACCTCGGTTGCGGCCGATGTGTCATCGAGCGACTGGAACAGTGTACGGTCGGAGAGACACCCGCCCAGCAACGGGGCGGCCATCAGAAGGCAGGCAAGCACGCGTGCGGTCATTTTCCCAAGGCTCCGGTCCGGTCCCAAACTGCACCCTACGCGGCAGATGCGGCTATTTTCAGGCGATTTGCCTTCATGTGCCAGCCTCATGAAGGGCCTGTGAATGTGGCTCAGCTTTCCGCCCGCCAGGCGTCCCTTACGTGCAGTGGAAGCCTACCAGGCGCCAGCAGCACCATGTCAAACCGCCACAGAAGGCTCTGAGCATCGCGCCTGCGCCCGGCCCACAGTTTCGCCGCCTGCTCCAGCCTGCGCCGCAATTCCGGCGTCACCGCCTCGCGCGCGGCGTCAATCGTGCGCCGCGACTTCACCTCCACGAACACCAGCATCCGCCCCTTGCGCACAACCAGGTCGATCTCGCACGCTGGCGTCCGCGCGCGCCGTTCCAGCACGCGATACCCCTTGATCTGCAGCCAAAGCGCCGCCGCGTTCTCGGCATTGCGGCCGGAGCGCTCGCGGCGCCGGCGCGTTCGGGATGCGTCAGGCTTCCTCACCTTCGTTATCCTGTCTCAGCTCCAGTATGCGCGCATAGACGTCGCGGCGGGGCAGCCCGAGTTTCTCAGCAATCTCGGCGGCAACCTCTTTAACCGGCCGCGTGTCGTCGGCTTCCGCTATGGCGGCATCCAGCGCGCCCGCGCCTGCAACCATCGCCTCCCCCGGCCCCACCAGCACCACGATCTCCCCGCGCGGCGGCCCCGCCTCCGCATAATGCGCCGCCAGCTCGGCCAGCGTCCCGCGTCGCGTTTCCTCGAATTTCTTGGTCAGCTCGCGCGCCACCGCCGCCTCGCGGGCGCCGCCGAGCACCGCTGCCATGTCGGCCAGCGACGCGACCAGCCTTGATGGCCCCTCGAAAAAGATCAGCGTGCCGCGAATGGCGCCCAGCTCCTTCAGGAAGGTCCGGCGCGCGGAGGAACGCGGCGGGGGAAAGCCTGCGAAAGTGAAACAATCTGTCGGCAGGCCGGACGAGGCCAGCGCCGCGAGCGGGGCCGACGCGCCCGGAATGGAATACACCGCAGCCCCCTGCTGGGCCGCCTCGCGCACCAGCTTATAGCCGGGGTCCGACACCAGCGGCGTTCCCGCGTCCGACATCAGGGCGATCCGCGCGCCGTTTTGCAATTCGTTAAGCAGCACAGGCCGCGCCTGCGCGCCGTTATGGTCATGATATGGCCGCAGTCGGACTGACACTCCGAAGGCCGACAAGAGCTTCGCGGCGACCCGTGTATCCTCGGCGCAGACGATATCCGCCGACGCCAGGATATCGAGCGCCCGGAGCGTGATGTCGCGAAGGTTGCCGATGGGAGTCGAAACAACGTAGAGCCCGGGCGCCAGGTCGGGAACGACACGGAACAGACGGTGGCCCTGATTTTCCTGTGGGGCCTGTTCTTGTCCTGAATCATTCACCGGCTTAGCCTCCGCACCGGTTGCGGCCTCCGAATCCGGGGGGTCGCGAACCGGGTCCGAAGCAGCATCCTCAGGAGGGATTGCGCATGCCATTCAGTCTTCGAACCCACAAGCTGGCCATCGCGGCGACGGCGTTGATGGTGGCGATGTCAGCGTGCACCAGCGGACCGGTGCGGCCGACCGCTCCGCTCTCTAGCAGTGGACAGCGTCCCGATCCAATGCGTCCTGCGCGCCCGGGCGAGCCGCTGCCGTCCGCGCCGGTGATCGACGTGTACGCGGAAAGCCGCAACGCCTACCAGCCGCGCCACCTTGGCAATGGCGATCAGACATCGCTGAAACGCATCGCCGTGCTGCTTCCCTTCACCTCCACCAATGCCGAAGTGCAGAAACAGGTCGCCGGGATCTATAACGGCATCCAGATGGCGCTGTTCCAGGTGGGCGCGACTGACATCGTCCTCCTGCCCCGCGACGCCACCAGCGCCGATCCGCAGATCATTGCCGGCATCACCGAGGATGTGATCCGCGACGGCGCCGTTGCGGTCATCGGCCCGGTGTTCGCCCCGCAGGTTGCGCCCGTGGCGGCCGAGGCGGCCGAAGTGCGCGCCCCCGTGCTGGCCTTCTCGACTGACCTCTCGGCCATCGGCCAGGGCGCCTATCTCGTCTCGATGACGCCGGCGGCCGAAGTGAAGCGCATCGTCGAATGGGCCAACCGCGATGGCGTCACCCGCTTTGCGATGCTGGGTCCCGACAACGCCAACACGCGCGCCATCGAAGTTGCGCTGCGCCAGGAAGCCGCCGCACGCGGCGGCGGCGTCGTTGGCGTCTCCTACTATACGCCGGGCAATTCCTCGCCGCAGAACGAGGCGCGTGCGGTTGCGCGCGTCATCGAAGCCGAGAACCGCACCTATCCGGGCAAGGTCGCCGTGCTGATCCCCGAGGCGGGCGTGCAGCTGCGCTCGGTTGGCGCGCTGTTGCGGTCCATCGCCAATGTCACGCCGCGCGAAGTCCGCTTCATCGGCACGGGCCAGTGGAATGATCCGGAAATCTGGCGCGAGCCGGGCCTCTATGGCGGCGCCTTCCCCGCGCCCGATCCGCAGGCCGTCGCCGATTTCGATGCCCGCTATCAGGCAACCTTCGGCGAAGCCCCGCCGCGCCTGGCCAGCTTCGGCTACGACGCCGGCGCGCTTGCCGCGACGCTGGCCGGCGCTGAACGCCTCGACGCCGCGATGATCCAGCGGCCGCAAGGCTGGGGCGGCGTCAACGGCCTGTTCCGCTTCCTGCCCGACGGCAGCACGGAACGCGCCCTGGCGATCATGCAGCTGCAGGACCGCGGCGGCGTCAAGATGATCTCCCCCGCCGCGCAGACGTTTGATTCCGGAAGCTGAGGCTTTCGCGGCTATCCGATACAGCCACGCATGCCGGTAACGACCCCCACCTGTCCGCCCCCTAAGAACGGGGCGGGACCTGCTTGGACCACCATCCTTCAAAATTGGGTAAGTTCGCCCAACAGGGTTCCGCCCCGTTCTTAGGGGGCGGACAGGTGGGGGTCTGCTTCAACGCGCGCTGAAGTTAATCCTAAGGCGCAATCTCAGCCGCAATCCGATCTGCCCGCAACCGCCCCTCCGGCGTCAGCATCACACGCCCATCGCGCTCGGCCACAAAGCCCAGCGCCACAAGCATCGCGACATTCTCCGCATTGAGCTTCAGCCGCAGCGCCTCGACATCGGCCACCGCAAATCCCTCCACCACGCGCAGCCCCATCGCCACGCGTTCGCGCGCCTGCCCCACCGCGTCGAGTTCATCGACGACACTCCAGCCGATCCCGTTCGTCTTCACATGATGGAGATACGCGCCCGGCTTCTCTGCCGCCTCAACCGCCCAGCGCGTGGCGCCGATCGTCAGCCGCCCATGCGCCCCCGGCCCAACACCGGCCCAGTCGCCACACTTCCAGTAGATGCCGTTGTGCACCGAGCGATGCTCCGCCCCGCGCGCATGATTGGAAATCTCGTAGGCCGGAAGGCCGGCCGCCTCGCTCATCTCCTGGGTCGCCTCGTAAAGCGCCGCAGCCTCATCATCGCTCGCCGGCGCCCACGCCTTGCGCTTCACCGCGAAGGCAAACGCCGCCCCCGGCTCAATCGAAAGCTCGTACAGCGAAAGATGATCCGCCCCCAGCGCCAGCGCGCGCGATAACTCCCCGCGCCAGTCCTCCAGCGTCTGCCCCGGCACAGCATAGATCATATCGATCGAGATCGACCGGAATTTCCCGCGCGCCTCATCCAGCGCCTTGAGCGCATCGCCCGCCGAATGCGTCCGCCCAAGAAACTTCAGCCGCTCATCGTCCAGCGACTGTATGCCCAGCGATAACCGATCAACGCCCGCCTCCGCGAACTCGCCAAAGCGCGCGAGATCATCCGGGTTCGCCTCCAGCGTGATCTCCACCCCCGGCGCCACGTGCCAAAGCGAACGCACATGCGCAATCAGCTGCACCACCTGCGCCCCACTCATCAACGAAGGCGTGCCGCCACCGAAGAAGATCGAACTCACCTCGCGCTCGCCCGTCCGCCCGCGCCATCCCTCAAGATCGCGCAGGAGCGCATCGAACAGCGGCGCGGTATCGCGCGCTTTCGCGGCGTACACATTGAAATCGCAATACGGGCAGATCCGCGCGCAATACGGCCAGTGGACGTAGACGCCGAAGCCGCGCCCGGGATCGAAATCGCTCATCCGTTCAGGCTCATTCCTTGAGATAGGCCATGAACTTGGCGAACGCGATGGCGCGGTGGCTCATCGCATGCTTCTTCACCGGGTCCATCTCGCCGAAGGTTTCCGTCTCGCCTTCCGGCACGAAGATGGGATCATAACCAAAGCCCCTCTCCCCGCGCGGCGGAAACACGAGTTGCCCGCGCAGGATGCCCTCGAAGCTTTCGACATGCCCGTCGGGCCAGGCCAGCGACAGGACGCAGATGAAGCTGGCGCGGCGATCGACTTCGCCATCGTCCGTCGTCTCGGCCTTGATTCCCTCTTCCACCTTCTGCATGGCGAGTCGGAAATCCTTTTCCGGTCCGGCCCAGCGCGCAGAATAGATGCCGGGGGCGCCCGAAAGACCGTCGCAGGCAAGGCCAGAGTCATCGGCCAGCGCCGGCTCTCCCGTGGCGCGGGCGGCAGCCAGCGCCTTGAGCTCGGCATTGCCCCGGAATGTGTTGGCGGTTTCCTCCGGCTCAGGCAGGCCCAACTCGCCAGCGGACACGGCCGTGAAGCCGGCCCCGGCCAGCAGCTCGGCCAGCTCCCTCACCTTACCGGGATTGTGGGTGGCCGCGATCAGGCGGCCGGGCGTGGGCTTGCGGCGTTGGGTCATTGGGGGATTCCTGCCCTAAATCCTTGGGGAAGATGCGTCTTTTTGGCGGTCTTGCAGCCTGTTGCTGGACTGTCTTATTGTTTTTCGATATGGTCCGAATCCATCCCGCCAGACAAGCTGGCGCATGGCAAGCCGTGCCTGGCCGTCAAATGTCCAGGTAAGGCAGGGTATTGGTCGCACCCAGCGGCCCAGCGCGATTGGAGCCCCGCTCTACATGTTGATCAGCGCGACCGGCCGTGGGTCGATCTCGTCCGTCCTGAAGGTGGCAGTCGATGTCGTCTGGGTGATCGCGTGCGCCCTGCTCGGCTTCTTCTGGATCGTCGCGGCCATATCGGTGATCTTCATCGCCACGGGCGGCCAGGCCATGATGGGCTTTGAACAGATCGCCATCGAATCGCCTATGAATGTGGCGCTCTGGACGCTCAACGGCAGCATCCTGGCCGTCGGCGTCATGATCGTCTGCGCCTACCTGCGCGGCGTGTTCGAAACCCTGGTGAAGCGCGATCCCTTCGTTCCGGAGAACGCCAAGCGGTTCACCGCCATCGCCATTGTGCTGGCGATCATGGAAGGCTCCAAGACGCTGGTGAGCGCGCTCGTCAGCCTGATCTTCTCCATGCTCAACCTCAACACGGGCGAGCCGTTCCAGGTGCCCAACGTCAGTTGGCCGGTCTGGATCGCGGTGCTCACATTATTCGTATTGGCCCAGGTATTCCGCGAGGGCGCAGCCATGCGCGAGGAACAGAAGATGACAATCTGAACCATTCCGTACGCGGGATGGTTCAGTCATTGCAGACGGAGCGGGTTGGACCCCGCGACAAGGTTTAGGAGCGGGTTGGACCCGCGAATTGGTTAAGGGCTGGCGCGGCCCACGATGCGTTTACGACCCGCCGGTGGTCAGGACCGGCGCAAGACAAGGACTGAAACGGCGCCTATGGCGATCCGCGTCACCCTCGATCGCGTTCTGCTCGACAGACGCATGTCGCTCACCGAGCTGGGCGATCGCGTGGGAATCACGCTTGCGAACCTGTCGATCCTGAAGACCGGCAAGGCGAAGGCCATCCGCTTCTCCACGCTCGAGGCGCTGTGCCGCGAACTGAACTGCCAGCCGGGCGACATTCTTGTCTGGGATCCCGATGTCGCCGCCGAGGCAGACGAGGATGACGGTAAAGCCGTCGCGGCGGAGTAGACTCCACTTTTCCGCCATCTTGCCCTGACACTGTCTTGACGATGCCGGCACGCATCGCGATGTGAGTCATTGTCGGACTGCTAGTCGACGGGGGCGAACAGCCATGGACGGGGCCGCAGCTCAGGGTATGGGCGAATTTTCACAGCTTCTCCTCGGCGTCTGCGCGGGTGCGTTGCTGGCGATGTCGGCCGCAATGCTGCGCGCGCCCCGCCAGACTGCCCGCTGGAGCGGCTTTGCCTTCTTCTCCTGTTCCGCCCTGTTCGCGATAAAGCTCTGGAACGACATGGTGCACGCCATTCCGCCAGAGGTCAGCGTCCTCATCGGCGTCACAGCCATGACATCCGTCGGCTGGTTCTGGCTGATGGTGATGGCCCTCTTCGGCGATGTGGACCGCTATCGGCCGATCATGTTCTCGGCGCCCCTGGCGATGATGCTTTGCGGTATCGCGAACGCGCTCAGCATGAAGCCTTTCATGCCCATCCTCTGGACAATCACCACACTGCTGCAGGTTACGCTGGCGATCTGGTCGATCCTCATCGTGATGCGCAGCTGGAAGGACGACCTGGTCGAGTCGCGGCGGCGGCTGCGCGGACCGTTCATGGTGGCGGTAGCGCTTTACATCATCTCGCTCAACGGCTTCGACATCCTCGAAATGCTGGGCGTCACGCCACTCTGGTACCCCACACTGAATGCCGCGCTCTTTGCCAGCGTCGTGCTGGGCGGGTCGCTGGTCTTCCTCGATCCCCGCGAGGCGATGTTCGGGGCGGAGACAACGCCAGCCCAACCATCGCCGCCGCAAATGGCGGCCCGGACCATTGATCGCGCGCACATCAACGGAAGGGCGGGGCCGGATATCACACCCGCGCCCACGCTCGACCGCGCGGCCAAGGCAGACCTCGAACGCCTCGAATGCCTGATGTCGAAGGACGAGGTGTGGAAGGAAGAGGGTCTCACCATCGCCAGTCTCGCCCTGCGCGCGGCGATTCCCGAAACACAGCTGCGGCGCCTGATCAATGACTGCCTCGGCTACCGCAACTTTCCGTCTTACGTGAACGCCCACCGCATCGCCGCCGCAAAGGCGCGCCTGGCTGATCCGGGCGAGGCCCGCGTGTCGATCTCGACCATCGCCTATGACATCGGATTCGCCTCCCTCGGCCCTTTCAACCGGGCGTTCAAGGAAGAAGCTGGCGTCTCGCCCTCCGAATGGCGGCGCAAGGCGCTCGAGGAACCCTCGCCGATTCCTCAAACGGCCTGATCGATTCCTGAAAACTCGCGACAATTCAGGGGTTGATTCCTGCGTACCCTACTGACTCGCCGGAATGCGAAAACCCTTATCGAATTCTGTGAAGCCCCGCCTTTTCCCGAAATCGGCGAGAAGGCCTCGCATCCGCACCCCAATGTCAGCTCACCCATGCACAGGAGATGACAATGGGAACGAAGAAGCAGACCTCCCCGAAACTGGCCTCCCCTCTCGCCCCCACCAGCCTGGTGACCACGGTTTTCGCCGTCGTCCTGGCCGTGGGGTCTCTTGCCTTGGCGCCTGCTGCGATGGCCGAACCGGACGTCGTCCGGCCGGTCTCCGCCACGGTGTCCTACGCCGACCTCGACCTGTCGACCGAGGCCGGCGCCCGCACCATGCTGCAGCGGATCCGTTCCACGGCCCGCGAGGCATGCGGGCCCGAACCGGTCCACAGCCCGCTGACACCGCGCGCGCCGACGCAGTTCCGCAATTGCGTGTTCGAGGCGGTGGACTCCGGCGTCGCCAACCTTGGCGCGCCTCTCGTTACCGCACTGAATAACGAGGAGGCCGAAAAGGCCCTCACCGTCCTCGCCTCGCGCTGAGGCGCGGCGCCAACTGCCTTCCCTGGCGGTTAGCTCCCGCCGGCGCCTGACGGCGGGCTTTCCGGACCCATCCGATTCCCGGAAAGCCCGCCGGTTCTTTTTGGCGGCCAGCCGCTGCACGCTAGCCAAGTGTGCTATATTTGAGTACATTGTCTGTTGCTGGGGGGCAGCAGGTGATTCGCAGCTATGCCGATCAGGCCACTGAAGACGTCTCGAACGGCCACGCGCCGCGACGCATTCCCGCCGACATCCTCGCGCGCGCCAGGCGCAAGCTTCGCCAGATCAACAGCGCCGCAGCCCTCGACGATCTCCGCAATCCGCCCGGCAACCGGCTCGAAGCGCTTTTCGCCGACCGTGCCGGACAGCATTCGATCCGCATCAACGACCAGTGGCGTATCTGCTTCAGGTGGATTGATAACGACGCATTCGACGTCGAAATCGTCGACTATCATTGAGGGCGGCTGACATGGCTACGAAACTGGCATCGCCGCATCCGCATCCCGGCGAGCATCTGCGCGAAGACTGGATGCCGGATTTCGACATCAAGGCGCCTACTCTGGCCAAGCGTCTCGGCGTGCCACGCTCGACCCTGCAGAACGTGCTCGACGAGCGTTCAGGCGTAACCGCCGAACTCGCGCTCCGGCTCGGCCGCGTCTTCGGCACCACGGCAGAACTCTGGATGAATCTTCAGGCCGAGCACGATCTGTCGAAGGCTGAACTCGCTCTGGCGCGGGAACTGAAAGCCGTTACGCCGCTGCGCGCAGCGGAATAGCGTCTACCGCTTCCGCGGCTTCCCCTGTTTCGGCTGCGCCTTCAGCCAGAAGCCCAGCGCCATCACCTTGGCGTCGTCGAAGAACGCCGCATCGACGCGGTCGAGGAAATCCTCGCGCGTGAATTCCACACGGCGCACGTCTTCCTTCTCCGCTGTAACGCCCGAAGCCTTGGGGTCCACCAGGTCCGCCGTCTTCACCGGCGCATAGTATAGAAAGATCCGCTCCGAACTCGATCCGGGCGATACATAGCCGTTGGACACCAGCGTCAGTCTGTCGGCGCGATAGCCCACCTCCTCCAGCATTTCGCGCCGGATGCAGTCCTCGGGCTCCTCGTCTTCCTCCACCGACCCCGCCATCGCCTCGACGATATAGCCAGGGCCTTTGTCGAAGGTCGCGATGCGGAACTGTTCGGCCAACACGATCACATCGCGCTCGACATCGTGGATCAGCGCGGCCGCGCTGTCGCCGCGCTCGAACACCAGCCGCGTCACATCGGTAAGCCGCCCCTTGCCCGCAGCCCGATCAAAATCGAACACATACTCGTCGATCTTGTAGCGCCCCTTGAACACTGTCTTCTTCGACTTGATGTCGACCTTGCGCTTCTTCGCCGCCATCAGCTGAACTCCTCGACGACCAGCCGGGCGATTTCTTTGTGTGCCGACGCCTTCATGTTGTTCGAAGCCTTGCTCTCGCTGAGATAGCTCGCGATCACGATGGGCGCGCGGCCCGGCGGGAAGGCGATCGCCACATCATTGTGCGCGCCATTGCCGCCCGTGCCCGTCTTGTCGCCTGCATTCCATGTCTCCGGCAACCCCGCACGCAGACGGTCAAGCCCCGTCGTGGATGCACGCATCCATCCGATCAGCTCGTCGCGCATCACCGGCCTCAGCACGCCATCGCCCGCCAGCACGCGCGCCGCCGTCTGCGCCATGGCTTCAGGCGTCGTGGTATCGCGCTCGTCGCCCGGAGCGTTCTCGTTGAGCGAAGGCTCGTTGCGATCCAGGCGCGTTACGCTGTCCCCCGCCTCGCGGAAGAAGCGCGTCAGACCTTCCGGTCCCATCATCGGAACAAGCAGAAGGTTCGCCGCGCAGTTGTCGCTGACCGTGACGGTCGCCTCGCAAAGCTCCGCAAGCGTCATCCGTCCAATGCCGGTTTCAGGATCGATGCGGGTCTCGCACACGGGCGAATGGCTCAGCAGGTCGTCCCGGTTGAACAGCATCTCGTCTTCAAGGCTCATACCGTGCTGCGCATGTTTCAGGATACCCGCCGCCAGCAGCCATTTGAATGTCGACGCCATCGCAAATCGCTCGCGCTGACGATGGCCGATCATCCTGCCTGAGCCTGTGTCGAGCGCCGCAACGCCGACTCGTCCGCCAACGACACCTTCGATGGAGCGAAACCCAAAGGCTGCCCGTTGCCCGTCGGGAATTGTCGTGCATCCCACAGCCAGAAGGGTGACCCCGCCCACAACGATCCCGCGCCGTGTCAGCATCAGACGCCTAACGCCTTCCTCTGCGCCGCGAACAGGTTCTCGCAGCCGCTCTCTGCCAGATCCATCAGCGCGTTGAACTCCACGCGCGAGAACGCGCGCTGTTCGCCCGTGCCCTGTATCTCGATCAGCTTGCCGCCCGTCGCCATCACGAAATTGGCGTCCACCTGTGCGGCGCTATCTTCCGGATAATCGAGATCGAGCACCGGCACATCATTGAAGATCCCACACGACACCGCCGCCACCTGCGCCGACAGCGGGTTCGTCTTGATGACGCCCTCCTCCACCAGATACCGGCACGCCAGCGCCAGCGCGACATAGGCGCCCGTGATCGCCGCCGTGCGCGTGCCGCCATCGGCCTGCAGCACATCGCAATCGAGCGTGATCGTGTTCTCGCCCAGCGCCTTCATGTCGGTGACGGAGCGCAGCGCGCGGCCGATCAGCCGCTGGATTTCCTGTGTGCGGCCCGACTGCTTGCCCTCGGCGGCCTCGCGGCGGCCACGCGTGTGCGTGGCGCGCGGCAGCATGCCGTATTCGCCCGTCACCCAGCCCTCGCCCTTGCCCTTCTTCCAGCGCGGAACCTCGCCCGCCCACGACGCCGTGCACAGCACATGCGTATGCCCGAACTTCGCCAGGCACGACCCCTCGGCATAACGCGTAACGCCCGCCTCCAGCGCGATGGGACGGAGCTGCTGTGGCGTACGGCCGGACGGGCGCATGAAGAACCTCTGATCAGATACAGCGCGGCTGGTAGCAGAGGCTGGAGGGAGTTCCTACTGCGCCTGAACCGCAAGCGTCTGCGCGCGTGGAGAGAGACCCCCACCTGTCCGCCCCCTAAGAACGGGGCGGGACCCTGCAGCGATCACCGTCCCTCAAAGTGAGGTAAGTTCTTTCAACATGGTTCCGCCCCGTTCTTAGGGGGCGGACAGGTGGGGGTCTGCATCGACATGCCGACTGGCGCCCTTGGAGCTACGCTACTCCGGCCCCTTCGTCAGCGCCGCGATCGTGCGTGGTTCGATGATGCGGTCGAGCGAGTAGGCCTCCATCACGCCCGGCTGCGCGCCTCCCGAGAGATAGACGAGGAACACATCGCCCTGCTTTCCATAGTAGGCGTCGTGCCCAACCATCTGCCCGCATGGCGGCGGCATGGTCGAGCCAATATTGATCTCCGCAGACGCGCCGCTTCCCTTGATCCAACGGATCGGCTTCAGAACGGCCATCGGCTGGCCGTTCATGTGATCGAACTCCTTCGGCAGACCCTTCGTCACGTCCTCGCGGACGTAGCGCACCAGCACAAGCACGCCCGCCTCATCGAACAGGCGCACCTGCTGTCGCATGGCCCAGTCGCGGTTCTCGGCGGCGTACTTCAGCCCCTGCGCCTTGCTCCACGCCATCGCCAGCGCATCGACGTCCGCCTGCGGCGTTCCCGCGGCCGGCGTTGGCGGCGGCGGCGGGGGCATGATCGAGCAGGCCAAGGCCGGGCTGGCGAACGCCAGCGCCATCGCGCTGATCATGCCGAGCCGCTGAATTCTGGTCATGGACGTCACCCCTGAAAGTCGCCTGCGCAGACCCTGCCCCCGCCCGATCCGCCCCGCAAGCCGCCTCGACAGCGCTTTTCCGAGCAAATTCAGCGACAATACGCGGGTTGAACGTGGCGCCCCGCGCCCATAACTTCCCCCCGCAATGACCAACCCCCCGCGCAACCCCACCGGCCCGGCAACCCCCCAAGGGACAGTGATGTCCGCCTTTGCGGCGATGGACCGGCGTTCGCGCGACATCTTCCGCGAGATCGTGCAGTCCTATCTCGACAATGGCGAACCCGTCGGCTCGCGCACCATATCCCGGCGCGGCGTCGCCCTCTCCCCCGCCTCGATCCGCAATGTGATGTCGGATCTCACCGAGATGGGCCTGATCGACAGCCCGCACACATCGGCCGGCCGCATCCCCACCCACGCGGGCCTGCGCGTGTTCGTGGATTCGCTGCTGCAACTCGGCGAGCCGGGCGAAGACGACAAGCGTGAGATCGAGCGCCGCCTTGCCGGCTCCGGCCGCCGCATGGAGGGCGTCCTCTCGGAAGCCTCCGAACTTCTCTCCGGCCTCGTTGGCGGCGCGGGCCTTGTCTCGACGCCAACGGCAGACGCGCCCATCCGCCATGTCGAGTTCGTGCGCATCTCCTCCGAACAGGCGCTGGCCGTCATCGTCCATGAATCCGGCGAGGTGGAAAACCGCGTGCTGGCCCTGCCGCCGGGCCTGCCCGCCTCCGCCCTGGTCGAAGCCGGCAACTACCTCAACGCCAGAACCAAAGGGAAATCCCTGGCCGAGGCGCGCGATACGGTGCTGGACGAAGTCCGCTCCCGCCGCGCCCTGCTCGACCAGACCGCCGCCCGGCTGGTGGAAGACGGCCTCGCGCAATGGTCGGGCGAAGACCCCCAGCGGGGCCGCTCCCTCATCGTGCGCGGCCGCGCCAACCTGCTGGATGATCCCCGCGCCGCCGAGGATCTGGACCGGGTCCGCGATCTCTTTGCGGAGCTGGAACGCTCGGAAAACCTGCTCAACGTGCTTGATACCGCCCGGGATGCAGCCGGCGTCAGGCTCTTCATCGGCTCGGAAAACCCCCTATTTTCCCTGTCGGGCTCGGCGATGATCGTCGCGCCCTATATGGACGGAAACCGCAAGATCGTGGGAGCGCTCGGCGTGATCGGGCCGACGCGGCTGAATTATGCTCGCGTCATTCCCATGGTGGACTATACCGCGCAGGTCGTCGGCCGCCTTCTGGGCGAAGGACGCATCGCGCAAGGCAAACGTGAGTAGGGCGTTATGAACGACACGACGACAAACGGAACCGAACAGCCCGAGGACGACATGATCCTCGCCGCCGCAAACGAAGGCATGGACGAAGCCGTGGGCCAGGCCCGCGCAAGAACGCCCGAGGTGAACCCGCTGGCCGACACTGTGGCCGCCCTCGAGAAGGAGCGCGACGCGCTGAAGGACAATGTCCTGCGCGCCCTCGCCGAGACCGAGAATGTGCGCAAGCGCGCCAACCGCCAGATTGAAGACGCGCGCCTCTACGCCGTCGAGAAATTCGCGCGCGACCTGCTCAACGTGTCCGACAATCTCGCCCGCGCCGTCGACAGCGTGCCCGAAGGCAGCCGCGGCCTGATGACCGAGGCGGTGAAGACCGCGCTCGAAGGCGTAGAGCTGACGCAGAAGGAACTGGTCTCCGTCCTCTCGCGCCACGGCGTCACCGCCATCGACGCCTCTCCCGGCGCGGCCTTCGACCCCGCCCTGCACCAGGCCGTGACGCAGATTCCGTCCGAGCATCCGGCCGGATCGGTGGCCCAGCTGTTCCAGTCCGGCTGGCGCATCGGCGACCGCACCCTCCGCGCCGCCATGGTCGCCGTCAGCGCCGGCAAGAGCGGGCTGCAGTAGGTAGCGACAGCGTCCTGTCCCCTTTTTCGCGCGGGCTGCGCCTACGTTTGGGGTTGGGGCGGCGTGGGTCGCCGCGCCTTGGGCTGCGGAGAGAATAGATGGGACGGTTCGGAGCAATGCTTCTTGCGATGGCGACCGGCCTTTCGGCAGCAAACGCACAGGAAGGCTTCCCAAAGGTCGATCCGATGGCCGAAGCCTCGTGCGATGTGAAGGACGGCTGGATGACGGTCTTCTCGCAATACGCCAACGCGCTGATGCGGGCCAAGGACGAAGGCCGCATCAACGACCCGCTGCTGACTGATCTTTCGGTCTGGTATGTGCAGCAACAGAACCGCATTATCGAGACCAACGACACACGCGGCGTCTGCCTCGACGCCATCGCTATGCGTCGCAAACACGGGTTCTGAAGAGATCGCCGCCACGAACGGCGGCGCTGCTCGCCCATCGCCGCTACAGCAATCGCCCTCATGCTGCTGATCCGGACGCGAAAGACGGGGGGCTAAGGCGGAGCCCGTCTGGCTATGCGGTGAAGGACCGGTGGCTTCGCGTCGTGGCTACGCCATCCCCAGATCGCGCATGATCGCCTCGATCGAGTGGCGCGCCAGTTTGCGGGCGTCCTGCGGCGGCAGGAGCAGGCCGGAGAGCTGCAACATCACCGCCCCATGCTGGGCCGACCACATCATGTAGCCAGCCAGCTCGATGTCGCCCTTGAACCTGCCCGCCTGTTTCAGATGCGACCAGCTGGCCGTCATCGTGCCCTTGGCGCGCGTCATCGCGGCGACCAGCTCGGGATAATTCATGGCCGTCGGCTGCTGCGTGTCGAACATCAGGCGATAGGCGGCGGGGTTCTTCAGCGCCCAGTCGGCATAGATCGTGCCGGTGAAGGGCGCGCCCTTGCTGAGGCGCCTGGCTTCCGACTGTTCCATCGCTTCTGAAAAACGATTGAACGCTCGCGCGCGCACGGCCGCAAGGATCGCATCCTTGTCCTTGAAATAGCGATACGGCGTCATCGGCGAGACGCCCAGCGCATCGGCCAGCTCGCGCAGCGTGACGCCGTCCGCGCCATGGGCGGCGAACTTCTCCTCCGCCACATCGCACAGCCGGTCGCGGAACACGGCGATGTCTTCGGATGTCAGAACTTTCGGCAAACCGTCACCTCACCCAGCGTCCTCAGGAGGCAAGGCCGCTTGCGCGGTTCTAGCGTTTACGCTATAAATTTACAACGTAAGAATAAAAAAGGGAAACGCCATGGCTGACGGAAGCACGATCAATCCGCACCTTTCAGGCCCGCTTGCCCCGGTTCGCAGCGAGGATGACTTCGCCCTGAAGGTGGACGGCCGCATCCCCGAGGCGCTGTCCGGCGCCTATTACCGCAACGGGCCGAACCCTCAGTTCGAACCGCGCGGCCAGTATCACGCCTTCATCGGCGACGGCATGATCCACGGCTTCTTCCTCGATCCGCGCACCAACACCGCGCGCTATCGCAACCGCTGGGTCCGCACGCCACGCTGGCAGGCAGAGCACGCCGCCGGACACGCCCTGTTCGGCGGCTTCGGCGGCCGCGACAGCGATCCATCCGTCGCCAATATCAATCCCGGGGGCGCCAACACCAACATCGTCTGGCACGCCGGCAAGCTGATGGCGCTGCAGGAACAGTCCGAACCCTTCGCGCTCGATCCCGTCGGCCTCGATGCGGGCGACTTCATGCAGACCGGCGGCAAGTTCACCGCCCACCCCAAGATCGATCCCGAAACCGGCGAACTCGTCTGGTTCGCCTACTCCGCCGGCCCGATACCCCTGTCGCCGCTGATGGACTACGGCGTCACCGACGTGGGCGGCAAAGTCATCCGCCGCGATCGCTTCACCGCGCCCTACGCCTCCATGATGCACGACTTCATCGTCACGCAGAACTACGTGCTCTTCCCCGTCCTGCCGCTCACCATGGACATGCAGCGCGCCATGAAGGGCGGCCCCGCAATCGCCTGGGAAAACGACAAGCCCGGCTATGTCGGCGTCATGAAGCGCAATGCCGGCGTGGATTCCATCCGCTGGGTCGAGATCGACCCCAACTACATGTTCCATCCGCTCAACGCGTGGGAAGAAGGCGACCTCATCCATTGCGAGCTGGTGGAATACGCGGTGGCGCCGCTGTTCCCGATAGCCGACGGCTCCCGCCCGCAGAACACCGATGGCCATCTCACGCGCTGGACCATCAACATGGCCGACCCCAACAGCCGCGCCAAACGCCAGCAGGTGGATGATCTCTCGTCCGAATTCCCGCGCCCCGACGAACGCTTCGCGGGCCTGCCCTACCGCCATGGCTGGTATGTCGCCAATGTCGGCGCGCGCAATCCGCTCGCCTTCAACTCGATCGTCCACCTCGACCTGAAAACCGGCGCCCGCAAGATCCTCACCTTCGCCCCCGGCGATTACGTCGGCGAGCCCATCTTCGTGCCCCGCACACCCACCGCGCCCGAAGGCGATGGCTATCTCATCGTCCTGCTCTATCGCGCGCAGACAAACATGTCCGACCTGCTGATCCTCGAAGCCCAGGACATCAACGCCGCCCCCGCCGCCACCATCCACATCCCCCGCCGCGTCCCCTCCGGCTTCCACGGCAACTGGGCGGCGGGTGTGGGGTGAGGTTCGCTTAGCTTCGATAGGTGCGTCGGCCTTGTTCCGCTCGTCCTGACGAAAGTCAGGACCCAGGGCTGTCAGTGAGGCTTGTCCCGGCCTGAAGCTTCAAGCCTGTGCACGCAGGACAACCGCTCCTGGATCCTGACTTTCGTCAGGATGAGCGGGTAAGCGGTCTGCGCTTCAATGCGATCAAACCGCCCGCTTCCGCGTCCCCGCCGCCCATGCCTTCTCGTGGAAGACATACGCCACCGTCTGCACCATCGGCTCGATGATCCCGACGCCCAGCGCAATCCGCCAGTCCCGCGTCAGCGCGTAAGCGACCGACACCGCCACGATCAGGTGCATCACCGAATAGGTCACGGGCTTCAGCGCCGTCGGCTTCAGATTGAGCCTGTGAACCCAAGACCAGCGCCGCCCGGCCCCGCCGGAGGGGGATACTTCGCCTGCCCTGTCGTGCGGGCCTGAAACGGCGCTGGAATGGGAATGCGGGCACATGGGCTACTTCCTCGGCTGACGCAATATGTATATGCGACTTAGACGCATTTCAATATCAGTCGCCCACAGCGGCGTCAGAACACCATAACCCGTTGCTTTCGCTTGATAGTTTCTCCGGCTGGCGCGGCTTTCCCGGGCGACGGGTTACCGATCTTTATTGGGATCAGTCGGCACGCCCATTGCAGTTCCGAAGGTTCAATAACCGGGCGAGTTGCGCCCGGAGAGCTTCGCGCGGGCCACTTAGCGACAGATGCTGTTCCACACCCACCTTTTCATTTTCGGCTTCCTGCCGGTGACGCTGGCGGCGTTCTTCATCGCCGCGAAGGTGAACAGGCGCCTGCCGATCTTCGTGCTGATCGCGGCCTCTCTGATCTTCTACGCCTACTGGATGCCGGAAGTGACGCTGCTGCTACTGGGCAGCATCGTGTTCAACTATCTCGCCGGCCTGTTTCTGCAGAGCGACCGCCCGAAAGCGATCCGGCGCCTTGGCATCATCGCCGCCATCACGGTCGATCTCGGCCTGCTCGCTTACTTCAAATATGCGGGCTTCTTCACAGAGACGCTGCACGCCGTCACCGGCTTCGGCCCCGGCCCGCTCGACATCATCCTGCCGATCGGCATCTCGTTCTACACCTTCACACAGATCGCCTACCTGGTGGACTCGTACAAGGGCGAGGTGAAGGAGAAGTCCTTCTCCTCCTACGTCCTGTTCGTCACCTTCTTCCCGCACCTGATCGCGGGCCCGGTGCTCCATCATAAAGAGATGATGCCGCAGTTCGCGGACCCGAACACATACCGCTTCAACTGGCTGCGCATCACGCTCGGCGCGCTGCTGTTCGCCATCGGCCTCTGGAAGAAGGTCGTCTTCGCCGACACCATGGCGCCGTGGGCGAACGAGGCCTTCAATGCGGCTGACGCGGGCGTGGTCCCCGAATTCTACACCGCCTGGGGCGGCTCGCTCGCCTACACGCTACAGATCTATTTCGACTTCTCCGGCTATTCCGACATGGCCGTCGGCCTTGGACTGATGTTCGGCATCATCCTGCCGATCAACTTCGACTCGCCCTACCGCTCGCTGTCGATCGTCGACTTCTGGCGCCGCTGGCACATGACGCTGTCGCGCTTCCTGCGCGATTATCTCTACATCCCGCTGGGCGGAAACCGTAACGGCGACGTTTCGCGCTATCGCAACCTCTTCCTCACCATGCTGCTCGGCGGCCTGTGGCATGGCGCAAGCTGGCTGTTCGTCGTCTGGGGCGCGCTCCACGGCCTCTACCTCATCATCGCCCACCTCTGGGGCCAGGCCGGCCTCAGCCTGCAGCGCTTCGTCGGCAAGACGGCCGCGCCCTTCGCCGGCTGGGCGCTCACCATGTTCGCCGTCATCATCGCCTGGGTCTTCTTCCGCGCCACCACCATCACCGGCGCCGGCGACATGCTGGGCGGCATGGCCGGCATGAACGGCGCTGATCCTGCCGTGCTGATGAACTTCCTCGCCGACCCGCGCCTCTGGGGCGTCGGCTCGCCCATCATCGTGATGCTGGCGGCCGTCCTCCTGCCCAACTCGATGTGGGTGGTGCGCCAGGCCGAACGCTTCCTCACCGGCAACAAGCGTGCAGCCATCCTCGGGGGCGGCCTCCTCACGGGCGCAGCCGCCTTCGTCGGACTCATCTTCATCGGAGCGCAGAATGAGTTCCTCTACTTCCAGTTCTAAGGCTGGCAGTTCCGACGCCCGCGCCGCGGAAGACCTGGGCGGCGGCGACGACGCTGTCTCCGGCAAGCGCGGCGGCAAGGGCTCGCGCCTGTTCCTCATCAGCATGGCGGCTGGCCTGATCGCTTCGGCCGGCATCGCCACCGCGCTGCCCGAAAGCTGGGTCCACACCCCGCCCGAATTCGGCATGGCCGAAGCCTTCGAGGATCACGTCACCGCCGCCTGCGCCGCCAAGGCGGCCCCCGATCTCCTCATCATCGGCGATTCCCGCGCCGTAGCGGGTCTCTCCGCACAGGACATCGGCAAATCCGGCATCAGCGTCGAGAAATTCGCGCTCGGCGGCTCGGGCATCTTCACCGGCTGGGCCGTACTCGACCGGCTCGTCGATTGCGGGGTCCGCCCGAAATCCGTCGTCATGGCCTATGGCTCGGTCCATGTGCTCGACACCGGCGCGATGATGGACCGCACGACCAATTACGACCTCCTGAAAGGCCCGCGCGCCAGCCATGCCTTCGCCATGGCGTCGGAGTGGGAAGAGAGTGTGTTCCGCCGCCTCGCCTACAAGGCCATGTCGATCGCAGGCCCCGAGATCACCGGGGTCGATCTCGTGCTGCTGCAGCCCGCTCTCAGGAACATCCTCGAAAAGCCGCCCACTGCGATCGGCAATCATCTCGGCAACGAAGCCGAGCGCGGCCGCTTCCTCACGCAAGGCGGCGACCGCTTCTACGGCCAGGCCAACGGCACGTCCGAGCTGCCCGATGAAAGGATCTATGCCGCCGACAAGGCCGTGCCGCGCATCAACCGCGAGGCTTCCACCGCCATTGCAGACCTCGGCCGCATGCACGGCTTCAATGTTGTCTTCTACTTCCTGCCGATCAGCGAAACGGCGCTAGCGAAACTGCCGCCGGAACTGTTCAAGACTGTAGAGGCCTTCCGCCAGGAGCTGGAGCCGATGGGCATCCGTCCGCTGAATGCTGTGTGGACGCTGCCCGACGCCGATTTCGGCGACCCCAGCCATGTCAACGCGCGCGGCCGCGCGCGCGTGACCGAAGACTTCCTAGCGCGCTTCGCCGCTGGCGATCTGGCGCTCGGCGGACGCGCCGGCGAGCCGGACGACGGAGTAACCCTCTCGGCTCAGGAAGGCGAGTAGGTCAGGCAATAGCCGCACGGTGTTCGGCTGGTTGTCGTGCAGCAGGATGATGCCGCCGCCCTTCTCTTCCAGCTGATCCTTCAGGCGCGCCAACGTCTGCGCCGGCGCATCGCCCGCCCAGTCGCGGGGATCGATGTCGGCGGCGACGGCGGCCAGGCCGTTGGCATTCACCCACGCCAGCAGCTCAGGCGTCGTGCGCAACAGCGGAAAGCGGAAGAGGTTCGCATCTACACCTGCCGACTTGAGGGGCCTGAACCCCTCCGCAATATCGCGGACCGCAACCTCAAATGGTTCCTGAGTGAGATCGACATGACGGGTCGAATGCCCACCGAGGGTGTGGCCCTCGGCCAGCTCGCGCTTCACCAGATCGAGATGGTCGGCCACCTGCCCACCCAGCACGAAGAAGGTCGCCGGCACACAGGCCTTGCGGAGTATGTCGAGAATGACAGGCGTCGTCCGGGGATCGGGGCCGTCATCGAAGGTCAGCACGACTTCCCGGTCGCGCAGGCCGAGGTCTGCAAAACCAGGCGCGGCCCCGCCGACATTCTGGCCGGCCGCAAGTTCGATCGTACGATCCGCCTCGTCACAGCTGAAAGCGAAGGCCGCGCCCGGCAGCATCCCCGCGGCGGCAAGGCATGCCGCTGCGCTCAGTGCACTTCGTCCCCACCATCGGCGCATGACCGTCCCACCCGATGCGCCCCCCGGCAGGACGCTTGCTGTGCAGCAAGCAGACGGTGACACGCGACAGGGGCCGCGCCAACAACGCTCGCCACATGCGGGAAGAGTAAGAGAGCCGCGCTCTAAGCGGTTATTCCGCCAAGCCCGCCGTTAAGCATGAGCAGGTAACGCTGAGCGATGATATCGACGAAGTGCGGGTCCTGCAGTTTCGCCGGGTTCATGCGCTGGTTGATCGCCTTCTCCTGCGCTTCCATCGACTGGATCGCGATCTGCTTGGGAATATTGAAGGCGGTGGTGATCACTTCGCGGCCAAGGGGAGAGCCCAAGATGTCGATCGCATCGTCGAGACCTGCGGCGACCTGCTTGAACAGCACCGCCGACCCAAGTCCGGGCAGCTGCGCGTCCAGCATGTCGAGACGTTTTTCCGCAAGATAGTTGCGGCTGACTTCGTCGATTGCATCGGCGAAGTAAGGCTCCGCGCTCCAGTCGCTGGCCGTGGTCTCGCCGTCATTGGTCAGCGTTCCCGACAAGGCCTCGCCGTTGAGCGTGCCTGTTAGGATGCTGGTGCGGAGTTCGTCCGTGCTGTCGCGCCACAGCAGGTTGAGCTCAATGTCCTCGCCATCGACAGTGATTGGCACCGCGACGCCATCGACCTCTGCCTGCCATGTGCCCGCAGACTTCTTGATCTCGAGAAGCGCTTCGATGCTCTCGCCTTCCCGCTCGATTGCGATACGCCAGCGGCCAGCCATGCCGTCCATTTTCGGCGACAGGCGGTCAATACCAAACTCGGCGATGTTGTAGTTCTTCACCGTGTCGTACCAGGCGCCGTTGATGCTCGCGAGCTTTGCGGCCTGCGAGGAACCGTCGGTCGGGTCCGACGCCAGCACCTTCTTTGCCATGCCGGTATAGTCCGCGAACGCCTTCAGCCCGTTGGCGGTCATGAACACACGGCGCGCCACAGGATCTTCCAGCACATCGTCCAGCGACTTGGCGCTCTTCACGACCTTCTCGTAGCGGGCGAGGTCCCTCTGTATCTGCGGATCCTTCCGCACCTGCTCGATCTGCTTGGCTTCGTTCTTTTCGGCGTTGGTGAGAGCAGCCTTGATGGAACCGGCGCTGACAGTGGGGGAGCCTGTGGAACTTCCGCCGCTGGTCAGCATCGACAGGGTCGACCCGCTCGAGCCGGAACTCGTGCCGAACAGCATGCCCACAACGGAAAGCGACAGCGCCATTTCCGCATGGTGACAGAACACGTTTAACTGCTGATTAACCCGGCGGCCCTGCCCGCTACCGTACGCATGCGGAACGAAATTTGGCGGCTGCTGGAACAGGGGTCATGGCGGACCGTTGGTTATGGCGCGCCATGGCGCGATGTTATGAACCGAGCCATCCATAGGCTGAACCGACAGGAGCTGGACCCATGTGGCCATTCAAATCCAAACGCCGCCAGGCCGTCGTCGTGTTCCATATCGACCAGGACGGCATCGCCCGCGGCGCCTACTTTCGCGGCGACGCCGACGTGCTGATAATCGATGAGCGTGATCCCCGGAACCTTGTCCATAGCATGCGCGAGGAAACTCCGGCGGTGGAACTGCGCCGCAAGTTCGGCAGGCGGGCGCTGGGGCGCATGCTCGACAAGCCGAGCGACAAGACGCGCAAGACGACGCCGGTGCTCAACCTCCACTGGCGCGCAGACGGCGTCCACGCCGGCTGAGACGGCAGCCTACTCCGCAGCCGCCGGCGCCGGCATCGCAGCCTTCTTCTCCAGCGACTGCCGGTACATCTCGACAAAACACAGCGCGACCGCGAAGAAGCCCACCCACATGGCCAGGTGGAAGATGTCGGCAAAGCGCGCGGCCTGCGCCTCGAGCCCAAGATCCTTCACCGCGTCGACATACTCGCCAAGCCGCGGCCGGAAGATCACGCCGATCAGCAGCGCCAGCGATCCGAACAGCGCATATTGAACCGCCGCATACCGCTTGTTGATGATGGATGAGAGCCAGACGACGTGAACCGCGCTGGCAAAGCCGCCAGCAAGGTTCTCCATCGCGATCACGACCGTCAGCTGGTTGATCTTCTCGCCCACCGTCACCGCGCTGAACACCGTCGCGCCGGTAGAATTCACCCAGCCGACAATGCCGCCGATCACCCAGTCGAGCAGCTGCCCCATACCCGTCACGCGCAGGAAATCGTTGGTCCACGCCGCGCCATAGGCAAGGTCCGCGTAAAGCAGGTTGGTTACCGCCGCGAGCACCGCGCCAACGATGAGCGCCCACATCCGGCCCATCAGCATGACGCCAAGCCCGCCCAGCGCGATGCCGCCCATCGTCATCGCCACGCCGATCAGCTTCTGTGAAACCGCGACGTCCGAGTTCGAATTGCCGAGGATGCCGATATAGAAGGGCTGCGCGAACGAGCCCCACATCGAATCCGCAATCCGGTAAGTCATCGCCAGCAGCAAGACCGGAATCGCCCACAGCCAGTAGCGCCGCACCAGGTCGGCCATCGGCGCCAGCACACGCTCGAACAGCGCATCGGTCAGCGACTTCGCCCGCATCGGCGCTTCCACGACGCCCGGCTTGCGCGCCAGCCAGAACGACACGCCCAGCGGCGCGCCAATGGTCAGCAGCAGCACCCACGGCGTCGCGGCATCGCGGAACACCGCAAACGAAGCCGACGGATTGGCGAGCGAATAGAACATGAAGCCAAGCAGCAGCGTGGCCGAGATTGCCCATCCGATGGCGACTGGAACGGCTGAACGCGAGCGGACCTTTCTCGTCTGCGGGTCCATCTCCGCTGTCGGCGCGGGCGGACGGAAGACGGGCTCCGGCGCGAACCAGGTGGCGGCCAGCGTCAGCAACATCATGATCGACAGGATGATCATGGTCGGCGGCCAGCCGGCGGCGGGGTCAGCCACCGTGCGCCACATGTCCGTCAGCAGCAGTGCGGCGGCGCCTGCAACCAGCGCCGCAAGCCGATAGCCCATCTGATACTGCACCGACATGCGATCGAGCATCTTGCCGTCGCTCGCCGTCTCGATGCGCCAGGCGTCGATCACGATGTCCTGGCTCGCCGATGCGAACGCCCCAAGCACACCCAGCACGGCGAACAGGATGATGTTCTCGCGCGGATCGGTGAACGTCATGCCGAACAGGCAGACCACGATGGCGACCTGGCAGATCGCGATCCACGCCCGGCGGCGCCCAGCTGTGTTGGCGAAGGGCGGTACGATCCAGTCGAACGCAGGCGCCCAGATGAATTTGAACGCGTAGAACAGCCCGATCCACGACAGCGCGCCAATTGCGCCGAATGACATCCCGGCATTCGTCAGCCAGACGCCAAGCGAACCCGACAGCAGGGCGAAAGGCAGCCCCGCCCCGAAGCCGAGCCCGTACATCACGTACTCGGCGCGTGTGCGCTTGTGTTTGCCCGATGCGGGCGGCGGCGCGAGTGCTTCCTCGATCATTCCGCAGCCTGCTGTTTCCGCCGCGCCCAGCTCAGGGCGATCTCGCGCAGCCGCGGCGGATCGATGGGCTTGGCCGCGAGTTGCGACACGCCGGCCGCCTTCGCCGTCGTTTCGAGATCGGGGTCGATATCAGCCGTCAACGCAATGATCGGCGTTTCAGCGGCAGGCCCGCCAAGCCGCCGGATGCGGCGTGTCGCCTCCAGCCCGTCCATCACCGGCATGCGGATATCCATGAAGATGACGGAATAGAGCGTTTCGCCCACTCTTTCCAGCGCCTCGGCGCCGGTTGCTGCAGTATCGACACGGAACCCCGCCGCCTTGAGCGCGCTGCGCGCCAGCAGGGCGTTCACCGCATTGTCGTCGGCAATCAGCACAACGCCGGCCTCCCCCGGCTTGACCGGCGCATCGCCCGGTTCCGCCTGCACCGCGCCGGCAAGCGTAAGTCCCACGCGTTCGATGATGGAGGCCGCGCGCAGCGGACGGATGAGATAGCCCGCACTGCCCATCTCGCGGAACTGCTCCAGCCGCGAACGATCTCCCGGCCGCAGCGCCACCAGCGTCCTGCGGCGGCGCGCGATCGCCTGGATCTGCGCTGGCGGCATCGCCGCATCAAGAATGACAAGGTCTGCATCGGCTGCATCCGCAACCAGCCGCGCGCCGCCCGGCGCGAGCGCGGTAATGCAGGCCAGCATCGACACCGGCGGCAGGTCCATCGCCACACGCAGCGGCCGTCCGCGCAACGTCTGCCGCGGCCGCCCCGGAGACTGCGCCGCTGCCAGCGGCAGTTCCACGATGAACATCGCGCCCTGCCCGAAGGCGGATGTAAGGCTGATACGCCCGTTCATCGCATCGACCAGCCGCGCCACAATCGCCAGCCCAAGCCCCACGCCGCCATCGCGCCGCGCATCGGCCGTGTTCACCTGGCTGAACGCTTCGAATAGTTTCGCCTTCGCATGCTCGGGCACGCCAACGCCCGTATCGCGCACGACCAGTTCCAGCCCTTCTCCGTCTTGTCCCCTGCGGGCCTCGATCAGCACGCCGCCTTCGGACGTGAACTTGATCGCATTGCCGGCAAGATTGAACAGGATCTGGCGCAGCCGCGAGGCGTCGCCCACAAGACGGCCGGCAAGTTCCGGATCGACGATTGCCGCAATATCAAGACCCGCCGCATGCGCGCGCGGCGCCAGCAATTCGGCGACATCCTGCACCAGGTCCGAGGGATCGAACGGCGTAGACTCCAGCGGAATATCTCCAGCCTCCATGCGCGAGAAATCGAGCACGTTGTTGAGGAGGTCGAGCAACCGCGCGCCCGACTTGCGGATGGCGCGCGCATAATCGCGCTGCGATGGCGTAAGCTCTGACTCTTCCAGCAGCGCCGCCATGCCGAGAATGCCATTCAGCGGCGTGCGTATCTCGTGGCTCACCGCCGCTGTGAAACGATGCGCCGCATCGGGCGCCTCGTTGACGTCCGCCGTCGCCAGCCTCAGCCCGCCAACCGGCGCCGACACGCGCCAGCGCCGCCCGGCCTTGTCCACGATCTGCGAGGCGATCGGCGCCGCCGGCAGCTCGAAGGGCGCGCGCATGCCTTCGATGAAACCCGACAGCGGGCTTGCGCCTGCAATGCGCCCGCCGGGATCAACCACCAGCGCCATGCCCGGCCAGCCGCGCGCAACTGCGGCCAACGCCGCCTGCGCGCTTTCGCCTGAAATTCCATCGTCGCGGAGTGTGTTGGGCATCGCGCGAAAGTGGACGCCCGGGCTCACCAAGCGATTAACGCGCCCCCGAGACAGACCCCTACCTGTCCTCCCCCCGCGCCGATCTATGGTCGCGTAGCCGCCATCAAAGTCGGCACATCGCCCAGCTCGCCACCCGCCTCACGGGCGAACAGCTTCCGCGCGCCGGGCACATTCCCCGCCGCCGCCATCGCCGCGCCCGCAGCAAGCCTGACCGGCAGCGGCGCCGTAAACGCCCGTGCAAAGCCTTCCATCGCGGCGGCGGTCGCTGCAACATCCGCCCGGCGCCACGTCGTATACGCCGCCAGCGCACTCGCCGCGCCGATATCAAGACCCACGCGCCCCGCTTCCGCGATCACATCGACCAGGGCGGCGACATCCTTGAGCCCCAGATTGAGCCCCTGCCCCGCAAGCGGGTGGATCACATGCGCAGCGTCTCCCGCCAGCGCCACACGATGCCCGTCGAACCGTTCGGCGACCCTCAGGCGAAGCGGAAACACATGCCGCGGCCCCGCGACACGCGCACCAGGCACGAAGTCGCCCGCCGTCTTGGCCAGCTCGCGCTCGAACTCACCATCGTCCAGCCCCGCCAGCGCCCCGGCGATCTTGGCGCGTTCCGTCCAGATCAGGTTGGCGCGGTTTCCGGTCAGCGGCAGTACGGCCATCGGCCCGCGCGGCAGGAAGATCTGGCGCGCCACCCCATTGTGCGGCTTTGCCAGCGCCAGCGTCGTCGACAGCGCGGCCGCATCGTAATCATGGCCCTCGAAACGCAGCTTGGCCGCCTCGCGCACCTGCGAGCGGGCGCCATCGCACCCCACAACCAATCTCGCCGCAATGACATGCTCGCCCGCCACAAGCCTTGCCTCCAGCGGACTGAACGTCACCGCATCGATGCGCGCGCGCGACAACAGCCGGATGTTCGCGTCAAGGCTGGCCGCTGCATGCAGCGCGGCCGCCAGGGCCGATCCCTCGATCATGTAGCCAAGTGAGGGCTCGGCGCATTCTTCCGCGATAAACGAGATGCCGCCCAGCCGTCCCTCGGCTTCCACCTGCAACACCGGCTCGGCATGCGGCAGCAGCTGTTCCTCCAGCCCCAGCGCACGGAAAATGCGCCAGCAGCCATAAGCGATGAAATAGGCCCTGCTGTCGGTAGGCCCTTCTCCCGGCGGGGCCGCCGCATCCGCCAGCACGACATCAATCCCCCGCCGCGCTAGACCCAGCGCCAGGGTCAACCCGACCGGCCCGCCACCCGCAATGGCGACGTCGCAGCGATGGGTGGCGGGCGGAAGTGTCATTCTCCAGACATAGCGCTCCCCCCCGAAAAACGGAAATGTCCCAAAGAAAAAGGGGCGCGGCCGAATGACCGCGCCCCCATCTTTTTCCGTCCCCTCCCACGGCGCCGCGCCGGCAGCGCCGGTGGCGGGAGGGGGGCGGCTCGCCAGCCTACGAGTGGTAGGCCGACTCGCCGTGTTCGTTCAGGTCGAGACCTTCTTCCTCGACCTCTTCTTTCACCCGGCCGCCGGTGACCAGCTTGACGATGAACCAGACAATCGCCGAGCCGACGCCGGACCAGAGGATGGTGACGCCAACCCCTTTGAGCTGCGCGATGGTTTGCGTGACGAAGTCCGAATAGACCGCGACCCCGCCATTGGCGTAGTCGACGATGCCCGCGCCGCCGAGCGAGGGGGCAACGACGATGCCGGTGCCGATGGCGCCGACAATGCCGCCCACGCCGTGGATGCCGAACACATCGAGGCTGTCGTCATAGCCAAGCATGTTCTTGAGACCCGAGCAGGCGAACAGGCAGATCGGTCCAACGATCAGGCCAAGCACGATGGCGCCCATCGGACCGGCGAAGCCGGCGGCAGGCGTGATCGCGACAAGACCCGCAACCGCGCCGGAAGCCATGCCGAGCAAGCTCGGCTTCTTCTTGAACACGGCTTCGGCAAGGGCCCATGAGAGAGCGCCAGCAGCCGTTGCGACGAACGTGTTGATCAGCGCAAGACCGGCATAGGCGTTCGATTCCAGGTTCGAACCGGCGTTGAAGCCAACCCAGCCGACCCACAGAAGACCGGTGCCGATCAGCGTGAACGTCAGGTTGTGCGGACGGATCGGTTCGGACTTGTAGGACTTGCGTTTGCCAAGGATCAGCGCGCCAACCAGGGCAGCGATACCCGAGTTGATGTGCACGACCGTGCCGCCGGCGAAGTCGAGCGCGCCGAAGGACCAGATCAGGCCCGCGCCAGCAACGAGCGCTTCCGCGTTTGCCGGATCGGACGCCATGATCGGGCCGCCCCACCACCAGACCATGTGGGCCATCGGGTAGTAGACAACGATCGGCCAGAGGACGGCGAACAGGACGACGCCCCAGAATTTCGCACGTTCAGCAACACCGCCGAGCACGAGAGCCGTGGTGATGCACGCGAAGGTCATCTGGAAAGCGACGAAGACGATCTCGGGAATGGCGACGCCGACCGAGAAGGTCTCGACCAGGGTCGAGGTGTCGACCCCTGCAAGGCCAACCTTCGAGAAGCCGCCGACGAAGCTGTTGATGCCGCCACCGTCGGTGAAGGCCATCGAATAACCCCAGCCGACCCAGGCGATCATGCCGATCGCCGTGACGATCAGGACCTGGGAGAGCAGCGAAATCATGTTCTTGGAGCGGACGAGACCGCCATAGAACAGGGCGAGGCCCGGAATGATCATCAGGAGAACGAGGACAGTCGAGACGAGCATCCAGGCGGTGTCGCCCTTGTCGACGGTCAGTTCGATCGCGGCCGCTTCTTCAGCCACGACTTCTTCCTCGACCACCGGTTCGGCGGGCGCGGCATCCACGGGCGGCGCCGCAGCGTCAGCCGGCGGCGTGACAGGCGCCTCAACCGTAGGCGGCGCTTCCGGCGTAGGTTGCTGGGCTGAAACCGGGCTCAGCGTCGAAAGCATGAATGATGCTGCGATTGCAGCCAAACCGGCCTTTACGCCGGTCCCCCAAAGTGAAAGTCGATCCAATCGACTGGTTTTATTGAACATTTGTCTCCCCTGAGGTTGACTCGCAACCGGCGCAAAAAATTGCACCCGCCCCTGACGTCTCCGCCACCGCAGATGCCCGGGAAGTAGGCGCAACGGCCCGCGCCACCTACAAGCAATGCCCCATGCGGCCTTTCCGACTCCGCCCCGATTGCACAAATTTTAGGCGCCTGCCCAGCAACCCGCACCTGTTCAGGGCAAGCCCTGCCCCCCGCGCCGCCCGCCGTTCGGGGAGGACCTACCCGTCACGCAAACCCGGCTAGAGAAACCGGGTGAACGGCCGCAAGGCTGGATCATGGGGATAGGTCCCGGACGCGCGTGAGCTGCGTCCGGGACCCTTTTTTGCCGGGCCCGCACAACCGCGTCCCTCCCCGCACACTCATGACACTCCAGCGACAGCCTTCGCCTCAATTATCAACGCCGCCGTAACGATTTTTTCCGCTGCGAGGGCTGTGGATAAGGCCCTCCGCTAGGGCCGCGTTAACGCCCGCAACCGCAGTGTCGGCCTGCTCCCTTTAGCCATGTTCCACAAGGACGACGGCATGCCGAACACCCGTGCGCCGCATATTGAGGACGATGGCTATGAGGTGCGCGGCTCAGGCGGCCTCACCCGCTTCCTTGGCGGCCTCGCCGCATTTTCGGCCGGCGTCTTCATCTGCGGGGCGTGCTCGTCCTATTCCTCGACCGACGCCAGCTTCAACATGGCTGTCGCCCGCGTGCGCGATCCCGCCACGGGCCTCGTCAGCGAAGCCGTGCCTGGCAACATGTTCGGCCATGTCGGCTCCTACTTCGGCGACCTGATGATGCAGGGCTTTGGCTGGACCGCGATCCTGCTCGGCTTTGCGCTGATGGTCGGCGGCGTGCGCCGCGCCTTCGGCATCGGCCAGCGCGACCCGTCCGCCGGCATCTGGGCTTTCGCGGCCATCCTGTTCGCGGCCTGCTGCCTCGCCGAATGGCCGACCCCGCGCGCGTGGGACATGTCGGCTGGCCTGGGCGGCGTTGTGGGCGAGGTGATGCTCGCGATCACCTCGACCCCGTTTGCAGCCCTCAAGATTCCCGAGCCGCATGTCTGGGCCTCGGCCATGGCGGGCCTGCTCGCCATCCTGTTCGCGGCGATGGCCATGGGCCTTGGCGCCTCCGACGCCACCTCGCTGTGGCGCTCGCTCACCCGCAAGCCGGAACGCGCGCCCGAGCCTCTCTATGCTTCCGAACGTCCCATCATCGCAGGCGTACCGGCGCTCGCCTCGCGCCCTGCCCCGGCCAGCGGACTGGCTGGCGGCGCCCTTATGGGCGGCGTCATGAAACTGCTTGGCCGCAAGCCGCAGGAAGTGATCGAGCCGATCGTCTACACCGAGGAAGACGGATTCGACGCAGGCGAACAGGGCTTCTTCAACGCTGTCGAGAACTCCGAGACGCAGAACCGCCAGCGTCCCATCGTTCCGCGCGTCCTCGAGAGCCGCCCGGTGCCGGATGCGCCTGCGCCCGCTACACCGGCGCCGCGTCCGATCACGCGTCCCGCCGCCCAGCCCAATGCCGGCCAGACCAGCACCGCTCAGCACCAGCAGCCTGCGGGCCAGAACGCGCCTCCCGCCGCGCGCCCCTCGCAGTCGGCGCGCGTGCGCGACCCCAACACCGCCATCCCGCCAATCGAACTGCTCGACGTGCCGCCGCCGCGCCGTTCCGAAGTCGATGAATCGCGCCTGCTCGAAATGGCCGACCGCCTGGGCGAAGTGCTCACCGAGTTCGGCGTCAAGGGCCGCATCACCGAGGTTCGCCCCGGCCCCGTCGTTACGCTGTTCGAACTCGAGCCCGCCGCCGGCGTACGTTCCTCGAAGGTCATCGCGCTCGCTGAAGACATCGCACGCGCCATGTCCGCCACCTCCGCGCGCGTCGCCGTCATCCCGGGCCGCAACGCCATCGGCATCGAACTGCCCAACCCAAACCGCGAGACCGTCTATCTGCGCGACCTCTTGAACGCGAACGAGTTCTCGCGCTCGCGCGCCGCCCTCCCGCTTGCCCTGGGCGAGAGCATCGAAGGCCAACCGATGATCGGCGACCTTGGCAAGATGCCTCACCTGCTCATCGCGGGCACCACCGGCTCGGGCAAGTCCGTCGGCATCAACGCCATGATCCTCTCGCTCATGTTCAAGCTGCCGCCCGAGAAGTGCCGCTTCATCATGATCGACCCGAAAATGCTCGAACTGTCGATCTATGAGGGCATCCCCCACCTACTCTCCCCCGTCGTCACCGATCCGCAGAAGGCCGTGCTGGCCCTCAAATGGGTCGTGCGCGAGATGGAAAGCCGCTACGAGATCATGTCCAAGATGGGCGTGCGCAACCTCGCCGGCTTCAACCAGAAGGCCGAGGAAGCCGCCGCCCGCGGCGAGCACCTCACCCGCCAGGTGCAGACCGGCTGGAACAAGGAAACCGGCGAGGCGATCTGGGAAAACGAGGCTATGAAGCCCGAGCCCATGCCGCATATCGTCGTCATCATCGACGAAATGGCCGACCTCATGCTCGTCGCCGGCAAGGACATTGAAAGCGCCGTCCAGCGCATCGCCCAGATGGCGCGCGCCGCCGGCATCCACCTCATCACGGCCACGCAGCGCCCCTCGGTCGACGTCATCACCGGCACGATCAAGGCGAACTTCCCGACCCGCATCTCCTACATGGTCACGACCAAGATCGACTCGCGCACCATCCTGGGCGAACAGGGCGCCGAACAGCTGCTCGGCATGGGCGACCTTCTCTGGATGCAGTCCGGCGGCAAGATCAGCCGCGTCCACGGCCCGTTCGTGAAGGACGAGGAAGTCGAGCGCGTCGTCTCCTGGCTCAAGGACCAGGGCACGCCGCAATACGTCGAAGGCATCACCGACGAGATCGAGGAAGAAGCCTCCGTCGCCGACGCCGCCTTCGGCACCAGCTCGGGCGATCCCGAAGAGGACATGTACCGCGACGCCGTCGCCGCCGTGATCCGCGAGAAGCGCCCGACCACGTCCTACGTCCAGCGCGTCCTGCGCGTCGGCTACAACCGCGCCGCCTCGATGATCGAACGCATGGAGCGCGACGGCATCATCTCCGCCGCCGACCACGCCGGCAAACGCCAGATCCTCGCCCGCGACAGCCGCAGCAGCTCCAGCTCAAGCGACGAAGAAGCGGCGTAAACGCGCCGCGCGAAGGATTCTCAGCGGAGACCGCGACAGCTTGACCAGTTTGCGAGCAGCAAGCCGCGCTCGCGTTTCGTCAAGACGGCGCCGTTCTGCAATCTGCCGGACTTCTCGAAGCAGATAATCTGACAGCGACATGCCAGTCTCTGCGGCAAGTGACTTCAGCCTGACTTGAAGCGTCTCTGGGACGTTTCGAATCTGGGTCGGCACGGGCATGGGGAGAACATCTTCACATGTGCGACACATGTCGATCAGTCCGCCCCGCCCCTACTCCTCGTCGGGCGCGGCGGCTGCGTCGGCTTCGGCCTTGCGCGAGGCGATGCGGCGGGCGCGGGAGGCGGCCATGTCTTTCTGGCGGGTCACTTTCTTCTCGGCGGCGGCCGCCAGCTTGTTCTTGCGCAGCTCGACAAGCGCGTCCGCGATCAGGGGAAGCAGGCGCTCGGCCTCTTCCTTCTGCTTGGCGGCCCCGGATTTCATGATGCGTTCGGCGTTGGCCTGGAGGTTCTCCAGTTCCTTTTCCGTCATCTCCGGAATCCGCGCTTCAAGGCTCATCTGGGGGTCTCCTGCGGCGATGGCCTTGCGAGCCCGCCCATGGCGTCCCCGCCAGGACCTCTGTCCGGGCTCTGTAAAGAACGACACGCTCCGAATGCCTGTGCTGCAGCGCGATTTCAAGGGAAAACCGTCTTATTTGGAGCACAGCTGGCCTTCCCTTTTGCCTTTCGCTCCGAACTGCGCTATGTCCCCTCGCAATCGAGTTTCGGCCGACGACTTGGCCGCCGCCTGCCCACAAGGCTTCCGGCTACGCTGACGACATCCACCTACACTTGATGCTCAAGGGCGTTCCGTACACGTGCGGGCGCTGTCACGTACCACAAGGAAGACTTACTATGGCGACCGGAACTGTTAAGTGGTTCAACTCCACCAAGGGCTATGGCTTCATCCAGCCGGATAACGGCGCGAAAGACGTGTTCGTTCACGTCAGCGCTGTTGAGGCTGCCGGCCTCCGCGGCCTCGTCGACGGACAGAAAGTGTCCTTCGAAGAGCAAGCCGACAAGCGCTCGGGCAAGATGTCTGCCGTGAACCTGAAAGTCAGCTAACGCTGGCTCCGGGTCTCGCGGCCCGGGGGGTTTTACGACTTGACCTGAAGCTGATCTTGAAGCGTGCGCGTGCAGCCGCGCCGCAGCGAGATACAAGGAAAGCCGGCCCCTCGGGGCCGGCTTTTTTGTTGTCAGATGAGCTCGACCTCCGCCTTGTGCAGGTGTGAAACCAGTTTGGGATCGTGCGTCAACAATGGCGCATCAAGCCACTCGGCGAGGGCAACATAGACTGCGTCATATGACGTGAAGTTCGCACGCAGCTCCCATCCGCGACGGACCAGCTCGCCGTGAGGATATCTCTGAACCGGCATTGCGAGCCAGTTCTGAAGCGCTTCGTTGCAGTAGCTCGCTGTATCGTCGTCCCTGGCGAGTCGCCGCAGGACGTGCGCGATTTCAACGTCTATCAGGTGAGGAGCGTGCAGGGTCTCGTTACGTTGGAATATCCGCGCCTCCAGCCGCAACCCGGCTTCTGTTCGCAGGACCAGTTCGAGCGCGGCAGACGCATCAAGTACGATCAACGGCCATCCCGCACCGCGCGTAGCGCCTTGGTCGGAGATTCAGGAAGCTTGATCGGCTTCACCTTGGCCAGCCTCTCGCGCATTTCGTCCAGCGTCGGAGCTTCCGCGGATTTCCTGATTTCCTGGAGCAGGTAATCTGACAGCGACATCCCCACGGCAGCAGCCCTCGCCTTCACCTTCCGATGAAGCGCGTCGGGCATATTCCTGATCTGAACCATCACGGACATGTGCTCAACATGTTTACATGCGCAGCACATGTCAAGCAGGCGCTGCTACTCCCCCGGCAGACTGCACACCGTCACCTTGAAGCCGCCCCAGCAAAAGAATGTCGTCTCGCCCGTTTTCGCGGTGTGGGACACGGCGATGATCCAGTCGTGCGATTCCGAGTGGCTGACTGCGGGCACGGTCTCACCGGCATCAAGCTTCAGCTTCGCGTATGCTCTGATCCCCTCCTCCACACCCGCGCGCATCTGCTCCAGTGGCGGCTTCAGCCAAACGCCCACAGCAAGGATCGCGGCGAAGATGACAGCCAGCACGGTAAGGTAGCGCTTCAGGAATTTCGGCTTGCCCGCCCGCAGCGCCGCCCGCCGTGCGCGGAAGGCCGCATACTCGTCCGCCCCCGCCTCGTCCGTCATGCCGCCCTCAACCGGTCGCCGCGTCCGCTGCTTCCGGCGCCGCCGGGCCCGTGCAGAGGAAGCGCGTATAGGCACCCCAGCACTGCAGCACCGCGCCATCGCTCGACGTCATGGTCGAGAGCGTGACCACGTAAAAATCCTCGAACAGGTATTTGCCGGTCGCAGCATCAGGCGCGGCCACCGCGCCCTTTTCCATCAGCGCCACCGCCACCCCGCGATGCAGGCCCTGCGAGGGCCGCGTCATGTAAGCCGCGCCCACGGCGATCGCGAGAAGGAACACCAGCACAATCGTCGCGCGCATCGCTCACTCCGCACCTAAGTCGTGACGCCGCTCCGCCCGATTGTTCCAATACCCTATTTGGCCGCTGGCTGCGAGCACAGGAACTGTCCGAAGAGACCGAGGCATTCGACCGCCACATCGTCCCCGGAACGGATCGTATAGCGGGTTGCAACGACAAGATCCTCGAACTTGCGCTCGTCCTTGCCGACGCCCAGGACGTCGCCGATCAGGTCGCTGACATCGAACCCGCCGCGCCGCTCGGCCAGCACCTTCTCGGCATTGGCCCGCTGCGCGTTCTCGTCGGGCTTTGTCAGATACCCGGCAAACGCCAGCGCGCCGGCCAGCAGAAGAATGATTAGCGTCCTCATCGTCGTGTCCTCGTCCCCGGATTCTGTCGCGTCTTTGTCGTGTTGAGGCTTTGCAGAACCTCGTCCCCTGACCCGGATTCCCAAGCCTTGAGCCACTTCTTGGGCGCATTATGGCGCCACTGTCTTTCCAGCATCAGCTTCAATTCGGCAGGCTTAAACCGCTCCAGCCGCGCCAGCACTATCGGATAGTTGCGGTAATGGTCCGTGAAATGGAATGTCTCCGGGTCGGCATCGCACAGCATGTCCCGCTCGTCTAACGGCACCTGGCCGATCACCACGGAATTGTCCTCGTCCCGCAGGCGCGTGAAGAACTTTCCGAACGCCTTCCAGGCGGGATGGCCATAGGACGTTCCGTATTCCGTTTGCGGAAAGCTGCCTGCAATCGCGTGAAACTGTTTCGGCGTCATCGCGTTAGCTCACACCCCGCGCCCAGCGCACCTTATAGGACTGAACCGATGTTCATGAAAACAGGGCGAAAATTCCTTGGCCCGGTCTTGTTTTCGCCGGGCCTGAAGACGAGGTTGCTCCACATGAGCATCATATCATCCCTTTTTCCGTTCCTCGTCTCGGTGTCTGCGCACGCGCTGGCCGCGCCAACTCCGGTGATCGCGAACCCCGTCCCGGTGACGCCGCCCGCCTCCATCGCGGCGCCCGCGCCCGAACAGGCGCCCGCCACCCCGGTCGTCTTCGAGGCGCCCACGCCTGCGCCTGCCAGGTCGGTCCCCGTGGTCACGAAGCCGGCCGCCCCCAAACCCCCGGCCGTCAGCCCACCTGCTCGCGTTGAAGCCGTGAAGGTGCAGGCGCCCACGACCCTCGATCGCAACGCCATCATCGACCGCGTCGCCAAGGCGCTGACCGACACACGAACGGCTGAAGGCCGCTTCACCCAGGTCGACCCGCAGAACATGCCGTCCTCAGGCAAGTTCTACATCGACCGTCCGGGCAAGGTGCGCTTCGAATATACCTCGCCCGAGCCCATGCTGATCGTGTCCGACGGCACGACGGTCTCGATCGAGGAGCCCAAGCGCAACGCCTATGACGCCATCCCGCTGGCCTCGACGCCGCTGAACCTGTTCCTGCGCTCAAACATCGACCTCAAGCGCGACGGCAGCGTCACGGACGTCACCAGCTCGAACGGCTTCCATTTCGTCACGCTGGTCGACAAGTCCGGCGAGGCGGAAGGCAGGATGATCCTGCAGTTCCGTGCGAGCGACTTTGCCCTGCTCGGCTGGCGCCAGGTTGACGGCACCGGCGCCGAGACCAAGGTCCAGCTGGTCGACATAAAGCAGAACGTCTCGCTGAAAGCCTCGCTGTTCGTCGTCCGCGACCCCAACGACGACGACGACCGCAGGTAGCGGTAACCGTTAGGTTGACGCTCCATTCCAACCCCGCTCGTCCTGACGAAAGTCAGGACCCAGGGCCGACGTAAAACCATGCCCCGGCTTGTAGTTTCAAGTCCGTGCGTGGGTGCGCCGACATTCCTGGATGCCGACTTTCGTCAGCATGAGCGGATCAGGGGCAAGCGCCCTGTTCGCCCGCTTTCGTTTCGGGGATGACCCCGAAACAACAACCAAATATTTACCAAGCTTGTCGTGACAAATCTTGCACTTCGTGGCTTAATTGCCACGTGGATCGAGTCCGCTCGTGTCCGAGCTTCCCCCCGCGGGCGCTTGTAGCGGATCGAATGCCGGAGCTATCCCCCCGGCCCATCGCGCCCCCGGGGCGCAGGGCGCGCCTGGCTGTCCCCGCGGCCGGGCGCGTCTCGTTTATTACGTCACAAAACGCCCGGAATTCCTTCCATTTCCGCAATTCGGAGTGAAAGGCGCAGGCCGGGCCTGCTTTTCCTTGATTGCGGCCGCGGCTCACCCGATGGTCGGGTCAGGACCACAGCCCCCCGAAACGCCGCCGCCTGAATCGCCTGCCGCCTTGCCCCCAGAAACTCGCCCATGAACCGCCTCTCCCTGGCGACCTGGAACATCAATTCAGTTCGCCTCCGCATCGACCGTGTGATCGCCTTCCTGAGGCGCGAGAAGCCGGACGTGCTGTGCCTGCAGGAAATCAAATGCCTGGAGGACCAGTTCCCCCGCCGGGCGTTCGAGGCTGCCGGCTATAAGCACATCCACCTCTCGGGCCAGAAGGGGATGCACGGCGTCGCCATCGTCTCGCGCCTGCCGGTCGAGGCGATCGAGACGCCGGGTTTCTGCCGCCATAATCATGCGCGCTGCGCGGCCGTGAACGTCGCCGGCTTCGAACTGCAGAACCTCTACGTCCCCGCAGGCGCCGACATTCCCGATCCCGAGGTCAACGAGAAATTCGCCCACAAGCTCGACTTCGTCGAGCGCATGCGGGCCTTCTATCTCGCCCGCGCCCAGAAACGCACCGCCCTGCCCATGCTGGTCGCCGGCGACATCAACATTGCGCCCGAAGAGAACGATGTCTGGTCGCACCGCCAGCTGCTCAACGTGGTCAGCCACACGCCGGTCGAAACCGACGGCCTCAAGCGCGTGCTGCTGGAAGGCAAATTTACCGACATCGCCCGCGCCAAGCACAAGCCGGAAGAAAAACTCTACACCTGGTGGAGCTATCGCGCCGCCGACTGGAAACTCTCCAACCGCGGCCGCAGGCTTGATCACTGGTGGGCCGACAAACGCGCCACGCCCCTCGTCGACATCGGCAGCTACAAGATCCACCCCGAAGAACGCGGCGGCGAAAAACCCTCCGACCACGTGCCCGTCACCATCACCGTGACGGCGGCGGTTTAGCCGCTTCCTCAAGCTTCAGAACACGTTGGACCAGACCCCCACGCCAATAGCCTCGCATCCACGGCGCGCTATATCCTCCCGCAACAGACGGAGCCCGCCACCATGAAACACCTCGCCCCTCTCGCCGCCCTCGCCTTCGCGCTTGCCGCCTGCACGCCTGCAGCTGAAACGCCCATCGAAAGCCCGGCGCCTGCGGGGATCACAACACCTGCCCCCGCCGCCGAAGCAACGCCGCCGCCGGCAACTGACGCCAACGCCCTCACCTCCACCGGATGGGGCCCGCTGAAGATCGGCATGACGCTCGAAGAAGTCACTGCCGCCGCCGGCCCCGACTCCAACCCGGATGCGGTCGGCGGCGCCGAGCCCGAAATGTGCGACCAGTTCCGCCCCGCCAACGCGCCCGAGGGCATCCTCGTGATGATCGAGCGGGGCAAGCTCACGCGCATTTCGCTGATTGAACTGTCGCCCCTGAAAACCGCCAGGGGTCTCGGCATTGGCGACACGGCCGCCGCCGTGAAAGCCGCCTATGGCGCCGCAGCCGAGGCCGGCCCGCACAAATACCAGGACGCCCCGGCCGAATACATCACGGTGTGGGATGGCGGCCCGCGCGCCGAACCCTATGTGCAGGACGAAACCGCCCGCGGCCTCGTCTACGAGATCGACGGCACAGGCAAAGTCGGCGCAATCCACGCCGGCGGCCCCAGCATCCAGTATGTCGAGGGGTGTGCGTAACTCTTCCCCCCGCTCGCGGGGGAAGAGTTCACTTCTGCGCGTACGGATAACACCGCGCCCGCGCCAGCTTCACGCCGAAATGGCGGCCCAGCGCCTCGATGGCGTCGGCATGCGCGGCATAGGGGTCTGCATTCTCCGCCCCCACCACGATCACCGGAAACTCGCCCAGCGGCTTGCCCCCCGGCGGCAACATCGCGGTGGCCAGCCCCGTTCCATCGTCCGCACGCAGCGTCAGAAAGATCGGCATCGTGCGCGCAAGATGGTCCTTGAGGCCGATATCACGCTCAAGCCCCGGCCCCGGCACATAGGACGCCCGCGCACGCCTCTGTGCGCCCGTGAAATGACGCTCCACGGCATGCCGCATCAGCCGCGATTCCTCGGCGGCCTCAGCCTCGGTCTCAATACGGAACCAGGTGCGCCCCTTCGGCGCGTCGCACACATACTGCATGTGGAAGTTCTCCCGGCCCCGAAGTTAGGCGCGGAGATTCGCCAGCGGAAGACCCCGGCTGCGGATGTGAAGTCGTCAAACAATCCCGATGCCGATAGAGACCCCCACGCTCACAACTCTAGCCAAGTCTCCGCGCCAACGCCTTCCCCAGCATGGCGCCAATCTGCGGCCCGTCCTTGGGATAGAGATACGGCTCCAGCACTTCGAGCTCCATCAGCATCAGCCCGCCATCATCCCCGCGCACCATGTCGACGCGCGCATAAAGCGGTTTGTCGCTGAGAACGTCGAGCACAGCCTGCGCCGCCGCGCGATCTTTCGGCGCCGGATCGATCGCCATCGACTGGCCGCCATAGGCTTCCTGGATGCGGTATTCCCCCGCCTTCGGGCGCTTCAGCACCACATGGCTGAACGCCCCATCAACGAACAGGAACGAGAACTCCCCCTCGGTCGCAATCGCCGGCACGAAAGGCTGGATCATACCCGGCCGGTCAAGCAGTTCGACCTCAACCGCGCGGCTCATCTGCGGATCCGTGAAGCGCGTCTGGCCCCGCGCACCCCCGCCCACCTGCCGCTTCAGCACCACATCGCGCACGCCGAACGCTGCGCAAGCGTCGATCAGATCATGCATGTCCGGCCGGTCGGACCACCAGGTCGGGATGGTGCGCACGCCCTTGGCCTCGAACTCCTGCAGGTAGGTCTTGCGGATATTCCAGCGCACCGTCTTGGGGTCATTGAACACCGGCACGCCCAGCGCCGCGATCGCGTCGAGCGTCGCCAGAAATTCCTCGTGCCGGTCCTGGTAATCCCACGCGCAATTGACCAGCACGGCGCCAAAGCGCGTCCAATCCATCTCCGGATCGGCCCAGCGCACCGGCGTCAGGGTGAAACCCTCCGGCGCAAACCCCGCCCGCAATATCTCCAGCTGCACGTCGAACAGATACGCGTCCGAGCGCCTGTCGATAGCCCCGGACACGAGGTTTCCAGCCGTCAGAAGGGCGATTTCGCGCATCGGGGCTTGCTTCCCATGGTCTCACTTGCGCCAACTGCGCCCCCGGTCTTTAAGTCCGCTCAGCCCGGCTTTCCACCAACGATTTAGCGCCGGACAGGGGAATTTATCTCATGCCGGTGAAGTACGACGTCGTCGCCCTGGGCAACGCCATCATGGATGTGATCGCGCAGGTCGATGACGACTTCCTGATCCGCAACGACATCCCCAAGGCCCGCACCAACCTGATCGACGAGGCGCGCGCCGAACTCCTCTACAACGCCCTGCCCGCTGCGCGCCTCGAAACCTCGGGCGGTTCGGCCGGCAACACCATTGCGGGCCTGCGCAGCCTCGGCGGCCGCGGCGCCTTCATGGGCAAGGTCGCCGACGACACAATCGGCAAGGCCTATGTCGCCGACATGCAGACCATCGGCGTCGACTTCTTCGGCTCGCCCCTGATCAACGGCCCCACCACCGCCCGCTCGATGATCGCCGTCACGCCCGATGGCGAGCGCTCGATGAACACCTTCCTCGGCGCCTCCACCGAATTCGCCGCCAACGACGTCGATGTCCGCGCCGTCGCCGAAGGCGAATGGCTCTATCTCGAAGGCTACCTGTTCGACAAACCCGCCGCGAAAACCGCCTTCGTCCACGCCTCCGAAGTTGCGAAATCCTCGGGCCGCAAAGTCGCGATCACCATGTCCGATGTCTTCTGCGTTGATCGCCACCGCGACAGCTTCGTCCATCTCGTGCGCACGCACTGCGATCTCGTCTTCGCCAACGAAGCCGAACTCCTCGCCCTCTACCAGACCGAAGACTTCGACGAAGCCGTCACCCAGATCCGCGCCGACAGCCAGATCGCCGCCATCACGCGCTCGTCCAAGGGCTCGGTCATCGTCTCCGGCTCCGACACCTGGGTCGCCCCCGTCACCGCCGCCCCCGTGGTGGACGCCACCGGCGCCGGCGACCAGTACGCAGCCGGCGTCCTCTACGCCATCACCCACGGCCTCTCATTGCAGGACGCCGCCCGCCTCGGCAATCTCTGCGCCGGCGAAGTCATCAGCCACATCGGCCCACGCCCCGCCGTCAACATGCGCGAACTGGCGACGGCTGCCGGGTTCAAGCTCTAAACCCCAAGCGAGGTCATTCTCGGGTAAGGCCGAAGGCCGCATCCCGAGAACCTCGGTTCTCACCTCGATGGAATTCCATCGTTCAGCCAACCAGGATTCCCGGCACAAGGCCGAGAATGACACCGTTGGTGTGGCTGGCCCCTAAGCCTGCAGCCGATACCCGCCGCTTTCCGTCAGCAGCAGACGCGCATTCGCGGAAAGTGCCTTGGCTATTTCAGTTGGTAAGGCTCGCGTCTTTCCCAGCGTTCGTTCTCGCGGATCCAGTACGGCCCGGCGAGACCATAGGCTGCAACGACCCATACACCGTCACTGACTTCGCCAGTTTTGCGATGGACCGAGAACACCGATCCTGCGTCAAGAATGACAGGCTCGCCGCACGCGCCACCGACATAAACGGTCCAGTAGGTATCGGGGTCGGCAATCGCGAAATTATCGTCGATCCGAATGTCGCGGGAGATGGTCGACCATCCTGACGCAACAAGCGCCTGATGGATCTGCTCATACACCCAAAGCCGTTCCGGCGGATCGTTGCTGTGATCTTCGCATGAGACTACGGGATCGCTTTCCAGGTAGTGCGCGTCCCCACCCGCCGGCCCCGTTGCCAGCACATAAGCGAGCCCATCTGTCTGACCAGCGGTTTGTCCCGCCTCCAGTCGCGGCCATACCAGCATGAACAGCACCGGCGCAAACATCAGCGGCGCCACCATCAGCACGAGGTCGGCGAACCAGTAAGAGCGGTCCACAAATCCCTTGAACCGTCCCCCCGCCATCTTCGCCTCAAGCCTGCAGCCGATACCCGCCGCTCTCCGTCAGCAGGAGCCGCGCATTGGCGGGATCCGGCTCGATCTTCTGGCGCAGGCGATAGATGTGCGTCTCCAGCGTGTGTGTGGTGACGTTGGCGTTGTAGCCCCACACTTCCGATAGCAACTCCTCGCGCCCGACGGGCTTGCCGCCCGCGCGATAGAGATACTTCAGGATGTTCGTCTCCTTCTCGGTGAGACGGATCTTCTTTTCCTTCTCGTCGATCAGCAGCTTCTGCGCCGGCCGGAATTCATACGGCCCCAGCCGGAAGGTCGCATCCTCGCTCTGTTCGAACGTCCGCAGGTGCGCCCTCACGCGCGCCAGCAGCACCGAGAACTTGAACGGCTTGGTGACGTAATCATTCGCCCCCGAATCCAGCCCGAGGATCGCATCCGCATCCGTTGTTTGCCCCGTCAGCATCACGATCGGCGCGGCGATGCCGTGCTTGCGCATCAGCCGGCAGGCATCCCGCCCGTCCATGTCCGGCAGCTCGACATCGAGGATGATCAGGTCGGCCCGAATCTCCTCGGCCTTCCTGATGCCCTCGCCCGCCGAAGCGGCATGCTCGATGCGAAACCCCTCATGCAGCTCGAACTGTTCGGCCAGCGCACCGCGCAGGTCCTCGTCGTCGTCGACCAGCAGGATCGTCTTGGCGGCTGTCATGTCGTCAGCGTCTCCGGTCCCGGCCCCGTTTTGGAGGCTCATCTTTGATGCGGGGCATACCAAGTCTAGGTAGTGTCGGCCAGCCGAGGAAGCCATCACGAACCGGACAGCAAATGCCCCCATCCCCAAACAAAGGTTCCCCCTTCAACGCGCAAAGCAGCGGAATTCTCCGCTGGCCGGGCGGGCAGGCCCGCTGCGCCCTGGGCCGCAGCGGCGTCATCCCGGCCGCCGCCAAGCGCGAGGGCGATGGCGCGACCCCTCTGGGTTTATGGCCACTGCGCCAGGTCTTCTGGCGCGCCGGCCGGCTGGAAAGGCCCGAAACCGCCCTTCCCGTCGCCCCCCTGATCCCCGAAGCCGGCTGGTGCGACGAACCGCTGAGCCCGCTCTACAACTGCCCCGTCCTGCTGCCATTCGACGCCAGCCACGAGAAACTCTGGCGCGAGAACCATGTCTACGACCTGATCGTCGTGCTGGGCTACAACGACCGCCCCATCCTCCCCGGCAAAGGCAGCGCCATCTTCCTCCACCTCGCGCGAGAGGATTTCTCGCCAACCGAGGGCTGCGTCGCGTGCGCCCTGCCGGATCTGCTGGCGCTGCTGCGCGCGGCCAAGGTCGGCGATGTGCTGGAGATCATCGCCTAGATCGCGCGCGCCGAACCAGACCCCCACCTGTCCGCCCCCTAAGAACGGGGCGGAACCATGTTGAGAGAACTTACCTCACTTTGAGGGGCGGTGTCGCATCAGGGTCCCGCCCCGTTCTTAGGGGGCGGACAGGTCGGGGTCGCTCTCCACGCACACCGCCGCCAGCGGGAGCGCCTGATGGTGTGCCTGTCGAACCACGAGGCGCGGCCCCCACCGCCACCCCTTCCCCAACGCCAAATCGACAACCCCGGCCCGCCCCGCTAACACCCGCCCATGAACACGCGCGCGCTCACCCTTTTCTTCGCCATCGCCGCCATCGTGGCGATGTCCCACCTCGCCAACGAGTGGGTGAAGATGGAAGACCCCGGCGGCCTCGTCTGGAAGGCGGCGGGCATCGTCCTGCTCGGCCTCTTCGCGCTGGCCAAACGCTCGTGGATCGCCGGCGCGGGGCTGCTCTTCTGCGCGCTGGGCGACGTGCTGCTCGAGATCGTCTTCGTCTACGGCATGGCCGCCTTCGCCATCGGCCACCTTTTCTACATCGCCGCCTTCGTCGAATGGGGCCGCGTGCTAGGCTTCAACAAGCGCGACGTCCCCGTCGCTGTCCTTGTGGTGCTTGTCTCGATCGGCCTGCTGGTCTGGCTCCTGCCCGGCATGGGCGACCTTACCGGCCCCGCCATCGCCTATCAGGTCATCATCACCGTCATGGTCTGCTCCGCCTTCGTGGTGAAAGCCCCCGTGCTGGCCCGCCTCGGCGCCGTGCTCTTCATGCTGTCCGACACGCTGATCGCCATCGGCAAGTTCACCGACATCGACCCGCCCATCGGCTCGGTCTGGATCACCTACGCCGCCGCCCAGATCCTCATCGCCTGGGGCATGAGCCACATCGCTCCCTACCGGGCGCGCAAGAAGCGGCAGGCGGCTGCTGCTGAATAGCGCACCGGTCCACCTTGCTCCGCTCATCCTGACGAAAGTCAGGATCCAGGATCGGTGGAAGCGCCCTGAACAGACCTGAAGCTTCAAGCCGGAACAAGGTTCGCAGTCAGCCCTGGATCCTGACTTTCGTCAGGATGAGCGGAGCGGTAAGCTGGCGGCGGTTTGGGGGACTTCCATGGGCACACCGCGTCCATTCTGGACATACATCGTCGCCAGCGGAAAGAACGGCACGATCTACATCGGCCACACCGACAATCTGATCGAGCGGGTCTGGCAGCATCAGACAAAGGCGTTCAAAGGCTTCACCGCCAAGTACAACTGCAATCAGCTCGTATGGTGCGAAGCATTCAACACGCGCGATGAAGCGTTCGCGCGCGAGCGTCAGCTCAAGCTCTGGCGGCGCGCATGGAAGATCGCACTGATCGAAAAGACCAATCCCGAGTGGCAGGATCTGTCGGTCGGCATGAACATGTGGGCTTGAAGGCGCAACCCTCTCCCGCTCGTCCTGACGAAAGTCAGGACCCAGGGCTGACGCTGAGGCTTGCCCAGACTTGCAGCTTCAAGACCGTTCAAGGCTCACCACGTTTCCTGGATCCTGACTGTCGTCAGGATGAGCGGAACAAGGTGAGCCGCTCTTGGCCTACCCCCGCGCCCCGAACAGCGCGGACCCCACCCGCACGCTCGTCGCGCCAAACATCACCGCCGTCTCGTAGTCCGCGCTCATCCCCATCGACAGCATCGCGACGCCATTGCGCTTCGCGATCTTCGCCAGCAGCGCAAAGTGCGGACCGGCAGGTTCATCCGCCGGCGGAATGCACATCAGCCCTTCGACCACAAACCTGAACTCGCCACGCACCTTGGCGATGAACGCATCGGCGTCCAGCGGCGCGACGCCCGCCTTCTGCTCTTCCTCGCCCGTATTGACCTGAACATACAGGCGCGGAACACGGCCCGCCTTGGCGCACGCATCCGCCAGCGCCCCCGCCAGCTTCTCGCGGTCCAGCGTCTCGATCACATCGAACAGCTCAACCGCTTCCTTCGCCTTGTTCGACTGCAGGGGCCCGATCAGCCGCAACTCCAGATCCGGATAAGCCGCCCGCCGTCCAGCCCAGCGCGCTTCAGCCTCCTGCACACGGTTCTCGCCATAGACGCGCTGCCCGGCGGCCAGCATCGCCTCGATGCGCTCCTCCGGCTGCACCTTCGACACGGCGACCAGCTCTACCGATGCGGGATCCCGTCCCGCGCCCTTGGCGGCGGCCGCGATGCGCGCAAGAACATCAGCCCGCGCCGCCTGGATTTCCTGAAACACGTCCATGCCCCACTCTCTTTCAGAACTGGCTCAAGCCCAAGCCGCGATCCGCCGCAAGCTCCTTGCGGCCGCGCACCTTGCAAAGCCAGCCCGCGCGCGCAACGGGCAAGCGCTGCCCCGCGCCTTCCATCTCACCGATCCGGCAAGAACACCCGATATCCTGCGCATTGCGCGCCGCCTGCCGCGCGGCTTCGGCGTCATCTGGCGGCATTTCGGCGCCGCTGACCGTCTCGCCACAGGCCGCGCCCTCGCCCGCATCTGCAGGCAGCGCGGCCTTGTGCTGCTGGTCTCCGCCGACCCCGCGCTCGCCGCCCGCATCGGAGCCGCCGGCGTCCACTGGCCCGAAGCCCGCCTTACCGGCGCCCGCTCCCGCCATCACATCGAAACCGCCTCCGCCCACAGCGCCGCCGCCATCGCGCGCGCCGCCCGCCTTGGCGTTGATGCGGTGATCGTCTCGGCCGTCTTCCCCAGCCAGAGCCCCAGCGCCGGCAAGCCGCTCGGCCCCGTGAAATTCCGACAGCTCGCCCGCGCCGCCCGCCTGCCCGTCTACGCCCTGGGCGGCCTCAACGCCCACAACGCGGCGCGCGCCATGTCCCACGCAGCCGGTTGGGCGGCGATCGACGGCGTGCTGGATGGGTGGGGTGGCTAAGTTAGAACGAGAAAGCCGACTCGATGCGCACGGAGGCTTCATTGCCTTCACGGGCGATCGCGGCCGGGTTCGACAGCGAGTCGGACAGCGAATCGCCCTTCACGGTCACGCCGCCGCCAAGGCGGAAGCGCGGGGTAACCTGATAGGTGACGCCCGCCGTGACTTCCTCGCGCGCGAACAGTTCGTTCGGCGAGCGGCTGGTCAGGTCGAGCGTGACGTCCCAGTTGCTGGCCGGTTTCCAGGTCAGAGCGACCGAGTCCTTCTGGATCGGACCAACCGGCAGCAGCGTGCGCTCGGATGCGTCCTTGGTCAGGCCAAGCCCGAAGGTGAAGCCAGGGGTCTGAGTGTTCGATTCGGCAGCCGGACGGGTTCCCTGCGCAAGCGGTTGCGCGGGTTGGGCCGGCTTCACCTGCGCAAAGGCAGGGGCGAAAGCCGGGGCCGCCGCCAGGCTGGCGGCGAGACAAAAGATTGATGCGGTGAATCGCATGTCTTGCCCTCGTCTCTGCAGATAATACGCACGTCTCGTTGTACAAAAGTTAACAGGAATTAATTGGGGGGTCCTGAAGAGCATTTCCCGGAGAAGTGTCTCTAATTCCGCACACTTAGCTCGACCAGAAGCCCCTCATTGCGGGCGTTTCTATGTCCCAGGCCGGGCCCTGCCGGGATCGGTATGTCCGTTTCGGACACGGCCCAACCGACGCCAATGTTCAGGTTCGCGTTCAGGTCCCACGCAATGCCCGCCAGCCAGGATGAGCCTTCCGTAGCGGTAAGCTCATCCTCGGCCCAGCCCGCCTCGACGCCGGCGCGCCAACCCTCGGCCTGGTAGACCAGTCCCGCTTCCCAGGCCTGATAGTCGCCAGGCCCCGCCTCCCAGGCATTGTTGCTGGAGAGCCAGCGCACCCCGCCTGTCCACTCGGCGTGTTCCAGTTCCAGCCCGGCCCCCCACGCCTCATATCCGCCGAACGCGGCAAGCCCGGCGCCCGACTCCGCCGCCGAATAGGTGACCGCCGCACGTACGCGCAGATCCTGTTCGGCGAACTGCCGCGCAAACGAGACGGCGCCCTCCCACACATTCTCCAGCTCCGCGCCCACAAGACCCGGTCCATCCGCCCCGGGATCAAAGTCGGCCGTTCGCAGATTGGCCTCCGGCGTGAACGACGCCCCCAGCCGCAGACCCAGCCAGCGCGGGCTCATATAGCTCACCTTGGCCGACGACCCGGTGACGTCGTTGCGCGCCCTCACAACCGAAATCCCTGTCGGATCAAGCCCCGTGGACAGCACCGACACCCGCCGCAGCACGTTCGGCGGCCGCGCATCCAGCCGGCTCGCCACCCCCGCATCGGCTCCCAGCACGCCCTCGCCCCATGGCGTCAGCAGGCTCACCGCAGCCGCCTCCAGCGCCACGAAACCCTCTTCATCCAGCGCCGATCCGCCTGCCGCTATGCCCGTCGCTGGCGACACCGGCGACAAGCCGCCAATCCCCGGACAGGCCGGATTTGCAGCCGGACACCCGCCCAGCGCCCCGGCAAAGGCCGGCCGCGAGGGCGCATCGCGTTCATACCGCCCCGCCAGCCGCCACCCCAGCGTCAGCCCGTTGTCGAACGTATCCTCGCGCGTGACCGTAACCAGCGCCGACGCCATCAGCCCGTCCGCCGCCGGGGCCAGCGCATCGCCCTCATCCACCGCCGAGGTCACCAGCACGACGTCATACTTGACGTCCCAGTCGCCATCCTGGGCAAAAGCGGGGGCAGACAGGCCCATCGCGGCCACGCCCGCCCCGGACAGGGCGGCCGACATGACATACTTGCCGGTGGGGATCATGCCAGAATTCCTCCGCAATCGTCGTTCAGGTGAACGATGTAGCACCAACAGGTGCTAGGGGGAGGCTAACGGTGCGCGGCCCTTGCGCGCCGTGGCGCCTCGAAGCTAAGGAAACGCTCCCCCCTGGCAGTCAGGCATGGGGAGCCAGGGCATGTGAGCCAGGCGGCCCTCGTCTGGCGCCAGGCGCTGCGTAACGGAGTGACGATCTAATGGTGTTCCGCGTGGCCGCTGCCGCCCTCATCACAACCGCCGCCCTTTCGGCCGGCGCCTGCTCCATCTTCGGATCGAGCACGGCGAACACCGCCACCGCCTCCAGCGCCGACATGGGCTCGCGCGAAACCGGCGGCATCGGCGTCAACGCCTATCTCTGGCGCGCCTCGCTCGACACGCTGTCCTTCCTGCCGCTCGCCTCGGCCGACCCGTATGGCGGCGTGATCATCACCGACTGGTACGCCAACCCGGGCAAGACGGACGAGCGCCTCAAGGCCACCGTCTACATCCTCGACACGCGCCTGCGCGCGGACGGCATCTCCGCCGCCGTCTTCCGCGAAACGCTGGTCAACGGCGTCTGGACCCCGGCGACAGTCGCCTCCGAGACCAACATCGCCCTCGAAGACGCCATCCTCGCCAAGGCCCGCGAACTCCGCCTCGGCGCGGTGGAATAGGCGTTCTGGCGTCAGCCAGTCCCCCACCCGCCCTCGTGGTTCGACGGACGTTCGCCTGACTCTGTCAGGCGAACTGCTCACCATGAGGGCTCTAGCTGACGCTTGCTGAGGTCCCTCATGGTGAGCAGTCACGCCATGCCACGCATGGCGTGACGCCCGTCGAACCACGAGGGGCCGCGCTCACTGATCTTGACGACCCCCCACCCCACAGTGGACAGCGGTTGGCGCTGAACACTCACGAGACAACGATGGCCACCCGCTACAACCCGAAGGAAACAGAGCAACGCTGGCAGAAGCGTTGGGCGGATGCACAGGTCTTCCGCGCGAAGTCCGCGAAGGAAGCGGGCGATAGGCCCAAGGCCTACGTCCTCGAGATGTTTCCCTATCCCTCGGGCCGCCTGCACATGGGCCATGTCCGCAACTATGCGATGGGCGACGTCGTCGCGCGCTATCGCATCGCCAATGGCTATAACGTCCTGCATCCCATGGGCTGGGACGCGTTCGGCCTGCCCGCCGAAAACGCCGCCATCGAGAGACAAGCGCAGCCGCGCAAATGGACGCTGGAAAACATCCAGGCGATGAAAGACCAGTTTGCGCCTCTCGGCCTGTCATTCGACTGGTCGAAGGAGGTCACCACCTGCGAGCCCGACTATTACGAACAGCAGCAGCGCATCTTCCTCGCCATGCTCGAAAATGATCTCGTCTATCGCCGCACCGCGAAAGTGAACTGGGATCCGGTCGAGAACACCGTGCTCGCCAACGAACAGGTCGTCGATGGCCGCGGCTGGCGCTCGGGCGCTGTTGTCGAACAGCGCGAGCTGGAGCAGTGGTTCTTCCGCATCACGAAATACAATGACGACTTGCTGGAAGCGCTGAACGGCCTCGACCGCTGGCCGGAAAAAGTCCGCACCATGCAGGCCAACTGGATCGGCAAGAGCCAGGGCGCGAAGATCTGGTGGGAGATCGCAAGCGTCCCTGAATCCCTGTCGCGCGAGAAGGATGCGCAAGGCCGCAACCACGCCACCGACCCGATCGAAGTCTACACCACGCGCCCGGACACCCTGTTCGGCGCCGCCTTCGTGGCCCTCGCGCCCGATCATCCGCTGACGAAGCAGATAGCCAAATCGCGCCCCGACGTCGCGAAGTTCATGGCCGACTGCGCCGCGCGCGGCACATCCGAAGCCGACATCGAGAAAGCCGAAAAGGTCGGCATCGATCTCGGCATCCGCGTGAAGCATCCGTTCGACCCGTCATGGGAGCTTCCCGTCTGGGCCGCCAACTTCGTGCTGTCGACTTACGGCACAGGCGCGATCTTCGGCTCCCCCGCCGGCGACCAGCGCGACATCGAGTTCGCGGAAAAATACCAGCTGCCCTTCAAGCCCGTCGTCCTGCCGCCCGGCGCCGACCCCGCCACCTACACGGTGCGCGGCGAGGCCTATACGGGCGAAGGCACGATCTACAATTCGGAATTCCTCGATGGCCTCTCCACGAAGGACGCCATCACCGCCGCCATCAAGGAACTGGTTAAACGCGGCGCCGGCGAAGCCACCACGCAATACCGCCTGCGCGACTGGGGCGTTTCGCGCCAGCGCTACTGGGGCTGCCCGATCCCGGTGATCAAGTGCGCCAAGTGCGGCACAGTCCCCGTGCGGGACAAGGACCTGCCGGTGCTCCTGCCTGACAACGCCGACTTCTCCGCGCCGGGCAATCCGCTCGTCCGCCATCCCACCTGGCGCCATGTCGATTGCCCGACCTGCGGCGGCGCGGCGACACGCGAAACCGACACGATGGACACCTTCGTCGACTCGTCCTGGTACTTCGCCCGCTTCGCCGATCCGAAATCGAAGCAGCCAATCAACAAGGAAGAGGCCAGCTACTGGCTGCCCGTCGATCAATACATCGGCGGCGTCGAGCACGCGGTTCTCCACCTGCTCTATTCCCGCTTCTTCTCCCGCGCCCTGCGCGATTGCGGCCTGCTCGACCTGCCCAGCGGCGAACCCTTCGCCGGCCTGTTCACCCAAGGCATGGTCACTCACGAGACGTACAAGTCTGAAGCGGGCGCGTGGCTGCTTCCCGAAGAGATCGACAAGCGCGACGGCGGCCTCTTCGAGATCTCCACCGGCAAGCCCGTCACGCTGGGCGGCGTCGAGAAGATGTCGAAGTCGAAGAAGAACGTTGTCGATCCGATCCAGATCATCGCCGACTACGGCGCCGACGTCGCCCGATGGTTCGTCCTCTCCGACTCGCCGCCCGAGCGCGACTTCGAATGGTCGGATGCCGGCGTGCGCGGCGCGTGGGGTTCGATCCAGAAGCTCTGGGCCCTCGCCGAAGCCACGCCCGCCGCCGACGATGGCCCCGCCACGGAAGGCGAACCACTCGAACTCCGCCGCCTCGCCCACCGCACGGTGCGCGACGTCACGCACGGCATCGAGAAGTTCCACTTCAATGTCGGCATCGCCCGCATGAACGAGCTGGCCAACGCCCTGCGCAAGGCCGAGAGTTCCACCGTCCCCGGCATGGCCACCGCCCGCCGCGAGGCGATGCGCCTGTTCGCCCAGATCGCCGCCCCCTTCGCCCCGCACATCGCGGAAGAGGCATGGGCCATCATTGGCGGCTCGGGAATGGTTGTGACCGCGAAATGGCCAACGCCTGACCCCACCCTGCTGGTCTCCGACACGGTCACCCTGCCGGTCCAGATCAACGGCAAGAAGCGCGCGGAAATCACCGTTTCCGCCACCGCCGACCCCGCCACGGTCGAAGCCGCCGCCATGCAAGACGATAGCGTGAAACCCCACCTCGCCGGTCTCACCGTGCGAAAGGTGATTGTGGTCCCCGGCCGTATCGTCAATATCGTGGCGTCATGAAGTCCGGCCAGTTCAGTTTCGTAGGGCTATCGCAAATGCAGCACAGCCCCATCCCCGCTCATCCTGACGAAAGTCAGGATCCAGGGCTGACCTCAGACCTTGTCCCGGCTTGCAGCTTCAATCCCACGCCTGCCGCCCAACCGTTTCTGGGTCCTGACTTTCGTCAGGACGAGCGGAGCAGGCGGCCGCGCAAAATGCGCATGCTCGCCGCCGTCACAATCGGCCTCTCGCTTCTCCCCCTCGCCGCCTGCGGCTTCACGCCGGTCTATGGCGGACAGACGGGCGCGGCCTTCGCGAATTCCGGCCCGATCTCCATCAACGAGATCGTGGCCTTCAGCAGCAGGGGCGGTTCGTCCCCCGGCCGCACCGGCCACTTCCTGCGTCAGGAACTCGTCCGCACGGTCGGCCAGGGCGTGCCCGGCTTCACCGCCGGCAATCTCGACGTAAAGCTGGACCAGCAGATTCGCCGCCTCGCCTTCGCGCCCGACCAGGCCGCCTCGCGCTCCGACTATACCGGCGAGGCCGTGTGGACGCTCTATGGCGCCGACGGCTCCATCCTCGGCACGGGCACGGTGCAGGAACGCGCCAGCTTCAACTTCGGCGACGCGGCCTATGGCGACCTCGCCGCCCAGACCGCCGCACAGGAACGCCTCGCCACGCTTCTCGCCCGCGCCATCCGCTCGCAGATGATCCTCGCCGGCGGCAAGGTCGTCGATCCGAAAACCGGCAAGCCGGTCGTCCCGGCGACGACTCCCACGCCGTGAAGAAGTCAGGCGCCCAGGCGCTTGCCTTCTGCGACAAGCCGCCAGGCAAGCCCCGCATCGCGCTCATCTTCGGCGCCGACGCCGGCCTCGTCTCCACCGCCGCAGACAGTCTCGCCGCCAACTGGGTTCCGGGCATCGACCCGTTCAACCTCATCCGCCTCTCCGACGACGACATCCGCCGCGACCCGCACATGCTGGCCGACGAACTCGTCGCGCGTTCGCTGCTGGGCGGCGACCGCCTGATCCGCGTGCGCGTGGAAAAAGAGGCGAGCACCAAACCCATCCTCGAAATCATCGCCGACATCGACAAGGGCCTGCTCAACCCCGAAGCCGCCTGGATCATCGAAGGCGGAGAACTCGGCAAGACCAACCGCCTGCGCGCCGGCATCGAAGCCGCCGAGAACGCCATCGCTCTCCAACTCTTCGCCGACGATGAAGGCGCCGTCGAAGAACTCGTCACCAAACGCCTAGCCGCCGCCGGCGTCGCCATAGAACCCGCAGCCCTCGCCGCCTTCGCCGCCGAACTCCCCGGCGACCGCCGCATGGCGATGTCCGAACTCGAAAAGCTCGAACTCTACGCCGTCGGCCTCGGCCGCGCCGTCAACGCGGATGATGTCCGCCGCCTCGCCTCCGCTGAACAGCCGCGCGGCGCAGACGACGCCGCCGACGCCGCCATTCTCGGCGACACCGTACAGGCCACACTCTCGATCAACCGCTTCCTCGACGCCGGCGGCAGTCCTATCTCCGCCCTGCGCACGCTGCACTTCCGCATGCTGCGCGTCTCCGACGCCGTCTCCTCCAACGCCGGAACCGGCATGCGCCTGCGCCCGCCCGTCTTCGACCGCGACTGGCCCCCCTTCCAGCGCGCAATGCGCGACTGGTCCGCCCCCGCCATCCACCGCGCCTTCAAACGTCTCTACAACGCCGAGAAGACGTGCAAGCAAGCGGGCGCGCCGTCAGACGCAATCGTGCGCAACCTGATACATCAGCTGGCGACGCGGACGTTGTGAGCGCGCATCGCGCACGCGGCGAGAGACCCCCACCTGTCCTCCCCCTTTCAGGGGGAGGACAGGTGGGGGTCTGTCTCGGCAAGCAAACCCCGCGCGACGAAGCAAAAGCGAAAACAGCCCGCGCTCATCACGCGGGCCGCTTCAATCTCTCGCTTCAGCGCAAGCCCTAAAGCCCGCCCGAACCCTCGCCCCCCGGCGCAACGCGCGGCCGCGACAGCAACCTGCAAATCTCGTCCAGCTGTTCCAGTTGCGCATACTTGATGCGCACTTCGCCGCCCTTGCCGTTCACATGGCGGATATCGACGTCGAGGCCGAGTGCGCGCTGCAGGTCGATCTCCAGCGCCTTGGTGTCCACGTCCTTCTCGTCGGCCGCGATCTTGGAAGCCGTCTTGGCGCCCGGCTTGGCGTCTTTCGACAGCGCCTCCGTCTCGCGCACCGAAAGCCCCTTGGCGATCACCACCACCGCCAGTGCCGACGGATCAGCCGTCTTCAACAGCGCGCGCGCATGGCCCGCGCTCAGGCGGCCCTCACGCACATGCTCGCGTACATCCTCGGGCAGGGCCAGCAGGCGCATCGTGTTCGACACATGCTCGCGGCTCTTGCCGACCTGCGCCGCCACCGAATCCTGCGTGCGGCCAAACCGGTCGATCAGCGCCTTGTAGGCTTCCGCCTCTTCCACCGCATTGAGGTCAGACCGCTGCACGTTCTCGATGATCGCGATCTCGAGCGTCTCGCGATCGTCCATCTCGCGTACGACCGCCGGTATGACCGCAAGACCCGCCCGGCGCGCCGCTCGCCAGCGGCGCTCGCCCGCGATGATCTCGAACATCTCCGGCTGGTTCGGATCGGGCCGCACCAGGATCGGCATGATCACGCCCTTGGCGCGGATCGAGTCGGCCAGCTCTTCCAGCTCGGCCTCGATAAAGGTGCGGCGCGGCTGCTTCGGATTGGGAACGATGCGGTCAATTGCGATGTCGGACGTTGCGACAACGTCCGTGTCCGGATCATTGCTCATGCCCGTCGGAACCGGCGTATCGACCACGTTGCGCGCCCCGGTATAGTCGCCCAGCAGAGCGGAAAGCCCACGGCCGAGCTTGGCTTGTTTCAGGGGTTGAGTCACGCCGCTGCCCTCTCGCGTTCACGTTGCATCAGTTCCTGGGCGAGCATGATGTAGGCTTCGCTGCCAGAACACTTGTGGTCATAAAGTATGGCCGGTAGTCCGAAGGACGGGGCCTCGGACAGTCGTACGTTTCTGGGTATGACCGTCTGGTAAACCTTCTGTCCGAAGAAGGAGCGCACCTCGCCCGCCACCTGGTCGGAGAGGTTGTTCCTCTTGTCGAACATGGTCAGCACGACGCCCTGGATTTCGAGGCCCGGGTTCAGCGCGCCGCGCACCAGGTCGACGGTGCGCAACAGCTGCGAGAGACCTTCGAGCGCGAGGAACTCGCACTGCAGGGGAACGAGAACGGCGTTGGCCGCAACCATCGCATTGATCGTCACCGTCGACAGCGAGGGCGGGCAGTCGATCAGAACGGTGTCGTACATGCCGCCCGCCGCGCGATGGGCGTCGAACGCATCGCGCAAGCGGAAGTTCTTGCGCGGATCATCGTGCAGCAGCGTCTCGAGACCGGCGAGGTTTTCGTCCCCCGGCACGAGGTCGAGGTTGGGCACCCGCGTTGCGATGATGCCTTCGGCCAGCGTGCCTTCGCCGATGATCACATCGTAGGACGTCTTCCGCCGCGCGGCCAGTTCGACGCCAAGGCCGGTCGAGGCGTTGCCCTGCGCATCGCAATCCATGACGAGGACGCGCCGGCCAACCGCCGCAAGGGCGGTGCCGAGATTGATGGCGGTCGTGGTCTTGCCCACTCCACCTTTCTGGTTGGCGACGGCAATAACGCGCATCAGGCCCTCCGGGGAACTATCGACGAAACTGTCAGAACACGTCCTTCCGGACTGGAGAGGCTCGGGCGGTCGGACATATCGAAGGTCCAGGCCTTGCGCGCCTCCGCCAATTCGGCGGCCGTGTCCCTACCTTTCATCAGCAGGGCCTTACCGGAAGGTTTAAGCCAGCCGTGCGCGTAACCCAGAAGTTTGGGCAAAGGGGCCAGGGCGCGGGCCGTCACCAGGTCGAATTTCTGCCGCGGCGCATCCTCCAGATTGACGTTCAGCACGCGCGCGGGAAGTCCCGCCGCAGCGATCGCAGCCATCAGAAACTCTGACTTGCGGGGACTTTTCTCCACCAGCGTCACCGAAGCGCCTGGTCGTTCCGCCAGCGCGCAGGCGATCACCAGCCCCGGAAATCCCGCCCCGGATCCGAGGTCGGCGACGCTCAGATCGTCAGAAGAAATTTGTTCGATGAGCTGCAGGGAATCGAGCACATGGCGCCGCCACAGATGGCGCCCCTCGCCCGGCCCGATCAGATTGATTCGCTCCCGCCACTGATCGAGCGCCGCCAGATACGAATGCACACGCGCCATTGTTTCACGTGAAACACCGGTAAGACGGATCGCATCCTCCGGCCCGAATCCATCTTCATCGCGAGCGGGGAAGGTCATCGTCCGAAACTCCGGGAAGCACGCCCTCGTGGTTCGACGGACGTGATGTTCGACTGGCGTCGATCATCACTGCTCACCATGAGGGCTAGCCAAAAGCCGCCTTCCAAGTAGCCCTCATGGTGAGCAGTGATGGAGTCCGGCAGGACACCATCACGCCCGTCGAACCACGAGGGCGTGCTCACAGCCGCCACCAGATCCTCGCTCGTCCTGACGAAAGTCACGACCCAGGGCTGCCGTTGAACCTTGCCCCGCCTTGGAGCTTCAATCCCGCGCAAGTCTCGATACCGTTCCGGGATCCTGACTTTCGTCAGGATGAGCGGTGCATGATAAGGCGCACTCACCCCCGCGCCACCTTGTCAGACTTCTTCGCCACGCGCTTCAGATGTCCGAGCACCGCCGTGATTGCGCCGGGCGTCATGCCCTCGATGCGCGCCGCCTGGCCAAGCGTCGCCGGCCTCACGCTCGACAGTTTTTCCTTCGCCTCGTTCGACAGACCGCCGATGGCGCGATAGTCGAGATCGGCGGGCAGGCGCATGTCCTCGTCGCGCCGGAAGGCGACGATGTCCGCTTCCTGCCGGTCGAGATAACCGGCGTACTGCGCCTCGATCTCCATCTGCTCGGCCACCTGCGGCGTCACATCGGAAAGCTCCGGCCACACCTCGCGCAGCTTCGAAAAGCCGACGCCTTCATAGGCCATGATCTCAAGCCCGTTGCGCCGCTTGCCATCGAGGTTGATCCTTATGTCGTGCGCCCGCGCCTCGTTCGGCGTGAGGCTCAGCACTTCCAGACGGGCGCGCGCCGTATCGATCGATGAACGTTTCACGTGAAACGCTTCACGCCTTTTCGATCCCACGACGCCGGCTTTCACGCCCTCTTCCGTCAGCCGCTGGTCGGCATTGTCCGCGCGCAGCGTGAGCCGGTATTCGGCGCGCGAGGTGAACATCCGATAGGGCTCGGAAACACCCCGCGTGACCAGGTCGTCGATCATCACGCCGATATAGGCGCGGCTGCGGTCGAGGATGTACGGGTCGCTCCCGGCGGCAAACCGCGCTGCGTTGAGACCGGCCACCAACCCTTGTCCTGCAGCCTCTTCATAGCCTGTCGTGCCATTGATCTGCCCCGCCAGATAAAGGCCGGGCAGGCGCTTCACACCCAGGTCCGGCGTCAGCTCGCGCGGGTCCACATAGTCGTATTCGATGGCGTAGCCGAAGCGCTGGATCTCGACGCGCTCGAGCCCGGCGATCTTGCGGATGAAGGCTTCCTGCACGTCCTCGGGAAGCGAGGTGGAGATGCCATTGGGATAGACGGTGTCGCCGTATTCCGATCCCGGCAGACCCTCGGGCTCGAGGAAGATCTGGTGTTTGTCGCGGTCGGCAAAGCGTTTCACCTTGTCCTCGATGGACGGGCAATAGCGCGGGCCGCGACCTGCAATGGCGCCCGAATAGACCGCCGACTTGTGCAGGTTGTCGCCGATGACCGCGTGCACCTCGGCCGAGGTCCAGGTGATGCCGCACGCAATCTGCGGCACCGTGATGCGGTCATTGAGGAACGAGAACGGGATCGGGTCGGCATCCGCCGCCTGCATCTCGATGCCCGACCAGTCGATGCTCGAAGACTTCAGCCGCGCCGGCGTCCCGGTCTTGAGGCGGCCCATCCTGAGGCCCAGCCCATAGAGACGATCCGACAATCCAATCGCCGGCGCCTCGCCGACGCGCCCCGCCGGAATGCGCTTTTCGCCGATGTGGATCAGGCCCTTCAGGAAGGTGCCCGTGGTGACGACAACGGCGCCTGCCCGCCACGACCTGCCCGACTGGCCTATCACGCCGGCGACTTTTCCATCTTCGACGATGAGATCCTCGACGCCGTCCTCGATCAGGGTGAGGTTGGAATACTCACGCAGGATATCCTGCACCGCCTCGCGATAGAGCTGGCGATCGGCCTGGGTCCGGGGTCCCCGGACGGCCGGACCCTTGGACCGGTTGAGCATCCGGAACTGGATGCCGCCCCGGTCGGCGGCGCGGCCCATGACGCCGTCGAGCGCATCGACTTCCCGGACCAGATGCCCCTTGCCCAGACCGCCAATGGCCGGGTTGCAGGACATCTCCCCGATGGTCGAAAGCTTGTGGGTGACCAGGGCGGTGCGGGCCCCGAATCGGGCGGATGCTGCCGCAGCCTCGGCCCCGGCATGGCCGCCGCCAATGACAATGACGTCGAAGGATTCGCTATGCATGGCCGGCGGCTGCCTGTGGATGAGCCGGTCATGTAATGGACCGCGGGGCCCCCGTCGAGTGTTTCACGTGAAACGTCTGTAAGGACGTCCTCGTGGTTCCCAGCCTATTTCCCCACGCAGAACTGGGAGAAGATCACATCCAGCAGGTCTTCGGCGTCGATGGAACCCGTGATCCGGCCAAGAGCCCTTGCGGCCAGGCGGAGGTCCTCGGAGACCAGTTCCGCGCCGATGCCGATCCGGGCTCCCTCCAGGCCCCGTTCGACGGCGGCGAGGGCTTCTTCGACCAGTTCCCGGTGGCGGGCCCGGGTCACAAGGGGGGCTTCGTCGGTTTCCAGACGCTCGCGGACAAGCTGGGCCAGCCGCCTTTCCAACGGGTCCAGACCCGCCCCGGTGTGGGCCGAAACGACGAAAACGTCCTCGTCCCCGGCCAGGGGGGGCGAATCGCCGTTCAGCAGGTCGGCCTTGTTGAGGACCCGGAGGTCGCCCTCCCGGAAGCTTGCCAATGTTTCATGTGAAACATCCGCCGCATCCGAGACCCAGATCCGCAGGTCGGCTTCTTCCGCACGCGTCAAGGCGCGGCGGACCCCTTCGGCTTCGATGGCGTCGGAGGCCTCGCGGAGGCCGGCGGTGTCCGCGATCCAGACGGGGTAGCCAGCCAGGACGAGGCGTACCTCCACAACATCCCGGGTGGTTCCCGCGATGGGGGATACAATGGCGGCCTCGCGGCGGGCCAGGTGGTTCATCAGGGAGGATTTGCCGGCATTGGGGGGGCCCAGGATGGCGATCCGGAACCCCTCGCGTACGGTCGCGAGTCTGCCTGCGTCTCCCAGCGCCGCTTCCAGATCAACGGCCAGGGCTTCAATTGGTTCCAGCGCCGCCAGATCAATTTCGCCGGGAATATCAGCCTCGTCGGGAAAATCGATGGAGGCCTCGAGCGCCGCCATGGCGGATATCAGGAGGCCCCGCCAGCCTTCGAAGACCCGGGCGGCTTCGCCCTGGTAGAGACGCCCGGCCTGGCGCCTCTGTCCCTCGGTTTCGGCGTCGATCAGGTCCCCGATGGCCTCGGCCTGGGTCAGGTCGATATTCCCCGAATCGAAAGCCCGGCGGGTGAATTCGCCCGGCTCGGCGATGCGGCAGAGGCGGGTCTTCAGGGCTGCGGCGATGACCGCCTCGATGACAGCGGGGCCGCCATGGATGTGGAGTTCGGCGACATCCTCGCCCGTGTAGGATTCGGGAGCCGGCATCCAGAGGATGAGGGCCTCGTCGAGAAAGCCCCCCTCGGCGTCGTGCAGGGTGCGGATCGTGGCGCGGCGGGGCTTGGGCAGGGGTGTTTCACGTGAAACATCGGACAGGTCGCAAAGTAGGGCCTTGAGTAGCGCCGCACTACCGGGGCCCGAGACGCGTATGACCGCGACCCCGGCGCGGCCAGAGCCCGAGGCCAATGCGATGATGGTGTCGAAAGAAACGCGCGGCACGGCGATGATTCTCCGGTCGTACCCGCGAGCATACCACCCGGGTTCGGTTTGTCCGGGTAGCCCCGGCCTCAACAATTCACCGTGCAGACAATCCAGAACGGGAAAATGCCGGCAGGTCGGAACATTGAGGTCGTGGCCCAGCGCCGGATCGTTTGACATGGAATCGGTTTCGCTTGCTCCGCTCATCCTGACTGGCGTCAGGACGAGCGGGACAGGATTGTGCTTTCAGTCAGGGCGATCCCGGTCTGGCCGGCGTGTGGTCGTGAAGCCCTACCGCTCCACGAAAGCCTCGAAGCCGCCGCAGATCATCCGCTTGCCGTCGAACGGCATCTCGCCGTCCGCCGGCGGTTTAATGCGCGGGCCGGACATCAATCTGCGATTTTCCTCACCTCACCCCGCAGGCGCCGGCGCCCTCCTCCCCCGTTCGGCGGTGGGGGACGTTGCGGGTGTAGCTTCGGTAGGGCCGGGTAGGGCCGGTGCAATTTAACCCCTCACTAACGCTCTCGCGTGTTTGCGCAGCGCCTCCGGTTGGGGGAGGGCGGGGTATGACCGTATGCGGACGGTCATACCGTCAGCGCATGACGACAGAGGACCCCCACCTGTCCTCCCCCTTTCAGGGGGAGGACAGGTGGGGGTCTGTTTCAACGTTCGCGAGCGCCTGCGGATCAGACCCGGTAGTTGAAGCTGACCGAGATGCGGGAGGTCGCGGCGCGGTTGACCGTGACTTCGTGGCGGAGCCAGCTTTCCCACATCAGGAGGTCGCCCGCCCTGGGCGCCATGTAGATGAAGCGGCGGTGTTCGTCGTCGGCGTCTTCGCGCGGGGCCGGGGCGGACATCATCATGGGGAGGCGCGGGTCCTCGAACTTCAGCGAGGAGGCGCCGTCGGGGACCTTCACATAATAGGTGCCGGAGAGGACGCAGTGCGGGTGGATGTGGCCGGTATGCGAGCCGCCGGGTTCGAGGACGTTCACCCAGATATTGTCGAGCTTCAGCCGCTTGCCGCGCAGGTCCATCTGCAGGGCGGCGGCGAAAGCTTCGGCGTGCGGCTTCAGGTTGCGCACGAGCTGGTCGAAGCAGGTGGCGCGCTGGGGCAGGTCGTCCAGCGATGCGTAAGATGTGTAGCCCTGATAGCCGTTCTCCTTGCACCAGGCGCGGCCGGCACGGTCTTCCTTGGCGAGCATCTTCGTCGTGTCGAGCAGGTCAGCATTGAGCTCCGCGCCGGTGAGGGCGGCGCGGTAGATCTCGGTGGTGAAGTGGCGGGAGAGGTTGGGCTGGGTCATGGTGGGTTGGTAGGGCGGGATGGCGAGGATGGGAAGCTTTGTGCAATCTTCGCGGGCGCCCGATAGATTGTCATCCCGGCCGAAGTGCGAAGCACGCAGAGCCGGGATCCACGGCGCCGGAGTCGTGATGGAGAAATGGGTCCCGGACAGCGCTATGCGCTTCCGGGATGACAGCGGAGGGAATGGTCAAGGATGACTCAAACTGCAGCCTACATCTTCGCCGCCGTCATCGTCGCGCTCGGCGTTTTCCAGATTGCGCTGGCGGCAGGGGCGCCGTTGGGGCGGTTTGCGTTTGGCGGGGCGCATGAGCGTTTGCCGGTGGGGTACCGCATTGGCAGCCTTGTTTCGATCCTCATCTATGGCGTGTGTGCGGCGATCATTCTTGATCGCGCGGGACTGATCGATGTGGCTGGCGGCGATGTGAGCGGGATTGGCGCGTGGGTTGTGGCGGGTTTCCTGACGCTTGGCGTTCTGATGAACGCGATCTCACGCTCGAAGCCGGAACGTTTCACGATGACGCCGGTGGCGCTGGTGCTGGCGGGCTGCGCGTATGTTGTGGCGATGAGTTAGGCCCCTCGTGGTTCGACGGGCGTTGCGATGTGCGAGGCACATCGCAACTGCTCACCATGAGGGTCCTCTCTCCAACATTGTGGCTGGAGCCCTCATGGTGAGCAGCAATATCATGCGCACGCATGATATTGCATCCGTCGAACCACGAGGGCGGGCACCGCGCGCTCAACTCAAACGTTCACAGACACTTTCCAGCTTGCATCGGGCGGCGCGAAATATTCCCGCGAAAATTTTCAGCGCTCGCGCGTCGGGTGCGCCGCTGTTGATAACGTGGAAACCTCGGCGGCTGAATATTGCTCCGTGGGCGGAAGAAAGGAATGACGCGAGCATGAACCTTCAACCGGCGTTCGAGGCGGCAGAACAGACGGAGAGGAAAAACCAGACAAGGAGAGGTTGGTCGATTGACGAATTGCGGGAGAGGCTGGGCGTGACGGCGCCGGCTGAACAGGATGAGCAGGACAAGCGGAAGACGCAGGAACCGGCAGGGCGGCCGAGGATCGTGAAGCGCGGCATGGAGCAGGCAGCGGCCTGACAGCGCGGCAGGAAGTGAAGATAAAAGAAAACCCCGCTCTCCGGTTTGGAGGGCGGGGTTTTTGTTTGGGGGTCTCTCTCGAGGGCGGTGGTCCTAGTTGTTCATCGCAGAGAAGAATTCCGCGTTGGTCTTGGTCTGCTTGATCTTGTCGAGCAGGAACTCGATCGCATCCTGGGCACCCATCGGGTTGAGGATGCGGCGGAGGATGTAGATCTTCTGCAGCTCCTTCGGATCGGTGAGCAGTTCTTCCTTGCGCGTGCCGGACTTGAGGATGTCGATGGCGGGGAAGACGCGTTTGTCGGAGACCTTGCGATCAAGGATGATCTCGGAGTTACCCGTGCCCTTAAATTCCTCGAAGATGACTTCGTCCATCCGCGAGCCGGTGTCGATCAGGGCGGTGGCGATGATGGTGAGCGAGCCGCCCTCTTCCAGGTTACGCGCGGCGCCGAAGAAGCGTTTCGGTTTCTGCAGGGCGTTGGCGTCGACGCCGCCGGTGAGGACTTTGCCGGAGGAGGGGACGACTGTGTTGTAGGCGCGGCCGAGGCGCGTGATCGAGTCGAGCAGGATGACGACGTCGCGGCCATGTTCGGCCAGACGCTTGGCCTTCTCGATGACCATTTCGGCGACGGCGACGTGGCGCGTTGCCGGTTCGTCGAAGGTGGAGGAGATGACCTCGCCTTTGACGGAGCGCTGCATGTCGGTGACTTCCTCGGGGCGTTCGTCGATGAGGAGAACGATCAGGTAGCACTCGGGATGATTTTCCGCGACCGACTGCGCGATGTTCTGCAGGAGGACCGTCTTGCCGGTTCTGGGCGGGGCAACGATGAGCGCGCGCTGGCCCTTGCCGATGGGGGAGACGATGTCGATGACGCGGCCGGAGCGATCCTTCTTGGTCGGATCCCTGGGCTCCATGTGGAGGCGTTCATCGGGATAGAGCGGGGTAAGGTTGTCGAACGGGACCTTGTGGCGGGCGCGTTCGGGATCCTCGAAATTGACGGTGGAGACGCGCACGAGGGCGAAGTAGCGCTCGCCATCGCGGGGGCCGCGGATGGTGCCTTCGACGGTGTCGCCGGTGCGCAGGCCCATTTTGCGGATCATCTGCGGCTGGACGTAGATGTCGTCGGGGCCGGCCAGATAGTTGGACTGCGGGGAGCGGAGGAAGCCGAAGCCGTCGGGCAGGACCTCGACCACGCCGACGCCGATGATCTCGACCTCGCGCTCGGCCAGTTCCTTGAGAACCGCGAACATGAGCTCCTGCTTGGACAGCAGGGATGCGCCTTCGACCTCGAGCTCCTCGGCCATGGCCAGGAGTTCGGCGGGGGTTTTCTTCTTGAGATCGTTGAGAAGAACGCGCTCGTGCTCTTCGGTGACGTCATCGGTCATGGGAAATCAGACTGTCTTAGGGTGGTTTGTCCTGGAGTCCCCGCGCGAAGGCGCAATGGGCTTTGGGACAATGAGGAAGGATGGGTCGCCGACCGGACGGCCGACGAGGGCGTTTAGACCGCCAAATGGCTGCACGGTCAAGGGGCGGGGAGGCCGGTCAGGCCGCCGTGAAGGGCTCCACCACCACCAGGATGACCGCAAAAATCGCGATAATGAAGGGGATTTCGTTGAGCATGCGGAGCTTGCGCGGCTCGATCGGACGCTGGCCGGCGGCGATCTTGCGGCCGAGGCCCAGGAGCCAGCCATGGAAGCCTGACAGAGCCACAACCAACAGAATTTTTCCCCAGAACCAGGGCTGTAGCTGCAGATAGTCCCAGCGGAGGTGGATCAGCAGGAGACCCAGCAGCCAGGTGAGGATCATGGTGGGGTTGAGGATGATGCGGCGGGTGGCGGCGGCGGCCTTGTCCATGGCGGCCTCGAAGCGCTGATCGCCTTCGGCCTCCAGCCGGTAAACCAGCAGGCGCGGGTAGATCAGCATGCCGGCCATCCAGGCGATGACGGCGATCAGGTGGATCGCACGGACCCAGTTGTAGTCGAGCCAGTCCATCGAGGCGCCTCCCAGCGGGGGAGGTTTAGGACGGGTTGGGGGGCGGGGGAAGCAACATTCCCCTCGACGAAACAGACCCCCACCTGTCCGCCCCCTAAACGGGGCGGGACCATGTTGCGCGAGCTTACCTCACTTCGAAGGCCGGTGATGGCTCCAGGGTTCCGCCCCGTTTAGGGGGCGGACAGGTGGGGGTCCTTATCCGCGCGCGAGATTGTTGCTTCGTGACAACTGCCGGGCAGGAGCCCGGCGGTCCTACACCGCCACGGCCGGGCGGTGGTTCGGGCAGTCTTTCCAGCTGGCGGGGCAGATGCGGCCGCCGCAGCTGGAGCGAATGGCGCCGGGGGTTTCGGCGAGGGCGGCTTCGACCTGGTCGGCGAGGGTGGCGATGAAGTCCTGGTCGACGCCGAGGGCGGGGGCGCGAAGATAGACTTTCGCGCCGTGTTCGTCGGCGAGTTCGCGGTATTCGACATCGAGTTCGACCAGCGTCTCGATGTGTTCGGAGACGAAGGCGATGGGGGAGAGGAGGATGGCCTTGCCGTCTTTCGCCGCCTTCTCGATGCAGGCGTCGGTTGCGGGGCCGATCCACTTGAGCGGGCCGACGCGCGACTGGTAGCAGATCTCGATTTCCCATTCGGCGGGGAGATGGGGGCGGAGTTTGGCGACCGAGAGTTCGACCTGCCACTGGTAGGGATCGCCGGCTTTCACGACGGTTTCGGGGAGGCCGTGAGCGGAGAGCAGGCAGCGGACATTGGGCGGACAGCCGGCGGCTTCCCAGGTTTCGATCAGCTTGCGCGCGTGGGCGGCGATGAACTTGTCCGTCTCGGGATAGCAGCAGACGGTGACGCCTTCGGGGCCGCGGGCTTCCTTCCACGATTTCAGCGAGGACGCCGTCGTGGTGGAGGAGAATTGCGGATAGAGCGGCAGGAGGATGACGCGGTCTGCTCCCCAGGCTTTCACTTCACGCACGGCGTCAGCGGCGTAGGGCTTCCAGTATCGCATGGCGATGAAGCTCTTTGCGTCATAGCCGCGTCGCGCCAGTTCAGCGTCGAGGGCGTCCGCCTGTTTCTTCGTTTCGGGTTTGAGGGGAGAGCCGCCGCCCATGCGGGCGTAATTCGCGCGCGCGCTCGCGGCGCGGGTCGTCGAGATCAGGCGCGCGAGGAAGAAGCGGATCGGCGCGGGCGCGCGGATGATCGCCTTGTCGCTGAACAGGTTCTTGAGGAAGGGCTGGACGTCGTCGGGACCGTCCGGGCCGCCGAGGTTGAAGAGGACGATGGCGGTTTTGGTCACTTGCTATTTCCGATGCAGATTCCGCTCGTCCTGACGAAAGTCAGGACCCAGGAACGGTCCTTCCACGACAACTGGCTTTGGGCTCCAAGCGAAGCAACAAGCCGGAACAAGGCGCGCTGCCGGCCCTGGATCCGGACTTTCGTCAGGATGAGCGGGGCAAGCATGGTGGTCATGAGCTGCGGATCGCCTTCAGCACCGCTTCCACATTCGCGATCGGCACTTCGGGCGTGACGCCGTGGCCGAGGTTGAAGATGTGGGGGCGGTCCTTGAGGGAGGTAATGATGTCGCGGACGCGATCTTCCAGGCCGGGGCCGCCGGCGACGAGGCGCATGGGGTCGAGATTGCCCTGCACGGGCATGCCTTTGGAGAGCATCTGGTTGATGCGCTTCAGGGGGATGGCTGTGTCGAGACCCACGGCGTTCACGCCTGTACGCTCCGCATAATCGAGAACCAGCATTCCGGCGCCGCGCGGGAAGCCGAGGATCGGCTGTTTGACCCCGAGCGCGCGCACACGTTGTACGAGCTTCGCCGTCGGTCCGATCACCCAGCGGTCGAATGCGTCTTCGGGCAGGCCTTCGGCCCAGCTTTCGAACAACATCAAGGCGTCGGCACCGGCGTCGGCCTGCATTTTGAGGTAGTGCGCGGAGGCTTCGACGAGGTGGTCGAGCATGCCGTCGAGTTCGGCGGGATGCTGGTAGCCGAATTTGCGGCTGTCAGCCTTGTCGGTGCCGCCACGGCCTTCGATGGCGTAGACGCCGACCGTCCAGGGCGATCCGCAGAAACCGATCAGCGTGGTCGAATTGTCGAGTTCGGCGCGGACACGTTCGACCGTTTCGCCGACCGGCGCGAGGTGCGCCAGGATTTTCTCCATCGAGACGTTGTCGAGATCGGACGCCTTAGTTGCGGGATCGACGCGCGGGCCTTCGCCTTCGAGGAAGCGGACGTTGCGGCCCATCGCATCGAGGATGAGCAGGATGTCTGCAAAGAGGATTGCGCCATCCATCTGGTAACGGCGGACGGGCTGTAGCGTAGCTTCTGCGGCGAGGGAAGGGGTGTAGCAGAAGTCGAGGAAGTCGCGCGCCTTGGCTCTGGTCTCGCGATATTCGGGCAGGTGTCGCCCTGCCTGACGCATCATCCAGACGGGAATCGGATCGATTCGTTCGCCGTTCAGCACTCTAAGCAGTCTTCGGTCAGCCATGGGATCGTTCAAGCGTCACCCGGATGCGGAGTAAGAGAGAAGAGTCTTATTCTTGAATCTGAATCTAGAAGACTCTGATGGTGTATAGTCACTTGATAAGTGCGTGGATCGAATGATCCCCAGTTCCTCCACACAAGGAGTCACCGTGAATCACCTTACGTTCCGACTCCGCCCCGCGTCTTAACGTTTCATTTACCTCTTCGTTAACAAGCCATTAACGAGAGTCGAGTCCCAAGGACGTGACTCATGGGCGCCGAATCGAAAAGTCTTTTCAACGCTCTCCACCTGTCGACAAGTGTGTGTGTGGTTGGTGCAGCGAATCCGCTCGTGCGCTTGTCCACAATCCACTCCCAGCGCTATTGGGGAATTGGTTCATAAGCCCGGGCCGGCATCTCAAAGCTGTGGAATGACCTACGAGACGTATTTCAACGTTCACCTGGTCTCGGATTCGACCGGCGAAACACTCAATGCGGTGATGCGCGCGGCGTGCGCCCAGTTCGACAATATCGCGCCGCTGGAACACAACTACTACCTGGTGCGCAGCCCCAAACAGCTCGACCGCGTGTTGCGCGAAATCGAGGCGGCGCCGGGCGTGGTGCTTTATACAGTCTCGGACGAGGAGCTGCGGGCGCGCCTGGAAGAGCGCTGCAAGGAACTCGGATCGCCCACGCTGGCGGTGATCGATCCGGCGGTGAACATGCTGTCGCGCTATCTGGGACTCGCCTCGGCGCACAAGGTCGCGGGACAGTACGCGCTGGATGCAGAATATTTCGCGCGCATGGAGACGATCAACTTCACGCTGCAGCATGACGACGGCCAGCACACAGAGGATCTGCGCGAGGCGGATGTGGTTCTGGTGGGCGTGTCGCGGACATCGAAGACGCCGACATGCGTTTATCTGGGCAATCGGGGGGTGAAGGCGGCGAACGTGCCGCTGGTGCCGGGCGTGGAAGTTCCCGAAATCCTGCTGGGGCCGCGTGCGCCGCTCGTCGTGGGGTTGAAGATTTCGCCTGACCGGCTGGTGCAGATAAGACGGCATCGCCTGTTGTCGCTCAACGAGAGCGCGGACACCTCTTATGCTGACGAGGAGACCGTGCGGCAGGAGATCATCGAGGCGAACCGGCTTTATGCGCGGATGAAATGGCCGACGATCGATGTGAGCCGGCGTTCGGTGGAGGAGACGGCGGCGGCCATCCTCAACATCATCCAGGAACATGCCGAGCTGAACAATGAGAACGGCGCGTGAGCGGGCCCCCCGAAAGCAGGTTGATCCTGGCGTCGAAGAGCAAGGCGCGGGCGGCTGTGCTGAAGGCGGCCGGGCTTGAGTTCGTGCAGGTTGGTTCGGGCGTGGACGAGGATGCGCTGAAGGATGCGCTGCGGGCCGAGGGCGCGAGCGTGGCCAAACAGGCGGATTTACTGGCGGAAACCAAGGCGCTGAAGGTATCGATCTCGCATCAGGGCATCGTGCTGGGGTGTGACCAGATGCTCGATCTTGATGGCGCCGGGCTGGATAAAGTCTCGACGCGGGAAGAGGCGGCGGAGGTGCTGCGCCGGTTGCGGGGGAAGACGCATATCCTGCAGGGCGCGATCGTCGCGTGCATCGAGGGCGCCCCGGTGTGGCGGCATCTGGCGCAGCCAAGATTGCGGATGCGGAATTTTTCGGATGCGTTTCTCGAGCGCTATCTCGATCAGATTGGCGATGAAGCGTTCGAGAGTGTGGGCTGCTATCAGCTGGAAGGGCTGGGCTCGCAGCTGTTTGATCGCATCGATGGGGATTATTTCTCCATTCTGGGGATGCCGCTTCTGCCGCTGATGCAATGGCTGCGCGATCGCGGCGCGTTGCAGGCATGACGAAGCTCTTCGCAGTCGTGGGCGATCCGGTGGCGCATTCGCTGTCGCCGCTGATCCACAATGAATGGATGGCGGCGGCGGGGCTGGATGCGCACTATGCGCGGGTTCACCTCCAGTCGGACGATGCGGCGCAGGACCTGCGCGCGATGAGGGCGATCTATTCGGGGCTCAACATCACGCTGCCGCACAAGGTGGCGGCGCTGAGCGCGGCGGTTGAGGCGAGCGCCGAGGCGAAGGCGATTGGGGCGGCGAATACGCTGGTGGCGGGGGAGCGTGGCTGGATTGCGCACAACACGGATGTCGATGGGTTCGAGGCGATGCTGCGGGCGGCGATCGGCGAGGTGAGGCCGGGCCTGCGCGTGTTGATGATCGGCGCGGGCGGGGCGGCGCGGGCGGCGGCGTTCAGTCTCAACCGGCTCGGCGCGAAGGTGAGCATCGCCAATCGGACGGTTGAGAATGCGCGCACGCTGGCGGATCAGCTGGCACCAGGCGCGCGGGTTGGCGGGATGGATGGGCTCAGCGCGCTTGCGGCTGAGGCGGATGTGGTCGTGAATACGGCGAGCCTCGGTCATGCCTTGGTGGGCCATGCGGGCGGCGGGATCGCGGGCTTGCCGGCCGGAGAGGGCAGGCCGCTGCTGGATATGTCTTACGGCAAGGCGGCGGAGGCGGTGTTGGGTCCGGCCGCGGCTGCGGGCTGGGCGACCCATGACGGACTGACCATGCTGGTGGCGCAGGCGGCGGCGGCGTTCGTGCTGTGGTTCGGGATTGCACCGGATCAGGCAAGTGCGTTGGCTGCATGCCGCAGGGCAGTCGAGGCGCGCGGATGATAAAACTGGGACTCACCGGCTCCATCGGGATGGGCAAGTCGACAACGGCGGCGATGTTCGCGCGGCGTGGGTTGCCGGTTTACGACGCGGATGCGGCTGTGCACGCCATCTATGCGCCGGGCGGGGTGGCGGTCGCGCCGCTCGAGAGCGCGTTTCCGGGCGTCACCGGCGCGGATGGCGGGATCGACCGGGCGAAGCTGCGCGAGGCGGTGGCCGGGGATGAGGCTGCGATGAAGCGGCTGGAGGCCATCGTGCATCCGCTGGTCGGCGCGATGCAGCGCGATTTCCTGGAGCGGTCGGCGGCGGACGGGGCCGATATCGTGGTGCTGGATATTCCGCTGCTGTTCGAGAATGGCGGCGACAGGCGGGTGGACGCGATTGTGGTGGTGAGCGCGCCGGAAGCTGTGCAGAGGGAGCGCGTGATGGCGCGCGGGCAGATGACCGAGGCGCAGTTCGCCGCGATACTGGCGCGGCAGACGCCCGATTCGGACAAGCGGAAGCGTGCCGATTTCATCATCAATACGGGGCTGGGGCTGGAGTATGCCCAGGCTCAGGTCGATGCGGTGATCAATGCGCTGCGGGCGGGTGTGAGGGCGAAGGAGGCCTGAACCATGCGCGAGGTCGTGTTCGATACCGAGACCACCGGCCTCAATCCGCGCGAGGGCGACCGGATTGTCGAGGTCGGCTGCATCGAGCTGGTGAACTACCTGCCGACGGGGCGCGAATTCCAGATCTACATCAATCCCGGGCGGCCGGTGTCGGAAGCCACGGTGCGCATCACGGGCATCACCAACGAGACGCTGCGCGACAAGAAGCGGTTCGAGCATCCTGATGTCGTCGACCGGCTGATGGAGTTTCTCGGCGATGATCCGATTGTTGCGCACAATGCGGAGTTCGATCGCGGCTTTCTGAATTACGAGCTGGAGCTGCTGGGACGGCCGCAGCTGCCGAAGGAGCGGTTCATCGACACGCTGGTGCTGGCGCGCGAGCACCGGCCGGGCTCGCCGGCCTCGCTTGATGCTGTGTGCAAGCGGTTCAACATTTCGATCGAGGGGCGGGTGCTGCACGGGGCGCTGCTGGACGCGCAGCTGTTGGCGATGGCGTATCTGGAGCTGCGGGGCGGGCGCGAGCGGAAGCTGGATTTCGCGGACGATTCCGCCGTCTCGAGGATCGGGCAGGCGACCTACACGCCGCGCATGCAGCGGCCGAAGCCGCTTGGTCCGCTGGTGTCAGCGGAGGAACTGGCCGCGCATGCGGCTTTCGTGGCCGAGCTGGGGGATGCGGCGGTGTGGAAGAAGTTTGGGTGAGTCTCGACGTTCAGTGAACGAGGAGACAGACCCCCACCTGTCCGCCCCCTAAGAACGGGGCGGGACCCTGTTGGGCGAGCTTACCCAATTTTGAAGGACGGTAGTCCAAGCAGGTTCCGCCCCGTTCTTAGGGGGCGGACAGGTGGGGGTCTGGTTCAGCGTGTCTTGGTGTGGGCGGAGGCTTCCTGAGCAAGCAGCCTCACCTGCACTTCGCCATGGATGGTCGAGATCACGCCGTCCCGGTTTTCGTCGATTTCCTGAACGCTGAAGCGCAGAACGTCGAAACCGCGTTCACGCATGCGATTATCCCTGACCGCGTCGCGCGCGGCGTCGTGAGTGTGACCGTCGACTTCAATGACGAGTTTCAGGGGCACGCAGCAATAGTCGGCCAAGTAGCCGGCAATGGGATGCTGTTTGCGGAAGGGTGCGCCCATCTGGTTGGAGCGGAGGTGTGGCCAGAGGCGGCGTTCGGTTCTGGATGTCTTGCGGCGGAGTTCGCGGGCGAAAGCGGTTTGTTCGGGCGTGCGCGCGTTTGGCCAGTCTTCGTCTGACATGCTTGCGCTCCCCAACGTCCAACGGAAGCATCATGTGCGTGGGCGGGTTTGTGCGCAACATCGGCGTTGTCGTTGAGGAGACAGACCCCCACCTGTCCGCCCCCTAAGAACGGGGCGGGACCCTGTTGGACCAACTTACCAATAAGTGACGGGTTGCCCGCGGGCAGGACCGATCAGCCCGCTGCCTTCGCCGCCGCTTCCGCTTCGGCGCGTTGGCGTTGCTGGCGGTAGAGGCCGACGAAGTCGATGGGGTCGATCATCAGGGGCGGGTGGCCGCCTTCGCGGGTGATGTCGGCGATGATGCGGCGCGCGAAGGGGAAGAGCAGGCGCGGGCACTCGATCAGCAGCATCGGCTCGGCGTCTTCGCGGCGGGCGTCCTGCAGCTGGACCACGCCGCCATAGACGAGCTCGACGATGAAGACGACCGTGTCCTGGCGCTTGGCGCGGGCCGACAGTTTCAGCTCGACGGAGAAGATGCCCTGTTCGGGCGGGCCGGGCTCCACGCGCACATCGATGCCAAGCTCGATCTCGGGCGCTGTGTTGGTCTGGCCCTGGGCGGCGAAAAGGCCCGGGTTCTCGAATGACAGGTCCTTAACGTACTGCGCCAGCATGCGGATAAGCGGCGGCCCGGCGGTTTCCTGGGGCTGGGCCTGATCCGGGGCGGCGGTGTCAGTCATGGGAAATTCCGGTCCAAAATTGGCAACTTAGTGAGGCAGGGCCGCTATCACGTTAGTGTGGCGGTGCGCAACGTTAGCAAGAACGGGCTGACTCGCGGACTTTTGTGTCTATATTGAACAATGCGGAGCTAGGCCTGTGCCTCGTTTTGCAAACTTCCTGAAGGTCGCCTGTGAGCCTTGGCATTGATCTGATTATCCTTGCTGCGATCGCGGTTTTCGTGATTTCGCGGCTTTATTCAGTGCTCGGGCAGAAGACCGGCACGGAGCAGCGCCCGCCTGCGCGCCGCTATAGCGAGGCGCCGGCGCGGGTTCCCGAGGCCGACGAAACCGGCGAGGCGGAAGGGCGCGCGAAGTTGCGCCCGGCGTTTACCGGCCCGGCGGCGGCCGGCATGGAAGCCATCGCTGCGCAGGATGGCAATTTTTCGCCCGAGGATTTCACCCGCGGGGCGCGTAAGGCCTATGAGATGACGGTGGCCGCTTTTGCCGATGGCGACCGCGAAACGCTGCGCCAGCTGGTCGATGACGACGTCTATGACGTCTACAGCGAGGCGATCACCGAGCGCGAGAAGACCGGCGCGGAGCCGATGCGGCTTGCGCGCCTGCGTCAGGCCCGGATTGTCGAGGCTTCGGTGGACGCCGGGAATGTGGCGCGCGTGCTGGTGTCGTTCGAGAGCGAGCTTTCGGATGGCGACAATCTTCGCTCGGCGAAGGAGATCTGGACGTTCAAGCGCGCGCTGACGAGCCAGGATCCTAACTGGTTGCTGGACGAGGTTTCGGCCGCGACCTGACCTGCCCTGGTCACAGTAAGGCTGGCTGTGGCTGATGACGCGCAAGCTATCCCCCGAAGAACGCAGGCTGTGGTCGCGGGTGGCGCGGACGGTCAAGGCGGCGCCGGGCAAATCCATCGAGATCGATCACGAAGAGGCTGAGCCCGAAGTGGGGCCGCGTGGTGCAGCGGCTGTCTTGTCCGCAACCGAAACGAAGCCGAAAGCCCCGAAGCGGCCAACGGCGCCGGATGATCTTTCCGGTCAGCGACGCGTGCGGCGCGGCCAGCACGAGATCGACGCGCGGCTGGACCTGCACGGGCACACGCAGGACACGGCCCATCGCGAGCTGGTGGAATTTCTGCTGCGGCAGGCCGGGCAGGGCGCGCGCTGCGTTCTGGTGATCACCGGCAAGGGGCGGATGGGCGCCGGGATATTGCGCTCGCGCCTGTTCGACTGGATCGCGGACCCGCAGCTGCGCCCATTCATCGCGGGCTATGCGGAGGCGCACCCCCGGCATGGCGGGGCGGGGGCGACTTATGTGTTCCTGCGGGCGGTGAGGTAGGCCTCGCGCCTAGGTCGGCGGGCCGCTCACGCGCGAGGACTTCAGCTCGATATCCGCGAACTGCCACATCGGGGTGAAGTGGGCGCGGTGCATGGCGGCTTCGTCGGTCTTGCCCTGGGCTTCGAGCGCCAGGATCAGGCCGTAAGTCGACCAGCCATTGTGCGGGTATTGCTGCAGGTCCTTTTCATAGACAGCCTGCGCTTCCTTCGCCTTGCCAGCGGCGAGGAGGGCGGCGCCCAGGGTCTGGCGGGTCGGGTAATACCAGAAGGGCGGCTCGGTGTAGGGCAGGAGGTCCTGGCCTGCGACCGCCGCCTCGAAGCTCGCGATGGCTACCGTGTTATTGTCGGCGGCAAGCGCGATCTCGCCCCGCAGCAGATCATCGGCAATCTGCAGCAGCGCGCTGGCGGGATAGTCGTTGCCATCCAGGACCATGACTTTCGGATTGGCCTTGAGCCCGACGAGTTGCGCGTGTTCGGCGCGGGCGCCGGCGACGTCGCCGGTGTTGGCGAGCGCCATGCCGCGCGCATAGCGCCAGATGGCGTTGGAGAAGCCGAGGTCTTCGCGCGGCTGTGGCTCGGCCATGATCTCGGCCCAGCGGCCGAACTGGACGAGCGATTGCAGCGGCACCGTCTTGAAGAATTCGATGGTGGGGAACTGCTCGATCTGTTCGAGGCTGACATTGTCGGCGAGTTTGCGGGCGGCGTCTATGGCGACCTTGCTCTGGCCCTGCATGGAGGCGGCGGACCATAGGAAGTGGATATTGTGGGGATAGTACATCGCCGGATAGAAGCCCTGCGCGTTGCACTGGGCGATGTAGTCCTCGTCGATCTTCGCGGCGAGGATGTTGGCCTCTGCGGCGTCGTTGTAGCGGCCGACGCGCCAGTAGATGTGGGCGGGCATGTGCACGAGGTGGCCCGAGCCGGGGACAAGGGCGAGCAGCGTGTCTGACGCCTTCTCCGCCTTCTGCGGGGAGGAAGAGGCCTCCATCGCGTGGATGTAGAGATGCAGCGCGAGCGGATGCTGCGGGCTGCGGGCGATGGTCTCTTCGAGCTTTGCGATGACGGGAACGATTTCGGGGCGCGGCGTTTCACTGTCGGACCAGTAATTCCACGGCATGGTGTTCATCCATGCCTCGCCATAGATGGCGGCGATGTCGTCATCGCCTGGATATTTCCGGGTCAGCGCGCCGAGGGCTTCGGCATAGGCGCGGTCTAAGGCGTCGCGATCATCGACCGGGGTGGGGGAGTAGCGCTTGCCGAGCGCGTCGATCAGGTCGCGCTCGACTTCAGGTTTGTCCGCGGAGACGGCCTTTGCTTTTTCGAGAGCGGCCCAGGCGGCGGTCTGTTCGGCGGGCGACATGATCGCCTTGCCCTTGGCGGTGACGTTGATGTTGGGGCCGGTGACCAGCGCCTCGCCCCAGAAGCACATGGCGCAATCGGGATCGAGTTTCTGCGCGGCGCGGAAGGAGCGGATCGCCTCGGCATGGTTGAAGCCAAAGCCAAGCACCATGCCCTGGTTGAAATAGCGCTGGGCGACCTTGTCGCTGGTGGCGATGGCGCGGCTGTATTCGCCCATGCCCTTGAAGAGAGGTGCGCCGGCGCGGGCGACGATTTCGGCGTCGGTTTCGGGCTTTGGCGCGCAGGCGGCGATGATCAGCGGAATGAAAGTAGCGGCGGCGAGACGGAGCATACGCATGCTGACCCCCAGCGATGTACTGGCGATCTCCTAACACACATTGGGCGCGGGCAACAGGTGAAGACCGGTAGCTTGAACGCGCCGACCCGACCCCGTTCGTCCTGACGCAAGTCAGGACCCATGGCCGACTGCGAGCCTTGTCCTGGCTTGGGGCTTCAAGGCTGTTCGTGTTGCGCGAGCGTTCCTGGATCCTGACTTGCGTCAGGATGAGCGGAACAGGGTGCGCCAGCGTGCCTTGGTTATACGATGTCGAACCGCTTCCGGATGCGATCAACCGGCGTGCCGTTCTTCAGCGGAACGGCGCGCAGTGCCGCGTAATCGCCGAAGCCAAGTCGCGAATAGAAGGCGAGGCCGCCTGTGTTGTCGGCGCGGATGGTGGCGTCGATGGTGGTGATGCCGGCTTCGCGGGCTGCTCGCAGTGTTTGCGCGAAGAGCGCCGAGCCGGCGCCGCGCTGGGTGAGGCCGATGCGGGTGAAGGTGGCGATGCTTGCCCAGTTGTCCGGAAGCGGGTCGTCGGCGAATGCGCGCGTCAGGGATTGGAAGCCGGCGATGACGCCATCCTCTTCAGCCACGAAACAGGAGACGAGCTGGGGCAGGGATATGAATTCGGCGTCCAGCGCAGCGGGGTCGAACGGGTCTTCGTAGGCTGTCGTGCCGCCGGGCGTGATGATTGCGTTGATCAGGTCCGCCATCGCGGGCGCATCCGTGCGCGTGGCGGGGCGGACTTCAAGCATCAGGCCTCTACGGGTTTGGCGGCGGCGGCCGCGAATTCGTCGTAGGCGCGGAGGGCGTCGGCGGCGATGGTGATGCCAGGGCCGCCGCCCATCTGGATGGCGACGCCAAGCGCTTCGGCGACTTCCTGGCGGGTTGCGCCCTGACGCACGCTATTGCGGGCGTGGTAGGCGACGCAGCCGTCGCACTTGGTGGAGACGGAGATAGCGAGGGCGATCAGTTCCTTGGTCTTCCCGTCAAGCGCGCCGGGCGTCTGGGCTGTCTTCGACAGGTTGCCGAAGGCCTTGGTCACGTCGGGGATGAGCTGGCGCAGCTGGGCGGCATAGGCGTCGACTTCGGCAATGCGATCAGTGAATTCGCCGGGCATGATGCAACTCCGTTTATTGGCTGGACGGTGGTTGCGCGGAGGCGGCGGCGCAACCTTGATGGCGATCAACTCCCGCGCGAGGCCTTTTCCGCGATGCCGGACTTGCCCTGGCGGGCTTCCAGCACTTTCGCGACCTGGTCGAGCGCAACGCCGCGCGAGCGCAGGGCGACGAGCAGGTGGTAAAGAACGTCGGCGGCTTCCTTAGCGACGTCGTCGTCGGACTGCGAGGCGATGGCGATGGCGGCTTCGACGCCCTCTTCGCCCAGCTTCTTCGCGGCGAGGGCGGGGCCGCCGGCGAGGAGTTTCGCGGTCCACGATGTGGCGGGATCATCGCCGACGCGGGCGTCGATGGTCTTGGCGAGGTCAGCGAGGACTTCGCCGAGGAAGGCCGAGGAGCCGAGCGGGTCGTGTGTGGCGTCGGAGGTCATCAGGCGTCTTCCGTGATGCGGACGGGTGCGCCGGCGGCGGCGATGGCGCGCTTGGCGTCGGCGACGGTGGCCTCGCCGAAGTGGAAGATGGAGGCGGCGAGGACGGCGTCTGCGCCCCCCTTGGTGATGGCGTCGGCCATATGTTGGACGTTGCCGGCGCCGCCCGAGGCGATGAGCGGCACGCGCACCACGTCGCGGATGGCGCGGAGGAGGTCGATGTCGTAGCCGGTTTTCGCGCCGTCGCGGTCCATCGAGGTGAGCAGGATTTCTCCGGCGCCGAGTTCGGCGGCGCGGCGGGCGAACTGGATGGCGTCCTGTTTCGTGTCGTTGCGGCCGCCATGGGTGTAGACCGACCAGCCACCTTCAACGCGCTTCACGTCCATGGCCATGACGACGGCTTGCGATCCCACTTTCCGGGCGCAGGCGGTGAGGATTTCGGGCTCGAGCACGGCGGCGGTGTTGATGGCGACCTTGTCGGCGCCGGCGCGCAGCATGGCGACCATGTCGTCGGGCGTGCGGACGCCGCCGCCGACGGTGAGCGGCATGAAGCAGGCGTCCGCCGTGCGCTCCACCACGTCGATCATGGTGGCGCGCTTTTCGTGGCTGGCCGTGATGTCGAGGAAGCAGAGCTCGTCGGCGCCCTGCGCGTCATAGGCGCGGGCAAGCGCGACGGGATCGCCTGCGTCGCGCAGGTCGACGAAGTTGACGCCCTTCACGGTGCGCCCGTCTTTCACGTCGAGGCAGGGGATGACGCGGATTTTGAGCATGGGGAGTGATTGCGCGGGGAGGGGCGGATGGCAAGGGTTGGTCCTCCGAGACCGCTCATCCTGACGAAAGTCAGGATCCAGGGCTGCCGGCAAGTCCTGGCAAGGCTTGAAGCTTCAAGCCCGTTCAAGACGCCTGACCGTTCCTGGGTCCTGACTTTCGTCAGGACGAGCGGTGGCGTGGTTCTGTGCGCGCCAAATATCCCGCACATCACCCGTCGTCCGCGCCGATGTCGCGGCGGAGGTGTTCGGGCAAGCGCGTGCGGAGGCTGCGCGCGGCGAGGCGCCGGTCGTGTTGTGGGTCTTGTTCGGGTGGAGCTGGTTTACGCCAGCGCAACCGGTTGGCGCAGCGCGCCAGCCAGCGGATGATGTCCATGTGATCCTGAAGCTGTGTGATTGAGACGGGCAGTCGCGCAATGAGCGTGATGCATGGGCGTCTCCTCTTCAGGCTTCAGGCCGCGCGCTGGATTGCGCGGGACGGAATGACGGGGTTGTAGCGGAAGTTCAGTTTTCCGGCAACGCGCCAGAAGGAAGGGCGAACGTGGCGAACAGCGGAAGATGGTCAGAGCCGATGTCCGGGCCGGTGCGGTAGCCGGTGAGGATGAGGCCGCCGAACTTGATGTGGTCGATGGGCAGGCCAAGCGGGCCAAGCATCGCGGGGAATGTGCCCTCGAAGCGCGGATCGCCGGCGCGCATGCCGGGGACGGATGCGTAGGCGCGGCCCCAGGGCGTGGAGTTGAAATCGCCGGCGATGATGAAGGGGCGGGCCGTGTCGATGCTGGCGCCGGCGGCGGCGAGTTGCTGGTCGCGGTCGTGCATCAGGCCGGAATGGCCGGGCGAGGGCGGATGGACGGTGACGATCTGCACGCCATTGAGTGTGCCGCTGATGATCACGCCGTGGCTGCCGTCGAACATCTGGGTTGGGCCGACGCGGATGTCGCGCGCGGCGAGCATGGAGCGGCGGATCAGGGGCCAGCCATTGGCGCGCTCGCTGGGGAGGATGTGCGTGGGCAGGGCGGAGAAGAGGCGCGCCATGTCTTCCGGTTTGAGTTCATCGGGGACTTCATAGGCGGCGATGATGTCTGCGTTGTAGTCGCGGGCAAGGTTGGCCAGCTTTTCAAGCGCGGGCATCGACCGGTGCACGTTGGCGCTGACGATGCGAATGAGGCGTGCGTCTTTTGGCGCGGGTTGCGGGACGGCGTGGCCGCCGACGCCGATAATGAGGGCGAGGTTGATGGCGCCGGCGGCGAGCGCGAGGACGCCAGCGCCGTGCATGCGGTGCCAGATCGCGATGGCGCCGATGATGATGCCGGCAAGGGCGAGGTGGCGCGGCCAATGGGACAGTAAGTCGAATACCCAGCCGGGACGGCCGCCGAGATCGAGCCGGTCGGCGAAGGCGAGGGCGGTCATGCCGGCGATGAGGCCGGCGAGCGTCCAGAGGATGAGGCGGATGGGGTGGGGCACGGGTGGACGCTATATCAGACAGGTGAAGCGGTCATTCTCGGGCTTGTCCCGAGAATCCTGGTTGGCTCTGGTGCGGGATAGTTAGAGTTTCCGCGCGGATGGAACCGAGATTCTCGGGACAAGCCCGAGAATGACACCGCGCAAGGTGCTGTTAGTCGCGAGCCGCCAGCAGCGCCTCGGTCGGGTCGATGTCGCCGTCGTAGAGGGCGCGGCCGAGGATGGCGCCAGCGATGGGTGCGCCCGGGCGGTTCTTGAGCGCGACGATGTCGTCGACGTTCTTGAGGCCGCCAGAGGCGATGATCGGGATGGAGACGGCGTCGGCCAGTTGGCCGGTGAGGGCGACGTTGACGCCGGACTTGAGGCCATCGCGGGAAATGTCGGTGACGATGATGGCGGCGACACCGCAGCCTTCGAAGGCCCTGGCGAGATCGACGGCGTCCATGTCGGTGGTTTCGGCCCAGCCATGCACGGCGACCTTGCCATCGCGCGCATCGATGCCGACGGCTACATGGCCGGGGAAGGCGCGGGCGGCTTCCTTCACGAAGGCGGGATTGCGCACCGCGGCGGTGCCGAGGATCACGCGCGAGACGCCGGCGTCGAGCCAGCGTTCGACGCCCTCCATGTCGCGGATGCCGCCGCCGAGCTGCACCGGCGCGTGCATCACGTCGAGGATGGAGGACACGGCGTTATGGTTGACCGAGTGGCCCTCGAAGGCGCCGTTGAGATCGACAACGTGCAGCGCCTCGAACCCCATGGCGGCAAAGCGCAGGGCCTGGTCGGCGGGATCATCGTTGAAAGAGGTGGCGGTCGTCATCTCGCCGCGCAGCAGACGGACACACACGCCGTCCTTGAGGTCGATGGCAGGGTAGAGGTTCATTGTGTTTATCGTCTTCTGGGTCGTTTTCTGGCGCCGCCTGCGGGCGCTCCGGGAGGGCCGCCCTTGGACGCGCACACGCTACGCCTGTCAACGGAAATGGCCATCCGAAAAGTAGCCGCCAAATCCACGTTTGACCTGAGGGTATGCCCTCAGGGTTTCCAGCGCAGAAAGTTCGCCAGCAGCAACTGTCCGGCCTTCTGGCTCTTCTCGGGGTGGAATTGCGCGCCGAACAGGTTGTCGCGCGCGACAGCGGCGACGAACTTGCCGCCATAGTCGCAGCGGGCCGCAACATGATCGCGCTTCTCGGCCTTGAGCGCGTAGGAGTGCACGAAATAGACGTGCGGCTCAGGCGGCATGCCGTGAAACAGCGGGTGGTCGCGCATGTCGGTGAGCGTGTTCCAGCCCATGTGCGGAACGGGGAGATTGGGGTCTGATGGCGTGATGCGCTCGACCGCGCCGGGGATCCAGCCGAGGCCGCGCGTTTCGACATCCTCGCGGCCGACATCGGCCATCAGCTGCATGCCGACGCAGATGCCGAGGAAGGGGCGCTTCGAGCGGAAGACGGTTTCAGTCAGAGCTTCGGTGACGCCCTGGCGCTGGCCAAGGCCCGCGGCGCAGTCGGCATAGTGGCCGACGCCGGGCAGGACGATGCGGTCTGCATGGCGGATGCGGTCGGGATCGTCGGTCAGCAGGACTTCGAGGCGGATTTCATGCTGGTTCGCCGCCGCTTCAAGCGCGCGCTGGACGGAACGGACATTGCCCGATCCATAGTCGATGATGGCGAGGCGGGTCATGGGGATGATCTAGTGCGTCCGCCCCGAACTGTCAGGCGCCTTCGACAAAGATAACCTTCACACGTGACGTTCGTTGGCGAAGGGCGAGGAGGGGGGCGTATTCCGGCGAAGCGTACCAGATCTTTAGCGCCGCCATGTCGGGGAATTCCAGAACCACCTGACGGTGCAGCGGACCGTCGCCCTCGATCAACTCGGCAGCGCCGGCGCGGACGACATAACGTCCGCCATATTGGGCGATCACGGCAGGAACCTGCCGCGCATATTCCGCGAAGCCGGGACGATCGATGATATCGAGGCTGCCGATGAGATAGGCGGCCATATCGAGCCCTTGTGTGTCAGAGGCTGCCCTTGGTGCTGGCGACTTGCCCCTTGAGGCGGTCGTCGCGGACGGCCGCCATGCGCAGGGCGCGGGCCAGCGACTTGAAGCTGGCTTCGGCGATGTGGTGGGAGTTCTCGCCATAGAGCAGTTCGAGATGGAGGCAGACGCCGGCGTTCATGGCGAAGGCCTGGAAGAATTCCTTGAACAGCTCGGTGTCGACCGTGCCGACCTTGTCGCGCGTGAAGGCGACTTTCCAGATCAGGTAGGGCCGGTTGCAGAGGTCGACCGAGGCGCGGGCCAGGGTTTCGTCCATCGGGACATAGGCGTGGCCGAAGCGGACGACGCTCGAATATCCGCCTACGGCGTCCTTGAAGGCCTGACCCAGAACGATGCCCACATCTTCCATGGTGTGGTGCTGGTCGATGTGAAGGTCGCCCTTCGCTTCGACGTTAATATCCATGGCGGAGTGCTTGGCGAAGCTCTCCAGCATGTGGTCGAAGAAGCCGATACCGGTGGAAATCACTGATTTTCCAGAGCCATCGACATCGACGGACACCTTGATGGAGGTCTCCTTCGTCTGACGGACGATCTCTGCCTTGCGCGCTGTTTCCGCCATTTGCGGCCCTCCGCATTAACCCTGCGTTCGCTAACGAAACCTAGCTTAGGCCGCGAACGGTCGAGGAATCCTGAATGCTGGCACGCATTTAGGGGTTGGCCGCCTGGAACGCCACCGGATTCGCGCTGATGACCGCAGGTACAGCCAAGGACAGCGCAGACAGGGCCGCCAAGCCCGTGGCCCCGAAGCGCCGCGCCAAGCGCATGGGCCTGTCGGGCAGGGTGGCGATGATCGCGGTCGCCGCCGCCTTCTTCGCCGCGCTGGCGCAATGGGTGGTGACGCCCATCATGGCGCAGGGCGAGATACGGTATCAGCGCCAGACCGCGGTGTTCGCCGGCGCCAACCTGCTGGCTGACGTTGCCCGCATCCACGTCGAGGCCGGGCACTGGGATGAGATCGGCAAGCTGGTCGACGCGCTGTCGGTCGGGATGCCGGACGGGCAGTCGGCGGTTTTCGACAAGGACTGGAAGCTGATCGCAAAGGATGGCGCGGTCGAGCGCCTGCCGCCGCAGAGACAGATGGCTGCGCTGGCGGCCGATGCGTCCGCCGTGATGGTGGAGGGCGAGCGCTACTATGCGGCGCGGCCGATCGTGTCGAACGGCGTGCTCTACGGTTATGCGGTGTATTCCTTCGAGCCCCGCGCCTTCCTGGATATCTGGCTGTGGGTGGTGGCGCTGAACGCCATCGTGCTGTCGCTGGTTCTGCTGGCGATTGCGCCACTGATCTACAGGCTGGCGCGCCATGCGCTGAAGCCGGTCACTGATCTCGAGAAGCGCATCCGCATGCGCGACCCGAAGGACAAGTCGAAGCTGGCGGATTCATCCGATGACAAGCTGCTGAAGCCGCTGTTGACGGCAATCGACGGCGTGCATGATCGCTCCGAGGCGGCGATGCGGCGGGCGCTGACCATGGCCTACACCGACCCGGTGACGCGCCTGCCGAACCGGCTGCGTTTCATGTCGAAGCTGGACGGGACGGTGGCTGGGGGCGGCGTTGTCTTCCTGGTGATCTGCGATCTCGACCGGTTCAGGCAGGTCAACGTCACCTACGGCCCGCGGGTTGCGGACCTTGCGCTGGCGACGACGGCGGAGCGCCTGCGCGCGGCGGCGTCGCAGACCCTGACGCTGCCCTTCTTCTTCGGACGGATCGGCGCCGACCAGTTCGGGGTGATCCTTCCTGGGGCAGGGCGCGAGGCTGTGGACAGCGTGATCGCGGCGATGGAGGCCGCTGTTTCCGGCGTGATGGTGATCGACGAGCAGGCGCTGCGCGTCACCGCGCGGTTTGGCGCTGCGGCCTCGCCCGAGGATGCAGCAAATGGCGGAGACCTGTTGAAGCAGGCGGAAGTCGCGCTGAAGGAAGCCAAGCGGCAGACGGGGACCAAGCATGCCTTCTTCGACCGCAAGCTGCTCGACAAGGCGCGCGCGCAATCGCGTCTGGAAGAGGAAGTGCGCGAGGGCCTGGAGCGCGGCGAGTTCGTGGCGGTCTATCAGCCCAAGGTGAAGCTGGAGACCGGCGAACTGGTGGGCGCGGAGGCGCTGGCGCGCTGGCGCAGGCCGGATGGCATGGCGGTGTCGCCGGGCGTGTTCATCCCGATTGCCGAAGAGCTCGGGCTGATCGCCAAGCTGGGCAAGCAGGTGATGCAGGACGCCTGCCTGGCGGCGGCGGGATGGAACAGGAGGGGCATCGTCTCTTCGGTGGCGGTCAACGTGTCGCCGCACCAGTTCGACGATCCGGACTTCGTGAATTCGGTCTACCGGGCGCTGGATGAAAGCGGGCTGCCGCCGAACCTGCTGGAGCTGGAGATCACGGAAAGCGCCGCTGTGGCCGATCCCGATCGCGTGGCGCGCACGATGTGGCCGCTGCGCAATCGCGGCGTCAGGCTGGCCATCGACGATTTCGGGACGGGGCATTCGAACTTCGCGGCGATCACGCGCCTGCCGTTCGACGTGTTCAAGATCGACCAGCAATTCGTGCGCGCGCTGTCCACCGACCCGCACGCGCCAGCGATCGTGGAAATGATCCTGGCGATGGCTGAAGCGCTGGGCCAGGAGACTGTGGCCGAGGGCGTGGAAACGAAAGAGCAGGCCGACTTCCTGCTGCGCCGCGCCTGCACGATCGGGCAGGGCTATTACTACTCCCCGCCGCTGCCGGCGGCCGAGTTCGACGCGTTCGTGCGGAGCTATCGCCCGCGGCCTGCGGACCGGTTTGCGGCTTGAGCTTGGCTACTGCGGCGGGGCATCATCGATCGTCTTCACGATGACCGACGAGATGTCGACGCCGAGTCCCCTTCCTGTCGGATCTGACCAGATCCCGATGAAGTCGAACGATGCGGGCGGCGCCAGTGGCACCACGTAGTCAAACGAGACCGTTGCAAAATCCTGGGTCAGCGAAAGCTCTTGCCAGCCACTCGATTCCGGGGCGCCGGAGCGCGAATACATCATGCGCAGCTTCGATGAGCCACGCTCCGGCGAGGCGCGCGCAGTGACTTCGACCTTGACACGCCGGCCGGAGAACTGCCGTGCTGTCGCGGCATCCATGCGAAGCAGCACGCCGTCGCCATCGCCAGAAGCCGCGCGGTTGGCATTCGACGAGCGGGCCTCATAGGCGGCCCCATCCGGGAGGATCCGGCCGCTGTCGCCCTTGTTGGGGACGATCAGGAAGGTGTTGAGTTGGCTCGGCCCGGCGAGGACGACCTGCCCCGGACCGGTTTCAGCAGCGGCCGCCGCCATGGGGCGCGATCGCACAGCGACCGGTGCCAGCTCAGCAGGCGCGGGCGCGGCTTTCAGACTGACAATCCTGAAGTCGCCTGGAATCGAAACAGGGTCGATCCTGATATCCTTGCCGGCAGAGCTGGCGGGAAGGACAAGCTGGACGCGCTGCAGACCTGCGCCGACCTCGCGGCGCACCGAGCGTTGTTCAATGAAGCCGTCGGCCGGATCGCTTGCCTGAAAAAAGATCTGCAACACGTCGGGCGTGGCCAGCTCGAGTTCGATTTGCAGGCAAGTCGCGGCGTTTGAGAACGTGGGCGCCGTGAGCTGTATCTTGGGGTCGCTCGAGGTCGATCTGGCGGCGCCGGCGGCTCCGATCGAGAGGGCGTCAAGCGTCACTTTAGTGCTGGCCAAGAGATCAACCGCCTTATCCCACTGGCACTGATCAGCTGCTCCATCGGCGCCATCCATGATCCAGCGGCCAACGGGACTCAGCCAGCCGAGGTCTGCATCCGATCGCACCCGCTGCAGCAGGAAGCGTTCGACGGAACTCACGACTAACTGCTCTGACCCCGCAACTGCGCTGGAAGTCTGGCTGCGGTCATTTTCGATATGCAGCATCTGTGCGTTGTTCAGCATGCCGAGGAGGCTGTCGCGGATCTCGGCGTAGAAGGAGTCGTGCAGGATGAGCGTGCTCGCGCCGTCGAGGCGGTTGGCTGCGACGGCCGATTTCGCCGGTTCGCTCGACATGTCAGGGAAGGGCACAATCTCGTTCGGCGAAAGGAGGAGCATGCGGCGCAGGTCGGTGGAGCGCGGCCGCGATTGCGTTGCCGGCTGGAAGTCCTGCGGGAAGCCGGGGCGACCGAGGCTTCGCATCAGGTCTCCGGCCGCCAGAAAGCCTGTGACGGGCAGCCAGTGGGTGTCGGTCCGGAAAAAGGCGTCGCCGGATTCGCCTCGCGCGCGCACGAGCGGCGTGTGGTGGAGGATGCTCGGCAGGTTGGCTTCGGCGAGCCGCGCCTCAAGCAAGTCGGCCGTCTCAAAGTAGCAATCCAGCAGCAGTTGCGCGCGGCCTTGTAAAGCGTTGCGCTCCACACTGGCCTTGTTGGGCGCAATTGCCAGCACGAAGGGGAGGCCGTTCGCGGCGGCAATCTCGCCCAACAGCACGACAGCTTCAACATCCTTGCGGTTGTCAGCAAGCCGTTCGCACGTCCAGGCCTCGATTTCCGGCTTGTAGAACAGCCAGCCCGGCGCTCCGGAGACGACTTGTTCCGCGTCGGCAAAGCCGAGGCCTTCGAACTCCAACGCATTCTTGGTGCTGATCGCCATGCGCCGCAGGTCGGAGCGTTCAAAAATGGCGTCGGAAAGCTGATCCCGGGCCTCGCCTTCCGGCGCGATCACGGCCCCCAGGCCGGGGATTTCGGTCTGTGCGCGCTGCTCATAGGGCGGGGCGGCGCCAAAGGCGAACATCCAGCCGACCGGCGCAGCGGTGAAGGCCGCGAAGAGGGCGAGCTGAATGAACTTGAGGATGTTGGCTGCCATCGCGTCAGAACCTGAAATAGAGGAACGGACTGAAGTCGCTGGACAGCGCCAGCATGCCTGCGATCAGCAGGCAGGCGGCGATATATCCGGTCTTTGCAAGTTCGCGCAGCCAGCCGCCACTCGTGCTGGCAAGGACGCCGATCGTTGGTCCGCGCGGGGCGAAGAAGATCAGGCTTCCAAGCAACATCACCATCACGGTCCACGGCGTCATGACCTGCTCCACGGAAAGCGGCATTGCCGCTACCCCGAGGCGCGTGAGATCGAACATGGCGAGAATGTACTGGCCAGCGTGCGTCATGGAGCTTGCACGGAACAGCACCCAGCCAACGATCACGATGGGCAGGACGTAGATAAAGCGCGGAATCCAGTTGGTGATCGTGTTGGCCTTGCCCTTCAGCACGAGCCGTTCAAGCACAAGAAAGCCGCCGTGATAGAGGCCCCATAGGATGAAGGTCCACGCCGCGCCGTGCCAGAGGCCGGTGACGAAGAACACGATCAGAAGGTTGCGATAGGTCTTCATTGCGCCGCCGCGGTTTCCGCCGAGCGGGATGTAGAGATAGTCACGGAACCAGGTGGACAGCGAAATGTGCCAGCGTCGCCAGAACTCGGTGACGGTCGAACTTGAATATGGGTGCTGGAAGTTTTCCATGAGGCGGATGCCGCACATCATGGCGATGCCGATGGCCATGTCGGAATAGGCCGAGAAGTCGAAATATATCTGCAGCGAATAGGCGATGGCGCCGAGCCAAGCTGTGGCCGGGTTAAGATCGCCAGCTGGAAGTGCAAAGCACGCATCAGCGACAAGCCCGGCCGTGTCGGCGACCAGCAGCTTCTTGAGCAGGCCGTGGCCGAAACGCGCCGCGCCGGCTGCTGCTGAATCAAGCGAGGGTTTTGGCTTGTGGAAGTCCTGGATCACGTCCCTGAAACGTACGATCGGTCCGGCGATAAGGTGAGGATAGAAGGACTGCCAAGCGCCGAAAACCATGAGGCGCTTTTCGGCTGGCGTGTCCTTGCGCCAGACGTCCATCAGGTAGGAGATCGACTCGAAGGTGAAGAACGAGATGCCGGCCGGCAGGATGATGTACTGGAAATGCTTCGACGTATCGAGACTTGCCAGCTGGTCGAGGATGCCGGCGCCGAACAGCGCATACTTGAAGAAGGCCAGCACGGCGACGTTGATCAGGATCCCGAAGATCAGGATCCAGCGTTTGCGGTTGCGCTCGAGCCAGAGGCCGACATACCAGTTGAACAGGATGGAGCCGACCAGGATGAAAACGGCCCAGCCGACATCCCAGTAGTAGAATACCAGGCTGAACAGCAGAATGGAGATGCTGTGGCCCCATCCCCGCGTGAGCAGGATCGCGACGAGGGACAGCGGCATGAACAGGAAGAGAAAGAACGGCTCAGTGAATACCACGCCCCGACCCCGCCAACCGCTACACGCGCGCGTTTTCATGGCGCGCTCTGTTGCTTAACATTGACGCTCGACAGTCGGCAAAGCTGCAACTTATCGTTTCTCGATAAATTTGCTTGTCGGAAGTTCTCGCACGACATAGACTGCTCAATGGTCAGGAAGAGCAGGCATGTCGTCGGAACCCACTTGGCATTCAACCACCATTCTCGCCGTGAAGAAGGGGCGCAAGCTCGTCGTCATGGGGGATGGGCAGGTGTCGATGGGGCAGACGATCATGAAGGGCAATGCCCGCAAGGTCCGGCGGCTCGGCGAGAAGGGTGAGATTCTCGCAGGCTTCGCTGGCGCCACGGCGGACGCCTTCACGCTGTTCGAAAGACTTGATCAGAAGCTCGAACGATTCCCCGGCAATCTTCAGCGCGCCGCCGTGGAACTCGCCAAGGACTGGCGCACTGACAAATACCTCCGCAACCTCGAAGCGCTCATCATCGTGGGCGATGCGACGTCTCTTCTCGTGATCACGGGCAGGGGCGACGTGCTGGAACCGGAGCATCCTATCGCGGCCATTGGTTCAGGGGGCAACTACGCGCTGTCCGCCGCACGAGCGCTGTATGAGTACGAAGACGACGCCGAAAAGATCGCACGCAAAGCGATGACGATCGCGGCCGAAGTCTGCGTCTACACAAACAGCAACTTCGTGTTGGAGACACTGGATGTTTGACCGCACTGACATACGCGCCGCCGTTGAGGCCGGCGCGATAAGCGACGAGGGCGCCAAGCGCTTCGAAGCTTTCCTCAAGGCCCGCAACGATCCCGAGCGCATGCTCGATCCGGAGAATTTGCGGTTCCTTTCGAATTTCAACGACGTGTTCCTGACTATCGGCATTGTCGTGCTGATGGGCGGCCTCGGCTTCCTGTCGGCGATCACCATGATCGACCTGATGGGCCTTCCGCGCATGGCCGATCCGCAATCCATCGGGGAGGCCAGCGCGCTTGCGGGGGCCATCAAGATGGTGGTGACGCTGGCGCCGCTGCCGCTTCTGGTGGGCGCGTGGCTGCTGGCGGAATATTTCTGCGGCAAGCGGCGTCTGTTGCTGCCGTCGATGGCGCTGAGCTTCTTCATCGTGTGGGCGGCTTCGGTTTCGGCGGCTGGGCTGTCGAGCCTCTTCATCTCGGACCAGGCGATGATTGCCGGCGTCGAGTCCGGTGAGGTCGGCCTCGGGCAGGTTCTGTTTGGGCTCGGATATGCGGGCTTTGCGGCGGCGAGCCTGGCGGCGGCCGCGATCTTCTGGCGCTTCCGCCTGCCGTTCTCGTTGTTCCTGCTGGCTGGCTCGATCGCCGGACTGTTCTACACGGCCGTGGTGCAGGCGGCCGGCATTGGCGGCATCACGCTGATGCTGGGCGGTGCGGTGACGCTGGCGGTTGGCGTGGCGACGCTGGGTGCGGCCATTGGCTTCGACATGAAGGACCCGACGCGCTCGACCCGCAATTCCGACCATGCCTTCTGGCTGCACATGGCGGCGGCGCCCCAGATCATTTTCGGGGTGCGGGCGCTGGTGCTGGGCTCGGGGTTCGACGAGGCCTCGTCGGCCTACGCAACCGTGATGCTGATCGTGCTGGTGTTGTTCGGCCTGATCTCGCTGGCGATCAATCGCCGGGCGCTGATCGTCTCCGGGCTCGTGACGTTTACCGCCGCCCTCTGGGTGCTGGTCAACAATTCGGGCTGGAGCGGGCTCAACTCGCTGATGCTGACGGCGCTGATCGTGGGCGGGTCAATCGTCCTGCTGGGCGGCGGCTGGCGCACGGTTCGCCGGACTGTGCTGAAAGTGGTCCCGCAGGAGGGAACGCTGGGGCGGATCTTCCCGCCGGAGCCTGCATAGGGCGAAACGACTTGATGACTTGAGCAGGCATGAGCTAGCGAAGCGGCCACAGGCTTCCTAGTTCATGCCTGAACTGTTTCCAGGGTTTGCATGTCCGAATTCACGCCGCGCGAGATCGTTTCAGAACTGGACCGCTACATTGTGGGCCAGCCCGAGGCCAAGCGGGCGGTTGCGCTGGCGCTGCGCAACCGGTGGCGCCGCAAGCAGCTGGCCGAAGGCTTGCGCGAGGAAGTGACGCCGAAGAACATCCTGATGATCGGGCCCACGGGCGTGGGCAAGACGGAGATCTCGCGGCGGCTGGCGAAGCTGGCCAAGGCGCCGTTCCTGAAGGTGGAGGCGACCAAGTTCACCGAGGTGGGCTATGTCGGCCGCGATGTCGAGCAGATCATCCGCGATCTTGTGGAAGTGGCGATCAGCATGGTGCGCGAGCGGCGCCGCAAGGAAGTTCTGACCAAGGCGGAGGCCAAGGCCGAGGATCGGGTGCTCGATGCGCTTGTTGGCGCAACCGCGCAGCCGTCGACGCGCGAGAGTTTTCGCGCGAAGCTTCGGGGCGGGCTGCTCGACGACAAGGAAATCGAGATCGATGTGACGGACACCGCCAATCCCATGGGTGGGTTCGACATACCGGGACAGCCGGGATCATCCATCGGAATGGTGAATCTCGGCGAGCTGCTGAAGGGGTTTGGCGGGCGCTCGAAGCGCGTGCGCACCACGGTGAAGGAAGCCTACAAGCCGCTGATCCAGGAAGAGTCGGACAAGCTGCTGGACGATGAAACCGTGAAGCGCGAGGCGCTGAGCGTCACCGAGAATGACGGCATCGTCTTCCTCGACGAGATCGACAAGATCGCTTCGCGCTCGGAGCGGGCGGGGGCGGATGTCTCGCGCGAAGGCGTGCAGCGCGACCTGCTGCCGCTGATCGAGGGGACGACGGTTGCGACCAAGCATGGGCCAGTGAAGACGGACCATATCCTGTTCATCGCGTCCGGCGCGTTCCATGTGGCGAAGCCTTCGGACCTGTTGCCCGAATTGCAGGGGCGCTTGCCGATCCGCGTGGAATTGAAGGCGCTGTCGCGCGACGATCTCAAGCGCATCCTGACTGAGCCGGAGGCAAGCCTCATCCTGCAATACACCGCGCTGATGAAGACGGAGGGTGTCGAACTTTCGTTCGCGCCGGACGCCATCGAAGCGATCGCCGACATCGCGGTGCAGGTGAACGACAGCGTCGAGAACATCGGCGCGCGGCGGCTTCACACCATCCTCGAGCGCGTGCTGGACGAGATCAGCTTCTCGGCTTCGGAAAAGCCCGGCGAGGCATTTGCGATCACCGGCGCCTATGTGCGCGAAAAGGTGGCCGCAATGGCGGGCGACAAGGATCTGTCGAAGTATATTCTCTGACGCGCGCCCGACGCACGTATCGCGACGCGCAGTCGATGGCTTCCGCTGGTGGCAATCGTCATCTATGCGAGGTGAGAGCTGTTCGGGAGATTGCGGGATGCCGATGTTCAAGATCATTGCGCCGGTGCTGGCTGTTGCCGTGCTGGTTTCAGGCGCCGCCCACGCGCAGGGTGGGGCGGAGATGTCGATCCAGTTCAGCGGATCGATGCACGCCGCAGCTGTGCGGTGTGGCGACTACAACGACGAGCAGCTGGCGAAGATGAAGGTCGCGCATCAGGCTGCGGCGACGGACGCGGGCGTGTCGCTCGCGAACTTCAACAACCACTTCAAGATCGGTTACGACAAGGGCATCGCGCGCTTCGACGCCGCCTCGCCCGACGAACAGAAAGCCGGCTGCGACCAGGCCAGCATGCTGATCAAGGCGCCGTAGGGCGCACGGCAACCAGCGTTCCATTCAGGAACCTACACCGCAGCCGGCTTCCTGATCGGCATGTGCTTCTTGCCCCAGTCCTTGAGGCCGATGAGCGTTGGCGCGAAGTCGCGGCCTTTTTCGGAGAGGGTGTAGGTGTAGCGGAGGGGGCGTTTGGAGTATGCGTTCCTTTCCAGAACGCCTAGTTCGACCAGGCGTTTGAGCCGGTCTGACAGGACGTGGCGGGTGATCCCGAGGCTCTTCTGGAACTCCTCGAACCTTGATTTTCCGAGAAAACAATCGCGAACGATCAGCAGGGTCCAGCGGTCGCCGATGACGGACATGGCGCGGGCGACGGGGCACCAGTCGGTGGCCAGTTCATCCCACTTGCTGGCTTTAGGCTGGCTTACACGTTCCATTCTCGAACCCTGCATCGATTGTCGTTTGATGGAAAGAGTGTAGGTTCCTTTTGTGAACGGAGAATTGCCGCATGCCTGAGAGACGGTCAGTGCTGGTGGTCGGGGCGGGGGATGCGACCGGCGGGGCGATTGCGCGGCGGTTTGCGCGCGAGGGCTATGTCGCCGTCGTCACGCGGCGCGAGCTGGCCTCGCTCGATGGGCTGCTGGCGCAGATCCGGGCGGATGGAGGCGAGGCCGTGGGCTTCGGGTCGGACGCGCGCGACGAGGATCAGGCTGTGGCGCTGTTCGACCAGATCGAGCGCGAGGTGGCGCCGCTGGAGGCGGTGATCTTCAATATCGGCGCGAACGTGAACTTCCCGATCCGCGAGACGACGGCGCGTGTCTATCGCAAGGTGTGGGAGATGGCGGCGTTCGCCGGCTTCCTTGCCGGGCGCGAGGCGGCGAAGGCCATGGTTCCGCGCGGGCGGGGCACGATCATCTTCACGGGCGCGACGGCGTCGATACGGGGCAGGGAGGGGTTCTCTGCTTTCTCGGGCGCGAAGTTTGCGCTGCGGGCGCTGGCGCAATCGATGGCGCGCGAGCTGGGGCCGCAAGGCGTGCATGTGGCGCACACGATCATCGATGGCGCGATCGACACGGAATGGATCGCGAAGAATTTCCCGCAGCGCCATGCGCTGAAGGACCAGGACGGGATCCTGAACCCCGAGCACATCGCGGATGCGTACTGGATGCTGCACAGCCAGCCGCGTGATGCGTGGACGCATGAGCTCGATCTGCGTCCGTGGATAGAGAAGATGGCTTGAGGGAAGATGAGATGAGCAAGCAGGTTGAGTTCTTCTACGACTTCACGAGCCCGACCGCCTATCTCGCATGGCGGCGGTTGCCCGGCGTGCTGGAGCGGACGGGGGCGAGCGTGAAGTATCGCCCGATGTTCCTGGGCGGGGTGATGCAGACGACGGGCAACCGGCCGCCGGGCACGCTGCCGCAGAAGGGGCGGTGGATGGCGGAGGATCTGCAGCGCTGGGCGAAGAAGTACAACACGCCCTACAAGCTGAACCCGCACTTTCCGATGATGACGCTGATGGTGCAGCGCGTCGCGCAGGAGTGGGCCGATCGGCCGGACTTCGAAACGTATCTGGCCGCGATCTTCAATGCGGCCTGGCAGGACCAGAAGAATATCGCCGACAAGGCGGTGCTTGCTGAGGTTCTGACGGCGGCGGGATTCTCGCCGGAGGAATTTTTCGCGGCGGCGGAGAATCCGGCCAACAAGGAGAAGCTGAAGGCGACGACCGACGAGGCCGTTGCGCGCGGCGTGTTCGGCGCGCCGACTTTCTTCGTGCAGACGCCGGACGGGGAAGAGATGCACTTCGGGCAGGACAGGCTGGACTTTGTCGAGGATGCGCTGATGCGCGCCTGAGGCGGGCAATTGCTCCGTTACCTGCCCCGTGCGAAACCAGATGCGGGGAAGAGGCGGGGTGATGACGGAAGACGCACCGAAACCATCGCGGTTTGGAGGCCTGCGCGGCCGGCTGCTATCCATTCTTGCCGGGCTTGTCGTAACGCTGATTGTCGGCGCCATCGCAGAGCGCGTGACAAGCGCGGAGTGGCTGGCCGACGCCAAGCAGGCGCAGCAGGGCTGGGTCGATGCGGTGGCGGCGACCTCTCCCCTGCGGGTGGGAGAGCTTTACTGGACCGAGCTGGATTCGGCGTTCACGGGCGACATCTCGCGCGGCGGCTATTCCGGTCATGGCGCTTCCGAGGGGCGGGGTATGCAATCGCCATTCTGGGCGCTGGCGATCACCGGCGCGCGGCTATGGGATGCGGCGGGCGTTGTGGCGCTGGTGCAGATTGGTCTGGGCGTGCTGGCCTATTTCGTCCTCAATCTCGCCGGACAAAAGGTGAGTCGATCTCGCTTGGGCTGGCGGGGTTCGATATCGTGCTGGGGCCGATTGTGATTGTGGTTCTGGCGAGCGCGCTCGGCGGCGTGCTTTGGCTGATCATGATGGGCGCCTTGTCGGCGCTGAGCTGGATCACCGGGCTGGCGGCGACTGCGGCGGGCGCAACGGGCGTGCTGGGATTCTGCTGGCTCTGTATCACCGAGCTGACCAAGAAGGGCGCCGAGCACGTGATGACGCCGAAGGTCTAGCGTCGGCTACTCGCCCGGCTTCGCTTCGTACTGGCAGAGGTCGCGGATCACGCATTCGGGGCAGCCGGGTTTGCGGGCGAGGCAGGTGTAGCGGCCGTGCAGGATGAGCCAGTGATGGGCGCCGCGTTTGTAGGTGCCGGGCGTCACTTCGAGCAGTCTTTTCTCGACTTTTTCGGGCGTTGATTCCGGCGCTAGGCCAGTGCGGTTGGCGACGCGGAAGACGTGTGTGTCGACGGCGATGGTGGCCTCGCCATAGGCTTCGTTGAGAACGACGCTGGCGGTCTTGTGGCCGACGCCGGGAAGGGCCTCGAGATCTTCCCGCGTGCGCGGGGTCTGGCCGTTGTGCTTCTCGATGATGAGGCGTGAGAGGGCGACGACGTTCTTCGCTTTGTTGCGCCAGAGGCCGATGGTCTTGATGTGCTGGGCGACGCCTTCCTCGCCGAGGGCGAGCATTTTCTGAGGCGTGTCGGCGATGCGGAAGAGTTCCTTCGTCGCCTTGTTGACCGAGACGTCGGTCGCTTGCGCCGAGAGGGCGACGGCGACGACGAGGGTGAAGGGGTCTTTGTAGTCGAGTTCCGTTTTAGGGTCGGGGCGTGACTTGGCGAGGCGTTTGAACATCTCGGCAGCCTGCTCGGGGGAGAAGGCTTTGTGGGCCTTCGGAGCGGGTTTGCGTGCGGGCTTTTTCTTTGGCGCGGGCATGGTGCGCTTCTAAGCGGGGATGGGACCGCGCGAAAGTGTCTGAGAATGACTCCGTCATTTGGTCTTGCTCCGGAAGTTTCGAACTCTAATCTTCCAATCATGTCCACCATCTATCTCGATGCTGTGCTGGAGCCGCCGCGGTCGCTTTCGCGGCGGGGGCTCAATCGTGTGATGATGATCCTGGGGGGCATGAGTTTGGTGTCGGGGCTGGGCTTCCTGCTTATGGGCGCCTGGCCGGTCACGGGGTTCATGGGGCTGGAAGTCCTTGCCGTGTGGCTGGGCTTTCGCTGGTCGGCGCGGGCGCAGACGGCGCGGACGTATGTACGGGTGACGGCCGACGCCGTGACTTTGCGCAAGGTCGATGGCTGGGGCCGGGAGCGGCGTGCGCGGGTGTCGTCGTATTTCGCGCGTGTGGAATTTGATCGCGCGGCGAGCGGCCCGCATGCGTTGCGGCTGGCGACGTCGCGCGTGGTCTACCCGCTGGGCGAGCATCTGACGCCGCCCGAGCGCGAGAGCTTTGCGCGCAGACTTACTCAGGCGCTGGGCGATGCGCGGCGTGAACGGCACACACAGGACGGCGAAACATGAGCGTAGAATTCCTCCATGCGATGGTGCGGGTGGGCGATCTGCCCGCTGCGGTGAAATTCTTCTGCGAGGGGCTGGGCCTCAAGGAGGTGCGCCGGAACGACTATCCGGATGGCAAGTACACACTGGTGTTTCTGGCGTCGGCGGAGGACATTGCGCGCTCGGGCTGGAACGGCGAGGGGAAGCTTCCGGCTGGCCTGCCCATGGTGGAGCTGACGCACAACTGGGGCGAGAGCGAATACTCCGGCGGGCGCAATTTCGGGCATCTGGCTTACCGGGTCGGCGATATCTACGCGGCGTGCGAGCGCTTCCAACAAATCGGCGTCACGATCAGCCGGCCGCCGCGCGATGGGCGCATGGCGTTTGTGCGATCGCCCGACGGAATTTCCATCGAGCTGTTGCAGAAGGGCGAGGCCCTGGCGGCGAAGGAGCCGTGGGTCTCGGCGCCGAATGTGGGCAGCTGGTAGATCGCTGAGCGCGGGGCTCGGCACACTGCGATTCTAGCGTTTCAGCTTAGCCGGTTTCACCTTGAGCGGCGGCTTGGGCCTTGCGGGCTTCTCGGCCTTGGCAGGCTTGGCCTTCGCAGCCTTCTCCCTGGCCGGTTTCTGCGGCTTTGGTTTGGGCGGCGGCTTCTGCTTCGGCGCCTTGCCGTTTGCTTTCACCGGCAGGGCGGGCAGGGATTTCAGCACGTCCTCCGGCGGGCGCTGGAAGCCGCCCATCTGCGCCTCGAGCGCTTCGGCGATGGCGAGCACATCCATGTCGCCGCCTTCAGGGCCGATGATCTGCACACCGCAGGGAAGCTCGCCCGCGCGGCGGGGGACGGGGATCACCACGGCAGGCAGGTGGCAGATCGTGGCGAGCGCGATCCACGAATGGAACATGTGATAGGGCGTCGGCTTGCCATCGACCTGCATGGGCCGCGAGACGGCGTCGCCGGCGACCACATGCTCGAACGCGGTGGTCGGCGACACGGGCGTGATGATGGCGTGCCAGCGGCTGAAGAATTCCGACATCGTGCGCTTCAGGCGGCGGCGGACCTCGTCGGCGCGCAGCCAGTCGTGGTGAGTAGCGGCCGAATAAGCCGCCCACTTGCCGCGGCCGAACGGTTCGCCGCGCGCGATCAGCTTTGCGAGGGGGCGTCCCGCCTCGAGCGCCTTGACCAGCGGGCCAGGCATGTCGGTGGCGAGGATCGGCAGGAGGAGTTGCAGATAGAGATCGACGAGGGAGACGCCGTCGACATCGGGCTTGGCGACCAGCACCTGCGCGCCCGCGTCGGCGGCGGCTTCGGCCGCCATGCGCACGGCGCCGCGACAGGCGGCGGAGACGGGGAAGGATTTGTCTTCGGCCCAGACGCCGATGCGGCGCGCCCTGAGTCCGGTGCGCCTGGGCTGGGGTGTGGCGGGCTCGCCCGCGAGGATCTGGTACATCAGGCGGAGGTCGGCGACGTCGCGGGCCATCGGGCCGGCGACATTGAGATCGCGGACGGCGAGCGAGCCGGGCGCGGGCGGGACATGGCCCTGCAGCGGCGTGCGGCCATAGGTGGGCTTGAGGGCCGCAACGCCGCAGAAGTGCGCGGGGAAGCGCAGCGAGCCGCCAATGTCGGAGCCGAGTTCGAGCGGCGTGATGCCGGTGGCGAGGGCGGCGGCGGCGCCGCCGGAACTGCCGCCGGGCGTGCGCGCGAGATCCCACGGATTGTTGCTGCGGCCGTGGACGGCATTGTTGGTCTGGCTGTCGCCGGCGAGATAGGGGGTGTTGGTCTTGCCCCAGATCACCGCGCCGGCCGCGCGCAGGCGGGCGACGGCGGCGGCGTCTGGCGTTGCGGCGGGGCGTCTGGCGTATTCAGGCGCGCCGGCGGTGGCGGGCATGCCGTCGACGTCGAATGTATCCTTGATGGTGAGGGGCAGGCCGTGCAGCGGGCCGGCGGGAATGCCTGACGCGAGCAGGCGGTCAAGTTCCTCGGCCCGGCGGCGGGCGGCGTCGAGATTGGTCCGGACCACGGCGTTGATGGCGGGGTTCACCGCCAGATAGCGTGCAACGTGTTCTTCCAGCAGGTCGACGGCCGTCACCTGGCGCAGGGCCAGCCGGTCGATCTGCGTGCGCGCTGAAGCAAAGATGTTGGCCGCCTGCGCCATGCCGCGCGCCAATCCCCTATTTATTGCGTTTCCCACCTGTGGGCGAACGTGACGCCCACATGACATCGTCTATGCGCGCCGGGGGCCACACGCAAAGTGAAAGCCCGGAAACAATTTGAAATGAGCAGTTGGGCGCTCTGCAATATTGCCGGGCGTTGGAGGCTAGAGCCCCAGCACATCCCGCATGGAATAGAGGCCGGGGGTCTGATCGGCGGCCCATTTTGCGGCAGCGAGGGCGCCGCGGGCGAAGACGGCTCTGTCGAGGGCGCGGTGGCTGATGGAGAGGGTCTCTTCGCCGGAGATGAAGGCTGCGTCGTGGTCGCCGATGATGCCGCCGCCGCGAATGACGGAGAAGCCGATGGAGCCCTCACGGCGTGGGCCGGTCTGGCCATCGTAAGGCGGGGCGCGAAGGCCGGTGAGCGGAGCGCCGCGGCCGCGTGCGGCAGCCTCGCCGATCATCAGCGCGGTGCCGGAGGGGGCGTCGACCTTGCGGCGGTGGTGGGCTTCCGTGATCTCGATGTCCCAGCCTTCGCCAAGGCGGGCGGCGGCCTGTTCGACGAGGCCGATCATCAGGTTGACCCCGAGCGAGAAATTGCGGTCGCGGACGATGGCGATGCGGCGGGCGTGATCGGCGACCTGCTGTTCCTGTTGCGGCGAAAGGCCGGTGGCGCCGACGATGGCGGCCTTGACCTTCGTGAGCTTCAGCTGTTCGAGCGCATCAAGCGTCGCCTGCGGCGTGGTGAAGTCGATCCACACGTCGGCGGACTGGGCGGCGCGCGAGGCGCTGTCTGCGATGGCCCAGCCGCCGCGGTCCGTGCCGACAAGCGGGCTGCCGGGGCGTTCGGAGCCGCCGGTTATGGCGAAGCCGGAATCTGCTGCTTCGGTCTGGGCGCATGCGGCGATGGCCTGTCCCATGCGGCCTGCGGCGCCGGCGATTGCAATCCTGATGCTCATGAGCCGCGTTATAGCCGGAAAATGGCGCGAGGCGAGGGCGCTGAAATTGACCGGCTGGTACAATCACGCCAAGGCTTGGCGCATGAAACACATCATGGCCTGCTTTATCCCGTTCGCTCTTGCCGCCTGCAGCCCGGCGCCCGACGCAGCTGCGCCACAGGCTGCGGTGGCCACGCCGCCGAGCCCGTATGCGTTCGAGATCAATGTGACGTTCACGCCGCGCGCGGTTGAGCAGCTGTTGGCCACCAAGGAGCGGGTGACCGTGGATGCGAGCTATTTCGGCATCGCGGTCAGCGAGACGGCGCCGGGCGTGGATGATCACGGGATGGACGTTGGCCTTGGCGGCGACATGATCGAGATCGATCCCGCCAACGCGCTGGTGACGACGCCGGGCACGGGCTTTGATGCGACGAACATCGCCAGCATCAAGGGCGAGCCGGAAGTGCTCGTGAACATCTATTCGGCCCGCAGGACGCATGCGGACAACATCCTGTCATGCGGCATCTATCAGGGGCCGGTGAAGATGGCGCAGGAGAAGCCGGTCGACATCAGGTGTGATCTGATTGAGTGGCCGGAGGGCGCTCAGGCGGCTGCGCCGAACTGAGCCGCAACGAGAACCGGCCCGTCGAGCGGGCCAGATCATGATAATTGTCAGTTGAATCGATTCAGCTTGCTCCGCTCATCCTGACGACAGTCAGGATCCAGGACCGGTCGAGCAAGCGAACAGTATTGAAGCTTCAAGTCGGAACAAGCCTCTGTGTCAGCCCTGGGTCCTGACTGTCGTCAGGACGAGCGGCGACAGTGCTTGCAGTCAAGGTGACAAGCGTCAGGCCCGGCTGTCTTCCTGATCGAAGAACTTCTTGACCTTCTTGAAGAAGCCCTGGCTTTCCGGGTGGCATTTGCCGCTTGGGCAGCATTCCTCGGCGAACTGTTTCAGCAGGTCTTTCTGCTTGGCCGTGAGGTTGGTCGGCGTCTCGACGAAGAGTTCGATCACCATGTCGCCATTCGGGCCGCCGCGCAGGCTGGGCATGCCCTTGCCCTTGAGGCGCATGCGCTTGCCGGTCTGCGAGCCTTCGGGGATCGTGACCTTCATGCGCGAGGCGTCGATGGTCGGCATCTCGACGTCGCCGCCGAGCGCCGCCACGCACATCGGCACGGGCGTGCGCGCAAACAGCGTCTGGCCGTCGCGCTCGAACAGGTCGTGCTCGCGCACCGTGACGAAGATGAAGAGGTCGCCCTTGGGACCGCCGCGCGCGCCAGGCTCACCCTCGCCGGAGAGGCGGATGCGCTGGCCGTCCTCGATGCCAGCGGGAATGCTGATCTGCAGCGTGCGGTCGCGGCGCACGGCTCCTCGCCCGTCGCAGTTGCGGCATGGCGTCTTGATGATCTGGCCGGATCCCTGGCAGCGCCCGCAGGTGCGCTCCATGGTGAAGAAGCCCTGGGTCATCCGCACACGGCCATGGCCCTGGCAGGTGGTGCAGGTTTCAGGTTGCGTGCCGGGCTCGGCGCCTGAGCCGTTGCAGGGCTCGCAGCGTTCGGTCGTGGGGACGGAAATCTCAGCCTGCTTGCCGCGGAAGGCTTCTTCGAGCGTGATTTCGTAGTCGTAGCGCAGGTCGGCGCCGCGGCCGGGGCCAGTGCGCTGCTGTCCGCGCTGTCCGCCGAAGAGTTCGGAGAACATGTCGCCGAACACGTCGCGGAAGATGTCCTCGGGCCGGCCCTGTGGGCCTGCGCCTGCGCCGTTGACGCCGGCCTTGCCGAAGCGGTCGTAGGCCGCGCGCTTCTGGGCGTCGCTGAGGACTTCCCAGGCTTCGGAGACTTCCTTGAATTTTCCCTCGGAGACGTTGCAGCCCGGATTTCGATCCGGGTGATGCTCCATCGCCTTCTTGCGGAAGGCGGCCTTCAGCGTCTTCTCGTCAGCGTCCTTCGCGACGCCGAGGATATCGTAATACGAGCGCTCGCTCATCGTGACGACCGAACCGTAACCCGAACCGAAAACATGACTGTCTAACCCGATCCCGCTCGACCTGCCCGGAAGCCCGAGGGAGGGAGAACCCTCTGGGCCAGTCGTCCTATCGCAGGCGAACCTTAGTAACCGTTGAAACTAGATGGGCCATGACTCCAGGGGATTAAAGCCCCCTCAAGTCATGGCCCATTGGATTCATCACATCATCTGGACTGCCTTGAGCCCAATAATCAGGCGCTTTTCTTGTCGTCTTTGACTTCTTCGAAGTCAGCATCGACCACATCGTCGCCCCCATCGGCCGGGCCGCCGGGGCCGCCCGGGCCGGGACCGGGGCCTTCGCCGCCCTGGGTCTTGGCGTAGATTTCCTCGCCCATCTTCATCGCCGCGGCGGCAAGCGCCTGGCTCTTCGTCTTGATGGCCGTAGCGTCATCCTTCTCGAGCGCGCCCTTCAGGTCGGCGATGGCCGTCTCGATGTCGGACTTGAGCTGGGCGCTGATGGCGGCGCCATGCTCGACCAGCTGCTTTTCGGTGGCGTGGACCAGACCTTCCGCCTGGTTCTTGGTTTCCACGGCCTCGCGGCGGGCCTTGTCGGCGGTGGCGTTGGCTTCGGCGTCCTTCACCATCTGCTGGATCTCGGCTTCGGTGAGACCGCCGGAGGCCTGGATGGTGATCTTCTGTTCCTTGGCGGTGGCCTTGTCCTTCGCGGAGACGTTCACGATGCCGTTGGCGTCGATGTCGAACGTCACCTCGATCTGCGGCACGCCGCGCGGAGCAGGGGGGATGCCTTCAAGGTTGAAGTTGCCCATCAGCTTGTTGTCCGCAGCCATTTCGCGCTCGCCTTGCAGCACGCGGATGGTCACGGCCGACTGGTTGTCGTCAGCGGTCGAAAACACCTGGCCCTTCTTGGTCGGGATGGTGGTGTTGCGGTCGATGAGGCGCGTGAACACACCGCCCAGCGTTTCGATGCCGAGCGAGAGCGGAGTGACGTCCAGCAGCACGACGTCTTTCACGTCGCCCTGCAGAACGCCGGCCTGGATGGCGGCGCCGACAGCGACGACTTCATCCGGGTTGACGCCCTTGTGCGGCTCCTTGCCGAAGAAGGCTTTCACGACCTCCTGCACTTTGGGCATGCGCGTCATGCCGCCGACGAGGATGATCTCGTCGATCTGCGTGACGGACTTGCCGGCGTCGGCGAGGGCCTTCTTGCAGGGCTCCATGGTCCGCTTGACGAGGTCCTCGACAAGGGACTCGAGCTTGGCGCGGGTGAGCTTCATGTTGAGGTGGACCGGGCCTGACGGGCCGGCGGTGATGTAAGGCTCGGTGATGTCGACCTGCTGGACGGTCGACAGTTCCTTCTTGACCTCTTCGGCCTTGGAGCGGACGCGCTGCAGCGCCATCAGGTCCTTGCGCAGGTCGATGCCATTCTGCTTCTGGAACTCCTCGCAGATGTAGTCGACTAGGCGGTTGTCGAAGTCCTCGCCGCCGAGGAAGGTGTCGCCGTTGGTGGACAACACTTCGAAGACGCCGTCGCCGATTTCCAGAATGGAGACGTCGAACGTGCCGCCGCCGAGGTCGTACACGGCGATGACTTTTCCTGAGTCTTTCTTCTCGAGCCCGTAGGCGAGGGCGGCAGCGGTCGGTTCGTTGATGATGCGGAGGACTTCCAGGCCCGCGATGCGGCCGGCGTCTTTGGTGGCCTGGCGCTGGGCGTCGTTGAAGTAGGCCGGGACGGTGATGACGGCCTGGGTGACCTTCTCGCCGAGATAGGCCTCGGCCGTCTCCTTCATCTTGCCGAGGATGAAGGCGGAGACTTCCTGGGGCGAATAGGCCTTGTCGCGGCCCTGGATCCAGGCGTCGCCATTGGGACCCTTCACGATCTCGTAGGCGACCAGGTCCTTGTCCTTGGCGACCATCGGGTCGGCATAGGTGCGGCCGATCAGGCGCTTGATGGCGGAGTAGGTGAAACGGGGGTTAACCGTGGCCTGGCGCTTGGCGATGACGCCGACGAGGCGCTGGCCGGAATCCTGGAACGCAACGACGGAGGGGGTCGTTCGCGCGCCCTCCGAGTTCTCGATCACCCGGGCCTGTCCGCCGTCCATGACGGCGACGCACGAGTTGGTGGTACCGAGGTCAATGCCGATGATCTTCGCCATACTACATAAGTCCTTTCTGCGGCGGCCGCCCCATTCCTCGTCCGGGCCTGACTAGGCAGCACCCAGAATGGACGACCCCTTTGGTCCTGGTCTTGATCGCCCGCAAAGCCGGTGAACGGCCCTGTGGCAGGGGCTCATATGGGAACTGGTCAGTCAGTCTCAAGAGATTAGTTCAAAGCGATCGCAGATTGCCGGGGGAGGGCCGGGCTCGGCGAATGCGCGTTGCGTCTTCATCCGTCGGATGGCGTCCGCGTTCAAGCAGTTCCAACCGATATTCCTCGTAAGAAAGGCCGAGCGCCTCGGCTTTCCGGGCCCATCGGGCTCCCGTTTCGGGGTCGGGGGGCGCAAAGGCGGCCTTGCGGGCCTGCGTCCACGCCCATTCCTTGAACCGAAGGTGCTCCAGGAAGTCGGGTCCGTTGTTATGGCCAAGCCATTCCGACAGAGGGATGACAATGCCCATCTCCCTGAGTTCGTTCTCGCGCTGTTCCTTGTGCGTGGCGCGCCAGTTGGCGGCGGCCGACTTGATCTGGGTTCGGATGTCCCGGCTGGCGGCGCGGCTGTGCGCACGGGCGGCGGAGAGGGCGAAGTTGATCGCCATGGGGGTTCCCTTGGATCGATCCGGGTACTGAAGCATGGGGCGACATTGCTGTCATCTTCCCGGCGACGGGCGGGCAATGCGCGCCTACATTCGCAGCATGATCGAGGGCTTCCGTTTCCTGCCGGAGTATTTTCCGCCCGCTGCTCAGAAGGCGCTGGTGGGTGAGGTGCTGGGCATCCTTGAGACCAATCCGCTCTATCGCGGTGCGATGCCGCGGACGGGGAAGCCGCTGTCGGTCCGGAACACCAATCTCGGGCCGCTGGGATGGGTGTCGGATATCAAGGGCTATCGCTACCAGCCTGTGCATCCGGTGACGGGGGAGGCGTGGGGGCCGATCCCGGAGACGCTGCTGAAACTCTGGGAGGATGTGTCGGATTATCCCGCGCCGCCGGAGGCGTGCCTGGTCAACTGGTATGAGGCGGGCACCAAGCTCGGGCTGCATATCGATGCGGACGAAGACGCGAAGGATGCGCCGGTTGTTTCGGTGTCGCTTGGGTCTCGGGCTTTATTTCGGTTGGGTGGGCTGGAGCGGAACAGTCCGACGTCGTCGATGCGGCTGGCTTCGGGGGATGTGGTTGTGCTGGGCGGGGCGTCGCGGCGGGCGTATCATGGGGTGGACCGGATCTGGCCGGATAGTTCGACGCTGGTGCCTGGGGGTGGGCGGATCAATCTGACGCTGAGGCGGGTGACGCGGGCTTGATCCCGACAAGCAACGGCGACCGTTGCTCTCCGCTCATCCTGACGAACGTCAGGATCCAGGGCTGACAGCGAGGCTTGTTCCGGCTTGGAGCTTCAATTCCGTGCAAGATGCACGACCGTTCTTGGGTCCTGACGTTCGTCAGGACGAGCGGTGAAGGGTCGCCGAAGTATGAGCCCGCTCAACCGTTCGTGTTGTACGCGGCGAAGGCGGCGAGGTTGACGATGTCCTGTGCGGTGGCGTCGAGCTGGGCGATCTGGACTGAAGACTTCAGGCCGACGAGCAGCGGGCCGAGTACGGTGACGCCGCCGAGGGTGGCGGCGATCTTGGTGGAGATCGCAGCCGAGTGGATGGCGGGCATGACCAGAACGTTGGCAGGTCCCGTGAGGCGGCAGAACGGATAGAGACGGCGGGCTTCCGGGTTCAGCGCCACGTCGACGGCCATCTCGCCATCATATTCGAAGCCGACATCACCCTTGGCATCAAGGATCGCGACAGCGTCGCGCACTTTCGCCATCCGCTCGCCCGGCGGGTTGCCGAAGGTGGAGTAGGAGAGGAAGGCGACTCTCGGCGTGAAGCCGAGCGTCTTGGCGGCCTTCGCGGCTGACATCGCGATTTCCGCCAGTTCCTCTGCGCCGGGCATTTCTGTGACGCTGGTGTCCGCGATCAGGATCGGGCCGGTCTTGCCGATGATGATCGAGACGCCGATGGGGCGGATGTCTTCGCTCTGGTCGATAGCCTGCAGCACGTCCGAGAGCGACGTGGCGTAGTTGCGGGTGACGCCGGTGACCATGCCGTCAGCGTGGCCGAGCGCGACCATGGTGGCGCCGAAGACGTTGCGGTCCTGGTTGATCATGCGCTGGGCGTCGCGTTGCAGGTAGCCCTTGCGCTGCAGGCGCTTGTACAGGAATTCGGTGTAGGCCTCGTTGGTGTTGGAGACGCGGGCGTTGACGATCTGCAGCTCGCCGGCGGGAATGCCGAGCAGCTGCATGTTGCGGGTGACCTGCTCGTCGCGGCCGACAAGGATGGGCTCGCCCAGTTCCTGCGTCTTGAACTGCCAGGCGGCGCGGATGACGGATGGCTCCTCGCCCTCCGCGAAGACGACGCGCTTCTTTTGCTCGCCGCGCACCTTGCCGTAGACGCGCTGCAGGAAGCTGGCTGCGGGGTCGAGGCGCTGGGCGAGGCTGTCGCGATAGGCCTGCATGTCGGCGATGGGCTTGCGCGCGACGCCCGTGTCCATCGCGGCCTGTGCGATGAAGGGCGGCACATACCAGATGAGGCGCGGATCGAACGGGGCAGGGATGATGTAGTCACGGCCGAAGCTGGGGCGTGCGCCGGCGTAGGCGGCGGCGACTTCGTCGGGAACGTCTTCGCGGGCCAGCTGCGCCAGCGCCTTGGCGGCGGCGACCTTCATCTCTTCGTTGATGGTGCGGGCGCGCACGTCGAGCGCGCCGCGGAAGATGTAGGGGAAGCCCAGCACGTTGTTGATCTGGTTGGGATAGTCCGAGCGGCCCGTCGCGATGATGGCGTCGGTGCGGACTTCGAGGATTTCTTCCGGCGTGATTTCGGGATCCGGGTTTGCCATCGGGAAGATCATGGGGTTCTTCGCCATGGCCTTCACCATCTCCTTGGTGACCATGCCCTTGGCCGAGAGACCCATGAAAACGTCGGCCCCTTCGAAGGATTCGGCCAGCGTGCGCTTGGCGGTCTTCACGGCGAAGGCCGACTTGAACTGGTCCATGCCCTCGGTGCGGCCCTCGTAGATGACGCCCTTGCGGTCGCACATCAGGATGTTTTCGCGCTTGACGCCAAGGTGGCGGATCAGGCCGGCGACGGAGAGGCCGGCGGCGCCGGCGCCGGAGATGACGACCTTGCAGTCGGACAGCTTGCGGCCGGTGATCTCGCAGGCGTTGATCAGGCCGGCGGTCGCGATGATGGCGGTGCCGTGCTGGTCGTCGTGAAAGACCGGGATGTCGAGTTTGGAGCGCAGCTCGCTTTCAACGATGAAGCACTCGGGGGCCTTGATGTCCTCGAGATTGATGCCGCCGAAGGTTGCGCCGATGGCGCGGATGCAGTCGATTAGTTTCTGCGGGTCTTTCTCATCGACCTCGATGTCGATCGAGTCGACGTCGGCGAAGCGCTTGAAGAGGACCGACTTGCCTTCCATGACCGGCTTGGACGCCATGGGGCCAAGGTCGCCAAGGCCAAGAATGGCGGTGCCATTCGAGATGACGGCCACCAGATTGCCCTTGGAGGTGTAGTCGTAGGCAAGCTCCGGATCCTTCGCGATGGCGAGGACAGGCACGGCGACGCCTGGCGAATAGGCCAGAGACAGGTCCTTCTGCGTCGCCATCGGCTTGGTCGGCGTTACCGACAGCTTCCCCGGCTGTGGATAGCGGTGGAAGGCGAGGGCTTCCTCGTCTGTGAAGCTGGGGCGTTTGGTTGTCATACTGGACTGGGCGGGCTTTTGTGCTTGAGGGCGTCGTCGCGGGTCACTAGGCAGAAGCCTCGCGGGAAAACGGGCCCGGCGATGCTGGCGGGCATTCAGCGCTAAACGGGGTTTGAATCAAGCGTGAAGGGGCGGGATTCCACGCCAGTCGAGCAAGAAGTTGCTCAAACTGCGCCCTCAACCGAGGGCGCAACGCCGTTCATGGCGCAATACCTGGAGATGAAGGCGCGGCATCCCGACGCGCTCCTGTTCTTCCGGATGGGCGATTTCTACGAGCTGTTCTTTGACGATGCGATCCTCGCCGGGCAGGCGCTGGGCATCACGCAGACGTTCCGCGGCCAGCACAATGGCCAGCCGATCCCGATGGCGGGCGTGCCCTATCATGCGGCCGAGGGTTATCTCTCGCGGCTGATCCGGGCGGGGCATCGGGTCGCCGTGTGCGAGCAGGTGGAAGACCCGGCCGAGGCGAAGAAGCGCGGCTCGAAGGCCGTGGTGCGGCGCGAGATCGTCCGGATCGTGACGCCGGGCACGATCACCGAAGAGGCGCTGCTGGAGGCGCGGTCGGCCAACTGCCTGGCTGCGATCGGGCTGGCGGCGGGCGGTCGCGAGGCGGCGCTGGCGATTGCGGATGTGTCGACGGGGCGGCTTGAGGTGTTCGGGCTCCAGCCTGCGGCGCTGGAGGATGTGCTGGCCGCGGTTGCCCCGCGCGAGGTTCTGGTTGCCGACAGCGTGATGGCGCAGCCGGATGTGGCGCGGGCAACGCATGGGCTGACGCTGACGCCGCGTCCCGATCTTCGTGCGGACGCCAAGTTGGGCGAGCGGCTGGTGAAGGAAGCCTATGGCGTTTCGACGCTGGATGGGTTCGGGGCGTTTTCGCGGGCCGAGCTGATCGCGTGCGGGCTGCTGTTCGATTATCTCGCCGTGACGCAGGCGGGCGGGCAGGCGCGGCTGGACCCGCCGATACGGTCGGCGCCGGATGCGTTTCTGGCGATTGACCAGGCGACGCGGGCGAGTCTGGAGATCGAGCGGTCGTCGCGTGGGGCGAGACAGGGATCGCTGGTGGCGGCGGTGGACCGCACCGTCACGGCGGCCGGGGCGCGGCTTCTGGCGCATCGCATCAACCGGCCATCGCGCGACAAGGCCGAGATCGGACGCAGGCTGGATGCGGTGGCGTTCTTCCTCGATGCGTCGGACAGGCGCGAGTTTGCGCGCAGCGCGCTGAAGCGGGCGAGCGATCTGGAACGGGCGCGGATGCGGCTGGGGCTGCGGCGGGGTGGCCCGCGCGATCTGGCGGCGCTGGCGGCGTGTCTGCGGGTGGGCGAGGAGATATGCGCGGATTTATCGAGCCGCGATGATCCGCCCGCAGAGATTGCGTCTGCCTGCGCGGCGCTGTCGCTGGCCGACAAGCCGAAGCTGGCGGCGTTTGCGCAGCAGGTGGATAGTGCGCTGGCCGCCGAGCTTCCAGTGCAGGCGCGCGATGGCGGGTTCATTGCGGCTGGGTTTGATCCGTCGCTCGATGAGGCGCGCTCGCTGAAGGAGGATGCGCGAAGCATCATCGCGCGGCTGGAGGCGCAATATGCAACGGAAACCGGCATTTCGGGCCTGCGCATCAAGCACAACAATGTGCTGGGGTTCTTCATCGAGGTGAACGCCAAGCACGGTGACCAGCTGATGAAGCCGCCGCTGGCGGCGGCCTTCATCCACCGCCAGACGATGGCGAACGCCATGCGGTTCTCGACGACGCAGCTGTCGGAACTTGAGGCGAAAATCTCGCGCGCTGATGGAGAGGCGCTCGCGCGGGAGATGGAAATTTTCAACCGCTTCGTGAGTGAGGCGGATGCGCTGGGGCCAGAGCTGGCGCTCGTGGCGGATGGACTTGCGTGCATCGATGTGGCGGCGGGCAATGCGGAGTGGGCGGCCGAGGCGGCTGCCGTTCGGCCGGAGATCGTGGACGCCCCGGTGTTCGAGGCGGAGGGCGCGCGGCATTCGGTTGTCGAGGCCAGCCTGCGCGCGCAGGGGCAGGGCTTCACGGCGAACGATTGCCGGCTGGATGCGCGGGGGTCGTCCGCGCCGCGGCTGACTCTGATCACTGGGCCGAACATGGCCGGAAAGTCGACCTTCCTGCGTCAGAATGTGTTGCTGGTGATCCTCGCGCAGGCGGGATGCTATGTGCCGGCGCGGAAGTTCCGGCTGGGGCTGGCGGATCGGGTGTTCTCGCGCGTTGGCGCATCCGACGATCTGTCGCGCGGGCGGTCGACCTTCATGGTCGAGATGATCGAGACGGCGGCGATCCTGAACCAGGCGACACAGAACTCGATTGTCATTCTCGATGAAGTCGGGCGGGGGACGTCGACATGGGATGGGCTCGCCATTGCGTGGGCGGCGGTGGAGCATCTGCACGAGGTGAACAAGTGCCGTGCGCTGTTCGCGACGCACTATCATGAGCTGACGGGGCTGGCTGACACGCTGGCCGCCTGCAGCAATGCGAGCCTCAGGGCGCAGGAGTGGAAGGGCGACCTGGTGTTCCTGCACGAGGTGAAGCCCGGGCCGGCGGATCGCTCCTATGGCGTACAGGTGGCCAAGCTGGCCGGGCTGCCGGCGGCGGCGGTGAAGCGGGCCGAGGCGGTGCTGAAAAAGCTGGAAGCGAAAGAGGGCGGGGCGAAGCGGCTGGAAGAGTTGCCGCTGTTTGCGGCGTTCGAGACCAGGCCTCCAGAAGTCCGCGAACCCTCGGAAGCCGAACGCATACTGACTGACCTCGACCCCGACACCCTGACGCCGAAAGAGGCGCTGGAGTTGGTCTACCGGTTGAAGTCCGCAGCGAAATCCGGGGCCTGATCGTCTCAAACGCGTCTTCGCGAATTTCGCGTGCGGCGCGGGTTGACGGGGGTGGGGCTGGTCACGTCTGTTTGGCCCGGGGAAAGCTGACAATCAGGCGTGAAGGGCAGTTCCATGTACAATATCGCAAATCCGGGCGTGAGCCGGCGGATGTTCCTGCTGGGCTCGTCGGCGATGGCGGCTCTGGCTGCCTGCGGCCAGCCTGCGCAGGCCAAGGCGGTGCCTGTGGCGCCGGTTGCCAAGAAAATCCCGAAGACGATCACGCAGCTCGGCCGCACGCGCGAGGACGAGTACCAGTGGATCAAGGATGCGCGCTGGCAGGAAGTGCTGAAGGATCCCAGCGTCCTGCAGGCCGACATCCGCGAGTACCTCACAGCGGAGAACACCTATTACGACGCGATGATGGGCGACACGGACGCCCTGCGCACCAAGCTGTTCGAGGAGATGAAGAACCGCTTCCCGCAGGATGACGCCAGCGTGCCCTCGCCCGATGGCCCCTATGCCTATCTGCGCCGCTTTGCGGCCGGAAAGCCGCAGCCTATTTTCGCGCGCACCCCGCGCGATGGCGGGGCCGAGGAAATCCTGCTCGACGGCAATCCGCTGGCCGAGGGCAAGGCCTTCTTCCGGATCGGCGGCGCCCAGCACGCGCCGGACCACAAGCACTATGCCTATGCAGTCGACGAGCAGGGGTCGGAGGTCTGGAAGATCTACGTCAAGGATCTCGCAACCGGCCAGGTCCTGCCTGATCCTGTCACGGACGGACATGGCGGGTTCACCTTCTCGCCCGACAGCCAGTATCTCTTCTGGGTCTGGCGTGCAGAGAACGGCCGCCCGGCGAAGATTTTCCGCCGCCCCGTGCGCGGCGGCGCAGCCGACGATGTGCTGGTCTACGAGGAAAAGGACATCGGCAAGTTCATCGGCGTCGGCACGACAAGCTCCGGCGCCTACATCATGATCTTCGTCGGCGACCAGGAGACCAGCGAGGTCCACACCATCCCGGCCTCTGCGCCGACCTCTGCGCCGAAGCTGTTTGCGCCACGCCAGGTGGGCGAGATCTACCAGCCCGAGCATTTCGACGGACGTTGGTACATCCTCACAAACGCGAACGGCGCCGTCGACTTCAAGATCATGACGGCCCCCCTGACCAACACCGGCCGCGCGGCATGGCAGGATTTCTCGCCACACCAGCCGGGACGCTATATCGAAGGCCTGTGGGCGTTCTCGAACCATCTCGTGCGGCTCGAGCGCGCCAACGCACTGCCGCGGATCGTGATCCGCGAGCGAGTGAGCGGGGCGGAGAAGGTGATCGAACAGGCCGAATCCGCCTTCACGCTCAGCGCCGGCAGCGGCTACGAGTTCGACACCACGACGCTGCGCTATACCTACCAGTCGCCGGCCACGCCCGCGCAGACGATCGACTACGACATGGCGACGGGCGCCGCCGTCGTGCGCAAGACGCAGGAAGTTCCGACCGGCCATGATCCGGCGAAATACAAGGTCGAGCGTTTCTCGGTGCGCGCAGCCGATGGGGCGGACGTGCCCGTCACCGTGGTGCGTCTCGCCGCCGCACCGCTCGACGGCTCTGCGCCTGTTCTGCTGTATGGCTATGGATCCTATGGCTCCAGTTCGGAAGCCAGCTTCGATGTGCGACGCCTCTCGCTGGTCGATCGCGGCTGGATGTGGGTGATCGCGCATGTGCGCGGAGGCGCTGAGCGTGGCCGCGACTGGTTCGAGCAGGGCCGCAAGGACAAGAAGAAGAACTCGTTCTCCGACTTCATCGCAGTGGCTGAGGATCTGGTGGCGAAGAAGTACACCTCGGCGGGGCGGATTGTCGGGATGGGCCGCTCGGCTGGGGGCCTGCTGATGGGTGGCGTCATAATCTCGGCGCCAGACGGGCTGTTCGGCGGCTATGTCGCGGGCGTGCCGTTCGTCGACGTCATGAACACGATGAGCGACATCGACCTGCCGCTGACGCCCGGCGAATGGCCGGAGTGGGGCAACCCCCTCGAGGACGAGGCGGCGTACGACTACATCATGAGCTACAGCCCGTACGACAATCTCGCGGACCGGCCGTATCCGCCGATCCTGGCGTCGGGGGGTCTTTCCGATCCGCGCGTCACCTACTGGGAGCCCGCGAAGTTCGTGGCCCGCATCCGCGACCGGGCGCCGAAGGGCGGGCCTTACCTGCTCAACATCGACATGACCTCGGGCCATTCCGGGGGCGGCGGCCGGTTTGACCGGCTCAAGGACGACGCGCGCGACTTTGCCTTCGCGATGAAAGCACTCGGCATGGCGGAGGCCGGCGGGGCGTTCCCGGGCTGATCGACTGGCGACTCGAAGACCCGCTGCCCGCCCCGGCTGGACGCCTGGGCGGGCGGTATCTTTTTGATCATCGCCCGGCGCATCGAGGCGAAGGCATTTTCGCCATATCTGTGGTGAATTAAACCATATACATGGTGAAACACGCCTGCACCCGGCGTGCGTGTTGATCCCCGCTCTAAGAAAATACAATGATTTCAGATGCCAGGAGGGTTAAGAAATTCTGGCACGGAGGTTGCAAAGTCTGTTTCAACGGCGAGGCTCACCAAGAGGCGCAGCCGATAAAAACAAGAAACGGAGAACTCAAATGAACGGTCTGATCAAACAATCGAAGCTCGAAGTTGTGAACCTGGTTGCCTCGTTCGGCATCGCCTTCTTCACCCTGGCTTCCGCCATGGTCGCTTTCGGCGGCTTCCACGGCATCGCCTAACCCCTCCCACAAGACTTCCTCCCAATCCGTGAGGCGGCAAAGCCCGACAGAGGCCGACCCGCCAAAACAAGAAAAAAGAAGCGGACAACGACAATGTACGGTCTGATCAAACCTTCGACGCTTGAGCGCATGAACCAGCTTGGTTCCCTCTCGCTCGGTATCCTCAGTGTTGCGGCTGTGTTCCTGGTGCTGGCGACGGCCTTCACCGGCGGCGGGGTTGCCTGAACCCTCCCCAAAGCGAAGTTACCAGCCAATGACCGGCCAGCTGCTCCCCCAGCTGGCCGGTTTGGTTTTGGAGGCGCTCACCTTGCTCCGCTCATGCTGACGAGGGAGCTGTGCATACAGGATGGGTTTCAGCGCCTGACGTTCGTTGCGTGCAGAAGCTCGTCGATCGCCTCGACCGCAATCGTTCTGCGTTGCTCCGGCGTCCCCCGCACGCGGACGAATTTCACGCCGCGCGACAGAAGCTCTCGTTCGGTGGCGCGATGGAAATCCAGGCGCACAGCGGGGTCGTGGAAATAGCGGGTGCCGTCGTCGACCCATGGCATGTCGATGTCGCAGAAGATGTAGAGATCGGGATAGTTGCGATAGGCGTCGAACCATGGATCGCGCGAGCCGGCGAGGGTGTCCGACCAGACGGCGGTGAGGACGGGATCGGTATCCTCGATCAGCACGCGGTTGGCGCGCAGGCTGGCGGCGGAGACACCGGCGAGGTGGCCCATCACGATCTGGCGCATGTCTTCGGGCGTGGTGGCGCCAGACCCAAAAGCTTCGGTGTGGAAGCGGCCGTATTCGGGGGCGACCACCGTATCGTAATGCCGTGCGAGCTCGGCCGAAAGCGACGTCTTGCCGGTCGATTCCGCGCCCACCAGCGTGACGCGCTTGAGGTAGTAGGGGCGCACGGGGCCGGGCAGGAAACGCCAGTTGCGGTAAGGGTCGTTGCGAATTGCGGTCGCAGAGATGGGGAAGGCGGTGCGGGCTTCATCCACGGGCACAAAGCGCGCGCCGGCGCCGGCGGCGAGGCGGTGGCCGTAGGGCTCGGAGGCGAAGATGATGTCGATGGGTTCGGGGTGATAGCGCCTGAGAATGTCGGCCCAGATCGGCCAGAAGTTTTCGGGATCGTCTTCAGGCGCCTGCGGCACTGTTTCGGGGCAGTGGAGGACGCGGGTGGAGGGGAACATCTCCTTCATCCATTGATGGCGCAGCTCACCCGGGATGGGATCGCCGGGCAGCGAGCAGACGAGGATGGTGAGCTCGTCGACATAGGCGCGGCCGAAGTCGCACAGATAGACGTGGCCGGCATGGGGCGGCATGAACTTGCCGAGCACGAAGCCGCGTTTGGGTCTGGCGAGGAAGCTCATCGTGCGGCCTGCGCAGGTGCTGGTTCGGTCTCGGGCGAGTATGAACGCAATTCCTTGCGCCATTCCAACCAGCCCCAGAAGGCGTTGAAGAAGAAGAAGGCGTAGAGGGCGGTGTAGAGCCAGAGCCCTCCGCTCGCGTAGACGAAGACCGACAGGGCGTTGACCACCACCCAGACGAACCAGTTCTCGATCCGCTTCAGGCTGAGCAGGACCTGCGCGAAGATGGAGAGGGCGAGGATGGCGGCGTCGGCGCGAGCCATCGCCGCGTCAGTCCATATCTTCAGCGCGCTGGCGCCCATGAGCGCGATGGCGATGGCGGCGAGCATTCCGCCGATGACGATGGCGGGGGGCGTGTTGCGGATCGGGGGCGGGGCGGAATTGCTTCCGCGCACCCAGAACCACCAGCCATAGATCTGGATGGCGATGAAGATCGGCTGCAGGACGGCGCTGGAATAGAACTGGGAGTTCCAGAACACGAAGAAGCCGAGGCCGGTGCCCAGAATGCCGGTCGGAAACTGCCAGAGGCTGCGTTTCACGGCGAGGATGACGCATACCAGCGTCAGGGCCGTTGCGGCGATCTCCAGCGGATCAGTCATGCCTTGCCCCGGGCTTCCCCGGGCCGAAATTGCCCCGGCAGGCGTAAACGGGCAACCACACTGTTCCTGTTCGCAAGAGCGATCTGTTGCCGCCTGTTGCAAGCCGTCAAAGGCGGCTAGACATCTGGCTCATGACTGACCCCGACCATCCCGTGGAAGCCCGAACCCCAGACCAACGGGCCGCCCCGCCAATCACTCCCCGCGCGGGACCGGTGAAACCCGGGCCGTGGCGGATTGCCGATATTGTTGACGGGCGAAAGCTGCGCATCCAGTTGACCGCGGCGGCGCTCGACAACGGGTCGGACCCGGTCGCCCAGCGCAAGCGGGCGCTGGACCTGATCCATGCCGCCCTGTTCCGGGGCCGCATGATCGCGCAGGACAGGCTGGAAGAGGGGGCCGACGGGCTCGACACGGCGAACCTGCTTTCGGCCGTGATGGATGAAGCGCTGTCGGCGCTTTACGACTTCACGGTGGTTCACATCTTCCGGGCCCACAATCCGACGGATGCGGAGCGCATGGCCGTGGTCGCGGTGGGCGGATACGGGCGCGGCGTGCTTGCGCCGTCATCCGATGTCGATCTGCTGTTCGTGCGCAGCTACAAGCAGACAGCCTGGGCCGAAAGCGTGATCGAGTACATGCTCTATGCGCTTTGGGACATGGGGCTCAAGGTCGGGCATTCCTTCCGCAATATCGACGAGTGCATCAAGCTGTCGCGCGAGGACGTGACGATCCGCACCGCGATCCTCGACAAGCGCTTCCTGTTTGGCGACCGCAGCGTTTTCGACAAGTTGTCGGAACGCTTCCACAAGGACGTGGTGCAGGGGCGCGGCGCGGAGTTCGTTGCAGCCAAGCTCCAGGAGCGCGCCGACCGGCACGCGCGCGAGGGGGACTCGCGTTATCGCGTCGAGCCCAATGTGAAAGACGGCAAGGGCGGCTTGCGCGACCTGCAGACGCTGTTCTGGCTCGCCAAGTACATCCATGGCGGCGACAAGCTGCAGGAGGTGCTGGAGAATTCGGCGTTCATTCCTGCGGACCGTGCGATCTTCATGCGCGAGGCGCGCTTCCTGTGGACGGTGCGTTGTCATCTCCACTTCCTGACAGGGCGTGGAGAGGAGCGGCTGTCGTTCGACCTGCAGCCCGAGATGGCGGCGCGCATGGGCTATACGGCGCGCGGCAACGTCAACGCGGTCGAGCGCTTCATGAAACGCTATTTTCTTGCGGCGAAGGAAGTCGGCGCGCTGACGCGCATCCTCTGCGCAAAGCTGGAGGTGGACGAGAAGAAACGCCCCGGCGGCCGCGCGCGCCTGATCCCCGCCGCGGCGGCCAAGCCACTCAAGGAAGAGGGCTTCGCCACCGATGGCGGGCGGCTGACCATCACCGACCCGGACCTGTTCGTATCGGATACGCGCAGGTTGATGCGGTTGTTCTGGCTGGCCAATGAGCGGCAGATGGACATCCATCCCGAAGCGCTGACGGCGGCTCGGCGGTCGCTGTGGGCGGTGACGCGGCAGGCGCGCAACGACGACGATTCGCGTGCGATGTTCCTAGAGATCATCGCGGGCAAGAACCATCCGGGCATCGTGCTGCCGCTGATGAACGAGGCGGGTGTGCTGGGCCGGTTCGTGCCGGAGTTCGGACGCATCGTGGGCCAGACGCAATTCAACATGTATCACCACTTCACCGTGGACGAGCACACGCTGATGGCGGTGAACACCATCCACGACATCGAACGTGGCACGGAGAAGGAACTGCATCCGCTGTCGACCGAGCTGTTCCCGAAGGTGCAGAACCGGCGGGCGCTCTATCTCGCCATGCTGCTGCACGATACGGGCAAGGGGAAAGGCGACCAGCAGGTGGAGGGCGCCAAGCAGGCGCGCGCGGCGTCCCTGCGGCTCGGGCTGCCCGAGGACGAGGCGGACCTGGTGGCCTGGCTGGTGGGAAACCACCTCGAGATGAGCGACACGGCCCAGCGCCGCGACATCACCGACCCGCAGACGATCTCGCGCTTTGCCGAGCGTGTCGGCAATCTCGAGCGGCTGAGACTGCTTCTGATCCTGACGGTTGCGGACATTCGCGCTGTGGGACCGGGCGTATGGAATGGCTGGAAGGGGCAGTTACTGCGCGATCTCTATCACGCCACCGAGGCGGCGCTGCGCGGCGGCCGCACCGACGATCGCAGCCTTCGTGCGCAGCTGGTCGATCGCGCCGAAAGGGCGCGGCAGGCGCTGGCCAACCAGATCGGCCCGACGCCGCAGCTGGCGGCGATCGAACCGGCCTACTGGGTCGGATTCTCGACAGATGTGCAGGCGCGCCATGCGGCGGCGCTCGCCAAGGAGGCGGGCAAGCCCATCGTGGTGGGCGCCTTTGTCGATGCCGGCCGCTCGGCCACGGAGGTTCTTGTTTCGGCGCCTGATAGGCCCGGCCTGTTCGCGGATCTTTGCGGCGCGCTCAGCGCCGCCGGGGCCAACATCGTGGCGGCGCACCTTTATGATGCGGGCGCCGGCCGGGTGCTCGATGTGTTCGATGTCCAGGATTCGCGCGGACAGCCGCTGGGCGTGGATCATCCGCATTCCGTTGAAAGACTGATCACTGACCTGCGCGCGGCTGCGGCGGGCGGGGAGGGCGTCAAGACGCCGGGCAAGGCGCCTGCCGCAAGCCGCCGCCTTGCCGCCTTCATCATCGCCCCGCTTGTGCTGATCGATCGCGAAGCGTCGATGGACCGCACCATCATCGAGGTGTCGGGCCGCGACAGGCCCGGCCTTCTCTATGACATCGCGCGCGAGCTTGCGGATGCGAAACTGTCGATCCGCTCGGCGCATGTCGGAGCCTATGGCGAACGCGTTCATGACGTCTTCTATGTCGAGCCGCTGGGCGGAGGACCTGTGCCGGCCGAAATGGACCAGCCGCTGACGGAAAGGCTCGTGGCCGTGCTGCGTTCCTTCTCGCCAAATCCGCCGCGCATCCCGGCTCACACGCTGGCGAGGGCCCCGGCTTCGTTTGACCGGTAGCGATCGCGGGCTGATCATCTGAAGGGGGCTGGCCGCAACGCCGTTGTAAGCGGTAGTTGATATCCAGACGTCTTCCGACTGATTCCCATGACAGGCCGCCAATGTCCCTTGCGCGCAACGTCTTCGTGCAGACCTTCTTCACGCTTGGAAGCCGGATACTGGGCTTTGCGCGTGATCTTGCCCTGAATGCGCGGTTTGGCGGGGGCGGGTCGGGCCCGCTGATGGATTGCTGGGCGACGGCGCAGATGTTGCCCAACCTGTTCCGCCGGTTGTTTGCGGAAGGGGCGTTTGCGCAGGGCTTTGTGCCGGTGTTCGCCGCCGTCCGGGCGCAGGAGGGCGCGGAGGCGGCCGACAGGATTGCGTCGCAGGCGATGGCCTTCATCCTGACGGTGGTCGCGCTGGTCACCATCGGCCTTGAGGTGGCGATGCCGTGGCTGATGCCGTTCCTCTTGTCGGCTTATGTCAGCGATCCGGACACAATGGCGATCGCCACGCTGATGGCGCAGCTGGCGATGCCATATCTTGTCTTCATGACGCTGGCCTCGCTGTTGTCGGGGGTGCTGAACACGCTGGGGCGGTTCGCGCTCACGGCGGGGGCCCCCATGCTGCTCAATGCCTGCACGATCGCGCCGCTGGTTCTGATATCTGACAAGGTGGAGGCGGCGCAGTGGGCCGCCGCCGCTGTTTCAGTGTCAGGGCTGCTGCAATGCGCCCTGCTGTGGTGGGGCACGCGCAAGCTGGGCGTGAAGCTCGGCCTCAATCTGCCCGTGATTACGCGCGGCGTGCGCAAGATGCTCGCGATCGCCATTCCCGGCGCGATTGCCGGCGGCGCGCTGCAGGTCTCATCGCTGGTGACGCAGATGCTGTCAGGGTCCGACCCCGGCGCGCGCAGCGTGCTCTACAATTCCGATCGGCTGTATCAGCTACCGCTGGGCCTTATCGGCGTGGCGGTCGGTCTTGCGCTGGTGCCGCGCCTGTCGCGGCATTTTGCCGACAATGACCAGGCCGGCGCGTCGCGCACGATGGATGACGGGATCGGGTTGTCGATGGCGTTCACGCTGCCGGCGGCGGCGGCCCTGCTGGTGATGCCGTTCTTCATCATCGATGCAACCGTCACGCGCGGCGCGTTCACCAGCGCTGATGCTCAGCGCACGGCCGAAGTGCTGCGCCAGTTTGCCTGGGGCGTCCCCGCGTTCGTGCTGGCCAAGGTGTTCACGCCGCCCTTCTTTGCGCGGCAGAAGTCGAAGCGGCCGATGCAGTTCTCGCTGGTCTCGGTCGCTATCACCGTCGTGGCCGGGGCGGGGCTCTGGTACTGGTTCCCGACCGTCGGAATCGACGGCGTCATCGGCCTTGCCATTGCGACGTCGTTCGGGGCGTGGGTGAACGTGTTCCTGCTGGCTGCGGCCCTGCATGCGGAAGGGGCCTACACGATGGGGCCGCGCGTGTGGACGCGCATGGTCCGCCTGATCGTGGCGACGGCCGTGATGGGCGCCTTCGCCGGGGTCTGCGCCTGGCAGTATGAGGCGCTGTCGCAGCTGTTGTGGCGCAAGGAGGTGGCCGTGCTGGCCGTCATCATCGCCGGCGTGACGCTGTATGGCGTGGCGGCGTTCGCGCTCAAGGCCGTGACGGTGGCCGAGATCAAGGGCGCGCTGCGGCGCGAGAAGGGCGTGGCGGGGGTTCCGTCTGCTGGCGAGGGCTGATAAAGCCCCCGGCCATGTCAGATCAGAAATCCCACGATCAGAAGCCTGTCGAATATTCCGGTCCCAGGCGCGTGTTTTCCGGCGTGCAGCCTTCGGGCAGCCTGCATCTTGGGAACTATCTGGGCGCGCTCGTGAAGTTCGTCGCGATGCAGGACCAGTATCCCTGCATCTTCTGCGTGGTGGACCTGCACGCCATCACGGTGCCGCAGGATCCCAAACTCTTGGCGGCGCAGACGCGCGAGATTGCATCGGCGTATCTGGCGGCGGGCGTCGATCCGGCCAAGTCGATCATCTTCGCGCAATCATCCGTGCTGGCGCATTCGGAGCTGGGCTGGATCTTCAACTGTGTCGCGCGCATGGGCTGGCTTGAGCGGATGACGCAGTTCAAGGACAAGTCGTCCGGCAAGGATGCGGAGAACATCTCCGTCGGCCTGTTCGACTATCCTGTGCTGCAGGCGGCGGACATTCTTGCCTACAAGGCCACGCACGTGCCGGTGGGCGAGGACCAGAAGCAGCACCTTGAGCTGAGCCGCGACATTGCCGGCAAGTTCAACCGCGACTTCAACGCGCCGGGATTCTTCCCGCTTCCCGAGCCGCTCTATCAGGGGCCGGGTGCGCGCATCATGTCGCTCAAGGACGGGACGAAGAAGATGTCGAAGTCGGACCCGTCCGACGCCTCGCGCATCAACCTGCTCGATACGGCCGACGAGATCGCGAAGAAGATCAAGCGCGCCACCAGCGACAGCGAGATGCTGCCTTCCGAGCCAAAGGGTCTTGAGGGAAGGGCGGAGGCGGCCAACCTTGTCGGCATCTACGCTGTGTTGAATGGACAGACCGAGCAGCAAGTGCTGGACGAATTCGGCGGGCACGGCTTTGGCAAGTTCAAGCCGGCGCTGGCCGATCTTGCTGTGGCGAAGCTCGGACCGGTTGCAGACAAGATGCGCCGCCTGATGAACGATCCCGGCGAGGTTGATCGCGTGCTGAAGGATGGCGGGGAGCGCGCCAATGCGATCGCTGCGCCTGTAATGGATGAAGTCCGCCGGGTGGTCGGGTTCTGGCGTCCATAGGGCGCATGTTGATTGTGCGGACTTCGCCGTAGCTTCTCCGCCCATGCCGACGAAAGCCGGCATCCAGGAATGGTCACGCGACGCGACAGGCTGGAAGCTCCAGGCCTGCCCAAGGTTCACCATCAGTCCTGGGTCCCGGCTTTTGAGGGGACATACGGAGATGTGCGTAAAGGAGAGACCATGTCGATGAAACTGGTCATTGCGGCGCTGGCCCTGCTGCTCTCGGCGTGCGGGGGAAGCGCAGAGAGCCTCACCGTCGACAATGCGACCTATAGGGCGCCGTTGACGGATGGGGGGGTGGGCGTTGCCTATTTTTCCATCACGTCGGCGACGGCTGACCGAATCACAGGCCTGTCATCGCCAAATGCCGGCCGGATCGAAATGCATGCCACGGTCACGAAGGACGGTATGGCGAGCATGGAACGGCTTGATTCGGTGGAACTTCCGGCAGGCCAGACCGTCATATTCGCAGCGAGGGGGCTGCATCTGATGGTGTTTTCGCCACAGCCTGTGGCGCCTGGCGCCACATTTCCGATTCAAATCGAATTAGAGTCGGGCCGGAAAGAAGCCGTATCCTTCGCTCAGACGTTGGGGACGGATCATCGGTAGTAACGCGTCCTAAACGATTGTTGGGTTGAGGTTAACGGCGGACCCATACAAGGTCCGCTTTCTGCCGGAAGCCGGGGCTGGGCCATGTCAGTGCTGAAACTGCGCCGCGATATGGTCGTGGTCGAGGAGGAGGTTTCCAAGACCTCCGATAAAGATACCGACCGACCGTTCCCGCTTCGCCGCATCGAAGCCGATCCCATCGACGTGATCGAAGGCGAACTCGTGTCGCCAGAGGCGGACGAGCCGGATGTGGAGTTTGTTCCGCAGAAGACGTTCTTCCAGCATGTCGGATTTTGGCTGAAGACGACAGCAATCGTCGCCGTGCTCGGCGCCTATCCCGTCATGGTCTTCGCCGCCAGCGATGTCGGCGACCGCAACCTATCCAGCCTTGTCGACCGGTCCGCGTGGGCGGCTCCGTGGGCCGGCGGCGCAGCGGTTCTGATGCAGCAGCATTTTGAGGAACTCGGCTGGGCCGGCGACGCAGCGGCGTGGGAGCCGATGGCGCGCCTCACGGCCAAGCCCGCGTATCAGGAAGCCATGGCGCAGAGCCTTGGCGCTGTAATTGCGCTCGCAAACGCGCAGGCGATCGCCGAGGAACGCCCCGACGCCGATCTGGAAGCGGCTGCGCAACTTGTTTCGGGCGCTTCCACCGGTGTTGAGCTGCGCGCTGCGCGCGATGCGCTGGTGAATTATGATCGCGGGCTGAAGCGCCGCGACGTCGAAGTTGTCTCCTCGCCTGAAACGCTGGCGGGCCAGCTGGACCTGATGTCGGGATGGGCTGCCCAGAGCCGGGCCGCCATCATTGCATCGGCCGCGTCGGTCGGCGGCAACCCGATGGACGAGGACGCCACCCGCGCCGTCTACATGGCGAAGGGGCAGGCTGTGGTGGCCTTCCTGATGCTCGAAGCGCTCGACTGGCCGCAGACGCCTGCGGGTGTCGCGGCTCGCGCCAATGCCGCCGAGGCCTGGAAGGCCGTTGCGGAATTCCACCCGCTGGTCGTGCTCAACGGTGATGCGGACGGATCGATTTTTGGCAACCACCCGGCGGCGGCCGGCTTCCTGCTGACGCAGGCGGAAGCGGCAACTACTGCGCTGATGGCAGAACTGCCCGCCGCGAAGCCGGCGCTTGCCCCGCCGGTGGCGACGACCGCTGCATCCGAATAGGCCGACGTCGGGGCAGGCTTGACCCGGCCGCCCGTCGAACCCCTCATGCCCAACATGAACGATGCTTCACGCAAGTTCCTCGCCGTCTCCGACGAGACGGAGGAGTGTATGGTCGCGATGGTGTTCGCCGCGATGCGCGCCAAGGCCGTGTCGGCGGATCTGATCGTACTGCGTTGTGCGCGCGTCCCGGGCCTGGGCGGCTGGATCGGGCTTGATCGCGATATCAGCGAGGATGCGAAGGATTCTGCCCGCCTCAAGGCGCTGAAGCATATCGACGCCGTCGAGAAGCGCGTGGGCGTCCGGGCGGAGTTGATTGTCAGCGAGGATGATCCGGTCGATGCGATCCGGACCCTCGTCAACCGGGACAAGACCATCAAGGTGCTGATCCTGGCTGCGGCGCCGGGCTGGCGGCCTGGTCCGCTGGTCTCGCGCCTTGCGAAGGGAAAGCCCATCGCCAACCGGCCGATAGCCGTCACGGTGATCCCGGGCGACCTCACCGACGCCGAGATCGACGAGATTGGCGGGCTGGCGGGTTAGGCCGGCCCAAATGACGGGGCCTCCGACCTGGAGCCCTGGGCGAAGCCAATTGCGCCGGAGGCCTGTTGGGCCCATCTAGCACTCACCAGAGAGGCGCAGCCCCATGTTCATCCAGACGCAGTCGACCCCCAATCCGGCGACGCTGAAATTCCTTCCCGGCCGAGATGTGTCGCCCGCCACCCCCTACGAGTTCGTCTCGGAGGAGGAAGCGGCGGCATCCCCGCTGGCGGCGGCGCTGTTCGGCATTACGGGCGTGAGCAACGTGTTCCTCGGGTCCGACTTCGTTTCGATCACCAAGACGGACGAGGCGGACTGGGCCGTGCTGAAGCCGCAGGCGCTGGCGGCCATCATGGATCACTTCGTATCGGGCGCGCCGGTCATCGCCGAGGGCGGGGCCGCGCAGGCGCCCGACGAAGACGAGACTGTCGTTTATGAAGGCGAGACCGCCGAGATCGTCGCCGAGATCAAGGAGTTGATCGCCACGCGCGTGCGGCCAGCCGTGGCGAACGATGGCGGCGACATCGTGTTCCGCCGCTTTGATGTGGCGACCGGCATCGTGCACCTGTCGATGCGCGGGGCCTGCTCGGGCTGTCCGTCCTCGACCGCGACGCTGAAGAATGGCGTCGAGAACCTGCTGCGGCATTACGTGCCTGAGGTCACCGCCGTCGAAGCGACGATCTGAGGCGAGGGGAGCCATGTCCAACCCGCCCATGTCCAGCCCACTTAGCGACAATTCGCTCGACCAGCTCTTCCGCACTGCGCGCACGCGCCGGGGCTGGACGGGCGAGGCGACGCCCGAAGTGCTGATCCGCGCGACGTATGATCTGCTCAAGATGGCGCCGACGGCCTCGAACATCTGCCCGGGGCGCTTCATGTTCATTCATTCGCCGGAAGCCAAGGCGCGGCTGGAGCCGCATCTTGATGAAGGCAATCGCAAGCAGAGCATGGGCGCGCCGTACACGGCTATCGTGGCCTATGATCTCGATTTCGTGGCGCAGCTGCCCAAGCTGATACCGCATGCGCCCAATGCGAAGGACTGGTTTGCGGACCCGAAGAACGCCGAATGGAACGCCATCCAGTCGGGCACGCTGCAGGGCGCCTATCTGATGATCGCGGCGCGCTCGCTAGGGCTTGATTGCGGGCCGATGGGCGGGTTCAGCCGCGAAGGGATCGACAAGGAGTTCTTCCTGTCTGATCCGGTGATGAAGTCGTGGCGTTCGAACTTCCTCGTCAATATCGGCCATGGCGATGACACGCGCCTGCGTCCGCGCGCGCCGCGCCTCGACTTTGATGAAGCCTGCCGGATCGTCTGATGCTGGTGCTGGGCATCAACACCGTGGCTGATGTCTGCGAGGCTGCGCTGGTCGATCGCGCGCGGGTCGTTGCGCATGTGTGCGAGCCGATGACACAGGGCCATGATGCGCGGCTGGCGCCTGTGGTTGAGCAGGTGATGCGCGAGGCCGGCGTTGAGTTCGCTAAGCTGGATCGGGTTGCGGTAATCGTCGGCCCGGGCTCGTTCACGGGCGTGCGGGTTGGCGTATCGTTCGCGCGCGCGATGGCGCTGGCGCTCGACATCCCGGCGGTTGGCGTCTCCAGCCTGGAGGCGCTTGATACGCTGCCGCAGGCTGGCCGGGTGCTGGGCGCGCTGGCGGCGAAGCGCCGTCCGCCCTTGCGCAGCTGGTGGGTGCAACGGCTTGTCGATGGCCGGGGCACCGAAGCGCCCGGCGAGGCGGAAGAGGGGGGCGTGCTGGAACTTGCAGCCAGCGTCGATTCTGTCTGCGGCCAGGCGGAAGGATTGCCGGACTTGCGTGCGCCGGTTCTCGCCGGCGTCCCGAGCGCGATTGCAGCGGCGCAGTTTGCGGCCCGGATGCCGGGTGAAAACCTGCCGCCGGCGCGGCCGATCTATGTGCGCGAACCCGACGCCGCGCCGATGAAGCCGGTTCGCGCATGAGCTTGCGTGTTGCGGTGGCCGATGATGCAGCCGCGCTTTCGGTGTTGCACAATGCATCCTTCCGCGAAGGCTGGACGCGTGACGATTTCACGACGTGGCTGGCCCGGAGCGAGGCGATCTGCCTCGTTGCGGAGCAGGCGGGGGAGGTCGTGGCGTTCGGCCTGGCGCTTGCGTCAGGGAGTGATGCGGAACTTCTGACGATTGCGAGCGTGCCGGCCCTGCGCGGGCAGGGATTTGGCCGCCGGATCATGCAGGGCCTTCAGGAAGAAGCGGCCAGTCGGGGCCTCGATCGCTGGATTCTCGAGGTCGCGCGCACCAATCTTCCCGCCCTGGGCCTCTATAAATCGGAAGGATTCGTGGAAATCGGCGTCCGGAAGGACTATTATCCGGGGGAGGCCGGGCGGGTAGATGCGCTGGTCATGGCGCGTTCCGTCGCACCCGCAGGTGGACAGGGCCGCGCCTGACCATCATATGTCCCCACCGAGGCGCTAGTTCCGGGGGCCGGCAAAGGGATGTCGATGATCGAGCAAAGGTGCATCGAGAAAGGGCTGCGGATGACCGAGCAGCGCCGCGTGATCGCGCGCGTGCTGTCGCAGGCCGAGGATCACCCGGACGCGGAGGAGCTGCACCGCCGCGCCGCCGCCGTGGACGCCAACATCTCGCTGGCCACTGTCTACCGCACTGTGAAGCTGTTCGAGGATTCCGGCATCATCGAACGCCACGACTTCCGCGATGGTCGCTCGCGCTATGAAGAGGCGCCGGACGAACACCACGACCACCTGATTGATGCGAAATCGGGCCAGGTGGTGGAGTTCAAGTCCGAGGAGATCGAAAAGCTGCAGATCGAGATCGCGCGCAAGCTTGGCTATCGCCTGATCGACCACCGGCTCGAACTTTATGGCGTGCCGCTTACCGAGGATGAGAAGAAGTAAGTGGCTGACGCCAACTCCCCCGCCGTTCAGCCGAAAACCAAGGGCCTGTTCATCAAGACCTATGGCTGTCAGATGAACGTCTACGACTCCGAAAGGATGCGGGACGTGCTGAAGCCGCTTGGCTATGAGCCGGTGGACGCGCCCGAACAGGCCGACCTTGTCGTACTCAACACCTGCCACATCCGCGAGAAGGCGACAGAGAAGGTCTTCTCCGAACTCGGCCGTCTACGCGAGCTGAAGCAGGAAACCGGCGGCGTGCTGCGCATCGCGGTTGCTGGCTGCGTGGCCCAGGCTGAGGGCGAAGAGATCATGCGCCGCGAACCGGCGGTGGACATGGTTGTGGGACCGCAGGCTTACCATCGCCTGCCGGAAATGATCGCGCGGCTGGCGCGCAAGACGGGCGACGTGCTGGAAACCGATTTTGCAGCCGACGAGAAGTTCGATGCGCTGCCGAAGTCGCGGCAGGTCGATGGCCCATCGGCTTTCCTGTCGGTGCAGGAAGGCTGCGACAAGTTCTGTTCGTTCTGTGTGGTGCCCTACACGCGCGGGGCGGAGTATTCGCGCAGCGTCGACGCGATCGTCGCCGAGGCGCGCGAACTGGCGCGGCAGGGCGTGCGCGAGGTCGTTCTGATCGGCCAAAATGTGAATGCCTGGCACGGCGCGGCGCCCGCGCATGATCCAAAAGGCGGGGAGTGGGGGCTTGGCGGCCTGATCCGCCATGTCGCGAAGATCGGCGGCATCGAGCGCATCCGCTACACGACCTCGCATCCATCGGACATGGAAGACGACCTGATCGCCGCGCATGGCGAGGTCGAACAGCTTGCGCCGTTCCTGCACCTGCCGGTGCAGGCGGGATCGGATCGCGTGCTGAAGGCGATGAACCGCAAGCACACGGCGGAAGATTACCTCCGAATCATCGAGCGCGTGCGGCTGGCAAGGCCCGACATCGCGCTGGCGTCGGATTTTATCGTGGGATTCCCCGGCGAGACGGAGAAGGATTTCGAAGACACGCTGGCGCTGGTGAAGGCGGTCGGCTTCGCGCAGGCCTATTCGTTCAAGTATTCGCCACGTCCCGGCACGCCGGCGGCGGGCATGCAGCTGCAGGTGGATGAGGCCGTGAAGGACGAGCGTCTTGCGCGTCTCCAGAGGCTGATCAACGATCAGGCGACCAGCTTCAACCGCGCAACCATCGGGCGGCGGATGAAGGTGTTGTTCACGCGCAAGGGCAAACGCGAAGGCCAGGCGCTTGGCTATTCTCCCTACATGCAGCCAGTGCATGTTGATGAGGCCATGCACGTTTCAAACAGGATGGCGGAGGTCGAGGTACTCGACGCCACAATGTCGAGCCTGAAGGGCCGTCTCGTTGAAGCAGCGGCGCTCGCATGAGCGACAAGCCAAAGTCCCCGCGGGGCGCAAGGTACACGATCCCGGTACTCAATCAGAACCAGATGCGCGACCTGTGCGGCCCCGCGCACGCGCACTTGCAGCTGCTGGAACAGGCCTTTGCCGACGATGGCGTGCGCGTCGACAGCCAGGCCCAGAGCGGCGAGATCGTCGTCACCGGGCAGGGCGATGGCGCGCGCCTCGCGGCCGAGGCGCTGAAGGCCTTTGCTGCGCGCATCGCCAATGGCGCAGACGCATCCGCAGCGGAACTCGAGGCGGCAATCCGGCTCACGGCAAACAACACCCCGGCGGGCGCATCTGCCGATGTGATCATGGGGCTGCGCAAGCCGGTAATGGCGCAGACGCCGGGCCAGAAATCCTATGTCGAGAAGCTGCAGCGTGATGATCTCGGCCTGATCTTCGGCGTTGGCCCTGCGGGCACGGGCAAGACTTATCTGGCCGTCGCCGCTGGCGCGGCTGAACTGAAGGCGGGCAAGCGCGAGCGGCTGGTGGTGGCGCGGCCTGCGGTTGAGGCGGGTGAGAAGCTCGGTTTCCTGCCTGGCGCGCTCGAAGAAAAAGTCGATCCCTACATGCTGCCGATCTGGGATGCGCTCAACGAGTGTCTCGGTGCTCAGGAAGTGGACCGCAGGAAGGAGCGCCGCGAGATCGAGGTGGCGCCGCTCGCCTTCATGCGCGGGCGCACGCTGAAGAACGCTTTCGTCATCATCGACGAAGCCCAGAACGCAACAGTGCCGCAGATGAAGATGGTGCTGACGAGGCTGGGGCGTGGTTCGCGCATGGTCGTGACGGGCGATCCCTCGCAGACCGATTTGCCGGGCGGCGTGACATCGGGCCTTGCCCACGCGATGGGGATCCTCAAGGGCGTCAAGGGCGTGGCGATCGAGGAGCTGACACGCGCCGACGTCGTGCGCCACGAACTCGTCGGCCGCATCATCGACGCCTATGACAGGGACGCCACGAAGGGCGCCGCATCCCGGTGAACGAAACGGCGCTTTCAACGGGCCTCGAGATTGACCTCCGCGTCGCAGACGAGCGCTGGCTGGGGCTGGGCGATTGCAACCAGTTTGCGGCGCATGTGCTGGGTCTTGCCGCCGCGCGCCTCGGTGCGGCCGGAGAGGCGGCAGTCCTGCTCACGGACGATGCAGAGATGCGCGCTCTCAACAAGCAATGGCGCGGCTTCGACAAGCCGACCGACGTGCTGTCCTTTCCCGGCGATGGACCGGAAATTCCCGGCCAACCTCAGTATCTTGGCGACATTGCCATCGGCTATGACACGGCCCAGCGCGATGCCTCAGCAATGGGGCGCGCCTTTGAGGGGCACGCCGCCCACCTGCTGATCCATGGATTCCTGCATCTCTTGGGCTATGATCACGTCGAAGCGGAAGATGCGAAGGTGATGGAACCTCTGGAAGTCGAATTGCTTGCGAGCCTGGGCTGGCCCGATCCCTATGCGACGGGCCCCTATGCCGGACCTGAGGAGACCTGAGCCTTGCCTAACGACGGAGAGCCTCCGCAGAAATTCTCCCTGCGCCAGCGCCTCGCGCGCCTGATCGCAGGCGGGCCCGAGCCAGAGATCGCCGCGCTGCCCAACGCCTTCGTGCCGGCGCCGGCGGCGATCAGGCTGCGGCTGAAGGAATTCGAGACATCAAGCGTGCGCGACGTGATGACGTCACGCGTGGACATCGCAGCCTTGTCGATCGACGCGACGCTGGGCGAGGTGTTGAGCTTCTTCGCGACCGAAGCGCACTCGCGCATGCCGGTCTATCGCGACTCGCTCGACGAGCCGCTCGGTTTCATCCACATCAAGGACATCGTGGCAGAAGGCGTCCGCCAGGGCTGGGCGCCGGAAACGATGGCCTCGCGCCCGCTGCAGCGTCTGTTGCGCGAGATCATGTTCGTGCCGGAATCGACATTGCTGCCAGACCTGTTGATCAAGATGCAGGCCAGCCGCACGCATATCGCCCTGGTTGTCGATGAGTATGGCGGCACGGGCGGCATGGTCTGTCTCGAAGACCTCGTCGAGGAGATCGTCGGCGAGCTTGAGGACGAGCATGACGAGGCGCGGCCCTCCGTCATGCGGCGCGGGCGTTCTTCATGGGATGTCGATGGGCTGGCCGAGATCGAGGACGTTGAAAAAGCCAGTGGTCTCTCGCTGCAGGTGGAGGATTTCGAGGACGAAGTCGAAACCATGGGCGGGCTGGTCACGGCCCTGGCGGGGCGCGTGCCGGAGGCTGGCGAATCGATCGAACACCCCGGCGGCTACACCATCGAGATCATCGAGGCCGATCCCCGCCGGATTGTCCGCCTGCGCATCCGGACGCAGAAGCCGGCGCCAGCCGCGCTTGCCGAGGACAAGAAAGCGACGATAGACCGCTAGCTGCCTGCTTTGCGCGGGCGGCCGGGGAGGCGTGATGACCGACAAGCGTTCCAGCGTCAGCCCCGGTGCGGGGCAGGCGAACCTGATCGCGCCAGTCTATGTCTGGATTGCGGGGCTCAAGGGGTGGCGCGCGCTTGCTTTCTGCGCCGCTCTTGGCGCTTTGGCGAACCTTGCCTTTCCGCCGATCCACTTCTGGCCGGCCTTTGCAATCGCACTGACAGGCCTGGTCTGGTGCCTTGATGGGGCAGCCCTGGCGCCGAATCCGCGCCGGGCCGCCTTCTGGCGCATCGCCGCATTCGGCTTCGCCTACTACCTCGTGGGCATGCACTGGATCGCGTGGGCGTTTCTGGTGAACCCCGGCGCGCACCTGATGTTCATATGGATGCCGCTGATCGCCTTGCCGAGCCTTCTCACCGCGGTGCTTTCTGCGTGTGTCTCCATCGGCTTCCGCTTCTGGCAGCCAGGCCCGGCGCGGCTCATCGTCTTCGCCGTGTCGTTCACCTTCGGCGAGTGGGTGCGCGGCGCACTGTTCGGGATAGGCGGCTTGCCCTGGAACCTGCCGGGCATGATCTGGGCGCCGGGGGAGGCGATCTCGCAGTCTGCCTCGATCTGGGGGATTTACGGTCTTTCCGCGCTGACCGTCATTGCGATGGCTTCGCCCGCAACGCTGGCCGACAGGCGCGCACGGGGAAGCATGGCCTCGCGCGCCGCTCCCGTCATCGTCGCCGCCATTGTGTTCGGCGCTATCTGGGGCTGGGGCGCGCGGCGGCTGGCCGATGCGCCTGCGGCCGATGATCCGGGCACGGGCGTGATGGTGCGGCTTGTCGACATCGGCGTGCCGCAAGCCGAAAAGCACGATCCCGCCACGGCCGAGAAGATCGTCACACGCTATCTCGAGCTCACGGGCGCTGCGACGGTGGACGCGCCCGGCATCGTGATCTGGCCCGAGGGGGCGCTGCCCTATTTCCTGTTCGAATGGGACGGCGCGCTGCGCGCTGTTTCCGACAGCATCGGACAGCGCAAGCTGATCCTCGGCGTGCCGCGGCTGGAGACGGTTTCCAACGGCGCGAACGATGTCGACCAGCGCGCCTACAATTCGATGGCCGTTCTCAGCGGCGACGCCGACGTGCGCGGCGCGCGCCACTGGTACGACAAGCATATGCTGGTGCCCTTCGGCGAGTTCATGCCGCTCGCCGACCTGCTCAAGTCGATCGGGCTGCAGACACTGCAGGACCTGGCGCCCGGCGGGTTCGAGGCGGGGCCGATGCCTTCGTCTGTGCGGGTCGATGGCATCCCGCCTTTTGGTCCGCTGATCTGCTACGAAGTCATCTTCCCAGGTCTTTCGCCCACCGGGGATGACCGGCCCGAATGGCTGGTGAACATCTCGATCGATGCCTGGTTCGGTGAATTCCTCGGACCGGGCCAGCATGCCGCCCAGGCGCGCTACCGCGCGATCGAGGAGGGGCTGCCGATGGCGCGCGTCGCCAGCCGCGGCGAGACTGGCTTTATCGATGCCTATGGGCGCTGGACTGCGCGGGGCACGCCAGCAGATCCGGCGCGCTTCCGGCCAGACCCAGGCGGGTGGCATTCCAGCATCGTCGACGCCGCTATTCCGAAAGCGCTGGAGCCCACGCCGTATGGCGGATGGCGTGATGGGCTGTTCTGGGTGATGCTGCTGGGATTCAACCTCGGGTTGTTCGCCCTGCCGCGCCGCTAGGTTAAGGGATAGCCCAGTCGCGCGTCACGCGTGACGTCCGCAACAGAGGGCCAGAGCCCGTTGGAGACAAAGAATCCCACGCTGGCCGACCAGCATGTCGGACGAAAGCTCCGCTGGCGCCGGCAGGAGCTCAAGCTGTCGCAGCAGGAGCTGGCGGACCGGCTGGGCGTGACCTTTCAGCAGATTCAGAAATACGAGCGCGGCGCTAACCGTGTTTCGGCCGGGCGCCTGTTCGATCTGGCGCAGGCGCTGGAAACGCGGATCACCTATTTCTACGAAGGCCTCGATCTGGTCTCCGCCGCTGCTGCGCGCCGGGGAGCGGCCGAAGACGCCGCCGACTTCACCGGCCAGATCGACAAGGAGGCCGTTGACCTGCTGATCGCCTTCCAGAAGATCGAGGACCCGGACGTCCGCAAGTCCATCCTCGCCAGCGTCAAGAAAGAGGCGCGACAGGCGCCAGCCGGAAAGAGCCGGGCCAAGGTGAAGGCGCGCTCATCCAAAAGTTGAGCGCGGCGCCGAGACAGGCGCCAGGAAATCATATAAAGCTTTCTTTATATGCCGGGGGCGGCTAGGGAGCTTGCCTCAGGCGTTTTGGGTTGTCGCAAGGAGATCGGCGTGGCGCGTTCGAATTACCTGTTCACCAGCGAAAGCGTGTCGGAGGGGCATCCCGACAAGGTGAGCGACCGCATCTCCGACGAGGTGGTGGACCTTTA
>JALHLU010000007.1 GCA_022844345.1 Hyphomonadaceae bacterium
ATGACGGCGCCTGCGCCAGCGGCGCCCACGCCCAGCGTGGTGCCGGCCGCAGCGCCGGCCGAGAGCTGCGGCGCGCCCGACACCAGACCAGCAGCGATCCGCGGGCAAAAGATGGCGAGGCCCATCAGGGTGAGGGCGCCCAGCACGACGGCGAAGGCCTGCTCGATCGTCATGTCATCTGGGTTGAGCGACGTCCGTAGCGTCTCGAACATGGTCGAGCCAATGCCGATGACGACCGCGATCACCAGGACCTTGATGCCGGACGAGATGACGTGCCCCAGAACGCGTTCGGCGAGGAAGGTCGTCTGACGCCAGAAGGCGAAGGGCACGAGAATGAAGCCGGCCAGCGTCGTCAGCTTGAACTCGACGATGAGTACAAAGAGCTGGATCGACAGAACGAAGAAGGCTGCGATGACGATGATCCCACCGATGAGCAGCAGGATGACCTCGCCAAGATTGCCGAAGAACTCGAACGGACCGGGCGCGATCGTACCGATATGGTCGAAGATGGGTTGCGATGCAGCGAGACCTTCGGCCGCAACAAGACCTGGCCTCAGAAGATCGGCGGGCGTCAGGGTGGCCGCTGCCGCGTCGAGACCGAGCGTTGCGAAGCTGTTGAAAATGATGGTCGCCAGCATGGCGAAGTTGCCGAGGATGAAGGCGAACGCGCCCACATACAGGGTCTTCTTGACCAGGCTCTGGATGATCTCTGTGTTCTGACCCCACGCCCAGAAGAGGGCGGCGATGGTGACGTCGATGACAATGAGAATGGCCGCCAGCGACGTGACATCGCCCGAGATCAGGCCAAAGCCTGAATCGATGTAGGTCGTGAACGTGTTCAGGAACCCGTCAATGGCTGAGAAGTCATTCATGGCCGCGCCTCACCCTGTTCCTGTTCGCTAGTTCCAGGGCTTCTGGCCGGGATGGGCGGTCTGTGCGCCGCTGAAGAAATGATCGTGCTGGGCGCGCGCCTGCGCCTGCGCTTCCATCTGGCGGGCGCGTTCCAGCGCTTCGGCGCGGGATTCCGCCACCAGCAGCGCCTGGAGCCGCATCGATTGCTGCGCCTGGAAGGCGAGGAGTTCGTTGGTCGCCTGTTGCGCTGACAGGGCGCCGGTTGCGTTCGCGCTGACGTCGGACAGGGCCTGCAGGGTTGTCTGGTCGTCACGCAGCTGTTCGGTGACCTGCGCCTGCAGGATAAGGGATGTCTGGAGGGCCGAGCGGGCGGCGTCGATCTGGCGGGCGGCCGCCAAGGCGCGGGTTGCGACATCAGTGCCGCGATAGTCTCCCGTATACAGGGAATTGAGCGAGGCGCGCGTCTCGCTGACCCTGAGGGCGAGGCCGCGCGCCTCGCTCAGAAGCGCATCCATCTCGCGTAGCCGCGCCATGATGTCAGGCGCGAACGTATCGCCCAACCGCGTCAGGTTTCTTGCGTCGTTCTCCAGCTGCCGGATCTGGTTGGTGATCTGCGTCACCTGATTGTTGATCTGCTGCAGCGCCCGGGCAGCATTGAGAGCGTTCTGGATTAGGTTGGAGGGATCGATGACGGCCATCTGGGGTTGCGCGGGCTCAGCGGCGATCGGTGCTAGCGCCACAGCAGCGAGCAGGGCGCGGACAAGGTAGGTGAGGCGGCGCGTCATCGAACAGTCTCCGTGGGACGAGGTGAGGCGAGGGATTTCGGGGGCGGGTCACCAGGATGTATGGGCGCGTCATCAAGCGCATCCAGCACCCAGGCGAGTTGCCGCGCGCGCAGGAATCGCCGCCAGAACGGTGTTGAGGACGATTGCCCCTCCAGCGTGGCGATCAGCTCACGCGAGGTCGGGTCCGACGCCGTGCAAAACGCGAGCGCCACCGGACCGAGCGACAGCTCGAACAATCGCCGGCCTTTGGGGCTTGCGTAGTAGTAGTGCCGCTTGCGCTGTGCGGTGGCGATGAGGTCGATCTCTGTCTCATTGAGGCCGAACCGCTCATAGGCCTGCCGCTGCTGCGGTTCGAACGCGCGTTCATTCGGCAGGTAAATCCGTGTCGGACAGGATTCGATGAGAGCGGGTGCGATCGCGCTGTCAGCGATGTCGGCCAGGGACTGCGTGGCGAAGACGACGGCGACATTCTTCTTGCGGAGCGTCTTCAGCCATTCCCGGATGCGCGCTGCGAACAGCGGCGAGTCAAGGAACAGCCAGGCTTCGTCCAGCACAAGAAGCGTCGGACGGCCATCGAACCTCTCTTCCAGCCGGTCGAACAGATGGAGAAGGGCAGGCGCCGCCGCCCTCGGGCGCGCCATGATCTCCTCCATCTCGAACAGTACGACATCGGCGAGTTCGAGCCGGTCCTCCGCGCCGTCAAAGACGCCGCCCATGGCGCCGTCCTGCGTGTAAGGAAGAAGCGCGGCCTGGACTGCGGCGTTCTGGACGAGGAGGCGGAGGCCCGTGAGGTGCCGCTGTTCCGGCGGGGCAGATCTCAGACTCCCAAGAGCCGACCAGACCGGTTCCTTGATGTCGGGCGTGTCGGCAAGACCTTCCTGGGCGAGCAGCATCATGACCCAGTCAAGCGCATCGGCGCGTCCCTTGGGGCTGTCGATGCGCGCGAGCGGTTGGAACGCCGCGACCCCGTCGCCGCCGAGATCGATTGCCGCGCCGCCCATGCCCAGCAGGGCGGCTCGCGCCGATCCGCCCTTGTCGAACAGGAAGACCTGCGCCCCCGGATACCGTTTCCATTGCAGCGCAAGGAAAGAGAGCAGCACTGACTTGCCCGCGCCGGTCGGGCCGATCACCAGCGTGTGGCCGACATCGCCGACATGAAGGTCGAGCCGGAAAGGCGTTGAGCCGTCGGTATGGGCAACCGACAGGGGCGGCGCATTGAGGTGCCGGTTCCAGCTCTCGCCGGCCCAGGGTGTCGCCAGTGGCGCGATATGAGCGAGATTCAGCGTCGATACCATGGGGTGGCGGACATTGGCCCACGCATGGCCAGGCAGGCTGGAGAGCCAGGCTTCGACCGCATTCAACGTCTCGCTCACCGTCACGAACCCGCGCGCCGAGATCACGCGATCGGCCAGGCGCAGCTTTTCGTCGGCATCCTCGGCTGTGTCGCCCAACACAACCAGCGTGGCGGTGAGAAACCCGAAGCCGATCGCTTCGGAGCCGACCTCCTCAAGGGCGGCGTCCACTTCGGCCGTCTTCGCCAGCGCGTCGGGATTGGAGAAGGTGGAGGTCTCCTTGGTCAGCACCTCCTTCATCAGCGCCGACATCGACTTGTGCTTGGAAAACCAGAGTCGCCGCCATTTGGTCAGTTCCTTCTCGGCCTCTTCGCGATCGAGGCAGAGATAGCGGGTCATCCAGCGATAGGTGATCGACAGCGCGTTGAGATCATCGAGCACGCCAGGCGCCGTGAATGCCGGAAAGCCCTTGATGGTGAGCACGCGCAGATGTTTGCCGCCAAGCCTCGGGGCCGTGCCGCCCGCCAGGGGCGCGTCACATAGCAGGCCATCGAGAAAGGCGGGTCCGGCAGGCGCGCGAACTAGCTGGCGTTTGGGCGAGATCGTGCCCTTGAGGTAGGTGAGCGTCTCGGCATCATCGAGGACCTGGAACTCTGCCACGATACCTTCAAAGAGACCGAAAGCCTGTTTGCTTGACTGTTGAAACGCTTGAAGCGCGTCGCGCGCGACCTGGGCATCAAGGCGCCGGACCGTTTTCACCCGCTCGTCCGGCTTGCCGAACGGGCGATCGCGTCTGTCCATCTCGAAGAAGAACGCCGACGCCTTGCGGCTGGCGTCAGGCGCCGGCGTCCATTGCAGCGTGATGTGGTGCACGGTTTCGAACTGGGCGCCGGCCTGCTCGAAGGCTGCGGCGCGCTCCGAGTCAACGAGGCGCGAGAGATCATCCTCGAAACAGCCTTCGGGATAGGACGTGATCTCGCGCCGGTCTGCCTCGACATAGATGGCCCAGCCAGAGCCCAGGCGCCGGAACACATTGTTGGCTCGCGCTGCGAACGAGACGAGTTCCTCCGGCGTCAAGGATCGCACATCCGGTCCACGGAACCGGGCCGTTCTCTGGAACGAGCCATCCTTTCCAAGGACGATTCCTGGCGCGACCAGCAGGCCCCATGGGAGGAAGTCTTCAAGGCGGCTGGGTTTGTGAACGTAGGGAGCGAAGCTGATCATGGGCAGGTCTCGTCGGGCGCTAGTCTAGGGGGTGAGGCTCGTCAGATTTCGAGGTGAGGCGGGATACGCATGCCGCGCTTGAGGACATCCATCGCCTGGGGATCGTGGCGGGCGAGGAATACGCCCACGACATGCCCCACGACGCCCAGCAGCAGTCCGGCAAAGAGGGCGCCCGAGAACACGACCACCATCGCCAGCGTGCCACTGAGAATTGCGAAGGAGCGTGGGGCCCCGCCGAATAGGATGACTGTCGTAAGCGCCTGTCTGACCGGAGCAAGGAAGCCGGGGATGTCGTGGGGGTCGCGCATGGAACGGCTCTCCTACGGAATAACTGCGCCGCCGCCGCCCACGAGCGGCAGGAAGAAGCTTGCTGCCGCGAAGGCGATCGCGAGACCGAACAGGATCTGCAACAGCTTCTTGAAGCCCTGGCCGACATCGCCAAAGGCAAGCGTCAGACCGGTCGCGACGATGATCAGGATGGCGACGATGCGGGCGACCGGACCCGTGATCGAATCCATGACCGCGGTGAGAGGGCCCTCCCACGGCATGCCGCCGCCGCCAGTTGCAGCATGCGCCGTGCCGGACAGGGCGGCGGCGGATGCGAGGGCGACGGCTGTGCGAAGAAGCGGTCGCAAGTGAACAAGGATAGTCACGATATAGCTCCATGTGCGTGCTGTGGTGCGCGATCCCCTCGCGCCGGGCTCATCCGCGTCTCATCCGGTAGGGATTTGGAAGGCGCGTAGATCTCGGAGATGCGCCGGCCCGCCGGGCCGCCGCGCTCAATGTAGACGACGAGGTTGATCGCCTCCGCGATCAGGGCGGTCGGCGGGCTGGTCGTTGCTTCCATCGCGAGCTGTTCGAGTCGGGCGAGCGCTGCGCGGGCCGAATTGGCGTGCAGGGTGGCGATGCCGCCCGGATGGCCAGTGTTCCACGCCTTGAGCAGGTCGAGGGCCTCGGGTCCGCGGACTTCGCCGACGACGATCCGGTCCGGGCGCAGGCGAAGCGTCGAGCGCACAAGATCGGAAAGCGTCACCGACCCCGGCTGCGTACGTAGCGCAACGACATCCTCGGCAGCGCATTGCAATTCACGCGTGTCTTCCAGGATGACGACGCGCTCATCCATCCCGGCGATTTCAGCCAGCAGCGCGTTGGCAAGCGTCGTCTTGCCCGATCCGGTTCCGCCCGCAACGATGATGTTGGCATGGTCGGCAATCGCCGACCTGAGCTGATGGAGCTGGTCCGTCGTGATGACGCCCTGTTCGGCATAGTCGTCCAGACGAATGATCCTCGCGGCGGGCTTGCGGATCGCAAAGCAGGGGCCGCGTGACACGGGCGGCAGAACGCCTTCAAACCGCTCGCCGCGCGGCGGAAGCTCTGCCGAGACGATCGGCTTCTCACGCGTCACTTCAGCGCCGGTGAGAGTGGCGATCAACCGGATTGCCCGTTCAGTCTCGCCCGCCTCCAGCCGGAAGCCGCCGGCTTCGCGGCCCCGGCCAGCACGCTCGACCCAGACGCGGCCGTCAGGATTGACGATTACCTCGATCGTGTCGGCTGCCAGCAAAACAGCGGACAGGGCGGGGCCGAGCGCAGTCGACAGCATGGCCAATCCACGCGAACCATCATGTCCGCGCGAGGGATCAGGGGACAGAGACGGCGACGCGGTCATTCTGCGGCGACTCCCATAGACGCCGGCGGGGGCGCCGCCTCGACAAAATGATCCTTCCAGACGCTCTTTCCGCTGGAGAGACGGGCGACGATCGCGGTGACAACATTCTGAAAGCGGGATGATCCGCGCGCGTTCAGCATGGCGCGATCGGCGTCGGGAATTTCAGGCGCCACGCTCATGGCGAAGCGAGCAGCATGGGCAGTGAGTTCGAACAGGCTCTCCTGAGACTTCTCGATGACGCCCAGACGGCGCGACAGCTGGTCCAGCTTGACGATCAGCGCCGCGTGTTCCGCATGGCTCTTGTCGGCGAATGAACGAATGATCGCTTCCTCCACGACGTCCGAGATGCTGCGGTCCTTCAGGACGGCGATGCGGCGCAGCGAGTCGGCGAGGTCAGGCGGGATGCGGGCAGTTATCTTGGTGCGAACCATGGTCTCAACTCACAGGCTGTCGAACGTGTCGGGATCGATCGCGAAAAGCGTCTGGGCGGTGCTGGGCCCGCTCAGCGCCGCTCCAAGTGCATCCTCGCGACCAAAGGCGGGCTGTTGCGGCCCTACCGGGAACGTTGGCGCGGGCGTGGGCGCGGGCGTGGGCGCGGGCGCCGAAAAGTCGAAGGCCTTCTGCCGCGGCTGGGCGGCGTGGCTTCTGCCATTCCGGGCCTGCGCCTTCGGCTGCTGACTGGGCTGTGCCGGGGGCGGCGGCGCGAGGTTGGACCAGCTTGTTGCAATCCCGTCGCCGCCAAGCCGCGGCGAGGCGTACGGCGCCCTGACGCGTGCCTTGAACGCTGGCTCGGAAAAGTAGCGAACCTTGCGCGCCCGAATGGGCGGGGCGCCGCCCGTGAGGATCAGCGCTTCGTCCGCAGGCAGCTGCATAACTTCGCCCGGCGTCAGCAGCGGGCGCGGCACTTCCTGGCGCGAGACCATGGTGTGACCAAGCCAGGGCGCCATGCGCGAGCCCGCATAGTTCATCTGGGCGCGGGTCTCTGTGGTGACGCCCAGCATATCGGAGATGCGTTTGGCCGTGCGCTCGTCATTGCAGGCGAAGGCAACGCGAACATGAGCGTTGTCCAGGATCGATGAGTGCTCGCCATAGGCCTGGACGATCTGGTTCAAGGACTGCGCGACGAGGCAGGCCTTGATCCTGTAGCCCCGGATATAGGCGAGGGCGTGCTCGAAGAAGTCGAGTTTGCCGAGCTGCGGAAACTCGTCGAGCATCAGGAGGACGCGCCGTCCCGAACCCTGCCGCTGGGCGGCAACTTCTGTGAGACGTTTCAGGATCTGGTTGAGCACCAGGCGAAGCAGTGCCTTGAGACGGGAAATCTCCTCAGGCGGGATGACGAGATAGACGGATACCGGCCGCGCCCCGGCGATGATGTCCTCGATCGCAAAGTCGGAGACTTCCGTGGCGCGGGCCAGGACTGGGTCGCGATAGAGCGCCAGATAGCCAAGTGCTGTCGAGACGACACCGGAGCGTTCGGCGTCCGCCATGTCGAGCAGCTGACGCGCGCCTGCGGCGACAACCGGATGTGGCGCACCGTCCTTGATCGCCCGTGTGAGCATTTCGCTGAAGAGGTCCGCGACGGGGCGTTGCGGGTCCGCGAGCAATTCAGCGATGCGCGCGAGCGTCTTTTGTCGTTCCGCGTAGAGCGTCCACAGGATGGCGGCGACCAGGAGTTCGAAGGCGCGTAACTGCCAGTGGCTGCGCTCGCGCAAGGCGCCTTCAGGATCGACCAGCATGTCCGCGAGTACTTGCGCGTCGCGAACTTCCGCGTCGCCACGGCGGATTTGGGTTACTGGGTTGTAGCGATGAGCGCCCGTCTCCGTCGGAGCAAACCGAAAAACCGGGCCGAATGCAGATCGTAAACCCGACGTGACAGTCCAGTTCTCGCCTTTGAGGTCGAGCGCGACATAGGAATGCCGCCAGACCAGGCCTGTCGGGAGCGAGACGCCGACGCTTTTGCCTGTGTTCGTCGGCGCAACGACCAGTACGTGATCGTCGCCATCATGGCGGAGAAGCTGGTTGCGCCAGGCCCCGAGGACCACGCCGTCTCCCGACGTGAGGCCAAGACGCCTGATGTCGCATGATGCTGCCCAGCGCGCGGTTCCGTAGGTGTCGGAGTGTTTTGCCTCGCGCGAGCGCCACAGCGAAAAGCCGAACGCGGTTGCGACGGAGAGGGTGACGCCGCCCAGGAAGATCAGTGCGCCGGTCTCGAAAATCTCGCGAGCATAAGCATCGAAGGCGTACCACCACAGGAAGAACTTCCAGGGCGCGTAGAGCTGGTGTCCCCACAGGATCGCATCCGGCCCGCCAAGTTGTGGCTGATGCCCAAGTGCGTCAGCTGTCCACTGGGTCGTAACCGCCATGCTGGCGACGAAGGCGCCAAGCACGCAGACAATCTGTCCCCAGTAGATCCTTCCCGCGCTCATTGGCTGGCGCCCCATCGCGTCGGCCGACGCCGACCATTCGCCTCGGTGTCAGCTTCGGGGCAGGTCGCGTGTGACTTGGTGGCCCATGCCCCAATGACGGGGACGTCAACGGAAAAGCCAAGCGTGGTCCGCGCCTTGCTTGGATAATTTCTTAACAGGGGGACGGACCAGCTCATCGCACCGCTCAGCGAGTTGACGAGCATGGGCTTAGGCGCAAACGGCGCGGGTTCGCTTCCATGATTTTTGGCTAAGGGGTCGCTGAAAAGGAGCGAACGTGGGTGGGGCGAAACTCGATTGGGATCGGCTTAAGGTCTTCCAGACTGTGGCTGACACAGGCAGCATTAACGCCGCAGCGAAGGCGTTAAGCCGGAGCTATACCAAGGTGTCGAACGATCTTGATGAACTTGAGCGGGCGCTGGGTCACCAGCTGTTCGAGCGCTCGCACCGGGGGCTTGAGCTCACAGCCGTTGGCGATGACATCCTCCGGTCAGCTCGCAGCATGGCCGACACGGTTCAGACCATCATCGAACGTGCGAGTGAAAAGAGTTCGGATCGTCTCGTTATCTGTACGCGCGAAGGCATCGCCACCTACTGGCTGGCCCGTCGCCTTCCTGAATTGTTGTCGCTTCAGCCCGAAGCAAGGGTGTTCCTGAAAGTTCTGCCGACGACGCCAAATCTTGCCGACGGCGATGGCGACATCGCTATCCAGTTCGAAAAGCCAACTGCGGCCAATATGGTCTCCCGCCAGCTCGGCTGGCTGCACTACATTCTCTATGCGGCCCCCAGCTATCTTGCGCAGCATGGCGAGCCCAAAGTCATGTCTGACCTTCAGGCGCATCAGTGCCTGCGCCTGTCCGGCGCCGAGTACCAACCGGAAAGCTGGCGGCAGGCGGCTGCAGCCTGGGGCGCCATACTGCCTGACACGGTAGGAACAGATGCGGGCACGGTCCTGATGGAGGCCTGCGCATCGGGCGCGGGGATTGCCGCGCTGCCAAGCTATGTGTCGCAGTTCGACGACCGGCTGACGCCGCTGACGCACATCAAGCCGCTCGCAACCCTGCGGTTCTGGCTGACCTATACGGAGCGGGTCCGCAACGTGGAGGCCAGCCAGCCCGTGCTGCACTGGATTCGATCGTGCTTCGATCCGGTTCGCCATCCATGTTTCAGGGAGGTCTACGTTCCCCCTCAGCGTCGCTTGCCAGCCGGTGTCGCGGCCAATGATACCGTCCCGGCATTGCCGGACCGTGAGCGCTCGCCGTTTCCGAATACCGAAGGCCGGCCGTTACGCCAGGGCCTGCAGACCAATAGCACCGAAGGATGAAGCCAGCCGCACACGAGTCGGGAGGCGTGCCATCCGTTCGCGCTATCGCATCTCGCCGTGTGCTGTTGGCGGTCATCAGCGCCGCGGCCATCGTCGCGCTGACGATTCCAGTCACCGGAAGCTCGGCGCAGTTCGTGTGGAACCTCTCGCCCAGTGCACCCAGAGGACTCTACCGCATCGAGCGCGGCGGCTGGAGTGTCGGCGATCGTGTCGCTGTTCTGCCGTCGGATAACCTGGGTGTTGACCTCGCCGCCAGAGGCGTTCTCCCGAATGGAAAACTCCTGATCAAGCGCGTTGTCGCCTCGACAGAGGACAGGGTTTGTCGTCAGCAGTTAGAGGTGAGGATCAATGATCGCGTTGTTGCGCAGGCCAAGCCCATGGGTTCGAACGGTTCGCGGCTGCCTTCCTGGCAGGGGTGCACAACGTTGGCCGATGGGCAGGTATTCTTACTGGGGGATACCGCCGAGTCTTACGACGGGCGGTATTTCGGTATCACATATGCCACTAACATCCTCGGTCGTGCCGTTGACGTGGTGACGTTCTGACAGCCGGCGCGCCGACTTTGTTTTCATTCAGATCGTCATTGCAGCCCCAAATGGCCGAGCAGGGCCTCTGCTCCTCTGGAGCCTAGCGGAGTGATCACAGCCAGCCTCTTCGCTTGAAGAACAGATAGGGCAGGACCGCCGACAAGATCATCAAACCGATGGCGAAAGGATATCCCACCGGCCAAGCAAGCTCAGGCATGAAATCGAAGTTCATACCGTAGATCGACGCAATTAGCGTCGGCGGCAGAAAGACAACCGCCGCCACCGAGAAGATCTTGATGATGCTGTTCTGCTCGATGTTCAGCATGCCGAGCGTCGCGTCGAGTAGGAAGTTAACCTTCTGCGCCTGGAAGGTGGCGTGGTCCGAAAGCGATTCCACGTCACGGGCCAGCGTCTTCACCCGGGTAAGGACATCCTTGCTAGCCTTCTTGTCGGTATCCGCGCTGAGAAAGAAGGTGCAGAGCCGCCTGATCGTGATGAGGCTGTCGCGAACGTTCGAGACCAGATCTCCCTTCCGCCCAACGCCCACCAGCACGCGTTGGAAATCGGTGGAGCGTACAGCCGTCTTCGGGCGCGGCGTCTTGTCGTTGCCAGCTTGCTGGTGCGAGTTGGCGGTGCGAAATATCTCTTTCGAAAGAACTTCCAGTTCGTGCGCTGTACGCTCGAGAACGTCCGCAAGCCGTTCGACGCTGGCCTCCAGCAGGCCTACGGCGACGCCGCCCGCGCTGGGGCACGCGATGCCCGCGCGCTGACCTCGCGCCGTAAAGGCCCCGAACGTGCGCGGGTCTTCGTAACGCACAGTGATCAGGTGGTTGCCAAACATGATGAAGGTGATGGGTGAAATCACGACATCATCCGAGTCGGTGTGCGATAGGATGCTGGCCGTCATGAACGCGGCGCCGCCTTCCTCATAGAGCCTGCTGGAAAGCTCGATTTCCTGCATTTCCTCGCGCGATGGTACATCGAGCCCGACCTTCCGCTCGACCATGGCTTCTTCTTCCGGCGTTGGCCGGAACAGGTCGATCCAGACAGCCTCGTCCAGCCGCTCGACGCCTTCGCCCAGCGGCACAAGCTTTCCACCCGTGATTCCAAATACCGTGATCATGGCGTCTATCCTGTGCCGGATCGGAGAGTTATGAGGGGTTGATTGCAGGCTGGCCGTCGTGTGCCTTCGCGGCGTGGGGCGCGAGGCAGCACGCTCATGGGCTTACTCGGAAGGTCAAATAAATGCTAGCGCCTTGCTCAACACCCCATACCTGCCCACTCGGAAATCGCTCATGCGCAGGAGCCTGCGGTTGGGCAGTCGCTGGACCGGGCGAATCGACCTTTGTCAGATTCCATCGGTCGGACATCGCGGATGACGTCAGTCCAGGTACGCGATATCACGGAGCTGCGTCATGACCGCAATCATCGTAGTTACGTTCATTCTGGTGGCGTTTGCGGCACTGGGCGACGTCGTTGCCGGCTTTCGCCGGTTGTAAGGGGCAGGACGGATGTCACTCAGCTTTAGAGCAGCCATCCTCGCTCCAATCGACCAGTTGGTGCGGTCAGCCTGACGGTCGCGTGACGGATGATTGATTCCGAACACTGAACGCTCAGGCGAATTCGCAACCAGTGGTTGGCGTTTCGTCATCGAGAAGGGATGCGGGGAGCCAACAGTTGCTCCCCGGGCGTAGTGTCTTCAAACCCTGTCGCGGTCTGGAACCTCTGCACCGGCCAACCGCGTCCGAAAAGCTGCAGCCACATGACTACCCAATACGCAATTTCCGACTTCGTCCAAGTTTGGGGACGGTTTTGGCGCAGCGGCCGTGTCGCGTCTCCTGCCAAATCTCACTAACTTAGCGTGAGGGGCCTTGCATCTGCGATTTGCCAGTATGCGTTTCCGTTCACCGCTGCTGGAGCGAAGGCTTCGCGTTGCGGGTCTTCCACAGCGACGCAACGATAGCCCCGCCAACCAGGACGAGAGTCGCGAGCAGCGACCAGTGAGCTTCGAGATACGGAACAAGATGCAGCTCCTTGTGCAGGCCAAAATTCCAGATGATTTTGCCTCCGATCAGGACCAGCACGGCGGCGAGACCAGCCTTGAGATAGACAAAGCGGTTGGCTGCAGCGGCCAGCATGAAGTACATCGAGCGTAGGCCGAGGATCGCGAAGATGTTGGACGTATAGACGATGAAGGGGTCACGCGTGACGGCAAAGATCGCCGGGACACTGTCGATCGCGAATACGATATCTACCACCTCCACGGTCAAGAGAGCGAGGAACAGGGGAGTTGCGTGAAGCACAGCCTTGCCCGCGGGGTTCGGCACGCGAACGAAGAAGTTGTGGTTGCGAATCTCCTTCGTAACCGGCACGAAACGCTCAACAAACCGAACGATCTTGCTGGCGTCAGGTGCGTGGTTGGCCGCCCCCATTGAGCGAAGCATCTTCCAGCCGCTGAAAATCAGGATCGCAGCGAAGATGAACAGCACCCAGGTGAGTTCGTTGACGATGGCCGAGCCGAGCCCGATGAAGATAGCGCGGAAAACGATGGCGCCGATGATGCCCCAGAAAAGAACGCGGTGCTGATAGGCAGGCGGCACCGCAAAGAAGGCGAACACCATGGAAATGACGAATATGTTGTCGAAGGCCAGCGCGGTCTCCAGCAGATAGCCCGTGACGTACTGAACCGTCGCCTGCGCGTTCAGGTCGCCTGTGCCCGAGTAGAATGCGGGGTCCGGCTCGTACAGGAAGTACACATAGCCCGCGAACGCTAGCGCGCACGTCGCAAAGCCAGCCCACATCATTGCACTGCGTGCCGGGGAGATCACGCCGTCATGATTGTTGATGACGCCGAGATCAAGCCAGAGGACAAGGCCGACAAATGAAAGAAAGGCGGCCCACAACCAGATGGGCTGGCCGGCGAACTCGGCAAAGATGTCGAAGGTCATAGTGTGAACCTTGAAGGCAAGCATCGCGGCGCGTGCCCCGACCCAAGCTCGCTGCGATGCAGGTATTGGCATCGACACACGACGTGTGTCGGCATAAAGAAGTCGTTTGCTAGGTGGATGATCGTGTGAACGGCGCCGGCATCAAGAATGCCGGCGCCGCAACTTCACGTCTGTCAGTCGAAGATGTCGAGAAAACGAGAACGTCGCTTGCCGCCACGGCGACGATGATCATCGAAATCATCATCATCGCTATCCTCGCCGTAGCCCCGGCCAGCCTTGCGGGAACGCTCGACGTCGGCCTCCACCGACTGTACGGCTTCTTCGGTGACGAGAGCTATCAGCTTCTCGAGTTCGCCCTTGTCGAGCCATACGCCACCCGAAGTCGGGCAGACATCCAGCTCAATGCCGTAACGGCGGATCTGGCGCATTGCGACGCCATCAATCGGAGATGTCAGAAGGGGCATGATGATCTCCTAGGCGTCGCTGTTGAGTGGGATGCCCTGGCTTGGCCGCCGGACACCACCCGTTGTAGCCCGCAGCGGAAGCGCGTCGCGACCGTGTTCGAGTACGGACCTCATTCTGTCCTTGATGGACAGCTTCCGACGTTTCAGCTCGTTGATCCGAAACCAGTCGGGCGCGGGCGACCGCTCTTCTGTTTCGATTTTTGCTTGAACCTGCTGGTGCGCCAGCGATAGGGCGCGATAAAGCCTTCCAGACATGCATAACTCCTCTCCATTAACCTGCAGGAGCGCGATGGTGTCCAGAACAAAGCGTCCGAGCCACTATCGGGATGCTCCCCGATGCGGTCCGACATCGCAGATGATCAGCTATCGCTTCACATCAGCCAGAGGGGCCCGGTCCGCTTTACTGAAAGTAGCGTCGATCTGTGCTTCTTCAACCATAGACTTCTGGGTTTCCCATCACGAAGCCGCGAAGCCCAAGGACTGATAGTTCATTGCTAACTGCGGAGGGTGGTGAGTGCGCAATGCAGAGCGCGCTGTTAGCTCCGACACTAGGCAGTCTCGGCAGATGTCTCCATCAGAAAAGGTCCTCAAGCTGCGACGCTACTTGAACGACTCGTCGGCACTCAGACTATCTGCATACGGACCGATGCGGCCTCGGCGAGGTCAACAACCTGATAGAGGTCGTCGCTCTCTAGCGAGCTTGCTACTCTGACCCAGCCCTTGCGCTCCGCGGGTCAGGTCGGTCCGATTGCCCGGGTCCGCTTCGTGGTCAGAACTCCCGCCCGACAAACAGCTTGAACATCGAATCGTCCGAGCCTTCAGTCAGGCCGAAGCGAGCGCCGGTCTGGAGATGAACGCCGTTATCCCAGGAAATCTTGAGGACCGGGCCGATCTGGTGTGCTTGTTGTTCGAACCCAGGTATATCGCGACTGTTGCCGAACTCGCTGAACAGTTCCGCCCCGAGCCGCCACTCCGACGCGTTCAGGGCGGCAATGTCCAGTTCCCGGGTCAGCTGAGCTCGCGACTCGATGTTGACACCACCCTCGCTGCCGTTGCCAGTTTCAATCTCTCCAATCAGATTGGCGCGCCATTCCCAGTGATCGGCAAACTTGTCGGTCAGGGTCAAACGAACGTGGGCTTCGTCTGGGCCTTTGCCGTCGGCGAATGTGTAGGCCAGCCTTAGGCCACCGTTGAAACCTGAACTGTCATCAGCCTCTTCGGCCCACTGAAAACGGTTCTCGAACGTCAGCCCGGTGAAATCCCAGTCCGCCGAGTCGGGCTGGGAGAATGAACCGATCACCCTAAGCTGATAGGAGCCAGAAAACGCGTGCTCGTAATGGATTCGCGCGCCTGCATCGCCGTTGTCACCGAAGCCGGCCCGAACCTCGACCGAGCGTTCGCCAGCTGAGATGTTCGCCGACCCGACATTGCCGGTCAATGATTGGGCATGGGCAGGCAGCACGCCAAGCACGGCCAGTCCAAGAATAAGCGTGATGTCCGAGCATGTCTTGAGCATCTGGATACCTTGTCAGTTCCAACAGCCGCGGGCGCGCGCGGCGCTTTCCCAACTTGGAACGGTCATGTCGGATTTTCCGATAGGTGTGGGCATTCCCGCTCTCGCCGGAATGCCCTCGTCATCGCGGTCTGCCAGCGTCAGTCTGGGCTGTAGGGTAGTGACGAGTGATGGAGCACGATGCGGAGGGTCCCATCCTTGTCCCGCTTGTAGCCCCAGGTTTTGTCCACGGTGGTAACCTTGCCATCGCGATCCGTGATGTGAACATTCCCCATTGAGATCGCGATGTCGTCATCGATAAAAATGGCAGCGTTCTCGATCTTGACAGTGCGCCAATGCTTCAACGCAAATCCGGTGTCGCTGGGGAATTTGGAATTGTGTCCAACAAAATAGGCGAGCGCGCCCTCTCGTGTGGTGCGGAACGTTTGTGGCGCCTCTGTAAGGGTCGGCTTGAAAAGCACCGGCCCCCAAACGTAGCCGTAGGCGGAATCGAGAACCGTTGCAGCCATACGGGTCGCAGCTTCACGTCCCTGGTTGTCATAGGTCGTCGAGATGCCGACGAGCGCGGCCCCCCAGGCGTTTTGTGCAGCGATCACTTCGTCGCGTGAAATTGCGGTCTCTGAGGCCTGCTGGGTGATCGTCGTGGAAGACGACGTCGTAGCCGTAGAAGCGCATGCGCCAAGACCGACGGCGGAAGCCAATAGAAGGATGGGGAGCGGGCCCATCAGGTTGCGTTTCATGGAGGCAATCTCTTTCGGCGTTGATACTGAACGCTGTCGTAGTGACGATCACCAATAGCGTCCAATCGATTGTTGCGAGCTTTTTGATAGTGTAGACCTATCAGCTGGTCAGATACATTTCCGCGGTTGACGGAGTTCCCCATGCCCACCTTGCGAAGATTTGAGTATCTGATCGCCATCGCTGAACATCGGAACTTTCACCGGGCGGCAAAGGCAGCACACGTCTCGCAACCGACCCTCAGCCAGCAGCTCAAACTGCTGGAGGATGAATTGGGCGTGATACTCTTGGACAGGGGCCTTTCAGGCGGCGGGTTAACCCCGATCGGTCGCGACATATGCGAGCGTGCCAGGCGCATCATCCGAGAGGTCGACGATCTCAAGCGCGCAGCGCTTGTCGCGCGAACGGGAGGCGAGGTTGGCATTCTCCGTATCGGCGTCAGTCCAACGATAGGTCCGTATCTGCTCCCTGAGATCGTTGCCGAAATGTACGCTGAGATGCCGCGACTGAAAATTCACATCCGAGAAGGGATACCCGACGAGCAGGTCGGCGAGCTCACAAACGGGGCCATTGATCTTCTTCTTGCGCCGCTGCCTCTGCCTTCCGCTGGCGCACACACAGAACAGCTCTTCGAGGAGCCGCTGCGGATCGTCGCTTCAGTCGATCATCCGCTGACGAAACGCAGGCGCCTGGAGGCCGCGGATCTTGACAATCATGGCGTGTTGAATCTGGACTCGCGCCACCATCTGTCCCGACAGATCGCCGTCATATGCGAAGCGCTGAAAATGCAACTGCTGCGGGACTATGAGGGGACAAGCCTGGATAGCTTGTATCAGATGGCGGCAAGTGGCCTTGGGCTTGCGATCCTTCCGGAGCTTTACTTGAAATCAAGCGCCGGCGCAGCTGGCGGCGTACACGTGTTAAACGTTCGCGGTTACGAAATGAGCCGGCAAATCGCGCTGCTGTGGCGTAAGGAGGCGCCGTACCACGGCACATGCGTTCTAGTAGCCAAGCGCATTCGGGCGCGGGGAGCAAAGTTGCTTCGCGGTCGCTGACATTGTTTTACAGCGGTCATTGATGTGTTAGCGGCGCCGGAACATGCTGGGTAGACGCTGCCGTCATGTGGATCGCGCAATAGGTGGGCCGTTTTCCGGCTGCGACAGAGATACTCGCCTAGGTGCCTCCCGTCAGCCTGATGGCCCTTTGAAGAACTACTGGTGTAGCGCGGCTCTAGCTGAGCCCGGCGCGCGAGGGACGCGGTCAGCAGCCCAATAAGCTAGTCGACCGCAAGGCGCCAGCCGAGCGCTTCTCCGGCCCCAAAAGGCACGAGCCGCGCCGCAGGCGTATCCAGCAAATCGGGAACGACGACAGGTCCTCGTTCGAGACGTAGCTTCCCTTCGTTGAGAGGCAGGGCGTAAAAGCGCGGTCCATTCTCCGAGGCGAAGGCTTCAAATCGCTCAAGTGCGTTCTCTTCTTCGAAAGTCGCAAGATAGCTTTCCAGGGCAAACGGCGCGTTGAATATCCCCGCGCAACCGCATGCCGACTCCTTTTCGTTCACTGGATGAGGCGCTGAGTCGGTTCCAAGGAAGAATTTGGTCGATCCTGATGTTGCGGCTCGACGCAAGGCAAGGCGGTGCGACTCACGCTTCGCAACAGGCAGGCAATAGTGATGCGGTCGAATTCCGCCGTCGAACATGGCGTTACGGTTGATCGCGAGGTGGTGTGGCGTGATCGTGGCCGCCAGATTGGCAGTCCCTGCTTCGACGAAAGCAACGGCATCAGCCGTGGTGATGTGTTCGAAAACCACCTTCAACGCGGGAAAAGCTGCAATCATCTTGGTGAGAATGCGCTCGATAAAGACCGCTTCCCGGTCAAAAATGTCCACTTCGCGGTCGGTGACCTCGCCGTGGACAAGCAGCGGCATGCCGATCCGCTGCATGACCTCGAGCGTTTTGTAGAGTTTCCGGATGTCTGTCACGCCGCGCTCGGAGTTTGTCGTGGCGTTGGCCGGATACAATTTGCAGGCGGTGAACACCCCTTCGGCAAAACCCCGTTCAACCTCATGCGCATCGATGGCGTCGGTGAGGTAACAGGTCATCAGCGGCGTGAAGGAAAGACCTGGCTCCACCGAGGCCTTAATCCGTTCGCGATACGCCCTCGCTGCCGCCACCGTGTTTATCGGTGGCTTGAGATTCGGCATGACGATGGCGCGCGCGAACTGCCGGGCGGTGTAGTTGACGACCGACGCCAGCATGGGTCCGTCGCGAAGGTGCACGTGCCAGTCATCAGGGCGGCGAATCATCAGGCTCATTGTGGTCCCAGTAGGTGAAGAGTTGCGCGCAGCATCAGGCGTCGGCATGGGGTTGTTCCTCACTCGTTGCTCTCGTTGCACCATGTTGCTCTATCGCCACGCGCCCGTGGCTGAGCGTAGCTCGCGTACGCGCCAGTCAAAAAGCCATGCCCGCGCTGGACCGTCAGAGTCGATGTCGAATTCGCCGTCATCATCGCCCAGATCGATTGGACCGCACAAGGCGGCCCCACGCTTAGGTTGGGTCGATCCAAAAGCGCGGACTCCGTTAGGCTGGCGACCATCCGCTATAGCGCTATCTCCACAGCGCACCTTGCCAAAAATGTCGTGGAATCCCACTAGGTCATTGCCGCTGCCCGGCGATCTCACACTCTTAGACCGTTGAATAAAAGAGAACGATTCGTTGTCATAATTGAACTGGAGAGACAGACGCAGCAAGTCTAACTGTCGGCGTTTGATGGGCGTGGTCATGGTCCCAGCCCGCCGGCTGGAATGATTGAGCGTGCCGTCTTGGAGACTATGTCATGCGACTACAGGACGTTTTGCTCTACATCGACAGCTACCCTGAGCCCACGCCCACATCAGCAATCGGCCAAGCAGTGAATTTCTGCGGGGCGCTCGATAGCAAGCTCTCCGCCCTTGCCCTCGATGTCGACATTCGTGCTCCGGGCAATTGGCTCGCCGAGCGCGTGTTGGGTGTCAGCAAGCTCGTTGCGGCTGAAGAGGCCAAGAGCAGGGAAGCCGGACGATCGGCGCTCGCCTTCTTCAAACAAGAGGCAGAAAGAGTGGGCGTGTTTGGGCAGTGCCTCACAGGGGTCGCACAGCACCATTGCGCTGCCGAACATGTTGTACGAGCAGCTCGAACGCGTGATCTTTGTATCGTCCCGCTACTCGACCAACTCGACGACCAGCGCGCAGTGGTCGAAGAGCTGATATTCTGGTCCGGCCGGCCGACGCTGGTTTTCAGGCCGGGCAGCGCCGATCTGCCATCCCGGCCCGAAGTTGTAGCAGTCGCATGGGACGGTAGCCGTGGCGCTGCACGCGCAGTTGCGGACGCCCTTCCGCTGCTTGAGCGGGCCCGTGAGGTCCGTGTCTTTACTGCCATCAATGAGAAGCCGGCTGCAATTTCTGGCGTATCGTCGGACCTTCTCCGGCACCTCAAGAGCCATGGTGTCGATGCTGTCGCCGACGAGGTCGAAATTGGCCGGCAAAAGATTGGCGAAGCGCTGGACGGGTATGTCAAGGATCGGGGCGCCTGCATGCTGGTTATGGGTGCATACGGCCACTCCAAAGCGAGAGAATTTGTTCTCGGTGGCGCCACCGAACACGTGCTCAATCACATGAAGATGCCACTCTTCCTGTCCCACTAATCCAGCGGCAGTTACAGCATGCAATTCATCAGCATGAACTGTCAGAATGACCTGTCGCGCGTATTGTTGCGAATGGGACCGCGGCCTCGGTCATGCCATTCCCGTTGTGTGATCGCCCAGCGGTTTAAGTACCTCGATCGGTCCGTGCATCTGAGTCACCGCCGATTATCCTCTCAGTGAGAAAGCGTAACAGCGTGCAGCAAGCCGTTCGATCAGAGCGCTCGGCGATCAGGGACCTTTATGACGTGGGGGAGGTCCCACCGCTTTTTCATGTCCCCGCCCGGATGTGGGCTTGGGCGATCCGACGCGACAGGCACGGATCGCCAGCGAAGGCGATGCAGCAGGAAGTCGTCCCGACGCCGACGATTGGAGACACCGACGTGCTCGTGCTCGTGATGTCCGGTGGCGTCAACTACAACGGTGTCTGGGCCGCTCTTGGCGAGCCTGTCTCGCCTTTTGACCGGCATGGTTTGCAGTATCACATCGCTGGGTCAGACGCCGCCGGGGTGGTCTGGGCCGTCGGTTCCAAAGTCAGTCGGTGGAAGCCAGGCGATGAGGTCGTTATCCATTGTAATCAGGACGATGGTGATGACGAGGAGTGCAATGGCGGAGATCCGATGTTCTCGGCGTCGCAGAGAACATGGGGATACGAGACCAGCGACGGCGCATTTGCTCAGTTCTGCAAGGTTCAGTCCCGACAACTAATGCCCCGGCCAAGACATCTCACATGGGAGGAGAGCGGCTGTTACGTGCTGACACTCGCAACGGCCTACCGCATGCTGTTTGGCTTCCGACCGAACGTACTTCGGCCGGGCCAGAATGTGCTGGTCTGGGGCGCGAGTGGCGGCCTGGGCGTTTTTGCCACTCAGCTGTGCGCCATCTCAGGCGCCAACGCGATCGGTGTAGTCTCTGACAATGCCAAGTCTCATTATGTCCTGAGCATGGGCGCAAAGGCCGTCCTCAACCGCCGTGAGTACGATTGCTGGCGCGCTCTTCCGAAGGTCAATAGTGACGCCTTCAAGGCCTACATGAGCGAAGCTCGAAAGTTTGGCAAAGCAGTTTGGGAGCACACTGGCGGGAAGGATGTCGATATCGTTTTTGAGCATCCGGGTGAGCAGACCTTTCCCGTGTCGGTGTTTCTCGCCAAGCGGGGAGGCATGGTCGTGATCTGTGCGGGTACGACTGGGTTCAATCTGAGCATGGACGCCCGCTTTCTCTGGATGCGTCAGAAGCGCGTGCAGGGCTCGCATTTCGCCAACCTGCACCAGGCCAGCCAGGCTAATCAGCTAGTCCTCGATCAACGCATAGATCCGGCGATGTCCGAGGTGTTTGCGTGGAATCGAATCCCGGAAGCGCATGAGAAGATGCTCGCGAACCGGCACGCGCCCGGCAACATGGCCGTGCTGGTGACGGCGCCGCGTCCCGGTCTGCGCACACTGGAAGATGTTATCGCGGCCAGTGAGGGTCGAGCGCATCGCTAAAGGTATGCCGGAATTGCACACGTGGCGCTATCCAAGGCGAGGGCGTCTCGGCCCCACGCGTTCCTGTCTGGGATCTTCCACGTTATGCCAGTATTGAAGGATCGTCGACAGTGACGGATCGCACCGAGAGATCATCCGAAGCGGTGCTTCAACGGCTTACAACGCTCCACAGCCGACCGATCGACTTGTCACTCGATCGAATGAGGCGCCTCTGCCATTCGCTTGGTAATCCGCAACGCCGTCTGGCCCCGGTCGTACACGTTGCCGGCACCAACGGAAAAGGATCAACGATTGCATTCCTTCGCGCAATGGCCGAAGCAGCGGGACTGCGCGTACATGTCTACACATCGCCTCATCTTGTTCAGTTCAGGGAGCGCGTACGCCTCGCTGGCTCGCTCGTAACCGAAGGAGAGCTTACCGGCCTGCTGGAGCGGGTGGAGCGCCGCAACGAAGGCAAGCCGATCACACAATTTGAGGCGACCACCGCCGCTGCACTGTTGGCATTCTCGGAGGTCCCTGCAGATCTGTGCCTCGTAGAAGTCGGCCTCGGGGGACGATTCGATGCAACGAACGTGATTGATCGGCCCGCCCTCTCGGTCATCACGCCAGTCGCACACGATCACTGTGAGTTTCTCGGTAACACAATTCCGGAGATTGCCTTTGAGAAAGCTGGCGTCATCAAGGCTGGCGTTCCAACGGTTTCAGCCGCGCAAGACAGCCTGGCGCGCGATGTCATGGAGCAGGTGGCGTGGCATGCAGGCGCCCCCCTGGAAATCGCGGGCCGTGATTTCTTCATCGAAAGCCAAGGCGGCGAGATTGAGTTTCGCGATGGACGAGGGGTGCTCAGACTGCCTGGCCCCGTCCTCCCGGGAGCGCACCAGGTCGCCAACGCCGGAGTTGCGGTAGCAGCAGCCAGACTTCTTGGATTTTCGCAGGCCCCAATCGCGCAAGGGTTGCAGAATGCTGTCTGGCCTGCCCGACTCCAGCGAATAACCGAAGGCCCCCTGTGGGATCTCGTGAAGGCAGGAGGGGCTCAATTATGGCTTGATGGCGCGCACAATCCGCACGCGATAGCCGCCATTGTTCCCACGTTGAACCGCCTCCGGGCCGAGAGCGGCAGACCCCTTCACATCGTGCTGGGGCTACTTGCGAGCAAGGACGCTCCAAAGGTTCTTGAGAATCTCAGGGGACTGCAGCCATTCCGCCTTATCGTCACTGACTTCAGCGCCCCCTCGGCTGCAAAGGCAGACTCTCTCGCCGCCTCCGCTCAGGGCGCTGGCCTGGCCGTTGAAACAGCACGCTCGTTAACGGCTGCTGTGGAGATGGCGCTCAGGACAGTGGAACCTGCGCCGATCATCGTCGTCTGCGGATCGCTGTATCTTGCGGGTGAGTTACTGCGGATGGCCCCACCAGCGTGGCCAGCATAGGCGTTGCAAATCGGGCGGAATTGGCAAACGCAAGAAGAACGGAGTAGCAAGTGAAGGATATAGCAGAAGCCCTGGAGAAGAAGCGTGAGCATGCCCGCCTTGGCGGTGGGCAGAAGCGCATCGACGCCCAGCATGCCAAGGGCAAGCTTACGGCGCGTGAACGCATCGCGCTGTTGCTCGACGAAGGCTCGTTCGAGGAATGGGACATGTTCGTCGAACATCGTTCCCACGATTTCGGTATGGAGAAGCAGCGCATTCCCGGCGACGGCGTTGTAACCGGATGGGGCACGATCAACGGACGCCTCGTCTATGTGTTCTCGAAGGACTTCACGGTGTTTGGCGGCTCGCTCTCCCGCGCCCACGCCGAGAAGATCGTGAAGGTCCAGCAGGCCGCGATGAAGAACGGCGCGCCAGTGATCGGCCTGTTCGACGCCGGCGGCGCGCGTATCCAGGAAGGCGTCGAGGCGCTGGGCGGCTATGCCGATATCTTCCTCGAGAATGTGCTGGCCTCAGGAGTCATCCCGCAGATCAGCGTGATCATGGGGCCGTGCGCCGGTGGTGACGTTTACTCGCCCGCGATGACCGACTTCATCTTCATGGTGAAGGATACCTCGTACATGTATGTGACGGGTCCCGACGTGGTGAAGACCGTCACCAACGAGATTGTCTCGCACGAGGATCTCGGGGGCGCACGCGTGCATGCCGCCAAGTCTGGCGTGGCCGACGGCTCCTACGATAACGACATCGAGACGCTGACACAGATGCGTCGCCTCGTCTCATTCCTGCCGCTGTCCAATCGGGAAAAGCCGCCGACCGTACCGATGTTCGACGATCCCGAGCGCGCCGAGCCCAGCCTCGACACGCTGGTGCCGGCGAACCCCAACACCCCCTACGACATGAAGGAGCTGATCCAGAAGGTCGCCGACGAGGGAGACTTCTTCGAGATCGGCAAGGACTTCGGCAAGAACATCCTGACAGGTTTCGGCCGCATGGAAGGCTCGACCGTTGGGTTTGTCGCGAACCAACCAATGAGCCTCGCGGGCGTGCTAGACATCGACAGTTCCCGAAAGGCAGCACGTTTCGTGCGCTTCTGCGACTGCTTCAACATCCCGATCATCACGTTCGTGGACGTGCCGGGCTTCATGCCGGGCACGAAGCAGGAATATGGCGGCCTCATCAAGCACGGCGCAAAGCTGCTGTTCGCCTATGCCGAGGCCACCGTTCCGAAGGTCACAGTCATCACGCGCAAGGCCTATGGCGGCGCCTACGTAGTGATGAGCTCAAAGCACCTGCGGGGTGACGTGAACTTCGCCTGGCCTACCGCAGAGATCGCCGTTATGGGCGCGAAGGGCGCTGTCGAGATCATCTTCCGGGCCGAAGCGGCAGGCGATGCCGATAAGCTTGCGGCGCGCACCAAGGAATACCAGGACCGCTTCACCAACCCCTATGTAGCCGCCTCACGCGGCTTCATCGACGACGTGATCATGCCGCACAGCACCCGCAAGCGCATCATTCGTGCGCTGCGGACGCTGAAGGCGAAGCAGCTGTCGAACCCCGCAAAGAAACACGACAACCTGCCGCTTTAGCTGGGCGACTGCTCGACCTATTCGTGAGGTGGCAGCTCCGGGCGCGATGGTTACGAGCGTTGCTGGGCGCCATGACGGCGTGCAGGACGCCGTCCAAGATATGGCCACAGCACATCAGGTATGCAGGAAGCTATCTGGGTCAGCGGGCTCCTTCGCGCGGCAGAGTCTTCTTTCTGCCCTGTGCATTCATGAGTTCCTTGACCAGTGGATTCGGAAAGCGCCGGGCGGGAGTGATTGCGTAGAACGTCTCCTTCAGACCGGGCAGGGGCCCGAATTCCCGAAGGTCCCCCGCAGCAAGTTCGTCACGTACGACAATGGGAGGCGCCACCGCCATGCCCAGGCCTTCGCGCGCGAGCAGGCGTACCATTGCCATGTCGTCGACTTCAGCAGCGATCAAAGGCGTGACGCCGAGGCGTTCGGCAAAGGCGTCAAACTCGCCGCGAATGTGGTTTTCAATGGTCGGCACAATGAGCGGGACAGTTTCCAGTAGGTGCTTCACGCCGGTTCGTTTCCCACGCCCGAGAGGGCGCCCCACAAGACTGATCGGCTGGTCCGCGAGGATGTGCGGTGTCCACGCTGTCGTTTCATCGCGCGGCGGAAGGGTGTTGGTAAGCAGGATATCAATGTGATGAGCGTCCAGCAGGTGAAGAAGTTCACGCATCGAACCCGAGCGGATCACGATCCGCGCGTCGGCTCGACCCACGACAGGCTGCAGGAAAGTGACCTGAAAATTGCGCGACAGGGTCGCCATCGCGCCAATCCGAACCGTTGTCCGCTTGGCTGTATCGAGACCCTTCACTGCGCTGACAAGTTCGTGCCCTGCGTCGAAGATCGCCTCGGCCCGTTCAAGGACCAGGCGACCCGCCTCGGTCAGCACAAGTCCGCGACCCTGGCGGTCGAACAGGTCATGCCCAAGTTGCGCTTCGAGCGCCTGCACCTGCACCGACACAGCCGATGGCGAGACATTGAGCCGCTCGGCCGCCTTGGTGAGCGTGCCGGCCTGCGCAACCGCCAGAAAATATCGGAGGTGATGGAAGTTCAGAGCGGCCATCTACAAGCTTCTACAAAACAGAACAATATCTTGCAATAATTGAACTGGATGAAATTTGCTGCGGCGCCTAAGCGTTCCTCAATCAGAACGTCGGAGCGCTGCATGTCAATCTTGCCATGGCTGGCAGCAACTGCGCCGGTTGGCCTTCTTCTCGTCGGGTTGTGGCCGAACGCGAATAGTCGCCCGCGTCAGGTTGCGGCAATAGCCGTTGCGGTTGGCGTGGTGGGGCTTCTTATAGGCCTTGTTCTCGCAGGCGCCGTCGTCGTCGGCGGGCGCTTCGTCACGCCAACCTTGGGATTTGCCGGGGTAGGGATCGGCTTCTATCTCGATGCGCTCAGCCTGACGATGTTTGCTCTTGTCTCGTTCGTCGGCGTCGCAGTGCTGCGTTTCAGCCGTAACTACGTCGATGGAGATGCCAATCACGGTGTCTTCATTCAGCGGCTGTGTATGACCATCGCCGCGGTGCAGATGCTGGTCATTGCTGGCAATCTTGCACTGCTGATCGCCGCCTGGATTGCCACGAGCCTCTGCCTGAACCGGCTTCTGTTGTTTTACATGGATCGCCGCGCCGCGGTCTTGGCCGCCAGGAAGAAGTTTGTCGTCAGTCGCCTGAGTGATGCTTGTCTCATCGCCGCCGCCTATAGCCTCTATCAGGTGTTTGGTAGTCTCGAATTCTCAGCGATCTTTGCTGGAACAGCTGCGCCTCCAAGCTCATCGGACGGGTATCTCACTTCGGCAGCGCTGCTGATCGCTGCTGCTGCCGTGCTGAAGTCAGCGCAGTTTCCCCTCCATGGCTGGATTCTTGAGGTCATGGAGACGCCGACGCCGGTATCGGCCCTGCTGCATGCGGGAATCATAAACGCCGGCGGGTTCCTCGTTCTCCGGTTCGCAGACGTCATGTCCCTTTCTGCACCTGCACTGTATCTCCTCGCGATCATTGGTGGCGCGACAGCGCTCTTCGGCTCGCTCGTGATGCTGACCCAGACCTCCGTCAAGGTCAGTCTCGCATACTCGACGATTGCGCAGATGGGTTTCATGCTATTGCAGTGCGGGCTCGGCGCGTATGCTGCCGCCCTTCTGCACATTGTCGCGCACTCTCTCTACAAGGCGCACGCGTTTCTCTCATCGGGCAGCGTCATCGACTTGCTGCGCGCCTCATGGTCGCCCAGCCCGAGTGGTTCGCCGCATCCTGCGCGCTTCGCGCTCGCTCTTCTGTTCACGGTTAGCGCCGCAGTCGCCGTGGGTTGGGCCTTTGGAGCGACATTGGCAGACAAGCCTGGTGCATTTGTACTTGGGGCTGTCCTGATGATGGGTCTGACGCTGTTGGTGGCAAACGCCTTCGACGCCCGGCCGAATGCCTATGTCGTCGGGCGTACTCTCGTATCCGCCGTCGCCGTAGGTGTGTTCTACTTCGCGCTCCAGGCCGGCTCCGAGCACCTGTTCGCCGGTACGCTGCCAAGCACGCAACCGCTCAGCCAAGCGGGCGACGCGGCGATAGTTGTACTCGTTATTGGCGCTTTTGCAGCCGTCACTTGGCTGCAGAGCCGAATGGGCGAGATTGGCGCGACGCCGACGGGACGCGCTCTGCATGTCCACCTCAGCCATGGGCTCTACGTCAACACGCTGGCTAATCGCCTGGCTCTGCGCTTTTGGCCGGTGCGCAACAACGCTGCTCGCACTTATGAATCGAGAGGGTGATATGGTCCGGCAAATGCTGACCCGCGCCGACGACCTTACGGTGCAGACGCGCTACGAAACATCGCTCAAAACTGCCGTCGACGGTGCTTGTGCGCGGATTGCGCCGCTCTGGCCGCTGAAGAACTTCGTTGCAGTAAACCCGTTTCTGGGCCTGACCGACAAGACTTTCTCGGGCGCCAGCGCCTGGTTGCAGCGCGTTGCGCGCACCGACATGCTGATGCCGCTTGATACATTCACCAGCATGGTGAGCTCGGGTCAGATCACCAACGAGGACCTCACTGTCGCTATCGCGACTGCGCCGAAAGTCCCGGGTATCCACGACGTGGAATCGCTCAAGGCAGCCATGACGGGCACCTCAGTCGCGCGTTCGCCCCGGGCTGTGGTGGCGACCGTCGCTGAGATTCTCGACCGGCTTGCGGACGGCGATCGCTATGCCTCGCGTACCGCATTCATGATTGAGGAAATCTCGAAATGGTGCGCTGCCTATTTCGATGAGGGGCAGGCAGCTTGGAAGTCGCCTTTGCGCAGCGCGTCGCCTTACGCGGCGTGGCGCCAGGCGATGCGCCATGATCTGAATCCCGAGATTATGGGGGTCCGTAGTTTCCGTAAGACTATCGCATCGCTTCCTGATGATCCGCTCGGAACCATTCGCGTAATCGTCGAGGCTCTTGGCATCCCAACACGCGCGCATGAAGATTATCTCTTTCGCGCGTTGTTCGACATCCAGGGGTGGGCCGCCTACACGCGCTATCGTGTCTGGGACAATGCACTGTACGGACGTGAGGATAGCTCTCTCGTGGAGCTGCTCGCGATTCGCCTCGCCTGGGGCTATGCGCTCTTTCAAGAGCGATCTGATCCTGCGTTCAAGATCGCTTGGGCTGCCGCAATGGCGGACGCGGCGCAGATGCCCCACGATGCCGATCCGAACACCGGCGACTTCCTGGGGGTGCGCGTTGTGCTGCAGCACGCCTGCGAGCGTGCCTATCAACGCAAGCTCATCGCTCGGCTCCAGCCTCTTACACCCGAGCAAAAGCCGGCCCGGCCTGCCATCCAGGCTGCATTTTGCATTGATGTTCGGTCGGAGGTGTATCGACGGGCGCTTGAATGCGTTTCGGGCGAGATACAGACCATCGGCTTCGCGGGCTTCTTTGGGTTCCCCATCGAGTATATTCCGATCGGCAATGCACGGGGAGGGGCCCGATGCCCCGTTCTCCTGAAGCCAAGCGTTGTGGTGTGCGAAGCTGTTGCTGGCGTTACGGAGGAGCAGGAGGCGCGCACACTCGGAGTGCGCCTCTTGCGGCGACGAGCAGCGAAGGCCTGGAAAGCCTTCAAGCAATCTGCGGTCTCCTCGTTCACTTACGTCGAAACGATCGGGCTTTCTTTCGTAGCGAAGATTGCTGGCGACAGTCTGAGCTGGTCGCGGCCCGTTCCGGATCCCAATCGCGATGGGCTCGACCACAGCACAGCGAACCGTCTTGGCCCACGTATAGAGCCCCACGTCGTGGACGGCCGCGAGACCGGCTTTGCACCCGAAGCCCGCGTTGCGATGGCAGAGGCGGTTCTGCGAGCCATGTCCATGACCGATAGTTTCGCACGGCTTGTCCTGCTGACCGGGCATGGCAGCACGACGGTCAACAATCCACACGCCTCTGGACTCGACTGCGGCGCCTGCGGTGGTCACACGGGCGAAGCTAATGCGCGGGTCGCTGCGGCCATCCTAAATGACCCTTATGTGCGTCTGGGCCTTGCCGCCCGCGGGATACGGATTCCCGGCGACACCTGGTTCCTCGGATGTCTCCATGACACGACAACGGACGACGTTCGGATATTCGATGAGAGCGATGTCCCCGCTTCTCGTGCTCCAGACATTAGGCAGGCGCACGCTTGGCTGGGTTTTGCGTCCGCCCGAGCGCGCGAGGAACGATCGGCTCTCTTGGGTCTTGATCGGAGTAAGAATGTCCATGCGCAAATTGCGCTGCGCAGCCGGGACTGGTCGCAGGTTCGGCCCGAATGGGGCCTTGCCGGGAACGCCGCCTTCATCGCAGCGCCTCGATTGCGCACCGCAGGAGTTGATCTCGGCGGTCGTGCATTCCTGCACACCTATGACTGGCGAAAGGACGACGGCTTCGGCGTACTCGAACTCATCATGACTGCGCCTATGGTCGTGGCCAGTTGGATCAACCTGCAGTACTACGGCTCGAGCGTGAACAATCGGGTGTTCGGCAGCGGAAACAAGACACTGCACAATGTCGTTGGGGCGCTCGGCGTGCTGGAAGGCAATGGCGGTGATTTGAGAACCGGGCTGCCGTGGCAGTCCGTTCACGACGGGCGCAAGCTCGTTCACGAGCCTCTTCGCCTCAGCGTGTTCATCGAAGCTCCGCTCGACGCAATCAATGCGGTCCTAGCGAAGCACGAGTCGGTTCGTCAGCTTATCGAAAACACCTGGCTGCACCTCTTTGCTTTCGACGCCGACGGACAGCTCTATCGCTACTGGGGCGACAGGACGTGGGCTTCTGAAGCCCCGCAGGCGGGGGCAGAATGACAAACGGGGCAAGGGTGTTTCCGGTGACCTCCAGCATCTATCGCGGCGCAAAAGCGGCTATGGCAACCATGCATGGCAAGGAAGCGGCTATTGCTCCAGCAATGGAGGCCCATCTGGGGCTTGAGATCGTAACTCCAGCTGGTCTCGACACGGATATCCTTGGCACGTTCTCCGGCGAGATCCCGCGGATCGGAACGATGCTGGAGGTTGCTGTCCGAAAGGCGCGGATCGGTATGCGCGCGACCGGGCTTGGGGTCGGCATAGCCAGCGAGGGATCATTCGGCCCGCATCCGGTGGTGCCATTTCTCCGGGCCGGAATGGAACTGATGGTTCTGGTGGATGACGAGCGCAGCCTGATCATTTCAGAAAGCTTCGTCACTGATCAGACGAACCATGATGTGGCTGTAGTCGTGGATGTGTCGGAGCTTGGGGAATTCCTGGCTCGGGTCATGTTTCCGTCGCACGCCTTGGTGGTCGGGCCAAACCAGACAGATAGCCCGTGGTGGCGACTTCACCCCCAACTTAAAGTGATACGCAAGGGCATCAGGGCGCACGGCGAACTCGCGGATGCTGTCAGCTATGCCACGCGCAGATCTGAGGACGGTCGCGCGCGGGTCATGACGGACATGCGCGCCCACATGAACCCAACACGGATGCAATCGATCACTGATCTGGCTGCTCTGCTGGCGCAGCGAGTCGCCACTGAATGCCCCCACTGTAGGGCGCCGGGCTTTGGAAGATTTGCAGTATCTAGCGGGATACCCTGCATAAGTTGCGGCGAGGAAAGTATCATACCACGCGGCGAGCTTTGGAGGTGCGCTGTCTGCAACTATGCATGCGAAGAAGTGAAACTCCCGAAGCTCGAATTTGCTCAACCTGCCGATTGTCCGCGGTGCAACGCCTGAGATGGAGTTGCCAGCCATACGCTACCTCACGCCGCCATTCTCGCCAGTGTGGATCTCGGCGAGAGGTGTCAGGTCGACCTCTTTCAAGTCGCGTCGGGTTTGCTCGTGGCGGATTCCGTCGACCTTGTGCACGAGAAGGGCACCCCCACCGACCGTCGTCGACACGCGCTGGCCGAGTCGCCGGGCCTCATCGACAGCAGCCAGAGGACCCGCGAGGCAGCGATGATAGCGCATGCAAAGTTCATGAAGGACGACTGGCTATGCGGTTGATCAGGCGTTCGCCGGCACAGATTTTCTGCCGCCCCCCCTCTCGCGATGCCCGTGCTCCCGGGCGTCATCGAGTCGACCGTGCACGGCGCGGCGGCGATGCCGCCGATTATGCGGCATCGGGTCGCTATCAAAAGGGGCCACCAGCAGAACTGGCGGCCCCTTTCTTTGCAGACCCTAGGTTGGGGGGACGAGCCTGCTGATTCAGTTTGAGCGATCCAGATGCGGCGACAAGTGAAAACCTCGTGAAGCAATGGCGCGATGGGTTTTGACCGGCTGGGATACTTGTCGAACCGGTGAGAGTGTTCTCGTGAAACCCTAGAAATCTCCTTGACGGTTATCAATGCAGAGCTCCCCCCTTGCCGCGATGCTTCAAGAAATGGAGGCAAGGGCGTCATGAGAGACATTCTCTTTCACTTCGACAGCTATCCGGACCCTACACCTGTCGAGGCGATCGATCAGGCTGTCGAGTTCGCCGCGCTGCTTGGTGCGGAGATCACGGCTCTCGCTGTCCAGGCGAGTTTCAAGCCACCTGGCAACTGGCTTGCCGAGAGGCTCATCAATTTGAGCGGACTTTGCGCCCACGAAGAAGAGAAGAGCCTGGCAAACTGCAAGACGGCGATCGCTGCCTTCTCGGAGCGGCTGGCCAAGGCCAATGTCGCAGGAAAGGTGCTCCTCACGAAATCGGAACCAGCGCTTATGGGCGATCAAGTAAGCATTTATGCGCGGACGCGGGATCTCTGCCTTGTTCCGGTAGTGGACAGTCTCGATGGCCAGCGATCAGTCGCAGAAGCTGTCCTGTTCGGGTCAGGGCGGCCAGTTCTTCTCTACCGGCCAGGCGCTGCTGACTTACCGACAGCAGCACTGGAAACCGTGGTGCTGGCCTGGGACGGTAGTCGCTGCGCTGCTCGTGCAATGGCCGACGCGCTTCCCATCCTGAAGAAGGCCCGTCAGGTACGCGTGTTGACGGTCATCAAGGAGAAAGCCGAGGCAAAGCCGGGGTTGGGTGCCGACGTCATCCGGCATCTTGGCCTGTATGGAATCAACGCCGTGGCTGATGAAGTCGATATCGGGAGTCAGAAGATCGGGGCGGCGCTCTCTGACTTTGCGAAGGCGCATCACTCGAAGCTTCTCATCATGGGCGGTTATGGTCGCTCCAAGGTGCGCGAGTTCATACTGGGAGGGGCAACGCAGCACATGCTGCATGAACCTGACGTTGCAATCATGCTGTCGCACTGAGGTGACGGCCCTTGTTGCGATCAGCTGGCCGGGATCATTCCAAACAAGGCGCACGTCGAACTTGTGCGTCTTCAGCGCAAAGGGAGCAGCATATGCAGGAACTACAAGTCCTGGATGACGCTGAAACTGGACAGAAATCGCTCGTCGAAGCTCTGGCCAGAGGGGCAGCAATCGGGCTGTCGCCGCCGGTCGAGCACATTCAAACGCATCTCAACCATGTCTTTCTCTCAGGCGCGCACGCTTTCAAGCTGAAACGTGCGGTTCGGTTTCCCTTCGTCGATTTCCGGACGCCGGATCGGCGCAAAGCCGCGTGTGAAGCGGAAGTCTCGATCAATACAGCGCTCGGGAGTCCATTCTACGTCGGCGCTGTTCCAGTGGTTAGGAGCGCAAACGGCTCGTTGGCGCTGGGCGGTGACGGCATCGTCGAGGACTGGCTGGTCGAGATGCGCCGCTTTGACGGGCGCGAGCAGTTTGATGTGCTGGCGAGTGCTGGCTCGCTCTCGGTAGAGGTAGTCGAGGCCGCGACATCGGCGATTGTCGGCATGCATCGCAAGGCTCCCGCGGGTAAGCTGGGCGGACACACCGCTGACTATCGACAGACCATACGCACCCTTGAGCGTACCGAAGCGGAGGCAGCCGCCCGTCTTGGGCTTGAGTTGGGGCTGCCGTCACCCTTCGAGGCGCTTGACCGCGAACTGGCGCGCATCGGCCCCGTCATCGAGAAGCGCCGGCGTGCGGGCAAAGTCCGGCGCGTCCACGGCGATCTTCATCTCCGCAACATCTGCCTGTTTGAAGATCGTCCCGTACCCTTCGACGCGTTGGAGTTTGACGAACGGCTGGCGACGATCGATGTACTCTATGACCTGGCTTTCCTGTTGATGGACCTTCGGAGAGCCGGGCTACCGCAGCACGCCAATGCCGCCATGAACCGGTATTGGGATGCGGCCGGAGAGGACGAGGACGCTTTGGCGATCTTGCCTTTCTTCATGGCTTTGCGGGCGGCAGTGCGGATGGCCGTCGCCATAGCGGACGCACGGCTTGAGGAGGCCCAGGACTACCGAAATCTTGCCTTCGGTTTCTTGTCTCGTGAGGAAGGGCTTCTAGTTGCCATCGGAGGTCTATCCGGCGCCGGAAAGAGTGCGGTCGCCAAGGAAGTGGCCCACCGGCTGCCCGGACCGGCGGGAGCGCGCCTTCTGCGCAGCGATGTCTTGCGCAAGCGCGCGCTGGGCCTTCCTGACTGCGAGCACGCGCGAGAGGATGCCTACGCTCCTGAGAAACGTGCTCAGGTTTATCGCGACCTGGGAGTTCGCGCCGCCATCGCGCGACGCGCCGGCGCCAGTGTTATCGCAGATGCGACTTTTCGCGTTGCGAGCGCCCGAGCCACGCTTCAGGCGACAGAGAGAAACTTCCACGGATTCTGGTTGCACGCGCCGGTCCAAGTCAGGCTGGCGCGATTGGCCGGGCGAAAGAATGATGCGTCTGACGCAGGAGCACTGGTCGCCTTGAGTCAGTGTGAGCCGGGAGATCTGGGATCTGCCTGGCGACGCGTAGACGGGCGGCGGTCTGTAAATGAGATCGCATCCGAAATCGTGCAGGCAGCCGTGAAATGAAGTTCAAGGACATTCTTGCCGTCGTTTCGTCGCAGGTTGGTGACGATCATGTGCTCGCGTTTGCCGAGCAAGTGACGCGCCAATGGGGCGCCCGCGTCACGACGCTGGTAACCAAATGGAAGCCTGACCTCGTTCGCACAACTGCTGCAGATGATCTTGGGGCAGAGGTTGAACGAACACTCGCGCGTCTTCGGAGAGAAGGGGAAGTCGGCCCTGTTGCCTCCGAACTGGTTTCTATCGGCGACGCCCGATCATCCATAGGCATGCGCGCACGACACTTTGACGCCGTTGTAGTGGGGCGCCCCCCCAGCCCAACCTCCGACTGGCCAAGTGCGCTTTTGGAAGGAGCACTCTTCCATTCGGGGCGCCCCGTATTCGTCGTGCCAGCCAACTGGCAGACTGGCCCGATCGGCAAAAGGATCATGTTGTGCTGGAAGCCGACGCGAGAGGCGGCGCGCGCCTTGACAGCCGCACATGATCTCCTCCCGCGAGCTGATCGCGTCATGGTCGCCACCGCAGGATCACGACATCCCCGCGCTGGCGAAGCGGCCCAGGAAGGGGAAGCTATTGTCGCACATTTCCGCCGCAAAAAACTCGATGTCAGCCTTCTCTCCATAGACGCGGGCGATCGCAGCGAAACGGAAGCGATCCTGGAGCAGGCAGCAAGTGTTCGGGCCGATCTGGTCGTCATGGGCGGGTATAGTCGTTCAGCCACAACTCAATTCTTCTTTGGCGGAGTCACGCGCGAGATGCTCGCTTCTTCGAACGTGCCCCTTCTGATGGCGCACTGAAGGCCCAAATGCTGGGCCATGCGGGCGTCGTGAAGGCTTGGCCAGCTCCTTTGCACCGCGAAGAGACAAGTCTTCAGCGGCCAATCGCGGCTCGCTGTTTGCCAAGGCACGCCCGTGCAGAATTTTTCTTGTTGCTCTTGAGAATCGTCAATGACCGATGACTGCGTAAGCGCCAAACTTGGTGTGTAGACGTTCACCAGCATCACGGCAGTTGAGCAGACTTGAGAGGATCCGCACCCCGCTTTGCCCCCGCAGATCTTCTCCGGTGTCGACCGGGAACTGTGGCTCTCGCCTTCGCCGTCGCGTGCTGCATCTTTGATGTGGGGCGCGAAGCCTTTGCGCAGGTCCGCATATCGCTTGCAGTAATTGGGATATAGCCCCCGACATACGTTGGAAGGAGGATTGATCGAGATCAGATGTACTTCCGGAACGGTGCTGCTAGACTGAAAAGCAGGCTTAGCATGAGGGGGAATTTCCGCTGGTGGGCGATCTGTTCAGCGACACGCCCAGCTGGCTGGCGACTTATCAGCCAGGCCAGACCATATTTGATGAAGGTGACCCCGCGTCGCACATGTATCGGGTTGAGTCCGGCTGCGTCCGGCTGCAGGTCAACGGCGTGGACGGGGCGCGCCAGATCATCAGCTTTCTGTTCAGGGGCGAACTCTTTGGGTATGCGGTCGGGAGCAGGCAGATTGCGGCGGAGGCGGTGAACGAGACGGTGGTCCGCTGCTGGTCCGTCTCATCGATTCTGGCGCTGGGAACGCGCCGGCCTGAGGTCGCAGTGGAGTTGGTGAGGGTCGCTGATCGTCAATTCGGCAGTGTCGCCCAGCATCTGCAACGGGTGGCGCGCCTTACGGCTGCCGACCGTGTGAGGTGGTTTTTCAGCGGCTTGGTGAGTTGCGATGGGTTACACCGGCGCGGCGGACATCTGGATTTGCCGATGATGCGGCGCGACATTGCAGACTATCTGGGACTGACGCCGGAAACGCTGAGCCGTTCGATACTTGAACTGGAAGAGGACGGCTTTCTGGCACGAAAAGGGCGGAAGGGCTTTTGCCTGCACGGGCCAAGCCTTGAGCTGAAGGTCAAGTCGTTGGATGAGCTGAAGATCGTCTCGAGAGAGCGCCAGCATGTTATCAGCTGACGTTGCATCGCTCGATGATGCGGCTGTCGACGAGGGCTCACCTCGCAGTTGCTGCACGCGAAGGCGGGTCCGCCATCCCGCGAAGCTTGACTTGCGTCATCGCCCGGCCGCGCTGGGTGCCGATAATGCGTTAGGACAGGGAAACCGGGCATGAGCAACATAGACATTCTCGCAATCGTCACCTCACAGGCGGGCGGCGAACATGTGATCGCTCTTGCAGAGCGGCTGGCCGCCCAGACCGATGGGCGCCTGACCGTGGCTCTGGTCAACTGGATGCCAAGTGTTCCGGCCATCGAGGGATTCTCCATTGCTCCCATTTATGATGAGTTGGCTCAGCAGGCTCGGCAACGGCTGGTAGCGGAAGCAGCCAGGCTCGAAAAACGTCTTGGAAAGATACCTGAGGTCGCGACGATCGAAACATACATGCCAGAGTTCGGGGCGGCAGGATCCGTCCTCGGCATGCGAGCTCGCCACGCCGATCTGACAGTCGTCGCTCGGCCCGTAGAGGCCGATGCAAGCTCGGCCCAGGCAATCCTTGATGCAGCTCTGTTCGAGTCGGGCCGGCCGGTCATCGTGGTTCCGCCAGGCTGGCGCCCGGCGCCGCTGGGACGCCACGTGCTTGTCGCCTGGAAGCCGACGCGGGAGGCTGCCCGAGCGCTTGGGGATGCCGATGCGATCATTGCAGGGGCCGAACGCGTCAGTATCGTGACGGTGGATGCAGGGCCCTCGGGAGGCTATGGCCAGCAGCCCGGAACCGATATTGCAGCTCACCTCGCTTTTCGAGGCGCCAACGTCGAGATATTCAACCTCGACTCAGGTGGTCGTTCAGAGGCCGCGGCTATTGCAGATCACGCGCGTGTAGTCGGGGCCGACCTCATTGTGATGGGTGGCTACGGGCGTCCGCGGTTGATTGAACTGATCTTTGGCGGCGTAACGCGCGAGATGCTGAAGACCGCCACGATCCCGGTGCTGATGTCGCACTGAGGTTCGCCGGATTTCTCTGTCGCCCGCTGCGCGCTTGATGTGTGTCTCTTAGCGCAGCTTTCACGTGGAAATGGAGCGCGATGAACCGCATCGACCAACTCCTGCCCTGTACGCCTACGCCGAGGGCCGCCTTGTGCGGCCTACGTTGATCGGGAGGATAGCCGCTGCAACTAGTTTGGAGAGTGGGTCTCTAAGCTAGTCGCTGAGGGAAGCGGCGTGGAGATCATCGGGGGAGAGCCGCGTCGGCGTTGGTCGCTGGAACAGAAGCTGGCGATCGTCGAGGCTACGTTCCAGCCAGGCGCGAGCGTTCACGGAGTGGCGCGTCAGGCTGGTGCTAATACGGGCATGGTGTTTTCCTGGCGCAAGCAGTTCCGTACGCAGCTTGGCTTCCCGGAGGAACCGAAGGCCGCCGGGTTTGCGCAGGTGATGTTGGCGCCGCCCGAAGCGCAGCGCGTTGAGCATTCGCCCGGCGTCGTCGAGGTCGAGTTTGCCAGCGGTGTACGATTGAAGGTCTTCGGAGCGGTTGAGCCCGATCTGGCTGCCGCCATTCTCGGCGCGCTGACCAACAAGCGATGATCGCCATTCCCTCGAACGTGCGAGTGTGGCTGGCCGCCGGGCACACCGACATGCGCCGCGGCATGAACGGGCTGGCGCTGCAGGTGCAGGAAGGTCTTCATCGCGACCCTCATGTCGGCGATCTCTTCGTCTTCCGGGGCAAGCGGGGCGATCTGGTCAAGATCATCTGGCACGATGGGCTTGGCCTGTCGCTTTACGCCAAGCGCCTGGACCGCGGCAGGTTCGTTTGGCCGGTGACGACGAGCGGGTCGGTTTCTCTCTCGCCAGCACAGCTCTCTTACATGCTCGAAGGGATCGACTGGCGTAATCCACAACATACCTGGAGGCCTGAAGCCGCCGGCTGATATCTGCGACGCTCTGACTCACAGCGATATCGCCGATGGGGGCGCCTCAAGGTTCGCATTTCATGCTTCGATCCCCTCCATGGGCGCTGAGCTTCCCGACGACATTGAGGCTTTGAAGGCGCGCGTTCTCGCCGCCGAGGCCGAACGGGATTTGGCAGTGGCGGACGCCGCCGCAGCTGTCGCCGCCGCAGCTGTCGCTCGCGCCGAGGTCTCCGACAACCAGGCACTCATCGCGCATCTCAAGTTCCAGATCGCCCGGCTCAACCGGGAGAGCCGCGGGCAAAGATCAGAACGCTCCACGCGCCTTCTCGACCAGATGGAGTTGCAGCTCGAAGAACTCGAGGCGACAGCCTCCGAAGACGATCTCCTCGCCGAGATGGCGGCAGCTAGAACCACTCAGGTCGCGGCCTTCACCCGCCAGAAGCCCGCCCGCAAGCCTTTTCCCGAGCATCTGCCGCGCGAGCGCATTATGCACCCGACGCCGACGTCCTGCGCCTGCTGCGGCGGGACGAGGCTCTCCAAGCTGGGGGAGGACGTGACCGAGACCCTCGAGGTGATCCCGCGCTCCTGGAAAGTGATCCAACACATCAGGGAGAAGGTCTCCTGCCGGGATTGCGAGACGATTTCTCAAGCCCCGGCCCCATTCCACGTCGTACCTCGCGGCTGGGCCGGGCCCAGCCTTCTCGCCATGATCCTGTTCGAGAAGTATGGCCAGCATCAGCCGTTGAACCGCCAGGCCGAGCGCTATGCTTTGGAAGGCGTCGATCTCAGTCTGTCGACCCTCGCTGACCAGGTTGGCCATTGCGCCGTGGCTCTGGCGCCGTTGGTCGAGCGTCTCAGAGCTTATGTGATGAGCGCAACACGCCTGCATGGCGATGACACCACCGTGCCGGTCCTCGCCAAGGGCAGATGCGACGTTGCTCGAAGTTGGGTGTATGTCCGCGATGATCGTCCCTTTGGCGGGACGGATCCGCCTGCGGCCCTGTTCTATTACTCACGCGATCGCGCTGGATCTCATGCCCGCGAACATCTCGAGGATTGGAGCGGCATCCTTCAGGCCGACGCCTATAGCGGCTACAACAAGCTCTACGCCGCTGACCGTCAGCCGGCGCCCATTCTGGAGGCAGCGTGTTGGGCGCACGGCCGGCGCAAGTTCTTCGTCCTGGCCGATATTGAAGCCGCCGCGCGCAGCAAGGCGAAGGGCGAGAAGCCCGCAGTGGTCTCGCCCCTGGCGCTCGAAGCGGTCCGCCGCATCGACGCCCTGTTCGACATCGAGCGCGCCATCAACGGCAAGCCGCCAGAGGAACGCCTCGCGGTCCGCCAGGAGCACAGCGCGCCATTGGTCGCCGATTTTGAGACATGGATGCGCACCAGCCGCGCCAAGCTCTCCGGCAAAAACAAAGTTGCTGAGGCGATGGACTATATGTTGAAGCGCTGGTCCGCGTTCGCCCGGTTCCTCAAGGATGGGCGGATCTGCTTGACCAACAACGCTGCTGAGCGCGCCCTGCGCGGCATCGCTCTTGGCAGAAAGTCCTGGCTGTTCGCCGGATCCGACCGTGGCGGTCAGCGAGCCGCCGTTATGTACTCGCTCATCGTCACGGCCAAAATGAACGACATTGATCCGCAGGCTTGGCTCGCCGACGTCCTCGCCCGCATCGCCGACCACCCGGCGTCCAAGCTCGACGAGCTGCTGCCGTGGAACTGGAAGGCGAAAGCGCTGGCCGGCCGACCAGCCTGATCACGGCGCGGTTCTCACCGCATGCTTACCCTGCCCTGGTACCACGCCACCCGAACCGCTTCGGTCGCCTTCAGCGGACGCTTGCGAAGCGCGCGCCGACGGCGTCAGACAACCGCCGAGGCCGATCGAAGACAGCAGAAGCCGGACCGCGCGGCTGGAAGATGAAAGGCGCGAACATTGTTCAGCTGGCTGAAGCCTCTACGCTAATGCAGCAGCAGGTAGGCGACATAGCCGGCGTAGCAGGTCAGGAAGGCAAGGCCCTCCAAGCGTGAAATGCGCGCGCCCGAGCGCGCAAACACCAGAAGCAGCACAGCGCTTCCGATCATGACGGCCCAATCCACCAGCCCGATATCGGCGGGGATCGCGATCGGGTGGATGAGCGCTGTCACGCCGAGGATGCCTAAAAGGTTGTAGATGTTGGAGCCGACGATATTGCCAAAGGCTACGTCCGTGCGGCCCTTCAGCGCGGCGGCAAGCGTGGCGACCAGTTCTGGGAGCGACGTGCCGATCGCCACGATGGTCAGACCAATGACGGTTTCGGAAACGCCCGCCGCGCGCGCTGTCGTGATCGCGCCGGTGACCAGCAGATCCGCACCCCAGACCAGCAGCGCAAGCCCGGCGACGGCGAAACTCGCCGAGACCAGCATTGATTGCGGCGCCGGATCGTGGGTGTGGGATTCCTCCTTGTGAAGTTCTGCAGCGGGGCCGCCGCGGCGCTCTTGGCGCCAGACGAAGGCAATATACGCAAACAGCGCTGCCACAAGAATCGCGCCCAAAAGACGACTGAGCTCTCCAAAAACAAGCGCAAGCGCCGCGAATGCCACAGAGATGACGATGACGAGGACGCTGTCGCGCGCAGTGGCGGCTGGACTAACCGCCATCGGCCGAATGAGCACAACGAGGGCCAGTATCAAAAGGATGTTGCCGATGTTGGAGCCAAGCACATTGCCGATGGCGATGCCCGGCGACCCAGCAAGCGCAGCGTTGACGCTTGTCACCAATTCGGGCGTGGAGGTGCCGAAGCCAACAAGTGTGAGGCCAATGAGGAGCTCTGAAAGACCGAAGCGCCGCGCGACCCCGACCGCGCCTCGAATGACGCCTTCGCCACCGATCGCGAGCAATGCCAAACCGGCGGTGATCTGAAGTATGGCGTCCATTTTAACTCCGCTATCAAATCAAGGCGCGTAGCGCCTCAAGGCGATCTTGGTTGGCGGGGTGCGTGGAAAGCCATGCCAGCGGTGCTGCGCCGGCGGCGTTCGCCGCCACCATGCGCTCCCAGAAGCGGACAGCGTCAGCGGGACCGAACCGCGCCGTTTGCATCAAGTCGACGCCGACGCGGTCGGCCTCAAGTTCGTGCGCACGCGAATAGGGCAGAATGACCCCGTCGGTGAGGCCCGCGCCCAAGGCGGCCGCAGCCTCGTCGGCGTGTTCGCCCAGATCTTCCGCGAGCGCGAGCGAGGCGACGGCGACGCCCAGCCGCACCGCTTCTTGCTGGCTGACGCGTTCAGCCGCGTGGCGGCCGAGCACATGGCCCAGTTCGTGACCCAACACAGCAGCGATCTCGCCGTCGTTTGCGATGATATCGATAAGGCCGCGATAGAACCCGATCTTGCCGCCAGGCAGCACTAAGGCGTTGATCTCGGGACTCTCGAAGACGACGAACTCCCAGTCGAGGTTCTGCAAGTTCGCACCGCCAATCATTTTCTCACCGATCGCCCTCAGTCTGGCCTGAGAATGCTGATCGGTGCTTAGCGGCACCGTGCGCTTGATCTCGATCCAAGTTTGGTCGGAGAGGTCGGCAAGCATTTCATCGGAGACAACGATGAGTTGGCTTCGTCCGGTGTTGGGGTTCTCCGAGCACGCCCCGAACGTCGCGCCAAGCCCCAGGATGGCTAGCATTACGCCTCTGCGATCAAGCGCTGGGCCGCGCACGCCTAGGTGCAACCTACCCCTTGGCCAAGCGGTGGAATAAGGCATTGGAATTCGTTGATCCATGGAGACCCCTCAGTTCGGCGTTCAGCCGGACGATATGATCCGACATCGCGCAGGCGGGCGGCCGCAGGCGCCAGAGGGGCCCGGATCGACGCCTAACCTAGCGTGACCGCGGAGCTTTTCAAGGTAAGCTTTCGTCCGGCTGCGGCGAACAGGCGCGCGCCGTCTCGGATTGTCCGCTGCGGTTTCGGATGACTAGGTGAAGATCATGCCAAACTCAAAGCCACGCCTGATCAATCTCGACCTCGACCTGATCCGCGCTTTTGTCGCGGTGGCCGAGGCCAAGAACTTCACTCGCGCAGGCGTTCGGCTGGGGCGAACGCAATCAGCGGTGAGCCTGCAAATCCGCCGCTTGGAGGAGCAGGTGGGCGAAGAGCTCTTCTCCAGGGATCCGCGCAGCGTCGTGCTAACAGTGCAGGGCGAGGCGTTATTGCCGCATGCGCGACACCTGCTGCGGCTCAATGACGAGATCATCGGCGAATTGCTCAACCAGCCGCTCGAGGGCGAGGTGCGCTTCGGCGCGCCGGAAGATTTCGCAACCACCCATCTTCCAGGCATTCTCGGCGATTATGCGCGCGCCTATCCTCATGTCAGTTTGAGCGTGGTTTGCGATTTTACCCTGAATCTCATGGACAAAATGCAGCAAGGCGCGCTTGATTTGGCCTTGATCAAGCGCGAAACGATGGGGCCTGCGATCGGTGTGAGCGTCTGGCGCGAACCCCTGATCTGGGTGGGCGCGGGCGTCGACGTGCTCCATAAGAACGCGCCGATCCCACTGGTGCTTGCGCCATCGCCGTGCGTCTATCGCAAACGCGCCACCACGGCGCTCGATGCAGCCGAGCGCACTTGGCGCGTCGCCTTTACCAGTCCCTCGCTTGCTGGCCAGCTCGCTGCGCTGCGTGCCGGGCTTGGCGTGACCGCGCTGCCACGAGGTATGGCGCCGGCCGATTTGCTGATCCTGGGCCCGGAGATGGGGTTCCCCACGCTGCCGGAAGCCGAGATCGCCCTTATCCGCGCGGGAAAGACCTTGCCGGTCGCCGCCGAGCGCCTGGCGAATTTCATTCTGGCTTCGCTCGACCGTTCGAGCGTAGAATCCGAGGATGGCGAGAGTATCTGATCGCGGCTATTGCCAATCCTCATCGCTGGGGCGGTGGGCAAGCGCGCGCTCATCACCGACCCACCATGAACGTCCGGCGCGTGGCCGGTACGTGTTGTAACCCCACGCCCTTGCTTGTTTGTCCGTCCTGCGAAACCAAGACGCCGATGTCAGCGGCCCAACGCCATGGCGTGGAATTTGACGTTTGCAGTATCTGCTGAGGGGGCTGTTTGATCGCGGCGAGTTGGAGGAACTGCTGGAAGCCACGCGCGAGAATCGCGAAGGCGAATGCACCGCGCGTGCGTCGTTCCAGCGCGATCGGGATGAATTCTTTCAAGATCCCGACGCCTATCGCCAGCGCCACCCGCAGCCTCCGCCCCGCCAAACTATGGCGAGCGCGGCGAAGGCCGTTGTGATCCGCCTACCGGCAAAAAAGGCGCAAGAGGCTCGACCTGTTCGACTTCTTCGACTGAGTGCGATTGGCGATCCAATTGAGCAGAGGGCGTGCCGAGCGCAGGCGTTTGTATCATACAACGAAGGTCGAGGGGCCGACGATACGGTGCGCGCGGTGCTGGCCGCAACGCGCGCCACACCAACATCTAAGTTAGTGGTGCAGAGCCAAGCGCCATCTATTGTAGGCTGCGATAGATATGCCAGCCCGCTAGGCCAAGCACGAGTGTGCCGACCGCTACGGTCATCAGACGCGCCGGCGCAAAGCGCGCCACAAGTCCCGCCAGAGGCGCTGCGGCGATACCGCCGACCACAAGACCCGCCACCTCAACCGAATAGGTGGTCAGATCGAGTGGAAGATCGCCGCGCAACAAAGCAACCAGAAAGGTCGCGGAGATGGCGCTGGTCAGAAAGAACTCAGCGGCCGTGACGGTGCCGACAACTTGTCTCGGCGCCTTGCCCCCACCGATCAGCGTTGAGGCCACAATGGGGCCCCAGCCGCCGCCCCACGAATCGAGAAATCCCCCCACCGCGCCGAGCGGGATGGCCCATTTGGACTGAGACGCTCGGAACTCAAGTCGGCGTACTGCGCGTACAATCAGATAGACGCCGACCAGGGCGAGATAGCAGCCCAGAAGTGGCGCGATCAGTTCGCTTGGCGCAGCTGTCAGGAGGTAGGCGCCGACAACGCCCCCGACTACGCCGGCGGGCGCAAGCCTGAAGAATAGCCGCCAATCGATGTTCTTGTGGACAGCATGGCTGGTGGCCGCAGTCGCCGTGGTGAAGACTTCGGCGGCATGCACCACGGCTGAAGCGGCCGCCGGAGGAACGCCTAGGGCTGACAAAACCGCGATGCAGACGACGCCATAGGCCATGCCCAACGCGCCATCGATAAGCTGCGCGAGGAATCCCACGACGCAAAAAATCCAAAACGCGTTGGATAAGGAAAACTCGATCAATGTCATGGGTCCTTGTCTTGAGGCGCTGATCGAATGTAGGCTGCGAGAAGGCGCGCGGTAAACAAATTGCCAAAACGCTGCGCAGCACGTGATAGTGGCGAGCGCATTTACGCGAAGCACAGCCCACGACGCGTGATCGGCTCCTAAATGCGTAGCTCGCGGAACTGAGCCATCACGCCTGCGTCTGCGCAACGTGAGAGCGTTAGTTGCAAAGAAAGCAGGTTTGCGAACGCGACCATTGCCGATGCTCATCGTCGCTATTGAGGAGATCAATCGGCGTAGGCCTTTTCTTCGAGCATCGCAAAGGCCACTTAAACAATACCAGGCCGGGCCCCTCTGGCGGATTTTCCAGGATCCGCGATGTCGGACTGGGCGGTTGCGGGTTGGAGGCCGCCTCCCACTCAGGCGCCCCCCCGCTCACTGCGGAGGCGGCTTTCGCCCGCGACCGTTTCCTGTTCGCTTCACGCACGGAGAACGGCCTTATGATGTCGTCCAATTCCAATCAGCAAGCCGGCATGCGTGGCGGACCCGGAACGGTCGCCGCGCAGAACGCTGAATCTTTAGACGCTGGTCTGCGTCAGCACATGCTGGGCATCTACAATTACATGCTCGGCGGCTTAGCGCTCAGCGGCGCGGTCGCTTGGACCTTGACCACGACCGGCGCAGGCGCGCTCTTCTTCAGCGGGCCCGGCCAATTCACGCCGCTCGGCTGGGTCGCGGTGTTCGCACCGCTGGGCTTGATGCTGCTTGCCTCATTTAACGCCGCGCGATTGTCGACGGTGACGACGCAAATGCTCTATTGGAGCATCGCCGGTTTGCAGGGCGTCAGCTTGGCGCTGATTTTTCAATCCTTCACCGGACAAAGCATCGCCCAGGTCTTCTTCGTCACCGCCGCCGCGTTCGGCGCGCTCAGCCTTTGGGGCTATACGACGAAGAAATCGCTCTCCGGGTGGGGCTCTTTCCTGATCATGGGCCTGGTCGGCGTCATCATCGCGTCGATCGTCAATCTTTTCCTGCAATCGAGCATGCTACACTTCGTTGTGGCTTCAATTGGCGTGTTGGTGTTCGCCGGTCTCACGGCCTATGATACGCAGCGCCTCAAGGGCGATTATGTGAGCGGCGTCATCGGCGAGGCGCCGGCCAAGGCGCAAGTGTGGGGGGCGCTCAGCCTTTATCTGAATTTTGTCAACCTCTTCCAGCTGCTCTTGTCGCTGTTTGGTCAGCGGCAGGGGCAGTGACGTGGCGCTTGTCCATGGCGTCGCTTTGTCGGCGCAGCGCGATGTCGTACGCAGTGAGTGCGACGTGGGCGTATGCGGCCGGTTCATCGTTGTCATCAACAGCGATGCGGGCGCGGTGCGTCGCCAGGGTCCGCGCGCGTTGCGCGCATTGGCCCAGCGTGCGCTCGGCGGCCAGCTCGCGAACGTCGTCACCACTGACAGGCGCGATCTTGTCGCGGCCCTTCAGGCAGCTGCTCGCCGCGCGCCGCGCGCGGTCGCCGTGGTTGGGGGAGACGGGACGGCGCGGACTGCACTGCAGACGCTAGCGCCGTTCGATGTTCCAGTCGCGCCGCTTCCGGGAGGAACCTTGAACCGCCTGACGAAGCGGGTTTTCGGGCAGGCTTCGATGGAGACCTGCTTGGCGGCGATGCTTACAGGAGCGAGCCGGCCGCTTGCTGGCGCACGGGTCGAAGGTCATTGCTTTTACGTCGCGGCCGGGTTTGGCGCTTGGATGCATCTGCAGACCATGCGTGAGCGGGTGCGTGGTAAAAACTTCGTCGCCGGCCTGCGTTTGCTAATGCGTCTTGCCCCGCAACAATTTGCCGAGCGCCTGCACTGGTCGCCAAACGAAGCGACGACGCTCGTAAACTCGACACTGGTGGTTGGCGTCGGTCGTATCGACAGCGCGCTTGGTACGCACGCGCAAATGCATGAGCCGGCCCTGCTCGAGGCAGCCGGGGCCGATGTGCGCGATTGGGGCGGCCTGGCTGGTATTGCAGCCTCAGTGCTGTTGCGACGTTGGCGGCGCCATCGCGACGTAACCACACTCGCCGCTCGCCGCGTGACGGTGACGAGCGGCCGCAACGGCACGCCTGCGCTGCTCGACGGCGAGTATCAAATGCTGGGGCGAAGCTTCGAGATCGTATTTGAGGCCAATTGCGGTCGCGTCTGGGCGCCGGTGCGGCGGCGGCGGCCATGGTGACGCTCGTCCATATCAGGGCCCGTCGTCATTTGGGGATTTCGACAGTTAGAAAATTTCGATTCATGCGGTGTTGGCAGTTTGGAGCTGACCGTGACGGCGCAACCGAGACGATTCCCCTGCGCGAGGATCAATGGGAGCGGATCTGGGATCTGCTGCCTGGGCAAGAGGGGCATCGCGGCGTGACGGCGGCGGACAACCGCTCGTTTCCCGAGGTGGCGCTGTACCGTTATCGCGCCGGGGGCGCGATCGCGTGATTTGCCTGAGCGGTTCAGCGACTGGAGCAATGTCCATCGGCGCTTCAGCCGCTGTGCTGAAAAGGGAGAGTGGCTAAGGGCTTTCGAGCATCTGGCGGTAGACGCAGACAATGAATTTGCGCTGATCGACAGCGCCATCGTGTGCGCTCATCAACACAGCGAGGGGGCAAAAAAAGATTGCCGGCCTGGCGATCGGTCGCTCGCGAGGCGGACTAAGCACCAAAATCCACACCCTGGTCGATGCCCTCGGCAATGTGATCGGCTTCTTCCTATCCGGCGGTCAGGCGCACGACCTCATCGGCGCCGACCACCTTCTGCCGACCATGCAGGCCGCCACCGCTGCTCGCCGACAAAGCCTGCGAGCGGGTCCTCGCCGTACGTCATTCGGCGGGAGAAAAAGCTGTTATCCCCGCGAAGGCGAACCGAAAGATCGACCGCGGTTACGATCGAGACAAGTATAAAGCTCGACACCTGATCGAAACTTCTTTGCCTACCTCAAGCAATGCAAAGCGATCACGACGCGTTACGACAAAACCGCTAGAAACTTTCTCGCAGCCGTCTACCTCACCGCAGCCGCCATCTGGCTCAAGTGACGACAGGCCCTAGCGGATCGGGACGATTGGTTCAGTTCGCCAGCAGGATGGGCAGTAGCGGGGCGCTCAAGACGCTGCGGGTGACACCACCCAGCATGTATTGACGCGCGCGCAAGGTGCTGTAGGCGCCCATCACAAGCATATCCGCGCTACGGGCGATAGCCGCTTCCATGAGCAGGCGACCCGGCGCGGTGTCGGCGCTCTCGATGGTTTCTGCGCTCGCGGCCACGTCGTGGCTCCGCAGATAGGTTGCGACCTCGGCGCCACCATCGGCACGGGCGAGGCGCTTGGCACCGACGATGGTAAGCACCTCGACCTCGCGCGCGCGCTTAATGGCCGGCAGCGCTCCGGAAAGCGCGCGGGAAGCCGATTCGGTGTGGTCCCAGCCGAGCACGATTTTATCGAAACGGATTGGTGCCGGCCGACTGAGTGGGCAGATCAGCAGCGGCCGGCCGCTGTCGAACAACAATTCCTCAGCTTGGCGTCTCCCTGCGCTGTCTTCATCGGCAAGGCCTAGTAGCGTGAAGTCATGCGTGCGAGCGGTGAGCACCGTGCTGCTGTCTGAGCCCATCCAGTCCCAGTCCAGCGACGCGCGCACGACGCGCACGTTGATGCCGACGGCTTCGCCTGCATCGCGCGCACGCGCGGCGAGGCGGTCAGCTTCAGCATTTGCGCGCGCTTTAAGATCATTCACGTGTGGAGACACGAATGCATTAGCTGGCCAATGAGTCGGTGCAGGCGCTTCAAGGCGCGGGACCGAGACGGTAAGCTCAGAGCCAAGGGTCTGCGCGAGCGCAACTGCGCGCGCTATCATTTTATCGGCAACTTTGGGGGAATATGCTAGCAAAACGAGATGGAAGCGGCCCGGCATGCTTTGTCTCCAAGTGTCGGCGCGACCATGGGGCAGGATATGACAGCATAGAGCGCGCACGATGCGGTCCGACATCACGACAGCCACCTGTCGTCAGACGGGGCCAGCCCGCCGTCAGGAGATGGTGTCTGCGCTTGCCAGCGCAACAGAGGTGGCTTGGTTTATCTGAACAGGTTCCGCAGTTGGGATATGTGGATTTCCGCCTCGGTCAGGCTGCGTCAGAGATTGGCTGCAGCGGATTGAAGTACGCCTCGGTCGGGGATTGCCTGTCAAGACTCGGAGGCCCACGCTTCGCATTGTAGAAGGCAAGATACCGGCCGAGCGAGGCGTGCGCCTCCGAGACGCTGGCGAAAGCGCGCAGGTCATGTCCATCGCTGAGACTTGGTTGGGGTCCGTCACCGGGACCTGCGCAGGAGGTTGGGGAAGATCTTATTTCCCGGCGCAGGTTTCGAGGTGTTCGGCCGGTGATAGATCGCCTCGATGCCCATTGTCTTGATCAGCGTCGCGACGTGCAACCGCCCCACTTCGAAGCCATCTCGCGTCAACAGCGCCTGCAGCATTTCGGCTGCCCGCAAACGGATAGTAGAGATGCAACTCGTCCATCGGGCGCACCAGGGCAAAGTCGGCATCTGGCGTCGGATGCGGCAGATAGTAGACGCTACCCCGACGGATCCCGAGCAAGCCTGCCTGCCACCCGACCGGCAGTTTGTGCTTCCGGTCGATCATTTCCTTGCGCCCGGCAACAGGTCTGCCTTGCCGAGCGCGCCGGATAAAAATCACTCTCCAGCGCCGGCTGACGATCTTCGCATGCGGCGACTTCACATCGATCGGCGGCGCCGCAGCACCGGCCTTCTCGCCGCTGTCGAACACGTTGGAGGCGCCTTGCAGCAGCTGCTAGGGCCAAGTCGAAATCTCGTTCGGGTGATCGTCGAACTGCTCGGCCAGCTCCGGCATCGTCTTCCCACCGCATATCACGGCAAGCGCCACCTTTGCCTGAAAATCCGAGCTGTGGTTCCGGCGTGGCCGTCTGCCGATCGTTGCTCCCGCTCTCGGCCATCACGCAGATCTCAGGCGAAAACTTCACTTAGCCCCGTGTGCGGACTTCCGGAGCCACCTCTGTTCTTGTGCAATGCATCGCTTTGTCGACCGTTGCTGTGGTGACAACGCCGCCCAAATCGGTGAAGCAGGGATCAGTATAGACAGCGCAGGTTGCAACGCCATGCGCTACCCAGCGTGCTCCGCGAACCCCTCGGCTCAAGGGCCGTACTGCGCGAAGCGATCCGTAGGAGACTAACTAGGATGCTGCAAGAGATCTGGCACACTGTCGTAGCAGAGTTTTCTGACGTACCGGACGTCCAAACCATGACCAAGATCGCGACCCGCATCCTTGTTGCTGCGATGTTGGGCGGCGTCTTGGGCTACGAAAGAGAGCGCAAGTCTATGAGCGCTGGGGTCAGAACCCATATGTTGGTGGCCGTCGGTGCTGCCATATTCATGATAGGGCCAACTCAGGCGGGCATGTTGATTGAAGACCTTTCGCGCGTGATTCAGGGCGTGGTGCAAGGGATTGGGTTTCTCGGCGCAGGGGCGATCATCGTTGGAACATCGGTGCGCAAGGTCCACGGCCTGACCACGGCTGCAAGTATCTGGAGTGCTGCAGGGATCGGCATGTCGGCTGGCTTGGGAATGGAAGCAACCGCCGTCCTATCGACCCTGACAGTTCTATTCGTTCTCGCGATCGTTCCGATTTTTACGAAAGGGATCAGGAAGGAGGAAACTCTCGCTTCAGCCAGCGCCACGAGCTTGCTAGACGATGATCAGAAAAAGTGATCCGCCCCCTTTGAAGTGTTCCGCCCTTAGGCATGTTTTTGGACGGGATGGAGAATGCGGATGGCAAGGAAGCGTTACAAGCCGGAGGAGATCGTTGGGCTCCCGTGAGTATCGAGGGCGCCAGATTATCGTGTCCAAAAAAAACCCTGGGCACTCCACTTCCGTAACGCACAATTGAGCGGCAGGGTAAAACTAGCACGCCTGTCATAGTGGGCGATCAGGTCAGTCGAAAATATCGAACAGGTCGAAGCCGCGCCGGCGTTTGCGACTGCCGCGATGGCTATCGTCGTCATCATCGTCATCGTACCGATGGCGACCGCGCTGCTCGTCGTAGGGATGGCGTTTGCGCCAATCTTCCGGATCACGCCGGAAGTCGTTCACCTCTTGATGGAAGCGCTGTTGGGCCTTGGCCTGACTCTCGAACTCTGCGCGTTCGAGGTTTAGCAGCTTGTCCAGCTCGCCGCGGTCTAGCCAGACCCCCTTGCATTCGGGACAGATGTCGATGTCGACTCCTTCGCGGCTGACCTTCTGCATATGCGAATTGTCGTTCGGGCAAAGGATCAGCGGCACGCAAGGCTCCCACAGTCATCTTCGATCATTTGTACGCCCAGCTGCTGCGTTCAAGGCTCGGCCCGCTTGCGCCCTTCGCACCTTTCGTCACTCGTGCCAACCAAGCGCAAAAGTGTCTCAGCACGGCTGCCATCGAAAAACAAGCAACATTAGCCGGACCCTTTACCCACTTGCCCGGCAACGGGCTATCCTTCCTGGTCGAGAGTGTCACGCGTGGGGAGGCCTTCGACGGCTACATCGAAACGCAAGTGGCCCCGATGTTGAACAAGGGTGATGTTGCCATCATCGATAATCTCAACGTCGACAATGGCCGCAGAGCCGCCGCGGTCCTCGCCGCGAGAGGCGCATGGTTCCTGTTCCTTCCCACATACTTGCTCGACCTCAATCCGATGGGGATGGCCTTCGCAAAGCTCAAGGCTCACCTGCATAAGGATGCCGCGCGCGCCATCTACGCTTTCTGATGCGCCGTCAGCGACACCTGTTCTCTTTCACGCCGGAGGGGTGTTGGACCTTCTTCAAGCCTCACAGCCATGTTGTACATTAACAGCCCGAGGCTCCAGCCTAGTTCGCGGCTTCGTTGACGCTGCTGTCGATAGCCGCCCGCGTAACGCACTGGACGAAGGTTTGGCGCGTGGCGTCGTTGAGTCCGGCTGCATCGGTTTGGCCACTCGCCGGTTGACCGGTCGTACCGACGCGGATCGCGTCAGTAACACGCTTGGGCGTGGCTTCCGGGCCCAGACGCTCGGATATGCAGCTGCAGAAAGCCTCAGACTGTCCCGCCAGCGCACAGGCTGTGCGTGTATCGATGCTGGCGCCCACGCCTTCGAGCGCGTCGCGGCCGATGTCGGCGATCTCACCCTTGGCGTTCTCAAGGTCTGCAGCGAGATCACCGCATGCGGCTAAGCCGGCCAGTCCAACCGAAGCAAGGAGCACACGACACTTTCTCATCAGCACCTCCTATAGACCCAAGCGCTAGAAATGCGATGTCACGCCGGGACCAAGACTTTGACCGCGCCGCGCGGCCGCAAGACGACGCATCTGGCGCGCGGTAGGGAAATCACCTGCGCAAGGACGAGCTCGGTGAAGGTTCTCGATACGGTTTCGATCGTCAGCGCGAGATGATTGGCGATGTCAGCTCGCGACATTGGCAGTTCAACAACGCCTTGTCCGTCCTTGTCGGCCAGCCTGGTGAGAAATCGAAAGAGACGCGCGCGCGCGGTCTTCAGTCCAAGCAAGCCCACATGCTCCTGTGTCAGCCGCACCTCCTCATGGAGGAGGGCAATGAGGGCTCGCGCATTCGCTGCATTGGCCTCAGCCGCTCGGTACAACGAGGCGATGCGCACGGCGAGGACTTCGACATCGGTTATGGCTTCCGCGCAGCACGTCCGCATCGAGGCGGGGTCAAGCCCGAAGATATCGCCCGAAAAGTGGAAGCGCATGATTTGGCATGCGCCCTCGCTTGCGTAGCGCACGCTGCTGACGACGCCGGACACGACTTTGTAAACATGGTCGCCGGCCGCGCCCTGAAAGAAGACTTCCTCGCCCCGCGTGAAGCGCATGCGTTTGCAAGCGAGCATGCTTGGCCCGAGCGCGAACCGGTCGGCGCCCTCGGGCGTATCGTCGTGCGCGCCGCTGGGGCGTTCGAGATTGATCATATCGATCTCCGTGTGCTGCGGGTGTCAAGTTGGGGTCAGATCAAATGCGATTGGGTTGAGAGCCAGCGCCGCGCAAAGCTTGAGCAGCACCTGGCGCTCCTCGGCGTCATAGCCGCCATCGGCACTGGCGATGGCCTGACAGATCGTGATGAGTAGGCCGCTCTCGGGCTTCCTGCCACGCAACTTTTCCACTAGGGCGAGGGCATGGCGTTCGGCATCGTCAGGGTCCATGGAAAAGCGCCTGTTAAGCCCTTCAAAAAAGGCATCCACCTCATCGGCACACAAGGCCGCGACTGGATCGATCGCGCGCACTACGCCCTGCATGCGCCGCCGCTCCTCGCGCGCCACCCACCCGTCGGCATTGGCGACCAGCGCGCAGCCCGCGATGACGGCTTCGACTAGGGTGCTGTCGGCTTGCTCGAGTTCACGGCGCAGTCCGGCTTGGGTGAGGTGACGCGCATTGTGGTTAGGGTTGCGGTTGCTCATGTTGTGCTCCTTGATTGCGTTAGCTGGCAAAACGGGACGATTGAGTCTGTACGCAGCCAGATGAACCGAAGCGACGCGCTCAAGACGCCGTGGATCAAACAGCCGAACAAACGTTGACGCGGCCGCAGCGTGAGGTAGGCGCCCATTACAAGCGGATCCGCGCCGCGCGCGATGGACGCGCTTCCAAAAAGCAATTGGCCCTGCGCGCGGTCGGCGCTCTCGATCGTTGCGCTATCCGTGCGATAGGCGTTTGGCGCCCAGGATCGCTAACACGCGCACAATGTGCGCCCGCTTCGATATGTTCCCATGATAACTCGATGATGCAAAAGCGGATCGGCGCTGGCCTGCTAAGCGGGCAGATGAGCAGCGCACGCTCGCTGTTGAAGAGCAATTCCTCGTCGTGACCTCGCGCTTCGGCATCGTCATCGGCAAGCCCGAGCTGGGTAACATCGTGCGTGTGCGCCGCAAGACGCTCTGCTTCGACGTCGGCGCGCGCGTTGAAGTAATGCACGTGCAGGTGCATAGACTCGCCGGCAAACCAATGCGCGAGAGAGGCCACTTCAAGGCGTGGGACCGAAGCGGCGAGGTCTGCGTCAAGCGTTTGCGCAAGCGCCACGCCGCGCGCGATTACTTCGTCGGCGGCGCTGGGTAAGAAGGCAGGGAGTACAAGGTGAAGGCGGTCTGACATGTTTGGCCTCCAAGTATCGGTGCGCCCAAGCGTCAGGGGTTGACAGCATCGAGCGCGCCTGATGCGGTCCGACATCACGACGGCCTTCCGTCGTCAGAGGGGCCCGGCCCGCTCCTTTAACGTGGCGATCGCAATAAACCGCGCAACGGCGCCCACAATGACAAGCGCAAATAGTAACAATTTGGACACGGTATACGTGCCAGCGGCGCGGGACCGCCCTACTTGAATGATCGACGTCCGCAACACGGGGCGCAATTTGAGTCCCGGCGATTGACCGAAACCGGCAAAGTGGCGCTCGTTGCGCCTGTACAAAATGGCGAACATCGGCCTTCCGGCGCGGCGCCGATCGGTCGTTTTCGCTGTTGAACGATTGTAATTATTGGACAGTGCGCGGCTTGCGCGCTGCGGGGCGTCCCGCTCGCCGGTGCCGCCACCGCCGATGGCGTCATGAGGCGCCTTGAAGGCGTCGCTTCAAACTGCCCGCCGTCTTGAGCGCAATTGCGCAAGGTCAATTCCAGGACCGCAAGGAAGGCCTAATCGAAGAGTGGGGTCCGCCAATTGCAGAGTAAGCCGAAGCATATGGGTGCCCGATTGACCGGAAATGCGAAAGTCGCCGACGCGCAATGCCTGCTTGTCGCCGCCTTTGAAGCTGGAGGCGTGAGCGACGCCCCTTCACCAGTCGCGCGTATTGATACGCACATGTCGCACCTCTTTTTGTCGGGCGATCAAGTCTTCAAGCTGAAGCGCGCTGTAAGCTTGCCGTTCGCTGACTTCTCAACGCTCGTCCAAAGACGCGCGGCGTGCTTGTCCGAAGCGTCCGTCAATCGAGCATTCGCGCCGAGTCTTTATCTCGGCGCGCGTCCCATCACCTATGGAGACAACGGATTCGAGATTGACGGATCAGGCGCCGTCGTCGACTGGGTCGTTGCGATGCGGCGCTTCGATCAAGCGCAGCAATTCGACGAAATGGCGCGCAGCGGCCGTTTAACGCGCGGCCACGCCGAAGCCGCCGCAAGCGCGCTCGCGCGCGCCCACTTCGAAGCGACGCCCAGTCCTGACCTTGGTCGCGCCGGGGATTATGCTCAGGTCATCGCGACACTGCGGCGTACCGAGACGCATGGCGCGGACCAGAAAGGTGTGTCGGCGGGTTCGTCCTTGCTCTATGAACGATTGAAGCAGGAGCTGGCGCGCGTGGCGCCGCGCATCGAGGCGCGGCGAAAAGCGGGAAAGGTGCGCCGTGGTCACGGCGATCTCCATCTTGGCAATATCTGCATGTTCGACGGACAAGCCATGCCTTTTGACGCACTTGAGTTCGACGAGCGCTTGGCGACCACGGACGTGCTCTACGATCTGGCGTTTCTGCTCATGGATCTGCGGCGCGCCGGTCTTGACGCGCAGGCCAATGCGGCGATGAACCGCTATTGGGACGGAGCCGGAGAGGACGAAGCGGCGCTTGATCTGCTGGCTTTCTTCATGGGCTTGCGCGCGTGCGTGCGCATGGCGGTTGCGACGGTTTCCGGAGACTCAGAGGCCGCGCATGCTTATCGCAGCTTGGGGCTGCATCTGTTGCGCCCCAACGCGCCTATGCTTATCGCCATAGGCGGTCTTTCCGGCGCCGGAAAGTCGGCGATTGCCGCGGCGATTGCTCCAGAGCTGCCGGGCTCCGCCGGCGCGCGGCTCTTGCGCAGCGATGTTTTGCGCAAGGCGCTGGCCCGGATCGATTTCGACGCCCGCGCTCCGCAAGGCGCCTATGCGCCAGAACGGCGCGCTGAAATCTATCGTGATCTCGCCGCGCGCGCGGCGCAGGCGATCGGCGCGGGCGCAAGTGTAGTCGCCGATGCGACCTTCCGCGTCAGTTCGACCCGGGACGCGATCGAGAGCGCGGCTCGCGCCGAGCCGTTCCTGGCCTATTGGCTGGAGGCGCCGCTGGCGGTGCGTCTAGCGCGCGTCGCGCAACGCAAGGGCGACGCCTCGGATGCGGATGTGGCCTTGGCGGCGGCGCAGACGCCGCCACACGAGCTTTCTCCGCCATGGTGCAAGCTCGACGCCAACCGCGCGGCGCCGGTCATCGTCGATGAGATTCTGGGTGACATCGCGGTGCGCAATGGCGAAGGAGTTGGCCGCTCGCGGGAAGCCGCCGGGGAGATCGCTGCGGCTTGAGATGCAGAGCCGAACGGCTGCGCCGCAATGATTCGTTTGAGTCCTTGCAGAATCAACAGGAAAAGTAGCGCCGATGAGCAAGGGCGACATTGTGCTTGAGTTGGCGCTGCAGGGCGGGGGCGCGCACGGCGCGTTCACGTGGGGCGTGCTTGATCGTCTTCTCGACGAGCGTCGTTTGACCTACGCCGCCATCAGCGGGGCAAGTGCTGGCGCGCTAAACGCTGTCATCATGGCCGAGGGGCTCCTCTCAAACGGGCGCCCGGGCGCCCAGCAAGCGCTCTTGTCATTCTGGAAACGCGTCAGCTGCGCCGCACACGCTTATGACGCCTTCAGCCGCCCCTTTCAGGCGCTCTTCTTCGCCGGCGCCTACTGGCCGTGGACCGGCCAGTGGCTGGCCGGGCCGTGGCTTGCTGCGTGGTCTAGAGTGGCCGAAGAAGTGACGAGCAAGTTCTCGCCTTATGAAGTGAACCCGCTTAACATCAATCCGTTGCTCGGTCTGCTCACTGACAGCGTTGATTTTGAACGTTTGAGACAGTGCGCTGAATTGCAACTCTTCATTTCAGCGACGCACGTAAGGACCGGCAGACTCAAAGTGTTTCGCAATCGCGAGCTAAGCGCCAAGACCATCATGGCGTCAGCGTGCTTGCCGCAAGTGTTCCAGGCGGTCGAGATCGATGGCGAGGCCTATTGGGACGGCGGCTATTCCGGCAATCCCGCGCTCTTGCCCCTGATCGAGGAGAGCGAACCCGCCGACCTCTTGATCGTGCAACTCAATCCGCCCGTGCGTCGCGATCACCCGCGCACCGCAGCTGCGATCGCGGGCCGGCTGAACGAGATCAATTTCAACGCCAGCCTTATACGGGAGCTGCGCGGCGTCGCGCTCTTGAAGCAGGCGCTGGAGAGGGAGCCGGCGACGACTCGCCTTGAGCATACTCTTTTTGACCATCTGCGCGCATTGCGGCTGCATCGGATCGCAGCCGATGAAGCGAACGTCAGCCCGATCGCCGAGACAAGACTGGATCCCGAATGGGCTTTTCTGAGCCGCCTGCATGGGCTGGGTGTTAAAGCCGCTGACGCGTGGCTGTCGCGACATGGCCGCGACCTTGGTCAGCGCTCAACCCTCAACCTCGATGGCATTTAGCGCGCTATGATCGCTGACTGTCGGGGGCTATTCAGATGGAGTTTCGATGTTAGGTTTGGCCGGCGCCGCGCTTGCCCTGGGACTTTTGATGTTCCTCGCCTATCGCGGTTTCAACATTTTGCTGCTGGCCCCGCTTGCGGCCTTGGTGGCAGTGGCCGCAGCCGGTGCGCCGCTGCTTGCCTCGTATACGCAAGTGTTCTTGCCGGCGATGGGCGGATTCTTGATCCAATTCTTCCCGTTGTTTCTTCTGGGCGCTGTCTTCGGCAAGCTCATGGAAGAAAGCGGGGCGGCGCGATCCCTCGCGGATGCGATTGTGGCGCGCGCGGGCAGGGCAAACACGATTCCAGCCATCGTGCTCGCCTGTGCGGCCCTAACTTATGGCGGGGTGTCGCTGTTTGTCGTGGCGTTCGCGGTCTATCCAATCGCCACGTCTCTATTTGCGCGCGCCAGCTTGCCGCGCGAACTTATCCCGGCCGCGATCGCGCTGGGTGCGTTCACCTTCACGATGACGGCGTTACCGGGCACGCCCGCGATTCAGAACGCGATTCCGATGCCGTATTTCGGCACCACTGCGTTCGCCGCGCCCGGCATTGGCATGATCGCCAGCGCCATCATGCTGGGGCTCGGTCTGGTCTGGCTCCAGCGCCGGGCCGCGCGCTGGCGCGTGCCCATACAACCATCACCGACGGCTGATCCGACGCTCGAAGTCGATATTGCAGCGCAGGGACGCGCCGAAGCAGCGGCGCCCAGTATTTGGGTCGCGCTGGCTCCGGTCATCACGGTGCTCGGCTCCAACTATCTGCTCTCAGTCCATGCCTTGCCTGCGCTTGATACAAGTTATCTGAGCGAAGCCCGTTACGGTGCGGTCGCCTTTGATCAGGTCAAGGGGATCTGGTCGATCTCGATGGCGCTTATTGCGGCGATCGTGCTCCTCATCGCATTGAATTGGCGCCGGCTTCGCGACGCAAAACGGACGCTTGATGACGGGGCTGCAGCCGCGATGGCGCCCGCCTTCAACACCGCCTCGCTCGTCGGCTTCGGCGCGGTGGTGGCTTCGTTGCCTGGCTTTGCGCTCATTAGTGACGCGGCGCTGTCGATCGCGCCCGACAATCCGCTCATTTCGCTTGCGGTCGCTGTCAATCTCCTGGCTGGCGTCACCGGTTCGGCGTCCGGGGGCATGAGCATCGCGCTCGAGACGCTCGGGAGCGACTATCTCGAACTTGCACGAAGCGCCGGCGTCCACCCCGATCTTCTCCATCGCGTCACCGCGATCGCCACAGGAGGGCTCGATTCCTTGCCGCACAATGGGGCCGTGGTGACGCTGCTCGGGGTCTGCAAATTGAGCCATCGCGAGGCTTACAAGGACATTTTTGTCGTTGCATGCGTGATCCCGATTGTGGCCCTGGCGGCGATCTTGGTCATCGCCCACTACGCGGGCTCGTTTTGAGTTCGTCGCGGCGGCGAGCAGCCGATCTCCGTGAAACTGAGAAGTAGCAGTGCTTCAAACTCTCGCCGGTTCGGTATTCTATGAAATTGCCGCCATCCTAGCGCGTGACCAGGCGCTGGGGCGCTCCCGAGGAGGACTAACAACCAAGGTCCACCTGATCGTCGATGGCCGTGGCTGGCCGCTGAAGGTCACGATCAAGCCTGGCCAGCAGGGTGATATCACCACGGCTCCAGCGCTGCTTGAGGAAATCCGGGCCCGGAAGGTCGTCGCCCGCAAGGCCCACAACAGCAACGCCTGCGCGCGCTGACTCTTGCGGTCTGCGCGCCGCCCCCCGCCAGACTCCTACACCACGTCCAGGGACACGACCTTCGCGCGCCGTTCAAGGCGCTATGCCGCTGTTGAAGCGGATGCGGCAAGTGCTCGTGGTGACCGGGCGCTGCGACAAATATCTAGCTGACGACCGCGGCGCGCACCAAGCGACGGCCTATTTGGAAAGTCATGGCTCACGTGTGCAGGCCGGCACATTGGACCATTGCGATAGGGACATCGGTCAGCTTTTGATGCAGAACGCGATAGCGAAAGGGGCGAGCCTCTTGCCGACAGGCGCCTGTAGTACGCCGCGAGGCCTCGCCACTTCATCCCCGGCGGGGCCATGGATGGCATTTTGAGCGGGCCCAATTGCCCGTGATAATGACGAAGGAGACCCTGCGCGTGACAATAGATCGAGAGGCGGTTTCTTTCATCGACACAGGGGACTAAGGCTAGTTGGAGAATGCAGTATGTCCTTGGCTCCAGCGCTTTCAAGAGCGCTAATGTTCATTGTTCTGTGGACGTCGCTTTCCGGCGGCGTCATGGACGGTTGGGCCTATGGCGCGGCGGCGACGTTGCTGGCGGCGTGGCTCAGTTTGCGTCTGTATCCCCCAGGCCAGCCGCGCGTGCGCGCGTGGCGGGCGGCGGTGTTTGCGCCCATGCTGTTGGCGCGGGGCTTTCTGGGCGGCCTGGACGTGGCGCGGCGTGCTCTGGACCCGCGCTTGCCAATACGACCTGGCTGGATGGTGCTGCGGTTGCGACACGGTTGCGTCCCGGCCAACGTGCTCTTGGGCGGCGTCATCAACATATTGCCAGGTTCGCTAGCGGCCGGACCGCAAGATGGAGCAATGAATGTGCACTTGCTCAATCTGTATGCCGAAAGCGCCGCCAGCGACAGCTTGGCCCGGGAGGAAAAGCGTGTTCATTGGCTCTTTGGTCTGGCTGACACGGAGCGCGGGCGCGATGAGTGAGGCATTCATGCTGGCGGCTATGCTCGTATTGGTGAGCATGGCGGCGGCGCTTCTACGCGCATGGCGCGGTCCCACATCGGTCGATCGTATCATGGCGGTGCAACTCGTTGGAACCGGAATGGTTGGCGTCGCCGTCGCACTCGGTGCTGCGCGAAACGAGGCGGGGATGTTGGATGCCGCCTTGGTCGCCACGCTCCTGGCGGCGGTGGCCGTCTCGGCCTTCGTCCGACGGCCTGAGGGCGCTGCTACGTCGCATTCCAAGCCAAACAGTCCCTCGTTGGATCGGTAGGCGCAAGAGGTGGGCCCCGAATTTCTAGCTGTCCTCCAAATACTGTCGCTCGCGCTGCTGGCTGCGGGCGTACTGTTCTATGTCGCTGGGTCAGTCGGACTCTTGCGATTTCCCGATGCGCCTTCGCGGCTCCACGCGCTAACCAAGGCCGATAATGTGGGTTTGGGGTTGGTGTCGCTGGCCGCGGCGATCTATTGGGGCGAGCCCGCGATAGCCGCGAAGATTGCGCTCGTCTGGCTTTTTGCGATTATCTCCTCAGGCATGACGGCGCAGCTTCTGGCGCGCGCCGCGCCCGTCGCAGACGGATCGGGCAGCCCCGCCGAGTATGAGCGGGAGAGCGGGACTTGAGCGCGGCGTTCGACATCTTGCTGTGCCTGATGATCTTGGCGACAGCAGGAATAGCGCTCTTCGTGCGTGGCGCCTTCGCCGCGATCGCCTTCTTCATCGCCTTCGGCAATCTCTTGGGGCTTGCATGGTTGGCGCTGGGCGCTGTCAACGTGGCCCTCGCCGAAATCGCCGTGGGCGCGGGCGTTACCGGCGTTGCGTTGATCCTCGCTTGCAGCCGCCTCTTCGAACTTGGCGACAATTTGGCGGACGTGCGCACGCCGCTCGCGTCGCGGCTTGGGTCGGCCGCGCTCTGTCTGGGTTTCACCGTCATGTTGGCTGGCGTCGTTCTCACCATCCCGCCCGGTGATCGACTTTCAAAAGTTGTGGCGCCGCTGCTGCCGGGGCTTGGAATTGAGAACCCGGTCACCGGGGTCTTACTGGCGTTTCGCGGCTACGACACGCTGCTTGAAACCTTCGTGCTGCTTGGCGCGCTTGTCGCCGCGTGGTCGTTGACGCCCGATGCGTCCCGGCGCCTCCCGCCAACGACCATGGTCATGACTGACCCGACGTCGCGGATCGTGGCCGAGGCCTTCACCCGGCTGCTGGCGCCGGCCGCTCTGATCATCGCCGCGTACCTGGTATGGGTGGGCTCCGATCTGCCCGGGGGCGCCTTCCAGGCAGGCGCCGTTCTGGCTGGCGCACTTGTCGTTGCGACGCTAGGCGGGGTCGTGGTGCTGCCACGACTTGACAGCTTGGCTGCTAGGATCGCGCTGATGGTCGGGCCGCTCACCTTTCTCGCTATCGGCCTTGCCGGGGCTGCACTCGGCGGGCGTTTCCTAGCTTACCCAGATGGCCTGGAAAAGACGCTCATCGTAACCATCGAATACGCACTCGCCATCTCTATTGCGGCCGGCTTAGCGCTTCTGGCCATCGGGCCGCCGCAACCCATGCCAAATAACGCCCGCGCCGATGCTCGTTGAAGGCGGTCACGTTTTTGCGGTGACCGGCGCCGTGCTGGCGGGGCTTGGCTTCTATAGCTTCCTGGTCAAACGCCATCCCATACGCCAACTGCTGGCGGCCAATGTCGTTGGCGCCGGCGTCTTCCTCATGCTGGGCGGTCTGGGACGCAGCCCGGGCGGGGCCGATCCCTTTGCGCAGGCGCTGGTCATCACGGGCATCGTGATTGCTGTCGCGCTGTCGGCCTTAGGTGCGGCGATGGTCGTGCGCTTGGCCGCGTGCGGCGACAAGGATGAGGCGCCATTGGGGGAGAAGCGTGAAGGGCCATGAGCCCCCTCGACCTTCTCGTCGCTACGCCGCTCGGGTTCATGCTCGCGGCGCTGGCGTTCGGCGGGCAGGGCCGCTGGCTCATCCTCGTGGCGTCCCCGTTGATGATGAGCCTCGCGGTCTGGCTCGTGTTTCTGCCCCCTGACGCCGCCCATGTCGTAGGCGGTTGGGATCTGCCGCTCGGAATTTTGCTGCGCGGCGATGGTGTCGCGCGTGTCTTCGTTCTGGGCGCAGCGCTCTGCGCAGCGCTCGTCGGTCTCCAGGCGCTGTATGAGTTCTCGCCGCAGAGCGGGGGCCCTTCGGCGCGAAATCGCGGGTTTTGGCCGCTCTTCTATCTCATGTGGGCTGGCGCCAACGCCGGCTTCCTGACCACAGACCTCTTCAATCTCTATGTCGCCCTTGAAATGGTCAGTCTGGCGGGGGTGGGACTGTCTGCGCTCGGTTCGCTGCAGGCGGCGTTGCGTTATTTTCTGTTCGCGCTCATGGGCTCGCTTGCCTATCTGCTCGGCGTCGCGCTCCTGTTCGCCAATTACGGAACAGTGGACATCACGTTGCTGGCGCGAACGGCAGAGGCTGACGCCGCAACTTTGATGGCGCTGGCCGTCATGACCGGCGGTCTTTTGGTCAAATCCGCCCTGTTTCCGCTGCACGGCTGGCTGCCGCCCGCTCATGCTGCTGCGCCCGCGCCGGCGAGCGCGCTCTTGTCGGCAATCGTCGTCAAACTGGGTTTCGTTATTCTCATGCGGCTTTGGTTCGAAGCCTTTGCGACGCTCGCGGCCCCGATCGCGGTGGGGCTTCTCGGCGCGCTCGGGGCGGCCGCGGTAATCTACGGCTCGATCCAGGCGATGCGCCAGCGACAGCTCAAAGCGCTGGTCGCTTACTCGACCGTCGCGCAGGTGGGCTATTTGTTTGTTGCGTTTCCACTGGTGGCCGCCGCCCCCTCCGCGGCTTGGTCGGGGATGACGCTTCACGCGGTGGCGCACATGCTGGCCAAGGCGGCGATGTTCTTGGCGGCGGGGCTCATGCTCAAAGCCGCGCCTGGGCGCGATATCGCCGACCTCGTCGGCTTGGCGCGTGTCATGCCGGTCACGGTCACAGCCTTCGCCCTCGCGGCTATCTCGCTTATGGGGCTACCGCCATCGGGCGGATTTGCAGCGAAATTCATGCTCCTGGACGCCGCGCTCGATCAGGGGGCCTATATCTACGCCGCCGTGTTGCTCGGCGGAGGGCTGATGGCGGCGGTCTATCTGTTTCGCCCGATCGCTGTTGCATTTTCGGGTGCTCATGGCCGCGCAGTCGCGCTGAAAGCGCCCCTCGCCGCGGTGGCGCCGCTCGCGCTCGCGATGTGCGCCATCGCGCTGGGTTTCTTTGGCGTTGCGTTTGCCGAGCTTGCCGCGATCGGCGCGCCTTGGGCGCAAGGCGACGCAATCGGGGGTGTGCCATGAACGCACTTGTCCCGCTTTTGCTGATGTTCTTGCCGCTGATTGCAGCCGTTATAAGCTTCGCGCTTCCCGAGCGTCTGGCGGTGTGGCGCAACGCGTTCAACATTCTCTTCGCTTTTGTAAAGCTGCTGCTGATCGGCTACCTCCTGCGCGAAGTGGAGGCCGGGCGCAGCGTGGAGTGGCGTTACGAGTTTCTGCCCGGTCACGATTTTCTGCTGCGCGTCGATTCCCTCGCCCTGTTGTTTGTCACACTGTCCGTATTCCTCTGGCTGATCACCACGATTTACGCCATCGCCTATTTCGGCCGCGGGCCGAACCTCGCGCGCTTCTTCGGCTTCTTCAACCTTTGTGTTCTCGCAGCGACCGGCGTGGCCATATCGGGAACAGCGATCACGTTTTTCCTGTTCTACGAATTGCTGACGCTGGCGACCTGGCCGCTCATCGTACATCGGGGCGACGAAAAATCGCTGAGGGCGGGGCGGATATATCTGACGTATACCCTGGCGGGTAGCGCAGCGCTTCTGGCCGGCATTTTGTGGTTGAAGGCGCTGGTCGGCCCGATCGAATTCACTGTCCCGCCTGACCTTGGTGAAGTCTCGCCGATTGCTCTGACGTTGATCTTCATCCTCTGTGTTGGCGGGCTGGGGGTTAAGGCTGCGCTCGTGCCTTTTCACGGCTGGCTGCCTGAAGCGATGGCCGCGCCGGCGCCGGTCAGCGCCTTGCTGCACGCCGTGGCGGTCGTGAAGGCCGGGGCGTTTGGCATTGTTCGCATCATCTATGATGTCTATGGCGTCGACACGGTCGCCGCGTTGAATCTCGGTTTGCCGCTTGCGGCGCTTGCCTCAGTCACCATCCTGTACGGGTCGCTGCGCGCGCTCATGCAGAGCGACCTCAAGCGGCGTCTCGCCTATTCCACCGTCAGCCAGGTCAGCTACATCATACTTGGGGCGAGCCTGGTGGGGCCTTACGCGGTGATCGGCGGTCTGGTGCACCTGGTGCACCAGGGCGTCATGAAGATCACGCTCTTCATGTGCGCCGGCGCATTGGCGAACCGCATGGGCATCAAGACGATTGCGGATATTAACGGTGCCGGGCGCTCGATGCCGGTCACCATGTTTGCTTTCACCATTGCCGCCCTTGGCATGATCGGTTTTCCACCACTGGCCGGCTTCATCTCGAAATGGTATTTGGGCACTGGCGGACTGCAATCGGGCGCGCCTTGGGTGGTTGCCGTATTGGCGGCCTCGTCGCTGCTCAACGCCGCGTATTTTTTGCCGCTGATTTTCCGAGCCTGGCTGCTCCCGAGGACAGCCGGGACCACTGTGCGGGAGTTTGCAAGCGCCGAAGATTGGATGCTCGTGCTTCCAGCCGCCGTTACGGCGGCATTGTGCGTGGCAGTAGGCGTCATGGCTGCTTGGGCGTTTAGCCCACTGGGCTGGGCCACGCGCATTGCCGAGACAGGATATCTGCAGTGACGTCGGAGAGCCTGCTGCTGCCAGCGGCGGTCGCTTGGCCGATGCTGCTTGCCCTGGCAAGCCTGACCCCGGGTTTCAGATCGTGCCTGCGAGCCGCTTTGCCGCTTGCGCCGCTGCCAGCTTTGGCGGCGGCGTTCCTGGCGCCGCGCGAGGTCTTGGTGAACGCCCCGGAGCTGCTGCTGGGCGGGGGCGGGCTTATGCTCACCGACGCCGGTGCGGTGTTTTTGGGTGCGGCCGCGGGGCTTTGGTTCTGCGCTGCAATCTATGCGGTGCGCTACATGCGCGACGACGCGCACCCCGTCTCCTTCGCCCTGTTCTGGAACTTGGTCTTGGCGGGCAATCTCGGCGTCTTCATGGCCGCCGATCTGGCCAGTTTCTATGTCTTTTTCGCGCTGTTGTCGCTAATGGCGTACCCGCTCGTCATTCATGACCGCAAGCCTGCGTCCCTTCGCGCAGGCACGGTCTATATCGTTCTTGCCGTGATCGGTGAGACAGCGCTTCTGGTTGGGTTCATGCTGGCCGCCCACGTCGCTGACGGCGCAATCATGATCGAGGAGGTGCGCGCGGCGCTGACGGCATCGCCGACGCAACCGGCCACACTCTGGTTCCTGATCGTGGGATTTGGAATCAAAGCAGGTCTGATGCCGCTCCACGTGTGGCTGCCGGTCGCGCATCCGGCAGCCCCCACGCCTGCTTCGGCGGTCTTGTCTGGCGCCATCGTCAAAGCAGGCATCTTCGGACTGCTCATGTTTTTGCCGCTGGGCGCGACTTTCGAAATGGTGGGGTCGGTTCTCGCTTTCTTGGGCTTCGCAGGGCTTTTTGCGGCGGCACTGCTCGGTCTAGCTCAGACCAACGCCAAAACAGTGCTCGCCTATTCGACGGTAAGCCAGATGGGGCTAATCGTCGGCGTGATCGGCGTCGCGCAAGCGGCGGGAACACCGGCCGCCAGCGTCCTGGCGGCGGTTGCGCTCTATGCCCTGCACCACGGACTTGCTAAAGGCGCGCTCTTTCTCGGCGTGGGATTGGCTCAGCATACTACTGGCGCCTGGCGATGGCTTGTTGTGATGGTTTTGGCCGCAGTCGCGCTGTCGGTCGCCGGGTTGCCGCTGACGGCCGGCGCTATGGTCAAGGAGGTGATCAAGGAGCCGGCAGGCGCGCTGGGCGCGTCTTTGATCGGGGTGTCGTCACTGACCTCAGGTCTTATCTTGGCCCGCTATCTGTTTGTCCTGCCCGCGTCAGCAACGCAGACGCGGCCGCCCCTCATGCTGCTCGCTCCCACGGTCGCGTTAGCGGTGGCTGCGCTCTGCGCACCCTGGATGGTCCTGACCTGGAGCGCGGCGACGATCGATTATGAGCCTTCGGACCTGCTGTCGCAGGTCGTCGACGCTTGGCCGCTTGGGTTTGCGCTCATTTTGGCAGGCATAGTGGTTCTGCTTCGACTGAAATGCCCAACGCTCCCGGAGGGTGATCTGCTCTTCTTAATGCGGCAGGGGCTGCTTGGGGCGAACGCGACCTTGCGCCGGGTCGGTCGGTTTGCGCAGGCTATGGCAACCCCGGTGGCGCGAGAGCAGCGGACAAAGCAGCGCGGTGCGGCCTGGCTTAATTACCTCGACAGTCTCGAACGCGCCGCGCAGGGACAGGCCGCGATCGGCGGGCTGCTGTTGCTGGTCGCTGCGGCGTTAGGGGCCGCACTCTTATATGGCTGAAAGGCTGGAAGTGCGTGCGGAAGCCTTGTTGACAGTAATCAATTCGAGGTCGCACGAAAGCGGTTAACAGGCGTAGTCACCGACGCCGCGCGGGTAGCCTGGAGAAATCGCCATGCCGCAATTCAAGAACATATTGCTTGTCAGTGACGGCCTTACCGATGAGCGAGAGGCTTTTAAGCAAGCCGCAAGCCAGGCCAGAAACAACGGCGCATCCTTAAAAGTTGTGACTATTTGTCCGGCCTTCGACAAGGCGCTTTCGTCCTATCAGGTCAAGTTCGAGGCCCTGCTGGTTGAGCGCGCCCGCGAAAATGTAGCCGCCGCGTGCGCGGCGCTCAAACTCTCGGAAGGCGAGCTCGCTCTCTCCTTCGAAATAGAGGCCGGGGAGGCACCGGCGACGCGCATCATCCGCCACGTTCTGCGCAACGGGCACGATCTGGTCATCAAGCAGGCGCCGGCCGCGGAGCTCAAAAGGGGCTTCCAGGCGATCGACATGCAATTGCTACGCAAATGCCCGTGCCCAGTTTGGCTGAGCCGGCCGATCGCCGTCTCGCGCGGGGAGATGAAGGTGGCTGTGGCCGTCGATCCCGAAGGACCGCCCCCGGAGGGCGATGCCCTCGCGGTCCAATTGCTGCGCCTAGCGGGCGCACTGGCCGATGAATGTAATGGCAAGCTTGAAATCGTTTCGGCCTGGGACTTTCCGTTCGAGGGGTATCTGCGCAAAGGTTCGCGCATCAGGCTCGCCGAGGCGGAGCTGCAGGAGATCGTGCGCGAGACTGAAAAGCGCTGCCGCGATCAATTAAATGCCTTGATTAAGGCCGCGGCGATCGCCGGCGAGATGCGCCTTTCCCATCTGCGCGGCGTGGCCGGCGAGGCGATTCCAGATTTCGTCGAGGCGAATGGCATCGATATTCTCGTCATGGGCACTGTCGCGAGGACGGGGATCGCCGGCTTCTTCATGGGCAACACGGCCGAGAATGTACTGCGTAATCTGAGCTGCTCGTTGCTTGCGTTGAAACCGAATGGGTTTGTGTCGCCGGTCAAGGCTTGGTAGCGCGCGATGGACGGGCGCGCTGGCCAAGTGCATGCATCTTGGCATTCTCTGACAGCAGAAGAGGCGCTAGCGCGGCTTGACGCCGTCAGCGCAGGGCTGGGCGAGGACGAGGCGAAGCGCCGGTTGGATCGCTATGGCCCCAACCGCTTGGCCCCTGCGCGACGGCGCCACCCGCTCGTCCGCCTTCTGATGCACTTCCACAATGTCCTGATCTATGTGCTCTTCGGGGCAGCATTCGTCACGGCGATGCTGGGCCACATCGTCGATACAATCGTCATCCTCGCCGTCACCATTGTGAACGCCGCCATCGGCTTCATCCAGGAGGGCCGGGCCGAACAGGCGATGAACGCGATCCGTGACATGCTCGCGCCGCACGCCTCGGTTCTACGCGGCGGCGCGCGTACAAGCATCCGCGCCGAGAATCTTGCGCCTGGCGACATCGTCCTAATCGAGGCCGGCGACAAGGTGCCGGCCGATCTTCGCCTGTTGCGTGTACATGGGCTGCAGGCGCAGGAGGCGGTGCTGACGGGCGAGTCCGCGCCGGTGGATAAGGGCGAAGCGCCCGCGCCCGTAGACGCAAGTCTTGGCGATCGCTCCTGCATGGTGTTCAGCGGCACGCTCATCACACGCGGTCAAGCGACGGGCGTCGTCGTCGCCACCGGCGCGATGACCGAGATCGGACGTATCAGTGGCATGCTCGCCACCATCGAGACGCTGACGACGCCGCTGCTGCGTCAGATGGGCGAGTTGGCGAAATGGTTGACCGTGCTCATCCTGGCGATCGCTATCTTGCTTCTCATTTATGGCTATTTTGTCGGCCATCACGCCTTCTCGGAATTATTCATGGCTGTCGTCGGCCTAGCGGTCGCCGCCATCCCGGAAGGTCTTCCCGCGGTGCTCACGATTACGCTGGCTGTCGGCGTGCAGGCTATGGCGCGTAGAAACGCGATCGTGCGGCGCTTGCCGGCGATTGAGACGATCGGCGCTGTTTCGGTGATTTGCACCGACAAGACTGGCACGCTGACGCGCAACGAAATGTTCGCCTCCTCGGCGATCGTCGCTGCTGCCTCATTTACGGCCTCGGGCGAGGGATACGCGCCCTTTGGCGAAGTGACGATTGCTCGGCCTGCGTCAGCGACCGATAGCGCCGCGCTTGCGGCGCTGACGCGCGCTGCAGGGCTATGCAACGATGCGGATCTGCGCGAGGAAGATAGACAATGGATCGCCGTCGGCGACCCCATGGAAGGCGCGCTCCTTGCCTTTGCCGCCAAGGCGGGCTTCGATTGGCGCCGCGATCGGGCAAACTTTCCGCGCCTGGCGGCGCTGCCCTTCGACGCCGCTCATCGCTTTATGGCCACGCTGCATCAGGATCCGGAAGGGGCGAGGATTTATGTGAAAGGCGCGCCCGAACGCGTTCTCGACATGGCCTCAAACCAATGGCGCGGCGGCGGCGTTGAGTCGCTCGATCACGCCTATTGGCGTGAACAGGTGGAAGCTCTGGCTGCCAATGGCCAGCGTGTGCTGGCCTTCGCCGAGCGAGCTGGGCCGCAGGCGGGAAACGACCTGCGTCACGCGGATGTGGACGGCGGGCTCACCTTCCTCGGGCTGGTGGGGCTGATCGACCCGCCGCGCGCCGAGGCGATCGCGGCGGTGGCCGAATGCCACGACGCCGGGATCAGCGTGAAGATGATCACGGGCGACCATGCCGGAACCGCAGGCGCGATTGCCGCCCAGATCGGTCTTCGCGACGCCGGGCGCGTGCTCACCGGCGCTGATCTTGATCGGATGGAGGACGCGGCCCTCAATGAGGCGGTGTACGCCACCAATGTGTTCGCTCGCACGAGCCCCCAGCACAAACTGCGCTTAGTCAAGGCGCTGCAGGCGCACGGCCTTGTCGTCGCCATGACCGGCGACGGCGTCAACGATGCGCCGGCGCTGAAGCGCGCCGATGTTGGCGTCGCCATGGGACGCAAGGGCAGCGATGCGGCCAAGGAAGCGGCAGACCTTGTGCTGGCCGACGACAATTTCGCGTCCATCGCCGCGGCGGTGCGCGAGGGCCGTACGGTCTATGACAATACTCGCAAGGTGATTAGTTGGGTGCTGCCGACCAGCGCAGGCGCCTCAATGACGATCATTGTCGCACTCTTGGCGGGTTTCACGCTGCCGATCTCGCCTTTGCAGATTTTATGGGTCAATCTCGTCACGGCGATCACGCTCGGACTGGCGCTCGCCTTTGAGCCGACGGAATCCAATACCATGCGTCGCCCGCCGCGGCGGCGCGACGAGCCATTGCTGCAGGCGGATCTGGTCTGGCACGTGGTCCTCGTATCGATGCTGTTGTTGTTCGGCGTCTATGCAATGTTCGCCTATGCGCTTGATCGCGGATATTCTCAGGAGTTGGCGCGCACCATCGCCGTAAACACGCTCGTGGTGATGAAGGTATTCCATCTCTTTTTCATCAGAAACATTTACGGGGCCTCGCTTACCTGGTCGGCCGCCAAGGGTACGCCCATTGTCTGGCTGTGCGTGACCTCCATCACAGCAGCACAGTTCGTGTTCACCTATGCGCCGCCATTTCAGAACGTGTTCGCAACCGAAGCGATACCCATTGGCGACGGCTTCATCATCGTCGGCGTGGGCGTCGCCTTCTTCGCGCTCGTCGAGATCGAAAAGCAGATCAGGCTGAGGCTGCCCCGCATCAAAGCGGCGGCAAAGACCGAAGCCACCGCCTAAGCGCCAAAGTGCCCCGACCGCTCGCCTCGTGCTTCATCGTGGTCTTGACGATGAGCGAGCCGCTGACGGGCGCGGTGATGAGCAAGAACACGGAACATGGCCGGCCGCCAGCGGTGCGAAGGCGAACGGCAGCGCCAGGACGAGCACAATGAGGCTTGATGTCATGTAGCGAATCCTCGGCGCACTCGACCACAGACCAGATCGCCATAGCCAAGCCGCCGCTGGCAAAATATCTCGACGACTATGCGTGCGATGGCGCCCCGGTCAACGAGACCCTGCTGCGCGATCTCGCCGGCGGTAACTTCCTCACCGATCGGCGCAACGTTGTCCGCTCGCCGGAGCGGGTACAGGCAAGACCCATCTCGCCATCGCAATTCCCTGCGTCCGCGCTGGGGCTCGCCGCCGGTTGTTCGACACCGTCGACTTGGTCAACAAACGCGAGGCTGAGACCGGTGACGGGCGGCAGGGCTGCATGGCCGATTACCAGTCCCGCACGGACTTGATCACCCTCGATGAACTCGGCTATCTGCCGTTCGCCCAGTCCGGCGGCCAGCTCCTGTTGCACCTGGTAAGCCGGCTCCACGAGCAGAGCTCAGTCATGATCACCACCAACCTGGCGTTCGGGGAATGGCCCTCGGGGTTTGGCAACGCCAAGATGACCCCCGTGTTGCTCGACCGCCTGACGCATCACTGCGACATCCTTGAGACCGGCAATTAAAGCTGGCAGTCTAAGATCCGCTCCCCTTAGACCTCACCAGACAGCCAGCATCGGCTGAGACCGCCATGGCCCCGCAGCGTCGCAGCCGATGTCCTTCAACGCCGCCACAAGGCGGGGTCTCATTTGCAATCCTATCCAGGGTCCCGTTCCAAAGCCGTTTGACACCAGTTTCTTTGCCGCAATCGAGGTCGAAAAACAGCTTCGGCTTGTCTTCCGCCGAACCGTCAAGCCAGGCACGTGGCCATTGGGCAGTAGAGGCGGTTACCAAAAACTGAGCCTGTAAACGTGTCCTGACGCCCAGGACAGCGGATGACATCGCCCGCGGGCGAAGAAGCCCTTCTGCAACTGGAAGTGGTGCCGAAAAGTAGCGCTTCCAAGGCCCCGTGGCCAGCATCCGGCGGGAGCGTTGCGGTTACGTTGACAACCATCAATTGCGTGTCTGCCGTCAGGTGGCAGGATAACTTGAACTCGATGCCCACGGAGGACGGGATGCCCTATCAGGGCGATACGGTGGCGAGATCCAGCGCAGGAGTTGCGGACGCAACGCCTGCGGCGGCGCTGCGAGATATGGACCGGCGCATACGTGGCCGTATTGCCCAGCTGATGGGTGGTCAATCGCCGTGGGCCGCGTTGCAGGCCTGGGAAGACTGGGCGTTTCATCTCGCTACGGCCCCCGGTCGACAGGTGGAGCTGGGCTGGCGCTGGGCGGAGGCAATGACGGCGCTCGGTCCGGGCGCAACGGTCGGCGAGAAGTCATTTCGCCCGAAGCCTGGCGATCGTCGATTTCGCAACGCGGTGTGGGAGACGTGGCCCTACAGTCTTTACGCGCAGACGCAGCTTGCGTTGGAGGAACAATGGGCTTGCGCGACGACGGCCGTGAGAGGCGTCGCCGAGCATCATGCGCGGCGTACGCGCTTCATGGGGGATTTCCTGCTCAACGCGGTCGCGCCGGTGAACTTCCCTTGGACCAACCCTGAAGTCGTCGCAAGGACGATAGCGACCGGCGGCATGAACTTCGCGGCGGGCGCGCAGTTGCTTGCTGAGGACGCCGCAAGACTGATGCAGGGGCAGACGCTCAAGGGCATGGAGGCGTGGGAGGTCGGCGAGACGATGGCGCTGAGCCCGGGCAAGGTCGTCTATCGGAACGAGCTGATGGAGTTGATCCAGTACGCGCCGACGACGGCGAGCGTGCATCGCCAGCCGGTGTTGATCGTTCCGGCCTGGATCATGAAATACTACATACTCGACCTCACGCCCGAAGATTCACTGGTGAAGTATCTCGTGGATGCGGGGTACACCGTGTTCATAATCTCATGGAAGAATCCGGGCAAAGAACTCAGCGCGACGCCGTTCGACGCCTATCGCAGCGAGGGCGTCATGCGGGCGCTCGAGACGGTTCAGACGCTCGTGCCTGGCGAAAAGGTGCACGGCGTCGGCTATTGCCTGGGTGGAACGGCTCTCGCCATCGCTGCGGCAGCGATGGATCGTGACGATGACGACCGACTCGCGACGCTCACCCTGCTGGCCGCGCAGACCGACTTCGAAGAGGCGGGTGAACTTCTGATGTTCATCGATGAAAGCCAGCTCGCCTTGCTGGAAGACATGATGCATGTCTCTGGCTATCTGGACGCGCGCAGCATGTCGGGCGCCTTTTATGCGTTGCGCTCTCACGAGCTGCTGTTTGCCAAGCTGGTCGAGCGCTACCAGATGGGCGAACCGAGCGAGCCGAGACCGCTGGATGCCTGGCTCGCGGATCCTACCCGCATGCCGGCGCGCATGCATGGCGAATATCTGCGCCAGCTCTTTCTGGAAAACCATCTGGCGCAGGGCGACTATGTTGTCGATGGACGCGCGCTTGCGATCAAGGACATAAAGACGACAACGTTCGCCCTTGGTGCTGACCGCGACCACATCGCACCCTGGCGTTCAGTGTACAAGATCGAACTTTATGGGTCTGCCGAGACCACATTCGTGCTGACGGGGGGCGGTCACAACTCCAGTGTCATCAGTCCACCAGGCAAGCGCGGCGCCTATCATCGCGTGAGCTCGCGTCCTGCCGGCGGCGCCTACGTCGATCCCGATGTCTGGCTGGAGCATGCGCCGCAGCAAGAGGGCTCCTGGTGGCCGACCTGGCTGGAGTGGCTGAAGGCGCGCTCATCGACAGCGTCCGTGAAAGCGCGAAAACCAGGCAATGCGCGCGCCGGTCCGGCCCCGCTCTGCGATGCACCCGGCGAGTACGTGTTCGAGCGTTAGCCAGCCAAACCGCTGGGGCAGGCTGACAAGGGGGGCTAAGCCAAGCCATCAGTGTGCTGGCGAATACTCAACCGAACGTGACCGGAAAGCGTTCAACGTGCGGTATAGCCGCCGTCGACAAGCAGCTCCGTGCCCGTCACGAATTTTGCTTCGTCCGAAGCGAGATAGACGACTGCCCAGGCGATGTCGTCAGGCTCTCCCATATTGCCCAACGGGTGCAGGGCTGCCGTAGCAGCCTTTGCCGCAGCCATGTCGTCGCCTACAGTCTTGAGATGGTTTTCCACCATGGGCGTCCAGATGAAGCCCGGATGCACAGAGTTTACGCGGATCCTGTCGGGCGCGTAGATCAGGGCGTCGGTCTTGGACATCAGTCTCACGGCGCCCTTTGAGGCGTGATAGGGCGGCACATCGGGCGCTCCGACGATGCCATAGATCGAAGACAGGTTGATGATCGCGCCGCCCCCCGCCTTCTTCAAATGGGGGACAGCGTGTTTGACGCCGAAGAACACGCCCTTCACGTTGACCGCTTGCACCTCATCCCACTCTGCCTCGGTCAGTTCGTGCGTCGGCTTGTTGGCACCGGCAATGCCGGCATTATTCACCACCACGTCCAGCCGACCGAAATGCGTGGTCGCCTCGTCGGTCGCGCGCTTGACTTCGCCTTCGTGCGACACGTCGCAATGCCAATAGCGGGCGGAATACCCCTTTTCGCGAAGGCTGGCGGCGAGCGTCTCTCCCTGATGGTCATGTATGTCGAAAAGGGCGACGGCGGCGCCTTCCTCAGCCATCCGGATTGCGCAGGCCCGGCCAATGCCAACAGCAGCGCCGGTTATGATCGAGACTTTGCCTTTGAGGCGGGTCATGCTGGTCTCCTGCGTCAGTGCGTTCTTCACGCAAAAGCGGGGTACTGGCCTTGCGATTCATCAAGCGCCGGAAGCCAAGGATCATCGCGAGGGAAGGGTTGGACGCATCGGTCAGGCCGGCGGGTGTATCTGCGACACTGCCTCTTTAAGTGGCTGCCTAGTGTTCCCTCGCCAGCACAGTTGTTTCGGCGTGATCAACACGGTTCTGCTTGCGCGTGGCCACTTGTCGTTGAGATGGGTCGGCACCGCCGGCTTGCGCCGCGAAGCTCTTGGCCGGTGGATCGAGCTGCTCGCGGAGCGCTACCTGAGGCGCGAGCTGCGTGCGCCAGCCGGCGAGGAACTGGTCCTGCTGGTCCCGAACCGAAGTGCGCCAGAGATCGATGACCCGGCGCGCGCCCGTGAAGTAGGCTTCGGCGAGCTCAATCTGCATGAGGCCGAGTTGTGCGAGGGTGGGCGGGAACCCGAACGCGGCAGGGGGCGGATTTTGCAGCCCGGGTAGCCCCAAGGCCAACAGCGCTTGGGCAAACGGCGTATCTGGCGCCGGGGACGGCGGCGTTTCGGCTCCGATCGCGTTATTGGCTTTTGCTCCTGCAGGCATTTTCCTGTCTCCTTCATCCGGTTCACGTCGATTGGAGACAGGTTGAGGCCGCCGTCCGGCTCGCGTCTTGAGATTCCTCAATCTGGCCCGATCACGATGTCGCACTCTCCAAAACGTGAGGAGCCCGTTGTTGTGAAGCATTCGCACGCGTCCAGGGCAATCTGTGCAACCGGCAACCTGCCCTGGCAGGGCAAACCTCATCTCACGCAAGGGACAACTCGACCCGTGTGAGGTCGGAGTGTTCCGGAACGGGGTGCAGGCGGCCGCCCAGCCGGCGCGCCATGCCGAGCGCGGCGGTGTTATCCGACAGGATGTCGCCCCAGACCCGCCGCGCGCCGCGCGCGCTTGCGTAGGTTAGCGCGTTGTCGAGGAGAAGGCGGCCTAGACCGCCAGCCTGTGCCTCGGAACGGACGACAACGAAGCATTCCGCGTTTAGGAAGTCCGGATCGAAGACCAGGCGCGCAAGGCCCGAAACGTCTCCTACGCATTCTTCGGCGATCAGGACCATCTCCCGATCATAGTCTATTTGGCAGAGGCGCGCCGCGGTGGATTCATTCACCCGACCGACGGCCCCATGAAAACGCATCCGCAAATCATCTGCACGCGTTCGGGATGCGAAGTCCAGCAATCGACCTGCATCGTCTGCGCGGACAGGCCTGATCGTGATCTTGCGGTCACCAAGCGCGAAAGTTCGTACAAGCTCCTGCGGCCATGGGCGGATCGCGAGCCGGTTGGGCGTTTCAGCAGCAGGTCGGATGACGATGCGGGCGTCGAGAGCAATAGCCCCGTCGGCATCCGCGAGCAGGGGGTTTATGTCGAGTTCGGCGATTTCCGGCAGGTCGATGACTAGTTCCGAAAGAGCGATCAGAACGGCAGAAACCTTCTCGAGATCTGCAGGTTTGCGATCGCGATAGCCGGCCAGCAGCCGTGCGACGCGCGTTCGCCCGATCATGTCGCGGGCCAGCGCCGTGTTTAGCGGAGGCAGACCTATCGCCCGGTCTGCGATGATCTCGGTTGCAACGCCGCCATGGCCGAAAAGGATGCACGGTCCGAATATTGGATCGACAACCGTCCCCAGGATCAATTCCTGCGCATGCGGACGGCGCACCATCTGTTGCACCGTGAACCCGTCGATCGTCGCATCCGGTCGTTCACGTGCAACGCGCTCCAGCATCTCGTCGGCGGCGCAACGCACGGCTGCCGGCGTGTCCAGATCCAGTTTTACGCCTCCAACATCGCTCTTGTGCGAGATCTGGCGGGACAGGATTTTCAGCGCCAGCGCCCCGCCAATCTGAGCCGCCGCTGCTTCTGCGTCCTCAGGTGACCCCACGATTCGGGTCTGCACCACGGGCACTCCATAGGCCGACAGTACTGCCTTTGCCTCCGGTTCGGTTAGGATGGAACGGCATTCAGCGAGAGCTCCATCGATGATTTCTCGCGCCTTGCCCGTGCGGCCTGCTTCGCGACCCGTCGAGGTTCGGGCCGGGGTCTCGTAAAGCGCCTGCTGGTTGCGCCCATACTCCCACAAACGGAGGAAGGCGCGGACAGCCTCGTCAGGAGTTTCGTAGTTCGCAACGCCGCCCGTCGATAGCCTGCGTCTCGGCTCCGCAGTGGTCGCTTCTCCCATCCAGCAACCAAGCATTGGACGTTCAGGATGCCGTGAACGGGCCTCAAGCGTGGACGTGACCGCATCCATGCTGTCGGCGACGCCGGTCGGACAATTCATCACAAGGATTGCATCATTTGCCGGGTCTGCGGCCAACGCCTCCAGCGCTACTGCATACCGCGCGCCGTCTGCATCTCCGATAATGTCGACCGGATTGCTGCGCGACCATGTCGCTGGAAGTGTCACGTCCAGCAAGTCACGCGTTGTGTCGGATATTTGAGCAAGACACCCACCGTGCCTTTCGAGCGCGTCTGCGGCTAGCACACCCAGGCCGCCGCCATTGGTGAGGATGGCCAGTCGATCGCCATGCACGCGCAACCCCGAGTCGAGCGTCCCGGCTGCATCGAACAGATCCCTCAATGTATCGACGCGCAGCATGCCAGCTCGCCGGAAGGCCGCATCGAAAACGGCGTCAGCGCCAGCGAGCGCCCCGGTATGCGAAGCTGCCGCCTTCGCTCCGGTTTCGCTGCGTCCAGCCTTCACGATAATCACAGGCTTGGCCCGGGCCGCAATACGGGATGCGGACATGAACTTGCGCGCCGAAGTTACACTTTCGGCGTAGATCAGGATGGCGCGGGTGGCCGCATCCATTGCAAGGAAGTCGAGGAGGTCGCCGAGATCGACATCCGCCATGTCTCCCAGAGAGACGAGATGGGAAAAGCCTATGTCGTGCCCGCACGCCCAGTCGATCATCGATGTTGCGATTGCGCCAGACTGTGACAGCAGCGCGAGGCCTCCCGCGCGCGGCGTCATGTGGGAGAAGCTCCCGTTGACCCCGTTCGCCGGCGAGAGGAAGCCCAGGCAGTTGGGACCGACTATCCGCATGAGGTGAGGGCGCGCGGCATCTAGCAAGGCCTGCTTTTCGACCAGGCTGAACCCGGCTGTAATCACCACCGCGGCCCGGCACCCCTTCGCACCGAGCTCCGCCAACAAGCCGGGAACCGTATGCGGTGGCGTCGCGATAAAAGCGAGATCGGGGGTATGAGGAAGCTCCGCCACCGACGCATGGCAAGCATGCCCTGACACCTCGGCAGCGCGCGGGTTCACGAACATGACGGGTCCGCCAAATCCGCCGCTCAACAGGTTACGGGCAACGACACGGCCGACAGACCCCGGCTGAGCGCTCGCTCCGAGGAGCGCCAACGCACGGGGGGCGAAGAGGGCATCGAGGTTGCGGGTCGTCATATGCCTCTACATGATCTGCGGCGATATGGCGCTCGTGGCCCACTGGTCGCCCAGCGTGCTCTGATAAAGGTAGCGCGCGCGCGCTTCCTTGACCGATGTCAATCGAGCGATTGCTGCCCCTGCGTGGACATCAAGCCAATAGCAAATCGGCAGAGCTTCGTCGTCATTCCGATAGATCAGCTATTGAATCACAGCAGGACATTTAGCGTCACTCCACGGCGCTTCAGCCGGAATTGGTACAAATAGTCCTCATGGGTTGACGCATCGAGCGTCGCGGCTGCGATCACGCGGTGCTTCTGGAGCACAGCGGTGGCCAGCCTGAGACGACCGGCGCTGAAGCTCAAGGAAAGACTGAATCGAGATGACACCCAAGGCGCTTGTTTAGTACTTGACGCGAATGCGGGATACCTCATTCGGGTCGTCCCCCATCCGCGATCATACTTTTTTGAGCAGGCAATTCTCAAGGGTGAGGTCGGCGATCGCCTCCTTGAGCGCTGTCATAACCGGCAGCTTGAGCGTGATTGCGACCATCTGACATTTGACGAATCCGGGGACGAGGCGATCCTTGCCAACCAGTACATCTTCACAGTGGCCGGCCAGCGTTTCGGATGACGGCCATTATCAAGCTTCGCGCACGGTTTCGAAGCTAACCGCCTGCGCCCCCTTTGATGAGTTCCGGTAGAAGCTGGCACGCCCTCGCAGTGCGCCGATCGGGTGAGATGTAGCGCATCGGCGAAGTCCATGCCCTGCTAGGCAAGCTCGAAAGCGGCAGCGAGCATCGCTCCGTCCTCGATCGTGACGGCCGGAAGTCCGGTGAAATCCCACAGGGCGCGCGCGACCTGCGTGGACGCCTAGCCATAGGTACTGGACAGCAACCATCCTACTTCAGCAGCACCGTCACGACGCAAAGACCGCTTCGCGATCGATCAGTGTGCGGGCGTGCGGCGATTGTTGGGGGTGGTGGCTCGTGAGCTAGCGGACGGTGATGTTGGCATCAATCACGAGCATAGTGGCGCTTCGCTTTGGTGAGCACGCCTGCCTCCATCATCTCCAGATCCATTCTTGGCGCACGCGCAGGCAGGGCTCGAGCTGCGCCCGTCTTTGTGCAGACCCGATCCGGCTGCTCGTGTAACGCAGTTTTTTCGGCAAACCGCCCTCTGTGGTCGTATGGGTCGATGCCCGTAGGCAGGCCGACTATCCAAAACACCAGAGCGCCGTGCCAACAACCATCTACCTGGCTGGGGTAATGAACGGGAATGAGGCAATTGCCCGGCAAACACTGCAAGTAGGCATGCCGCCCAACGATGTCGCACCCATCTCGGTTTGGCGGACGTTTCAGTTGGTCTCACGCCGCGATCTGTAATCCGCAGCCGCTTGTGCGCTTCTTCCTGTCGCCCGCCGCGACCGCCGGTCAAGGGACGCTGGCGCTCTTCGCCCTTGACCGTCGGCCTTGTGCGGCAGGCGCTGTCAGTCTGGGTCGCGCAAGCGGCCCCGGCTTCGCATTCTGCCGCCGGGAAGCTCATCGGAGCATCCCATGACTGCCGAAACCCAAAGCATCCAGTTCATCCCGCTCAACCAGCTGATCCCGTCGCCGCGCAATGTGCGCCGCAAGGATCGCAAGGCTGATATCGACTCGCTGGCCGCGTCGATCAGCGCGCGTGGACTTCTGCAGAACCTCTGTGTGGTACCGTCCGCCGATTGCAAGTACGAGGTCGATGCTGGCGGCCGACGCCTTGCCGCCTTGAAGAAGCTGGCGCGTGACAAGACAATTCCGAAAGACTTCGCTGTTCCCTGCCATGTCGTCGGTCTGGAGGAGGGGCGCGAGGTCTCGCTGATCGAGAATGTCCATCGTGTCGCGATGGACGCGATGGATGAAGTGGACGCCTTTGCGGCGTTGATTGCCGAAGGCGCAACGCCTGACGATGTGGCTCGGCGCTTCGGCGTCACGCGCCGGCATGTCGACCAGCGGCTGGTGCTGGCCGGCCTGTCGCCGAAGATCAAGGCGGCGTGGAAGCGCGGCGACGTAAGCCTCGAAGCTGCACGCGCCTTCTGTCTCGTTGAAGATCATGCCCAGCAGGAAGCTGTGTTCCGCAGCCTTGGCCGTCCGGTGACCCATGCCGCATCGGTTCGGGCGCGTTTGATGGAGGGCCGCATGCGCGCCTCCGACCGTGTTGCACGTTTCGTGGGACTGCATGCCTATGAGTTGGCGGGTGGCGCCGTGGTGCGCGACCTGTTCGATGCGGACGCCGTCTATGTCGGCGATCCTGCATTGATGACGCAGTTGGCTGAGCAGAAGCTCGACGGCGCGCGGGAGACCTGGCTGGAGCAAGGGTGGGGTTGGGTCGAGATCAATCTGGGCCAGAGAAGCGGGGAGGGGTACTCCGCCACTCGCCTCCAGCCGGACTGGCGGGAGTGCACCGACGCTGAGGAAGCGGAGTTATCGCGCCTTCGCAGCGAACTGGAGGCGCTCGATGCCGCACTCGACGATGACAGCGTGGAGGACGATCCGCGCTGGGAGACGCGTGACGATCTCGCAGCGGCCATCGAAACCCTGCGGCAGTCGGCCCGTGTATGGGATGCAGACGTGATCGCTCATGCAGGTGTGGTCCTGTCGATCAATCACGACGGAGACGTCCAGGCGACTCTGGGCGTTGTTCGTTCGTCCAACGAGAAGACAGTGAAGGCGATCCGCAAGAAGAAGGCGGCCCTCGCCGAGGCGGCCGAGGGGGAGTCTTCCGAGGAGGGCATGATCGATTCGGAAACCGATGCCGCTTCTGCGGATGAGGGATTCGAGAGCGAATGCCGCCTACCCAAGAGCGTCATTCGCGACCTGTCGCAGGCGCGCACACGCGCTATCAGGCTTTTGCTGGCGCGGGATCGCGACACGGCGCTCGCTGTTGCGGTTGCGGCCATGCTCGTGCGGGCGGTGTTCCGGAGTGATCTGTCTGGAATTGGTGTCGCCGCGCATCCGGCCCATGTCGAGGATATCGACGCTTTCGCGGAGACGCGCAGCGCCATCCTGGCGCATGCGCCCGAGCACGAGGCGGACGTGCTTGGTTGGTGCCTGGCGCAGCCGTCCGGCACGTTGCTGGCGCTGTTGGCGGTGCTCGTGGCGGATTCCGTCGATCTGGTGCATGAGAAGGGCGCGCCCTCTGACCGTCGCCGCAACGCGTTGGCCGATACGCTGGCGGAAGCGCTCGATCTCGACATGCGGGAATTCTGGCAGGCCGATGCCGGGTACTGGACGCGCTTGCCGAAGGCGGAACTCCTCGCGGCGCTGGCCGAGTCGCCGACGCTGGTCGACAAGAGCCAGAAATCCCGCGACGCAACGATGGCTGCCCACGCCAAGCTGAAGAAGGACGAGTTAGCCGTGCGGGTTGATGAGGCGTTCGCCGGGGCCGGTTACCTGCCGGACCTCCTCGTGACGTCCGTGCCCCAGGGCGTCATTGAGCTGACCACGGCCGGCGCGGCGGCGATCGCCGCCGAATAGGCGGTATCATGCTGACATCAAAAGGGGCTGCCAGCAGAACTGGCGGCCCCTTTCTTTTGCAGACCCTGGGTTGGGGGGACGGGCCTGCAAACGCAGAATGTGCGTTGCTCCGCCAGACTGTGCAAGGTGAGATCAATAGAAGTTGTAGGAGTCCTTTGGCAGTTCACCCTCCGGGTCCTGAAGCTCATCCGCTTCAGGAAAGAGCGCAGCCTTGGCGAGAGCAGATTCGATCCCCGCTTCGTCAAGGGCGGCTTGCGAGAGCCTTAGTCGCTCGCGCACCCATTGGTTCGTTCGGTCGAGGTGAGGTGATTTCTGCTCGGCGCCGGCATGGGCCAGCCATTCCGTGAGGCGCGCGATCTCCTGCTGGTGATCAGACAGCTCCTTCAGGAAGGCCAGGCGACGGGTCTCCCGCTCTGCGCGACGCCGGGCCGTCTCGCGCCGGCGTTGCATGTGGGCGTACTGGCGTTGCCACTCTTCGTGACTTTCGCGTCTTTCCTTGACCGCAGCGAGATGAGCACGCAGCCCCAGCGCGATGTCGTCGAGCATTCGCTCGACCTTCTGCGTTTTCCCGTCGGACCAGCGCCTGCGAAGACCATCGCCGCCGCTCCTGTCGATCTCGACGACGAGGTGGCCCAGAAAGATGATGTCCCACTCGGGATAAGGCCGCGTGTAGGAACCCAGATCCACGAGATCGCTGAGCGATTTTTGGCTCCAGCGCCGCTGGAAGCGCTTTCGTTCCTTCTCCTCCTCGTTCAGTTCTTCCTGCGTCGGGATGTGCTTCTGGCGCCGCGTCTTCTCAACGAGGGTCAGTAAGACGGTGTCAGTCCCGATCCCCGCTCGCATGGAGGCGCCAGCCGGTTCGAACGCGATGCCATCCTTCTCCAGGCGCCTGGCGAGGCCATCGAGAATGAACATAGCCCGTTCCGCCAATCCCGCCGAGATGATGACCCCGTGCATGCCTTCATCGCACGCGCGAACGGCGCCATCCTTGGCTGGCCTGCTCTTGCGCAGGGTCAACGCCGTCAGCTTGATCGATCGATGCAGATCGACCACCGGGAAGGGCGCTAGCGGCTCCGGTTCAGGGCGATCCTCCTTCGTCTGCATATCTTCGATCCGTGCTTCGGCCAGGACTTTCGCGGCAGCCTCCGGGAGCCGTGAGGTCGTCGCGACGATCTCAATGGTCGGGTTCTCGGTCTCAGCCCGGGCAAGCGATTGGCGCTCGGCCTTATGCCCAGCCTGGAGGCGAGCCCAGTAGCCGCGCGGAGGCGACGGAATTCCATGGCGCGCGCACGTCTTGGCCAATCCCACATCGGAAATGCCAAACTCGACGGCCACGTCGCGCATCGGTCGTGACCAGACAAGTTCGTAGAGGTCCTTTCGCGTGATGGTGCGGAATGAGGGCAAGCTTGGTCTACCTTCTTGGCAGTGGTCCGTGATTGAGAGCCTGGCGCCGACCATGGTCAAGCGCATCCAGGATCGCTGGCCGATCCGCCGCCGCCCGCCAAGGCCACGTTTGCTTGTTACGCCCATCAAGCGTCCGGCGCATGCCCGCGCAAGGGGCCGAGGCTTCGGACCTTCGGTCCTGCAGGCCGCACCAACCCCTTGCGCGGTCACCGCTGCGCTTGCTTTCCGGCCGCTCCTGAAGGGCGTCGCAAACGCGACCCCGGCGGGGCTGATCCCGCGGGATCACAAGGAAGAGCATCATGGATCGCGCATCATTCGAACTCATCGGCAATGTCGGCAAACTCGAGATCAAGCCGATCAAGGGCGACAGACACCTCGCCATCATCTCGCTCGCCACATCCGAACGCTGGAAAGCCGAAGGCGGCGACTGGAACGAGAAAACCTACTGGCACCGCGTCGTGGTGTTCGCGCCCGCGAAGGTCGCATTGATCGAGAAGGCCGTGCAGATGGGCACGCGTCTACGGCTCGTCGGTCAGGTGCGTCCGAGCTCCTGGGAGGATGAGCGCGGCCAGAAACGCTACTCGATCGAGTTCGTCGTCACCGGTTTCGGCGAGGTCGAGATTCTCGCGCGCGGGAAGCCGAAGGCGGAAGCTGCTTCCGAGGAAGCGCCTGCGGGCGAAGAGGCCCCCAAGGCCAAGCGCAGGAAGGCTGCGTGATGCGCCAGACCGGCCGCGCAAGCGGCCGGTCCCCATCCCGTCATTCACCTCATTTCGCAGGAAACACTCATGTCATCCGCTGTATCGACTGCGCTCAAGGCGCAGGACCTCGACCAGTTCACGGGAAGCGAGACCTTCTATCGCCATCCGTTGTCCGCTGGATGCGTCTATACTGAAGGCGTCCAGTATCTTGCCGAAACCGGATCGGCCTACTGGCTGCTCGACGCCATCCTCTGTCCTCAACCGCACGATCCCGTGCTGCGTGCTGCTGAGTTCCAGGTGTGGACGCTCACCGTCGGTCAGGATCGTTCGGCCACATTAATCTGCACCGACGGTGACGACGAGCAACTCTACGTCCATCCGATACCGTGGACTGACTTCCCGCTCGACACCGTGACGCTCTGGTTCGCCAACCGGACCCTCTACCTACCAAGCGAACACTGAACTCTGACCGCAGGTCAGCGGCCGGCGGCATCGCCGCCGGCTTGTCGCTCTTCCCATCATTTCAAACTCTCAAGGAGGTCGTCATGACCGCCAACGCGAACGTGCAATCTCTCCACGACACCGTGACCGCCCGCATCATCTCGGAACTCGAAGCCGGACGCTTCCCGTGGGTGCAACCCTGGGCCTCGTCGGGCGGGACGCCCCTTGGGCTCCCGCAGAATGCTTCAACAGGCCGGACCTATTCCGGCGTCAACATCCTGCTGCTCTGGTTCGCTGCCATCGAGCAGGGCAGGCCCTCGCAACGCTGGCTCACCTTCAAGCAGGCGCTCGCTCTTGGTGGATGTGTACGCAAGGGCGAGAAGGGGACGATGGTCGTCTACGCCGACACCTTCGTCCCCAAGGCCGAGCAGGAGAAGGCGAGCGCATCTGGGGAGGATGCCCGCCGCGTCGGCTTCCTCAAGCGGTTCACCGTCTTTCACGTCGATCAATGCGATGGGCTTGCCGTGGACCCCGATGCCGCGCCGCTTCCGGGACGGACCGAAGTCCTGCCGCATGTCGAAGCTGTCATCGCGGCGACCAAGGCTGACATCAGGATCGGTGGGGAGATGGCGTTCTATTCGCCCTCGCACGACTTCATCCAGGTCCCGCCGCAGAAAGCCTATTTCGAGCCGATCAATTGGTATCGGACGAAGCTGCATGAGCTGGGTCACTGGACGGGACATGTCTCACGTCTCGATCGCAACTTCTCGGGCCGCCATGGCGGCGAGGCTTATGCGCGGGAGGAACTCGTCGCGGAGCTTTGCTCCGCCTTCCTGTGCGCCGAACTGGGCGTCGCTCCAACCGTCCGCCATGCCGACTATCTCGGCTCCTGGCTGCAGGTCCTGAAGGGGGACAACCGGGCAATCTTTCAGGCCGCGTCGATGGCGTCCAAGGCGGCTGACTTCGTCATGGGCCGCCGGGCGTGCTGTCCGGCAGCATGACGGCCTCCTCGCCAGGCAAGAGAATCCGCCGCGGGTTGCCTCCCGTGCTGGTCCTGATGTCTGGCGTCATGGGGGCGTGAGGGGTTCGTGGAGGAGAACTGTGTCGCGGGTGACCATTCTGTCTTTGCGTCCGACAGCTGCGCCCTCCGGGCGAAGCAGCTTCCGGCGTGGATCGTTAGCCTTGCTCGCCAGGGTCGCACTGCTCTGCGGTGAGACCTCAGCGAAGGCAGGAAGCCGGCCATGCAGCATGCTGCCCACTGCGCGCGAACCGGGTCGCCTCTGTGTGGTTCTGTTGAGTTCGCACCCCCCACAAGCGTGAGTTCAGTGTGAGCGGAGAGCGCCTGGCGGTCACGCTCGGTCCCGCCGCGCCTTGCGCGGCTCCTTCGGGCGCGACCCTGGGGGCGCTCCGCGCCGCCAGACGCTCGACGGCGCTTCCCGCCATGCAGCACCGGATAGACCCGGTGCGCAGGCTCCTTGCAGCCTTCATGTCTGCTGGCCGCCCTGACGGTCGGCGTGGACGTGACTGTCCATGCAGACCGTTTCCGATTTCGTGCGGAACGGGAATTGGTTGCTCAGGTCATCGCAGTGTGCCGGGCGTGATGGATCGCCTCAAGGGACGACGGGGCCCCACGATTTTCTTGGCGATAGAGCCAAGAAAATCGTGACCCCCATCGCCGCTGCGCGGTCGCGCCTGGGCGCGATCCCTTGACCCGCTCCATCACGCCCGCCCGCCGGCATCGTCCTTCAAACACAGGAGACGACGATGTTCACGAAGACCTTCACGCTCGAGCGCCACATCGAGGAACTGCGTGCCGAATTACGCGGAACTGCGGATGTCGAGGAGGCGCGCACGATCAAGGCCGAGCTGGACGCCATGCTTCTGGTCGCCGGTGACCTCAACCGCGAGGACGAGAGGATGGCCTGACGCGGGCGCGGCGAGAGCGGCGCTTGTCGCTCTCGCTTCTGCCTGGGTGGGTCCCGGCCTGGTGGCATCCCTCTTGTGCAGCAGAGTTGTCGAGTCACCCGGAAGACGGGGAGGGCAAAGAGGTCATCCAGCGGTCAGCGCGGTAGAAGGCGAGGGAGTGCGGCAGGGGCGTTTTGCAAGATAAAGATAGAGCGGCGCTTTTTTCAAAAGCGCCTGTCTGCACATAGAGATGAAGCGCGGCGCTTTCACCCGCACGTTGCGTCGCTGGCGCCGCGCCTCGTTCGTGGAGTGCAAGTGCTCGACGTGATGTCGCATTCTGTCAGATTCGCCTCATGGATCGGAAGCCCGGCGACACTGAATTCGAGCCGAGGATGGGCAGGAGCAGCGGAGATCGCGGCCCCCATCTCGCGCAACTGCGCAAGGCGGTCAGGGTTGCTAAGCCAGTCAGGGCGCCGCGCGCCCCGTCGTCACCCATCAGTCGGACAGGCGTGCGCGCCCATTTTGCGAAGGGCGTGAAAGCACGATCGACCCCGTCATCTCCAGCCCAGCGGCGGGTGGTGGTAAAGGCGCGCTATGTCTCACATGGCTCCGCGCGCGGCGCTCCGCTTCGGATGCACGTTTCCTATCTTGCACGGGAAGTGGGGGCTCAGAAGTCGCAGGGCGAGCCACCTGTCGAGCCGGGGCAGGAGAACGATCTGGAAAGGTCGGTGGACTACCTGGCGCGGGAGGGCCGTGAACACGCTGGCGATTTCACATTTTACAACCAGGGGGAGAGCGGCCTCGACGCCCAGAAGGTGACTGCTGCCTGGGTCGATGACAGGCGGCACTTCCGTTTGATCATCAGCGCGGAAGACGGCACGGGGCTTGGCGACCTCCAGCCCTTCATCCGCGAGGTGATGGCAAATCTCGAAGCTCGGCTGGGGACGCCGCTGGAATGGATCGCCGTCGACCACCACGATACAGACAATCCCCATACCCATGTCCTTATCCGCGGTCGGCGCAGCGACGGGCAGGATCTGTTCATTCCATCCAGGCTGATTTCCTCAGGCATTCGGGAGCACGCTCAGGAGGTCGTGACGCGGGTGCTTGGACCACGCCTGTCCGTCGATCTGGTGCGCGAGCGCGAACGGGAAATCCGCGAAGTCGGCATGACGTCGCTTGACCGGGAGTTGACGGCGCAGCTGCGCCGCGCCGGTGGAGAGGTCAGCCGCCCCGATCTTGTCGCCCGACTGGAGCAACTCGAACGCTGGGATCTGGCGACACGCCGACCTGATGGCTGGCGGCTTGCCGACGGCTTGACCGCCCAGCTGGGCGCGATGAAGCAGCGCGCCGAAGTCGAGCGCGCTGTTGCGCATCTTCAGCGCGGCGAAGCGAAAGCGCTCCTGGCCGCCGACGCGAACGCTCCCGTTGTAGGCGAGTTTATTCATGGCAGGCTGGAAGGCGATTTCGGTGACAATTTTCTTGCGGTCGTGGAGAGCGGGGTCGGTGAGCTGCGGTATGCGCGGTTCGACCGGACAGACGATCTCGCGATCCTGGCTGAGGTTCCATCCGGCGCCATCGTTGTGTTCGAGCCGGCCGTCGCGCGCCCGCGGCCGTCTGACGAAGCAGTCGCACGCGTGGCGGCCAGAGCTGGGGGGCTCTATTCAGCGACTATCCACGCGAACCTCGAAGCTCATGTCGACGCCGGACTCGTCGCGGCCAATGTCCGGCGCCTGGAGGCGATGCGGCGCAGCGGCCTGGTCGAACGGAGGTCGGATGGCGCTTTCGCGATCGCTCAGAACCATCTCGAACAGGCAACCCGATTTGAAACCGAACTTGTCCGGAAATCGCCAGTGAACGCGCGCGTCGTGAGCTATTGGACCCTGGCCGAACAGGTCAACGCGCTCGGCCCCACGCATCTCGATCACGTGCTTGCCGGCGAGGCCATGGCTCCGAGCGGAGAAGGCGCATTCGCTCGTCGGTACGCGATGGCGCTCCAGCAGCGTCGCCTTTTCATGGTCGAGCAGGGTTGGATGGGCGAGACCGACAAGCGGCTGTCGCCGCCGGCGCTGCGGACCATGGCGGCCAATGAGCGAGCCGACCTAGCCAAGCGGCTGTCCGGCGAGCTCGGGCTGCGGGTGCTGCCGCAGGCACCGTCCCACGTGAGTGGTGTTTATGCGCGACGCATCGATCTCGCGCAGGGCCGCGTCGCTCTCATCGTGCAGGAGCGCCAGGCCTACATCGTCCCGTGGCGCCCCGCGTTGGAGCGGTTCGCTGGCCGTCATGTCGAAGGCGTGCTGCGTGGCCAGACCCTGTCATGGGGGCTCGCGCGCGGTTTGGGACCGAACCTTCCGCCAATGGGATGAAGCATCGCAGAGGAGCGGCGAAAGCGCGCCATTTGCGCGCTTCAGATGAAAGCGGTGGAAACGACGGCGGGCCTGTGGATGAATTCGAACCGTGGCTGCTCGTGCAATGGTTTGAACCGCTTCACCTCGCGAAGAGGCTCGTGCAAGCGACATTCAGTTGAGGCTGTTACTTTCAATGAAGTTTCCCAGCGACCTTGTCCCGCAGAAGGCAGTTGCCGCGGATCTCTGCGTGAGCCTCGTCACGCTGTGGCGAGCGCGACAGAGTGGCATTCCTGACTTCCCTGAGCCGATCGTCATTCGCAACATGATCTTCTGGCGGAAAGACGACGTCCAACAGCTCGAAGATGCCCTGATGAAGTTTGAGGGCCGTGGCAAGTTCGAAGCCGAGCGTGAACGTGCAACGAGAAACGAGCGCCTCGTAAGCCGGCTGCCAAAGTTGAAACGACAACGGCGCGTTCGCCAGTCTGACAGCCGGCAACTGGACTTTTTCTAGTGAAATGCTTCACCGCCTTTCCCCAATGGATTTCGATTTGCGCTTGAGCCTCCCGGGCGCGGCTGCGGGTTTGATCCGACCCATTTCCGTGTCTTTCCGACGTTGATCGACCCAAGCTTCCACTTCAGCAAGATCCCAGACAGGAATACGCGGCGTGAGGAGTATGCGACGCGGAAAGTCATTACTCTTCTCGAGCTCGTAGATTGTGCTTTCACCGAGTGGCACGATCTGACGCAGCTCGCTCTTTCTGACAAACCTTCGTGTCGGAGCATGTCGAGCTTGCATCTGCGCTGCATAGGCATAGGCGGCTTCAAGTCCCGTATCTTTCATTGAGGCACCTTTGGTTGCTGCGTGTGTTGTGCTAGGAATTCCAACACCCGACATCATCGCACGCCCGAGTCGTGAACGGCGGAATCTCCAGCAAAAAATTTTGACGGTGCGCTTGACGGTGTAGTTCGCGATGACGCTAGCTCACGGTGCTTCGGCGATAAGTGGAGATAGATCGGTGATCTTCGAGTGGGAGTAGGCGGGCAATAGTCTCGAACAGGCTATCGCCGGGCTTTGATAAACAGAACGACAGGGCGGCTCAGGAGGCTGTCGCCGCCGCCGTACCTCGCTCACGCTCCACGCGCTCAGAAAATCTGCCGGACAATGTCGGTTTTCAGCAGGTTCGTTCGTCGTTCCGAAGAGACGCCAGAAGGGTGGGGCTCAAGCCGGGAGAGAGACGATGCGCGTTATGGTGTTCGCGAAAGCCAGCGAGGAAAGCAAGATGGATGGCTCGCCCACGCCCGCGATGCTGGAAGCCTTCGCGGCGATGGACCGGTTCACCGAAGAACTGGTCAAGGCCGGCGTATTCGTAGCTGCCGCCGGTCTCAAGAACGACGCCCAAGGCAAGCGCATCGTCTTTGACGGCGCCGAGCGCACGGTCACAGATGGGCCATTTGCCGAAACCCGCGAGGTGGTTGCGGGATTCTCGATCTGGGAGGTCAAGGACATGGACGAGGCCATGGCCTGGGCCATGCGCGCTCCCAATCCCATGCCCGGCAAGAAGAGCGAAATGGAGATCCGGCCCTTTTACGAGGCGGAAGATCTGGCTGCCTTCATGACGCCTGAGGAACTTGCGGCGGCCCGGGATGGCGAGCGCGGGAAGCTCGGCGTCGCCTGATCCCGCCGTCCGGTCAGCGCGACCGCTCTTCGAAATGGCGTACGTCCGCCGCATCCCGGTCCCAGTCGGCACGCGATGCGCAAAACAGATGCGTGCGAATGCCCGCGCCCAATGGCTCGTCCAGTGTCCCCGCCGTGACATAGACGTTCATGTCGTCCTCTTCTGCAGGGAGCGGCGTGCCGCACGTTCTGCATCGGGTGATGGTGTAGGTCGGACGCAGCGCATAGGTCTCGCCATGATCCGCGCCGCTCAACCAGCGTAACCGTTCCTTCGGCACGATCAGGATCGCGTTGCCCACCGACCCCGACGCCTTGCGGCAAAGCGAGCAATGACACATCCAGACGCCGTCGAGATCGCCTTCGATTTCGTATCGCCGCGCCCCACAAAGACAGCTTCCAGTCCGATTGGTCATGGCGACGCCTGCATGTTGACGACGACTGAATACCTCAGCACCTGAGGTATGCCTAACTGACGCGGCGCTTGCCTTCCACTGCTGCGCCGTCGCATACGGGCGCCATGGGAAAAATCTGAATGGGCCAAGGCAAGCACGAGATCACATCGCTGGAGCGCCGGGTTAAGCGCCTGGGCTATCGCTATGGCGTGCTCTTGATGAAATGCGCCAAGCCCTTCGGCAAGGTGAAGGAACACGGCGGCTACATGCTGCGCGAGGAAGAAACCCGGAAGATCGTCTTCGGGAACAAGGGCTACGAATTTTCAGCCACGCTGGAGGAGGTCGAGGAATTCCTCCTCGCCCAGCCCAAATACCGGGATGACGAGGAACGCTAAGCCGGCGCCGCCGGCGCCTTCGTGAACGCGCCGAGCATGCAGGTGTTGCCCGCGTTCAGCACGGTGATGGTCTGCTGGTTGCCGCACACCTGCATGCCGCGCACATTCCACTGGAACCCGCCCTCGAACTTCAGGCCGCTGCAGTCCCGCTTCAGCGTGTTGATCCACACTTCACCCGTGTACATCTCGAAGCGGATTTCCCGGTCGCTCAGGATTTCCTGCTTCTGGATGCGCGCCGGATTGATGCAGACGTTCGCCGTGGCCGCAGCGTCTGTCGCCGCCGGCGACGCGCAGCCCGCAATCCCCAGCGCCGCGCCAGCAGCTATCGCCGCCGCCAATATTCTCAATTGATGTCTCATGGGCCGGTCTCCCCTGATCGCCGGAGACTGCGCCTCTGTGGAGCATTTCGCAATCGGGCAGGCCGCCCACCCACGGCCACGTCAGGTTCCATCAACAGATCAACGGTTGCCCGTCCGCGCGACGGTCCATAACCTCTGCGCCGAAAAGGGACCGGGAGGGACTGTTCGATGCGACATCTGCCGACGCTTGGCCTCGTCTCCATGCTTGTCGCGCTCGCAGCGCCAGCCGCAGCGCAGAGCGAGGCAAAACTCGACGCTTGCGAGGCCGCGCCCAGCCATGCCTGCGTGCTCGACCTGATGTGGGACCAGATGCCCAAGGTCGGCCGCGACTACCAGGCCGAAACAAAACGCGCCTTCATCGACGCAGCCCTGCTCACGGGCGACCAGTCGCTGGTTGATCTCTATCTGGAGCGGACGGAGTGGCGGAACCCCGACGCGCTCACCGCGTCCTATATCGCCCTCGCGCGCAGCAAGGGCGATCGCGCCGCGCTCATCGATCACGCCGGCAAGGCGCTCAGCGGCCTGCGCTATGACTGGTACCAGCTCTCGGCTCTCGCCAACGGTCTTGCCGAGACCGGCGAGATCGAGATGGCCCGCAAGGTTGCGGACCTCATCCCGCACGGCGACGACGACAGCGTCACCTCCCTCAACCTGCACAGGAACGCGCTCGAACAGATCGCCTTCAACGATCCTGCGCCCGTTATGCCACGCGGCTGGGCCGACAAACTCGCCAACGACAATGCCTGGTGGGAAGAGGCCGATATCGCCTGGCTCAAGGAGGCCGCCGCCCGCGCCGGCGACGTTTCCACCTTCCCCCAGGAACTGCAGCAGCGCTATCGCGCCGATGGCTGGAAATACCTCCGCGCCCTTGTGCGGCTTGCTCCGGAGATGACCGCCTCGGGTCCACCCGGCGCACAGCTGTTCCGCAGCTATGTCGATGGCTGGGCCGATCCGCGCAACGACGCCATCGCCGAACTCGTCCTCGCCATCGCGATGCGCGCCCACCCCGACGCCCGCGCCGCCATGCTCGCAGCGTTCGATGCGCGCCAGCCCGCGCCTACGGGGCGCATCGCCCGCCTGCGCGCGCTGGCTAACGATCCTGCCGCCGTCCTTGGCCTCCCCGACAAGGGCGTGCTGGGTATGGTTGGCGGAAGCTTCGAACAGTCCCAGGCCGCCCGCGCGCTCGGCGCCTACACGCGCGAGGAATTCCTGGCCAAGGCGCGGGCAGGGGAAGACATGTTCAGCATGGCCCGCCCCGCCGTGCTGCGCGCAGCCCTCGGCCTTGCGCCGGATGAATCCTACGCGCTCGCTATTGCCCAGCTGATGGCCGAGCTGGGCGAGCCGCGCACCATCGACGGCTACGACTACGCCCAGTACGCCACCGAATGGGCGATGCAGACTTGCCAGGCAGACCTCTTCAAGGTTGCCGAGTCGCGCCTCGCGCGCCGTGATGGGCACGACACAATGATGTGGGGCGCACGCTTCGATCGCGATCCCGTGCTGGTCGTCCGCTACCTCGCAATCGAAGAACGCATCTCCTCGCACATCGGCGATGCGCTGCGGGGGTATCAGCAGATCATCACGCGCGGTTATTGCCCGGCTGGTTGATCCGCGATGATCACGATCTACGGTCTCAAGACCTGCGACACCACGCGCGCCGCGCGCAAATGGCTTGAGGCTCACAGCGTCGCGCATTCCTTCCACGATGTCCGCGAGGACGGCCTCACCAAGGCGCTCGTCGAGCGCTGGATCAAGCAGGCCGGCTGGGAGAAGGTGCTCAATAAGGCCAGCACGACCTGGCGCGAACTGCCCGAGGCCGGCAAGTTCAACCTCGACGCTGACAAGGCCGTGGCGTTGATCCTCGCGCATCCCGCACTGGTCAAGCGGCCCGTGCTCGATCGCGATGGAGAGCTGACGATTGGCTTCCGCCCTGCCGCTTACGGCGCCCTGTTCGGGTGAGTGGTTGGTCGCTGTCGCGGAACAGTCACAGGCCGAAACACGTCTGTGGCCGCGATCCGGCCCCGCCATGCTCAGACTGAATGCCCGCTGAACGTTCAGGGTATTTTCCGCCCAGAATCAGGATGCGCCGGGAAATATTCTGGCAGTTTTGGCCCGGCGCTCTGGTTGACCCGCGAGCGCTCACACAGCATAGATTAAGGATCAATATCGGGGGTTTAAAAACATGAAAACGTCAAAAACTGCGATCGCTGTCGCGATGGCCGGAGCGCTGACCGCGTCGGCTTGCGAGAATATGGAAGAAACGATGGGCATGCTCGGCGCTGTTGCCGGTGCGGGCCTCGCCTATGCACTCGTCGGCGATGACAACGGCGCCGTGCTCGCTGCTGCGATGCTCGCAGGCGCCGCTGCCGGCGGCTGGCTCGGCTCGAATTTCGGCCGCGGCCTCGACGAGGCCGAACGTGAGCGCGTGGCTCAGTCCACGCAGCAGGTCCTCAACCAGGAAGTGCCCACCAACTCGCCGCTGCGCAGCGCCAGCGCCGCCTACTCCTCGCAGGCGGCCGCAGTCGCGCCGACGGTGAATTGGACGAGCCCCAACAACCCGGACACGGTTTCGGGCCGCACCACGCTGCTGCAGGTCAGCGGTGATGGCGGCGGCGGCGAATGCCGCACCGTGCGCCAGCTCGTTGTCGTCAACGGCCAGGAAGAACAGCAGGACGCGCAGTTCTGCCGGTCCAACCCGAGCGCCCAGTGGCAGATGGCATAGTTCAGACGGCTCAACTCTGAGAAGGGTGGAGTGAAGGAAGATGTAAGTGTGTTGGTTCTGGCGGCTGGGGCGTGCGTCCCTGGCCGCCAGTCCAGGCCGGGTCCGCAGGCAGGCGTTTCCGGCGCCAGACAGAATACCCCGTCATGACGGCGGAGACTCGAAGGGAAGGGTTCGGGATGGTCGGCCGCCAAACATGTGGCCGCGCCCGGAAAGGACGAAGGTGACCGGCATGAAACGGCTGGCAGGAATGATCGTCGCGGGCCTGTTTGCACTCGCTGCCGCGCCCGTCTCGGCGCAAAGCGGAACGAACGTGCTCGAGTCCGGCGGCAAGATCTGCTTCAGCTCCGGGCGTATGTCTCACGAATCTCCGGCCGACTTTGAGGCGCGCGTCCGCGCCGAACAATCGATGCCCGGCTGGATCGGCGAAGCGATCCGCAAGATGCAGCAGGGGCCGGAGGTGATGAGTTTCACTTTTCGCCAGATCGGCAATGATCGCATCCTCGTCGCAAACGGTGGTGTCGATGCGAATGCCGCCGGCCGCCTCGACCAGGCGCTGAAAACTTACGGTCCAATCCACGAAGTGTGGTTCAATTCCCCCGGCGGCATCAGCTATCAGGGCGTGCTTATGGGTGATCTCATCCGCGGCCATGGCGCCAGCACGCGCGTCGTCCGCGGCGATGGCTGCGCTTCGGCCTGCAGCACAGCTTTTCTCGGCGGCGTCATGCGCGAGGTTGAGCCCGGCGCTGTCTATGGCGTTCACATCTACAGCCGCCAGATCTCCGGCACGGTCGTGTCCGACAGCGACGATCTCAACAACCGGACAGCCGAAGACGTGAAGGCCGCCACGGACCGTGCGCTGTACGTCCAGCGCATGGGAATCGGAAAAACCTGGTTGTCCATCTGGTCGGATACGCACCCTGGCTGCATGACGTTCATGTCGCAGGACCAGATGCGCCGATCCTTCGTCGACAACCTCGACTAGGGCTGCATCAGCTGACGTGGATGGGGCCAACCGCTGCCCAACAGCTGCTCTCATTCCCTAGCGGCCTGAAAGGTTGCCGTTGGAAAGTGGCCTTGGCTGACAGCTGACCGCAGCTCCACCCCATGAAGTTTTTGCAAATGACGACCGCTTAATGCCGCAGGGGATGGACGAAACCCATATCCCGCTCTATGTACCCCGCACATCCAGAACCCAACGACTTAGCGTTGATTCCGAAAGCCTGAATGCAACCGAAGAACTCGACATTCTCTGAACGGCAAGCCGCATCGGTTGCCGCCAAGAAAGCCCTTCTCGAAAAATTCAAACCCAAGCCAACGGTCCAGGCGGAAGCGCCGATCGACCACGAGGCTGAACGCCGCGCGCGCGCGGAGGTCCTCCGCGCTGAACGCGAAGCTGAAAAGCTCGAGCGCCAGCGCGCTCGCGAGGAAGCCGCCGCCGCCGCCGAAAAGGCCCGGCTCGAAGCGCTTGCCGCGGCCGAGCAGGCCCGTCTTGACGCCGAGCTGTCCATCGACGCCCAGAAGCGGGCCGAGCGCAAAGCCCGTAAGAAGGAAATCAAGGAAGCGGCCAAGAACAAGAAAGAGACGCGCTCCGTCTCCAAGCCCGGCGGTCCGCGCGAAGAGCGCGCGGTGGATCCCTTCGAGGAACACCGCCGTTACATCCAGAGCCTCGAGCGCGGCCGCGAACGCCGCCGCGCCTGATCCAGCTCCTCTGATCCATCTCCGAAACGGCCCCCGGCATCCCCCGGGGGCCGTTTTGTTTTCTGGGCCGCGTGGTGGCCGCCTCCCCCAACGGCGCCGATTGCGCATTTGCGCCAGCTTTGCTCTTGTCCGCCCCGGGGAAGGGTGTGGAAAAGGCGAGCGAACATGGAAATCTGGTATTTTCCGGCCTTCTTCGGCGGCCTCGCCTTATTCTTCGGCGCCCACCTGTTCAGCGCCTTCCGTGCGCGCGGGGAGGGCGACATCGCGCTCCGCATGGGCCGCGGCCCCTATATGGGGCTCTACTCGCTGGTCTCGGGCGTCGGCCTTGCCGCGCTGATCTGGGGTTACGCCTACCTCAAGCCGGGCTGGTTCTACTTCGCCACCCCGCCGGAATGGACGCGCCATATCGCGATGGCGCTCATGCTCCCGGCCATGATCCTGATCGTCGCCGCCTACATGCGCCCGGTCGGGTTCATCAAGAAGGCCGTGAAGCATCCGATGCTCGCCGCCGTGAAACTGTGGGCCGCCGCCCACCTTCTGGTGAACTGGGACCTCGCCTCGATCATCTTCTTCGGCAGCTTTCTCGCTTTCGGCGTCATCGACCGGATCATGGTCAAGCGGCGCGGGGACATGGGCGCGGCTGCGGCCAAGCCCAACGTGCTGGGCGACCTCCTGTCCATCGCCATCGGAATCGCCCTTTACCTGCTGCTCGTCTACCAACTCCACGGCGACCTTTTCGGCGCGAATGTGCTGTTGAAGTAGACACGACGCCGTCCTTCGCCGAACGGGGAAGGGGGGCTCGCTACGACTCGCGCGGCCCTCGGGGGTCGGCGGACAGCCCTTAAGGCCTGCCTGTCATGGCGGGCCGGGCTCACCGATTCACCATGTTCATCAGCGTCCGCGCCGGCCCAACCGCCTCTTTTCATTGCGCCCGCCGCCCATGCGCCCTATGCAGCCGCGAGCTGCCAACAAGGACTCCCGCCCCATGTCCGCCCAGGTCCAGTCCCGGCGCAAGACGGTCCGCGATATTGCCGCCGCAAAGGGCGCAACACCGCTGGTCTGCCTCACGGCCTACACCGCCCCGGTGGCTGAGCTGCTGGATGAGCGATGCGATGTCATCCTGGTCGGCGACAGCGTCGGCATGGTGATCCACGGCCTGCCCACCACGGTTGGCGTCACGCTCGAGATGATGATCCTGCACGGCCAGGCCGTGATGCGCGCCTCGAAGCAGGCTTTCGTCGTCGTCGACATGCCCTTCGGCTCCTACGAGGCCAGCGTCGAGCAGGCCTTCATGAACGCCTCGCGGATCATGAAGGAAACCGGCTGCCAGGCCGTGAAGATCGAGGCGGGCGAATACGCCGCCGCGACCGTCCGCTACCTGGTCGAGCGCGGCATCCCGGTCATGGCGCATGTCGGCCTGCGCCCCCAGGCCACCAACGTGGATGGCGGCTTCAAGGCGAAGGGCCGGACTGATGCTGAACGCGACCGGGTCATCGCCGAAGCCGTTGCCGCCGACCAGGCGGGCTGCTTCGCCATGGTGATCGAGGGGGTGGCCGAGGATCTTGCCGCCGATATCACCGCCAGGGTTCGCTGTCCCACCGTGGGGATCGGCGCCTCCGTCACCTGTGACGGTCAGATCCTTGTAACCGACGACCTTCTGGGCATGTTCGCGTGGACCCCCAAATTCGTCCGCCGCTATGCCGATCTCCGGGCTGAAATCGGGAAGGCTGTGGATGGATATGCCTCGGATGTGCGGGCCCGCCGCTTCCCCGGTGAAAAAGAGACCTACACCCTCAAAAAAGGGCCATAATCCCAACGGCTTTGTCGAATTGCCGGGGCGAGCGGTCCCGGCTAGGTTGCCGTTCCTTTTGGAGCACCCCTGCGCGTGAACGATATTTTTCAGGAAGTCGACAAGGAACTGCGCGGGGAAACTCTCGCCAGCCTGTGGAAGCGCTGGCAGTGGTTCGTCTACGCTGGCGTCGCCGCGCTGATCATTGGCGTTGCTGTTTTCGAGATCATGCGCGGCATGCGGGCCGAAGAGATCGCCCGCGCCGGCAAGGTCTATGATGCAGGCTTCGTCGCCGGCGAATCCGGCGACCTCGCCACCGCCCGCGCCCGCTTCACCGACCTCACCACCGACAAGACCGGCTTTGCCGTGCTCGCCGGTCACATGCTCGCCGGCGTCGAGAAACAGCTCACCGGCGACAATGCAGCGATTGAGGGCCACCTGAAGCAGGCCGCCGCCGCCGACACCGGCATCCTTGGCGACATGGCCACGCTCAAGCTCGGCTACCTCAAGGCCGACACCGCCCCGCTAGCCGAACTCGAAGCCACGCTGAAGCCGTTGACCGACAAGGACAACCAGGTCTCGCGTCTCGCGACCGAACTGATCGCGGTGAAGGCGCTCGCCGAAGGCGACACCGAACGCGCCCGCGACCTCTTCGAAAGCCTCGCCGCCAAGCTTGATGCGCCCCAGGCCATGCAGCGCCGCGTGACGCAGGCCTTGGCCACGCTGCCCGTTCGAGAGGTCAATCTCGACGCCCCGGCTGCACCGGCGACTCCCGCTCCCGCTCAGCCCGCTCCCGCGGATGCTGCACCGGCCCAGCCCGCACAGGCCCAGTAATGTCCTCAGTGATGCGTACCCTGTTCCTGGTTGCCCCGCTTGCCGGGCTTCTCGCCGCCTGCGGCAGCGCCCCTGTCGTCCTCTCAGAGGAGGAGAAGGCCGCCCGCATCGTCATCAACCCGTTCCAGGAGAACATGACGCCAGACCCGGCGCTCGCCTCCGCCGTCATCACGCTGCCCGCGGGTCAGGCCAATGCAGACTGGCCCCAGTCCGGCCTCAACGCCGCCAAGGTCCCCGGCGTTCTCGCCGCCGCGCCTGAATTTCGCGAGGCCTGGCGCATAGGCATCGGCGAAGGCTCCAGCGAACAGAAACGCATTGTCGCCGCCCCCGTCGTGAAGGACGGCCGCATCTACGTGATCGACGCCGCCCAGCGCGTCTCCGCCTTCGACGCCGAAAGCGGTAACCGTGTGTGGGAAAACCGCCTCAAGGCCGCCAACCCGCAATGGGACGAATTCTCCGTCGGCGGCGGCATCGGCATCTCGGGCGACAAGCTGATCGTCGCCTCAGGCTTCGGCTATGTCGCGGCCCTCAACCTGTCCGATGGCTCCGAGATCTGGCGCCGCACCACCGAAAGCCCGCTCTCGTCCTCGCCCGCCATCCTCGGCTCGCGCGCCTTCCTCACCTCAACCAACAACGATTTCTACGCCATCGACACTGACACTGGCGAAGTCATCTGGAACGATCAGGCCATCGCCGAATCCGCGCGCGTCCTGTCCTCGCCCAGCCCTGCCGCCACTCAGGATATCCTCGTCGTCGGCTATTCTTCGGGCGAGCTCATCGCCTACCTGCCGGCCAACGGCCGCCGCCTGTGGGCCGACACGCTGACCTCCACCGGCCGCTACACGCCGCTCTCGGTCATCAACGACATCGCCGGCAAGCCCACCATCCAGGATGGCATCGTCTACGTCGCCAGCCACTCCGGCATCCTCACGGCGATCGACGCCCGCTCCGGCGCGCGCATCTGGAGCCGCACATTCGGCTCGCGCCAGGGCCCGGTCATCGGCGGCGAGTATCTCTTCGTCGTCGGCGTCAACGGCAAGGTCGCCGCCCTCAACAAGATCGACGGCAAGATCGCCTGGACCAGGGATCTGCCCGAATTCAAGGATGGCAACCGCGAGCATCGCATCGTGTGGACTGGGCCGCTGCTGGCTGACAACCGCCTCGTCATCGTCTCGTCCGAAGGCGACGTGATCGCCCTCTCGCCGCAGAACGGCGAAACGGTATCCGAGATGAAGGTGGGGCAGGGCATCTACATCGAGCCCATCGCCGCCGCCGGCAAGATTTTCGTCCTCACGGACAGCGCGACCCTGATCGCAATCAAATAAGCCGCGCTTCCCGCGGCCGGAGTAAGTCCCATGACGCTGACGGTGGCCATCGTCGGTCGCCCGAATGTCGGCAAGTCCACGCTGTTCAACCGCCTCGCCGGGCGCAAGATCGCGATTGTTGACGACCAACCGGGTGTAACACGCGATCGCAAGGAGGCTGTCGGCCGCCTTGGCGACATTGATCTCAAGCTGATCGACACGGCCGGCTTCGAGGACGTCAACGACGCCTCGCTTGAAACGCGCATGCGCCGCCAGACCGAGATCGCGATCAAGGAAGCGGACGTCTGCATCTTCCTGTACGACGCGCGCGTCGGCGTAACCTCGCTCGACGAACGGTTCGCCCAGCTCCTGCGCAAGTCGGACAAGCCCGTCATTCTCGCCGCCAACAAGTGCGAGGGGAAGCAGGGCGATGAGGGCCTGCTCGAAGCCTGGCGCCTCGGCCTTGGCGATCCAGCCCCCCTCTCGGCCGAACACGGCGAGGGCATGTCGGACCTCTATGAACTCCTGCGCCAGGCCGAACAGAAGGTCGCCGAAAGCCAGAACCTCTCGGAGATCGATTTCTCCGAGCCCAGGCCCGAGGAAGAACCGTTCGACCCGGACGCCGAAGCCCCGCCGGTCGACCCCACCAAGCCGATCCGCATCGCCTTCGTCGGCCGCCCCAACGCCGGGAAGTCCACCCTTCTCAACGGCATCCTCGGCGATGATCGTTTCATCACCGGCCCCGAAGCGGGCATTACGCGCGACAGCGTTACCGTCGCGTGGAAATGGCGCGACCGCGAGATCCGCCTCGTCGACACCGCCGGCCTGCGCAAACGCGCCAAGGTCCAGGAAAAACTCGAACGCCTCTCCACGATGGAGACGACCCACTCCATCCGCTTTGCCGATGTCGTCGTCCTCGTGATGGACCCGAAGGACGCCTTCGAGAAACAGGACGTGCAGATCGCCAACCTCGTCCTGCGTGAAGGCCGCGGCCTCGTCTACGCCATCACCAAGTGGGATGCGGTCGATGCGCCCGCCGAAGCCCGCAAGGAAATGGAACACCAGGCCGAAGCGCATCTCCCGCATGCGAAGGGAACGCCGGTCGTCACCGTCTCCGGCCTCAACGGCCGCAACCTCGACAAGCTGATGGACGCCTGCCTCAAGGTCCACAAGGACTGGTCGGCCCGCATCAAGACGCGCGACCTCAACGACTGGCTCGGCTACGTCACACAGAAACACCCGCCGCCGGCTCCCAACGGCAAGCGCATCAAGCCGCGCTACATGGCGCAGATGAAGACCCGCCCGCCCACCTTCGTGCTCATGGCCAGCCGCGCCAACGAGATGCCCGAAACCTACAAGCGCTACCTGCTCAACGAACTCCGCGCCGCGTTCGATCTCCCGGGGGTCCCAATCCGCCTCGTCCTGAAGCAGGGCAAGAACCCGTTCGCGGATAAAGCGTAGGTGGCAGCGTGACGCGCGAAGAGCTCATGAGCCTCGTTCCGCGCACCAAGTACGACACCGAATGTGTCCAGGCGCTTGCCGACCTCGGTTATCCGGCGATCGAGCCGATCCTGCCAGAGCTTCTGGAGTGGATACAGGACATGAACTGGCTGGTGGCGCTAGTCCTGGCCCCGTTTCTGGCCAGTATCAGCCTGCCTCTCGCGCCCCGTTTGCGTTTGATCATGACCGGGGATGACAACCTCTGGAAGAATTGGATTCTTAGAGACGTGATCGGCCGCTCGCCCGCGCTACTCGCGGAATTGATCCGAGGGCGCTGATCAAACCGGGACGATGCGATCAAGCCGAGGCGAGCACTGACTAATGATCGCGCGGGTGACCTATGGCCTAGCCCGCAGTTCGGACGACAGCGATTCAAACTGCCGTTTGAAGCCGACATCGTTGTGCAATGGCAGCCGCAGGATCGGTTCCTTCTGCGCCCAAATCGTGAAGTCCAATTCCTGTCCCAACAACAATAGTTCTAACACCTTATCCGCGTTCTCCCGGTCTTCCACGTTCAGCAGGGTCGCGTTGCCGGGCACTGGGCTCGTACGAACCGGAATGAAGCCGGTCGTCGAGCCACTGGAATGCGAGCGCAGCACCATGGCGAAATAGCCTGCCTCGGTGGCTATCTGCGGCACCACCATGAAGTTGACCAGCTTGTGCAGCGGCCCAAATGACCCTCGCTGCACGTTGACGATGATCTGGACCTGACAAGAGCCATTGCCAATGTGGCCACCCTGAAAATCGTACTGCATGACAAGTTCGTCGCGGCGGCGCACCCAGCCCGACCACTTGGCCAACATTTCATCGTCCGACAGTTGATCCGGGGCTCGACCTTCTGGAGCGGCCGGAGGGGGGGAAGGCGCTGGCCTAGCCCGCGGTTGGTCTTCTGCGTGAGTTTGTTTAGCTGGCTGAGTGGTGTCACTCTTGTTGCTGCGCTTGCCGATGGAAACGCCGATCCAAATCAATCCAAGAATGATTGTAAGTGAACCAAAGATATTGATGCTGATTGAGCGAATGAGCAGGTTACCGCTGCCTAGGCCAAAGGCACCGCCACCCAGCCAGATCACCATACAGATAAAGAAGAGTGTCCGAACCATGCCATCCCCCGACGCCGGATGCGGCAACGCCCGCAAGCGTCGAGTTTGGTGCGGAGGCGGGTCGGGTGTCAAACCACGATGCGAATGCTGACCTCTATGGCCCGCCTTTAAGGCCTACCAAAACGCCAGCCATCATGGGCTGAAATTGAGCCTGTCGGTAGTCCAGACGACTGCTACCAGAACCTACGAATTATTTCCGGACATCACTATACCCCCTCCCCACAAGGGGGAGGAGAGAGCAACTCTCACCGATTTGTGGGAGACCGCTGTTTCAAACCCGTAGGAAACTCAAAAAACTTCGCGCGTGTTTTCAACACACACGCCTCACACCTTGTGGAATGCAGCCGCGCAGAACCCGCCGGGCCCCGGAATGAGCGCACAATGCTCCCCATGTCCTGGCTCTGGCTCATCCTGCGCGCGTTCTTCCCTGGCGATCCCCTTCGCCAGGTCGCCGAAGGCCTACGTCATCGCGCGCTGCAACTCGTCCACGCCGCGAAGGACGAAGCCACCCTCGCCGAACTCCTGATCAACCCGGCCCTGCGCCTCCACCTCGAACTTCTCATCCTCGACGCCGAAGACTCCCTCCGCCTCTGGATCGGCATGCGCGGCTGCCAGATCGCCCGCATCCGCCCCGGCCTGCCGCACCGCCGCGCGACGCCCCGCCTCACCCGCGCCAAGAGCCTGCCCGAACTCGTCGGCCGCATCGCTTCGCTGGTCATCGCCTGCACCGAGATGGAAGAACGCGCGCAAGCCCACGCTGACAGGCTGAAACGCCTGCGCGACGCCGATCCGCTCGGACTCGGAGCCCATGGTTCGACGGACGCCGCGCGTTGCGCGGCTGCTCACCATGAGGCGGTGGGTGTGTCGAGCTTTCAGTCAGGCCTCATGGTGAGCAGCAAGGCCATGCGCAGCATGGCGTTGCGTCCGTCGAACCACGAGGCCGTGCTCACCGCCGCCCCAACACACGGCCCCCCACACTCGATTGCAGGAGCGACCCCGTAAACGCGCCTCGCAGGCTTCACCTGCGAGACCGCGACCCCGTGCGCAAAACGCAAAGGCGCACGGGCCCAATCCAACCATCGCCGCCGGAGCCAGCCGACCAGGCCTCACCCGGCCCCGATGTGACCTGACCTGAAAACCACCACGTCACAGGCCCGATCTGCGAGACCGCGAACCCTTGCCTCTAGGTTTTCGGCCGCTTTGCAAACACGATCCGCTGCCCATGCAGCGTAAAGCCCGGCTCGAAATACTGGGGCAGGGTCGCTGCCACTTCCTGAGGTGTCGGCAACGTCAGCGGGTCTTCGCCCGGCATCGCCTTGAATCGCATCTCGGTGCGCACAGCGCCCGGGTCGAACAGGTTGACGCGGATCGGCGTCTTCTCGATCTCGTCGGCATAGCAGGCGATCATCGTCTCGAGCGCCGCCTTGCTCGCCCCATAAACGCCCCAGAACGCGCGCGGACGCGGCACGATCCCTGTCGTCACAAACAACGCCCGCCCCGCCTCACTCATCCGCAACAACGGATGCGTCGCGCGGATCAGCCGCCAGTTCGCGGCAAAATTGATCTCCATCGTCTCGGTGAAGGCTGCCGGCGAAATCGTCTCCAGCGGCCCCAGCGTGCCGAGCACGCCGGCGTTGCCCAGCAATCCATCCAGCCGCCCGAACCGCTCCAGCAGCGCGCCAGCCAGCCGGTCGATCGCCGCCATGTCGCGCAGGTCCATCGGGATCAGCGTCGCATTGCGATTTGTCGCCGCCAGGATTTCATCGTCCAGCGCCGTCAGCGCCTTCTCGGATCGCGCCACGGCGATCACATGATTGCCTGCCTTGGCCAGCTCAAGCGCCGCCGCGCGGCCAATCCCCTTGGAGGCGCCCGTCACAAGGATGATGCGTTGCGTGCTCATGAGGCCTCAATCATCCAGCAGCGAAAGCTGCTGTTCCTTGGACGCCATGTCGTGGTCGCGGTCGACCAGTCGGGTCGGATAATCGCCGGTGAAGCAATGGTCGGCGAACTGCGGCGCGGCGTCGTTGCGCTTGCCCTGTCCCAGCGCTTCGTAAAAGCCGGGCAGGGAGATGAACGACAGCGAGTCCACCTTCAGGTAGCGTTTCATCTGGTCGATGGTCATCGAGGAGGCGATCAGTTCGTCCTTCGATGGCATGTCGATGCCGTAGAAATCCGGATGCTTGATCGGCGGGCTGGCGACGCGGAAGTGGATTTCTGCTGCGCCAGCATCGCGGATCATCTGCACGATACGCTGCGAGGTGTTCCCGCGCACGATCGAGTCATCCACCAGCACCACGCGCTTGCCTTCCAGGATAGGTTTGTTTGGCGCGTGCTTGCGCGAGATGGACTTCTGCCGCCCCGTCTGCGTCGGCTGGATGAAGGTGCGGCCCACATAGTGATTGCGGATGATGCCGAAGCCGAACGGAATGCCCGAAGCCTCCGCATAACCCAGCCCCGCCGGATTGCCGCCGTCCGGCACCGGACAGATCAGGTCGGCGTCCACATGCGTTTCGCGCGCGAGGATGCGGCCGAAATTCTGCCGCGTCTCGTACACGCTCTGCCCGTGCATGATCGAATCCGGCCGCGCGAAGTAGACATACTCGAAAACGCAGGGGCTCGCCCGCGTGGCGGGGAAGGGCGTCAGGCTCTCGACGCCGTCCTCGGTGATCACGACCACTTCGCCCGCTTCGATGTTGCGCACGAAGCTCGCCCCGATCGCGTCCAGTGCGCAGGTCTCCGAACACAGCACAGGCGCGCCGTCGATCTCGCCCAGAACCAGCGGGCGCAGGCCCCACGGGTCACGCGCGCCGATCATCTTGTCATTGGTCAGCGCCACGAAGGCATAGCCGCCATCCAGCTGGCGCAGCGCATCGATGAAGCGGTCCTCGATCCGGTTGCGCATCGAGCGCGCCGTCAATTGCAGAACGACCTCGGTGTCCATGGTGGACTGGAAGATCGCGCCGTTCTGCACGAGCTCGCGATGGATCGCGCGCGCATTGGTGAGGTTGCCATTGTGCGCCACGGCAAGCCCGCCATGGGCAAGATCGGCATAGATCGGCTGGATGTTGCGCAACACCACGCGGCCCGAGGTGGAATAGCGGTTGTGGCCTATGGCCATCCGGCCGGGCAGGCGGGAGATCGCGCCGGCCTCCTCGGAGAAGTTGTCGCCCACCAGGCCCATGTGCCGTTCCGACCGGAACGCGCCGCCCTTGGCGTCGAAGGTCACAATGCCGCAGGCTTCCTGTCCGCGATGCTGCAGGGCGTGCAGCCCCAGCGCGGTCAGCACGGCGGCGTCGTCCCGTCCGAATACGCCAAACACCCCGCACTTGTGGCCCAGGCTGCGCTGTCTCTGGCCGTTCTCTATGCGGGGACGGAAGTCATCCTCCCAATCCGCGCTGTCGAACTGATCAGGACTGGCCAATGCGGCCTCCCCATGGGTTTACTGCGCTGTCGGCTCCGCGGTCGCCAGCTTGGCCGGACCAGTGAAGAACTCGATGACCGTGGTCAAGCCATCTCCCACCCAACCGGCTGCTTCATTGAGGATGGGATAGCTCTGGCTCTTGGCGATCTCCGGCGGTTCCTCCCCCGGCCGCACCATCTGGTGCATCAACAGCAGGAACAGCACCACGGCCAAAAAACCCCGGACCACGCCGAATCCAGCCCCCGCTATGCGATCCAGCGCCCCGATTTCGGGTGCAGCATGGATCAGCTTGGACAAACGCTGGCCCACAAAGGCGGCGATGCCATAGGCGGCCAGGAACCCGGCCAGGAAAAGGATCAGCCCCGGAACGATCGAATCAGGATCCTCGGGCGAGATCATCTGCTGCAGGGGCTGCTGGAAAAGCTTGATGCACAGCCAGGCCGAAAGCCCGCCAACCATGAACGCGATCACCGAGAACGCCTCGCGAATCAGCCCGCGGCCGATCGACATGACCGCCGACAGCAGGATCACCGCGACCACAACGACGTCGAACACCCAGGGTGGCATGCAACTCGCCCTCTATTCCGCCCCCCCGCCGAGCACATCGACGAGGTCCTGCAGCCTCGTTACCGCATGGACGGCCATCCCGTCGACCGTATCCGGCGCCCCGGGGGGAGCAAAAGCCCTTGTGAAGCCCAACCTTGCTGCTTCCTTCAGGCGAGGTTCTATCCGTCCGACCGGCCTTATCGCTCCGGAAAGCGCAACCTCGCCGAAAAACACCGATCCGGCCGGAAAGGGCTTGTCGATCAACGCCGAGGCCAGCGCCGCCGCCGCCGCGAGGTCCCCCGCCGGCTCGGCGATGCGATAACCGCCCGTGACGCTGAGATAGACATCGCGCATCCCGAATCGCAGGCCGCAGCGCGCATCGAACACGGCCAGCAGCATGGAGAGCCTCGCTCCATCCCAGCCGACGACCGACCTGCGCGGGCTGCCCGCCGACTCAGGCCCGGCCAGCGCCTGCACCTCGGACAGGACGGGCCGCGATCCTTCCATCGCCGCGAACACGGCGCGGCCAGATGTCTCCGCCTCCGCTCCTGCGAGAAACAGCGACGACGGATCGCGCGAGGGCATGAGGCCGCCTTCGCCCATCTCGAACACGCCGATCTCGTCAGTGGGGCCAAAGCGGTTCTTCACCGAGCGCAGGATGCGGAACTGGTGTCCGCGTTCGCCCTCGAAATAGAATACCGCGTCCACCATGTGCTCCAGCACGCGCGGGCCCGCGATCTGCCCGTCCTTGGTGACGTGGCCGACAAGGATCACGGCGGCCCCGGTCTTCTTCGCAAACCGCGTCAGCTCCTGCGCGCACGCCCGCACCTGTCCCACAGAGCCAGGCGCCGCTTCGAGACTGTCGGACCACAGCGTCTGCACACTGTCGATCACCACGACTTCAGGAGCGGAAGCCTTGAGCGCTTTCAGGATCGTGCGCAGGTCCGTCTCGGCCGCAAGCTGCACCGGCGCGGCCGACACGCCCAGCCGCCGCGCGCGGCCCTGGATCTGCGAGATCGCTTCCTCGCCCGAAATGTAGATCGCCTTTGTGCCGGCCTTCGCCATCGCAGCCGCCGCCTGCAGCAGAAGCGTGGACTTGCCGATCCCGGGATCACCGCCCACCAGCACGGCCGACGAGCGCGCAATGCCGCCACCGAACACGCGGTCCAGTTCGCCAATCCCGGTCGACAGCCGCGGCGGCGGCGGCTCGCTCGAGTCAAGCGGGGAGAATTCCACTGTTCCCGCGCGCACCTTCGATCCGGCCGAAGGCGCCGCCAGGCCGCCCGGCGTCGCCACGGTTTCCTCGACCAGCGTATTCCACGCGCCGCATCCCTCGCACCGCCCGCCCCATTTCGCATGGGCCGTGCCGCAGGACTGACAGACAAAGGCGGTGGTTGATTTGGCCATGTCAGGTTCGTTCGGCGGATGGCCCTCTTTGTCAATCTGCGTTGAACAATGAGGGTAGGTCCCGGTTTCCGTGGACGACCCTTAGAACAACGATCTCGGCTTCTGCTCCGGCGTCCACAATCTCGTAGATCGCCAGATAAGGTCGCGCGATCAGGGCCCGGCAGCCATCGCCGATATCCAGGCGTACGCCCCCCATGCTTGGCTGATGTGCAAGCCTGTCGAGTTTGTCCAGAATGCGGGAGATCACTCGCTCGGCAACCGCTGCGCTGGCATTGATGGTCAGGTAGTGCTCGATATCGACAAGGTCGGCCCGTGCGCTGCGCGAAACCGAAACCCTAGCCGGCATTGCGCTTCCAGCGACCTTCGAACTCGGCGCGCAGATCGCTCAGCGACACTCCGCCATTCTCCTCGAAGTCCGCCTTTGCCTCAGCAACAGACCGCCTGAGATCAGCAAGCTTGTGCAGGTAGTTGCGCAGCGCCGCGTCAATCACAGACTGCGCATCCGGCGCAAAGCCCTCGGCAACCTCTGCCGCGACAAGCTCCTCAAGATCCTTTGGAAGCGTGATCGTGCTCATGGCGCCAGTATAGCGTCTTTCAGCCGGGGTATCCAGCACCGCCGAGGCGGGCGCGATTCTCGACCAGCCGGCGTTTCAGCATGAAATTTCGGCTTCCTGGAATCTACTTTCCCACCCCCGGGCAACCTAGCTTATAGTCTACTCCGGCCACCACAGGGGCCAAACGCGAGGGAACGCCATGGCGCGCTATAACAGCATCATCGAAACGGTCGGCCGCACGCCTGTCGTGCGGATCAACAAGCTCGCTCCGGAAGGCGTCAATCTCTGGGTCAAGGTCGAGGCCTTCAACCCGCTGGGATCGGTGAAGGATCGCCTGGCCCTCGGCGTCATCGAGGCGGCGGAAAAGTCCGGCGAGCTGAAGCCCGGCCAGACCGTGGTGGAGATGACATCCGGCAACACCGGCATCGGCCTTGCCATGGTGTGCGCCGCCAAGGGCTATCCGCTGGTCATCGTCATGCCTGAGAGCTTCAGTGTCGAGCGCCGCAAGCTGATGCGCTTCCTCGGCGCCAAGGTGCTGCTCACCCCGGCGGCCCAGCGCGCGACGGGCGCCATCGCCAAGGCCGTCGAGCTCTCGAAAGCGCACGGCTGGTTCCTGACCCGCCAGTTCGAGAATTCCGCCAACCCCGAATATCACGAGAAGACGACCGGGCCCGAGATCATTGCCGACTTCAAGGAGATCGGGCTCGATTACTTCGTCACCGGCTTCGGAACGGGCGGCACGCTCAACGGTGTTGCGCGCGTGCTGGCCAAGGAAAGCCCCCGCACCAAGATCGTCGTCTGCGAACCTGCCGATGCGCCCATGCTTACCAGTGGTCAGTCGCAGCCGCGCAATGCCGATGGCACGCCTTCATCCGGTCACCCGGCCTGGAAGCCGCACCCGATGCAGGGCTGGTCGCCCGACTTCATTCCAAAGATCACCGGAGAAATCGACTTCAGCCGCGTGCACAAGGTGCTCACTGTCACGAATGCCGAGGCGATGAAGTGCAGCCAGGACCTCGCGGCGAAGGAAGGTATCTTCGTCGGCATCACGTCGGGCGCCAACCTTGCCGGCGCGCTCGAAGTTGCGAAGATCGCGCCGCCGGGGTCCAATATCCTGACCATGCTGGCCGATACGGGCGAGCGCTATCTCTCGACGCCGCTGTTTGCCAACATTCCGGCCGAGATGACCGAGGAAGAACTCGCCCTCGTCAAATCGACGCCCTCGGCGCAACCGATCCCGGCCGCCTAGTCGGGCGGGCGCGTCCTGTCGTATTTCCGTCGGCTGGTTCCCGGCTGATAGCATAAGGCCTGCCAGACTTGGCGAAGGATCCGGTCGCAATGAGCGCGGACTACGAAAAGCTCTTCGCGGAGATTGCAGCCTATGCAGCCCGGCGGCGAGCGGAGGATTCGTCTCGCTATCACGCGCCGAGCGCGTCCTATGCGCAGCAGGTGGGCGGCTTCCAGCTCGACCTGTCGCAAGCGGCCGAGCCCGATCAGGTCATCCGCGAGTTGATGGAGCTGGCCGAACCGGGCCTCGCCGCCATCACCGCGCCGCGCTTCTTCGGCTGGGTCATGGGCGGCAGCAACCCGACCGGCGTGGCGGCCGACTGGCTCACCTCCATCTGGGGGCAGAACGCCGGCAACCACATCGCAACTCCAGCCGCCGCCGCGGCGGAGACGGCATCGGCTGCAGCTTTACTCGAACTGCTCGACCTGCCGCGTGAGGCATCCGTCGGCTTCGTCACGGGCGCCACCATGGCGAGCTTCACCTGCCTTGCCGCCGCACGCGGCGCAGTGCTGCGCCGGGCAGGCTGGAACATCGATGCAGACGGCATGGCAGGCTGCCCGCCAATCAGCATCGTAGTGGGCGAGGAGGCGCATTCGACCATCTTCGCCGGTCTGAAGTATCTCGGTTTCGGCGAGCGGAATTTCGTGAAGGTCGCGGTGAACCGCGAAGGCGCGATGGAGATGGATGCCTTCGTTGCCGCGATGAGAACAGTCCAAGGTCCCGCGATCGTCATAGGGCAGGCGGGCCATATCAACAGCGGCGCGTTCGATCCGTTCGTAGATATCGCGCAGATCGCGCGCGAGCGCGGCGCATGGCTGCACGTCGACGGCGCCTTCGGCCTTTGGGCGAACGCCACGCAGACGCACCGGCTGCAGTGTGAGGGGCTCGACCTCGCAGACTCATGGTCCGTCGATGGCCACAAATGGCTGCAGACACCCTACGATTGCGCCTACGCCATCGTGCGTGACCGCGAGTCCCATCTCCGCGCCATGCAGATCGCAGCCAGCTATCTCCCAACCGCCGCAGGGGCCGACCGTGTCCCCGCCGACTATGTGCCGGAGCTGTCGCGCCGGGCGCGTGGCTTTGCGACCTGGGCGATGATCCGCCTTCTGGGCCGGCAGGGGATTGCCGATATGGTGTCGCGTCATTGTGCGCTGGCGCAGCGGTTTGCCGAGGCGCTCGGCGCCGAGCCTGGCGTCGAGATCATGAACGATGTCGTGCTCAATCAGGTTGCGGTGCATTTCGGCGCCGACGCGCAGACCGCGGCCGTGGTTGCCCGCGTTCAGGCCGGCGGCGAATGCTTCGTCGCCGGCGCCTCATGGCGCGGCAAGGCCATCATGCGCATTTCGGTCACCAACGAAAACACGACGGAGGCGGACGTCGATCGCTCGGTTGCAGCGATGCTGGAGGCCTGGCGGGCGGTGCGGGGCTAGCGCGGCGTGTAACACCAGAGGCCGGTGCAAATGCCGAAGACGACTTGCATGACCATATCGAGCACGCCTCCCCCGACCAGGATCGGCAGGCCGACCCACAGGAAGCCCAGCCAGATCGCCATCGGCGTGATGCGTGGCTCGGGCAGCTTGTGGCCTGCAATCGTCTGGAGCTTGGCGCGGGCCATGGGCGAATCCTGAATCGTGTTCACCATTTGGGAGCGGGAATCGCTAATTCTTGGCAAATGACCCGCCCAGACGCCCACAAACCTCCTGACGTCCAGATCACCTGGGACGGACTCTCCTGGGAAAAGTGGGAGCAGGAACTGTCCCGCGCCCCGGCTAGCTACCAGCAGGATTGGTCCTATGGCCGCGCTCTATCGCAACTGTCCCCGACGGTGAAAATACTCCGCGCCTGCGTCCGTCGCGCCGATGGATCGGTCGTGGCGCTGGCCCAGATCGTCTCGCGACCCTTCGCCATGATCGCCCGCTTCGCGCTCTGCACACATGGTCCTGCCTGGATTGGCGAGGTCTCCCGCGAAGAAAAGTGCGCCACCTATCGCGCACTCCGCAAGACAATGCCGCTCGGGTGGCCAAAGCTTCTGGTCATCACGCCCGATGAATCACGGGAGGACTCTGCCGGTCTCAAAGGTATGAGCCGCGTGATGACGGGCGATGCAACTGTCCTGCTCGATCTTGAAAAGTCGGAGGAACAACTCCGCGCTGCGATGGATCAGGGCTGGCGCAACCGCCTGTCCAAGGCCGAGCGTGCGGGCCTCGTCGTTCAGAAGGGTGGACTCAAGCCGGCTCAGTATCGCTGGCTGCTGGATGCCGAGGCACGGCAGCGCCAGAAGCGCGGCTATCGTGCGATGCCGCTTGAGATGACCGAGCGCTGGCAGGAGTCAAAGTCCGAGGCCGCCAGGGGCGACAAGGGAGCGGGTCTTGCCGTCTATCGTGTCGACAGCGGCCGTGACCCTGCCGCCGCCATGCTGTTCCTGATCCATGGACAGCGCGCCACCTACCATGTCGGCTGGACCAGCGAGGAAGGCCGCAACACAGCCGCCCACAACCTCATCCTCTGGACCGCGATGAAAGACCTCAAGGCGCGCGGCATCCGCGTGCTCGACCTCGGCGGCGTCAACACCCAGTCAGGCGCCGGCATCGCCCGCTTCAAGCTGGAAACGGGCGGCCGGGTTCTCGAACGCGCCGGAGCGTATGTCTAAGCCGTGTTCTTCCCGAACATCATCGCGATGAACCCGCCCAGCTTGGGCGGCTGGCCCGTGCGCAGAAGGCTCGCCTGGAACAGGCGGCCCAGCAGGATCATCTCGATCACCACGAACGCGGCCAGCATCGCGCCCGTCGCAATCACCTCCATCATCGACACGCCCGCCCCCATCCGCGCCAGCATGGCGAACGGCGTGTAGAGCGGTATCCACGACAGCACGACGGGGAACACCCCGTTGGGCTGCTGCGCCACCGACACCATCATGAACACAACCGGTAGCATGATGATCATCACCACTGGCATCAGATAGGACTGCGCATCCTGCAGCGAGTTCGAAAGCGCGCCGATGGCGAGATAAAGCATCGAGATGATCAAGTACCCGGCCACGAAGTAGAACAGCATGGCTGCGAACATCCACGGCTCGATCGCCGCCAGCGACGGCTTCACGATATCCGCTACCACGCCCTGCACCGACAGCGCCGCGCCCACCGCTGCGCCTACCCAGACGCCAAGGATGGTGAGCCCGATGGCGCCAAGGCCGATCAGCTTGCCATGCATGAGTTCGCCCGGATGGATGCTTGCCAGGATGGATTCCAGCAGCTTGTTGGACTTCTCCTCGATCACGCCCTGCAGCATCATCGACCCCGTGGTCATCACGGTCACCAGCAGCAGGTAGACCATTGCCAGCGGCAGGACGGAACGGATCACCACCTGCTCACGTCCGGCCCCCTGCTGCGGAGCGCTGAGCATGATCGGTGCGGATATGTTTTCGATCGATGTGGCCGTCTCCGGCGCCAGCCCGCTCGCCTCCAGCGCCTTGGCCCGCATCACGCGGGTGATCTCGTTGCGGACATTGTCCACCAGCGTGGCGTTGGGCGTGCTGTTGGTCCACATCCGCACCGGCGAGGCAGGCCCCATATCGTCAGGAATGTAGACCGCCAGCGACAGTGGACGCGGTCCATCCGGCGCTTCGATCGTATCCTTGAGGAAGGGCTCAAGGCTCTCCTTGAGTGCGTCTGGCCCCTGATCGGCCGCCACGCCCGCAGGCATGGCCGCCTGTACGTAGTTCCGCTTGTCGATCTCGTAGGCGGGCGCTTCGGATGGCGCATGCGGTTTCACCACCTCCACCGCAGCCACGATGCCGCCCGAGGCGATGAACTGGTCCATCTGGTCGTCCGTGAACCAGCGTTCGCCCTTCGCCCACAGTGCGTCAGGCTGCACGGAGCCCAGTTTCCACCGTTGCACATAGCCGGACAGCGCCGACAATTCACTGCGCTGGTAATTGATCTCCAGCCGCCGCTCGATCGCGGGGGCGTAGTCGCCCGATGCGTCCACGATCACGTAAGCGGATTCCTGCGTCGGCCGGAAGAAACGCCCCGCCACCTGCGACAGCCCGATCACGACCGGCAACACCAGCAGCATCACCCAGAAGCCGCGCGTGGAGGCGATCTGCTTGTACTCGCGGGCGGCGACGAGAAGGATGTTCCTCATTGCACGGTCTCCTGCCCGGCGCCGACAAGGTGGATGAAAACGTCGTGCAGGCTGGGCCTCTGGCTCTCGAACGCGCGCAGCGCAAAGCCCTGGGCCGTGCATGTCTGCAGCAGTTGTCCCGGTGAACTCCCCGGCGCCAGCGAGACCTCCCAGCTTGTCCACCCGGTGTCTGTTTCGCCGCGCTTGGCCGAAAGCACGCCGGGCATGCCGGCTGGATCGGCCTGGGACTCAAGGCGCAGCCGGCCGGGCAGGGTGGCGCGCGCTTCTTCCTGGGTGCCCTCGAACACCTTGCGCCCGCGCGCGAGGAGAACGATGCGATCGGTCAGGCGCTCGGCATGCTGCATGATGTGGGTGGAGAACACGACGGTTGATCCCGCCGCGGCCATCTCCAGCACAAGGTCTTCCAGCACCTTCTGGTTCACGGGGTCGAGGCCGGAAAACGGCTCATCAAGGATCAGCAGCCTCGGCGAATTCACCATTGCGGCGGCGACCTGCACCTTCTGCGACATGCCCTTCGACAATTTCTCGACCATCGACTTGGTCCACTCGGAAAGGCCGAAGCGCTCGATCAGCCGCGTGGCCTCTTTCTTCGCCGTGGCGGCCTCCATGCCCTTCAGGCGGCCGAAATAGACGATGGTGTCCAGCACCGTCATCCGCCGGTAGAGCCCGCGCTCTTCCGGCAGGAAGCCGATCTGCGATGCGTTCTCCCGGCCCGGCTTGCGGCCCAGGACCTCGATGGCGCCGGATGTCGGGCGAATGATGTCCAGCACCATGCGCAGGCTGGTTGTCTTGCCCGCGCCATTGCCGCCCAGGAATCCGAAAATCCCGCCCTCGGGCACTTCGAACGAGAGATCATTGACCGCCGTGAAGTCGCCAAAGCGCTTCACGACATGATCGAGTTTGAGTACCGCCATATATGCCCCGTCCGTCAGCCCGCCCGGTCGCCAGGCTGCTTGCCGCCCGCATCCGTCAGTCGTCCTACCCCTCGCTTTCGCAGGGATAGCCGGAACTAGTGGCGTGAGTGCCCCCCCCGAGGCAACCGTCTCTCGTCGCGCCCGCTATTTTCCGTCAGGCGCAGTGATCGGCCGGGCGTCTTCCCAGCGATAGGGCAGGATATCGGGCTTCACATAGACCTCGGTCGTGAACTTGAAGGGATATCTCGTCCCGCTCGGATAGGTCAGCTCCACGAAGTAGGCTGTGAACCCGGCCTCGGGCTTGTCCACATTGGCAACGTATGTCCCGTCCGCCGCAGGCTGCAGCGGCTGCGAGGTGAAGGCCTTGTCGCCCAGCGTCGCGACCCGGAAGTCGCGCGCCGTGGCGTTCGTGCCCTGCCACAGCAGCACAGCCGATGGCTTGATCGGGCCCGGGTCCACAACCAGCGCGCCATCCTCCCGCACCGTCCATGTGTATTCAGGCACGGCCCGCCCCTTGATCACCGAGTCATACCAGGCCGTCATGCTCGCATTGATGTCCGTCCCCGCCGTCGAATGCCGCGAGTTCGGCAGCATGCGAAGTTGCTTTGAGCCGGGCAGCAGGTGATAGGAATACTTGGTGTTGTCCGGCGGGAAGAACTCGTCGCCCACTGCATTGATGATGAATTTCGGCATCATCATCTGCGGCCGCCCGCGATAGTTCAGCGGGTCCTCGATTGTGTTCACCACCGTCATCTTGCGGCCGATCTCGTCGGGGATCAGCTTGTGCCGCACATAATCGCCCAGCGCCGGTGAGAAATAGCCCATCGTCTCCCAGTGGTGGCGCGTGGTTGCGTCCACATCGAGCACGTTGATCACGATCGGGATCATGCCGACCACGCGCTCGTCCAGCAGGCCGACCAGCCAGCTGGTCCAGCCGCGCTTTGATCCGCCGGAAACGACGAAGCCATCAATGCTGTGCTTGCCGCCTGCATCGCTCGCCAGGAACTGCTGCACGGCCGTCATCGCCGCCGTGCCGCTCTTCACCATGGGCAGGCGCGGCAACGCCTCGGGGTTGGCGGCAGGATCATAGCGGGCCTGCAGGTAGGCGATCATGTCGTCTTCGCTGCGTGCAACCTCGGGCGTGTCGGCAAACTTGATAGGCTGGTTCGGCGCCTGCCCCAGTTCAGCGATCACCGATCCAGTGTCGACGGCCATGAGCGCAAATCGCTCGCTTGGCCCCTTCGGCGCCGCCGAGGTGGTCGAGCCGCCGCCGATGTAGAGGAACGCCTTGTTGCTGCTCATCGTGTCGGGGATGGTCACGGTCAGCCAGTGCTTCCACACCGGCCGATCCGACTGCGCGGCGCTCATCCACGTCTGCGATGTAAGCTCCAGCACCGCGCCGTGATAGCCAGCCCCCGTGAACGTCTTCTCGACCTTCCAGGCAAAGCTCGGATCGGGCCTTGCGACATAGGCGTCGAGCACATTCGGCGGATTAGCCGGAATCGTTGGCGTGGAAGCGCACGCAGATACGCCCGCAAGAAGCAGCGCGCCAAACGCTGCGGCAAGTGCCCTGAATTTCATGCTTCGCTCCCATGCCCGGTCTGACGCCGTGTACGGGCAGTGGAGCACAGATCATCGGGTTTGCAAGCGGGCCTAAATCGCCGGCTGGATCGGCCCCTCGGCGCGGCCGTTCACGAACTGGTCGACATGGGCGTTGCCCGAGTTGTCGAGCGCCGACACCGGCCCGCGCCAGATGATGCGGCCCTCGTGCAGCATGGCGACTTCGTCGGCAATCTTCCGCGCGCTCGCCATGTCGTGGGTGATGGTGATTGCGGCGGCGCCGAGAGCTTTCACCTGTTCGACGATCAGATTGTTCACCGCATCCGCCGTGATAGGATCAAGGCCGGTCGTCGGCTCGTCGAAGAAGATCAGCTCGGGCGAAGCGATGATGGCGCGGGCCAGCGCCACGCGCTTCTGCATGCCGCCGGAAAGTTCGGCCGGGCGCAGGTCGGCCGCCGATGCGGGCAGGCGCACTTTCGCCAGCGTCTCGATGGCGCGCTGCTTCGCTTCAGCGCGGCTGACATGGTCGCGATAGAGCAGCACGAAGGCGACGTTTTCCCACACCGCCATGCTGTCGAACAATGCGCCGCCCTGGAACAGCATGCCCGTGCGGCGGCGTACGGCGTTGATCGCCTTTGGCGACGTCGCCGGTTCGCCATCGAACAGGATCTCGCCTTGCTCGGGCGTCATCAGGCCAAGTGCGCACTTGATGGTGACGGACTTGCCCGTACCCGATCCGCCGATGATCACCAGCGACTGGCCAGGCGCCACCGCAAGGTCGACGCCGCGCAGAACCTGCTTGGGTCCGAACGCCTTGTGAACGTTGCGCAGTTCGATGATGGGAGCGTTCTGTGCGATCACAGCCCGATCCTCACGAAGATGGAGGTCAGTACATAGTTGCTCGCGAGGATCAGGACCGCAGCGCCAACCACCGCCAGCGTCGCCGCCCGGCCAACGCCGCCTGCGCCGCCCTTGGACCGGTCGCCCTGGTAGCAGCCCATCAGCGTGATGATGCCGCCAAACACCGCCGCCTTGATGAGGCCCGACTGGATGTCGCCGCTGGTCACGAACGACCATGAATTGCGCAGGTAGAGCGAGCCGTTGAAATCAAGCGCGCCGACGGCCACCAGCCAGCCGCCCATCACGCCGATGATGTCGGCCACCAGAACCAGCAGCGGCAGCATCACCACGCCCGCAATCACGCGCGGCGCATAAAGGAAACGCTCGGGCCGGCCCGACAGGGTCAACAGGGCGTCGATTTGCTCCGTGACGCGCATGGCGCCGATTTCGGCGGCGATGCCTGCGCTGACGCGCCCCGCCAGCATCAGGCCCGCCAGCACCGGCCCAAGCTCGCGCGTGATGCCCAGCACAACGATGTTGGGCACGAACTGCTCCGCGTTGAAGCGCGATCCACCCTGGTATATGTTGAGCGCCAGCGCCGCACCGATGAACACGGCCGTGAGGCCGACGACGGGCAGGGAATAATAGCCGATCTTCAGGCACTGCCGCAGAAGCTCGCGGACGTAGATCACCGGCGTGACGCATGCCACGAGCACGCGAGCCGAGAAGGCCGAGATGCGGCCAATCTCGCGAAATCCGCCGATCACCGTCCGGCCAATCAGGCGGAACGGGCGCAGCAGCACGGTTTCCCTTTCAGGGGCGGGAGCGGTCACAGGCGCGGTTGTCATTCACCCCCCGAATAGCGGCGATCGAGCCGGGCGCCCAGACGGGTCAGGACTTCATAGTCGATCGTGTCCATCTGGCTCGCTGCCTCTGCGAGTGGGATATTGGGTCCCAGGAATTCAACGTCATCCCCCGGGAACACGGAAAGTCCGGTCACGTCGACCACGATAAGGTCCATCGACACGCGTCCCACGATCGGCCGGGACGCGCCCTTGATGTGCGCCTTGCCCCGGTTCGAGGCCGCGCGCAAGAAACCGTCCGCATAGCCAAGGCCCACCGTGGCCAGCTGAGTGTCGGCCGTTGCAACCCAGCTCGCGCCGTAGCCAACGCTTTCGCCCTTGCGGATGTCCCTGACCTGAAGGACCGGCGCAGTCAGGGTCACGACGGTATGCGGCGGCGAGCCTTCGGCTGGCGCCGGGCCCCCGCCATACAGGCCAATCCCCGGCCTGATTTCATCGAAGTGGAAGTCGGGGCCCAGGTAAGCACCGCCTGTCGCTGACAGGCTCGCCGGCACGCCCGGCCATAGCAGGCGCGCGCGCTGGAAGGCTTCCAGCTGTTCGGCATTGCGGGGGCTGTCCTCGTCGCCCCGGGCGAGGTGGCTCACCAGCTTCACCGGCTTCGGCAACATGCGCGCGGCGGCGGCCCAGTGCGCTTCCGACAGCCCGAGGCGGTTCATGCCCGTATCGACATGGAGGGAGGCGGGCCGGGCCTGGATGTTGCCGCTGAGCCACAGGTCGATCTGTTCGAGATGGTTGAGCACCGGCACGAGCTGGTACATCGCGAACAGGTCCATCGTGTCTGTGGTCGGCCCGTGGAAAACGCTGATCTCCGGCGCGGCGCCGAGGATGCGGCGGAGGTTCGCGCCCTCCTGCGGCCAGGCGACATAGAACCGCGAACAGCCTGCCTTCGCCAGCGCCAGCGCGACGGGCTCGGCGCCGAGGCCATAGGCATCGGCCTTCACCACAGCGGCCGCACAGGCATTGCCCGCGCGGCGCTGGAACATGCGCCAGTTCGCGACGAGCGCGTCGAGATCAATGTGCAGCCTGGGTCCAGCCATTGCCGTTGGCTAGTCCGGATTCAGGGCAAGGTGAAGGCGTGTTCGAAGCTTTGCGGCTTACTCTTCGCCGTCCGGCAGGAAGGGTTTGCTGGCGCCTGAACCGCCGCCGCCATGCCCGCCGCCGTGGCCACCGCCACTCTGCCAGCCAGATACCGCGCGGCCGGGCGTGTGATCGAGGTTCGAGAACTTGACCCGCGCCGGGTTGAAGCCGACTTCCACCTTGCCGATGGGGCCGTGGCGCTGCTTGGAGATGATGATCTCCGCCACGTTGAACTTGGCGGCCATCGCATCCTTCCATTCGGCATGGCGCGGGTCGGCGATATCGGGCTCAAGGCGCTCAAGATAATATGCCTCGCGGTAGATGAACATGACGACGTCGGCGTCCTGCTCGATCGAGCCCGATTCACGAAGATCGGACAGTTGCGGACGCTTGTCCTCACGCTGTTCCACCGCACGCGAAAGCTGGGACAGCGCGATGACCGGGATGGCGAGTTCCTTGGCCAGCGCCTTCAGCGACTTGGTGATCTCGGTCACTTCCTGCACGCGGCCATCGCTGCGGCGGCTGCCGGACGGCGTGATCAGCTGCAGGTAGTCGATGATCAGGAGATCGAGCCCCGATGTGCGCTGCAACCTGCGCGCGCGGGCCGCCAGCTGCGAGATCGAGATGCCGCCGGTGTCGTCGATATAGAGGGGAATGCCCTCCATCTCCTCGGCGGCGTTGCGGATGTCTTCGTAATCCTTCGGCGTCAGCTCGCCGCGCCGCATCTTGTCGGACGGCACGCCAGACACGTCGGCAAGGATACGGCTGGCCAGCTGGTCAGACGACATCTCCAGCGAGAAGAAGCCGACAACCGCGCCTTCAGTCGTCTTCATCTGGCCGTTGGGGCCGACCGCGCGGCGGTTATTCTTGGCGGCGTAGTAGGCGATGTTCGTGGCGAGCGCCGTCTTGCCCATCGAGGGTCGCGCGGCGAGGATCACAAGGTCCGACTTGTGGAGGCCGCCCAGCTTGCGGTCCAGTTCGGCAAGGCCCGACGGCACGCCCGCAATCTTGCCATCACGCTTGAAGGCCGCGGTTGCTGACTCGATCGACGTGGTCAGCGCCGAGTTGAAGCTTTTGAAGCCCTGCGCCCCTGCGCCACGTTCTGCGAGGCTGAACAGCTTGCGCTCGGCATCCTGGATCTGGATTTCGCCGGGCTCTTCCAGTTCGCCCCGCGCGGCCTTGTTGACCATTCCGGCGCCGATATCGATCAGCTCGCGCCGCAGGGATAGATCGTGCACCAGCCGCGCATAGTCGATGATCTCCGGGCCGAAGGCTGCAGAGTCCAGCAGGTCGGCGAGATACCGGGCGCCGCCGATCTCGACCAGCTTGCCGTCGCGCTCGAAGTGTTCCTTCAGCGTCACCCCGTCGGCCACACGGCCATTGGAGATCATCCGGTCCAACACCTCGAAGATGATGGAATTCGCCGGGGCGTAGAAATCGCGCGGCTTCAGGACGTCGGAGACGCGCTGGTGAGCGTTGTTATCAAACAGGATAGCGCCCAGCACGGCCATTTCGGCCTGCAGGTTGTGCGGCGCAACCGTGTGCGGGGAAGTTTCGTGGTCTTTCGCCATGGCCCCTTCCTTAGGCCAACTGACCCGGGGAATCGCGGGAGAATTCTAGATATCCTCAGCTAGCTTGTCGCTGTTGATGGACAGTCCACGATTGGGGGAACGCCATGAAGCTTGACCCTTGTTTCTGTGGCGCATAGGCGGTCTGACAGGAGTTTCATCATGTCCGCCGCAGATATCGCGCAAGCCGCAAAAGCCTGGCCGTTTGAACAGGCCCGCGAACTGAAGGCGCGCCTCGACAAGCTGGAGAAGGCTGGGCGGCCCAAGGATGCGCCCGTGATCTTCGAGACCGGCTATGGTCCTTCTGGCCTGCCGCACATCGGAACATTCGGCGAGGTTGTACGCACGACCATGGTGCGCAAGGCGTTCGAAACGCTGACGGGTGGCCAGTACAAAACTCGTTTGATCTGCGTATCGGACGACATGGACGGCATGCGCAAGGTTCCGGACACGGTTCCCAACCCGGAGAAGCTGCACGCCTTCATGCAGAAGCCGCTGACCGTCGTGCCCGATCCCTTCGGCACGCACGAGAGCTATGGCGCACACATGAATGCGCGCCTGCGCGCCTTCCTCGACAGTTTCGGATTCGAGTACGAGTTTGCCTCGGCGACCGCGCTCTACAAGTCCGGCCGGTTCGACGCGATGCTGCTGCGCGCCGCCGAGACGTACGATGACATCATGAAGGTGATGCTGCCGACACTTGGGGACGAGCGCCGCGAAACCTATTCGCCTTTCCTGCCGATCTCCCCCACCACCGGCCGTGTCCTCTACGTGCCGATGAAGAAGGTGGATGCGAAGGCCGGAACCATAACCTTCGCCGACGAGAATGGCGAAGACACAACGCTCCCCGTCACTGGCGGCCATGTGAAGCTGCAGTGGAAGCCTGACTTTGGCATGCGCTGGGCGGCGCTTGGCGTCGATTTCGAGATGTTCGGCAAGGACCACCAGGCCAATGCGCCGATCTATTCGAAGATCTGCAAGATCCTCGGCGCCGAGCCGCCGCAGCAATTCGTCTACGAGCTCTTCCTCGACGACAAGGGCGAGAAGATTTCCAAGACCAAGGGCAATGGCATCTCGGTCGAACAGTGGCTGGCCTATGCGCCCGCCGAAAGTCTGTCCCTGTATCAGTGGCAGAAGCCGAAGACCGCCAAGAAGCTCTACTTCGACGTGATCCCGAAGGCGGTGGACGAATACCTCACCTTCCTCGACGCCTACGCGAAGCAGACGCCCGAGCAGCAGCTCGAAAATCCCGTCTGGCACATCCATGGCGGCAACCCGCCGGCGAAATCCTCGCCTGTGTCGTTCGCCATGCTTCTGAATCTCGTCTCGGCGGCGAATGCTTCCAACAAGGACGTGCTCTGGGGTTTCATCCGCCGCGAAGCGCCCAACGCCTCGCCGGAAACGGACCCGCTGCTCGACCATCTCGTTGGCTACGCGCTGAAATACTACGCCGACTTCGTGAAGCCGACGAAGCAGTACCGCGCGCCCGACGAGAAGGAGCGCGCCGCGCTGGAAGACCTCGCCGCGCGTCTCGAAAGCTGGGACGGGCCGCTCGATGGCGAGAGCCTGCAGACAATGGTGTTCGCCGTCGGAACCGAACGCCAGTTCGAACCGCTGCGCGCCTGGTTCACCGGAATCTACGAAGTCTGCCTCGGCCAGTCGCAGGGCCCGCGCTTCGGCGGCTTCGTCGCGCTCTACGGCGTCAAGGAAAGCGCCCAACTGATCCGGGATTCGCTGGCGCGCGCCTAGTCGAACGCCAGCACCGAGAACACCACCACAAGCGCTTGGCATAACACCGCCAGCGGCCCGAGCGTCAGCAGCAACCGGGCCACCTTGGGCGCCCCCTTGCGCGCGCGCTCGTAGACCATCTCGATGCTGATCGCCGCGAATGTGAGCAGCGCCGCAAAGCCGATCTTCATCCAGAACATGGTCGAGAATTCGATGCCCGGCATGGTAACGGCCATCACGAAGCCCGATGGCCAAAGCAGGACAAGGCCGACAATCGCTATGCGCGCAAACAGCGGCCCGACCCCGCGCACCGGTCCGCCCTTCTGCTTCTGTGCAGGCGGCGCTGCGAGCAGGATCGTGAACCCGCCAAGGCTACCGGTCACGGCCAGCATCAGGCCGAAAAGGTGAAATATCGAAAGGACGTCGCTCATCTGCCTACAGGCAATGCCAGCGTCCAGTTACCCGAAGGTTTCAGGCCGGCCAGTTCAGGTCCGGTTGGGGCAGCGGACCAGTTCGACGGAACGCTGGTCGTTTATGGTCACCCGCAATTGCGACTGGTTGGGCTGGACGCGGAAGAACAGGAAATCCCGTGTCTCGCGGCCCTGGGAGTGGCATCGGGCGCTGGCTGACCAGCCCTGGCCATCGTCCGTGGCCGATTGGAGCATGGGGTCGAACACGCAGAAACGTTGCCGCTTCATACCCATGCGGCGGGCCTCGATCGTCCAGATCTCGCGGACATTGCCGCAGAGTTCGGGGTTGCCTGCCCAGTTGCCGGTGTAGGCAGGCTCCGCCCCTGCGCGGAAAGCGTCGGGGCTGACGGGAAGCTCGGCTGCCGGGTCCCAATCCTCGTCCGATGGCGCCTCGCACCCCGCCGCGAGCAGCGCCAGGGCAGCCATTGCAATGCGCGTGGGGTAACGCACGTCGATACTCCTCAAGCCTTCCAAGTAAGCGCCCAATTTCGGCTCGTTGCGCAAGGGGAAAGGTCTGCTGGCGCGAAGTTTTCAGCCGTGAGCCAGTGGCGCGCCCCGGGTTTCTCTGGCTTTTTCGTGCCCTGCGGGAGACTTCGCTAAAGGGAGTCGCTGGGCATGGACCAGGTGAAAGCGCACGCGGCGGCCATCCGGGCCATCCTTCACCGGGACTGGGACCCCATCGGGTGCGGCGTGCCCGAGGACGAATACGACAGCTATCTGTGGCCGGTGATGCGGTTGCTGAATGCGGAGGCCTCGCGCGAGGCTCTGGCGGATTATCTGCACACGGCCGCTCGCGAGTCGATGAGCAGCACAGTGCCCGAAGAGCGCCTGTCTCTGGTGCTCGACAGGCTGCTCGCGCTGGCGCCAGGCAGCTAGGCCGGCGGCGGCGCCGGACCCGCCATGGCCGGACCCGTGAATTCGGCCTCGATCTCGATCTGCACGTCGTCAAACACGCCCATGGTGGAGCCCGGCGCGGGGATGCCAAGCGAGACGCCGAAGGCCGAGCGCTTCAGTGTGCCATGCGCCGAAAAGCCGATGCGGGCGTTGGGGTCCTGCGGGTGGCCCTCGTAACCGCCGTTGAAGATCGCGTGCAGGGTAACGGGCTGGGTGACGCCCTTCATTGTGAGGTTGCCGGCGATGTCTGCAGTGGAGGGGCCGGTTCGGGTAACCCCAGTGGAGACGAACTGCATTTTTGGCGTGGTCGCCGCGCCTAGCCAGTTGTCGCCCAGCAGTTCCTCCTTGAAGCCAGCTGGCGGCGTGGGCAGCAGCAGGGACGCCAGGTCCACCTCCGCAGTCACGGTTGCCGTTTCCGGATTGGCTGGGTCGAGCTGCAGGTCCGCCGTGAAGGTCAGGAACTGTGCGGTGTAGAGCGCAAACCCCAGGTGATTGACCTTGAACGTCAGGCTCGCGTGCGAGGGATCAATCCTGTAGGCGCCGGCTGGAAGCTTCGAAACATCCGGCGCCGGCGCGGCAGTTTCGGTCGGAGCGGCAACGGGCGCGGTGGCCGCCGGCGCCTGTTCGCCAGGGGTGCAACCATTGACGGACAGAAGCCCGATGGCGATGACTGCCGCGGACTGAATGAACTTCATGACGGGCTCCCTCGGGCGCGTGGGCGGTTATGCGGCGCTCTTGTTACAATGACGTTGCCGCCGGTGGGCTTCCGACATTTCGTCCAAAAAGAAACGCCCCCGGCCTTGCGACCGGAGGAGCAGGGAGAGCGTGGATGGATGCGAGAGTTCAGGCCGCCACGTTGTTGCGGCTGACGCCCCGGCGCAAACCGATGAACTGCAGCCCTGCGAGAATGAATACCGCCGCCGCCTGCGCGCAGACGAACACCTGCCCGATCAACGTGGGCGCGAAGCTCGGTCCGAAGGCGACGTAGAGGCTGCCCGCCAGCCAGGCGAAGTTCACGCCGATGATCACCGGCACAAGCGCCGCCGAATTGCTGCGGAGGACGTAGGCGAGCAGCGCCACGAAGGGGACGAGGGCGACGCCCGCCCAGAACATCAGCCCGGACGGAAGTCCAAACAGCGCGTGCGTCAGGTCTGCTCCAGCGATGAGCGCGATTCCGGCCCCGACGCCCGTGATGGCGTCTACGAGGATGACCTTGCGGAGAAAGGGGGAGAGGGTCTGCATGTCTGACTCCTTTTTTTGGCGGTTCGATGGAGCGAACATGGCGGGGCCGGGGAGGGCTGGCGATTACGCCAGAGGTAATGGACCTGCAGAGCCCGTCTCGCTATTTAAGGCGAATGGCACAGCAGATCATCTCAAGCCCGCCCCAGCGCGTCGGCGAACTCATCAAGGACTGGCGCACCCGCCGGCGCCTCAGCCAACTCGATCTTGCCCTCGAAGCCGGTATTTCCCAGCGCCATCTAAGCTTCGTCGAAAGCGGCCGGTCCTCGCCCTCGCGCGACATGGTCGAGATGCTGTGCAAGCACCTCGACCTGCCGTTGCGCGAGCGCAATGTGGTGCTGCTGTCGGCTGGCTTTGCGCCTGCCTATTCCGAGCGGAAGCTGTCCGACCCCTCGATGGCGGCGGCGCGTGCGGCGGTCGAACTCGTACTGAGGGGCCACGAACCAGTTCCGGCGCTGGCGGTTGATCGCTGGTGGAATCTCGTCATGTCGAATGCATCGCTGGCGCCGCTGCTAGGGCTGGTCGAGAACAAGTCGCTGCTCGAGGGGACGCCTAATGCGCTGCGTCTCTCGCTTCATCCAGGCGGACTGGCGAAGAACGTCGTGAACCTCGGCTTCTGGAAGGCCCACATCCTGTGGCGACTGGCTCAGCAGATCCACGCCACGAACGATGCAAAGCTGATTGCGCTGGAGAAGGAACTTTCCGGCTATCCCGCTCCGCCTCCCGGCCATCGCGAACGCAACGAAGCAGACGCCATTGCCCTCAACCTCGAACTGAAGGTGGGCGAACACATCCTGTCGTTCATCACGACGACCACCATCTTCGGCACGCCAGCGGATGTGACGCTGTCGGAATTGGCGGTCGAGGCGTTCTTTCCCTCGAATGCCGAGACGGCCGCGATCGTTCAGGCGATGGCGGCTGCGGGCTGACTACTGGCTGGCCCAGAGGATGCGGGCCATCCATGCGAGGTTGGTGCGCGACAGCTCGCGCGGCGCGTAGGCGGGGTTCAGCGACAGAAGCTCCACCGTGCGATCGGTCTGCCGGCCCAGCACCTTCGCCAGCACTTCGCCATCACGCGTGCGCGCCACGATCCTGTCCCCGCGCCGGACCGGAGCGCCGGGCGCGATCACGATGCGGTCGCCATTGCGATAGACGGGCTCCATGGAATCGCCGGCGACCTCGAGCGCATAGACCGCTTCATTCCCGAGTCCGGGAAAGCGGACTTCTTCCCAGCCGTCGCCGACCGGAAAGCCCGCATCATCGAAATATCCGTCATTGCCCGCCTTGGCGAAGCCGAGCAGGGGGGCGGTATGGCCCTGCCGCCCCTCGGCCAGCGCGGCAAAGTCCTCCAGCGAGGCGCCGACAGCCCCCAGCGCCTTCATCAGGCTCTCGGTCGATAACCAGCGCGGGGAGCCATCCGAGGCGACCCGTTTGGACTTGTTGAAAGCCGTCGGATCGAGCCCGGCGCGGCGCGCCAGGCCGGATGGCGAAAGGCCGTGCCGCTCCGCCAGCTGGTCCACGGCTTTCCAGAGCTCGGTGTGACGCATGGGTTCTGATCCCAAATAGGACTGCAGACCTATTTATAGGACTTTTTTCCCATTCTCAATGGTCGCGTTGGCAAAAGTCGCTTCCCTAGGGGTATGCTTGCCCGGCGAATCTTGGCGGTTACCCCCAGCGAAGCCATCCGGCCCGTTGAACGCAGGCGGCAAGTATCGCAGAAGGTTGGCGGCCGGGTCCCCGGCTAGAAACACTCGGCCGTCCGGGCCGCGGAGTCGATGGAACTACTTATCCTCGTATTGCTGATCCTGCTCAACGGCGTCTTTGCGCTGTCCGAGATGGCGATCGTCTCCTCGCGAAGGCCGCGCCTGAAGGCGATGGCCGACAAGGGCAATGTAGGAGCCAAGGCTGCCCTGAAGCTGCTGGAGGATCCCTCCCGCATGCTCTCCACCGTGCAGATTGGCATCACCGGCATCGGCGTCATCGCAGGCGCCTATGGCGCCACCGCCCTGTCGGATGACCTCACGCCCTGGATAGCGAGCTTGCACGTCAGCCTCGTTCCGCATGCGACGACCATCGCCTTCACGCTGGTTATCCTTTTCACGACATACCTGTCGCTTGTCCTTGGCGAACTGATCCCCAAGCGTCTTGCGCTGGCCGCGCCCGAAGCCCTCGCCTCGGCCATGGCCCCGATGATGGCCATTATCGCAATCGGCGCCTCGCCGCTTGTCGTCATCCTTCGCTTCTCGACCGAAGGCGTAATCAACCTCCTGGGCCTCAACCGCACGCGGCAGGAAGACGTCACCGAGGAGGAACTCCATTCGCTGATCGCCGAGGGCGAGCGGGCCGGCGTCATCGAGGAAGAAGAGCGCGAAATGATCCAGAGCGTGATGCGCCTCGGCGACCGCTCCGTGAAAACGATCATGACGCCGCGAACGGAAATGGTCTGGCTGGACCCGGCCGAAACGCGCGAGGAAATCCTCAAGGAGATCGCTGACAGTGGCCATTCGCGTTTTCCGGTTGCGCAGGGCAATCCCGACCAGGTCGTCGGCGTCGTGCAGACCAAGGAATTGCTGGCGCACCTCGCCCGTACCGGTGTGGTAGATATCAGCGCGGTGATGCACAAACCGTCCTTCGTGCCGGAGACCATGCCGGTGCTGAACCTGCTCGAAGCCATGCGCGGCAACCCCGTGCGCATGGTCATCGTGTCGGATGAGTACGGCGCCGTGCTCGGTCTCGTGACGGCGGCCGACCTGCTCGAGGCCATCGCGGGCGATGCGGCCCTGGCAGAAGACGAAGCCCTCTCGCCGCCGGTGAGGCGCGACGATGGCAGCTGGCTCATCGACGGCATGACGCCGGTCGACGAATTCGAGGAACTCGTCGGCGTGCGCGGCCTCGACGAGGAAGAGGGCTATTCCACCGTTGGCGGACTGGTGATGCACCTCATGCGCGAACTGCCCAAGGAAGGCGACAAGTGCGAACGCCCGCCTCTGACATTCGAAGTCATGGACATGGACGGCCGCCGCATCGACAAGGTGCTCGTGCGCAAGGCGGAGCCGATCGACGACGATCCCAGCGGCTAGACGTTGACGCCCGCACGCTTGAGGCCCAGCGCCACGATGCGGTTCAGCAGGTCCGCATAACTGACGCCTGCGTGCAGCGCCGCCTGCGCGTATTCCTGGCTCTCGGCGATCTCGGGGTTCGGGTTCGCCTCGATGAAGTAGGGCACGTTGTCCTTCGACAGGCGGAAGTCGATCCGGCAATAGCCGTCCAGCTCCAGCGTGTGACAGATGCGCTTGGCCAGCGTGCGGATCCGGGTGGCGACGCTGGTCGGCAGGTTCTCGGCGGGTCCCTGAAGGATGCCGCGCTTTTCCTGGTAGATCGGATCGTGCTTCACGCGCTCTGTCGCGATGGCGTGAGCGCCCTCGGCGAGGTTGCTGAAGCTCAGCTCCCACACGGGCAGGACCTGCAACCGGTCATTGCCGAGGACCCCGACATAGATCTCGCGCCCCTCAATGAACTCTTCGGCGATGGCGGGCGTGTTCAGCCGCTTGTGAATGAAGGCCACCCGATCGGCGAGTTTCTCGTCAGTGTCGACGATCGAGGCCTGCGCGATGCCGAGCGAGGCGTCTTCCCAGAGGCTTTTCACGATCAGGGGATATTTCAGGCGGCCTGGCCGGCGCACCTTCTTGCCAATCGGAAACACGCCGAACGCCGGCACAGGCACGCGGTGGTATTTCAACAGCTTCTTCGACAGGTCCTTGCCGCGCGCCAGCATCAGGCCGCGGGGGTTGGCGCCGGTGTAGGGGACGCGCAGCAACTCCAGCAGCCCCACCACATTCTGGGCGTAGAGCGTCTCGCCGTGGAACTCCTCGAGAAGGTTGAAGACGATGTCAGGCTTCCAGTCTTCGACCGCGTCGCGGATCGGCGTCAGCTCGGACTGAACGCCCAGCATGCGCACTTCGTGGCCATTGGCGCGCAGTGTCTTGGCGACGTCGTATTCCGTTTTCCAGACGTAGGTTTCCTTTTCCGATAGCCCCTCGACGTTGTCGGGAGGGATCAGGTCGGGGTGAGCAAGGGCAAGAATGCGTAGGGGGGTCATACCGCGAACCACTGACGCCGCGAGGCGTGGAGCTGGTGAGCTACCTTGTTGTTGAGCAGGCGCACCATTGCGCGCCGCAGTTCATGTTCGCGCCCATAGGCGCGCAATTTGAGCGCCCGTGCGCGGGCGATCAGCTGGTCGATCGTGTTGTCGAGCGCGACGTGATAAGCGCCCGAAATGCGCCAGGCGGATTCGCGAATGGCGACGCGGTTGCTGCGCAGGAAGGTTGAAGCCGGCGGCCGGTGGCTGTGGCGCGGATCCGACGAGAAGATGCGCTGCAGGTCCTTGTCATAACGCGTGTCGGTGTCGACGACGTACCAGGCCAGCTTCTGTTCGTAGTGGTCTGCAAGCGTGCGGTTGAGTCGGCCGACGGGATCAACCTCCATCCGCCGCGTGAGCCCCGCCTTCGCGCCAGCGATCTCCGTCATCAGCCCATCGACATATTCGAGCTTGGCAAGCGCGCCCGGCCATTCGGCGTACTTCACGCGCCAGTTGGAGCGTGGCGTGAGCCACACGGCAAACGTTTCGGCGAAGTCTTCGTCGGGATGGCTCTGGGCATACCAGCGCGGCAGGTGGTGGACGAAGTTGCGGCTGTTGGGATTGGGCCGGTAGCTCTCGGGATAAGGCGTCGAGGAACGGCCAAAAGTCTCCTGCCATTTGCGGCGGCGGTGCAGGGCGTAAGCGTGTTGCACGATGTGCCCGGCCTCGTGCCGCAGGATCTGCATGCACTCGCGCTGGGTGCCGCCTTCAACGTCCTTGAACATCTTGCGTTCAAGGCGGGCGAGGCGCGGGTGAGCAAGATAGAAGGGGATGGCGATGCCCGGCGTGGTGTCGGGGCTGAACCATTCGTCGGAAATCCAGGCGTGGGCCTGCACGAGGCCCCGGCGTTTCAGCTCGCTGTTCAACATCTTCATCGAGCCCTGCAGCCAGGTGCCCTCGATCGAGATGCTGAGATCCTTGAGCCGCATCTGCAGCAGCTCGTCGTCGTTCAGGTATGACCACCACGGCTGGCGCGATTTGGTGCGCATGGACCAGAGCGTGCCGCCGGAATCCCCCATGTTCAGGCGGCTCCCCACAGGCTGGAGGCAGTCAGGCAGCTTGGGCCGGATTGCAGGCGGATCACGGAAAAACCTCTCACCCGTGATGTCTCGGGCGGAAGACTTTCTAAAGCATAAACCCCGGGCGGCGCAGCGGGGAAAATGCTGATCCCGGCGGTATTTTCACACGTGCCCGGATTTAAACCGGATCGTAGGGAAAGACCTCGGCGGACGCTTCCAGCCCGAAAAAGTCCGGGGCCATGGCCGGCAGGCAGGTGTCGAGGATTTTCTGCGGATTCCATCCCGTGAGGTCCGCCATGGAACGAATGGGGCGGGGCTGGTCAAACAGCACGATCTCGTTGCCGCGAACGCCGAAAATCTGGCTGGTCACGTGTTTTGCCCCGTCCGCGCAAAGGGCGACGGCCAGCTGGGCCACCTGATCGGCCCGCATCGCATCCCGCATCCGGCCCACCCGCTGGGCGCTGACTTCGTCTTTCACGGGAATTGAGGCGATCATCCGCGTCCACGCGAACGGCGCGATCACGTTGGAGCGCACATTGTTCCGCGCCCCCTCCATGGCGACGATCCGGGAGAGGCCCACGATCCCCATCTTGGCCGCCGCATAGTTCGCCTGGCCGATATTGCCGATCAGGCCTGAGGTGGAGGTGAACAGGACATAGGCCCCGTCCTTCTGCTCCCGGAACAGCTCGATCGAGGCCCGGGTCACGTTGAACGACCCGCGCAGGTGGACCTGGATCACCCGGTCCCAGTCCTCCTCGGTCATCTTGTGGAACATCGTATCCCGCAGGATGCCGGCTGGATTCACGATGGCGTGGAGCGCGCCGAACGTGTCCTTCGCCTGTTCAACCATGCGCTGCACAGCCTTGAAGTCGGCCACACTTTCGGAATTGGAGGCGGCTTCCCCGCCGGCCGCCCGGATTTGCTGGCAAACCTGTTCGGCGGGGCCCGCCGAGCCCTCGTCTCCACCGGTGAGGCCGCCGCCGAGATCGTTGACGACCACCTTTGCGCCTTCGCGCGCCAGAAGAAGGGCTGTCTCCTTGCCGATGCCGTTGCCGCCGCCCGTGATGAGAACGACCTTGCCGCCGAGCACGCTCATGGGGAAATTCTCCAAAGTCTTTTCCAGCCTTCTCAGCACAGCCGGAGACAGCAGGGAAGGTAAGCGAACGGGTTGGCCGTTGCCCAATTCACGGTCATTCAGCCGGGTCCGAACCTTCGCAGCCTAAGGGGAAATTGCCGTGCGCGAAAACCTGCGTTAAGTGTGGGGAAAATCTCCGGAGACAACTGCATGCGTACTTTGGTTCTCGCCATCCTTCTGCCGCTCGCTGCGTGCGCCACGCCGCCCGAAGCGGTGCAAACGGCCGCCCTCGACGGAGCTCCTGAAGAGGCCAAAACCAAGGAGATCTGCTGGACCGAGATCGTAACCGGCACCCGCTCGCGCAAACAGACGGTTTGCCGGTCCGAACGGAATACCCAGGAATCGCGGGACATGCTCCGGGGCATCCAGGACCATGGCGGTGCTGCTCAAGGTCCGCCCGCGAGCATGGGCAACTAGCTCGGAAGCCCCGCCTTACTGAAGCTTAGCGCTGCCCGGCAAACGTACGAGGCAGGGGCCGTCGTTCCTGCTTCGCTCGCTTCAGGCGCGAAGGGGCCACTGAGACTCGCCTCACAATTTTTCTTGCGTGAAACTCCAACACTCCCTATTTCCACCCTCCAATAACCGGCTGCGCGAAGGGCCCCCGATTCCTTAAATGGGTTTGGGGGGAAGACGGCGACCAGCGGTGATGCACTGACCTGGGCTGAGCCAAGAAGGCGAAGCTGCGGTCGTTGGTTCGTCACTCTCGTCTTCGGAGCCTGCGCCCCTTGAACGCCCCTGCCGCCATTCCCGCTTACGTCATCGTTCCCGACGCGCCGGAGCATTCCGCCGCCGTCGAGGCGCTGTACGACGAGGTGTTCGGCCCCGGCCGTTTCGCCAAGACGGCCGAGCGGCTGCGCGAAGGCAATACGAAGATCGCCGACGCCAGTCTCGTCGCCGTCGACTCGGAAGGCGTCACCGGCGTCGTCCGCGTCTGGCCGGTCACGGTCGGCGAGAGCGCCCGCGCGGCTTTCCTCGGCCCCATCGCTGTGGCCGAGCGCCGCCGTGGCAATGGCGTCGCCTTCAAGCTGATGGAGCGCGCCATCGGCGTCTGCCGCGAGCAGGGCTACGCCGCCGTGATCCTGGTGGGCGATTTCGAGTACTACGAACGCTTCGGCTTCAAACCCTCCGGCGACCGCTTCCAGCTGCCGGGACCGGTCGATCAGAAGCGGGTCCTGATCCGCGATCTCTCGGATCGCGCCGCCTCGCTCAAGGGCGCGCTCGCCGTTCCGCGCTGATCTGGGCCGTTGGTCCAGAGCGCCTGATGTCCCGCGGCCCTGCCCGAGGACCTCGGTGGGCGCCGCGGTGGAATTCCAGCTGTTCAGCTCCGCTCATCCTGACGAAAGTCAGGATCCAGGAGCGGTGGCGCTCCTCGAACAGGATTGAAGCTGCAATTCGGAACAAGCCCCGTCGTCAGCCCCTCATCCTGACTTTCGTCAGGATGAGGGGCTGTTAGGAGCGCCCAATTGAGTCGAATGAAATGTGGCGGCTGAAAAATCTTCGCCAGTACTTTCAGCGTCTTGGGCTGAAACCTGCTGTAGGACAGCCGCAATCAAGTCTCACCCCCTCCCTATCGAGCGCATAATGCCTCCATCGCTCCGCAAGGAGGGCAGCCGATCACTGCCGGCGCGGGGCGATGCGAACCGGGAAACCTGTTCGCGGGGACGCGGGCGATCCGCTCTTCGGACTACGAACCACGGACTACGGACTAAACCTGCGGAGCCATCCGCGTCCCCGGCCCTCCATCCTCTCGGACAGGCCAGACCGACAGCATCCCAGGCGGTTTCATCTGGCCTGATAGCGAAGTCGCAACCAACCCCGCGCCGCCGCTGCGCGTGCATTCCTCCGCCTTGCCTGTTGAGGCCCGGGGAGATGCTCATGGATGCTGGCCAAAGTCCTCCCGCGAACCAGGTGCGCCTAACGCCCCTCGCGCCGCCAGGCCAGCATCATGAACGCGCACGCCAGCAGCATGCCGACGACGCCGGGAAGCAGCGTGGTCGACTCCGTCGCGCGCACGGCATAGGCCCCGCGTTCGCGAAGGCCGAACCAGTTCGGGTCCGCCGCAGGGCCTTGTTCGCCAACGCGGCGGAGGCTCGGCATGTCCGGCGTGCCGTCCGCGCCGAGGCGGAAGACGCCGCCCAGGGTCGCTGTGGCCAGCGGCTGCACCTTCTCGGTCGTCGCGCGCAGGTCGAGATATTCGCGCGGATGCGTCGGCCCGCGCAGCGTGACGGCGTTCAGCTTGCCGCTGGTTGCGCGATAGAGGCCGAGTTGCGTCGCCGGCAGGCTCGTCTGGTAATGCCCCGGCGAGGTCAGCGACCAGTCATGCTCGGTCTTGACGCCATCCGGCCCCTCGACCGTCAGCTTGGGTGGACTGTCAGACAGCGTCTGCAGCGTCGCCTTCAGTTCGGGCGAGGCGCCGGTTTCGAGCTCCAGCAACTCTTCCTCAAGTTCCGGCTCTTTCATCAGCCAGTGCGCCGTGCGGCGGATCAGTTCGGCATACGGCCCGCCGCCTTCATACCCGCGCGCCCACAGCCACATCTGGTCCGACATCACGCTGGCGACGCGTCCCTGGCCGACGCGATTGAGCAAAAGGAGCGGCGCGCCATCCGGCGTCTGCATCAGCGATTCCGACTCGCCGCGCTCCATCTTCATGTAGCGCATCCACGGGCCCCAGCCTTCGGTCGGCAGGGTGGCGGTGACCGAGTGGCGCTTGCCGAGATCGGTAAGCTGCGGAACGAAACGCCCATCCACCATCTCGCCTGTCGCCCGCCCGGGAAGCACCCCGCCCAGTGGCGTGTTGTAGAGAATGTATGCGCCCGGATAGGGCGGGCCGGACGCGATCAGCAACGCGCCGCCGCGTTCGACATAACGCGCCACGCGATCGAGATAGGCCTCTTCCAGAACGGCCGGCCGCAATTCGTGGTCGAAGATCACGAGGTCGAACTCGTCCAGCTTTTCGCGGAACAGCTTGGCTTTCGGGAAGGCGATCAGCGCCATTTCGTCCGTGCGGATGTTCTCCGATTTCTCCGGCGGGCGAAGGATGGTGAAGTGGACAAGGTCCACAGCCGGGTCCGATTTCAGCAGGTCGCGCCACACGCGGGCGCCCGCATGCGGCTCTCCCGTCACCAGCAGGACGCGCAGCCGGTCCTGCACGCCCGAGATGCGCGCCGAAGCGAGGTTGTTCGCCAGGGTCAGCTCGTTCGGAATGCCGTCGACCGACAGCACGATCAGGTTCTCGCCGCGCCGGCGCAGCGTGAAGGAGATCATGGTCGGCTCGCCCACGGGCACTGTCTGGTCCGGTCGCGCCTCTCCGTTGATGGTTACGCCGACGCGCACGCGTTGTTCTGTCGGGTCATTGACCTGGATGCGCATCTCGAGGCGCTGGTCGACGATGGAGAAGGACGGCGCCTGCTGGATTTCGATGTTGCGGTCGACCTCGTCTTCGCCGCCGACGACCATGGCGTGGATCGGGCCGAACTGGCCGGAGTCTGAGGTGTCTTCGGGGATGTCGTGGATCTGGCCGTCGGTGATCATCACCACGCCGGCGATCCTGTCGCGCGGCGCATCCGACATGGCGGACTGCAGCGCAATGTACATGTCGGTGCCGTCAGCGCCGGGATCGGTCTCCGCGATGCGGAGTTCGAGGTTCTCGTCCTCCTCGATGGCGCGGCGCAGCTGGTCATAGGCGGCTTGCGCGGTTTCCGTGCGGCCCCGGAAATTCATGCTCTCCGAGCGGTCCATCACCACCGCGACGATGTCCTTCAGCGGCTCGCGCTGTTCCTCGATCCACAGCGGGTTGGCGAGCGCGATGGCGAGGATCGTGATCGCCAGAGCCCGGAACAGCCAAGCCTTGCCGCGGCTGTAGACGTAGACGCCCCACAGCACGGCCGCGCCGGCGGTCAGCGCCCAGAGCGCTACCCATGGGATCAGGGGATCAAAGCCAAGGCGTGCTGCGTCTTCCATGGCTCAATCCGCCCTGTCGCGAGCTGTGCCGAGGCGGTCGAGCAGTTCGGGTATGTGAACCTGATCTTCCTTGTAGTTCCCGGTGAGGATGTACATCACGAGATTGATTCCGAAGCGGTAAGTCATCTCGCGCGCACGGTCTCCCCCCTCCATGGTCAGCAGCGGACGGCCCGTGCGCTTGTCGATCGCCCAGGCGCCGGCCCAGTCTGATCCGCCGATGAACAGGCCGGAGACGCCATCGCCGCGGCGGCTGTCGCGGCTGGCGGCGCCGCTCTCGATCCAGAGCCGGCCGTTGAGGCGGCCTGCATAGGAGCGGATGAGATAATAGCTCTTGGTCAGAACGTGATCGGGCGGCGCCGGCTGGAGCAGCGGCGCATCGATGCCGGCAAGCAGTTGCTGCAGGTTCGCCGAGACATCGCGGCCGGGCGTGGCATCGCGCGTATCCACCACGAACGCGCCGCCTGCGCGCAGGTAGGCGTTCACTTTGGCGACCGCAGCCGCCGGCAGCGGCTTCGCCTCGCGCGGCACCGCGTAGTAGATCATCGGATAAAGTTCGAGGGCGTCGCGCGCGAGATCGACACCGTGCGGCTCTTCGGGCTCGACCGACGTGCGCTGGCCAAGCTGATAGGACAGGCCCCAGAGGCCGGCGTGCGTCTGCTCGTCCAGGCGGCGGTCGCCGGTCTTCACATAGGCGAAGCGCAGGTTGGCGGCGGCTTCGCGGGCAAGCTGTTCCCGCGTCTGCTGCGCACTCGCGGGCGGGGCGGCCCCGACCACGATCGCCGCGGCGAGGAAGAGGGCGATTGCGCCGGCGGCCTGCCTGCGGCGGAACAGGTTCGGCAGGCGGCCCGCGAAGGCGAGCGCGATAAGCAGGTCAAGCGACACGATTCCCAGGGCGAGCGCGATCATCCAGCCGCCGAGCCCGGTGCGCTCCGCAATGGCCGCTTGTTCGGTGACGGTGACTTCGAGCGGCCAGTCATTGAAAGCCAGCGGCGCCGGGCTGCCCGCGTTCAGCGCGCGCTCGCCGCCTGGGCCGAGATAAAGGCCGGGGGGCGTGGTTGGGCCTGGCCGTGTGTTTGCGAACTCCGCTGCAGGGACGGGCATCGCATTCGAGTTGGGCGGCGTCAGCACGCCAAACCCATCGAGCACGCGCGATGGCGTCAGCGTGCCCTCGCCGCTCAGGGATGGCGCGCGTGAGCGCTGTCCACCCGAGACAACGGACCGCCGCAGCATCTCCACGAACGCGCCTGTGAAGGGCAGGTCGGACCAGTCGGGATCGGCGGTGACATGGAATAGGATCATCTGCCCCTGTCCCACGCGGCGCGCCGTTACCAGCGGTGTACCATCCTGCAGGCGCGCCCAGGTGAGGCTGTCGAGTTCGGCAGAAGGCTGGGCCAGAACCTGCTGGCGCACAGCGGCGTCGGCGGGGCGAGGAATGCCGGCGAAGGGCGAAGTAGAGGGGAACTCCGCGATACGCTGCGGTGTTTCCCACGACATCGCCGATCCAAGCGCGCGCGAAGTCGGGCGCAGTGTAACGGGCGAGAGCGGATCTTCCTGCGCAGCCAGTCTTGGTCCGGCAAAGCGGATCAGCACCCCACCCTTTTCCATCCAGTCCGTGAGGCGCTGGGAGGTGGCTTCGTCGATCGAGCCGCGGTCGCCCATGATGATGGCGTCGATCGGCGCATCGAGCAGGTCGGACAGCTTCTTCTCGGTCAGCTGCGCGTAGGGCTGCAGCGCCTTGCGCGCGTAGTAGTGTTCGGTCAGCAGGGGCTGGGCTTCGTCGCGCGTATCGGCCAGTCCGACATGCGGGCGGCGCGCAGTGTCATCCCACAGCCAGACGGCGCCGGCGGACGGCGAGCCTGCGATGCGGAAGCGCGCGACGCGGTTGAGCGCTGCGGCAGGAATGGCGAACAGGGCTTCGGCGGTGTTCGAGTTTCCTTCGAACGTTATGCGCGTCGATGCGATCGATGCGCCTTCAGAGGTTTCGGCAATGATGTCCGCCGTCTCGCCGGGCAGGCTGCCGGCACGGACCACGGAGACGCGCGCACCTTCCGCGGAACTGTCCGCCGCCGTGATCGCGAATGCGGTGCGCGGCCGGGTCACGCGAACATCGGTCGCCGCCTTGGCCGCCAGCGCCCGGGCGAATGACGCCGCATTATCGTGATCGAAGCCGTCAGTGGTCCAGATGATGCGACCGGGGCGCAACTGCGTTGCGTTGAGCGCCTCCAGCGCGGCTTCCCGATCCGGCAACCACGCCGCCGGACGCTGATTGCGCAGCAGCTGCCGCGCGGTCTCCGCGTCCAGCGCCTCGGACGGGTCGCGATCAACCTCGCGCTGCGATGTGAACATCACATGGATCGAGCCGCCATTCTGGGACGTCTCATCAACCGCAGCCGTCGCGACGCGGACGATATCGCGCCAGCGCTCTGCGCTGCTCCAGCCATCATCGACCACGATCAGCGTGCCGCCGTCGGTGGGCGACTGCGCATTCGGGGCCCAGGTCGGCCGGGCAAAGCCGAGGATCGCCAGAGCCAGCGCGATCATGCGCAGCAGCAGAAGCCACCAGGGCGTGCGCGCCGGTGTTTCTTCCTCGGGCTTCAGATCATCGAGCAGGGCGAGCGAGGGCAGGGCGAAGCGCTTGGGCTCCGGCGGCGTCGCGCGCAGCAGCAGCCACAGCAAGGGCAGCGCCAGCAATCCCAGAAGGGCCAGCGGCTGCAGGAAGAGGAAGGGGCCAATGCTCACGCCATGGCTCCACTGATCGAGAAGCCGTGCGCGAGATTGCCAAGCGGCGTGCGTGCTTCTTCAGTCGTGACATGGCTGATGAAGCGCCAGCCGAGTTCACCGGCGAGGTCCGTCATGTCCTTCCGGCGCTGGGCGAACTTGTCGAGATAGCCGTCGCGAATGGACTCGGCGCGGCCGACCAGCCGCTCACTGTCCTGGCCCGGCCGGAAAAAGCGCACGCGGCCGTTGAAGGGGTAGGCTTCCTCGATCGGGTCGCACACCTGCAGCAGAACGCCATCACGGCACTTGCCTGCGATCGGCGTAAGGTTGGCGTGCCAGTCGGCCAGCGACGAATAGAAGTCGCTGCAGACCACCACGGCCGCGCGGTCGCGCGGTGGCGGCGGAAACGGTGTGCCGGCGGCAAGATTGCGCACATCCTCACCGACGCGAGCCGGGGCTCGTGCGCCGGATACCGGCCCGCGGCCACCGCCCAGCGCGCCACAACGCTCGCCAGATCGCGACAGCGCGCCAGCGAGCGCCATGCACAGCAGCAGCGCACGATCCGCCTTGTGCGGGATCGATGCTCCGCTCGACCAGCGGAAGCCCTGGCTGGGGTCGGCCCAGAACAGGAAGGTGCGCGCGGTCTCAAGTTCCGTCTCGCGAACGAACAGGTTTTCCTCTCGCGCAGACCGCCGCCAGTCGATGCGTTCGGCGCCGTCTTCCTGCGTATGACGGCGGTACTGCCAGAAGTTCTCGCCCATACCCGCTTTGCGTCTTCCAGCCGAGCCAAGGTGTGCGGCGCTGGCGGCGCGCGCGTGCGTCGTCAACGTGCCGAGATCGCTGGCGAGTGCAGCGGCTTCGGCTTTCAACTGACTCAGCGGAGCCTGTGGCATTGGGTGTCAGGCGGCCTTGGCGGCGAGTTCCTGGATCAGCGAGGCAAGCGAGCCGCCCTGTCCGGTCGGATCGTAGGCCAGCGCCATGCGGTGCCCCAGCGCGGGTTCGGCCAGCGCCTCGATGTCGTCAAGCGAGGGCGCGAGGCGTCCGCGCAGCAGCGCGCGCGAACGCGCCGCAAGCATCAGCGCCTGACCCGCACGCGGCGAGGGACCCCAGTCGACGCGCTTCTTCACCTGCGGGTGATCTGTCTGTTCCGGCCGCGCCGAACGCACGAGGCGCAGGATCGCCTCCAGCACCTTCTCTGGCACCGGCATCCGGCGAACCAATGCCTGCATCGCCAGCAGCTGCGCCGCATCGAGCACAGGGCGGACAACCTGATCCTGCAACCCGGTGGTTTCCACGAGGATGCGGCGTTCGGTTTCCTGGTCCGGATAATCGACGTCGACCTTCAGCAGGAAGCGGTCCAGCTGGGCTTCGGGCAGCGGATAGGTGCCCTCCTGCTCGATCGGGTTCTGCGTGGCCAGCACGTGGAAGGGCTTGGGCAGGTCATAGCTCGCGCCGGCGACAGTGACGTGCCGCTCCTGCATCGCCTGCAGTAGCGCCGATTGCGTCCGTGGGCTGGCGCGGTTGATCTCGTCAGCCATCAGCAGGCTGGTGAAGATGGGGCCCTTCACAAAGCGGAAGGCGCGGCCGCCGCCCGAAGTCTCGTCGAGGATCTCCGAGCCCAGGATATCGGACGGCATCAGGTCAGGCGTGAACTGCACCCGGCCCCAGTCCAGCCCCAGCGCCTTGGCGGTGGTCTCGACCAGCTTGGTCTTGGCGAGGCCCGGCGCGCCGATCAGCAGGGCGTGGCCACCCGCCAGAATTGTGGAAATAACAAGCTCGACGACGCGTTCCTGGCCGAAAACGACCTTGCCGATCTCCGCGCGCACCTGCGCCAGGACCTGTACGGCCGCGTCAGCGTCCTTGACGATATCGGGAGTGGCGGTGGCGGCTTCACTCATGCTGCTCTTTTACCTATCTGTGGGGTCAGCCCGGAGCCGAGCCGCCATGACGAACGCGAAAGCCCCGAACGCCCCAGACCTTGCATCTGGGTCGCTCGCGGACCTGATTGCAACCTTGCAGGTGGAAGCGGGTTTGGAAAAGCCCCGTTCGCTTCCTCCGGTGCATTTGTGGAATCCCGCCAATTGCGGGGACATCGGCCTGGAAATCCGGCGGGACGGCTCCTGGTGGCAGAATGGCGTGCGGTTTAGCCGGGAAAAGCTCGTCCGCCTCTTCTCCACGATACTCAGACGGGATTCCGACGGCTACTGGCTCGTCACCCCTCACGAAAAAGTGGTGGTTAAGGTGGAGGACGCGCCCTTCATGGGCGTGCGGGTGGACCGTCATGAGTCGGGTGGTCATCAGGTGATACTGGTCACGACCAATGTGGGCGATGTCGTGGCGGTCGATGGGGAGCATCCCATCCGCATTGAGACAGATCAGCGGACGGGCGAGCCCTCCACCTATGTCCGCGTCCGCGGCGGGCTGGAGGCAAGGCTGGCCCGGCCGCCCTACTACGAACTGGTCAGCTGGGCTGAACCCGATGCGGGCGAGCCCGACACCATGAGCGTCGCTTCATCGGGCGTCCGCTTCCCGATGGGCCGGGCGGCGTGATCCGGATGGCGTTTACCACCAAGACCGATTTCGAGGCGCGCGCGAGGATCAGGCTGGCTGCCATCGACGCCGTCTTCGATGCCCCCCTGCGCACCGACTACGATCTCAACCCGGGCTGGACCGCGCCCGAGCCGGTTAGCTACCGGCCCGCCGCTGTTCTGGTCGGGCTGATCGACAGGGGCGATGATTACAGCGTCCTGTTGACCCTGCGGCCCGAGACGATGGCCGCGCATGCCGGGCAGATCGCCTTTCCGGGCGGGCGCGTCGAGCCCGGTGAAAGCCTTTTGCAGGCGGCCTTGCGCGAAGCGCAGGAGGAGGTTGGGGTCGATCCGGCCGGCGTTCGCCTGCTGGGCCAGGGCGACGCCTACCTGACCGGAACCGGGTTCGCCATTGCGCCGTTTGTGGGAATTCTCCCACCAGACTTCGTGGCGGTTCCCCATGCGCGGGAAGTGGCCGATGTGTTCGAGACGCCGCTGTCCTTCCTGATGGACGCCGCCAATCACCACCGGCACGAACGTGAGTTCAAGGGGGCCTTGCGCGCCTATTACGCGATGCCGCACAACGGACGTTACATCTGGGGCGCCACGGCCGGCATGATCAAGGCCTTGTACGACCGGCTCTATGGCGCGTAGGACCGAAGGCTATGACCCAAAGAATCCTCATCGAACTCCTGCTCTTCCTGGCGCCCTTCGGGGTGTTCCTGATCTATCGCGCCGCCTCCCGCGATCTCAGGATCAAGGACCGGTGGCCGCTCGCGCGCCTGGTCACGATTGGCGCCATTATCGCGGTTCTTGGTTTGATCATCCCGCCACTCCTGGTGCCGCGCGAGACCGGCAAGTGCTTCGACCCGGTGCGCTACACGGCTGATGGCCAGATCATGCCGCCACGCGAGATTCCTTGCACGGAGGCGACGCTGCCCGGCGGCAACACGCCCGCGCCCCCACCCCCGGAAACTCCCGTCGCCCCGCGCGACACGGGCGGCTGACCCGATGCCCCGGCTGGCGAACCAGCCCTGGCTGCTCGCTGCGCGAAAAGTCATCGAGGCGCTTGAGACGGTGCGGCCCGGTTGTGCCCGCCTTGTCGGCGGCTGCGTCCGCAATGCCCTGTTGGGACAGCCTGTCGCCGATGTCGACATCGCCACGCAACTGACGCCTGACCTTGTCGAGAAGGCATGCCGCAATGCCGGCATGGCGGTCCATCCCACCGGTATCGCGCACGGCACGCTGACCGTTGTATGCAACGGCGTTCCCTATGAAGTGACGACCCTGCGCCGCGATGTGGAGACGGACGGGCGCCGCGCCACCGTGTCGTTCACCCACGACTGGGCCGAGGACGCCGAACGCCGCGACTTCCGGATGAATGCGCTCTACGCTGACAGCGGCGGCGAGGTCTTTGATCCCACGGGCGGTGGCCTGGATGATATCGCCCAGCGCCGGATTGTGTTCGTCGGCGATCCGGAAATCCGGCTACGCGAGGACTATCTGCGTATCCTGCGCTTTTTCCGCTTTCAGGCCTGGTACGGCACGGCAGCCCCTGATCCGGCCGGGCTTGCAGCTTGCGGGAAACTGCGTGCCGGCCTTGCCAGCATATCGGCCGAGCGCATCTGGATGGAGATGAAGAAACTGCTGGCTGCGCCACAGCCGCTTTCGGCGCTGGAGGCGATGGAGCATGTCGGCGTGCTCGATCAACTGTTCGTCGATGCAAAGGGTCTCGGGCTGCTGAGCAAGCTGGTCGGTCTCGAGCGCGAGCAGGGAGAAGCGCCCGATCCGATGCGGAGGTTCCTGGCGCTCTTCTGGAAGGATGCTGGCGCGGTTCGCGAGGTGACGAACCGCCTCAAGATGTCGAACGACGAACGCAACCGGCTCAACTGGCCGACGCAGGACGAGACGCCATTGTGGGCTGCTGTCACGGATGGTGAAGTTCGCGCGGCGGTTTATCGTGTCGGCGCCCAGACCGTCATCGATCGTGCGACTCTGGAGTGGGCCTCGACCGGGGTGGCTGACTGGGCTGGTGTGATCGCTGTTGCGCGCTGCTGGGAGCGGCCTGCGCTGCCGGTGAACGGCGAGGACCTGCTGGCGCGCGGGATCGCGGAGGGGCCAGCCATAGGCGCGGAAATGCGCAAGCTGGAAGCGGCGTGGATCGACAGCGACTTCGCGCTTGGCCGGGACGAACTGCTCGCCTTGCTGTGAGGCGCGTCAGTTGGCGAAGACGACCCAGGCATTGAGGTAGGCCGCAAAGCTGAGCCAGGCGAGGTAGGGCGACTGCAGCCATGCCGCCAGTGGGCTGTGCCCGTGGAACTGGCGGATCATCAGGAAGACCAGCACCCACAGCGTCAGCAGGTTGGCCAGCGCAAAGACCGGCTGGTGGAACTGGAAGAACAGGTAGCTCCACGTCAGATTGACGGCGAGCTGTGCAAAGTAGAGCCCAAGGTTCGCGCCCGCCCGCCACGCAATGAATGCGCTGGCAGCCATCAGGGCATAGAGCATCGGCCAGACAATCCCGAACACGAAGCCTGGCGGGTTCCCCGGCGCCTTGTTGAGCGCGGCGTACCAGGGGTCGGCTTCCCCGCCAGAAGTCAGCGCGCCGAGGCCCGCCGCCAGGCTGGTCGCTGCGAGGATGACGGCAAGCGCCAGCAGGGTCGCCTCGGGCGTCCGCTTGTCGTCAGGTTCCGTGGTCGAGCTCGAACTGGTCATGACGGATCAGTCTACGCGAACGGGTTGGAACTGGACCAGACTCCATCTGGCGCGCAGATCGCTGCGGTCCAGCCCGCACAAAACGCCTGTTCACGCGCGCGGCACGGTTCAACCCGGATCCGGCGCCCTAAGGCCACTTCACCACGGGCGGCATGGACGACAGGATGCTGGCGACATTGCCGCCAGTCTTGAGGCCAAACGTCGTGCCGCGGTCGTACAGCAGGTTGAACTCCACATAGCGGCCGCGGCGCACCAGCTGTTCTTCGCGCTCGTCGGGCGACCAGCTCTCCGCCATGCGGCGCGTGACGATCTTCGGATAGGCGTCGGCGAAGTGCCGGCCGACGCTCTGCGTGAAGGCGAAGTCCGCTTCCCAGTCACCGGTATTGTAGCGATCGTAGAAGATGCCGCCGATGCCGCGCGGTTCGTCGCGGTGAGGCAGGTAGAAGTACTCCTCGCAATGCTGCTTCATTGCGGCGTAGTCGGCGCCCTTGTAGCCCTCACACGCGGCGCGCATCGCCGCGTGAAATTCGATCGCGTCGGGAAACTCCTGCTCGCGCTGGTAGGCGAGGAGCGGGGTAAGGTCCGCGCCACCGCCAAACCAGCTGTCGGCAGTCACCAGCATGCGCGTGTTCATGTGCACTGCCGGCACGCGCGGATTGGTCATGTGCGCGATCAGCGAAATGCCGCTGGCCCAGAACCGGCCGCCGGACTGGTCGGCGCCTGGAATCGTCTTCGCGAATTCGGGCGCGAAGGCGCCATGGACGCAGGAGACGTGGACGCCGACCTTCTCGAACAGGCGGCCGCGCATCACGGCCATCGTGCCGCCGCCAAGGTCCTCGGATCCGTCGCCGCGCTTCCATGCGGTCTTCTCGAAACGCCCGGCCGGGCCCCGGTAAAGCGGCGGCGCGACCGCATCCTCAAGCGCCTCGAAGCGCGCGATGATGTCGCTCTGCAAGGTCTCGAACCAGGCGCGGGCGCGCGCCTTGCGGTCTTCAAGCGCGGCGTCGATGGCGGGGGCGGTGTGTGTGGACATAAGGGCGTAACTAGCTCCGCCGGGCGCCTTGCGTCCAGCCAAAGCCTCGGGCCAGTCTGGGCCCTGGTCCAGTTGTGGGGGGCGGTATGGCAATACGCAGCACAAAGCCGGTTGCCAAGAATATGCCGCCGGCCGCAAAGGCGGCGCCCAAACCAAAGCCGGGAATCGTTCTCGCGCTGAACGTCAACGCTCCGGGCAAAACCTATCCGCGCAACGCCGAAAAGTACGAGGCGGCGCGCAAGGTGTTCCTGAAGGTCATCCCCCGTACGGGGCCGGGCGTTACCCAGTCGGAAATGATGGCCCTGATGAAGAAGGCGCTGGAGGGGAGCGCGTTCGGGTCAACCGTCGGCTGGTGGACCAAGACCGTCCAGCTAGATGCCGAGGCTCGCGGCGAGGTGGTGCGGGATGGCGGTAAACCCCTGCGCTGGAAGCGGAAATAGGGCTTCGCAGCACGGGCTGTTCAGGAGCGCCCGCTTGGGGCCAATTGCTTAGGGTTGGATGACTGGCAGGGCCAGCTGGTCCAGAGCGGTCGCTGACGGCAGCATGCCAGCGGGAACTTCGCTCGTGACGAGAATGCCGGCGGATTCGGGCAGGGCAGGCGCGAGTGCGGCCGGGATCGGTTCCAGCGCGCCGGGGGTTGCCCCGATAAGGTCGCCAATCGGATCGGCGAAAGCCGCATCAGCCCCGGCCTCGCTGTCGCCCTGCGAGACGCCATCGAAATTCTGTTCGTCTTCCTCGGTCGAGCTGAACGCGCCGAAGGAGCCTGTTTCGTCCTCGAACCCGGCGATGAGGTCTCGATCCCTGGCTGAAACCAGGGCGGCATCCGGGTCCTGCAGCTTGCGAAGCTGGGCAAGGGCAAGATCGTCGGCCGATACATTCCCGCGCGGGCCAAAGGCGATGCGGACGCGCAGGTCGTCATCGGTGGCGGGAACACCCGTAACCTCGAGGAAGGCGGCCTCGATCAGGTCGGCGACGTGCCTGTCGCGCGATTTTCCCGTGGAACCGCCCATCATGACGGCCATGACCCGGTGACCGTCGCGGGAGGCGGACGCCATAAGGTTGTAGCCGGAAGCATTTGTGAAGCCGGTCTTGATGCCGTCGACGCCCTCGACTGACTTCAAAAGCTCGTTATGATTCAGGTGCTTGCGGTTGTTCCAGGTGAACGACGTCAGTGAGAAATAGTTGTACCGGTCCTTGTGATCCATGAAGACAGCCTCGCCCAGGCGCGCCATATCGCGCGCGGTGGTGATCTGGAGGCGGTCAGGCAGGCCGGAGGGGTTGCGGAACGTCGTGTTCAGCATACCGAGTTCCTTCGCCTTGGCGTTCATCCGGGCGACAAACTTGGCCTGCGTGCCGCCAATCTTCTCGGCGATCACGATGGCGACGTCATTTGCGGACTTGGTGACCAGCGCGCGGATTGCATCCTCGACCTTGATCGTTGTTCCCGGCTTCAGGCCGAGTTTCGATGGCTGGGCCTGCGACGCGGCCTTGGAGACCGTCATCCGGTCGGAAAGCTTGAGTTTTCCCTGATCCATCGCCTCGAAGACGAGGTAGAGCGTCATCACCTTGGTCAGCGATGCGGGGTGGCGGGGCTCGTCGGCGCTGCGGTCATGGAGGACCTGACCGGTGTCCATGTCGATGACGATAGAAGCGTACTTGTCCGCCCAGGCGGGGGCGGCCGAAACAACAAGCGCAGCCAAGGCAAGCAGCCCGGCGCGGATCCACGCGATCAGGGAGTTCGTCTTCATACGCGACGGAATCCTCTTTCAGATACACATACAAAGACAGGATCGAGGGTCCACTGACGAACTTACCCAATCTTTAATCCACGTCACCCCAAAACAGCAGGCAGTTGAACTTTGTTTCCCATGGCGACCATTTTCGGGTCTGTACGCCTTCGGGTGGGACACATCGTCCGCTCTGCTGGGTGAATCCTGCATGAACCATGCGAGCAGGGCAGCTGGCGGCTTGTGATTCATGGTTCTGCCGGACGACCGTGGACAAACCAAGGCAGACGCTGCGTTTCCGGCGCCAGTGCATTCGTTTCGGGGATAAGGCGGGAAGGCCCTTTCACTTGGGCCGCAGATCAATATCTAATGGGGACGAACACCGGGTGTTTACTATCCCCATCCGGGGTGTTCGCGACTCAGGCGATCCTGCCGTCGTCTCGAAACAGGTCTAACGCCCAGGCTCCGCACTCATGGCTGACAAGCGCCCCCCCTCGAAACCGGAACGGGACGTCGGCACCCAGACCCGGACCAAGGCGAAAACGAAGAAGCCATCGCTGTATCGCGTGCTTCTGCTGAATGACGACTACACGCCAATGGAATTCGTCGTGCTCGTGCTCGAGCACTTCTTCAACAAGTCGCGCGAGGAAGCCACGCGCATCATGCTACACGTCCATAACAATGGCGTGGGCGTCTGTGGCGTCTTTCCGCTCGATGTCGCCGAAACCAAAGTTACGCAGGTGATGGATCTTGCCCGCCAGCACCAGCATCCGCTGCAATGCACCAAGGAACGCGAGGACTAGAGAACCCTTAAATGCCCTCCCTCACACCCAGCCTCGAACGCGCCCTCGAACGCGCCATGCTTCTGGCGCAGGAGCGAAAGCATGAATACGCGACCCTGGAGCACCTGCTGCTCGCGCTGACCGACGATGACGACGCGGCCGAGGTCATGACGGCCTGCAAGGTCGATCTCGAAAAGCTGCGCCGGGACCTTACCAACTATCTCGACAATGACTGCGCCTCGTTTGTGGTCGAGGATGGCGGCGCCGTACATCCGACGGCCGCCTTCCAGCGCGTCGTTCAGCGCGCCGTGCTGCATGTGGAATCCTCGTCCAAGGACGAAGTGACCGGCGCCAACGTGCTCGTCTCGATCTTCGCCGAGCGCGAGAGCCATGCTGCGTACTTCCTGCAGGAGCAGGACATGACGCGCTATGACGCCGTCAATTTCATCAGCCACGGCGTCGCCAAGAAGCCCGGCATGTCGAAGTCGAAGCCTGTCGAAGGCGCGGCCGAGAAGGAAGACGACAACACGAAGCCGGCCGGCGAGGCGCTGTCAGCCTATTGCGTCGACCTCAACCAGAAGGCCCGCGAAGGGAAGACGGATCCGCTCATCGGCCGCCATATGGAAGTCGAGCGCGCGATCCAGGTGCTGTGCCGCCGCCGCAAGAACAATCCGCTGCTCGTGGGCGACCCGGGCGTTGGCAAGACGGCCATCGCCGAAGGCATGGCCAAGAAGATCGTCGATGGCGAGGCGCCCAGCATTCTCGCTGACGCCGTGATCTACTCGCTCGACATGGGTGCGCTGCTCGCCGGCACGCGCTATCGCGGCGATTTCGAGGAACGCCTCAAGGCCGTCGTGAAAGAGCTTGAAGAACAGCCCAAGGCTGTCCTGTTCATCGACGAGATCCACACGGTTATCGGGGCCGGCGCCACGTCCGGCGGCGCGATGGACGCTTCGAACCTGCTGAAGCCTGCGCTTCAGTCCGGCACCCTGCGCTGCATGGGGTCGACGACCTACAAGGAATACCGCCAGCATTTCGAGAAGGACCGTGCGCTCGCTCGCCGCTTCCAGAAGATCGATGTGGTCGAGCCGTCAATCGACGACACGATCAAGATCGTGATGGGTCTCAAGCCCTACTTCGAAGAGTTCCACGGCCTGAAATACACCAACGAGGCTATCCGCACCGCGGTTGATCTCTCGGCCAAGTACATCACCGACCGCAAGCTGCCCGACAAGGCCATCGACGTGATCGACGAGGCCGGCGCGGCGCAATGGCTGGTGCCCGAAAACAAGCGGCGCAAGCAGATCGGCGCGCGCGAGGTCGAGGTGGTTATCTCGAAAATGGCGCGGATTCCGGCCAAGCAGGTCTCGAAATCCGACGCCGAGCAACTCCGCTCGCTGGAAACGGATCTCAAGCGTGTCGTGTTCGGACAGGATGCGGCGATCACCGCGCTTGCGGCGGCGATCAAGCTCGCCCGCGCGGGCCTGCGCGAGCCGAACAAGCCCATCGGCTGCTACCTGTTCTCCGGCCCCACGGGCGTCGGCAAGACGGAAGTCGCCAAGCAGCTCGGCTCCATCCTCGGCGTGGAAATGCTGCGTTTCGACATGTCGGAATACATGGAGCGCCACACTGTCTCGCGTCTCATCGGCGCGCCTCCGGGCTATGTCGGCTTCGACCAGGGCGGCCTGCTGACCGACGGCGTGGACCAGCATCCGCATTGCGTGCTGCTGCTCGACGAGATCGAGAAGGCGCACCCGGACCTGTTCAACATCCTGCTTCAGGTGATGGACAACGGCACGCTGACCGACGCCAACGGCAAGAAGGTCGACTTCAGGAACGTGATCCTCATCATGACCACGAATGCGGGTGCTTCTGACGCTGCGAAGGAGTCGATAGGCTTTGGACGCGGCAAGCGCCAGGGCGAGGACGAAGAGGCGATCAAGCGCCTGTTCACGCCGGAATTCCGCAACCGCCTTGATGCGACCATTCCGTTCTCGGGCCTCTCGCCGGAGATCATCGAGATGGTGGTCGACAAGTTCATCCTGCAGCTGGAAACCCAGCTGGCGGATCGGAACGTCACGATCGCGCTTACGCCAAAAGCCCGCAAATGGCTGGCCGTGCGCGGTTACGACGAAGCCTTCGGCGCGCGTCCGCTGGGCCGCCTGATCCAGGAACACGTCAAGAAGCCGATGGCCGACGAGCTTCTCTTCGGCTCTCTGCAGAAGGGCGGCGGCGTGAAGATCGACATCGACAAGAACGACCCCGACAAGCTGTCGTTCAAGTTCATCGCCGAGCCCAAGGCGACGGCGAAGGAAAAGAACGAACCGGAAGCGGTCGACTGATCCAGCATTCCCGGGAATGCAGAAGGGCGGCTCTTGCGAGCCGCCCTTTCTTCGTGCGCCCGCGCGGGCGCCTGTGCTGGTCTAGGGGGCTGGGCCCTGTCAGGCCGGATTGTCAACGATCACGGAGCCGGCGTCGCTGTGTTCGCGGCCGTTGTCGCGCCCTGTTGGGTCGGCCAGATGATCGGGAAGGGCGGCGGGGCGGCCGTGGCGCAATCCCGCCAGCGTAGCTCGCGCAGGGCGAAGCGCACGCCATCCCACTCGAATTCGCCCTCGCTGCCGCAGCCGCCATTCCCAGCCTTCTTGCGGAACGTGGTCAGCACCCCGGTTCCAGCATCGATCTCGGCCGTGTCCACCTGGTCGGTCGCAAACCAGCCGTCGGGGCCGTAGTCCGGGAACAGCAGAAGTTCCGGCTTTGCCCCGGAGCGGGTCGCGAACAGCCTGTGCGTCGTCGAATAGTCGCCCTGGCTGCAGCCAAGCATGACGACCGCGCCGTTCTCGAGCCCGATCACCCTGGATTCCAGTTGCACATCTTCCGGCCGGACACATCCGCCCAACGTGTCGCTGATTGTCTGAGCTGCGGCGATCAATGCGGCGTCGCCATCCAGCGCCGCAGAGGGCGTGCCATCCGGATTGGCTCCGGCGACTTCCGGGCCGCCGCAGCCAGCCAGCACCGCCGCCATCATGGTTCCGGCAAGGGCGTGGCCAAGTGCCTTTGGTGTTACCCGACGCATCACATTCTCCTTCAGGCGGGCCAGTGATGACGAAACATTGCTGTAAATCAATGGCCGGACCGCGCTCAAACCGGGGATAAAGCAGGCCGGCAGATGGCTACCAATGCCCCGAAACCGGTTGATCGCCAAAGAGTTCGGTCAGCCGCCGCCGGGTTCCCGCTGTTGTGCCCTCGGGCGGGGCGAGGGGGGCAAAGAACCCGGTTTCGGCAATTTCCCCACGCTGGGTTGGTTCGACCTGCCGCCAGCGGTCAACCCGGTAGATCAGCACGTGATCATTCGGAAAGAAGGCGTGGTTGGCGTGGGCAGAGGCCAGCCGCAGATCCGCCGCCGCAGCGTCGATTCCGGCCTCTTCCAGCAATTCGCGCTGGATCGCCTCGAGCGCCGTCTCGCCCTTTTCGATCCCCCCGCCAGGCATGTGCCAGCCGGGCGTGTAGGTATGCCGCAGCAGAAGCACGCGCCCCGCTTCATCCACAACCACCCCGCGCACGCCCAGCGTCATGGGGCGGCGGATGCGCCACCATGCCTGGAATGCCCGGTCGCGCAGAGTGCGTTTTCTCATCCGTTTCCCTGGGAAATGCCTTGATCTTTCCGGGTTTCGGACCGGCTGGAAATCCGCTAGGACAGCCTCACCTGAGACTCAAGGCGTGTTTGCCGTAAGGAGACTATCGTGGCTGCTGTGTACGCTATCATTGCCGTGGTTGTGACGTTCGGCCTGCTCAATCTCATCGAGTACCGCCGCATCGACTAACTCTTCGGCCAGAACTGCTGGACTGAACCTGGCTCGCGGGCCACGGTCCCCCTTGGGGGAGGGGTATCCAAGCTGAGGGGGTAACCGCTGTGCTCACAGGCGCCATCGTTGTCCTGATCGCCGGCTTTGCCGTCCTGCTCTATTCGGCGGACTGTCTCGTCCGTGGCGCCCTTTCGGCGGCCTACAAGGCAAACGTATCGCCCCTGCTGGTCGGCATCGTAATCGTCGGCTTTGGCACGTCGCTTCCCGAATTCATCATCTCCGTGCAGGCCGCCTCCAATGACCGCGCCGGCCTGGCCCACGGCAACATCATCGGCTCGAACATCGCGAACATCTTTCTCGTGCTCGCGCTTCCTGCGCTGATCTTTCCCATCGTCACCACCGCGCCGCGCATGCGCGTCACGGCCTTCTTCATGCTGGCCTGCACCGCGGCATGGATCGGCATCTCGCTCTTTTTCGGCCTGACGCAGTGGGTCGGCATCGCCTTCATCGTGGCGCTGGTCGTCTATCTGCTTGTGTCCTGGTCCATCGCCCGCAAGGACATGACCGAGGACACCAAGGAAGAACTGGAGATGATGAAGAAGCCGATGTGGCGCATGATCATGCTGATCCTCATCGGCATTGTCGGCCTGCCGCTGGGCTCGCACATGCTTCTCGATGGCGGCATCTCATTGGGCGCCGAACTCAACGCCAGCCAGACGATTGTAGGCCTGACCGTGCTAGCGCTGGGCTCGTCCCTGCCGGAACTCGGCGCATGCGTCGCTGCCGCAGTGCGCAAGCAGAGCGACGTTGCGATGGGCAATGTGCTCGGCTCCAACATCTTCAACATCCTGGGCGCAGGCGGCGTTGTCGCCATCCTCGCGCCCCGCGAAGTGCTGAGCCCCGAATTCACCGCGTTCAGCAATTGGGCGATGGCGGGCGCCGCCGTGCTCGTTACACTCGTGATCTTCGCGCGCCGCCGGATCGGCATTGGCACGGGCCTCGTTTTCCTGGCGCTCTACGTCGTGTACCTCGCCGGCCTCTACAACAACTGGTCGTTCGAGGGGATCGGCGACCTGATCATCGAGCCGGCGGCGCATAGCCCGACCTGATCCGCCTCAATCCGAAATCGTCTTCGGCGTGACATAGGCCTGCAGGCGCCAGGCGGAATCCGCATCCGCCCTTTCAAACATCGCTCCCGCCGCCGTCGGAAACTTGGCGCGAACGGACGTTTCCAGCGCGTTGTTGCGATGGGCGAGGCGGCTGGCGAGTTCGTGCACTCCCGGATTGTGCGCCACCACCATCACGCGCTCGGCCCCGGCTTCCTCGGCCGCGTGAAGCAGAGCATTCGCCTCGGCCAGATAAAGATCGTCACGGAACTCGACGGTCACGTCGGGAAAGCAGCTGGAGACCAGGCCCCAGGTCTCGCGCGTGCGCTTCGCGGAAGAGACCAGGACAATCTCGGGGTCAGCCCCGGCGCCGGCCAGCGCCTCGCCAATCCCCGGCGCATCCTCGCGGCCGCGCGCCGCAAGGGGGCGGTCGAAATCCTCTCCCGTCTCGGATTCTGCCGCCGCCTTGGCGTGACGAAGAAGAACAAGCTGGCGCATGCGACCCCGGATTCTGGCCTGCGATCTAACGCGGCTAGCTCTGCCGCAATCTCCCGTCGATTGCCAAGAGGATAGTCCCAAAAGACGACCACACGATGGCGGGGGTGAGGGGGCGGACTTCTCGATATAGATATTGGTTGCATTTCGATGCAATGGAGATAAAACGTATTCGCTGCACGCAAGTGCAGCCAAAAAACAGGGGAGGGTCTGCGATGTCCGGGGCAGCCAGCAACGCCACAAAGGAAAGTTTCTTCGTGCTCGGCGAAACGCTGAAGCCAATGCTGACGAACGAGATGGGCTCGCACGTCGAGATTTTCGACACGAGCGGTCCCACGGGCGGTGGACCGCCGACCCATCGCCATGCATGGGAAGAAATCTACGTCGTAACCAAGGGCGTCCTTGACGTCACCGTGAACGGCGAGACCACGCGCCTTGGCCCCGGCGGCTTCGCTCACGTCCCGGCCAACACGCCACACAGCTATCACACGGTCGAGGACGCCGAATTTCTCACCATTGTCACCAAGGGTAATGCTTCGAAATTCTTCCGTCAGGTCTCCGCGGAAGTGTCGATGAGTCCGCCGGACATACCCGGCATCATCCGGGTCGGCGGCATTCATGGCATAGAATTCATGCCTCCCGCTGCATGACCGAAACCCGCAGATACGTCAGCCCCAAGCGGGAAGCGCAAGCTGCGGCGACGCGCGAGGCCATCCTCGACGCGTTCGCTGAACAACTCTCCGAACCTGGTCGCGACAAGCTTTCAGCCAGCCAGGCCGCCTTGCGCGCAGGCGTATCCCTGCGCACGGTCTATTTCCACTTCCCGAACGAGGAAAGTCAGGCTGCGGCCTTGGGCGAATGGTTCGATCGCATCCTGTATCCGCAGGGCGTCGTGTTGTGCGCCGGCCCAGATGATCTCGTGCGATACTTTCGTGATATCCATCGCAACGCGCTGAAGCACCCGGTCAGCCGCGTGCTTGCGTCGAACAAGGGTGTGTGGGGCGAGATGCGCAAGACACGCCGCGCCGCGCGACTGGAAGCAATACGCAAGGCCGCGAAGGCCATCGGCGCACCGAAGCGCGCCACCGAGGACGCGACTGCCATGCTGCTCAGCCTCTCCGGAGCCGACGCCTCCTGGCCCATGTACGACCATGGCCTGCCGCTGGAGCGCGCGCCCGACGTTATCGCGAATACGGTGCAGCTGATTGTCGATCAGCTGAAAGCGCAGGCGAAGGCGGCCCGCAAGTAGAACGGACGGCCTTTCGAGCCGCCCGCTCCCTAGCCTTTGACACACACCACCTGCTTCAAGGTATGCACCACCTCGATCAGGTCGGACTGCGCGGCGATGACGGCGTCGATGTCCTTGTAGGCCATCGGCGTTTCGTCGATCACGCCCTGGTCTTTTCGGCACTCCACGCCTTCGGTCGCCTCGCGGTGATCCTTCAGCGTGAACGTCGCCTTGGCCTGGGTGCGTGACATCGCGCGGCCTGCGCCGTGCGAGCACGAGCAGAACGAGTCCGGGTTTCCCTTGCCGCGCACGATGAACGATTTCGCGCCCATCGAGCCCGGGATGATGCCCAGCTCTCCATCGCCCGCGCGCACGGCGCCCTTGCGGGTCACCCACACGTCGGCGCCGAAGTGGTGTTCCTTCTCCACATAGTTGTGGTGGCAGTTCACCGCGTGAGCCCCGAGCTTGAACTTGGGCAGATGCTCGCGCATCGCCTGCAGCGTCCGCTCCATCATCGCCTCGCGGTTGGCGCGGGCGTAGTCCTGCGCCCAGCCGACCGCTTCGATGTAGTCCTCGAAGATCGGTTCGCCCTCGACGAAGAAGGCGAGATCCTGATCCGGCACATGGTAACCAAGCACACGCTTCTCGAGGGCCTTGCGGGCCATCTCGATGAAGTACTGCCCGATCTGGTTGCCCGTGCCGCGCGAGCCCGAGTGCAGCATCACCCAGACAAAGCCACGCTCATCGAGGCAGACCTCGACGAAGTGGTTGCCCGAGCCAAGCGTGCCAAGCTGCGCGCCGACCTTGTGGTTCGGAATGCGCTTGTGCTTGTCGCGGATGCGATCGAGGCGCGGTTCGAGGTCGGAGTTGCGCCAGCGCGAGATCACGGAATCCGGCGTCGTGCCGAACTCGCCATTGCGGCCAACGCCCGCCGGAACCTTGCGCTCGATCTCCGAGCGCAGCTTCGCCAGCGAGTCCGGCAGATGCTCCGCGCGCAGCGTGGTTTCCACCGCCATCATCCCGCAGCCGATGTCGACGCCGACAGCGGCCGGGATGATCGCGCCCCTGGTCGGGATCACCGAGCCAACGGTCGCGCCGCGTCCGAAGTGGACGTCGGGCATGACGGCGAGGTGGGAGTGCACGAAGGGCAATCCCGCCACGTTTTCCAGCTGTTCGCGGGCTGCGTCCTCGACGGGAACGCCTTTGACCCAGGCCTTGATGCGGCCGCCCTGGGCCGTTTCGAATACTTCAAACGTGCTCATCACACGTCACTCCTTTTGTGCGCCGCCTCCGCGCACTCCGAGAGATCATGTCATCCATTTCGGACAACAAAAAACCCTCCGGCTGGTGCGCGGAGGGTTCGGTTTGGATCAGCGGATCGCTGAACCCCTGGACCTATCCCTCCATGCGATCGCGATCACACAGCATTGGCTGTGCAATCTTCGCGGTCTGATTTTCGTAGCGCCGTTTCATCGGGGCCTATCCGAAAAGAGGTTGGTCCAAGGCGCGGGTGTTTGATGGAAGAATGCGGCGGCGTCAAGGCGCCGCACGCATCCTGTCCATCGTTTTACATCGTCACTTCACCAGCGTGTAGATCATGCAGACGCTCGCCGAGATTGTCTGCGGGTTGGCGTCGCTCGGCAGGTCGAGGGCTGCGAGATCCATCTCGGTGATGGTGATGGTCTGCCCGCCGACCTGGCCGCGTGCGACGGGCGGCGCCGGCGCGGAGGGCGGCGGAGGAGGCGCGGGCGGATAGGCGCCATAGCCGCCGCCGCCATCGATGGTGCGCGCAACCTGGCCGGACGACCAGTTGCCCATGCAGCTGTCATTGCCTTCCTGCACGACGAGAACATCGCCGATGCGCCCGCCAGCTGCGCTCGCGGCCAGTTGCGCGCGGGCGCGTGCATCCTTCGCGGCTTCATCCAGCGCGCGGCGCTGCAGGTCTGGTGTCTGTTCGAGATAGATGTTGATCGGGTTTACGTCCTGCGGCCCGAGCGCCAGTGCGGCTGCGCGGGCGCGGCCGGCCAGTGCGGGATCGGTGAGCACGACGACCATCGTCACGCGCGCCTGATAGCCATCGACCTGATCGGGCCGATAGTTGGTCTGCATGTTGCCGTCCTTGTCGCGATACTGCTTGTAGTAAGCCTCGACATTGACGCTGGTGGTGATGCGCGACTTATCGCCAGCGACTTTCTTGAGCGCGTCATAGGCGATTTTCGAGCGCGCGACGGCGAGGCGCATCGCTTCGTCGGATTGCGCATTCGTCTCGACGAAGGCGAGATCGAAGCGGGCGCGGTTGGGCGCGACTTCGACGAGAGAGCGGCCCATGCCCTCGACCACCGGCCTGTCCCACCAGTAGGGGCGGACGAAGTTTTCGCCATCCTGGGCGAACGCGGCGGGCGCTGCCATTGCGGCCGCCGTGGCGGCGAGAATCAGTCGGTTCAGTTTCATGCAAGTCCCCTGTACGTCACAAAGTTGATGGCGCTGCAGGTCCACGTCGCCCCCGAGTGAAGCCCGGAAGGAGTGGGCCATGGCGGCGGACCATGCGCAACAGGGAACTCACTTTTCAGGAGGGGGCGGCTCATGCTTGTTTGCCGCCATGCTTGCGCAGCAGGGGAGCAAGTCGCCGATGATGGTCGCTGCATCGATGTGGGAATGGACGCGTCGTCATCCGTGGCGGGCGGCAGCCTGGCTCGTGCTGGTCGTGCTGGCGCTGGTCTCGCTTCGGGTGTGTGCGGCCCAACCGCGGCTGGATCGCGACTGGGTCGATAATCTTGCGCTCATGCCGAAGGTGGAGACGACAGAGACAGGCTTTGCGCTCCATGGCGTGACGGACTGGTCGTACACGGATGAGGGGCCGGCAGCGATGAATGTGGGCGGCTTTACCGCCAACTTCGCTGATCTGCGCAATGTCTGGTTCGTCGTGGAGCCGCAGCCGGGCGGGGATTATGCGGCTCATACGCTGGTGCTGTTCGAATTTGCGGGCGAGCGGGTTGTGGGCCTGACGGTGGAGGCGCGGCTGGAGAAGGGCGAGACGTATGACGCCATTGCCGGCATGTTCAACAATTACGAGCTCGCCTACGTGTGGTCGACCGCGCGTGATCTTCTCACGCGGCGTGTGACGTTCCTCGACAAGCTGGTGTATGTCTATCCGCTGAAGCTCGACGATACGCAGAAGCTGGACTTCCTCAAGGCGCTGCTGGGGCACACAGTGGATGTGTCCGCGCATCCGCGCTTCTACAACACCTTCACGTCGAACTGTACGAACGAGCTGGCAAAGGTGGCGGGGCTCGACTGGCATTATTCGTGGGTGCTGACCGGATACTCTCCGCAGCGGCTTCACGAAATGAAGCTGATCCCCGGCGCAACGTTCGACGCGGCGAAGGAAACCGCGCTGATGTCGGAAGAGATCGCGAGCTGGAATGCGCTGCCTGCCGCGGAGTTCGATGCGGCCCTGCTGGCTGAAGTGCGGAAGAGATATGGAGAGTAGCGCGGGCAGCAAGCCCGGCCCCTCTGGTTCGACGGGCGTTGCGATGCGCGAAGCCCATCGCAACTGCTCACCATGAGGGTCCTCTCGTTTGCAGCTGTTCCCTGAGCCCTCATGGTGAGCAGTGATCCATTGCCATGCAATGGATCGCGCCCGTCGAACCAAGAGGGTGGGGAGGGGATTGCCCGAACGACCGCTTCTTCACACCTTGCGATTTGCGCATTTCACTTCCACCTTCCTCTCATGACCACCGCCAACACCTACTCACGCGAGACACTTGAGCAGCGCATGGCGGCGCTGGCGGTGGGGGTTGAGGTTCTGTTGCCTGAGGGCGAGGGCCCATTCCCCGTCGCGATCCAGCTGCATGGTTGTGGCGGCAAGAAGAAGCTGCAGGGGCGGTGGGCGGCTGTGGCCCGCTCGGCCGGCTGGGCCGTGGTGGTCGTCGACAGCTATGCCCATCGCGGGATTTCGCAGCTTCAGGCCTATGCAACGGTGTGCACAGGGCTGCAGCTGTGGGGACGCGAGCGGGCGGGCGATCTGTTCGCGATGATGGAATGGACGCGCCGGCAGGCATGGGCCGATCCGCGCCGCATGGTGGTGGCGGGGTGGAGCCACGGCGCGTGGACGACGCTGGACGCCATGTCGATGGAGCCGGGCGATCCGATGGCGAAAGTGGCGCGGTTGTCGGCCATTCCCGCCGAGCCGTTTGCCGGAGTGGTTGGCGCATTCCTGCTCTATCCTTGGCAAGGCGTTGGCGCGATCTCGCCGCGCACGGGTCTGCGTATCGATGTGCCGGTCCGCGCGATCGTGGGCACGAAAGACAGCGTGGTCGGGGGCAAGGGCGTGATCCGCACGCTGACCAACATGAAGACGCCATCACGTTCAATCGCGGTGGAAATCTTCGAAGGCGCAACGCACGCGTTCGATGAACTCGAAGCGCAAGACTGGCGCAATCGTTACGATCCGGCACTGACGGAAAGGGCGCACAGGCTTTATGCGGAATTTCTGAAGAGCCTTGCCTGACTGGCCAGTAATCTTCGCGCCATTTCATCTGTATCCGGAACCCTGAACCTTCACTGGCGTTACGCGACTGGTGCAAACCGTCTTGCTCGCACGCGCAAGCGCAAGATCGGGACGCTGGCACTACATGAAGTTCAGAGACCACCGTTCTGGTGTCGTCACAGACAAAGGAATTCCCATCATGTCCTGGATGAAAAATCACGCCACGACTTTCCGTGCAGCTGCTGTCGTTGTGCTGGGCGGTCTGGCGCTCAGTGCGTGCGCCACGAATGGTTATGTTGATGAGCAGATTGCAATGGTGAATAGCCGGATCGAGCAGGTTGACGCGCGCGCTCAAGCCGCCGCCCAGCGGGCTGAAGCCGCGAACACCGCCGCCCAGTCGGCAGCCACCGAAGCCCGCACCGCTGCGACTGCCGCCAACGGCGCCGCGACCGAAGCGCGCTCGGCCACCCAGCGTCTTGACCAGATGAATGGTCGTATCGATGCAATGGAAGCTGCGCCGGTCCGTACGCCGCGGGGCTAGTCCCGGCGCATCTGACGGGTCACATTTTGGCCTTGGGGCCGGGTTCTGATATGAAGAGCCCGGCCCATCAGATTGAGGGCCATCAGCACGCGAGGACATCATCATTCCGGTCGATCTCAAAATCGCTGCGCGTATCGCCGCCATCTCGCTTGGGATGGTGTTCGGCAGTGCGTCGATGCTGAGCGCTGTGGCGCAGACGGCGGATGCGCCAAAGGTCGATGAAGTGGACCCGGGTCAGCCCGTTGGCGCCACCGTCATTGAACTGGCGGGATGGGTGATCGCGACAGAAGACCATCGCGGCTATCCGTTCGCCATTGTCGACAAGGCAGCCGCGCAGGTTCTGGTCTTTGGCGCTGATGGCAAGCTGAAGGGCCTTGCGCCCGTTCTGGTTGGGTCGGCCGAGGGCGATCATTCCGCGCCAGGAATTGGCGATCGTGAACTGAAGGACATCCCAGCCAAGGATCGCACCACGCCGGCGGGGCGCTTTGTGGCGGGGTATGGTCCGGCGACCGGCGGGCAGCGTGTGCTGTGGGTGGACTATGAGACGGCGGTGTCGATCCATCCGATCACCACGGGCAACCGCGCCGAGAAGCGCGAAGAGCGGCTGGCCACGCCGAAGCCCGATGACAACCGCATCACGCATGGCTGCATCAACGTTTCGCAGGATTTCTACGACAGGATTGTGCGCGCCACATTCGCCAAGGGCGGCGTGTTCTACGTGTTGCCCGACGCGATGACGATGGAAGAGGCGTTCCCCGGTTTTGGCTACGCCAACCTCGCCACGTCGCTCGTCGGGGCGTTCAGCATGTCGAGCCTCAGTGAAGCCAAGAGCGGCGGCAAGTAGGCTTCGGTTTTTCGACGCGTCCTGTTCTGTGCCCAGGCTATTCAGCAGCCTGGATGACGGCGGCTGGCTTGTATTGCGTGGCGTCTGTCGTGTGGGCGGGGTGGCCATAGGTTTCGAGCATGCGTTCGATCTTCTTCACCAGCATGCGATCCGTTGCGCCGCGCAAGCCGGGGATTGCGCCGCCCAGCGCGTAGAAGCCCTTGCGGGCGCCGATGAAGAGGCTGCACGCGATGAAGGTGGCCCAGTCGAGCGCACCGATCTTCACGCCCATATCGGCGGCTTTCTTTTTGTCGCCGCCCAGGAAGGAAAGCAGGAAGAAGATTTTCGAGAAGCGCCGTTCGATGCGGTCGAAGATTTTGCTGCCGAGCTTTTCGTCGGAGGGGAGGTAGGCGGCGAGCGTCGCGCGCGTGAGTTCGCCGCAGGTCTTGTCGTCGAATCCTTTGCGGAGCGTCTGCTCGTAGAGGACCATCATGTCGACCATGTCCTTCGGCGTCGCGGGCGCGAGTTCTTCGGGCAGGCCAAGCAGGAAGCAGCGATAGCGCGAGAGTTCGACGCGGGCGCGTTCGACCGCAGTGTATTCGAAGCGGCCCTTGCCGGTGATCTTGAAGGCCAGCAGGAATGTGCCGATGAGCCCGGCGGGCATCTGGTCCACCTGCGGGATCGGGATACCGAAGGTCTTCACGTCCCAGATGTTCGAGCGCTTCAGTGCGTTGAAGCGCACCATGGAGTGCATCAGGCGCACCATGGCGGCGGACTTGAAGCCGGGGCCAAAGCGTTCGAGCGCGCCGGGCAGTGTGCTGGTCATGAAGAAGCTGGCGGTGTCCTTCACGCGGCGCGCGGCGGTGTCGCTGGAGAGCGTGCCGGTGAGGGCCATGGGGAGGGCGGAGTATTTGTTCATGAATGTCGCGATGAAGGCGCCGCGGATGACGAAGGGCGAATAGTTCGCCGCGTCCTCGCGCGATTGCCGCGCGCCTTCCTCGACGAGTTTCATGTCGACCCAGTCGGGCGTCGCTTCCATCGCGCGGATGAAGTTCACGAGTTCGGGCGGGGCGTCGGGCACGCTTTCGACGCCATGATCGCACGCTTGCTTGAGCATGCCGATGAGGCCGCGGAATCCGTAGGTGGGCATGAGGGCGGCGTAGGCGTCGGCTACGGTGTCGCCGAGCATGGTGTAGGCGCGCATGCGCGCTACCTTTTCAGTGTCGGCCAGGAGTTGCGGCCGCATGTGGTCGAACTTGCTCTGAGAGGGGCCTTCCAGCACGGGCTCGTCGGCGAAGCGTTCGGGCTTTGTCGTGAAGTCCACGTCGCCATAGAGGGCGGGCAGGTCGCTCTTCTGCGAGGCGACTTTCGCCTGGAGCTGTTCGAGCGAGAGCATCAGCGCATCCTCTGCTGCATTACGCACGCGGCAGGGTGAAGTAATCCGTGGTTTCCGCAAGTGTGTCGTTGCGGAAGGGCTTCAGGCGGGCGGCGTCCAGACATACTCCAGCTTGAGCCCGTCGGGGTCGGCGAAGAACACAGCGTAGTAGCCGCGGCCTTCATTGGAGCGCGGATAGTCGGCTGGGGCGTCGAGGATCGTTGCGCCAAAGGCAAGGAGCTTTGCGTAAAGCGCATCGACATCGGCGGGATCGTTGGCGCGCCAGGCGAGATGGTGGAGGCCGGAGGTGCGGCGGTCGTGGGCGCGATCCGCGTCTAGGCCTTTCGCGGGGCGGATGCCGACGCTTCCGATCCGCCGGGCATGTCCCACTCGCCGCCGCCATCGGGATAGGGCTTGCCCTTGATGTAGCCCATGTGGGTGAGGACGGGTTCATAGAGCGGCTCGGCCGCCCCGATGTTGCGAAGCGAGAGATCGACGTGATGGACGCGGCCGGGCATTGGACACGGATGGATTGGAGAGGCGTAGGCGTCCAGCGAGAAACACGCGGGGTGGCGATGAGGGCGGGCTTGTCGCGTGAGCGGATCGCCCACTCGCGGCGATTGCCGGCCGGAAGGCCGGCGGTCCCGCCTATTCCAGCGCTGAACTCGCGTTCGGCTTCGACTTGAGCTGGATGTAGTTCTGGATGCCCATGCGGTCGATCAGGTCGAACTGGGTTTCGAGATAGTCGACGTGCTCTTCCTCGTTGTGGAGGATTTTGTTGAGGATATCGCGCGAGCCGTAGTCGCGGACCTTCTCGCAGTATTCGATCGCATCACGGAGCAGGGGGATGGCCAGCTGTTCGGTCTTGAGATCGCACTCGAGGATCTCCTTCACGTTCTCGCCGATGAGGAGCTTGCCGAGGTCCTGCAGGTTGGGGAGGCCTTCGAGGAAGAGGATGCGCTCGACCAGCCAGTCGGCGTGATGCATCTCCTCGATCGATTCATCGTGCTCCTTCTTTGCCAGTTCGGAGACGCCCCAGTCCTTCAGGATGCGCGAGTGCAGGAAGTACTGGTTGATGGCGGTCAGCTCGTTCTTGAGCGCCTGGTTGAGGAAGTCGATGACCTTGGCGTCGCCTTTCATGGGCGGGCTCCTTCTGATTCCGGCTGGCCGCGAGGGTGGGGAAGGCGGACTGCGCAGGACAAACGCGTGAACAGGCTTAATGAGCCTGAGTCATGCTAGTTCGCAACTTGTTTCTATTGGGAATTTTTGAGAATGCGAGGAAGGGGCGTTCGCAAGAACGCTCGTTCGCCCTGAGAATCGCTACTCGGCTGCGACCAGTTGGCGGGCGTCGTCATAGCCGCCGCTGCAGGACTGTTCGCGGATCATGCCGCAGACAGTTTCGCTGCATTTTCCGCAGTTTATCGTGGTTTCGTGGTGGCGATGCACCTGCGCGGGGGAGCGCGCGCCCGCCGCGATTGCGTCGTTCACTTTCGAAGTCGTCAGGGCGCGGCAGACACAAACGATCATGCGAGTGATTTGCAGCGAGTTGCGATTGATTGTCAATCGCCTCTTGCAAGGCGCGGGCCGGGCGGGGTGTCGCAGGGGGCTCTCCTCCCCCGCATTGGGGAGGAACGACTTATCGCTTCATCCTCGGCAGGGCGTCCGGGAGGTTCGCTGCCGTCAGGGCGAAGTGGGCCATGATGACGGCGTTGCGGCGGAGGTCTTCTGGCTGGAGGGCTTCGAAGAAGTCCATGTTGGTGTGGTGGGTCTTGGGCTCGTATTCGAGCGGGTCCTGGATGAACTGGAAGCCGGGCAGGCCAGCCGCGTCGAAGGAGGCGTGGTCGGTGGAGCCGGTGGAGCGCATCGACATGTGGGTGGCGCCGAGGTCGCGGATGGGGTCGAGCCAGTCGCGGAAGATCGGCGCGATCGCGCGGTTGCCCTGGCAGTGCACGCCGCGGATGGAGCCGGCGCCGTTGTCGAGGTTGAAATAGACCTGGAAGCGGGCGTGGGCGGGGGTGAGCGGCTGAGGGACGCCGCGCGGATTGCCCTGTACGGGCGCGCCGCGCACGCCGCCGAAATGCTTCGCCACATAGAGGCGCGAGCCGATGAGGCCCTGCTCCTCGCCATTCCACAGGCAGACGCGGATGGTGCGCGCGGGCGCCGCGCCACTGGCCTTTATGAGTCGCATCGCTTCGAGGGCGGAGGAGCAGGCGCCGCCATTGTCGGTGGCGCCGGTGGAGGCGTGCCATGAATCGAAATGGCCGCCGATAATGACGATCTCGTCGGGCTTTGTGGCGCCGCGGATCTCGCCGACGATGTTGAACATTTCGGGCGTATCGTGCCACGCGTTGACGATGTCGCCTTCGATGACGACGGGTTGGCCCTGCATCAGCGAGCGGGCGATGCGGCCATAGTGTTCTGCCTCGATCGAGATGCGGGGAATCTGGCGGTCAGGCGGATCGAGCGGGTTGCCGCCGAGTACGTTGACGACGCCATGGCCCTTGTTGGTGGTTAGAACGCCTAGCGCGCCTTCAGCGATGAAGAAGGGCATGCGGTCAGCGGGGGCAGGCGGGCGCGGGGGCGGTGAGCCGGGCGGGGCGGCGGGTGCGGCGCCCTGTTCGGGCGGGCGGGCCGGCGTTTCAAGCGCGTCGAGCTGTTCTGGCGTGAGGCGGCGGGCGACGGGGTCCCACTGGGCGCGGAGATCAGCGGCGGCGGCGGGAAGGATCCACTTGCCGCGCAGCTTGCCGGCGTGTTTGGCGCGCAGGTCCTTCATGTCGGTTTCGGTGACGAGGACGGCCTCGCCGCTGACGAGGCCCCTGGTGCCAGGCGTCCAGGCGAGCGACATGCCGGTGATGGGAAAAGCGTTAGGCGTGGTGGCGTGGAGGTAGAACTTTTCGTTGCTCCAGCCGCGCGGGAAGCCGTTGTTGGTCCCGGTGGGATCTTCGGGCCAGGGCTCGAGGGCGGCGCCTTCGAGGCCCCAGCCTTTCATTTTCTCGACCACCCATTCGGCGGACTTGCGGATGCCGGGCGAACCGGACAGGCGCGGGCCCAGCACGTCCATCATGTAGCTGGCGGTCTTCATCACCTCGGAGGTGGAGTCGTTGAGGCCCATGAGGCGGATGCGGCCGAGGGCTTCGTAGTCGATGGCGCTGTTCTGGGCGAATGCGCGGCTCGACGTCAGCAGAGGCGAGAGGGCCGCAGCGGCGGCGGCCGTCATGAAGGACCTGCGATTCATCCTGTTCCCCTCCCGAGGGTCTGGTTGGGGAGGACTATAAGCACGTTCGCGGCGTCGTCGATTGGGGGTGTCATGGCGATGGAACCGGGGCGTGCTAGGCTAGGACCATGGACAACTTTATCCTGATCGCCTTCGTCTTTATCCTCGTGGTGGCGATTGCGCCGCTGCTTCTGATGCGCGGGCAGTACGGGAAGCCGAAAGGCCCAGGCGCCGGCAAGGCTGGCAAGGGCGGGGATGGGGGCGATGCGGCGATCTCCCCCATGATGATGGGGATTTCCGGCAATAGCGGTGGCGGCAAGGGCAAAGGCCATTCCAACGACAATGACGGGGGCGGCGCCTCCGATGGCAGCGGCGGGGATGGCGGCGGTGGCGGCGGGGAATAGGGGAGTTGGGCGATGGACTGGTTGACCACGCTTTACATCATTCTCGCGATATTCGGGGTGACGGCGGTGGTTTCGCTTTTCATTCCAAAGGACCGCGATCCTGAAGTCTCAGCCGAGAACGGGGATGGACCGGTTATCCCTGTTCCCGGGGCGGATGGCTCCGTAATGGGGACAGGCGGGCGCCGCAGCGAGAATGACTATGACCCGGCGGACGAAGACTCAGATATGGGAGAGGTCGAGGACGACAACGTGGCTGGCCCGCAGTGACGTTCGGGGTGGGGGAGGCTCGGCAAAACCCCTTTGATCTGGCATGGTTAGCGCTGGTTGGCCCGGGGCGGGCGATCTGGGCGGCCAATTGCGCCCCAGGCGGTTGACAAGGCCGGGGGGCAACTGTAGCTGCACGCGTTCGAATTCCGACCTAACTCTGATCGAGAAAGGCTCCGCGAGGGAGCATGACAACCGTTTCCGTTAAACCGGCTGATGCCGTGAACAATTGGGTGGTCATCGACGCCGAAGGCGTCGTTGTGGGCCGCCTCGCATCCTACATTGCCCTGCGCCTGCGCGGGAAGCACCGCGCGGACTACACCCCGCACGTTGATCTCGGCGACCACATCGTGGTCATCAATGCCGGGAAAGTCGCGATGACGGGCCGCAAGATGGTGCGCAAGCAGTATCACCGCCACACCGGCCACCCGGGCGGCATCAAGACCACGACGCCGCAGAAGATTCTCGCCTCGAAATTCCCCGAGCGCGTGCTCGAACTGGCCGTGAAGCGCATGATGCCGGGCGAGAGCCCGCTGGCGCGCAAGCAGTTCTCGAAACTGCGCGTCTATGCCGGCACGGAACATCCGCACGCCGCGCAGAACCCTGAAGTCGTCGACTTCAAATCCAAGAACTCCAAGAACGCGAAAGTCGCCTGATCATGGCCGAGACCGTCGAATCCCTTGGCAGCATCAAGGACCTGGGCGTCCAGGCCTCGGCCGCGAAAGCGCCGGCTGTCGCCAACATCGACAAGCTGGGGCGTTCCTACGCCACGGGCCGCCGCAAGACCGCCACCGCCCGCGTCTGGGTGAAGCGCGGCACCGGCAAGATCACGGTCAACGGCAAGGTGATCGAAGAGTACTTCGCGCGCCCCGTTCTGCGCCTGATGATCAAGCAGCCGCTTGAAGCCGCCAAGCGCGAAACCGAAGTCGACGTCGTCTGCACGGTCAAGGGCTCAGGCCTCACGGGACAGGCCGGCGCTGTGCGTCACGGCATTGCTCGCGCGCTCGTCGAGTTCGAACCGGATCTGCGCGTTGCGATGCGCCCGGGCAAGTTCCTCACGCGCGACCCGCGCGCCGTCGAACGCAAGAAATACGGCAAGGCCGGCGCCCGCCGTTCCTTCCAGTTCTCGAAGCGCTAATACGCCTCGACTTCTGCTTATCGAGGGGCGCTTCGGGAAACCGGAGCGCCCTTTGTGTTTTGGGGCTCGCGAAATTGCCTAAGGCGATCATTGAAACGATGTTCAGCCCAAATCGTCGTCTCCAGATGGAATTCCGTCGCGACGATGATGGGACGTTCAGTTACGGCGTCTGGCAGTGGTTCGATAAGGATCCCTGCAATCCTTACGAACGAGAGCCGGGATATTGGACCCCGGTCTCCGGGTCGGGCATCTACTCCACATTGGACATCGCAAAGTCCGAAGCAGCATCCGCGTGGCCGGAGATTTTTGAAGGCGAAGAACAAGTATGACCGCTAAAGTCTTCATCGATGGCGAGGCCGGGACGACCGGGCTGCAGATCCGGCAGCGGCTGGAGCGGCGTCGCGACCTGCAGGTGATCTCCATCGATCATGAGCGGCGGAAGGATCCGGCTGCACGGGCGGCGATGCTCAATGAAGCGGATGCGGTGATCCTGTGCCTGCCGGATGATGCGGCGAAGGAGGCGGTGCGCCTCGTCACCAACGAGCGCACAGTGATCATCGATGCCTCGACGGCGCATCGTGTGGACCCGCACTGGGTCTATGGCTTTGCCGAGATGGAAGACGGCCATCGCGTGATGATCGGGCGCTCGAAGCGGATTTCGAATCCGGGGTGCTATCCCACCGGGTTCATCGGCCTGGTGGCGCCGCTGGTTCGCGGGGGACTTGTGCCGGCGTCGGCGCCGGTCACGGTGAATGCGGTGTCGGGATATACGGGCGGCGGCAAGGGGCTGATCGAGGAGTTCGAGGCCCCGCGGCCGGAGACGACGCACGATGCGTTTCGCGCCTATGGCTACACGCTGGCGCACAAGCATGTGCCGGAGATGACGAAGTATGCCGGCCTTGCGCATGCGCCGGTGTTTGCGCCGGCGGTGGGGCGCTATGCGCAGGGCATGCTGGTTGAAGTTCCGCTGCAGCTGTGGTCGATGCCGGGCGCGCTGACGCCGAAGATGCTGCGCGAGGCGCTGGCGGACTTCTATCAGGGGGAAAGATTCGTGAGCGTGGCGAGCGAGGATGAAACGCTCGCGCTGCAGAAGACGCGCGCCGGGGCGGGCGGTTATGTCGGCGCGCTCGATCCCGAGGCGCTGAACAACACGAACAACATGAAGCTGTATGTGTTCGGCAACGAGGCGGCGCAGCAGGCAAGGCTGGTGGCTGTGCTGGACAATCTCGGCAAGGGCGCGTCGGGGGCTGCGGTGCAGAACCTGAATATTGCGCTGGGGCTGGATGAGGGCGCGGGACTGTAGTCGCGCTATTCGGCGGCCTTCGATTTTCAGGCGCTTTTGTAGGCGACAAGTGTCGTTCCTTTCGCGTCAACTCTGAAATGATGCCACGCATCGATGGCCAAGTTGTAGGTTGCCGATAGGCCCCCCTCCCTCCGCCACGCCTCGCAACTTCCAAAAGCAGGAGCGGGTTCCGTGTGGGCATGTAGCTTGCTTGGGGTGGGTGAGCAGTGTGGAGTGCGCGCATGTCGGACGAGCAGGCTGTTGGCGGGAGCGCCATGTCGTCCACGCCCATGATGGCGGCGTTGCCGCCGGGCGTGATGATGTGGGCGGGGATGTATACCGTACTGTTCTATGTGTGCGGCGGGATGATCGCCTACATGTACAGGCCGCGCTGAACGCAGCCCGACTGCGATCTGATCCGGATCATTTACCAATCGGCATCGCAGGCCTAGCTTCCCATGAAAGACACATGGGAGGTTTCGATGGGTCGCATGAGCGGCAAGGTCGCGCTGGTTACCGGCGCGGCAAGCGGCATTGGGCGGGCGTGCGCGGAGGTGCTGGCGCGCGAGGGCGCCATCGTTGTGCTGACCGATGTGCAGGCGGGCGAGGAGGTCGCGGCCGGCATTCGCGTGGCGGGCGGCAAGGCGAGCTTTCACAAGCATGATGTGACGGACGAGGCGCGCTGGAACACGATCGTGGCCGGGATCGCAAAGGATCACGGGCGGCTGGATGTGCTGGTGAACAATGCCGGGATCGCGGTGGCGGGGCTGGTGACCGATCTGACGCTGGAGCAGTGGCGGCATCAGATGGCGGTAAATGTCGATGGCGTGTTCCTTGGCGTGAAGTGTTCGCTGCCGCTGATGCGGAAGAGTGGCGGCGGGTCGATCATCAATATTTCGTCGATTGCCGGGCTGCGCGGGGCAGCGGGCTTGTCCGCGTATTGCGCATCGAAGGGGTCGGTGCGGCTGTTCACCAAGTCGGTGGCGCTGGAGTGTGCGGCGATGGGCGATGGCATCCGCTGCAACTCGATCCATCCGGGCATCATCGAGACGCCGATCTGGGGCCAGGTTGTTCCGGGGTCGAACGAGCCGCTTGATCTCGATGCGATGTCGGCGGCGCGTGTGCCGCTGAAGCGGAAGGGGATGCCGGAGGATATCGCGAACGCCGTGCTGTTCCTCGCGAGCGCGGAGAGCAGCTACATGACGGGCGAGGAGATGGTGGTGGACGGCGGGATGACGGTGGGGACGCCGCAATAGGGGGGAGCACGCCCCATCCTTCGAGACGCCGGCTTGCTGGCCCTCGGGATGAGGCTTCACTCCCGTCGACGCCCAATAGCCCTCATGCTGAGGGATCGCCGAAGGCGATCGTCTCGAAGCACGAGGGCGTGCTCACATCACTGGCTATTCCGCCATTTTTCCATCGCCGCGGAGATGGCGAAGGTCTCGCGGTATTTCGGCGAGTCCGAGGGGCGGGGCGGTTTCTGCGAGGTCAGGGACATGATCTCGGCGAGCTTGTTGTGGGCGGCGCCGGCCTGGCCTGCGCCGATATAGGCGTGGAGTTCCACGAGGGCGGACGACAGGAGGTCGTGGGCGCGAATGACGAAGTAGGGCTCGTCTTCGGCGAGGTTGGGGTAGGCGTCGTATTTGGACGGGTTGGCCTTGGAGCCGACGGGAGCGGTCATGGAAGCCTCACAAATGATTCGGGGTAGTTTGCGCGGATTCGGGGCGGGCGTGTGAATCGGCCTGTGGGTAGCAGGGTGGACGGCTGCGTTCCATTGTCCTAACCCCCGGCCATGACCGATGTTGCGCGCATAATTCCGTTCGATGGCCTGACCAATTTCCGCGATTTCGGCGGATATCACGCCGGCGGCGACCGGCGGATCGCGACGGGGCGGTTCTTTCGTTCCGCCAACCACGCCATGGCGACTGATGCTGACCTGCAGCGGCTCGCGGGGATGGGGATCACGACGGTGGTAGACCTGCGGCGGCCATCGGAGCGGGAGCGGCAGCCCTCGCGCCGGTGGGATGGATTCTCGGCTGTGGTGGTAGAGAACGATGACCACGCCGAAGGTTCCGAGACGTGGGACGCCTTCATGGGGCAGTGGGATTTCGGGCAGGACAGCTATCGCAAGTTCCTGATGCGCTATTACACCGAAGCGCCGCACCTGCCGCGCCTGATCGACCTGTTCGGGAAGTATTTCGACCTGCTGGCGAATGGCGACGGCGCGATGGTGGTCCACTGCGCGGCGGGCAAGGACCGCACGGGGCTGGCCGTGGCGCTGACGCATGCGCTGGCGGGCGTGCATCAGGACGACATCGTGGCCGATTACCTGCTGACGAACACGTCGGGGCGTTTTGAAACCCACGGGGCCAATTGGCGCGAGATGATCCGCCAGCATCGCGGGCAGGCCCCCGACATGGACACCATGCGCTTCATCATGAGCGTGCAGCCGGAATATCTCGCGCGGTCGCTGGAGGTGATTACCGAGCGCAATGGCGGGGTGGAAGGCTATCTCCGCGATGCGCTGGGCGTGGACGCCAAGAAGCGCGAGGCGATTGAGAGACGGCTGTTCGGATAATTCCCTTACGACATGTTCCGTTTAGGGCGCCTTTGCCGCCTGCGTGTCTGGTAGTAAACTAGACTTCGATCTGGTTCAGGAGAGGCGAATGAAGACGGTTGTCTGTTCCATCCTGTTGGCAGGCATTGCCACCCTTGCGAGTGTGGCCCACGCGCAGGAGGCCGTCCTCAACGCGGCGCCAACACCGTTCACGGCCTCTCAGCAAGACCGGGCGGATTCAGGCTGGCATGGGGACGATTGGCGTCACGGCCTGGGACCGGTGGACATCATCGATCTGGTCCGTCCCGGCGTTGCGGCCATTGAGGCCAATGATTTTACGCAGGCGGAGGCGCTGTTCGCCCGGAGCCTGCGCTTCAACAAGAACGATCTCGATCTTCGCTTCCATATGGGTCTGGTGAAGATGGAGCTGGGCAAGTGGGATGAGGCGCGCCAGTACCTGCGCGCGCCGGCTCGGGAGCTTCGCAAGGACCCCAAGCCGAAGAGCCTGCTTGGCGTCGCCTATGCGCGTCTGGGTGACGTTGCGAGCGCCAACACGCAACGCGACAGGCTGCTGAAGATGGCGGCGGCCTGCAACGGGACCTGTGAAGCGTCGGCCGAAATCGTGAGCGGAATCCAGATGATCGACGAAGCGCTGGAGGAAGCCGGGCAGTCGAGTTGAGGGTTGGTTGGCCTGATGGGGGCGGCCGATAGCGCGGTCCCCCACCCATTACTTTCGCATTGAAACAACGTGAGCGTTGCGCCTCGCCGGTTCGGGGGAGGAGAGTGCTTAGGCCACGTCGCTCTTCTTCTCGTGGGCGGAGTGGATCTTCTTGTTCACCAGGCGCTCGAGTTCGTTGGCGACTGCGGTGCGGTGGAGGAAGGCTTCTTCCGGCATGTCGAGGATGATGGCGATCGTCTGGAAGTGATATTTGACCACTTCGACATCGTAGGTGTCGGTCATGCCGACGCCTTCGACATAGCGCAGCGACGAGTTCCAGACCTTGCCGATCGTGTCGTCGCCGAGGCGCGAGACCTCGGCGCTGTTCTGCTGCAACATGCGGTACATGCCGCGGATTCCGGCGGTGCGATCGGTGGTCGTGCGGTCTGCATATTCGGTAAGATTCGAGATGATTGCACGCAGCTTGAAGGCGTTTTCCCTCGACTGTTCGGTCTGCGAACTCTGCGGCGGTTCGTCGGTGAGGCGGCGCCAGGGGCCAGCGTAGTTGGGGTCTTCCTTGCGGCGGCGGCAGGGGCCGACATAATTGCGGCTGTCGATGAACTTGCGCGGACGCAGCACGACTTCCTCGATGCGCGAGAGCACGCCCTGGGCGGAGACCGGCTTGAGCAGGAATTCGTTGATGCCGGCCTGACGGGCTGACATCAGCTGATCATGGTCGATAGCGCCGGCGAGCAGGATGATTGGTGTTTCGCGCGACATGCCGGTGGTGTTGCGGCGGACTTCACGTGTGAATTCGAGGCCGGACATCCGGCCCGCGTCCCAGTCGACAAAGATGATATCGGGCTTGAACATGCGGCCGACAGTGAACGCCTCGACGGCGGTGGCGGCGGCGCTGATGTTCGTGACCATCAGGCGGCGAAGCGAATCCGCGATGACGCCGCGCATGTAGGCGTTGGGATCGACGACCAGCATCTTCATGCGCTTGAGCTGGTCCTGCGGGATGGTACGATCATCGGTCATCATCAGGCGGCGCATTTCTTCTGGATGGCGTTGTCGAGGGCTGCGGCGACGCTTTCACGCGCTTCGGCGAAGGCGGGCGGCAGGGCGGAGAACTGTTCGAGTGCGGTGAGCGCCGTTTCGACGACTGCCAGATCGATCTCGCCGAGCGGCGTTGCGAGGACCATGTAGGATTCGAAAGCCGTAAGGCCGGTGTGCAAGGCCTGATCGTTCTGGTCGATTGCAGCTTCCTTGGCGATCTTCATTTCCTCGATGACGGCGTTCAGCGTCTCCGGGCGGCTCACGCACATCTCGCGCAGGCGTGCGAGCGTGCGGCGGATCGGCGTTTCGCGGGCCACGTCGTCCTGGTCCACCATGACAGGACGTTCGACGGCGCGTTCGCCTGCGCGGCGCCGGGCGCCGTAATAGTCGGCCGGGTTCTTCCGGCGGCGGCAGGGGCCAAGAAAGACAGCGCTGTCGACGAAGGGGCGAGGCGTCTCGATCACCATCTGCAGGCGCTGCAACAGGGCGGCTGGCGAGATCGGCTTGGCGAGGAATTCGTCGGCGCCTGCATCGCGTCCGGCAAGAACGGTCTGGCGTGTGAGGCCGTAGGTGACAAGCACGACCGGCAGGCGGCGCAGGCGGCTGTCGTCAATGCGCCGGATCGAGCGGATGAAGTCGAGGTTGTCGAGCGCGTCGGCTGCTTCGCTGGAAACGAGGACGACGTCGATAAGGCGGTCGCGGAGGAAGGCGCGGGCGGCTTTGGCGTCACGCGCGCAGGCGATGTCAGAGACGCCGAGATTGCGCAGGATCTCGCCGATCAGGGTTCGCGTAAAGCCGTTGGCGTCAACGACAAGCACGTTGAGCGATCGCAGCTTCAGCGGCCGAGGTTTTCTCGGGTCGTGCATCCTGGCAGGCCCACCCATTCTGAGTTCGAGGATTACGGTAAACCAGCAAGGTAATTTTCCGGTTGAGGCGGGTGAGGCGAATTTGCCCTTAGGCTTTAACCTTTTAGCCGGCTGAGGCGTCCGCCAGGGCACATGCGCCGCAGTCTTGAAAAAGCGGCGTTTCGTCAATACGTTGGCTTTTGGTGTGTAAGTTGCTACGTTAGGATCAGTAGCGCGGAGTATCGCCTTGTCCGACGACGAAAAACTCGACCAGCGCATCCAGCTTGTGGCCTCGCAGAGCTTTGGCAAGGATGTCGATGACTGGCGGCGCACCCAGCAGGACCTGCCATCGCGCTCGGAAGCGATCAGGCGCCTGGTCTATCTCGGCCTCCAGCATGAACAGGAACACCCCATGCGCATGATCACGGCGATCGTCCGGCCGCACCGCTATGAGGCGGTTCGCGAGGCGCTGACCAAGCTGGGGGTGTCCGGCATCACGGCGACGCAGGTGCAGGGCTTTGGCCGCCAGCGCGGGCAGACGGAATTCTATCGCGGCAACGAATACACGACGGCCGAGGTGCCCAAGGTGCGCATCGATGTGGCGGTGCAGTCCGGCATGGCCGAGGCGGTGATCGAGGCGATCCAGAAGGTGGCAGGTTCGGGCAAGATCGGCGACGGGAAGATTTTTGTCTCGGGGCTCACCGAGGTGGTGCGCATCCGCACGGGCGAGCGGGATGAGAAGGCGCTGGATTAGGAGGCGTACTCAGGCGCAACGGCTGGAATTCGCCCACATGCTGCCGGTCGAAGCTGAAGCCGCCTCCTATGCTATGGTGCGGAACCAAGCCGCCGTAGAGTGGAAGCCGAAGAAGTGAGCGGCACCTACTGGATGACCGTGCACTTGCCGTGGCCTAAGGTTAGTCGTGTGTTCCCGCTGCTCTGCGCGTCTTCCCATGGGAAGAAGGAACGTTGAAAAGGCCCACTCGGCAGAAAGACAAATTTGGTGAACGGAAGGGGCGGAAGGGGCGCGCTGCAAACTATATGCGTCAGGGTCCTTGAGGTCCCTTCATCGAGATACTCGCTACACCAACGAAACCTCTGAGGTTCGCCGGGAGGGGCAACGCCATAACAGCCCTGGCCCCCCTTGCGGTTGGCTTCAAGGCACAGGTTGTCATAGCCCTGCTTGGGGCGGTCCTCTGCCTTGTTGATTTTGCGAACTATGAATTTTTGAGGCGAGAAGTTTCGTTGTACCCATTCGCCGCCCTCCCAGTTGAAGCCCGTGCTTGCCGTTTCCTCGCAGAGCGAAGTGAAATCGGCGAGTGGTGTGGGTTCAGTCTGAGCCGACGCCATCGCTGGCATGAGCAACGCAGCGAACCCACCAACCAGAGCATGTCTCATGAAGCCCCCTAAAGCTGCGAGACGCTAACTCACCCATCCGTCGCCCGCAAAGGGCTAAGCTGCCTCAGGATTTTCAGGCCTAGAGTAACTCGCGCGCGGGCACGGCGTCGACTGTCGCAAATGGGCCCCGAAAACGACCATCCGCTTTGGCGATTGGCCGGGGGCGTGTCACAGCTTGTGCGGTTTCCTCTGCCGTTCCTTCGGCAGGATGCGATCGTCCGGGCCGGGCGGCCGGTCCTTGTTGAACAGGGTGACCAGCGCGCGCCAGCCGATCCAGAAGGGGAGGACGGCTAGGGCCCCGAGGATGAGCGGGAGGCCGCCATTCTGTGCGGCCCAGGCGGCAATGTTGATCACGCCGTTGATGATCTGGCCAACGCCAGCGCCGAGTGTGAAGCCGGGGGCGAAGGGATTGAAACTCCCGGCCTGGAAGATGGCGCCGATGAGGACGCAGATGATGACGAGGCGCGTCCAGCCTTTCCAGCCAACATTGAACATGCGTCCGGAGAATGAGAGCGGAGGGCGCGGGCGGCCGGCGGGATGCGCATCATTTTCCCAGAACGGATCGGGGCTGGCGACGCTGCCGTGCGGAGAGCCAGGCGAAGGCTCAAACGTGGCGTCAATCACCTTTGCGGGGAGCTGGTCCTTTGATCGTGTCTCGGCCATTGCTGGTCCCTTGAAGCCTGTGCCGGTGCGATGGAAGCAACCGGAAGGCAAAGTCTAGCAGGCAGTTGTGGCAGGTCCATGGCCTCAGCCAGCGTTGCCGTCGTCCTCGACGAGCATGCGAGGACGTTTTTCAGCGTGCTCGGCGCCTTCGTATCGCGTTATCGCGACCTGGTGGGGATAGGGGATCGTGATGCCATTGGCGTCGAAGGCCTGCTTCACCTTGAGGATGGTGTCGCAGCGCGTGTCCCACCAGTCCGGATTGCTAACCCAGGCGCGGGCGCGGACATCGACCGAGGAGGTGGCGAGTTCAACCACCTTGACCCACATTGGCGGCTCGGACCGGATGCGCGGATCCGACTTCAGGATGTCCTCGATCAGGCGTATGGCGAGGTGGGCATCGTCGTCATAGTCGATTGAGAAGAGCAGATCGAGGCGGCGCAGGCTGCGCGCCGAGGAGTTGATGATCACGTCGCCCCAGGCCTTGTCGTTGGTGATCACCACCTCGCGGTTGTCGAGCGTGTTGAGGACAGTGGTGAAGGGCGTGATGTCGGCGACCGTTCCATCCTGCCCGGCGACGCGAACGACATCGCCGATGCGGTAGGGGCGGAAGACGGCGATGACGACGCCGGCGGCGACGGCCTTCAGCGTATCCTGCAAGGCGAGGGCGATGGCGAGGCCGGCCGCGCCGACGATGGCGAGAAGCGAGGCCGTGTCGAAGCCGAACTGCTGCAGGGCTGCGACCATGCCGACGGCAAAGGCTCCGAAACGGACCAGCGCGCCAAGGAACGTGAACAGGGTTTCGCCGCCCGCATTGGCGCGATCTACCTTGCGGCCGAAGCCGCGCACGCGCGCGCCCAGCCACGAGCCGAGGAACCATACAGCTACCAGGATGGCGAGGCCGCGCAGGGCGGCAAGGCCGAGCGCCTCGGCCTGTTCGAGCGGAAAGCCGAAGGCCAAGTTTGCGGCGATGGCGGCGGCGAAAAGCAGGAAGCAGACGCGGATCACCGCGGCCAGGATGTCGATCATAACATGATCGGCGGTCTTCTGTTCGCCTTCCGCGAGTTTGGGGTGGCGCAGGCCCGAGAGGCGGCTGGCGATGAATGTAAGGAGGCGCGCAACGATCCAGCCCATCACATAGCCAGCGAGGAGCGCCAGGGCGGCCCACATCCACTTCTGGTAAGGGCCGCTGAAATCGAGCGCCCAGACGCGGAACTCGTTGAACTGCTGCTGGAAATCCATGCGTGAATCGGCCCGTTGGGATGTCTCGCTTCCCACTAATGCGGAATCGCCGGGGCCCCAAGTTCTTTAGGCGCTATTGGGTGGAGTCAGTTTTCTTGTAGCAGCCCCAGCGGTTCTGCATCTTCAGCGACCAGGCGAGGGCGGTGGCGAATATCTGCGCCTTTGCGTCGAGCATTCCCTCGGCCCTGTACGTGTTCCAGGCGTCGTTCCAAGTGGGAGCCGCGAACTGGAAGAGGCCGGTGTAGGGGCCCGCAGGATTGATGATGGCGGCGCGGCCGGACGATTCACACATCATCACGGCATACATGCGGGCTTCGCTTTCGGGGTAGGGGTGCCGGGCGCGCGCCTCGCCGATCCACTTGCGGTAGAGCGCGAGCGTGGCCGCGTCAGCCGGCGCGCGGGAATCGGCGGCTGGGGCCGGGGAGGCGGCCGGGATGGTCTCGGGCGCGGCGGGTTTCGATGTGGAGCAGGCGGCGAGGCCAAGCGAAAGTGACAGGCTGAACGCGAGAAGCCCAAGCCGCTTGCGAAATTGAGAAACCACAATGCACCCCCGGCTTCTGCCGATCCGGCCGGAGGCTATCACGCGGCCGCGGAGGCACAAAGCTGTCATGCAGGGCAGTGACGGGGCCGGGCGTTCTGCTAGGGTTTGGCGACGGGAGAGCTGCATGAAGTATCTGAAGATCGGCGGCGCTATACTAGGGGCGCTTTGTGTTCTGATGGGCGTGGTCTGGATATTCCAGGGCATCAATGTGCTGCCGGGAAGCTTCATGACAGGGGACATCAACTGGTCCTATCGCGGCGGCGTGCTGGCGGCGGCGGGCTTGGTGCTGTTGGCAGTGTCGCTGCTGGTGGGACGGAAGAAGGGTTCGTGAGTGCGGGCGGGGGAAGGCGCGTTCTCATCGATGGATCGAGCGCGCGGCCGGCGGCGTTCCGTGGCGTGGGCTCGGAGATCGTGCGCTGGATCAGTGCAGCTTATCTGAAGCTGACCGGATGGAAGGTGTGTGGGGACTGGCCGGGCCTCGACAAGGCCGTGCTGGTGGCGGCGCCGCATACGTCGAACTGGGACGGGCTCAACATGCTGGCGACGGCCGGCTTCTATCGCGTGAAGCTGCGCTGGATGGGCAAGGCGAGCCTGACGCGCGGGCCGTTCGGGTGGCTGATGAAGGCGCTGGGGTGTGTGCCGATCGATCGCTCGCAGAGCAATGACGTGGTGCGGATCATGAGCGAGGCGTTTGGCACGTCGGAGCGGATGGTGCTGGCCATTCCGCCGGAGGGGACGCGCAGCGCTGTGCGGGAATGGAAGAGCGGGTTCTATCACATCGCGGTGGCGGCGGGCGTGCCCATCGTTCTGAGCGTGCTGGACTATGGGACGAAGCGCGTGAGCCTTGCGGCGGTGGTTTATCCCAGCGGGGACTATGAGGCGGACCTTGCGGCTATTCGCGGGCACTATGTGGGTGTGGTGGGGAAGAACGCCGGGAAGTTTGCGGGGTAAGTTTGTACCCCAGATGATGCGCTGCGTTGGTTGAGAGAGACCCCCACCTGTCCTCCCCCTGCAAGGGGGAGGACAGGTGGGGGTCTGTTTCGGCGACAGCCGCTCTGTGCGTTCAATCCCCGAGAAGCGCCTCCAGCATCTCGATCCGATCTGCCTCGCGCGACGGCTTGTCCCAACGGATGCGATGAATGCGGGGGAAGCGCATGGCGAGGCCGGAGCGGTGGCGGGGGGAGCGTTGCAGGCCTTCGAAGGCGACTTCGAGGACGAGGCCCTGATCTGCGTTCGCGATGACGGAGCGGACGGGGCCAAAGCGTTCGCGCTCGTTCTCGCGGACGTAGCGATCGAGCATGGTGAGTTCGTCGTCGGTGAAGCCGAAGTATGCCTTGCCGACGGGGGTGAGTTCTTCGCCGGCTTCCGTTGGTCGCCAGACGCCGAAGGTGAAGTCGGAATAGAGGCCGGAGCGTTTGCCGTGGCCGCGTTGCGCATACATCAGCACGGCGTCGACGAGGAAGGGATTGCGCTTCCACTTGTACCACTGGCCGGCGGGGCGGCCGGGGACGTAAGGAGCGCTCCAGCGCTTCAGCATCAGGCCTTCGATCTCGCGCGTGGGCGGGTTGGCGCGAAGGTCTTCGAGGGCGGTGGCGTCGGCGAAGGGGACCAGGGCGGAAAGATCGATGCGCTCGTGGTTGTGGGTGACGACGAAGGTTTCGAGGCGTTTGCGGCGCTGGGCGAAAGGGAGCGGGCGGAGGTCTTCGGCGCCTTCCTGCATGATGTCGTAGGCGCGCAGCATGGCGGGGCGTTCGGCCATCTGCTTTGGCGTGACTGTCTTGCGGTTGAGGCGTTGCTGGAGTTCGTTGAAGGAGGCGACGCCGCCTGTCGGTGAGCGGATGAGCAGTTCGCCATCGAGGGCGGCGTTGAAGTCTGCGGCTTGGAGCAGGTCGGGGAAGGCTTTCGATATGTCGTCGCCATTGCGGGTATAGAGGCGGCGGACGCCCTGGTGGGAGACGAGTTGCACGCGGACGCCATCCCATTTCCATTCGGCTGCGAAGTCGGCGGGGGAGATGCGGCTGGGGTCGATCTCTTCGGCGGCCATACGCTCGGTCTTGTCGAGCAGCGGATGGGCGAGCATGGGCGGGCGGAAGGGGGCGAGGGCCGACGCGATTGGCTTTGGCGCGCGGCCATCGAGCCAGGCGAAGAGGTCTGTGTAGGGCGGGGTGAGGCCGTGCCAGAGTTCTTCGATTTCGGAGACATCGACCTTTCCGAAGTCTGCCAGGGCTTGCCGGGCGAGGCGGGCGGAGACGCCGATGCGCAGGCCGCCGGTTACCAGCTTCAAGAGCGACCAGCGGCCTGTGGAGTTGAGCGCGTCGAGCCAGGTTTCGGTGAGGCGGAGGCCTTCGGCCTTGGTGGACTCCATCAGCGTCTCGACGACTTCGTGGAGATCGGGCGAGCGGTTGGCGCCGGGGCGATGCGGCCAGATCAGCGAGATCGTCTCGGCGAGGTCGCCGACATAGTCATAGGATAGCTGGAACAGCACCGGATCGACGCGGGCGGCGACGAGTTTTCGGATGGCGGCGGGTTTCACAGATGGGATCGACAGATCACCCGTTATGGCCGCGATGGTCCAGCCGCGCGAGGGATCGGGCGTGTGGCGCAGATAGTCGATGATCAGCTGGAGCTTCGTGTTGCGCGACGGCGTGAGCACCAGCCTTTCGAGGAGCGCGGCGAAGGACTGCATGTGGGGAATGTAGGGTGGTGTGGCGGGGAGGGCGAGTGTGATGAAATCGAGCATTGGCGCGCGTGGAAACAGACCCCCACCTGTCCGCCCCCTAAGAACGGGGCGGGACCCTGTTGCATCACCGACCTTCAATGGTTGGTAAGCTGGCGCATCAAGGTTCCGCCCCGTTCTTAGGGGGCGGACAGGTGGGGGTCTCTGTCGGCATGTTAGGTCGGTGCGGGTTTAGACGCGACCATTTGTATGTTGTAGCAATGCTGGCCTGCGGGGCGAGGCGCCAGAAGCTCCGGGAATTCGGCGTAGCTGGAATTCAGTCGTTCGATCGCGTCGTTGGAGCCGGGATCATACGGGCGGCGAAAGTCACCGCAGACGCGAATGTGGCTCTCATCCAAGCGCGAATACGCGGCGCCGGGCATGTCAGAGTCTAGTGTGAAGAAGCCGCACGCCGTCTGGTTAGGATTCGCTCGGGCGGCTTCTGCAATTTTCGCCCGAGCATCACTGATCTCGGCTGGCGCAGCGCCGTCCAGAATGAAAGCACAGTGGGCCATTTTGGCGGCTGTATAGACGCGCTGCATCGTCATCTCGTCGAGGCGGCGTTCGCGTGCGTCGCCCGGACCGCCAATAACCACGAAACCGGCGATGACGGCGATGATGGCGACAACCGCGCCGGCGATGGCGAGGATGGGGCCGAGGTCACGTTTGCTGGTCATTCTTGTCCCCCTCTTCAGCGTCGCGGATGAAGTAGAAGAAGACGCCGCCTGCAAGGATGGCGACGACGAGGAGTTTGAGGAGAAGGCGCGTCGAGAGTTCACCGGCGAGGAAGGAATAGACGAGGCTGATGGCGTCGCCGATCAGCGTGCAGGAGGCGATGATCAGCGCGATGTAGGTGAGCCATTTGCGGACGCGGCTGCGCTGCATGGCGGGGTTGGTGCGGCGCTGCTTGCGGATGTGGAGGGCGAGCCAGGCGAACAGCGGGCCGCCGACCACGAGGCCGGCGATGGCCGAGCGGATCTGCATGTCGCGGCTGTCGAAGAAGTAGCCGTATTCCTGGTCGAGCTCATCAGGGATGGCGGTGTCGATCAGCGCGAAGAGAAGCGAGCCGAGGTTCCACGCGACGACGCCGAGCAGGATGAACAGCACGAGATAGAGGAAGGCCTCGCGAGCGGAGACATAGGAGCGCGGGCGGGGGACGGCCATGCCGAGATCATTGTCGGCGTAGTCGTCGAGCGCGTTGCCGATTTCCTTCTGCGTCCAGCCGGCTGCGACCAGCGCGGCGGCGACGCGCTCTCGCTTTTCGCCGCGGTTGAGGGCGTCGCGGATGAAGGTGTCGAGCGTCTGGTTGGCCATGGGGCTCTCCCTGATGGGGGGAGGCTAGGCGGGATTTGGTGAGCGGGCCAGTGGCGTCTGTGAGCACCGCCTCGTCCTTCGAGACGATCAATGCTGCGCATTGATCCCTCAGGATGAGGCCTATTGGGCATTGGGAGCGACGGAAGCCCTCACCCTGAGGGATCGCGTAGCGATCGTCTCGAAGGGCGAGGGCCTCCCTCTCAGATCAGGCCGCAGTCGCCGCGCGTTCTTCTGCGCGGATGTCGACTTCGACGCCGGGTTCGGTGCGGAAGACCATCATGTTGCGTTGGGCTGCCGTGTAGGCGGGCCAGGCGGGGACGTTGGCGTTGGAGGGGTTGCCGGTCTTGGCGAAGGCGATCCAGCTTTCGGACATCTGGTCGGCGATCTTCTGGGCTTCGGGACCTGTGCCGGACATGCTCTCGGACTTGGCGACGTTGTCGAAGACCATGCCGATGTCGAGCGCGTGGGGCACGTAGCGCTTGCCGTCCATGACGGGGGTTTCCCAGTCGAGCATGTAGAAGAAAACTGGCGCGCCGCCTTGGGCGGACTTGCGGTCAGCGACCGTGACGCTGCCTCGGAAGAAGGAGTTGTCGGAGGTTGCCATGAAGAAGAGTTCGGGCGCTTCGATGTCGGGGTGCTTAGCTTTGTAGAGATCGATGATCGTCTTTGCGTCTTTCGACGGGAAGGCGGTCTTGATCGCGGCGGGCAGGGTTTCCCAGGTGAGGGAGTGGTTCGGGCTGTCGGCTGAGGTGAGCGATGTGCCCTCGGTGCGGTTGCAGCCGATGAGGAGGGGGACGTCGGCCGATTGCGGTGGGCCATCGGGGTTGAAGGGGTCGCGCGTGATGGAGCGGCCATCGAGCACGGGGCCGGAGCCTGCGCCAGTGACGCCTTCGGCGGCGGCCTGGATTTCGGCGACGGTCTTGTTGAAGATCTCGCCGATCGTGTCCTTGGTCAGGCCGAGCTTCTTCACGACTTCGTCGGCGGCCTTGGCGGAGGTTTCCTTGCTGGCGTGGTTGATGCGCGGGCCGGACTGGACGACGGCGCGGTGGAAGAGTCCCTTGGCCTTGTCCATCCCCATCAGCGTGCAGACTTTCGAGCCGCCGCCGGATTCGCCGAAGATGAGGACGTTGGCGGGATCGCCACCGAAGGCCTCGATATTGTCGCGCACCCATTCGAGCGAGAGGATCATGTCGTGCGCGCCGACCGCGCCCGAATCCGCGAACTGGTCGCCATAGGCTGCGAGGTTGAGATAGCCGAACTGGTTGAGGCGGTGGTTGGTGGTGACGACCACGACATCGCCGCGCTTGGCGAGGTTCACGCCATCATAGGCATAGGATGAGCCGGAGCCCGTGGTGAAGCCGCCGCCGTGGAACCAGACGAGGACGGGGCGTTTCTTGCCGTCTGCAGCGGGCGTCCACACGTTGAGGAAGAGGCAGTCTTCGCCGGACGACAGTGGCGGGTTCGGTCGCCAGGAGGCGAACAGGCCGCCGCCATCGCCGGACTGCGGCTGTGGCGCCGAGGTGGGATAGGCGAGCGCGTCCTGTGTTTCGGTCCACGCCTCGGGCGGCTTGGGAAGCTGGAAGCGGGAGAGCGTGGTGTCGGCGCCGTAGCGTACGCCCTTGAAGGTGGCGATGCCATTGTCGAGCGCGCCTTTGACCTTGCCATGCTTCGTCTCGACGACAGGGTTCGGATCAACAACCGGCGCGGCCGGCGTGGATTCACCGCACGCTGCGAGGATGCCGCCTGCTGCAGTCATCGTGGCGATGGCGACGGAGGCTTTCAGGATTGCGCGGCGTGTGCCGGTGTTCTGGATGGTCATGTTTCTCTCCCCAAGAATGTTTCTTGGCCCAAGCTTGTCCGGTCTGACGCCGGTGATTTGCGCGGACCGTAGAACGCGTGGCATGCTGCCGTCCAGACAGACTGCACATAACGATCCGGGGAGATGGCGGTGGCGTTGTGGCCTTCCGCGTCCGGAAGGAGAGCTGATGACCGACCAGACGCCGCCAGAAGGCTTCGCGCCGCATTTCCGCAAATCGCATGTGACCGACCCGTGGGAGCCGCTGTTCTCGCGCGTGTTGCCCGATCGCGTGGTGATCGGATTTCATGTGCGGGGGGCGCACACGAATTCGCGCGGGATGCTACATGGCGGGTTGATCGCGGCGCTGGCAGACAATGCGATGGGGCTGAGCTGCGTGCAGGTGCTCACAGCGGAGGGCCGCAAGCCGGCGGGCGGGCTGGTGACGGTGTCGATGGCCACCGACTTCATCGGTGCTGCGAAGCTGGGCCAGTGGGTCGCGTTCGACACGCAGTATGTAAAGACGGGACGCACGCTGTGCTTTGCGCAGGCGTTCGTGACCGCGGATGGCGAGGTGATCGCGCGGGCCGATGCGCGGTTCAAGGTGGCGTAGGCGCAGGCGTGCGGGCGGCGCACCTGACGGAGATGTTATTGCGCCCAGCGGCTTCAAGCGCAGGATTCTGTAGCGCCAATTTTGCGAAATCGGGTTGACCTTCTGTCATACGGCTGTTGCATGGGGCGCAACGGAGGACAGGGGTATGACGACAACGGCGACGCCGAGCGAACAGCCGCGCCAGAAGGGCATTCTGGGTTGGATCGAGCGCACGGGAAATGCGCTGCCCGATCCGGTGTTCATCTTCCTGTGGCTCATACTGGGGCTGGCGATCATCTCCGCGATTGCGGCGGCGGCCGGCATGCAGGTTGTGCACCCTGTCGCCAAGGATGCGAGCGGCGCGCCGGTTGTCGTACAGGCCACCAGCCTGTTTGATCCAGCGAATATCCGGAAGCTTCTGGTCGAGATGCCGACCACCTTCACGCACTTCCATCCGCTTGGCTATGTGCTGGTCGTGATGCTTGGCGCGGGCGTTGCTGAGCGCACGGGCCTGTTCGGGTCGGCGATGCGCGCGGCCGTAAAGGGCGCGCCGAAATTCCTGCTGACGCCGATGATCGCCTTCGTCGCGATGATGGGCAACCTGGCGGCGGATGCGGCGTATGTCGTGCTGATCCCGCTGGCGGCAGTTCTTTATGCTTCAGCGGGGCGGCATCCGATTGCGGGCATCGCGGCGGCGTTTGCCGGCGTGTCTGGCGGGTTCTCTGCGAACCTGTTGCCGGGGCAGCTGGATGCGCTGCTGTTCGGGATCACGGAGGCGGCCTCCGTGTCGCTGGCGCCCTGGGAGATGAACATTGCGGGCAACTGGTACTTCATCGCGGCGATGCTGTTCATCTTCCTGCCGGTGATCTGGTTCGTGACGGACAAGATCATCGAGCCGCGCCTTGGACCGTGGAAGGGCGGCGCATCGTCGTCGATCGAGCCCCAGGTTGAAGACAGCTCGAAGGAGGGCAAGGCCCTGGCGTGGTCGGGCCTTGCGGGGCTCGTCGTTGTGGCGCTGTGGGTGTTCCTGACCATCGGGCCGGGCACGCCGCTGATCGATGCGACCAAGGACGATCCGGTCATGCGCCTGACGCCGATGCTGCAGTCGCTGGTCGCCGGGTTCTTCGTGCTGTTCCTTGTCATGGGCTGGGTCTATGGCGCGGTGACCGGCGTGGTGAAGGGGCACCGCGACATCGTGAAGATGATGGCGCAGTCGATGGGGGACATGGCCTATTATCTCGTGCTGGCGTTTGCGGCGGCGCATTTCGTGGCGATGTTCAACTGGTCGAACCTCGGCCTGATATCGGCGGTTAATGGCGCGGACTTCCTGCGTTCGGCCAATCTGCCTGCGCCGGCGTTGCTGGCGGCCATCGTGGTGATGACGGCGGCGATCAACCTGCTGGTGGGATCGGCGAGCGCGAAGTGGGGCCTGCTGGCGCCTGTGCTTGTGCCGATGCTGATGCTGTTGAACATCAGCCCGGAGATGGCGACGGCGGCCTATCGCGTGGGCGATGGGGCGACGAACATCATCACGCCGCTGATGGTGTACTTCCCGCTGATCCTCACATTCGCGCAGCGCTGGAATCCGCAGTTCGGCCTGGGCAGCCTCACAGCGATGATGCTGCCTTACTCGATCTGGATACTGATCGCGGGCCTGGCTCTGACGATTGGATGGGTGGCGCTGGACCTGCCGCTCGGGCCGGGAGCGACGGTCGGCTACACGCTTCCGGCCCAGTAGGGACGGGGGCGGCGTGGGTTGGGCAGCCTACTGCGCCCAGCTTCGCGCGGGCTGGTTGAGGATCATGATCTTCTGCCAGATCTTGCGCGAGAGGCCGGTGGTCAGGTCCTCTATCTCGTTGACGGCTTCGATGATGATCGGGTCGCGCACGTTCTGCATATAGAGCGCGGCGAGCTTGCTGGTGAGCGAGAGCATCTCGGTGCAGTAGTCGAGATAGCGGATGAGTTCGAACTCACTCATTTCGTGCGCCTGCGAGGAGGCGGTGGATTTGTAGCCCTTGGCGAGTTGCGCGGGGTCCTTGGTGAGCTGGTGCATGTCGACCACGTGGGCAACGGAGCGCAGTTCGTGAAGGTCGCGCAGCACGGCGCGGCGGCGCCAGCGGGATTCAAGATTGAGCAGGAACCAGCTGGCGGCGCCGGAGAGGGCGATTGTGTTGACCGCCGCATCGACGCCTTGGAGGACGTTCGAGACCTCGTCCTCGACATGGAAGCTAGGCAGCGTCGTTGCAAACCAGATAAGGCCGGCGGCGCCGGAGACGATCGCCAAGGCAACGCCCGAACGCAGCCAGACATTTGGCTTTGCAACCCAGGCGAGTGTGCGCTTGTCCTCGCGCGCGATGGCGAGCAGATGCTGGCAAAGCTTGGTGAGGCCGCGGTTGGGAAAGCGCTCCTCTATCCGGTGACTGAGCGTCACCAGTGTGGCTTCGATGCGATCTGCGTCCAGCGTGCTGTAGGCCATGGACGGCAGTAATGGCGTGGGAATTGGCGAGGGGGAAGGGGGATTCCTACTCCCCCGCCTCGTCTTCGTAGCCGACGAGGTGGAGGGGGCGGGCCTTGCGGCCTTCGAGTTCGGCCCAGCGGGCCAGCGCGTCGTCGCGGCCGTGGGTTACCCAGAGCTCTTCCGGGTTCACTTCGCGAACGGTGGTGGTAAGTTCGTCCCAGTCGGCGTGGTCGGAGAGGATAAGGGGGAGTTCGATGCCGCCGGCCTTGGCGCGCTGGCGAATATTCATCCAGCCCGACGCAAAGGCGATGATGGGGTCGGGGAAGCGTTCGGCCCAGGGTGTGCCCGTGGCGGAAGGCGGACACAGGACGATCTTGCCGGCGAACCTTGCGCTGTCCTTGCGCTGGCCTTTTTCGAGTGTGGCGGGTTCGAGCGGGCCGAGAGGGACGCCGAGGCGTTCGTACATGTCGCACAGTTGTTTCATGGCGCCATGGATGAAGATGGGCTCGTGATAGCCAGCCTCGCGCAGTTCGCGGATGACGCGCTGCGCCTTGCCGAAGGAGTAGGCGCCGACGAGATGGGCGCGATCGGGGAGGGCGCGGATGGAGGCGAGGAGCTTGCCGACTTCGCCAGAGCTTTCGGGATGGCGGAAGACGGGGAGCGCGAAGGTCGCCTCCGAGATGAAGACGTGGCATGGCGCGACTTCGAAGGGTGCGCAGGTGGGATCGCGGCGGCGCTTGTAGTCACCGGTGCAGATCATTGTGAGGCCTTTGTGCTTAACCTCGACCTGGGCCGAGCCGATGACGTGGCCGGCGGGGATGAGGCGCACATCGACATCGCCGATGCGCGTGGTCTCTCCATAGCGGGCGGACTGGCGGGCGCGCGTGAAGCCCTCGCCATAGCGCGTGGCCATCGCTTCGATCGTTTCGGGGGTGGCGAGGACGGCGCCGTGGCCAGCGCGAGCGTGATCGGAATGGCCGTGCGTGACGACGGCGCGATCCACCCCGCCGCGCACGGGGTCGATGTAGAAATCGCCGGGCGGGCAATAGAGGCCCTGCGGCGTGGGGCGGAGGAGGTCTTCGGGGCGCATGATGTTGAAGATATGGGGGATTGTGCGGGTTTCGACAATTTCTGTCGTTGCTGATGCTCCAATACGTCCGCTGGCGCGTATACGGTGCATGAAACGATTGCTCACCGCCGTCAGCCTCGCCGCGTCCGCCATGTTGAGCGGTTGCATTACATCGCCCGGGCCCGGAGGCGGACCTCCGCCAGTGGCGCAGGTAGACGCGGGCCGTCTCTATACGGGCGCCTGGCACGAGATCGCGTTCCGGCCGAACTGGCTGCTTGAGGGGTGTGTGGCGGGCGTTACGCTTTACACGCCGACCGACAAGCCGAACCAGGTGCATGTGCGCGATTCCTGCCGGGACAAGACGCTCGACGGTCCTGAGAAAGTGGTCGAGGGGACCGGGCACATCCTGGATCCGGGTACAAATGCGAAGATCAGGGCGGACTACTTCCTGTTTATCAGCCGTGAGACGTGGGTGGCCGCGTTGGCGGATGACTACAGCTGGTTCATCTCGGTGACGCCCGACTTTGGCGAGGTGAACATCTTCACGCGCAACCCGCAGCCGGGACAGGCGCTGATCGACGAACTGACGGCCAAGATCAAGGCGTGGGGGTACGACACCTCGCTGCTGGTCTATCCGCTGCAGCCGCCGAACTAGGCGAAGTCTGGACGGGGTGTTCGCGTATAGCCCTGTGGACGCATCGGTAACCTTACAGGATTGAGGCGGCGTATCCTGCGCGCTGCCTTGAGTTTTCCCCAAATTGTCCGATCTATGCGGCTGACCTGATGGCTCCTTTCGGGGCCGGGCGGACGCAGGGACGTGTATGGCAAGCGCATTCGACGCGACGAGGCGGATGATCGCGGCCATGTTGCAGGGCCGGACGACGGCCGACATTGCCGCGCAGAGCAGGCCGGATACGGCGACTCCGCTGAAGCCGTGGATACGGCCGGCGAAGCGGCTGGAGCCGACCTTCACCAACTCGAACTGGAAGACGTTGCTGGCCAACTCGGGCGCGAGCGAGGCGGACAAGGCCGAGCTGTACGATGCCAAGGCGCAGGAGCAGCTGGAGCGTTACGAGCACAATGTCGAGAATTACATCGGCACGTTGCGGCTGCCGGTGGGCGTGATCGGGCCGCTGCGGGTGAACGGGATTTTCGCCAAGGGCGACTTCTATGTGCCGCTGGCGACGAGCGAGGCGGCGCTTGTGGCGAGCTATGGGCGCGGGGCGCGGCTGATCTCTTCTGTTGGCGGGGCGACGACGGCGACGCTGGCCGAGGGCGTGCATCGCTCGCCGGGGTTTGCGTTCGGCACGACGACGGAGGCTGGCCTGTTCGTCGCGTGGGTGTGCGAGAATTTCGAACTGCTGGAGACGGCGGCGCAATCGACCACGCGGCATGGCAAGCTGGTGGAGATCAGCCCGCATGTGGAAGGCGATCACGTCTATCTGGTGTGCAGCTACACGACGGGGGATGCTGCGGGCCAGAACATGGTGACCATCGCGACGGAGGCGGTGTGTGCGGCGATCGAGGCGCATTCGCCGGTGAAGCCGCTGTACTGGTTCGTGGAGGCGAATTTCTCGGGCGACAAGAAGGCGTCGCACATGTCTTTCGCCGGCGTGCGCGGGCGGAAGGTTACGGCATCTGTCGAACTGCCGGGCGCGCAGATCGAGAAGCAGCTGCATACGACGCCACGGCGCATGGAGGAATATTGGCGCATGTCGGCGCTGGGCGGCGTGATGTCGGGCTCGATTGGCGTGCAGGGGCACTATGCCAATGGGTTGGCGGCGCTCTATCTGGCCACCGGACAGGATGCGGCATGCGTGGCCGAGAGCGCGGTGGGGGTTACGCGGATCGAGCAGCGCGATGGTGGCGGGCTGTTTGTGTCGGTGACATTGCCGAATGTGATCGTGGGCACCGTGGGCGGCGGAACTGGATTGCCGACGCAGAGCGCGGGCCTGAACATTCTGGGCCTGAAAGGCGCGGGCAATGCGCGGGCGTTTGGCGAGGTGATCGCGGCGGTGTGCCTTGCGGGAGAGCTGTCGATCATCGGGGCGCTGTGTGCTCATGAGTTCGCCAGCGCGCACAAGAACCTCGCTAGGGGCAAGGCGTGAGCGGCGCCGTTGAATCGAAGGCGCGCGGGCTTGCGGCTCGTATGTGGGAATATCAGGCGGAACGCTTTCCGGTTTTCAAGCATGGCGTGCTGATCGCGGCGTTCGGGACGTCGGCGGTTTGCCTGTCTGCATTGCTGCGTGGCGCGGCGCCGGATTGGCTGGCGCTGGTGGTGGCGGTGCTGGTGCTGTTTGGCTTGTTCTTCCAGCTGCGCGTGGCGGATGAGCACAAGGACAATGAGGACGACACCAGGTATCGGCCGGAGCGGCCAGTGCCGCAGGGGCTGGTTACGCTTGGCGAGTTGCGCGTTGTCGCGATTGGCGTGGGACTTCTGCAGGTTGCGCTGACGGCGTGGTTGGACTGGCGGTTGCTCGGGCTGTTGCTGCTTGTGTGGGCCTACATGGCGGTGATGACGAAGGAGTTCTTCGTTCCTGCGTGGCTGAAGAAGCGGCCGATCATCTATATGGTGAGCCATATGGCGATCATGCCGCTGATCGATCTGTACGCGACGGCGTGTGACTGGCTGCCGGCGGGCGTGGCGCTGCACGAGGATTTCGGGCTGACCCTGGGCGCCTTCCTGTTGCTGTCGCTGGTCAACGGGTCGGTGATCGAGATTGCGCGCAAGAGCTGGGCGTCCGGAATGGAGCGCGAGGGAGTCGAGACGTATTCGAAGCTGTGGGGCTCGGGGCGCGCGGGCGTTGCCGTGATGGCGATCGTGCTTGTGGGCCTGGCGCTGGCGGCGTTCGTCAATGTGAGGTCGGGGGCGAGCATCTGGTTCCTCGTCGTGCTGATGACGGTGACGATGTATGCGGCGTGGACCGCGATCGATTATGCCGGAACGCCGAGCGAGAAGACGGTGAAGCGCATGGAGACGGGGACGGCGCTGTTCGTGATTGCGAACTACGTGTTGCTGGGCGTTCTTCCTTTGTTGGGTGCGCTGTGGCTGACGTGAGCGAGATTTCGCGCATTCTGTTTGGCGCCGATGCCGTTGTGCCCGAAGCGGGTGGCAAGGGCGCGGCGCTGGCGAAGCTGGCGGCGACGTTTCCGGTGCCGGCGTTCTTCGTGATTTCGGCGGACGCGTTCGATGCTGGCGGCATGAAGGCGGCCGCGCGCGAAGAAGTTAAGCGGGGGTTGCAGCGGTTGGGTGGGGCAGGTCCATTTGCGGTGCGTTCCTCAGGGCTGGAGGAAGATGGCGCGTCGAGCGCGCATGCGGGACAGTTTGCGACTGAGCTGAATGTTGCTGCTGCAGATGTGGAAGCGGCGGCGCAACGGGTTTGGCAGTCGGGTTTTACGGACTCGCTGGCGGCGTATCGGCGCGCACATGGGCTGTCGGGCGATGCGCAGCCGCCGGCTGTGATCGTGCAGGTGATGGTGGCGGCGCGCGCGGCGGGCGTGGCGTTCTCGGCTGATCCGGTTTCGGGCGATCGCAGTGTGGTGGTGATCAGCGCCATACGGGGGCTGGCGGACAAGCTGGTGGGCGGCGAGGAGGATGGCGACAGCTATCGGATCGCGGCGGATGGCGCGACGCTGGAGGCCGAGCTGGTGGATGGCGAGGCTGTGCTGAGCGAGGCCGAGCGCGCCGAGGTGGCCGCGATGGCGCGGCGGGCGGCGGCGTATTTCGGTTGTCCTCAGGATATCGAATGGGCAGTTGATGCGGGCGGGCTGAAGATGCTTCAGTCGCGGCCGATTACGACATTGGGGTCTTTCGCCGCTCATCCTGACTTTCGTCAGGATGAGCGGGGCGACACCGATGATGTGGTGATCTGGGACAACTCCAACATCGTCGAGAGTTATCCCGGTGTGACGTCGCCGCTGACATTCTCGTTTGCGCGGTATGTCTATGCGCATGTGTATCAGGCGTTCTCGCGGTTGATGGGCGTGCCGGGCGCGGATGTGGAGGAGCATCGCGCGGTGTTCGAGAACATGCTGGGGCGTGTGGATGGGCGGGTCTACTACAACCTGCTGAACTGGTATCGCGCGCTGGCGCTGTTTCCGGGATTCAAGGCGAACCGGAAATTCATGGAAGGAATGATGGGCGTCTCCGAGGCGCTGCCGCAGGAGATGGCCGATCGCATTGCGCCGCCATCGACTAGCGGTTGGGAGCGGTTTGTCGACAATCTGAAGTTCGGGCGCGTTGGGCTGGGGCTGGTCTGGCACGAGATCAGGATCAAGGGGACGATTGCGAAGTTCTATGAGCGGCTGAACGCGGCGCTGGCGCGGCCGGATGCCGAGATTGACGGCATGGAAGCCACGGCGCTGGCGGCGGAGTATCGGCTGCTGGAGCGGCAGTTGCTGGCGCGATGGGATGCGCCGCTGGTGAATGATTTCCTCTGCATGATTGCGTTCGGGCTGGCGCAGAAGACGATGGAGAAGGCCGGGGGCGATGATGGCCGGTCATTCCTGTCGAACATGCTGATCGGACAGGGCGACATTGTTTCGGCCGAGCCCGCGCGGATGATCCGCGAGATGGGGCTGATGGTGCGTGGCAAGGCTGAGCTGGTGGCGCGGCTGGCGAAGGCGGATGTCAGTGCGGTGGATGCGTTGCCTGAACTGCGGGCGGCGTTCGATCGTTACATCGCGAAGTTTGGTGATCGCTGTACACAGGAGCTGAAGCTGGAAAGCCGGACGCTGCATGAGGACCCGGCGCAGGTTCTGATGGCGATATCGGCTGCGGCGGCGACGCGGGGTGCGGAAGCGGCGAAGGAAGACGAGCGCGACCTGCGCGAGATCATTCCGGAGTTTGGCAAGCGCGTGATGGCGCGCTGGGTGCTGGACTGGGCCAAGGCGCGGGTGCGGGATCGGGAGAATCTGCGGTTCGAGCGGACGCGGCTGTTCGGGCGTGTGCGGCGGATATTCCTGGCGCTGGGCGCGCGGCTGACCGAGGCGGGCGTTCTGAATGCGCCGCGCGATGTGTTCTGCCTGACGGTGGAGGAGTTGCTGGGCGCTGTGGAGGGCGCAGCGGTGACGGGCGATCTCAAAGCTCTCGTCCGCCTTCGGCAGGCGGAGTGGGGTGCGCAGTTGAAGCGGCCTGACCCGCCCGAGCGGTTCAGTGCACGCGGCGCGCATGTCGTGGGTGTGGCCGCGCTGTCCGTAGAGGCGCAGCGGCCGGGGGAGACGGGCGAGGTTCGCAAGGGGCTGGCTTGCTGCAAGGGCGTGGTGACGGCGAGAGTGCGGGTTATCGACGATCCGCGCGTCGAGGCGCTGGCGCCGGGGGAAATCCTGGTGGCGCGGCATACCGACCCGGGCTGGATTGCGGTGTTCGCCAATGCTGCGGGCGTAATCGCTGAGCGAGGCTCGCTATTGTCGCATTCGGCCATCGTGGCGCGTGAAATGGGCGTGCCGTGCGTCGTTTCCCTGAAGGGTGTGACCCAATGGCTACGTACCGGCGACGTGGTGCGGCTGGACGGCGGGGCCGGAACAGTCGAAAGGATCGGCGGGGGGACAGCGCAGGGACAGCTGCACACGATGTCTGAACAAACCGGAGCCAACACCGATATCGCGAGCCGCGCGAGTTTCGACATCATACGCTATGCGCAGGCATGGGAGGATGCAGACATTCTAGCGGCGGCGCTGCGCGTGAAGCCGTCGGATATCGTGGTGTCGATCGCGTCGGCAGGCGACAATGCGTTGGCGCTGCTGGCCGAGGGAGCGGAACGGGTGATCGCGGTCGATCTCAACCCGACGCAGCTGGCGTGCGTGCGCCTGCGCATGGCGATGTATCGCACGCATTCGCATCACGACTTTCTTGAGCTGATGGGTTCGCGGCCATCGGGGCGAAGGCGGCACCTGCTGGAGCTGGCGGCGGCGAAGCTTTCGGATGAGGACCAGGCGTTCTGGGCGGCGCGCAAGGAAGAGATTGGGCGCTATGGCGTTGGCGGCGTCGGCAAGTTCGAGCGTTACTTCCGGACATTCCGCGAATGGGTTATCCCGTTCATCCACACGAAGGAAGTGATCGATCTGCTGTTGACCCCGCGCGAGCCGGACCAGCGCGCCGCCTTTTATGACAAGCGCTGGAACAATTGGGGCTGGCGCCAGATGGTGAAGGTGTTCTTCTCGCGCTTTGTGATGGGAAGGCTGGGACGCGACCCGGCATTCTTCGATCATGTGGAAGGCGGACCAGCTGCGCAGGTGGCGCGCCTGACGCGCAAGGCGCTGGTGGACCAGGACCCGTCAGAGAACCCGTATCTCCACTGGATCCTCAAGGGGATGCATGGAGAAGCGTTGCCGCGCGCGCTGGAGGCGGAGCGGTTCGAGACGATACGCGATCGGCTGGACAGGTTTGAGGTGCGGCTCTGCACGGTGGAGACCCTGGCGAGCGAGGGCGTGAAGGCGGATGCGTTCAACCTGTCGGACATCTTCGAGTACATGTCGCCCGAGGCGCATGAGGCTGCGTACGCGACAATCCTGGCGGCGAGCAATCCGGGAGCGCGCATCGCTTACTGGAACATGATGGCGCCCCGGCGTGTGCCGGCGAGCCTTGCGGCGCGCGTGAAGACGAACAGCGAGCTTGAGGCGAAGCTGAAGCCGCTGGACAAGGCGTTCTTCTATTCCGACTTCGTCATCGAGGAAGTTGTTTGAGCCAGGACCTCGCGATCAGCCTTGCCAAGATCGCGGGGTCGGTCGCCCTGCTCGCCATAGTGCTGTGGGGTGTGTCGCGCCTGGCTAAGATGATGCGCATGGACGCCGAGCTTAGCCGCAAGCTGATCCACATCAGCCTTGGCGTCTACTGCCTGACTTTCCCGTTGGTGTTCGAAGAGGCGTGGGAGGTGGGCGCGACGTGCGCGCTGGCGCTCGTTGTGTTTCTGGCCGCCCGCGGCGTAGCGGCCAAGAGCCTGGGCGGGGGGCTGCATGCTGTCGAGCGCAAGTCGTATGGCGAGCTCCTGTTTGCGGTTTCAGTGGCGCTGCTGTTCTGGCTGAAGGACGGGCATTTCGTTTCGATCTCGATGCACGAGAAGGCGCCGCCGGGGCCGGTGTTGTACGTGTTGCCGATCCTGATCCTGACGCTGTGCGATGCGGCTAGTGCGCTGGTGGGATCGCGCTATGGGCGGCGGAAGTTCCAGATCGAGGAAGGCTCAAAGAGTATCGAGGGTGTGGTCGTCTTTGCTGTGACGGCGTGGTTGCTGTCGCTGATCGCGATCCTGCTGATGACGGATATCGGTCGCGGGGAAGCCGTGCTGCTGGCCTTCATTACGGCGGTGTTCGGCGCGCTGCTGGAGGGGGCGAGCTGGCGGGGGCTGGACAATCTGTTCATTCCGCTAGGGCTCTACTTCCTGATGTCGAACCTGCTCTATCTGGGTGTGCTGGGGCTGGCGACGATTGCGGGGTTCTTCTTTCTGGCCTTGCTGGCGCTGCTCTGGGTGTCGCGCGAGCGGCCGGGCGAGGAGCGGCATTTTCTTGCGGCGGGCGCGACGCTGTTCTTCTGCATCGCGATCTTCGCCGAGCCCACCAGCATCATCACGCCGGGGATTGCGGTGGCGACCTACGTGGCGGCGGCGGCGGTGCGCAATGGCAGCCGGCCGGCCTTTGATGCGCTGAACCTGCTGATCGTGATCCTGGCGGTGGCGATGCTGTTCTTCGTGGTGAGTCATGTGATGCGAATGGACACGATCTTTGCGTTCAACCTCTCGTTCGCGGCGTTGGCGGCGGGGATATCGGCGCGTTTTGCGCAGAAGGCCTGGCGCGTGGTTCTGGTGGTGCTGATCGCCTGGGCGGGGATGTCGGTGCGGACATACTGGTCCGAGGCGCAGAGCGAGCCGGCCCTGGTCTTCACGTTGGCAGGGCTTGGCGGCATCATCGCTGTTGCCGGCGCGGGCTGGCTGATCCGCCATCGCGATCACGACAGGCCGTGGATGATGCTGGGCGCTTTGAGCATGGTGATCGGGCTGGCTTTCATTCCGCTCTCTATCCCGCTGATGCTGTCATGAGCGCGGCAGAGATCGTCACGAGCGACGGTGCGAGCCTTGCAATCTATCGCGAGGCGCCGTCGCTGGACGGGCCGCGGACGGCGGCGATTGGACAGTTTCAGTGCGACAGTGCGGACGCAGGTGCTGCGTTGATCAGGGCGGTGCTGGTGCAGCTCAAGGCCGACGGGTTTGGCGCCGTGCTGGGGCCGATGGACGGCAATACCTGGGGCAAGCACAGGCTGGTGGTGGAGAGTGATGGCCGGCCGGCCTTCCTGATGGAGCCGAGCAATCCAACCCACCATGTCGCGGCGTTTGAGGCGTCAGGACTGGCGATCGTGTCGCGCTATGTTTCCGCCGTACGGCCAGCGGACATTCCGGCGAGTGGATCGGCAGCGCCGGCGGGATTGCGCCTGCGCTTGTTTGATGCTGCGCGGGCCGAAGCGGAGCTGACACGAATTCACGCGTTGTCGCTCAAAGCGTTTGCGACCAATCACTTCTATCAGCCGATCGCGTTGGAGGACTTCCTTGCGAGCTATCGGCCCGTTCTGGGCGCGATTGATCCGGAGCTTGTGCTGCTGGCGGACGATGATGCCGGGAATCTGGCAGCGTTTCTGTTCGCCCTGCCCAACTATGTGGAGGGAGCAAAGCCTACGTCGGTGATCCTCAAGACGTACGCGTCGCGCGTGAAGGGCGCGGGCTCGATGCTGGCGAACGAATTCCATGCGCGAGCGAAGGCCCGGGGTTTCAGCGATGTGATCCATGCGCTGATGCATGAGAGCAATCTGTCGGCGCTGCATTCTGACAAGACGGGCGGCAAGGTGTTTCGGCGGTATGCGCTGTGGGGCGGGCGGCTTTGAATCTTGTTGGGGCCTTCCTTGCGCAGGTGAGCACGCGGCCGGATGCGGCGGCGATCATCGCGCCGGATGGCGAGGTGGTGACTTATCGCGAACTGGCGCAGGCCTCGAACACACGGGCGCGGGCCTGGGCTCGCGCGGGGATTGGCGCAGGCGATGTGGTGCTTGTCGCGCGCGGGGTTTCGGTGGAGCTGTATGAGACGCTGCTGGCCGTGTTCAGGCTTGGTGCGGTGGCGATGTTTCCTGAGCCTGCGGCGGGGTTGAAGGGGCTGCTGCTTGGCGTTGAGGCGGCGAAGCCGAAGGCGGTGGCGACGGCTGGGGTGGGGCATCTGATCCGGCTGGGCTTTCGGGAACTGCGGGCGCTGAAGAGCTTGCCTGAACCGGGGGATGACGACGTCGGCGACGAGATGCTGGCCCACCTGCCCGACACTGCGCCTGCCCTGATCACGTTTACCTCGGGCTCGACGGGGCGGCCGAAGGGTATTGTGCGCTCGGCGGCGTTTCTGATGCTGCAGCATGAGTTGCTGGAGCATGTGCGGCGTACGAAGCCGGGTGATGTCGATCTGATCTCGCTGCCGGTATTCATCCTGTCGAACCTTGCTGCGGGGGCTGCGAGCGTGATCCCGGCGGGGAGACTGACGCGGCCGGCCAAGCTGGATGGGGCGCGGCTGCGGCGGCAGATGGCAACGCATCGGGTCAACCGCATCGTGGCTCCGCCGGCGGTAGTGGCGCGGATTGTCGAGGGCGCAGAGGCGATGCCGAAGCTGGAGGCGATCTTCACGGGCGGCGGGCCGGTGTTTCCGAACCTGCTGCGCGCAGCAGCCAAGGCTGCGCCGGGTGCGACTATGCATGCGGTCTACGGCTCAACGGAGGCCGAGCCGATTGCGCATGTGCGGATGGACCAGATCGGGGATGCCGACTGGGAGGCGATGGCGACAGGCGGCGGGTTGCTAGCGGGCAAGCCGATACCTGAGATCAGCGTCGAGCTGCGCGACCATGAAGTGTTCGTGGCCGGGCCGCATGTGAATGGCGGCTATCTCGATGCGGTCGATGATGTTTCGACCAAGTCGCTGCGTGATGGCGTGCTGTGGCACCGCACGGGGGATGCGGCGCGGGTCGATGAACAAGGGCGGCTTTGGCTGCTGGGGCGGCGCGAGGCGGCTAGCGGTGGGCTGTTCCCGTTTGCGGTGGAGACGGCGGCGTTGAGCTGGCCGGGTGTGAAGCGCGCGGCGTTGCTGGCGGGAGCGCCGCGGGCGAAGCTGGCGGTGGAGGGCGATGGGCTGGATGCCGCCGAGATGCAGCGGCGGGCGGCGGCGATGGGCGCGATTGATGCGGTGATCGTGAAGGAGGTACCGCTCGACAAACGGCATAACTCGAAGATCGACTATGGGCGGTTGCGAAAGCTGCTTGCATGAGCGCCGCTGGCCGCACGCGTGTTGTCCTCGCCTGGGGCTTTGTATTCGGGGCGGTGAGCCATGTGGCGTGGACGCTGGTGAATGGCGACCTCTGGTATTACGGGCCGGCGCCGAGTTGGGCGCCGTGGTTCTGGTACGGGATTTGTCTAGTGGACCTGGTAGTCTTCTGGTTGCTGCTGAAGCGGCCGCGTGCGGGGATCGCGCTGGCGGTGGCGACGATGGTGACGACGCTGATCGTGAACTGGACCCAGTTCCCGACGTTTGAGTACACGTTCAACTGGGTGCTGATCGGGCTGACGCTGTTTGGGGTGATCGTGTTTGCCGTGGCGCCGTGGCTTTGGCGGGCGTCGCCGTGACGGCTCAACCCGCCGTCTTCAACACGTACCGGCGGTTGAGCGGCTGTACGGGGCGGGCGTTGTGGGGGAACAGCGCCGCGAAGGCCGCAAGCTGGCTCGGCGAGGCGGTGACGGGTGTCGACATGACGGTCCAGTGCACGGTTTCGGAGCATGGCGGGGTCGTCAGGGAGCCTTCATAGCGGAAGGCTGATCCGCTTGCCGGCATGAAAGCAGCGGCATCGATGTTGAAGGCGACGGCGGCCTTGCCTTCGCGGCCCGGCGCGGTCGCCCAAATGGCGTCGAGGTTGGGGTTGGGCGAGCCTTCGAGGAACATCACGCCAATCACGGCGAGGTCGCCCTCGCTGGAGGCGTGGACAAAGTGGGCTTCGAGCGGGAACTGCTTGCCGTTGATCGTGTGTTCGGACGGATGGTGGAAGTGGAACTGCTTGAGGACGTAGTCCCTGCCGTCGAGCTTGACGCTGCCAGCTTCGGGGACGTCGACCTGGATGGTGTGGCCGTTGTTGATAACCATAGCGCCATGCGTGGGGATCCAGTGCGCGGCAGGCGCGGGAATGCTGGCGGACATGGCTCCGGAAAGATCGATGGGCGATTGCTGGCGGCCGGTGGCGCAGGCGGCATTGCCGGCCGAGAGTTCGCCCCAGTGTTCGGGACCGCCCTCGCCGCCATAGGTCCAGTGGGCGGGGTGGTTTGAGGTGGGGTCGCCGGGAGCGGGAGAGGCGTGGGAGTCTTTGGGCGGATCGACGAACGCGGCGGTCAGCGTGGCCATAGCCAGCGCGCTGAGCAGCAGGGATGCGCGGATCGATACCGTCATGGTTCCAGATATTGCGATGTCATGGCCAACAATTCGTTAATTGCAGGGCTGGGCCGGTTAACGTGCGCGGGACAAGCGGTGCAGCAGCGCTTATCTAAGGGCCATGGCCGATGATCCGCAGCCGCCCAGCCCTCTGCCGCCGCGCTTTGCGGCGTGGTTTGGCGCGCGCGGGTGGGAACTGCGGCCGCACCAGGCGGGGCTGATTGCGGCGGCAAGGCGTGGGCAAGGCGGGCTGGTGATTGCGCCCACGGGCGGCGGCAAGACGCTGGCGGGGTTCCTGCCCAGTCTGATCGAACTGGCGGAGGCTCCGGCGCGGGTTCATCCGAAATTGCACACGCTCTATATCTCGCCGCTGAAGGCGCTGGCGACGGACGTGGCGCGGAACCTTGCGAGTCCGGTTGCGGAGATGGGGCTGGACCTGACGCTTGATACGCGGACGGGAGACACGAGCCCGTCGCGAAGGACGCAGCAGCGGGCGAAGCCGCCGGACATATTGCTGACGACACCGGAACAGCTGGCGCTGCTGGTGGCGTCAGAGCATGCGGGGCGGTTCTTCGCCGACTTGCGGGCCGTGATCGTCGATGAGGTGCACGCGATTGCGCAGAGCAAGCGGGGCGATCTGCTGGCGCTGTGTCTGGCGACAATGCGGACATGGGCGCCGGAGGCGCGGCATATCGGCCTGTCTGCGACGGTGCGTGATCCGGCGGCGCTGTCGCGGTGGCTGGGGCCGGATACGCCGGTGATCCGGCATGAGGGCGGCGCGAGCGCCAATATCTCGGTGCTGGATTCCGAAGCGCGCATTCCGTGGTCGGGGCATTCGGGACGGCACAACATCAAGGAGGTCTATCAGGCGATCAAGGGCGCGAAGATGTCGCTCGTATTCGTCAACACGCGCAGCCAGGCGGAGATGACGTTCCAGGAGCTGTGGCGCGTGAACGAGGACTCGCTGCCCATCGCCCTGCACCATGGATCGCTCGATGTGGAGCAGCGGCGGAAGGTAGAGGCCGCGATGGCGGCGGGGAAGCTGAAGGCGGTGGTGTGCACCTCGACGCTCGATCTCGGGATCGACTGGGGCGATGTGGATCTTGTCGTGCAGATGGGTGCGCCGAAGGGGTCGTCGCGGCTGATCCAGCGCATCGGGCGGTCGAACCACAGGATGGATGAGCCGAGCCGCGCGTTGCTGGCGCCGAGCAACAGGTTCGAGGTGCTGGAATGCCGCGCGGCTGTGGAGGCGGTGGAGGCGGGAGAATTGGATGGGCCGGGGCCGCGGCGTGGCGGGCTGGACGTGCTGGCGCAGCATGTGATGGCGCGGGCATGCGGGGATGGGTTCGATGCGGTGAAGCTGTATGACGAGGTGACGGCTGCCGCTCCCTATGCCGAGCTGGATTGGGAGACGTGGGAGCGCGTGGTCGACCTGGTGGCGACGGGTGGATATGCGCTGCGGACGTATGATCGCTTTCGCCGAATCGTGAAGTTTCCCGATGGAGTCTGGCGTGCGCGCAATGACGATGTACGGCGGCAGCACCGCATGAATGTCGGCACGATCATCGAGAACCCGATGATCGGCGTGCGGCAGGTGTCGTTCTTCAAGGGCGGCGAAGGCAAGCGGCTGATGCGGCCGGGGCGCAAGCTGGGCGAGATGGAAGAGTACTTCTTCGAGATGCTGACGCCCGGCGACACGTTCCTGTTCGCCGGGGAGATCCTGCGCTTCGAGGGCATATCGGACACCGACGCGCTGGTGACCAAGACGTTCGACACCAATCCGAAAATCCCGTCCTACAATGGCGGCAAGTTTCCGCTGACGACGTTCCTCGCAACGCGCGTGCGCCAGATGCTGCATGATCGTACTCGGTGGAGCAGCCTGCCGGCGCAGGTGCGGGATTGGATCGAGGTGCAGGAGCACAAGTCGATCATCCCGGCGGCGGACCAGTTGCTGGTCGAGACGTTTCCGCGTGGCGATCGCCACTATCTCGTCTGCTATCCGTTCGAGGGGCGGCTGGCGCACCAGACGCTGGGCATGCTGCTGACGAAAAGGATGGAGCGGGCCGGGCTTAAGCCGCTGGGGTTTGTTGCGTCGGAGTATGCGCTGTCAGTGTGGGCGGCGGAGGATATGCGCGGCGAGGACATGGACCAGCTTTTCCACGAGGACATGCTGGGGGATGATCTCGACGCATGGCTGGAGGAAAGCGCGCTGATGAAGCGGACCTTCCGCAACAATGCGCTGATCTCGGGCCTGATCGAGCGGCGGATGCAGAAGGGCGAGCGCACGGGGCGGCAGATCACATTCTCGACTGACCTGATCTATGACGTGCTGCGCAGCCATGAACCGGACCACCTGCTGCTGAAGGCGGCGCGGATGGATGCAGGCGAAGGATTGCTGGACATCAGGCGGCTGGGCGAGGCGCTGAAGCGTATCAAGGGTCGTATCGTGCATACGAAGCTGGAGCAGATTTCGCCGTTTGCAGTGCCCGTGATGCTGGAGATCGGCAAGGAGCCGGTGTTCTCGGGCGATGCCGCCGAGGCCATCCTGCGCGAGGCGGAGGATGATCTGGTTCGCGATGCGATGAGTTAGTACTCGAACGCGCTGCCTGCGTTGCCAGCGCGGCGAGAGCGATCATATTCATCGCCGGTCTGGCGCTGCTGTTCGTCGAACTCTTCCCATTCCTTCACAGTGGAGCGCACCTTCTTCGGGAAGTTCGAACCCATCACTGTCATGTTCTTGCAGATATTGCCTTCGCCGGGTGCGTTGCTAGCCTTGGCGGCGCGGGATTTTTCCACAGCCGCCCAGCGCGCAGCCGCGTTGCCGGAGGGCGTGAGCAGGCTGGCGCAGGCCCAAGCAGGAAAACGCCCACAAGGGCGAGACCGACGTGACGGATGGAAGTTTCCCCTGCCCGGTTGCCGTTCACAGGGATAAACGAGACGCGCGGCGCCGGCAATTGTCCCGCGTGCACCGTTGACGGAGCAGCCGGCGCTGGCCACGCTTCCGCCATGGCCATGACGAACACGGCAACCGGGGAGACGCGCGTCCTCCAGCTTGAGCTGGCGGGCGAAAGACTGTCGCTGTTGCCGTGCGGCGGGCTGTGGTGGGAGGCGGCTGGCGTGCTGGTCGTATCGGACCTGCACCTGGAGAAAGCTTCGTCCTATGCCGCGCGCGGGCAGATGCTGCCGCCCTATGACACGCGCGCAACCTTGCGGCGGCTGGGGGCTCTGCTGGCGGAGTTGCGGCCGACGACGGTGGTGAGCCTGGGCGACAGTTTCCACGACCGCCGGTCGCGCACGCGCATGGCCGATGATGATGTGGCCGCGGTGCGCGCGATGACGGAAGCGCATGACTGGGTGTGGATCGAGGGGAACCACGATCCGGCGCCGCCGGAGGATCTGGGCGGGCGCGCGGCTTTCGAGCTTCGCATGGGCGGGCTGACGCTCCGCCATGAGCCTTCCCCAGGCGCGCGCGGAGAGATCGCAGGACACCTGCATCCCTGTGCGCGCGTGGTCGGGCGAACGGGGCGCAGCGTACGGGCGCGGTGCTTCGCTGCGAATGGCGAGCGGCTGGTGATGCCGGCCTATGGCGCGTTGACGGGCGGGCTCAACGTACTGGATGCGGCCTTCGCCCCGTTGTTCGCGGACAGGATGGTGGCGTGCGTGCTGGGGCGCGATGGCGTTTATCTTGCGGGCGTTGACAGCCTTGCGCCGGATCGCGCGCGCCAGCCTGCAGCCTAGGTCCTATTTCCGGCCAAACCAGGCGCCGACGCCTCCGACCAGCGCGCCGAGAAGGACTGCGACGAACCCGTAGACCAGGCCGTGCTGGCGCGAGAGATCGAACAACGTTTCCTCAAGGCCGCTGCGTTCGAGCGTCAGCGTCTGCGTGGTCTCTCCCACCGGTTCGCCATTGCGGAAGGCGACGGCTCGGACGCGATACTCGCCCGGCGGAGCGTTGAGCGGCAGGGCGATGGTGGCGCGATGCAGGCCGCCGTCGAAGCGCTTGATATCGGCTGCATCGAGCACATAGAGGCCCTCGGCCCGTTTGAGGTCCACGAAAGCGGCGCGCCAGGCCGGAAGGTCCGGCGCGATCAGCTGTTCGGCGCGCGGCTGGGCCGAAGCGCCGGGGTCGAGTCCGACGCTGGCCAGCGTTTCGGGCAGGACGGACGTTGCAACCTGCGGTTCGGCGCCGACGGCAAAAACGCTGGGGGCGGAGACGAATTCGATGACCTCATCGCCGCTGGCCGTGCGGCGTATCATTTTCTGGCTGACGGTTGGCCCGATCAGGGCGATGGCGAGGCCGGAGGTCTCGTTCTCGGGCTGCGGCGTGTTGGCGAAAAGCACGACGCGTGAGCCAGTGAAGTTGACTGTTACCTCGATGCTTTCCTGGGCGAGGCCGGCGGGCATGAAGGGGCGCTCTGCAGGAGTGCCCGGCTGGGCGAGGGCCGCGCCAGCGATGGCCAGAGCCGAGGCCAGAAGGGCGAGACGCGCGATCATGCCGGCGCCTCCAGCCGGTATTCGGGTGTCGGCTCGACGTAGAGCTCGTAGACCAGACGACCGGCGATAACGAGCACGAGGACGGCCAGCAGGAGGCGCAGCTGGGCGGCCTTGAGCCGGCGGCCCGCGATCGCGCCGTAGCGGGCCCCGATGACGCCGCCCACCATCAGGACTGCTGCGAGGATCAGGTCCACTGTCCCATTGAAGGCCGCCTGCAGGAAGGTGACGTAGCCGGTTAGGAAAATAATCTGGAAGAGCGAGGTCCCGATCATCACCCGTGTGGGAACGCCGAGCAGGTAGACCATGGCCGGGGCAAGGATGAAGCCGCCGCCGATGCCGAGGATGGCGGCCAGCATGCCGACAAAGAAACCGATGGCGATGGGTGGGATGATCGAGATGTAGAGGCCCGATCTTGGGAACCTGCGCTTCATCGGCAGGACGCGGGTCCAGGCGCGAAGGCGCGTGCGCCGGGCGGGGTCGCCGCCGGAGCCGCGCAGGGCGCCGACGCTTTCCCACGCCATAAGCCCGCCGATGACGCCGAGGAAGACGATGTAGAGCACCGTCACCGTCGTATCGATCAGGCCGAAAACTTTGAGCAGGGTGAATATGCCGACGCCGATGGTCGAGCCGACGATGCCGCCGGCCAGCATCAGCATACCCAGCTTGGTGTCCACCAGCCGGTCGCGCCAGTGGCTTGAGACCCCGGCGATCGAGGTGGCGAGCACCTGGTTTGCCTGGGTGGAGACGGCGACAGCCGGGGGGATGCCATAGAAGATGAGCAGGGGCGTCAGCAGGAACCCGCCGCCGACGCCGAACATGCCGGACAGGAAGCCCACAAGCATGCCAATCGTCACGAGGATCAGCGGGTCGACCGCGATCTGTGCGATGGGCAGGTGAATCAACATCGTCCCGTTCTACGCGGGCAATTGCGTCACCGGAAGCGTTCAGTCGTCGAGGCTGAGTGTTGCGGCCCGAAGCTGCCTAAGAAGCGACACGCTGGCTTCGCCCGTGACCGGCAGGTCGCTGGAGCGCTCGAACTGGCGGATGGCTTCGGAGGTGCGGGTGCTCATCTTGCCGTCGGTGGTTCCCGGGGCATAGCCAAGGCGTTGCAGCAGGCGCTGGGCCTCGGCCACCTGGGCCGGGGTTGCGACGTCCCAGGCACGGCGGCCGAAATCGCCATTGGCCCGGGCAATCTGGGGTTTCGGGTTGAAGGCGCGGGCCTTGCGCTTGATTGCCTCGCCCTGGGTGGGCTGCATTTCGGCCAGCATGGCGCGGGCCCGGCGGCTGGCGTCCTGGTCCCCAGCGCGGCCGGCCACTTCGAACCAGTAGGCGGCCTCAGCCTTGTCCTGGCTGACGCCGAGGCCCTGTTCATAAAGGACGGCGAGGTTGTACTGGCTGTCCACGAGGCCGAGTTCGGACGCGGCGCGGAACCATTCCACGGCGGCGGCATAGCTCTGCGGGCCGGCGTCGCCTTCGGCATAGAAGACCGCGAGGTCGTGCATGGCGAGGCGGTTGCCGCCGATGGCGGCCTTTTCGGTCCAGGAACGCGCGGCGGCTATGTCGCGCGGGACGCCCTCGCCGCGCTCATAGAGCTTGGCGAGGCGGTATTCCGCCATGACGAGGCCGCGCGAGGCCGCATCCTTCAGGAGTTGCACGCCGCGCGTCTTCTCGCCTGACTGCAGAAGTTCCAGCGCATAGTCGTGCAGGGCGACCGGATCGCCATCGCGGACGGCCTGCTCCAGTGTGAGAGCAGGCGCGGCGGCGGGGGCGGCCGCAGCGGGTTTGACGGGCTGGGGCTCAGCAGGGGCGGTCGCGGGTTCCAGAATGCCGGCGGCCGGGTCGGCTTCCGCCATGGAGGGAGCGGCGGCTGCGTCGCCGCCCTCGGCGAAGAGGACAGCGTCGGTTGCGCCCGCGTCGGCTACGGGGGCTTGCCGAGCGGCCGGATCGAGGCGGGCGAAATCGTCGCCCTGGGCGTCCTGCTTGCCGCGCATCACCGTGAAAGCGGCGCCGCCGGCGACAGCGACAGTGAGGACGGCCGAGGCGATCAGCGGGCCTTTGCCGATGCCCTTGCGGCCCCCGGTTTCGATCGTGGTGACGCGGCGGCCCTGGCGGGCGGCGCGGCGGGCTTCCTCAAGATAGGTCGCGGACAGGCGCTCACGGCTTTCATCAGACGGCAGGTCGGCGACGAAGCCGGGTGCGGGCGGACCCGGCGGGCCGAGGAGGGCGTCGTCCGGCTCCATAAGATCGTCGATCGAGCTGGCGGCCCCAAGATCAGCAGCAAGGCCGGCCGGCGGAGATGCAGACGCTGCGTCCCCGAAGAGTTGGGACTCCTGTGAGTCTGCGCGATCAAACGGGGGCGGTTCGACGCCGACGATGTCGCTGGAGTCGTCAGACGCTGTGTCGGCGCGCGTGACGGCGGCAAGCGCGGAGGGAGCGATCCTGGGTTCGAGAATGTCCGCCGCCGGATCATCGTCGATGATGACGAAATCATCGTGGACGACGGGAATGTCGCGCGTCACGGCTTCTAGGCTGACCGGCTCCACGCCCGTGCGGGCATCCTCGAGCACTTCGAGGCGGCGGGCGAGCGAAGACATCGTCTTCTGCACGGGGGCAAGGGCGACGGAGGACTGTTCGGCCGACTCGTCCATGCGACGCTGCACTTCCTGCAGCACGTCATTGAGCTTCGACTCGTAGGAGCGGCCGCTGTCGGTGAGACGGGACTCGAAGCCGCGCATCGAGTCCTGATGCTGCGTTTGCAGCCTTTCGACCGCGCGGGCGACCTGTTCGCCGATCTGGCTGATTGCTTCGGCGCTGCGGCGCTCGCTTTCGCGTACACGCTCGTCGAGGCGATCGGCAAGGCGATCAACTTCGGCGTTGTCGAGCGGGCGCGCCTCAAGCGCAGACTCGGCTATGCGGTCGGTGAGACGCTGGATGCTTTCGTCGTGGCGGCGCTGCAGCCGCTCGGCGACCAGAGCGACCTGTTCGCCGACGATGTCGATTGCGCCGGCGCTGCGGGACTCGAGGCCGGCCATGCGCTCGTCGACCGACGTGCTGAGCTTGGTGAGGGCGTCCGTCGTCTTCTGACCAGCGACTTCCACGCCCGAGAGGCGGGCATCTATGGTGTCGGCCAGGCGCGCGATTTCGCTGCGGACATCGTCGATCGAACGATCATCGCCGCGCGTTTCCACGGCCCGGAGGCGCTCGTCGACGGCGCGGGACAGGCGGTCAACCTGCGAGCTCATCGCCTCGACGGCGTCAGCCTGGCGGGCTTCGGCGACGTTGATCTGGTCCTGCAGCTGGCGGAGGCTGCGGTCCAGCCGGTCGAATTTCTCGGGGTTGGCATTGCGCGCGGCATCGTCGATGCGGCGCTCCATGTCGGCGCGCAGGGCGTGGATCGGGCGGGCCATATCCTCGGCGAAGGCGTCGAGGCGTTTCTGGAAGACCTGCTGGAGCTGTGCGAGTTCGTCCTGTCCGGCCTTGCCTGCGTTACGCTGTGTGCGCTCGTCGATGTCAGTGATGGCGCGCTCGAGCACGCCGACGGCGGTGTCGGTCTTGCGTTCGGTGCGGCTGACGCGGTCTGTGATGCGCGAGACGGCCTCGCTCAGGCCACTCATGGCTTCGCGGGTCTTTTCTTCGATGGCGTCGACGCGGTCGAGGACTTCCTTCGACATCGCGCGAGACCGCGTGATGTTCGACTCCAGCGCACGCTCCATGCGCCAGGTCGTGTCGCCCACGGCGCGCTCGGCCTTGGTCTCGAACAGTTCGAAGCGCGAGGCGGCGTCGGTGATGCGGGCAATGCCGGCCTCGATGCGGCGCTCGGCGGCCGACATCTTCTCCTCGACCTGATCGATGCGGCCGGTGATGCCCGCGGCGTTTGTGCGGACGGCGTTGCCGACGACCGAGTCGACCGAGCGGGCGACATCGTCGACCTTGTCGGAGACGGCGCTGACCTTTTCCTCGAAGAGGTCGCGGAGGTGTTTCTGTTCCTGGTCGGCGAAGGCGAGGCGGTCCTGCACCGTGCCGGCGAGACGATCTAGAGAGGCCTCAAGCGTTTTCAGGCCATCCAGCGTCGAGTTGCTGCGGCCCTCGCCTTCGAGCGTGTCGATCCGGGTGCGCAGGGCGGTCTGGGTTGATTCGATCTCGCCGAGGGCGCGGGTGACGCGCTCCAGCGCCATGAGTTGGGCCTTGCCGGACGTATCGACTTTGCCCATGAGGCCGAGAATCGACTTGTCGATGCCGGAAATGGCGCGCGAAGAGCGCGAGGTGGAGGCTTCGAGGCGCTGGGCCAGCTGGTCGATTTCCATCGACATGCGGCGCAGGTCGTGGTCCTCGGCCGCGCGGGGCAGGGGGTCCGACAGGTCTATGTCGCGGATCGGGGAGGAATCGGCCTCCATGAGAAGCGCATTGAGATATTGGCCAAGGGTCACGCCCTGACGGTGGGCGCGCTCGCGCGCGATCTCGCGCACCTTTGGGTCAATTCCCTTTACGCTCCAGGGTCCCTGGGTCATCTCAGCTCCGAATCCCGCGGAGAAAGCCTTACCCCGGCTCGCACCACGGGCCAGTTGGCCGTGATACGGTTAACGGCTCTTAAATGTTAATTTCTCTGGAGATCTAGGTGGGGGGTGCGACAGAATTGACCTACGGGGTAGGCGCCGCTACGTATTGCTGAGCGTTACGTCAAAGACGCCGCCCGTGCTCCCCCACGGAGCTCATAATCCAACGGGAGGCAGAGATTGAAAACCTATACAATCAGCGAACTTGCGCGCGAGTTCCAGGTTACGCCGCGTGCGCTGCGTTTCTATGAAGACAAGGGCCTGCTGTCGCCAACACGCGATGGCCTGAACCGGGTCTATTCGATCCGGGACCGGGCTCGCCTGAAGCTCATCCTTCAGGGCAAAAGCGTCGGGTTCTCGCTGTCGGATATCCGCGAAATCCTCGACCTCTACACGCTCGAGGGTCATCGGGCGCAGCTGAAGCTCTCGCTCAAGAAGTCACGCGAGCAAATCCGGAACCTCGAAAAACAACGCGAAGATATCGAGGCGGCCCTGGAAACGCTCAACAAGGGCGTGCGCTGGGCAGAAGAGAAGCTGCAGGAAATGGGACCAGGCGCTGAAGTCGAGCAATCCGCGCGCGCATACGAACGCGTGGCGCGGGCTGGACTCGATGGCGACGGCGTCCATCTGGACAGCTGACGCCAAGTCAGTCTCGACGGCCAGATTGACAGCGATTAGACCCCGGAGCGTTCAGCTGCCGGAATCGTTGTCGCTCGCCCGGCCGCTTTAGCGATTGGGATGACCACATATGCCGAGATACCAGGCGCCGCTGCGGGACATGAAATTCCTGCTTTTTGAAGTGCTTGATATTGGAGCGTATTCGAATCTGCCCCGCTTTTCCGATGCGCCTCGCGACGTTGTCGAGGCGGTTCTGGAGGGCGGGGCGGCCTTCGCCAGCGAAGTGCTGCAGCCGATCAACGCGATCGGCGACCGTCAGGGTTGCAAGCGCAACCCTGACGCCTCCGTGACGACGCCGGCGGGCTTCAGGGAAGCCTTCAAGCAGATGTCGGACGACGGGTGGATGGCGATTTCGGCCGATCCGGAGTGGGGTGGGCAGGGACTGCCGCGCGTTGTCTCCATCCCCTTCCTTGAAATGTGCTCGTCCGCGAACATGGCGTTTGCGATGTATCCGGGCCTGACGCGGGGCGCTGCGGAAGCCATCCTGGTTGGCGGCTCGGACGAGCAGAAGAAGACCTACCTTACCAACATGATGACCGGTAAATGGGCCGGCACCATGAATCTGACCGAGCCGCAGTGCGGCACAGACCTCGGCCTGATCCGGACCAAGGCGGTTCCCCAGCCCAATGGAACCTACAAGATCTCTGGCCAGAAGATCTGGATTTCCGGCGGCGAGCAGGACCTCACCGAGAACATCATCCAGCTGGTGCTGGGGCGTATTGAGGGCGGGCCCGAGGGCATCAAGGGCATCTCGCTGTTCATCGTGCCGAAGTTCATCGTGAAGCCAGATGGCTCGCTGGGTGAGCGCAACGGCTATCAGTGCGGCGGCCTTGAAGAAAAGATGGGCATCCACGGCAACGCCACCTGCGTGATGAACTATGAGGGCGCGACAGGTTATCTGGTGGGCGAGGCTCACAAGGGCATGCGCACCATGTTCGTGATGATGAACGAAGCGCGGCTGGGCGTCGGGATGCAGGGCCTCGCGCAAGCGGAGGTGGCGTTCCAGAACGCCGCCGATTTCGCCCGCGAGCGCGTGCAGGGCCGCTCCATCACCGGCGCGAAGGCGCCGGACATGCCTGCCGACCCGATCATCGTGCATCCGGACGTGCGCCGGATGTTGATGGACATGAAGGCGTTCACCGAGGGCGGCCGCGCGTTCGTGTACTGGACGGCGCTGCAGGGCGATCTCGAACAGGTCTCGCCTGACCCGCATGTCCGCGAGAAGGCCGAAGACCGGATGACGCTGCTGACGCCGGTGGTGAAGGCTTTCCTGACCGACCGCGGCTTCAAGTGCGCCAACGATGCGCTGCAGCTGCATGGCGGCACGGGCTATACGCGCGACCAGGGCGTCGAGCAGTTTGTGCGTGATGCGCGTATCGCCCTGATCTATGAGGGCACCAACGGCATCCAGGCGCTGGATCTTGTCGGCCGCAAGCTGGCCGCCAATGGCGGGCGTGCGGTGTTCGGGTTCTTCAACGATCTTGAGGAATTCGTATCCAGCAATGATGGCGACAAGGACCTGAAGCCGTATGTTGAGGGCGTGGCCCTGGCGACCGGGCAGCTGAAGGAAGCCACGATGTGGCTGATGCAGAATGGCATGTCGAATTTCGACAATGCCGGCGCATCCAGCCACGACTACCTGCAGCTATTCGGGCTCACCAGCCTCGCCTTCATGTGGGCCAAGATGGCCAAGGCGGCGCTGGCCCAGAAGGCCCAATCAGCTCAAGGTGAAGGCGACCGCTTCTATGACGACAAGCTGGCGACGGCCCGCTATTTCTTTGAACGTGTCTTGCCTGACGTTACGTCACATCTCGCAAAGGTAAAGACAGGCGCAGGGTCGGTGATGGCCCTTCCCGCCGACGCATTCTGAACTGTCTCCCCGCTTCGCGGGTGCAGAGTTTTCACGGGAGGCCCCAATGGCCGAAGCCTACATCTATGACGCCGTTCGTACGCCGCGCGGCAAGGGCAAGAGCACCGGCAGCCTGCACGAGATCACCTCGCTGCAGCTCGCCACACAGGCCCTGAAGGCGATCAAGGAACGCAACAACCTCGACACGTCCAAGGTCGACGATGTGATCATGGGCTGCGTGACGCCGATCGGCGAGCAGGGCTCGGACATCGCCCGGATCGCCGTGCTGAACGCTGACTACTCCGAGACGACAGCGGGCGTGCAGGTGGACCGGTTCTGCGCCTCGGGCCTTGAAGCCTGCAACATCGCTGCGGCGAAGGTCATGACCGGCGAGGCCGACATGGCGATCGGCGGCGGCGTTGAGGCCATGAGCCGCGTGCCGATGGGATCGAACGGTGGCGCGTGGGCGTCGAACCCCGAGATCGCGATGAAGTCCTACTTTGCTCCGCAGGGCATCGGCGCGGACCTGATCGCCACCAAGTACGGCTTCTCGCGAGATGATGTGGACGCATATGCGGTCGAGAGCCAGAAGCGCGCGGCGCAGGCCTGGAAGGAAGGCCGCTTCAAGAAGTCGGTCGTGGCGGTGAAGGACCAGTTGGGCGTCACCATCCTCGGCCACGACGAGACCGTGCGTGGCGACACGACGATGCAGACGCTTGCGGCGCTGAACCCGTCCTTCGAACAGATGGGCCAGATGGCGTTCGACGATGTGGTGAAGCAGCGCTATCCGGAAGTCGAGAAGATCAACCACGTCCACCACGCCGGCAACTCGTCGGGTATCGTGGATGGCGCGTCAGCCGTGCTGATTGGCAGCAAGGAAATGGGCGATGCGCTTGGTCTCAAGCCGCGTGCGCGGATCAAGGGCTTTGCCTCCATCGGCTCCGAGCCGTCGATCATGCTCACGGGTCCGTCGCTGGTGACGATCAAGCTTCTCAAGAAGCTGGGCATGGATCCGAAGGACATCGACCTCTACGAGCTCAATGAGGCGTTCGCCTCGGTAGTGCTGCGCATGATGCAGCATCTCGATATCCCGCACGAGAAGATGAACGTGAACGGCGGCGCCATCGCCATGGGCCACCCGCTGGGCGCCACCGGCGGCATGATCCTCGGCACGATGCTCGATGAACTCGAGCGCTCGGACAAGGAAACCGGCCTGATCACGCTTTGCGTCGGCGCCGGCATGGGAACGGCCACGGTCATTGAACGCGTATAGGGAGCGCGTGTGATGGGGATCAGTGAGGCCAAGCTGAGTGCGCTAGCGGTATCCGCGCTCACCGGCGTTGGCCTCACGATGTTCCTCAACACGGCGCTGCGCGATCTTGGCTCGGCTCTGGCTATCTCCGTCCCGGTGACGCTGGTGATGGGTGGGGTGATGACCCTGTTCGCGTCGGACAACATCAAGAAGGGCGGCGAGAAGCCGTCCAAGAACAAAGCCAACAAAGGCGAATGACATGAACCTCGATACCTTCAGCTTCGATGTCGATGCAGACGGCATTGCGCTTGCCACGTTCGACGTGCCGGGCCGGTCGATGAACACGCTAACGGGCAAGGCCATCGCCGACCTCGCCACCATCGCGCAGGAAGTTGCGACCAACGCGACCATCAAGGGCCTGGTGATCACATCGGGCAAGACCAGCGGGTTCTGCGCGGGCGCAGACCTGGGCGAACTTGGCGGCGGTTCGGGCGGCGGCGGCGACAAGGGCGATCCGGAAGCTGGACTGAAGGCGGCTTTCGACCGTTCGTTCCAGATGAACAAGATCCTGCGTGCGCTCGAGACCTGCAAGAAACCGGTGGCCGCGGCGATCAATGGCCTAGCGCTTGGCGGCGGGCTTGAGGTCACGCTGGCCTGCCACTACCGTATCGCGGCGAATGACAATCCGAAGCTGCAGCTTGGCCTGCCCGAAGCGAAAGTCGGCCTGATCCCCGGCGGCGGCGGCACGCAGCGCTTGCCGCGCCTGATCGGTGCGCAGGCGGCGGCGCCGTTCCTGCTGCAGGGCGAGAGCATGGCGGCTGAGCAGGCGAAGTCGCTGGGCGTGGTGCATGATCTTGCACCGACCGCGGAACTGGTCGGCAAGGCCAAGGCGTGGGTGAAGGCGAACCCGAACGCCAAGCAGCCTTGGGATGATCCGAAGTACAAGGTGCCCGGCGGCAATCCGAACTCGCAGCAGGGCTCGACGGTGTTCACCTTCGGCTCGGCCATGCTGGCCAAGCAGACATGGGGCAACTATCCGGCGCAGAAGCACATCCTTTCGGCCGTGTATGAAGGCCTGTCGGTTCCGATGGACGCCGCGCTGCGGATCGAGAGCCGCTATTTCGTCAAGACGCTGATGACGCCCGAAGCGAAGGGCATGATCCGGTCGCTGTTCCTGTCGATGCAGGATCTATCGAAAGGCGCGTCACGCCCGGCAGGCTTCCCCACGTTCGAGATCAAGAAGGCCGTGGTTGTCGGCGCCGGTCTGATGGGCGCAGGCATCGCCTATGTGCAGGCGAAGGCCGGTATCCCGACCGTGCTGCTCGATGTGAGCCAGGAGTCAGCCGACAAGGGCAAGGCGTACTCGCAGCGCATCGTCGAGAAGGACGTCTCGCGCGGCAAGCTTAGCAAGGAGAAGGGTGAGGCCCTGTTGGCGCTGATCACGCCGTCGACGGATTACGCGCTGGTGAAGGGTGCGGACATTGTCGTTGAGGCGGTGTTCGAGAACGTTGAGCTGAAGGCCAAGGTGACCGCACAGATCGAGGAGCATCTGGGCGAGAACTCGGTGATGGGCACGAACACCTCCACCCTGCCGATCACGGGCCTCGCCAAGGCCTCGAAGCGCCCGGCCAATTTCATCGGCATCCACTTCTTCTCGCCGGTCGAGCGCATGGGCCTTGTCGAAATCATCGTCGGCAAGGAAACCTCGCAGGAGACGCTCGCCAAGACGATGGACTATGTCCTCAAGATCAAGAAGACGCCGATCGCGGTGAACGACTTCCGCGGCTTCTATACCTCGCGCGTCTTCGGCACCTATCCCGAAGAAGGCATGACGATGCTGGCCGAAGGCATCGCGCCGGCGATCATCGAGAATGTCGGCCGCATGGCGGGCATGCCGATGGGCGCGCTGGAAGTGTCGGACTCGGTGGGCATCGACACGATGCTGAAGATCGGGCGCGAGAGCGCGAAGGTGGCTGGCCGGTCGTATGAACAGAACCCGGTCGGCGATCTCGTTGCGTGGATCGCCGAAGCGCAGGGGCGCGTGGGTCGCAAGGCTGGTAAGGGCTTCTACGACTACAACGAAGCCGGCAAGCCATCGCGCCTCTATCCGGACATCGCCAAGAAGATCGACATCAAGATCACGGAATGCCCGCCCGCGCTGAAGGAAGAACTGACCAAGCGTCTGCTCTACCGGCAGTGCGTGGAGGTGGCGCGCTGCTTCGAGGAAGGCGTGATCCTGGATGCGCGCGATGCGGACATCGGCTCGATCCTCGCCTGGGGCTTTGCGCCGTATTCGGGCGGCGTCTGCTCGTTCATGGACCTGAAGGTCGGCATCAAGAGGTTTGTCGAGGAATGCGACCGCCTCGCCGAAGCCTATGGCGAGCGCTTCCGGCCGAACGCGCTGCTGCGCGAAATGGCCGCCAAGGGCCAGACCTTCTATTCACGCTTCCCGCCGAAAGATCAGAAGGCGGCTGCGGCCTGATCTGACGGCTACCGGATATGGAGAGGCCGGGCGAGCAATCGCCCGGCCTCTCTCATTGACCGATGTGGGTCTGGAGGAAGGCTGCGATCTCGTTCAGGGCGCGGGTGCGGCTTTCGGGGGCGACGAGGCTGTGGTCATCCTTGCCGATGCGTAGAAACGTCACCGGCTTGTTCGCCGCGCGAAGGGCCTCATCCATCAGCTCGCTCTGGCGTTGTGGAACGACAAGATCGTCCGTGCCGTGGATCAGGAGGACGGGCGCCTTGAAGTTGGCGGCGAGGCGGTAGGGGGAGACGGCTTCGATTGCGGCGGCGTCCTTTTCGGGATCGCCGATGACGCTTTGCCAGTAGGCATAGGTGCGTGAGTCAGGTCCATTCTCCCGCTTCTCGTGGCCGAGCATGGTCTTGAGGTCGGAGACGCCGGCGATGGCGACGACGCATTTGTAGAGGTCTGGCGTGAACGCCCCGCCTGCGAGCGCGGAATAGCCGCCATAGCTCCAGCCCACGATGCAGGTGCGGTTGGGATCGGCCCAGCCCATTGTGATCAGCGCCTTAGCGCCATCGGTGACGTCGTCCTGCATCTTGCGGCCCCACTCGCCATAGCCGGCCTGGGCGAAGCTGGCGCCGAACCCGCCGGAGCCACGGAAGTTGGGTTGCAGGACGAGATAGCCTTCGTTGGCGAGGAACTGGGCGAGCCAGTCGAAACCGACGCTGTCGTATGACTCGGGCCCGCCGTGCGGCATGACGATCATTGGCAGGTTCTTGCGCTGATCTGCCGGCACGCCGACGGGCCAGGTGATCAGCGTCGGTATGGGGAGGCCGTCGCGCGCCTTGTATTCGACCGTCACAACTTCGGCGATTTCCTCGGGCTTGATGTCGGGCCGGGCGCGGGCGACCTGCGTGAGGCGGCGGCCGGGGCGATCGTAGAGGATGTAACGCGGCGGCTGGGCGCCGCCATCGACGTAGAGCAGGATCTTGTTCCAGTCGTCGGTCCACGAGGCGAGCGCGACGGCCGAGTCCGGCATCGCACCGACTGCGGCTTTCACTTCGCGGTTAAGCTGCTCGTCGAAAAGTTCGTAGCTGGGATACATGCCGGAGTAGGCGACGCCCATTACCACCTTGTTCTCGTCGTTGATCACGCCGGCGATCTCCGCGCCCTCGCGCGTCTTCAGCGGGCCGGTGAGCGCGCCATCTGCGAGCGCGATCTCGAACATCTCGGGGAATTCTGAAGATTCGTATTTGAGAGCGACCAGCGCGCCTTCGCGTTCGGAGAATCCGACAATGCCGAGCGATGGGCGCTTCGTGGTCTCTGAATAGATCACGCGGTCGCCGCCGCCGGGATTGTAGGCGCGGATCTGGTAAAGGCTCTGCTTCTCGCTGAAGTCGATGCGGGCGATGATGTTCGCCTTGTTATCCATCACCCAGCTGACCGTCATGCTGGAGCCTTGGCCGCCATTGAGGCGCGCGCCGCGCCCGGTCTCGAGGTTGACCTTGACCAGATCGAGCGTCGGGTCTGTGCCTGTCTTGTCCATGAAGGCGGGCATGTAGACGTGCTGTCCGCCGGGATCGATGCCGACGATGCTGCCGAGGCCGGTCTGGAAACGGTAGAGGCCCTGGGTGGCGACCAGAAGCTGCACGATCTTCTTCGTCTTGATGTTGTAGGCGAAGGCGGCGGTGTCTTCGTAGCGGCGCGTCATCCCGTTGTTCGCGGTCATCTGGGACGCGCGAAGGATGATGTAGTCGGGGCCAACCCAATAGGCGCCATTGGCCTTCACGTCCGGCAGCTTGATCAGCGCCTCGTTCTTGCCCGTCGCGAGATCATACTTTGCAAGATAGTCGACCCCATCGACGCGGCTGATGTAGGCGACGTACTTGCCATCGGGAGAAATGTCGGGCGAGCGGACGGCGGGCATGTCGCCGAAGGCTTCGGGCGGCGGTTTGGCGGTGGCGCTGCCAGCCACGAGCGCAAAAGCTGCGACGGCAACGGCAATTCTGCGAAGCATCTGATTTCCCCCTCAACACCAGATCCAGCAGACTACCTAAAATGGCAGCCGGGAAAAGGGGCGGTCCTCAGCGTTGACGGTGGGAGGGCGTGGGCGCAGCCTGATGGTTCAGGTGTGCAAGGAGTTTCGGGATGTTGCGCAGGTGGGTGGGGTTGATCGTGCTGGGCGCATTCGCTGCGGCGCCGGCGATGGCCGATGTGACAGCCATGGCGCCGGATGGGTTTGTCATTCAGGTGAAAGGCGAGGTGGCGCTGGATCGTGATGCGGCGTGGGCGCGGCTGCTGGAAATTGGCCTTTGGTGGAATGGCGCCCACACCTATTCGGGCGATGCGCTCAACGTGAAGCTGGATGCAATGGCGGGCGGCTGCTGGTGCGAACTGTGGGCGGGCGGCGAGGTGGAGCATGGGCGCGTCGTGATGGTGATGCCGAATGCAATGCTGCGCGCGGATACAGCGCTTGGTCCGCTGCAGGGGCTGGGCGTTTCAGGCGCAATGACTTTCACGCTGGCCGACGGCGCGGCGGGCGGCACGGCGATCACGCTGGACTACAGGGTCAATGGTTCGTCCCTTTCGGCGCTCGACGAGTTGGCCGAGGCCGTGGACCAGGTATTGACCGAACAGGTGACGGAGTTCGTGAAGCTCAACTAGCCAAACGAAAAGGGCGCTCCGGAGAGCGCCCTTCCCAGTAGAGTGTCCGAGCGAATCTTACTGCGTGACGGGACGCAGGGTCACTTCCACGCGGCGGTTCTGCGAACGCTTGGCTTCCGTGTTGTCCGGGAAGACGATCGGGTCGAGTTCGCCCGCGCCGCCGGTGGCCATACGCTGAGCCATCACGCCCTTGCCCTGCAGATAGGAGCGGACCGCGTTGGCCCGTTGCAGTGAAAGCTGGAGGTTGTTTTCCTCCGAGCCTTCGGTCGAGGCGTGGCCGACAATGTCGATTGTCGTCTGCGGATACTGGTTCAGCGACTCCGCCACCTTGTCGAGCCAGGGCATGAAGGTTGGCGAGAGCGCGGCCGAGCCCTTGTTGAAGGTGACGTCAGCTGGCATCACGAGTTCGATCGTGTCGCCGACGCGCTGGAGGCCGATGCCGCTCGACATGGTCTGGCGCTTCAGGTCTTCTTCCTGGCCGTCCATGTAGCGGCCAATGGCGCCGCCCGCGAGCGCGCCGACAGCTGCGCCGACCACGGCGTTGCGGCCATCGTCGCCACCCATGAAGACGCCGCCGATGGCGCCTGCGAGTGCGCCGATGCCGGCGCCAGTTGCGGTGCGTCCGTAGATCGCCTGGCCGGTAAGCGGATCAGTGGCGCAAGCAGTCATGGCGAGTGCAGCCGCCGTTATAAAAAGAATACGCTTCATCGAAGTCTCCCTTTGAAACAGTCCGAATCGACGAACACGCCGGTTCGCTCCCGCGTATATCCCCGATGATCAGGGCACAAACGCGGCCCGTCGCGTTCGGTTGCGCCCAGATTGATTCATTGCGGGTTCACAATGGAGCAGCAGCGCAGAGGACCGCTGAGGAAGCCGGGCGGCTCCGCGTTGCTCACACCGGCAACAATTCCGCCACTGCGGCTTTCATGCACCAGCCTTGCCGTCAGCAGATCGGCTGCGCCCTGTGGGAATTGCCGATTCCCGTGAAGCTGGCGCGTCGCGCTTTGCGGCTGATCGCGGGCTGATGGCGATTTGGCGCATGGAAACTGGAAATGTATCAGAGACTTGGCGGCAGAAATCAACGCGAAGCTTCGCTCTCTAGCCGCCGCGCGCGAGGGCTCCTCTCCGGTTGCGGAAGTGCTAGAGTGACGAGACTCAAGTGTTCAGGGCGCAACATAGCGTCCGTGTCGTACGGGGTTGTGAATGTCGGGACGGGCCGGAGGATCGACAAATCCTGCCGCCGCTATCGCGCGGGCCGCAGCATTTTGCTGTGCGCTGGCGCTGGCGGCGTGCGGCGGACAGGGCGCGCAGGCGCCGGCCGCTGACGCCGGAGGTGCGGACGCAGGCCTCAGCAATGCGGGCGGGGCGCAGGGCGCAGCAGGTGGTTCGTCTGAAAATTCAGGCGGCCTTTCCGTGATGGCGGACCCGTCGGGGCCGCTGGATATGACGACCTGGGTGATGCAGGCGCCCTTCTATGCGGCCGGCGATGAACCTGCCTGGCGGCTCGAGATCGCGGACGGTTGGTTCTCGTTCAAGCGGTCTGCCCTTCGCGCCATCGAGGAGCCGATGGTCCAGCCCGTCAAGGATGGCGCGGCGGACGTCTTCCAGACGGGTTCGCTGAAGATCGTGATCCGGCGCGAGACCTGCCAGGCGGGTGGGCAGACGAGCGAGTTTGCGGTGGACGTAACCTATGACGACGATCCGTTCTCCGGCTGCGCGTTCCCCGCTCCGGCGGCGGGCATTGCGACTTCGCCCGAAGCGGGGGCCGTTGCCGGCGCTGTGGGCTCGATTGATGCCTGCCTTGCGAAGCTGGGCCAGCCGGCGCTGGTGACCGGCGTTGCGCCGCGCCAGGATGGGGCGTTGACGTCTGTTGGCCTGCGCGCGCGCAATGGCACGCTGTACGAGTGTGGAGCGGAGACGGCTTCGGGTGCGATCCTCTATCTCGATCCCATCGAAGTGGGCGCCCAGGCTCCGTGGATGAGCCGCATGCGGTTCGTGCGCGAAGGTGTGGCGACGAGCGCGCCATGCCCCGATGCAGAAGAAGTGCGCGGGGGCGAGCAGGTGCTGGGCCGCATGCTGAGCCGCGCCTGCAAATTCTAGGGCGTCAGTTCCAGGGCTTGTAGACCGATACTGCGGGAGGAAGCTCCGGCTCCTTTTTCGGCGGCCTTGCGGGCTGCGCTGCGACGCTCGCGACCATTCCGGATTCTGGCGTCTGGACCGAACGGGCGCTGAAGCCCTTGATCAAGAATGCCGGGTGGGCCGCAGCAGGGGCCGGCGCTGCCCGCGCAGCAGACACGAGTGGCGGCGGCATGGCGGGGGCAGGCTCGGGCTCGGGCGTTTTTGCAAAGCTCTCAACGGCCCCGAAGGCTGGCTTCGGCAACGCCGCCGATGAAGGGGCGATGGGTGCAGCGGCGGCAGGGGCGGACCTCGGCGGCTCGGCGCGAACGATCTCCTGTGGCGGGGCGCGGTTGGGCTCAGGCGGCGGGGCGGCATGGGGCGGAGGCGGGGTCGAGGCCACCGCGGGCTGCGGCGCGGGCGCTGGTTCAGCGAAGGTCTTCGAGGGAGTCGAGAGCGAGGAAAGGATGCTTGCAATCGCAGCCTCCGCGCCGCGCGCCACGCGATGAGCCTTCCCGGCCATTGCGGCGACGTGCGTGGCGAAGGTGCCCGCGCCATCGGGCCAGGGGGTTGCAGCAAGATCGGCCGCGTCGGCGCGCTCGAGCTCCCGGCCATCGCCACGCAGGAGGCGCAGGGTCGGCGGCTCGGCCTCGACCTCGACGACATAGCCTTCGGAATCGAACCGCGAGGATTGGCGCTCGCCCTCCTGCCACGCGATGTGGCCGGCGTCTGTCAGTTCGCAGAGTTTGCGAATGAGCTGTTGCGTCGATGGATGCAGCATTTTGTATTCAGCCTCCCGGGATGAAGGATGGGAGCGGAGAGGGGCTGGGTCAAGTTTGGCGGATGAGCCGGGCGATGCGGCGTGAAAGCTTTGCGGGATCGCGGGTTTCGCATTCCCAGAGGGTGCGCGGGGCCCAGCCCAGCTTGCGGAGCGCGGCGGCGGCGGCTTTGTCGCGCACTATGTTGCGGCTGATCTTGGCCTGCCAGTAGGCGCGGTTGGTCTGTGGCATGCGGGCGCCGCGTTGGCAGTCGTGGCCGTGCCAGAAGCAGCCATGGACGAAGAGGACGATGCGGCGCGAGGGGAAGGCCAGATCCGGCTTGCCGGGCAGATCGTCGCGATGGAGCCGGAAGCGCAGCCCAAGGGCATGGGCTGCGCGGCGAACCGCGAGTTCGGGCGTGGTGTCCTTCGACTTCACCGCGCGCATCACGGCGGAGCGTTGTGCAGGGTTGAAGACGTCCGTCATCGGAAGGTTTGCCGCGAAGAGGTTGAATCCAAGTGTGCGCAGGGCGAATGTGCTCCACCCGATTCTATCTTGAAGCAAGGAAACGTCATGGCTCGTACAACGCACCGCAGCTCGAAGGGCACGAAACTCTACGCCGTTCGCGACAAGGAAGGCCAGTTCAAGGATATCCAGACCTACAAGCGCGCGCATGGGCAGGACATCAAGCGCACCAGCATGGCGGAAACAGCCGCGAAGAAAGCAGCTGCGAAGAAGGCTGCCAAGAAAGCTCCGGCCAAGAAGGCGGCTGTGAAGAAGACGGCCGTGAAGAAGATGGCTGTGAAGAAAGTGGCGAAGAAGGCTGCAGCGAAGAAGAAGTGATCGGGAGGGCGCGTATGCGGGCGGCGTCAGGCCGCGGCGCGCGCGCCCTTTGCTCCGGCGAGCGGAGCGAGCAGGTTCTGCCCGAGCCAGCGGACGACGGGAACCGAGACGCCATCGCCCATGACCTTGAGCGCGTTGGTCTCGCTCTTTGGCAGTTTGTAGCTGTCGGGCAGGCCCATGAGGCGGGCGGCTTCGCGGGCGAGCAGCGGGCGCAGGCGGACGCGGCCTTTCTCGGTGACAATGAGGAGCTGTTTGGACGAGCCGCCGGCAGGCGTGCGCAGGCAGCCGGCGAGGCCGTCATAGCGGATCTCGGCGCGCTGGATGCGTTTGCCGTTCTCGATGCGGATGCGGCGGTAGACGGCGCCGGCGTTCCAGCTGGGATCAGCAAGGGCGGCTTCGACACGCTGGCGATGCAAGGGCGCCATCTGCGAGATGAGGCGCTGCGTGTCTGCGTCCGAGCGCCAGGCGGCGTCGGGCGGATCACGATCGAGCAGGGCCGCAAGATCGGCATTGCGGCGCGGCGGGTGGGGCAGGCGCCACCAGACCCAGGCGAGGTGAGTCTGGTCGGGAAGGTTCGCGGCGGCGGCGCGCAGGGCGGGCGGATGGAAAGTGTCGTCGGGCTGGTCCGACACGAGGCCGGGCGGAAGCTTGCCCTTGTGCGCGACGATGAAGAGGCGCTGGCGCGATTGGGGAGAGAACAGCGCGGCGTCGATCTGCATGGCGCCGACGCGATAGCCGGCGTCGGCGAGCGTGGTGAGAAGGGTGGCGAGATCGCGTCCGCCATGGCTGGAGATCAGGCCGGAGACGTTTTCGATGACGATGGTCTTCGGGGCGGCCTCGCCCTTTTTCTCGATGATGTTCCAGAAGCCCCAGAAGGCGCCCGAGCGCGGCGCGTTGAGGCCGCGTCTGCCCCCGGCGAGGGACAGGTCCTGGCAGGGGAAGCTGGCCCAGGCCAGGGCGGCGGCAGGAATGTCGGCCGGGCGCAGGTTCCAGATATCGCCCTGGACGATGGGGTCTCCGGGGTTGTTGGCGCGATAGGCCTCGCACTTCATCGGGTCGATGTCGTTGGCGAAGGCGCAGTCCATCAGGCCGTCGAGGCCGGCGCGGGCCATGCCGCCGCCGGCGAAGAATTCGAGGAAGGTCGGGCGGGTCGCCATGGGGGGAGTTTGCCGCGATTCGGGAAGGGACGCTTGGGGGCATGGGGGGTGAGAGGCATGGGGGCGCGGGCTCGCGGTCTCGCAGATCGGGCCTGCCAGGTGGTGGTTTTTAGGTCAGGTCACATCGAGGTCGGGTGAGGCCTTGTTGGCTAGCTCCGGCGGCGATGGTTGGGGTCAAGTCCGTGCGGCTTTTCGTTTTGCGCACGGGTCCGCGTTCTCGCAGGCGGGGCCTGCGAGGCGCGTTACGGGTTCGCTCCTTCAATCGAGTGTGGGGTTGCTCGCACGAGGGTTGCGGCGAGAGCTGTGAGCACGGCCTCGTGGTTCGACGGGCGCAACGCCATGCGATGCATGGCCTTGCTGCTCACCATGAGGCCTGACTGAAAGCTCGACACACCCACCGCCTCATGGTGAGCAGCATGGCGGAGCCATGCGTCCGTCGAACCATAGGCTCCGAGGGGATCGGCGTTGCGGAGGCGCTTCAGCCTGTCAGCGTGGGCTTGCGCGCGTTGCTCCATCTCGGTGCAGGCGATGACGAGGGCGGCGATGCGGGCGAGGAGTTCGGGCAGGCTCTTGGCGCGGGTGAGGCGCGGCGTTGCGCGGCGGTGCGGCAGGCCGGGGCGGATGCGGGCGATCTGGCAGCCGCGCATGGCGATCCAGAGGCGGAGGGAGTCTTCGGCGTCGAGGATCAGCTGTTCGAGGTGGAGGCGCAGGGCTGGGTTGATCAGGAGTTCGGCGAGCGTGGCTTCGTCTTGCGAGACGTGGACGAGTTGCAGCGCGCGATGACGTAGGCCTTCGGCGACCTGGCGGATGGGATCGCCGGGGAAGAGCGCACGCAGGATGAGCCAGAGCCAGGACATGGGGAGCATTCTGCGCCCATTCCGGGCCCGGCTGGTTCTGCGCGGCTGCGTCCGACAAGTTTTGGCGCGAAGGGGTTGAAATGGTGGGCGGAGTTTTTTCTGCCTCCGACAGTTTCGGACAGGCGGTTTCCTACAAATCGGGCCTTACGCGGGCCCCCCTCCGTCACGCCGCGAAGACGCGGCGCGCCACCTCCCCCACTTGCGTTGCAAGTGAGGGAGGCAAGAGGCCGGGTGAAGTTCAGCGGTCCGGAGAAAGCAAAAAGGCCCGCTGTTTCCAGCGGGCCTTTCTTTGTTGGATCAGGTCGAGCTGGATCAGCCGTCGATCGGGCCGCGGTCGAAACCGGCGGCCTGGGCGGCAGCGGCGATTTCCTGGGCGGCTTCGACGTCGGCAGCCTTGTCGGCAGCCTGACCGGCAGCGATCACGTTCTCACCCTTGGCCTGGCGTTCAGCTTCGTCCGGCGAGCGGGCGACGTTGACCGTGAGCTTGAAGGACACTTCCGGGTGCAGGCGGATGGTGACCTCGTGAATGCCGATCGTCTTGATCGGCGTGTTGAGGACAACGTGCCGGCGCTCGATCTTGTGGCCTTTGGAGGCGGCAGCTTCAGCGATGTCGCGCGCGGCGACAGAACCGTAAAGCTGACCGGTTTCGCCGGCCTGGCGGACCAGGATGTACGACTCGCCTTCGAAGCCGGTTGCGTCCGTTTCGGCCACGGCGCGAGCCTTGGCGTTGCGGGCTTCGATGGCGGCGCGCTCGCGCTCGAACCGGGCCTTGTTGGCGTCGGTGGCGAGGAGAGCCTTGTGCTGCGGCAGAAGGTAGTTACGGGCAAAGCCGTTCCTGACCTTCACCACTTCGCCGATGGCGCCGAGGTTTTCGACGCGCTCCAGGAGGATGACTTCCATGGGATGCTCCCTCCTATTTCACGAGATACGGAAGCAGCGACAGATGGCGCGCGCGTTTGATCGCTTGCGACAGGACGCGTTGCTTCTTGGCGGAAACGGCCGTGATGCGGGCCGGGACGATCTTGCCCTTCTCCGAGATGTAGCGCTGGAGAAGCTTGACGTCCTTGTAGTCGATTGGTGGGGCGTCAGCGCCCGAGAACGGGCACACCTTGCGCCGGCGGCCGAACGGGCGGCGCGAGGGCAGGTTGGCGATATTGATTTTCTGTTGGGCCATTGTGTTGTGCTCCTATCGCCTAGCGGTCGCGCGGGGGACGGGGCGGACGATCGCCACGGTCTTCGCGGGGCGGACGGTCGCCACGGGGCGGACGGTCGCCAAAGCCGCCACCACCGCCGAAACCACCGCCGAAGTCGTCGTCACGACGCTTGCGGTCGTCACGATCCTTGCGGGCGATCACGGGCGAGGGCTCTTCGGAGAGAGCTTCGACCTTCACGGTGAGGAAGCGCAGCACGTCTTCGTTGATGCGCAGGCGGCGCTCGATCTCGTGGATCACGGGACCGGGGGCGTCGATGTTGATCAGCGAATAGTGAGCCTTGCGCGATTTCTTGATCGGGTAGGACAGGTTGCGGAGGCCCCAGTACTCGGTCTTGCCGACCTTGCCGTTGCCTTCGGTGACGATCTTGGTGATGTCTTCCACCAGCGCGTCGACCTGTTGTGGGGAAATATCGGGTCGCGTGACGACCACGTGTTCGTAGAAAGCCATTTTTCATCCCTTCTTGGAGGGGCGGCGCCAGCTGGCCGAAGGGCGGCCAGACGACGATGGATCCCGCGAGCCCGGATGGGCCGAAGGACCGCCTCTCACTTGGAAGCGGCGGGCTATACAGCAAAAGCGGGGAGAATCAAGCATTCCACAGCCCCCAAGGCTGTTCTCCTTGCGCCCAAACGCCCCAGTTCATAGGAAAACCCACCGCAGACCCCGATTCCGAGGCGTTTCCCATGTCGTTTGCTTTCATCTTCCCCGGCCAGGGCTCGCAGGCCGTCGGCATGGGCAAGGAGCTGGCGGATGCGTTTCCGGCGGCGAGGGCGGTGTTCGACGAGGTCGATGCGGCGCTGGGCGAGAAGCTGTCGGACCTGATCTGGGGCGGGCCGATCGAGACGCTGACGCTGACGGCCAATGCGCAGCCGGCGCTGATGGCGGTGAGCCTGGCGGCGGCGCGGGCGCTGGAGACGGGCTTTGGTGTGACGATTTCGCGGGCGGCGTTCGTGGCCGGGCATTCGCTGGGCGAGTATTCGGCGCTGGCGGCGGCGGGTGCGCTGTCGATCACGGATGCGGCGCGGCTGCTGCGCAAGCGCGGCGAGGCGATGCAGGCGGCGGCGCCGGCGGGCACGGGCGCGATGGCGGCGCTGATCGGCAAGGTCGATGTCGAGATTGCGGAGATCATTGCGCTGGAAGGCGGGGCGGCGGGCACGGTGGTGGTCGCCAACGACAACAATGTGGGCAATGTCGTGATCTCGGGCTCGAAGGCGGGCGTCGAGGCGGCGATTGCTGCGGCGAAGGCGAAGGGCGTGAAGGCCATTCCGCTGCCCGTTTCTGCGCCATTCCATTCGCCGCTGATGGCGCCGGCTTCGGTCGTGATGGAAGAGGCGCTGGCGGCGGCGACAATCCTTAAACCGGTCGTGCCAGTGGTCGCCAATGTGACGGCGCGGCCGATTTCGGAGCCGGCGGACATTCGCCGGCTGCTGGTCGAGCAGGTGACGGGGCGCGTGCGCTGGCGCGAGAGCATTCAGTGGATGGCCGAGACGGTCGAGAAGGGTGGCGGCGGCGTCTCGATGTTCGTTGAGACAGGCGCGGGCAAGCAACTGTCGGGCATGGTGAAGCGCAATGCGCCGGATGCGGCGACGGTGGCGCTGAACGTACCGGCTGATCTTGAGGCGTTTGCGAAGGGGTTGGGTTAGGATTGTGGGCGCCGGCCTGTCCCGCTCATCCTGACGAAAGTCAGGATCCAGGGCGGAAGTTGAGGCAGGCGCATGATTTGGGATGCAGCTCGAATCCGGGACAAGGTTCGAGAGCGGCCCTGGGTCCTGACTTTCGTCAGGACGAGCGGTGGAGAGGTTCGGCTCATGTTCAATCTGACTGGCAGGTTTGCACTCGTCACCGGCGCTTCGGGCGGGATTGGCGGGGCGGTGGCCAAGGCGCTGGCGGAGGCGGGCGCCAAGGTGGCGCTGTCGGGCACGCGGGTGGAGGCGCTGGAGGCGGCGCAGAAGGATATCCCCAACTCTGTGATCCTGCCGTGCAACCTGTCGGACCCGGCCGCGACGGCGGCGCTGGTGGGGCAGGCGGAAGAGGCGCTGGGCGGGCTGGACATCCTGGTATCGAATGCGGGCCTCACCAAGGACGGCCTGCTGATGCGCATGAAGGACGAGGACTGGGACACCGTCCTCAACGTCAACCTCGGCGCGTATTTCCGGCTGTCGCGGGCGGCCATGCGGGGGATGATGAAGCGCCGCCACGGCCGGATCATCGGAATCACGTCAGTTGTCGGCGTGACCGGCAATGCCGGCCAGACCAACTATGCCGCCTCCAAAGCCGGAATGATCGGCTTTTCGAAGTCGCTGGCGCAGGAAGTGGCCAGCCGGAACATTACCGTGAACTGCATTGCGCCAGGGTTCATCGCCACGCCCATGACGGACGTGCTGAAGGACGACCAGAAAGAGGGGCTCCTCAAGGGAATTCCGGCTGGACGGCTGGGGACGGGGGCTGACATTGCCGCGGCGGCGCTTTATCTCGCATCAGACGAATCCGCTTACGTAACGGGCCAGACCCTGCACGTTAATGGCGGGATGGCCATGGTCTAGGCCGGGGCCCTTAAGGCGGCTATGGTCAAAGGAATTCGGGCGTGTTACCGCGCCGAAATGTAGGTTTTTCCGGGCCCCGGACTTGGTGTTTTGGGGCCACGATACTGGAAGGGATAAAGATGTCCGACGTGATCGAGCGCGTTAAGAAAATCGTGGTCGAGCGCCTGGAAGTGGACGCTGAGAAGGTCAACGAAAAGGCCTCGTTCATCGACGATCTGGGCGCCGACTCGCTGGACCTGGTCGAGCTCGTCATGGCGTTCGAAGAAGAATTCGGCATCGAAATTCCGGACGATGTGCAAGAGCAGATCGGCACCGTGGGCGACGCCGTCCGCTTCATCAAGGAACGCGTCTAACTTACGCGCGCCCCGGTTCGGAGCCCCATAATGCGGCGCGTTGTCATCACCGGCATGGGACTCGTGACTCCTCTGGCCAACGGTCGCGAGGCGTCGTGGAAGAAACTCATCGCCGGTGAGTCAGGGCTTAAGTCCGTCGACCTGTTCGACACGTCAGACCTTGCCTGCAAGATTGGCGGGCAGGTGCCGTGGGTCAGCGGGCGCGGCGGCGGCAGCGCGGGCGATCCCGACTCGTTCGATCCCGAGAAGACGATGTCGCCGAAAGAGCAGCGGCGCGTCGACGAGTTCATCCTCTATGCGATGGCGGCGGCTGATGAAGCCATCGCGGACGCGGGCTGGACGCCGGAAGGCTATGAGGATCGCATCCGCACAGGCGTGCTGATCGGCTCGGGCATTGGCGGCCTCAAGGCGATTGCCGATACGGCGATCGAGCTGCACGAGAAGGGACCGCGCAAGGTCTCACCATTCTTCATTCCGAGCGCGCTGATCAATCTCGCGTCGGGCCAGCTTTCCATCAAATACGGCTTCAAGGGACCGAACCATGCGGTCGTGACGGCGTGCGCGACAGGCGCCCACGCGATCGGCGACTCGGTGCGCCTGATCCAGTGGGGCGATGCGGACGTGATGGTGGCCGGCGGCGCCGAGGCTTCGGTCTGCCGCATCGGCTATGCAGGGTTCATTGCCTGCCGCGCAATGTCGACCTCCTACAACGACACGCCGACCAGGGCTTCGCGTCCCTATGACAAGGACCGCGACGGGTTCGTGATGGGCGAAGGCGCCGGCATCGTGGTGCTCGAAGAATATGAGCATGCGAAGAAACGCGGCGCGAAGATCTATGCAGAGGTCGTGGGCTATGGCCTGACGGGCGATGCGTTCCACATCACCTCGCCGGACGAGTCGGGCGATGGCGGCGAGCGCGCGATGCGCACGGCGCTGCAGCGGTCGGGCCTTGATGCGTCCGAGATCGACTATGTGAACTCGCACGGCACGTCGACGCCGGCGGGCGACGAGATCGAGGTGCGGGCCGTTGAGCGCGTGCTGGGCAATGCGGCTTCGACCACCCATCTTTCGTCCACCAAGTCCGCCATCGGCCACCTTCTGGGCGCGGCCGGTTCGGTGGAGGCGATCTTCTGCGCCCTGGCGATCCGCGATGGCGTGATCCCGCCGACGCTTAACCTGGACAATCCGTCGTTCGAGACGCCGATCAATCTCACGCCGCACAAGGCCGTGAAGAAGAAGATACGGGCGGCCCTGTCGAACTCGTTCGGCTTTGGCGGGACGAACGCGGCGCTGGTGCTAAAGGCGCCAGACTAGACACATAAATCGGCGTAAGACTGGCGGGCGCTAAGGAGTTTACTGCTTGGGCAAGCTTGTTGGATTCCTGCTTCTGGTTGTCGTGCTCGCTGCTGCGGCTGTTGGCGGCGGATGGCTGTGGCTCAACGGGACATACACCGCCGCAGGCCCGGCGAGCGAGGATGGCAAGCCCCGGCTTGTTGTCGTCGAAAAGGGAGCCGCCGCTCAGGCGATCGCAACCAAGCTGAAGGACGCCGGCGTGATCGCCGATGCGGAGCAGTTCCGGCTGGTGCTGCGGCTGCGCGAGTTCATGGGCGACAAACCGGTGATGAAGGCGGGCGAATATCTGATTGCAAGCGGCGCCAGCATGGAGACCATTGTTGGCGAGCTGACGGGCGGCGCATCGATGCAGTATGCGGTGGTTATCCCGGAGGGGCTTTCGACACTCCAGATCATCGAGCTGCTGTCCGGGGAAGAGTGGAACACGACGGATGTGGCGTGGAAGCCGACCGACGAAGAGATTGAGGCCCAGCGGGCTGCCTACAACGCGCTTCCGGCCGAGCAGCGTCAGAGAGCTTTCCGGGCGAAGTGGGGGCTGACCTACAAGCTGGGCGGCGACGCGCCGGGCGACATTCCCGAGGGCGTGCTTCTGCCAGGCGACTATGCCGTCTCGCGCGGGGATACGATCGCGGACGTGGTGAAGCGCATGCGGGAGGCGCAGACAAAGCTTCTGAACGAGTTGTGGGACAAGCGCGCGGCCGACATTCCGGTGAAGACGAAGGAAGAGGCAATCATCCTTGCTTCCATCGTCGAGAAGGAAACCGGCAATGCGGATGAGCAGCCCACGGTGGCCGGGCTTTATTCGAACCGGTTGCGCCAGGGCATGCGGCTGCAGGCCGATGCAACCATCGTCTATGGCATCACAAGGGGCAAAGGGCCGCTGGGCCGCACGATCACGGGGGCGGAGCTCAAGGCGGTCAACGACTGGAACACGTATGCAATGGACGGCCTGCCCAAGTCTCCGATCTGCAATCCCGGCCGGGGCGCAATCGCCGCCGCGCTGAACCCGGCCAACACCAAGGCGATCTTCATGATGGCCGATGGCGAAGGCGGGCACCACTTCTCGGAGACCAATGCCGAGCATGAGCGCTATAGCGACGCCTACTGGAAGAAGCGCAGGGAAGATGAGGCTGCTGGTGTGAACACCCCGGCCGTCCGGCAGCAGCAGCGATAGGGCGGGGCATGATCCGGGGCATGACGGGGTTTGGCCGGGCGCAGGGACAGGCGCTCTGGGGCGCCTGGGTCTGGGAGATCCGCTCGGTGAACGGCAAGGCCGTTGACCTGCGCACGAACTTTCCGCCGGGCTGTGATGCGGTGGACTTCGAGGCGCGCAAGCGCGTGAAGGAGCGCTTCCAGCGCGGCAGCTTCCAGCTTCAATTGAAAGTTGACTGGGTGCGCGATGCAGGCGCCACGCAGGTGGACACGCGCGAGCTGGCGCGGCTGGTGCGGCTGTCGCGGCACTGGGCGAAGTCGGGGGCGGCGCCGGCGAGCCTCGATGGCCTGCTGGCGGCGCCCGGTGTGGTGAAGGGCGCAAGCCGTACAAGTTCGGCCGTGGACGAGCAGACGGCGAAGGACCTGCTGGCCGGGCTGGACGTGGCGCTGGATATGCTGGCCGAGGCGCGGGCGCGGGAGGGCGCGGGGCTGGGGCAGCTGTTCAACAGCATGCTGGCCCAGATGGAGCAGCTGTGCCGGCAGGCGGGCGAGTTCGCGGGACGGCAGCCGGAACTGGTGCGTGACCGGTTCAAGGCGCGGCTGGCCGAGATAGCCAAAGACGCCAGCATCGATCAGGACCGGATCGCGCAGGAAGTCCTGGTGATGGCGACGCGTGCGGATGTGCGCGAGGAGCTGGACCGGCTGGCGGCGCATATCGTCTCCGCCCGCGCCATCCTTGCCTCGGGCGAGGCGGTTGGAAGGAAGCTGGACTTTCTGTGTCAGGAGCTTAACCGGGAGACCAACACGCTTTGCTCGAAATCGGCCAGCCTGGAGCTGACCAATGCCGGGCTGGCGCTCAAATCGCTGATCGACCAGTTCCGGGAGCAGGTCCAGAATGTCGAATGACGGCCAGAACCTGGAGCGCCCGCGGCGCGGCATCATGTTCGTCGTCTCGAGCCCGTCGGGCGCGGGGAAGACGACGCTGTCGCGGCGGCTGATTTCCGAAGTGCCGGGCGTGCAGCTGTCGGTTTCGGCGACGACGCGGACGCCGCGGCCGGGCGAGGCCGATGGGGTGGACTATCATTTCCGTTCGGTCGAGCAGTTCCAGAAGATGATCGACGCCGACGATTTCCTGGAATGGGCGCGGGTCTTCAAGAATTACTATGGCACGCCGCGCAGCGAGGTCGAGGCGCGGCTGGTGGCCGGCATTGACGTGGTGTTCGACGTGGACTGGCAGGGCGCGCGGGCGCTGAAGACGATCCGGCCGGGCGATGTGTGTTCGGTGTTCATCCTGCCGCCGTCGCTGGCGCAGCTGAAACGGCGGCTCGAGGGGAGGCCGGGCGCCGACGAGAAGTCGGTGCAGAGCCGGCTTGATGGCGCGGGGCAGGATATCCTGCGCTGGGGGGAGTACGACTACGCCATCGTGAACGACAATCTCGACACGGCCTTCACCGAACTGCGCGCGATCCTCTATGCGGAGCGCAACAAGCGCGCGCGGGCCTCGCTGGGCATCATGGTGGACCAGCTGCTGAAGGACGCGCGACTGGCGACCAAGACGCAGAGCGGCAGCGCGACGGGCGAGGGCAGTTAGGCTATCCATTGCCGGCGCCTGTGAGCACAGCCTCGTGGTTCGACGGGCTCACCATGAGGCCTACCTACGGCTTGCGCCCGAGCGCCTCATCCTGAGCCTGTCGAAGGACGAGGCGCGTGCTTGTGATCTGGGTCGAAAAACCTAAAGGCCCGCTGTTTCCAGCGGGCCTTTTTCCGTTTCGGGTTGGCGGAAGCGCTACGGCGTGGCCTTCGCCGCAGCCTCCTGCGCCGCCTTTTCGTCGTTGGCGCGCTTGATGACGTAGGCGAGGATGGCGTCGGTCTGCTCAACCGTAAGCGTGGCGGCGAAGCCGGGCATGTTGCGCTGGGCGCGGTCGCCGTCGCGGACGGCGCCGTTCCAGCCCGAGCGCATGGCGAGCAGGGCTGAGTAGCGCAGGTCGGGCGCGATGGCGCCGGCGGCGGGGACGACGGCTGCGCCATGGCAGACGGCGCAGTTCTGGCCGAACAGGAGTTCGCCGGATGCAACGGTTTCGTTGCTGGCGGTCAGCAGCGGCGGGTCGATCTTCACGGTTACCGGCGCGCCGGCGATCACCTTTGGCAATTCGGCCGGCAGCTTGGCGGTGCCGCCCATGCGGAAGACCAGGATGCGCGAGTTGTTGGCGCTGGAGGGCACGGTGCGGGTCTGGCCGATGGGCAGCCCGCGCGCGCCGACCAGGATGGCGATCTGCTGTTCGCCGTCGACCGTGAAGGTGGACGGGGCGGCGACGACCTTGGCCTGCGTCGGGGCGGACCAGAGTTTCTTGCCGGTGCGCGCGTCATAGGCGGCGAACTCGCCGGCGTGGTTGCCGGAGAAGACGAGGTTGCCAGCCGTGGCGAGGACGCCCGTGGCGCCGCGCGTATCTACATTCGGCACGCGCCAGACTTCCTTGGCGGTCACCGGGTCCCAGGCGAGAAGATAGGCTTCTGTCTTCGGCGCAGCGCCTGTCGCGGCGACGGGCGTGACGCCCTGGCCGGCAGAGAAGGAGATGCCGGTGTTCCAGCCCTTGAGGTTCACCTCGAACTTGTCGGGCGAGGCGTAGGTGGACGAGGACACGGTGACGGGCAGGTAGATGTAGCCAGTGTCGAGGCTCAAGGCCATCGGATGCCAGTTGTGCATGCCGAGCGCGGCCGGCGCCACGACGGCGGGAACGCCGGTGACCTCATAGCGGGCTTCGGGCACTTCGACGGGCCGGCCAGTCGCCATGTCGACATGGGTCGCCCACGTCAGCGGGGCGAATTTCTCGGCGCTGATCAGTTTGCCGGTCTTGGCGTCGAGCACGTAGAAGAAGCCGTTCTTCGGCGCCTGCATGACGACGCGTCGCTTGCCTTCCGGATAGTTGAGGTCGGCGACCATGATCGGCTGCGTGGCCGTGTAGTCCCAGGTTTCGCCGGGCGTCGTCTGATAGTGCCAGATGTATTTGCCGGTGTGGGGATTGAGCGCGACGATGGAGGACAGGAACAGGTTGTCGCCGCCGCCGGGCGAGCGGTATTTCTGGTTCCACGGCGTACCGTTGCCGGTGCCGACATAGAGGATGTCGAGTTCGGGGTCATAGGCCATGCCGTCCCACAGCGTGCCGCCGCCGCCGAGCTTCCAGAATTCGCCATTCCAGGTCTTGCGGGCTTCGGCGAGTTCGGGCTGTTCATCGCCATTGGCCGGATCGCCGGGCACGGAATACCAGCGCCAGGCCTGCTCGCCCGTTTCAGCGTCGTAGGCCGTTATGTAGCCGCGGACGCGATACTCTGCGCCGCCATTGCCGATGATGACCTTGCCGTTGACGATGCGCGGCACACCCGTGACCGTGTACGGGAGCGAGGTGTCGGTGGTCTGTTTTTCCCAGACCACTTTACCAGTCTTGCCATCAAGCGCGATCAGGCGGCCGTCGAGCACGCCGACATAGATCTTGCCGTTCCATGCGGCGACGCCGCGGTTGACCACATCGCAGCAGGCGTCGGCGCCCTTGGCGCGGTCGATCGCGGGATCATAGGCCCAGAGCAGCGCGCCGGACTTGATGTCGTAGGCCTTCACCATTGACCATGCGGTGGTGAGGTACATGACGCCATCGACGACGACGGGCGTGGATTCCTGTCCGCGTTCGGTGTCGATGTCGGCATACCAGGCAAGGCCAAGCTGGCCGACATTCGTGTCGTTGATCTGGTCGAGGCGGCTGAAGCGCTGTTCGCGGTAATCGCCGCCGGCGAGGAGCCAGGAGCCCGGCTCGGCCTCAAAGCCAAGAAGGCGTTCTGTGTTCACGGCCGCGGCGCCAACGGCATTGGCCTTGGCGACGGGCGGCGCATCGGGCGAGACCGTGGGCGTGTTTCCGCATGCCGACAGGCCAAGCAGAAGGGCAGGCGCGGCGACAGCCAGCGACATCAGGTAGGCGCGCATAGTCTCATCCTCCGCCGGCCTTTTGGCCATTTTTTTCATTGCCCGGGCTGGATGGCGCGTTCTCCCCCGTGCCGCCCCGGCGGGGCCAGCCTAGAAGGGTGTGCGGCTGGCGGCAATACGGGGGAGTTTCCAAGGAGTCGCAGGCTGTACACGTCCCCGCGAGCCTGACGGTCTGTGCGAGGGCATTCTTGCCCCACTACAGCACGATCGCGCGTTCCTGAAGCGCATCCAGCGCAGCTTCGGGGCTATTGGTGTCGGCCATCAGCTGGAGGAAGGATTCCGGCAGGAAGCCACCCTCGATCATGTGGTCGATCAGGTGGAAGTAGGGCTGCCAGTAATTGTTCTCGGACAGGAAGGCCATCGGCTTGCGGTGGAGCGAGAGCTTCGCCCATGACAGCGTCTCGACGGCCTCTTCCAGCGTGCCGATGCCGCCGGGGAGGACGATGAGGCCGTCAGCTTCGTCCAGCAGGGCCTGTTTCCGCTGGTGCATGTTGTCGGTGTATCGGTTCTCGATGCCGTCGAGCACGCCTTCAAGCTCGCGCAGGAAATGGGGCATCACGCCGAGGACCTCGCCGCCATTGTCGCGCGCGGTTGAAGCGACCGCTCCCATCAGGCCGACATTGCCGCCGCCATAGACGGTGCGCCAGCCGCGCTTTGCGATGGATTTGCCGAGACGGCGGGCGAGGTCGAGATAACCGGGATCGGACCCGGGAGCTGACCCGCAATAGACGGTGACGGACTTGATGCCGGACATTCTTCTTCTCTCTTCTCTGGGCGGCATAGATGCGACGGTTCGTGGCGTGGGGGAAGCCGGGACGTCCCGTTGGTGGCGCGGTCTGTTGCTGACAGGCCGCTGGCGGCAGGGAAGGCCTGGGAACTCTGGCGTTTCCCGGGGGGCGGGCCTATCTGTGCGCCATGGGCATGCACTCACACGCGAAATCTCCGTCCGATGTCGATGGTCTGGAAACCGGCGATGCGGGGCTTGGCCAGTCGCTTGGCCGGATCGGCGCGATCATGGCGCGGCCGGAACTGAAGCGGTGGCGGCTGGTGATGATGCTGGCGCTGGTGCTGACGCTGGCGGCCAAGGTGTTCGCGGTTTATGCGCCGGTGTTCTTCGGCGACGCAATCAACCAGATGACGGGGCCGGATGCGGCGATGGCCGCGGTGGTCGTGTTGCTGGCGTGGTGGACCGGCGCGCGCATCCTGTCGGCGAACCTGCCTTATCTTCGCGACGCGCTGTTCGCACCGGTGAGCCAGGAGGCGCAGAGGCTCGTGGCCGTGGAAGCGTATGGGCATGCGCAGGGTCTGTCGCTGTCGTTCCACCAGACGCGGCGGACGGGGGCGCTCAATCGCGTGATCGACCGGGGGGTTGCGGCGCTCGACTATCTGATCCGGTTCCTGGCGTTCAACATCGGACCCACCATCATCGAGCTGGCGCTGGCGGCGTTCGTGCTGACGACGCGGTACAGCTGGATCGCGGCGGTGATCGCGGTGGTGACGGTTGCGCTGTATGCGGTGTTCACCGGCCTGCTGACAAACTGGCGCACGGAGCAGCGGCGCAAGCTGAATGCAGCGGATACGGAACTGCGTGCATTGGCGGTCGACAGCCTGACGAATTTCGAGACGGTGAAAGCTTTCGCCGCCGAGACGCGCGAGACGGAGCGCTATGACGCCGCCATGCGCGTCTACAACAAGAACATGGTCGAGGTGTCGCGCTCGCTGGCGCTGCTGAACGCCGGGCAGGACATCATCATGGCGCTGGGCCTCACTGGCGTGGCGGCGATCACGGCGGTCGCTACGTTCAATGGGCAGGTGCAGGCGGGGGACATGGCGGCGGTGGTGCTGATCATGTCGAACCTCTATCGGCCTCTCTCTGTGCTGGGCTGGGCGTTCCGCGAGATCAAGCAGGGGGCGGTGGACCTCGAGAAGCTCTATGGCCTCATGAACATGAAGGCAGAGGTACAGGATGCCCCCGATGCGCGGCCGCTGCAGGCGAAGGGCGGCGAGGTTCGCTTCGAGAATGTGAGCTTCACGCATGATGCGCGTTCGGCGGGGATTGCCGGCGTTAGCTTTACCGTTCCTGCTGGCACGAAGCTGGCTGTCGTGGGCCCGTCAGGGTCTGGCAAGTCGACGCTGCTGAAGCTGCTGTTCCGCTTCTACGACACGAAGGGCGGCAGCGTGCTGGTTGACGGGCAGGACGTGCGCAGCCTGAAGCAGGAGAGCCTGCGGGACGCCATCGGCCTGGTGCCGCAGGATGTGGTGCTGTTCAACGCGTCCATGAAGGAGAACCTGCTCTATGGCCGGCCCAGCGCGAGCGACGCAGAATTGCGCGAGGCGGCGGCGCGGGCGCAGTTGCTGGAGTTCATCGACCGGCTGCCCAAGGGCTGGGACACGCGCGTGGGCGAGCGGGGCGTGAAGCTTTCCGGCGGCGAGCGGCAAAGGGTGGGGATTGCCCGTGCAATCCTGAAGAACCCGGCGATCCTAGTTCTCGACGAGGCGACGTCCGCGCTGGACAGCGCGACAGAGCAGGAGGTTCAAGGCGCGCTCGACGAGGCTGCGAAAGGGCGCACGACCCTGATGGTGGCGCACAGGCTTTCGACAGTGGCGGGCGCGGACGAGATCATCGTGCTGGACGAGGGGCGCATCGTGGAGCGCGGGACGCATCGCGAGTTGCTGGACCGCGCGGGGCTGTATGCGGATCTGTGGAGCCGGCAGTCGCGGGCGCATGAGGATGCGGATGCGGCGGTGCGGGTGGTGGCTTAGGGGTCGAAGTAGGCGGTGAAATCCACACGCCGGACAATGGCTGCACTGAGCAGGCGGATGTTCGGAACCGAACAGAGCCGGGGACGTTCCTGAGCGTCGGGGTCATGCGCCTCGAACCGTCACTCTATCAATCCGTCCCACCACGACGCGGCTTGCCCATGCCGCGTGAGAGGCACGCCATTGCCCGGTTCAGAGACCAATTCCAAGCGAAGGGCGCCGCAGCCTGCGCCTGACCAGGCTCCGGCAGGCGATACGCCAGCAATGGACGACCGGGACTTCAAGGCGCAGCTGGTGAAGCTGATCCCCCACGTTCGCGCCTTTTCCTACAGCGTCGCCTCGCGCAATGAATCAAACGACCTCGCGCAGGAAACGCTGCTGCGGGCCTGGAAAGCGCGGGCCTCCTACCAGCCTGGCACGAACCTGAAGGCGTGGCTGTTCACGATCCTTCGCAATGCACACTATTCGCGGGGACGCCGGGCCTGGCGCACGCAGCCGATGGACCCCGAGATCGCCGAGAACGTGCTCGTCGCCAATGACGACCCGTCGGCAAGCGAAGAGCTGCTCGATGTCCGCAACGCGATGCAGGAGCTTTCATTCGAGCACAGGCAGGCGCTCGCGCTCGTGGCGGCTGCAGGGCTTTCGTATGCGGAGACGGCCGCGATCTGCGATTGCGCCGAGGGTACTGTGAAAAGCCGGGTGAGCCGGGCGCGCGTGGAGCTGGCCAGCATACTGGAGCGCAGGCGGCAGCAGCAGCGCATGAGAACCAGCGTGTCTGCATCGCAGGCCTTCGAGTCGATCCTGGCCGAGGCAGAGAGCATGAAACGCGGCGAGCGCGCACCGGCGGCGGGATCGGCGGCCGCGCCGAAGCCGTAATGCAGCACGCCGGAGAGGACCGTGATCATCCGGTCATCCGGATGGCTGTGGGGCGGCATCAGACCGCCATCCTTCAGATGAACGCGGATTGTATAGAGGCCGGGCTGGCTGGGCGCGCCGATGAGGAAGGCGGCGTCCATGTTGGTGGCGTTGCCGACGGGTGCGTAGGCGCCGCCTTCAAGCCAATGGTCGTGGACCAAGGGAGCGGCCGCGCAACTGGCGGCGGCCAACGCCCCGGCGGCGAGCAGAATGACGCGCATCAGAATCCCCTGTTTGGCGAGACACTAACGGCTTGCGGGCCGCGTGTCAGTTATGCTGTGGGATCAAAACAGCTTGCCTTATGGACAGGGGCGTCAGGACACAGGATTGCGGCTTGTCTCGGGGCCAAGCGCGCCGCACATCTTGGGAAAACCAGTCCAGGGAATCCTTGAATGACCGACGCCGCCTATACACCCCCCAAAGTCTGGTCCTGGAACAAGGAGGCGGTCAGCCGCTTCTCGAACATCAACCGGCCGATTGCCGGGCCGACGCATGACAAGGATCTCCAGGTCGGGAGGCATCCGATCCAGCTGTATTCGCTGGGTACGCCCAATGGCGTGAAGGTGACGGTCATGCTGGAGGAGCTGCTGGCTTTGGGCCATGCGGGCGCCGAATACGATGCGTGGCTGATCAACATCAACAAGGGTGAGCAGTTTTCCAGCGGGTATGTGGAGGCCAATCCGAACTCCAAGATTCCGGTCATGGTGGACCATGGCGAGCCCAAGCCGCTGCGCGTGTTTGAGTCCGGATCGATCCTTGTCTACCTCGCGGAAAAATTCGGGGCGTTCCTGCCGCAGGATCGTGCGGCGCGGACAGAGACGCTGAACTGGCTGTTCTGGCAGATGGGCTCAGCACCCTTCCTGGGTGGCGGCTTCGGGCACTTCTACGCTTATGCGCCAGAGAAGTGGGAATACCCGATTGATCGCTATGCGATGGAGGTGAAGCGGCAGCTTGATGTGCTGGATCGCCGCCTTGCGGAGACAGAGTATCTTGCGGGCGATGCCTACACGATCGCCGACATGGCGAACTGGCCCTGGTATGGCGCGATGGTGAAGGGCGTCCTTTACGGAGCCGGCGAATTCCTTGCCGTGCATGAATACAAACACGTGATCCGGTGGACGGACCAGATCGCATCGCGGCCGGCGGTGAAGCGGGGGCGCGTGGTCAACCGCACTTGGGGCGATCCGGCGAGCCAGCTGCATGAGCGGCACGACGCCAGCGATTTTGACCTGAAGACCCAGGACAAGGTGGCGAAGGACGGCTGAGTGGGCGCTTGCCAGCACCTGCGCTTCGATTTGACCCGGCCCTCTGAAAACTGTCAGTTGTCGACGGCAGGAGCGACTCGCGTCCGGATGGCTGTCGTTGCGAGCGGGGGGAGCGTTTGACGATGAGTGTGCGCGCGTTCGCTTTCGCTATCGGCTTCTGGTGGGTGTCGATCCTCTACGTCTTCATGGCGGCGGTGCTTGCGCTTGTGCCGGGCCGCAAGGGCGTGCGGTGGGCGGTGCGGCGCTATTCGAGGCGCATGGTGCAGCTGATGAAGCTGATCGGGATCCGGCCTGAGGTGCGAGGCAAGGAGCGCCTGCCGCCGCCGCCCTTCATCGTCGCGCCCAAGCATTCCAGCTATGGCGACGGCTTCCTGATGTACATCCAGTTCGACGATGTGGCGTTCGTAACGGGCGATCACCTCGAGCGCTTTCCGCTTGTGCCCAGGGTGCTGGAGAAGCTGGGCGCGATCGTGGTCGACAATTGCGGCGGACCGGAAGCGCGCAAGGATCTGGCGGCCAGCTTTGCGAAGGCGGCCGAGGACAAGCGGATCGTGCTGATCTATCCCGAGGGGCATCTGACCAAGGTGGGCGAGCACAAGCGCATTCGTGCTGGCGTGTGGCACATGCAGGAGGCGTCGCAATGGCCGGTGGTGCCGGTGGCGACGAACCTTGGCCTGCGCTGGCAGGAGCAGGATTACGCCAAGTATCCGGGGCCAGCGGTGATCGAGTTTCTCGATCCCATCCCGCCGGGGCTGGGCAAGGACGAGATGGTCAAGCTGCTGGGCGAGGCGATCCACACCCACACGGACAGGCTAATCGAGGAAGGCCGCGCGTGGGACAGGGCGAATGGCGTTGAGCGCCCGAAATCGCCGGCGGCGGTTGTGAAGAACGAGCCGGCCACCTAGCTTGCCCTCAAAGCAGAGGATGAGTCATGGCGCGCAAACCTTCCCGCGATGTTGAAAAGACCTACACGCGCGCGCAGTTCGTCGCCAAGCTGAGGCGGTTCGCTGATAGCGTTGAGAGCGGCGAGGCTTTCACGATCCAGATCGGCGGCGAGCGTCTGCGCGTTCCTGCGCGGGCGACCTTCAACATCGAGCACGAACGCGGCAGCGACGGCGAGGAGATCGAGTTCCAGATGAAGTGGACCTCATGACCACGGCCTTTGATTTCGAGTTCGTCGCCATCAACGGATCGCCACTGCCGCTGAAGCAGTTCGAGGGGCAGGCGCTGCTGGTTGTGAATGTGGCTTCACGGTGCGGGTTCACACCGCAATACGCTGGCCTGCAGAAACTCTACGCGGATTATCACCCGCGCGGGCTCACCGTGCTTGGCGTGCCGTGCAACCAGTTCCTCTGGCAAGAGCCGGCGAAGGAAACCGAGATCGCGGCGTTCTGCGAAGTGACCTACCACATAACCTTCCCGATGACGGAGAAGACATCCGTGAAGGGCGGCAAGGCGCATCCGTTCTACAAGTGGATGCGCGAGAAACTGGGCAGGGCGGCGCATCCCGCGTGGAATTTCCACAAGCTGCTGGCGGACAGGAGCGGCGCCCCGGTGGCGGCGTTCAAGTCTGGCGTCGAGCCGGACAGCGCCGAACTGCGCAACGCCATTGAGCGCTCTCTCTAGACGTCCGGGCTTTCCTTGGGTTCGTCCTTGGAGTGGATCCAGCGGATGAGCGGCTTCAGGGGCAGGACCCAGGCCACGCCGGCGACGGGGAAATAGAGAACCTTCCAGGCCCAGTGTTCGCTGGCGATGCGGTCTCCGATGACGGCGGCCACGGCGATGTAGGCGACCAGCCAGGCCAGCAGCAGCAGCGATCCAACCAGCTTGCGCATAGGGTTACTCCTGGACGCGCCCTCGGGCGGAGGGCGCCGGGTGCGGCTTTCCTTCCGCTGGTCTTCCGTTCTCACAGGCACGATAAGAGCGCAATGAGCGAGGCTGTCGCGATATCTGCAACTGTGAGCCCCATGGCCCCTGCAAAGGGCGTGGGGCTGGTGCGCGCGTGGCTGCTGCTGATCGCCGGGATGGTCTATCTGATGATCCTGGTGGGCGGGGCGACGCGGCTCACGGACTCAGGCCTGTCGATCACGGAATGGCAGCCTCTGCTGGGCGCCATCCCGCCGATGTCGGACGCCGACTGGCAGGACGCCTTCCAGAAATACCAGACCATGACGGCGCAGTTCCATGTGCTGAACCCCAACATGGATATCGAGGGGTTCAAGGCAATCTACTGGTGGGAGTGGGGCCATCGCCAGCTTGGCCGCGTGATCGGCGTGGCCTTTGCCCTGCCGTTCCTGTTCTTCTGGCTGACGGGGCGGACGTCGAAGAAGCTGATGCCGCACCTGCTGGCGTTGTTCGCGCTGGGCGGACTGCAGGGGCTGATCGGCTGGTGGATGGTGGCGTCCGGCGTCAATTCGGAACTGACGTCGGTGGCGCCGTACCGGTTGATGACTCACTTTGGCCTGGCGCTGCTGATCATCGCCTACTGTTTCTGGCTATGGCTGGAGTTGGGTGCGGAGCGTCGCGAGCTGCCGGTGGCGGCCCGGCCATGGGCCAACGCCCTCATCTGGGTGACGGGCGTGCAGATGCTGCTGGGTGCGCTGGTGGCGGGACTGGATGCGGGCCGCGGCTTCACCGACTGGCCGCTGATGTCGGGCGAGGTAATCCCGTCGACGATGTGGATGCTCGATCCGTTCTGGCGCAACTTCTTCGAGAACGAGGCGACGACGCAGTTCTTCCACCGGCTGACGGCCTATGCGCTGCTGGGCACGGCGCTGTGGTGCGCGTGGCGGTTCAGGGCGCAGCACTGGAGCCTGTTCGGGCTGTTCGCAGGGCTGGTGGGCGCGCAGGCCGTGCTGGGGATTGCGACGCTGATGCGCGCGGCGCCGCTGGACATGTCGCTGACGCACCAGGGGCTGGGCGTGATCCTGGTACTGGCGGCGACGCGACTCGTGTGGACGTCACGCGCGGCAGTGGACGGCTGAGGCCAATCGCACATACGGTCCCCGCAAAGACTTCGGGAGAACGCCATGACTGCCAGCCGCGAAATCCATCTTGTGAGGCGCCCGAAGGGGATGCCGGTTCCGGCCGACTTTGCCGTGGTCGATGTCAGCGTGCCGCCGACGGGCGAGGGTGAGGTCAGGGTGCAGACACTCATCATGTCGGTTGATCCCTACATGCGGCCACGGCTCAACGCGGACCAGGCGCTCAATGCGCCGCTGCTGGGCGGGGGCATCGGGCGCGTGGTAGAGTCGCGCAATCCGAAATTCCAGGAAGGCCAGCTTGTGCGGCAGGGCGTGGGTTTTCGCGAGGTGCATGTCAGCGATGGCAAGGGGCTGACGCCGCTGAACCGCGATCCGGCGCTGCCGCTGTCGGTCTACATGCATGCGCTGGGCGGGACCGGGATCACGGCTTATGGCGGCCTGCTGGAGATCGGCGCGCTGAAGGATGGTGAGCAGGTCGTGGTGTCGACTGCGGGCGGGGCGGTGGGCTCGGTCGTGGCGCAGATCGCGAAGATCAAGGGCTGCCATGTCGTCGGGTTGACGGGCTCTGACGACAAAGCGGCGTGGCTGCGCGACGAGGCGGGGCTCGACGCCGTGATCAACTACAAGACGCAGCCGCTGGCCGAAGCGCTGAAGGCGGCGACGCCGAAGGGGATCGACGTCTATTTCGAGAATGTCGGCGGAGCCCAGCTTGATGCGGCGCTGACGCGCATGAATGTACGCGGGCGCATTCCGGTGTGCGGGATGATCTCCACCTACAATGGCGGCGGCGAGGGCGTGAAGAACCTGTTCAGCCTGATCTATGGCCGCATCCGCATGGAGGGGTTTGTTGCGACAGACTTCGCGCATCTCAATGCCGCGTTCATGTCGGACATGACCGGGTGGCTGAAAGCGGGCCAGATCAAGTATCAGGAGACGGTGCTGGAAGGGTTCGAGCGCGCGCCCGAAGGGTTGATCGGGCTGTTCGAAGGCCGGAACACCGGCAAGATGCTGATTCATGTTTCGGATTGAGGTGATCGCGTGACGTTCGATGAAGTCATTCTGGGCCGGCGCAGCATTCGCGGGTTCAAGCCAGACGCCGTGCCAAAGACGCTGATCCGCGAAGTGATCGAACTGGCGATGCGGGCGCCGTCGTCCTACAACACTCAGCCGTGGAACTTCCATGTCGTCGCCGGCGCGCCGCTGGATCGCATCCGGCAGGGCAACACTGAGCGGACCGTGGCGGGCGTGCCGGACTCACGCGAGTTCCGCAGCCATGGCGCCTATGGCGGGACGCATCGCGACCGCCAGATCGAAGTCGCCAAGCAGCTGTTCGCCGCGATGGAGATCGCGCGCGACGACAAGGACAAGCGGCAGGAGTGGGTTTTGCGCGGATTCCGGCAGTTCGATGCGCCGGTATCCATCGTGGTGAGCTATGACCGCGTGATCCATGGCGGCGATATCGGGCCGTTCGATTGCGGGGCGGTGACCAATGCGCTGGTCAACGCCGCCTGGTCGCGCGGGCTCGGTTGCGTGATCAACAGCCAGGGCATCATGCAATCGCCCGTGGTGCGTGAACATGCGGGTATCCCTGAGGACCAGGTGATCATGATGTGCGTCGCCATGGGCTGGCCCGACGAGAGCTTCCCCGCGAACGCGGTAGTCTCGCGCCGCAAGAGCGTCGACGAGGCTGTGCGGTTCGTCGGGTTCGATAGCTGAAGCAGATCAGCGGGCGTAGCTGAGCGTCTGGTAGCGGACGGTCAGCGAGTCGTTGGCCGGGACGGTGAGGCGGAAGATCGGGCGTCCGTTTTTCTGGCCGTAGGGGGCATCCGCCCGCACCATCTCTGTGCCGCCTTGCAGGTAGAGCCGGACTTCAACTGTGACATCGTAGGACCGCGCATTGGCGACCTCGATCCGGTTGATCTGGTCGAGCGTGCGCGATCCGGCGTTCACGCCCGGCACGACGCGCAGCAGCGGCAGCCACGGCAGGCTGCGCTCGGGCGACAGCGTTACGTTTTCGACGGTCTGGCGCGCCTGGATGTCGGGAGCGCCGCCGAACTCGAACTCTGTCTCCTCGTCGACGGCAATGTCGCGCAGCGTGGTTTCGCCAGCGAGAAGCCGGCGTTCGGCGGCGCCTTCGCCGACCTGCTCGAACAGCTGGACGCGGCCGGCGGGCAGGGGCAGGCCGAGATTGCTTTCCGTGTCGTTCTGCGTGCGCAGCAGCATCGGCACGGCCATGAAGTTGGTCGAGTAGTTGCCGGAGAAGTTGACCTCGTAGAGGCGCGTGACCGGCACGGCCGCCCGATCGAACATGCGAACCTGCTTGGCCTGGCGGCTGAGGACCGAGACCCGGCCGGGGACGCGATAGAGTTTCAGGTCGCCGAGCTCTTCCTGGACCACTTCCGCGGCCATGGGCGGAGGCGGAGGCGGCGGCGGCGGCGCCATTGCTGCCTCCGCCATTCGGGCGCCGGTGACGACGATATTGTCGTCAAGCCAGCCTTTGGCCTGTTGTAGGTAGATCGGCTCCACGGAGTCGCTGGTCGACCCGCGTGGCCAGCAGTCCGCGAAGATGGGACCGCCAATATCGATCGGTTCGACCTGGCCGCTTTCGCGATTGAGCTTGCCGGCGACGATCTGCACGCGGGCATTCTCGAAGCTGACGCCATTGCCGTTGGCCAGCGTGATCCAGGCGCCGAGATCGAGCGTGCTCTCGCCGGGCGTCCGGTCGGCGACATAGTCGGCCGCCCAGTCAAACCCGCGTGCGAGATAGGACAACTGGATGACGGCCTCGACAGGTTCGGTCACGCGGGTGCGGATGGACAGGGTGGGCGTGGACGACAGACCAGACGCAGATTCCTCGAACGACACCGTTTCGGAAAGACCGGAGCAGCGCAGCGCCTCGATCCCATTCGGCGTTTCGAACACGACGCCGCCCTCGGCCGCGCGGATCGTGCCGCGTGTGCGCGTCGTGACGCCGGTCTTCGGATCGGTGCGCAGGAGGTCGACGCGGCCTTCCTGTCCGGCGGCGGCCTGGACGAGTGCGGAGGGGCTCAGGAGCTTTGCGTCGCGGTTCTTCTCGACGACGCCGGTGGCAAGGCCGGTGACGATGGCGGACACAGGCTCGATGCCGTCCGCGACGCCCTCGAAGCGAACGGTGTGTTCGCCGGGCTGAAGCTCGATGCGGCGTGATTCCGTTATCAGCGCGAAGCCGCCGAGATAGTCGAGATCGAAGCCGCCCTCGCCGCGATAGGGATCGCGGTAGACCGTGACCGACACATCGAAGGCGGGGCCCGCCGTTACGCTCTGCGCTTCCGCTGTCAGCGGGGCGCCGAGAAGGGCGAGGCCTGCCAGGCTGTAACGGTTGGGACGAAAGGACCGCATTGGCCTGCGCCTCAATAGGCGGAATCGAATACGGCGGTCACTTCCGTCGAGCCGTTGGCGGGCACCATGACGACCCATTCGGCCATGTCGGCGTTGGGGCGCGTGCTGGCGAGGCTTTCGGACTCGATGCTTGTATCGCCCCACAGGCCATCCTGCTGCAGCGTGACCTTCACTTCGCGCGGGGTGGCGTTGCTGATCGTATACTTCATGGATGTCCGCCAGCGGCGCGGGCCCGCGCGCTCGCGCTTCTCGACCACGGGCTTCACCTTGACGTCGAACGCATCGCCGGTCGCCAGCGAGAGCGTGGAGCCCATCGGCGTGTGGTCGATGCGGCTTTCGCCGATGAATTGCGGATCGCCCTGCTTGTCGCGGATGTAGAAGCGCAGGATGCCGGCGGGCAGCTGGTCGCCCAGGCCCTTCGCTGCGCCCGTGTTGAAACGATAAACGGTCTTGGCGCTTTCGGGATCCTCGAGCGTGCCGAGCCAGTAGTTGCGGAACTCGTAGCCGTGTTCGGCGGGGACGCCATGAACATCAAGGAACGAGACCTGCTTGGTCTGCATGTTCGCGATGGTTGTGCGCTCGGGCAGCGGATAGAGATAGAAATCGCCGAGGCGCTCGCGGTCGCCGGTTTCCGTGCCGGCCTGCGACATCTGGGGGCGCGGCGGCTGCGGACGATACTGCTGCTGGCGGTACTGGTCTGCGCGAAGCGGGGAGCCGGCCACAAGCGTCGTGTCGGCATTGTCGTAGGTTGTGCCACTGGAATTGGTGAGCGTGATCCAGCCCTGCACATCAAGCTTCGACGTCACGTCGTCGAACAGAGCGACATAGTCCGCGCTCCAGCCGAGGCCGCCGGTGAGATAGTTCAGCGTCACGGGGCGCGATCCGCGGCGGTCGCCATTGACGGTGACGGACAGCGTGGGCTTCGAGCGCAGGTTCTCGGGCACCTTGTCGAAGATCACGCGCACTGGGAGGCCGTCGTCACGCAGCACTTCGATACGGTTGCCGATCTTGAGGACGACGCCATTGTTGGTGGCGAGCACTTCGGCGCGCTCGCGCGTTTCGGCGCCGGTGGCGGGATTGACGCGGATGATGGTGATCGTGGTGCCGACGGCCTTCTCCATCAGCTTGGCCGGGGTCAGCAGGTCGAAATCGAAGTTCTGTTCGACGATGGTGAGGCCGGTGGCCGAAAGCGACACGGTCTCGGGCCGGATTTCTCCCGAGACGCCGGGGAATTCCAGGCGCTGGCGGCCGGCCGCGAGGTCCATCTCCCGCTTGTCCTGCACGAGCGCGAGGTTGTCGTTGTAAATAGTGATGGCGACTTGCTGGCCCTGCGCCAGCGCGGACGGGGCCAGACAGGCTAACCCGAGAGCTGCGAACGACACCGCTGCGATAATGGACGATTTCATGTGGTTCCTCCCCACGAGTTCAGGAGAGACTAGACCGCCTGCAGCGGCGCGGAAATGGGGCGGCCGCGCGAAAGATGCAGTTCGCGCGGCCTTATTCCTGTTGATGCCGTCTAGATGGCCTTTAGCCGGGCGTGCCGTTTCTCGTCAGAGGCGAGCAGTCACGGGCTGAGGCAGCTCCCTTAAATTGGCTTTAGGAGCTTCACGTCCTTCTTGCCCTTCTGGATTTTGAAGGCGCCAAGTTCCGGGTCGATCTGATCTCTATTGTAGTGTTTGCCGACTTCTGGCCGAACCCCGTTTATCTGGATTCCACTTTGTTGGATGAGGCGGCGAGCTTCGCCAAGAGACGCCGCAAGGCCGACTTCCTTCACAAGTGCCTCAGCCGTTCGCTCGGTCCAGCCTTGGCCACCTCCCCAATCCAATTCAACTGTTGGCAAGTCTAAAGATGCACCGCCGCCCTTGAAGACGGCTTCGGCGGCGGCGGCGGCCTTCTTCGCTTCCTCCTCGCCATGCAGCATTGCGGTTGCAACATCGGCGAGGCGCTTCTTGGCGTCGTTGATGGCTGCGCCTTCCGCCTTGGCGTGCTCGCTGATCTCGCTCTCCGGCAGGTCGGTGAACAGGCGCATGAAGCGGACCACGTCGGCGTCTTCCGTGTTGCGCCAGAATTGCCAGTAGTCATAAGGGCTGCGCATGTCGGCATTGAGCCACACGGCGCCATCGGCGGTCTTGCCCATCTTGCCGCCCGAGGCGGTTGTGATCAGCGGCGTGGTGACGCCGAACACTGTCGTGTCGATGATACGGCGTGTGAGGTCGATGCCGTTGACGATGTTGCCCCACTGATCCGAGCCGCCCATCTGGATGCGGCAGTCGAAGCGGCGCGCCAGTTCCAGGAAGTCGTAGGACTGGAGCAGCATGTAGTTGAACTCGAGGAAGGTGTACGGCTCCTCGTTATCGAGGCGGCGGCGCACGGTTTCCTGCGCGATCATCTTGTTGATCGTGAAGTGCTTGCCGTAGTCGCGGAGGAATTCGATCCACTTGATCTGGTCGAGCCATTCGGCGTTGTCGACCATGATGGCGTCGGTGGGGCCGTTGCCGAATTTCAGGAACGGTTCGAAATTCTTCCGGATGCTCGCCATGTTGATGGCGATTTCCTCGGTGGTGAGAATGGGGCGCGACTTCTCCTTGTCGGTCGGATCGCCGATCTTGGTTGTGCCGCCGCCCATCAGCACGATGGGCTTGCCGCCGGCCTGCTGAAGGCGGCGCAGGTTCATGATCTGCACGAGCGAGCCCACGTGCAGCGACTTCGCGGTGGCGTCGAAGCCGATATAGCCGCACGGCGGCACGGGGCCTGCCGCGTAAGCGTCGAGGCCTTTCTCATCCGTGATCTGGTAGACGTGGCCACGCGAAATCATTTCCCGCAGGAAGGCTGACTTCTGGGCGTTTGCGTCGAGGGTCACTTGAGAGGCTCCTAAAGGGTCTGCCGACCGGAGGCCATCTCGATATGCCACCGGTCAGGGCGGCATGCATGTTCGCACCGCCCGCTTATTTCAGCGTGCGATAATAATACGCGGAGAGGGTGGCGCGGTGCGACATGGGTGGTAGATACGCGGAGGCTCTGGGGAACGTCAAGTTGGGGTCGTAAATGTGCCTGAGCGTGTACATCGGGACTTCCCACCCCCTAGTGGCCTTGTCCGAAGATTTCGTAGGTGAGTTGGGCATAGAGCCGGCAAGCTGGAAGCCTGCTCCGCTAGAGCGGATGAAGTACCTTTACTACGCGGGCCAACGAGGCAGCCTTCCCGAGCTGGGTTGCTCCTGCCTGCTGCTTGAGTTTCTAGACTGGAGAATTGAGCCTCCTGCCGTCATCAGCGACGACCTCTATCCTCACGGCGGGCCGTGTCCGTTCGAGATGCTGCGCACCTACTGCGAGCAGGTGCTCGATCAGGGCGGGGAAGTCATCCTTGTGAGCGAGGAGTCAGGCGGCTCGGAAGAGGCTAGCTTAGCTAGCGACTACGATAACACCGTGCTCTTCCTTGATGACATCCGCCGCGGGCGTGTGATCTTCGGGAGCTCTCTGAACAACATTCCATACCGCGCGCAGCTCGTGATGCGAGCGAGCGGGGCCTTGAGTGGTCCGCTGTCTGAAGGCGAAGCCTCGTAACCCGTTACCGCCGCTTCTGCGCCAGCGCTGCGCAGGACGAGAAGCCCACCGGACCCAGAACGTCGTGCAGCCTGCAATGTCCCAGCGCGACGCCCTCAGCGCTTTGGTGGTCGACGACCTCGTACCCGATCCATTCGCCGACGGGCTGGCGGTGGAGGTACAGCGTCACGTCCGAGTTGATGAAGTCGAGGCCGGTCTCGGCGCCGTTGGCTATGGGGCTGGTGTAGTCGACGCCGGTCGCGACGCGGCTGAAGGGGGTGTAGGGCTCGCCGCCGACCAGCGGGCGCACTTCGCGCAGCCAGGTGCGGCGTGGGCCGGGGGCGCGGAGATCGTTGGCGACGATGAGGCCGGGTGGGAGGATGGGGCGCATCTCCCATCTGTCGGTGAACGGCTTTGAAGGCGGCGGCACCTGCTCGGGAGGCGGGGCGTCCCACGCGGCTTGCGACCACACCGGCGCTTCGGGTTGCTGGCCACGGCGAAGCAGCTGGCAGGAGGCGCGGGCGGACGACACGCCGCCCGAGAACAGCTCGGCTTCGACGACCTTGATCCGTCCGCCCTGCCGCACGATCCGCGTTGTGACGGTGAGCGGCGAGAGATCGGGCAGGCGATAGAGATCGGCGGTGAGCCGCGCGGGCTGCAGGTCCGGCTCGCCATACTGCTGCTCGATCACGTGTGCGAACAGGCCGATCATCACACGCGCATGAAGGTTGCCGCCCTCGCGCCACCAGCCATTGGCCTTGGGCGTCGGCAGGTAGGCATCGCCATCGCGGTGGAGGAAAGGTTCGGGTGTCTCGGTCATGGCGGCGAGAGATGCCTGACGCACCGTACGCCTGCAAGCGCCTTAGGGCTGGGATTCATACCCGCCGGGAAGCGGGCCGTAGCTGAAGTCGACATCGAAGGCTTCGAGCTGGTCGCCGAGCTGGTCGAGGATCGGGACGAACTGAATCGGCGGCTCAAATTGCTGGATAACCGCGATGCGGCGCTTCCGGCCGGCGGACTCGGGCAGTGTGGCTTCGAACTGGCCAGTCTGGATGAAACCGAGATAGGCGCCGATCTTTGCCTGCAGCGCGTTAAGGTGCGCGACCGGGTCCGACCAGGCCATGTCGTCAGTGATGACCAGCAGCGCATCGCCTGTATCTGGATCGATGCCGAGTGCATCAACCGCTTCCGGGTTCTCGATGCCCATGCCGTCCTCCCTGATGCGCATCGGCCTGCGCCGATTGGCCGGGCGGGAGCCCGGCGGTTCCTGATATCTACTGCTTCGGCGGCGGCGGGAGTTTTGCGGCGTCCTTGATGGCCTTGGCCCGGGCGGCTTCTTCCTGCGCCTTCTCGAACGCCTTCATGCGCTTCTTGAGATAGGCGGACGCGGTTTTCTCCATCTCGTCGAGCTTGCCCTGGAAGAAGTGGTTCGCGCCGGCGACAGTCGCGCGCTCGATCACCTCGCCCTTCTGCACGCGAACCTTGGTCAGCGAGCGATCGATGTCCTGCGGCGGCGCGACGATGTCCTTGTCCCCGGAGATGATGATGCCCGAGGCGGGGCAGGGCGCGAGGAAGGCGAGGTCGTAGTGGTTGGCCGGCGGGGCGACGGCGACGAAGCCGTCGATCTCAGGCCGGCGCATCAGCAGCTGCAGGCAGATGTAGGCGCCAAACCCCGTGCCCGCGACCCAGCACTGGCTGGGAGCTTCATTGAGGGATTCGAGGTGATCGAGCACGTAGGCGGCGTCAGAGAGTTCAGCCACGCCTGCGTCAAATGTGCCCTGCGAGCGGCCAACGCCCCGGAAGTTGAAGCGCATGGTGGAGAAGCCGTGCGCCGAGAACATCTCGAACAGCGTGATCGTCACCGGGTCCTGCATCGTGCCCCCCGCCTTGGGGTGGGGGTGAAGGATCAGCGCGATGGGCGGATTGTCGCCGGGCGCCTGATTGTAGCGCGCCTCGATCCGGCCTGCGGGTCCGGAGATGATGAGTTCGCCCATGATGTTCTCGCGCTGATTGCCGTAACGGGCGCTACAGGAGTGTGTGAGCGCCGGAGGGGCCGACAAACACTATTTCGGTGCTGAATTTCAAGCTTTTCGTGTGATCCGCCGCAGGTCTTTTCCCGTAATCGAGCTGTCGGGGGCGGGGGAAACAGCCCTGCCTCAGGGCGTACGAGGAAGAACCATGCGGATTGGCACCAAAGGCAGATATGCGGTCGTCGCCCTCATCGACGTGGCGTTGAACGGCGAAAAAGGTCCGGTTGCATTGGGCGAAGTCGCCTTGCGGCAGCATATTTCCCTTTCCTACCTTGAGCAGCTCTTCGCGATGTTGCGCCGGGCGGGTCTTGTGATGGCCTCGCGCGGACCGGGCGGCGGTTACCGTCTGCAACGACCGGCGGCGGAGATTGCTCTCGCTGACGTGTTCCAGGCAGTGGAAGACGGATCGGGCCAAGCCGAAGGCGGCCGGGACTGGCTGGCGGGCCCCGGCGCCCATGTGTGGACCGGCCTGGACCAGCATATCGCCAATTTCCTGCGCACGTTGACGCTGGCGGACGCCGCTCGCGGGGCGACACCTGCCGGGCGGCCCTCTTTGGCCGCGCAGCCTGCGCGGGTGACAGGCCTGTCGGCGGACGTCAAACTGGCGTAAGAGCCGGGGCATGAGCCCCACGGCCAGAATTTATGCGGATTACAATGCGACCGCCCCCCTTCGCCCCGAAGCGAAGGCCGCAATGTCCCGCGCGTTGGAACTGACGGGGAACCCGTCCTCGGTGCATGCCGAGGGGCGCAAGGTGCGGGCGCTGATAGAGGGCGCGCGGGAGGCGATTGCGGCGGCCATCGGGGCGTGCCGGGATGATATCGCGTTTGCCAGCGGCGGGACCGAGGCGGTGCAGGCGCCGTTGAGGGGGGCGATGCGGGCCGAACCGAGCGGTCGTGTCGTGGCGTCTGGGATTGAGCATGACGCCGTGAGCAGCCTGTCGGATTCGCCGAACGCGTGGCGGATAAAGGCGGATGGCGTTGTCGATCTGGCTTGGCTTGAGGCTGTCGTCGACACACTGGTTGGCGATGGCGTGAAGCCACTCATCTCGCTTATGCTCGTCAACAACGAAACCGGTGTGATCCAGCCTGTCGCTGAGGCGGCGGAGATCGTTCACGCGGCAGGCGGGTTGATCCACTGTGATGCGATCCAGGCGCTGGGCAAGATCGACGTGTCGGTGATCGAGCTTGATGTCGACTATCTCTCGCTGTCGGCGCACAAGATTGGCGGGCCGCAGGGTGTCGGTGCTTTCTATGTGAAGCCGGGCGCCCCCTTCAGTGCTGTGCAGACAGGTGGCGGGCAGGAGTTTGGACGCAGGGCGGGCACGGAGAACGTCGCAGGCATTGCCGGTTTCGGGGCGGCCACTGCTGCCGCGCTTGCTGGCGTTGGCCGCTATCAGGCGCTGGCGGAACACCGGGACAGGATGGAAGGCAAGCTGAAGGCGGCTGCGCCGGGCCTTGTCGTCCATGGCGAGCTGGCGCCACGGGTTGCGGGCGTTTCCTGTTTTGGCGTTGAAGGTTTGCCTTCGGAGACCCAAGTTATGGGCTTGGACCTTGCCGGATTTGCCGTGTCGGCGGGGTCGGCCTGTTCGTCCGGCAAGGTGAAGGCGAGCCGCGTGTTGACCGCCATGGGCCTCGGCGATACCGCCGCACGGTCGGCCATCAGGGCGAGCTTTGGCTGGGCCAGCGCCTGGCAGGATTTCGACATGCTGGCGGAAGCATGGATACGGCATGCCGCACGGGCGCGGCCGCAACTGGTGAAGCTGGATACGAATGTCTGAGGGCAAGGAAACACTGGTCAAGGATAGCATCGACCGCGGCACGGTCGACGCCGCGCGTGCGCTTGAGTCCGACAAGTACGCCGAAGGTTTCGTCACCGACATCGAGATGGAACTCGCGCCCAAGGGTCTGAACGAGGACACCGTCCGCTACATTTCGGCGAAGAAGGAAGAGCCGGAGTGGATGCTGCAGTGGCGGCTTGAGGCGTTCCAGCGCTGGAAGGAAATGACCGAGCCGACCTGGGCGATGATCAACTATCCGAAGATCGACTATCAGGACGCGCACTACTACGCCGAGCCGAAGGGTGGCGCGAAGTACAAGACGATTGCGGACGTGCCTCAGGAGATTCTGGATACCTACGCCAAGCTCGGCATCCCGTTGAAGGAGCAGGAAGTGCTGCTCGGCGTCGAGGGCGCGATGGAGACGGCGGCGGCGGCGCGCGAGACGCCGCGCGTGGCGGTGGATGCGGTGTTCGATAGCGTGAGCGTGGCGACAACGTTCCGTGCTGAACTGTCCAAGGCCGGCGTGATCTTCATGTCGATCTCGGAGGCGATCCGCGAATACCCCGATCTGGTAAAGCAGTACCTCGGCAGCGTCGTGCCGGTGACGGACAACTTCTTCGCGACGCTGAACTCGGCGGTCTTCTCCGATGGAACATTCGTCTACGTGCCCAAGGGCGTGCGCTGCCCGATGGAGCTGTCGACATATTTCCGTATGAACGCCAAGGGCACAGGCCAGTTCGAGCGGACGCTGATCATCGTCGATGAGGGCGGATACGTTTCCTATCTCGAAGGCTGCACCGCGCCGATGCGCGACGAGAACCAGCTGCATGCGGCGGTGGTCGAACTGGTCGCGTTGGCGGACGCCGAGATCAAGTATTCCACCGTGCAGAACTGGTGGCCGGGCGACTCGGAAGGCAAGGGCGGGGTCTACAACTTTGTCACCAAGCGCGGCGATTGCCGTGGCGCGCGCTCGCGGATTTCGTGGACGCAGGTGGAGACGGGTTCGGCGATCACCTGGAAGTACCCGAGCTGCATCCTGCGCGGCGATGACTCGTCGGGCGAGTTCTATTCCATCGCGGTGACGAACGGACGCCAGCAGGCGGACACCGGCACCAAGATGATCCATCTAGGCAAGAACACGAAGTCGCGGATCATCTCGAAGGGCATTTCTGCGGGCAAGTCGAACAACACGTATCGCGGGCTCGTCTCGATTCATCCGAAGGCTGTGAAGGCGCGCAACTTCACGCAGTGCGACTCGCTGCTGATCGGCCAGACCTGTGGTGCGCATACCGTGCCCTATGTCGAGAACCGCCGCGCCGATGCGCAGCTGGAGCACGAAGCGACGACGACCAAGCTGTCCGAAGACCAGCTGTTCTACGCCCGCCAGCGCGGCATCGGCGAGGAAGAGGCGGTTGCGCTTCTGGTCAACGGCTTCGTGCGCGACGTGCTGCAGAAGCTTCCGATGGAATTCGCGGTCGAGGCTCAGAAGCTGCTTGAGGTGAGCCTTGAGGGGAGCGTGGGGTAAGCGCTTGCTCCGCCTAGATTAAATGCCTGTAAGCTGGCGGAGCGCCTTCACTTGATCTATTCCCGCCCTATTGAAGGGGTGTCGACATGATCCTGCGTACCGTTTGCCTGGCCGCCCTGCTGGCCGCTGCCGCCTGCTCGCCGGCGCCCGAAACTGATACCGCGGCCGCACCCGCAGACGCGCCCGCCGCCAAGCGGATGCCGCTGCCGGACTGTGGCGAGATCGAAGCGCAGGACGCTGGGGCTGACGGCTGGAAGCATTCTGACTGTCGCCTGATGCTGTCGGACCAATCGGGCCTGGCGATTGAAGCGCGCTATACGCCCGCCGAAGATGATTCAACCGAGGTGAAGGTGCAGGTCGTTCAGCCCGGCGATGCGACGATCCAGGAGCTCGTCGAGCGTATGGGCAACACGTTCAACGGCCCGAACCTCGAAGACTTCGACAAGGACGGAAAGACGGACATCCTCCTGCCGCTCGAAACGGGCAATGTGAACACCACCTGGGCCGTGTGGCGCCAGACGGATGGCCAGAAGTTCGTGCGGGTGGGTGAGCCAAGCGGCGTCTCGATCCTGAAGACGGACAGCGGCTTTATCGCGGTCCAGGGGCGCTCCAGCGCTGCAGAGTACTATGTGGATTTCTACAAGCTCGACGCAGACACGCTGAAGCCGATGTTGACCGCTCGCGTGGCGGCCAGGCTGGATGATCAGGGTTCGAAGGTGATCGGCGCTGATTGCTCGATTCAGGACGATGCCGATCTCGCCGCCCTGGGCCTTTCCGCCGACGCCGCCAAGGCGCAATTCTGCGCCGAGCCGACCGTGGATGGGCTGGTCAAGGACATGACGGGCGCCGAGTGAGCCCTGCCTACTGGACTTTTGGCCCGCAGGGCTAGAAACAGCCTGCAAACCAGCCGGCCCAGCCTCGCGTAGACGAGGGTGAGGGCCTATCTAGAGGGTCGGGGGCGGCAAGCCCCGTGTTTGCAGGCATTTCATGCTGGAACTGACCAACCTCCACGCCCGCGTCGTCCCCGAGGACGGGCCTGCGCGCGAAATCCTCAAGGGCCTCTCGCTCGCCGTGCCGGCGGGGGAGGTCCACGCCATCATGGGGCCGAACGGATCGGGCAAATCGACGCTCTCCTACGTCCTCACCGGCAAGCACGGCTATGAGGTGACGGGCGGCACGGCGACCTTCGAGGGAAAGGACCTGCTGTCGCTGGCGCCGGAAGCCCGCGCCGCCCTGGGGCTGTTCCTGTCGTTCCAGTATCCGATGGAGATCGCTGGCGTGCCGGTTATGACCTTCGTTCGCGCGGCGATGAACGCGCAGCGCAAGGCGCGTGGCGAGCCGGAAGTCTCGGCGCCGGATTTCCTCAAACTGTCCAGGGTTGCTGCGGCGAAGCTGAAGATTGATCCGGAGATGCTGAAACGGCCGCTCAATGTGGGCTTTTCGGGCGGCGAGAAGAAGCGCCTCGAAATCTACCAGATGCTGATGATTGAACCGCGCTTCATGATCCTGGACGAGACGGATTCCGGCCTGGACATCGATGCGCTGAAGGTTGTCGCCGAGGGCGTGAATGCGCTGCGGGGGCCCACGCGGGGCATGCTGGTGATCACGCACTATCAGCGCCTGCTGGATCATATCAAACCCGACCGGGTGCATATTCTTTCCGCTGGCCGCATCGTGAAATCGGGCGGGCCTGAACTTGCGCTGGAGCTTGAGAAGTCCGGCTACGACCAGTTCCTGAAAGCAGGCTGATGCAGCTGGCCGACCTTCCTTCGCGCCGCTCCGAGGCCTGGAAATGGTCTGACCTTCGCGCGGCGATGGCGGGGCAGGAAGGCGTCCTCACGGGCACAGCGGCAATTGATGCCGAGGGTCCGATCTCTGCGCTGGCGCAGGCGATGGGCGATGCCTATGGGCCAAGCGCGCTGGATGTTGCAGCTCCCGGCGAGACGTTCGAGACGCGGATCACCGAGGGCGATGCGGGGCAGTATGGCAGCGTGATCGTCCGCGCCGGGGCCACGGCGACGCTTGTCGAGCGGCTGAATGTGTCCGGGTCGCGGCTGCGGCCGTTCCTGCCGTCGTTCTCGCGCATCGAAGTCGAGCCCGGCGCGACGCTGCACCGGGTCGTAGTGCAGGCGAACGCACTTCCGGCTGGGCAAGCGGATGCGGCCATTGTGCTGAACCAGGCGGTGGTGAAGCTCGGCAAGGGTGCGACCTTCCGGCAGTTCGTGCTGGGCGAGGGCGCAAGGCTGGCGCGGATCGAGGTTTCGGTCGACGCAAACGAAGGTGCGCAGCTTGAGATGAATGGCGTCTATCTCGCGTCGGCCAAACGGCACATCGACATGACGTCACGCGTGACGCATCGCGCGGCCGGTGTGCACACGCGGCAGCTGGTTCGCGGTGTGGCGCGCAAGGGCGGACGCGGCGTGTTCCAAGGCAAGTTCCTGGTCGAGCGCGCGGGGCAGAAGACCGATGCCGAGATGGCGCATAACGCCCTGCTGCTGGAAGAGGGCGCGGAGGTCTTCGCCAAGCCAGAGCTTGAAATCTATGCCGACGACGTGGCCTGCGCCCATGGCAATACGGCCGGGCAGCTGGACGAGAATGCGGTGTTCTATCTGCGCCAGCGCGGCATTCCGGATACAGAGGCGCGCGCCATGATCACGCGGGCCTTCCTGCTGGAGGCAATTCCGCAATGGATGGCCGCTGAGCTGTACGCAGAGATCGAGGCGCGCATTGATGCATGGCTGGGGACGCAGCCATGACATTCAATGTGGACGCCATCCGCGCCGAGTTTCCGATCCTGGGCCGCAGGGTTCACGGCAAGCCGTTGGTCTATTTCGACAACGCTGCGTCGGCGCAGAAGCCGAATGTGGTGATCGATGCGATGGCGGACGCCATGCGGCACAGCTACGCCAATGTGCATCGCGGGCTGCACACGCTCGCAAACGAGACGACGCAGGCTTACGAGGACGCGCGCGAAGCCGTGCGGGGCTTCATCAACGCGGCCGCTGTCGAAGAGATCGTCTTCACCAAGGGCGGGACGGGGGCGATCAACATCGTCGCCGCCGGCCTCGGCGCCAGCATCAAGCCGGGCGACGAAATCGTGCTCTCGATCATGGAGCATCATTCCAACATTGTGCCGTGGCATTTCCTGCGCGAGCGCAAGGGCGCGGTGCTGAAGTGGGTCAACACGCTGCCGGACGGCTCGCTGGACATGGACAGCCTCGCGAAGGCGCTGACGCCGCGAACACGCCTGCTGGCGCTGACGCATATGTCCAACGTGCTGGGCACCGTGCCGGATGTGAAAGCGGCTATCTCGATGGCGCACGCTGTTGGAGCCGATGTGCTGCTCGACGGGTGCCAGGCTGTGGTGAACCTTGTTGTCGATGTGCAGGCGCTGGAAGCGGACTACTATGTCGGCACGGGCCACAAGATTTATGGCCCCACCGGCATTGGCTTTCTTTACGGCAAGCGCGCCAAGCTGGACGCGCTCCCGCCGTTCGAGGGCGGCGGCGAGATGATCCAGACGGTGACCCGCGACGTGGTCACCTACAATTCTGCGCCACATCGCTTCGAGGCCGGCACGCCGCCCATCGTGGAGGCGATTGGCCTTGGCGCTGCGATCGTCTGGCTGCAGCGGCAGGACCGGCAGGCGATCCACCTTCACAAGCAGTCCCTGCTTGCGCGCGCGGTGGACCAGCTGCGTGGGGTCAATGGGCTCACGCTGCATGGAACCGCGCCGGGCAAGGGGCCTGTGCTGGCCTTCTCGCTGCAGGGGGCGCACCCGCACGATCTCGCCCAGATCCTGGACCGGTACGGGGTGGCGATTCGGGCCGGCCATCATTGCGCCCAGCCGCTGATGTCCCATCTAGGGGTTAGCGCAACCGCCCGGGCGAGCTTTGCGCTCTACAATACGGCTGAGGAAGTCGACGCCTTCGTGCAGGCGCTTTCCAAGGCCCGGGCGATGCTGTCATAGAGATACCATGGCTGATGACCTGACATCCCAGATGGCGAGCGCCCCGGAAGTGGGCGACGAGAAGCCGTCGGCTATCCCGCAGGATGAGCTGGACCGGATCACGGACGAGCTGATCAGCGAGCTCAAGAAGGTCTACGACCCTGAAATCCCGGTTGATATCTACGAGCTGGGGCTGATCTACAAAGTCGACATCAATGACGACCGCCATGTCGATATCGAAATGACGCTGACCGCCCCGGCATGCCCCGTGGCCGGGGAAATGCCCGGCTGGGTGGAGGACGCGGCCCGCAAGGTGGTGGGCGTCAAATCGGCCAAGGCCACCATCGTTTTCGAGCCGCCATGGGATCCCTCGCGCATGAGCGACGAGGCGCGGCTCCAGCTCAACATGTTGTAAGCGGGTTTCAGGGTATCCATTTAGCCATCATGGCCAGACGTCCTCGCCCCAAGGTTGTGACCCTCACCGACGCCGCTGCGGCGCGCGTTCGGGAGATCATGGCTGACCGGTCGGCTGGCTTCCTGCGCGTGGGCGTCAAGAACGCGGGCTGTGCGGGCATGGAATACACTATGGACTATGTCGCTGACGCCAGCCCGGCAGACGAGCGCGTTGACGACAATGGCGTCTCCATCGTGATCGACGCCAAGGCTGTACTGTTCCTGCTCGGCTCTGTCGTCGACTACGAAGTCTCGCCGATGCATTCGAAGTTCACCTTCCGCAATCCGAACCAGACGGATGCCTGCGGCTGCGGCGAGAGCGTAACCATCGTTCCTGCCCAGGCGGCGGAATAGCGCGGCCAGCGCCGACGGGGCCGCGACGCGAGCCTTACGGCGCTACGCCGCCGAGCTGGCTGTGATCGGAGGCATCTGGGTTTCCAGCGTCACGCGGTTCCGGCCGTTGCGTTTGGACATGTAAAGGCATTCGTCCGCGCGCGTGATGATCTGCCCGACAGTCTCGCCAGGGGCGTATAACGCCGCGCCGAACGAGACAGTGACCGCGCCAATCGTCTCGTTTGTCGAGCGGCGGACAAGGCGCTTGGCTTCGATCGCGCTGCGGATCTGGTCGGCGATGCGGCCGGCCTCCTTGAGCGATGTGCGCGGCATGATCACCGCGAATTCCTCGCCGCCGTAACGCGCAACGAGATGGTCGGGCAGGGCGAACTTGGCGAGCGCCGAAGCGACGAAGCGGATGACCTGGTCGCCCGTCTGATGCCCCCAGGTGTCGTTGAACGACTTGAAGTGGTCGATGTCGCAAAGCACCAGCGAAAGCTCGGTCTTTTCGGCGTCCGCCTCATCCTTGCGCAGCCGCAGCGTTTCGTCGAACAGCTTGCGATTGGCGATGCCGGTGAGGGCGTCGGTGAGCGCCTCGGCGCGTGCCTGGCGCAGCGACGTGCGCAGCTTTTCCATTTCCTGCGAGGACTGGGCGAGTTTGTGCGACAGGTTGCTGTTCTGTTTCGACATCTCCGTCGTGGCGGATGCGAGCACAGTGATCAGGCGCTTCAGCGCGTCGCCATCGATGGTTGAGTTCTGCAGGCTGTCGGCGGCGACGTTCAGGGTGGCGCCGTAGCGCTCCGTGGTTGCGCCGGCCTTCTTGAGGGCGTCGAGGGCGTCGGCGATTTCGTGCGCGATGCGGGAGCCGGTCTCCATCACCTGCGTCGATAGGTGTGTGGTGGAGAAGAAGCGCTCGTAGATCTGCTCCATGTCGTCCGCGGTGATGGGCTTTCCGCTCGCCAGCATCTTGTCGACGACCTGTTTGAGGTCCGGCGAGGAGTGGGTCATGTAGGTGAGCCAGACCTCATAGTTCTGGGGGCTCACAGCCAGGGTGTGCCGGCCGATCTCGTCGATCGTGCGGTGGCCGATAACGAGGCCCTCCGGTCCGAGCAGTTGGGAATTCAGCATCTGATTCACGCCCCTTCAGCCTGGACGCCTTCCGGCCCCAGTCTCTGCGACGATTAGTGAAGAGGAGCGGTTACGGATTAGCTAAAACTGGAGCATTCCCTTAGCGGAATACTTACCAATTACGGTCGCGACATTAAGCGCCGCGGCGTTTTCCCAGTGATTGCAGGAGAAATGCGGGGACGTGGTCGCCCATGCCCTTGAAGCTGTCGTCGCCGCCTTGCGGTGCGCCCGGCTTCAGTTCGCCATGGCGATTCTTGCCTTCACGCTCCGGAGCCCGCTCGCGGGGCTGGTTCTGGTCGCGCTCGCCGCGTTCACGGTCGCGGCCGCCACGGCGCTTGCGGTTCCGGCCCTCGCGGGCAGGCTTGTCGGCGCCAGCTTCCGCCTGGACAGCGGTTTCCGCGGGCTCGTCGATCAGTTCGACAGCGGTTTCGATCAGATCAGGCTCGGCGATTTCGGCGAGCGCCGGGGCCTCGGCGCGGGGCGGCCGGTTGTCGCCACGCGGTTCGGGAGCGCGGTCTTCGCCACGGCCACGGCCGCGCTTGCGATCGAAGCGGTCGCGGCGGGGAGCGGGGCCACGGCTGCGAGCTTCGCCCACGGCTTCTTCAAGGCCGTCAGGCGAGAAGGGTTCAACATCCCGTCCGATGCGCTTGAGGACGGCTTCCCACAGGCGGCTGTCACCTGGCGAGACGATGGTGAAGCTTTCGCCCGTGCGACCGGCGCGGCCCGTGCGGCCGATACGGTGGACATAGTCGTCCGAGTTCGGTGGCGGGGCGTAGTTGAACACCTGGCTGACTTCAGGAATGTCGAGGCCGCGCGCGGCGACGTCTGAAGCAACCAGAAGCTTCAGCTCCTTGTTGCGGAATCGATCGAGCGTCTGGGTGCGCTGGCTCTGCGGCAGGTCGCCGTGGATGGGGGCTGCGTCGAAGCCGTGGCTGGCAAGCGACTTGGCGACAACGTCCACTTCGGTCTTGCGGTTGCAGAACACGATGCCCTGATCGGTCGAACGAGCCTTGATGATCGAGCGTAGCACCGCGCGCTTCACCGTATCCTCGTTGGACGGGCAGTGCGTGACGTATTGCGTGATGGTGGTGGCGGCGGTCGCAGGTTTTGAAACCTCGATCCGCACCGGCTCTTTCTGGAACTGCTTGGCGAGGCGGGTGATCTCCGGCGGCATCGTGGCGGAGAACAACAGCGTCTGGCGCGTCTTCGGCAGAAGGGTGCAGATCTTTTCGATGTCCGGGATGAAGCCCATGTCGAGCATGCGGTCGGCTTCGTCGATCACCAGCATCTGCACGCCGGTCATCAACAGGCCGCCGCGTCCGAAATGGTCCATCAGGCGGCCGGGCGTTGCGATCAGCACGTCGGCGCCGGCGTTGAGTTTCTTTTCCTGGTCGCCGAACGACACGCCGCCGATCAGCAGCGCCATGTTCAGCTTGTAGCCCGAGCCATATTTCTCGAACTGTTCGGCCACCTGGGCGGCCAGTTCGCGGGTAGGTTCCAGGATCAGCGAACGCGGCATGCGCGCCTTGGCGCGGCCCTGGCCCAGCTTGTGGATCATCGGAAGGACGAAGGCGGCAGTCTTGCCTGTGCCGGTTTGGGCGATGCCTGTGACGTCGCGACCGCCCAGAACGGCGGGGATGCCCTGCTCCTGAATAGGGGTGGGCGTGGTGTAGCCAGAAGCCTTCACCGCCTCCAGAATTCTCGGGTCGAGGCCTAGCTCGTCAAACGTCATCAAACTGGTCTTTGGGCTCAATCGGCCGGCTAGGGGCGTAAAACGCGCGCTTATCGGGAACTGCGGGAGCAATGCGGCCGAGGGGGCCTCAAGTCAATCCCGCAGCTTGCCACCAATGCGATACCACGATTCTGCGACGGTTTCGCAGGCGCCCAGCAGTCGCCAGCCGGGCTCCATCGGGCAATGCAGCCGATGGAGGTGCCGCCGCGCTGCTTCCGGGGGCGCTTCCGGGGACTGCCGCACATCAACCGGCTGGCCCGGGGGTGCGCCAATTCACGCGCTGGCGCTTCTGCTGGACAGGCGATGTCGTTTGGTGGCCAAATACCCCTGTTATCGGCAACGGGGGGAGCCATGCCGGAGTATGTTTACTGGATCGCCATCGGCACCTTGTTGGTTCTGGTGCTGATCGTCGCCTTGCGGGGCGGGGCTGGCGCTTCGACGGCGAAGGTCGTCCCGCCGCCTGCCGACGGTTCGCTCAAGGCTGAACTGAAGCTCGTCAAAGATCAGGCCGAGAGTCTGACGATAAAACTAGCAACACGAACTATGGAGCTTGGCGCCGCCAAGAGCGAACGCGATGACTTAAAGCGCCGCTTGGACAGTGCCGTTGCTAAGCTGGAAGTTGCTGGCGGCGACAAGATATCCCTGCAGCGCGAAGTCGCCCGCTTGCGTGAGATCAGCGACAATCACCTAGCTTTTTTGGCGATGCTGGAAGGGAAGCTTGGAGATACGTCGACGGGCCTGCAGGTAGCTGGAGACGAATTGGAACGTACGTCTGCACAAGCGCGGAGCCGCTCGTCCTCTCCGGTCGTCGAGATAGCTGATCTAACCAAGCGAGTGGTTGCGAGTTGTAAGACAATCAAGTCTCGCATCGACGCCGACGTAATTCTCGTGGGCGAGGCGCGTACGTCGCTTGGTCACGCGTTGGCCAAACTAAGCGAGGCGCGGTGGCCGACCTGTCAGGAGGCCGTGACCGATCAGCAGCGCGTTTCCAAAGAACTGAACGACGCGTTTGCGCGCTGGGAAAAAGAGGCGAAAGAGCCTGCTGCCGTGCAGGCAGCTTTTAACAGAAACCAAGAAAATAGAGATCAGTTGGAAGCGAGTCCGGAGGACAAGGAGATCACGACGTCAGTGAAGCAGGCGGAGGCCGGCATCGTGTTCGACAGGCCGGCCGACCGAGCGCTGAAGGAGTTGATAAAGGGCAGCGAATCCGCGCCTGCCGAAGACGACGGACGCGCTATAGATGGTGCAAACGACTTAGAAGCCGACACGCGATCCAAGCCGGACTAGAGTTTACTACTGCCGCTCATACGCCTGCGGCAGCGGCTCGCTCAGGTCGAGATAACGGTCGCGCAGCTTGGTCTGGCGGGATTCCATCGGGGTCGAAACGCCCGCGATGTAGACCGCATCGGGACTGGACATCAGTTCCAGCGGATCGCCATTCCAGATCACGACGTCAGCAATCGCCCCCTGGCGCAGGACGCCGAGATCCGTTCGGCCATAGAGCGTGGCGGGGACGCTGCTGATGGCCTTGAAGGCCGCATCCCACGACATGCCGTTGGCGACGGCGTTGCCGGCGAGCTGCAGGATGAAGCGGGTGTTGTGGGTCGCCTCATTGGGATCCGCGATGGCTACGGTGACGCCAGCTTTCTCCAGACGCCCTGCATTCTCCAGCGTTGCCGACAGGATTTCGAAACGGTCGGGCAGGTTGGTAAGCGGGTTCACGATCACGGGCACGCCGGCCGCCGCGATCTGGTTCGCCACGCGCCAGCCTTCGGTGGCGCCGAGGATCACCAGCTTCATGCGCGGCTCGCGCTGGCGCAAAGTCAGCAGCTGCAGGATGTCCGACGCGTTGTGGACTTCAACCATCAGGGGCACGCGGCCCTCGACCACCGGCTTGAGCGCAATGGCCTCCTTGCGGGAGATGAGATCGCCCTCGCCATCGTCTTCGAAACCGCGCGGATAGGCCTTGGCGTCGTCGATTGCCGTCAGAAGCCAGTGCCACGCCGCCGAACGCGATCCGCCCGCAGCGCCAGCTCCGGCCTCGCCAAGCTCGGCGATCATCACGACATCGCGCGCGAAGATGCTCTGGAAGCCGCCGCTCAGATCAACCAGTGCGCCATATCCGCCGAACAGACCGTTGGCCGGCGAGCCGACGATGGCGGCTCGCGTGAAGCCCTCAATGCGCGTGACGTCGATGGCGGTGTCGTCGGGATTGAAACTGTCGGCGGCGCGCAGGGACGCCTGGAAGTCGCTTCCCGGTGCGCTGGTGTCGTTGGTCGGGTCTTCGGAGTTGAGTTCCGCAAGTCCCACGCGCGAGAATGCGGCGAACAGGCCGGGCGTGATCCACTTGCCTTCGGCCTCGATCACGGTTGCCCCGGCAGGCGGCGCGCCCGTGCCGACGGATACGATCTTGCCATCGCGCATCACGAGGGTGCCGTCCTCAATCACGCCCTGCGCGGTGTTGGTTACGATCTTGCCGCCCGTGATGGCGACAGTCTGGGCGAGTGCAGCGGGCGCGAGCGCCACAAGGCTGGCGGCAAGGAGAAGGGACCTGATCATTTCACGTCTCCTTCGCCGGGTTGGCCGAGTTCGAAGTCGACGACGGGCCGGCGGGCCGGATCGCTGCGATCCCACGTGATCGCGCCATCGACGAACACCATGTCGGCGCGGGTGTAGACGCTGAACGGGTCGCCGCTCCAGATCACGACGTCGGCCGCCTTGCTGGATTCCAGCGTGCCGGTCTTGTCGAGGATGCCGAGCGCCTTGGCGGGGTTGCGCGACAGCCAGGTCCACGCGACGGCGTTGGAAACATCAATGCCGGCCTTGCGGCCATCGGCCAGCGCCTTGGCCGCTTCCTGGTTCAGGCGCTGGATGCCGTTGGCGTCGTCGGAGTGGACGATGGCGCATCCGCCAGCCGCCTTGTGCACCATCGGGATGTTCTCGCGGATGCCGTCATAGGCTTCCGCCTTGAAGCCCCACCAGTCAGCCCACAGCGCGCCGCAGATTTCCTCTTTCGCAAGCATGTCGGCGATCTTGTAGGCCTCGACGCCGTGATGGAAGGCGGAGACCTTGTAGCCGAACTCCTTCGACAGATCGATCACCTGCGCCATCTCGTCGGCGCGATAGCAGTGGTGCTGCACCAGTATCTCGCCGTTGAGCACACCCATCAGCGTGTCGAGTTCCAAATTACGGTCGGGCGCGTTGGGCGGATCGCCGGGGCCCTTGTCGTCGGCTTTCTCCGCCGGAGTTTTTGTCTTCTTCTCCCATGCGTCGAAGTCGGCGTTGTACTTGTCCCACTTGCGCTTGTACTCGGTCGCGCGCTGCCAGGCTTCGCGATAACCGGCGATGTTGCCCATGCGCGAGAACGGGGCGCTGCCCGGGAAGCGGCCGCCGCCATAGCCGTAGACGCGCTTGGGGTTTTCCCCGCACGCCATCTTCAGCGTGTAGGGCGCGCCGGGAAATTTCATGCCCTGCGCCGTGCGCGCCGGAACGTTCTTGATGATCACGCCGCGCCCGCCGAACAGGTTGGCTGAACCGGGCAGGATCTGCATCGCGGTGACGCCGCCGGCCATGGCGCGGGTGAAACCGGGATCGTGCGGCCAGATCGCATGTTCGGCCCAGACTTCCGCCGTCACCGGGCCGGACACTTCATTGCCGTCCTGGTGGGCGCTGATGCCGGGCGAGGGATAGACGCCAAGGTGGGAGTGGATGTCGATGATGCCCGGCGTCACGAACCTGCCGGTTGCGTCGATTGTCCGGATGCCGGCCGGCAGGGTCATCGCCGCTTCGGAGCCGACAGCCGTGATCTTGCCGCCCTGGATCAGCACGGCGCCGCCCTTGATCTCGCCGCCCAGCCCGTCGAACACCGTCGCGTTGCGGATCAGGACGTCGTCGGATGGCAGCGGCCGGTAGGTCGAGGGATAGGGATCGGCGCCGTAGACAACCCGGGACGGCATGGGCTTCACGGGTTCAGAGAGGTGCGATGTGGCGGCCGCTGTATCAGCTGGGGTGTCAGCGGGCGCGGTGGTGCAGGCTCCGCTCACCAGCGCCACGAGTGGGATCAGTTTCCAGACCTGCATGCCTCGCCCCGTCCTTATCGATTGCAGCCAAGTCTGCATGCCCGGAGAGAGTCGTCAAACCCGGCTCACGCCTGAGGCGAAGAAAGCAAGTCCATACCCTGCCTGGTCCTCCCGACTGGGCAGAGGCGCGTGATTGTCACGCGTGAAGCTGCCGGCCCGCCGCACTATTCCCGCGCACTGAATCCGGATGGCAGGCGCACATGACTCTGGAGGAGGCAAACGGGCGTGTCCTCGTCGCGCTGCCAGGCTTCGGCGTGAATGGTGGCGACGCGGCGGCCGAGGCGGCGGATGCGCGCGCGCGCGTATGTGTCCTCGCGGCGGGCCGGGCGGAGATACTCCACGCTGATGTTGATGGCGCGGGGAGGCGAGGCCGTTCCCGTCTCGTGGGCCAGTTGCAGCAGGCAGGCGATCTCGAGGAAGGCGGCGACAGACCCGCCATGAAGCGCCGGCAGCATCACATTGCCGACCAGTTCGTCGCGGACCGGCAGGATGGCGAGCACGCCACGCGCATCGATCTCGGCGCGGATGTTCAGGAAGCGATGGAAGGGGGACGCCGCGATGATCGCGTCGAGGTCGACGGGGTTGCTCATTTCGCCTCCCTCCGGTTGAGGGTGAAAGCCGCCTGCGCGGCGGCGACAGGATCGTCCGGCGAGACATCCCACGCTTCCGCCCGCAGGAAGGCGATCGTGCGCGTCGCCTTGTAGACATGCGCCGAGCAGGTGATCGACGCGCGTGGTGCGGCCGGGCGCATGTGGTCGATGCGCAGGTCCAGCGTTGCGGGCGCCGCCTCGAAGCCAAGGCCGGCCATGATGGCGAGGCCGCAGGCATGATCGATCAGCGCCGTCAGCACGCCGGGCGCAAGGATATCCGTACCGTCCTGACCGACAAGGTCGGCGCGCCAGGGCAGCAGTATGGTTCCGCGCCCCGCAGACGAGGACACGTACTGCATTCCGAGCGCGACGGCGTAAGGGGTGTATTCCACCATGCGCGAGGCATAGGGGTTGTCGATCATGTCGGCGACGCCGTCTGTGCGTATGTCGTTGTCGAAATTTGTGTCGCCGGTCATGGCCGCGCGCTCCGGTTGTTGCTGGTTACCGGTTCACACAATTGGGCGGGTGCGCCAACAGCCAAATCGGCGCAGGCTCCTGCTGACGCTGGGACGATCCGTTGGGTAACGCGGCGGTTGGGCGCGCTCAGACGTCCAGTTCTTCAACAAACTTCGCGTTGTCCTGGATGAACTTGAAGCGGAGTTCCGGCTTCTTGCCCATCAGGGTTTCGACGAGGTCTTCGACCGTCTTGATCGACTTCGGGAGCGAGACGCGCGCCATGGTGCGCGTCCGGTGGTTCATCGTTGTCTCTTTGAGCTGGGCGGGCATCATTTCGCCCAGACCCTTGAAGCGGCCGATGTCGGGCTTCTTGCCCTTGAATTCCGTGGCGAGGAGCTGGTCCTTGTGCGCGTCGTCGCGCGCATAGACCGACTTGCCGCCTGATGTGATGCGATAGAGCGGCGGCATGGCGAGATAGAGACGGCCGGCTTCGATGAGGCCCGGCGTCTGGCGGAAGAAGAAGGTAATCAGGAGTGAGGCAATGTGGGCGCCGTCGACGTCGGCGTCGGTCATGATGATGATGCGCTCATAGCGCAGGTCCTCGACGCGGAAGCGATGGCCGAGGCCCGTGCCGAGCGCCGTGGCGAGGTCCGAGAGTTCCTTGTTGCCTGACAGCTTGTCGTCGCCGGCGCTGGCGACGTTGAGGATCTTGCCGCGCAGGGGCAGCACCGCCTGGGTCGCACGATCGCGCGCCTGCTTGGCCGAGCCGCCGGCCGAGTCGCCTTCGACGATGAAGAGTTCTGTGCCCTGCGCCGAGTTGTCGGAACAGTCAGCCAGCTTGCCGGGCAGGCGCAGCTTGCGCGTGGCGGACTGGCGGGCGACTTCCTTGTCCTTGCGCTTGCGCATCCGCTCTTCGGCCTGGCCGATGGCCCATTCGAGCAGGCGGTTGGCGGTCTGCGGCGAGGCAGTGAGCCAGTGGTCGAACCGGTCGCGCATCGCATTCTCGGTGATACGGAAGGCGTCCTGCGTGGAGAGTTTCTCTTTCGTCTGGCCGACGAATTCGGGATTACGGATGAAGACGGAGAGCAGTGCGCCGGCCGTGTCGAGCACGTCGTCTGCCGTGATGATTCCGGTCTTCTTGTTGCCGACCATCTCCCCATAGGCGCGCAGGCCCTTGGTGAGCGCCGAGCGCATGCCCGCCTCGTGCGTGCCGCCTTCGGGCGTGGGGATGGTGTTGCAGTAGGTGCGCGAGAAGCCGTCAGCATCGCTGCCATAGCCGTTGCCCGACCACACGACAGCCCACTCAACGGCGCCGCCGCCCTGGTTCTCGACGCGGCCGGTGAAGGCTTCCGGCAGGACGAGCTTCGCCTCGACCGTCAGCTCCTTCATCATGTCGGCAAGGCCGTTGGGATAGGAGAGGACGGCTTCGGCAGGAGTCGGGTCGCCTTCCTTCAGAAGTTTCGGATCGCAGCTCCAGCGGATCTCGGCGGCGCGCGAGAGATAAGCTTTCGAGCGCGCCATGGCGAACAGGCGCGCGGGCTTGAAGCCGAGCTTGTCGCCGAAGATTTCGGGATCGGGGTGAAACTTGATCTGCGTGCCGCGGCGGTTGGGGGCGGCGCCCACGGCAGCCAGCTTCGAGGTGGGTTTCCCGCGGCTGTAGTTCTGGCGATAGAGCTTGCGGTCGCGCGCGACCTCGACCTCGAGATCATCCGACAGCGCGTTGACGACGGAGATGCCGACGCCGTGCAGGCCGCCGGCGGTCTCGTAGGCCTTGTTCGAGAACTTGCCGCCCGAGTGCAGCATCGTCATGATGACTTCTAGCGCGGACTTGTTCTTGAACTTGGGGTGCGGGTCGATCGGGATGCCGCGGCCATCATCGCGCACAGCGAGATAGCCTTCCTTGTCCAGCACGACGTCGATCCTGGAGGCGTGGCCGGCCACGGCCTCGTCGATCGCGTTGTCCAACACCTCGGCGAAGAGGTGATGGTAGGCGCGCTCGTCCGTGCCGCCGATATACATGCCGGGGCGCTTGCGGACGGGCTCCAGCCCCTCGAGGACCTCGATGTCCTTGGCGGAGTAGCCGGACGAATCCGACTTCTCGCCGCCGAACAGCTTTGCCTGGTTGTTCTTGGCCATGGGGGTTCCCGAACCGAATCAGCACCGGAAGGACGGCGAGCTAAAGTGCTAGCCCGAAGCCCCTCTGATGGACAATTCCGGTGATTAAGAAACCCTTGTAATCATGGGCGCGCGCAGCCGCAAAGCTCTCTGCGCAGAGAACGATCCACAGGGGATGGGGTCCAGATGGGCCCTAGAACAGCCCCAGGAACTTCTGCGGCTTTAGCGCGGGGCAACTGCTGATCTGGCTTTCGTAGCGGGCGGCCTGCGCGGCGACGCGGCCGGCCACTTCCACCAGCCAGGCCTTGGATTTCCAGCTGCCCTTCATGTAACCCGTCGCGCCTTCGTGATAGATCAGATAGTGCGCGCGATAGTCGTACTGGTCGACGCCGACGCGCTGGCCGTTGGTGTTGAAGTACCAGCCGATGAAGTCTGATGCATCGCGGAAGCTGGTGCGGCTCGCGTTCCACCTGCCGGTCTTCTCCTGGTACATTTTCCAGGTGCCTTCCAGCGCTTGCGAGTATCCCATCGCAGACGAGATGTAGTCGCCCTGCACCAGGCCGAACCATTCGGCCTCGCCGCGTGGCGGGCGGGCGTCAGCCGTGAAGCTGCTCTCCTGTTTGATAACGGCGAGCTGGAAGCCCATAGGCGCGCCCCAGTTGCGGGCGGTTTCGCGCAGGGCGTCGTGCCAGTCCCTGTTGCGCTGGAGCAGCAGGCAGGCATCTGCGATCTCGCTATTCGCGGGCCTGGGCGCAACTGTGGAGCAGGCGCTGACGGCAAGCGCGAGGAGGGGAGCGAGGAGACGTTTCCAGACCATGCGGTAACTATAACAGAACAGGGTTTAGGCTGGCTCGCCCCGATCGCAGCAATTGCTTTCAGTTCGTTTCCGAAATGGCAACGAGTGTGGCGTCGAGCGCCGTGATGGCCGAGCCGCCACCGGTCGGGCGTTCATTGGCGAAGGCTGCAAAGACAAGCACCTGGCCGCTCTTCGTGAGCATGAATCCGGAAAGCGCGTTCGTGCCGCGCAGCGTGCCCGTCTTGGCGAAGATGCGGCCCTCCAGCGAGGTTCCGCCAAAGCGGCGGCGCAGCGTGCCGTCGACGCCGCCGATGGGCAGGGTGTCGCGGAAGGCCGCGGCCCAGGGTTGGCGGTTGGTCCACAGCAGGAAGTCAGCGACCATGGCCGGCGTCACGCGGTTGTAGACCGACATGCCCGAGCCGTCCGAGAAGTCCCATGCCCAGCGTGGCGCTCCAGCTTCAGCAAGCATGGCTTCGATGATCGCAAGACCGGCCTGGCGCGAGCCATCACCCTCGACGCGGCCAAGGCGGCGCAGCAGAAGCTCGGCGTGCAGGTTCTGGCTCTGCTTGTTGAGGAAGGCGACGTTCTCGATCAGGGGCGGCGGAAGGAGACGGGCGATCTCGATTTCTTCGCGGCTATCCAGCGCGGCCCCCGGGCCGGTGCGATAGCGCGTCTCGACGAAGGCGCCGGTCTTTATCCCGCGCGCCTCCAGCAGGGCCTTGAGGCGCAGCGCTGCTGTGTTCGCCGGGTCCTGTACGGCAACTGGCAGGTTCACAACGGGGCCGGTGCGGTTGATGCTTCCGGACAGGCGGACAAGCGTCTGGGCGGCGGCCGGCGACAGCATCGCATCGAACTCCGCATCCGGATCGTCGGAGGTGATTATCTCGCCATCGAGGATGTGGCCGGGCGCAGCATCACGCCATTCGATCCGCGCGGCATCGCCATCGGCTGCGCCGGGCGTGACCCTGACGTGCATTTCATTGCTGTTGACGGTGAGAGCGGAGACAGGTGCGCCCGAGCGCGTTGTGAGATCTTCGTGGCTCCAGCCCGGTGGCCAGAGTTCATGCGGAAAATGGGTCTCGTCAGCGACGATTCCGGCGATCTCGCGGATGCCTGCGCTTGCCACGATGTCGGCAAGATCGGACAGGCAGTCGCGGACGCAGTCGGGCCCATCGATCAGCACCGGGTCGCCCCGGCCGACCAGGACAAGCGTTGGCGGCCCCTCCGCATTCGGGACCAGTTCGAGCGAAGTCCCTTGCGATGGATCGGCCTGCGTCATGTCGCCAAGGCGACGGAAGGCGGCGGCGACGGTGAACAGTTTGGTGTTGGAGGCGGGAAGGAAGCGCTCGTCCGGCCGGATCGACACCAGTGTGTGACCCTCCAGCGTGAGGACAACGAGGCCGAAACGCGTTCCTTCAAGACCGGGCTGTTCAAGGCTGTCGCGCGCCCGGTCGCTGAGCGAGGCGCAGGCGGCTACAGCCAGCAGGGGAAGGACGGCAAACAGGACTCGCATTAACGCAACCCTAGCCATCCCTGCGAAAACAGAAAGCGTTTCCCATGCGTCACGGACATGACGCCGTCACGCGGAGGCACTAGCCTGCCCGCATGACACAGATCGACCGCCGCCGACTCCTCGCCCTTGGCGCTGCCTCAATCGCTTTGCCTGCCGCCATCCAGAAGGCCTGGGCCATCGACGCCAAGGCGCCGACGGGTACGCTTCAGGATGTGAAGCACGTGGTGATCCTGATGCAGGAGAACCGCTCGTTCGACCACTATTTCGGCACGATGGATGGGGTTCGCGGCTTCGGTGATCGCTTTCCCGCGCCCTTGCCGGGCGGCCGCACCGTGTGGACGCAGGCCTACACCAAGGGCGAGCCGGACCTGATCGCGCCGTTCCCGCTCAACACGGCGACCAATCCAGCCCTGATGCGCGTGGAGGGTACCCCGCACAGCTGGCCCGACGCGCAATACGCCTGGGACAATGGCCGGATGGCCAACTGGCCTGACCACAAGCGGCCGCATGCCATGGGGTATTTCGAGAAGCGCGACATTCCCTTCCAGTGGGCGCTGGCGGATGCATTCACGATCTGCGATGCGTACCACTGTTCCTTCACCGGCGGCACGAACACCAATCGGCTGTTCATGTGGTCCGGGACGAACGATGGCGCAGGCACGCACGGCGGCCCGTCGATCTCCAACTCGCACGACACGCTGCCGGATAAGGCGCCGCTTGCGAAGGTCCCCTATACGTGGACGACGTATCCCGAGCGGCTGGAAGCGGCTGGGGTCAGCTGGAAGATCTACGAGGATATGGCTGACAATTTCGGCGACAATCCCCTGGTGGGGTTCAAGGCGTTCCGCGACAGCCTGGCGGGCACGGGCAACCCAGCGCTCGCGGCCAAGGGGCTGTCTACGCAACATCTCGATGTGCTGCTGGCCGATGTTGAGGCAGGGACGCTGCCGTCCGTTTCGTGGGTGATTTCGCCAGCGAAGGATTCGGAGCATCCGGGGCCGTCGAGCCCCGCGCAGGGGGCCGACTATATTGCGCGCGTGCTGGACGCGCTGACGGCCAATCCGGACGTCTGGGCCAGCACTGTGCTGCTGGTGAATTTCGACGAGAATGACGGCTTCTTCGATCATGTGCTCCCGCCAGCCCCGCCGAGCATTTTGGATGGCGCGGCGTTGGGTGCATCGACCGTGGATACGGCGGGCGAGTATCACGCTGTCCGCGCGGAAAGCGAAAGGAGCTCGGAGCGTGACGACCTGATGGGGCGGCCTTACGGGCTGGGCCCGCGCGTACCTATGTATGTGATCTCGCCTTTCTCGCGTGGCGGGTTCGTGAACTCCGAAGTGTTTGACCATACCTCGGTGATCCGCTTCTGCGAGGCGCGTTTTGGCGTGATGGAGCCGAACATATCCGCATGGCGCCGCGCGGTGTGCGGCGATCTGACCAGCTGTTTCGATTTCAAGGCGCCGAACGCTGAGCCTGCGGCGCTGCCATCCACGCCTGAGGCGGCGGCCAAGGCTGCAGCCTTGCCGGGACGCACCACGCCGCCGACGCCGGTCGGCGTCGCCGCGCCGGTGCAGGCCGCTGGCCTGCGGCGTTCGCGCGCTTTGCCCTATGCATTCGATGTTGCGCTGACGGCGGGAAGCGCCGCGAAGCTCGAGTTCGTCAATCGCGGATCGGCGGGCGCTGTGTTTCATGTGCATGACCTGAAGCTCCCGGAATCTGCGCCACGGCGCTACACGGTGGAGGCGTTGAAGACGCTGACCGGGGAGTGGCCGGCCGGGGAGTACGATCTCTTTGTGAGCGGCCCGAACGGATTTCATCGCCGCTATCGCGGCGATGGGCCGGGGGTGTCGATGTCGTTCGCGGCAGTCGGGCGCAAGGCGCGGCTGAGGTTGTCGAATGTGAGCGGCCGGACGCAATACGCAACCGCGGCATCGGGCGCGTATGAAGCGAAGATCCCGGTGATTCACGCCGCCGAGATCCCGCCCGGCGAATCGCGCGAATTCGTCTGGGACTTCATGCCGACCAGCGGCTGGTACGATCTCAAGGTGAAAGTTGGGGAATTCGAACAGAGACTGGCCGGGCGCATCGACGATGGCTCTCCCACGACCAGCGATCCGGCCATGGGCGGGGCTGCCGTGATGGCCTGGTCCTGAAAAGGAAAGCGGCGCCAGGTTCCCCCGACGCCGCCTTTTGCCCCCCGGCAAGTCTGACCGAAACCAGAGGTCTCAGTACTTGTAGTACATGTCGAATTCGACCGGGTGCGGATGTGTTTCGACGCGCATGACGTCTTCCATCTTGAGGTCGATGTAGGCGTCGATGAAATCGTCATCCATCACGCCGCCGGCCTTGAGGAAGTCGCGGTCGCTGTCGAGGTTCTGCAGGGCTTCACGCAGCGAGCCGCAGACAGTGGGGATGTTCTTCAGTTCTTCCGGCGGCAGCGCGTAGAGGTCCTTGTCCATGGCCGGACCCGGATCGATCTTCTTCGCGATGCCGTCGAGGCCGGCCATCATCAGGGCCGTGAACGTCAGGTAGGGGTTCGACGCGGGGTCCGGGAAACGGACCTCGATGCGTTTGCCCTTCGGCGACGGGGTCCACGGAATACGGACCGAGGCCGAGCGGTTGCGGGCCGAGTAGGCCAGCAGCACGGGGGCTTCGTAGCCCGGGACGAGGCGCTTGTAGGAGTTCGTCGTGGCATTCGACAGGGCGTTGATCGCCTTGGCGTGCTTGATGATGCCGCCGATGTACCACAGGCAGGTCTGCGACAGGTCTGCGTACTTGTCGCCGGCGAACAGCGGCTGGCCGTCCTTCCAGATCGACTGGTGCACGTGCATGCCCGAGCCGTTGTCCTTGAAGTAGGGCTTCGGCATGAAGGTGGCGGTCTTGCCGTACGAGTGCGCCACGTTGTGCACGATGTATTTGTAGAGCTGCATGTTGTCGGCCATCTGGACCAACGTGTTGAACTTCATGCCAAGCTCATGCTGGGCCGGCGCCACCTCGTGGTGGTGCTTTTCCGGCTGGAGACCGAGTTCGGTCATCAGCGTCAGCATTTCCGAGCGCATGTCCTGCAGCGAGTCGATCGGCGGCACCGGGAAGTAGCCGCCCTTCGGGCCCGGTCGGTGGCCCATATTGCCGCCTTCATACTGGCGGCCGGTGTTGTAGGGCAGTTCCGGATCGTCGAACGAATAGCCCGTGTTGTTCGGGTCGGTGTTCCAGCGAACGTCCGAGAACACGAAGAACTCGGCTTCCGGCCCGAAGAAGGCGGTGTCGCCGACGCCCGACGACTTCAGGTACATTTCGGCCTTCTTGGCCGTCATGCGCGGGTCGCGGTTGTAAGGCGTGTTGTCGTTCGGGTTGAGGATGTCGCACATGATGGCGAGCGTCGTGTTCTGGAAGAACGGGTCGATGCGCGCCGAGGACGGATCCGGCATCAGGAGCATGTCGGACTCGTTGATGGCCTTCCAGCCGGCGATCGACGAACCGTCGAACATCGTGCCGTCTTCGAAGAGCGACTTGTCCACCATCGAGAGATCGAAGGTGACGTGCTGCATCTTGCCGCGCATGTCGGTGAAGCGCAGATCGACGTACTGAACGTCCTTATCCTTGATGGTCTTGAAGATTGAGTCGGACACCTAGTCCCTCCGTTTCACCCCGGCCCCATTCGGCAAATCCAAATGGCGAGACCGATCTATTGAACCTGTAGGCTTCTAACGTCAGATCGCCTGGTCGCCCGTCTCGCCTGTGCGAATGCGGATGACCTCGACGATTTCGGATACGAAAATCTTGCCGTCCCCGATTTTGCCAGTGTGCGCAGCCTTCGTGATCGCATTCAATGCGGCTTCAAGCTGCGCGTCGGACACCACCACCTCGATCTTCAGCTTGGGCAGGAAGTCAACGATGTACTCGGCGCCGCGATAGAGTTCGGTGTGGCCGCGCTGGCGCCCGAATCCCTTGGCTTCCAGAACGGTCATGCCTTGCAGGCCGACGGCGTGGAGCGCCTCCTTCACCTCGTCCAGCTTGAAGGGCTTGATGATGGCCTCGATCTTCTTCATCGCGGGTCCTTCGGCGGAGTTCCTGGTGGGGCCGGTTCGGCATAGTGGAGTGCTCGGTCCATGCACGATCAGACAGGACCGGAGTAGGTCAGGCGCCTGAACATCGTGCGCCGCGACAGCATACGCACAGAAATTGTGCGGCGGCGCCATATTTGTGGGCGTCGCTCTTCAGGGATATCCACAGAGGGCCTCCAGAATTTTGTGGTAGGTCTCGAAATCCACAACAGGCACGGGCGTTTTCGGCAATGATCTACCTGATCCGGCATGGCGAACCGGCTGGCGCATACGGCGCCCATCCAAACCCGGGTTTGACGGAATTGGGCGTTCGGCAGGCGTTTGCCGCGGCCGAGGCGCTGGCCATGGCGGGGGCCAAGCGGGCGATCACCTCGCCGCTGGCGCGCAGCCGGGAGACGGCGGCGCAGTTCGAAAAGCTGATGGAGACCCATGCCCGCATCGAGACCGGGGTGGGCGAGATCATCACGCCGCCGGGGATCGAGGATCGCGCGGCGTGGCTGAAAGGCGTCATGGCTGGCGGCTGGAGCGAGACGGATGAGCGGCTGCAGGCCTGGCGCAAGAGCGTGCTGGCGGCGGTCGAGACGCTGCCGGAGGACACGGCGGTGTTCAGCCATTTCATCGCTATCAATGCCATTGTCGGGCTGCTGACGGCTGATGATCGGGTCGTGGCGTTCAAGCCGGGGCATGCATCGATCACGAAGCTGACGCGCGTTGGCGACAGGCTGCGCGTGACGCAGCTGGGCCCTGAAGCCGCGACCGTGGTGACCTGAGATGAGTCTCGCCATCCTCACCTGTGACGAGGTTCGCGCCGCAGAGGCCATGGCGGTTGAGGCCGGCATTTCGTTGTGGGCCCTCATGCGAAAGGCGGGACAGGCGTGCGCGGACGTGCTGCACGCGGAGTTTCCGCTTGGGCGCGTGGTCGTGCTGGCGGGGCCGGGCAACAATGGCGGCGATGCATTCGTGGCGGCGCGGCGCCTGCGCGACCTGGGACGGATTGTCTGGGTGTATGATCTCGCGCCGCGGAGTGAGCGCACGGAAGAGGGGCGCCACGCGCTGGCCGAGCTTTCCGGGCCGCGCCAGCCGCTGGAGGATCTGCGGCTGCAACCGGGCGACATCGTCCTCGATGGCCTGTTCGGCGCCGGGTTGTCGCGGCCGCTGGAGGGCGAGGCGGCGTGGGCGGTGGAGCAGGTGAATGCTGCGGGCGTGAAAGTGGTCGCGATCGATGTGCCATCGGGCGTGAGCGGAGATGTGGGCGCGGTGGGCGGTCCTGCAATCCGCGCCGACGTAACCGTGACGTTCTGCTGCAAGAAGCCGGCGCATGTGCTGCAGCCTGCGGCGGCGCTGTGTGGCGATGTCGTGCCGGCGGAGATCGGCTTCGGGCAGTTCGTGGCCGAGATCGGCGGGGGACGGCTTTGCGAGAACGGGCCGGGGCTGTGGGCGCATGCTCTGAACTGGCCGGGTTCGGCCGCGCACAAGCACCAGCGCGGGCAGTTGGCGGTGGTGAGCGGCGGGATTGCGAACACGGGCGCGGCGAGGCTGGCGGCGCAGGCGGGGCTGCGCAGCGGGGCGGGGCTGGTGACGCTATACTGCCCGCCGGGCGCGCTGGCTGTTGCGGCGGCTTCGGTGACGGCGGTGATGGTGTCGAGCTTTGCGGACGCCGAAAGCCTCGAGACGCAGACCGATCGGGCGGGCGCTGTGGTGATCGGGCCGGCGGCGGGCGTGGGGCCGCAGACCCGCGCCAATGTCGAGGTGCTGCTGCGCGCAGGCAGGCGCTGCGTGCTGGATGCGGATGCGGTGAGCGTGTTTGGCGATGATGCGAAATCGCTGGCTGTGCTGACGGTTGAAGGCGGGATGGTGCGGGAGAATGACGGGCTGCCGAAGGGTGCGTTCGTCGTGATGACGCCGCATGTGGGTGAGTTCGAGCGGCTGCGGCCGGGCCTCCTCGCGAAATCGCCGAGCCGGATCACGGCGGCGATCAACACGGCGGCGATGACGGGATGCGTCGTGCTGCTGAAGGGGCCGGACACGGTGATCGCTGCGCCCGACGGGCGGGCGGTGGTGAATGCGCATGCAACGCCGTTTCTTGCGACGGCCGGGTCTGGCGATGTGCTGGCCGGGATTATCGGCGGGTTGATGGCGCAGGGGCTGGACGCGTTCGATGCCGCCTGCGCTGGCGCATGGATGCATGGCGATGCGGGCCTTCGCGCAGGGCCGGGGATGACGGCGGAGGACCTGGATGCTGCGCTGCGCGACGTCATCCGCGACCTCCATGTGAACCGTCATCGGACTGTGATCTAGCTGGCGCAACACTCCGCCTCTGCTCGAGACGGAGAATCCCATGCGCAGGCTTGTCGTCCCTTTGCTGGTTCTGGCTGCGGGCGTGCTTCCCGCTGTTGCCCATGACAGTGACGCCATTTCGGTTGCGCGGAAGATCGACTTTCCGAAGCTGCTTGATGGTCGCGCGGTGCTCGCTGTGGATCTGCACACGCACAGCGTCTTCTCTGACGGTTCGGTCTGGCCGGATGTGCGGGTGGAGGAGGCCAAGCGCGATGGGCTGTTCGCCATGGCGGTGTCCGAACATCTCGAATACCAGCCCAAGGCCGCCGACATTCCGCACCCGGATCGCAATCGCTCGTTCGAGATTGCGCGGCAGGCTGCTGAAGTGAAGCCGACCGCGACGGGCGACAATCGCAATCCGCTGCTCGTCGTGAATGGCGCCGAGATCACCAAGGCGGTCATGCCGCCGGGCCACATCAACGCGGTCTTCATCCAGGATGCCAACCGCCTGCGCTCGCCCGACATACAGGCGCAGATGCAGGAAGCGAATGCGCAGGGCGCGTTCGTGTTCTGGAACCACCCCTACTGGACCTCGCAGACGCCGAACGGCATGGCTGCGATGACGCCGGTGCATGCCGATTTCATCCGCAAGGGCTGGCTGCACGGCATTGAGGTCGCCAATGGCGCGGACATGTCGGACGAGGCCTTCCGCATCGCGCTGGACAACAATCTCACCATCCTGGGCACGTCGGACATCCATGGGTTGATCGACTGGGACTATGATCTTGCGGGGGGCGGGCATCGCACGGCGACGCTGGTGTTGGCGGCGGCGGAGACGGCCGATGGCGTCAAGGCGGCGCTGCGGGCGGGGGACACTGTGGCGGTCTACAATGACAATCTCATTGGCAAGCCGGCCAATGTCGAGGCGGTTGTGCGTGCGAGCCTGAAGCTTGAGGTCGATACGGCGCTGCCGCGAACCAGCGTGGTGGCGGTGAGCGTCACGAACGAAAGCCCGGTGGACTACATCCTCGAAAACTTGGGGCCAGAAGCTGCCTATGACGAGGGCCATGTCTTCACGGTGAAGTCGGGCGCCAGCTTCACGCTGCTGATCAAGAATGTGCCGGACCCGTCAAAGCTCCAGCTGACCTTCAAGGTGCTGAACACCTACATCGCCCCGCGCGAGCACCTGACGGTGCGGCTGGCGGACGCGACGCCGTAGCGAGGCAGATGGTGCGGGTGGAGGGACTCGAACCCCCACGGGTTGCCCCGTCGGTACCTAAAACCGGTGCGTCTACCAATTCCGCCACACCCGCATTCTGCGTCCTGATAGGGCGGGTTGGGGCGGATGGGAAGCCTGTGGGCGCAAGTCCGCGCTCTCGCAGATCGGGCCTGCCAGGTGGTGGTTTTGAGGTCAGGTCACATCGAGGCCGGGTTGGGCCTTGTTGGCAGGCTCCGGGGGCGATGGTTGGGGTCAAGTCCGGGCGGCTTTTCGTTTTGCGCACGGGTCCGCGGTCTCGCAGGTGAAGCCTGCGAGGCGCGTTTACGGGTTCGCTCCTGCAATCGAGTGTGGGGGACCTTGCGTTGAGGCGGCATCCGCGCTTCGCGCAGCCCCCACCGTCACGACGCTGCGCGTCGCGCCACCTCCCCCGCCTTCGGCGAGGGAGGACAGGCGCCGTCCTCCACCGGCAAAGCCGGGGGAGGTGGCACGCGCAGCGTGACGGAGGGGGCTGCGCGAAGCGCGGGGGCTGATCGTGCAAAGCGGATCGGCGTCGCGGAGGCGCTTGAGCCTGGCCGCGTGAGCTTGCGCGCGTGCTTCCATTTCGGTGCAGGCGATGACGAGCGCGGCGATGCGCGCGAGGAGTTCGGGCAGGCTCTTGGCGTGGGTGAGGCGCGGCGTTGCGCGCTTGTGCGGCAGGCCGGGCCTGATGCGGGCGATCTGGCAGCCGCGCATGGCGATCCAGAGACGGAGGGAGTCTTCGGCGTCGAGGATGAGGAGTTCGAGCTGGAGGCGCAGCTGCGGGGTGACCAGGAGTTCGGCGAGCGTGGCTTCGTCTTGCGAGACGTGGACGAGTTGCAGCACGCG
>JALHLU010000008.1 GCA_022844345.1 Hyphomonadaceae bacterium
AAGCCAGCACTGTCTGGTTGGGGCCCCAACTTCGCGCCAATCCGATGATCGTACCAATGGCAGGGTCGCGCGTGAGTTGCCGGTCGCTTCTGTCCTTCTGATCAGTCTGGAGCTCGCCCCAGAACAGTCATTGACGCACTGCGCCTAGTCCAAAAATCCTGAGGCGGATCAGCAGGCCGACGTCCGGCACCGCATCACGCGTGAAAGATGGAATACGTTTTCAAGCGTTAGCGTCAGGCGCTAGATTTTTCACCCGCTGATGCATCGTCAGAGGGCGAGGTAAAGAGCTGGCTCGTAAGTCAGGCGGAAGAGTCGAGCGTTGCCAACCGCGATCTCACCGCCTGGTGAGCCGCACTCGGGGGGCCGGAGTACTTGACGACGAGTTCCTTCACCATATCGCGATCGCAGAGCCTTTCGGCCACCTCGAACGACGCCCCACAAAGATCGCCATATACTTCGAACTGAAGGTTGTAGCTTTTCATCCAAGGAAACGGCTGCATGAAGGGATCTATCAACCCGTCGAAATGGGCGGTTGATGCTTCGATAACTGCACGCTGCGCAGCGGGACCGGCAGCACGCAAGTGGGGAAGGACCGCCTCCAATTCCCGCGTCAGGCCCCCAATGATGGATTCTTCTACGTACCGTCTCTGATCGCCGCGCATGGCTCGCAGCGGAACGACACGGCCGCCGGGCAAGTTCGGATACTTGCCCAGCTTTGCGCACCACGGCGGCTCTTCGCGTTCCAAGTAAATCTTGCTGCGCGCCGCTGAAGGAAGCGCGGCGGGTGCCAGGCGGCGAGCGCGATCAATCCAAGTTTTTGGATGCAGCACCGCAGGAAAAAAGATCGCTCCATCCTTCGACGGAAAACAAACATCGCCGTTTTCATAGAACGTGGGGAAGTACTTGTCCCGCATGGGGAAGTATTTGTCCCGCATATTCCCCGTCCGCAGCTTGATCTCGTGGCCGCTAGCCGTGGCGAACAGATGATATCCATACGGAGAGCGGGTCATCACAAAACGTTCGTCGGCCGAAAACTCCGCTTGGTTCAGCCAATGCTCTGAAGGGTGCACGAACCGCTGCACCACATCGCCCGTTTCAATATCCCAGATGCGGGCGGTACAGTCTTGCGACGCAGTCAGTACTCGCCGGCCGGATTTGTCGAAACTTACCGACGCCATGCCGATCTCACGCCAGCTGCCGATCTCCTCCCCGAACCATCCAGCGTCCAAGTAATCCCCGTTCTCCTGCCGCTCGAACAGCAGGAACCCGTTATAGTGCTCGTAACATTGCACCTCATAGCGGCGATCGGGAGAAGTCGCCCAATCCACCTCGTTCCGAAGTTCCTGTTTGCGCGGACCAACAATGTAATTGGGGGGGGTGTCGAAGAAAACAGGCGCGGGCGGCAAGGTCGGGGGCAGATCGGGCATGGGTGCAGTCAACCACTGCTCCGGCCGCACCATCGTTTGCCGGCGCCAGCTTTCGATGACGGAGTTGTACGGAGAAGGGAGCCCCGCCGCCGCTGGTAGCTCAATCGGATTACCTTCCCCCATTTTCCATAGAGCCCCGCTTCCGTCGCCTCGCACAGCGAGCAGCCATTCACCCTTGAGGGTCAACGCAAGTTCGGCGCAGCCATCGACGCGAAGGTCTCCCTTAAGATTTCCTGTTTTCACATCGTGGACGGTCACTATCCCATCGGCGCGCGCAAGCGCGAGGAATTGCCCATTGGTGCTGAAGGCGAGGGCCACGGTCGGACTTTGCGTGTCGACACGAAGCACGAGCTCTTTCTGAGGCAGCATTCTGTGAACGTTCACCCGATCGCCATGCACCGAGGCGAACACATCGCCCACGTGGGAGAACGCGCCCCACAGAACGCCTGCCGCCGCTTCGCCGAGGAAGCTGAACGCAAGCACCGCATCCGTCGCCTCACACAAAATCGCGAGCGCCTCGGAGCTGATCGGCTTGTTGCGCGTCACTACGTTGGTTGAGCTGTCGTCGGGCAAGCCTTCCAACGAGATCAGCAGCGCCTGTATTGGGTCGCCTGCATCCAAATGCTGTCTGGCTCGGTCCGCAAGAAAGCGTGACTGGTTCAGCTGGATCTTGTCGACTGTCCGTTCCCGCTCTTTTGCTTCGTCATCTTCGGCCTTGCGGCTCGTCACGATGAACGCGTGGTGTAACGCGGTTGGGGGTGGCGCGGATTTCGGCGTTGTCCTGAGCCATGCTTCTGCCTGCGACAGCAAAGCGCCCCGCAGCAAAGCGCTGTCGGCGTTTTTCAGTGAACGCCAACGCTCTGCGGCGAGCCCCAACCGGGTGTGTTCCCGCACCCAGGTAATGTCTGTCATGATAGCGCCAGCGAGCTTGCCGATCGCTCCCGCCAGATCATCGCTCGGCCTGCAAAAAATATAGTTCAACCGGGCCAGTCCTGCTGGAGGCGCAGCACTTCCGGTCTCGCGATGCAACACCGGCACGATGCGCTTGCCGAGGCGCTCCGCTTCCGACACTTCCCAAGCGCACACTTCTGACGCGGCGGAGTCGGGGCTTAGCACGAACACTACCGAATCGGCAGCGGCGATAAGCCCTGCGAGGCGCGACCGCCAATCCTCGGCCGGCGCGATATCGGCGCGGTCGATAAAGGCGTCGACTCCTACGCGGCGCAAAGCCTCCACGAGCTTTTCCGCTATCGCTGAATCCTTGCGCGAGTACGAGATGAAGGCCGTTGCCTCGACCAGCACATCGACAGCCACCTGGCTTGCAGCCGCGGCCAGCGCGTGTTCCGGTGCTGCAAAAACGGCCGCGTCGGCGGAACGCGGCGGCGCTCCTTTCGCGGCCGTGTCTGGTCGCCCGCCTTTGGATCGACCGAACATGTAACGTCCCCGCTAGCCGGCCCTCTTCCCACCGGATCATGCGGGGACTTAACACGGCTGCCCACGGTTGCCGACGACTTCCGGAACGTCAAGCGGACTGGCGAATACGACCAGCTTTGGTCGTTCGTCGTACCGTGCTCGAGGACCGTTTGGGCCCCAGGGTCGCCGTAGCCGGGAATATGGCAATCCGGCAGGGTCGATCCAGTTAAGCCATTCACCGACGACGCTGCGTTGCGGCGGGACCTCGCCCACAAACTGCCATCGCACAACAAGTTGGAGATTTGTTTGCGTCGGCCCCCTGTCTCGGACAGTGTCGTTCGGAAGCGACGAGAGATGCGCGGCTGGGGAGACAGGACATGACTGATGGATTTGATTTTGTTGTGGTGGGCGGCGGCTCGGCGGGCGCGGTCATCGCCGCGCGGCTCAGCGAAGATCCCAAATGCCGCGTCGCGTTGATCGAGGCGGGCGAGCGCCCTCCCGAACGCGAGTTGATGCCCGCAGCTTGCGCCAGCCTTCAACTCGATCCCGAGACCGATTGGATGTTCTGGGCTGATCCCGGCAAGGCGGGGCTTGGCCTCAAAGGGCGACGGATGCGGACCCCGCGCGGCAAGATGCTCGGTGGATCATCGGGCATCAACTACATGGTCTGGGTTCGGGGGCATCCTCAGGATTTCGACCATTGGGCAGAACTCGGCGCGGACGGCTGGCGCTATGACGATGTGCTCCCCGCGTTCAAACGCATGGAGGATCTTGTTCCCAGCAATGAAGTCGTCGTCGATCAAGATGCGCACGGACGCGGCGGTCCGGTCGGCGTCGCTGTGCGGTCGCCCATGTTCCCCGCGACCCGTCAGTTTGTTGTCGCCGCTGAGGCGTCCGGCATCCCGCGCGGCGACTACAATGGCCGCGACCGTCTCAACCCGGCAGGCGTTTCCTCAGCGCATCAAACCAATACGCGCAAGGGAACCAGGTCGAGCACGTATCACGCCTATCTGGAGGGGGCGGCGGAAGCGCGCCCCAATCTGACGATCATCACCGGTGCTTTGGTCACGCGCGTGGTGCTGGAAGGCAAAGGCGATACGCTGACAGCCAGCGGTATTGAGTATCGTGACAAGGCCGGGGCAAGCCACACAGTTCACGCGCGCCGCGAGGTTATCCTGAGCGCCGGCGCCATCGGCTCACCGCATATTCTGATGCTCTCCGGGATTGGGCCGCGCCGCGAACTTGAAGCGGCCGAAATCGCCGTCCGGCATGAGCTGCCTGATGTCGGCAAGCACCTCAAGGATCACCCATTCGTACCGATGCTGTTCCCCGCCCCTGGCATCGGCGTGCCTCTGATCGAGATTGGGCCGTCATTCGGCGTGGACGCATTGCGTGCGCCGGCGGGTCCCTTGCCGGCCGATCCTGCGGACGATGCAAAGCTGACAGGCGACCTCGCCGAACTCAAAGCCGAAGCCGAACGCCGGATTGACGAATGGCAAGCGACCGGCAGCAGCTATGCCGCCTCGTCCTTCAATGATGCGAGCGCGTTTTTCTCGACGGGCCTTGGTGCCGACTACAGTCATGATGCCCAGATCAGCTTCATGCCCGGCGGGGTGTCCGCTGATTTGATCCGCAACCAGCTCAACATGGACGGCGCAAAACTGTTCGAAGACTTGGACAAAACTTATGCGCTCGATGCCGAGGTAGTCACATTCCTCATTCAACTCGAACTTCCGCGCAGCACAGGCGAGATTGTGATCGAGAGCGCCGATCCGGCTGCTCCACCCCGCATCGACATGAATTACTACGCTGATCCGGTCGATTTGAAGGTGATGGTGAACGCGATGCGTCGTGGCCTCGACATTGCCGCCAAATGGCCGGCGCCTGCCAAGCTGGGGCCATGGACGGCCCCGCCGGAACTTTCCCGCAAACACGGCCACGTCTCAGGCGAACGACCGAGCGATGCGCTGCTCGAAAACACCGCGCTGCACTTTTCGCACACAACCTATCACCTGTCCTGCACTTGCCGGATCGGCAGCGTCGTCGATTCCCGCCTTCGCGTTTTTGGCGTCAAGAACCTGCGTGTGGCGGACGCGAGCGTGATGCCCGACATCACGAGCGGCAACATCAACGCGGTCGTGATCATGATCGGCGAAAAAGCGGCCGAAATCATTGCGACCGACCACGGCGTGAACCTTACGCACTTCGCTGGCGACTGACCGGATTGGGCCCCGCTTCTGCCCAAAAGCCGTATTTCTCAAATGGCGCGCTCGATTCAATCCAGTCAGTCGCTTAGCATCCGCTGCGTCGATGCAGAGCTGGCCGGAGGGCAAACATGAGTGTCCGTGAAGACCGACTTTCCGACGTCCGGAGGATCGTGGCGCACGCGATCGGCCTGACATCCGCCGATCTGGCGGACGAAGTCGATTTGCTGACGACCTTTGCCGCTGATTGGCGGGCAATCGGTGTGGCGATATCTAGGATTGAAGAGAAGTACCGCGTGAACATCCCAATGGACGAGGTGGGCGAGAGTCCCACCATATTGGCGATTTACCGCGCAGCAGCGCATCACGCTAATTGGCCGGACTGACCGCCTCGGGTCCCCGCGCTAGCCGTAACCCGGGATTTTGCAATCGGACTGAGGCGATCCAATCCTACCAGTCAATCTGCCCTAACCAACCCGGCGGGAGGTCGCCCAAAGGGCGACATCGGTGATATGGTCGCGGGCCCAGCGGCAATAGGGCTGCGGCCAATGCGTCAGAGCGAGAAGTCGCCGCCTGTCTGATCGGCAAGACACTTCGACAACTGCTCGCGAATGTTCTGGCGCATCGCGACAAATGCGGCTTTGGCGACCACCTCGTTCAGGTCTTCGCCCGGTTCTTTGACATAGTTGAGATTGGCGCCCGGGTTTGCCCAGACATGGCAGTTCGCCACAATGGTGCGATTCTCAAGCTCGATGACAAGCGCTTCGACCTTGAGCAGGCCTCCTTCAAAGCTGTCGCCGTCGGTGAGGCGTGCTTCCTGGTACTCACTCTGGGCGTAGAAGCTCACAAACGGCGTGGCGATCGCCTCTTCGAACAACCTGATCAAGCCGCTGTCAGCCGGATCGTCGCTTTCGAAGTCGGTACGGGCCACAATTGCGAGCGCCGACGCCAGGGGAGACATCAGAAAAAGGTCAAGCTCCGGCGGTCCGCCGTTCTCAAAGCTGTCAAGCGGCAGAAACGCCAGATTGGTCGAGCCCGGCTCGCCCGAGTTGTTTGCGAACGGCTTCTGTGCGCCGCGCACTGGCTGAACCCCTGCATCCGTGTCGATGCTTCCGAAAAGGTTCCTGATCTCCTCCCGCTTTGCTTCGACCAGCGGACGAAACCTCGCCATGACCTCCGCATTCGTCTCGGCCTTGTCGCCGCACGCTGCCGTCAGGCAAATGACCAGCGTCGCCAGGCCCAAGCGAGCATACCGAACCTTCTTCATGGCATTGTTCCATATTTCGTTCCGACAGACTCGTAGGCGAATCTGGCGGGGAAAGAGGGCCAAAGCCCGCGCCATGCACGGCGGCCGGTCCCGCTCCTGCTTTGTTGCGGCGCGTCATCGGGAAGCGCGGAGCGGGGTAGGTCGAGGGGCCGATTTGGGCCCCGAGGTTTCCGTAACCGAGAATGTGGCGATCCGGCTGAGTCGATCCACAGCGGTCAGTCAGAGACGGAGCTGCGTTGCGGCGGGAGGTCGCCCAGAAGCGGTCATAGCGCATCATTGGAGGCAGGCCACGACCCAGCCTCAACAGCGGACACGACCTCAGCAACTGTAATTTGTGAACAGGTGCCGAAAGATGACCCCTCCGCCTCCAGCGAAATCAATCTCGTAGCGCGCTTGTCGGCGCCGGGACCCCGTGCCGGCTCACAATTTTGCCGATCTCCGTAGTCTGCACACGGCTGTGGTCCCCTGTTCTTTCAATACTTCTGCTTGCCGGCCTCCCGCGTTCCGTAAGGATACCGGGCCGCACGATCTGTAAGTCGCGTACTATCGTCGGACGGCCTACCTCCTATAGGCTGTGACTAGGCGCCCTTTTCGGGCAGTGGCCTTGCTGCGCAGACCAACTAGCTGGAGCTGCTCATGGAATTTTTTATTCGGCATTGCATCGGCCGAGCCCTGGTCGGGGCAGCGGTGCTCGCCCTGTCGGCCTGCTTCAGCTTTGACGCCAAGCCGTTTACGCTCGACATACCCGCCGGGCAACTTCGTATGAGCGGGGAGATGACAAGCGGCTTGGGCTTGGTCGCTCCCGAAACGCCGGCCCCTGCGGACACTGCTGATCACAGCGTTGCGCAGGTGCAGCCGGAGGAGCCGCCAATGCCGGATCAGCTGGTCAGCGCTGTAAGTGCAGAGGGGCCTCCAGCCGAAGGGAATGCCCACATCGGGGATCATGCTTTCGCGGTTGATCGCGTCGTTGTGACAGGGCGACGAGAAGCATCTCGCCGCGTGCCCGATTATTCGCCGGATGAGACGGCGTCCTTGATCTGCCTGATGCAGAAGATTGGTTTTGATGACGGCAATGCGCGCAAGGCACACGCGGCGACTCTGGTCGCGCGCGATATGCGGGTCGCTATGACGGCAGGCCGGGCAACACCAGCTGAGATCGAAACGGCTGAACGCAGGCGCGAGGACGCCGTCCAGAGCGCTCTCAGCCCGCTCCCGATTGTGGACATCTTCTTCAGCCCAATCGTCAGAAAGAGGGACCTGCCCCAGCCATCCTACAAGGGCGTCAATCTTGAGAACATCACATCTGTTTCCGTCTTCGAGAATGGAAGGGAAGTGACGGTGGTTTCGGGCGCGGCGCGAAACACTGGCAAGAACAGGATGGAGATGCCTCCACTTACTCTGGAGGCGCTGGATCGCTGGGATTTCGTCCTGTCCGGTCAGTCGTCCTTGCTGCCTTTCCAGTATCTCGAACCTGGTGAAGCAAGATCCTTTGATATCCGCCTGCTCAACCCGCCCAGGAACACCAGCGACGTCTACGTGCATTTCGCGCCGCCCTTCCGGTACAGATGGCCGCGCGACTGTGCGTTCTTCGATCTTGCAAGGTCGACGTCCGATGGCCTGCTTGGCGAGCTGCCGGCATCGCAGTCCAAGTCAGTGTGGGAAATCATCGACGACCAGCTCGACGCATACACCCTGGCAAAGGCGCCCGAACTGGCTGAGGGGGCGGTTGCCAATACCTATTCGGCAACGGAACTCAATTCGCTCACGCGATACTTTCGTCGTGAAGCCGCCTGGGCCTGGGACTGCCGGGAGTCAGCAAAATCCGAATGCGCTGGCGCAGATCAGCGCCTGCAATGGCGAGACATGTTTGCGATCGCCGAGGCGGCCGACGAGGCCTGGGATGCGGTCCAGGCGTTCAACACTATCGAGAGGGCGCAATCGGAGAAGGCCCTCTCATCCCAGGCAGTGGCGGATGCGGACAAGGTTCGGAGACATGCGATCAGAGCTCTCTCAGCGCTTGGGGAGGTTGCTCTGCGACGGGCCGGCAGCAGCGTTCCCGACGTTGTCGTGGAGGTCACGGCATCCAGAATGAAGCTCGACTCGGCGGGTTTGTACCTGGAAGTTGCCGGCCGCATAAGCAACGGTGCGTCAGAAGCGCGTCGCGTCGACGCCCTGATGATTGCCCTTGTCGATCGTTTCGGCCTGCCTCTCAGCAGCGTCATCGTGGACGCGAAGACGTTGCTTCCAGCAGGAGCAGGCCACGAGTTCCTACAAATAATTCCCGTCCTGCGGGGCGGAAGCCAACCCGCGCTGTCGACAAAGACTGCAGGGGTCATCGGCAGAGCTCCGCCTGAAGATATTCCCTGGCAGATCCGCGTGGGCGCGATGGGCCGGACGAACGCGGGTAACAGTCAACCTGCAGACGGCAGTCAGTTTCAGAGCGAAGAGTGACAGCCAGGTTTTTCGCCTGCTGATGACGAGCCGTCAGCTATCGTCTTGATCAGCATCACGGCAGGTGGATTGAACCCGGGAAGCAGCCGCGAAATCAAAGTGATCGACATTCCCGCTCATTGCCCAAGGCGCCTTTATGCCTTTTCGCGCGTCAAGCGCTCTGCAAAGGAGATTCCAACGGCACAAAGTACGAAGGTCAAGTGAATGACAGCAACCATCGCCACTACCTGTATGCTTTCCAGACTCAGGTCGCCACTCAAGTAAGTCTTCAATGCATGAACCCCTGAAATGGAGATGATGGCGAATGCGAGCTTCAGCTTGAGGTTGTAGGTATTGACGTGATCCAGCCAGTCCGGCTTTTTGATATCCTTTTTGTCAAAGTGTCCGGTGGTCACGAAGAGCGATACACCCGCCAGCGCCACAACCCAAACAAGCTGCGCCACCATCGTCATGTCCACCAGTTCAAGCACCTTGATGATCAGGTCGATCTTTCCGAGGTCACCAAACAGCAAAGTGCTCATCAGCTTGAAGGTTTCCAGAAGAAACTTTCCCAGAATGCCGAAGATGATCGCTACCAGTCCGATGTAGAAGACCAGCATGGTGATTCTTAAGCCGTAGAGCAGCGTCCCGGCCCCTGAAAGTAGTTTTTCCATTCTTGCTCACCTTGAAACAGAGCAGACAGATACCCCAAACTGCGAGCGTGCGCTCTTAGTAACGAGTGCGACGGTTCGCAGCGGAAAATGCGCTGACCTGCCCCAGAATTTTCGGGCTTCCCCAAGCTTGAATGTCGAACGGCAGCTTTGGGCCCCAATCCAGCCGCTCGGCACGCCAAAAGGATCAGCACGCGCAGCGCCCCGAAGTTAGATTTTCTCGCTGATGCGGATCGCCAGCCTGCATCCGGCGCGGATTGCGGCCGAGAGCAGGGGATAGGCTGGCGCCTGCGCGGCGCCTTCGGCCGTGGCCATGTCCTTGTGGGCGATTTCCTCTTCCTGGAACTTCGCCATCTTCGCCGCGAGTTCGTCTTCGCCAGCCTCGCGCAATTCGGCGACCTGGTCGCCATAGTGCTCCTCGATCACGGTCTCCACCGCTTCGGTGCAGGCGTGCGCCGCCTTCTCGCCGAGCAGCGCCGTGCCGACCCCCAGCGCGAACCCGGCCGCATGCCAGACAGGTGAAAGCGCCGTTGGCCGAACGTTTCCTGCGGTCAGCATGCGATCAAAAGCGTCAAGATGCTCCTGCTCCTGTGCAGCCATCTCCTTGAGCTGGCCGACAATGCGGTCCTTTCCGTGCTGTCGCTCGAACACGGCAAGCTGCCCGCCATAGATGGAAACCGCGCCGAACTCGCCAGCATGGTCGACGCGCAGCATTTCTTCGCGGCGATTGCGGGAAAGGGTCATGCGTGCGCCGGTTCGTTGGCGGTGTCGGCCTTGCGGCGCGGCCGTGTCGCCGAAAACAGGCTAAGCGCGGCGAGGAAGAGCGACAGCAACGCATTGAGGCCGGCCATGGAGAGGCCCCAGTCGGTCCCGAACGGAAGGCGCCACAGGGCATCCTTGCACGAGGGTATGGCGATGGGCCGGCTCAGCATTTCGGACGGCTTGATGTCGGTGGGGATTGCGCCAGCGCTGGCGACGCATCCCTCAGGGCCCGGAACAAGGCTCCACTCGAACAGGGCGTGCCAGGTCGCGATAAAAAAGCCCACGAGGAACACAAGGCCAAGCGCCACGCTGAACAGGCTCATCAGCCAGGGCGCGGCTCCGCGCCAGCGGACGGCGATGGCGGCCATCGCGACCGGTCCGGCGACGAAATAGACGTAACGCTGCCACCAGCACATCTGGCAGGGCGCCTGATAAAAGAAGATTTCCAGAACGTATGCACACGCCAGCGTGGCGGCCGTTATGACCAGGGCCGCCAGCGGCCACCTTTCGCGATCAAGCGGCATCCAGCTCATGATGGCAGGTTATCCCGGTGGACCTTGGCGGCAATGCGACCAAAAGGGCGGACGGGGGGCTCTCCAGAACCCCCCCGGCGCCTTTTACGCAGGACGTCCGGCGGAATTGACGTTACGTTGAGCCATCCGTGCCAGAATGGCGCCTTGTTCAGTTGCAGGCCTGAGCCGAGGTGATATTCGCGGTCAGGTGTGGACGCAGTTACCCGGGATAGAGCCTTCTCCATGACCGACGCGGCCAGCATCACCCCCGCTGCCTCCGGCGCCGCCGAAACGCCGCCGCACACGCCGAAGGCGAAAGGCCCTCTCGGCGCAATGTACAACTGGGTCATGCGCCTCGCCGCCGGCAAGCGGGCCGAGCCTGCACTCTATACTGTCTCCTTCACCGAAAGCTCGTTCTTCCCGATCCCGCCGGACGTGATGCTGGCCCCGATGTGCTTCGCCCGGCCGGAGCGCTGGGCCCGCTACGCCTTCGGCTGCACTATCGCCTCCGTCTTGGGCGCACTTCTTGGCTATGCGATCGGGATGTTCCTGTTCGACGCTGTCGGCGAGCATATCCTGAACTTCTTCGGTTATGGCGGCAAACAAGCCGAGCTGGAGGCAGCATACGCCACCGCGGGCGTCTGGATTATCCTCATCAAGGGGCTTACGCCCATCCCGTTCAAGCTGGTGACAATCGTTTCCGGCGCGATGGCGATGGATCCCTTTATCTTCATCGCCTCCTGCCTGGTTACGCGGGGCGCGCGGTTCTTCCTGGTCGCCTGGCTGTTCCAGAAGTTCGGCCCCACGCTGGCGCCCATCATCGAGAAGCGCATCGGTCTCTTCATGCTGGCGTTCGCGATTATCCTCATCGGCGGTATCGCAGCGGCTGCGCTGATTCACTAACCGGCAACACTGCGGACTTCGAAAAATTGCATCGAACTTTCTGCATTCCGTGAACCGGATGTTTGCGATCAGCGTGAGACAACACGGGTACGCGACGGGTGTGCCGCCGCGGCTTCAGTATCGGGTCATCCCCCATGCGTACGCTCCGCCATATCCAGGCCGCTTCGCTTCGCGTCGGCCCGCAATGGTTCCTGTGCGTCTTCCTTGGCGCCTACGTGACCCTGCAAATTGCAGCCTCAGGCTCGCTGGCCATCTAGGGGCAGCCGATCCTCGCCCGTCCCGCTGGCGTTCCGCTGAATGATACGCTAATCAGGCCGCCCGCGGCTTGCTGCGGACCCGCGGGAGTGGCGGAATTGGCAGACGCAGCGGACTCAAAATCCGCCGTCCTTACGGATTTGTGGGTTCGACCCCCACCTCCCGCACCATCGTGACGTTCGCTGGAAACGTCAGAACGCGATCAGGCCGATTGAGATCGCTTCGCCGGTTTCGGGATCGAGCAGAAACGCCGCTTCGGCCAGGCGTTGATCCGGCGCGGCCGCCATCAAACGGGCCACGTCGGCGTCGTGCTTGGCGTAGAGCTGTTCGAGCTCAGCTGGCGTCATGTGCTTCATGTAGTCGCCGGAATCGTCGTCTTCGAGGTCTACGGGGCGCGCAATCCGGGCCGCCGGAGCGCCAGCTTCTGCGGTACCGGCCGCGAACGTCGCCAGCGTAACTTCGACGGGCGCGGGGGCCGGCCGCGCGGCCGGCTGGGCGTGCGCGCTCGTGATCAAAAGTCCAAGCCCGATCATGCCGAAAAGTGCGTATTTCATTGCTCGAACCCTCGCGTCGGGATCAAACGTCCGGCTGCCGCAGGTGTTCCGCCCGGGCCAAACCGGTAACTCAGGCCCGGCCCAGCAGTTCCCGCGCCGCACGCTCACCGGCGTCGACCGCGCCGTTCATCGAGCCCGGCCATTCCAGGCTGGCATGTTCGCCTGCAAACAGCAGGGCCTCGCCAAGTTCCGGGCGGGCCGCAATCTCGCGGAATCCGGTATATTGCCCGGCCAGCGCCCCGGAATAGCTTCCGCGCGTGTGCGGGTGGTTCGGCCAGAAAAAGCTAGCGCGAACGCGCGGGGTCAGCGCTGCCGCCATGTCGGGTGACAACGCCCGCAATCCGCGCTCCAGCGTTGCGAGTACGGCCGCTTCCTCGCTGCGTGCGGAGGCGCCGGCGAGGAAGTTCGTCAGCACGCCGCCTTCGCCCGGCTGGCCTATGCTGCTCTCCCACAGTCGCTGGAAGCCGCGATCGGAATAGAGCGAGCCCGTCATCGGTGCGTGCAGGTCGGGCAAGGTGCTCGTCCACGGCCGAGACGATGTGCCGACGGCCAGCTTGGCGTTTGCGCCATAGCCCTGCTCGTTGATCACCATCATCTTGTCCGCCGGCAGTCCCAGCCCGCCCAGGCCTTTCACGTCACGCAGCCGCGTGAAGGGCAGCGTCAGCACTACGCGCCTGAACGTTCGCACGATCGGCGGATTGCTCTCGTTCTCGAACGTCAGGCGAAACCCGTCGCCCTCGCGTGTGATGGAGGACAATACATGCCGCAGGTGCAGGCTCGCCCGTTCGGCAAGCGGCGAGGCCATCAGCCGGTCAGCCAGCGTGTCAGGCAGGCGCGAGGATCCGCTGGCGATACGCAGCAGACCGCTGCCGCCGCCGAAGGGGGCAAAGCTGGCCGCCGTATCCGTTCCGATGGCATCGACAAGGTTCAGCGACGATTGCTTCTCGACCGGTATTCCGAACTCGCAGTGATAGGCCAGCGCCAACAGGTCGATCACCCAGGCTTCAGTTGAGCCGGAAAGGCTCGCGAGATATTGCGACAGGGGTAGGGCGTCGAGATCGCGCGCGCGTTGTGTCCATCCGCCCTGGCCGTCCAGCAGCGCCGCCTGGTCCGCTGCGATGCGGACGGCGACGGGCACGAACGCGCCTGTTCCCCGTGCGGGATCGATCAGGTCCTCGCCCAGCCGGACGCCCTGCACGTCGAAGATGTCGGCTGCCGGCGCGCCCTCCTGGTCCAGCCTCTGCAGGTCGACGCCCAGCTCGCGGCAGAGCGTGATCAGCGCCGCATGACCGGGCGCAATGAATTCGCCGCCCAGCTCGGCGAACTGGCCTTCGGGCGTGAAGTTTTGCAGCGTGTGCATGCGCCCGCCCACGCGCCCGCTGGCTTCGAACACCTCGCAGTTCACGCCGGCATTGGCGATGCGCCAGGCGGTGACCAGCCCCGATACGCCGCCGCCAACCACGGCGACGGCTTCGGGATCGACAGGGCGAGCATCTTGCTGCCCGGGTGAGCACGCGGCCGCAGCCCCGAGCATCGCAATGGCGGCGCGGCGGCTGATCGCACGCGGGCCTGAGTGCACGGTGGCGGCCTCATTCGCGCGCGCGCGCGCGAGGGCATAGGCCAGGCTGGCGAACAGTGGTGTACGCGCCAAGACGTCCTCTCTGGAATCCTGCGGGTACAAGGCCCGGACAGGCTCAAAAAAACAAGCTGGGCGGAAAGCAGAAGGCCAGAAAACAGAAAGGGCCGCGCGGCGTTGCCGGCGGCCCTTCCCGTCATATGAGCGGGGCCTGGCCCCTGGCTTCGGGCGCCATCACGCCATGCGCGACGCGCCCAGCCGGACTACGCGATGCTGCAAACGGAGGCTGCTCCGGCAAACAGACCGCGCATCAGGGTTTTACCCCGGCCCAGAGTGACTGACATCGGATCACCTCCTTTCGTAAAATTGACGATGGGAAGAGTGTGGGGGGTCTATTTGCTGGACGCAAGAGGCGCTGTGCGGCTCAGCCAGCCCGGATGACTTTGACCGGCATCTCCGTCCGCGCATCGACCAGCACGATCTTGCCATCGACGCGGGCGTAGTACTGTCCCGCCGGCGGTCCAGGCAGGGCGAGGCTGGCGGGGTTCGTGATCACCAGCACAGATGTCGGCGCCACGCGGCGGAGCGGCAGCCCCATGTCCACCCATGGCAACGGACGCGGCCCTGCAGGAAAATCAGCCGCCGGGTCCGTTGGCTGCACCGGCAGCACCTGCTCGACCAGTTCGGATGTGGCGTCGACGATGACAAAGCGCCCGTCGACCCGCGCATAGTATTTTCCCGGCGGTATGGGCGGCAGTATGTAGGCCTCGGGATTGGTCACCACCGCGCTCGAGAAAGCTGGCACGCGGGTGTTGGGCAGGGCGTTGGCGGCCAAGTCACGCTCGCGCTGCTGGCGCATGCGGTCCAGCTCAAGCTGCAGCATCAGCCTGTCCTGTTCGCGCCGCAGCTCCATGTCGCGCAGGGCGGCGTCAGCGCCGCTCACGCCCGAGCCCGGAAGCAGCGCGCGGTCACGCTCGCGCTGGCGGTTCTGTTCGATCTGATCGAGCTGGCGCTGTTCCTCGCGCTCGATCTGCATCTCCAGCCCCTCAAAGCGCGGCAGGGGCTGCACCTGAGCAAATGCGGGCGCTGCGGATGCGACAAGGCATGCAAGGGCCAGGCAGAGTTTCATGCGATCAATATAGTCCATCCGCGCCGCGCATCCACGATGCATGTCCGCAAATGCTTCACCCCGAGGTGATTGGAACCAGCGACTTGGTCGCGCGTGCGCTGGCGATCAGCCTGTCGCCGCAGAAAGCCTGCACATCCAGGAAGGCGATCGTCCGCCCCCGCCGCACCACGTCCGCGCACACGTCAACGCGCTCACCCGGACGTGCGGCGCGCATCAGGGATACATGCAGGTCGTGGGTGACCGCGCCTTCGTCGGCGGCAAGCTGGCCCATCAGCGCAACGTACGCGGCAAAGTCGCAGACCGTGTAGAGATATCCCGCATGGAGCGATGATCCCGGCGTCAGCATGCTATCGCGCACGAGGAAGGACAGGTGGGCTCTGCCATCGCTGGCGTCGTGAAATTCCACGCCGATGAAGCGATGCAGCTCAAGGTCGAAGAGCTGTGCAAAATGTGGATGATGGGGCGTCAAGGCAGTCCTCCCGTACGCCAGCCCTAGCGCGTTCGATCCGCTACGAACAGATCGGGTAGAAGCCCATGTCGAGATGGAAGTGGTCGTAGTGCAGGGCGTTGTAGTCTGGGCTCGGTGTTGTCGAGAACAGGCCGCACGCCTTGTCCCGCAGGCGGCGCAGAAATCGGCCACGCTTGTCGCTCGACGCAAAATCATCCTTCACCATGACGCGCGATCGGTCCTCCGGCGTGAAGGCGGCTCCCTAGCCAACCTTTGAGTCCACGCTGTCGGCGAGATGTTGCGCAAGTTGGCGCCACGGTTCGATCGACCAGTACGAGGTTGCAAGGCCCGAAGGCGAGGGCAGCACGAATACGTCGGGATCGCCGCCTGCGCCCTGCTGGCGCCCCGTCGCGATGCGCCCCGTGCTTCGTCCCAGCCACAGGCTTGCGGCCATCTTGCTAGTGAATGCCAGCGTGCGCGGCTTGAGACGCGACACCTTGCGCCTGACGCCTGCAACGTCGAACGCCTCGCGCGCGATGTTTGCATCGACGCCCCAGCCGGTCTTGCAGAAATCGGTGAGCCCGATGCCCAGGTCGAGCAGTTGTGGAAACTCCTGCGGCGCGAGGAGCCTGGGCGTGATGCCCGCCTCATGCAGCGCGCGCCAGAAGCGATTTCCCGGATGCGCGTAATAGGCGCCCACTGCCGCCGACACCGGTCCTGCCGCCGTGCCGACGAACCAGACGCGCAGGTTGGGCGCCAGCCTGTCGGGCAGGATGTGGTCCGACTTCATCACCGGGCGGGCCATCAGTTGGTCTCGCCCATGCTGCCCCCACGGCGCACATTTTCCGGCAAGCTCGCAGCCTGTGCGGGTGTCAGCGTCTCGATGGGCACGAGATAGGTGTGGATCGAGAATACAGTGGCTGTGGGCGTGAGTCGCTTCAGCGCCTGCCGCTCCACGCGCACATAGACCGGGCCTGCGGGATCAAACGGGCGCCGCTCGTGTTCGAGGCGAGGCTGGTGCAGTTCGGGGTCGTTGTAGCAGAGCACGTTGGCGCGCCATACGGCTTTGCCCTGCTGCAGCACATCCATCACGCGGTTCACGCGCTTGGCGATATTCTCGTCATAGCGTTCCACCGGCTGGTGGATGCCCATCATGTTGCGGCCGATCTTCTGGCCCAGCGTCCAGCTCGCCGGAAAGCAAAGCACGGCGGATGTCAGCACATGGCCATCCGGCGTCTGCTCGAGAATGAGGAAGTCCTCCTGGGCGAGGCGTGCGGCAGTCACTACCGGGTTCTCGTCTGCAGCCAGATCAACCTTCACGCCATCGGGCCGGCATATGCCCCCTCCCACACCCGAATAGCCGGGCAGGGCCAGCACAGCAGCAGTCACCTGTTCAAGCAGCGCCGTTTCCGCTGCAACCGGCCCGGCCGCGCGCATGACGACTTCGTCCCGCCGTTCCTTCAGCAGGTGATCGCGATACGCCATCTGCCCCGCATAGGCGTCGTCCAACCGCAGCCAGTCGCCTTCCGCGACAGGCTGCAGCCCCGGCAGGCGCGCAGCCAGCGCATCCGTCCACGGCGCGACGGGCAGGGAAGACTGGCAGATTGGTTTGCGCGTACTCACGCGGTTGAGTGAACGAGGAGACGAGCCCAAGTCAACGCCAGTGCGTGCCGAGACAGACCCCCACCTGTCCGCCCCCTAAACGGGGCGGAACCTTGCTTCGCCGACTTACCCAATATTGAAGGCAGGTCGCGCAACAGGGTCCCGCCCCGTTTAGGGGGCGGACAGGTGGGGGTCTCTAGCGTCGATGGGATTGAAAGCTTGCGCGCTAGAACCGCTTGAACGGCTTGGGCGCCTGGGTGGCGCTGGCCTTTGCGACCACTTCGCCTGCCGGGTTGTAGATCTCGCCCTCGATGAAGCAGATCGAGCGGCCCCATTTGAGGATGCGGGCTTCGCCGGTTGCGGGGCCGACAAAGAGCGGGCGCAGGAACGACACCTTCATCTCCAGCGTCGGCGCGTTCATCGTGACGTTGGAGGCGATGATCGCCGCCGTGCTCATCGCTTCGTCCAGCATGGCGCAGATGAAGCCGCCCTGGATCGCGCCGGTGGGGTTGGCGAACTCCGGCCGCGCCTCGAACGAAAACCGCGTCAACATCGCGGTTTGATCGACATGCGTGACCTGCATACCGAGCGTCTGCGTGCAGGGCGGCCGCTTGGTCGAGTTCTGGAAGCGCGCCAGCATCTCCGTATCGGAAAGGCGTGGCTTTTCCTCTGGCGGTCTGTCGCTCATCTATGGCGGCCTGAGCCTACTTGCGCCGGAACGCATCAAGCGAGACGACTGCGCCCTTCGGCGCATCCTCGGCTGGCTGGTGCGCTGACGCATCCGGATCAGACGTTGCGAGCGGAAGGACGGCGGCGTCTCCGCCCGCAGGACGAGAGTCCGTATCCAGCTGCAGCCCGAAGCCCACCGACGGATCGACGAACCGCGAGATCGCCGTGAAGGGAATGCGCAGCGGGTGGTTGATGCCGCCGAACTTCAGCGTGACTTCGAACCGGTCTTCGTGGACCTCGAAGTCCAGATACTGGTGCTGGATGACGATAGTCATCTCGTCGGGGAATTTGTCCTTCAGATCGTCCGACATCTGCACGCCCTGAAGGCGCGTGCGGAACGTTACGTAATAATGATGATCGCCAGGCAGGTAGCCAAGCTTCGCAGCTTTCGCCAAAGCAGCGCGAACGACAGCGCGCAACGCGGCCTGCGTGAGGTCGTGATAGCCAATATGATCCTTAGCGGATCCCGGTCCCCGGTCCAACATGCTCTCCCTCGCCTTGGGATGAGAGCTAAGCCCTCATCGCTGTTGGGTAAAATGGGTTCAAGCTTAAGGCGAGCCGCTCTTCGTCGTCTCGTTCAGCTGATCTGATAAGGACCATCGCGGCCTCCCCGGCAAGAGAGAAGACCAACATTTCATTTCCCCACCGCCCGAAGCGCCCTATCCTCAAGCACATGAGACGCCCCACAAAGCCCTATCGGTCGCGCAAGATCGGCGATCGCGCCCTGTCTCCCGAGACCTTGATGATGGGGTATGGCTTTTCGCCTCACCTCTCCGAAGGCGCGCTCAAACCCCCTCTCTTCCAGACATCCACCTTCGTCTTCGAGACGGCGGAGGATGGAAAGGCCTCGTTCGAACTCGCCTACGGGCTGCGCGAGAAGCGGCGCGACGAGGAGATGCATCTCATCTACTCGCGCATCAACAACCCCAACCTCGAAGTGCTGGAAGACCGCCTTTCCGTATGGGACGCCGCGGAAAAAGCACTCGCTTTTGCCTCTGGTATGGCCGCCATCTCGACCACGCTGATGACTTTCCTGCGGCCGGGAGACACCTTCGTCTTCTCCGAGCCGGTCTATGGCGGCACGGAATACCTGGTTCACAACATACTGCCGCAGTTTGGCGCAAGAGGCGTAGGCTTCATGGCTGAAGGCGGGGCTGATGCGTTCCGGGCAGCCGCGGCCGAGGCTGCCGTACTGGCCGCGAAAACCGGCGGCAAGGTTGGCGCGGTTTACGTAGAGACGCCGGCCAATCCCACGAATGGTCTTGTCGACATCGCGCTCGCGCGTGAGTTGTCTGAATCGCTCAAGGGTCCTGCAGGCCGCCCGCCCGTTATCGTCGATAATACCTTCCTCGGCCCGCTCTGGCAGCAGCCTCTCGCGCTCGGCGCGGACATCTGCGTCACCTCGCTCACCAAGTATGTCGGCGGGCATTCGGATCTGATCGCAGGCGCTGCCTCTGGCGACGCGAGCTGGATCGGACAGGTCGCTGTCTTCCGCACCATCCTTGGCACGATGACCGACCCGCACACCGCCTGGCTGTTGTTGCGCTCGCTTGAGACGCTGAAGCTGCGGATGGATGCAGCCGAACTCGGCGCCCGCAAGGTCGCTGCTTATCTTCAAACACATCCGCGCGTGAAGTCTGTCTGGTACCTGCCTTTCCTGCCGAAAGACCATCCCGATCGCGCCCTGTTCGAGAAGCAGTGCAAGACGGCGGGCTCAACGTTCTCCTTCGAGATCGAGGGCGGGGAGGCGGAAGCGTTTGCCTTCCTCAACAAGCTGCAGGTCATCAAGCTGGCCGTCAGCCTCGGCGGCACCGAAACGCTCGCTTCCCACCCTGCGGCGATGACGCATTCGGACGTGCCGCCTGATCAGCGCTTGCGGCTCGGCATCACGGAGTCGCTGGTTCGCCTTTCTATCGGCGTCGAGAACCCCGACGACCTGATCGCCGACATCGAACAGGCGCTGGGGCAGTAGGACACTCTATCAATCCTCGACGCCGCTCGCGCCCGGTGCTACTCCCCCCGCCATGGCTGACACTCTGACCTCGTCGGATTTCGTGCCGCAGACGGTGATCCCGCCTGAGAAGCCGCTGCCTCTCATGCGCGGCCTCATGCAGATGATCGCCAATCCGCTCTATGTATGGCCACAGGCCATGTACGAGAATCCGTATCACGGCGTGAAATGGATCGGCCGCACCTTCCACTACATCCGCAAGCCCGAACACATGAAGGCGGTCTTCCTCGACCATGCGGACATCTTCGCCAAGTCGCAGTTCCAGAAGAAGCTGGTTGGCCCCGCGCTGGGCGACGGGTTGCTGACGGCCGAAGGCGAGCACTGGAAGTTCCAGCGCCGCGCCGCATCCCCCGCCTTCCGCATCGACGCCCTGCGCGCGCTCGTTCCCGCCTTCTCGCATTCAGCGCAGGAAACCATCGAGCGCATCAAGGCGATGCCCGCCGGCCAGACCGTGGACGTCATGCAGGAAATGCAGCACGCCACGCTCGATGTGATCGTGGAAACCATCCTTGGCGGCGCTGATCCCGAATTTGGCTATGACCGCATGGCGCGGATTGTCTCCGACTATATCGAGACGATGGGCAAGCCCGACATGCTGGACATGTTCGGCGCGCCCAACTGGGTGCCGCGTCCGTGGGGCGGCAAGGGCCGCCGGCGCGCCGCTGAGCTTCAGCAATCAGCCGCGAACGCCATCAACCGCCGCCGGGCGTCAGGCGGACAGCAGAAGGACCTGCTTGGCCTGCTGCTCGCCGCGCGCGATCCGGAAACGGGCAGGGGGCTTTCCGACGTCGAACTGCGCGACAATGTCGTCACCTTCATCGGTGCCGGCCACGAGACGACAGCGCTCGCGCTCACCTTCTCGCTCTATCTCGTCGCCAACGCGCCCGACGTGCAGGAACGCCTGCTGCGCGAAGTTCTGGACGTCTGCGGCGACAGGCCGATCGATGCCGCGATGGTGGACAACCTCGTCTACCACGAGCAGGTCATCAAGGAGGCGATGCGGCTCTATCCGCCCGTCGCCATCATTGATCGCATGGCGACGCAGGACATCGATATCGGCGACGCCATGGTGAAGAAGGGCGATTTCGCCTTCGCGCTTATCTACGTCATGCATCGCCACAAGCTGTTGTGGGACCACCCCGAGCGCTTCGATCCCGAACGCTTCTCGCCGGAGAACGCGAAGAAGCTGCATCGCTTCCAGTTCATGCCCTTCGGCGCCGGCCCGCGCATCTGCATCGGCATGAAATTCGCCTACATGGAGGCGGTCGCCATGCTGGCGACGCTGGTGCGCGGCCTGCGCTTCCTGCCCAACGCCGCGCACACGGTCGAACCCAACATCCGCATCACGCTCCGCCCCGAAGGCGGCATGCCGCTCTATGCGGAGAAGCGTTAGCCCTCCAGCTTCGCATCCAGCGCAATCTCGATGGAGCTCAGCGCCTTCGACACCGGGCAGCCAGCCTTTGCCTTGTCCGCAGCCGCCGAGAAGTCAGCCGCGCTCATGCCAGGGACATTGCCGGTGAGGGTGAGCGCGCTCTTCGTGATGCCGACGCCGGGCTTCACTTCAACTTCTGCAACCGTGGTCAGCTTCGTTGCGGGATGGCCGGCTTCGGCGAGGAAATGCGACAGCTGCATGGTGAAGCACGACGCATGCGCGGCCGCGATCAGCTCTTCGGGGTTGGTCGCGGACTTGCCGCTCTCGTCCTCGAAGCGCGCCTTGAAGGTGTAGGGGCTATCCTGGATCACGCCGCTCTGCATCGAGATCGCGCCATTGCCGGTCTTGAGATCGCCAGACCAGACGGCGGTTGCGGTGCGTTTCATGGGGGGCTCCTTGTGGTGTCCAAGGGGAACATAGGGCGACGGCGAGGAAGATAAATCATACGAACGCATGGTTCGCGCGTCCGCACGCCGAATACGCCATTCTTGTATACCTATTTTGGCCGTGGAATGATGGCTTGGGGATGTCGATGACAAGCACGCAGCACTCACCAGCAACACCTGTCGAGGCTGATGCCAATCCAGGCGATGGCGGAGGCGCGCCGGCGACGCCGCTTCGCCGGATCGCAGGACATCTGCGCAACCAGCACTGGATCGCCATCGGCATCGAGTTCCTGGTGGTGGTTTTCGGCGTGTTCCTGGGCTTCCAGCTGACAAGCTGGAACGAAAGCCGTCAGCAGGCCGAGTTCGAACGCGCCATGCTCACGCGGCTTGGAGAAGAGTTCAGGGCGGTCGAGGTTGATCTTGCAGAGGTAGTGGAGCGCTTCGATGCGACGGCGCACAGCACGCAGCGCATCATCGAGACCCTGAGAGCAGGCGTCCCGCCCGAGGACGAGGCAGCGTTCCGCATCGCCCTTCGCGATACGCAGTACATCTGGGATGCGCCGGCATTGTCGACCACCTATCAGGAGTTTCTTGCGATTGGGGGATTGTCGCGTCTGCACGATTCCGAACTGCGGAAGTCGTTGGCGCGCTATGGCGATTACTCGGAACGGTATGCGCGGAAGATGCCCAATGCGGTCGCAGCGATCCTTGCGCCTGACTCAAACTTCCTCAAGGCGGTTGCATGGAGCGCCGATGTCGACGACTGGGCAGGCCCCGATGCGGTTGTCAGCTACGACTGGAATGCGCTTCAGCATGTAAAAGCTGAACTGCAATCATGGCTGTCCTATCAGTCCGAGCTTGGCGGCTACTCGCGCGAGCAGCTCAAGGAAGTCCGGCTTGCGCTGTCGCTGCTGGACAAGGGCGAGCGCTGATCCTGCGGCGTCGCGCGACCCGGCATCTGTCCCGATTGCATGCGCTGAAAACAAGTGGGGCGGCTTCTGTTGCCAGGCGCCGCCCCGAGCCCCGCCTTAGCTTGCTAGAGCTAAGGACTTAGGTTTGGAAATCACCAGCTGCTTACGCAGCGAGGCGAGCTTCCTGAGCAAAGTTGTCGTTGGCAACTATTGCGTAAAAGGCTTCTATCGGGGCCAAAGCGGGCAAAGTCTTCGCCTTTACACATCCGTCGATCCTGTGTCGGCCCCAGACAGCCCGGCCACGACCGGGGTGAAATCTGGTGGAGCCGCCGGGCACTGCCCCCGGGTCCGGTCTGCTTATTACGCGAGGGTTTATCGCCATAGTTCCCAATCCTTGCGAACGGGGAACACGATCAATATAGGCGCGAAAGCCTTAACCGCAAACAACTGATCTCTGTTCCCGAATACGGCTCCCGTCAGCGCCTTATCAGCCCGATATCGACGCCAAGCATCGCCAGAAGCATCGCGCCGGCGAAGACCAGCAACGCGATCGCTCCGACTATCCGGAAAAACCAGAACACCTTCTCCATGCGCGCTCCCGTGCACGCCGAGCTTTCATGCTCGGCGTATCAAGGCAACAACGCGCCGCGACCGATTTCAGATCGCAGTATTCAGTGCGCCGTCATGCAGAAAGCATTGAGCCGGTTACCGTCCGGATCGCGGAAATAGGCTGCATAGAGCCCGCCGCCATGCTCCTGCGGCTCGGCTTCGGCGACGCCGCCATGGCGAAGCGCCACCTCGTAGATCCGCTGCACCTGTTCGGGATCGTCCGCCTGCAGCGGCGCGATGCCCTGCGCCAGCATCGGCGCCGATTCGCTGACAGCCAGCCCGAAGCCCGGAAGCCCCCAGGCCACCATGTCGCCAGCCTCGATCGACCGTCGCACGCCGATCTCGTGGGCGATGAGATCGTAGAAGCGCTGGGCACGCGCCAGATTCCGGGTGCCCAGGGTCACATAACCCTCAGCCAGGTCAGCTGCTGGCCTCAGGTCTCTGGCAAAGCCGGCGTCATATGCCATGATGCGTGCCTCGATCGGGTGGGAATCATCGTCGAGAACAAACATAGAACATTGAAGACTGCGCGGCAAGAGTCCCGCAACATTTCGTGCCCCCGGGCCGGGATTTCCCTACAATCCATCTGGCGTTGGAACCCGAAGATCGGCAGCATCCGCAGGGAACTTCCACTCACGCAATGCCCTGGGGAGGGACGGATGAAGAAGCTGGTCGCCGAAGCGGTCGGAACCGCGACGCTTGTGTTGTTCGGCTGCGGAGCAGCGGTCCTGGCGCCAGACGTAGGCCAGCTGGGGATTTCGTTCGCCTTCGGCCTCGCCATCGTCGCCATGGCCTACGGCATCGGCCCAGTGTCGGGCTGCCACATCAATCCCGCTGTGTCGCTGGGCGCCTTCATGGCCGGGCGGATGACCGCGAACGAGATGCTGATGTACTGGGCCGCACAGTTCGTCGGCGCGCTTGTCGGCGCGGGAATCCTCTATGTCATCGCGGGTGGACAGGCGGCAGAGGCTGGCCAAGCCTATCAGATCGGCGCCTATGGTCTTGGGTCCAACGGATGGGGCGCGGATTATCTCGGCAAGTACTCGATGACGGCCGCCCTCGTGTTCGAGATCGTGGCGACCTTCCTGTTCGTTGTCGTCATCCTCGGCGTCACGCAGGAGAAGGGCAGCCCCGCCTTCGCCGGCATTGCGATCGGCCTGACGCTGGTTGTGATCCACATCGTGGGTATCCAGGTGACGGGCGTGTCGGTGAACCCGGCGCGGTCGTTTGGTCCGGCCGTGTTCGCGCAGGGCGAGGCGCTCAACCAGCTCTGGCTCTTCATCGTTGCGCCGCTTGCAGGGGCGGCGCTTGCGGGCCTCGCCTTCCGCGGCAAGCTGCTGAGCGCCGACTGAGCTGTTCGGGCTTTCATCAACGCGGATGAACGTCCCCGGTGGGGGCTCGGTGCTGATGCCCGAGCCCTACAACCGCAAGCCGAGTTATCCTGCCTATAGCGCGCGCGTCGCCGACAAGGTCCTGATCGGATATCGCAACTGGCGCTCGACCATGTCCGGTCATCCCGAATGTGACGGAATGATATCGGTAGGCTTGGCAGCCGAGTTCGAAAGCCTCCGCGCCTTCATGACGACCAGTTGCGCCGCCCTGTCGATCCAGTGGGGCGCCGCCGATACGGTCGTGGGAACCGCATGGACTGGGAACGAACAACGCTATCCTGTGGAAGAACGCGACGGCGACGAAGGGCCCGAACTGATCCAGCTCCTGGCGGTTCATCGCGTCGGATGGCTCGATGTCTATGACGACATGGCGTTGATGTATGTTGCGGGCAATCGCAACGGTTTGCATGTCGGGGTGTGGATCACCAACAAGCACGGCGGCGCGCGGCGGGCGACTTCGCTGGTGCAGCGCATCGCACACTCGTTCCAGCGCTGAATCATCGCATCAGCGCACCTGTCTGAAACCGCAACGACAAATCACGCGCGCGCCATTGCGCCGCCCGATCATCGCCCCATATCGGCATGCATGGAAAAGGGGCGGGGGCGTCCAGTGCCTGGCCCGATTGTCATGTTGGCATCGTGTCTGGACCAGAAAGACTACGGAGTTTGCCATGGTCGAAACGCGCAACCTCGAAGCCGTCCAGCGTGACGAGCGCATGCTTATGTCCCGTCTGGTTGAGCGTCAGGGTCTATCGCGCGAGGAGGCCAGAAAGACCGTGCATGATTTTCGCGAAGGCAAACGTGTCGAGATCGATCCGATCCTGATGGAAGGCCTTGAGGCGATCTGATCGCGAGGCTTCGTCACGCGTTCGTCGCAGAGCGCGGCTCCCGCCACATCGCTTCCAGCGGCGGCCCGCCGGGGCCCGCTGCGAACACCTTCATCCGTTCGAAGCCGCGCGAGCGGTAGAAGCCCGTGTTCGCGGGGTTCGAATTTTCCAGATAGCAGGGCAAACCGGCGCGATCGGCCGCCTTCAGCACGGGCGCCATCAGCGCCTTGCCGAGACCCTTGCCGCGCGCCGCCTTCCGCGTGCCGATGGTGAAGAGGTAGAAATGCGGCGCCTTCGGGTGTTCCTTCGCCATCGTTTCAGCGGCGGTGAGGCCGCGCTTTGCAGCCCCCCTGGTTCCTTTGGTGGTGATCGCCGCCACCAGCGCCATCATGGAAAGAAACGGAAGCTCTCGGTTCCCAGAGGAATGACACCACATGGTCGCGCCATTGTCCCCGCTTACATGGCAGACGCCGCGCGGAAGATAGACGCTGCGCGCAAGCGTGCCGAACACGGGCGCCATCGGCGCGGTGTTTCCGAAAATCCAGAGATTCACCGGGTCTTCGGCGAACGCCTCGGCCGTGATTGCGCCGATCTGCCGCCAGTCCTGTCGGCCAGCCTCGCGCATTCCCTCGGGCAGTTTGATGTCCAGCATACAGCGCGCCTTGTTGGTAGTCTCAAGCGCCGGGTATCACGCGGCAATCGCCGCCGTCACCGCCATTCTTGCCCGGCCCATTGTTACGTGGGCGTTCGCGCCCTACGTTTCTGGCAACGCCAGGACACGCCTATGCTCGAGCCGTTTCCCGATCTGACTGATGCGGAGGTAGATCAGGTACGCCGCATGAACAGCCGGCTGCGCTGGGCGCCGCGTTTCCGTGCGCCCACGCCGCTTGGCCGCATGGCGATCCAGGCGATACTCGGCGCCCAGGCGTCCTTTCCCGTTGGCCTGCGGGGCGTCCGTGTTGCCACACGCAGCGTCACGCACAAGGGCCACACCGTTTCATTGCGCATCCTGCGCCCGGAGCAGGGCGCGGTTCGCGGTGTCCACATCGACTATCACGGCGGCGGCTGGGCCATCGGCACGGCCGCGATGGACGATCTCGTGAACGCCGCCATCGTGCGCGAGACGGGCATTGCTGTGGTCAGCGTCGACTACACCACGCTCCCCGACATCACCTTCGAGAATCAGATCGCCCAGAGCCACGCCGCCGCCGACTGGGTGTTCGACAATGCCGAAACGGAGTTCGGCGTGCGCGATCTCTTCATCGGCGGCGAATCCGCCGGCGCACATCTTGCCGCCTGTTCGCTGCTGCGCCTGCGCGACAGCCGCGCCGACTTCGCGCGTCTCAAGGGCGCAGTGCTTTTCTATGGCCCATACGATCTCACCGCGACGCCCAGCGTCCGCAACGCCACACGCGACACGCTCGTGCTGGATGGCCCCGCAATGGCGCCGGGTATCGCCAGGCTCCTGCCGGATCGCGACGAGGCCGGCCGCCGCGCGCCTGATGTGTCGCCCCTCTACGCAGACCTGTCGCGCCTGCCGCCCGCGCTGTTTCTGGTTGGAACGATCGACCCGCTGATCGACGATAGCCGGCTGATGGCCGAACGCTGGAAGGCGATCAACGGCAACGCCCGGCTGATCGTGGTCCCGGAAAGTCCCCACGCCTTCAACCGCCTGCCAACGCGCCTGGCCGCCCGCACAAACGCCTTCGTGCGCGGTTGGCTGCAGCGCCGCCTCGCCGCTGGAACTGCCGCGATGGCGGCCGAGTAGGGGAACCAAAGGTTCTCCACAGGCCCGCTAACTTGCCATCGCCTCGGGGGGTGCGCATGACTTCGGCAGACAACACTCGAATCGGCCACAAGAACCGGACAGCGATGCGCCAATACCTCGATCTCCTGCAGGACATCCTCGACAACGGCGTCGACCGTGGCGACCGCACGGGAACCGGCACGCGCGGCGTGTTCGGCCGCCAGATGCGTTTCGACCTGAGCGAGGGCTTCCCCGTGCTCACCACCAAGAAGCTGCACCTGCGCTCGATCATCGTGGAACTGCTGTGGTTCCTGCGCGGCGAGACCAATGTGAAATGGCTGCAGGAACGCGGCGTCTCCATCTGGGATGAATGGGCTGACGAAAACGGCGAGCTTGGGCCCGTCTATGGCAAGCAGTGGCGCTCATGGGCGGCGCCTGACGGCCGCACCATCGACCAGATTGCATGGGTGAAGAACGAGATCATCCAGAACCCGAATTCACGCCGGCTCGTGGTCTCCGCCTGGAACCCGGCGGATGTCGACCGGATGGCTCTGCCGCCGTGCCACTGCCTGTTCCAGTTCTTTGTCGCGAATGGAAAACTGTCCTGCCAGCTATACCAGCGCTCGGCCGACGTTTTCCTTGGCGTGCCGTTCAACATCGCGTCTTACGCGCTACTCGCCATCCTTATGGCGAAGGCGACAAAACTGGAGCCCGGCGAGTTCGTGCATTCCTTTGGCGACGTGCACCTTTATGCGAATCACTTCGACCAGGCGCGCCTGCAATTGCAGCGTCAGCCAAAGCCACTGCCGCGTCTGGAACTCAATCCCGCGAAATCCGACCTGTTCGGGTGGGATTACGAAGATTTCACGTTGCTCGATTACGCGCCGGACGCCCACATAAAGGCGCCTGTGGCGGTCTAGTTGGCAACCACGCGCTCTTCGCAGTTGCGGCATCACGGCCTGGTGTATCGTGAATGGATTCAAGCATTTCCATGCGGAAGTATGGGGGATCGCCTAGCGCCCGCGCAAGTCGCCGGGCGCACGGCCCGAGATGGGCGGAGTGGTCGGACAACGCTTCCGCCAGCAAAACTGACTGAATCGCAACAATTCAACGCCTTGTGCTTTGCGCGCCTTCGTCAGATTAACGGGCGCCGCTAGGAAAATGATCTTCTTGGCGGAAGTGATCCGTCGGAGGGATCTATCCAATGTCGTTCAAAATGATCGTTGCCGCTGCGGTTTCGACCGCTGCTCTCGTTGCCTGCAGCCCGGCTGCTGAAGCCCCGGCCGCTGAAACCACCACCACCACCACGGTCGTCGAAACGCCCGCCCCGGAAGCTGTTGCTCCGGCCGCTGACGCCACCGTTCCGGCCGCTGACGCGACCGTTCCGGCTGCTGACGCGACTGCCCCGGCTGCCGACACGACCACGACCACGACCACCACCACGACGCCGGCTCCGGCCAACTAACGGCTTTTTCGGCTTAGCTGGAAACGAAACTCGCAAGAGTTGCGGAAAGGGCGGCCCTAACGGGCCGCCCTTACTGTATGTGGTTTTGTAGACGGCGCCGGTGAAGAAGGGTCAGGCCGCCGCCGGATCGACCTCGCCGCGCTTCTCACGCGCGCGGATCAATGCCGAGACGACAACCGCGCCAATCATCTTCCCAACGATAAAGAAGATCCAGTTCGGCATCGTGAACAGCGGCACATAGGCTGCGACAGCCTCCGGGCCAGCCGCAGCCGCCTCGATGCGTCCACTCATGTCTGCGCCCCACAGGAACACAGTCGTGTCGATAGGCGACGCTGCCGCGCTCGAAAGCAGGATGCGCGTCGAAAGGCGGTACCTGGTGAAGGTGAACAGCAGCCAGTCAACCGACTCGGAGATTGCAAAGGCCGCCGCCGAGGCCAGGGCGATGCCCGGCAGCGAGTAGTAGAACGACCATCCGATCGCCAGGGCCATCAGGATCAGGACCCTGTGGCCCATCTCCCGCTGCACGAAGTCGCGCACCACGAACACCATGCCTGTCGCCATGGTCAGCGGATTGAACAGGATCGGACTTGCCGCGCCGAACACGCCGCCGAGCAGTGCTGTAAGATCAGCCTGCGGGACGTTCTTGCCGAAACTCCAGTTCAGGAACGGGATCAGCGCCACATAGATGTAGGCCCAGGTGCGCCCTTTCAGCCGCCAGATCAGCAGGCCGGTCCCGACATAGCCGAGCAGCAAGAAGGGCAGGTGCGAGGGATCGCGGAATGCGAGCGCCCCGACAATCTCGTTCCAGACGGCTTCCATCCGCGTCCGCTCCGACACGCTTGCGTCGGCCGCCGAACGAGGTTCGACTGCCCAAGCCACTTCAATACGTCCCAAGCCAGCCTTTAGCGAGATAATCGTGCAACCGTCCACCTTTCCCGGCAAACACGATCAGATCGGCGTGCGCATCGTTGCGGCGATAGGCAGGCGCGGGGAGTTGGGCCTCAACAACAAGCTACTCTTTCGCCTCAAGGCCGACATGGCGAACTTCCGCCGCATCACGGCGTCGACCCCGCTGCTGATGGGCCGCAAGACGTGGGACAGCTTCCCCAAGCGCCCCCTGCCAGGCCGGCCCAACATCGTCGCGACACGCAACCTCGAATTCATGGCCCCCGGCGCCCACATCTATTCCAGCGTGCCGCCCGCGCTTGCTGCCGGCCGCGCGATGGCTGCACAGTCAGGCGTCGCCGAAGTCTCCATCGTCGGCGGGGCCGACATTTACGCTGCCGCCCTACCGTCCGCCACGCACATGACGCTCACCGAGGTCGAGGCGGAGGCTGAGGCCGACATCTTCTTCCCCGTCTTCGACCGGGGCGAATGGCGCGAGGTCGCCTCGGTTCGCCTCGAAGCGGATGCCGACAACGAATTTGCCTTCGTGATCCGTGAGTTCGAGCGCCGCTGACGCTGAGCAGGCGAGGGAGAGCGCTTTCCCCTTTGCGCAGCGCAGTCTAGCGTGGACGCATCACGGAGACCCTGATGCGCGAACGCCTTGCCCCCCTTGCCATGCTGGCCGCCGCCGCCTGCGCCACCGGAGCTGCCGTTGTCACGCCGGTCACCAGCCTTGCGCCGCCGGCGGCGGTATCGGTCGAAACGCTGCTGGCCACTGCGGCGCTGTGTTCGGCGGAGGACTCCGGTCTCGCCGCCCCCACGCCGGACCTGAAGCTTGCTGATGGCATGGGCACGGGCGGCTTCAAGGTCGACACAACGAACCCCGAAGCGCAGGCTTGGTTCAACTACGGCCTCGCGCTGAGCCACGCCTTCTACCACCAGGATGTGAAGGCCGCGATGAAGCGGGCGGTTGAACTCGATCCGTCTTGCTCGCTGTGTTCATGGGGCGAAGCCTGGGCGCTGGGGCCTACACTCAACTATGGCATTGATGAAGACGACCGGAAGCTGGCGCTCGCCGCTGCTGTCCGCGCACAGTCGCTGGCGAAGCCGGGCGATGCGCTTGCCCGCCGCCTCGCCGATGCGATGGTCGCCCGCTACGCCGAAGCGCCGGGCCCTCCTGCCGACGAGGCTGCGCTCCGCAAGGCCGGTGAAGCTGGCGTCGTCGCGGAAGAGGGCAATACCGAACCGGTCTTCGCTGACACGCTTGCGCAGATTGCTGCGGATTACCCCGGCATGGCCGAACTTTCGGTGCTTGCAGGGCATAGCCTGATGATGGCCTCCAGCGAGGAAGAGCCCGAACGCCTCAAGGCCGCACTGGTGCTGCTCGAGAAGGTGCTGAAGGATCACCCGGACGATACTGGCGCAATCCACTATTACATCCACGCGACCGAGTTCGATGAGCGCGCCGAGGATGCGCTGCCCTATGCCAAACGCCTGGGCGATCTTGCGCCCGCGGCGAGCCACCTGGTTCACATGCCGGCGCACACTTTCTTCCGCGCGGGCCTTTATCAGGACGCTGCTGTGGTGAACGCCAAGGCGATCGAAACCGATGCTGCCTGGATGGCCGGTGGCGGGGATCCGCGCCCGCCCATGATCGATGATTTTCCGATGCCCATGTACTATTCGCACAACCTCGCTTTCGGCCTTGCCGGCGCGATGATGTCTGGCGATGGCGCCTTGGCGCTGCGCTATGCCGAACACGCGGAAAAGGCATATCCCGATGCCGGCGAGAAGAAGCGCTTCGACCCGACCCCCCGCACCTATGTCGCCCTCGCGCGCTATGCGCCGGACAAGATGCTCGCCCTGGCGCCCAGTTCGCGCGACGAGGACTATTTCCGCGCCTATCACGCTTACGGGCGAGGCGAAGCGCTGTTGCAGAAGGGCGACGCGGCCGGCGCCAGGATCGAGCTGGGCAAGCTGCGCAAGGCTGTCGGCGAAGATCCCGAATACAGGGTCGCGCTTCATGTGCTCGAAGGCCGCCTCGCCATGGCGGAAGGCAACCTGCGCGCCGCCATCGACCGCTTCAGCGCCGGGGCCGTCCTGCAGGAGGAAGAGTTCGGCGGCTGGATGGACCCGCCAACCTGGTGGTACCCGGTGCGCCGCTCGCTGGCGGCAGCCTACCTCAAGGCCGGCGATTTCGCGAAGGCCGAAACGGAGGCCGCAGCCTCGCTCAAGGAATGGAAGCACGATCCGCTGGCGCTCTGGGTTTTGGGTCGCGCCCAGTACGGGCTTGGCCGGGCCGGGGAGGGGGCGGCAAGCCTCTCACGGGCGCGTGAGCTGTGGCGTGGCGACTTCGATTCGATCACCGCCGAAGCGGTCTGATCCGCCATACCACGTTTCGGAAACTGCACAGTGCGGGGTCTTGGGCCTCCACTTTACGTTCGCGGAAGCGAAAATATTTTCTCGAGTGCCTTTGAGCACACCCACGCTGCGGCGCCAAAAAGCTGCATACCCCGCTCGTGCGCTAACTGCTTGTGGTTATTGCCCTTACGAACCCCTTCCGCAGCGGCCAATGTACAAATCACAGATAAGTGAGAACGTCCCGTAACGGCATTCCGTTTACGTAAGCTCATGTTGCGCCGCACATTCAGCCGGCCATACTTGGGTTCTGACCGCGACCCGCTCTCCCCTGCGGCGCCGTTGACGCCGTGTCGCTGCGTCTCCCAGGATCAATGTTGCGCGAGCCGTAGAAGCCGGCAGTGCGCGGGCGTCACACACAGAGACAGGACGCCTCGGGAGGATCGCAGTCAGGGAGGACGCGTCGCATGGCGCAGCTAAATCGTTTTTCAATCGTGAGTCTGCTTGCCTTGAGCCTGGCCATGCCAGCCATGGCGCAGGGTGTGGAATCTGGACCACAGCCGCCAGCCGACGAAGACCAGGACAGGACCGGCCGCGATGTCGTAGTGATCACGTCTCAGAAACGTGAAGAGACTGTCCAGGACATCGCACTGGCGGTTACCGCCATCACCAGCGAACTGCGCGACGAGATCGGTATTACCACGGTGCAGGACTACACGAACTTCGCACCTGGTCTGACTTATTCGACCTCGAACGACCGTCTCGGCATGCGCGGCGTCACGCGTACGTCGAACAATTTCGGGATTCGCTCGGGCATCTCGAACTATGTCGACGGCGTCTACTTCTCGTCCGCCATTCCGGCCGGCCGCGAGCCGATCTTCGTGGATCGCGTCGAAGTCGTGCGCGGCCCGCAGGGCACGCTCTACGGCCGCGACTCGATCGGCGGCGCGCTCAACCTGATCACCAAGCGCCCCACGGAAGAGTTCGAAGGCCAGGTCAACTTCCAGTACGGCGACTACGACACGCGCGCCGTGCAGGGCACCTTTGCCGGCCCGATCACCGACTGGATGCGCTATCGCGTAGGTTACTCGCGCTCGGTGCAGAACGAGGGCTTCCTCACCAACTATTCGGGTCTTGAGACCGAGGGCAGCCGTCGCGATGACACCTATGTCGAAGGCCAGCTCGAATTCGATCTCGGCGAAGACTTCGACCTGTGGATTCGCGCCGGCCGGCTTGGCTGGGATGTCCGCTACGGCGCGCCTGGCGCACGTACGGGCGTCGATGACCCCTACCCCTACAACACACGCTTCTTCAACTCGACGGCTGACCTCGGCCCGAACGGCTGGGCGGGTCTCAACGATCCGACTCGCGACCAGACTGGCACGCAGAACACCAACCCATCGATCAACGACCGCAACGGTTTCAACACCAGCTTCTCCAACTTCGCGCACCTTTCGCCGACCAGCGAGTTCGCGCTTGAGGCCGTCTGGCACGCGGACAATTTTGACATCAAATACCTCGGCGGGTACGTGTACTATAACTACAACCTGCAGCAGGATCAGGATGGCACGGCGATCAACGCCTACACCTGCACCGCCGCGCTGTGCGGTTCACCCACCTTTGAAGGACGGCGGGTTTCGTCCGAGCGTCACTCGGACTACACGGAAAACCGCGGTTGGTTCTCGAACGAGATCAACTTCCTCTCGACTTGGGAAGGCCCGCTTCAGCTGATCTCCGGCCTCTATGCTTACCAGGAGAACTACAACCAGACTGTCTTCGTCAGCGACCTGAACCACCCAGGCGGCGTGATCCGCGATCTCGTAGCAACGCAGGCCTGGGCTACTGCTGGTGGCCCGCTCGTGGGCGCTCCCCCTCCGGCTGCGTTGCCGGAGCTGCCGACTGGAACGGGTCGCAATTCATTCTCGGGATCGCCGATCCCGGGCGCGTCGCTGATGTACTTCACCAACAACCAGGCCGTGAACAACGCGTATGGCGCTTTCGTTCAGGCGGACTATCAGTTCAACGACGACCTCAAGTTCACGGCTGGCATTCGATACTCGCAGGATATCCTCGACGGACGTGAATACGCCCGCGTGATCAACCACTACGTCATCGAAAGCGCACTCGAAGCCGCCTTCTCGGCAGGTTATGTGCCGGCGCTCACGGCCCCGCCGCCGTTTGGTCCAGGCCTGCCGCCTGCAATTGCAGCACAGCAAGCGCAGCTTATTGCCGCCAACGCCATCCCGACCCGTCTGGATGTCACCCGCACGCTCGGTGGCCCCGACCCGTCCACCATTAACGCTACTAGCAACCCCTGCGGCACTGCTGGGCTGGGCGTTGTCAACACCAACGTTACGGCGGCCAACTCGCTGGCCGCTCAATGCCCAGGCGGGAACTCGGTCGATAAGAGCCGGTACGGCATCTACTATGACGCCACCTCGGGCAACGCTTATCGCGACCTTTACGCTACCTTCGAGGAAGTGACCGGCGTGCTTGGCGTCGACTGGACGCCGGACAGCGACACGCTGGTCTACGGCAAATACAACCGCGGCTACAAGCCGGGCGGCCTCGGCTGCGCGGCGGTCAACTGCACGCTGGTTGTCACGCCGTTCACAGACAAGGAGCTGGTTGACGCGTTCGAGCTTGGCTTCAAGCGGACCTGGTCGGATTGGGACCTCATCACCAACGCAACCCTGTTCTTCTACGACTACCAGGGCTACCAGGTGTCCAACACCATCGTGCCGGACGATCCCGATGGCGCGGGTCCGCTCCCGCGGCCTGCCGCCTACGCGTCCTACGTCAACCTGCCTGAGGTCAACACGCTTGGCTTCGAGCTTGAGACGATTTGGTACCCGACCGACAATCTCCGCTTTATCTTCAACTACGGCTACACGAACCCGGAGATCGGCGACTCGCCCTCACTGGTACACAACCTCGATCCGTATGCCCTTGATCCGGAAGCTCAGCCACTCGGGGCACCGGCCGCGGGAGCCAATCCGCTGCAGGGCCAGAGCCTGAATGGCAACATTCTGCCCTTCAGCCCGAAGAACAAGATTGCGCTCAACGGCACGTACACCTGGGACTTCGAAGACGGATCGACGATCGACGCCTCGCTGAGCTATTTCTGGCAGGACGTCGCCTACAGCTCGATCTTCAACAGGCACTACACGGAAATCCCGTCCTGGGATCAGGCGGATGCCCGTCTCAGCTGGACCAGCGGCGATGGCAACATCACCCTGATCGGCTTCGTGCGGAATTTGTTCGACGAGATCGTCTACGACAGCCGCGGCTCGGGACTGCGTGAAGCTGCCGCCGTTGGTGCAACGGTTGGCACTGGCCGCCGCGTCGCCCCAACCGAGTGCTTCTCGACACCGGCCACCACGCCTGGCTTCGGGGCGCCGCCGACCAACTCCTGCTACACGACAGGCGAAACGCTTCGTCCGCCGCGTACAATCGGCGCCGAACTGCAGATCCGGTTCTAGGCCTTACACTTTCTCCAATGGCGGTGCTCCCGCGATTGGCACTGCGCCGACCCCTACCCGGGGTCGGCGCTTTTCTTTTCTGGGGGCGCCGGTTTGTGGGCACGCCCTCGTGGTTCGACGGACGTCCACCTGACTTTCGTCAGGCGGACTGCCCACCGTGAGGGCTGACCGACACCGGTGGTTTGCAAGCCCTCATGGTGAGCAGCGATGCTGCGCGAAAGCGCGGCGTTGCGTCAGTCGAACCACGAGGGCGTCCTTCCAATTCTCAGCTGCAGCCAGCCCCCGCCGCCTTTTCCTTGTCCCACTCCGCCTTGCGGCGTTTCCAGTCGGCCTCCATCGCCTTGCGCCATTTCACACGCAGGGAGGAGGGGCGCTCGGGGAAGCGTTCGTCGAGCACTGTCGCTGACACGACGCGGTCAGACCGGAATGAACGGAAGTCGCGCCGCGTCTCGCACCAGGCGCAGATGATCCGCGTGGTCTCGTAATAGCCGAGTATGATCGGCCAGATCACGCGCTTGGTCGCGCGCCCCTCCACGTCGCGATAATCCAGCAGCATCTTGCGCGAGCCGTTGATCGCCCCGCGCACCAGCCCGAGATCGATCGCATCCTTCGCGCGATCCCACGCCGGCACGACGCGATGCGCCGGATCGTCGATATAGGGCCGCAGGCGTTCGGGAATGCTGACTTCGATCTTGGCCAGCAGATCCTGTGCGGCTTTCGACAATTGCGGATCGCCGCGATTGATCACCCATTGCGCGCCGAGCACGGCCGCCTCGATCTCATCCGTGGTCAGCATCAGCGGCGGCATGTCGAGGCCCTTGTCGAGCACATAGCCGATGCCCGCCTCGCCACGGATGGGCACGCGCTGCGCCAGCAACGCCGCGATATCGCGATAGACAGACCGCTTGGACGTCTCCAGCTCCGCCGCCATCGCGTCCGCTGTCACCGGCTTCTTCGAGCGCCGCAGGATCTGGATGATCTCGAAAAGACGGTCCGCCTTGCGCATGTTTTCGGCCCCCGATCCATGCTGCCACTATGCTGTCAGCAGCGATCTGGCAGGTATGTGTCATCAGGCTCGAACAGGTCAAGCCGCAGAACTGGCCGGACAGGATGGGGGAGGCAGACATGATCGCCGCAATCACAGGCGCCCTGATCGTCGCGATCAAGCTGGTCGTGATCGCCCAGTTCCGCCGCGCCTGAGACCAGTCCCCGAAAGCCGGCGCCAGACCGGACCGCATGCTCCTCGGCGGCCACATGTCCCGGCAGACGGACAGGGCCGCCGGTTTGTGGTGCGGGCCGCGCCTGCTACCGCGTCACGATCGGGAACGCCGTGTTCGGCGGGTCCATCCACTGGCTCAGCTTCAGCAGCGCCTGCGGATTGCCTTCCAGCTTCACCGCGCCTGACTGGATTTTCGGGGGCAGGGCCTGGCCGCCGAATATCCCGCCGAGAAAGTCCGCGCGCGACAGCGTCAACGTTGCATCCACCGGCCCGGGCGCTGCGATCTCCTCGTGCACCAGCACGCCATTCGCGATGGTGACATAGGTCCGCTCGTTCGAGTCGGTCAGCACGAAGGCGAGCTTCACGCTCTGTCCGGCAGACTTCGCCGGATCAAGCCGTACGGCAAGCAGGTCGATCAGCGATCCAAGCGGCAGGTTCGCCAGCGCGGCCATCTGCGAGGCCGGGTTGGCGCGCGGCGCGCCCACACCCTCGCGCAGCTCCTTCGCGCCGGTGAGATAGATGTTGCGCCAGGTCGATGGCTCCGCCTGCCAGCCCAGCTGGTCATAGCAGCGCGCCAGCAGGTCCTTCGCTTCGGCATCCGCGCCATCCGCCATCACGACATGATTGAGCAGCTCGGCCGCCCAGGCGTATTCGCCCGCGTCGTAGGCTGTGCGCGCCTCGGCTTTCACCTTGGCCGCTCCGCCCATCGCGGCGACATAGCGCTTGCCCGTTTCCACCGGCGGCATCGGCGCAAGGTTCACGGGGTTGGCGTCATACCAGCCCATGTAGAACTGATAGACGGCGCGGCTGTTGAAGCTCAGCGAGCCATAATACGGCCGGTCATACCATTCGTTCTCCAGCTCCGGCGGAAGCTGCAGCGCGGCTGCGATCTCGTCGCCATTCAGTCCCTTGTTCATCAGGCGCACGGTCTGGTCGTGCAGGAAGGCATAGGCGTCGCGATGCTTGCCCAGATACTCGCGGATCTCGCCATTGCCGAAGCGCGGCCAGCCATGGCTGGCGATCAGGATATCCGCCTCGCCGAACATGCGAAGCGCATCGGTCAGCCCCTCGGCCCACACCTTGGCGTCGCGCACCACTGCGCCGCGCGGCGTCAGGATGTTGTGCTGTGTCGCGTTGGCGTTCTCCGCCATGTCCACGATCTTCCAGTCGGGGAACCAGATGTTCATTTCGGCCGGCGCTTCCGTGCCCGGCGTGAACTGGAACACCATTTTCACGCCATCGATCGTCAGCTCTTCGCCCGTCGCGCCAATCTCCCGCGTGGGCGGGATCAGCGATGTCGAGCCCGTCGACAGCCCCGGCCCGATGCCGGCGTTCACGAGCCCGTCTTCGCTCTTGGGCAGCGGAATGCCGAACTGGTACATCGCGCGCCGCTGCATCGCAGGCCCCGCAATCACATTCTCGCCCACCGCCGCATCGAGGAAACCCTTCGGCGCGATGACCTGCACCTTGCCCGAACGCACATCCTCCAGCGCCACCAGCCCGGCCGTCCCCGCGAAATGGTCGGTGTGCGAATGCGTGTAGATCACCGCCACCACAGGCCGCGCGCCCAGCTGCTCGTTCGCCAGCTCCAGCGCCGCCTTGGCCGTCTCGTTCGAGCCCAGCGTGTCGATGATGATCCAGCCCGTAGCGCCCTTCACGAAGGTGATGTTGGCCAGGTCAAACCCGCGCACCTGCCAGATCGTGTCGCTCACCTGGTAGAGGCCGTGCCGGCTCATCAGCTGGCCCTGCCGCCACAGGCTTGGGTTCACCGTCGCAGACGATTGCGCCTTCAGGAAGTCAAACGCGGCGAGGTTCCACACCGGCTGTCCTCCCGTCGTGGCGATCAGCGGATCCTTCCGCGTCGCGACGAAGCCACGGTCGGCGAAGCCGAAATCCTGCGTGTCGGCAAAGTTTCGCGCGGCCAGCACCTTCGCGTGCTCGGCCTGCGTGAAGGCCGACGGCGCTTCCGGCCCGGCAAGCGGCATGACGGGGGCGGCGGGCGGCGCGCCGGGCGCGGCAGACACGCACCCCGCCAGCACCAACAGGCCGACGCCCAGCAACTGTTTCATCCGTCCCGCTCCCTCAAGCATTTCCTGCAGCCCTGATTAAGCGGCTGTGCGCCCCGGGTCCATCGCCTGCTGGCGCGGCATTTACTGGACCCGGCGGCCGCCGGGGGTCATGCTGGGGGCCGGATTCGCAACCCCAAGGGAGAGGCTCATGGAAGGCGCACTCACCGGGATGATCATCGGCGCCGCGTTGACGGTGCTGGCCGTCGTCTGGATCATGCTCTCACGCAAGCCCGTGAAGTGCGCCGCGTGCGGCCGCGAACAACCTGCGGTGCGAACCCCGCGCAATGCGCAGCAGGCGATGTGGGGCGGCTACACCTGCGCCGGCTGCGGCGCGGAACTGGATGCCAAGGGGCAGGTGAAGGCGAAGTAGCGCGTGCCCTGGTTTGTACGGGATATGCGGCAGTCTCTGGAAGGAATGCGCGCGTGAGCAAGGTCAGCGCTTCGTGCCATTGTGGCGCCGTCCGCTTCGTGGTGGAGGAGCCCGCGTGGGTGCTTGACTGCAACTGCTCGCATTGCCGTCTCTATGGCGGCCTGTGGGCCTATTATGCGCAGCGCGAGATCGCCTTCGCCAGTCCGCCCGACACCTTCATCTACATGTGGGGCGATCACATGCTGGAGTTTCATCACTGTCGTACCTGCGGAGGCGCCACCCACATGACGGAAGTGGGGACCAACGACGCCGAACGCATCGCCGTCAACGCACGCCTCATGCGCGGCCTTGATCCGGCGCGAACGCGGCTCGTCCAGAAGAACAATGGCAATGACGGTGTGTTCTGGACGAAGACCGATGCCCCGGTGCTGCCCAGCCACGATGCGCCGGCGAGCGACACCCCGTGAGGTCGGCAGGCCCTACGCCTTCATCCGTTCGGCGCGCTGCGGATTGTGGGCGTTCAGCCACGCATCGCTCATCGGCGCAAGCCACCGGCAGGTGCGCTCGATGAAGGCGAGCGCTTTCATGGCGTCGGCCGAGGGCCGGCTCGCCATCTGATAGGCTTCGGCCATGTCGCTGGCCCGCTGCGGATGGTTCAGCGTGAACAGGTCGCGGCGAAGGTCGAGGTCCTCGGTGTAGATCTGCTCGCGCTCCATCACGAGCGCGAACGCCGCTGACAGTGCAGCATGCCCGGCGTCCATTGCGGCCGCTCGCACCCGATCCGGCGCCTTGGCTGCTGCAAGCCGTCCCGATGCATTCAGCATGCGCTGGCGGAAGCCGAGAATGTCGCCATTCATCGCCGCGGCGTCGATCCGTTGCGGCGCCAGCATGCGCGTCATGTTGCGGCCCGCCACGCACACCGAGTTCACGGCGAGGCGGAAGCGAGCCGGCGAGAAGGCGCCATCTGTGGTGAAAACGTCCTGCCAGTTGAACACGGCCACCGCGATGCGGCCGACGCGCGGATGGCGCCGGCGCAACTGTGCAGAAAGAGCGTGCTCCCAGTTTTCCTTGTTGCGGTTGGGGCCTGTCATCGCGCCCAGCCGCAGCAGGATGAACACAGCAGCCCCGCCCGTCCGCCCGCGCGCAGCGGGGCCGGAGAGATAAACCGAGTGCAGCCCGTCGCCATAACGCTCCAGCGCCATGTCCACGGCCTCGTCGGCGGCTTCGAGTGCGGGTTGTGAAACCTGTTCGCGGGGGATGGCCGCGTTTGTCACGCGACCCCAGTGATCCTGTGGCCAGAACTCGCCGCGCAACCGAACCGTGTGGCCCATACCTACGCTACTCCGTCCGCCCCTTACGCCCGACCTCTCGTCGTGACTGCATCCCGGCGCCCAGCCGCGATGTCGTAAACAAAACGTTAAGTCAGGCGCGAGCGAGCGCAAGGAGATTCATCCGTTCAGATGCGATTTTACTGTGCTGAGCAGGTTCGCGCCGTTTACCTTGGTTAACGGCGCAGCCTTGCAATGATCGCCAACAGGAGCAGCCTCGCATGCCTTCGGACCTTGTCGCCCGCATCGAAAATCTCCTCACTGACGCCAAGGTCGATCATTCGGCCAAGATCGCGAAGTTGCGTCAGTGGGAAGCCGATGCGCTTGCCCGCCAGCGCGCCGGCACAGAGGGCATGACGACGGCCAGCTCGCGCGCCAGTTCGCTTGAGGGCGAAGACCTCAAGCAGATCGAGATCGCCTTACGCTCCCTGGGCGAAGACGCCATCGACCAAGGCCCCGCTTCGATCTGAAGGGGCGTTGCACCTCGATCCTGGGCATTGGTACACTTCCCAGCCAACCGGGGACACGATGGCTGACGGCGCACCAGGCAGCCAGGCGACAACGCGCAACAAGGCGCAGGGCAAGCGCTATGCGGCGTTCGTCAGCTACAGCCACGCCGACGAGACCATCGCGAACTGGCTGCACAGGCGTCTTGAGGACTATCGCATTCCCGCCCCGCTCCGGCGCGACGGCCGCCGCCGGATCGGCAAGTTGTTCCGCGACCGCGTGGAGTTGTCCGCCGCACACGATCTTGGCGGCGAGATCCGCAAGGCGCTTGAGCGGTCGGACGCGCTCATCCTTCTCTGCTCCCCGCGCGCCGCGAAGAGCCGCTATGTCGAAGAGGAAATCCGGCAGTTCAAGGAACGTGGCGGGGCGGAGCGCATTTTCGCGGTAATCGTCGATGGCGAGCCGCATGCGGCCGGTAAGCCGGGCCGCACTGCGGACGAGGAGTGTTTTCCGCGCGCGCTGCTCTACAGGGTGGACGAAACCGGGGCGTTGACATCCATCCCCGAACTCAACGAGCCCATCGCCGCCGATGTACGGACGGGCAGGGATGGACGCGAGAACGGCGCCCTCAAACTGATCGCCGGCCTCCTGGGCGTCGGCCTCGACGAACTGGTCCAGCGCGAGAAGCAAGCCGAGCGCGCCCGCCGCCTCCGCACCCAGCTTGTCGCCGCCGGGTTCGCCGTTCTCGCAGCTGGCGCCGCCATCGCCGGCGGCATGGCCTGGCTGCAAGGCAACCTCGCGGAAGAGCGCCGCATTCTGGCGGAAGCCAAGACGCGTGAGGCCGAAGCAAACGAGCAGCGCGCCATCAAGGGGGAAAAGGACGCGGAAGCCAACGCCGCTGAAGCCAATCGCCAGCGCCTCGAAGCCGAACGTGCCGCAACAGAACGCGAAATCCAGCGCGCCCTTGCAGATGCGAACGCCGCCGAAGCAACCGCCAATGCGCGTCAGGCCCGCAACACGCTGCATCGCTTTTTCACCACGCGCGCATGGGAATGGCTTGATGATGGCGATCTGGAAACAGCCGCGAGATATGCGCTCGCCGGCGCCCGCTTATCGCCTGCCAACCTGTCTGAGTATGAAGCCGTGCTTGCCAGGGTCATGCACGATACGCCCGAGCCCCAGTTCACGCTTCGCCATGACGCCGAGATACAGGATGTGGACTTTCCGGGCTCCAGGGTCATTGCGACCGGCAAGGACGGTATTGTCCGCATCTGGAACGCGGACAATGGGAGTGAGGTCCGCGCGTTCGGGATTGGCGAACGCATCAGGCGAACCGTTGTTTCGAGCCGTGGCTCGCACATCCTGACAGTGGGCCTCCTTGCTGCCCGCGTGAACGATGGCTTCACCGGCGATCAGCTTCACGTGCTCTCCCGGCCCGGTCACATGATCATGGACGCTGGCCTGTCGCCCGAGGGCTTGCGCGCCGTCACACTTGGCGCGAGCGGCGATGTCGTCGTCTGGTCCGAAGGCAAGGTTGTTCACGTCCTGCAGGACATCGCCGGCAAGCCTGAAATGGTCGCCTTCACGCCCGATGGAACACGGATTGTCACTGCCGGGGGAAAGTCGACGCCGCAGATATGGGACGCGGCGACCGGCGCTCGCCTCTTCACATTGGATGCCCAGAAAGCAAAGGTGCTCTCGGTTGCATTCACACCTGACAATACGAGAATCGTTACGGCCAGCGACGACAATGTCGTGCGTCTCTGGGATGTAGAAACAGGCGCACTTCTCCTGTCCCGCCCCGACCAGCGAGGGCTTCGGGCCGCCGCCCCATCGCCCGACAGGAACAGCATCGCGACGGTGAACTCCCAGGGAGTGGCCCGGCTCTGGCGGATGGATGATCCGGAGTATGTCTGGCAGGTTTCGGGCTGTTATGCGGATGAACTGGAATTCTCGCGAGACGGACGCTGGCTGACGTGCCTCAAACGCAATGCCGATTCCCTCGCGCTGGCCGATTCGCGCGTGCTGGAGGCCGCAAGCGGCCGTGGCGCGAACCTAGAGGGAGTCAGTCCGGCCTTCTCCGTGCTATCCGATCGCGTTGCAATCGGAAGCGGCGATGGCGCCGTCCGGATCTTCCCGCTCGCGGGGCGGCGTCAGGCGTCGGTGGACGACACGGAAAGACAGTTCGGCAAGGGTGTCTTCTCGCCTGACGGCCAAGGCGTCCTGATCGCTCAGTCAAACGCCAAGGTCGTCGTGTGGGATGCAAATTTTCGAAACGGCCGGACGCTTGGAGATCATGGAGCACCCGTGACGTCGGCCGGTTTCTCACCGGACGGAAAATACGCCGTCTCAACGGGCGGCCGCGAGGCTCGCATCTGGGATGCTGATCGGCCCCGGCTTGTTGCGTCGCTGGCCCACGACAAGAACGTGACCTATGCCGCCTTTTCCCCGGACAGCAGCCTGGTCGTCACCACCTCTGTGGACGGCTCCGCGCGCGTGTGGAGGGTATCGGACGGCGCGCTTCAGCAGACGGTCAGTCACGCGGTCTACGGCGTCTACGGCGTTGCTTTTTCTCCGGCGGCCAGGCAGTTCGCGACCGCAGGCGCCGATGGGCATGTCCGCCTGTGGGATTTTTCCGGCAGGCAGATTCGCAGTTTCGAGACGCCGAACGCCTTCGCGTCGTCTGTGGCCTTCTCACCTGATGGCGAGCGGATACTGGCGGGCGTGGACGGCGATATCCGTGTCTGGAACGTTGCAACGGGTGTGCTTGAGCTCTCGATCGCGGCTGGACATGACGTTGTGAACTCTGTCGCCATATCCCGGACTGGCGAGCGCATTCTCAGCGCGCATCTCGATGGTTCGGTCCACGTTTGGGAAAGCAGGAACGGCCGCCTGATCGCGTCACTCGACAACCGGGGCGCGAGCAATGCGAATGCGGTCTTTTCTTCAGACGACAGCCGCATACTGGCTTCCAGCAGGCCCGGAAAAGTCCAGCTCTGGGACGCAAGACGACTGACGCAGACCTTCTCCGGCGGCCTGGCGCAGAACGCGTGCAACTACCTCGGCGAACACCGCAGGTTCCACCAACAGTCGATCGACGCCGATCCCTTGCTGCGTAGCGAATGGCCGGTGGAGCGGGACGTCTGCGAAGGCGTGCCTGGCGTCGCGCCGCTGAAGCCGACCTGATGCCTACTCGAACACGATCCGCGGCGCGGGGTTGCTCGGCGCTGCTGCGATCGCTTCGCTCACCGCGTCGGCCAGAAGTCTGAACGCTTCCGCTGCCGTGCCGCTGCCCGTCGCAGCGGGCACGCCGTTGTCGCCACCCTCGCGCAGGGCAGGCAGGATGGGCAGCGCGCCGAGGAAGGGCACGCCGAGTTCGCCCGCCGTGCGCTCGGCGCCGCCCTGTCCGAAGATGTAGGCGCGCGAGCCGTCAGGCTGTTCGAACCACGCCATGTTCTCGATCACTCCCAGCACCGGCACGTGCGTCTTGCGGAACATGCCCACGCCCCGCCGCACATCCGCCAGCGCCACCTCCTGCGGCGTCGAGACGATCACCGCGCCATCCAGCGGCAGCTTCTGCACCAGCGTCAGCTGCACTTCGCCCGTGCCCGGCGGCGTGTCGATGAAAAGGAGATCGAGATCGCCCCAGTCCGTGTCGTTGATCAGTTGCGTGACCGCCGACATCACCATCGGCCCGCGCCATACCACGGCCTGGTCCGGATCGACGAGATAGCCGATCGACATGGTCGCCAGCCCATGCGCCATCACCGGCTGCATGCGCTTGCCCTTCACGTCCGGACGCACGCCCACCGTGCCCAGCATGGTGGGCAGGGAAGGACCGAACACATCCGCATCAAGCAGACCAACGCGCAGCCCGCTCTTCGCCGCCGCGACCGCAAGGTTGACCGCCACGGTCGACTTGCCAACGCCGCCCTTGGCGGAGGCCACCGCGATGATCCCGCGCGCCGGCCGCGTCACGCCGCTTGGCGCAGGCGCTGGCGGCTGGGGAATCGACACGGGCTTTGCCGCCGGAACGCTGCGCGCGCTTGTTGTCGCTTCGGCTGTCAGAACCGCCGTCACGGCGCTCACCCCGGCCACGCCGGCGGCAGCTTCTTCCGCCAACCGGCGCAACGGCTCGTCGGCCGCGCCGATGGCTGTCTCAATCACGAAGCCGACCTTGCCGTCGGCGCGCACCACCAGCCCCGCCACGCGGCCCGATGCGACAAGGCCCTTGCCCGTCGCGGGGTCGTTCACCGCGTCGAGAGCTGCGCGAACCTGGGTTTCGAGAGGCGAGGGCATGCTGGCTCGTATGGCTGACGAGAGCCCTCGCTATCAGACTTTCTTGCCGCCGCCAAAGCGGCGTGTCACGATCCGTCCCAGCCCGCCCAACACATAGGGCGCTTGCCGCACATCCTTCAGGATCACGCCCGCCGCGCCTGCCAGGTTCTTCCGCTTCAGCCGCGCCATGAAGTCGATCCACACGATGCGCGAGCGCGTCGTGAACCGGTGTTTTTTCACCAGCCGCACGTCCGCCGCGCTCAGCCGGCCTGACGCCAGCAGGCGATCATCGCTCGCTTCGAGCGCCGCCAGATCGGTCCGGCCGTGGTTCAGCGACAGCGAATTGCCGCGCATCACGCTCACATATCCGGTCCAGGGGATCAGCCGCATCCGCGCCCCAAGGCTCAGCGCGCGCGCATAGAGATCATAGTCCTCGCCCAGCCGCATGCCCTCGTCATAGGCAAGGCCGTGCCGCTCCAGCATGGCCCGGCGCACAAGCGGCTTGAGGAAGCCCAGTTCGCGGCGCATGCGCGAGGCGCGGGTGATGTTGCTGTCGATAAAGAAGCGGAAATCCACGTCCACCGGCACGTTGTTATCCCGGAACCACAGCGGCTTGCCCTCGGCTACCGGCTTTCCATCGGGCACCTGCATCAGGTCGTCGGCAAGCAGGTCGTAATCCTGGTCCGCCAACGCCAGCAGTTTGCCGAGCCGTCCCGGCTCCATGAAGTCGTCGCTGTCGAGAATGGCGATCCACGCCGCCGTGCTCTCCCGGATCGCAAGGTTGCGCGCCGCCGATGGTCCCGCATTGCGCTGCAGGCCTAGAATCTTCAGCCGACCCGAACGGTCATCCGCCACCATCGCCGCCCGGATCGTGGCGTCCCCGTCGCCAGAAGCATCGTCCACCACCACCACTTCGGTCGCTTCCGGTTGGGCCAGGGCGGAGGCGACGGCGCGGCCGATCGTCCCTGCGGCGCGCCAGGCGGCGATCACGACCGTGACATCGCGCAGGCCCGGATTGGCTCCGGCGGCCGGCGCTGGCTGGTCAGGCGAAGGAGAGGGCGTTGCTGACATAGGCCGCAGGCGTGCAAGAAAGCCGCCAAAACCAGAAGTTCTGGCTCTCTTGAAGTAATGAATGTTACTGGGCTTAAGCCTTGCAAAGAAACGTCGCTGCAGAATCACATCGACGTCAGGCTGATCTATAGTCGCGTTCCGCGCGAAACTGCCTTATCTGCCGCTCTTGAAGTGTCTTTAATGCGGGCTCAACTACTGGAGTTCACAAATCTCCAGATCTTGCGCGTAAGAGGAGGGGCTTATGCCCTGGAATGACAACAAGGGCGGCGGTGGCGGCCCTTGGGGCGGCGGCGGCGGCAACAACGGCAACAACGGCGGCGAAAGCCCCTGGGGTAAGCCCCCCAGTGGTGGCTCCGGGGGCCCCGGCAAGCCTGGCGGCGGCGGTGGCGGCGGCAAGGACCGTCCCGATCTGGAAGAAACCCTGCGCCGCATGCAGGAACGTTTCCGCCGCAAGGGCGGCTCCGGCGGCGGCAATGGCTCCGGCGGCGGCGGTTCTGGCCGCGGCGCGCGCGGCCTTGGCGTAACGGGCATCGTAATCATTCTGGCGCTGGCCGTCGTTGGCTGGGCGCTCACCGGCGTCTACCAGGTCGACGAACGCCAGCGCGCGGTCGTCCTGCGCTTCGGCACGTTCGCCCGCTTCGAGGAGCCCGGCTTCCGGCTCCGCCTGCCGAGCCCGATCGAGCAGCACTACATCGTCGAGGTGAACACCGAGAAACGTACGCCCATCGGCGGCGAGAACGAGCCCAACCTGATGCTTACCGGAGACGAGAACATCGTCGACATCGGTTTCGTCATCAACTGGCGCATCTATGATCCGAACAAATACCTCTTCAACATCGTCGACGAGACCGGCGGCCGCAACGAGCTGATCGAACAGATCGGCGAGAGCGCCATGCGCGAAGTCGTCGGCACCTCTGCCTTCGAGCCGATCACCACCGGCGACCGTACGGGCGTCGAGGCGCGTGTCCGGGCGCTGATGCAGCAGACGCTGAACAACTATGACTCGGGTGTCGAGATCATTTCGATCGCCATCGGCAACGCCACCGCCCCAGAGGAAGTCGCGGCCGTTCAGCGCGACGTCTCCAGCGCCGAGCAGAACAAGGCCAAGCGTGAAGCCGACGCCATCGCCCACCGCAACCGCGTTGTGCCCGAAGCCGAAGGACGCGCGCGCGCCATCCTTCAGGAAGCGGAAGGCTACAAGGCGGCCGTGGTCGCCGAGGCGAAGGGCGCCGCCGACGCGTTCAACCTCATCTATGAAGAGTATCGGGCCGCTCCGCGCGTCACGCGCGAGCGCATGTTCCTCGAGATGATGGAAAAGGTGCTCGGCCGCACCGACAACACGATCATCGACAGCAAGTCCGGCGCAGTGCCGATCCTTCCGCTCGACCAGTTGCGCGGCCGCCAGCCGACGCCTCAGGGGCAATAGTCATGCAACGCACCCTCATCATCATTGGCGCCGTCGCCGCAGTCCTGCTGCTGGTCCTCGCCAACGCGCTTTACATCGTGCCGATCGACAAGCAGGCGATCGTCATCCGCTTCGGCTCGGCCCAGTACACCGTGAATGCGACCGAGAAGAGCGAGCTGCCGAACTACGGCGCGGGTCTGCACCTCAAGATGCCGCTGTTCGACGACATCCGCTTCTATGAAAAACGCAACCAGGGCTATGACCTGGATGCGGCGGAAGTCATTGCCAGCGACCAGCAGCGCCTCAACGTCGACGCCATCGCGCGCTGGCGTATCAAGAATCCGCTGCAGTTCTTCCGCGCCGCCGGTTCGGAATCCAACGGCGTCCAGCAGCTGGGTCTTCGCTTTACGGCGGCCCTGCGCGGCGAACTCGGCAAGGTCAGCCAGCCCGACATCATTTCGGGTCAGCGCGCCACGCTGATGCAACGCGTGCGCACGGCGCTGCAGGCCCAGATGAACACGCTTGGCGTCGAGATCATCGACGTCCGCATCCGCCAGGCCGACCTGCCGGAAGCCAACTCCCAGCGTGTCTATGAGCGCATGAAGTCGCAGCTCCAGCAGAAGATCAGCCAGTACAACGCCGAAGGCGAAGGTCTCTTCGCCTCGATCACGGCGGAAGCTGACGCCCAGGCGCGGGTTATCGTCGCCGAAGCGAACCAGCAGGGCCAGCGGATCAAGGGTGAAGGCGACGCCGAACGAAGCAAGATCTTTGCGTCCGCCTACAGCAAGGACGCGGAGTTCTATGGCTTCTATCGTTCACTGGAAGCCTACGACAAGTCGATCAAGACAGGCACGCCCTTCGTGCTCTCGCCCGACAGCGACTTCTTCAAATACTTCGGCAACAAGGACGGCCGCTAAGGCCTCCACGCCAGGCGACACTCGAACAGGCCCGCGCAACCCGCGGGCCTGTTTGCGTTTGGCTTCAAGGCTGGCGTGAATCCTTCGCCTCTTCCGGCAGCGCGTCGAACTGCGCGCGGCCCATCATCGAATGCGCGACGATGACCCATTCATCGTCCTCATTCTCCGCCAGCACGATCGTGTAGACGTCGCCGCGCTCCGTCGCCGCCACTTTCACGATGGCGTCGCCCCCGTCATAGCGCGGCCCCTCGATCCGGCCGGCCTCCGCCGCCAGCAGCGCGACCATGTCCGGGGCAAAGATCGCCTCATACTCAGGACTGCCGGGCCCGCCTGTCAGCGCCGCCGCGATCGCTTCGATGTTCACCGCATCGTTGAGCGGGAGCATGCGTTGCAGGTCCCTGGCGTTGAACGCCTCGACGAAGGCGCGCGCGACAGACGCCGGATCCTTGCGGTCCGGCTCCATCGCCCCGCCGCCGCACGCCGCCAGCAGCAGCGCGCAGGCGAATGCCGCGAGGGTTCTCAGCTGAGCCATGCCGGCTTGCCAAACGGCAGGTCGAGATCGTGCGCCACTGCTTCGTGTGTGATCATGCCCTCGGCGACGTTGAGGCCCATGGCGAGATGCTTGTCCGCCTTCAACGCCGCTTTCGTGCCCTTGTTCGCAATGTCGAGCGCGAAGGGCAGGGTGACGTTGTTGAGCGCGTAGGTGGACGTGCGCGGCACAGCGCCCGGCATGTTGGCGACGCAATAATGCAGGATGCCGTCGACCTCGTAGATCGGATCGTTGTGCGTCGTTGGCCGCGATGTCTCGAAGCAACCGCCCTGGTCGATGGAGATGTCCACCAGCACCGCGCCCGGCCGCATCTGTTTCAGGTGCGCGCGCGTGACCAGCTTGGGCGCTGCAGCGCCCGGGATGAGAACCGCGCCGATCACCAGATCAGCCTCGATCACCGCGCGATCAATTGCCGCCTGCGTGGCATAGACCGTGTCCACCGCGCCGGCGAACTGCACATCAAGCTCCTCAAGGCGCGGCATCGAGCGGTCGAACACCGTGACGTTCGCCCGCGCGCCATTGGCCATCTCGGCCGCATGTACGCCGGCAACGCCGCCGCCGAGGATCACCACATTCGCCGGCGGCACGCCGGGCACGCCGCCCAGCAGAAGTCCGCGCCCGCGCTGCGTCTTCATCAGCGCATAGGCGCCGACATTGATCGACATCCGCCCCGCCACCTGGCTCATCGGCTGCAGCAGCGGAAGGCGGCCTGCATTGTTGGTCACCGTCTCGTAGGCGATGCACGTCGCGCCCGATTTCATCAGCGCTTCGGCCTGCGGCTTGTCGGCGGCAAGGTGGAGATAGGTGAACAGCGTGTGGTGTGGTCCCAGCATCGCGCACTCGACCGGCTGCGGCTCCTTCACCTTCACGATCATCTCGGCTTCGCCGAACACGGCCGCCGCCGTCGGCAGGATTTTCGCGCCAACCTTGGCGTAGGCGTCGTCCGGCGCGGCAAGGCCCGACCCGGCATTGGTCTCGACGACGACTTCATGCCCCGCGCGAACCAGCTCCCCGACGCTCTCCGGCGTCAGGCCAACGCGGTATTCCTGCGTCTTGATTTCCTTAGGAACGCCGATTCTCATGCCGATCTCCTCAATCTTCTGGGTGGCTTATGCCAGAAGCGGGGCGATCTGCGCCAGAGCTTTGCGTCAGGGGGTCTGTGCTGGCGCCAGCTTGCTGAGGTAGGCTCGCAAATCCCTCACAGTCTCGTCCGGCAACTGTTCCATCGGCAGGTGCCCGCCTTCGGGATAGGTCACCAGCTGCGCCCCCGGTATCGCGGCCGCAATCGCACGTGCGTCTTCCACGGGGATCAGCTTGTCCTGCTCGCCTGACATCACCAGCACCGGCACGCTGATCTTCGCGAAGTCCGCCGGCGTCCACGGCGTGTCGGGGCCGGAGCGCTGTGTCAGCAGGATGTCGCGATGCCCTTCGCCCATGGCGAGGTTGGCGTAGCGCGCGACGACGTCGTCCGTCACCAGCGTCTCGTCGAGATAGGCGTCCTTCAGTCCGCCGCCCACGAACATGTTCACGTCGAACATCTTCAGGATGAAACGCCCGAAGCCGTTGTTGAGCAGTGCGAACGCACCCGGCGGTCCTCCTCGCTCGTCGCCTTCCTCGCCCGGCCATCCGGCGGCGTCGACCAGCACAAGCGCCTCGAGCCGCGCGGGGTTCTTCATCGCGTACGACAGCGACACAGCCCCGCCCATCGAATTGCCCGCCAGCACAAACCGATCGAGGCCCGCATGATCCGCCAGCTTGCCGACCAGCGCCGCATTGCGATCGAGCGATGACTGATAGTCCTTCGGCGCCAGCGTCAGTCCATGTCCGGGCAGGTCGATCGCGATGATGCGATACTCCTCGTCCAGCCGCTCCACCCACGGCCGCCACGCATGCACCGAGGCGGCAAAGCCATGCACGAGGATCAGGGTGCGCCCGTCCGCCTTGCCCTCCTCGGTGTAGTGGACGACCAGCCCGGGTTCCGGCTCGAACGTGTGCGAGGAGGGCAGGCCGTAGGTGAGCCGCAGCTCAGTCATCGGAATTTCGCGCCCGGCGCACCCGGCCAGGATCAGGCAGGCGCCCAGCATTCCGCTAACGGCAGGTTTGAGAGCCACGTTCATGTCGCACATCCTGCTACCGCTTGGTCCACGGCGCCAGTACGCAAAACCCCGCCGTCTGGATCGCGTGCGGCAACGCGGCGCGGAGGCGCCCCGGCTGAATGCGCTAGGCTCATGAATGGCTGGATTGATAAGGGGGAGCAGCCTGATGTCGCCAGGCCATGTCGCGCCCTTGCAGGCCGTGCTCGCTGATCGCCCACTTATCTGGCGTATCCTGCTTGTCGTGGCGGGAAGCTGGATGATGGCGCTGTCGTCGTGGATTTCCGCGCCGATGTATCCCGTGCCGATGACCATGCAGAGCTTCTTCGTCATGACGTTTGCCGGCGTCGCAGGCGCGCGCTTTGCCGCCGCCATCGTGCTGACCTGGCTGGCGCAGGCCGCGCTCGGGGCGCCCTTCCTCGCCGACGGCGCGGGAGGCCTCGCCGTGTTCGAGGGACCAACGTCGGGCTATCTCGCGGGTTTCCTGATCGCAGCGTTCGCCTGCGGCTGGCTCATCGAGCGCCCCGCCATGCGCGGCTGGCTGCCGATGTTCGTGATCTTCATGCTCGGCCACGCGCTGATCCTTGCGCTTGGATGGGCGCGCCTCTCGATCATCACCGGCCCGCTTGCGGCATGGGAAACCGGCGTCGCCCCCTTCCTGATCGGCAGCGTCCTCAAGACCTTGATGGCTGTCGTTGCGGTAAAGCTCCTCGAACCGATGATACGTTCGCTGGAGCGCTGAACCTCAAGCCGCTTCGGGTTCCGGCGCGGGCGCCTTGTCGAGCAGGCCGCGGCGTTCGGACTGGTCGCGCACCCAGGTGGCGATCTTATCCTGCTCGATGCCAAGCTGCTGGAGCAGGTCAGTCGCCAGCTCAAGGCCTTTAGGTTCGGCATGCGCCATGTGAGCGCGGAAGCCTTGCGTTGACAGCTGCATGCGCTCGGCAAGGCTGGTAACCGCAACGAAGCAGGGCGATCGCGCGGCGCCAGGTCCCCGCGCGAGGAAGGCGCTGGCTGCGCCAAGCCCGCGCGTGCCCAGCACAATCGCCTTGGTGTCGGAGATGCCCACACTCTTCATCAGATGATCGTCGCGCGCATCGCCAAAGACGACGTCATAGCCGTTGGAGACGGCGGCGACGAAACGCTCTGGATCGGAGTCGATGCCGAGATAGGCGATGTCGTGATCGCGAAGCGCATCGGCGGCGAGACAGCCTTCTTCCGTCATGCCGAAGATCAGCACGGGATGTTCCTCCGCGACCTCTTCTGCATCGGGTTGAGCGCCCTTCGCGCGTTCAGCGAGCAGCTTGGCGAGGTGCAGGCCCAGCGACGTCCAGATTGGGGCGACGATCAGCGTCACGGCCACCGCGGCCGTGATGACGCCGGCCCAGTTGCCCGGCATCGCCAGCGCAATGGACACGATGCCAACGACGACCAGTGCGAACTCCGATCCCTGGCTCAGCAGGAAGGCCAGCTGCGTGGCGCCGGGCACCGACCATCCGTTCAGGCGCGCCGCGGCAAACACCACCGCCGCCTTCACAATCAGGATGACCAGCGCGGTCGCCAGCACGGCAGGCCAGATCGCAGCCATCGCCGGCAGGTTGACCCCCATCCCCACGCCCATGAAGAAGAGACCCAGCAGCAGGCCTGCAAAGGGTTTGATCTCGTTCTGCACCACATGGCGATAAGGCGTGTCCGACACCGCCATGCCGGCGAGAAAGGCGCCGAGTGTCAGCGACAGGTCCGCGCGCGCCGTCGCCGCACTGGCGGCCAGCACAATGAACAGCGCCACGACCGTGAATGTCTCGCGGTTATTGGTCGCCGCCAGCGACTGGAAGAGCGGGCGTACGACGAAGCGGCCGGCTATGATCGCGATCACCAGCGCCAGCGCGCCCTTGCCCACGATGATCAGCGCCTCACCCGCCATGGCGTTGGGATCGCCGCCAAAAGAGGCTGCGAAGGTCAGGAGGAAGATTGCGACGACGTCCTGGGCAACCAGGACGGCCGTGGCTGACCGGCCTATCGGGCAGGCCGGCTGGTTCCGGTCGGCGAGAATGCGCCCCACCACAGCGGTCGAGGACAGGGCCAGCGCCACGCCGACAAGGGTTGCAATGGGCCAGGGAAACCCGAAGGCGAGGCCGAGCAGGGCGAAGGCCCCGCCGCACAGAACGATCTGCAACGGGGCAAGGCCGATCATGTCGTCGCGCCTTGTGCTCAGCTCCCGAAGCGAGAAGTGCAGCCCGATGTCGAACAGCAGGAACACGACGCCCAGTTCAGCAAGGAACCGGGCCGTCTCGCTGTTCTGCACCAAGCCAAAGCCGGATGGGCCGATCACCAGACCCGCAACCAGATAGCCGACGATCGGGCTGAGGCGTACGGCGCGCGAGGCAAGGGCGGCGGCCAGCCCCGCGCCGAGATAGATGATTGCGGGCTGCAGGGTTTCGGCGGCCGTCACGTAAGCGTGTCCCCTTTCCGTCCAAAAACGAAGGAAGCCGCCGCGTCGCCGCGACGGCTTCCATGTTTTCCGACGGCAGGGCCGTCAGGCAACCGTTATTTCAGCCTAGAACAGCTTGCCGACCGAAAAGACCATGCTGCTGTCCACTCCCGAGATGTCGGCGTCGTGGTAACGAATACCCAGGTCGACGCCGCCCACTGTCCAGGTGCCGCCAGCGTTCCAGCCAGCATACTCGCCGTAGCCCTCAAGGTAGGTGCCATAGCCGCCGCTGACAACGAAGCCCGGGGCGACGGTGTAGCCAACGCTGGCGTCGGTGTAGAACGTGTCGTTGTCCGGATCCCAGTTCAGCGAACCCGCCAGCGTGATCGCGTCGAACGACTTCGAGAACTTCGCGAACACCTCAAAGAAGTCGATGTCCGTGGTCGAGTCCGGATAGCCGTAATAGATCACGCCGACATCTGTCGCGATGCCGCTGAGGTCGAAGCGGTAGCCCGCCGTCAGATCGACTTCGAGGTTGGTGTCCGTGGGGTTGTTGAAGTCGACGCCCGACGCCCAGACGTTGGCATAAAGACCCTGGGAGCTGACCTCGAGGCCGCCCTGGATGGTGGCGTCGTTGTTCGACTGCGTGACGTTGCGCCACTGATAGTCACTAACCAGTGTGACGCTGCCAGTGACTGCGACTTCCTGGGCGAAGGCCGGGGCCGAGGAGGCCGCGGCGACCATCGCGCCGAATACCAAGAGCTTGCGCATTTTCTTACCCTTTTTCCCCGCTGTTGAACCGACCCGCAGACGCGGCATTGCAAGTACAGGCGCGCTGGGGAACGCATCTGCCTCATGTCACGAACTTGGCGATCTATGCTGCAACACCAGAAGCGGTTTCCCGTCTCCGTTGTGCGCCGCAGCGCATCCGCACAATTTCATGACACTTCTTGCCGCAAGGGCGCCTGATAATTAGGCAATCCGGGCCGAAATGCCGCTGGTGGCAGAGCTGGAATCACCTGTCGCGCGCCCCATGATCGGGCCAGCGCCCAAGCCGGGCGGCGCGCGTTAAGTTTACGTAGCAAAAGGGAATTTCTTCGGCCGTGGGGTCTGACGCCGGATCATTTTTCCGCCGGTCGCGCGGCCCGGCTTGCGGAATTCCTGCTGCAGCGCGATTAAGCAGAATGAATCCTCCCAAGCCCCTCCCGAACCCATGACAGGCCTGACACAGCTGGGCGCCAGCGCCGCGATTCCCGCCTCGCCCGACCAGGCGGTTCTGGAACGCGTGCCCAATCCGCATCCGGGAACGCTCTATCTGGCTCGCTTCACAGCACCAGAATTCACCTCACTCTGCCCGGTCACCGGCCAGCCTGACTTTGCTCACCTCGTCATCGACTACGCCCCGGCGGAGTGGATCGTGGAAAGCAAGAGTCTCAAGCTCTACCTCACCTCCTTCCGCAACCATGGCGCCTTCCACGAGGACTGCACGGTCGCGATCGGGAAGCGGCTGGTCGATATGCTCGCGCCAACCTGGCTGCGCATCGCCGGCTATTGGTATCCGCGCGGCGGCATCCCCATCGATGTCTTCTGGCAGACCGGCCTTGCGCCCGAGGGCCTCTGGGTTCCCGACACAGGCGTAGCGCCCTACCGGGGCCGGGGCTGAGGCGTAGGGCATGCGCGGAACCGTCGACAGCATCTATCGGCACCCTGTGAAAGGCCTGACGCCCGAGCCGATGGTGACGGCCCGGCTCGATGCTGGCGCGTACTTTCCGGGCGACCGCGCCTTCGCCATCGAGGTGGGGCCATCCGGCTTTGATCCCGCAAACCCCAGGCACATCTCGAAGCAGCGCTTCACCGTGCTGGCCCGCTTCCCCGCACTCGCCCGGGTGAAGACGCGGCTCGATGACGCCACCGGCATTTTCCACGTTGGCGACGCGCATGGCTTCGGCGTCGAGACGCGGCTGGATACAGACGAAGGGCGCGCGTCGCTGGAGAGGTTCCTGCAGGCCTTCCTCGGCGAGGATGCACCCGGCACGCTGCGCGTGTTGGAAAGCCCGCCCGGCTATCGCTTCATGGATCACCCGCAGGGCTATATCTCGGTGATGAACCTCGCCAGCGTCCGCGCTGTCGCGCATGCCATTGGCCGGGACGTTGATCCGCTCCGCTTCCGCGCCAACGTCTATGTAGATGGGCTAAGGCCGTGGGCCGAGGATGAATGGGTGGCTGGCTCGCCCGTGAAGCTCGGCGGCGCGGAACTCTCGGTGTTCAAGCCAATCGTCCGCTGTGTGGCCACGCATGTGAATCTCGAGACCGGTGAACGCGATATCGATATGGTGGATATGCTGCGCCAGAATTTCGGCCGCGACACGCTGGGCACGTATCTGTCGGTCACGGCCGGCGGCGACATCAGGATCGGCGACACGCTGGAGGGTTGAGCCCTACCAGTGCGGTGGCGGCGGTTCATCGCCGCCTTCCGGCCCGATAGCCGCCTCGGTGCTTGAGACGCGGTCGGACAGGCGCTCGATCTCCCGCTTCAGCCGGTCGATATCCTTCCACTGCGCCGTGATCGTCTCGTTCAGTTCCTCGATCATGCGGTCCTGATGCGCGATGCGGGATTCGAGAGCGTCGAGGCGTGCGGTATCGGTCATATCGCCCTTATGCCCGCTTTGCCGGCCGTGCTAAAGCCCGCGCCATGAACCTTCACTGCACATGGCGCGACATCATGCGCGAGGCGTCGCTGCGGCTCGCCGCCGCGGGGATTGAGGGCGCGGCGCGCGATGTGCGGCTGCTGCTGGCGCATGCCCTTGGCGTCGAGCCTGTCGAGATGATCATGCGCGAGACCGACGCCGTTGATGCCGCCGGGCTTGCGGCCTTCGAGGCGCTTATCAAGCGGCGGGAGTCCGGCGAGCCTGTTTCCCGCATCCGGGGCTGGCGCGAATTCCATGGCCTTCGCTTCGCCATCACGCCCGATGTGCTGGACCCGCGCCCCGAGACTGAACTGCTGGTCGATGAGGGCATCAAACGCTTGCCCGAAGGCGGCCGCATCATCGACCTGGGCGCCGGATCGGGCTGCATTCTTCTCTCCGTATTGGCCGAGCGTGGTGACGCCAGCGGCGTGGGCGTCGACCTCTCACCACAAGCGGTCGAGGTCGCGCGCGCCAATTCCGATGCGCTGGGACTCGTGGCGCGCGCCCAGATCATCGTGCGCAGCTTCGGGGGCGAGCAGGGCGAATGGTTCGACCTTGCCCTCTCCAACCCCCCCTACATCACGCGCACCGAAGTGGAGACGCTGGCGCCCGACGTGCGCAACCACGACCCGGCCATGGCCCTCAGCCCTGGTGATGATGCGCTGGCCGCCTATCGGGTGATCCTCGCTGCCATGCCCACGTGGCTCAAGCCCGGCGGATGGATCGGCTTCGAGGTCGGCGCCGGGCAGGCAGGCGATGTGCGCCGTCTGATGTCAGAGGCTGGCCTCGACGGGATCGAAGTCTTCGATGATCTCGCGGGTATCCCGCGCGCGGTGTTCGGTCGCAGGCGGGGCAACTGACCGAAACGGGAAAGACCACAGGATTTCCTCATGAATTCACTTGGCGCGGCGCCGCAAACCGGCTAGCTTCGAAATCGACGGGCTGCAGGCGATTCCTGGCTTAAGTGCCGGTAACCAAGCCAAGCGTCCGGTTGGGTCTGTGAGTGACAGACCGAAACTCCGTCCAATTGGGGCGATACACTCTGAAGATCAGGGATGGTTTCATGAAGCGTCAGCGGGGGCGCGGGCGCAAGCCCGGCGGCGGCGGCGGCGGTGGTGGTGGCAACCATAACCACAACCACGGCAACCGATCGCTCGAGAGCAATGGTCCGGATGTGAAGATCCGGGGCACAGCCGCGCAGATCTACGAGAAGTACGCACAGTTCGCCCGCGACGCTCAGTCGGGCGGCGACCGTGTGAAGTACGAAAATTACCTCCAGCACGCCGAACACTATTTTCGGGTGATGGCCGCGACGATGCCGCGCGAGCGCCTCCTGCAGCAGCAGAATGGCGAAGGCGGGTTCACATCAGGCCAGTCGATGCATGAGGGCTCAGGCGGCCAGTCTGGCGATCAGGGCGGCGCGCCGCAGGGCGATCACCACGAACAACCGGTCAAGGCTTCGGATGACGGCGCTGACGAAGGCGACGACGAGTCCGATGGCGATGAAGGTGAAGGCAGCAGCGGTGGCGGCAGCGAAGAGGCCGAAGCTGGCGCACGCGAGGAAGATCGTGGCGAAGGCGAACAGGGCGACCGGCAGGGCCGGAACCGTCGTGGCCGCCGCCGCCGCCGTCCGCAAGATGGTCCGGCAGGCGAACGCCAGGCCGAACGTCCCGCCGGTGGCGATCCCGAAGCGCGCTCGGCGCTCGACAGCCTTGCGCGCAAGCAGGGCGCCCTGACGGGCGGTTGATCTGCCAGGTTGCCGGGAGCTGAAATGAAAATGATGCGGGCCGGACAGCAATGTCCGGCCCGTTTCCTTTTCGGGTGTCGCCGTTCATGCATCCGGCGTGTTGTTGGCGCGCAGGCGGTCGATCTCCTCGCGCAGCTGCTCGATATGCAACTCGCGCTCGACGCTCTGTTCGACCGAAAGATAGCGCCTGAATTTCAGCAGGACCCAGCAAGTGTAGGACGCCGCCGCGCCAAGCATCAGCAGGAAGATGGCGAGCCCCATGTCGCCATTCGCAAACCCCGTCTGCGCCGCGAGCAGGAAAAGCAGCGCGAAAAGGCCGTTACCGCCGATGCAGGCGATCTGAGCGTGAAGCGGCATGGAGCCCTCCCTTTATTGGGAGAGGCTAGGTTCATGATGCCGCCGACGCCAGACTTGGCTCAACCCATCGTGAAGATGCAGAGCTTGTTGCCGTCGAGATCGCGGAAATAGGCGCCGTAGATGCCGCCGCTGCGCTCGCCTGGCGCGCCTTCGTCAACGCCGCCTAGCGAGAGCGCCCTGGCGTGAACCTCGTCAACCTTCTCTTTCGAGGCGCAGCGCAACGCGATCATGTTGCCGTTGCCACAGTGCTGGTCATCGCCGTTGAAGGGCTTCGTGACGCCGAACAGCGGCCCCTGGGCAAAGCCATAGAGCTGCCCGTTCTTCATTTCCATCACACGCTTGCCGCCCAGCTCGCCGAGCAGGATGTCGTAGAACCCCAGCGCCTTGCCGAGGTCCTTCGCTCCGATAGTCGTGTAGCCGATCATGCAGCGTCCTTCCCTGCGTTTGCAGGGAAGGAATCATGGCTGCGGCGCCAGGGCAAGATCACCTGCCGGGCCTGCCTGGCTCGACCTACATGCCCGTGGCGTGGAAGGCGCAGAGCTTGTTGCCGTCGAGGTCGCGGAAATAGCCGGCGTAGAAGGTGTCGCCGCGCGGCCCAGCCGGGCCTTCGTCCGTTGCGCCGAGCTTGATGGCGAGATCGTAGATTTCGTCGACCTTCTCTTTAGAGGGCATCTGCAGCGCGATCATCGTGCCGTTGCCAAACGTCGCCGGCTCCTTGTTGTAAGGCTGGCCAATGCCCAGCATCGGGCCCTGTCCGTTGCCGTAGACCACCGACACGCCGAAATCCATCGCGCGCTTGGCCCCCAGCGGCGCCAGCAGATTGTCGTAGAATTCGAGCGCCTTCTCGTACTGGTTCGTGCCCAGCATTGCGTAACCGATCATGGGATGTCCCTCCGTTTGTATGCGTGCAGGATCGCTTGGCCTTGTGACGATCACAAGACGCCACGGCGCTGCTGCTGACAGAACGCTGGGTGCAGCCAGCGAAGTCACGCCGCGTTATTCTCCGCCCTCATCCGAGAAAAGATCAGGCGCTGCCGTGTCTTGTTGTGCTCAGGGCGCGGCAAATGCGCGGGTGACCTTGAGGAACAGGATCGGCGCGCGCAGCGGCGCAGTGCACGATGCGCTGGCCGCGACCACGCCGTTGCGCGTGAAATCAACCTTGCCGCCCGCAGCGCAGATCTCGCGGATACGATCATACATGGTGCTCGCGTCCTTCAGGACGTCGTGCCCGGCGACGGCGTCGAAAGCCTTGTCGCCGCTGAGGGGGCCGCAACGGTTGCCCGTGTCGAGCTCCATGTGCGCCGGCTTCGCCGAGAAGCCGCGCTGCCCGGTGCAATGGAGTGCAAGAACATGCATCAACGCCGCCGCCCGGTCCTCGTCCATGCTGCGGCCGGCGACTAGTTCCGCGCCATAGCCGCGCGCGGCGTCTGCAAACTGGGTCCAGCGCTCAACGCCTGACCTGTTGAGCAGCACGTCTCCGGCCTTGGCGGCTTCCTGCGGCACACGGCGAACCGTGCTCGCCACCGAGTATTCGCGCTTGTTGCGCAGGGCGTCGGCGATCACGTCCTTCCACAGCGACAGCATATCGCGCTGGTTTTTCGATGACGCCCGCAGCCCCGCATCCCACGCCCATTGCAGCACGACGCCACACGCATAGGGCGCCTCGCCGCCGCGCAGGTCGGCCGTCATCAGGTTGTCGCCCTCCTTCAGCGCCGACTGGCACTTGGCGAGGTTCTGGTTCACGCCCGCAAGCAGCGGCGCGGAATTGGGGGCAGGGGCCGGATCAAGCGCCAACAGCGCTGCATAGCTCGCCGCGCCTTCATGCAGCCATGGCCGCTCGCCGTTCTCGGCGGAATCAACCATGTCGCCATTCCAGAAGTGGAAGGTCTCGTGCGCCAGGAATTCCCGCACAAGCTCGGCGCCGTCCGGCGATGTCTTGCCCCACCCCTCGCCAAAGAAGCGGACCGACACCATGGCGCCGGCGGTGACGTCGCCGCGCATGCCATCGCCGCGCATTTTTGGAAAATGACCGATGACAATGCCGGGTTTGGAAGTCAGCTCGACGCCCAACCGGCTGGCGTACAACGCCGCCGAATCGTTCGCCGCCGAAAGGATTTTCTCGCGCAGCCAGGCCGGCGTATCCGGCGCCGTCACCACATTCGTCCTGCCGCGCTCGACATACGCCTCGGGCCCAATGAACACCCAGCCATCCAGCGCCAGCGCGTCGCCCTTGCCGCGATGGCCCACCACTGTCCAGCCTTCGGGCAGGCGGAAATCGACGTCATGGCCAAGCCCGCTGACATCCGCCGGCAAAAGGTGCGGCGCATAGATCAGCCAGCCTTCGCCGATGGGCGTGAGCGCGGGATAGATGCGGTCCCGCTGCCGGGTGTCCGGCTTTACAGCGACCTCGAAGCCGGTCAGCGGCGCCGCGAAGGTAATCACCGCTTCCTGGATGGTCGCGCCAGGCGCCGGCGTCGTCCATGTTTCGCTACGGATATCCCCCGCGCCGTCGCGGAAAGGGAACCGCGTCGCGGGACCAGGCAAGCTGTAGGCCGCAGTCAGGCCAGTTTCCGCCGGGCTCACCGTGATGCGCACGATCACCTCGGGCGCCGCTCGTGTTGTGTTGCATGAGGCCAGGAGCGGGACAGCCAGGAGCGCGCAAAGGCCGGCCAGAAGCGTGCGCATGGTCGTAACTCCCCACCAGAAAGCAGAAGGCCCGCTTCGGGGAGCGGGCCTTCGCCAATATCACGAGTTTCCTATTCGAACAGCTTGGCCCAGCGCGGCTTCTTGCGGTTCTTCCAGGCCCCGCGGTGGTAGGCGTCCGAACCGATCAGCGGCACGACCGTGGTGGCTTCGGCGAAGACCATCTGTTCGTGCGTGGTCGACACCTTGCCCCACGAGGCGGCTTCTTTCAGCGTGGAGGACGAGCAGGCGCCGTCGCGCACGTCAGCGACCGTGATCTGCACGGCGTATTTGTGAACCTCGGCTTCAACGCCAAGGATCTCGGCGCAGACAACCGTGTCCTGCGCGAAATTCTTCGGCACGCCGCCGCCAACCATGAACAGGCCCGTGGTGCCCGCCGCGATCTTGATGTCGGTGAGTTCACGGAAATCCGCGACCGCATCAATCATCATGTACGGCTTCTTCGCCTTGGCGCGGTCCTTCTGGTGCTTGACCAGACCGAAGCCAGCGGATGAATCCACGAAAGCCGGGCAGAAGATCGGCACGCCTTCCTCATAGCAGGTCTGGATCAGCGAGCCTTTTTTCTTCGCGTTGCCGGCGGCCAGCCACTTGCCCATCTCGTGGATGAACTCGCGCGAGGAATAGCCGCGCGGCTCAAGCGAGTCCGCGATCTCGTAGATCGTGTGGTCACACGCCTGCAGCTCTTCTTCGTCGATGTAGGTGTCGTAGATCCGGTCGATATAATTGTCGCGCAGCACATTGTCGTCCACCTGGCCGGCGGCCTGGTAGTGCTTGAAGCCGAGCGCTTCGAAGAAGTCCATGTCGACGATGGAGGCGCCGGTGGCGACGATCGCGTCGATCATCCCGAACTTCACCATGTCGCGATAGACGTGCATGCAGCCGCCCGCCGACGTGGAGCCGGCGAGGATCAGCCAGGTCGAGCAGCCCTTCTCGCGCAGCGCCATGTCGAAGATGTCGGCCGCGCGCGCGGTGTCGCGCGAGGAGAACGACATCTTGCGCATCGAGTCGATGATCGGGCGCGCGTCGAAAGATGTCATGTCGACATGCTCGACGGTTTTGCCGAGCAGCTGCGCCTTCGTGTTGTTGCGCTTCTTCGCGACGGCTTTTACGGGCGCGGCTTTTGCGGAGGAGGCCTTGGCGGGGGCTTTGGATGCCATGGGAGGATGTCTCCAGGGATGAGGACGTCATCAGGCGACGGCCAGCCTTGGTTTCCCGGATCCGGGTTGGGCGGGGATATAGCAGTGTGCGGACGAGTTTGAATAGGAAAAGCGCGGGCCGGGGTTCATTCGGCCCGCGCTTCCATTTGTTACAGTTATGCTACCGGACGACCTTGAGGCGGCGGGGCGACTTGCGGGCCGTGCGGCGCGCAACAACGGCAGCAGGCTTTTCGACAACAAGCGGGCCGTACATCGAAGTCCACGGCAGGTCGCGGACACCGATGGTTTCGGTCTCGCCAAAGCCGTTGAACCGCGTCTGCATCGCGACGCCATAGGCGCCGAGCATGCCGAGCTCGATATAGTCGCCTTCGCGGATGTCCGCCGGCAGGGTGAACGGCCCTTCCATGGCATCCAGCGAATCGCAGGTCGGGCCATACAGCTTGAACGGCTGCTCGCCGCCTTCGAACGCGCCATCCGGGCGGTGGGCCTTCACGGGGAAGGGCCACTTGCAGTGGGCGGCGTCGAACAGGTTGCCGTACGATCCGTCGTTGATGTGCAGCGCGCCGTCCTTCACCAGCTCGACGCGGGCGAGGATGGAGCTCGACTCGGCGACAAGCGCGCGGCCGGGTTCGCACCATAGCTGGGCGTTCATCGCGACCGGCATTTCCTCGAACACCTCCTTGATGACCCTGACGTAGAGCTCAAGGTCCGGAGGCGTCATGCCCGGGTAAGCAGACGGGAAGCCGCCGCCCACATCGACGACATCGAGAATGACGCCAGCGCCGCGGATGATCCGCGAGGCCAGCTCCATCGCGTCGCGATAGGCCGAGGGGTTCATGCACTGCGAGCCGACGTGGAAGGACACGCCGAGATTGTCGGCGAAGCCGCGCGCCTTGCGCAGCAGCGCAGGAGCGTTTTCTTCCGAGACGCCGAACTTGTTCGACAGCGCGTACATCGCATCAGCGTTGTTCACCGCGAGCCGCACGACAAGCGTGAGGTCATCGGCGCGCTGGGTTGCGGCGACGATCTTCTCGAGCTCAGCCTCGCAATCGAGCGAGAACACGCGGACGCCATGCTCGAAGTAGGCGCGCTCGATAGCCTTGCGCGACTTCACCGGATGCATGAACGCCATCTTCGCGTCTGGATAACGCGATGCGATGAGCTTGATCTCTTCTTCCGAAGCGACGTCGAACCAGCGGAGACCCGTCGCATACATTGCGTCGAGCGCCCACGGCGAAGGGTTCGCCTTTACTGCGTAAAGAACTTCACCCGGAAAGTTATCCCTGAACCATGAAGCCGCTATAGACACCCGTTCCGGTCGCACGCATGCAACCGGCTTTTCAGGGAGTCGTTCCCGGACCAGGTCCAGGGGCGTATGAAACGTGAGCAATTCACGTACACCCCTGATAGATTGTTGAACCCAATCCGGCGTTAGTACGGGCTTTCAACTCGTTAAGTCTGCCTCTCAACCCGCACACGTCATCCAAACCCCACCTCTTACGAGGAGCTCCCCTTCTGGGAGAGCGGGTCTCTTTCAGTGGAGACCCTTGGGAAGTTCAGACGCCACGTGGAATCAAGGCGCAGAGCCTCGAGCCGATGTCCGCCGGCGCGATGTATATAGGTCCATACCTTCCCCCTGTAAAGAAAATCTTGCGGCCGTTCAGTGGGTTGCCAACAACCGTTCATATTGGGGCACAATTAGTAGGTGGCGCCGCCGGGGGTGATCGGGCGACGGTATTTGTGACACTGGGCCGATCCACTTGCGCAACAGTTGATTCGCAGCTCCTGCGCCGCACCCCATTGCGGGAGGGTCCTCATCTTGCGAGACTTTTGTCGCGTGTGAGGGGGGAACTGCGATGATCCGGATATTGGCGGCGGCGGCGTGGCTGGCGGCGGGTGCGGGCTGGGCGGAGGCTCAGGACGCGGCGAAGTTCGTTGACGCCACGACGGTGATTTCGGCGCAGCTTTCGCCGAGCGGCCGGGAAGTTGCGTTGATCCGCCGCACCGATGAGGTCCAGCAGGTGCTGGTCGTGGATATCGCGAAAAAAGAGACGCGCGTGATCCAGTCCACGAGCCAGTCGAGCAGGTTCGATTTCGACTGGGTGCGGTGGAAGGGCGATGCCCGCCTCGTGATTGGCGCGACGGTCGAACTGGTCCGGCACGGCACCTCGATTCCCGGCCAGCTGCGCAGGACCGAGGACCAGGTGTTCCGCGTATCGCGCGTGTTCGGACTTGGCACGGACGGCCGCAATGCGGTGCAGATGTTCGAAGGCAAGCTCGCCAGGCTGTGGGGCAATGTCGGCTCGACCGTGCTGCTCGACGAACTGCCGGGCGATGCGGGACATGTGATGATCTCGGCGTGGGAAAGTTCAGGCTTCGGCGCCTGGAAAGCCGATGTCACGACAGGAAAGGTCGAGCAGATCGCCAATGGCGGATCGGAGACCTTGTACTACGCCACCGACGGCGCCGGCTATCCGGTGATCAGGATCGACGGAACGGCCAACGTCCAGCGCTTATACCGCCGGGCATCCGGCGCGGAGGCCTGGCTTCCGGCAGGCGAGATCCGGCAGTCGCTGGCGTTTGACACGCCTGACTTCAGGATCATCGGACCTGGACCGGCGCGGAGCCAGGTCTACGTCCTTGCCCGGCATGACAACTTCGACCGGGCATCGCTCTATCTCTTCGACACATCGACGGGTGATTTCGGAGCGCCGCTCTTCACGGGGGTAGAGGCCGACGCCAGTTCGCCGTGGATTGATCCGGCGACGCGCGCGCTGGTCGCGACGTGCGAATTCGCTGCCCGGCTCGCGTGCCGCATGGTCGACCCTCAGCTTCAGAAGTTTCTCAACGGCCTCAACCAGTATTTCGACAAGCAGGCGACGATCCAGCTGGTCAACATGTCGGCTGACGCCAAGAAATGGCTGCTGCGCGTCGGCATGCCAACGGAAGGCGCGAGCTACTACATATTCGATCTGGCGACCGCTCAGGCTGACAAGCTTCTCGATATCTATCCAAGCCTGTCCGGCCAGAAGCTCTCTCCTACCGAAGTCGTCACCTACGATGCTCGCGACGGAACACAGCTGTGGGCCTATGTCACGGCCCGGCCCGGCGCGACGGCCGCGCGCCCGATGGTTGTGCTGCCCCACGGAGGCCCCGAAGCTCGCGACCACTATGGCTACGACGCCTTCGCGCAGTTCCTGGCAGCGCAAGGTTATGTCGTTGTTCAGCCCAATTTTCGCGGCTCGGCCGGGTTCGGCGAGGCATTCTCGGATGCTGGGATGGGCCAATGGGGCGGGCGCATGCAGGACGATGTCAGCGACGTCGTGAAGCACATGATCGCGTCAGGTGCGGCAGACCCGCAGCGCATCTGCATCGTCGGCTCGTCCTATGGCGGCTATGCGGCCCTCGCCGGCGTCACGCTTACGCCTGACCTCTACAAGTGCGCCGTGTCGATCGCCGGCGTTTCGGACCTTCCCGAAATTCTCAGGAATGAGAGGCGGGACAATGGCGTGAATTCCAACGCATATTTCTACTGGCGGTACTCGATCGGAGACCCGGACAAGGATCGCGTTGCGCTGGAAGCCGCCTCTCCCGCCAGGCTGGCGAAGAATGTGAAGGCCCCCGTCCTGCTCATCCACGGCGATGACGACGAGACGGTGCCGGTGAGCCAGTCGATACTGATGCACGACGCCCTGCGGTCTGCTGGCAAGCCGGTGAAACTGATCCGCATCCAGAAATCAGATCACTACTGGGACAACTGGAAGCGCAAGGACCGGTTGACCCTCTACCAGGAAACGGCGGCTTTCCTGAAGCAGCATCTGGACTGAGCGTGCTTGCGCGGGTCTCCTGCGTGTTCTAGCGCTCGACCACGGTATGCAGGAGTGCTCCATGGCCGCCATGTCCGCGGATATCCGCCTGCCCGATTGGGTGGAAGCGTGGGACATGCCCACAGCGCCGGTATCTGATGTGGAGGCGATGCGCCTCGCCATCGCGCTCGCCGAAGAGAATGTTGCACGCAAAACCGGCGGCCCTTTCGGCGCCTGCATCCGCCACGACGCGTCCGGCGCTGTGATCGGCGTCGGCGTCAATCTCGCCGTGTCGAGCGGCAACCCCCTGCTGCATGCCGAGACCGTGGCGATCTCGATGTCGGGCAAGCGCCTTATCGCCGGGCCCGCAGGCGTCACGCTATTTACCTCATGCGAGCCCTGCATCATGTGCCTTGGCGCATCGCACTGGGCGCAGATCGGACGCATCGTGTCGGCGGCATCCCGCGACGACGCGCGGACAGTCGGCTTCAGCGAGGGCGCGGGCACACCGCAGCTTCGCGCCGAGATGGCCGCGCGCGGCGTCATCTTCGAGGACGGGCTGTTGCGAGATGAGGGGTCCGCGGTGCTGAGGCGCTATGTCGGGAGTGGCGGTGCGATCTACGGGCCTCAGGTTCGGGGAGGGTCGTCATGAGACGTATGATGGGTCCTGCACTTGGCGTGCTGCTTCTGGCGTCCTGCGACCGGCTGGAAGGTCCGGCGGACGCGCCGCCCGCCGCCGCCGCGTTCAACCATAGTATAAGCGCGGACCTGTCCGGCTACTATATGCCAGCGAGCGAGACGCGGGTCGGGAAGTGGTCATTCGGCCACATCTTCGTTGGTCAGCCGCAGGAGTTCGAGGCTTGGGAAGGCGGCCGGTCCAACGAACACTTGGCCCCAGTCCTGATCCAGTTTGATGATACTTCAAGCCCAATGGTTGCGGACAAGTTCGGTCGCGCCGTTGAGCATATTGTCACGATCCGTGTCTTGCCGACGGCCTACTCGGTGTCTGACACCGCCATCAATTTCCAGGGTCGGTCGCCGGAGCTGGGGCTGGTCCGGTTCGACGGACTGCTTGATCCGGGCGCCTTGGCGAGGCCGCGTCGCAGTCTCGGCGATGAGGGCTTGCTTTTGACGGGCCGGCTGACAGTGGGCGACTCTACGGCGCAGAACATCCAGCTGCGCTGGTGGAGCGGCGACTGACGGCCGCACAATCCCCCCGAGCGGATGTCCAGCCTCCGTCCTTTCAAGGGGAGGTGAATTCTCCCTGGGCCGAATCTTATTGCTTCTCGATAACGCCCACCTAGAGTGCTCCTCAGGCAATTTCTGAGGGTGAGCGATGTCCAGAAAACTCATGATGGTGAAGCTTGGCGGCGTGCTCGCGGCTGTGCTGGCGGCGAATGCGTGTGCTTCCCCGGGGGCCACATCCACGACCTATGCGGCGCCGATGATCCCGGCTGCCGTGCCCGAGCAGCCCGCAACGCCCGCGCGCGATCCTGTCGTCGCCCAGATAGCGGCGATGGAATACGACATCCCCTACACGAAGTATGTCCTGCAGAATGGCCTCACGCTTGTCGTGCACGAAGACGCCAAGACGCCAACCGTCACGGTCCACCTGATCTACCACGTCGGATCGAAGAACGAGCCGAAGGGCCGCTCGGGTTTTGCCCACCTGTTCGAACACCTGATGTTCAACGGCTCGCAGCATTTCAACGACGACTTCTTCAAGGCGACGCAGCAGTTCGGCGCCACCAACCAGAACGGCACCACCAACACCGACCGCACCAACTACTATCAGACCGTCCCCAAGGAAGCGCTCGATTCCATCCTGTGGCTGGAATCCGATCGCATGGGCTATCTGCTGGGCGCCGTCGATCAGGCGCGTCTCGATGAACAGCGCGGCGTCGTGCAGAACGAAAAGCGCCAGGGTGAGAACCAGCCTTACGGCCAGGTGTTCAACCGCATCGTGGCGGCAACCTATCCGTCGGATCACCCCTACGGCCACACCGTGATCGGTTCGATGGAAGACCTCGAAGCCGCCTCGATGGCTGATGTTCAGGAATGGTTCAAGCAGTGGTATGGCCCCTCCAACGCCATTCTGGTGCTCGCGGGCGACATCAAGCCGGAAGAGGCGAAGGCGCAGGTCGAGAAATACTTCGGCGAGCTGCCGCCCGGCCCGCCTCAGGCCCAGCCGAAATCCTGGGTGCCCTCGCTCGCTGAAGACCAGCGCGAGGTGCTCTATGATCGTGTCGCGCAGCCCCGCGTCTACGTGACGTGGAACGTGCCGCAGCTCGGCCACGCCGACGGCGAATTGCTCGACCATGTCGCCTCCGCGCTCGGCGGCGACCGCAATGCGCGTCTCACCAAGCGGCTGGTCTATGACGAGCAGATCGCCACCAGCGTCAATGTCGGCAACCCGCAAAGCGAGATCGCTGGCCAGTTCCGCATCGTCGTGACGGCCAAGCCCGACGCCGACCTGGCGAAGATCGAGACGGCGATCAACGAGGAGTTGGCCCGCATCATCGCCACGGGCCCGACCCAGGCCGAGATCGACAAGAACATCGTCCAATCCGTTTCCGGCATTATTTCTGGTCTCGAGAGCACATCGAGCAAGGCGGCCCAGCTTGGCCAGTGGGAAATGATCGCCGGCGAGCCCAGCGGCTGGAAGGACTCGCTCGAAAGGCTCGAAGCGGCGACCCCGGCCACCGTGCAGGCGGCCGCAAGCCGTTGGCTCACACGCGGGTCCTACACGCTGACCGTCCTGCCGTTCGGCAACCCGAAGGCGTTCGCCGAACCTGTCGACCGCTCCAAGCTGCCGCTTCCCGGCGCCATCGCGGATGCGGCCTTCCCGGCCTTCCAGACGGCGACGCTGTCGAACGGCGCCAAGGTCTACCTCGTCGAGCGGCATGACGCGCCGCAGGTCAACGTGTCGATGGTGCTCGACACGGGTTATCCCAGCGACCAGTCCTCGATCCGCAACGGCCTCAGCGGCGTCACCGCCAACATGATGGACGAGGGCACCACGACACGCACTGCTCTGCAGATCGCTGACGAGGTCGACCGGCTTGGCGGCTATGTCGGCACGTCCGGCGGCGGCGAGCAGTCCGTGGTGGAGTTCAGCGCGCTGACGCCCACGCTTGATCGCGTGATGGCGATCTGGGCAGACGTGCTGCGCAATCCCGCCTTCGCCGAGGGCGATTTCCAACGCATCCAGGCTCAGACGATCCAGAACCTGCAGCAGCAGCTCTCCAATCCGGCCTCAATCGGACAGCGCGTGATGTCGCGCATGCTGTGGGGCGACGACCATCCCTATGGCCGCCTCGTCTCGACGGGCGATATTGCTGGCCTCAAGCCTGCAGATGCGGCTACCTTCCATAAGGCCTGGTACGGCCCCAACAACGCAACCATCTTTGTGGTCGGCGATACCACGCTCGCGGAGATCACGCCGAAGCTGGAAGCTGCGCTGGCTGGATGGGCCAATGCGCCCAGCCGCGCTGCGACGGTCCCGAATGGCGCGCGTCCCGCCAAGCCCACGGTCTATATCGTCGACCGGCCGGATTCGGTGCAGTCGGTGATCCTTGTCGGATCGCCCCAGCCGCCGCGCAACCCGGCCGAAGATACGCGCGTGTCAGCCTTCAACGCTCTCTTCGGCGGCAACTTCGATAGCAGGGTCAACATGAACCTGCGCGAAGACAAGGGCTGGTCCTATGGCGCCCGTTCGCAGATCAGCGGCGGCCGCGGCCCGCGCACCTTCCTGATCTCGGCGCCGGTGCAGACCGATCAGACCAAGGGCGCGCTCGCCGAACTGCGCAAGGAACTCACCGAAGTCGTCGGCCGCCGTCCGCCCAGCGTGAACGAGCTCAATACCGTGCGCACAAACACGCTGCTCGGCATGGCGAGCCGGTGGGAGACCTCTGGCGCCGTCCTCAACTCGCTGATCGACATCCACCAGTTCAACCTTCCGGCTGACTACTGGTCGAACTACGCGAGCACCTATCGCGCGGCGACGCCGGGCGATATCGAGGCGATGGCCAAGCGCATCATCCCGGACCAGAACCATGTCTGGGTGATCGTGGGCGACCGCGCCAAGATCGAGAAGGGCGTGCGTGAACTCAACCTCGGCGAAATCCGCATCGTCGATGTGGACGGCAACCCGGTCCAGTAGAGTTTTCCAGTCAGCAAACGCAAAGGGCGGCCGCGAAAAGTGGCCGCCCTTTTTCATGTCGCTCCCACGCATCGCGCGTCCGGAATGGCAGGGTACAGCTACTTCGCCTTCTTGGCGGCGCTCGCTTCGCCTTCGCCCGGCTTGGGCTTGCGCCTGCGGATCCGCAGCGCGTAGCGCAGCCGCGCCAGTTTCTTCCAGAAACGCCGGCGCTCGGGCACGGGCAGGGGCTCCAGATTGTTGACGAACTGCTCCGCGCAGGCGCGCCAGGAGTAGGTCTCGGCATACGCCCGCGTCGTCTCGCGCGAACAGGCCAGCGCTTCGTGGCACGCCTTGGCGAGATCATCGTTCACGGCGCCCGCGCCCGTTCCGGGGATCAGGTCGCGCGGCCCCGGCACATTGAAGCCGGCCACAGGCGTGCCCGCCGCCATCGCTTCGAGGATCACGAGGCCGAACGTATCGGTCAGGCTCGGGAAGACGAAGCAGTCGGCGTTGGCGAAACAGGCCGCCAACTCCTCGCCCTGCTTAACACCCAGGAAGTGAGCGTCGGTGTGCTTGGCCTTGAGCGATTCCAGCTGCGGCCCGTCGCCGACGACCACCTTAGTGCCCGGCAGGTCGGTTTCGAGGAAGGCCGCGATGTTCTTCTCCACGGCGACACGGCCAACATTCAGCCAGATCGGTCCCTTCATCCCCTTGAAGGGCCCGCGGTCATCCATGCGTTTCGATGGATGGAACAGATCCGTATCGACGCCGCGCGACCACGGGATAATGTTCTTGAACTTCTGCGCCGCCAGCTCGTCGCGCATGGAAGCGGTCGCCACCATCACGCGGCCAGAATACTTGTGGAACTCGCGCACATACTGATAGCCCGCCCAGGTCGGGACAAAGCAGAACCGCGCCGAAATGTATTCCGGGAAGCGCGTGTGATACGCGGTGGTGTAGGGAAACTTGTGGCGCAGACAGACCGCGCGCGCCGCCCAGCCCAGCGGGCCTTCCGTCGCGATGTGCACGGCGTCCGGCGCGAATTCGAGAAAGCGCTCCTCGATCACCTTCTTGGCCCCGAAGGCGAGCTTGATCTCCGAATAGGTCGGCAGGGGGATCGTCTTGAACCCGTTCGGCGATACGATGTCCCAGGTGTGGCCCAGCTGCTCGCATTCAGCGATTACGCGTTTCATCGTGCGTACAACGCCATTGACCTGCGGGTCCCAGGCATCGGTTACAAGCATGATGCGCATGGTGCGGGCGCGAATCCTCTTTGGGGCCGGTCGCCGGCCGCCGCCTGATTACGGTCCGGGACGGGCTACGTCCATGGCTGGTTCAAATAAGGGCTGGGCCTGCCGGGGCTAAGGGAGAATCAAGGCAGGCGTAAGGGCGCCTCGAACCGCTCTCCAGCGCGGGTTTCGGCCCGCAGGGGTTTTTCCGATAAGGCTGGAAACAGGGCTTTGACCTGGCCAAACAGGCGTGCGGCATCCGCATCGGTCCGGGTCGCGACGCACAGCGTGATCTCACCCTCGCGGCCCCAGCGCTCCCGGGCGATTTCTGCAACGCCCTTGTCGCCGGCAAGCAGCGCATCGACCTTTTGGAGCACGGCATGGTCGATGCCCGTGCCGATGCTGGCAAATTCCACCTTGAGATCACACCCACCCTCTGGCGGCGCCGCATCGGGCGCGGGGGGCGCAACGCAGCCGGCAAGCGCAAGCGCGAGGAAGGCGGATCGAAGCATCATCTTGCTGAGGTGGCCCCATGGCGAAGAGTTTCAAGTTGATCCGGTGCGGCTGCACCGGCAGATATGCCTCTCCTGACAAGAGTTCCGCACATGCCGCAAGCCAAGTCTTCGAACCTGCAGTCGCCAGACATGCTGGACCGGGAAAAATACGAGGACGAGGCCAGCCGCATCGCGGAGCTGTTGGCGAACCCGGCGCTGGACGCGGTCGAACGCCGCGCCGCCGCCACGGCCGCGCGTGATATCGTGCTGAAGGCGCGGGCGGAGACCCAGAACACTGGCGTCATGGAAAGCTTCCTCGAGGAGTTCGGCCTGTCGAACCCCGAGGGCCTTGCCCTCATGTGTCTCGCCGAAGCGCTGCTGCGCGTGCCCGATGCGGATACCGCCGATGCGCTGATCGCGGAGAAGATCACCTCGGGCGACTGGGGCGATCACAATGGCAAGTCGGACTCTCTGCTGGTGAACGCCTCCACCTGGGGCCTGATGCTGACGGGCCGCATCGTGCGCCCGCCCGAAGACGCAACCGAGAATCCCGGCGGGTTCATGTCGCGCATGGTGCGCCAGGCCGGGGAGCCGGTGATCCGCGCCGCAATGATGCAGGCCATGCGCATCATGGGCGGGCAGTTCGTGATGGGGCGCACGATTGAAGAGGCGCTCAAGCGCGGCCAGCGCAATGTGAAGAAGGGCGAGGCTGCTTCCCACTCCTTCGACATGCTGGGCGAGGGTGCGCGGACAACGGCCGACGCCCGCCGCTATTTCGACAGCTACGCCAACGCCATCGGCGCGGTCGGTAAGGCGAAGACCGGATCATCACCCGAAAACTCAGACGGCATCTCGGTGAAACTGTCCGCGCTGCACCCGGCCTATCGCGCCGTGCAGGGCGAACGCATCCATCGCGAACTTTATCCCATGGTCGCCGAGCTCGCGAAGCTGGCCGCCACTCACAACATCAACTTCACGCTCGACGCCGAAGAGGCCGATCGCCTCGCCCTGTCGCTGTCGCTGCTCGAACGCCTCTGCCGCGAAACAGACACCGCGAAATGGACGGGCCTTGGCCTCGCCGTGCAAGCCTACCAGAAGCGCGGGCAGGCCACGGTCGGTTGGCTGGCCGATCTCGCCCGCGAGACCAATCGCCGCCTGATGGTCCGCCTCGTCAAGGGCGCCTACTGGGACTCGGAAATCAAACGCGCGCAGGTTGATGGCCAGCCCGACTATCCGGTGTTCACCACCAAGCAGGCGACCGACGTCTCCTATCTCACCTGCGCCGACGCTCTGCTGCGCACGGGCCCATCGATCTACGCCCAGTTCGCCACGCACAACGCCCACTCGCTGGCCTCCATCGAACTGATGGCCAAACGCGCCGGCCGCAATGACTACGAGTTCCAGCGCCTGCACGGCATGGGCGGCCCGCTCTACAAGGCGGCCGGGCGCGAGCGCTCCGTCCGCATCTACGCCCCCGTCGGCGCGCACCAGGACCTGCTGCCCTATCTCGTCCGCCGCCTGCTCGAGAACGGCGCCAACACCTCCTTCGTCCACTCATTCCTCGATGGCGATGTCCCCGCCGAACGCATCGCTACCGATCCCTACGCGCTGCTGTCAGCGGCCCCCGCGCGCCATCCGCGCATCCCGCCGCCGCCGAAGCTCTACGGCCCCGCACGCACCAATTCGAGCGGCCTCGACTACAGCCAGAAAGCCGTGCGCGATCGCGTCCACGAGGCTGTCGCGAAGCTGGATGCTGCCGGGCCGTTTACCGTTGCGTCGCTCTCAGCCGGGGACATGTATCGCGGCGGCGAGAGGTGCGACCCGATCCATGCGCCAGCAGACAGCGGACGTGAAATCGGCGGCGTGTTCAACGCATCGCGCGATATCATAGACCGGGCTTATGTTGCCGCTGCCGCATACCAGCCCGAATGGAACGCCATGGGCGGAGCCAAGCGTGCAGAAATCCTCGAAGCCATGGCCAACGCCATGGAGCGTGACTCGGATCGTCTCATCGCCATCCTCGCGCGCGAAGGCGGCAAGACGCTAGATGACTGCATCGCTGAGGTCCGCGAAGCGGTGGACTTCTGCCGCTACTATGCGCTCGACGCCGAACAGAAATTCCGTGGCGTGGAAACGCTGCCGGGCCCGGCCGGCGAAACCAACGGTCTCGAGATGATGGGCCGCGGCGTCTTCGTGTGCATTTCCCCGTGGAATTTCCCGCTCGCCATCTTCACGGGCCAGATCGCAGGCGCGCTGGCGGCCGGCAACACCGTCATCGCCAAGCCGGCCGAACAGACGCCGCTGATCGCGGCCGAAGCCGTGAAGCTGTTTTACGCAGCTGGCCTGCCCGGAAACGCACTGCATCTCGTATTCGGCGCGGGCGAAGTGGGCGGATGGCTGACCAGCCATCCCAGCTGCGCCGGCGTTGCTTTCACAGGTTCCACGGAGGTCGCGCGCATCATCAACCGCACGCTCGCCGCCAAGGATGGCCCCATCGTGCCGCTGATCGCCGAGACCGGCGGCCTCAACGCCATGTTCTGCGACACCACCGCGCTGCGCGAGCAGGTGGTCGACGATGTTGTAATGTCCGCCTTCCGTTCGGCGGGCCAGCGTTGTTCGGCCCTGCGCGTCCTATTCCTGCCGCACGAAACGGCAGACGAGACCATCGCCATGATAAAGGGGGCGATGGAGGTCCTGGTCATCGGTGATCCCGCCGACGCCGCAACCGATATCGGTCCGATCATAGACGCCGAAGCGCGCGGGCTTCTGGGCGCACATCTCGAACGCATGCGGTCTGTCGCGAAAGTCTGGCAGCGCGATATCGGCGCGCTGCGCGAGAAGGGCGCGTTCTTCGGCCCGGCCATCGTGGAGCTGCAATCCATCGACCAGCTGGACCGCGAGGTCTTCGGCCCAGTGCTCCACATCGTCCGTTACGATCCCGATGACATCGAAACCGTCGGCGGCGCGCTCTCGGCCAAGGGCTATGGCCTCACGCTTGGCGTGCACTCGCGGCTGGAGGGCTTTGCCGACAAGGTGAAGGCGCATGTCCGCGCCGGCAATGTCTATATCAACCGCTCGATCATCGGCGCTGTCGTCGGCGTCCAGCCCTTCGGCGGCTCGGGCCTCTCAGGCACGGGCCCAAAGGCGGGCGGCCCGCACTATGTCGCTCGCTTCGCAACCGAACGCGCGATCACGGTGAACATCGCCGCACAGGGCGGCGATCCGACGCTGCTGAACTTGTAACGAGATGGAAATTCTCGGCTTCCCGGCGCCAGAAGGCGTTGCAGCGGCTAGGTACGTGCTGCCGGAAAAAGATATCCTGCAATAATGCCGATTCTCATGCACCTGCCCCAAGGCAATTTTTTGGGGTGGCCAGACCCGTCAATACATCGCAGGAAGGAATCAGGGTCGCGCGCGGGGCTATCGGAGTTCCCGACGTTGCCGGCAGTGAGGCCTGTTTCTCCAGACGGAGAGTAGGTTGTGTAGGGATACGGAGGAGTCTAGGGGGATGCGGGTCATCTTGCACATTGGTGCGCACAAGACCGGTACATCGTCCATCCAGGCGACGATGACGCAATCGGACGATGCGCTTGCCAGCGCCGGCGTGATCTATCCGCGATGCTGCTGGTTTGATGCGGCTCACCACCGCCTCGGTTATGCGATGAAGAAAAAGGTCGATCCCCGCCAAGGCGATCTTCCCGTTCTCGCCGACGAACTCGCCCAGCTTTCCGGCGCGCTCGCTGCCTCGAATGCGCGCACCGCCCTGATCTCCAGCGAGGAGATGTTCACGGCGCCGATGCAGTCGATCAGCGCGCTTGCCGAAACGCTCAAGGGTCATGATGTCGAGGTCGTGGCGTTTGTCCGCCGTCCGGACGTGCTGTTTGAATCCGCCTTCAACCAGCGCCTCAAGCAGGTCTACCGCGACTTCGAAAAAGAGGCGAACGCCGACTACCACATCGAGGACTACACCGAGAATCCCGCCCTGATCATTCCCGACATCGACTACTATCGCTTCGTCTCGCGCTGGTCGGGTCCTTTCGGCCAGGCGAGCATCCGGCTTGTCCAGTACGAGTTGCAGGATGCTGTCGCCGCGATGGCCTCAATCATCGGCATCGATCGCGCACAGCTGGCGAACGGCGCCAGCAGCGAAAACCCCCGCGCGTCGGAAAAGCTCGTCACCCTGATGCGGCTGGCGCGTGCGGTTGGCGCGTCCGTCGATACCCAGGAGCGGTTGCGCGATATCGCCTTGTCCCGTTTTCCCCACGAAGCGGGCTCAGGCCTGCTCGATCCGACCGAGCGCCGCTTCATCCTGAAGAAGTTCCGGCAGGGCAATGAGGCGCTGTTCAATACCTATCTGGGTCAGTCCAGTCCGTACGACCCGGGACAGATCGATTTCGGCGCGGAGTATGACGGCGGAAAGGAAACGCTGCGCATGCGCGACCTGATGCGCCTCGTCGTCGAGCTGATCGAAAACCAGCCCCGCTGCGCCGATTCACTCCCGGCCGCGCCTGTCGAACAGCAAAGCCTTCCCGCCGAAAGCCCCCCTGCCGAAAGCCTTCCCGCCGCCTGAAGCGCAGGTCGGGCCGCGCCTAGCGTGGCGACAGCCGCCAGATCTCGCCATTGGCGTCGTCGGTGAGGATGTACAGAAGCCCGTCCGGCCCCTGCCGCACGTCGCGAATGCGCTTGCACTTGTCGCGCAGCAGCTTCTCCTCGCCCACTACGCGCCCGTCCTGCACCTTCAGGCGCACAAGCTGCATCCCCGAAAGCCCGCCAGCGAACACATCGCCCTTCCATGCGGGAAACTTGTCTCCTGAATAGATCGCCATGCCAGACAGCGCCACCGACGGCGTCCAGAAATAGACTGGCTGTTCCAGCCCGTCCTTCTGCGTCAGCCCGCCATTCAGAAGCTTGCCGTCATTGTCGCGGCCATACGAGATCAGCGGGAAGCCATAGTTGCGGCCGGCGCGCACGATGTTCAGTTCGTCACCCCCGCGCGGTTCGTTCTCGATAGTCCACAGCTCTCCGGTTGTCGGATGCATCACCATGCCCTGCGGATCGCGGAAGCCGAGGGCCCAGATCGACGGATCGGCGGAATTCCACGGCACGAACGGATTGTCGCCCGGCACGGTCCCGTTCGGGTTGAGCCGCAGCACCTTGCCCTGCGGGCTCGCCATGTTCTGCACGGTCGCATAGGGCGTGATCACCTCCGCCGTGTGGATGTAGAGGCGACTGTCGGCGCCCTGCGCGATCCGGCGCGGGATCATGCCCATCTGTTCCTTGAGGATGGTGTAGGCTTCAAGGCTCTTTTCATCGGCCGATAGCTTCGCGCTGACGATGTATCCGGTCGGGCCCTTGCCCTCGGGCGTCGTGACAAAGGCGAGATAGAGCGTGCGGTTGCGCGCGAAGTCCTGGTCCAGCACCACGTCATGCATGCCCAGCAGGCGGATCGCGTTCTTGATCGGCGGTGTGCCGCCTACGGCTGTCGATGTCTTGCCGTCCGCTGAAACAACCCGCAGGCCCTCGCCACGTATCGTCACCAGGAAATTGCCAGATGGCAGGAAAGCCAGCCCCCACGGGTTCGGCAGTCCGGACGCGACCACGTCCAGCGTGAAGTTGTCCGAGGCCGGCAGGCGCGGCGCCCGGGTCTGATCCGGATAGAGCGGGGCGGGACGATAGTCGTCGCCCGCATTGCGCGGCACGCCGCACGATTCAAGCGAAAGCTGGTCTTCCTCATAGGTCTTTGCGAGCTGTTCCGGCGTCGGTTTCGGCGCAATCTGCGCAAACGCCGGAAGCGCCAGCGCTGTGGCCGCGAACAGGACAAGAAGGCGTTTCATGAGTATCTCCCCGCAGACAGATCTCTTGCGCCTGTCCGGACTATCTTCCGTTTTCTACCCCACGCTGCATCGCGCCGCACTTCAAGACTCATCAAAGCAGGACTAGAAGGAATCACTGGCATCACCCCGGCGCGTGCAGGGACTTGCCTCCGGGAAGGGCAAACCCCTTGGGCGATATACCCCCGCGTGGAACATCGGCCGTTGTCGAGGCTGACGCCGCCTACGACAAGTTCGTCCATGACAACCTGAAGCGGAACTATATCGGCCATTTCATGCACGGCATGCTGGGCATGACCGGCTTCCGGCTGGTCAACACGCCAACCTTCGTGCCCGCCTACCTTCACTCGATCTCGGGGTCTGATTTCTGGGTCGGCATCGGTACCAGCCTGCAGCAGCTCGGCAGCATCGTGTCCCCGATTGTCGGCGCCTCGCAGGTCGAACACCGCAAGAAGATCCTGCCCGTCTCCGTGACGCTGGGCCTGTTGATGCGGTTGCAGATCCTCGGCCTCGCCATTTCCGGCTGGTTCATGGCAGGGCCGCCCGCGCTGTTCTTTGCGCTGCTGTTCCTGTTCCTGCTCGGCCTGTTCCAGGGTCCACAGCGCGTGGCGTTCCAACTGCTTCTGGCGAAGGTCATTCCCATCCGCCTGCGCGGCCGGCTGCAGGCCTGGCGCAATCTCATCGGCGGCTTGATCGCAGCCCTGCTGTCGTACTTCGCCGGATCATGGCTCATCGCCAATCATGTCTGGGGCAATGGCTACGCCACCACCTTCTTCGTCTCCTTCGTGCTCACCAGCCTTGGTCTCACCGCCCTGCAGTTGATGATGCGTGAGCCAGAGCCGCCAACGGTGAGAGCGCGCACGCGCCTGCGCGAGCGGATGAAGGATTTTCCGGCGCTCCTGCGCGAGGACAAGGGCTTCGCCTGGTTCATGGTGGCGCGCACCTTGGTGATGGGCTCGCGCATCAGCCAGCCCTTCTTGCCGATCTATGCGGCGCATATTCTCGGCATATCGCATGAGTTGAGCCCGGAAGAGTTTGGCGTGATGCTGGCGGCGTTGTCAGTCGCCTACATGGGCGCCGACACGCTCACAAACCTCGTCTGGGGCTATCTGTCGGATCGCCAGGGCTTCCGCTCGACCTTCCTGCTCTCGACCGCGATCAACATCGCCGGCGTCGCCGCCATGATGCTGTGCACCTCCATCGAGACCTTCGCGATCGCGTTTCTTCTAATCGGGGCAGGGCAATCGGGCTTCCAGATGTCCACCACAAACATCGTGCTGGAATACGGCCACCCGCACGACGTGCCGATGCGCATGGCGCTCTCGAACACGGCCGAGGGAGCCGCGGGCGCCTTCGCCCCGCTTTTGGGCGCGGGGCTTGTCCTCCTTTGGGGGTATCAGTCGGCCTTCTGGGCAAGTGTTGCGACCATGGCCGCAGCTCTCGCCATCGCGATCTGGAAGATGGACGAGCCCCGCCGTTCGCGTGGCCGGTAAATCAGGCGTTGTCTCCCGGTTGGCGCGAGTACCGCTTGCGGTCCGCCTGCTCGAGAAAGTCCATCATTTCGGCCGCCGGGGTCTCGTCCACCGGGAAGGTCTCACGCAGGGGCTGCGCGAAGACGCGCGTCCAGCGCAGCACGCGGAGTCGGTTCGGGGGAGGCTGGACGTCGTTCATGTTTGTCTCGCTGGCCGTGTCGAAGGCTCTTGCTGTACCCGGTAGACGTCTGGCGGCCCGCAAGGTTCCGACAGGCCCGGCACGCAGCGCCCAACCCGCGGCAAGTAACGAAAACGGCGCGATTCCTTCAGGAATCGCGCCGCTTAATGTCTTGACGACCAAAGCTTACTTGATCTTGGCGAGTTCGGCGTCGAGTTCCTTCAGCTTGGCGTCCGTGAGCAGTTCCGGAACGAAGCTCTTGACCATGTCCGGCGTCATCTGGAGCGCCGGCTCAAGTTCGGGGGACTCGGCCATCCCCGGGAAAACTTTTTCGAGCGCAGCCTTGGCTTCTGCGTTCTCGATGAGGGCGGCAAAGGAAGACGTCGTGGTCGAGAATTTCGGCGCGTCCTGGGCGAGGGCCATCGGCGACATGGCGACGGCGAAAGCGGCGGCGACAAGAAGTTTGCGGATCATGGGTCTCTCCGGTTGGGCTGCCGTGCACGGTCAGCGTGTTGGAAGGTTCCATACAGGAAAACCGGAGAAACGGTCCAGTACCCCTTCGCAGTCACCCACGAACTGGTGATCTCAGGCGTCGGGCGGTCCTGGACGTCAGCCCTTGAAGGCTGATCCGCGGCCGTCCTTCTTGCGCGCTTCCATATCTGCCAGCAGCACGTTGATGCGCCCGATCAGCTTGTCGATGTCGCCATTGTTGCGATCAAGGAAGCTGACGAACTGCGCCTGCTGTTCCTGGGCAAGCCACAGGATCGATCCGCCAAGCTCAATACCCACATCGCGCACGCGGTATGTCTTGCCGTCATTCGACAGGAGGACGTCCCAGAACACCTTCGTGTCCTTGCCGGTCTGCGAGCTCTTGATCACCGACTCGACCGTCGACCGCTGCGGGCCGTCGTCCTTTGACCCGGTCACGCGAATGGCTTCGCCGCGGAACTGGTCGAAGTGCACCTGGTAGACCTCAAGCGCGTAGGTCTCGAAGATCTTGTAGTAGCGGTTGAATTCCGCATCACTTAGCGACCGCGCTTTGACGCCCAGCACGCGGCGGGCGATCGACTGCATGTTGGCGAACTGGTTCATGTACTGGCCGAACTTGGCCTCGCGCTGTTCGGCCGTGATTGTCCGGTCGTTCAACGCTGACAGCGCGGAGTTCGCGTTTGACTGCACGAACGCTTCGGCCCGCTTGTCCGCGAAGGCCGACGGAGCGGCAATCGTCAACGCGACCGCGGCGGCGATGATGCTGAAAAGTCTCATGAAGCCTCCCATGCGAACCCGGTCAGGGCGCCCGCTAAAAATCGAGTTCATCGTCCGTCAGGTCTGAGGCGTCATTCGGCTCTTCGTAAGGAATTCCGATGTCCGCAGCCCTTGTGCGGCCATACAAACGCCGCACTGTGGTATAGGGGTCGATCTGTTGATCGAGTTCGCCGGTCGCCTCAAGCGCGCCTTCGCGTGCATCCACTCCCCACAGCACAGCCGTGCCGGCGCGAATGGCGTCGTCATTCTCGAATTCCGGATAGTTCAGCGGGTTGAGTGCAAGGTCGCCGCCCATGCCCGTCAGGTCGCGCGGGTTGGTCGGACCGATCAGGGGCATCACCAGGTAGGGGCCCGAATCGACGCCCCAGCTCCCAAGCGTCTGCCCGAAGTCTTCCTTCGTGCGCTGGATGCCGATCGAGGAGGCCGGATCAAAGATGCCGGCAAGGCCGATCGTGGAGTTGATGAGGAAGCGGCTCACCGTCGCGCCGGCGTCGGGCAGCTTGCCCTGCAGCACATGGTTCACGGCCGTCAGCGGCTCGCCCAGGTTCGATGAAAAATTGCCAACGCCTTCGCGGATCGGCTCGTTTGTTACGGCCCGATAGCCCTGAGCGACCGGCTTGACGATTGCGCGGTCCACACCGTCATTGAAAGCGAACATCTGCCGGTTGAAATCCTCGTAGGGATCGTCCGGGTTCGGTCCAGCCGTCAGGCATCCCGACAGCGCCATGGCTGCGAAGACGGGCAGGGTTCGCGGGAGCAGATGAAAGACCGGTTTCATAATGGGACCCTCTCCCGACACGGGTGGATATGAGGCCGTGACTCAAGCCGATCAACCACAGACGCCAGCTTCGTTGCGCAAACTTGTCGGAATGGGAGCATGGACCAGGCCACATCCGGCTTCCTTAGGTGTCTCCCTCGGATTGTGACCGGAAAACCACGCCTTGCCTGACATATAACGATATGTTTATATGATTAAATGGAACTTGCGAGCTTGGCCGATCTCGTTCTGCAGCTCCGCGCCGCTGGCGAGGCGACGCGTGCGCGTATCCTCATTCTCCTATCACATGGCGAGCTTTCTGTCGGCGAACTGGCCCAGGTCCTGAACCAGAGCCAGCCGCGCCTGTCGCGCCACCTCAAATTCCTCACCGGCGCCGGCCTGGTCGAGCGATTGCCTGAAGGCGCCTGGGTCTTCTACCGCCTGCCGGGCGATGGCCGTCCGCGGTCTCTCATCGACGGGTTGATCGCCTGGATTGATCCCGCCGATCCTGAAATCCAGCGCGACCTTGTCCGGCTGCGCGAAGTGAAGGGCGAGCGTTTCGCCGCCGCTGACGCTTATTTCGCACGCGTCGCCGAACACTGGGACGAGCTGCGCGCGCTTCACTACTCCGATGCAGAAATCGAGAAGGCAGTGCTCGCCGCCGCGGGCCCGGGACCGTTCGACACCGTGATCGATTTCGGCACGGGCACAGGCCGCATGCTGGCGCTGTTCTCGCCCCTCGCGCGCCGCGTCGAGGGCATCGACCTGTCCCACCAGATGCTCACGGTCGCCCGCTCCAAGCTGGAGGCGGCCAGCGCTGCCAACGCTTTCGTCCGCCATGGCGATGCGACGGCAACGCCATACCCGGACAGCTGCGCCAGCCTCGTGATCATCCACCAGGTCCTGCATTTCCTCGACGACCCCTCGCGCGCCCTGCGCGAGGCGGCGCGTGTCCTGCGTCCTGGCGGCCGCGTCGTGGTGGTCGATTTCGCGCCGCACACGTTGGAACATCTGCGCGAACAGCACGCCCACCGCAGGCTCGGTCTCAGCGAGGCAGACCTTGCTGGCTGGGGCGAGAAGTCCGGCTTCGCGGCCAGCTTCTCCCGAACTTTCGCCGCGCCAAACGGCGACAAGGGCATTTCAGTGATGGTGTGGGCCGCCGACGTGGCCAAGTCCGCCAAGAGGTCAGTCGCATGAGCAGGACGCCAAGCGTATCCTTCGAATTCTTCCCCCCCAAGACGCCCGAGATGGAGGCGAAGCTCTGGGATTCGGTGAAGCGGCTGGAGCCGCTGAAGCCGTCCTATGTCTCGGTCACCTATGGCGCCGGCGGGTCCACTCGCGAGCGCACGCACGGCATCGTCAAGCGCATGGCGGAGGAGACGAAGCTCAATCCCGCCGGCCACATCACCTGCGTCGCCGCCACGAAGGGCGAGATTGATCAGGTACTCAAGGACTACTGGGAAGCCGGCGTGAAGCGCGTCGTCGCCCTGCGTGGCGACCCCACCGCCGGCATCGGCACGCGCTACGAACCGCATCCGGGCGGCTATGCCTACGCCAGCGACCTGATCGCAGGCGCGCGCCGGATTGGCGACTTCGATATCTCCGTCGGCTGCTATCCCGAAGTGCATCCCGATGCGCCCTCGCTGAAGGCCGAGATCGACAACCTCAAGCGCAAGTTTGATGCGGGCGCCACGCGCGCCATCACGCAGTTCTTTTTCTACCCCGACGTCTTCTTCAAATTCCTCGACCAGGCCCGCGCCGCCGGCATCACCCAGCCCATCGTGCCGGGCATCATGCTGCAGTCGAACTTCAAGGGCCTGCAGCGCATGGCCAACCTGTGCAATACAGCCATCCCCGCGCGCATCGCCGAACTCTATGAAGGCCTCGATGGCGACGCCGAAACGCGCGACCTCGTAACCGCCCATGTCGCCGCGGATCTCTGCCAGCGCCTTGCCGAGCAGGGCGTCGACCATTTCCACTTCTACACGATGAACCGCGCCGGCCTGTCGCTCTCGACCTGCCGGTTGCTGGGCATCAAGCCGGAGGCGCGCCCATCATGAGCGATCCCGCAATCCGCATCGCGCTTGTTACACTCGGCGTCGAGGATCTCGCCCGCGCCGCCGCTTTCTACGAGGCGATGGGCCTAAAGCGTTCGCGGGCCTCGCAGGAGACGATCTATTTCTACGACATGGATGGTGTCGTGCTCGCGCTGTTTCCGAACGACATGCTTGCCGAAGATGCCGGCGTGCCGGCCGAAGGCCACGGCTTCCGTCGCCAGACGCTGGCCTGGAACGTTCCCGACGCCGCCACGGTCGACGCCGCCTTCGCGCGCGTCCTCGCCGCCGGCGCCGTCAGCCTCAAGCCTCCCTACAAGACGTCATGGGGCGGCTATGTCGGCCACTTCGCCGATCCCGACGGCCATCTCTGGGAAGTCGCTCACAACCCGTTTTTCCCGCTCCATCCCAACGGAGCCGTGTCGGTTCCGCCCCCTCGCGAAGGAGTCAAAAAATGACCCGCGCCGAACGCATTGAAAAACTGAAGGCCGCCGCGAAAGAGCGCATCCTGATCCTCGACGGGTCATGGGGCGTGATGTTCCAGAAGATGGGCCTCACCGAAGCCGATTATCGCGGCGACCGTTTCGCCACGCACATCGGCCAGATGAAGGGCAACAACGATATCCTCTGCCTCACGCGCCCGGATCTCGTGGCGCAGCTTCACACGATGTATTTCGAAGCAGGCGCCGACATCTCGGAGACCAACACCTTCTCCGCGACGACGATCGCGCAGGACGACTACAAGCTCGACGCCAAGGCCGTCCGGGACATCAACTATGAAGGCGCCCGCATCGGGCGCGAGGTGGCCGACAGCTTCACTGCAAGACAGCCTGACAAGCCGCGCTTCCTCGCCGGCTCCATGGGCCCGCTCAACAAGATGCTGTCCATGTCCTCGGACGTGAACGATCCCGGCGCGCGCCTCGTCGACTTCGACGAGGTCTACCACGCCTATCGCGACCAGGTCCGCGCCCTGAACGAGGGCGGGGTGGACCTCTACCTGATCGAGACCATCACCGACACGCTAAATTGCAAGGCGGCGATCAAGGCGATCATGGACCTTGAGGCCGAAGGCCTCGAACATCTCCCGATCTGGATCTCCGGCACGATCACCGACCGCTCCGGCCGCACGCTCTCGGGCCAGACAACGGAAGCCTTCTGGAACTCCGTGAAGCACGCCAAGCCTTTCGCCGTAGGCTTCAACTGCGCGCTGGGCGCCGACCTGATGCGCCCCTTCATCGCCGAGATGTCGCGCGTCGCCGACACGCTGGTCGCAGCCTATCCGAATGCGGGGCTCCCGAATGAAATGGGCCAGTATGACGAACAGCCCCACGAAACCGCGCACTCCGTCGAACAGTGGGCGAAGGAAGGCCTCGTCAACATCCTCGGCGGCTGCTGCGGAACCACGCCCGACCACATCCGCCACGTTGCGGAATCCGTGAGAGGCGTCACCCCGCGCCAACCGCCCGTGCGCCCGCACGCGCTGCGGCTGGCGGGGCTTGAACCGTTTGAGCTGGCCTGATGGCCAAGTTCTACGACGCCCTGAACGACAAGCATGTCGCCTTCATCAAGGCGCAGAAGATGTTCTTCGTCGCCACTGCGCCCTTGTCAGATGCGGGCCGCGTGAATCTCAGCCCCAAGGGCTATGACTCGTTCCGCATCATCGGCCCCAACCGCGTCGCCTATGCCGATCTCGGCGGCTCGGGCGCAGAGACGCTGGTGCATGTGCGCGAGAACGGCCGCATCACCTTCATGTTCTGCGCCTATGAAGGCGCGCCGAATATCATGCGCCTCTATGGCCGTGGCTCCGCCATGCAGTTCAACGATCCGGGCTTTGCCGAAGAGATCGCAAAGTTTCCACACGGCCACGAACGCGCCCGCGACATCATCTTCGCAGACATCACGCAGGTGCAGGACAGCTGCGGCTGGGCCGTGCCCTTCATGGAGTTCAAGGGCGAGCGCGACCAGCTGCGCCGCTACATCGACCATATGGAACTCGACGCCTGGCACGAAAGCCGCCTGACGAAGAATGCGAAGAGCATCGATGGTCTGCCGGCGTTGCAACGAACGAAGGCTGCGGAATAGCTATGAGCAGTGCGTCCAGCAATCTGGCGACCGGAATGGCCGCCGAAGCCGAAGATCGGCTGGATGACGCCCTTGCTTACTATGCAGCCGCGCTGGACGCGGACGAGCCAGCCACTGCCGAAGAGGCGTTGAATGCCGGGCTAACTTTCTTCGAAGCCAAGGATCTTGGCGTAGTCGCAGCCAGCTCTGTGCGACACGATCTCTATTTTGATGTTGAGCGCTGTTCCGCCTGGCTGCGCCGGGCCGTCGATTTGGGATCACCATGCGCGGAGTTCTGGATGCACTACGACAATCTCATCTATGGAGACGGGAAGGAATTCCCAGAGCTCGCTACGACAATGCTTGCGCAAGGCTGTTCAGATGCCTTGCTGGTTCTGTTTCATGTAGATCCGCCGCGCTATACGCCCGCTGTTGAGCGATTTGCCGCTACATTGCGCGCGCGGAAGACCTACCGGGAGCGGTACCTTTATTCGATCTTGGGGCCGTATTTCGATCCTGAGCATCCTCACAAGCGGACATTTTCCAAGTGACCCAATCCACCGCCAACTTCATCAATATCGGCGAGCGCACGAACGTCACCGGATCGGCGGCGTTCAAGAAGCTCATTGTGGAGGGCAATTTCGCGGCGGCGGTCGATGTCGCGCGCCAGCAGGTGCAGAACGGCGCGCAGATCATCGACGTGAACATGGACGAAGGCCTGCTGGATTCGAAAGCCGCGATGCGCACTTTCCTGCGCCTCATCGCAGCCGAGCCGGACATCGCCAAGGTTCCGATCATGGTGGATTCCTCGAAGTGGGAAGTCATTGAGGAAGGCCTCAAGAACGTCCAGGGCAAGGCGATCGTCAACTCCATCTCGATGAAGGAAGGCGAAGCCCAGTTCCTCGACCAGGCCCGCAAGGCGCTAAGTTATGGCGCCGCCGTCGTCGTCATGGCCTTCGACGAACAGGGGCAGGCGGATACGGCCACCCGCAAGTACGAAATCTCGAAGCGCGCCTATGATCTGCTGGTCGGAATCGGCTTCCCGCCCGAAGACATCATCTTCGATCCCAACATCTTCGCCGTCGCTACCGGCATCGAGGAACACAACAACTACGCCGTCGACTTCTTCGAGGGCGTGAAGATGATCAAGCAGAACCTGCCCTACGCGCGCACGTCTGGCGGTCTCTCCAACGTCTCCTTCTCCTTCCGCGGCAACGAGCCCGTCCGCCGCGCCATGCACTCCGTCTTCCTCTATCACGCCATCAAGCTCGGCTTCGACATGGCGATCGTGAATGCCGGCCAGCTCGATATCTACGACAACATCGATCCCGAACTGCGCGAGCGCGTCGAGGACGTCATCCTCAACCGCCGCAACGACGCGACCGACCGCCTGCTGGAAGTCGCCGAACGCTATCGCGGCCAGAAGGGTGAAGTGCAGAAGAAGGATCTCAGCTGGCGCCAGAAGCCGGTGAAGGATCGTCTCGCCCACGCCCTCGTCAACGGCATCACCGAATTCATCGTCGAAGACACCGAAGCCGCCCGCCTTGAAGTGGAACGCCCGCTCCACGTCATCGAAGGCCCGCTGATGGACGGCATGAACATCGTCGGCGACCTCTTCGGCGCCGGCAAGATGTTCCTGCCGCAAGTGGTGAAGTCCGCACGTGTGATGAAAGCCGCCGTCGCCCACCTCATGCCCTACATGGAGGAAGAAAAGCTCCGCACCGGCATGGCCGACAAGTCCAACGGCGTCGTCATCATGGCGACGGTGAAGGGCGATGTGCACGACATCGGCAAGAACATCGTCGGCGTCGTCCTGCAGTGCAACGGCTACAAGGTCATCGACCTCGGCGTCATGGTCCCCGCCGAGAAAATCCTAGAAGCGGCCCAGCGCGAGAACGCCGACATGATCGGCCTTTCGGGCCTCATCACGCCCTCGCTCGACGAAATGGTCTACTTCGCCTCCGAAATGCAACGCCTAGGCATCCACAAGCCCCTGCTCATCGGCGGCGCGACCACCAGCCCGGCGCACACCGCCATCAAGATCGAGCCCATGTTCAAGCACGCCCCCGTGGTTCACGTGCTCGACGCCAGCCGCGCCGTCGGCGTCGTCAGTCAGCTGATCAGCGATGACTCGCGTGACAAGTTCTGGGCGGAGATGCGCGAGAAGTACCAGAAGATCCGCGACTCGCGGTCAGGCGGTCAGGCGAAGGCGCGGGTCAGCCTTGAAGCCGCGCGCGCCATGGCGCCGAAGATCGACTGGTCCGCCTACACGCCGCCAAAGCCCAGCTTCCTCGGCGCGCGCGAGATCGAGGCCGATCTTGCAACGCTGGCCCGCTACATCGACTGGACGCCGTATTTCGCCAGCTGGGATCTCGTCGGCCGCTACCCGATGATCCTCGAAGACGATGTCGTCGGCGAAGCTGCCAAGTCTCTTTGGAAGGACACGCAGGCGATCCTGCAACGCATGATCGGCGAGCAGTGGATCAAGGCAAAGGGCGTTGTCGGCTTCTGGCCGGCGAACAGGGCAGGCGATGATGTGATCGTCTGGTCTGACGAGACGCGCACCAAGGAACTCGCCCGCTTCTTCACGCTGCGCCAGCAGATGGAAAAGACAAACGAGAAGGGCCAACTTGCCCTGTCCGATTACGTGGGCTCACAGGGCGCCGATTACATTGGCGGTTTCGCCGTAACAGCGGGACATGGCGAACTCGAAAAGGCGAAGGAGTTCGTCGACAAGGGCGACGACTACTCCTCCATCATCGTGAAGGCGCTGGCCGACCGTTTCGCCGAAGCCTTTGCCGAATACCTGCACGAACAGGTGCGCCGCGAACTCTGGGGCTATGCGCCGGACGAGGCGCTGCCAAACGACGATCTCATCGCCGAGAAATACCAGGGCATCCGCCCGGCCCCCGGCTATCCCTCGCAGCCCGATCACACCGAAAAGCGCACGCTCTTCGATCTCCTCGGCGCCACGGAGAAGGCCGGCATCGAACTCACCTCAAGCTTCGCGATGAACCCGCCCGCCTCCGTCTCCGGCATGTATCTCTCGCACCCCGAAGCCGTCTATTTCGCCGTCGGCCGCATCGAGAAGGACCAGGTCGAGGATTACGCCGCCCGCAAGGGCTGGGACCTCGCAACCGCCGAGCGCTGGTTGCGTCCGATCCTGAACTATTAGGGTTCTAAACGCGGCGCCGCGCCGCAAGCGGTGTTGAGCCAGATCAACCGGATCGTCCGCCGGCGGAGCAACTTGTCTGCATAACAGACAAGGACATCTCCCATGCGTATCGTTCGATCCCTCATTCTTGCAGCCAGCCTTGCAACCGGCTCCCTGGCGTTCGCGGGCGCAGCCTCGGCGCAGGGCTTCCTGGATAATTTCCAGTTCAAGGTCGGCGTCTCGGGAATCCTGCCGGATGAGTCCGCAACGATTTCGGCTATCGGCGGTACGGTCGACATCTCGGACGAGTATGTCCCCAGCCTGCAGATCGAGTACTTCTTCTCCGACAACATCTCGGTCGAGCTGCTGTGCTGCATCGCCACTCACGATGTGAAGGCGGTCAGCACGTCGATCGGCACGGTTGACCTTGGAGAGGTCTCCCACTTCCCGCCCACCGTTACGGCGAAGTATCGCTGGACCGACTTTGGCACCTTCCAGCCCTATCTGGGCGCTGGCGTGAACTACACCACCTTCTATGACGACGAGCTGCCGGCCGGCGGCCCCGTCACATCGATCGAGTATGATGACAGCTTTGGCGGCGCCCTCCAGGTCGGCTTCGACTACAAGCTCGACGAGCATTGGGCGATCAACGTCGACGTCCGCAAGATCTGGATCAGCACCGACGTCACCCTTGTCGCCGGCGCAACGATCAACGCTGACGTCGATATCAACCCGCTCGTGGTGACTGTGGCCACGGGATACCGGTTCTAGTTTGAAGTTCTGAATTCCGGTTCTGGACGAAGGCGTCGTCAGGAGCCGAGGACTGGGGCGGGCCCAAGACCCGCCCCACTTTTTTGTGGGTCATCCCGCATTGTTCGGATTGAGAACAACTTGCATCCTCCCCTGCGAGTCTGCTTAGGAAGGTAACGAAACAGATTCACACACGAGAAACGCCGCCCGCGTCTTGTCGCGGAGGGGCGACGCAGGGACCCCAAAGGGGCAGGGACGCGCATGAAGGGCTTCAAGAGCATACTCGTGCTTGCAGCAAGCTCATTCGCGCTCGCAGGCGCAGCGTTTGCGCAGGAGGGCGGCGCGACCCAGCCGGTTTCCGAATCCGGTGCGGTCCAGACCTTTGACCCCGCCTTCTTCGCGCGCTTCAGCCCGGTCACGGCCTACGACATGGTGCGCCAGCTCCCCGGCTTCTCGATCGACGCGGGCGAAAGCCTGCGCGGCTTCGGCGCCACCGCTGGGAACGTGCTGGTCGATGGACGGCGCCCCTCATCCAAGGATTCCATTTCCGACCAGCTTGAGCGCATTTCCGCAGCCGATGTCCTGCGCATCGAACTGATCGGCGCGGCCTCTGCGGGCGACATCGATGTCCGCGGCTACACCGAACTCGCCAACGTGGTGCTCAAGCCGTCCGCCGGCCTCAAGGAAAGCACCACCTTCGCCGGAACGCTGCGCTATGCGGGCAAACGTGTCAGCCAACAGGCCGGCGGCACACGCGCCTGGACCACCGATACGCTCAGCGGCCGCCTCACGATGCAGCTGACCAATCTCGGCGGCCGCGAGGAAGTCGACATCACACGGCGCGGCTCCAACGGCGCGCTGCTGTACACGGGCGAACAGTTCAGCCAGGAACAGCTGGTCGAGGTCCTTCTTACCGGCTCGGTCGGTTGGGAGGTGTCGCCGCGCGATACGGTGAACCTGAACGCCAAGATCATGCCGCGCCTGTTCAACGTGCAATCCGGCCTCGATCTCCGCCTGCCCAACGACGCTGTCCTGGCGCAGGCGAGCCAAGACTATCAGGAAAAGGACATCTGGCACATCGAACTGGGCGGCGATTACGAGCATCGCTTCTCGCCCGAAAGCGCGCTGAAGCTGGTCACCGTCAACCGCTCCGTGAACTGGCGTCCGCAGGAACTTTTCACTCAACAGGCCACTGGCGGTCCTCTGGAGCTGACCCGCACCAACACCGACCTGAAAGCCGGCGAGCATGTTCTGCGAGGCGTGTGGACGTTGAAGACGCACGCCAACAACACGCTCGAGATCGGCGCCGAAAGCGCCTTCAACTATCGCGATCAGGACCGCAACCTCGCCTTCAGCTCCAATGGCGGTCCCTCCACGCCGATCACCCTGCCGCTATCCTCCATCAAGGTGGAGGAGACGCGCTACGAAGTCTTCATCAACGACACCTGGCGGGTTGATCCCACCCTGACGCTCGAAGCGGGCTTCACCTATGAAGCGTCGACCATTTCCGCTGTCGCGCCTGCGGACAATGTCGATCGCGAAAGCGACTTCAGCTATCCCAAGCCGCGCGCCGTCGCGACCTGGACGCCAGCGAAGGAAACTCAGTGGCGCCTCGCCGTCGAGCGTGAAGTGGCGCAGCTCGACTTCTCCGAATTTGGCTCGGACTTCGAGTTCATCAACAACCAGATCACGGTGGGCAATCCCGATCTCGAACCAGAGCAGGCCTGGAAATCCAGCCTGCAGTGGAAACAGCAGCTGGGTCCCCGGGGCTCTGTCTCCCTCTCCGCGTTCTATGACCAGATCGACGACGCGCAGGACTTCATCCTGACACGCCTCGACACACCCTTCTGCAACACGGCGCCCGCCAACGACCCCACCTGCGTCTTCACCGCCGCCGGAAACATTGGCGATGGCGAACGCTACGGCCTGAGCATCGACGCCACTTACCCGCTCGACGATTTCGGCATCAAGGGCGGCCTCCTCAAATTCCAGAGCACGCTGCAGGACAGCAAGGTCACCGATCCGATTGACGGCCTGACGCGGCGCATCGCCGGCGAGGAAGAGTGGACTTACTATTTCGAATTCCGGCAGGACATTCCCGAATGGAAAATGGCCTGGGGCTGGGATTATTTCAGCGCCGGCCCGTCCAGCGCTTTCCGGTTGGATGAAGTGCAGACCGAAGATATCGGCGAGGGCGATCTCGATATCTTTGTCGAAACGACCGCGCTGCTCGGCGGTCTGCTCGTGCGTCTTAGCGCGGACAATATCGGCGACATGCCCGAGGAAGAGGAGCGCCGCTTCTTCGCGCCCAACCGTCTCCCGGGCGGTGTCTTCTCCGGCGCCGAGTTCCGCCGCGAAACCGAAGGCCCGTCCTTCAATCTCACGATCGCGGGCGCGTTCTGAGGCCCATTCAATTCATCCCACCTGCCGGTATAGACCCCACACCTGTCCGCCCCCTAAACGGGGCGGGACCGTGTTGCGACACCTTACCTCACAGCGAAGGCCGGTGGCGGCTCCAGGGTCCCGCCCCGTTTAGGGGGCGGACAGGTGGGGGTCTGTCTCAACGCTCGCCGCCGCCTGCGATTACACCCATCGCCGCCGCGCGTCCCGTCGCGAAGCACGCCTGCAACAGATAGCCGCCCGTCGGCGCCTCCCAGTCCAGCATCTCGCCGGCCACGAACACGCGTGGCGCCGCCTTCAGCGAATAGTCCGCGTTCACGCTGTCCCAGCTGATCCCGCCTGCTGTCGAGATCGCACGCTCGATCGGAGCCGAGCCTGTCAAACGAATACCCACCTGCTTGATGCGATGCGCCAGCCGCAGCCCTTCCGCCGGCAACACAGGCCCGCGCTCATCTTCGCGCAGCAGGCTTGCCACCGCTGGCGTTAGCCCCGCCTTGCGCAGGCGATTGGAAAGCGAGTCCTTGCGCCCGCCTTCAAGCCGCTGCGCCATCGCCTCGATCGACACGCCCGGCATCAAGTCGATCTCCAGCACAGCTTCACCGCGCGTCGCAATCGCCTCACGCAGCTCCACGCCAATCGCATAGATCGCGCCGCCCTCGATGCCATAGCTCGCGATCATCGCGTCGCCCTGAACCTCGCGCCCGCCAAAGCGGAACACCGCCGCCTTGATCGGCTCACCCGCGAACTTCTCACCAAACATCGGAGACCAGCTCACGTTGAACCCCGAATTCGCCGGCCGCAGCGGCGCAATCTCCGCGCCCTTCGCGCGCAGTATCCCCACCCAGCTTCCATCCGACCCCAGCCGCGGCCAGCTCGCCCCGCCCAGCGCCAACACCACCGCATCGGCGTCCTCGCGCTTAACGCCATCCGGCGTCTCGAACGTCACCGCATCGCCATCCCACCCGGTCCAGCGCGAACGCGACAATAGCTCAACCCCAAGCCCGCCCAGCCGCGCCAGCCATGCACGAAGCAGGGGAGAGGCCTTCATCGCCTTCGGGAACACACGCCCGCTCGATCCCACGAACGTCTCTACGCCGAGGTCCTCGCACCAGGCGCGCAGGTCATCCGGCGTGAAGCCGCGAATGGCGGGCTCGACACGCGACCGCGCCGATCCAAACCGCGCCAGAAAATCATCTAGCGGCTCGGAATGCGTGAGGTTCAGCCCGCCGCGTCCCGCCAGCAGGAACTTTCGCGCGGGGTTCGGCATGCGCTCGTGAATCGCCACGCGCCATCCCGCGTCCGCCAGCACCTCGGCTGCGGCAAGCCCTGCCGGGCCAGCTCCCACCACGATCGCGCGCGAAGATGTCGACCCTGTCATGCCGCTGGCTTGGCTCACCTTCGCCAGTGTGACAACTCGATCAGGTGTTCCCCCCAGGTTTTCCTCGCCTGCCGGGTGCGCCTCATTGCCGACGCCCATCGCGCGTCTAGGCTTCTCCAGTTCGCCGGAATCACCGGTGCGGGGAGGGCAGGATGACGGCAGGCCTGGCAAACACGTTCAGCCGCATGAACCTCGCCTGGGTCCGCATCGAGATCGGCCTCCTTGTCGGCGCGCTGATGATGGGCGCGTGATTCAGACAACCCCAGCCTGCTGCGGCTAATCAGCTAATATCAGGCCGTTAACTTGACTTTGAGGGGTCATGGGGCGATATGCGCCTCGTGTTCGCTCGGACTTGTCCCTGCAGACACTATCGGCGTTCCGGCTGCGTGAGGGTCCTGAGAAGCAGGTCCCGGCCCGTTGAGCGCCCTGAAGAGTCGCAAGAACACCCGCACACGCCGGGTCTTCCCCAAGAAGCAGCGCCCCAGAAGGGCCAGCGAAGACGGACCTGCAGAGTCAGGCGTCCGCGACTTCGCGCACACGAAAGAACTTCATTTGACCCAATTCAAAGACCTCGGCCTCAACGCCTCGATCCTCGATGCGTTGACCTCCAAGGGCTACACCCAGCCCACGCCGATCCAGCTCGGCGCCATTCCCGGCGTCATGGAAGGCCGCGACCTGCTCGGCATCGCCCAGACCGGCACCGGCAAGACCGCCGCGTTTGCCTTGCCCATCCTCCATCGCCTCGCCGCCAACCGGAAAGCTGCGCCCAAGCGCGGCTGCCGTGCGCTCGTCCTGTCGCCCACACGCGAACTCGCCACCCAGATCGCCGACCAGTTCAAGGCCTACGGCTCGCAGCTTGGTTTCTCCGTCGCCACCATCTTCGGCGGCGTCGGCCATGGTCCCCAGCGCCAGGCGCTGGCGCGCGGCGTTGATGTGATCGTCGCTGCTCCCGGCCGCCTGCTCGACCACCTGCAGGAGAAGGACGCCGATCTCTCCAAGCTCGAAATCTTCGTGCTCGACGAGGCCGACCAGATGCTCGACATGGGCTTCATCGATCCCATCCGCCGCATCATCCGCCATCTGCCGCGCGAGCGTCAGAACCTGTTCTTCTCGGCCACCATGCCCTCCGACATCGAGAAGCTGGCGAACGACCTGCTGCACAATCCGCTGAAAGTATCCGTCGCGCCGCCCGCGACCACGATTGAACGCGTCAACCAGCAGGTTGTCTTCGTTGAGGCCGGCCGCAAGCGCGGCCTCCTCACCGAACTCTTCGCCAAGCCGGAATTCACCCGCGTCCTCGTCTTCACGCGCACCAAGCGCGGCGCCGACAAGGTCGCCCGCATTCTCGAGGGCGGCGGCGTCGCCTCGGCTGCGATCCACGGCAACAAGAGCCAGGCCCAGCGCGAGAAATCCCTTGCCGCCTTCAAGGCTGGCGATGTGCGCGCCCTCGTGGCGACCGATATCGCCGCGCGCGGCATCGACGTGTCCTCGGTCAGCCACGTCGTCCAGTACGAACTGCCCGACGTTCCCGAACAGTATGTCCACCGCATCGGCCGCACCGCACGCGCAGGCAAGGATGGCTCCGCCGTCGCTTTCTGCGCCGAGGATGAACGTTCACTGCTGCGCGACATCGAACGCGTGACGCGCCAGAAAATCCCGGCGGTTGATCGCCGCAACGACGCGACGCTCGGCCAGCTCTCTGCCTCCATCGGTGATGGCGAAAAACGCGGCGCTCGCGTCGAATCGCGTGGCCCGGCCCAGCCGCGCCGCAGCAACGGCGCCAAGCCCCAGCGCAATAGCCGCAACGACGGTCCGCGCGGCGAAAACCGCCAGCACGAGCCCCGCTCCGAAGCTGCCGCCGGCGAAGGTCGCAGCGGCGGCCGCCGCCGTGGCAATGGCGGCGGCGCAGGCTGGGATGGTCCGCGCACACAGGGCAATGGCCCCGCCAGCGACAAACCCCGCAGCCCCAATGGTCAGAAGCCGCGCGGCGCCAAGCCGGCTGCCCACCGCAAGGGCCAGGGCCAAGGGCAGGGCGCTGCCCAGGCGCCGGCTCGCGGTGATGTCATGAACGTGCAGTCGGCCAAGCCCGGCGGCCCGCTTATGCCGGCGCGCGATCTGATGAAGCACCTGTCTTCACAGAAGTAGGCCTGTCTTCGCAGAAGTAAGTCTGTCCGGAATCGGGACCCAGAAGCGCAATCGCCGCCACTCCGTTAGGGGTGGCGGCGACGCTTCCTTCCCGGCGGGGGGACGTGGGGGGACTAGATCGCCGGGTCTGGAACTCTGAATTCTCTAAACGTCCTGCGGGGACATTACTCCCGGGGCGCCATTGTGTTCCCCGTCACCATCAAATGGGGTCCCGGCAGGCGAATCCAAGCCCTGTGCTGATCTCGCCCCGATACCGCGATTGCGCCACGCCGTCGCATGTGATCATACAGCAACCGCATGAGCATCTGGTCGCAATTGTCCTCGCTCTCGCGCCGCGCGTTCGAGGACGACGCCGCGCCAGGTACGGACGTTGACGCACCCAAGTGCGGGCCCGATCCGAACGACCTTGAATTCACAGCCGCTGTCGTTGGCCTCGGCGCCAAGCTCGCCAAGGCCGATGGCCTGGTGACGATCGACGAGGTCGCGGCCTTCTCGCGCGTCTTCCGCTCCGCGCCCGGCGATGAGCCCGCCATGCGCAGGGTCTTCGACATCGCGCGGCAAACCGTCCTCGGCTACGAATCCTACGCGCGGCGGATCGGCAAACGCTATCGTGATCGCCCATGCCTGCTCGAAGGCGTGCTCGACGGCCTTTTCCTGATCGCCGGCTCGGACGGCGCTGTGACAGGCGACGAACTCGCCTACCTCAAGAGCGTCTCCGACCTGTTCGAATTCAGCGAAGATACATTCCGCCGCATCAAGGCCGGTCACCTGGGTCCCGATGCTGATGATCCCTACGCAGTCCTTGGCGTCAGTCACGATGCGCCGTTCGAGGAGATCCGCACCGCCTATCGCCGGCTGATGCTGCGAAACCATCCCGACACGCTTGCGGGCGCCAAGTCGGCCCCGCGCGAATATGAACCCGTCGCGCACCAAAAATCGGCTGCGATAACCACTGCCTATGCACGCATACGGGCTGATCGCGGTTTTCTCATAAGCGCCGATTGACTTTCCGCCGCGCGGGCGCACCTTTTGCGCAAGGGAGTCCCGACATGACCGAGACGCTTGGCCAGACCGACATTGGAACCCGCATCATCGCGGCCTTCCAGCGTTTCTGCGCTTTTCTGGGCAAGGCCGGGTTCGGGGTATTTCTTGTAGCCGCCGCTATCTTCGCGCTTCTTGCCGCGACTTTTGTCGGCCTGATGCTGGCGATCGCCGCCATCTTCCTCAGCTTCGCCCGTCCCCGTCGCCGCAAGGCCCAGGGCGACGACCCGCAGACTCTGGAAGCCCGCCGCACCGCCGACGGCTGGGTAATCGAGCTTTAGTACTCGCGCTCCGCCGCATCGTCACAAGACGCCGAAGCAAACCCCCACCTGTCCGCCCCCTAAACGGGGCGGAACCGTGCCGCGCGAACTTACCATACTTTGGAAGACGGTGATGCAACAGGGTCCCGCCCCGTTTAGGGGGCGGACAGGTGGGGGTCTCTCTCAACGCTCGCCAGCGCTGCGATCGTCCACTCAAAGGGGGGGGAGGGTGAACGTTGCGCCGCCTTCCCAAAAGGCACATACGCGTCCTGCATCTGAGCGCGCCAACCCAAACGTCCCAATCATCCCCCATGAAGCCCGCAGACTTCGCGCTCCTCGTCGCCGTGTGCCTGTTCTGGGCGCTCAACCTCGTCGTCACGCGCTGGACGGTGACCGAGGGCGGCGTGCCGCCGATCTTCTTCGCGGCCATCCGCGTTTCGCTGCTCGCGCTCGTGCTGCTGCCATTCCTGCTGCCGGCGCCGCGCCAGATCGGCATCATGTTCATGATCGCCATGGGCATGGCCGGCATTCACTTCGCGCTGCTCTTCCTCGGCCTCGCCACATCTACCGCCGGCGTCGCCTCCGTCATCGGACAGCTCGGCGTTCCCTTCACCACCATCCTCTCGATCATGTTCCTCGGCGAGAAGATCGGCGTCTGGCGCACCGCCGGCATCCTGCTCGCCTTCGCCGGCGTGATGATCATCGTGGTCGACCCCGGCCAGTTCTCGCTCACCATCGGCATCGTCTATCTCGTCGGAGCAGCCATGGTCGGCGCCATCGCCAACATCCTGATGAAGCGCATCGACCCGATGCCCGCCATGCGCCTGCAGGCGTGGATCGGCCTGTTCTCCATCACGCCGCTGATGGCCATGTCCTTCCTGATCGAGACCAACCAGACCGCCGCCTACGCAGCCCTCGACTGGCGTGTCTACCTCGCCAGCATCTTCGCCGTCGCCGGCGTCTCCATCTTCGCCCACGGCAGTTTTTACCGCCTGATCAAGAAGTATGAGGTGACGCTATTGTCGCCCCTCACCCTGATGACCCCCGTCATGGGCGTCGCTCTCGGCGTCCTGCTGCTGGGCGAGGGGATAACCTGGAACATGGTCATCGGCGGCGTCATGGCGCTCGCCGGCGTCGGCGTCATCGGCATTCGCCGCAACCGGCGCTTCCCTGAAGCCTCGGTTGGCGACAAGATCAGCCAATGAGCCTCACCCTGATCGACGCCCCCAGCCCCAACTTCAACGAGCGGCTCCACCCGCTCGACATGCTGGTGCTGCACTACACCGGCATGCCCGATGGCCCCTCCGCGCTCGCCCGCATGCAGGAAGAGAAGGAGCCCCGCGTCTCCGCCCATTACATGGTCGAGGAAGACGGTCGCGTCTTTGTGCTCGTGCCCGAGGAAAAACGCGCCTGGCAGGCCGGGCGCTCATGGTGGCAGGGCGATGAAGACCTCAACTCCCGCTCCATCGGCATCGAGATCGTGAACCCCGGCCACGAATGGGGCTATCGCGCTTTCCCGGACGCCCAGATCGCCGCCGTGATCAAACTCTGCCAGGGCATTCTCGCGCGCTGGCCCATCCCCCAGAACCGCATCGTCGCCCATTCCGACATCGCGCCCGACCGCAAGGAAGACCCCGGCGAACTCTTCCCGTGGAAGCGCCTGTCCGAACACGGCATCGGCCTCTGGCCAGAACCCGTGCGCCCGGAACCGTGGATGACCCACGGCGCAGCGATCCGCGACGCCGGTCTCACCGTTGAAAATCACCAGCGCGATCTGGCCGCTATCGGCTATCGTATCGACGTCAACGGCGCCTACGACGAGAAGATGGCCGCCGTCGTCCGCGCGTTCCAGCGCCGCTGGCGCCCCATCCGCGTAACAGGTGAAGCCGACACCGAAACGATCACCCTCGCCCACGAAGTGGCGCGGCTGTCACAGGCCCCCTCACAAAACGCAGTGTGACAGAAACGCTAATTCCCCGTTCACCCTTGAGCATGCATCATCTCAATCGGTTGATCGGAGTTGCCTATGACTCCCGACGTCATTCATCGCCTGGTCTATCTCAGCACAGCCGTCGGCGTGCTGCGCGCTGATGAGCTCGACCGCATCTGGCTGCGCGCCCGCGCGGCGAATGCGGCCGCCGGCGTCACCGGCCTCATGCTCTTCCACCAGGGCGTCTTCCTGCAGGTGCTCGAAGGTCCCGCCGCCGGCGTCGCCAGCCTGTTCGAACGCATTCGCCGCGACCGCCGCCACGCCAATCTCACCATCCTCGAATCCGGCCCGGTCGAAGAGCGCGCCTTCGCGAACACGCCCATGACCTACATTTCCGCCCGCAACCTCTCCTCCGGCGAGAAACAGGCGCTGACCGATCTGCACGCCGCCGTCACCGCCCGCCCCGGCCTCCCAGCCCTCGCCGGCCCCGGCCTCTCCCGCTTCCTCGCTGCGTTCAGTTTGCGCACGGCTTAGGGCCATCCTGTTCGTAACACTGCTGCGACTTCAGTAAGCCCGGCCTCGTGCTTCGACAGGCTCAGCATGAGGCCTGTCCAGCGCCGGTGCATGTGAAGGCCTCATGCTGAGCCTGTCGAAGCACGAGGCCGGGCTCACAAGCGCTGCCGCAGTAGCCGCCCGCCCACTCCCCATGCCATCCTCTCCCACAATGAGGGACATCTTCGCCGCCATCGAACAGACGCCGTTCTCGATCTTCATGCGCGAGGATTTCTACGCCTATTTCATAGCGCTGATCTTCCACTCCATCGGCATGGCCCTGCTCATCGGCGGCGGCATCCTGCTCTCGCTCCGCTTCATGGGCCTCGCCGCCGCAGCCAGGCTCGAACGCTTCGCCGGCTTCTTCCCCGTCATGTGGGTGGGGGCAGGGCTCGCTTGTCTCTCGGGCCTCGCGCTGCTCGCCGCCTATCCGGCCAAGGCGCTCACCAATCCCGTCTTTGGCCTGAAATTCGTCTGCCTCGTCGCCGCAAGCCTCATCCTCTGGCGCCTCGCCCGCCGCCACTTCACCGCCGGCGCACAGCCGCCGCCGCAAAGCGCGCGCATCCTCGCCGCCATCGCGCTCGCCCTGTGGCTGGGCGGTGTCGTGTTCGGCAAGCTGTTGCTGCACACCTCAACCATGCTGATGGTGTCGTGATGGACCCCATCTTCAACGCAGACGCCATCGAAGCCTGGGCCAGATCCGTCGGCATCTTCCAGCTGATGAACACGCAATGGGGCTGGCCCATCGCCGAGATCATCCACTTCTTCGGCCTCTGCCTGCTCATCGCCACTGTCGGGATGTTCGACCTGCGCATGATGGGTGTAGCTCGTGGCGTCAGCATGAGCGCGCTGCACAAGCTCGTGCCCTTTGGCGTCGCGGGCTACGCGATGTGCGCCATCACCGGCTTCCTGTTCATTGTCACCGCACCGGGCCAGTACATCTACAACCCCGCCATCCAGACCAAGCTCGCGCTCATGGCGCTGGCCGGCGTCAACGTGGCGGTCTTCTACCTCACCACCGCGCGCGCGGTCGCATCGCTTGGCGAACACGACATGCCCCCCATGCACGCGCGCCTCATCGGCTTCGTCTCGCTGGCCTGCTGGCTCGGCGTCATAACGGCGGGAAGGCTCGTCACCTTCTTCCGCCCCCCGGAATTCTGGTGCCTGTGGTGCGTGTCGGGTTAGCCATCCCGCACGCCTCGTCTTTCGACAGGCTCAGCCAAGCTACAAGGATAAGGCTTTGTGGCCGCTGCCCGATAGGCCTCATGGTGAGCCTGTCGAACCACGAGGCCGTGCTCACGAGCGTCAGCGGCTACTCCGCCTTCTTCGCCGCAAGCGCGGCAATCTCGGCATCAAGGTCGCGGATCTTCTTCTGCAGGACCGGAATCGCCGCCTTGTCGTCCGTCCCCTGCGCAAGCTGCAGCTCCTGCTCCAGGCGCGACCGGTCGCGACGCAACCGGCGGATGGGGGACTGTTTCGACATGGCTCTACTTCCTGATGACGCGCCGCTTATAGCCGGGCTGGAGAAATTCTCCATGGCCCAGTCATACCGCTGTCATGCCTTCGCAGCCGCCCCGCTGCACGCTAGCCTGTCCCCATGACCGCCATCGACGTAACCGACCGCAAACAACTCACCCGCGCCGTGAAGAGCCTCGCGAAATCCTGCGAGATCATCGCGGCCGCGCACAACCATTGCGGCGTACCCGAGTGGCGAACCCGCCCCGGCGGATATGACGGCCTCGCCCGGATCATCGCCTACCAGCAGCTCTCCACCAAAGCCGCCGCCACGATCTGGGGCAGGGTGGAGGTCCAGCTTGGCAAGGTCACGCCCGGGTCCGTTCTCGAAGCCGACATCGACGCCCTGCGCGCCTGCGGCCTCTCCCGCCCCAAGATCGCCCACATCCGTTCCATCGCCGAAGCCGTGCAATCCGGCTCCCTCAACCTCCGCCGCGTCGCGAAAGCCAGCGACGCCGACGCGCAGGCCGAACTCGTCGCGGTGAAGGGCATCGGCCCGTGGACCGCCGACGTCTACCTGATGTTCTGCCTCGGCCGCTGGGACGTCTTCCCCCACGCCGATATCGGCCTCTCCGAGGCCTACCGGATGATCACCAACCAGCGCAAACGCCACCCGCCGAAGAAGTTCATGCGCACCGGCGAGAAGTGGCGCCCCTATCGCGGCGTCGCCGCCCACATGCTCTGGTCCTACATCAACCGGGTCCGCGAAGAACAACGGGGTGGGGCGTAGTCCTCTGGACCGCCGGGCGCCTGTCCGGCAACCTTCGATCACCCCCCCAGAATCCGTGTCTTTCCGGGCTCATTTCTGGACACTTACCCGTTCGCCATGCCCACAGGGCTTGCCATGTCGCCCCCCTGTCACGATGTTATGAGAGAGAATCGCTCACCCCGGTTGCTGGAGCCATGTGGCGCAATGCGGGGAACCTGACGGGCCCGGCGGGTCGCGCCGCCTGACCTGTCAAATACGACGGGTACACATGACCCAGCTAGTCACGCACGCGCCGCCATCCTTCGCGCCGAACGGATGGCCCGCCCTCGTTCTCAACGCCGATTTCCGTCCACTGTCGTACTATCCGCTCTCGCTGTGGCCATGGCAGGAGGTGGTGAAATCCGTCTTCCTCGAACGGGTCGACGTGGTCGCGGAATACGACGAGTACGTCCACTCGCCCTCGATCACGATGCGGCTCCCGTCCGTCATCGCGCTGCGCGAATTCGTGAAGCAGGATCGCCAGCCGGCGTTCACGCGCTTCAACGTCTTCCTGCGCGACGGCTTCAAGTGCGTCTATTGCGGCTCCCACGAGGACCTGACCTTCGACCACCTCGTCCCCCGTTCCAAGGGCGGCCGCACAAGCTGGGATAACATCGTCGCCGCCTGCAGTCCCTGCAACCTGCGCAAGGGCGGCCGCATGGCGCACGAGATCAACATGCACCCGTCCCACCGCCCGCACCGCCCCACCACCTTCCAGCTGCAGGAGCAGGGCCGCAAATTCCCGCCCAACCACCTGCACGATACCTGGCTCGACTATCTCTACTGGGATGTCGAACTGGAGATGTAGGCGGCGCGACATCTAACCAGTGTTCCACCCTTCATAGTCACTCGCAAACGTGACTAGGTCGTACGAGGGCTGATCCGCGTTAGTTGCGAGCTGAAGCCTTGGTCTCAGCAAAACGGAGACCGCTTAAGTTGGGGGGCAAGTGGCGGACGTATTTCTATCTTATCGCAACACACCTGAGCGACGTTTGTTGGTCAAACGCTTGGCCGTGATACTCCGTGCGCACGAGGTCACCGTTTGGTGGGACTACGGTCTAGAGGCTGGTGAAAGTTTTCGCGCTCAGATTACCGAAGAGCTCTCCAAAGCGCGCGTTGTTGCGCCGCTTTGGTGTAGCGAAAGCGTGCAATCACGGTGGGTAATGATGGAGGCGGAGTTTGGCAAAGATCGCCTTGTTCCTGCACGTTTTCAGAGCGTACCGCCTCCGAAAGAATTTGCAGAGATTCAAGCCGCTGATTTGGTAGGATGGAATGGCTCGATCGATGATCCTCGGGTCAAAGCGTTCGTCCGCAAGATCTGCGAACGAGTAGGCAAGCAACCCGATGCACCGGTAGATATGATCGAGGCGCTGCGCGACCTTCGGGAGCTGCCTGCTATTCCTGACGCCACCCGGGCTTTGGCGCAAACCGTCAGTGTACAGCAGGAGCATCTTTTATCTGATTTGCGACGAACCTGGGAGTCGTTCCAATCGAGGGACGACTTAGCTGTCGTGGAGCGCTTTTTCGAGCACGTGGCGCGAGCGGCTCCCGGGACCGGACTTGAGTTCGAAGTCAAACAGCACCTAGAGATTTCACGTTCGAAGACGGTCGATCTTCCCGGGCAAGCAGAGCCGCCCCGCGAGACTAAAAAACAGAATGAACGGGCGCGCGAAAAGAAGCCGAAGGGGCGGTTGGGTATTGGGGCCGCACCCTCCAAACAAGAGGCTGTCAGGCAGGAGCTGCCTCGAGGCCGAGTCATTGGTGTCGCTTCGGGAAAGGGAGGGGTGGGGACAACGTGGCTGGCGACCACGTTGGCATGTGCATTTGCTCGATCTGGAAGGCGCACCTTGCTGGTAGATGCCGACTTGGGATCTGCAAATGTTGACGTAATCTTGGGTATAGCTCCAGAAACCGACCTTGCGGCGGTAATAGCTGGCTGGGTAGAGCTGGAGGATGCGATCGCGAAGGTGAACGGAGGGGCGGGATCAACGACTGGCTTTGATGTTCTGCCGGGCCGTTCGGGCAGCGGCGCATTGGCGGGCCTTCCAGCCGAAGAGGTTTCGCGACTTGCGGCCAGCATTTCAGCACTCGCAATTCCATATGACGTTGTTGTTGTTGATTTGCCCACTGGCATTGGAGACGACGCGCTAAGGATGGCGCGTGCATGCGACGAATGCATCGTAGTTTCGACTGACGAACCGCCGTCCATGACGGACGCGTTCGCGTTCCTGAAAGTGCTGGAAGGTTACGCCCCGTCTGTTCGCCCTTGGCTGCTGGCGAATATGGCAGATACTCCTGTGGCCGGTCGGCGAACAATTGATGCGTTGTTACGCGCCAGCAAGACCTTCTTGAAGCGCGTGCCGTTGATTGCGGGAGTTGTCCTGCGAGATTTGAACGTCCGAGCTGCTGTCCGTGCGCAGAGGACAATTTTCAGCTTTGATGAGACCACTCAGGCGGCCAAGGATGTTCAAGCAATCGCAAACAAGCTCACAGCCGAGATGTAGAACGCGCCCCTTGAACTCTTAGGTCATTGACCTCAACCCAATCTTGCCCCCTCCACATCTACCGTCTACAAAGACTGCAAACCGCCCCCAAAGAGGCGGAAGCAGACAGGAGGACCACATGCCCATCCGCGCCTTCCGCGCCGCGCTTCTTGCAGCAGCAGCCGTCGCCATCGCCGCCCCAGCCTTCGCGCAGAACCACACGCCGCCCAAAGAGGCGATGTCCCCCGGCTGGGAGCCCAAGCGCAACGCCATGGGTCAGCCCAACTTCTCCGGCGCCTGGGGCAATGAATCGCTCACCCCGTTCGAACGCCCCGTCGCCATGGGCGCGCGCAAGGCGCTGACACCTGAGGAAGTCACCCAGCGCGAGGGCGGGGCGGACTCACGCTACGCCGCCTCCAATGCGCCCACCGATCACAACAAGCCCGTGGTCGAGGATGGCCGCACCGGCGGCTACAACTCCTACTGGGTCGGCAACAACAACCGCGTCATGCGCGTCGGCGGCGAGCCGCGCACCTCGCACATCACCTATCCCGAAAACGGCCGCATCCCGGCCCGCAAGCCCGACGCCCCGCCCAAGCAGACCAGCCCGCTGCAGACCATCTTCTTCACGCCCGAAGTCGGCGATCTCGACAGCTACGAAGTCCGCTCCGGCGCCGAACGCTGCATCTTCTGGCCGTCACAGGCCGGCGCCGTCCTGCGCGCCGCCGCCTACAACACCAACTACCAGATCACGCAAGGCGCCGAAGCCGTCGCCATCATGGCCGAGACGATCAACGACACCCGCATCGTCCGCCTCAACTCGAAGCATCATCCCTCGTCAGCCATCACACGCCCATGGATGGGCGATTCCATCGGCTGGTACGAAGGCGACACCCTCGTCGTCGAGACGATCAACTATCATCCCGAGCAATACTTCTTCTACGCCTCCGACCAGCTGAAAGTCACCGAACGCTTCACGCTCGTCGCGGATGATCGGCTGCTCTACCAGTTCCACGTCGAAGACCCGCTCGTCTGGGCCGAGCCGTGGGGCGGCGAATACGAGTTCAGCCGCTCGCCCGGCGTCTGGGAATACGCCTGCCACGAAGGCAATCACGGCATGTACAACGCCCTGATGATCGGCCGCATGCAGGACGCCGGCCTCATCAAGCAGGACACCGCCGCAACCCTCGGCGGGGTCGACTGACGCGCCCGTCCTGCTGCTTGCCTTGCCGCGCCGAAGCGCAGCGCAGGCGGTGGGGGCTTCCCACCTCGACGTGAGCTGCGAAACCCGTCTCGCCAGGCCCACCTGCGAAGCCGCGCCCGCAAGAGCGGCTTGACAGAACCGCGTCATCTCCCGCTTGTCGCGTCATTGATCCTAGGGAGTGGCAGCATGCCGCACGGTCTCACCAACATCATGGCGCCCCTGCTTGCGCTCGTCGTCTGGACGCTGGTCGTGCTGGTATGGCTCTATGTCCGCCGCATCCCGGCCATGCGGAAGGCCGGCATCGACCCTGCCAAGATCAAGGGCTCGGAATCCTACGCCAGCATGCCGCCGATGAACCCCAAGGCCGTCTGGGTTGCCGACAACTACAACCACCTGCACGAACAGCCGGTCCTCTTCTACGCGCTCTGCGTCTACACGCACCTCGTGGGGCCGGGGAATGAACCGCTGATGGTTGGCCTCGCCTGGGCCTATGTCGCCATCCGCGTCGTGCACACGCTGATCCAGGTCACCACCAACTACGTCCCGCTGCGCTTCGCCGTGTTCAATCTCGGCTCGCTGATGCTGATGATCCTCGCTGCCCGCAACGTGCTCTGGCTGTTCGGCATCTGACCCTGGTTGCGCCTGCACGCGGGTCCAGGACCGGTCCGCCGGAGCATCGCCGGCGTGTGTACGGCGAGAGCTCGCTTCGGGGGTCGTCGGACCGGCCCTGGATTCGTGTGTCTCGATGGCGGCTACTTGATGCCCAGATCGGCCCGCACAATGTCGTACAGCATGCACGCGGTTGCATAATCGCCACGCCCAAGCGCTGCACCTGCATCCGCAATCGAGATGGTGATCGACTTCGTCCGGCTCACGCTGGAGTTGATTGCGTTCCGGGTGTCCGCATTGTCCTTTTCCTGCATGATACCTGCGCCAAAGCCGCCAAGCGCGCCGCCAAAGGTGCGAAGCGCGTCCTTGGTCGCCGTGCGCCCGGCGTCCGGCGCTTCCTGCACGCCGGTCTGCGACATCGCCTCGCGATAACGCGGGCTGGTCAGGATCGACTGCATCTTCGCCGTCGCCTCCGCCTGGGTGCACTCCCCATGCGCAGCGCCAACGGGAACGGCGCCCAGCAGCAGGGCAAGGATCCACTTCATATTTGTCTCCACGGTTGGTCTTTGCCCACCGGTAGCCCCAGTGGTCCCGCTCGGTCATGTCCGCAGGCGAGGGGGTTGACGCAGATCGCGAGGCAGGAAACGCGGAAAACCTCCTCTAACGTCACTGCCGCACGCCTGCGCTCGTGGGGGGCGGGGATCAGGAAACCGGGGCAGGGGGGGCAAGCCACGCGAATTTGGCGCTATTGCCCAAGCCCGCCCTATTCCCTATTCCCCACTCCCTTCCCACGTCGCGATGACCCGTATCCATGGCCGCCCTTTCCGAATCCCGCCTGCGCCAGATGATCGACCGCTTCGACCAGGTCGAGGCGCGCATGGGCGTGGCCACAGACCCCAAGGAAATCGTCCAGCTCTCGCGCGACCACGCCGAACTCAAGCGCGTCGCCGAAAAGGCGCGCGAGGTCATCATGCTCCGCGCCCAGCTCGCCGAGGCCGAGGCGCTGATCGAGGACGAAACCGCCGACCGCGATTTCGTCAACATGGCGATCGAGGAACGCGGCGACATCCGCGAGAAGCTCCCCGGCATCGAGCGCGAGATGCAGCTCATGCTGCTGCCCAAGGATCGCGACGACGACGGCTCGGCCATCATAGAGGTCCGCGCCGGAACCGGCGGCGATGAAGCCGCGCTCTTCGCGGGTGATCTCTGGCGCATGTACCAGCGCTACGCCTCGAAACGCGGCTGGCAGGTCGAGCTCGTCTCCGCCACCGAAGGCGAGATGGGCGGCTACAAGGAGATCGTCGCCCAGCTCAATGGCGCGGGCGTCTTCGGCCGCATGAAGTTCGAAAGCGGCGTCCACCGCGTGCAACGCGTTCCCGCCACCGAGGCGCAGGGCCGCATCCATACATCCGCCGCCACCGTCGCCATTCTGCCCGTGCCGGAAGAAGTGAACATCGAGGTCAAGGACCAGGACATCCGCATCGACACCTACAGGTCATCAGGGGCAGGCGGCCAGCACGTCAACAAGACCGACTCGGCCGTGCGCATCACCCACCTGCCCACCAACATCGTGGTGACCTCGTCAGAGAAGTCGCAACACGAGAACCGCCGCAAGGCGATGGAGCAGCTCAAGATCCGCCTTTATGAACGCGAGCGCGAGATGAAAGACAGCGCCCGCGCCGAAGCCCGCAAACTGCAGGTCGGCTCAGGCGACCGCTCCGAGCGCATCCGCACCTACAACTTTCCTCAGGAGCGTGTGACCGACCACCGCATCAACTACAGCGCCCACAATCTCTCCGACTTCGTCCAGGGCGACATTGAAGCCCTCCTCGACGCCCTCCACGCAGAGGATCAGGCCGAACGCCTGGCTCAGATGGAGCAGGGCTGACCTACCGTCAGTTGTTGATCCCTCGCTCCCAATGCCCTCAAGTTCCATCATGACCCTGTCCCCCGACCGCATCCCCGTCATCGCCGGCATCGGCGAAATCGCCGACCGCCCGAAAGATGTCACGCAGGCGCTCGAGCCCGTGGCCCTGATGGCCGAAGCCGCCCGCCTTGCGGACGCCGAAGCCAAGGGCCTGCTCAGCGAAGTCGATAGCATCGACATCGTCGGCCTTGTCTCGTGGCGCTATTCCGACACGGCCGCGCTCCTCTGCGAGAAGCTCGGCGTATCCCCGAAGCGCGCGGTTTACGGCCCCGTCGGCGGCGAAAGCCCGATCCGCTACCTCCACGAAGCCGCCCGCCGCGTCGCGAACGGAGAGTCCACCGTCAGCCTCGTCACCGGCGGCGAAGCCCAGCACGCGGTGAACCACGCCAGGCGCGCCAACGTCGAACTGCCGTGGACGCCCTATGCCGTCAGCGCCCCGAAGTTCAAGCGCGCCGCCGACTATGTCCATGCGCTTGCGGTCAAGCAGGGGGTCGCCTGGCCGATCAATGTCTATCCGCTCTACGACACCGCCAGCGCTCACGCCTGGGACCAGACGCCGGAAGAAGCCACAGCCGAGTCCGCGCAACTTTGGTCCGCCAACAGCGCCGCCGCCGCGCGCAATCCCTACGCCTGGCTGCGCAAGGAACTGACGCCGGCCGAGATCGCGACGCCCTCCGACGACAACCGCATGATCTCGTGGCCTTACCCCAAGCGCATGGTCGCCAACCCGAATGTGAACCAGGGCGCCGCCATCATCATCACCTCGCTGGCAAAGGCGCGCGCCGCCGGCATTGCCGAGGACCAGCTCGTCTTCATCGGCGCCGGCGCCGTCGCCAACGAACCGCGCGACTGGCTGACGCGCCCGCAATTCGCCCAGAGCCACGCGCAGGCCGCCGTCCTCAACGCATTGCAGCGCCATGCCGGAAGCTTCGATGCGGTCGAGCTGTATTCCTGCTTCCCCGTTGTGCCCAAGCTGGCGCGCCGCACACTGGGCCTTGGCGTGGACCATCCCACCAGCGTCACCGGCGGCCTCAGCTTCTTCGGCGGCCCGCTCAACAACTACATGTCCCATGCCGCCTGCGCGATGGCGCGCGACGTGAGGGCGGGGGCAAGGCTCGGCTTGATCTACGGCCAGGGCGAATTCGTCACCAAGCATCACGCCCTCATCCTCGGCCGCGAGCCGCAAGCGCGCGACAACGCTCCCGACGCCCTTATCGACATGAAAGCACAAGCCGCCGCTGATCCCATGCTCGGCCCGCCTGTCGCCATCGACGAGACCCCGCAAGGCGAGGGGATGTTGGAGACCTTTACTGTGCTGTTCGATCCCTCTGGCTGTCCGGCCTATGGCGCCGTCATCGCCCGTCTCGATTCAGGCGCACGAACGCTCGCGCGGATTCCGGCCGACCAAGTGGATGATCTTGGCCTGCTCATGTCCGCCCACACATTCGCCGTGGGCCTGCGCGGCCGCATATCCACGGATTCGGCGGGCCTGCCGCAATGGCGCGCTGCTCACGCATGATCTATCGGCCGCGAGGCTGGTTTTCTCTGGCCTGCCATCCCCGGCGTGGTATCTGAGGCCGCAACCAAGGAGATCGACCATGCGCTTTCAAGGCCTGCTTGCCGTCCCTGTCCTGGCGTTCGCCCTTGCCGCCTGTGATGGCGCATCAACCGGCCCCGCCGCGCCTGATCCGGCTGCTGTAAAGGCCGAGGTCGACAAGGCTGTCGCGGATGCACTAGCCGCGCGCGATGCGGAGGCCACAAAGCTGCACGGCGATGCCGGCCCCGCAGCCTACTTCGTCAACCTGCGCGATGGACAGACCGTGACCTCGCCCTTCCGCGTCGTGTTCGGCGTCTATGGCATCGGCGTCGCGCCTGCGCTCACTGACAAGCCGAACACCGGCCATCACCACCTGCTCATCGACACCGAACTGACGGCCGATGAAATGCAGTACGCCATCCCTGCCGACGACAAGCACATCCACTATGGCGCCGGTCTGACGGAGACGGTGCTCGATCTCCCGCCCGGTCCCCACACGCTGCAGCTGGTCTTCGGCGACATGAACCACGAGCTGCACAAGCCCGCGCCAATCATGTCGCAGAAGATCACCATCACGGTGAAGTAGGGCGTGGCTGAGCGAATCCCATTCGCAGTCAAGGCGAAAGCGGATCGCCGCGGGGGCGGGGGCGGCCGGGCGAGCTCGCGAGCCTTGAAAATCCTTAATAAGCGTAGGCCGATCCCCGGCTCAGCGAAGGCTTGCTTGTGGTCGCGGAACGACCACATCTAGCTCCATGAACCACCTGCGAACCTTCATCCTGCTGGCGGCGCTGACGGCGCTGTTCGTGGGCGTCGGCTACCTGATCGGCGGGCCGGCGGGCATGATGATCGCCCTGGCCGTCGCTCTGGTCGGCAACCTGATCAGCTACTGGAACGCCGACAAGATCGTGCTGTCGATGTACCGTGCGCAGGAAGTTCCGGACAACCATCCGGACGCCCGCGTGCGCGCCTATGCCGGCGACGTGCGGGAGATGGCCCAGCGCGCCGGCATGCCCATGCCGAAGATCACCATCATCGAGAGCGAACAGCCCAACGCCTTCGCCACCGGCCGCGATCCTAGCCACGCCGCAGTCGCCGCCACCACGGGCCTGCTCACCATGCTCGACCGCCGCGAGATCCGCGCTGTGATGGGCCACGAACTTGCGCACGTGAAGAACCGCGACACGCTGACAATGACGGTCACCGCCACCATCGCGGGCGCGATTTCCGCGCTTGCCAACTTCGCCTTCTTCTTCGGCGGCAATGATCGCGAACGCCCCGGCGGATTTCTCGGCGTCATCGCCATCATGATCCTTGCGCCCATCGCCGCAGGCCTTGTGCAGATGGCGATCAGCCGCGGCCGCGAATATGAAGCGGACGAGGGCGGCGCCGAGATTTCCGGCGATCCCGCGGCGCTCGCCTCGGCGCTCCAGAAGATCGACGCCTATGCGCGCTCAGGCCGCGTCAATTTCCAGGCCGAACGCAACCCGGCGACGGCGCACATGTTCATCATCAACCCGCTGCTGGGCCGCGGCGCGGACAACCTGTTCTCCACCCACCCGTCGACGCAGAACCGTGTAGAGGCCCTGGCCAAGCGCTTCGGAGGCCGCACAACCACGCCGCCGCAGCCCGAAATCATCAAGTCGACCCGCCCGCGCCCGACCGGGCCCTGGGACCAGCCTACTCGCCGCAAGCCCGGCCCCTGGGGCTGAGCCCGACCCGCAGCGGCAGCATCACACCATCGCTTGTGCGATTCGCCGGGACCGCCGCCCCACATATTGAAATCGCAGCGTTGCATATTTTCACTCTTTGTTCACGAGAACATTTGTAGTACAAAGAGGTGGTCGAGAGCTGGAATCGGTCGGATTTGCCCGCCCCTGAACAGCGTGGCACATGATGGGAGACGAACATGGCGGGCGCCGCTCTGAAGCTGGTGGAAGACAAGGGCATGGACAAGTCAAAGGCGCTCGAAACGGCCCTGGGCCAGATCGAGCGCAATTTCGGCAAGGGCTCGATCATGCGCCTGGGCAAGAACCAGGCGATGGACATTGAAGCGCTGTCCACCGGCTCGCTCAGCCTCGACGTGGCGCTTGGCATTGGCGGCCTGCCGCGCGGCCGCATCATCGAGATCTACGGGCCTGAAAGCTCGGGCAAGACGACCCTTGCCCTGCACGTGCTCGCCGAAGCCCAGAAGAATGGCGGTGTTGGCGCCTTCATCGACGCCGAACACGCCCTCGATCCCGTCTATGCCGCCAAGCTCGGCGTCGATCTCGACGACCTGCTGGTCTCCCAGCCGGATACGGGCGAGCAGGCGCTCGAAATCGCCGACACGCTGGTCCGCTCCGGCGCGATCGACGTGCTGGTGATCGACTCGGTCGCCGCCCTCACGCCGCGCGCCGAACTCGAAGGCGAGATGGGCGATTCGCTCCCCGGCCTGCAGGCCCGCCTGATGAGCCAGGCGCTGCGCAAGATCACCGCCTCGGTCTCCAAGTCGAAGACCATGGTGATCTTCATCAACCAGATCCGCATGAAGATCGGCGTGATGTACGGCTCGCCCGAAACCACCACGGGCGGCAACGCCCTGAAATTCTACGCCTCCGTGCGCCTCGACATCCGCCGCATCGGCCAGATCAAGGAACGCGACGAGGTCATCGGCAACCAGACGCGCGTCAAGGTGGTCAAGAACAAGGTCGCCCCGCCGTTCAGGCAGGTCGAGTTCGACATCATCTACGGCGAGGGCATCTCTAAGACGGGCGAACTGCTCGATCTCGGGGTCAAGGCCAACATCGTGGAGAAATCGGGCTCCTGGTTCTCCTACGGCTCCCAGCGCATCGGCCAGGGGCGCGAGAACGCGCGGAAGTTCCTCAAGGAAAATCCGGCCACCGCCGCCGAGATCGAGGATGCGATCCGCAAGAACGCCGGCATCATCGGCGAGAACCTGCTGGCTCTGGAGCCGGGCGACGACAATAGCGATGGCGATGACGATGGTGATAACGAACCCGTCAGCAAGCCGTCCAAAAAGGGCTAACGCCTCTACGATCCGGGCCTTGCGACCGCCGGCTGCCTTGCCTTCCGGCTAACCTCCCAGGCGCCCCTCGATCCGAAAGGCATGGGCGCCGGTCCTTCAGGGCCGGCGCCCTCCCTTTTTCCGGCCCCGCGCCTGCGGGACCATCCCCCGCAGGGGGCTTCGCTTGTCGCTGCGCGGCTGCGGCCCTATACGGGCCTCAAGGTTCCGCTCCGGGCTGGGATAGCTGGCGCAGGAACCCCAACTAACCGGTATGCGCTTGCCTGCCGCCTTGTTCCGGGCGGGGGCGGCGTATCGCCCGAAGGAGCCGCCTGATGACGTCCACAAGCTCGCCCTCGAAGTCGACCCAGCTCACGAGCGTGAACGCCATTCGTGCCGCCTTCCTCGGTTATTTCGAGAAGACGGGCCACGCCGTGAAGCCATCCTCCTCGCTCGTGCCCCAGGGCGACAACACCCTGTTGTTCACCAATGCCGGCATGGTCCAGTTCAAGAACATATTCACCGGCGCCGAGAAGCCCTTCGCCCCGCGCGCGGCCACCTCGCAGAAGTGCGTCCGCGCCGGCGGCAAGCACAACGACCTCGACAATGTCGGCTACACGGCGCGCCACCACACCTTCTTCGAGATGCTCGGCAACTTCTCGTTCGGCGACTATTTCAAGGAACTCGCCATCGAGCATGCGTGGACGCTGCTGACGCGCGACTACGGGTTGCCGAAGGACAAGCTGCTGGTCACCGTCTATCACGACGATGACGAGGCGGCCGGCTACTGGAAGAAGATTGCGGGTCTGCCCGAATCGAAAATCATCCGCATCGCCACGAACGACAATTTCTGGATGATGGGCGACACCGGCCCCTGTGGCCCGTGCTCGGAAATCTTCTACGACCATGGCGACAAGATCTGGGGCGGCCCGCCGGGGTCGGCCGAACAGGACGGCGACCGGTTCATCGAGATCTGGAACCTCGTCTTCATGCAGTACGAGCAGTTCAACGACGGCCGCGAGCGTATCCCGCTGCCCAAGCCGTCGATCGACACCGGCATGGGCCTGGAGCGCATCTCGGCCATCCTGCAGGGCGTCCATTCGAACTACGAGATCGATCTGTTCGCGAACCTCATCGCGGCCGAAGAAGACCTCTACAATGTGAAGGCGCAGGGCGGCCAGCTGGCTTCCTTCCGCGTCATCGCCGATCACCTGCGCGCCTCCTCCTTCCTCATCGCCGATGGCGTCTCGCCGTCCAACGAGGGCAGGGGCTATGTCCTCCGCCGCATCATGCGCCGCGCCATGCGCCACGCGCACATCCTCGGCACGCAGGAAGCCAACATGTACAAGTTGGTCGGCGCGCTCGCGAAGGAGATGGGCGAGGCCTATCCCGAACTGAACCGCGCGAGGGACGCGATCGAGAGCGCCTTCGCCCAGGAAGAACAATCCTTCCAGCGCACGCTCGGCCGCGGCCTTGCCCTGCTGGATGAGGAGACCGCCTCGCTTGGCAAGAACGGCGTGCTCGCGGGCGACGTCGCCTTCAAGCTTTACGACACCTACGGTTTCCCGCTCGATCTCACGCAGGATGTGCTGCGCTCGCGCGGCATGACGGTTGATGAAGCCGGCTTCAACGCCGCGATGGAAATCCAGCGCGCGCGCAGCCAGGAAAATTCCAAGTTCGCCGCCAGCGACGCCTCGGGTGAAGTCTGGTTTGCTGTGCGCGATGCGTCCGGCGCCACCAACTTCCAAGGCTACACGGCCGAAGAATCGTCCGGCCGTCTCGTCACCGCCCTTGTCGGCGGCGCCCAGGCAAAAGAGCTGAAGACAGGCGACAAGGCCGAACTCGTCTTCGACCAGACGCCCTTCTACGCTGAATCCGGCGGCCAGGCCGGCGACGGGGGCGAGGTGTTCTTCCCCGGCGGCGGCCGCTTCCGCGTCGACGATGTGCAGAAGCGCGCCTCGGATGTCTTCGCCCATGTCGGCGAGATGGTCTCCGGCTCGGCCAAGGTGGATGACATCGCCGAACTCAAGATCAATCGCGTCCGCCGCGCGAAAATCCGCGCCAATCACTCGGCCACCCACCTGCTGCACGCGGCCCTGCGCAATCGCCTGGGCAAGCACGTCACGCAGAAGGGCTCGCTGGTCGAGGCCGACTATTTCCGCTTCGATTTCTCACACACCGCGCCGATGACGCGCGAGGAGATCGAAACGGTCGAGGCCGAAGTCAACGCCGTCGTGCGCCAGAACGCCGAAGCGCAGATCAAGGTGATGGCGCCCGACAAGGCGATCGAGGCCGGCGCGATGGCGCTGTTCGGCGAAAAATATGGCGATGAAGTCCGCGTCCTCCGCCTCGGCAATTCCGTCAGCGAAGCCAACGCGCCTTACTCGGTCGAACTCTGCGGCGGCACGCATGTCGCACGCACGGGCGACATCGCGGTCTTCGTGATCACGTCCGAAGGCGGCGTGGCGCAAGGCGTCCGTCGCATCGAAGGCGTCACGGGTGAAGCAGCCCTGGACTATCTCAAGGGGCAGGCGGCTATCGCGCGCGAGATCGCCGGCCAGTTCAAATCCCCCATCGCGGATGCGCCCGCGCGCGTCGCGTCGCTCACCGCTGAACGCAAGAAGCTCGAGGCCGAACTCGCCGACGCCCGCAAGAAGCTCGCAATGGGCGGCGGGGGCGCGGCGTCCGGCCCGGAAGAGGTCAACGGCGTCAAGTTCATCGGCAAGGTCGTCGATGTCCCAGCGAAGGATCTCAAGGGTCTCGCCGACGACGCCAAGAAGTCCGTCGGCTCGGGCGTCGTCGTGTTCGTCGCCGTCGCAGAGGGCAGGGCCACCGTCGTCGTCGGCGTCACTGATGATCTCACCAAGCGCTTCCCCGCCGGCGACCTCGTCACCAAAGCCGTGCAAGCCGTCGGCGGCGCCAAAGGCGGCGGCCGCCCCGACATGGCCCAGGGCGGCGGCCCCGACGGCGCGAAGGCCGACGACGCCATCGCCGCTGTGAAAGCTGCGCTGGTGGGTTAATCGCACACACGCCAAACAAAAGGCCCGCGGGATCATCTCCTGCGGGCCTCGTCTTGTCCGTGTCAGCGAAGCCTACTTCGACATCGCGTCCTGGAAGTTCGTCGCGATCTTCTCGATGAAGCCTTCGGTCGTCAGCCAGGGCTGATCCGGGCCGATGAGAAGCGACAGATCCTTGGTCATGAAGCCGGCTTCCACCGTGTCGATCACGGTCTTCTCAAGCGTCGTCGAGAAGTTGGCGAGTTCGGTATTGCCGTCCAGCTTGGCGCGGTGGGCAAGGCCACGCGTCCAGGCGAAGATCGAGGCGACCGAATTGGTCGACGTCGCCTTGCCCTGCTGGTGGGCGCGATAGTGGCGCGTCACGGTGCCGTGCGCGGCTTCGGCTTCAACCGTCTTGCCATCCGGCGTCATCAGCACCGACGTCATCAGGCCGAGCGAGCCATAGCCCTGCGCCACGGTGTCCGACTGCACGTCGCCGTCATAGTTCTTGCAGGCCCAGACATAGCCGCCCGACCATTTCAGGCAGGCCGCAACCATGTCGTCGATCAGGCGGTGTTCGTAGACGCCATTGAACTCGGCGAACTTGTCCTTGAACTCGGCGTCGAACACTTCCTGGAAGATATCCTTGAAGCGGCCGTCATAGGCCTTGAGGATGGTGTTCTTGGTCGAGAGGTAGACCGGCCATTTGCGCTGGTAGCCGAAATTGAACGAAGCGCGCGCGAAATCGCGGATCGACTTGTCGAGGTTGTACATGCCCATGGCGATGCCAGGGCCGGGGAAGTCGAACACTTCGTATTCAACCGGATCGCCGCCGTCTTCCGGCACGAACTTCATCGTCAGCTTGCCCTTGCCGGGCACCTTGAAGTCGGTCGCCTTGTACTGGTCGCCGAATGCGTGGCGGCCAACCACGACCGGCTGGGTCCAGCCCGGCACGAGGCGCGGCACGTTCTTCATCACGATCGGCTCGCGGAACACGACGCCATCGAGGATGTTGCGGATCGTGCCGTTGGGCGACTTCCACATCTTCTTCAGCTTGAACTCTTCGACGCGCGCCTCGTCCGGCGTGATGGTCGCGCATTTCACGGCGACACCATACTTCTTGGTTGCTTCCGCCGAGTCGATGGTCACCTGGTCGTTGGTGGCGTCGCGGTTCTCGATCGACAGGTCGTAATACTTCAGGTCGATGTCGAGATAGGGGAGAATCAGCCGCTCCTTGATGAGGGCCCAGATGATCCGGGTCATCTCGTCGCCATCCATCTCGACGACGGGGTTTGCTACCTTGATGACGGCCATGAAGTGCTCCTGAAAGTGCGTTTCCGGGGCTATACCAGACACGCCCCGATGCACAATGGGCGGTTGGGAAACTGCATATTCGCCGCCCGGATGCCGGCTGCCCGCATGCCATTCCGGAACCGGCCGATCGGGCCTAAAAGATGCGCATGACAAGTCCTGCTTCGGCCCCCGCCTTCATCCTCGTCGCCCCGCAGCTGGGCGAGAACATCGGCGCTGCTGCGCGGGTGATGGCGAATTTCGGGCTCACAGACCTGCGCCTCGTCGCGCCGCGCGATGGCTGGCCCAACCCCGCCGCCGAGACGATGAGCGCGGGCGCGTTGCCCGGCGTGGTCACGGCCACTGTGTTCGACACGGTGGAGCAGGCGATCGCCGATTGCGCCCTGGTGTTCGCCACCACGGCGCGCCCGCGCGAGATGGAGAAGCCCGTCCTCGGCGCGCGTGATGCCATCGAACGCATCGGCCAGACGCCGGCCCGCGCCGGCTTCCTTTTCGGCGCCGAACGCGCGGGCCTGCCCAACGAGGCGGTGGCGCTTGCCGACGCCATCCTGTCCTATCCGGTTGCGCCGGGCTTCGCCTCGCTCAACCTCGCGCAGGCCGTCGCGCTGCTTGCCCATGCCTGGGCCGATGCAAACGCCGCCGGCCCGCCGCCTGCCTTCGCCCAATCCATCGATGCGCCCGCCCCGCGTGAGGAGCTGATCGGGATGATGCAGCATTTCGAGACCGAGCTTGATCGCGCCGGTTTCTTCTTTCCTGAGGAAAAGCGCGCGCCGATAACGCAGAACCTGCGCAACGCCTTCACGCGGGCCGGCTGGACATCGCAGGAAGTCCGCACCTTCCGGGGCGCCATCAAGGCGCTGGCCCTTGGCCGCGGCAAGGCCCGGGTCGTCCGGGAGGAGTGAAGCGCGGGACTGTCCGCCCCCGGGCTGACTCGCGCCCGCCTTCGGCCTAGGCTCTCTCCCGCGCGATGGCCTCCGCTCACCGAATTGGAGGCCGCGCACGGGTGACGGTGGAGTCTGGGGATACGCTCATGGCGCATCCCCCCGCGCAGGGGACGTGAACATGATCAAGGCAATCCTCATTGCCGCCATTGCCGGCGGCTCCGGCTTCGCGGGCTGGATCGGCGGCAGCATCTGGCCAGCCCCGCCCGAATGGACCGATGTGGTCAACCGGTCCGCCAACGACCTGCGCGCGAAACTCAGGCTTTCCGACATCAGCTTTGCCGGCCTGCGCGAGCTTCTCCCCACCGAAACGCTGGACCGGCTCACCAGCGACATCCAGACGGTGGCGATGGCCGCCGGCGAGGTCATCATCGTCGAACGTGACGCGGGCACGCTGGAAGAGCAACTCGACAATCTTGCGCTCAGCCAGGAAGAGGCCGTGCCCGATGGCATGCTGCTGCCCGCCGCGCCGCCGCCATCGCCCGAGCCAGCACCTGACGCGCCTGCGGACAGCCCCGCGCCTGCTGCGCCCGCCTCGCCGGAGGAGGCGCCCGCCACGCCCGAGGCTGGCGTCACGCCGCCGCCAGTAACGCCGCCTGTCGCGCAATCCACGCCGGTCTTTGGCGTGGCTGCGTTTCCGGACTCGCTCGAACTCTGCCCGGGCATGACGGTGTCGAACGCGCCCCTCGCCCAGGGCCGCGTCGTCCGTGACTTCAAGCCGGTGGTCCTCGTGAACGACAGGCCCATCGCCACCTTCCCGACGCCGGGCGCCTGCCTCTCGTCTGGCTTCGGTCCGCGCAATGACAGGCTGCACAAGGGGCTCGACTTCCATGCCGACACGGGCGTGAACGTGCTCGCCGCTGGCGATGGCGAGATCGTCGAGCTCAAATATCGCGACGACTACGGCAACATGATCGTCATCGACCACGGCGGCGGCGTCTTCACGCGCTATGCGCACCTCGCTTCATTCGGACGCGGCCTCTCGCCGGGCGTCACCGTGCGCGCAGGCGAGTCAATCGGTCTGATGGGCAACACGGCCGCCTACCGCATTCCGATCCACCTGCACTACGAACTGCTGCTCGGCGAAATCCAGAACCCGAAAGGCTCGTTCGGCCTCACGCCCGCCGACCCGCTCGCCTATCCCGCTGCGCAGTAGGTGGCTTCGCTCCCCCCAGGACCCCGCCAAGGCCGCCTGCGGAAAGTCTGCATCTCCAAACTAAGAACCTAGTTGACAGGCATATCGATAATCGGCAAAAGCTAATGCACCTAAGGAACTAGTTGTTCCGGCAATGGTCAGAATGCCGGATTGAAAGAGACACGAGCAAGCAATCGAGAAGATCCGGGACAGCCGGACCCGACAACGAGAAGAACGCCATGCCGAAGCCAAGATCCGACGTTCTGACCGAAGCCGAGCAGCGCATCATGCGCGTGCTCTGGGAAAAGGGGGAGGCGAGCGTGCGCGATGTCACTGACGCGCTCACAGACAGCTACCCCGTCGCCTACAACACCGTGCTCACACTGCTGCGGATTCTCACCGACAAGGACTATGTCGCGCCGCGCCAGGACGGCCGGGCCTTCATCTACCGGCCCATCGTATCGCGCGCCGAAGCGCGTACCCGCGCGCTGCGCAAGATGGTCTCGACCTTCTTCGAAGGTTCGCCCAACGAACTTGCTCAGCATCTCATCAGAAGCGAGACCCTCAGCGCCAATGAAATCCAGGCCCTGAAGGACGAACTCGACAGCATCTCCCCGGAGGACGGCAATGAGTGAAGTTGGCGTGACCCAGACGCTAGTGATCGGCCATCTGTGGCAGAGCGTGGCCCTCGCCGCCGTGCTGGCTACGGTCCTGATCCTTGGCAAGCGCATGCGCGGCGCCACGCGATACAATGTTGGCGCGGCTGCCTTCATGGCCAGCCTCGCCCTGCCGCTGGCCGCCTTCATCCCCGGTGAGACCATCATCGCCAGCCTGTTGAAACAGCTTGATGCCCCGATCACGCTGCAGTCCGCCGGAACGGCGCCCCTTCAGGTTGATGCGACAGCCACGACGGCTTCGACGACCGCCCCCGTGATGGTCACACCCGGTGTTTCACCTGACAGCTTCACCGCCGAGCACGCTGCTGCGCCCTCCGATGCGCCGGTCGTCACGGTCACCGCCGGCACGCAGCCGCTCTCGCTCTTCACGCTGCCGGAACTCAAGCTGCCTGACCTCGGCCTGCCTATCCTTGCGATCTGGCTTGGCGTCGCCGCCTTCATGCTGTTCCGCACCGGCCGCGATCTCCTCGCCGTCGAGCGCCTCGTGGCCCGCGCCCGCCCGGCTGACCTGCCGCCGGCGCTCCAGGCCCGCATGAAGGGCGTCCGCGTCGTTGTCAGCCCCGAAGCCCCCGGCCCGATGGCCGCTGGGCTCCTGCGTCCCTGCATCGTCCTGCCGGAATCGATCGCGCTTGCCTCGCCGGGTATGGCTGGCCTGCTTGAGCACGAGCACGCTCACATCCGCCGCCGTGACATGCTCGCCGCTCTGGGCCAGCGCATCGTGCTTGCGCTCCTGTGGTGGAGCCCGGCGCTGTACTGGATCAGCCGCCGCATGGACGAGGAGCGTGAAGTGGCGTGCGATGAAGCCGCTGTCGATCGTACTGGCGATGCTCGCGCCTTCGCCCGCTCGCTCACCAGCCAGGCCGAGAACCAGCTCTGGGTCCGCGCCCCGCGCCTCGCTGTCGGCGCTATTGGCCCACGCTCGCACTTCGGCCGCCGGGTCCGCCGCCTGATCGACATCGCCAATACCGGCGGCACGCAGACGCGTTATTCCGGCCGCCTCGCCTTTGCTGGCTTGGTGCTCGCCGTTGGCGTCGCCGCCATGGTCACCCCGCGCTTCACGGCAGAGGCCCAGCCGCCTGCGTCAGACGTGCAGGGCGCCGCCCCGGGCAACACCGAGGATCGCACGCACAGCCGCACCGTCATCACGCTCGACGGCGGCGATGGCGACAGCCGCAGCTTCGCCTTCTCAGGTCCTGATGGCGATTTCGCCGCCTTCGGCGCCGAGATCGAGGCCATGATGGCCGAACTCCAGCCGGAAATTGAAGGCCTGATGATCGGGCTTGGCCCCGAACTCGAAGGTTTGATGGCGGAATTCACGCCCGAGCTTCAGGCCGAGATGGCCGCCCTCGGTGTCGAGATGTCGGCGCTTGGCATCGATATCGGCGGCGTCGTCGGCGAGGGGATCCTTTCCGAAATGCCGCACATCCTGGAAGAAGTCCGCCTCGCGCTGGGGGAAGCCGGCATTGATCCGGGTTCGCTCGAAAGCTGGGACCACCTCCAGGACGTTGAAGTCGACATGGAAGAGGCCCGCCGCGCCATCGCCGAGGCCCGCGAAGAACTGGGCCGCACGCTCGGGCCGGAACTCGAGGCCGACATCCGCGCCGCGCTTGCTGATGCCCGCGCGGAACTGGCGGACGCCCGCGCGGAAGTGGCCAACCATCGCGGCGAAATCGCCGCCGCTTTCGCAGATGGCCGCTTCGGTCTCGACATTGCCCGTCACGCGCTGGCCGCCGCACGAACCGAAATCGCAGCTGCCCGTGCAAGCGGCGAGCTCAGCTTCTCCGGCCCTCAAGGCGATGCACTGGGTGAGAATATCGAGCGCGCGGTGATGCAAGCCCTTCACGCAGCTGGCATCGCCGTCGACGCTATGGAGCCGCCGGAGCCGCCACGCCCGCTCGCTCCGCCGCAGCCGCCTGCTTCGCCACAGCCTCCGGCGCCCCCGCGCTAGACCGGAACCTTCGCCCGGCCAAATATGAAGCCGCCGCCCCTCATCAGGGCGGCGGTTTTACTTCTGACGATTGCGCCGGATGTTGCGGGAGGTCAGTGCCCGCCGGCCGGAGCGCCTTCCGGTTTCTCCGCAAATGGGCAATGCGCGCCCAGTTCGGATCCGTTGCCGAACCAGCTCGGGTTGCAGTCCTGTACCTGCAGCCAGCCGTCAAAGATCATCTTCACCGCGACATAGAGGATGATGACCAGGCCGACATAGGCGATCCAGCGATGCTTGTGCAGCAGGCGCGCAACGAAGGTCGCCGCCACGCCCATCAGCAGCACCGACAGGGCGAGGCCGAACACCAGGATCTCCGGGTGGTCGTGCGCCGCGCCCGCGACGGCCAGCACGTTGTCGAGCGACATCGACACGTCGGCCACGATGATCTGGATAACGGCGTCGCGCAGGGACTTCTTCTTGCCGGCCGCGCCAGCGATCATTCCATCCTTGTTGAGGTCCTGGCCCTCGATCGCCTCTTCCTGGTCATGGTGCGGCGTGCGCAGCTCGCGCCACATCTTCCAGCACACCCACAGCAGCAGGACGCCGCCGGCGATCAGAAGTCCGATGATGCCCAGCAGCACGGTGGTCATCAGCGCGAACACGATACGCAGCACGGTGGCGGCGATGATGCCGATCAGGATGGCCTTGCCGCGCTGTTCCTTGGGCAGGCCCGCCGCCGCAAGACCGATGACAACCGCATTGTCCCCGGCCAGCACGAGGTCAATCATCACAACCTGGAGAAAGGCCTGAAAAGCTTCCGGGGTGAGCAGATAGTCCACTGGGATAGGCCTCCTGCGCCGCGGACGAGTCCAGCCGGGCAAGCGGTCCACATCTGCGATTTGGCGCGGCATTTCAAGTGCGCCGGCCGGGCTGCAGATATTTGGCTCGGGTCTGCGGCCAGTTTGACGGGCCGCAAGGGCGACGCCGCACATGCAAACGGCGCGTGGGGTCTCCACGCGCCGTTTCCTTGTATGTCGTTCCGCCTGGTACTAGCGGGTGGGCGGCTTGGCCGGCTTGGCGGCTGCGTCTGTCACCGCCCAGTCCTTCACCCGCTCACCCATCAGGATGCCGGGCAGGGCATGGTTGCCTTCGTGGCAGGCGTATTCATACAGCGGCTGGCCCAGCGGCGAGAACTCGTATTCACCGCCCCACGGCTGTTCCCAGAAAGTCGGATCCTCGACCGTGAAGCCGTAGTGCACCCTGTCCTCGCCAACGCGTGTGAAGCGTTCCGTGACCTTCAGCTTCTCCCACGACCCCATGAACTGCTGCGAGCGCGGGATATGGGTGGTTTCCACCACCAGCGTGTCGCCATCCCACCAGCCGATCGAATCGCCGAAATACGGACGGATGTTGTCCTTCCGGTGCTCTGAGTTCAGCCGCACGATGCGGGCGTCGTGGTTCATCTCCACCGTGATCACCACGTGATCAGGCGATTGGGTGATCTGGTAGTTGTTGTTGTAGAAACCGTTCGCAAGCATGGGCGGGCCGCCATTGCGGCCGAACGAGACGATGCAACGCTCGCCGGCCGATCGGCGCTCATAGCTGTCGAACGAGTTGGTGCCAGCCGGCATTGCGGGTGAGGGGCCGGTAGACGCGCCAGCCTTGCGGGCTGGCGGCATGCCGTTCGGCGTCGTGAGGATCGAGGTGCGCGGCTGGCCGTTGACGCGCATCACATGGTTACCCGGGTCTAGCCATCCGCGGTTGTAGCCGCCGACGTCGCCCCCAGCCGCTGCGAACTCCGGGCGGGTGACAGTGGATTTCTGGACGAAATCGGCTGGCGCATTCGGATCGGTCGGGGCATTGCCTTCTTCGATCTCGATCTGGACGTTGCCTTCCAGCTTGGCGACTTCTTCCTCAGTATAGACGAGGCGGTCGCCGAGGCCGGACGGCCGGCTCAGCGTCGTAAGCGACGCGTTGCTCCACACGCCCTGCAGGTCGGGCTGGCCAAAGGCGGTCCGTGGGGCCTTGTAGGGCGCCTGGGCCGAAGCGGGCGCCGCTGCGGGCGTCTGGGCGTGGGCTGCGAGGGCGCCGCCTGACAGCGCGGTTCCAAGAAATAGGGCAATGGCAAGACGCACGGCTAGCTCCCGATTTTATTGCCGCTCCAGGGCGACATACCGTTCATTCTAAGGCCGCCAGGTCCGGCCCGGCAATGCCGCAAGGGCGCCGTTACGGTCACAGGGCGGAGAGCGGGCGTCCGGCGAGGCTACAATCAGTTGACTTTCTCGGCATAATCCTGTTTTTGCCCGCTTCCGCGCTGGCAACGGCCGGAAAATGACGGGTGGTGCGCATACCGCCGTTGAGATCGCGTGGGCCATGAGGGTCCCGCCGGAGCGCGCCGAATTAGAGGTTACCATGTCCAGGCGCCAGAACGCCAAGTACAAGCTCGACCGCCGCGTTGGTGAAAACGTCTGGGGTCGTCCCAAGTCCCCCATCAACAAGCGCCAGTCCCGCCCCGGCCAGCACGGCGCCCGCCGCGCCAACAAGCCGTCGGACTTCGGCATCCAGCTGATGGCCAAGCAGAAGCTCAAGGGCTTCTATGGCGACATCACGGAAAAGCAGTTCCGCAAGACCTATGAAGAGGCCTCGCGCCGCACCGGCAACACCGCCGAGCTGCTCGTCGGCCTGCTGGAATCGCGTCTCGACACAGTCGTCTACCGCGCCAAGTTCGTGCCGACGATCTTCGCCGCGCGCCAGTTCGTGAACCACGGCCACGTCACGCTGAACGGCAAGAAGGCGAACATCGGCTCCATGATCGTGAAGCCAGGCGACGTCGTCCAGGTGCGTGAGAAGTCCCGCAACATGGCGCTGGTCATCGAAGCGATGAGCTCGGGCGAACGCGAAGTTCCCGACTACATCGAAGTCGACCAGAAGGCCGGCACGGCCACCTTCGTCCGCATGCCGACGCTGACCGACATCCCCTACGCGGCCCGCATGGAGCCCAACCTGGTGGTCGAATTCTACTCGTCGTAAGACGGACTATCGCAAGAGACACTGGAAAGGGCGGTCTGGAAGCAGGCCGCCCTTTCGCTTTCTGGGCGAACAGGGGGACTCGCGCGGCGCCAGGCGCTAGGCTGCACATCCAGCCGGGAGCGCTCATGTCCGACCAACCCTCGATCGACTCAGTTCGCGCCGCCACCATCGTGGATCCCAAGGACCGCAAGTCCTTTGCCCTCAAGGACCGGGAGACGCGGGGCGACAGGATTTTCGACTCCAAGAAGGATGCGAAAGCCTCTCTTGAGGCAGACGCCCTCGCCATAAACGAACTGCAGGACGCCATGTTCGCGTGCAAGGCCGGCGCGCTGCTGGTCATCATTCAGGGCATCGACACGTCGGGCAAGGACGGCACGACAAAGGAGTGCTTCAAGTATACCAGCCCGCTCGGCGTCAACGTCTTCGGATTTGGCAAGCCTTCGGAGGAGGAACTGGCGCACGACTATCTCTGGCGCCTGCACATCCGCGCGCCCAAGAGAGGCTTCATCCACGTCTTCAACCGCTCGCAGTATGAAGACGTGCTGGTCGTGAAGGTGCGCAACCTCGCCCCGCCGAAAATGATCGAGCAACGCTATGAGCAGATCAACGCCTTCGAGAAGCTCCTGGCCGAGAACGGCACGCGCGTCCTCAAGCTGATGCTCCACATCTCGAAGGAAGAGCAGGGCGTGCGCCTGCGCGAACGCCTCGAAGTCCCTGCCAAGCGCTGGAAGTTCAACCCGGCCGATCTGGAAGACCGCAAGCTCTGGGACAAGTATCAGCAAGCCTACGAAACGGCGATCCAGCGCTGCTCCACGCCGCACGCCCCCTGGCATGTCATCCCGGCCGACAGCCGTTCGCGCCGCGACGCCACCGCCGCCCGCCTCATCCGCGGCGAACTCGAAGCGATGAAGCCCAGCTATCCCGATCCCGGCTACCGCCTCGACCAGTTCGAGATTGATTAGGGACGGATTGCACCTACCAGAACAAGTCGGGGGCGCCGGTTGCCCGGCGCCCCCGTCTTCCTCGGCCCGGGGTTGGGGGGACGGGCCTTGGAGCGAACGCTTATTGTAAAACGTGATGCTCTCCGCAATGCCTGATACCGGCTCGTAGTGTCACAAAACGTGCACGAAATGTCGCAGCAGAAGTCTTCCTGTGGATTTCCGCGGCGATCCCACCCCATCGCCGCCTGCCTGAGTATCTGCGACACCCGAATTGCGGCCTCGGCCGCTCGATCCCAAGCCCCCAACTAAACAACGCGTTCATCACGGGTTCATATCGAAAAACGATATGATACCTCATCGGCATATCGCCTTTGGCAACACACCCGACCACAGGGGCAGGACATGAAAATCACAGGAACTCTCGCGCTCGCTGCCCTCTCCGCTGCGATGCTCGGCGGCTGCGTCATCGTCGATGCAGACGTCCGCGACCATGGCTGGAGCCATGATGACGACGGCTACGGCTATCTCTATGGCGCCGAGATCAGCGATCGCGGCCAGGAGATCACGATCCTCGTTCACTCGAATGGCTGCACCGAACGTGGCGACTTCGATGTCGATGTCGACCATCGCGGCGACAACCGCTTCAACATTGGCTTCCAGCGTATCGAGAAGGACTACTGCAAGGCGCTCGTCCCTGAAGGCCGCCGCCTCGCCTGGACCTATGAGGAGCTTGGCCTGCCGCGCAACGCCACGGTCCTGATCATCAATCCCGTCGGGCGCTAGCCCCGCAAGACACTCGGCCCGACATGCGTATCGGGTCCCGGGACATCACCCAGCCAGCCTGACTGCGGGCTCCAGACACCTGCCAGGCCATCCCGGATCCCGCTTCGGCTCTCCCCCAGCCGAGGCGGGATGAGTTTTTTGGGAGAGGTCTCAGCGCGAGCTGACCGAACCGCCGCTCGACGTGTCGCGTTCGACTTCGGCCGGGTTGCCGCTGAACGATACGCTGGCGCCTGACGAAGCGCTGCCTTTGGCGCTGCGCGCCGCAAACGCCTGCGCGCTGGCGCCGGAAGACGCATACACCTTCGCCGTATCACAGCGCAATTCATCTCCGCTGAAGCTGGCCCCGGACGACATTTCGAGATCAAGCGAAGTGCACGCCCCGGCAAGCCGAACGCTGGCGCCTGAAGTGACATCAACCTCGATCGCATCCAGCCTCAGGCTTTCACCGGTTAGGCTTGCGCCGGAAGAAGCCTCGATTTCCGAATAGGCCGGCGCCGACACGGTCACGCGATAGCGCGGTCCGCCGCCCATCGTCCACATTTGCGACTTCCGGCTGATGCGCAGCGTGTCGCCATTCACCTCGACGATCAGCTTGTCGAAGCCCTGACCCTCGGTCGTCTCCGCCTTCACGTCGAAGGCGCCCTGCGCCAGCACGACTTCGACCCCGGCCGACGCATCGACCTTGCGGAAGCCGGAATAGCTGTGGCGCTGGGATTCCGAATACGGCTTGCCGTCGACTCCGCCGACGACACAGCCGCCGAGTGTGACTGCCAAGACTGCCGGGAGGACGAGGAGGGTGCGGTGCATGGGTTTTGCCCTTGTCATGCTTGTTGTTTTTCTGACAGCCGCCATGCGCCGGGCGATTGCGCCTCTGACCCAGGCGGCTGACGACCTACCAATAGCCTAGTTCTTATCGAAAAACAATATGACGTGCGATCGGCTACAGAACGACCTCGGCCCACAGGTCCACCTGCTCGCCGGCGTGGACCTTTGCCTTCACGATGTCGCCGGGCTTCAGCGTCGTATCGTCGATGAACACCGAGCCGTCGATCTCCGGCGCATCGGCCTTGGACCGGCCAACCGCGCCGTCCTCGTCCACTTCATCGATGATCACGTCGATCGTCTGCCCCACCATCGCCTGCGCGCGCGCATCAGCGATTTTGCTCTGCACAGCCATGAAGCGATGCCAGCGTTCTTCCTTTACTTCTTCCGGCACATGGCCGGGCAGGGCGGCAGAGGCGGCGCCCGTGACGTTCTCATACTTGAAGCAGCCCGCACGCTCGATGCGCGTCTCCTGCATCCAGCTGAGCAGGTGTTCGAAGTCTTCCTCGGTCTCCCCCGGAAAGCCGACGATGAAGGATGAGCGCAGCACAAGATCGGGAACCTCAGAGCGCCACTTGGCGATCCGCTCCGCCGTCCTGTCGATATTTGCCGGCCGACGCATCGCCTTCAGCACGTTCGGCGAGGAATGCTGGAACGGGATGTCGAGATACGGAAGGATCCGCCCATCCGCCATCATCGGCATCACATCGTCCACGTGCGGATAGGGATAGACATAGTGCAGGCGCACCCATGCGCCGCTCTCGCGCTGCAACTCGCCCAGCCCCTCGCAGAGATCCTTGAACCGCGTCTGCCGTTCCTTGTCGCGCCACTTGTACGGCGCGTATTTCACATCGAGCCCGTAAGCGGACGTATCCTGGCTGATGACGAGAATTTCTTTCACGCCCGCCCTGGTCAGCTGCTCCGCCTCGCGCAGCACAGCATCGATCCGGCGCGAGGCGAGATCGCCACGCAGGCTTGGGATGATGCAGAACGAGCAGCGATTGTTGCAGCCCTCGGAAATCTTCAGGTAGGCGTAGTGGCGCGGCGTAAGCCTCACACCGGATTCCGGCACCAGCGACACGAACGGATGGTCCGGCGCCGGCAGGTGCGTGTGCACGGCGTCCATCACCTGCTCGTACTGGTGCGGCCCCGTCACGGCGAGCACGCCAGGATGGCGATCCGTGATCACGCTGGCTTCCGCGCCAAGGCAGCCGGTGACGATCACCTTGCCGTTCTCGTTTATGGCTTCGCCGATCGCATCGAGGCTTTCCGCCCGCGCTGAATCAAGGAACCCACAGGTGTTCACAAGAACGAGGTCCGCGCCCTTGTAGTCGGGCGCAATCTGGTATCCCTCCGCGCGCAGGCGCGTGATGATGCGCTCTGAATCGACGAGCGCCTTCGGGCAGCCCAGCGAAACGATGCCGACCTTGGGTTGGTTCAGGGTAGTTGCCATGGGGCGGGCCTATACCGCCGAAACCCCGGTATGGCCAGCGGCCGGGCGCGTGCTAACCATGCCGCCCCATTCGGAGAACATGACGCCCTGCGCGACCCCCTCGAAATCCTGCGCGAGGTCTTCGGCCTGTCCGCCTTCCGCGGCCAGCAGGAAGCCGTGGTGCGCCATGTCGTCGCCGGCGGCGATGCCGTGGTCCTGCTCCCGACCGGCGCGGGCAAGTCGCTCTGCTACCAGGTCCCGGCCCTGTGCCGTCCAGGCGTCGCCATCATCGTCTCCCCCCTCATCGCCCTGATGCGCGACCAGGTGGAAGCCCTGCGCCAGCAGGGCGTCGAAGCTGCCGCCCTCAACTCCGCCCTCACGCCCGACGAACAGCGCGAGGTGCGCGACAAGCTCCACGCGGGCGAGCTGAAACTGCTCTACGTTGCGCCCGAACGGCTGATGACCGCCGGCTTCCAGCAGATGCTGCGTGAGACCGAGATATCCCTGTTCGCCATCGACGAGGCGCATTGCGTCAGCCAGTGGGGTCACGATTTCCGCCCGGAATACCGCGCCCTCTCCGCCATCGCCGAGAACTTCCCCGGTGTCCCGCGCATCGCCCTCACGGCCACCGCAGATCCACAGACGCGCGCCGACATCATCGAACGCCTGCAGCTGAAGGAAGGGCAGGTCTTCGCCGCCTCCTTCGACCGGCCGAACATCTCCTATTCCATCGTGCAGCGTGACAACGGCAAGGAACAGCTGCGCGACTTCCTGAGCCGCCACGAAGGCAGGAGCGGCATCGTCTACTGCCTCTCGCGCAAGAAGGTCGAGGAGACCGCCGAGTGGCTGAACGGCAGGGGCATCCGCGCGCTGGCCTATCACGCCGGCATGGACGCCCGCATCCGCTCCCGCAATCAGGACGCATTCCTCACGGAGGATAACCTCGCTCTGGTCGCAACCGTCGCCTTCGGCATGGGCATCGACAAGCCGGATGTCCGCTATGTCGCCCATCTCGACATGCCTGGATCGGTCGAGGCCTACTACCAGGAGACCGGCCGCGCCGGTCGCGATGGCGAGCTCTCGGAAGCGTGGATGGCCTATGGCCTCGGCGATGTGGCCCAGCGCAACCGCATGATCGGGCAGGGCGATGCGCCCGAAGAAGTGAAGCGCATCGAACGCTCGAAGCTCAACGCGCTGCTGTCGATCTGCGAGACGACGGCCTGCCGCCGCCAGTCCATCCTCGCCCATTTCGGAGAGGCGCATCCCGGCAATTGCGGCAACTGCGACAACTGCCGCGCGCCAGCCGATACGTGGGACGCGACCGAGGCCGCGAAGATGGCCCTGTCGGCTATCTATCGCACCGGGCAGACTTTCGGCGCTGGCCACGTCATCGACGTGCTGCGCGGCAAGACGACCGACAAGGTGATCAGCTTCGGCCACGGTAATCTCGGCGTCTTCGAGGTCGGCAAGGATATCGACCAGAAGACGTGGCAATCCGTGTTTCGGCAGCTCACCGGCATGGGCCTGATCCGGGTCGACAGCGAATTCGGCGCGCTCAAGCTTACGGAAGCTGCGCGCCCCATTTTGCGCGGCGAGCAGCCCGTCCTCCTGCGCAGGGAAGCGCCACGCAAACAGACGAAAAAGGACGCCCGCCGCGAGCAGGCGGCGGCGATGGGGGATGCGGCGCACGCCGTGTTCGACGATCTGCGCGCCGAACGCGCCCGCCTCGCCAAGGCGCAAGGCGTGCCCCCCTATGTCGTCTTCCACGACACCACCCTGCGCGCCATGGCGGAAGCGCGCCCGGCCACCCTGGAAGAAATGGCCGGCCTCCCCGGCATCGGCAAAGCCAAGCTCGAACGCTATGGCGACAGCTTTCTCGCCGTGCTGCGGACAGCGGGATAGGGGCTGTTCCGGCGCCGGCGTCCCGCCCGGTTATCGCGTCCGGTCGTGACCCGGGGCCCACAGGCCCAGGTCTTGCATCGGCTACCGATCGGCGCGTCCAGCGCTCTCAATTGACGTCAGGAGCCTTTTTCCGTGGCCGGGCAGCCCTTTCCCCAGGACCTGAAAGCCCTGACGAGCCTGCGTTTCTGGGCTGCCCTCTGGGTCGTGCTGTTCCATTTCCTGCCCTATGCTGCGGACTGGGGCCCGGCTTCCAGCTTGCTCGGCAAGGGCTATCTCGGCGTGGACTTCTTCTTCGTCCTGTCGGGTTTCGTGCTCGCTCATGTCTATGGGGCCGAGCTGAAGGAAGGCCGCTACAGCCACCCGCGCTTTCTCGTGAAGCGAATAGCCCGCATTTACCCCATGCACATCGCGACGCTCGCCTTCTTCGTCGTGCTGGCCCTGGCCGCCCCTATCGCCGGCCTCGTCCTCGACAGCGCGGCCCGTTACGACTTCAGCAAAATTCCGAGCCAGCTGTTGCTGGTCCATGCCTGGATCGGAACGGGAGAGGAATTCAATTATCCCTCCTGGTCGATCAGCGCCGAGTTCTTCGCCTATCTCTGCTTCCCCCTGGTGATGCTCCTCGCCGGCCGGCCGCGCCTGATGATGTTCGCGGGGCTGGCGGCTGTATTCGGCTGGTATTTCGGCGCCATCCTCGTCACGGGCCGCCAATCCACCTGGCTCAATGACTGGCAGATCATGCGCATCATGCCGGAGTTTCTTCTCGGCGCCGGGCTGCGCCAGTTCATGGGGATCCAGCGCCTGCCGCTGCTTGGCCACCGCCATGCAGTGGGCGCGGCCACCCTCGCGGTCATCGTGTCCGCGCTGATGGACGCGCCCGACTGGCTGATGATCGCTCTCCTCATCGTCCTGCTTGCTGCGGCCGCTGAACGCGCCCGCTCAGGCGCCACCGGCCTTCTGGAGACCAGAGCCAGTCTCTATCTCGGCGAGATCTCGTACGCGCTCTACATGGTCCACGTCGCTGTTGGCATGGTGTGGTTCGAGCTCACGCGCCGCGTCCTCGGTCCGGAATCTGTGGCTGGCGCTCTTGGCCTGGGGCTGGTCGCGGGCGCCGTCGTGCTGGCCATCCTTGCAGCCGCCGCTGGCGAACATCTCATTGAGCGTCCCGGCCGCCGCCTCATCACCTCGCTCGCTTCGCGAGGCAGGACTCAGACCCGCGCGAACTGACTGCAGCTGACCGTGGCGCTGCGGGCCGACTTGCGCGATAGCTGCCCCATCATGTGAGGAAGTTCATGCGCCTTGTTGTTGCCGCTGCCGCCGTTCTCTTGGCGTCCAGTTCGCCCGCCTTTGCCCAGACGGTCTGCCCCCTCCAGCACGCCGTCTATGTCGATCCCGAAAACGGCTTCGAGCTCCAGTTCCGGCCCGGCAAACCGTGGGAGTACATCGGCATGACCGACGCCATCATGGAGCTGGTGACACCCGGCGGCGACAGGCTCTGGGGCAGCATCGCCTCCAACATGGGCACGAGCCGCGATGTCGGCCGCCTCTATTTCGGCTGCCCATCGCCCTCGGCCGAAGGGCCGGGCCTGACGGACGAAGAAGAGGCGGGCTGCCTGCAATGGGAAGGCGTCGTCTATTCGCTCAATGATGGCGAGCCAGGCTTCGTGCCGAACGAGGATGAGCCTGCGCCAGAGCGCCTGCTGCTCTCGGACTTCGGCCGTCAGATCCGCTATTCCGACGTCGTCGATGGCCCGGGCGAGGAGCCGTGGGACGTGCTCGATTTCAAACGCTGCACCAGATAGCACTCAGGCCGGCCGCGCCGATCCCCATACATTATAGCCCGCAAAGCGTGGCGTTCCGGGCAGGTACATCCGCTCGGCAGTATCGATCCGCCAGCCGGCTGCCGTGATCATCGCGTCAACGTCGCGCGTCAGGTGACAGCCGCCGGCCATCGGCCGCCACACCGGCTCGATCCGCTTCTGCCATTTCGTCACATCTGCATCCGGCGCCAGGCCGTGCTCGCAGAACAGCAGCCGCCCCTCCGGCTTCAGCGCCGCGCGCAAGGCCGCCAACGCGCCGACCGCGTCGGGAATGGTGCACAGCGTGTAGGTCGTCACGATGGTGTCGACCGACCCGGGCGCAAGTCCCGCCGCTTCCGCGCCGCGCTGCAGCCACTCCAGCTTCAGCCCCTCCGGCACGCGAGCCTGCCCACGCTTCACCATCGCCGCATCGGGCTCCAGAGCGATCACGCGCTCGACCTTTTCACGGTCATACAGCGCGAAATTCCGCCCGCCGCCCGCGCCGATCTCCAGCACGACGCCGCTCGCCTGCGGAATGATCTTCCTGCGCTGATACGCGATCGGCTTCGTCCCGCACGCGCAATCGACCAACCATGGCGCGATATACCGGGAATAAAGTCCCATGGGATCGCCCTTCGCTAGCTTTCCTGACCGCCGGTCGCGGCCAGATAAGCCACAAACAGTACAAGCATGATGCTGTCCACGACCAGCGCCACGACGGCTTGCCGCTTCATCACGCCTGATCCCAGCATCAGCCCGATGAACGCGATCTTTGTCGCCCCCACGGCTATCAGGGCGACAGGCCGAATCGCCGGGGTGAACGCAGCGTAGATCAGCAGGCCGCCGCCGGCCGCGATCAGCATGCCCCAGTTCCGCACGATCAGGTCGAACTGCGCGCTCTCCGGCGCGTCGCCGAAATAGGCGCGCACAGTCGCCCGTGGCGCAAACACAGCCTGCACCATGCTGGCCGTGAGCAGGCCGCACACGAGCAGCACCCACTGCATATTGTCGATCAGAAGCTCCATCCCCTCAGTCCTCTTCTTGTCTTGCCGACCCGCCTACGAAAACTTCGCTCGCGCGTACTGGATCATGTCGAGCGACGGCGGTTCCTCACCTGTCAGGATCGACAGCCCCGTGTGCGCCTGTCCGCGATGGTGTGTCTGGTGGTTGAATACGTGCAGCAGATCCGGCCACAGCAGCGACGTCACCGTGTCGGGCGTCGTCATCTTCCGATAGGTGAATGCCTGCTCCAGATCCCCTGCGGAAAGCCCAGCCACGTAGGCGAGGATGCGCTGATCTTCGGCCGCGCGTGCAGCGCGAAGCTCGCCAAGATCGCGATGGATCATGGCGTTCAGCGTGGCCGGATGATCGCCCGTCCCCGTAAACCGCTTCATCCACACGCGATCTGCCACCAGGATATGGTTCAGCGTGCCGCCAATGCTCCCGAAGAACAGGCCGGCATCGCGCCAGACCTGCTCATCCGTCAGCTTTCCCGCCGCTTCGTAGAGCCGCTGGTTCGCCCATGCATTGTAGCCGGCCAGGTGCTGGAACTGTGCGAGCATGCGTCTCTCCGCGCGGGGCGGGACAGAGATAGGACGCTCTGCCGCAGAATGCAAAAAGGGCGGCACGCTGCTGGCGCGCCGCCCCTCGCCCACTCAGTGGGGCAGTCTTCGGGGAGAAATCAGGTGGTTGAGATTACGCCAGCACCTTCTTCAGCGCCGCCTCGCAGCGATCCATTTCCCAGTCTTCGCCAACGCAGATGCGTGTCCAGTTGTCATACTGCGCCCACGACCGGCCGACGACGCGCACGCCTTCCGCCATCATCTTCTCGGCGAACACCTTGCTCGGCATGCCGACGTCGAAGAACACAAAGCTCGCCTGCGGGTTCGAAGCGATGGGCCGGCCGAGGCCCTTCACGACATTGTACAGCCGCTCGCGACCTGCCTTGAACTTCGGCCGCATGGTGGGCACGAACTCCTTGTCTGCCAAGCTCGCCATCGCGGCCACGATGCCAAGGTGGTTGACCCCGCCCATGCGTGTGGCCATCGCCATCTCGCGCGCCAGTTCCGGGCCCGCGATGCCATAGCCAAGGCGTTGGCCGGCCATGCCATAGATTTTCGAGAAGGTGCGGCAGATGACAACGTTGTGCCCATCCCGCACCAGCCCCGTCATGACGTTGCCGGCATAGTCGTCGCACAGGTCGAGATAGGCCTCGTCGATGAAGCATGGCGCGGTCTTCGACGCTTCGATGGCGAACGCTTTCAGCTTCACCGGATCGACCATGTTGCCGGTCGGGTTGTTCGGGTTGCACACATAGGTGGCCGTCGTCTTTTTCGAGACCTTCGCCGCCATCGCATCTAGGTCGATGGCGAAGTCCGCCGTCAGCGGCGTCATGATCAGTTCGGCCCCGTACTGGCCGGCCGAGCGCGGCACGCCCTCGTATGTGGCGATCGAAGTCACCAACTGACCTTCGCCCTTCTTGGCGATCATCTCGCCGAAGGCTGCCAGGATGGGCGCCGAGCCGTTGGCGAGAAACACCTGCTCCGGCGCCACGCCCTCGATGGCGGCGATCTGCTTCTTCAGGTCCTCGCCCTCCGCGTCGGCATAGCGCGCGGTGAGTGCGGCCTTGGCGATCATCGCCTCGACAGCCTTCGGCGAAGGTCCGAACGGGCTTTCGTTGGCGCCCAGAATGGCGAGCGACTTGTCGACTTCCGGCGTTGCGGGCGCGGGGGCTGCATCTGCCTGCGTCGCCGCCGGCGAACAACCGGCGGCAAGGGCGGCAACACCTACGCTGGCAAGGCCAAGGCCTCGCAACAGCCCGCGTCGTGATGTTTCGATCTTCTCGCGTGCGGGCGGCGGCGCCGTCGCTGCGTCGGAAATGGTGTCGGCCAAAGTGTCGGGATGTCTCATGATGTCGTCCTCCAGCAGCGCGTCGTCCAGGCGCGGAACGCAGCTGCGACCGGCGGCATGCCAGGGAGGCATGCCAGGGAGGGCCCGCACTCACGTTCAAGCCATCGGCGCGCATTCGCTCGCGAGTCGCAACGGGAAAGCGCTCACCGGCGTCGTTTCGTTGGCTCAGGGGCTGACCCTGCATCGGTCCAAGGCGCCGGTTGCCGAATCCCGAGGCGCTTGGGAACCCGGCGCCTTCCCGTCAGGCGCCCGTCTGCCGGACAAGCGGCATCAGCGCGCGGATGCGCGGCTCGCGCAGCCACAGGCCCAGCCACACCAGAACGCCAAGATAGACGCCGAACAGTTCATGGCTGAACAGCGGATTATCAACCCGCACATTCGTGGCAATCGCCCCGCCCAGCAGCGCCGTCTCCAGCGCCGCGCCAAGCAACGCCGTGCGCGGCACGAGATACAGGATCACACACGCCGCTTCGATCATCCCGATCATCAGATCATGATGCGCCGGCCAGCCCAGCCCACCCATCGTCTCACGCACCACATCGGGCATCAGGAATTTCAGGCTCGCCGAAAACGCCAGAAACGCCCCCACCAGCCCGGTGACGATCCACCCGGCCAGAACCATCGTCCCGCCCGGCGCCCTTGCTTGTTCTGGCATGCCTGCCTCCCTGTTGTGGTCCTAGGACGGGCGAGGTGCGGAGACTCCGACAGGAGGCAGCCGGCTTTTCTCGGTGGCATTCTCGGGATTGTCCCGAGAATCCCGGTCGCTTCATCGCAGGGAAAAGCTGGCAGTTCCCACAGGCGGGCAACAGAGATTCTCGGGACAAGCCCGAGAATGACCTCGTGAGCGGAGCTGAAGCGGAAACCTAAAGCCCCTTGACGATCTCTTCCGTCATCTTCTTCGCGTCGCCCAGCAGCATCATCGTGTTCTCGCGGAAGAACAGGGGGTTCTCGACGCCGGCATACCCGCTCGCAAGCGAGCGCTTGATGAAGAACACCGTCTTGGCGTTCCACACCTTCAGCACCGGCATGCCATAGATGGGCGAGGCCGTGTTGGTTTCCGCGTCCGGGTTGGTCACGTCGTTGGCGCCGATCACGAACGCCACATCGGCTTGCGCAAAGCTCGAGTTGATATCCTCCAGCTCGTGCACCTCGTCATAAGGCACCTGCGCCTCGGCCAGCAGCACGTTCATGTGCCCCGGCATCCGGCCGGCGACAGGGTGGATCGCATAGGTGATCTCGACGCCCTCGGCCTTCAGCTTCTCGGCCATCTCCTTCAGCGCGTGCTGCGCCTGCGCCACCGCCATGCCGTAACCGGGCACGATGATCACCTTCGACGCGTTCTTCATGATGAAGGCCGCATCGTCCGCCGAGCCGATCTTCACCGGCTTGGCCGGGCCGCCGCCCGTGGCCGCCGCCGCCGTCTCGCCGCCAAAGCCGCCGAGGATGACGGAGATGAAGCTGCGGTTCATCGCCTTGCACATGATGTAGCTGAGGATCGCGCCCGACGATCCCACCAGCGAGCCGGTGATGATCAGCGCATTGTTCTCCAGCGTGAAGCCCAGCGCCGCCGCCGCCCAGCCCGAATACGAGTTGAGCATCGAGACGACCACCGGCATGTCCGCCCCGCCGATGGGGATGATCAGCGTGATGCCCAGCACCAGCGCGAGTACGGTCAGCGCCCAGAACATCCAGGCTTCTGTGCCATTGGTCTGCACCATCATCACCACCAGCACGACGATGGATACGCCGAACGCGATGTTGATCAGGTGCCGCGCCGGAAGGATGATCGGTGCGCCCGACATGTTGCCGTTGAGCTTGAGGAACGCGATCACAGACCCCGTGAAGGTCAGCGCGCCAATGGCCGAGCCAAGCGACAGTTCGATGATGGACGCCAGCTTCAGCGGCAACGCGCCGTTCGCGCCCAGCGCTGCTTCGGTATCGACAATGCCATAGCCCATCGGCGCATAAAGCGCTGCAGCGGCCACCAGCACTGCGGCAAGACCCACCAGCGAGTGGAAGAACGCCACCAGCTGCGGCATGGCCGTCATCTTGATCTTCTGCGCGACAACCGCGCCGATCAGGCCGCCAACGGCGATGCCGCCAACGATAATCCCGATGGTCGCGCCATCAAGGCCGGCTCCGCCGTCCCACAGCATCCAGAGCGTGGTCGCGATCGCGATTGCCATGCCGATCATGCCGTTGCGCGCGCCGGCCTGCGACGTGGCCGGGCTCGACAGCCCGCGCAACGAGAGGATGAACAGGACGCCAGAGACGAGGTAGAGAAGGGCAGCGATATTCGCGTTCATTGTCTCTTATCCCCTAGTTCTTCTGGCCCAGCCCGAAGGCCTGCACCGCAGCGCGCGCAATCGGCTCGCCCCATTCCTGCACGAAGTGCCCCCCGTCGGGGATCAGCATCGGTTCGGGACAGTTGCGGATGATGGCCTGCAGCGCGCGCATGACCGGCTCGCCGAGAACCGGATCCGCCTGGCCGATCGCCATGAAACTCTGCCCCGCCCAGGCCTCGCTGAAGAACTTCGCCGAAGCGAGGCCGTGATCAACGCCCTCCATCGAAGGCTCAACCGGAACCAGCTGCGGGAAACGCCGCACGCCGGCCTTGTAGGTGATGTCCGGGAAGGGCGCGTTGTACGCGTCCTTCTCTGCATCGGTGAGAACGCTCGTCCCGCGCTTCATCAGCGCGCCGACATCCATGTCCGGGTTGGCTGCCGCATAGGCCTTCCAGGCGTTGAAGCCCGGACCGGGCGACGCGCCCGTGCCGATGCCGGTGTTCATGATCAGCAGCCGCGTGATCTGCGGATAATCCTTGGGAATGGTGAGCCCCAACAGCCCGCCCCAGTCCTGCACCACCAGACACACATTCTTCAGAGCCATCCGATCGAAGAACGCCGTCAACGTCGCGCGATGGAAGCCGAACGTATAGACCTCGTCCGTGATCGGCTTGTCGGAGCGGCCAAAGCCAAACCAGTCCGGCGCCACGACGCGGCATCCCGCGCCGGTGAACACGGGCGCCATCTTGCGATAGAGATACGACCAGCTCGGCTCCCCGTGCAGGCACAGGAACGTCACCTCAGCATCGCGCGGGCCTTCGTCAACATAGTGCAGCCGCATCCCTTCGAAGCCGGGAAGGTCTTCGATGTAATGCGGCGCAAATGTCCAGCCGGACAGACTCGCGAAACGCTCATCCGGTGTCCGTGCAACCGGGCCAAACCGGGGATGATTGTAGGAAACGCTCATTGGCGCCTCACTTCGATCCGGCCTTGGGCGCCGGCGTGTCTTTCTTCTTGTACATCGCCAGCATGCGGCGCGTGACAAGGAAGCCGCCGAAGATGTTCACCGCAGCCAGCGCCACAGCGACCCCGCCCATCCCCTTCGACAGCCACAGGTCGCTGGTCATCTCCTGCCCGTTGCCAGCCGCCGCCGCGATCAGCGCGCCGACGATGATGACGGAGGAGATGGCGTTGGTGACGGCCATCAGCGGCGTGTGCAGCGCTGGCGTCACCGACCACACCACGTAATAGCCGACAAAGATCGCCAGCACGAAGATGGCGAGGCGGAAGACCAGCCCGTCCGGCTGTTCGGCTCCTGTGGAAGCGAGGGCCGGCGCGGCCAGGACGAGCGCCATCCCGGCCATCAGGGCGAGGGGGGCGGCAATGCGCTTGATCATTGTTGTGATCCCGCTTGAGGTTTGGTCTTCGAAGGCTTGAGTATGTAGCGCACGCCCACCGACATCATCGCAAGGGCGATCGCCGCGATGACGAAGCTGGGCAGCGGCGCGGGGCCGGGAAGCAATACGTTCTGCACGAAGTACCAGCCCAGCATCAGGCCGGTGATGCTCAGGAGGAGGCCGATCGCCTTCGACACGGTCACCCATCTTTCAGGGCAGGGTGGACGACCTGGCCATCGCGCGTCAGCACGGCGGCCTTCACGATTTCGTCGTCCCACTTGGGCGCGAAGGCGGCGTTCTCGCCCGTCAGCAGCGGCAGCAGCGCCAGCAGGTTGCGGGCGTAAAGCGCGGACGCATCCGCCGCCACGCGGCCCGGCAGGTTGGTGAACCCTGCGACCTTGACGCCATCCACGTCCACAATCTCGTCCGGCTTCGACAGCGGGCAGTTGCCGCCCTGCGCGACCGCAAGATCGATGATCACCGACCCCGGCCGCATCGCGCGCACCATCGCCTCGGTCACCAGCACGGGCGCCGCCCGCCCCGGAATCAGCGCGGTGGTGACAACCATGTCCTGCTTGGCGATATGCGCCGCCACCAGTTCGGCCTGCAGCTTCTGGTATTCCGGCGACATCGGCTTGGCGTATCCCGCCGCCGTTTCCGCCGCCTTGAACTCCTCGTTCTCGACCGCGATGAACTTCGCGCCCAGCGAGGCGACCTGTTCCTTCGCCGCCGGCCGCACGTCTGTCGCCGACACCACCCCGCCCAGCCTGCGCGCCGTGGCGATCGCCTGCAGGCCGGCCACGCCCGCGCCCATCACGAACACCTTGGCGGCCGCCACCGTGCCCGCCGCCGTCATCATCATAGGCAGGGCGCGGCCATAGATCTGTGCGCCCTCGATCACGGCGCGATAGCCCGCAAGGTTCGCCTGGCTCGACAGCACATCCATCGACTGCGCGCGCGTGATCCGTGGCACGAATTCCATCGCCACCGCGACAACGCCTGCGCCGGCATAGGCCGCAGCCTCGGCCTTGGCGGCATAGGGCTCCAGCAATCCGGCCAGGGCGATGCCCTTCGGATAGGTCGCAAGCTCGGCTGCATCCGGCGCCCGCACCTTGAAGACGATGTCCGCCCCGCCAAGCGCATCAGCAGCCGAACCAATGCTTGCGCCGGCGGCCACATAGTCCTCGTCGCGAATGCCGGCGGTCGTCCCTGCGCCAGTCTCGATGGCCACAGAGTGCTTCAGCCCGATCAGTTTCTTCACGGATTCAGGCGTCGCGGCGGCGCGCGTTTCCCCGAAGCGGCGTTCCTTGAGAACTGCGATTTTCATTTAGCCCCCTCGAACCCCTGAAACGGGGCCTAGAGCAGAAGCGAGCCCAGCCAGATCAGGACCTGGATGAAGACGGCCAGAACACAAAGGCCGATAACAGTGGCGATCCAGGCGCCGCCCATGCCCATCAGCATGCCAACAGCGATGCCGAACACGGCAAAGCCGATCAGGGCGCCAATCCACGGAATGCCCATCGTGAGCGTGAAGATAGCATAGCCGATCACTAGGACCACCAGCATGGAGCCCCAGGCCGTGAAATGGCCGAAGCCGGTCCACATGCCGCGCCGGGAAGACATGTCCATATAGGCGTCCGTGTGCGCCGGGGGCGCAACGATCGGGCCTTTGTTGGCGGGTTCGGCGTGCGCCATCGCGAGTTAACTCCCAGCGGTTTCAAGGCTAAGCGGGGTGGGGTGTACCTGCATCGCGGCCCGCTGAAAAGCCGTCACAGAGCCGCATCAGGGCAAAAATTGCTGATAAGATGGGAAAGGTCTGTGGCTTTGGGGAATACCTGCCCCGTCACCCCGCAATCACCCGGTCCGACGTTGAATACTGCCACTCCTGCAGCAATGTGCGCAGAGCCGCCACGAAGGCCAGCGGCTGGTCCAGCATCACATGGTGGCGCGCTTCGGGGATCTCGATGAACGGCACCTGCCGGTTCAGCAGGTCGCGCATGTAGTCGCCGACATCGTGCTCCCAAAGTATCGACTTCTCGCCCTTGAACAGCGCGATCCGGCAGCGTGTTTCCTTGAGCAACTCCTGCGGCGGCCGTGACACCGAGAACCGCTGCCAGATCGACGGGTCGAACTTCCAGCCCCATCCCTCGGCGCCATCGGGGCCTGGCTTCTTCGCCAGGCTCCAGCGCGCGATGTAGTCCATGACGTAGTGATTCTCGCAGAGCTGCGGCGGGGCAAGCCTGAAGCGCGCCAGCGCCGCCTCCAGAGACGGATACACCTTGCCCCCGCGCACAGGCGGCGGCCCGCCACGCGGCCTGTCAGGCGGGTTCACCGGCGAGTCGACCAGCACGATGCCACCAAAGCGGTCGCCATATTCGGCGCCTGTCACAACGGTGACGAAGCCGCCGAACGAATGCGCCACGATGATCGGCTTCTCGGCGTGATCGAACAGCCCCGCTGCCTCGCACACCGCCAGCTGCTCCTTCGCGAACGTGTCCATCACATAGTGTTCGCGCCAGTCTGAATCGCCCATGCCAGAGAACGTCATGGCGACGACGTGGTAGTCGTCCGTCAGATAGGGCGCGACAAAGTCCCACCAGTGCGCATGCGCGCCATTGCCATGCACCAGCAGCAGGCCGGGCTTCGCGCGGTCGCCCCAGCTCTGGTAGTGGATCCGCGCCCCTTCGCATGTCGTGAACGCGGTGTCGTATGGCCGCGCGACCGCATCCTCGAACCATTTCGGCGCCGGCGGCTGCGCGCCCTTGTAGATGGCCAGCGGCCCTTGTTCGGCCGGCATCCCGATCGGCTGGTCCCTGACGAGCTTGTCAGCGCCTGGCTTGTCCTTGTCACTGGCCATCTGCACCTCCGGTTGGAGACGTGACTAGGCGCGCAGGAAGGGCAGAGCAAGCCGGGACCGCCGGGCTCCCGCCCGGCAGCGCCGCACAGCGGCGAGCGGCCAGCCTATTGCTTCGGTTTCAGCGCGATCATCACATTGCCCGCGCCCTGGCCGAAGAGGCCATAGCCCGAGTTCATGATGACCAGCCCATTCGCAGCAATGATCGAGGCATTGTCGAAAGATCCGCCATTGCCCTTCACGCCGTTGAGCGTGTCGAACTCCCGCGCAGTGTCGAACGTCCACACCAGCCGGCCGGTCTTGCGCTCCACCATGTAGACGCGGCCATCGAGCCCGCCGGTGATGACGTGGTCGCCAATCACGGTCGGTGCGCCCGACAGGCCGAACAGGGCATTGCAGCGCGGCACGAACTTCTTGCGCGCATCCGTGCAGTCCGGCGCCACCTCGAACTTCCAGTCGATCGACCCGTCATTGAGGTTCACGGCATAAAGTCCGGGCTTCAGAGAGGGATCGACGTCCTGTCCGGGGATCGAACGCCCGACATAGCTGATCGGCGCATAGACGTGCGTGTCATCTGTCGCGATGCCCCAGTGGATGCCGCCATTGGGTCCGCCCGTTCCGATATCGCGGCGCCAGACGACCGCGCCCGTATCCGGGTTCATCGCCCACACCGTGCCGGATTTCTGCCCCGCCAGCACAAGCTCCGTCCCGTTGGGCGCCTTCGTGATGATGGTCGATGCGCCGAAGTCCACGTCGCGGAAAACCGTCTCGCCTTCAGTCGGGCAGTTCTTCGGTCCCCCCTTGGGGCCGCAGCCCACGTTGAACACATCGTCAGGCGTTGCCTGGTGCGACCACTTGATCGACCCGTCCTTCAGGCTGAACGCCATGATGGCGTTGGTGTTCTTGTGCGCAGGCGCAGCGTTCGCCTCGCCCGTGCCGACATAGAGCTGCTGGCGCTTGAGGTCGATCGACGGCGAGTTCCACACCGGCGCGCCGGCGGGTCCCCACAGCATCTGCCCATCGCCGCGGTCCTTGATCGGCTTGGCCTGCTCCATCGTGTGGCCTTCCCACACGCGCTTGCCGGTCATCGCATCGAGCGCGACCACGCCGCCATGGATCTTGCAGCACTCATACGCATCCTGCGCCGCAAGCATGATCTCGTACTGGGAGGAGGGCGCAATCACCTTGTCGCCCACCAACACCGGCGTGCCGGTCGAGATCGACTTCTCGAACAGGCCCATGTGCGCGGCCCACAACTCCTTGCCGTTGGCCGCATCGATCATGTGCACAAAGCCGCCCATGTCGCCGACAAGCACGACCTTCTTTCCGTCCTGCCGCGTGCCGAAGCCCGCGCTGGTGCGAAGCGTCTGCTCGCCTTCATAGATCCACTGGATGCACGGCTTCTGGTTGTCCGAGATGTCGAACGCGAACAGCCGGTTATTGCTCTCGCCCACCGGCAGGAACAGCGTCGAGCCGACAACCGCCGCCTGGCTGCGCATGGTGATCGCGTTCGGGAACGCCACGGACCATGCCAACTCAAGCGTGGTCAGGTCCTTGCCTGCAAGGCCCGCCTTGGCGGGGTCGAGCCGGCGCGTGTTGTTGGTGTCAAACCCGAAAGTCGCAACCGTCGGCGCCGCATCCAGTTTGGGCGTCGCGCGCGAGGCCGGGCACATCATCGCCGTCGTCCAGCTGTCATCCTGCGCGCCGGCGCTCGCGAGATAGTTCGAGACGTCCGACACTTCCTTGGAGCTCAGCCCAACCGCCTGCGGGATCATGATCCCTGTCATCAGCGCGTTGGTGATGTGGCCCGGCGTCAGACGCGCCATAGTCTCGGCCGAAGGCGCCTTCGTGGCTTCCGAATTGTCGTGGCAGGCCGCGCACCGTGTCTTGTAGATCGCCTCGCCCGGATGCGGCCCGCTTACCTGCGCGACCGGCTGGGCCTGCGCGGCCGTCGGCGGCGCGTCCGGCGCCGGCGCCTCGACCGGCGTCATGCAGGATGAAAGCAGCAGCGCTGAAATCGACGCCGTCACGAATGTACGAAGCATGGGACAGTCTCCTCCCGCAGGACGCACCGCGTCTGTCGCGCGGCATCATCAGCTGATAGCAGCATCCACCTTACCTGACGCCAACGTCAACTGGTGACGTTGGGGCACTCAGTTTGTGCTCGCCGCATGCAGTCCGGTCCGCGACTGAGCGAGGCCCGAAAGCGCCCCGCTCACTGCTCCCCCCTCGCTCATGCCTCGGCCGGCCCCGACTACTCCTTCGGCTTGAACGCCAGCAGCATGTTGCCGCCCGCCTGGCCGAACATCGAATACCCTGAGTTCACCAGCAGCAGGCCGTTCGCCGCCGTGATCGAGTTCGAGTCGATCGAGCCGCCCTTGCCCTTCACGCCGTTGATACCGTCGTATTCGCGGGCCGTGTTGAACGTCCACAGCAGTTTTCCGGTCTTCGCGTCGTTCACATAAAGCGTGCCATCCAGCGCCGCCGACACCACCGCGCCATCAATCACCGAGGGCGCCGCCGACAGGATGTTGCCGCGCCAACCGCCCCGCGTGCCAGGCGCCGGCATGGGCGTGCCCGGCGGCGGCTCGGGGTTGAATTGCCACTTGATCTTTCCGGTCTTCGCATCGAGCGCATAGATGCCCGGCTTGATGTTGGGATCGCCCTCCCATTCGCCGGCGATCGGGCGGCCGACCTGCGTGATCGGCGCGTAGACCATGTCATTGTCGAACGCGATGCCCCAGTGAATGCCGCCCAGCGGCCCGCCCGTGCCCAGCGCCGTGCGCCACACCACCTTGCCTGTGTCAGGCTCGAACGCCCAAACCGATCCGGACTTCTGCCCCGCATAGAGCAGTTCCTTCTCGTCGCTTCCCTTGCCCAGGATGACAGACGCGCCGAAATCGACATCACGATAGACCGTCTCGTCCGGGCCCACGCAGTTCAGGCGTTCCTTCGCCGGATTGGGGCCGCAACCCGAATTGAAGATGTCCTTCGGCGTCGCGTGGAAGCTCCACTTCTCCGCGCCCGTCTTGAGGTCGATGGCGATCACCGCATTGGTGTTCTTGTGCGCCGGCGGCGAGTTGCTTTCTCCCGTCGCGAAGAACACAAGTCCACGGCCTTCATCCACCACCGGCGAATTCCAGATCGGCGCGCCCGAAGGCCCCTTCAGCGGCTTGCCATCGCCCCGGTCGCGCAGCGGTCGCGCATCCTCCATCGTGTCATAGCGCCATTGCTGCGCGCCGGTCTTGGGATCGAGCGACAGCACATAGCCATGGTTGGTGCAGCAGTCGTGATTGTTGTCGACCGCCACCGAAATCTCGAACTGCGCCACGGGCACGATCACACGATCCTTGAGGATGCTCGGCGTGCCTGTGGTCATCGAATGCGAATAGACGCCCACCGGCTTGGTCCACAGCGCCTTGCCGGTGCGCGGGTCAACCGCATGCACGGTTGAATCGAGGCCCGAGAACACCAGCAGCGGCGTTCCATCGCCCAGCACGCCATAGGCCACGCTGGTGCGCAGCGGCGCCTCGCCAGGTGTTGCGTAGACCCACTGCACGCAGGGCTTCGCCGGATCGGCCAAGTCGAGCGCATAGAGTTTGCCATGCTCGGCCACCGGATAGAAAAGGTTGTCGCCCACAACCGCGCCTTGCGACCGCATCAGCGTCGCATCCGGAAAGGCGATCCCCCACGCCAGTTCCAGCTCGCCCATGTCCGCCGTCGACAGCCCCGCCTGCGCCGCCGTCATCTTGCGCGTGTTGCGCCAGTCATAGCCGAAGTGTGTCGCTGTCGCTGCGGCCGGCCCCTCGAGGTCCACGGCCGCGCGCGCGCCTTCGCACTTCAGGTTCGGCGTCCAGTCCGCCGTCTTGGTCGTGTCGCGTCCGGTGACATAGCTCACCACCGATGCGCGCTGGTCCGCGCTGAGGCCGGCCGCCATGTCCTTCATCTTGCCGTTGGTCAGCGCATAGTTGACGAACTGGAAGCTCATCCCCTTCAACGCCTCACGCGATGGCGAGCGGGTCGCCTCAGGATTGTCGTGACAAGCAGCGCAGGATTGCTTGTAGACCGCCTCGCCCGGATGCACGCTGGCAACCATCGCGACCGGCGCCGGAGCAGGGGGCGCAACCTGCGGCGCGGAAGCCGCCGGCGCCGCTGGCGGTGTTGCGGTGGCCACATCAACTGCCGCCTGCGGCGTCTGGCATGATGCGATGACGGCCAGCGATGCTGCCGCCAATGCTGTCGCCAGCAGGGACTTGGCCATGGTGTCCTCCCGAACTGCGCGCTGCGTGGTCCGCAACTGCGCCTGCGTTTGTCTGCTCAGCCTGCACCAGCCCTGCAGCGTTGCAAAGCTGGCCGTGACGCCACACCGCAGGCCGCGTGCCAGGCTCGCGCGGATGTGTTCAGGGCTGGACCGGCGCCCCGAAATGTCGCCTAAACTCCCCCATGACCAGCTGGAGCATCAACGCCGCCGAACTGCGCATTCCGCGCCGCTCGCGCCTCGCTGCGCACCGGATGATCGTGATCGGCGATGCACGCGGCCAGGCCGTCCGCCAGATCAACGGCCTCGCCAGCTGGTATGACCAGGCCAACGCCTGCTGGCGCAACAAGCCCATCGGTTATCTGCCGTCAGACCGGCTGCGCGGCTACGACAGCAAGAGCCACCCACGCACCTTCATGCCGATCAACGGCGCCAGCGGCCCTGACTGGCGCCTCCCCCCGGCCATCGAAAGCGGCGCCATGCGCGTCCTCGCCGATGGCCTCTCCGCCGAAGCCGTCGACCGGCGCCTCGCTCCGGCCCTTGAAGCGATCCGCCGCATCAACGCGCTGAGCGAAGGTCCAGAGGGTGGGGCGGGGCTCCCCTATCCCTTCATGGGTTTCGGGCGGAACTCGAACGCCTTCTTCTCCACCATGCTTCGCGTCATGGGCTTTGAAGAGCCCGCCTTCGCCAACCCGGCCTTCCTCGTGCCGGGTGCACGCGGCCATCTGCTTCCACCCGACGTGGTCAGCGCTTTGCGTACCGCACCCACGGCGGCTGCCTCAGGCTGAGAACCTGGCGAGGGCGAGTCGCCGGTGCGCGCTGGGTCCGCCCGTTATTCGCGCTTGCGGCAACGGGCAGGTGATCCGACTCTCACCCGATTGTGATTCCCGGCGCGCGATTCCGCGCGCGGCAGCCTCCCTTGCGTCTGCATCGGGCCGCCATAAGCGCGCGCATTTTTGATGACAGGTCGAAAAGACACACTCGAACAGGCGACTTTGTCTCACGTCCTCGCGCCAGTATTGCGCTCGCAGGGGAGGTCGGTATGTTCCCCCCTGCGTCAGCCCGGCGCTTGTTTCCAATCAATCCGCCCGCAGCAGTTTGCGGAGACGGGGACGGACATCGTCACAGGAAACGGCCTATAGGTGATTGGGCGAACGGGGAGGAGACATGAAAAAGCTCGTATCAGTGATGGCTTTGGCGTGCGCGCTCGGCGCCTGCCAGACAATGCCAATGGATAGCGCATCGTCAGCGGCGACAGCCGACGCGCCTGCGCCCATGGCCTGGAAAGCCAAGCGCGGACCGGACGGCGTGCACCCCGATCTCAACGGTGTGTGGCAGGTCCTGAACCCGGCCAACTATAACATCGAGGCTCACCCGGCTTCGGCTGCGCTGCAGATGCGCGAAGGGCCTTATGTGCCCGTGCCGCATGCTTCGGTTGTGGCCCTTGGCGCCATCGGCGCTGTTCCGGCCGGCATCGGCATCGTCCAGGGCGACGGCAAGATCCCGTACACCCCGGACGCGCTCGTCCAGCGTGACGCGAACCGCGCCCGCGCTGTCGAGCTTGACCCGGAAGTGCACTGCTACCTGCCGGGTATCCCGCGCGCCAACTACATGGACAAGCCGTTCCAGATCTTCCACTCGGATTCGGCCGTGTTCTTCGCGTACGAATACGCCGGCGCCGTCCGCAACGTCTTCCTGCAGGATCCGGAAGATCCGCCGCTCGATTCGTGGATGGGCACCTCCTACGGCAAGTGGGAAGGCGACACCTTCGTCGTCGAAGTCCGCGGCCTGCTGCAGGACACCTGGCTTGACCGTTCGGGCAACCACCACGGCTACGCCACCAAGGTGATCGAGCGCTGGACGCCGCTGTCCGACTACCACATGCGCTATGAAGCCGAGATCATCGACGAGGAGGTTTACACCAAGCCGCTCAAGATCTCGTTCGTCCTCTACAAGAAGATCGAAGAGGATGCTCAGCTGCAGCAGTTCAAGTGCGTCGAGTTTGTCGAGGAGCTGATGTACGGCCACCTCCGCAAGAACCCGCTGCCGGGTCCTGCCCTGGAGCGCGCCAAGCGCGAAGCTGAACAGCGCGCGGCCGAAGCAAACGAATAGGCTGAAAACGAACTCCGGCGGGGTCTTGTGCATCAGGACTCCGCCGGTTTTCCGCTGCCAGCGCGTTGAAGTTGTTGTGAACGGCCGTGTTCACGAACGTCTGGCGCGGCCGGGACCCAGAAACACCGTTTGAATCAGTGCAAAACGGTAGATGGGGTCCAGATCTGGCGTTCACGCGCAGGAAGACGCGACGCAGTTGGCGTCTTGAGCGCGGCGGACGACAGGACTAAAACGAAGGTAATTTCAGGGGTGCTGGTAGAAGAGCCTGGCAACAGGGTGCAGCCCTCATCAAAATCACGGCGGCGCCCACCCGCTGGATCTGGAGGAAGTAGATGAAGAACAAAGTTCGTCTTGTTGTCGCGGGTCTGGCCCTGGCCGCCCTGACGACTGTCGGCGCCGGTACGGCCGCCTACGCGCACCACGCTTTCGCGGCTGAATTCGACGCCGAGAAGCCCGTGCTGCTGAAAGGCAAAGTCGATCACGTCGAGTGGGTGAACCCCCACACCTGGATCCACATCAACGTCCCGAACGTGGATAACGCCGGGAAGGCCAAGCAGGGCTCCACCTTCAACTGGGCGATCGAGGGCGGCACGCCCAACACACTCGTCCGCACGGGCGTCAACAAGAACTCGCTGAAGCCGGGCACGGAAGTTGTGGTCCGCGGCTACCAGTCGAAGGACGCGCTCTGCACGAAAGAGTGGAAGGGCAAGACCCTGAAAACCTCCACCTGCAAGGCCAACGGCCGCGACGTGACGTTCCCGAACGGCTGCAAGCTGTTCGTCGGTTCCTCGGGCACGAACGCTCCGGATGACGGAGCGGATCCGACCGAAGGCGGCGCGAACGCCAACAAGTGCGCCGCGATCTAACGCGGCTCCCTTGAGCTGGGCATGACGATTGGCCCGCCGTCCACAAGGACGGCGGGCCTTTTCGTTTGGGGTGGCGCCCCTCGGCTTGACGCTGGAACAAACCCCCACCTGACCTTCCCCTGAAAGGGGGGGCAGGTGGGGGTCTGTCTCCGCAAGCACCAACGCTCCGGATACTCTTGGTCCATGTTCAGGTCTGGAGTTCGCGCAAAAGGCGCCGTTGCCTGCATCTTGGACGCATGCTTGGGTGTTGGCATGTCGAAAAGACCCTGAGGGAAGGCATGCGAAGCACGAAGCCAGTCCTTCTGGTATTGCTGATGCTGCTTGCGCTTCTGGGCGCAGGTTTGATTGTTCTGGCGAATATCGGCGACGCGTCGGTTGTTGCGGCTACTGGGGGCGTCTATGGCGCACTTGAGTCAGCCGGCGCGCAAGACAATGTCGCTCTACGCAATGATCTCTACGCCACTGTCCTGCGTCTCAAGGAGCCGTGGGCGGCAGTCAACTTGAGCGGCGTTATCGCGCTCTTACTGTCACTCGTCGCGTTAGCGACTGTATGGCGGAAACGCGAATAGCATCTGCGTTCGGCGATTTGGCGAACTGCGTCGTCCGTCCGTGCCAGCCAGCAATGCCACGCCTGCACAATGGCGCTGCATCGCCAGATCAGACATTCTCTCTTCGCTTCGATGACGGCGTGCTTTCAGTTTCCGGCTGTCTACGGGGCAGAAACCACCGTCGCCATTGTCCATGAAAGTTGACCAGGGTGGGGCCGGTTGCGATACGTCCCCCCGTATGGATTGGGACGCCTTCTTCACGGTGCATCGCGACCTGCCTCGGGAGGGCCCGGGGCTCGCCGATGATGTCGCTTGGGCAGGGCGACTGAGCGCGGTGCCCAGGCATGGGAAGGTATGCGACGCCGGATGCGGTCCTGGCGGCGACCTTGCGGCTCTGCGTCAGCTTGTCCCCGAAGGACAGGTCGATGGGGTTGAGACTGTCGCGCATTTTGTCGAGGCGGCGACAAAGCGGTTCGCGGGCGATCCGTCAGTGCGTATCATCGAAGCCGACATGAAGAACCTGATCGGTCCCTATGATCTGATATGGTCTGCAGGCGCGGTCTATTTTCTGGGTGTGACGCGGGCATTGAACGCTTGGCGCGGTGCGTTGACCGGGACCGGTGCCGTTGCTTTCAGTCATCCCTGCCTGTTCACCGACTCGCCCTCCGAGGCTGCGCTGGCGTTTTGGGAGGCCGAACCTGGAAGCATCGGCACGGAAAGCACAACTCGCGCGGAGATCGCATCTGCCGGCTGGCAAGTACTCGCAGCGCGTCAACTCACCGACGATGCCTGGTCCGTCTACTATGACCCTATGCTGGCGCGCTGCGACAAGCTGGAAGCGGCAGGAGCAAGCGACGCCGTTGCGTCTGCTATTGCTGCGGCCCGCATGGAAGCTGCCAGTTGGCGCATCGTGGCGGGCGAAACAGGCTATATGCTCTATGTCGTTCGCCCTTGTTGAGTTTTGTCGCCTGCGCCACGCTGGGGAACCAGCGCACGGCGCCCTGCTGCAACTGACTGCAATGGGCCAAAACCCGCCCACCCGGCCTTCAGGCGTCAAAGACTGCGGTCACTCCCAATTCGTCCGCCACTTTCTCGCGGCGCCGCTGATCGCACAGCCAGCCGCCCTTCCGAACCACGCACGAAAAAGCCCCGGAGGATGATGTCCTCCGGGGCTTTCCGTTTGATCGTGCAGCCTGCGTCAGCCGCCGAAGCCGATCCAGCGTCCGCCGGCCGCAACCGTCACCCAGCACAGCACCGAGAACAGCGCCGCCAGCTTGGCTGTCGGCGTCGCCGCATCAGAGCGCCCGAGGTAGATTTCCACCCCGTAGAGCACGGCCATGATCACCGCGCCGGCAATGGTCGCCGAGTAGGCGACCACGTCGAACACCGGCTCATACGTGTCGAAGCCGACAACGGCGTACATGAGGAACAGGCCGCCATATAGCAGGGCGTAGACCCCGCCCGCGATCCAGCGCGTCCGCACGCCATAGATCAGCAGCAGGGCATAGCCCGCCGTGATGGCGTGGAAGACGCCCGGCGCCGTGATGATGTCGCTCTGGAAGACGCCCAGCGAGAACAGCCAGAACGCCATCGCGATGGCGAGCGCGACCAGAACGCCGGTCGATGCCTTGCCCTCTTTCTTCGCCAGCGCGTTGTTGACGCCGAACGAGAAGATGCATGCCGCAATCAGCGCCATGATTTTCACGAAGAACGGCACTGACGTGTACAGCTTGTACGAGTTCAGCATGCCGATGATGATCCCCGTGCCAAGCACGATGCCGAGCCCGATGATAAGCCATGGCCGCGTCGACCGCTCCACATCGGGAAGGGTCTGGCCCGTCAGGTTGGTCCCCATCAGCCGCAGGTTCAGCAGCAGCACGGCGCCGCCCATCAGACCAAGGCCCACCAGGTGCAGGGCGCCGAACGGCGCATAGATGTCCTGCAGCAAGGAGATCGGCCAGACATTGGGCATGCCCGACACGAAGTCGGTGAAGCCTGGAACCTGTCCAAGATATTTTTCGAATGTCATGGCGATCAGCCCTCCTGACCGGTCGTGGGTTGGGCAGGTGCAGCGTCAGGCGCAGCTGGCGCCTCCCCATCTGGCGGCGGGTCCTCCGGCGCAGCGTCGGTTGCATTCTCCCCTTCAGGCGCCGGCTCTTCCTCGAACACTTCCTCCTCGATGAATTCCTCTTCGCTTCCGCCGCTGTTGTACTGCTCGCATTCCTGCAGCACGTAGGCGAGCGAACCCGGATCGGTCTTCTCGCAATAGAACCAGTCGTAAGCGATGAACCGGCCGAAGATGATCACCAGGAACCACGCGCTAAGCGAGATGGCCCCCGAGAGTTTCACGGCCATCGGAATGCTCGGCGTCCGGCCGCTGATGTACGCAAACAGGGCCACCAGCGCGACGACTGTCAGGACCAGGCGGGTCCAGACGATCAGCGCAAGATCGACATTGGTGACTACGAAGGTTCCAAGCAGGACCAACGAGGCGCCCAGGAAGGCCCACAATGCAGGCCCGCTGCGCGCCTTGGCCGGAATTTCGGCATCCGGTGGGATCGTGTCCCAGTCAAGCTGCGACTTCTGCACCTTGTAGTGGAACCAGGCGATGTTGATCGCAGCTGCGATCAGGAACAGCATTTTCAGCCTGAACCAGATGTTGTGATAATACATCATCGGATCACGGCCGATGAAGGCGATCACGCCGGTGAGGATCATCACCGCAAACGCGACCATCGTGATCGGCAGGACCTTCTGGTTCAGCGTCGACACGGGCACGTTGCGGAACGCGACCCCCATCAGGCGCAGGTCGATCAGCCAGATCGTCCCGGCGAAGAACATGATCGTAAGCACGTGCGTGCCCTCGATGATGTTCCACATGAACAGCGACTGGTGCAGCTGGTGCGACCAGGACAGGCCATCCTCGGTAAAGCGTCCGAGGTCCTCCCGTATCCAGTTTACAAAATCGTGTAGCAAATCCGGTCTCTCCCCTCGTGGCGCCGCGCTTACGGTCGCCTGTAATTTTGTCGCCTGTAATTTTCTTGTCCGGCCTGATGTCGATCAAATCGCGACACGGCAGCTATTCTGGTCCTACTGATTTGGCGGTGGCATCCGGTTCGGCGGTTCGGGCAGCGTGGCGCGCGGCCCGGGCATGTTCCCGGCGACATAGCGGTTATGGCAGGCGACGCATGCCTGGTAGATTTCGCCGCCCGCGTCGAAGAAGCCCTGCTTGTCACGGGCCAGCGCCATCGCCTGCGCCTTCTTGGATGCGTCATAGAGCTGGTGGGCATAGTCGACCCAGTAGCGCTCCTCGTCGCGCGGCCGCCCCGGCAGAAGCAGCAGGTTCGAGGTCTCTGCCAGGGTGAACGCCGCGCTCTCGGCTGCGTCCCATCCCGCATCCGTGGTCGGGAACAGTTCGTGGATGCCCCCGGCGTCGATGATCCAGCCCTGCGCGGTCCAAACCGCCCAGGCGTTGTAGTCGATCACATGCGCCATCAGGTCCAGCATGTTGGTGTCGGTCTTGAAGTCAGCGACAGTTGCGCCGCCCATGCCCTCCACGGGCTTCCCGGATGGCGCGGCCGATACGCCGGCCGAATTGTCTGAACAGGCGGCCATGGCAAACGCCAGCGCCAGCGCAATCATAGAGCGGGTCATCGTCTCTCCCTCTTGCGCGAATGAACCGGCGGCGTGTTCGCCATTCCCGGCCTCAGCGCGCAATCATTCTCCGCCTGGGCAATGGGTAACCCGCTCTCCGGAGGCATGCCATTGCCGAGGTGTCGCATGTAGTAGACTTTGAACGCATGGGCGGGGCAAGTCCCGTCGCTCACGGCCAGTTGGTCGCGGAGGCACTTTCCACGGGCGCGGGAAGCGCGCTACAGCGATAACAGAATAAAGGCCGCCTGAAGCGGCCTGTGCGGGGAGGCAAGACACCACAATGGCCTACATGAGACGCAGCATCCTTGCCGCAAGTGCGGCATTGGCCTTCGCATTTGCGAGCGGTTGCCAGAGCGCGCCAACCGCCGCCGACCCTTACGCGTCCTCGCTCGTCGCGGGCGATGCGGCAGCCCTCGGCTTCGACCAGGCAAAGCTCGGCGAGATCCGGAAGGCGCTTAACGAGGACGTGATCAGTGGCAAGATCCCCGGCGCCTATCTGCTCATCGCGCGCCACGGCCAGGTTGCCTTCGCCCAGGGCTTCGGCGTCCAGGGCCCGGGCCAGTCCGCGCCGATGACGGAAGAGACCATCTTCCGCATCTTCTCGATGACCAAGCCCATCGTCACCGTCGCCGCCATGACTCTGGTGGAAGAGGGCAAGCTCTCGGTCGACGATCCCGTCTCGAAATACCTGCCGGAATACGCCAACCTCACCGTGATCCAGCCCGATGGCTCGGCCAAGCCGGCGCAGACGCCGATGCTGGTGAAGCACCTGATGTCCCACACCTCGGGCCTCATCTACGGCTTCATCCAGACCAACACGCCGCTCGGCAAGCAATACGCCGCCGCCGGCGAGGGCGATCCCTCCAAGACCGCGCGCGAACAGGCGAAGATATTCGCCGGCCTCCCGCTCGCCGCCGAACCGGGCGCGGCCTGGAACTACTCCCGCTCCACCGACGTGCTGGGAGCCGTCGTCGAAGTCGCCGCCGGCAAGTCGCTCGACGTCGTTGTCGCTGAACGCATCACCGGTCCCCTCGGCATGGCCGACACCAAGTTCTTCCAGTCGAAGGATGAATCGGCCCGCTTCGCCCAGTCCAAGCACACCGATCCGCTGTACTACGACTATGTGGTCCCGGTGGCCTTCCTGCAGGGCGGCGGCGGTCTGTCGTCCACCCCGGAAGACTATCTCCGCTTCGCCGAGATGCTCCGCAACGGCGGCGAATATCGCGGCGTGCGCGTCATCAAGACCGAAACGCTTGACCGCATGCGCCAGCCGGAAACGACCGAAGCCATGCGTAAGGCCGGCCTGTTCTTCCCCGCCATGGGCCCGATGGCCAACACGATGGAGTTCGGCCTCGGCTTCTCGCTGGTGACGGACGACACGAAACAGCGTCCGGGCAATGGCACCTTCTCCTGGAATGGCATCGCCGGCACCGAGTTCTGGGTCGATCCCAAGAACGACCTCGTCATGGTGTTCATGATCCAGGACCGCGCCCTGCTCGCCGAATACCAGCGCAAGAACCGCGCCTGGATCTACGACGCGTTGGTCAAGCCGTAAGGGTTCCGAATTTCTGAAGAGGGAAGGGGCGGTCCACTGGGCCGCCCCTTTTCATTCTACCATGCCTGTCATCCCGGAAGCGCGTAGCGCTTTCCGGGACCCCTTCAGCCAGCACGGCATCATCACGATAGTTTGCCGCTCTCCGTTACGCTACGGCCGGGATGACAAGCTGTGGTTGCTACGCTTTGAGAGCAGCCTTGATTGTATCCTGCACGGGCGTAGTCGGCCGCCCGATCAGCCACGACAGCGTGCGGCTGTCGTCGAACAATGCGCCCGCGCCAGCCTTCGCGCTGGAATCTGCAAGCATCGTCGCCAGCACATCAGGCAGTCCGGCGCCTATGAGCGCCGTGCGATAATCCTGCTGCTGCAGGTCCGCATACACGATCGGTTTGCCTGCAATCTGCGCCGTCAGCGCTGCAAGCTCCGTCATGTTCAAGGCGTTATCGCCAGCGAGTTCGTAAGTGCGCCCCACATGTTCATTTGAGAGCAGGACGACAGCCGCCGCCTCGGCATAGTCTGCGCGCGCCGCCCATGAGAGCTTGCCCGCGCCCGACGATCCAATGAACGCGCCATGCTGCAACACGCTCTGCAGAGCCGCCGTGTCGTTTTCCGTGTACCAGCCATTGCGCAGCAGCACGTAGGGCACGCCGCTCGCCTGCAGATATGCCTCCGTTGCGCGATGCTCGATGGTGAGGTCCAGTGGCGAAGTGTCTGTATGCAGGATGCTCGTGTAGGCGATCATCTTCACGCCCGCAGCCTTCGCCGCATCGATAACTGCAGCATGCTGCCTCTGACGTCCGCCGAGATCATTGGACGAGATCAGCAGCAGTTTCTCGACGTCCTGGAATGCGCTCGCCAGCGTCTCCGGCCGATCATAGTCTGCATGGCGCACATCCACGCCCGCGATGTCCGTGGCCTTCCCGGAGTCGCGTACGGCGGCGACAATGGGAATTCCAGGTTGCAGCCGCTGCAGCGCAGCGATGACAAGCCGGCCCAGCTGGCCCGTGGCTCCGGTGATGGCGATCATTGGTAAACTCCTGTGTTCAGTCATTGAAGACAGGAAGCTGGGTCTATAACTGACTATTAGTAAGTACGCACATAGAGGTAAGTATGGGCCGATTTTCAGCTTCCGCCAAAAAAGTGTCGGGTCCGCGTACCGGCGCGGCCGGCCGCAAGATGCCTGCCAAAAGCGTGGCAGAACGCATCCAGCGTGGGGACCTGTTCGCGGTGAGCTGTCCCTCGCGCGAGGTGATGAAGCACATCACTTCCAGCTGGGGCGTGCTCGTGCTGATCGCCCTGCGCGATGGCACGCTCCGTTTCAGCGAGCTCCGCCGCAAGGTCGCCGGCGTCAGCGAGCGTATGCTGGCACAGACACTTCAATGGCTTGAAGGCGACGGCCTTGTCGAACGCCATGCCTATCCTGTTGTCCCGCCCCACGTGGAATACACATTGACCCCGATGGGAGAGGAGGCCGCCGCCTTGGTCGCGGGCCTCGGCGACTGGATCGAACAGAATGTCACGAAGATGCCGAGCTTTCGCGATTGAACGCGCATCAATCTCCCGACGCACGCGCATCCGCCACGCGCTGTCCCCGCAGGATGCCCGGCAGCGAGTGGTTATGCTCGTGGCACGGCGAGGGAAACATGCCCGTGTCGACCGCGCCGAACGAGAACTCGCCCACCCACGGCTCGGAATATGCCTCGGGGTCCACGATGGTGAACTGGTAGAGCAGCTCCGTTTCCGACAGCCGCGTATAACGCTCGATGATCGTCGCATCTGCATTGACCACGAACTTGGTCATCAGACCGCGCACGCGCTCGGCCGCAGGCGTGCGCACCGTGGTGATCACCAGCGTGTCGCCGTCCCACCGCGCGATTGAATCGCCATACCAGGATCGTGGTCCGCCCGCTGGCTGATGCGCATCTGCAAACGGAATGATCCGCGCTTCGTCGCCATTCTCGTTGTGGATCACCACGTGCGTTGACGTCTGGATGATCTGCTGCCGGTTGTAGGAAATCACGGCATGGATCGGCGGTACGCCGCTCAGCACCAGACAGCGCTCGCCTGACGGCCGCTGCTCGTAATCGTCCTTGGGGCCATCCTGCGTGTCGGTGGCGTCGGCAACCGCGCGCGCCGCGTCCGTCAGCGGCAGCTTCCCGCTCGCCGGAACGACGATGAGCCGCGTCCGCCGCTCGCCGCGCACCACCGGCAGCCCGTCCGTCTCGCCCATGATGACATGCGCCTCGGGATCAATGCTCTTCTCGAGAAAGCCCTGCATGCCGCCGAACATCGTCGCCACAATCCGCGCGGCTTCCTCTTCTGGCACAACCAGCTCGGCGCTCATGGGTGACAGTTCGAACACCGGGAAATAGTTCGTGGCCCACACCACGCCCTGGAAATCCGGCGTGCCCTCGGGCGTGCGTGGAATGTCAGACATGGGCGCAAGCGACGTCGGCGACTGCGAAAATGGATCAGCGGGGGAGGCCTGCGCCATCGCGGAAGGCGTGACGGCAAGCAGCGCAGCAATAAGTACGGGGAGGCGGATCATGCGGGTTTGTCCCTCTTTTTTTGTTGTTCGCCATTCATCGGGCGTTGGGCTTGAATGCGTCATGAACAGATGCTCAGGACCACCTCCCGCGCCTTGATCGGAGACGACAAAACCATGATCGCCCGTTGCACCGCCCGCTGCGCCGCGATGATTCAGCATCCCGGCCCGCCATGCTGACCGTCGGCGCGGGCCTCCCGCGCGGCCTCGTGAAACTGGCGGTCGAGAAGGGCGCCAGCGCCGCCGAACTCGCGCGCCGGTCCGGCATCGCGCTGGCCGATCTCGATAACCAGGACAACCGCATCGCGATGGACCGCTACATCGCGCTGATGCGCGCGGCGAAGGATCTCACCGGCGATCCCGCGCTGGCCCTCCACTATGGTGAGAGTGTCGACCTGTCGGACATCTCCATCACCGGTCTCATCATGAATGCGTCGGCGACCATGGGCGAAGCCTTCGTCCAGATGAATCGCTTCGGCCGTCTCGCCATCGAGGTTGAGGGCGTCGGTGCAGGCGAAGGCCGGTTCCGCATGACGGCAGACCATCGCGGCGTCTGGCTGGTCGACACGCGCAGCAACCCAAACGACTTCCCCGAACTGACCGAAGTTACCTTCGCGCGCATGGCCTGCCATCCGCGCCGCTTCCTGCCCCGCCCACATTTCCTTGAAGTCCACGTCACGCATCCCGAACCGTCATACAGGTCCGAGTACGAGCGCATCTTTCAGTGCCCTATCGTGTTCAATGCGGAATGGAACGCCTGGCGCGGCGATCCGGAAATCGCCAGTCATCGCGTGCAACTGCACCCCAAATACGTCTTCGGCGTTCTCAGCGAGAAAGCCGAGCAGCTTCTCAAGGAGCTCGAGAACACCAGGACGGCGCGCGGCAGGGTCGAGGCGCAGCTGATGCTGATCCTGCACAAGGGCGACGCCAGCATGGATAGCGTCGCCCAGAGCCTCGCCATCAGCCGCCAGACTCTATTCCGCCGCCTCAAGGCCGAAGGCGTCACCTTCGAGAAGGTGCTCGACGACCTGCGCCATCGCCTTGCGCTCGGCTATCTCGCCGGCCGCAAGGCCTCGGTGAACGAGACGGCCTACCTCGTCGGCTTCTCCGATCCCGCGGCTTTCTCCCGCGCCTTCAAACGCTGGACTGGCAAGAGCCCAAGCGAGATGCGCGGCGGCTAGGGTAGGTCTACTCCGCCGGCGACAGGACTTCCGGCGGCGAGGCAAGCTCCTCGTGCGCCAGCTTGCGCTCCACATCGCGCGGGCTGCCCGTGCGCCGCGCCAGCATCGCATAGGCCGCCGGCACCAGGATGAGCGTCACCAGCATCGCCGTTGCGACACCGAACAGGATGACGATGCCGATCGCCGCGCGCGTTTCCGAGCCCGCGCCATGGCTGAAGATCAGCGGGATCGCGCCCGCAATGGCTGTCAGCGACGTCATCACGATGGGCCGGAAGCGGGTGAGCGAGGCTTCGCGCAGGGCGGCGTTGAACTCCTTGCCCCCGTCGCGCAGCTGGTTGGCGAATTCAACGATTAGAATGCCGTTCTTGGCGGCAAGCCCCACCAGCATGATCAGGCCGATCTGCGTGTAGATGTTCAGCGAGTTGCCCGTCAGCCAGATGCCCAGCAGGCCGCCGCCAATCGTCGCCGGCACGCACAGCATGATGACGAACGGGTGGGTCCAGCTCTCGAACTGCGCCGCCAGCACCAGGAACACCACCAGGATGCCGAAGCCGAATACGAACAGGATGCTCTCGCCTGCGCGCTTGTAGTCCAGCGACTGGCCCTTGTAGTCGATGCCCGCTTCATCGGGCAGCACGTCGCGCGCGATCGCCTCCATCTTGTCCAGCGCCACGCCCAACGAGACGCCCGGATCGAGGTTGGCGCTCACCGTAATGGCGCGCACGCGGTTGTAGCGGTTGAGCTGGCGCGAATCCGCCATCTGCTCGACGCTCACCAGGTTCGACAGCGGGATCAGCTGCCCCGTCCGGGCCGAGCGCACATAGATGCTCTCCATGTCGGACGGCGTCGCCTGCTCGCTGCGCTCGCCCTCGAAGATGACATAGCGCTCCTCGCCGTTCTGGATGAACGTGCCCACGCGCTTGGAGCCCAGCATGGTCTGCAGCGTCGAGCCGATCTCCTGCACGGTCACGCCAAGGTCGGACGCGCGCGCGATGTCGACGTTCACCCGATACTGCTGCTGCGTCTCCTTGTAGTCCCAGTCGATCTGGTTGACGCCCGGATTGTTGGCGTTCACCGCGTCAACGAAGGTGTTGCGCCATTCCACAAGCGTCTCATAGGACGGGCCCTTGAGAACAAGCTGGATCGGCTTGGGGTTGCCGCGGCCGCCCCCGAAACCGGATGGCATGTTGGCGAAGGCGCGCACGCCGGTGATATCGCTCAGGCGGCGGTTGATTTCGGCAACGATCTCGAAGCCGTTGCGGCGATGGCCCCACTCCGTCAGGACCACCATCACCATTCCGGAGTTGAAGCTGCCCGAGGACGGACCAAAGCCGCCGGGCGCGCGCACGGAAATGCCGTCGATCTCGCCTTCCGGATTGTTGGCGTTCTTGATCATGGGCAGCAGGCGCTCTTCGATCTGCTCGATGAAGGGCTGCATGTATTCGAAGGACGCGCCCTCCGGGCCCGAGATCATCACCTGGAATGATCCACGATCCTCACTCGGCGTGTATTCGCCGGGGATCTGGGTGAACAGCCAGTAGCTGCCGCCAAGGGCCGCGAAGAAGGCGATGGCGATGAGGATCGGACGTTTCACGGTGGCGTCGTAAATGACGCCATAGCCGTTGCGCAGGCCAGCGAAGGCGCGGTCCACGAAGCCTGCAAAGCCTTTGGGCTTCTCATGCGGGGCATGCGGCTTCAGCAGCTTGGACGCCATCATCGGCGATATGGTCAGCGCCACCAGCATCGAGAAGGCGATGGCCGCAGCAATTGCGATCGCGAACTCGGTGAACAGCCGGCCCACCTGGCCCTGCATGAAGGTGATCGGCACGAACACGGCGATCAGCACCATCGTGGTCGCGACAACGGCAAAACCCACCTGGCGCGTGCCGCGGTAGGCGGCCACCAGCGGCGTCTCGCCAAGGTCCTCGATGCGGCGGTGAATGTTCTCCAGCACGACAATGGCGTCATCGACCACAAGGCCGATCGCCATAACCAGCGCCAGAAGCGTCAGCATGTTGATTGACAGGCCCAGCGCATAGATCACCGTGAACGCCGCGATCAGCGAGATCGGAACGGTGATGGCCGGGATGATCGTCGCCTTGAAGTTGCCGAGGAAGACGTAGATCACGCCAACCACCAGCAGCACGGCGATTCCGAGCGTGATGAACACCTCGTTGATCGCGGCATTGACGAACACCGATCCGTCGAAATTGATCCGCAGGTTCATGTCCTCGGGCAGGGTGGCGGCGACTTCCGCCGCCCGCTCCCGCGCGATCCGGGCGACCTCCACCACGTTGGCGACCGACTGCTTCACGATGCCGATGCCGATTGTGTCGAGCCCGTTGGCGCGGAAGATGCTGCGATCCTCCTCGGCGCCGGCTTCCACGCGGGCGACATCGCCCAGGCGAACGACCACGCCGTCGGCTCCCTTGGCGACCACAAGCTGGGAGAATTCCTCCGCCGTGCGGAACGGCCGCTCGATGCGGTTGGTGAAGATCAGGTCCTGCGACGTCAGCGAGCCTGCCGGCGTCTCGACATTCTCTGTCCGCACCGCGCGCTCGATGTCGGTCACGGTAAGGCCGCGCGCGGCGATGGCGCGGCGGTCGAGCCACACGCGCATGGCCGGCGTGCGCTGTCCGCCGATCTGCACGCGCGCCACCCCGTCGATCGAGGAGAAGCGGTCGACAAGATAGCGCTCGGCATAGTCGGTCAGCTCAAGCGGCGTCCGCGTCTCGGAAGCTAAGCGCATCCACAACACGGTTTCTTCCGAAGCATCCGCCTTCTGCACGTCTGGCGGATCTGCTTCCTGCGGCAGCATGCGCAGGATGCCGCCGACACGGTCGCGGATGTCGTTGGCGGCGGAGTCCATGTCCCGCGAAATATCGAACTCGATGGAGATGTTGGACTGGCCGTCCTGGCTCGATGAGTTGATGAAGCGGATGCCCTCGATGCCGGAAACCCGGTCCTCGATCACTTCGGTGATGCGTGTTTCCACCACGTTGGCCGATGCGCCGGCATAGCTCGTACGGATCGAGACAATCGGCGGGTCGATGTCCGGATATTCGCGCAGCGCCAGGCGCGTGAACGACACAAAGCCGATCGCGACCAGCAACAGGCCGATGACCGTTGCGAAGACCGGCCGCTTGATCGAAACATCAGACAGCAACATGGAGGTCGCCTCCCGGCGCTACTGTTCGAATTACTGGGCGAGACCCGACTTGTCCGTCGTTCCCTGGCCCGATGCCACTGCCTGTCCCGCGTTGCCGCCGGCGCCTGGCGCGATCCGCACCGGAGCACCCGGCCGGATCTTCAGCACGCCGTCGGTGACGACCATGTCGCCGGACTGAAGTCCGGTCAGGACTTCCACGATGCCCGGCTCGCGCGTGCCGAGCGTCACTTCCACCTTGCGGACGGTGGCCGGCTGCTTCGACTGGTCGACCACGAACACGAAATTCTTCGAGCCTTCGGCGACGATGGAAATCTCCGGCGCCGACAGGGATGTGCGCGGCTGCGTCGTCAGTTCGACGCCCATTGATGTTCCCGCTTTCAGCGCGCCATCGCCGTTGGGCAGCGTTGCGCGAACTTTCACCGCCAGGCTCACCGGGTCGATGGCGTTGTCGATCGACGTCAGCTGGCCAACGAAGATGCGGCCGGGAATGTCCTTGGTCGTCGCCTTGATCTCGAGACCCGGGCGCAGTGACGTCAGATAGATTGAGGGAACGCCGAATTCGAGGCGCATCTGGCTGTCGTCGATCAGCGTCGCCACCGCCTGTCCGGGCGACACATACGCGCCAACGCTCACCTGCCTGAACCCCAGCACGCCGCTGAACGGCGCCGTCAGCACCCGGTCGCGCAGCCGCGCCTGGATTGAACCCACATTCGCGTTTGCGGCTTCGAAGGCGGATTTGGAACGCTCCAGCTCCAGCTCGGCGATGGCGTCGTTGGCCGCCAGCCTCTGGTTGCGCTCATAAACCAGCCGTGCGTTCGCCTCGGTCGCCCGCGCCGCTTCAAGCTGGGAGTTCTCTTCCTCATTGACGAGCGTCATCAGGACCTTGCCGCGCGCAACGCGCTGGCCGTCCTCGAAATAGATTGCCGTCACGCGGTCCGCCGCATTGGCGCTCAGGACGACGCGCTCGCGCGGCTCCAGCGTGCCCAGCGCCTCGATCCGGCTGGAGAACACCTGGGGCGCAATTCCCACGGCGCCAACCTGGGTCGGCGGTGCGCCCCGTCCACCAGGGCCGCCACCAGGTCCACCCGGACCGCCACCAGGACCTCCAGGACCGCCCGGCGCCCCGGGGCCGCCGCCAGCCGCCGTCCCGTGTCCGTCACTATTCACCATGGTGAAAGCAATCGCGCCGGCCCCTAGCACCGCTATGGCGACCGCCCCAACCACGACGTTGCGCTTGGTCTGCGACATGAAAAAAACGACTCCACCACCAAACTACACTTCGTCAGGCCAAGCGGCCATCCCGTAGCATGGCTGATATCCTGCTCATTTACGCGACTGCTGCGCCCTTTGGCCTGCGGCCTCCAGACGCGGATCGCGCAAAGCTGATGACGTTCCCGCGAGCGGGCCGCCGGCTCTGCACGTTTTGGCAGGAACTGCCTGAACCTTTTGCAGGACCATAAGGGCGGCGGCTTGAAATTCGGTCAACGCCGCCGGGTCAAACAGGGGGGGGCCGCAGCCCGAATTGGCTGTGAGGCTCACCATCGGCGCCTCAACCACGCCCGCGGCGGCGCCGCCTCGATCAACCTGCGTGCTGGGAGCCGGCAACTTGGCAATTGCCAGCCAAACCAGACCCATTCCTGTCCTGCCCTGAAGCGGTGAGGACAGGTGGGGGTCTTCCTCCATGCTCACCGAACGCAGCGATCAGGCTAAATCTGCATCCCCAGCGCCGTATCCAGCAGCAGGTAGGCCGACAGGCGTGGCGCAGCGTCTTCCCGGGCCCGTCCCGCCATCGACAGCACGCGCAGCGCGTCCGCCGCCTCGCGCGTCACGAACTCGCGCGCGGCGTGCTGCAGGTCGCGGTCGGTCTCCAGCATGCGCGTCACGCGCTGGATTTCCTGCGGCGCCGTTTCATGCGTCGCCCGGCGGCGCTGCCGCTCGCCCTGGTTGGACGCATTGGCGATGCGGCGCAGGTCGGCGGCCTTCACCACATGCAGGCGCACGCCCGCCCGGTCCAGCCGCTCGATCATCGCCCCGGCCGACTGCTCGCGCACCTGCGGCGCTGGCGGGCCATCAATGCCGCCCAGAAGCGAACGCCAGCTATCCTCGCGCTTCGGCTCTGTCTCGAAGAAGAAGTCCTCGCGCCGCGTCGCCGGCGCCGCCACATGGCTCAGCACCAGTTCGTCATCGTGCGCGCCATCGCCCCGCATCTCGTCCAGCAGGGGATCAACTTCCTGCACCAGCGCCGAAGCCGTCGGCTTCTGCTGCGGGAAAGGCGTCACGGTCGTGTGGCTGTCATTGTGATGGCCGCCATTCTGGTGATGGCCATTCGGGTGATTATAGCCCGGCTGCGAGAGCGAGGGCTGCGCGAAAATCGGCTGCGGCGGGGCCTGCACAGGCGCCGCTGGCGTCTCGCGCCCGCCGAACAGGGGGAAGGGGCGATCCGTCTCCGTCCGCGCTTGCTGCTGCGGCTTCACCGCCGCCGGTGCAGGCGCCGGGGCGGGGGAGACAACCGGCTGCACGGCCGAAACCTTCGGGATCGGCTCCAGGATCAGATCGTCCACCGACGACGGCTCAACCTCGTCCTTCATGCGCCCGATCAGGCTCGACGCCTTCTCGATCCGCTGGCGGGCCCGTTCCAGGCCTTCCTCGGCCGCATTGGTTGCGCGTGTCGCTGTCTTGAACAGCGAGTCCGACAGCTGGTTGATCCGCTTCTCGGTCTCGTCCGCATGGGCGCGCGCCGCGTGCGAGGCCGCCTTGGTGGTGGCTTCCGCCTGCAGCGCCGCTTCCTTCATCAGCACCAGCGATGTGCGTGCATCGTCCGACGCCTGCGCCGACCGCGCTGTGATCGTCTCCGTCGCCTTCAGCGCCGAACCGATCGCGTCCGACATCGTGTCGCGCAGCGTCTCGGCCGTTGATTTGGTCGCCGCCGCCGCAAGCTCGCCCGCCTTGGTTGCGGATTCCACCATGCGCGTCGACTGCACCAGTTGCTCGTCCAGCCGCATCAGCACGCTGGCAAGGTTTTGCGCCCGCTTGCGGCTTTCCGCGCCCATCGTGTCGAGCTGGTTGATGCGCTGCGCCAGATGCCCCGCCGTTTCGTTGAGATCGCGCAGCCGCTGGTCCAGCGTCGCATCCGCCTGGCGCACCTGGTCCTGCGCCGCGCGCGTCGCTTCCGCCATCAGCTGCGCATGGCGCGGGATCGATTTCGCAAGCTGGTCGGATTGCGTCCGCAGGTTCTCGGCCAGCGCCGTCATGCTCTGCCGCTCCGCGCCCATCTTGGAGACCAGCACTTCGGAATCCGCGCGCACGATCTCGGCCGCCTTCAGCGCCGCCGTCACGCTCGTGTCGATATCGCCCTTCAGCGCATCAAGCCGCGTGCGCGTTTCCATCAGCGCGCGATTGAGCGATTGCGTCTGGCTCGCCACCGCTTCGCCAAGGCTTGCAACTTCCGACCGCGTGGCTTCCGCCGGCTCCAGCAGCAGCCGCGCCGAGGTCAGCACAACAGCATTGGCCTGCGCCGAGCGCGCGCCCTCGCGCGCCATGATGCCCGCGCAGATCAGCGCCAGGCCAGGCGCGAACAGCGCGGCGAACCCGCCGGCAAGAACCAGCGGCGGCTGCGCGAGGAGTTCCCCAAAGCCGACAACGGCCACGAGCCAGGCGCCAACCCCGCCCCACAACAGCAGGGCTAGGGCGGCCCCCGCCCATGGCATCCAGGCCCCGGCCGTGCGCGCCGCCTCAAGCTGCGAGCGGATCCGGGCGGTGGAGTTACGTCGATCGACAAGTTCCGTCATGGCGGCAATCGGCCTGTGCACTGTGGCTATAACGCGCCAGCAAGCAGGCGTGGCAGGGGCCCCGGAAGATTCTTCCGGGTCACTGGGCCTGCCCACCAAGCCCGCCGAATTTGCAGGTCATGTACGCGATTGGAAAGAGGGTTGAGTCACACAGGCCGGTTGAATCATCAGCCCGCCGTTAATCGCGCCACGCGAACAATGGCCGATTCCTCAGCAACTACGGTTGATTCCACGGTAAATCGCCGGCCAAACCCGAAACGACCCTTTTTGGGGTCAGTACACTTTCTGGGGCTGGTGCTGCTGGATCGGCTTCTCGATCACGGACTTGGCGGCCGGAACCGGCTGGTTCTTCTGCGGTTTGGGGCCTTCAGCGTCGCCAATGCCCGTCCACGCGACCAGGGCCGCGAACACCGCATCTCTCACGTTGACGATGACGTCGATCATCGGGCGATCCCCTGACCCGGCCGAACCTGTAGTTTGTATGCAAACCTTGTGATCCCAAGCTCGCCCCGCTTCAAGGCGAAAGTTCGGCATCCCTACGGATTTCGGGGAAATCGTATCGGCCCCGCCACTGTCCCGAAGCCCGCTCAGCGATATTGCAGGAACCGGTGCGAGCCCTGCACAACATACACCGAACCGTATCCGTCCGCGCAGCGTTGCACTTCCACGTCGGCCGGCCGGTTGTACCAGTAGCCGAACTCGCGATCCCAGCGGCACTGGTTGGGCCGCAGCCCCCACGCATTTGGCGCCTGTGCGGGGTATCCGCCATAGGACGTGTACCCGCCATACGAATAGCTACCGCCGCCATAGCCGTAAGGGCTGGAATCGTATGGGTCCGGCGTCAGGGCATAGCCGAGCAGGGCAGAGCCGAGCGCAAGACCCACCCACCAGTCGCCATCGTCGTCCCAATTGCGATAGTGACCCCGGCCTCCGCCATAATAGCCCCGGTTCCAGCCGTCATCCCACCGGTCATTGTCTCGCCGGCCGCGATCGTGGTCGCGTCCCCGCCCATCGCGATCCCAGTCGCCGCCGCCGCGCCCCCTGCCATCGTGTCCGCGATCACCGCGATGGTCGCCGCCGCGATCGCCCCGCTGGGCCACGGCCGGCTCAATCGCGGTCACCGTCGCAAGAGCGACCGCAACCACAGCGAGAACATTGCGAAACATGTGAAGTCTCCTCCCCGGAGAATAAGGAACGAAGGGTCTCTCCTTCAACTTGAAGGGCGCATGAACGGCCCGTTCAGCCGCCGCCGCGCATCTTCTCCGGAAAACCGGCGGCCCCTCGGTTAACCTCCCGTTTTCCGGCTCACCCGACACTTCGCCCCATGGCAACCGCGATCGACCTTGCACAGCTCGAAACGATGACGGGCTCGGACCCAGCCCTGGCCATCGAAGTGCTGGGCATCTTCCGGCAGTCTGCCGAACTCTGGTCGCGCATGCTCGATCCCGCCAGCGATCCCGAAAACTGGGCCGACGCCGCCCACGGCATCAAGGGCGCCGCGCGCTCCGTCGGCGCCATGGGTCTCGGCGATGTCTGCGAAACGGCCGAACGTCTCGGGCGGTCAGGCACAGCTTCAAATGTCGCCGCCGGCGTTGCGCTCTCCGCCGTGAAGGACCGCCTGGGCGAGGCCCTCGAAGCCATCGCCCACATCGAACACCAACTCGTCATGCGCCGCACATTCGTTGGCGTGCGGCTGACTTAGAGGCGCGCCAGCAAACGTCCCGGCCCGCCGAACCGGCCCCCACCAACGCCCGCGAGCGCACCTCGCCGCTGATCAGGCGGCCTGTCGCGTTTACTTACTCTACAGAGTCAATATAGTTTCCCCAGAGTCGCGTAGATGGTCGCGGCCCTGTGACACCCCATCCGGCCTGCAAGGCACACCATGATTTCACAGAAAGCCAAGTACGCGCTCAGGGCCCTGGTCGCCCTCGCCAGGCAGCCCCCGGGCAAGCCCGTATTCATTGGCGACATCGCCGAGGCCCAGGCCATCCCGAAGAAATTCCTCGAGCAGATCCTGCTCGAACTCAAGCATCACGGTCTGGTGGTCTCGCGGCGTGGAAAGGCCGGCGGATATGGGCTTTTGCGTCCTGCCGACACCATTTCGTTCGGCGAAGTGCTGCGCATCGTCGATGGCCCCATCGCCCCGCTGCCGTGCCTGTCCAAGATCGCCTACCGCCGCTGCGAGGACTGCAAGGAGGAAGCTTCCTGCGAGATCCGCCGCGTCTTCGCGCAGGTCGCCGACGTGACCCGCGCCGTCCTCGACCGCACCACGATTGCCGATGCGGTTGGGGCCAATCTCCCCGTCCGCCTGCACGAAATGGTGGTCTGAACCGGCGCCGCGTCATGCGCCCTTGCCGGTTTGACAAACACGACCACATCACTAGCGTAAAGCTGGTGGAGGTTCCCATGCACAGGCGAATGATCGGCGCGCTCGTGGCGCTGGCGCTTGGCGCGTGCGGCGCTTCGGGCAACGAGGTCCAGCTCCTGAACGCCTCCTTCGATCCCACCGGCGACCTGTACGAGGAATTCAACGCCGCCTTTTCCGCCAACTACCGCACGCCAGACGGCAGGCGCGTCAGCATCGGCATGTCCCACGCTGGCTCCGGCAAGCAGTCGCGCTCGGTGATCGACGGTCTCCCGGCTGATGTCGTGACCCTCGCCCTCGAAAACGACATCGACCAGATCGCCCGGCGCTCCGGCAAGATCCCCGAAAACTGGCGAACGCTGCTGCCCGCCAATTCCTCGCCCTACACCTCGACCATCGTCTTCCTCGTACGGGCCGGAAATCCGAAAGCCATCCGCGACTGGAATGATCTCACGCGCACGGGCGTCTCCGTCGTCACGCCCAATCCGAAAACCTCCGGCGGCGCCCGCTGGAACTATCTCGCCGCCTGGGCCTATGCCGACCGCCGCTTCGGCGGCGACGAGGCCCGCACGGCCGAATTCGTCGGCGCCATCTATCGCAACGCCGCCAAGCTCGATTCCGGCGCGCGCGGCTCCACCACCACCTTCTCGAAGCAGGGCACGGGCGACGTCCTGATCACCTGGGAGAACGAGGCCTACCACCTGCTGATCGAATCCTCGCCCGGCGAGTTCGAGCTGGTCTATCCCTCGCTTTCGATCAAGGCCGAACCGCCCGTCGCTGTCGTCCCCGGCAATGCAGACCGCCACAATGCCCGCAAGATCGCGGAGGATTATCTCCTCCACCTCTATTCGCCCGAGGGCCAGCGCATCATCGCGAAGAATTATTTCCGCCCGAACGATCCCGCCGCCGCCGACCCGGAAGACCTCAAGCGCTTCCGCCCCGTCGAGATGGTCGCCATTGACGATCCCCTGTTCGGCGGCTGGACCGCTGCGCAAAATAAGCATTTCGACGCCAACGGCCTGTTCGACCAGATCTACCAGCCCGCGAAGCAGCCATGAGCACCCCCGCCATCACCGCGCAGCCAGACGGCAAGCCGCCCCGCGCCAAATGGCGCCGCCGCTCCGTGCTGCCCGGCTTCGGCCTCAGCCTCGGCTACACCATCGCCTATCTCTCGCTGATCGTTCTCCTGCCGCTGGCCGGCCTCGCCATCTCGGCCGCCTCCCTCGGCTGGAACGAATTCTGGGCCATCGCCTTCGACCCGCGCGTCTCGGCCGCCCTCCAGCTCTCCTTCGGCGCCGCCATGTTGGCGGCCGTGGTCAACACCGTCTTCGGCGTCCTCATCGCCTGGGTGCTGGTGCGCTATCGTTTCCCCGGCCGCCGCTGGCTCGACGCCGCAGTGGATTTGCCCTTCGCGCTGCCCACAGCCGTCGCCGGCATCGCGCTGGCCACCCTCTACGCCCCCAACGGCCCCTTCGGCGCCGTCCTCGAGAATGTCTTCGGCGTAAAGGTCGGCTTCTCCGCCCTCGGCGTCGTCTTCGCGCTGATGTTCGTCGGCCTGCCTTTCGTCGTCCGTACCGTCCAGCCCGTGCTCGAAGAAATCGACCGCGAGACCGAGGAAGTCTCCGCCACCCTCGGCGCCGGCCGCTTCCGCACCGTGACGCGCGTCATCCTCCCCGCCATGTTCCCCGCCATCCTCACCGGCTTTGCGCTCTCCTTCGCGCGCGGAGTGGGGGAGTACGGCTCGGTCATCTTCATCGCCAACAACCTGCCATTCGAGAGCGAGATCGCCCCGCTGCTCATCGTCATCAAGCTCGACGAGCACAACTATGCCGGGGCCACCGCCATCGCCACCATCATGCTGGTGATCGCCTTCGTCATGCTGTTCGTGATCAACGTCTTGCAGGCCTGGAGCCGGAAATGGTTCGGCCATGAGTAGTAACGCAGCTCAGAAGAACCGCCAGAAACAGGCCATCGGCGAGGGCCCGATCACGCGGGCAATCCTGATCGCTCTCGCGCTCGCCTTCCTCGGCGTGATGCTGATCGCCCCGCTGCTTGTCGTTTTCATCGAAGCCTTCGGCCGCGGCGTCGGCGTCTTCTTCGACTCGCTCACGTCGCCGCACACGATGTCGGCGCTTCAGCTGACGCTGCTCGTCGCGGCCATCGCCGTTCCCGCCAACCTCGTCTTCGGCGTCGCTGCCGCCTGGGCCATCGCCAAGTTCGACTTCAGGGGCAAGGCCTTCCTGCTCACCCTGATTGACCTGCCATTCGCCGTCTCTCCGGTCGTGTCGGGACTCGTCTTCGTGCTTCTCTTCGGCGCCAACAGCGCGCTCGGGCCCTGGCTCGACGCCAACAACATCAAGATCCTCTTCGCCGTCCCCGGCATTGTCCTCGCCACCATCTTCATCACCTTCCCCTTCATCGCCCGCGAGCTCATCCCCCTGATGCAACAGCAGGGCAGTTCAGAAGAGGAGGCGGCCGTCTCTCTCGGCGCCGGCGGCTGGCGCACCTTCTTCCTCGTCACGCTGCCGAACGTGAAGTGGGGCCTGCTCTACGGCGTGCTGCTCTGCAACGCCCGTGCGATGGGCGAGTTTGGCGCCGTCTCCGTCGTCTCCGGCCACATCCGCGGCCAGACCAACACGCTGCCGCTCCACATCGAAATCCTCTACCACGACAACAAGGCCGCCGCCGCCTTTGCGGTTGCCTCACTGCTCGCCTTGCTCGCCCTCGTCACCCTTGCCGTCAAATCCATCCTCGAGGCCCGCTTTGCCGGCTCTCTGGCCGCCCAACGCCGTCATTGAGCGAAAGATTGAAATAGTCCCATGCAAGTCCGCGTCGCCAACGTCTCGAAGAACTACGCCGGCATGGCCGCGCTGTCTGACGTGTCGCTCACGGTCGGCTCGGGCGAACTCGTGGCGCTGCTCGGCCCCTCCGGTTCGGGCAAGACCACGCTCCTGCGCACCATCGCCGGCCTGGAGTCGCCCGACAGCGGCGTCGTCTATTTCGACGATCGCGACGCCTCGGAAAGCCGCATCCAGGATCGCGGCGTCGGCTTCGTCTTCCAGCATTACGCGCTCTTCCGCCACATGCGCGTGATGGACAACATCGCCTTCGGCCTGCGCGCCCGCCGCAAGAGCAAGCCGAAGGATGGCGACATCAAGAAGCGCGTCATGGAGCTGCTCGATCTCGTGCAGCTCTCCGGCCTCGAAAAGCGCTTCCCCTCCCAGCTCTCCGGCGGCCAGCGCCAGCGTGTGGCGCTTGCCCGCGCCCTTGCCATCGAGCCCCGCGTCCTCCTGCTCGACGAACCCTTCGGCGCGCTCGATGCTCGCGTCCGGAAAGACCTTCGCCGCTGGCTCCGCGAAATCCACGAACGCACCGGTCACACAACCCTCTTCGTCACGCACGACCAGGAAGAGGCCCTCGAACTCGCAGACCGCGTCGTGGTCATGAACAGAGGCCAGATCGAACAGTCCGCCACGCCCGACGAAATCTACGACACGCCGGCCACGCCCTTCGTCTTCTCCTTCATCGGCGAATCCAGCGTCATCCCTGTCACCATCGGCAATGGCCGCGCCACGCTGGATGAACGCGTCATCGATCTTGAAATCGGCCGTCTTCCCGATGGTCCCGCGCAACTCTTCCTGCGCCCTGAAGACGTCGCCATGGTCACCGATGGCGGCCCGGGCATTCCCGGCCTCGTCGTCTCCACCCGCCGCATCGGCGGCATGCGCCGCGTGACCATGGAATGCGGCCTTGCCCGTCACCGCATCGAATTCGACGCCTCCGCCGAACTCGCCATCCAGAATTCGCAACGCGTGCAGGTCCGCATTGTCGGCGGCCGCGTCTATGGAGCAGGGCAGGAAGGCTACGCCACCGAAAAACTCGCCGCCTCCGCCACCGCCGACTTCAAATGGGCCCGCGCCGAAGGCTGGCTGGATCGCTAGCCTCTGGACCCGCTTCAACCGCAAGATCCCCTCCGTCGCGCCGCGCAGCGGCGAGACGGTGGGGGTCTTGCGTAGGGCGCGATTGTGGGAAACGGCCTTCGCACAGCTGTAGGAAACAGAAAAAACGTCCCGCGCTCTTTCAACCCTCTCCCGCCACAACTCGTGGGATGGCGCGGCGCAGATTCAGCCGGACAAAAACCGCGCTTATTCTGCTGCGCATGACACCGGCCAACGCCGCCATCCTCAACGACGCCCTCGCGCCATACTGGCAGCGCCTGCGCGACTGGTTGCGCGCAGCGCTCGATCAGCACCAGCACTCCCGCAACCTGCTCACCCGCGACGAACTCGCGCCGATCCGCACCGCGATCTTCGAGGTCGAAGCCCTGCTGCGCCGCCTCGTCCTCGTCGCCGCCACCGCCATCACGCTCGACACCGCAGCGCGCTGGAGCCCCGCGCCGAAGACGAACGCGGCAACGCGCGCCCGCCACACGCCCAAGCCCATCGTCCGCAACGCCACCGGCTTCCGCCTCTTCAGGATCGTCTGGTCGAAGACCGGCGCCAAGCTCACCACCACCGCCGTCCACATCGACAGGTCCACAGCGCAACCCACTCCGCGCACCCACGCCCACTCCGACACGCTGACCTCCGGACCGCCGGGCGCCCGCCCGGCAGCGCCGCCGAAAGGCGGCGACTCTCCCCACACGCACCACACGCACATCGCGAAGAAACCGATCGAGCTGACGCCCGAAGAGTTTGACCGCTGGGGCGCCACGCTCGATCTCGCCGCCGCCAGGGCCGAAGCCGAGGCCGAATACCGCGCCGCGATGGAAGAGCTGGAACTTGAGGATCAGCCCCGGCCGCAGCGCGCTCCGAAACAAGCCGCGCAGCCGAAGCTCGAAAAGAAAACCGTCCCCCAACTCCTCGACGCGACAGAGCTGCAGGCGCGCCTCGCCCTGCTCGAACAGCTGTCGGCCAATCCCGAAGCGCTGATCCAGCGCGCCGCCCGCGCCATGAACCGCCGCCGCGAGATCGCGTATCGCCTCTCGCTTGTCCCGGCGCCCAAGGCGCGCGGCCACCTCGCCATGTCAGCCAACGTGCTCGGCACGCTGATCCCGTTCCACGCAGGCTACTCCCAGGCGCTCTGCTATTTCGCCCTCAGCTGGACGGAGCCCGACACGACATGACCCAGCCTCAGCGCAAGCTCCCCGCCTCGCAGCCCCCTGCGAGAACGCGCCCCCGCGCCTTGCCGGCTACAATCCGGCCGATGACGGCTGCCCGCCGCCCAGCCTGCGCCCCGCGCCCCACGCACGCCCCACGCACGCCCCACGCGCAATGCGCGATACGCGCGAGACGGAGCGGGTCTCTCGACCGCGCGCCGATCTTGCCTCGCCTCCTACCCATCACACCCGCGCGATTTGCGCCCGGCGCGACATTGCGTGTAGCCTGAGCCAAAGGCCGAAGCGGCCGGGTGAGCGGGAAACAGGGAGAGACGTCAGATGTGCGACGAGCATACCGAAATCAGCAATGAGGAATTCTTCCGCGAGGGCGGCCTGTCGCGCCGCGGCGCAATCGGCGCGGGCGCTGCCTCGCTGCTGCTCGCCAACATGGCGGCCGTCGCGCCGGCCCAGGCGCAGACGCGCCTCCCTGTCGTCGAGATGGAACTCGACATCGATACGCCCGATGGCAAGGCCGATGTGCACTTCGCCGTCCCCGCCTTCGGCAAGCACCCCGCTGTCCTCGTCTGGCCGGACATCATGGGCCTGCGTCCCGCCTTCCGCGGCATGGGCAAGCGCCTCGCCGAAGCCGGCTACGCCGTGCTCACCATCAACCCGTTCTATCGCCTGCAGCGCGGCCAGGTGTTCGACGCCGCGACCGAGAAATTCTCCGACGCCCCGGTGCGCACACGCCTCGTCGGCCTGATGCAGCCCACCGTCAGCAATCCGGAAAACACGCGCAAGGACGCCACGGCCATGTTCGCCTGGCTCGACAAACATGGCTCGGTCGACGCGAAGAAGAAGGCCGGCACGACCGGATACTGCATGGGCGGCCCGCTCGTCATGCGCACGGCCGGTTTCCTGCCGGATCGCATCGGCGCCGGCGCCAGCTTCCATGGCGGCGGCCTGCTCACCGGCGCGCCCACCAGCCCGCACCTGCTGATCCCGCAGATGAAGGCCACCAACATGCTGATCGCCGTCGCCCAGAACGACGACGCGCAGGATGCGACCATCAAGGACAAGCTGCGCGACGAGTTCGCCAAGACGAAGATCAAGGCCGAGATCGAAGTCTATCCCGCCCAGCACGGCTGGTGCCCCACCGACAGCCAGGTCTATGACGAAGCCCAGGCCGAGAAGGCGTGGACGCGCCTGCTGGCAAACTTCAAGGCGGGGTTGAGATAGTCCTACGCCCGGATGCGTTGATGTGTGGCCCCGCAACGCCAGGTGTTGCGGGGCCATTTCACCAGAAGGGGACATGACGATGTCCGGCGACAAACCGTTCTTCCGCTTTCATCCCGGCGCCTACGAACGCGGCGCATTCATCGAATCCAGCAAGCCGTGCGATGTCTGCGCCCAGCGCAGCGTCTGGCTCTATGCCGGCGTGATCTACACGATCGGGCAGGGGCCTTCGGTCTGCGCGCGCTGCATCGCAAGCGGCAGGCTGGCTGATCATGTCGACGGCCATTTCAGCATGCACGATGCCGACTTCGAGGACGACGTCAGCGCGGATCTGGATGCAGAGGTGATGCAGCGCACACCGGGCTTCGCCACGTTCAACGCCTTCCAGTGGCCCGTGCGGCGCGGCAAGCCGTTCGCCTATGTCGGGCACGGGGAAGAAGACTCAACCTGGCAGAATCGCGATGCGGCCGCTGCAATCCGGAAGCTGTATGCTGACGAGTACGATGAGAAGCTCGAGGGTACGACGCCCTATGCGCTGGTCTTCAAGGAGTTGGATGGACGCAAGCACATCGCGATCCTCGATCTCGACTAGCTCCGCCAGCGCAGTGTTCTTGGCTCGATCGGGTTCACGAACGGCCGTCCCTCGGCCCGCGCGGCGGCCCATTCCTTCTTCAGCGTGCGATACCATTTGGCCTGCACGTCGATATCGTCGATCCACAGCATGTTCTGCTGGTAGGCCATGCCCTTGTTCTGCAGGTTCACCATGTGTCCGTCCTGCCCCAGGAATTTCTGCGCCGCCGGAATCAGGACCGGCAGCGCAATGTCGAGGAAAGGCGCATTCTTCCAGAACGTGATCTGCGTGATGCGCGTCTTCTTCAGGCTGATCGGCGTCAGGCAGGTCAGGGTGAAGATGCGCCGCTTCTCCGCTTCGATGATCTCCCACCGGAAGCCGGGGATCTGGAAGACGATCTCGGTCGTCACCTTCTCGCCCATCAACGCCCGATAGGCGAGGGAGTTGCCCGACGGCGCATGCTTCGCCAGCGCCCAGCCGCGCGTTGCCGGCTCGAACAGTTTTTCCTTGAGGCGCAACCCCGTGCTCGGCGGCCGCCACCACCACTGATTGTGAACGAACGGCACATGCGCCGGGTCCATCAGCCCGACCACCGCATCGTCCATGTGCGCATTGAACGCCTGGTGCACGATGAATTTCGGATTGATGCCTTCGCCGATATCAAACGCCGGCGGCGGCGCGGCCGGCGCCTCGTCCACGCGCGGATTGTCGGCAACGTAGATGAAGATCATCCCGTTCACTTCATGCAGCGGATAACGCCGCACGCGCACCTTGTCCGTCGCGAAGTCCTCGGGCTTTGGCAGCGAGGGCATCAGCTTGCACTGCCCATCCATCCCGAACCGCCAGCCATGATAGGGGCACTGGATGGTCGGCTGCCCATCCGTCATCACCTGCTGCCCCGCCGACAGCGGCACCAGCCGGTGAGGGCAGATATCGCGCAGCGCAAAAGCCTCGCCCGCTTCTGTCCGGCCCAGCAGGACAGGCTGCCCCAGGATGATCCGCCGGAAATGCTTGCCTCGCTCCAGCGTCTTCGACGCGCACGCGAAATACCAGCTGTCCGTAAGCCAGCCTTCGGCGGTGATCCCCGCAGATTTGGTGTGTGCGCCGTCGGCCATCTGGTCCCGAGCCTTGATCAGGCGGCTTTATCCGATGTTTGCTGCGCTGCGTCGAGAACAATGGCTAGATCAATGCAGGGTTCGGGGCCGAGACCAGTGGCGATACGGATGAAAACCAGCCGGCCAAAGCCTCGCGCCGCCGCATCCATAACCGGAGCCTGCCTCTGCGGAGGTGTCGAAATCGAGATCGACACGCCCGTGTTCTGGGCCTGGCACGATCATTCCGAACCCAGCCGCCGCGCGCACGGCGCCGCCTACGCCACCTATGCCGGCTGCTGGAAGAGCAAGGTGCGGATCACGCGGGGCGAGGATCTTGTCTCGACTTTCGAGGACACGGCGCGCAAACAGGCCCGCTCGTTCTGCTCGTGCTGTGGCTCCCCGTTGATGTTCGCCCGCGGCCGGTCGCCCAAGATGATCAACGTTCCGCGCGCGCTCTTCGGCGGCCGCGTCGGGCGGGAGGCGAAGTATCACGTCGCAATCGACCAGTTTCAGGACTGGGCCTATCTCGGCGCCAGGGCGGGACCACTCAAGGGCTATCCGGGCGTCAGCATCGAGAAGGCGCGCAAGGTCCCTCCCGCAAAGGCAGGCCTGTTTGAACCCTAGTGTCCCGACACGATCAGCCGGTGCGCAGGAGCTCGCTGTGATTCATCAGCAGCGTATCGCCGTCTTCCTGCTCGATGAGATAGGCAGGGTCGCGCTTGTTCGCCGGCCGCGTAACCGTCGCGCCATTGATCGTGCGCTCGAGGCGATGGGTGAAGACCTTGCGGATGATGCCCTGGAAAATCTCTCCGGCATCAGCCCACTGAACCCGGGCGCCGGGCCGGTACGCAACTTTTCGAAGTATCATGTACGCCTGAACCTGTTGGCCCCCACATGTACCCAGTGTCTTATAGATGTTGCAGAAGAGCTTCGGGCGCAAGGCGTCAAATGTGATCTGTGGAAGTGTTCCATACTGGCTGGCGCAATCGTGAAAACTGCGTGAAGCCGGCGAACAGGGCATTCGGCTTTGTGGCGGAACAACCTGAAGAATGCGCCCCCTCGGCACGTGTGGTTGTGACCGCGCCCTTGTGCGCAAATCGTGAGGCCATGTGATGCGGCACGGAAAAGGGCGCGGGATCACTCCTGCGCCCCTCAACGCTTTCGGCGCGGATCCCAGCCTAGTGGATCATCACGTTGATTGTGCGCGTCTCGGTCACTGGCGCGGCCGCATCGGCGCTTTCGCGCTTCTCGACCTTCACCGTGGCGATCACGCCCGACTTCACTGGCTTGATCTTGATGACGTGATGCACAGAGCCGTCCGGCATCGTCTCGTCGGCGGCGCCGACGATCTCGACTTCGCCGGGCTTCCCGAGCGTCGCCGTCCAGGTGACGCCCGCGGCTGTCGGCAGGTGGATGCTCTCGGTCTTCGAAGTGTCGGTGTGGAACATGAACTTGTCCGGCGTCTCAGCCGTGTTGGCGTCGTCCGAAGCGTCCGCTGCTTTCATCGCATCGTCCATCGGGCCGTGGCCGTCAGGGGCGTCAGCCACAGGCGCTTCGACCACGGGGGCGGCCGGAGCGACGGGCGCTTCGCCGCCGCAGGCGGCGAGGACAAGGGCGGACATCGAAAGGACTGCAAGTCGCATGGGTCGTCTCCTCATTCACCTCGTAGGGCGTTTGCGACGGTCTACCGCGCCTGCTGGCCGGGCGGTAGTGGTGATCGGAAAGCTGGCTCCAGCCTTTCCCTGCTTTCGCATACACGATCCAGTGCGCGCCGCCCGAATCAGCGGGCCAGAAAACTGCTACGGCAACCCACGCCCATCTGGGCCTCGAAGCAGACGGCCTACGGACAAATGTCGCTGGCTTTTGTGCGAGGCGGAGGGCTCAAGGATTCACGTCACTCCTTCGTCGCCCGCTGATCCACGCCGCCCTGATGCAGGATCAAGTGCGCCGGTTTGCCACCGGCGGCGGGCATGAAGGTCACTTGCGCGTCCACCACTTTCAGGAAGAATTTCGACGGGCTTTCGGCGAACAGCGGAAACTTCGACTGGCCCGTCGCCTGCGCATGCAACTGACCGTTCTCGAGCGTGACTGTCAGCTTGAAGCTCTGCATCGCATCGAGCGCATAGACGCCCGCATAGCCTTGCAGCACATCGGCCGGCACAACCACTTCCTGCCGCTCGCCAGCGGGCGGCGGCGTCAGGGGGAGGGAGTTGTCCATCAGGTGCATGGCGATGTCGTCGGGAGTGCCAGTGCGGTTGCCGAGCAGGACAAGGCCAACATTGCGCTTCCGGTCGATTGCGATGATCGCGCCATACCCGCCCGTGCCTCCATCGTGATACGCGAAGCTGTTCGACGCCGTGCTGATGGTGATCCAGCCAAGGCCGATATCGGCGTCGCCGCCAATCTCGAAACGCGGTTGCTGTGCAAGCCGCATCGCGCGTTCGAGGTCAGTCTTCGGCTCGCCGATATTCGCGTCGAGGAATTGCAGCATGTCTGCCATCGTGGAGCGCAACGCGCCCGCGCCTGCGAGGCTCGGCAGGTCCCAGTTCGCCGTCGGCGCGCCGTCTGCGGCATGCCCCTTTGCCAGCAACGTCTGCATTTCGGGGGACAAGGTGACGCCCGACATATTCATGCCCAGCGGATCGAGGATGCGCGTGCGCACAAGGCTTTCGTAATCCGTCCCCGCGCGATGGGCGAGCAGGGCGCCCAGCAGGCCCATGCCGAGATTGGAATACTCGAATTCCGCCCCGGGATCCCGCGGCAGCTGATAACCGCCCAGGAAGTCGCTGAGCATGTGGGCCGTGTAGGTCGCGTAAGGGTTCGCCATATCGACCTTGGACAGATCGAGATTGTCCGGCAGGCGCGGCAACCCCGAATTCTGCTCGGCCAGATGCGCCAACGTGATCGCCTTGCCATTGCGCGTCGGCAGCGTCATCCCCGGCGGCGCGTATGTCTGGGCAGGAACATCAAGCGAAACTTCGCCCTTGCTCACCATGTCAGCCAGCAGCGTCGTTGTGAACACCTTGGTGACCGAGCCGATCTCGAACACGCTGTTCGGCCCGAGCGGCCGTGCGCCTGCGCCAGGATCGCCATAGGCGACGATGCGCGTCGAGCCGTCCGCCTCCATGACGCCGAGAACGAGGCCCGTGGCGCGGCCATCCTCCACCCGCGATTTCAGGATATGCGTGAGCGCTGCGTCATCGGGAAAGGCTGGCGTCTGGGCCATTGCAACTCCTGCAAGCGAGAGGGCGATTGCCGAAAGGGCGGAGGAGAGGAGGCGGCGCATTGTTATTGGTCTCCGAAACGATCGATGTCGTCGATCATGCGTTGAATACGGGCGGCGCCGATGAGGTTCACGAGGACAATAAACCCCGATACGGCGACAGATAGGAGGGCGGCGATGCCAAGGCCAAGCCCGAAGGTGAGTTTCTTCTCGCCTTCCGGCGATCCGACCCACAGTGCCACGAACCAGAGCGCAAGCCCCGGCGCGAACGGCAGCAGATACCAGCGCCAGACCGACCGCAGCGCATCGCGCTGCTTCACCAGGCCCGAACGATGGTGGTCGATCAGGCTCGCAAGCGATGCCTCGCCGGGCACACGCGTTGCGCCGGCTATGCGGTGAAGGTTCCACACCACCACCAGCGTGCCGATCATGATCGCCACATTCGCGATCGGCCACAGCGGCGTCGCCGGCTCCGGCCACGTCGCATACCAGCCGAACATCACGATCACGAAAGCCGATGCGATGTATTCCACCAGGTTGCGGCGGCTCACCTTCTTCTCGAATGTGCGCGAGCGCGTGCGCATCTCCTCGACCGTGATGGTCACGGGCGTGGTCGGCATCGACTGCCAGAGCGACTGCAGGTCGCTGGGCTCTACGGGTTTGTTGCTCATGACTTGCCTGCGCCTTCTGCCGCGCTGAAACGCTGGGCCAGAACAGCCTTGATGCGGTGGATCTTGGTGGCGACGGCGCCGGGCGAGAGGCCGGTGATCTCGCCGGTCTCCTTCGCATCGAGGCCGTCGAGATAAAGCAGCATCACCTGCCGGTCCGGCGGCTTGAGCTGGTGGATCAGCGCCATCAGCCGCGTCAGAGTATCGGTCTGTGCATGTGTCTCGTGCGTGCTCGCAGGATCAGGCGCTTCGGCAACGTGTTCGAGATCGACCCACTGCGAAACGCGCGCGCGCCTGTCCTTCTGCACATGGCTGGCCGCCGTGTTGTGCGCCACGCGATAGATCCAGGTCCGCAGCGACGACAGCCCGCGATAATGTTCGAACGAGCGCCAGAGCGCGAAATGAATGTCCTGCACCAGGTCGCGCTGACGGTCCGCGTCGCGCTCATAGGCGCGGGCGAGGCGGCCCAGCGCCGGGCCAAATTCGGCCGCGGCCCGTGCGTACAACTCGTCCTGGGTGAGGCGCTGCGCGTCCATACCTGTCCCGTACCCCATCGTGGGCGTTCGGAAGAGATAGTCGCCAGCGTTCCAGATTTCTTACAGCAGGCCCATCAGGCTTTTGTAACGTCCTTGACGGCGTAGGTGAGGGGCCGATCGTCCTCGTCGGTCACGGTGACGTATTCCCCGGCCTTGAACGGATGGCGGCCCAGCTTGAAGACCGGCTCGTCATCTTCGGTCGTTCCTGCTTCATAATCGAAGAACCAGTTGTCGCCTCGGCGCTTCAGCAGGCCTTCGCGCGGGGCCGGCAAGTCCGGCGAGAAATGCCGGACGGTGCACATGTCGCGGTTTGCCTTCCAGGCCGCCTCGTCCAGAAGCCCCTTGGCGTCCAGTGGGGCGACAAGCGTGTACCCGTAACGGTCGTCGCCATTGGCGAACTCCGTCCCGGGATTGCGTGCAAGACGCAGCGAAATGCGAAACAGCGACATGGTCCTGTCCTCCTGTAGTTGGCTAATGACTGACACAGGAGATGGGGACGGCCTTGCGGCGGATCAAACCGGGGAGCAGCACTTCCAGCTCCGCGCTGCGGGAACCCGGCGTCTCATTTGTATCGAGTGCGTCGCGGACTACAGCGCTATTCGGCCGCCGCGCGTTTCGGCAGTTTCCAGCCGGGGCGTGCGAAGTGGCAGGTGTAGCCGTTCGGAATGCGCTCGAGATAATCCTGGTGCTCGGGCTCGGCTTCCCAGAAGGGACCGGCCGGTTCGAGTTCCGTGACGACCTTGCCGGGCCACAGGCCGGACGCATCCACGTCTGCGATCGTGTCGAGCGCCGTGCGTTTCTGCTCTTCGCTTTCGTAGTAGATCGCGGAGCGGTAGCTCATGCCAATGTCATTGCCCTGGCGGTTCTTGGTCGTCGGGTCGTGGATCTGGAAGAAGAATTCGAGCAGGTCGCGATACGACCATTTCGCGGGATCGAAGATGATCTCGATCGCCTCGGCATGCGTGCCGTGATTGCGGTAGGTGGCGTTGGGAACATCGCCGCCGGAATAGCCGACGCGGGTGGAGACCACGCCGGGTTTCTTGCGGATCAGGTCCTGCATGCCCCAGAAACAGCCGCCGGCGAGGACTGCGCGTTCCGTGGTCATTGGGGCTCTCCTTGCGACTATGGATCGGACGGCACGCAATATAGTGCGCGGTTGTCACGATCCCTATACGCAGCAGGAGGGCGTCTGGTTACGCGGTCGGCCCGGCTTCGAGCACATCCTCAACCGTGCGCAGACCCGGTTTCGGCGAAGTCACCAGCACGGCCATGTTGCCGGGGAGGTGCTTGTTGTCGAGCATTTTCTCGTGCGCCATCGGGATATCCGCCCACGGGAAGACTTCCGACATGCACGGATCCAGGCGGCGCTCCAGCATCAGCTGGTTGGCCTGGCTTGCCTGCAGCAGGTTCGCGAAGTGCGAGCCCTGCACGCGCTTCTGGCGCATCCAGAGGAAGCGGGCGTCCATGGTGAGGTTGAAGCCGGTGGTGCCCGCGCAGATGACAACCATGCCGCCGCGCTTCACGACGAAGACGGAGGTGGGCATCGTGGCTTCGCCCGGGTGTTCGAAGACGACGTCGACGTCCTTGTTGCCGGTGATCTGCCAGATCGCTTTGCCGAACTTGCGGGCTTCCTTCATGTACTCGTTGAACTCGGGCGTGTTCACTTTCGGAAGCTGGCCCCAGCACTTGAAGTTGTTGCGGTTGATGACGCCCTTGGCGCCCATCGACAGGACAAAGTCCGTCTTGGAATCATCAGAGATAACGCCGATGGCGTTGGCGCCGGCAACCGCGCAGAGCTGCACCGCGTAGGAGCCGAGACCGCCAGACGCGCCCCAGACGAGAACGTTGTGGCCGGGACGCAGCACGTGAGGACGGTGGCCGAACAGCATGCGGTAGGCGGTGGCGAGGGTCAGCGTGTAGCAGGCCGCTTCTTCCCAGGTGAGGTGCTTGGGACGCTCCATCAGCTGGCGCGACTGGACGCGGCAGAACTGCGCGAACGAGCCGTCCGGTGTTTCATAACCCCAGATGCGCTGGGTCGGCGAGAACATGGGGTCGCCGCCATTGCACTCTTCGTCGTCGCCATCGTCCTGGTTGCAGTGGATGACGACTTCATCGCCCGGCTTCCAGCGCTTCACGCGCGAGCCAACTGCCCAGACAATGCCCGAGGCATCGGAGCCGGCGACGTGGAAGGGCTGCTTGTGAACGTCGAACATCGAAATGGGCTCGCCAAGGCCAGCCCAGATGCCGTTGTAGTTCACGCCGGCGGCCATCACGAGGACGAGCACCTCGTCGGACGCGATCTCGGGCGTCGGGACGACTTCAAGCTGCATCGCGGTCTTGGGGCGGCCCTGACGCTCGCGCCGGATCGCCCACGCGTGCATGGTCTTGGGTACGTGGAAGTCGGGCGGAATCTCTCCGACCGCGTACAGGTCTTTGACTTCGCGAGCCGTGCCGCTGTCTGCCACTAGTGTCTCTCCCCGCGCCGGTGATCCTCCCCGAGGGCTGTGAGTGCACCGCGCTCACCAGCCTCGAGGGGCTGTAAAACGGGCGTCACATTGTCCAAGGAGCGGACGGATTGCAAGCAATCTTGTTGCACTGCAATAGAGGGGCCAGGCCTGTTGCTGCAAGGCATCGGCGCAAGGGGCCCGTCAGGCGGGACGTTCTGCCTCAGAGCCAGACTCTGGTTGAGGCAAGGCGTTTCGCGAGTCCGTGCAGGTTGAGGCATGATGTGTCACCTCCGCCCCTCGGTAGGTGAATCCAGCCAGCAGGACAAACGCCATGGAGGCGAATCCCGCTCCAAAACCAATCATCAGCCGAGGTGAGAGCGTCATGTCAGGTCCCCTTGTGTCATGGAGATAAACAAGGCGTGAGATGGTGGCCAGATCGGGGCAGCGGGCTGGGCCCGCGAAATTTTCTTGAGAGGACTGCATGACGCGTCAGGCATGGCTCAATGGCGTCTACATCGCCGCCGAGGAGGCGAGGATCTCGCCTTTCGATCGCGGCTTCCTGTTCGCCGACGGGGTCTATGAGGTAACAGCCGTCTACAACAGTCAGCTCATTGACATGGAGCGGCACCTCGATCGTCTCGAACGCTCCCTGCGCGAACTGAAGTTCGGGACCATGCCCGACCGGAAAGAGCTGGAAGACGTTCACCGCAAGCTGGTGTCGGCAAACGGTGTCGACGAAGGCTATGTCTATCTGCAAGTCACGCGCGGGGCCTATGGTGCACGCGACTTCGTGGCGCCCGACAACCCACGCCTGACCATCTTCATGTTCGCTGAAAAACGCGCGCTTATCGACACACCGTCGGCGCGCAACGGCTCGCGCATCGTGACGCTGCCGGACATCCGCTGGGCCCGGCGCGACATCAAGTCGGTCGGCTTGCTGGCGCAGGCGCTCGCCAAGACCGAGGCGAAGGCGCGCGGCGCGGACGATGCGTGGCTGGTGGCGCCCGATGGCTTCGTCACCGAGGGCGCGTCCTCCAATGCGTGGATCGTGACGAAGGATGGCGAGATCATCACACGGGCGATCTCGAACATGATCCTCGCGGGCGTGACACGGCACGCGCTATTCGATGCGCTGGGCCAGAAGGGGATAAAGCTCACCGAGCGCAACTTCACAGCGGATGAAGCCCGCAATGCCGCCGAGGCTTTCTCGACAGCAGCGACCGGGCTGGTGACGCCGGTTGTCGAGATTGACGGCGTTCAGCTGTCCGATGGAAAGCCGGGTCCAACGACACGAATGGTGCAGAAGGCCTACTATACCGCAATTGGCGCCGACGTGCCGAAGACTGCGCCCTGGGTGAATGGCTGAGAGCGGCGAACGCGACGGCGGCTGCGGATCGCGCTATGTCTTGGCGCTGCTGATTCGGGATTTACCTTGGACCATCGCGTCGAAATCCTGGGCGAGATGTTCACGGCCGTCGACTTCGGCGAGACCGCGCTCTTCGGATTGCCATGCGTCTACCTGATGGCGCACCAGGATGGCGGTGACATTTCCATCCAGTATGCGGGGCAGACACACAGGCTGAGCCAGCGCTATGCCGGGCATCACCAGCTGGAAGCCGCCATGGCGCTCGGCGCGACGCACGCGCTGGCGCTCGTCGCGCCCGGGGCGCGTGACCGGCGCGAGTTCGAGACCTTGTTGCGCTGGTATTTCCGGCCGCCGCTGAATCTCGAAGACATCCCCTCGCACATGCAGGCCTGGCGCGCGGCGATGCACTTCGGAAAGGCCGAGATCGCCGAACTGGCGCGCGCTGCACACATGAGCGGGGCGCAGCCGATGCTGCCAGCATGGAGCAACCGGCCCAAGGTCGCGCGGGCTTAGGCGCAAGACAAGCCATTGGTTAAGCCAATCGGGCGGCACGACATTGCCGATGCGGCTTGCATCGGCCCACGGTTTGCAGTTTTGTGCCTTCGCAATTGCAGCAAGGACTGAAGATGGCCGAAGGTTCTTCGACCCCGTTCCAGCATGACCCGGACAAGCCGTGGATCTTCCGTACCTATGCGGGACACTCCACTGCCGAGGAGTCGAACAAGCTCTACCGGAACAACCTGTCCAAGGGTCAGACCGGCCTCTCGATCGCATTCGATCTGCCCACGCAGACGGCGTATGATTCAGACCACATTCTCGCGCGGGGCGAAGTCGGCAAGGTCGGCGTCCCCGTCGGCCATCTTGGCGACATGCGCGCGCTCTTCGACCAGATCCGCGTCGAGGAGATGAACACCTCGATGACGATCAACGCGCCCGCAGCCTACCTCCTTTCGCTCTACGTCGCTCTCGCAGACGAGCAGGGCTGCGACCGCAAGAAACTCCAGGGCACCACGCAGAACGACATCATCAAGGAGTATCTCTCGCGCGGCACCTACGTCTTCCCGCCCAAGCCCTCGATGCGGCTGATCGGCGACATGGTGGCGTGGTGCTACACAGAAACGCCGAAATGGAATCCGCTCAACGTCTGCAGCTACCACCTGCAGGAAGCCGGCGCGACGCCCGAACAGGAGCTCGCCTTCGCCCTCGCCACCGCCTGCGCCGTGCTCGACACGGTGAAAGCGGGAGGGCAGGTGCCCGAGAAGGACTTCACCACGGTCTTTTCCCGCATCTCCTTCTTCGTGAACGCCGGCGTCCGCTTTGTCACCGAGATGTGCAAGATGCGCGCGTTCGTCGATCTCTGGGAAGAGATCGGCCGCGAGCGCTACGGCGTCACCGATACGCGCGCCCTGATGTTTCGCTATGGCGTGCAGGTGAACTCTCTTGGACTGACAGAGCCGCAACCCGAGAACAACGTCTATCGCATCCTGATCGAAGCGCTCGCCGTCACGCTGTCGAAACGCGCCCGCTGCCGCGCGCTGCAGCTGCCGGCGTGGAACGAAGCCCTCGGCCTGCCGCGCCCGTGGGATCAGCAATGGTCGCTGCGTCTGCAGCAGATCCTCGCCTACGAAACCGACCTGCTCGAATACGAAGACCTGTTCGATGGCTCGCATGTCGTCACCGCCAAGACCGAAGCGCTGAAGGACGAAGCCCGCGCCATGCTGGCGAAGCTCGACCAGTCCGGCGGCACGATCGACAATATCGATTTCATGAAAACAGCCCTCGTCGAAAGCCAGCGCGCCCGCCTCAAGGAAATCGAGGCAGGCCGCCAGATCGTCGTCGGCGTCAACCGCTACGAAACCACCGAAGCCTCGCCTCTCTCCGGCGGCGACGGTTCGATCATGGCGCAGGATCACGGCGCCGAAAGCCGCCAGATCGCAAAACTGAAGGCCTGGCGCTCCAAGCGCAGCGAAGACGCCGTCGCCAACGCGATCGGCGAACTCCGTGCCGCCGCAGCCTCCGGCGCCAACATCATGCCGCCCTCCATCGCCGCTGCGAAAGCCGGCGTCACGGTCGGTGAGTGGGGCGCCGCGCTGCGCGAAGCGTTCGGCGAATATCGTGGCCCCACGGGCGTCGCCGTCATCATCCAGACCGATGGCGAGGAAGACCTGGAAAAAGTGAAGGGCGAAGTGGAACGCGTCTCCAAGAAGCTCGGCCGCACGCTCACCTACGTCGTCGGCAAGCCCGGCCTCGACGGCCACTCCAACGGCTCCGAACAGATCGCCGCCCGCGCCCGCCAGGCCGGCATGAACGTGATCTACGAAGGCATCCGTTTCACCCCGGAAGAAATCGTCCAGCAGGCCATCGACTCCAACGCGCACATCGTCGGCCTGTCGATCCTCTCAGGCTCACACCTCGATCTGGTAAAGGACACGCTCGGCATCCTGCGCGCCAAGGGGCTCAGCATCCCCGTGGTCGTCGGCGGCATCATCCCGGAAGCAGATGCGCTCGCCCTGAAACAGATGGGCGTCCGCCGCGTCTACACGCCCAAGGACTACAAGATCACCCAGATCATGGGCGATGTGGTCAAGGTCGTGGAAGAGACGCTGACGGCGGCCGAGTAGCGGCCGCCTCGCCTAGCGCAGCAACGTCTCAAGCGCATCCGCCACGGCCGTCATCCCAGCAGCGTTGGGATGATAGAGCGTCCCGGCGATCGGCGCCTCGGGGCGCGGAAAGCCGTGCATCCACGGGGAAGCGCTGCACGCGTCATGGCCCTTCGATAGCTCCGACGCAGCAATGATGCCAGCCCCATTGTCGCCCGCAATCTTGTGCGTAATCCCCGCGAGGCGGTGCGCAATCTCGCGATCTGCGTCAGCCTGCCCAGCAGGCAGCGGCGTCGCAGCGCACTGGCCGGCTTCAGGCAGGACGGCGAGATAGTCCACGAACATCAGACGCGCGGCCGGGGCGCGGCGGCGCACCTCCTTCGCGATTGTGTCCATTCGGGCGGAAAGGTCGGCATACATCTGTTCTGTCGGCAGCGGTGGAACGGCGCGGCAGCTTGTTGTCGACCCACCCGTTTCGGCCACCAGCCCGAAGCACGAGCCCGCCGTCAGGCGTCCGATATAGGCCAGGTCGTTGCCGCCGATGGTGATGGTGACGAGGCGCGTTTCGGCCGTCAGTGCATCAAGCTGGGGCGGTATGGCATTGCCCTCAGGCATCTCTCGCAGCCCCGTCAGATGGCCGGTGGTCGCGCCGCTGCAGCTGACATCGACGAGATCGAGATTCAGCCGCATAGCCAGCTGGTGTGCGTAGTTCCGGGTCGAGCGATAGCAGGGCGAGGGCGCCGCCTCGTAGTAATCTGGAATGCCCGGGCCAGCAGCGAATGAAGATCCCATGGCGACATATTTCGAGCCGGGTTCAAGCCGTCGGCCAGATGGCGGGCCAAGGGCGCAGGCCCCTATCCCAAGACAAGCGGCCATCAAGACGGCAAGGAAACGAGACTGCACCGGAACGCTCCATCGCTTCGCGGGTTCAGGAATCACTGGGTACACCGTGTATGTACAGCGCGACAGCGCGAGGAGGGGGCGTTTGCCACAAATCAAGCCACCAGCGCCGCGAGGCGCGCAAAATAGGCAATGCAGTAGTTGGGGGGTTTTCGAATGGCCAAGTCGATCCTGATCCTGCAGGGCCACCCGCATGCGGGCGGCAAGCATTTCTGCCACGCGCTTGCTGATGCCTATGCCGCCGGGGCCAAGGCTGGCGGGCACCAGGTCAAGCGGCTCGATCTGGGGGCGCTGGAGTTTCCCATCCTGCGTGACCCGGCAGATTTCATGACGCCAGCTCCGGAGCCGATCAAGAAGGCGCAGGACATGGTGATGTGGTCGAGCCATCTCACGGTGATCTATCCGCTCTGGCTTGGCACGATGCCCGCGGTGGTGAAGGCGTTCTTCGAGCAGCTCTCGCGCAACAGTTTCGCGATCGGGCCGGGCGAGAACGGCGGCTGGCCAAGGCAGATGCTGAAGGGGCGGTCCGCCCGCGTGATCGTCACGATGGGAATGCCTGCGGTCGCCTACAAGCTGTTCTTCGGGGCCCATGGCGTCCGTGGTTTCGAGAGCGGCATTCTGGGAATGTCAGGGGTCAAGCCGGTGCGGGAAACGCTGATCGGCGGCGCTGCGAGTGTCAGCGAAAAGCAGGCTGCGCAATGGTTTGGCCGCATGAAGGCGTTAGGCGAGAAAGGGGAGTAGCCCGGCCGCCCTGCGTGGCGTATCCGGACTGTCGATCTTCCGAAGTCCCGGACGGGCGCCCATGACGGTCCAACTTGTCGTTCTCGATGTTGCATTTGTGCGGAAGGAGCTTCCGGAAGCGCGGCGTCGTGAATCGCGACGCGAAGCCGACAACGATCCAGACCTGTGGCGCTTTGCGAATGCGAAGGTCGACATCTTCTATTTCGACACGTGGCCGGAGCCCGGAGCGTGATCCCGCTCAACCAACCCTCGGGGGCGGTTCTGTTCCGCGCCGGCGATGAATGTCCCGGCTTCGTGGTCGTGAAGTCCGGTTGTATCCGCGTGTCTCTCGCCTCTGCCGGCGGCAGGGAGATTGTTCTCTATCGCGTGCGCCCCGGCGAGGTGTGCCTGCAAACGTTCAGCTGCCTTGTCGAAGGCCGCCGCTATCAAGCCGAAGGCATCGTCGAAACGCATGTATTGGGCGAATTGCTGCCGCCAGCCGAATTCAACCTGCGGATGGCCGCCGATGCTGTCTTTCGGCAACAAGTGCTTGCGGCCGTCGCTCAGCGCTTTGCGGATTTCGAGCACGTGGTTGAGACGCTGGCGTTCGCGGGCCTGGGTCAGCGCGTGGCCCAAGCCATCCTTCAGCTGTCCGGTGGAGGGAACGAGGTGCGCGCAACGCATGAACAGATTGCCACTGAGATCGGATCAGCGCGCGAGGCCGTGTCGCGCCAGATCGCCCAGCTTGCCCGCGATGGGCTGGTCGCGGCGCATCGCGGGGTGATCGATATCCTCAATCGGGAGGGCCTGATGCGGCTTGCCGACCAGGATATGTGACTTCGTCACTGACGGGCCGGTCCGGACGCCCTATCTTCCCGATCATCGTCAGCGACGGCTTGCCGTCCCCCATGGAGATCACAATGAAGCCGAATGAAGGAACCATCGACCGGGCCCTGCGCGTCGTGGCAGGCCTTGGAATACTTTCGCTGGCGTTTGTCGGGCCGCAGACGCCCTGGGCCTATCTCGGCCTCGTGCCGCTCATCACCGGGCTGGTCGGGGTCTGTCCGCTTTACTCTCTAATTGGCATCAACACTTGCCCTGCAAAGGCGCGTTGAGCCCTGCTGCATGAAGTCTGCAGTTGCGTGATGGGTGGTCGAGGGTCATAGGGCGCCTGTCCACACAGGCGCCGCTCATGACCCCACCACAGATCGCGTTCGATGATTTTGCGAAAGTCGATATCCGCGTGGGTGTGATCATCGCGGCCGAGCTGTTTCCCGAAGCGCGCAAGCCCGCGATCAAGCTGCGCATCGATTTCGGGCCTGACATCGGCGAGAAGAAGTCGTCGGCCCAGATCACGAAGCACTATGCGCCCGAGAGACTGATCGGCAAGCGCGTGCTTGCCGTGGTCAACTTTCCGCCGCGCCAGATCGGCAAGTTCATGTCGGAGGTGCTGACGCTTGGCGTACCGGACGAGGAGGGCGCCGTCGTGCTGGTCACGCCAGACTTAGAGACGCCAGTTGGCGGCCGGCTGTTCTAGCCAGCCTTTGCGACGGGCTCAGGCTGGGGCGCGCGAATACGCACCCGGGAAATCTCGGAGAGCAGGTCGCGTTCAGACAGCGGTTTGGAGAGGTAGCCGTCCATGCCCAAAGCGAGATAGCGCTCGCGGTCGCCGCTCATGGCGTCGGCGGTAAGTGCAATCACGGGGGTGGCCGCCCATGGTTCGCCGCTCGCACGTATCTTCGCGATCGTCGTAGGGCCATCCATCACCGGCATGTGCATGTCGAGCAGGACAACGTCGAACGGCTCGCGCTCAAGCGCCGCCAGTGCTTCTGCGCCATTCACCGCCTCGACGACCCGCATATTGAAGGGGCGGAGAAACAGGGCGGCGACCTGCCGGTTGATCGGATGATCGTCGACCAGCAGCACGCGCAGATTGCTCTGTTTCAGCATGTCGCGGATGTCGCCGGGGCTGCCCGAGACAGTCGGGACCGCCGCCACGCCCGCCTTGGCCGGCCCGGCGCGGAAGGAAAAGCGGAAGGTCGATCCGCGGCCCAACTCGCTGGTGGCGGATGCGCTGCCGCCCATCAACTCGGCGAGGCGGCGCGTAATCGACAGGCCGAGCCCTGTGCCGCCGTGACTGCGCTGGATCGTCTCGTCGGCCTGAGCGAACGGTTTGAACAACCGGCCCAGCGTGTCCGCATCCATGCCGGCGCCGGTGTCGCGCACCATCACCTCGATCATGTGGGCGCCAAGCGGCAAGGGCTTTGCGTTGACGATGGCTTCGATGCGGCCCTGGCGGGTGAACTTGATCGCGTTGGACAGCAGGTTGGACACGCACTGCTGGACGCGCACGGCGTCGATCGCGGCCCAGGCGGGCAGATCGGCGTCGAAGGCAAGCGTCAGCTCCAGCCCCTTCTCCTCGGCCTGCGGTTTCCAGAGAGCCAGTTGGCGGCGCATCATGTGGCTGAGATTGGTGTCGGAGCAGACGATGTCGAACTTGCCCGCCTCGATCTTCGAGAGGTCGAGCACGTCGTTCAGCAACGCCATCAGCGTCTTGCCGGATTCGATGATCGTGCCGATGTAATCGCGTTGCTGGTCGTCGAGGTTGGTTTCGGCCAGGACCTGCGCCATGCCAAGTACGCCGTTGAGCGGGGTACGTATCTCGTGGCTCATGTTGGCGAGAAAGGCGGACTTGGAAACGTTGGCTGTCTCGGCGGCCTTGCGCGCCTTCTCGAGTTCCTTCTCCCGCTTGCGCAGTTCGGTTACGTCGACCGAGATCGCGGCCTTCATGCCGTTGGACATGGGCCTGAATGTGATCAGCACCTGACTGCCGTCGTCGGCTGACGACGCATAGGTCTCGCCAGTGTGGAACTTCTGCTCGAAGTGCGTCGTCAGACGCTCGACTTCGTCGACGGGCGCATCTGGTATGAAGCGGCGCACGGTCGCCTCCAGCGCCTCGCGATAGGACATGCCCGCGTCCATGTCGGCGTACATGCGGGCAAAGCGCTTGAGCGTGACAGCGTTTGCATAAAGCGGCTGGGCGTTCGCGTCGTAGATAGCGATACCATCGCCCAGCGCCTCGATAGCCTCGAGGACGGTTTCCAAGTCCAGATGCTGGTCGATATCCAACCGGCGCTCCCGTTTCGGCCCACGCTAGGGGCAATCCCGGAGCTTTTGCAGGCGATGGTTAAGGCGCCGTTTGTTGACGTGTGCGCAAACTTGGATCAACCGTCGCTGGTAACCGGTTTCCGTGTCGAACAGCTCGAAGCCGCCTTCCGGACCGTGCGAAGCTCGGTCATCAATGAGACCCAGCGGCTGGCGCCAATTGCTTCCACTAGCTCTGTCTGAACGCTGACCCATGCCGGAGTCGCGTCATCGAGCCGCTTCCGCCCCTCTTCCGTAAGGCTCAGCAGGCGCTGACGGCGATCCGTCCCGCGTTCGACGCCGATGAGGCCATCTTCGGCAAGCGGTTTGATCGCGCGCGGAACGCCAGAGGCGTCCATTCCCAGAACGTCAGCCAGCGCGCCCACGGTCATCGCGCCAAGGTTTCCAAGCGTCATCATCAAGTTGAACTGGTGACCCGTGAGGTGAAAAGGGGCGAGTGCCGGATCATAGGCCGAGACGACTGCGCGAGAGGCCCGGGCGACATGACGAAGTACGCAGGCGCCAGGTGACGTCGCGAGATGAGGGCTCGACGCCGCTAGCACGGAAGTATCCGTGCCGCCGTTCAGCTGAGCGAACTGGTCCGGCATGTTCAACTTTCGACATTGCCTTCCGGCAATCTTGATCCCGGAGCACGAGTACCGGCGCCGGCCATGCCCGTCAACGCTGGCCCCTTACCGGCGTCCCGCCAGCCAGACCCCGAACAGCACGAGCACGCATCCCGCCAGCTGAACCTGCGTCAACACCTCGCCGAACAGCGGCCAGGCGACCAGAGCGCCGGCAACCGGCTGGATCAACAGCAATAGCCCGCCGAGGGCAGAGGGGGTGCGGCCTACGCCAGCGACGATCAGCCCCTGTCCCAGTACATGCGCCACAATCGCCAGCGCCAGCGGCCAGAGGAACCAATCGGGCTGAGGCGGAATGATCGCCTCGCCTTTCACCATAGTCGCCGCGGCAGACACGACGAAAGTCGCCGCCGTCGACCAGAACAGCACATGCATTCCTCCCATGCTGCGCCGCGCCAGCTTGGCGAAGAAGAGGTAGAGCCCGACCATGACGGCGGCGAGCGTAGCCAGGAGGTCGCCGGCCAGCGCAGATTCGTTTCCCGAGGCCGCCCCGCGCGACAGGAGCAGGGCCCCAACAACCGCCGCACAGAGCGCGAAGGGCCAGATGCGCGAGGGCCGCTCGCCCAGGGCAATCCAGGCGATCAACCCGACCGCCGCATTGCCAAGGTTGACGAGGAACGTTGCGTTCGCCACCGACGTCATCACCAGCGAGGCATGCCAGAAGGCGATATCGAGCCCGAAGAACGTTCCGGCCAGCAACGCCATTGCGGATGGCTTTCCAATCTTGCCGCCGCTGGCCCAGATCACGGCGGCGATGATCGGCAGGGCGAAGGCAAAGCGCCAGAAAGCCGTGGCCTGAGGCTCGAAAGCCGACAGCCGGAGGCCGATCGGCGCGAACCCGATCGCGACGGCGCCAGCGGCCATCATCAGTGGACCGACCCAGGATGGCGACGGCGAAGCCGTGGCGGCAGGCGTGTTCAAGCGGGCAATCCGATGCGGGCGCGAAGGTCCGCGGGTGATAGGCCCGCAGCCCGCAGCGCCGCAAGGGTCACCGACCCATCGCGTTTGGCGTATCGCTTCCCGTCTGGCCCGGCGATGAGCGGATGATGGATGTAGGCCGGATGCGGCAGGCCAAGCAGGCGTTGCATCAGCACATGTATGTGTGTCGAAGTCCGCAGGTCCTCGCCGCGGATGACGTGCGTGACGCCCTGCAATGCATCGTCATGCACGACTGACAGGTGATAGCTCGTCGGCGTGTCCTTGCGCGCCAGGATTACATCGCCGAGAGATTCTGGGCGCGCGGATACGATCTGTTCTGCGTTCGATCCGTCGCTCTGTTCGAAAAAATACAGACGCGCGAACTCTTCGCCTAGCAGGTCTTGTGAATATCTGATCGACAGTCGCCAGGCGAAGGCGTCGCCACGTGCGAGCCGCGCTTCTTCCTCGTCGTCACTCATGCGCTGGTCAGGCCCGCGATAGATAACCCCATCAGGCCCCTCTCCCTCGCCATGCGGCGCAGACATCGCCCGCTCCATGACCTCTCGGCGCGTGAGGAAGCAGCGATAGACGACGCCCAGCCCGCGCAGCTTTTCCAGCGCCGCTGCGTAATCGGGTAGGTGGTCAGACTGGCGGCGAACCGGCTGCGGCCACGACAGGCCAAGCCAGGCAAGGTCTTCCATGATGCCGGCCTCGAACTCTGGCCGGCACCGGCCCTGGTCGATGTCCTCTATCCTCAGCAGTAACACGCCGTCGTGTGCACGCGCCGCATCGTGCGCCTTGATGGCGGAATACGCATGGCCGAGGTGCAGCCGGCCGGTGGGGCTTGGCGCAAAGCGCGTCGTGAAGCGCGGCGCCAAGCTCTTTCTCCCAAACCTACTTGCTGTGCTCGGTGCGCACGCCCAGTTGCTGGATCAGCTGCGATGGCGTCAGCGTGCCGAACATCGCTCCACTGCCGGCGTTTGCCAGCGCGTTGAACGCCATCGGCTGCGAAGGCTGCATCACGAACTTCAAACGTCCACCGCCTTGCAGGAAGGCCGCAACCGGCGTCAACAGGCCGCGCATTTCGGGGAACTGGCTGCTTGCCTGGACCGCCATGCTCTGGATGAACAGCGACGCCTGCTCGCGCAGCTGATCGCCGGTCATGTCGGTGGGGCCCATGCCGAGATCAAACCCGCCCATCTCTTCGCCGCCCTCGGCAACCAGGCCGAAGATCTTGCTCAGCCCGCCCTTGTCGTTGACGTTCACCTCGACGAGCTTGAACTTCGACCCCTCAGTGAACAGGCGTCCGATTGCCGGCAGGTTGGCCTGCGCCGGATCGGCCGGTGTCACGGCGGTGACGGCCTTGTAGCTCGGGAAGATGCCTTCATACTTGGCGCCTATGTCGATCAGGCCGTCCCCGCCAAACGCGAGGTTGAGGCGCGTATCGCCATTGTCCGGGTTCCAATTCCAGCCAAACGCGAAGTTCATACTGGGCTTGGACAGGCCATGGCGCTTCAGCATCTCCACGCCGTCGATCATCTCCTGAACGCCGTCGTCGAAGCCCATCGCGTAGGAGCTGTCCTGGAACATCGCGCCGAGCGAGGCGATAGCCTCAAGATCGACCGTTACGCCCTTGGCCGACGCCTGCATGTCCGTCGGCACCAGCCAGTGGAACTTGCGCGCGTCGAACATGGTCTCGGTGGTGGCCAACATCTGCTTTCCGGCGACGGACATGCTGACATTCTCGCTGCGCCACAGGCCCAGGCTCATGAGGTTGGTGTTGGTCAGCGCGGGCGCCTGGCCCTTCGCCATCTCGACCAGGAGCTTGTCGAGATAGAAGTCTTCCATGCCGAAGAAGCCAACGTTGAAATCAACCTTGCGGCGGATCGACGGCGTCGATGGATCGGCCCCCAGATCGAAAGAGTAAGCAATGTCGCGCGCGTAGGACGCGTCGAGATCACCGCCACGCATGCCGCGCGAGCCCATCGACTTCACCGTGTAGGCGAACGCCATAGTCTCGTCGCCTGTGCGCATCGCCATGTCGAACTTGAGATCGAGCGCGCCCATCGTATCGATGCCGACAGAGCGCATGAACGCGACAAGGGTCTGCAGGCCCGCCAGCGGGGAGAGCTGCGACATGCCCCCCGTATCCTGCGGGAGCGCCTCAAACGGCTTTAGCACGATGTCGTCGAGGATCAGGCGGCTGTAGCCGATGTCATAGCGCTCGATCGTCATGGGAGCCGGCGGCACGTAATAGTAGTCCGGCTCCGCGTACGGGTCCGCAGGCTCGAAGAATTCCGGCTCGGTGATTGCAGGCCAGTCGCGGATCGAAGGCGCTTCATCCGTCTGCGGTGCCGGCGCAAAGGGACGATTGTCGGGCTGTTGCCAGCGCAGTGGCGTGGCCGGAATTGCTCCGTCCGCCGGCGCGGGTTCGGCCGGCCAATCCGCCGGCGGTGCTTGAGGAGCGTCGTCGTAGTAGCTGCCCCCCGGATAGGCGGGCTGCGCGAAGCTGGCGTTCATCATCTCAGCCATGCCGAAGACGGAGACGTTTTTAGCGTCGATCCGGCGGGCGAGCTTCGCGGTTTCGCCGAGGCGCTGGCCCTGCATGCGAGCCCGGAGCAGGGCGACATCAAAATCCCAAAGGCGCAACTCGGCGATGCCGAGACCGATCTCGGGCATGTCCGCCGGGGTGACTTTTACTTCTGTAAGCACCGTGGCGCCCGAGGCGGCATCGAAGTTGAGCGAGGCCCAGGTAACCGAAACCTCCTTCGGCAGCAGCGCGCGAAGCGAGGCGAGGTCGGCTGCGGCCGTTGCTTCTCCCTTGATGGCTTCGGAGGTAATCTTGGCGACATGCGCTTCCAGAGACTTGGCGTCGATATCGACGGCCCCAATCGCGGCGGACCCCTGGCTGCAGGCGCCGAGGCCAGTAATCATCGCCAGTGCTGCAAACCCGGCCTTCATCCCACGCATGTAGCCCTCCCGTGACTCGGGCCACACATAGCCGAGCCGGGCGCGGCTGGCGAGCCGTACTCGCATGCAGCTTCGCAGGGGTATTGTGACGGTTGGGTGTCTGGCGGAAAGGCTAGTTCTGGGTTCCGCGCAGCGTGTCCCACGAACGGGTGGGGTTCAGCATGGCGCGGAAATATTCGCGATTGGCCTCAACCAGCGCGGTGGGCATTTCAGGACCAGCCACAGTGGCGATTTCCTCGAACTTGCCCTGCAAGCCGAGCACCATCATCAGGTTCTGGGTCACGCGGCTGTCCGCGCCGGGCAGGGCGATTGCCCGCCGAAGGGTTTGCTCGGCAAGGCCCGGCTTTCCTTCAAGCGCGTAGGAAAGACCAAGATTGGAAAGGATTTTCGGGTTGTCGGGCGAAAGCTCCAATGCGCGCATGTAATAACCCTGCGCTGCGGCGTGCTGGTCCATGCTGTCCATTGTGACGCCGATGATCGACATCATGCGCCAGTCCCCCTGGCCGCTCACCTCGGCGCGGGCCAGCGCCACGGCCGCATCCTGGGCCTTGCCCTGATCCAGCATCGCCTGCGCGAAAATCATGCTCAGTTCGCCGTCACCGGGTCTCATCGACAGCGCCTGCGCAGCCACCTCGGCTGAGCGCGGGCCCGATCCGATGGCGCGCAACACGCGGGCATATTTCAGGGCCGACTCGTATTCGTTGGGGTTCTTATCGTACTCGGCGGCCCAGAAAGAAGCTTGGGTCAGCAGGTCCTGCTGTTCGGCCAGGGCGCGCACTTCGGGCGTTGCGGGCAGCAGGGGGCTGGTTGCGCTGTCGATCAGCGCGAGCTCTTCCTCGGTCGGTGGCGTGGCGGTGGCGCAGGCCGAAGCAAGGGCGGCGAGGCTGAGAACTGCAACAAGGCGGCTGATGGCGGGCATGGGGCCTCCCCTGAAGCCTTCGGACGAATCTTACTGGAAGCTTGACGTGGGGTGCATCAACGAAGCGTTAATGGCGCTGTTCCGATTCCGAGACCCCCGCCATGCACGCAGCTTTCCTGTCCAGCTCATCATCCGCTATCCCGCTTGTCCTCCTCGCCGCCAAAGCGTTGGGACCGTGGACAAAGGAACAGCCCGATAATGTGAAGGCGCTGGTGGATGCCGCAGGCTTCAAGGCCGATGCAGGCAAGGCGCTGCTGGTTCACGCCGCCGATGGTTCGATTGCGCAGGTGCTGGCCGGGCTCGGCGAGGGGAAGGACAGCTTTGCGCTCGCGAGTCTGCCGGGCGCGCTTCCGCCGGGTGATTACGCGCTGGGTAAAGTCCCGGCCGGGATGAATGGCGAGACGCTGGCGCTTGGCTGGGCCGACGGCGCCTATCGCTTTACGAAGTACAAGGTGGGTGAGAAGGCGCGCCGCCTGGTGCTGCCGAAGTCGATCGATGCGGCCGAGGTGGGCCGTCAAGCCGACGCCATCGACTGGCTACGCGATCTCGTCAATACGCCGCCGTGCGACATGGGCCCTGCGGAGATCGCGGCCGAAGCCGAAGCAATGGCGATGGAGTTCGGCGCAAGCATCGCGATCACGCTGGGCGAAGACCTGGAGAGGGGATTCCCGATGGTCCATGCGGTGGGCAAGGGCGCTGCCCAGGCGCCGCGCTTCATCGAGATCACCTGGGGCAAGGAAAGCGATCCGAAGATCGCCATCGTCGGCAAGGGCGTGGCGTTCGACACCGGCGGCCTCAATATCAAGACGTCGGGCATGGGCCTGATGAAGAAGGATATGGGCGGCGCGGCGCACGCGCTGGCTTTGGCGCGCCTGATCATGGGCGCGGGCTTGCCGGTGCGGCTCGTCTGTTGCGTGCCAGCGGTCGAGAATGCGATCGGGCCAAACGCGTTCCGTCCCTCCGACATCCTGAAGTCGCGCAAGGGTCTCACCGTCGAGGTGGAAGACACCGACGCTGAGGGACGCCTCATCCTCGCCGATGCGCTGACGCGCGCAAGCGAACACCAGCCCGAACTGATCATTGATTTTGCAACCTTGACGGGCGCGGCTCGCGTGGCGTTGGGGCCGGATCTCGCGCCGCTCTACACCGATGACGACAGGCTCGCCGGCGATATGGCCGCAGCGGCTGCAATGACAGGAGATCCGGTGTGGCGCATGCCGCTGTGGTCAGGATATGAGGGCGGCCTGCGCTCTCCCATCGCCGACATGAAGAACCTCGGCGACGGACCCATGGGCGGCTCCATCACAGCGGCCTTGTTCCTCAAGGCGTTCGTTTCGGCGCCGAGCTGGGCCCATTTCGACATCTGGGCGTGGAGGCCTCCGCGCTACGGCCGTCCGGCTGGCGCAGCGGCGTGCGGCTTGCGCGCGGTGTGGAGCGTCTTGCGACAGCGATATGGCGCCTAGCTCGCGGCTATGCACATGGTTCGCGAGAGGCAAGCTGTCTTTCGATTCATGGATCGAATTTTATCGTTCTGTTCTGCTTGAACACAGCGCCATTTCGAGAGACTCTTGGCCCGGGGCTGGCCAATGGAGCTGTCATGGATCGCGCATCAGCGCTTGCCCTTCTTAAAGACGTATTGGCGGAAACTGTTCGCGCCGATGGTCCGGATTTGAATGTGAGACAGGCCGCCATACTCCTGCGAGTTTCGCTGGAGCCGGGGCCGCACACTGTCCGCGGCCTTGCCGAGGCGCTTAGCCTGGGCAAACCCGCGGTGAGCCGCGCGCTGGACGCGCTGTCCGGTCTTGGCCTCGCCGTTCGGGTTCCCGATGAGACGGACCGCCGAAGCGTTCTGGTGAACTCGACCGCACGAGGGCTTGCCGTTCTCGCCGGCCTCGGCGATCGCGTCATCGCATGCGAGCGCGCGCTGGGGCAGAAACCGGCTGTTCCGATGCCGCGTCCTTTCCAGACCGTACCAAACGGGAGCGATACCACCTCGCATGCCGCCTGATCGATGGTCGGGCGATGCCCGGCTGACGCTGAAATCCGCAACTGGACCGGGGGAGGCGATGCGCGTCTCCGCCGGGTCAGCGGCGTTGCGCAAAACGCCTGACGGAGCAGCCGAGCAGGTCAACCAGGCGCTGTTTGGCGAGCCTGTACGGCTGTTCGAACGAGACGGTGAATGGGGCTACGTCCAGCTCGGGCTCGACCACTATGTGGGGTGGGTGCGGCTCGCGAGCCTTGCGCCTGCGGGCGAGGAACCGACCCATCGCGTGCACGTGCTGCGCACCTTCCTTTATGAACGGGCCGACATGAAGAGCCGCCCGATGCGGGCGATCTCGATGAATGCGCGCCTCGCGCTGGGTGAGGCGTCAGGGAATTTCGTGGCGGTGGACGGCGGCGGCTGGGTGTTCGCCCGCCATGTCTCGCCGCTTCAGGAGTCCGAAACCGATTTCGTCGGTGTCGCCCAGCGCTTTGTCGGCTCGCCCTACCTTTGGGGCGGACGCGAAAGTGCGGGGATCGACTGTTCCGGCCTCGTGCAGGTGTCGCTACAGGCGACCGGCATCTATCCCCTGCGGGATTCCGACATGCAGGAGCAGTCGCTGGGACTGGACATTTTCCCCGGCGCCGGGCTCGATGATCTCGAACGTGGCGACCTCCTCTTCTGGAAAGGGCATGTCGGCATCATGTGCACGCCATCGATGCTGCTGCATGCGAGCGCGCGGGACATGCATGTCGAGGTCGAACCCCTGATGCAGGCTGTCGACCGCATTCGCCCGATCGCTGGCGACATCCGCACCATCCGGCGGTTCGGCTAGACCCCCAGTGTCCTGAAATCAGGGCATTAGCAGCCAACCGCTTGTTTCCCGCGAATCAGCCCACACTTCCCTGTATAATCGTCCACAGGATCGACCGGCTGGCTGCTGGCGCGCGACAGGCGCGGCGGCTAGCGGAATCGATTGGGCAGAAACCATCAGGGTAGCGATGCGGTTCCCGGAGGAATTTCTCAATGAACTGAAGTCGCGCGTGCGGCTGTCAGACGTCGTTGGGAAAAAGGTCGCCCTCAAGAAGCGCGGCAAGGACTTTGTCGGCCTGTCCCCGTTTTCGAACGAAAAAACTCCCAGCTTCTATGTCCACGACGATCGCGGCTTTTACAAATGCTTCTCGACGCAGAAGTCGGGCGACGCGATCACCTTCCTGATGGAGACCGAGCGGCTGACGTTCGGGGAGTCGGTCGAAAAGCTGGCGCGCGACTACGGGCTCGAACTGCCGAAGTCTTCGCCAGAGGAAGCGCGCCAGTACATGCGCCGCACGACGCTGATCGAGTGGGTGGAGAAGGCATGCCTGTTCTTCGAGGACCAGCTGCGCAAGCCGGCGGGCTCTGAGGCGCGAGAATACCTGCAGAAGCGCGGTTTCGGGCCTGAGGCGTGGAAACGCCACCGCATGGGCTTTTCGCCCGATGCATGGCGTGCGCTGTCCGATCATCTCACAGCACAGGGCGCGAGCCTCGACGAATTGATCGAAGCCGGCCTGCTCGTGCAACCGGACGGAGAGGGCGGTGATGGCAAAGCGCGCCAGCCCTATGACCGTTTCCGCAACCGCGTGATCTTCCCCATCACCGACACGGGCAATCGCGTGATCGCGTTCGGCGCCCGGACGCTGGAGCCTGATGGCAAGCCGAAATACCTCAACTCGTCCGACAGCCCGCTCTTCCACAAGGGCCGCACGCTCTATCGCTACATGGCGGCGCGGGAGGAGATGGCGAAGATCAAGGCGCCGGACAGCCCGCTGTCGCGCGGCCTCATCGTCACCGAAGGCTATGTCGACGCGATCGCGCTGGCCGAAGCCGGTATCGGCACGGCTGTCGCCCCGCTGGGAACGGCGCTGACCGAGGAACAGCTGGACCTGCTCTGGCGGGCTGGCCCCGAGCCGATCCTGTGCTTCGACGGGGACGCCGCCGGCATCCGGGCCGCCTGGCGCGCCTGTGACCGGGCGCTGCCCCATATCGAGCCGGGCAAGAGCCTCTATTTCGTGTTGCTCCCGGACGGGATGGACCCGGACGACGTGGTCCGGGTGCGGGGACCGCAGGCGATGATGGAGATGCTGTCTGGCGCCCGTCCGCTGGTGGACCTGCTCTGGAGCCGCGAAGTCGACGCCGAACCGCTTGACACACCCGAACGCCGGGCCGGATTCGAGGCGCGGCTTATGGGCGCAGTCGCCCAGATCCGGCACCAGGGTGTGCGCAAAGCCTACGAGCGGGAACTCAGGGACAGGCTGTACTGGCACTCCCGTGGGACGCGAGGGACGGGGCAGGCGGGCAGCCAGACCTCCGGCCAGACGCAGGGGATGACCTCAGGGAAGAAAGGGTTCTCGCCCGGTCCGACCCGTTGGCCTGGCCTTCGCCTGGTTGTCCGGGCGCTCGAGAGTCCCAGGATGATGGAGCAGGCGCCTGAGGCGCTGGCCAAGGCCGTGTTCGACGATCCTGACGTGGACGCCATCAGAAACGCAGCGTTTGACGTCTACAATGGCTCCGAAATGCTTGACCGGGCTACGGTTGCGGCCCATTTACGTAGCCTTGACCGCAAGCGGGCTGTCGAGCTTTTGGAAACCTTCCCGGTCGGGCAACCGATGGACCCTTTGTCGAACGAGGGCCGTGACTGGCTTGACGCGATTGGGAGGTTCCACGTTGCTCGGACGCTGGTCGCCGAGGTCGAGGCCACGAAGCGGGCTGACGGGGAGGGCGTGGAACTGATGAGCGCCGCCCACCAGGCCAGGATTATGCAGAAGGTAATCGCCCGGCGCAGCGCCAGCCGGTCGGTGGTTGATGAAACGGTGACCTCTCCAGCGCAGGAAGGCGTTCAGGAACTCAGGAACGCACTCGGGGGGATGGGCGCCGCAATGGAGTCGAAACGCTCTGAAGACTGATATCAAGAACAAGGCAAAGTCCGCGCAGGCCGCAAAGGGCCAGCCCGCGAAAGGCAAGACGGCGGCGAAAGCCCCGGCCAAAGCCGAAGCGCGCAAGGACAAGCCTGCTGCCAAGCCGCAACCCGCAAAGGCGGATGCGCGCAAGGATTCGAAAAAGCCGGAGCCGGCAAAGTCCGCGGCCAAGGCTGCTGCCAAGCCGGTCGCGACATCAAAGCCTGTTGCGGCCAAGCCCCAGCCCGTTAAAGCCGCCCCTCCCAAGGCGGCCGCGAAGCTGGCTTCTGGCAAGGAGGCCGCGCCTGTCAAAGGCGTGAATGAAAAGACCGGTACGGCGAAAGCCCAGCCGGCGAAGGTCGAGCCGGCGAAAGACAGCCGGACTGACAAGCAGGGTCTGCGGAGAGACGGAATGGCGAAAGCAGAAGCAGCGGCGAAGAAGAAGTCCGCCCCGGATTCGTCCGACGGCCCGCTGCTCGACATGAACGATTCCACGGTGAAGAAATTCATCAAGTCCGCAAAGGCGCGCGGCTTCGTCACCTATGACGAGCTCAACAAGGTGCTGCCGTCGGACCAGAATTCGTCCGAACAGATTGAAGACATCATGTCCCAGCTCTCTGAGATGGGCATCAACGTCGTCGAGTCCGAAGACGATGTGGAAGACAGCGAACGCGAACAGGAAGCCGGCGAAGACGGTGAAGAGGGCGAGGACGGAACTCCGGCCCGTTCCAAGTCCACCGCGCTCACCACCACGCCGAAGGATCGCTACGACCGCACGGACGATCCGGTGCGGATGTATCTGCGCGAGATGGGCTCGGTCGAACTGCTGAGCCGCGAGGGCGAGATCGCCATCGCCAAGCGCATCGAGGCTGGTCGCGACGCGATGATCCGCGGTCTGTGCGAAAGCCCGCTGACATTCGAAGCCATCATGGTGTGGCGCCAGGAGCTGGCCGAGGAGCGCGTGCTGCTCCGCGACATCATCGATCTCGAAGCGACCTACGCCGCCGCCCATGGCGGCATCGTCGACAATTCCCAGATCGTGCTTCAGGGCGGCGCGCCGCCGCCCTCGACCGCACCGATCACCGCCAAGAAGCTCGCCGAGGCCGAGCGGGCCAAGGAGAAGGAAAAAGCCAAACCCGTCCGCCGTGCGCGCGACGAGGACGTGGATGAAGTCGAGCTCGAGCGCCAGAAACAGGCTGAAGCCGAAGCCGCCGAAGCCGAGGACGATTTCGATGATGGCGGCGCCATGTCGATGTCGGCCATGGAAGCCGAACTGCGCGAGGGCGTCACCAAGACGCTCGACGCCGTTGGCGAGAACTTCGTGCGCTACCGCAAGCTGCAGGAGCGGCTGATCGCGCGGAAGCTGGAAGGCAAGGCGCTGACGCCGAAGGACTTCAAGGAATACGATGAGATCGTCTCCGACATCATCGAGAACCTGAAGACGCTGCACCTCAACAATGCGCGTATCGAAACGCTGGTTGAGCAGCTGTATGAGATCAACAAGAAGCTGATCCAGCACGAAGGCAAGCTGATGCGCCTCGCGGACCTGCACGGCGTTGGCCGGCAGGACTTCCTCGACAACTATTTCGGCAACGAGCTGAAGCCCGACTGGATGGACAAGGTCGGTGTGCTATCCAAGCAGTGGAAGAAGTTCGTCACCACGGAAGTGCGCAAGATCAATCAGCTGCGCGATGACGTCTCCCAGCTCGCGCAGGAAATGGGCGTTCCGATCGATGACTTCCGCCGCATCGTTCAGACTGTGCAGAAGGGCGAGCGCGAAGCCCGTCAGGCGAAGAAGGAGATGGTGGAAGCCAACCTCCGTCTCGTGATCTCGATCGCCAAGAAGTACACCAACCGCGGCCTGCAATTCCTGGACCTCATCCAGGAAGGCAACATCGGCCTCATGAAAGCGGTCGACAAGTTCGAGTACCGCCGCGGCTACAAGTTCTCGACCTATGCGACGTGGTGGATTCGTCAGGCGATCACGCGCTCGATCGCCGACCAGGCGCGCACAATCCGCATCCCGGTGCACATGATCGAGACGATCAACAAGATCGTCCGCACGCAGCGTCAGATGCTGCACGAGATCGGCCGTGAGCCGACGCCGGAAGAACTTGCTGAAAAGCTCGGCCTGCCGCTGGAGAAGATCCGCAAGGTTCTCAAGATCGCTAAAGAGCCGATCTCGCTCGAGACCCCGATCGGCGACGACGAGGATTCGAACCTCGGCGACTTCATTGAGGACAAGTCGGCGCTGCTGCCGGTGGACGCCGCGATCCAGTCGAACCTGCGCGAGACCACCACGCGCGTTCTGGCCTCGCTCACGCCACGCGAAGAGCGCGTGCTGCGCATGCGCTTCGGCATCGGCATGAACACCGACCACACGCTCGAAGAAGTCGGCCAGCAGTTCTCGGTCACCCGCGAACGCATCCGCCAGATCGAAGCTAAGGCGCTGCGCAAGCTGAAGCACCCGAGCCGTAGCAGGAAGTTGCGGAGCTTCCTCGATACTTGATGCGCTTATCGCGCGTCAGGTCGCGGGGGGACTGTGATGGCCGCCAGGGTTGCGATCTTTAACGACACAGCGACCAGCGGCCACTATGGCTGCGCAGCGGTCATGGACATGTTGTCGGGCTTGCTGCGCGATGCGGGGGCGGAGGTTATCTACCGGCACCCGGTCGGCACGGAATGGCGCGATGTTGTTGTTGCAGAGCAGGCGATCGCCGCGGCAGATCTTGTCCTCGTCAATGGCGAAGGGACGATCCATCATGCGACGCCTCGGGCGCGGCGCCTGTCGTCGCTGGGGCCTTACTGTGCCGATCTTGGCAAGCGTTGCTTCCTGCTCAACTCAACGCTTCAGGACAATGACGACGCCATCAACGCGGAAATCGCGCGCTTCGACCATGTCTGGGTACGGGAGAGCGCCTCATCGGCGGAGATGCGCGCCGCCGGCATTGGGCATACCGTATGCTTCGACCTCTCGCTGCTGAAGGCGTATCCGGCGGCTGTGGTGCGCGAGGGCCCCGTCCTGTTTGTCGACTCGGTTGTCTCGGAGGTGGCCAAGCGCCTGGCCGAGTTGGCGCGCGGTGCGGGTGCGGCGCTTGTCGTCATGAAGCGGGACGAGACGAGCGGCTTCTGCATGGGCTGGCCGCCGGATGTGCTTGCCGCGACCGTTGGCCTGAAGGCGCCGAAAACTCCGCTGTGGCCATGTGCGGACGCTGATGCCTTTGCGCTACTGTTGGCGGGCCATGATCGCATCCTCACCGGGCGCTTTCACGCCATGTGCTTCGCTATCGCGATGCGGTTGCCGTTTCATGTCTACGCGTCGAACTCGCACAAGGTTGAGGCGACGTTGCAGGACATGGGGCTGGATCCTCGACGCCTGCTGTCGCTGTCCGATCCGATGCCGGATTTGTTGCCGTTTTCTGCAAGCGAGCGTGACGCTATCGCGCATGCGCTCGCCAGCGTGCGGTCCAGCGCCGCCGACATGACGGCGCGCGTGCTGGCGTACTGATCCGCCGGTTTGCGGGTCGACTTTCCAGCAACAGCCTACCGAAGATCATGGGCGGGCCAGTCCGAGACCCTGCCGAAGACAAGCTGAGTTTGGCCCGCGAGATCAGAGGCCGTCGAATGTCCCATCACAAACCGCCGGGTCGCCGGTCTGGAAGCCGCGCTTCAGCCATTCCATGCGCTGCGCCGAGGAGCCGTGCGTGAAAGCTTCTGGAACGATTGTCCCTCCCTGACGGCGCTGCAGCGTGTCATCGCCGATGGCGTTTGCCGCGCGCAGGCCCGCTTCGAGGTCGCCCGGTTCGAACGCCACCTCGCCATTGGAGACCGAAGGCGCATTCGCCGCCCACACGCCGGCATAGCAGTCGGCCTGAAGCTCGAGCGCGACCGAATAGCGGTTGCCTTCTTCCTGCCCGAGCGATCGCTGCGCCTGCTGAACCTTCTGAGACGCGCCGCTGAGCACCTGCATGTGGTGGCCAACCTCATGCGCGAGCACGTAGGCGCGCGCGGATTCGGCGCTGCCAGCTCCCAGCTGTTCCATCTGCTGCCAGAAGGAAAGGTCGAGGTACACTTTCCGGTCGCCGGGACAATAGAATGGCCCCATAGCCGCCTGACCCTGGCCGCAGGCCGTGCCGGTGCCGCCCTCATAGATCACGATGCTGGCGGGCGGGGTGTAGCTGTCGCCATACTTGGCGGCCCACACATCGTTGATGTTGGCGCTCACCTTGTCGACGAACAGGCCTTCCTCGTCGCCGGGGGTGCCGAAGGTTCCCTCGCGCTGCGTCGCGCCGCCGCCGGTGAGCTGGTTGGCAATGCCACTTGCGAGGTTGGGATCGATCCCGAGGAAATAGGCTGCAATGGCGACGACGATGGCGATCCCGCCGCCGCCGGCCGCAATAGCGCCGCCGGACATGCCGCGCCTGTCCTCGACCCCGCCGCCTGAGCGGCCGCCCCTCCAGCGCATGCGCAACTCCTGTGTCTGCGGCCACAATAGGCCAGAACGCGGGCGGGAAGGGAAGGACGCAAGCTGGCGGCAAGTGTGCAGGAAAGGCTAAGCTTATGTCATGCAGGCGACTTTTTCGATTCAGACGCGGGGAGCGGGGCTCATCGAGTTCAGCCCCCAGGTGCGCGCTTTCGTTGGATCCAGTGGGGTGGATGCTGGCCTGCTGACCCTGTTCGTGCGGCACACCTCCTGTTCCCTTCTGATCCAGGAGAACGCCGACCCGGATGTTCGCCAGGACCTGCAGTCATTTTTCCGGCGGCTGGCTCCCCGTGCAGATGATTTGTCCATGCGGTGGATCACACATCGCACCGAAGGGCCTGACGACATGCCTGCCCATATCAAGGCCGCTATGCTGCCGGCTTCTCTGTCGATTCCCGTAAGCGATGGAGAGCTCATGCTCGGGACATGGCAAGGTATCTATCTTTTCGAACATCGCGACGCGCCGCAAACCCGGGAGGTTGTGGCGCATCTGGGTTGAGGAGGACGAACGTGGCGCATTCCATCAGGGTCGGAGTGGGCGGCTGGAGTTTTGACGCCTGGGACGAGACGTTTTACCCGCCCGGCGTCTCCAAGGCCAAGCAGCTGCAATACATGAGCCGGCGGATGACGGCCGTCGAAGTCAACGCCACCTACTACTCCTCGTTCAAGCCCGATACGTTCAGCAAGTGGCGCGACGAGACGCCGGACTCATTTGTCTTCAGTCTGAAGGCGCATCGCTTTTCCACGGTGCGCAAGACACGCGAGGACATGCAGAAATCGACTGGCATGTTTCTCGACCAGGGCATCACGCAGCTCAAGCACAAGCTCGGCCCCATCAACTGGCAATTCCCTGAAACTCGGAAATTCGATCCGGAATACTTCGCTACATTCCTGTCCGTCCTGCCGAAGGAGAAGGACGGCCTTAGGCTGCGCCATGCGCTGGAAGTGCGTGGGGAGGGCTTCGACACGCCGGCTTTCTCCGACTTGCTGACAAAGCACGGCGCCACGGTGGTCTACGCCGAGGACGATGATTTCCCGAAGCTGCACCACACTGGCGGAGACTTCGCAGTTGCGCGGCTGATGCAGTCGAAGGAGGGCGTGGCGTCAGGCTATTCCAAAAAGGAGATTGGCCGGTTCGCCGGGCTTGCGAAGGACTGGGCCGGCAAGAAGGACGTATTCGTCTTTTTCATCTCGGGCGCGAAGAAGTGCAATCCGGCCGCTGCGATGGCGTTGCAGGATGCCCTCGGTATCGTTCCGAAATTCGATCCTGCTGCCATTGCGCCACCGAAGAAGGCTTCCCAAGTGAAGCCTGCCGCACCGAAGAAGGCGGCCGCGAAAGCAGCACCGAAAGCGCCGGCGAAGAAGGCGCACGCAAAGAAGAAGTGACGTCCCATGCGCCTGAACCAGGTCACTGTTCCGCTGGTCGACTACGACGCGAGCAAGGCGTTTTATCTGAAGCTCGGCTTGAATCTGATCGTCGATGCCCCACCGCGCTATGCCCGTTTCGAAATGCCGGAAGGCGGATCCACATTCTCCATCGAGAAGGTGCAAGGCGTCGGAGGTAGCGAGTGGCCGCTGATCTGGTTCGAGAGCGACAGGCTCGATGCATTGGTCAACGAACTCAAAGCGAAAGGCGTCAGCTTCGAGAGCGATCCCACTGACATGGCCTATCTCTGGCGCGTCGCCACCCTGCGCGATCCTGCGGGCAACCTCGTCGCGCTGTATCATGCCGGCGAGAACCGGTTGAACCCGCCTTGGCGCGTGAAATAGTCAGCCTGCCTCGGCGATCAGCTTGCCGTTGATCACCTCGCGCGGCTCCTCGAAGCAGCGGGCGCGCATTAGGACGAAGTCGGCCGGAAACCAGTCGTCCGTAAAAGCGATGATCAGTCGGCCCCAGTTGCGCGTGGTGCGACCGTGATCGTCTATGATTGCAAACGGGCAAATCAGAGTGTTGTCGTCATCGTCGTCATGGCTGACATCGGGTTCGGACCAGTAGCCATCGAGCGGGCCTGGCCCGCCAAATTCACCGGCGAGGCCGTTGATGTAGAGGTAGCCGACACTGTCGCCGAACGGCACCGGATATTCGAGCACGCCGCTCGGGCCGCTTTCGCTTGTGTAGACAACCTTTCCCCATGCCGTCTCCCACGCGACGGGTGATGGCTCCTGCGCGGAGGCAGATGCCCAGCCACCCAGGATCGCGGCAGCAAGCAGGGCGGCATGGAGCTTCATCGGATCAGCCTGAGGGATTAGCGGGATCGGGCGCTGCGGCAACCGGGGCGTTGAAATTCTTCGGCAGCAGGGTCCACCATTGCGGATTGGCGGAATTCATCCGTTCAGCGAAGGCTCCGGCCTCTGCGCCCGTGCCCACGAACACATCTCCACGATTGGGGCCCCGGCGGATTGCGCCGCCTGTATCCTGCGCCACGAAGAGACGCTGGAAGGCGCCACCTTGATAGTCAGCGGCGACGAACACGACGGCGCCATAAGGATGGAATGCCGGATCGATGGCGATGGAACCCATTGGCGTCAGCGGCACGTTGGCTGCGCCCTTTGGCCCGGCGGCGTAGTCCGAGATAGCCTCTTCCTGAAAGAAGACGTAGGACGGATCGGCATTCAGCGCCGTCTTTTGGTCGGCCGGATTCTGGTCGAGCCAGGAGCGGAAGTTCGACCAGGTCGGGCTGGAGAGACGCCCGGAACTGCGCAACGCGCCCAATGCCGAATTCCACTTGTAACCGTTCTGCGCCGAGAACTGCGCGCGGGCCTCCGTGCCATCGGTGAAGCGTAGCCTGCCGGAGCCCTGGACTTGCAGGTTGTAGACGTCCGCCGGGTGCGCATAGCCGATGACCTGACCGAGATAGGGTGTGATCGCCTCGCGCTTGGGATAGGGCACGATGCGGTCGCCGTTCACCTTGCCGTTGAGCGTGCGCGGCGCCCCACGCAGCGTCTCGTTGTCATAGGCTTCGGCAAACGCGCCGAGATCGACGGTCACCATGTCGGGCGGCCGCTTGAGCAGTGGTTCCGTGAAGCCTGGCGACCATTCGCGGCTGGCGGTGATCACCGGCTCGAAATAGGCGGTGAGCTTGGCTTCGCCGGGACCCATGACAAGCTGGGGATCGAAATAGTTCTCGAAGAACCAGCGTTCCTGCCCAGGCTGGATCACACCGGCGGCGTCGCACGCGTTTGTCCAGTCGCCGACTTTGCCGCCATACCGGCCGCCGGAAAGCGCAGCATCCGACCCACGCGCGCGCCACGACGTGCACTGCCTCTGCAGCGCCGCAAGAGCAGGCGACATGTCTGCGGAAGCCCAGCCCGGGACCTGGTCGAAGCCGACGGGCATGAGCGCGAAGTCGCTGGGCGGCGTCACGGGTGTGGTGGGTGTCGTGGGGCCGGCGACAGGCGGGCGCGGCTTGGGCGTCGTTCCCGCGATGGTGACGGGCGCCGGGCGCGAGGAGGCGCAGGCGCCCAAGGCGGCGGCCAGAGAAAGGGAAAGGATGGCGCGGGCGATCATTCGCGTCTCCGAAACGAATCCGGTCTGTGCGGACCTGTATCGATCAGGGAGGTTAGCGCGAAATTGTGGCGCGCCGAACTCCCTACTGCACCGGGACGGCGGGCGCGGGCTCCAGCGGCCTCACGTTGAACTCGTTGCCAGGCCCCCCGGGGGGAACAAGGTCGTAGAAACCTTCGATCTCGACGCGGATCGTGACCGGATCCTGCGCATGGTTCTTGAAGTACCAGCCGAAAATGCCGTCGAACGGCGCCGTCATGGAGCCTTGGTCAGCCAGCAAGCGCTCTTTCCGGAACTCGACCACGGTTTCGGCCTGCCCCTCGGGCGGCACGTCATGACCGTGCTGGTCCACCTCCACGGGAACCGCCCCCGGCGCGCCGTCCATGTCCAGCACGGTCCATTTATAGAAGATCGACTGCCCCGGCGCCATGTGTACCTTGTACTCGACGGCTGCTTCGGGCCATTCAGCTGCGCCAAGCGATATCTCGACGATGTGGGACGTCTTCCCTGTTGTCGATGCATGCGAGAGGGCTGCTCCGCCGCTGGAGAAGGTCTCCGCCTCCGGGGCCCAGAGCCTGCCAATCCCTGTCAGCTTGCCGAGCCCCAGCGGGTCGACATTGAACTCCGCCGGCATGATCGCGCCCAGCACGATCAGCGCGCCGGCAACGAGCCCGCCGCCGGTGATCATGGCGAGTGTGCGGCCGGAAACGTCGAGCGCGACCGGCGCGATTTCGGTGGTCTGCTTCGGGTCTGCCATCATGCGTCTCCGCTGAAGAAATAGCCCGCCAGCTGCTCACCGGCCAGCACAACGCCGGCAAGGAAGAGCAGGGCGTTGGCCGCAATCGCGAGGCGGCCGAACGATTTGGTGGTGCGCCACAGCGTCATCACGACGAGGATGAGGGAAAGCGCGATCACCTGCCCAATCTCGACGCCAACGTTGAAAGCGATGAGGTTCTCGAGAAGACCTTGCTGGTTGAGGCCAAGGTCCTGAAGCTTGGTCGCAAGGCCGAGGCCGTGGATGAGGCCGAAGCCGCCCACGACGATGCGGTTGTCCATCGCGACGCCGAGCTTCTGGAAGCCGCCAAGGTTGTCGAACGCCTTCCAGCAGACCGAGAGACCGATCACCATGTCGACCAGATGAGACGACACGCCAAGGTCGAATAGCACGCCTAGGATCAGCGTGGTCGAATGGCCCAGCGAGAAGAGGGTGACGTAGAGCAATACGTCTCGCAGGCGATACAGGAAGAAGATCACGCCCGTGAGGAACAGCAGGTGATCATATCCCGTCACCATGTGCTTGGCGCCGAGATAGAGGAACGGGAACGGGTCAGCCCCGACCGTGGCCTGCACGAACGCCGCATCGCGCCCGCCAATGGCGTGAGCGAAGGCGGCGGGTGCGATCAGGCTGAAGGCCAGGACCGCGAAAAGAACATGGTGCTGGCGCATCGGGTCCGGCATTGTGGCGTCAGCCGGTGTTAGGCGGCCCCGTTCAATGGTGCAACGGGCTTCGCTGCTGCACAAAACGTGGCAGGGCGACACATCCAGCGGCGTTCGGGCGCGTATGCAGGCTAACCACGGAGATGCGCCATGGAGATACTGAAGGCGGCCATAGCCGTGGCGCTGGTCCTTGCCGTCCTGGACGGCATCTGGCTCGGTCTTGTGGTTCGGGATTGGCTGGTCAAGCAGTTCGGCGGCCGCCTGCGGGACCCCGTCTTCTGGCCGCCGGCCATCGCGTTTTATGTCATCTATTCGGCCGGCCTCGCCTTCTTCGCAGTCACGCCTGCAATGGCTGCAGGCGGCGAATGGCTGATGGCGCTGGGTCTTGGCGGCTTTATCGGCCTGATCGCCTACGGCACATATGACCTCACCAACTGGGCGACCATAAGGGACTGGCCGCGCCAGTTCGCTATCGTTGACCTGATCTGGGGCCCTGCCGTGTCAGCAGCTTCAGCAGCAGGGGCCGTCCTGCTGCTGAAGGCTACCGGGCTCGGCTGAGCCTATTCCCCGCCAGCGTAGATTTTGACCAGCTGGTGCAGGAACATCCGGCCTTCCATCAGTTGCTTCACGCCGACCCGCTCGTTGAGGCCGTGTGCGCCTGAGGTGGCGGGATCAGCGAAGATGCCCGAGACGCCGTAGGTGGTGATGCCAGCGGGCGTGGTGAAGCGGGCATCCGTAGCGCCGGTCGCCATCTGCGGGATTACGGGGACGCCCGGCCACATCTTCTCAGTGAGCTGTTCGATCGGCTCGAGAATTTCCGGCGGCAGCGGCGGCGGCTTGATCGGCGTTTCCGGTGGCGAGCGCATTTCGACCAGCACGTTTTCATTGCCGATGACGTCCTTCAGCACGCCGAGGATTTCCTGCTGCGTATGGCCTGGGAAGATGCGGCAGTTGACGTTTGCGGTGGCGCGCTGGGGCAGGGCGTTTGGCGCATGGCCTGCTTCCAGCTGAGTTGCGATGCAGGTGGTGCGCAGCGTCGCGTTGTAGCCGGGGTTCTGCGTCAGGCGACGGATGGCGTCTGCGTTCTCGCCGTCAGCTGCATCGCGCATGTCCTGGCCTTCCTGGCCGGGCGTGATCGCGCCCATGCGGCGGAAGAAACCACGCGTGGCGTCGTTGAACTCGATCGGGAACGCGTAGGCCTGTACGGCCAGAAGCGCCTGGCCCAGTTCGTAGATCGCGTTGTCTGGCACGGGGCGCGAGGAGTGGCCGCCGGGATTTGTCACTTCGATCGTGTAGTCCTGATAGAGCTTTTCGCCAGCCTGCACGCCGTTGTAGAGATACTTGCCCGTTGCCGGATCAAGACGGCCGCCGGCCCCCTCATTAAGCGCGAACTCCGCAGAGATCAGTTCGAGGTGGTTCTCGACCATGTACTTGGCGCCGATGAACTCGTTGGCGCTTTCTTCTCCGCAGTTGAGCATCAGCTTGATGGTGCGCTCCGGCCTGTAGCCTTCGCGCTTGAAGCGGATCATCGAGTCCGTGAAGATCGCCGCCATCGCCTTGTCGTCGGTTGCGCCGCGCGCATAGAAGAAGCCGCCCTCTTCGGTGAGCACGAAGGGATCGCGCACCCAATCCTCACGCTTGGCCTCCACCACATCAATGTGCGCCATCAGCATCATGGGTTTCTTGTCTGGGTTCGTACCGGGCAGTATGGCGATCAGATTGCCATCCTGCGGCCGGTTCGGCCCTGGATTCACCAGGATGTGGAGATCGCTTTCCGGATAGCCCGCAGCGACCAGGCGCGCCTTCATGCGCTCCGACGCCAGCGTGCAGGAGCCCTCGGACAAGGTTGTGTTGGTCTCGATCAGCTCTTTGTACAGGCTACGGAATTCCGCTTCATGCGCGCCGGGCTCGCGGGAGAAAGTGGCTGGATCACCATTGGTGGTGGCAGGCGTTGCGCACGCGGCAAGCGCGAGCATGGAGGCGGCAAGTAGCGTACGGCGCATGGGTCTCGTCCCTGAATCTCTCGCGAGACATGACCATGCCGTGCACGGAACGCCAAGTCCTTCAGCGCCAGGCCGAGATGATCGCGCCAGCCGCCATGATGCCCAGAAGGAGATGGATCGCGTCCATCACAAGCAGGCCGGGCTTTTCCGGGCTGTAGACGAAGGAATAGAGCCGCGTCGACAGAACGATGAAGAACCATACCTGGAAGCTGACCACTAGGCCGGTCGCGAGATTATCGACACGCGCCAACTTCAGGATCAGGGCAAGCCCGATGGCGGTGAGGACCGGCATGATCCACGAGACCGCCATCTTCCACATGTGTGGCTTGAGTTGCTCGGCGGTGTAGCCCGACAGCTTCATCCAGAGTTTCGAGAACACCGCGCCATAGATGACAAAGCCGATGGCGTAGATCGCGACAGCCGCTGCGCCGACTGCAAGCCAGTTGTCGCCGGCGATGTAGACGGGTGTAGCGGCGGGCTCGATGTCTAACTGCATATGTCCCCTCCCAGTTTGTCCCTTGCGCGGAATTTATGCCTGCAGGCTCAGGGAGTCCATTTGCCGTAAAGGGAATGGCGCTGCGGAACGTTCGCTGCAAGCAAAAGGCCCGCCGGCAAGGGCGGGCCTTTCCTAGTCTGCTTCGCTCTGCTTAGAGCTTGCTTGTCAGCTCGGGAACGATCTTGAACAGGTCGCCGACGAGGCCGTAGTCCGCGATCTGGAAGATCGGGGCTTCTTCGTCCTTGTTTATGGCGACGATGATCTTCGAGTCCTTCATGCCGGCGAGGTGCTGGATGGCCCCCGAGATGCCGATGGCGACATACAGTTCCGGCGCCACGACCTTGCCGGTCTGACCGACCTGATAGTCGTTGGGGGCATAGCCCGCATCCACCGCCGCGCGCGAGGCGCCGACGCCTGCGCCGAGCTTGTCGGCGAGGGGGAGGATGTACTGGTTGAACTGTTCCGCCGAGGCGAGGGCGCGGCCGCCGGAGACGACGCGCTTGGCCGAGGCGAGTTCAGGTCGATCCGACTTCGCGATCTCAGCCGAGACAAAAGCCGCCTTGAACGGTCCAGCCGGAGCCGCAGCCGTTTCAACCGGAGCCGAGCCGGAAGACTCGACAGCCTTGAAGGCAGTGCCGCGAACCGTAACGACTTTCTTCGCGTCAGACGATTTCACCGTCATGATCGCGTTGCCGGCGTAGATCGGGCGTTCGAAGGTGGAAGCGTCGATCACCTTGGTGATCTCCGACACCTGCATGACGTCAAGCTTGGCGGCGATGCGAGGGGAGACGTTCTTGCCAATGCTGGTGGCTGGCGCGAAGAACGCGTCATAGCTGGACATCATCGGCACAACGAGGGCCTCGATCGCCTCGGCAAGCGCATTGGCGAAGTCTGCTCCTTCGACATGGATCACCTTGCGGACGCCGGAGAGTTTCGCGGCTTCTGCGGCCGCGGCGCCGGCATTGTGGCCAGCGACGAGAACGTCGATGTCGCCCCCGAACGCCTGGGCTGCAGCGACCGTTTTTGCGGTCACGTCGTTGAGGGCGGCGTTGCTGTGTTCAGCGAGTACGAGAACGGCCATGATCAGATGGCTCCTGCGGACTTGAGTTTGGCGATCAGCGCGTCAACGTCAGCGACTTTCTCGCCGGCTTCGCGCTTCTTGGGCTCGGTTACCTTCACCACTGACAGGCGCGGCGTGATATCGACGCCATAGTCGGCTGGCGATTTGGTGTCGATCGGCTTCTTCTTCGCCTTCATAATGTTGGGCAGCGAGGCAAAGCGCGGCTCGTTGAGGCGGAGGTCGGTGGTCACGACGGCCGGGAGCTGGAGAGCCAGCGTCTCGAGGCCGCCATCGACTTCGCGCGTGACCTTCAGGGTCTCGCCATCCTTGGCGACGGCCGAGGCGAAGGTCGCCTGCGGCCAGTCGAGTAGGGCGGCCAGCATCTGGCCGGTAGCATTGGAATCGTCGTCGATCGCCTGCTTGCCGGCGATGACGAGGCCGGGCTGTTCTGCCTCGACGATCTTGGCAAGAATCTTTGCGACGGCCAGCGGCTCAACGGCTGCGTCCGTCTGCACCAGGATTCCGCGGTCGCCGCCCATGGCGAGCCCGATGCGGATGGTTTCCTGCGCCTGGGCCGGACCGATGGAGACGATCACGATCTCGGTCGCGAGACCTTTCTCCTTCATCCGGACGGCCTCCTCGATGGAGATCTCGTCGAACGGGTTCATCGCCATCTTTACGTTGGCAAGGTCAATCCCGCTCTGGTCGGCCTTCACGCGCGGACGGACGTTGTAATCAATCACCCGCTTGACGGGTACGAGCACCTTCATCGGTGGAATCTCCGGACTGTTCGGGCTTCAGGTCGTCGCATTCGATCCCCGGACGCCCCGCAATGGTGCGCCTGCGAACCAGCGGCACCCTGTTATGCAGCAGACGCGCCGGAATCAAGTTTCCAGGCCGGGGCAGGGGCAAAAAGCGTCGATTTGGCGCGAATTGCCGGGGGCGCGATGAAACATTCGTGCGCGAGGGCGCTTTCCGGGTGGCTTTTTCGGGCCGGGCGATAGTCTCAGAGGCAACAGGGAGACCCCGCCACATGGCCGATCCGTTTGACGACGCATTCTACACCCGTGCGGATGCGCACATCGCACTGGCCAATGACCAGCTCGAAGGCGCGCGGCGTGAGATGGTGAACGCGTCCATGATGTTTGCGTCCGCGCGCTTCTGCGCCTGGCTGTCGGCCGGTGGGTTCGAGAGCGGGGAAGCGATGGCAGCCAAGCGCGACGAGACCGTGGAATACTTCGTCGCCGGTTTTCGCCAGATGCTGGAGGGGAACATGGACGCCTATGCGAAGAACTTCGACAGCTACATGAAGACGCAAGGCTGAGGGGAACCGGCATGCTCAGGATATCAGCGGGCGCGGTTTGCGCGTTCGGGCTTGTGGTGAGTGGATGCGCGTCTGGCGCCGCGACCGAGGCTCCGCCATCGGAGGCCGCCACCAGCGTGTCCCGGGGACTGGAGTGTTCTTTCCTGACCGAAGGCCAGGCATCGGCCAGCGCGGGTGTTCCTAACGTGACGCACGCGGGCGTCCGGCTTGATCCGCAACCGCCGCCGTCGACAGACCCGAACGATGCAATCGCGCAGCGGGCCAACATTCCACGCTCCGCCCAGCCGCAGCTGACGGACAGCCAGAAGCGCATCCTGATGTGCGAGTACGAGCTGGACGCGGCGAACGCGCTGATGCCGTTCTCACTGTTCGTACCCGACAACTATGATCCAGCGAAGAAGTGGCCGCTGATCGTGGACCTGCATGGCGCAGGCGTCACGCCGCTGCAGCAGATCCTGTTCGACGGCACAACGGACTTCGCCCAGCGCGATGGCTATATCGTTCTCGCGCCGATGGGCTATTCGACATTCGGTGGATGGGGCCCGCGACGTGGGACACCAGCGCCCGTTGAGACGGCCGATGTGAACCCGGCGACCGGAGCGAAGTGGACCACCAACGAACTGTCGGAGCATGACGCGTTGACGGTTCTCACCATGGTCCGCGACAGGTTCAGTGTCGATGCGGATCGCATCTACCTGATGGGCCATTCGATGGGTGGGTTCGGCACATTCTTCCTTGGCGCCAAGCACAACGGGATCTGGGCAGGCATCGCGCCGATCGCCGGCGGCGGCGTCGGCCCCAATGCGCCGGCCGAGAGGCTGAAAGGCGTGCCCGTGCTGGTGATGCACGGGGCGGAGGACAATGTGGTGCGCAAGGAAAGCTCACGCGCCGCTATTCGCGCGCTGCAGGCTGTCGGCGCACAGCACATCTATCTCGAGTTTCCCGGGCTGGAGCACGAGTTCTTCATCCGGCGCGGGCGTGAGAACCTCGAGAAGGTGTTTCACTTCTTCAATCTGGTCTCCAAGCGGACGAATGTGGGGCCGATACCGGAGCCGGCGAAGTAGGCCAATCGAACCGTTTGCACAGGCATGACTGGCGGAGTGGCGAACAGCCGCTATCGTGGCGCTGTCATTGTCCGGGAAGCAAACATGGCCGACATATTCGACGACGCCTTCTATGCGCGGGCTGACGCTCACATCGGCCTGTCCAACGCGCAGGCGGACACTGCGCCACAGGAGCTGGTGAATGCATCGATGCTGTTCGCCTCGGCGCGGTTCTGCGCCTTCCTGGCTGCGGGCGGCTATTCGTCGGGCGAGGCGATGGGAGCAAAGCGCGAGGAGATCGTGGAGTACTTTGTCGACGGTTTCCGGCAGATGCTCGAGGGAAATGTCGACGCGTATATCCGCAACTTCGACAGCTACATGAAGCCGGCGGCCAAGGCCTGAGCATCTGGCGCGATGAGGGAGATGGACATGGCGAGGCAACCGCGAGGTAAGGTCATGCCTTTTGGCTTGAGTCCAACGTGGGCGCGTCGCATACAGCGATAGTGGAGTCATCGGAGGGGTAGGCATGGGCAGACGTCTTTGGACGGTATACCCGGTTGTTTTTTCTGCAGCGGCTTTGATGCTGGGGGGGGGCGCATCAGCACAAGCCATTGCGGAGGAGCCCGTCGTGAACCAGATTTCGGTGGGTGCCGGACACACCGCTCATGACCTGCTGGGATCTCCCAACAATGAGCCGGAGCAGGGCGTCACAATCTCGGCCGATCTCCTGTTTCAGCCGCTTGATCTTCTGAGCGCAGTTGGCAGCCCCCAACCTTACGTCGGAGTCACCGCGATCCTGGATCGCACAAATTTTCTGTCGGCAGGCCTGTCCTGGCGCGTTCACATGTCCAATTTTTACGTGGATATCGGTGGCGGTGGCGCAGTGCATGATGGCTATGTGACCCTTGAGACGCCGGATCCTTCGGCCAGTGGAGAGGAGAATGAGCGGCGACGCAGCCTGTTGTTGGACCGTTCTGCGTTTCAGAGCCGGGTCATCTTTCATGGACGCGTGACGGTGGGAATGAACGTCGAGGAGGATTGGGGCGTGGAAGCGGGCTATCAGCATTGGAGCAACGGTAAGCTGGGAAGCCCCAAGAACGACGGCGTCGATCTGTTTGACGTCCGGTTGGTCCGGCGCTTCTGAAGGCTACCTAAGGCTAGTGCCTCCCTCCGGCTACGCTGGTGCTTCGCCCGCTGCGGCCCGAGCGTTACGGCGCTAGGCGATTCGCTACTAAGGTGGCGGAATGCCGCGCCCAAGTAGTTCGACGATGGTTTCTACGAGCGGGGCGAGCGGATGCGCATCTCTTCCTGTCCAACGCCCAGAAGAAGGACGCGCAGCCGGACATGGTGAATGCGTCCATGCTGTTCGCTTTGGCGGGGTTTTGCGCATCACTGGCGGCGGGCGGGTTCGGGTCGGGCACAGCCATGCGGCCGGCAAGCAGGAGATTTCGGACTATTTTTTCGAAGGCTTCCGCCAGATGCTGAACGCGCACCTCGATGACTGCCCCCGGAATTTCGGGGCCTACATGAAGCCCCAGGCCTGAGACGGCGATCCGGCGGCGAGCCATACCAACACGCGAGGGAACGACATGGCGGGACGGCTGCAAGGCAAGGTGGCGGTGATCACCGGGGCGGCGAGCGGCATTGGCCGGGCGACTGTCGATCTGTTCGTCGCCGAGGGCGCGAAGGTGATCGCGGCGGACCTGCAGGAGGACAAGGGCGCGCAGATCGAGCATGCGCACAAGGACGCAGTGAAATTCGTGCGCTGTGACGTGATGCAGGAGACGGACATCGCGGCGGGTGTGAATGCAGCGAAGGAGAGCTTCGGCAAGCTCGATATCCTGTTCAACAATGCCGGCACGGGCGGCGCGCGTGACATGGCGGATGCGGTGACGGCCGAGGGCTTTGACTCGGTGATGCACCTGCATGTGCGCGCGGCGCTGTTCGGGATGAAGTATGCCGTGCCGATCATGCGCGAACAGGGCGGTGGATCGATCATCTCGACGGCGTCGATTGCAGGCCTGCGCACCGGATATGGGCCGCTGCTTTATTCGATCGCCAAGGCGGGCGTGGTGCACATGACCCATGCGGCGGCGGCGCAGCTGAGCCCGGAGAATATCCGCGTGAACTGCATCTGCCCGGGTATGATCGCCACCAACATCTTTGCATCGGCTATGGGACTGCCGCGCCAGTATGCTGAGACGCGCATCGATGCGCTGGCTGAGGCGAGCAAGCATACCCAGCCGATCCCACGCGGCGGGCGTGGCTCCGACATCGCCGAGGCGGCGCTCTATCTCGGGTCGGACGGGTCAGGCTTCGTGACCGGGCACGCATTGGTGGTGGATGGCGGCATCACGCTGGGACCGAATGATGCGGCGCGTATGGCGACCTTTGGGCCGGTGTTCGGCGCGCTGGGCGCCGATGCCGAAGCTATTGCTGCGCTTTTCAATCCGCCGAAGCCGGCTTGATGGGACCGGGCTGAATCAGCATGGAATTGGCATCCCGGCACGGCTTGTCCGCGCCGGGCAAAGGCGCCATTTCAGGGCCATGGCGATCGATTTTTTCAAACGGCTTCTGCGGGCGACGGCTCCAGGCGATGTTCAGCAGGATGATGCGCGCTCCGCAATTGCGGCCGTGCTGGTGATGGCGGCGCGGGCCGATGGCGACTACGGCGATGCCGAGCGCGCCGTCGTAGACCAGGCGCTGGCCGGGCGTTTTGGCCTCGACGCGGCGGGCGCGGCAAAGCTCCGGGCCGAGGGAGAGGATGCCGAGTTGGAGTCCATCGACATCTACCAGTTCACCAAGGCCATCCGCACGTCCATTGCGCACGACGACCGTATCGCGATCGTGGAGGCTCTGTGGGCAGTCGTCCTGGCCGACGGCGCGCGCGATCCGCACGAAGACACGCTGATGCGCCAGCTGGTTGACCGGCTGGGCCTGTCCCCGATGGACTCAGCACTGGCGCGCCAGAAGGTCCAGGGCGGCGGTAGCATTCAGGCCTGAGCTCATGCGGCTCGCATTTGTGAGCACGCCCTTTTGGGCGCAGCGCCTTTCAAATGCTGGTCGAGCAGGGCAAGAAACGCCGCTATTCCCCGCACAAGAAGCGACGAACTAATCTCCACTTGCGGTTTCGGGCGCCGCGCCCGCCACCAGCAGATCGCCCATGCGGAACCAGTCCGTCTTGGGCAGGCCGAGCTGGTAGTCGAGCCAGGTCGGCATGATCTTGGCGGCGCGCGATCCGCGCGTGTTCGAAAGGATCACAATGCCGGCCTTGTCTTCCGGCAGCCAGGCAATCTGGGCGATGAAGCCTTCGACGCTTCCGGAGTGCGTCATCAGCTTGTGGCCGGCATACTGATAGATGCGCCAGCCGAGCGCATAGGACGTGGATGTCACGGGCGTCTTCAGCGAGCGCTGGCGCGAGGATTCCGGCGGCGTGTCGATGCGGCCGCGATGGGCCTCGTCCAACACCGTCTGCGGCAGCACGTCAGGGCGTCCGCCCATCTGCGCGACGAGCCATTTCGAGAGATCGCTGATCGAGGCATTCATGCCGCCTGCGGCAGGCACCTTGTAGTAAGGCTCGGTCACAGGCGTCGGCGTCCATCCCTCTCCGGCGCGCTTGTGGGGGCGGGCCCAGTTGCCGCTCGCCATCATCTCGTCGCGGCTGAGCGACGCCGTAGTCATCCCCAACGGTTCAAGAATGCGCGCTTCGAGTTCCTGCGCATAGGAACGTCCGGACGCCTTCTCGATCGCGGCTGCGATGATGTTGAACGTGGTGTTCTGGTAGGTGAAGCACGCGCCGGGCTTGCACGTCTGTTTCACCGACCCGTATTTGGCGAGAATGTCCTGCGGTGGTGTTCCGGCCTCGAGCAGGTTGTCATACGCATATGGCGGCAGGCCGGTCCGGTGGGATAGCACATGCTCAAGCGTGACAGCCTGCGTGTCCTTCGCGTTCTTGAGGCGGAACTGCGGAGCATAGGCGACTGCCTTCGCCTGCAGGTCGAGCTTGCCTTCTGATTGCTCCAGCGCAGCCAGCGTCCCTGCAAATCCCTTCGACAGCGATGCAAGACGGAAGACGGTGTCGGGGGTCACCCTCTGCGCACCGCCAGCTTCGGTCACGCCATATGTGCGCATCAGCACGACCTTGCCGTCCTTCACAACGGCAACGGAGAGGCCGACAAAGTCCGGCGCTGTCGCGGCGTGGTCCAGCTCGGATGCGAAGTCCAGCAGCGCTTGGTGTTCGCGGGTGACCTGCGCCTGAGCGCTCGCAACGAGCGACAGCGGCGCTGCCAGGGCCAGGGCCAGCGCAAGAAGGACAGAGCGACGTTTCAACAAAACCCCCGGGTTGGGCGGATCGCGGGAACCCCGGGCGCAAATCACCCGTTGAGGCGCGATCCTTCAGGAAACAGGTTAATGCCGAACTAGGCGGGAATTTGTCAGATACCTGTTGGACTGGCGAGCGTTTCCCGAACTCTCATCAACACCTGTCCCAGCAGGTTCAGGCCCTGCCAGTTCGCGGGGTCCCGTGCGGCGGGGTCGTTTTCGCCAAGCCCGATGCCCCAGATGAAGTCTTTGGGGTTGGCTTCGGCGAGGATCGCATCGCCCGTATCGAGAAGGCGGCGGCGCAGGCCGGCGTTCTGCCCGAATTTGGCGAGGCTCCCAGCCGTCACGATGGCGACCTTCCGCGCGTCCCAGGTTTCGCCGTCGAAACCACTTACGCGGCCGCCCATCAGCTTGTGCTCGTGCGGGCTGTCGGACCGCATGATGCGCTCGGCCATGGCCTCGTCGCCGAACAGCCGGGCCTTTTGCGCATGCATGTACTGCTCGGCGCAGACATAGCTGCGTCCGTCGACGGTGAAGTTCGACGGGTGAAACTGGCTGAACGGCCCCTTCATGAAGAGGAAAACGGCAGGCATGGCGCTACCGGTTTGCGCCGGGAACCCAAAGCACGTCGCCTGCGCCGTTCCCGTTGGCGCGCCGGGCGGCGACGAACAGGAAGTCTGACAGGCGGTTGGCGTAGGCGAGGGCGGGCGCCGAAACGATCTCGCCCGGCGTCGCCGCCAGTTGCGCGACAAAGCGCTCAGCCCGGCGCGATATGGTGCGCGCAACATGCAGGTAGGCCGACAGCGCCGAGCCCCCCGGCAGGATAAAACTGTTGAGCGCGGGGATGACCGCGTTCATCTGGTCGATCTCGGTCTCAAGGCGCGTCACCTGCGCCTCGACAATTCGCAGCGGCGTCCACCCCAGCGGCTTGTCGCGCTCGGGTGTGGCGAGGTCCGCCCCGAGATCAAAGAGGTCATTCTGGATCCGGCCCAGCATCGCATCCAGCTCCGCGTCCGCGGCGGTGTGCAGCCGCGCAACGCCGATGGCGGAGTTGGTCTCGTCTACCGCGCCATAGCTTTCGACGCGCAGGTTCCACTTTTCGACGCGCTCTCCGGTCGCGAGGCCCGTCGTGCCATCGTCGCCAGTGCGCGTGTAGATCTTGTTCAGCACTACCATGCAGCTAGTTCGCACCCTGCGGCACGCCCGGTCAATGCAGAGCGGATTGGGGCCGGCTTAGGCGTAAGCCTCATGCAGCGCCGTGAGCGGCGAAGCTAGGACGTCGAGCGAGGGCCGGGGAGCGCTCAGGAACGGAATGCGGGCGCGGCTGGCGCCGGGCACGGGCGGGGCGATCCGCCAGCCACGTAGCCGCGGCGCTGTCTCAAGCAGGGCGTCGACGGCGGCGTCAGCGCCGGTCAGCGTCAGGCAGCAGGTACCGTCCAGCGAACGGACGACATCGGCTTCCAGAGTGGAATCGACGCGCTGAATGCGGCCGTTGAGACCGGCGATCGCCCATTCCGCGTCAGTCTCGCCGCGTGAGAGGGCTTCAAGCGCGTTGGCGATGCCCTGGGCTTCGACCGAGAACCACGACCAGAAGCGCTTCGGGCTGGAGTCGAAATCGCGCTTGCCGAACATGTGCAGACTCCCGCCGCCTCACCAGACAGAAGTATCTTCGCAGGAAGCACTTCAGTTCTGGATAATCCGATCGGACAAATTTGATCCATCCCGCCCGAACGCAGGATGAACGCAGCAGGATTCTGAAAAGTTCCTGAGGAATATTCGGCGGCGCTGACGGCCGGCCGTTCTAGCGCAATGCGCCAGCGGCGGCGCCAAGCGCGACCAGCAGGATGATCGCGATGAACTGTACCAGCACCCGCAGGCGCATCAGCTTGTTGGAGCGGGAACGGGCCTGCCCATCAGTGCGCACCAGGTTCACGATCCCGAAGGCGAGAACCACGAACACTGCGCCGATCGCAATGTAGACGCCGTATGAAAGCCAGACACCCATAAGAGCTATGTAGGCCCGAAATCAGCCTCGCGCCACCGGGCGATGACGCCGCAGTGCCTAGCGGCTGCCGTCTGGGGCAAACTGCTCGTCGGTCCAGATCAGGTCTTCGAACGACATCGCGGCCCGCAACTGGCCCACCAACTGCCGGATCGCAGCGTCCCCACAGCCGACGCGGTAATTTAGGGTCTTCTGGCGGCCTTCCGCCGTGCGCCATGTGATGCTGACGACAGGCGGGCCACGCTGGCAGGAAGGGAGGGTGCTGGCCGTCTGTTCCGGCGTCTGTGTCCAGAAGGAGGCTTCTTCCAGCGCCTCTTCAGAGGTCGCCCAGGCGCCGGCATCGAGCTTTCCTTCGTGCACGCCGGGGTCTCTCACAAACCGCTCGGCATGAAGGAGGTACGACCCGTCAGGGCGAAGCGTCATGGCGTAGACCGGGCAAGTTGCCTCGCACGCGCCCTCGGAGAGAACGATCACCGGTTCGCCCGTCTGCGCCTTGATCACCCCCTGTTCAGCCGGCGAACACGCTGCGGCGAGCGCGGCGACTATGCTTACCAGCGGGATTCGGAACCTGCCTGTCATGCGAAAAGCTTAGGCTGCTTCGCAAGCCAAGACGAGAGCTGCCCGGCCAGCCCGGTCAAGGGCCGGCCGGGGCCACGATCAGGGTTTCCGGAAGCGGAACAGGAACTGGTCCGTATGCCGGCGCAAGTCGGGCGCGAAGGGCGACTTGGTGCGGTCGTCTTCCGGGTTGGCGAGGATGTCGCTCGAATCCACGTAGACGAGACCCGCCGTCTTCGCTGCTGCCAGCACATGCGCTGGGTCGATGCGGTGAAGCGTCTGAGCCGAGGTCAGCGCAGGCGTTCCGGCGACGGCCGCGTGATCCATCGCGATGAACTCTCCGCCGGGCTTCAGCACGCGCGCGATCTCTGCGAAGGATTTGGCTGGATCACCAAGACCCTGGGTGTCCTTCGGCGTGTACCAGACTTCGTGCGGCCCAAGGATCCAGAGGACCTTGTCGACCGACGTGTCAGCGGCCTCAAGCTTGTCGAAGTGCGTCTTGGTGATCGTGGCGTTCGGGAGCTGCCCTCCATCGACGCGCGCCTTATAGGCCGGATCACCATAAGCGAACTCAGGCGGATACTGGACGATCAGCTTGCCCTCTGGGCCGATCGCCTTCGAGATGAGGAAGGAGAACCAGCCGCGACCGCCCTCCATCTCGACAATGGTGTCGCCCGGGCGAAGGCCGGCAAAAGCAAGCACTTCAGCAGGCTTGCGGGCGGCATCGTCCTTGAGGTCTTCAGCAGGGCGCGACGGGTCGGACAGGATGGCGGCGTAGTCGGCGGCGGCAAGCGGCGCAGGCCCGGCCTGCATGGTGGTGCAGCCAAAAGCGAGCAGCAGGGCGGCGCCCGCCGCCAGCAGGGTGGTCGTCTTCATGGTTTCTCCTCCCAGAGAATGTTTTGTCCGGTGTTGTTCTTACTGTTTGCGATAGCGTAGCAGAAACTGGTCGGTCTTGCCTTGCACTTCAGGATCGAACACGCCCTTGGCGTAGTCGTCTGCCGGGTTTGCGAGCATCTTGCTCTCTTCTTCCAGAGTGAAGCCGGCAGCGGCAATCATGGGTTTCACGATCGCCGGATCGATCCGGTGTGTGTCATTGCCGGATGTCGCGGGCGTGCCGGCCGGTGCGACGTGATCCATAACGATGAGATAGCCGCCCGGCTTCAGGATGCGGGCCGCTTCCTTGAAGGCGCCGGCCGCGTCCCCCATCGGAACGTTTCCGCACGCAGCCTTGCACCACATTTCGTGCGGGCCCTGGAACCATGTGACCACGTCAACCGATCCATCCGCCGCTTCCAGCTTGTCAAAGGTTGACCACGACACTTTCACGTTCGCGAGGCGATTGTCCTTGAGGCGCGTTTCCAGCGCTTCCTTGTAAAAGCGTTCGAACTCTTTCGGGCTCTGCATGGTGATGGCGCCGGATGCGCCCACGGCGCGCGAGAAGAGCTCCGTGTAATACCCTGAGCCCGCCTCCATCTCGAAAACTGTCTTGCCCGGCCCGATCCGGGAGAAGGCGAGAACTTCCGCCGGCTTGCGCACGGCGTCGCGCTCATAATCGCCAGACATGCGGCCAGCTGCTGAAACCGTGGTTGCGAAATCGGACGCCGACGGCGTCATGGCGCAGCCCCCGGTCATCGCCGCCAGAGCTGCAGCAATCACCAGTGATGCGGCCGGGGTGCTAAGATTCATGAGTCCCTCCCTTGGGGCGCGCGTGCGCCAATCCCGGCGGACCATACACATGCCGCTGGTGCGGGAAACGCCAAGAAGTTGGTCTGGGCACGGAGAAGTTTGGCCTTGCATATAGTTTAACGTTGAAGTAGTTGGTTTAACATTGAACAAAACCGGTCGGCGCCGGATCAACGCAGTAAAATTCAACAAGGGAGACCCAGCATGCGCGTTCTATATGGAGGATCGACGGTTCTGGTCGTGGCCTGGCTCGCGACAGCCCTCACCACCCTGTCGCAACTTGGCGGCGGGGCAGCGTGATGGCCTCGCGTCGTGGAGTGCTCAAACTGATCGGCGGCGGGGTCGTTCTCGCTGCCCTTGCAGGTGGCGGCTGGTATGTCGCCAATGGCCCCTCGGGCGCCGCGCGCGCTGCCTGGAAGGAAGCCGGCGCGCCGGAAGAAAAGCGCAGGCGCTTTTTGTCGTATGCCCTGCTAGCCCCGAACCCCCACAACCGCCAACCCTGGCTGGTCGATCTGCAGGGCAAAGACGAACTCGTTCTCTATTGCGATCTTGATCGCCGGCTGCCCGCCACCGACCCGTTCGACCGGCAGATCGTGATCGGCTGCGGCGCTTTCCTCGAACTGCTTTCCATCGCCGCCGCCAGCGAAGGCTACCGCGCCGACATCACGCCATTCCCGGAGGGTGAGCCCATTCCGGCGCTCGACGCCCGCCCGGTCGCCCATGTCCGGCTGGTTGCTGGGGCAGCGGCCCGAGATAGCGCTTTCGACAGCATCCTGAAGCGCCAGACCAATCGCAACAACTACGAACCTCGCGAGGTCCCCACAGATACCCGCCGCCAGCTGGAGCTGGCCGGAAGTCTCCCGGGATTCAAGCTGCGAACAACCGGGGAGGGCGACCTCGCCGCAAAGCTGCGCGACCTCACCTGGCGTGCGCACGAACGCGAAGTGCTTACCCACCTTACGCTGAAGGAAAGCGTGGATCTGATGCGGATCGGAAACACGGAAATCGAGACGTATCGCGATGGTATATCGCTGGACGGCCAGATGATCGCCTTCGCCAGCCTCACCGGAATGATATCGCGCGAGGCTCTGCTCGACCCCAGGTCGGATGGGTTCAAGATGGGCCTCGATCAGTATCGCGAAATGGCGGCATCCGCGCGGTCCTTCGCCTGGCTGACCGGCCCAGCGGGGCGTGCGTCCGAGCTTGCTGCAGGGCGCGCCTATGCCCGCTTTGCGCTGAAGGCGGCCGAGCTGGGCCTTGCGGTTCATCCCTGGAGCCAGAGCCTGCAGGAGTTCGCCGAGATGCGTCCGCTCTATGACGAGGTCCATGCCCTGATTGGCGGCGGAGAACTGGTGCACATGCTTGTTCGCATCGGCTATGCCGCTGCAGATGTAACTGCGCCGCGCCGGGGACTTGCCGCGCACATCAGGGAGACAGGGCAGGGATGAGTCAGCGGGAAGAAACTGTGTCGGCCTATTTCCGGCTGTTCAACGAGATCGGCATCATCGCCCAGCTGTCCGGCAACCGGCTCGAGCGTGTGCTTCCCGAGGGCATGTCGCTGGCGCAGTTCTCCGTCTTGAACCATTTCTGCAGGCTGGGCGGCGCGCGGTCGCCGACCCGGCTGGCTTCTGCCTTCCAGGTCACCAAGGGCGCCATGACCAACACGCTGCAGCGGCTGGAAGCGCACGGCTTCGTCACGATCCGGCCAGACGATGAGGACGCCCGGGCGAAGGTGGTCGAGATAACGGACGCTGGCCGGGCTGCGCGCGAGGCCGCGATCCTGGCCACCGCGCCCACAGTGACCCAACTGGCTGGCCTCCTTCCGCTGGCAGATGTGAAGGCGGCGCTTCCCTTCCTGGAGTTCGTCCGCAAAACTCTGGACGAGAATCGCTAGTCTCCACAGTCCGCATTGACGTTAGGTGGGGGTTCCGTACCGGTCCGGACGGGGCTAGTCTGTTTCCTTGGAGACGCGATCAGCGATAGACGCGCCCGACACAGGAGGATCCACCATGCGGTTGCTGAAACCCGCGCTTGCAGCGCTTGCCGTCGCCTTGCTCTCAACGCCCTCACTCGCCGATGTGCCGCGAACGGCGGATGGCAAGCCCGATCTCACCGGCACGTGGACAAATGCCTCGCTCACACCCCTCACCCGGGCGCCCGGGCAGAAATCGCTGGTCGTCACCGAGGCCGAAGCCGCCAAGATCGCCGCCAATACCGGCCTGGCCGGCATTTCGGCCGACGATCCCGACTTCAATGACTCCGGCTATTCGGACCCCAACAAGGGCGCGCCTGAGAAGGGCGGGGATGATTTCGGGCTCAAGGGCTACGACAAGTTCTGGACCCAGCCTGGCGAGGGCCTCGCCCTCGTGAAGGGCGAATATCGCACGTCGAACATTGTCGAGCCGGCCAACGGCCAGCTGCCCTACAAGGATCCGGCCGCGCAGATGAAACGCCAGATCGAAGGCTTCCGCGTCTATATGACGGGCAACGCCCCCTATGAGGGGCCCGAGGAGCCCACTTTGTCCGAGCGCTGCCTGATCGGTTTTGGCCAGACCGGTGGTCCGGGCATGCTGAGCGTGCTTTACAACAACAACTACCAGTTCGTGCAGACGCCGGATCACATGATGATCCTGGTCGAGATGGCCCATGACGCCCGCATCGTGCCGATCTTCGATTCGGCCGATGAAGCGCGCCGCAACCATCGTCCCGCCGTGATCAAGCCCTGGCTGGGCGACACGGTCGGCTGGTGGGAAGGCGACACGTTCGTGATGGAAACGATCAACATCAATCCGCTGCAGGCGGGCGAGCAGTCCTTCCCGGTCTCGGCCAAGGGCGTGGTCACGGAACGCCTCACGCGCACGGGCGAGAAGGACGTCTTTTACGAATTCTCGGTCAACGATCCGGAGACCTATACCCAGCCCTGGCGCGCCGAGATGGCGTTCTATCCCTCCACCGGCTGGTACGAATATGCCTGCCATGAGGGCAATCACGGTATGATCGGCATCCTGGCCGGCGCCCGTGAGAAGGAGCGCCAGACCGTATCTGCCAAGCCGACCCGCTAGGCCAAGGACAACCCGGCAACCCGTCAGAGGGCCGCATGCCTTCCCGGCGACGGGAAAGATCATGCGGCCCCGTTCGTATCGCCGCTGGCTCATCCCCGCCTAAAACCGCCGTTCACGCCGCCTTTACGGGAACCGGGCTGGTCTGTAGGCCTTGAAGCTGTCACCCGTCCTTCACAGATGTGAGCGGGCGGGGTGTGGCGTCCTTGCGTGTGGAAAGGTTGTTTTTAGCAACATGAGCTGGCTGAAGAAGCTCTTTCCGTTCAACGCCGAACAGACGGTCAACATCGCCAGCGAGTTCGGTCCGCTTGTCGCGCTGTTCGTCGTGAATGCGATCACGGGCGACGTCGAGGCTGGAACCTGGGCGCTCCTGATCAGCACAGGCATCGCCATGCTTGCGATGTATGTGGTGCTGAAGCGCCTGCCGGTATTTCCGCTGATTGCCTCGGCCATCACGGTGGTCTTCTCGATCCTCACGCTGGTCACGCATGACCCGATGTGGGTGATGATCAAGGTGACGTTGTTCAACGCCGCCTTCGCGATCTTCCTGTTTGCCGGCTTGATGATGAAGAAGAACTTCTTCAAGTACATCATGGAAGGCACATTCCACTACACGCAGAAGGGCTGGGACCAGTTCACCTGGAGCTTTGCCTGGTTCTTCGTGGCGACCGCTGTCGCCAACGAGGTTGTGCGCCTTGTGTTTGCACAAACGCCTGCGCCGGGCATGCCTGCACCGGTCTACAATATCCTCGGCATGCAGATGGACGGCGTGAACGTGTGGATCATGTTCAAGGTCGCCATCATCATGCCGGCCAGCGGTCTCTACGTCTTCCTGCTCACGCGCATGATGCAGAAGCACCGCCTGCCTGATCCAAAGCAACAGGACACCCGCAAGGACGCTGTGGCGACCGGCGTTTCCGGCGTGCCCGTGGCGCACAAGAAGCCCGCTGCGGACGGATCGGCTGCGGGCTGAGGGTCCTGCATCCCGCTTGATGTGAATCAATCGCTGCGCGCCGGCGCCGGCCTTTGTGGCCTCCTGAACCGCAGGAGCATTGGCGCGTGAGCACGGCAAGGCATGGCGAACAGTCCGCGTTTGAGCGCATCGGCGGCCGTGATGGGCTGAACCGTCTGGCCGTGCGCTTCTACGAGATCATGGCCTCATCGCCGGACGCGGCGGGCATACGGGCGATGCACAAGGCCGACCTCGCCCCGATCGCCGACAGCCTCGGCGAGTTCCTGATGGGCTGGATAGGCGGCCCGCGCGACTGGTTCATGCGCGAGGGCAGGCCATGCATCATGAGCCTTCACCGCGCCCTTCCCATCGGCGTGGACGAGCGCGACCAGTGGCTCGCCTGCATGAAACAGGCGCTCGCGGAAACTGTCAGCGACGAAGACCTGCGCGCCGAACTCGAACCAGCGTTCTTCCGCATCGCGGACGCGATGCGGTCGAGGTGATCAGTTCTTCGCCCCGATGAACTCGTCGATCGTCCGGCGGGCGATGACCATGGCCTGCACTTCGCCGGCGCCTTCGAAGATGTTGAGGATGCGGGCGTCGCAGAGGACGCGGCTGATCGGGTATTCGAGCGCAAAGCCGTTGCCGCCGTGGACCTGCAGCGCGTTGTCGGCGGCGCCCCAGGCGATGCGGGCGGCGAGCATTTTCGCAAGGCCCGCCTCGAGATCGCAGCGCTTGCCTTCGTCCTTCTGTCGCGCCGAAAAATAGGTGAGCTGGCGCACGCCGACGAGTTCCGCCGCCATCATCACCAGCTTGTCAGAGCTGCGCGGAAAGTCGAAAATCTGGCGGCCGAACTGCGTGCGCTCCAGCGTGTATTTGAGGCCGAGTTCCAACGCGCATTGCGCAACACCAATCGCGCGCGCGGCAGTCTGGATGCGGGCGCCCTCGAACGTCGCCATCAGGTGCTTGAAGCCCTGGCCTTCGACTTCGCCGAGAAGATTTTCGGCCGGCACTTCGAAGCCGTCGAAGCCGATCTCGTATTCCTTCATGCCGCGATAGCCGAGCACTTCGATCTCGCCGCCGGTCATGCCATCGGCAGGGAAGGGGTTGGCGTCCGTGCCGCGCGGCTTCTCGCAGATGAACATGGAGAGGCCGGAGAAATTGTTGGTGTCCGGGATCGAACGGGCGAGGACCGTCATCAGGTCTGCGCGGGCGGCGTGCGTGATCCACGTCTTGTTGCCGGTGATCTTCCACGTGTCGCCATCGCGGGTCGCGCGCGTGCGCAGCGAGCCGAGGTCGGAGCCGGTGTTCGGTTCGGTGAACACAGCCGTCGGCAGGATTTCTCCTGAAGCGATGCCAGGCAGGTATTTTTCCTGCTGGGCGCGCGTGCCGCCATTGAGCAGGAGCTCAGCCGCGATTTCCGAGCGCGTGCCGAGCGAGCCGACGCCGATATAGGCGCGTGAAAGCTCTTCGGAGACAACGCACATTGAGGTCTTGCCGAGACCAAGGCCGCCGAATTCTTCCGGGATGGTGAGGCCGAACACGCCCATCTCGCCCATCTGCTTGACGACGCTGTCAGGGATCAGCTCGTCCTTCATATGCCATTCGTGGGCGTAGGGCTCGACCACCTGTTTGCCAAAGGCGCGGAACTGGTCCCGGATCTGTTCGAAGGTCTCTTCAAGGCCGGTGTATTCAATCGTCGCCTTCTGGCTTTCGAGGAAGCCGCGGATGTGCTTCGCCGCCGCCATGCGGGCGGCTGGCGTGTTGCCGCTCATCACCAGCTTCGAGATCGCCGGCGTGAACAGTTTCTGCATGATCGCCTGGTCATGCGTCATGTCGATCGGGCGCACGATCTCCACCTGCGTCATCGGCAGGCCGCCGATCAGCTGGCTCAGGTATTCGCCGAACAGGATCTGGGTCAGCAGCTGCTCGATCTCGCCGAACTTGCCTTCGTCCGCGATGCGGTCGGCCCAGTTGGCGGTTTCCTTCAGTGTCTCGACATAGGTCAGCACCCAGGCGAGCCCGTGGGTGGCGCGCTGTTCCTCGTCAATCTTGCGGCGGTCGACTTTGCCGCCCGGAGCGACCGTGGCGGCGACAGCGCGGCGGAGGTCGAGGAAATAAGCCTCGGCGTCGGACGCGGCCTGGCGAACCGTGGTCCTGAGATCCGAAATCACAACGCCGTCCGACATGCCCGTCCACTCCCGTTTCGACACGTTTCCCGTAGCCGATTGCGGCGTTGCAGCAAAGATCATGTCGTTTCCCTAACACAAGCGCGTGTTTCGGGGCGATTCTCGCCCTGAACGCGATTTTCTCCGGCTTGATTGGATACGCACCCTCCGCCACAACCGTTCACAGGCAGACGCTGCGGCAAGACATCGCGCGTCGCCAGGCGGAGGAGAGACCCATGAAACTGGCCATGCTGAAGGCTGTGATGCTGGCGTCGGCGGCGGCGCTCGCGATTGCCGGGGCGGCGCATGCGCAATCGGGTGAGCCAGGCTTCACGCCGCCGAAGACATCATGGGGCGCTCCCGACCTGCAGGGCTTCTGGTCGAACGCCTCGATCACCAACATGCAGCGCGACGCGGCCTATCCTAACCTTGTCCTTACCGAGTCCGAAGTCGCGAGGATGGAGGGCGAGGATTACTACAACAATCGCACGCGCGAGGACGCCAAGCCTGCCGACGTAGCGAACCTCAAACTGCTTGACGGAACTGACCTGCTTTCCGGCGGCGGCTACAATGCCTTCTGGGTAGACCAGGGCAGCCATGTTGGCCGCGTGAAGGGCACGCCGCGTTCATCCTGGATCGTCGAGCCTGCCAGCGGCCGCATCCCGCGGATCGGCGCTAACACAGCCGCCACGCCAGCGGCGCCTCCGCGTCCGACTGGCGCTGCAGCGCCAACTGGCACGGTGCAGGGCCCCGGTGCGGTCAACCGCAACGCTGGTGGAGGTTTCGGCTCCTACGACAATCCCGAAACGCGTCCGATGGGCGAGCGCTGCATCATCGGGTTCGGCAACACTGGCGGTCCGGTGATGACCAACGTGCTCTACAACAACACCTACCAGATCGTTCAGTCGCCCACGCACGCGATGATCCTGGTCGAGATGGTGCATGATGCCCGCATTGTCCCGATCTTCGCCACCGCAGCCGAGGCGCGCGCCAGCTTCAGGCCCGAGGTGATCCAGCAATGGCTGGGCGATTCCGTCGGCTGGTATGAGGGCGACACGCTGGTGGTCGAAACCCGCAACGTGCATCCCCAGCAGCGTGGCTATGTCTCGAAGGCTGGCAAGCTCATCGAGCGCTTCACACGCTGGAACGACAAGCAGATCGTCTACGAATTCACGGTGGAGGATCCCACGCAATTCAGCCAGCCGTGGAAGGGCGAGATGGCGTTCAACGCCTCGCCCGAACCCTCCTACGAATACGCCTGCCACGAAGGCAATCACGCGATGTATGGCATCCTTGCCGGTGCACGCGAGCAGGAGCGGGACGGCTCAACAGTCGCCGCCAACGCTGACGAGGAAGGGCGCTAGGCGCTTTGCCAGCAGCCCTCCCGCGTCAGTTCTGTCAGGCTGCTTTCACCAGGCCTTCGGCAACCAGCGACGCCTGCACAGCAGGGCGCACCGCAACTCGTCCCTGATAGGCGAGCAGGTTGGGGAGAGACGACAGGTCGACCCTCAACGGGGTCGCCCAGTTGGTGACGGTGAACAGATAGGCGTCGACAGTCGAGAACTGCTCGCCGGTAATGTAGGTGCGGCCATCGGCGAGAAGTTGTTCGATCAGCTTGTAGCGCGCCATCAACCGGTCGATCGTCGCCTTGCGCGCATCATCGGTGATCGCGGGGTTGAACATTGCGCCAAGGGATTTGTGAATCTCCGTCGAAACGTAGACGGCAAGTTCATCCTGCTTTAGCCGGGCCTTGGTGCCGTGGGCTGGGGCGAGCTTTGCTTCCGGCTTCTGGTCGGCGATGTAGCCATGCAGCACAACGTTCTCGGTGATCACGTCGCCATCATCGAGGCGAAGGGCTGGAACATAGCCCTTCGGATTCAGGGCCATCCAGTCTTCGCCATGCTCAGTCGTCTTCGCCCGGATATCGACCTTCTCGAGGTCGAACGACAGCCCGGCTTCGCGCAGCAGGATGTGGGTCGCCAGCGAGCAGGCGCCAGGCGAGTAGTAGAGTTTCATGGATATCTCCCTTGTCCGTGGCGCATGACTTAGTCGGCGTGATTACATTTGGAAACCTGGTACCATCGTGTTACCGCCAAAAAACGCGTAACCTCCGGGTTACCAGGTGAGGCCGGAAGGGAAGCGATCAGCCATGCCCTTGAAGATGCGCAAGAGCCCGGTGCGGCCCAATCCTGACGCATGCCCCATCGGCACGTGCATGGACCTGATCGGCGGCATGTGGACGCCGAACATCATCTGGTATCTCTCCGGCGGCGCGCGCCGCTTCTCCGAACTGCGCGAGGACGTGAAGCCGATCTCCGCCAAGATGCTGTCCACACGCCTCAAGGAGATGGAGGCTGTCGGAATCGTCGACCGCACTGTGGTCGACACTTCGCCGCCCTCGGTCGAGTATTCGCTGACCGTGCTTGGCCGCGAACTCGTTCCCGCCATCGAGGCGATCGCCCGTGTCGGGCAGAAGCTGAAACGCGAACAGGCGAAGAAGCGCATGAGCCTCGCGCGGTGACGTCTTGCGCCGCACTTGCCGTGCCTGCCGCGTATGCTAGACAGCGCACGTGATACCAATGAGTATCGTTTATCCGGGTAGGGTTCAAGATGCGGAAAATCGCTGGATTTGCTGGCCTGCTGGCTGCGTGCGCATGCCAGTCTGCGCCAATTGCGACCGGCCAGACACCGCAGGCGCAGCCTGTACAGATGCAGGGGCCGCAGCTTCCCGCCAGCATGGATTTTGCTGACCCGACACAGAACCTCGAGATCACCACGGTTGCGCCCGGCCTTCGCTATGTGCTCGGCCGCAACGTCTCGTCCAACACCATCGTGCTCGATACGCCCGCCGGCGCCGTGATCATCGACACCTCGCGCCCGCCTGCCTCGAAGGCGCATTTCGACCTGCTGCAGTCGGCCGGCGTCGGGAAGGCGGCGTACGTAATCCTCACGCATGGCCATGGCGATCACACGGGTGGCGTCGTCCACTGGAGGACCATGGGCGCAAAAGTCGTCGCGCATGAATCGTTCCGCGAGTTCCTGGGATACCAGCGCATGCTGGCTGGTTTCTTCGGCCGGAGGAACGCTGCGCAGTTCCAGTTCGCGGGCGGCGGCGGCGCTGTGGCTGCGGCGGCGCCCGCCCAGCAGGGACCGGCTGCGAATGTCCTCGGCATCGTTCCCGACATCACCTTTCGCGACACGCTCGATCTCGATGCAGGCGGGGTGAAGGTGCAGCTGATCCACACGCCAGGCGAGACGCCGGACCATCTCACCGCCTGGGTCCCAAGCCTCAAGGCCGCCTTCGTCGGCGACAATTTCTATGAGTCGTTCCCGAACATGTACACGCTGCGCGGCACGCGTCCGCGCTGGCCAATGGACTACATCACGTCGCTGAACAAGGTGCTGGCGCTCGAGCCTGAGATCGTGATCCCCAGCCACGGCCCCGCCATTGTCGGCAAGGAGAATGTCCGCGCCCAGTTCACGAAGATGCGCGATGCGATCGTCCATGTGCACGACGCCGTGCTGAAGGGCATGAACGACGGCAAGGACGTTCACACGCTGATGGCCGAGATCAAGCTGCCGCCCGCACTCGATGTCGGCGAGGGCTATGGCAAGATTTCGTGGTCGGTGCGCGGCATCTACGAGGGGTATGCAGGCTGGTTCACGGGCGATCCGGCCGCAATGTTCCCGCAGGGACGAGACAGCGTATCGGACTCGCTGGTGAAGCTGGCCGGCGGGCCCAAGGCGATTGCCGACGAGGCGATGCTGCTGATCGTGCAGGGCAAGCTGGTGGAGGCCCTGCACCTCACCTCGATCGGCCTCGAAGGTGCGCCCGGCGACAAGGACGTCAAGCGCGCCCGCGTGGCGGCGTTCGAGGCGCTTGTGCAAGCCTCCACCAATCGCAACGAACTCGGCTGGCTCAACCAGGGCCTCGCCGAGGCCAGGAAGGGCCTTCAATAGGCCGATCGGCTAAGGATGTAGTGCGTGGCGCCTTCGCCTTGGATCATTTCCGGCGGCTTGAAGCCCAGCGCGCCGAGGTCGATCCCGCTGAACAGGTGTTCGCCGCGTCCGAGCAGGACGGGCGAGACCGCAAGGTGCATCTCGTCGATCAGTCCGGCTTGCAGGTATTGCCGGATCGTCGACGCGCCGCCACAGATACGGACGTCCTTGCCTTTGGCTGACGCCTTGGCGCGCGTGAGCGCAGCCTCGATGCCGTCTGTCACGAAATGGAAGGTGGTGTGCGCCAACGCGAAAGACGGGCGCGGATGATGCGTCAGGACGAACACGTCGCAATGATAGGGCGGGGTATCGCCCCACCAGCCTTTCCAGGCGTCATCGACCGGCCAGGGGCCGCGGCTGGGCGCGAACATGTTCCGGCCAAGGATCCACGCGCCGACATCCTCGAAGCTGCGCGCGGCCATGCGATCATCAACGCCTTCCGTGCCGCCATCCCGGCCGAACACCGACTTCTGGATCGTCTTGGTTGGGAAGAACCAGTTGTGAAGTTCGGTCCCGCGTTCGCCCAGCGGATTTTCGAGCGATTGACTGGGCCCCGCGCCGAAGCCGTCGAGCGAAATGGAGAAGCAATTCACGCGTACGCGGTTCATCGTGCATCCCTCTGCCCCTGGCGACGGGTGAACTATAAGCCCGGTGCGGTCGGTGTCGGATAACTTTTCTTGGGGCCCCTACAGCCCCATCTGCGTGCGGAATTTCCGGCGCAGGAGGTCGATCGGGGCGAGGCCCTGGTCCGATTTATAGTGCCAGAATGTCCAGCCATTGCACGACGGCGCATTCTGCACATGGGCGCCCATGCGATGGATCGAGCCGGTCGCCTCGCCATTCGCGATGGAGCCATCGGCGCGCACGCGCGCGACATGGCGATTCTGCGGGCAATAGAGCCGGTCGCCGGGGCGCACGAGGCCGTGCTCCACCAGCGCGCCGAACGGCACGCGCGGCTCAGACTTCTTGCTCGACTGGACCTCGATATCCTCGGCGCCCAGCGCCCGCACGTTCGCAATGCGGCGTGTCGCGACGTCGATATAGTCCGCATCGCGCTCAAGCCCGATGAAATGGCGGCCCAGCAGCTTGGCGACGGCGCCTGTCGTGCCCGTGCCGAAGAACGGATCGAGGATCACGTCGCCGGGATTGGTCGTACCGACGATGATGCGGTGGAGCAGGGCTTCCGGCTTCTGCGTCGGATGCGACTTGCGGCCATCGTCATTCTTCAGGCGCTCGCCGCCTGAGCAGATCGGCATCGTCCACCAGTCCGAGCGCATCTGGATGTCGTCGTTCGCTGTTTTCAGCGCGTCGTAGTTGAACGTGTACTTCTTCTGCTTCTCCGAGCGCGTCGCCCAGATCAGCGTCTCGTGGGCATTGGTGAGGCGCGTACCCTTGAAGTTGGGCATGGGGTTGGCCTTGTTCCACACCACATCGTTGAGGATCCAGAAGCCGAGGTCCTGGATCGCAGCGCCGACGCGGAAGATATTGTGATACGAGCCGATCACCCAGATCGCGCCTTCGTCCTTCAGGATACGGCGCGCCGCCTTGAGCCAGGAGCGGGTGAATTCATCGTACGCTGCGAACGAGGCGAACTTGTCCCAGTCATTATTTACCGCATCGACATGGCTGTTGTCCGGGCGGGTGAGATCGCCGCCAAGCTGCAGATTGTAAGGCGGATCGGCGAAGATGAGGTCGACCGAATTGGCCGGCAGCGCGTTCATCGACTCGATGCAGTCGCCCACAACGATCTGGTTCAACGGCAAGGACGGCTTCGCGAGAATCGCGGCGGCGCTGGCCTTGGCTTTCGCGCCCTTCTGGGCGGTCTTCGCAACCTGGGGGTCGATCGTTTTGATCGCCATGTCGATGTCTCACGCAAGGCCCACAACGGACTGAAGCGTGGAGACTCGCCGACCCGGGTAAACAACCCATTGAATCTGTAGTTAATTTTGCGTTTACCATAACGCGTTGGCCCCGGGCGCCGCTACTCGTCGAGCAGCCAGCGAAGCTCTTCGGTTCGGCTACGGGTGATCATCGCCAGGCAGGAAAACTGCACTGCTGGGCGCATCGAGCCACCGTAGAAGGTGAGGCTGCGCGCGCCACACAGGCCGTCACGGCTGCCGATCCAGGCGCGCTGCGATTCGCGCAGCAATTTTTCCGCACCCACATAGTCCGGGCCCTCTTCGGCATAGGAAAGGTCCTGCTCGCGGAACTGCGCGATGGCCTTGCCATAGACGGCGTTCATTTCCTTGTCCGCCGTTTCGAAGTCGATTTCCGCGCACATGTTCATCTCGGCCTGGAATGAAGGGTCGGCGCAGTTGAGCGGAGAGCCTGGCTGCGCAAGCGCAGGGGCGGCGGCCAGCGAGGTCAGCACCGCCAGAACAGCTGGGATCGAAATGCTTGATGTCATCTGTTCAACTCTCGGGGCTCGTCCTGGGGGGCATGGGACGGTCCTCGCATCATGGGTCAGCCGCCTTCATCGAACAATCCCATCTGGGCGCCTGCATCTTTCAGCGTGGGCGGGCGGAACAGGTCGGTCCGCGCGCCAGACCGGCGTTCCGTGGCAAGCCCCAGCCGCCGCGCCGCCTTGTGGAAACGCGCCGCCACAAGTTGCGCATAGGGCCCGTCGCCGCGCTGGCGTACCTTCCATTCCGAGCGATAGTCCTCGCCCCTGTGCATGGAGCGCATCAGCGACATCACGCGCTTGGCCCGATCCGGATAGTGCGCCTCCAGCCACTCTGTGAACAGCCCGGCGATCTCCAGCGGCAGGCGCAGCATGACGTATCCCGCACGCGTTGCGCCGTGTTCGTGCGAAGCCTCCAGCAGGCTTTCAAGCTCTGGCTCGTTGAGCGCGGGGATCAGCGGCGCTGCCATCACCGCAACGGGAATGCCCGCCGCGCTCAATTCGCGCATCGTTTCCAGCCGGCGGTGTGGCGCGGCGCAGCGCGGCTCCATGGCCCGGGCGAGCTTGCGGTCCATCGTGGTGAACGAGATCGCCACCGACACCAGCCCCTTCGCCGCCATCGGCGCCAGCAGGTCGATGTCGCGCGTTATCAGCGCCGACTTGGTGATCAGCGCGGCAGGATGATTGAACTCCGCCAGCACTTCGAGAATGGCGCGCGTGATGCGCAGCTCCTTCTCGATGGGCTGGTAGATATCCGTGTCGCCTGCCAGCATGATGAGGCCGGGCTTGTAGTTTTTCTTCGACAGCTCGCGCCGAAGCAGGGCGGGGGCGGATGGCTTCACGAATATCTTGGTCTCGAAATCCAGCCCCGGCGACAGCCCGCGATAGGCATGGTTCGGCCGCGCATAACAGTAGATGCAGCCATGCTCGCAGCCCTTGTAGGGGTTGATCGTGCGGTCAAAGGAAATGTCGGGCGAGGTGTTGTAAGTGATGATCGTCTTCGGCTTTTCGAGGATGGTTTCCGTCTTCAGCGTCTCGGGCTTTTCGTCCGGCTCCCAGCCGTCCTCGAACGGTTCGGCATACTGGCTCTCGAACCTGCCGGAGGCGTTGGACAGTGCGCCGCGTCCGCGCGCCTGATCCTGTTGGCGCGACCAGTCGGCTTCCTGCGATCGCGTTTTCCAGCCTGTCCGGGGCGGCATTAACCTTGTCCGCTTTCGCTGTCTTGTCCGCTAACCATGCGCGCGAGACAGGAACATATATCGAACATAAAGGGAACATACCAGACCTACGTAACGGTTTGGCACGCAGAAGTTGTGGATTCTCTGGGGGTAACCCGGCCTCCAAGAGCTCACGCGATGCAGGACCTTCAGCCCGGTCCTTGCCGCGCAATGCGGCGACCAACGGCCCGGTCCTCCTCCAGTTTCTTTCCTGCAGCATGGTTAACGCGCTTGGCCTTGCTGCCTGGCTTTCACTTCATCAGGTGCGTCACGAACCAGCGCGCGGCGGCGCCGGAGGAAATCTTGAACGGCTCGCCGGAGTACATTTCGAAGTGGGTGATGTCGGGCACGACGATGTATTCCTTCGGACCCTTGGCGAATTCCAGCGCGGCCTTGCCGGCGCGATCATTGTTGATGAGTTCGTCGAACTCCGAGACGATGACCATGAAGGGGCGCTCCCCGATATTCTTCGCCCACTGCATGGTGTTGTTTTCGCGGTTGGCCTCGATCATTTCCGAGTCGATCAGGATCGAGCGCGAATAGCCGGTCCACATCTCCGATCCCTGGCCGGTGCGGGCCCGCTTGATGGCGTCTTCCAGGATCGCGCCGGAATACGATACGGGCGCCGAGCCATCCGGATTGCCGTTGATGCCGGGGATCTGGATTGCGATGGCTTTCACCCGCGCATCCTGCCCCGCAACCGCCAGCGAGTTGCCGCCGGCATAGCTCGATCCCCATACGCCGATGCGATCGGGATCAACGCCGGCCTCGCCCTGGATGAAGGAGATGGCGTTGCGATAATCGTCCTGCTGGTCGCGCGCATCCAGCTTGGTGCGCTTCACCCAGACGGTCGCGTTCTGGATGATGGTGTGACGGTTCTCGTCCTTCTCCATGCCGCCGCCGAGATTGACGGGCGAGAGCAGGCGGACATGGCCTTCCGAATTGCCCCAGCCGCGATAGTCGATTGTCATCGCGACAAGGCCATTCTCGGCGAACACCGCGGCATATTTCTCGATCGACACGTGGCTGCCGGCCCAGCCCTGGCCCATCACGACGGCGGGCGTCTTCTTCGTGGCGTCGAAGCCTTTCGGATAGAAGATCTTGGCGTAGGCGGGCGTGCCTTCCGAATAGTAGACGACCTCTTTCGTCGTCACGCCGGCCGGCATCACATAGGCATAGTCCGTGGCGTCGAGGCCTTTCTTCTCCACCGGCTTGCCGGTGCGCGGATCGTTGGCGACCACGGGCGATGCGGGCTTGGGGGGCGGCGTGGGGATCGTGATCGACTGTTCCACCTTCGGCGGATTGGCCGAAGGCTTCTCCGGATGAACCATCGTCCCGGCCTGCTGCATGAAGGCCAGGGACACGAGCGAGGTCGCAACAGTCGTCAGCATGGCATTCCCTCCGAGCATGCGGTGCTGTGCTCGCGCCGCTTGCCCGGAAGGTAGTGCAGTGGCGGTCGCCCGCCAATCACAAGACTGTCGATGGCGCGGGGGAGCCTACTGGCCGGGCAGCTGCATGCCGCCGAGGGCGTCTTTCACCTTCTGCATCAACACGGCTTCGCACTTCTCGCCATTTGCTTCCAGTTCGGCGGCCGTCGCCTGAATCTTGCCTTCGATGACGCCCCTGCACCATTCGGCGCTGCCGGGGCCGCCGCCGCAGGCTGCAGCGAACACGGCCGTGCCGGCGAGAAGAGCGATGGTCTTGATGCGCATGTGCCGTCCCCGTTTGATCCACGTAAAATCCCAAGTCACCCTCTGCGGGGCGGCAGGCTCCGTCAACCCGCAATGCGGCCGGGTCGATGGCGTCTAAAGCCCCGGCCCGCGCCTGATGCCCAGCTCGTCGCACAGCTTCGCGATCACGCGCAGATCGTCCCAGGCCTTCGCCTTGTCCGCCGGATTGCGCAGCAGGTAGGCCGGGTGCAGCAGGGGCACGCAGGGCACGGCCGCCATGCCATCCTGAGCGTAGGACAGCTTGCGCCCGCGCAGGCGCATGATGCCATCCGCGCGGCCCAGCATCGCGTGCGTCGCGAACTTGCCCACCGTCAGCAGCAGCTTCGGTTTCTTGAGTTCGATCTGCCGCATCAGGAATGGCGCGCATATCTGCATTTCGGCCGGGGAGGGGTCGCGGTTTCCCGGCGGGCGCCAGTAGATCAGGTTGGTGATGTAGACGCTGTCCTCGCGCGACAGGCCGATGGTTCCCAGCATCCTGTCCAGCAGCTTGCCGGCCCGGCCGACGAAGGGCAGGCCCTGCGCATCCTCTTCCCCGCCAGGCGCCTCGCCGACGATCATCACCGGGGCGTCGAATGCGCCATCGCAGACAACCGTGTTCTTCGACGCCTTCTTGAGATCGCAGCCATTGAACGCCTCGACCGCCGCGCGGAGTTCGGTCAGCGACGCCGCGGCGCCGGCGAGCCTGCGGGCTTCGGCGATCGGATTGCCGCCCAGCTTGCGGGGTTCCGGACGCGGTCCGGATGGCATGGTGGGCGTGCTGCGCTGGGCCAGGGTTCCCGATGCGGGAGCGCGTTCCGGCGTGTGGGCCGGCGTGCGGGCAGCCGAGCCCCCACGCCGCGCAAGTAGGCGCGCGGACAGCACGCGGCCTTCCTCGAGGCCCATGTCGGCCCAGAACTCGGCCAGCGCCCGGGCCGCCAGTATCTGGGCCTGATCTGGCTGGGGGTGCGTCACGGGGGCCTTTCCGGCGATCTTGTTGCTTGTGAAACCTGAGGCTAACTAGCCTCAGGTATTGGGGTTTCCGCCTCGGGAGCGATTCCCGCGGGGGCGATGGGAGAACGGTATAATGACTGAGACCGTCGAGCGGGAGTCCATGGATTTCGATGTGGTCATCGTGGGCGCGGGCCCCGCTGGCCTGTCCGCGGCGATCCGCATCAAGCAGCTGGCCGCAGAAACCGGCAAGGACGTCTCCGTCGTTGTCCTCGAAAAGGGCTCGGAAGTGGGCGCGCATATCCTGTCCGGCGCCGTCATGGACCCGAAAGCCATGACCGAGTTGATCCCGGACTGGAAGGAAAAGGGCTGCCCGTTCGAGACCGAGGTCACCAAGGACGCGTTCCTCGTGCTGGGCGCGGAAGGTTCGATCGCGCTGCCAGTCTTCCTGATGCCGCCCATGCTACACAACCATGGCATGTATATCGGCTCGCTCGGCAATGTGACGCGCTGGATGGCGGGCCAGGCTGAAGCGCTCGGCGTCGAGATCTATCCGGGCTTTGCGGCGTCTGAACTCACCTACCGTGAAGATGGCTCCATCAAGGGCGTGATCGCCGGCGTGATGGGCATCGAGAAGAATGGCGAGCCTGGGCCCAACTACTCGCCGGGCATGGAGCTCAACGGGAAGTACGTGCTGATCGGGGAGGGCGTGCGCGGCTCGCTCGCCAAGAAGCTGATCAAGGACTTCAAGCTCGACAAGGACAGCCAGCCGCAGAAGTTCGGCATCGGCGTGAAAGAGCTGTGGCAGGTTCCCGCAGACCAGCACAAGCCGGGCCTCGTGCAGCACACATTCGGCTGGCCGCTGGGCAACAGCGTCGGCGGCGGCACGTTCCTCTATCACTTCGGCGACCGCTATGTGGCCGTGGGCCTGGTGGTTCACCTCAACTACAAGAACCCGTGGCTGTCCCCGTTCGAGGAGTTCCAGCGTTTCAAGCATCACCCCGATGTCGCCAAGCACCTCAAGGGCGGCGAGCGTGTCTCCTATGGCGCGCGCGCGATCACCGAGGGCGGCTGGCAGTCGATCCCGAAACTGACTTTCCCGGGCGGCGCGCTGATCGGCTGCTCGGCCGGCTTCGTGAACCTGCCGCGCATCAAGGGCAGCCACAACGCGATGAAGACCGGCATGCTGGCAGGCGAAGCCGCGTTTGCCGCCGTCACCGAAGGCCGTCAGGGCGACGAACTGAAAGCCTATGCCGAAGCGTTCAAGACCAGCTGGGTCGCCGAGGAACTCAAGGCCGTCCGCAACGCCAAGCCGCTGTGGTCGAAATTCGGAACGGCGGTGGGCATCGCGCTCACCGGTTTCGACCTGTGGGTCAACACGCTGTTCGGCGGCTTCTCCTTCTTCGGCACGATGAAGCACGGCAAGACCGATGCGAAGTCGCTCGAGCCCGCGAACAAGCACAAGAAGATTGTCTATCCCAAGCCCGATGGCGTGCTCTCGTTCGATCGCCTGACGTCGGTGGCCTTCTCCTTCACCAACCACAGCGAGGATCAGCCGGCGCACCTCAAGGTGCTGGATATGGAGCTGCAGAAGAAGAGCGAGCTTGGCGTCTTTGCCGGCCCCTCGAACCGCTATTGCCCGGCCGGTGTGTATGAATGGGTGGATGACGGCAAGGGCGCGCAGAAGTTCCAGATCAACGCGCAGAACTGTGTCCACTGCAAGACGTGCGACATCAAGGACCCGAACCAGAACATCAACTGGACAACCCCCGAAGGCAGTGGCGGCCCGAACTATCCGAACATGTAGGCGGATGGCGCAAGGCCGCAGTCTCGCAGGTCGGGCCTGCCAGGTGGTGGTTTTCAGATCAGGTCACATCAAGGCCGGGTGAGGCCTTGTTGGCAGGCTCCGGCGGCGATGGGTGGGGCCGGGCCCCGGCGGCTTTGGGTTTTGCACACGGGGGCGCTTTCTCGCAGGTGAAGCCTGCGAGGTGCGTTTACGGGTTCGCTCCTTCAATCGAGTGTGGGGTTGCTCGCACAAGGGTTGCGGCGAGAGCTGTGAGCGCGGCCTCGTGGTTCGACGGGCGCAACGCCATGCGATGCATGGCCTTGCTGCTCACCATGAGGCCTATCAGGGCTTTCAAGATTTTGCCGGACACACCCACCGCCTCATGGTGAGCAGCCGCGCGCAGCGCGGCGCCATTCGCGGTGTGTGGCGAACCATGGGCTGCGAGTCCGAGCGGATCGGCGTCGCGCAGGCGTTTCAGCCTGTCGGCATGGGCTTGCGCGCGTGCTTCCATTTCGGTGCAGGCGATGACGAGGGCGGCGATGCGAGCGATGAGTTCGGGCAGGCTCTTGGCGTGGGTGAGGTGTGGCGTTGCGCGGCGGTGCGGCAGGCCGGGCCTTATGCGGGCGATCTGGCAGCCGCGCATGGCGATCCAGAGGCGGAGGGAGTCTTCGGCGTCGAGGATGAGGAGTTCGAGCTGGAGGCGCAGCTGCGGGGTGACCAGGAGTTCGGCGAGCGTGGCTTCGTCTTGCGAGACGTGGACGAGTTGCAGCACGCG
>JALHLU010000009.1 GCA_022844345.1 Hyphomonadaceae bacterium
CGCGGCAGCAGGCGCTGCCGTTGGCGCCGGGCGCGCGGCTGCGAACGGCACGGCGAGTTCCGCTGGCGGCCTGCGCGCGGCGACGGCGCTCGGCTCCCTCCGCACCGGCCTCAACGGCCCCATGGCGGCGCCGATCAACGCAGCCGTCGGCCTTGGCGCATCTGCTGTCGGCGGCATTCGCCAGGGCGCCGACCGTGTCGCGGATCATTTCCGGGCGCGCGGAACCACTGCCGCGCGCACCGTAGGCGGCGCTGCAGGCGCCATCACCCCAGCGCCCGCCGGCCTGGCCGCATCTGGGGCAGCATCAGGCGCGGCGTCCGGCCAACCGGCCTGGGCGAAGCGCTTCCGTAATACGCAGGCGATGCGTGAAGGCGTGATGATCGCTGCCCACACGATGAATGCGGGCGATGGCGGCGGCGCGTCCGAAGGCCCCAATCTCAAGCAAAGACAGGAGTAGTTATGTTCGCGTCCGCCAGACAAGCGGGACGGTCCTCGCGATTTCAGAAGACCGTCGAGCCGGGCACGCCTTACCGGCAAGCCCAGGAATTGTGGGACCGGCGGATGGGCTCGGCCCTTGCCCATGCCCGCACCTGGCGCACCGCAGCGCTGGGCGGGCTTGGCCTGTCCGCACTCCTGGCCGGGGCGACCATCATCCTCGCCCTGCGGCCGGCTTCGGTCCCGTTCGTGATCGAGGCCAACGCGACAGGCGAAGCCCGGCTCATAGGCCCCGCCTTGCAGGCCTATGAGCCGGCTGACGCCCAGCTGTCCTGGCATCTTGCGCGGTTCGTCGAAAAGATCCGCAGCCTTCCGTCCGATTCCGTAGTGGTCCGCCAGAACTGGCTCTCCGCCTATGACTGGGCGACGCAGGCCGGCGCCCAGGTGTTGAATAGACTCGCCGAGACGGATGATCCGTTCGCAAAGGTCGGCAAGACCACGGTTGCGGTCGAGGTGCTGTCGGTCGTGCGCGCGAGCCCCAACAGCTTCAACCTGCGCTGGCGGGAGTCCAGCTACAACACTGGCACGCTGGTCAAGGTCGAGCGCTACACAGGGGTGGCCACGGTCGTCATCGACCAGCCCTCCGATCCAGAGCGCCTGGCAAAGAACCCGCTCGGTCTCTACGTCCACGCCTTCACCTTCTCCAGGGATCTCCAGCAATGAAAGCCACGCTCCTTGTCGCCGCCAGCTTGGCGGCGCTCGCCCTCACGTCGCCCGCAATCGGACAAACGAAGCCCCCGCCGCTGCGTGACACCAACCAGGCTGCGATCCGCAGCGCCGCCGATGCATCCCTCGTCGGCGCTCTGCACGAGTTCGCCTACGAACGTGGTGCGCTCTATGCGATCCAGGCCTCTCCCCAGCGCATCACCGACATTGCGCTGGAGCCGGGCGAGGCCCTGCTCTCCGTGTCGGCTGGCGACACCACGCGCTGGATCGTCAGCGACGCCCGCTCCGGAGCCGGTCCGGCTGCCCAGGCGCATGTTCTCGTAAAGCCGAATGCGGCGAATCTTTCCACCAACCTCATCATCATGACGGATAGGCGCATCTATCATCTCGATCTCAGAAGCGTCTCTGGCACGGCGATGGCGGCGGTCTCCTGGCGCTATCCGGCCGACATGATGCTGGCGAACAATCCGCCGCCGCCGGCGCCTCCCCCGCCGCCCGCGCCGCCGCCCTTCTCCCCCGAGCAGCTCAATCTTCGCTATCGCATCGATGGCGACAAGCCCGACTGGCGGCCGCTGGCGGCATTCGATGATGGGCGCCAGGTCTTCATCGAGATGCCCGACAAGATCCGTACGATGGAAGCCCCGCCACTGTTCGTGATCGGAGATGAAGGCGCGGAGCTGGTGAACTACCGCGTCCAGGGCAAATACTATGTCGTCGACCGGCTGTTCAGCAAAGCCGAACTCCGGCTCGGCACCGGCTGGGGACAGAAAAAGGTCCAGATTCATCGCCAGACACCGATCGCATCTTACACGAGTGGAGGCCTCCATGGCTGATGGTGCTCGCGTGGACGCAGAGAGCCCCGAAGATCCCGAGCGGCAAACCGGCGGTTCTCCGACAGAACCGCCGCCGCTCACCGACATCCGGGTCAGGGGACCAAAGACGAAGGGTCTGAACAAACCTGCAATCATCATGGCGGCTGGCGGCGGCGCCGCGGTCGTCCTCGTGCTCGCCTCCGGCGCGTTCTCGGACGATCCATCGCGCAAACCTGCGGACACGAAGCCGATGATGTCCGAGCCGGCGCGACCTGAAATGGCCAGGGGCACGGTGCGGGACCTGCCGGCGACCTATTCCGAGGCGCGCGACTTCGCACTGGCATCGGAGCCGGCAACGCCGCCACCGCAGCTCGGCCCCCCGCTGCCGGGCGATGTCGCGGCGTTCGCACCGCAGACGAGCAGCGCCTATCACGATCCGCCAGGCACAAACTGGAACGAGCCACCAGGCGACAACGCGTACGCAGGCCAGGGATCCTACACGGCAGAAGAAAATCCCGCCGTGGTCGAAGCCAGGCAGGCAGATCGATCGGCGCTGTTCTTCGCCGTGCGTCAGGAAAGTCCCGGACAGGCAGCGCCTCCCGCCGACCAAGCCCGGCAACCTCCGCCGAGCCAGCTCACGGCGATCGCACAGCCGCAGGACGAGCCGGCTGACGCCGGTCCATCGATCGCACGCGCCCTTCATCCGGGCTCGGTGATTCCGGCCAGTCTGATCACCGAACTCAATTCGGAATCGCCTGGTCCCGTGATCGCGCAGGTGACGCAATCGATCTACGATAGCGCCACGGGGCGCACGCTGTTGATACCTCAGGGCGCGCGGCTGATCGGCGACTACCGTTCGGCCTCGAAATACGGCCAGAGCCGCGTCGCGATTATCTGGTCCCGCCTCATCATGCCGGACGGCGAAGAAATCGCGCTGGACGAAGCGGCGCTCGATCCTTCGGGCGCCGCCGGTGTCGCTGGCCAGGTCGACAACCATTGGGGCGATGTGTTGGGGGCTGCTGCTCTCGGGACGCTGATCAACATCGGCGTAGCTTCAACCGAAGAGCCGCAACTGACCTATGGCGGCATAGGACTCGCAACCCGAGATCCAGTGGACGCCGCCATCAATGACGGAGTCCAGCGCGGCGCAAGCGTTGTCACGAACCGGGTGGTTGATCGCGGCCTTGCCATACCGCCGACGATCCGGATCGAAGCTGGTAAGCGGATTTCGGTAATCGTCACACGTAGTTTGACCCTTGAATGACCTACTGCTCCAACGCGTTTTGACACGGCGCTGCGCCCGCGGCGCCTGAAGGGCTGGTCGGCTCTTTCCTGCACGATGACCGGTTCCTGCTGGTGTCGCCCAATGCCTACAACGGCCTGGGCGTGGGAACGACGCAGCTCTACAACACGCCTGTCGTCTACAACCACAAGCGGCACGGCGAGTTCGAGCTCAACGGACGTCCCTATGATTTTCGCCGCCGCGCATCATTTCCAAAGAGCGTCAGCGAGGAGTTCCTGCTCGTCGACCTGCTACACAACCTGAACAGGCTGGCAGAAGACCAAGACGCCGTCCGCGCGCGCGCTGGCGCGCGCCAGACAGATGGATCGCAAGCGCCTGACCAAGGCGGTCTACGACTACGACTCGGCCAGGGTTCGCGAGCTCCTGGATCCTGTTCTCAACGGCGCCGAAGCGAGGCTCGCAGCATGACCTTCCTCGATGAGCAGCCTGACTTCGGCGACCTGCTCGCCGTTGTTGGCGACACCCGGAAAATCGATCCAGGGCTCGTGGAGAAAGACTACTGGCTCATGCACACGCTCTGAGGACTGCAGGAACTCGGCTAGGCTTCGTCGTCGGAACGAGGACGCTGGCGAAATTATTTGCGCGACTAGGTCGTGCGCCCGCGCACATGAGAGGCCTTCCAGTTGAGCATGGGCATGGCGGCGATCCGCGCCTGGATCTCCCGCTCGACATCGAGAAGGCTGGCGTCGATCTCGCCGCGATCCAGGACGCCGTCGAGAAACGCCTGCTCGTTGCGCGTATAGTCCAGCAAGGGCGCGGCGCCCGCGCGGCACAACGCAATTGTCTCCTCAACCCAGGCACCAAGGGCTGCGTCGTCGGCGAATGCCGTGCGAGGCAGGCACATCAGGAGTTTCTGCCGAACCTCGCGTGGGTCGGCACCAATCGCCGCCGCCGAAGCGTCGCGCCAGTCATTGCGGCCGGATGCGCCGAACGCCAGCATGCCCGCGCGCACCCACTTCCAGTTAAGGCCTTCCCAGCCGAACAGGCGGCGCGCGTCGAACAGGTCGCGTCCGGCCCGGCGGTCAAGTAGCGCCACCAGCTTGCCGGCGGCGAGTTCGTGGCGATCGACCACGCTGACGCCTGTCGCCTGCTGGCCGCCCAGGACGACGGAGTCCATCGCCGTGACGCCAAACAAGGGCTGGCGCATCATGAAATTGACGTCGACCTCCAGCGTGCCCTGCCCGCCCATGGCGGAGGGATGGACGGCGAGCCACTTGCCGCCGGCATGCTCGGCGGGCTGGCGGCGGACCCGATAGCCTTGCGCGACAAGAATGCGCCCGAGCGCCGCCTCAACGGCGGGCCGTTCGGCCAGCATGGCCTCGCGGTGGAGGGCGCCGATGTAGTTGACGTCGATGTCGACCGAAAGCCGGTCGAGGTTGAGATGGAAGACGTTGAGCGCGGTCCCGCCCTTCAGCGCCAGGCGGGATCCGAGTAGGTCGTCATCGGCGATACCCTGCAGGAGATCGAGCAGGCGCATGACCTTTTCGAGCGTGCCGGGCTGATGGCCAGTCTCGGCCGCAAGGCGTTGCAGGGTCTCGCGTGACGGCGCTGGCATCAGGCCCCCTCGAAACTTGGCGCGACCAGCTCGGCTGGAACGAGAATATTCCACGCCGCAACAGAGCGCGCATCGCCGGCCTTGGCGCCAAGCACGTATTGCGGGTGATTGGGTTTCAGGGCCTGGAGCGCGGTAAGCGTTTTGTCGGATACGCCAAGCCGGGTTCGTTCGCGCTCCAGCCACCAGCCGAGCGCACCGCATGCGGCAGCGCTGCCGAGGCTTTGCGCCTGACGCACTAGCGGATCGGAGCGCAGCCGTTGGACAAGTGCCAGCGAGTTGAACAGTTCTTCCGCGCCGCCTGCAAGATCGGGCCGGTCAAAACAGTCGACCACGGTTCGCTCGAGTGTCGTGAGCTTCAGCATTAGCCCGGCACGGTCTGCCTCGGCGACATCGCGTGGCGGCTCGAACCCCGCTGGCACTTTCACGAAGCGACAGGCGAAGCCAGGCGTATCGAACGTCACTGAGACGGAGGATGAGATGGCCTGGACGTCAGGCGCGTCGGTGTAGGCGCAGCCGTGCAGTTCCAGCGCCGAATGATAGGCGATGACGGCGTCGCGTCGGAGACGGGAGGCCGCCAGAAACCGGTCGACGGTCCAAGTCTCCACGTCACCGTGCGCTGGCACGGTCGCGAACACGCCTCGCGCGATACGCTTGATGTTGCCGGCCTTGAGGTGCTGGGCCAGCATCACGGTCACCACCTTTTCGCCGGTGCGCCGCCCTACCGCGGCGGCATAGTCCTCGCGCCGGAAGACCGGGTTGGCGCTGAAGAATGCGCGCGAGCCGCCATGCTGCGGCCGGGTTGAGGAAATAGACTGGAAAGCCATACACGAAGTATAGCCTTCCCTCGTTAAAACTCAATTGCGGAACTAGGCCTCGCGCCTCCGAAGCCATATGATTTATATGTCTTTTACTCGGAAAACCTCAGCACAACTGGCATGCGCCGCGCCGCCGTGCCGGGTTTTCCACAACAGTTTTCTCGATTCGTTCTGGACGGTCCGAAGCCGCTCTGTCTATATCTTGCGCCATTATTCCTGTGGGGACGCTAGATATTGCACAAGAAAGAGATTGCTCCTCATGCGCGGTGATTTCAGGTTCACGGTCTTCGCCTCTGGCTGCGGAGACACCCTCCTCCTCGAAGCGCAGCGGAAGGTCATCCTGACCGATGTTCGTTACCGGACCGGACAGGCTCAGGACCCCGAGAATGACGAGGTCCCGGACTTTGGACCGGACATCCGCCTCGCCTGCGGAACGGGGCATCTCGATATTTTCGTCCTGACGCACCCAGACCAGGACCATGTCGGCGGCTTCTGCGAACTCTTCCACTGCGGGCGGCCGGCCGACTGGATCGCCAATCCGGATCGTGGCGACCCTAAACTGTTGGTCGATGAAATCTGGTGCTCGCCCTACTCGGCCAATCCCCACTACACGACCGACGCTTCCGAGCCCGTGATCAAGGAGATCAAACGCCGCCTCGCGCTGCGCGGGACGCTGGAGGGTCAACTCGACGGCAACCGGATCGTGGTCATGGATACGACGACCAACACCGAAGGCTTCGTCGTCGATGGGCTGCGCTGGCGTCTGCTGGCGCCGACACCGGCAGAATGGAACATTCCCAAAGCCGCTCCGGGCGAACCGCCAACGTCGTCGAACCCGACCAGCCTCATTATGCAGTGGACGGTCACACGGTCCTGGGGCGACAGCCAGATCCTCATCTGCGGCGATACATGCGTCGAGGTGCTGGAGCGCATTCATGATACTATCTTACGCCACAATCCCGAGTGGCTCGATTGGCACATTCTGATCGCCCCGCACCACTGTTCGCGCCGTTCGATCGGCCGCGTCTGGAATGGTGGATGCATCGACGAAGAGTTCGATGCGTCCGCCAAGGCGCTGACGGCACTCGGGCGGCAAGTCGGCGATGGCTTCGTGGTCTCAAGCAGCAAGCGCATCATCCGCGGCGCGGCGACGCCACCCTCGTTCCACGCCAAGAACCGCTATCTTCGTATCCTCGCCGGCAGCGGCGAAATCGACGACAGCGTAAGAGAACGCTTCCTGTGCACCGGTGGCGAAGTCGACGGCGACAAACCGGCGCACGTCGTGTTCAATCTCAATGTTACCGGCCCGACACTCGCTGCCCGCTCCAAGCCGAGCGCCATCCGGGTTGGTGCTGCCTCATCGGTCGGGGGCGGCGGCGGTTATGGACGGCGCTGAGGAGCCTGCATGGCTGGTTCGTCGCGAGATCGCGCTGATCAAAGCCTCCGCAGGGGTCGACGAGGCGAGCGTCCAGTTCGTTGCCGGCGACGGTGCCGGGATCGCCTTCTCGATCGCGACGGAACGGTCTGTGCATCCGGTCCAGGCTGACATCCGGCCCGTCGAACCGATCCTGTTCAGCTATGAAAACGTTGACGATATCGGACTCGGGCCGCCCGCGGTGATTGTCAGTACACGCCCAGACTTCCCGCGCGACCTAGGGCACCTCAATCCCGTCCGGCCAGAGCTGCCCGCCAGCCTTTGCCTCGCCGCGGCCGGCCTCCGCGGCATCTACGACCGATTCGGCATCGAAGGCGTCCTTGAACGGCTGCGCAATTTTCTGCGCGACGCGAAGATCGGGGCATTGATGCAAGACGGCTGGGAGCCGGTTCCGTTCGGGATCCGGTCCACTATCCGGCCCGGCATGCTCGATGCGCAGTTCTTCCAGGAGTTGGCCGCGCACCAGCCGGGCGGCGGCGTCGCATTCGGAGTGGCCGGTATCAAGAAGAACTTCGCGGGCCTCAAGCCGCAAGCCGTTCCGGTGGCGCAACTGGGGAAGGCGCTCGCCGAAGCGAAGCTAAAAGATGAGCCCAAGCGCGAGGTGCCGTGGATATTTGTCTGGCCGGACGCCGCAACGTCCATTGCCGAGCCTGTCTTCGGGGACTGGATGACCTATGGCGAGATCGCCGCCGGGCTTGAGACGCTCGGGCTGCGACAACGGTACGAGGCGGCGATCGGCGATGCGCTGGTCCGCGGCGTTAATTTCAACAATGTCGATCTCGACAGCCGCCGCGCCGTTGTGGCGGTGATCGGCGTCTGGCGGCCCCAGCCCCTGCGCGCCAGCATCTTCGGTCTGTCGTCGGATGACACTGCGCGCCGTCTCGAACTCCGCGCATATCTGGTGGTCGGCACAGCGACAGAAGAGCCTCTGCAAGCCTTTCATCCGGCCACCGTACTGGTCGGGCACTGTCTGCCAGACCCCGATCTCTTCCGTTTCACCTCGGGCGTTAGTGGATCGCAGGAACATACGTTGATTGGCGCCGGCGCGCTCGGCAGCGCCATCGCGGAGGACTTGCTGCGCAGTGGCGCGACGAAGCTCGTCGTGATCGACAAGGAGTTGCTCGATCCGCACAATCTCGCCCGGCACAGTGGCCGCAAGACAGATATCTTTGCGGCGAAAGCGGAAGCGATAGTGACTCTCGGTGAGGATCTAGCGATGGGGCACGGGGCCACCGTGGAGCCACGGCAGACGGATATCACTCGGATGCGGGCTGAGGATATTGTCGCGCTGGCGAATATGAGCCCTGTGATCGACGCGACCGCGAACGAATCTGTTCGCCGATATCTCGCGCGGGCGCAGCAAACAGCGGATCTCTCCATCCTTCGCACCGAAATCTTCGACCGCGGTCGGCTCGGCGTCATCTTCCAGTCACACCGCTCCGGAGCAGACCTGATCGACCTCTATTGCTGCCTCCTCCTCGCGGCGACAACCGAGGAACCGGTGCGGGACTGGCTCCTACGCAACGAAAGCGATCCGGCGGTCCTGGATCACTTGCAGCTCGGGTTTGGTTGCGCTTCACTGACGACGAAGCTGCCCGGCTACGTTGTACGACAGCATGCCTCCGCCTTCCTTCCGTCGATCCTGGCCGACCGCAGCAGCGACGGCATCGGACTGAACCCGCTCGACGAATCCTTCCATCCGATGGGCTGGCGCTGGATCGATGTGCCGCCCTTCAAGACGTTCACGCCGAAATCTGGCAGCGACTGGCGCGTGCGCGTCCACCCCGATGTTTTTGACGCCATGATGCGGCAAAGATCCGCCGCACTCCCCGCCGAGACTGGTGGCTATCTTTATGGCGGTTGGGACGCGGGCGCGCGCGTGGCGTCGGCGGTGTTCGCCTCGGGTCTTCCACCGGGCACTACGGCCACGCCGACTTCACTCGCATTGGGCCCGGCTGGCGCGACGGACGATGAGCGACGACTTGAGCGAGCTACGCGGGGGCGTCTGACGCTGCTCGGGAGTTGGCACAGCCATACCGGTAACTGCGCAACTCTGTCGGCCACCGACCTGAAGACGCTTGTAAGTCACGCAGCGGTCGACCAGCTGCGGTTCGTGCCAACCGTTGGCATCGTGGTCGCAGATGGCGCCGAGCAAGTCTTCCTGGAGATCTGAGCCATGGCCGACGCACTGAAGAAAGGCATCGCCGCGAAGTTCCTGCTGCCAATGGTGGGTGCCTACGTTGCCGCGGCGGCGGCGCTGTCGCTATCGGCCCCCGCCGATCTGATGGCGAAGCTGGCGCCAGTAGTCGGCGCCACCGGCGTACTTGGTGTCCTAGCGCTCGTTGGCGAGGAGCTGCTCCCACGTCCCTTTAAGGAGGTGGTCGTCTTCTGGCGACGCATGCGTCGTCTGCCGGGCTTCTGTGCGTTCTCGAAAATCGCGCCAGCGGACGGTCGGGTCGACCAAGCGACACTGAAATCGCTGCTGCCGGCTGGCCCTATGACGCCGGAGCAGGAGAACCAGCTCTGGTACAAATGGCTAAAGGAGACGGAGAGCGATCCCGGAATAAGCCAGAACCACAGGAACTTCCTCATCCTCCGTGACGCCGCTGTTCTGGCTGCCGCACTTGCCGCCTTTAGCCCGATCCTCCTGATCCTGAATCAAGATGTGTGGCAGCATGTTCTCGCGCTCGCCGCGATCAGCGGCTGCCTCTATCTCCTACTGATGGTGTCGGCGCGCAATTCAGCCTGCCGGCTTGTCGGCAATGTCATCGCGCTGAAGGTCGCCAAGCAGACCCCGGCCGCCGTTGCCCAACAGCGGCGAAAAGGACAGTCGGCAAGGAGCGCGCAGAAACCTAGCAAGCCGAAAACTACGAAGTGAAAGGACGCAAATTCTATGACCGCGCATCATGCTCAAATCGAACGCCTGATGCGGGAAATTGCATCTCTCCAGAAGGAAGATGCGGCCGAGGCCAAGAAAGAAGCCGACCTCATCGCCAAAGCGCATCGCTCGGGTGAAGCCGCCGGCAAATCGAAAGCTGCTTCGACCGTCCAGATGAACCTGCGGGCATTGGAGCGGGCGACCCAGGATCTGGCAGCGGTGAAGAAAAAACGCGCCGATCTCGCCGGTAAAATCGCCGATCGCGCAAAGAATCTCCGAACCTACGAAACGCGTCAGGCGACTGAGGACGAAAGGGCGAGAAAGAAAATTGCCGATGAGCAGAAAAGGCTTATCCGCGAACGCGAAGCGCATGGGCGACGATTGAGCCTTGACCTCCGTGGGCGGCGCGACGTTGCCCATGCAGAGGTAATCCCTGCTGGGGAAGTCGAACAGACTTATGACTTCTTCATATCGCACGCTAGCGAGGACAAGGATGGGTTCGTGCGCGAACTGGCCGAAACGCTTCGCGCCAAGGGGGCCAGGGTCTGGTATGATGAGTTTTCATTGAGGGTCGGCGACAGTTTGCGGCGAAACATCGATCGAGGTCTTGCAGGCTCTCGGTTCGGCGTGGTCGTCTTGTCCGAGGCGTTTTTCCGCAAGGAATGGCCGCAACGCGAACTGGACGGCATCGTGACGCTGGAAACTCAGGGCAGCATGCGCATCCTGCCTGTCTGGCACAAAGTCACGATCGACGAAGTCGCGGGATACAGTCCTACGCTGGCCGACAAGGTCGCACTCAACACTTCACTCAAAGGTGTGAACGATATAGCGGCTGAACTAATGAGCCTGCTAAGCTGACGAGTACATACACGGCGGTCGGTCGTGGAGGTTTCGCTACTCAACCGACCGTTCGTAAGGCCGGACAGGGCTACTCCAGCCTCCCAGCTCAAGCTCTCGCAGCAATGGACCTTAGCCACACGAGGAAGCTTCTTCGTGTCGTTCCGAGTTGCCCCGCGTTTCCGCGCGTTTCCAACACCTACTGCCGACGCGGTGTGTCCCGAGTGTGTCCCTGGCCCGCCAAGCAATTGAAGAGATTGAACTCTCTTTCCAGCCCATCATAGCATCGGGCGCATCCGTCGGGCGCTCTGAGGAGGGCGTTACGCCTTCGCTCTTCGATTGGGCGAGCACGGCCTTTCCGACCCTTTCCGGTCATTTCCGACTCGATTCCCGTTCGTCTTACGGCGCCAAACATCATCATCTGTACCAAGGAGATTGATCATGCTTGCCGCCCTGCCTGTTGAAATCGTCGAAGCCAAACCTGTTGTCCGTCGCCAGCAACTGCGCGAACTCGTGCCGCTTGCCGACACCACGATTTATGAGATGGAGCAGCGAGGGGAGTTTCCGAAGCGCTTCTACCTGACACCTCGTTGTCCAGTTTGGGATCTCGGAGAAATCAATCATTGGTTGGCTGCACGACGCGCGGCCAGCGGCCTCGTACCGCCGCCGCATCCAGACGTGCGGCGGCGGAAGTCGCGTCCTGTGCGCGTCTAGGCGTGGGGGTCATGCGCGAACAGCTCGACGGCCGGCGGCATGAATGCGGCGATGTACTTCTCGCCGTTGATCCAGGCTTCGACCATGTTGGCCCATTCCTGCATCATATGGCGACGCTGCGGCTCGTACTCAGCTTTGTTGTATACTCCACGGACCGTTCGCCCGTGCTCGTGCGCTAAACATTTCTCAATCCAGTCGCTGTTGAAGCCAACCTCGTTGAGCAAGGTAGACGCGGTGCGGCGCAAGTCATGTACCGTAAACGGTGCAAGCGGCAAATCATCGTCCTTGGCGATCTTGGCGATAGCGGCGGTAACGCGGTTGAAGACGACCCGGCACATTGGCTCGGCAGCGTCGTAACGCGAAGGCAGTAGATACCGCGAATTGCCCGCGCAGGTTTTCAACGCGATGAGAATGTCTATGGATTGGTCAGACAGGTAGACGTTGTGAGGCTTCGACTTCTTCATGCGCTCCTTCGGAATGGACCAAACGCGATTTTCGAAATCGAACTCATTCCACGTCGCTTCTAGCAGCTCGCTCTTACGAACCATGGTGAGTAGAAGGAGTTTCATTCCGAGGCGTATGGTCGGCATCGTCGCGACCCGTTCGATCAGCCTGAAGGCAATTCTGATCTCGCTAGGCGACAGCGATCTGTCTCTGATCTCGAATGTTGCTATGGACGACGGAGCAACCGCGTCCGCCGGGTTGGCCATCGTCTCGCCTTGCAGGACTGCAAAGCCGAAAATCTGCTTCACAATATCGCGCACATGGATCGCGGTTGCCGGCGCTCCGCGGCCTTTGACCTTGTTGCATAGCGCCCTCAGGTCGTCCGGAGTAATCTCGGTCATGAGCCGGCTCCTCCACGCCGGGGCGATATCCCGGTCGTAGATGTGCCGCCGCATCTCCCGGGTCGACTGCGCTATCTTGGCTTCTTTGAAGTAGTTTTCCCCCCACTCTCCCAGGGACCGCGCCGTCGAAAGGCGGCGCTTCTCGCGTTGCTTTTCTTGGGCTGGCGATTGGCCCGCCTTCACGGCCCGTCGGGCTTCAATGCACCGCTCTCGGGCCTGGGACAGCGTGATCCCGTCGCGACCGTACTGGCCAAGTGTCAGGGTCTCCCGTCTTCCGTGCAACCGATAGTCCAAACGGAAGACGATCGTGCCCGTCGGCTTAACCTGGGCGTACATACCGTCACGGTCCGCAACTTTGTACGTTTTGTCTTTTGATTTCAGATTCTTGAGTGCTGTGTCGGTCAACATTTTCCGCTCCTGTCGGGATGCGGAAAGGCGCGAGAACAGCGCTGAAATACCGTCAGCCAAAACACCGTCAGAACTCGCCTATCCGCTTGGTTTCGCAGTTTATTTCGGTCCAAACGCGCGGAAATGGCGGGAAATGAGCGTGACGGTATTGCGATCACTCGGCCTTCACCGATGTCGCTATGCCGTCGCGCGTACCGCCAGACCGTCACGCTGCTGAGCGAACGATGGCGATAGGGGTCGATTGAAATTCTAACGGAGTTTCAGGGCTTTGAGACCGTTCGCCGATAGATTGCGAACAGTCCGGAACTGCCCTGAATCATTCCCACTCGATCGTGCCCGGTGGCTTGCTGGTGACATCGTACACCACACGGCTGACGCCCTTCACTTCGTTGATGATGCGGGTCGCGGTGCGGCCGAGGAAGTTCATGTCGAAGGGGTAGAAGTCAGCGGTCATGCCATCGGTGGAGGTGACGGCGCGCAGCGCGAGGACGCTTTCGTAGGTGCGCGCGTCGCCCATGACGCCGACGGAGCGGACGGGGAGCAGGACGGCGAAGGCCTGCCAGATCTTGTCGTAGAGACCGGCCTTGCGGATTTCGTCGAGATAGATTGCGTCGGCTTTTTGCAGGATGGCGACGCGGTCGGGCGTGATCTCGCCGGGGATGCGGATGGCGAGACCGGGGCCGGGGAACGGGTGACGGCCGACGAGGCTTTCCGGCATGCCAAGTTCGCGGCCGAGGGCGCGGACTTCGTCCTTGAAAAGCTCGCGCAGGGGTTCGACCAGTTTGAGGTTCATCTTCTCGGGCAGGCCGCCGACATTGTGGTGGGACTTGATCGTCACCGAGGGACCGCCGTCAAACGAGACGCTTTCGATCACGTCGGGATAGAGCGTGCCTTGGGCGAGGAATTGCGCGCCTTGCACTTTCTTCGCTTCGGCCTCGAAGATGTCGATGAAGGTCTTGCCGATGAATTTGCGTTTGGTCTCGGGATCGCTGACGCCCGCGAGGCCGCCGAGGAATGTGTCGCCTGCATCCACATGGACCAGCGGGATGTTGTAGTGGCCGCGGAACAGCTTCACGACTTCGTCCGCTTCGTTCGCGCGCATGAGGCCGGTGTCGACGAAGACGCAGGTGAGCTGGTCGCCGATGGCTTCGTGGATCAGCACAGCGGCGACGGATGAATCGACCCCGCCGGAAAGGCCGCAGATCACCCTGCCCTTGCCAACCTGCGCCTTGATTTTGGCGACCTGCTCGGCGCGCAGTGCGGCCATCGACCAGTCGCCCTTCATGCCGGCGATCTTCTTCACGAAGTTGGAGAGGAGCTTTGCGCCATCGGGCGTGTGCACCACTTCGGGGTGGAACATGGTGGTGTAGTAGCGGCGCTTCTCGTCGACTGCGATGGCGAACGGCGCGTTCTCGGATGTGCCGACGACCCTGAAGCCCTCGGGCAGTTGCGTGACGCGGTCGCCATGGCTCATCCAGACGGGATAGCGCTTGCCGACTTCCCAGAAGCCTTCGAACAGCGGCGAGGCGTGCCTGATCTCCACATCGGCGCGGCCGAACTCCGCCGCGTGGCCGCCCTCGACGACGCCGCCCTGCTGGACCGCCATCGTCTGCTGTCCGTAGCAGATGGCGAGGATGGGAACGTTGAGGTCGAAAGCGATCTGTGGTGCGCGGGGGGATTTATCGCGCGTGACGCTGTCGGGACCGCCGGAGAAGATGATGGCCTTGGGGTTGAACCCGGCTTTGATGACGGCTTCGGCGCGATTGTAGGGATGGACCTCGCAATAGACGCCCATTTCCCGAAGACGCCGGGCGATCAGCTGTGTGACCTGACTGCCAAAATCTATGATCAGCGCACGTTCGTGCGCGTTTGAATCGTAGGTGGGGATCGGGGGGGTGTTGCTCGCCATGGCGGAAATAGAAGGCGTTCGGGCGGGGCGTCAACTGGAAAGCTGGGACCGCCGGGCGCCTGCCTGGCGATCCCGGATCAGACTTCCAGGTGGTAGGGCGTGCCCGCTTCGAAGAGCTTGCGAATCGCCTTGCCGGTGACGGCGGTGCGCAGCTGGTAGTGCGGCGGGTCGGGCATTGTCTTCCAGATGCCGCCCCATTCGAGGATGGGAGCGAGCGTGGCGCTGTCCTTCACCAGCTGGCCGATGGCGGCATAGGCGGGGGCATCCTGCGGCTTGTCGCCATTCATGTAGCGGCCGCCATTCTCGAAGATGCCGATGTCCCAGGCGACGCCGAAATTGTGGTTGCTCTCGCCGCCCTTGGCGTTGGTGACCTTCTTCTCGCTCGAGAAAAGGCCGCGGCCCTTGGCGTAGAGCTTGTCCTGCTCGGCATAGGTGCGCGTGCCGGAGATGATCTTGATGACATGCGGGCCACCGGCGACGGCCGCCATGAACTGGCGGGCGGCGCGCTGGGCCTTGATATGCAGGGTGCGGATGTTTTCTTCGGTGCGATTGTCGAACGCGCCGAATTCGGTGATCAGCGCGGCGGCGGCGGACTGGAAGGCGTTTTCAGCCGCTTCCGTCTTCGGGCCCCAGTCGCCGTCGAGCTTGCCCTGATAGAAGGCGCAGCACTTCAGCAGGCGCTGGCGAAACAGCACCTCAGCCTTGTCGAATGGCTTGCTCATGACGATCCCCGAATGCGCCCCACGCGCGAGCGCACTAGACAGGGTGGCCGATGCATTGGCAAGCGCGGCGCGGAATTCAACCGGCCCGTCGCATCACCGCCATGTAGAACCCATCCGTGCCAGCTGTGCGCGGCGTCAGGCGGATGGAGCCGTCGGGGCGGCGGCATTTGCGGACGAGTTTGGCGCCGGCTTCTGTGAGCTGGCCCGAGCGGATGGCGGCTTCGGCGGCGTCGTCTGTGATGAAATCGGGGCGGTCGGCGAGGAAGCTGGCGAACTGGTCTTCGTTCTCTTCCATCAGGAAGGAGCAGGTGACGTAGACGAGGCGGCCGCCGGGTTTCACATAGTTGCAGGCCATGCGCAGGATCATCGCCTGGTCGCCGATGCGCTTCTCCAGCGCGTTGGGCTGCACGCGCCATTTGGAATCGGGCTTGCGGCGCCATGTGCCGACGCCTGTGCAGGGCGCATCGATCATCACGATATCCATCTTGAGATCGAGATCGTCGAGCGAGGCGTTTTCCTTGGGGTGGCGCAGCTGCACGTTGCGGATGCCGGCGCGCTCCATACGCGGGATGAGCGCTGACAGGCGCTTGCCGTCGATGTCGTGGCTGAAGATCTGGCCCTTGTTGTGCATCATGGCGGCCATGGCGATGGTCTTGCCGCCACCGCCGGCGCAGTAGTCGAGCACCTGTTCTCCGGGCGCGGCGCACGAGGCGGCGGCGGCGATCTGGCTGCCCATGTCCTGCACTTCAACCCAGCCTTTTGAATAGGCGGGGATGGCCTCAACGCTTTCGCCGCGTTCGACGCTGTCGGCGGCGGGAATGCGGAAGCCGTTGACGAGTTCGGGCATCGGCTTGGCCTTGACGCCTTCGAGCGCACGGCCGGCCTTTTCGGGATCGGACTTCAGCGTGTTGACGCGAAGATCAATCGGCGCGCGGGCGGCCATCGCCATGCCTTCGGGCACGGCGTCCTGCCCGAAGGCGCGCAGCATGTGGGGCGTCAGCCATTCGGGGAAATCGCCCTGCACGTGCGGCGGCGCGACGGGATTTGGCGCCATCAGCAGGTTCTCGCGCTCTTTCCCCTGCAGCGGCGGCGGCGCGTGTTCGTCTTTCAGGGCTTCCTCGATCTTGCGGACATCCCAGCCCCACGCGTGCTTGAGCGCGCCAAGCGCGAGAATGCGCGGGCCGGCGGCTTCCATCGCAAACTCGATCGAGTTCTTGCGGCGCAGCGCATCGACGACGAGGCCGGAAATCCATGCGCGATCCCGCGCGCCGGCGAAGCGGGACTTCTTGCCCCAGTCGCGCACGGCTTCCTTCACCGGCGTACGGCGTTCCAGCACGTCGCGCAGCACTTCGATGGCCGCCTGGATTTTTCCGCCGTCTCTCACGGATGCGGCCCCGCGCCGCCGTGGCGGTGGGCGAGGGCTCGGCCGATGGCGCGGACGTCCTGCAGGATGGCGAAGTCGCCGACGATGATGGCGTCGCCGGGCGCGCGGTCCTTGTCCATCACCAGCATGGGGCAGCCCTGCCAGTCGGGGCCGACGAGATCTATGATCTGCTGGCGCGGGCGAGGATAGGCGATGCGGCGTACGTCTATCCTGTCGTTCCAGTGCGGATTGGCGATGAGCGCGCCTTCGAGAGTCGCGCAATCGTTGCAGTACCAGTCGAAACCGCCATCCTGAAAAGGCGCGGCGAGGATGAACAGGGTGTCTTTCATGGCGCCCTCTTAGCGCCAGCGGGGAGGCTTGTCGCCTACCCCTGCTGGAACGAGTAGTTCGGCGCTTCGCGGGTCATCTTCACGTCGTGGACGTGGGATTCGCGCAGGCCTGCGCCGGTGATCTGGATGAAGTTTGCCTTAGCGTGGAGTTCGTCCACCGTCTTAGCGCCGACATAGCCCATCGCGGCGCGCAGGCCGCCGGCCATCTGGTGAAGGATCGGGCCGACGGGGCCCTTGAAGGGGACCTGCCCCTCGATGCCTTCGGGGACCAGCTTCTGCGCCTGCACGTCCTTCTGGAAATAGCGGTCGGCCGAGCCGCGGCCCATGGCGCCGAGCGAGCCCATGCCGCGATAGTCCTTGTAGGGGCGGCCCTCGTAGAGGAACACCTCGCCCGGAGATTCTTCCGTGCCGGCCAGCATTGAGCCCATCATGGCGGAAGACGCGCCGGCGGCGAGCGCCTTGGCGAAGTCGCCCGAGAACTTTATGCCGCCATCGGCGATGACGGGAGTGCGGGTGGATTCTGCGGCCTTGGCGCAATCGGCGATAGCGGTGAGCTGCGGCACGCCTACGCCCGCGACGATGCGCGTGGTGCAGATCGAGCCGGGGCCGATACCGACCTTCACAGCGTCTGCGCCAGCATCGATCAGCGCGCGGCAGCCATCGCCCGTGGCCACGTTGCCGGCGACGACCTGAACGCTGTTCGAGAGTTTCTTGACGCGCTCGACAGCCATGAGCACCGCTTTCGAGTGGCCATGTGCGGTGTCGATGACGAGGGCGTCGACGCCCGCATCGATGAGGGCCTGGCTGCGTTCGAAGCCGGCGTCGCCAACCGTGGAGGCGGCCGCGACGCGCAGGCGGCCCTGCTCGTCCTTGCACGCGTTCGGGTTGGCCTGGCTTTTTTCCATGTCCTTGACGGTGAGCAGGCCGACGCAGCGGCCTTGCTCATCAATCACGATCAGGCGTTCGATGCGGTGCTTGTGAAGCAGCTTGCGGGCTTCGGACGGGTCAACGCCGGTGCGGATGGTGACGACTTTCTTCGTCATCAGTTCCGAGACCGGCATGTTGTCGTCCTCGGCGAAGCGGACATCCCGGTTGGTGATGATGCCGAGGAGCTTCTGCGGCACGCCTTCGGGGCCGGGCTCGACCACCGGGATGCCGGACACGCGCAGGCGCTCCTTCAAGACTTTCAGCTGGCGCAGCGTGACATCCGGCGTGACGGTGACGGGGTTGATCACCATGCCGCTTTCGAAGCGCTTCACGCGGCGGACCTGTTCGGCCTGTTCCTCGATCGAGAGGTTGCGGTGGATGACGCCAATGCCGCCGAACTGGGCCATGGCGATGGCAAGACCCGCCTCTGTGACAGTGTCCATGGCGGCCGAGATGATCGGCACGTTGATGGCGATCTCGCGGGAGAAGCGCGAGCGGATATCGACCTCGCCCGGAATGACTTCGGACGGACCGGGTTCAAGCAGCACGTCGTCGAACGTGATGGCCTGGCGGATGCGGATTGATGGGAGGTGCTGTTCCATAGACCCGTCTAGCGATTCCCTCCTGCGTTGGGAAGGGGGATCGAAGCGGACTTGCGGGAGGGGCGGCAACACGTCACGAGTGGGCCCCGAAGACCCCTGTTCACTCTGGATTTTCCAGCATGCGCACCGGCAGTATCGCCGCCATATTCGACCTCGACGGCGTGCTGACGTCCACCTCGGCGCGGCATGAGCAGAGCTGGGCGGAGGCGGCGGGGCGGTTTGGCCTGCCGGTCAGCGAGATGGCCCTGAAGGCGACGCGCAGCGTGCCGCGGGCGTCTTCGCTGGCCGCGATTCTGGCCCACGCTGGCGTGGCGATGGACGAGGGCCAGCGCAACGCCCTGATGGCGTTCAAGGACAGGCGGTATCAGGAATTGATCGCCGGGCTTGGCCCGATGGACGCGTTCGAGGGCGCGCGGGAGGCGCTGGAGACCTGCCGGCGGCTGGGGCTGAAGACGGCGGTGGCGTCCGCCAGCATGAATGCGCGGCTTGTGCTGGAGCGGCTGGAGCTGATCTCGCTGGTGGAGTTCGTTGCGGACCCGCGCGATGCCACGCCCAAGCCGAGCGCGGAAATCTATGGCCGGTGCTGTGCGGCGCTGGGGGTTCTGGCGAGGAATTCGATCTGCATCGAGGACGGCGCGCCGATGATCGCCAACCTGCGGGCGGCGGAGATGTACACGGTGGGCGTGGGGCATGAGCCGCTGGGGGCGGATGAGCAGGTGGTGCGGATTGCGGAGTGGGATGTTGTGGCGGCGTTGGGGCGGTTGAGAGCGCGATAGCGCGGCAACCCACGCCGCTACCCCTTGAACGTCCGCGCGATCACGAACGTCTCCGGGCTTTCGGCGCGGCTTGAGGGGGGCTTCCAGTGGCGGACGTCTTCGAAGTTGGCCTTCAGCAGGTCGAGCAGTGATTTCTGCGCGCCGCCCTGGAAGACCTTGGTGACGAAGTTTCCGCCTTTCGCGAGATTCGCGATGGCGAACTCTGCGGCGATCTCGGCGAGGCCAACAGTGCGCACGTGGTCGGTTGATTTGTGGCCGACGGTGTTGGCCGCCATGTCGGAGAGGACAAGCGTGGGCTTCTCGCCGAGTGCGGCGATCAGCTTGTCGGTCATGCCCGGTTCGGCGATGTCCGCCTCGAAGATGGTGACGTTGGCCATCACGTCGATGGGGAGGAGGTCGATGCCGACCACCTTTGAGGCGCCTTTCTCGACCACGACCTGCAGCCAGCCGCCGGGGGCCGAGCCGAGATCGACCACGCGGGCGCCGCGCTTCAGGATTTTGAACTTCTCGTCGATCTCTTTCAGCTTGAAGGCCGCGCGCGCGCGATAGCCCTCTTCCTGCGCGCGCATCACATAGGGATCGCGCAGCTGGCGGTCGACCCATTCGCGCGAGGACTTGGAGAGGGTCTTCTTGCGCACCTTCTCCTTCTTACCCATCAATCGGCCGCCGGCGGGGCCGCGCGCATCGATGGGCGCCTTCCAGCGGCGGCGGCCCTTGTCGTCTTCTTCAACGCTCACGATGCGGTCTCCTGACCTGTGGCGGCAGGGCGCTGACGCGGGCGGTTGCGGCGGCGCTGCTGCTGGTTGCGGCCGGGGCTGTTTCCGTTGCCATGCATCAGCGACAGGATGATGCCCTCGCGCAGGCCGCGATCGCCCACGCGCAGTCGGGCGGACGGCCAGGTCGCCCAGACGGCGGCGAGGATTGCGATGCCGGGGACCATGAGGTCTGACCTGCCGCCGACGAGGCAGGGTTCCTGCGCGCGCTGTTCGGCGGTGGACGTGACGAGACGGTTCATGGTGGCTTCGGCGCCCTCGCGATCCATCCAGATGCCGTCGACGGAGGACCGGATATAGCGCGGCAGGTTGAGGTGGACGCCAGCGAGGCTGGTGACCGTGCCGGAATTGCCAATGAGTTGGCCGCGCCCGGCTCGGAAGAGCGGGCCGAAACGCGTGGCCGCATCGTTGGCGAGCAGAAGTGATTGCACATGATCGAGCATCGGCTGGTACTGGGCTGTGCCGGTGCCGGGGAACATGTCCGCCAGCGTGACCACACCGACCGGGAACGACGCCCAGCCGAGGATGGGCGGCCGGGCGGCGCAGCCACGCACGCCCCGTTCGGCCGCGGCCTTTGCGTCAATCCAGGAAAGTTCGGTGGACCCGCCGCCGATATCGATGACGAGCGCGAAGTCGTGGGCTGGATCGACCAGGTCGAGTGAGCCCAGCAGGGCGAACTTGGCCTCCTCTTTCGGGGAGATCAGCTCCATCTTCAGCCCGACCTGGCGGGTGACGTCGTTGAGGAAGGCGCGGCCATTGGAGGCGGCGCGGCAGGCCTGGGTCGCGATGTAGCGGGCGCGCACGGGCCTGTGCTTCTTCACCTTTTCCGAGCAGCGGCGCAGCGCCTCTATGGCCCGCCCCATGGCCTTCTCGGACAGGACGCCTGACCCGGCGAGTCCCTCACCCAGCGTAACGATCTGCGAGAAGGAATCGACCACGCGCAGCCCGCCGGACGCCGAGCGTTCGGCGATCAGCAGCCTGCAATTGTTCGTGCCCAGGTCCAGCGCCGCGTAGAGGTTCGACGCGCCGCCGGACCGTCCTTGAGGCTTACCGCGCCTCGGACGGGATGGCTTCGCCATGTAGCGATCCGTGATCTTGTTGCGACAGCCATAGCCCGATCCGCAGTCATTGGCACGCCTTAAGACGTGTTTACTGTCAAGCAAGGTTGCGAGCCGCATTCTGATGGGCGTAACTGAATGCGGCTCTGGCGGGGTTTGGCGGCGTTTTGGCGCGGTAGATTGCGCTTTTGCCGGTGTGGCGGGGCCACATATTGCTTGGGGCTGGGCAGAATTGGGCCAGGGGCGCCGTCGATGATGGAATTGAACAAGGCAGCGAAGTTCGCGATCGGTCAGCAGGTCCGTCACCGGATGTTCCCGTTCAGGGGAATTATCTTCGACGTGGACCCCAAATTCGCGAACACACAGGAATGGTGGGACGCCATCCCCGAGGATATCCGTCCGACCAAGGACCAGCCATTCTACCACCTGCTCGCCGAGAACGAGTCGACGTACTACGTGGCCTATGTCTCCGAGCAGAACCTGTTGCCCGATGACGCGCCCGAGCCCGTGAACCACCCGCAGATCCCGGAAATGTTCGAGATCGACGATCACGGCATGTACCGCAAGCGCGCAGTGCTGGCGCACTGAGGCGAGCGCTGGCCGCCCCAACGTGACGAATCCCCCGGCGCGGCCTACATTCCGGGGATGAGCAGCCACATCACCCTTCGCGACGATGACTATGTCATCGACCAGAACTGGGCGGGCTATACGGCGGACGAGCATGCCGTGTGGGATTTCCTGTACCGGCGGCAGGTCGGGATCCTGCAGGATCGCGCGGACCCCGCCATGCTGCGTGGGCTGGAGACGCTGAACCTCAATCGCGGCGGCATTCCCGATTTCAGCGAGATCAATGTCGAGCTGAAGGCGCGGACGGGGTTCGAGGTTGTGGCCGTGCCCGGCCTCGTGCCGGACGAGGTGTTCTTCAACCACCTCGCCAATCGCCGCTTCCCCGCTGGCCAGTTCATCCGCACGCGCGCGCAACTGGATTACCTGCAGGAGCCCGACATCTTTCACGATGTGTTCGGGCATGTGCCGCTGCTGACCGATCCAGTGTTCGCGGACTACATGGAGGCGTATGGCAAGGGCGGGCTGCGCGCGATGAAGTTCGGCCGGCTCAAGAACCTCGCAGCGCTGTACTGGTACACGGTCGAGTTCGGGCTGATCGAGACGCCCAAGGGACTGCGCATCTATGGCGCGGGGATTTCATCGTCGAAGGATGAGTCGATCTTCGCGCTGGATGATCCCTCACCCAATCGCATCCGCTTCGACCTCGAACGCGTGATGCGCACGCGCTATCGCATCGACGATTTCCAGCAGACGTATTTCGTCATCCGCTCTTACGATGACCTGTTCCGCGCGACTGTGGATACGGATTTCGCGCCGCTCTATGGGCGGCTGGGGGATGGCGTCGGGTATGGGGCGGAGGATGTGCTGGGGACAGACGAAGTTATCACGCGCGGGACTCAGGCTTATGCGCGGGGGAAGGCCGGGGCTTTTTAGATGGAGCCGCGCTACTGCCCGGATGATAGGCTGTGAGTACTCGGCTACGGCCTGGCCATCCTGATCCACCGTCGGAAAGCGCGCGTAGACACCCCAAATAACCCCAGTCTGTGAGTTGTCTTGGCTGATAGCCCCGTTCTTTTCTGGTTTCGCGATGACTTGCGGCTCGCGGACAATCCGGGGCTGGCGGCGGCGCATGCGACGGGTAAGCCGTTAGTCACTGTCTACATTCTCGACGAGGAAAGCCGCGAGGCGCGGCCGATGGGCGGGGCCAGCAAGTGGTGGCTGGACAAGTCGCTCCGCACCCTTTCGGAGCGGATCGCGGGCAAGGGCGGCACGCTGATCCTCCGCCGGGGCAATGCGGAGGAGGTGATCGCCGGGCTGGTCGCGGAGACCGGGGCCGAGGCCGTGTTCTGGAACAGGCGCTACAATCCCTCCCGCAAGATCGATGAGCGGATCAAGGTCGCGCTTAAGGCGGCCGATATTGCTGCGGAGAGCTTCAACGGGTCGCTGCTGGCTGAGCCATTTGCGATCAAGACGGGGTCAGGCGGCGACTTCAAGGTGTTCACGCCTTTCTGGAAGGCGCTGCAGGCTACCATCGATATCCCCCAGGCCGCAGCCGAGCCGCGCGCGCTGGCGGCGCCGCCGGAGGTGAGGTCTGACGACATTGACGACTGGGGCCTGCATCCCGCGCGGCCAGACTGGTCGGGCGGGCTCGCTGAGGCCTGGACGCCGGGAGAGATGGGCGCGCGAAAACGGCTTCGGGATTTCCTCGCGGGTCCGATTACGGGCTATGCATCCGGCCGCGACAGGCCGGATCAGGACGGGACCTCGCGGCTTTCGCCCTACCTCCATTTCGGCGAGATCAGCCCCCACCAGGTCTGGCGCGCGGCGCGACATGTAGAAGAAGCGGGCGAGGCGCCGGCGAAGGACGTGCAGAAACTGTTGTCCGAAGTCGCATGGCGCGATTTCTCCAACCACCTTCTCTATCACGATCCGCAGATGGGAAGGCTGAGCTGGCGCCGGCAGTTCGACAATATCGACTGGCGCAAGGGCACCAAGGCCGAGCTTGATGCGTGGAAGCGCGGCAAGACCGGCTATCCCATCGTTGACGCCGGCATGCGCCAGCTTTGGGCTACAGGCTGGATGCACAACCGCGTGCGGATGATCGCCGCTTCTTTCTTCGTGAAGGACCTACTGGTCCACTGGCGCACCGGCGAAGAATGGTTCTGGGACACGCTGGTTGACGCAGACGAGGCCAACAACGCGGCAGGCTGGCAGTGGACAGCGGGAACCGGGGCCGATGCTGCGCCTTACTTCCGTGTGTTCAACCCTGTGCTACAGGGGGAGAAGTTCGACCCCGAGGGCGACTATGTGCGCCGCTGGGTTCCCGAGCTTTCCGACCTCGGCGTGAAATGGATCCATCGGCCATGGGAAGCGCCTGCACCGGTGCTCGACCTTGCAGGCGTCCGTCTGGGCGAGACCTATCCCCAGCCGATCATCGACCACGATTTTGCGCGCAAGCGTGCGCTCGAAACCTACAAGTTCTCCAGCCAGGAATCCGTTTCATGAGCATCCCCCGCAAGCGTGTCGCGGTGATCGGCGGAGGCGTGGCGGGCCTCGGCGCCGCATGGGCGTTGCGCGAGAATGCCGACGTGGTGCTGTACGAGAAGGCTGAGCGTCTGGGCGGGCATGCCTGGACCGTGGACATCGATCACATGGGCACCGCCATGTCGGTGGACATCGGGTTCATCTGCTTCAACCGGCCGAACTATCCGAACTTCACCGCGCTGCTGCAGCATCTCGACGTGCCGACGACGTGGACAGACATGGCGTTCGCCGTGTCCGATCCGAATGGCTATGAGTGGTCGTCGGACCCGTGGGGCCTGTTTGCGTGGAAGCGCAACGCGCTGGACAAGCGGTTCCGCGGGATGATCGGCGAGATACTCGACTTCAACAGTGCGGCGCGAGCGGAACTGGCGAAGGACAGCGTGCCGGACATGACGCTGGGCGCCTGGCTGGACGGCCACGGCTATTCGCAGTTGTTCCGCGACGCCTATCTTCTGCCCATGAGCGCCGCGATCTGGTCGACGCCGGAAAAGCTGATGCTGGACTATCCGGTGATCAGCTTCCTGAAGTTCTTCGACAACCACAAGCTGATGCACACGGTGCGCCCGATCTGGCGGACGGTGAAGGGCGGAAGCCGAAGCTATGTCCAGCGCCTGCTGCAGGACCTGCAGCCATGCTTGCGGCCGTCCGCGGACATCCAGGCGGTGCGTCCGATGGGACCGGGCAAGACGCAGGTGATCGAACGCGGACGGGCGCCAGAGACTTTCGATGCGGTGATCTTCTCGTGCCATGCGGATGCAGCGCTGGGCATGCTGGACGAGACCTATGATGAGCAGCGCATGGCGCTGGGCTCGATGCGGTTCTCGCAGAACACGGCTTTCCTGCACCATGACAGCACCTTGATGCCCGAGCGGCGGATGGCCTGGGCGTCGTGGAACGTCAAGAAGGGTGCGGACGAGGCTGTGTGCGTCACCTACTGGATGAACCGTCTGCAGAAACTGCCCAACTCGCATCCGGTGTTCGTGACGCTGAACCCGGTGAACGAACCGGCGAAGGACAAGACTTTTGGCGTGTATCAGTTCGATCATCCGATGTTCGACACGGCCTCGCACGCGGCGCGGCGTACGATCCAGCGGCTGCAGGGGCGCGATGGCCTGTTCTTCGCGGGGGCCTGGTTGGGCGACGGCTTCCACGAGGCGGGATTGCGCACCGGGCTTGAGGCGGCGTTCGCGCTGGGCGGGTCTGTGCCGTGGGAGGCGACGACAACCCACACGCATGTGCTGGCTCATTCGCAGGCGGCCTTCATGGGGGCGCAGCACGGCGCGCTGGCGGCGGCACAGTGACAGCTCCCGCCGCCCAGCTCTGGTTCGGCACGACGGTTCACCGCCGCGAGACGCCGTTCGTGCGGCGCTTCTCGCACCGCGTCGCCATGCTGGAGGTGGATATCGACCGGCTCGCGGAAGCGGATGCGCTGTCCCGCTTGTTTGCGGTCGACAGGGGCGCCGCGATTTCCTTCCGGCAGGCGGACCATGGCTCGCGGGACAAGGCGTTGCCGCTAAGGGCATGGGCCGAGGAGCGATTTGGCGAGATCGGCGTTCAGCTTGATGGCGGCGCAATCCGCCTGATCAGTTTTCCGCGGGTGCTGGGGATTGGCTTTGCGCCCATCTCGGTCTGGCTTGGCCACGGGCCAGACGGGAACCTTCGCGGCGTCATCTACGAGGTGCACAACACGTTCGGCGAAACGCACACCTATGTTTCCGCATTTGATCCAGCGCATGCGCGCGCGGTGACGGAGAAGGAATTCTTTGTGTCGCCCTTCTTCGATGTCGACGGGGGGTACAGGTTTACGTTGCGGCCGCCGCCAACGGACCAGGGCGGGGGGCGAATGAGCCTTGTTGTCGAGAACATGGGGGCCGAAGGACGGGCGCACATGGCCGCCTTGACCGTCAGGGCAACTGCGCTTTCCTCGCCAGCCATTTTACGCTGGCTGGTGGCAATGCCCATATCTGGACTTGGTGTATTGATCGCCATCCATTGGCAGGCTTTCCGCCTGTTCCTGAAGGGTGCGAAGTATCGCGTTAAACCGGAACAGCGGTTGAAGCGTACCACCTTGATCCGGCGCGAGGAAAAAGACGCCGGCGGGGACGAAGACCTGAGGAAACGTGCATGAGCCGTGTCGAGAGAATGGTGCTGGACATCAAAGGCGCGCGCGATCTGCGCAGTCTTGATGGCCTGCCGGCCAGCCTGCGCTTCACGGCCATGGTGCTGGCGGGGTTCAAGCACGGCCGGCTCGACATGGTGCTTCCCGATGGCCGCGCCCTGCGCTTCACGGGCAAGGAGCCCGGGCCCGAAGCCGAGATGATCGTGCACGATCAGACATTCGCGCGCACGGTTGCCGCGCGCGGCGATATCGGCTTTGCCGAAGTGTTCATGGACGGCAAGTTCGACTCGCCGGACCTCGCGACGCTGCTTGAGTATTTCAGCATCAACTGGGACGACCTTGGCACGCTGGGGATCGGCAACGCCATCGCCCAGTTCATCGCCAACATGCGCCACATGCTGCGCTCGAACACCAAGAAGGGTTCGAAGCGGAATATCCTGGCGCACTATGACCTGGGCAACGATTTCTATGCGGCGTGGCTCGACCCGACGATGACCTACTCGTCGGCCATCTTCACATCCCCCGACCAGACGATGATGGACGGTCAGCTGGCCAAATATCGCGCCATTGCGCGCAACATCGATCTGAAGCCCGGCCAGCATGTTCTGGAAATCGGATCGGGCTGGGGCGGTTTTGCAGAAGTGGCGGCGAAGGAGTTCGGCGCGCGCGTAACGTCGATCACCATCTCTGACGCTCAGCACGACTACGCCACGCAGCGCATCAGGGAGGCCGGGCTGGCTGGTCAGGTCGATATCGTGATGAAGGACTATCGCGACCTCACCGGCCAGTACGATGCGGTGGCGTCCATCGAGATGTTCGAGGCGGTGGGCGAGGAATACTGGCCCAGCTATTTTTCGAAGATCGCCGAGGTGTTGAAGCCGGGCGGCAAGGCCGCACTGCAGATCATCACGATCGCGGAGAAGGACTTCGACGAATACCGGCGCCGGGCGGACTTCATCCAGCGCTACATCTTCCCGGGCGGCATGTTGCCATCGCCATCGCGCCTGAAGGAACAGACGGAGCGCGCGGGCCTGACCTTCGCGGTCGACCAGATGTTCGCCGCCTCCTACGCCCGCACACTGGACGAATGGGCCAAGCGCTTCGAGATGGCCTGGGACCGCATCAAGGGCGGCAAGTTCGACGAACAGTTCCGCCGGCTCTGGCTCTACTATCTCGGCTACTGCTCGGCCGGGTTCCGGACAGGCAAGATCGACGTCGGCCAATTCGTGCTGTCCAAGCCGGTCTGACGGCGCACACGCGCTTACCGCGTGTTCGGAACAAAGGGCTCGCAGGCGAGGCCGTCATTGTCGGCGTCCAGCGGCTGGCGATAGCCTGGCTCGCCGCGGCGGATGTTGGCCCTGCCATCCTGGAAGGCCTCACGGCACGTGGCGTAGTAGGTCCCGCGGAGGCTGAGAGCGCCCAGTGCCGACGGCTCTTCGGGCGGACCAAAGCTGTCGACCGCGACGAAGGCGCCCATGCCGGCAACAGCGCCACACATCAGATACATCGCAAGACGTCCGCTATCGCGCAGCTGTCTCTTGGCCATCGGTCAGATCTTGATGTACGGGCCGACGATATCGCGGGCCTGATCGATCCATTCAGGCGGAATGATCGTGGGATCGAGCGCAAAGGCGACCCCGCCGGCAATGATCATGACGAGCAGCAACTGGAACAGGAGGCCGCCGCCAGACTTCCGTTCGGCCCTTTCGCCGGGACGCTGGTAGGGCTTTTTGGAGTTGCCGCCAGAGAGCAGCGATGTGGTGTGCTGAGCCTGCGCCATACGTTCGGCCTTGAGCGCACGCTCTTCCTCGGACTCGCGCTTCACGGCTTTGCGCGGCTTGGGCGGCTTCTTCATGTCGGCGGTGGACGGGTTAAGCTGGGCGCGCAAGTCCGCGATGCGGGTCTGGCCACCCGTTCCTCCCAGCCGATCGCGTGTCTGCTGCATGTCTTGCCCCGAGGCGCACCACCGTCCCGGTTTAGCCTGAACTCACTAAGGCCTGCTGGAGCGCCACAGACGAAGTTGGTGGAACGCAGCAATGTCTCGTTAAGCGTCGAAGTCGAGGCCGATTGCGGTGAAGCGTTCGCGGTTGTCCTGCCAGCGTTCGGAGACCTTCACCCGCAGGAACAGGTGGACCGGCACGCCGAGGATTTCGGACAGCTCCTTGCGGGCGGCGGTTCCGACTTCCTTGATAGTTTGTCCGCCCTTGCCAAGCACGATGGAGCGATGGCCCTCGCGCGAGACATGGATCAGCTGTTCGACCTTGACGCCGCCCTTGCCGATCTTCTGCCAGGTCTCGGTTTCGACGGTGAGCTGGTAGGGGATTTCCTGGTGCAGGCGCAGCATCAGCTTTTCGCGCGTGACTTCGGCGGCGAGCATGCGGACAGGCATATCGGCGGACTGGTCTTCGGGGAACAGATACGGGCCCTCGGGCATGCGCGCAGCGAGCATGTCGGCCAGCTGATCGACCCCGTCCCCCTTGAGGCCGGATATCATGACGACGTCGGAATAGACGCCCGTGTCGAACAGCGCCTGTGTGGCCGCAAGAAGTCCGCTGCGTTCGACGAGGTCGATCTTGTTGAGGGCGAGGATCGCCTTGGCGCCAATCTCCTTCAGGCGGGCGATGATCGCCTCGTCTTCCGACTTGTCGCCATGACCGGTCCAGTGCCGCGCATCGATGAGATGGACGATGCCATCGGCGTCGCCTGCGCCTTCCCACGCCGATTTCACCATCGCGCGGTCCAGCCGGCGCTTTGGCGCGAAGATGCCGGGCGTGTCGACCAGCACCACCTGGGATTGGCCGCGCATCATGACGCCCCGGATCGGGAAGCGCGTCGTCTGCACCTTGTGGGTGACGATGGAGACCTTGGAGCCGACCAGCCGGTTGACCAGCGTGGACTTGCCCGCGTTCGGTGCGCCGATGATGGCGACGAAACCCGCGCGTGTGGCGGTCATGAGTTGGCTCCTGGAATTATGGCGAGCATTGCGCGCGCAGCTTCGCGCTCTGCATGCTGCTTGGATGGTCCGCTGGCGGAGACGGGATCATACCCTTCGACAGCCACGGTTGCGGTGAAGACCGGCGCATGATCAGGGCCGGTGCGGCTGACATGGCGATAGGTTGGCGCCGGGAAACCTTCGCCCTGCGCCCATTCCTGGAGCGCGGACTTTGGATCGCGCGGGGCCTCGGCGTTCGCCTTCAGGAGGGCGCCCCAGTGTCGCAGCACGAACTTCTCCGCCTTTGCGAGCCCGCCGTCTAGATAGACCGCGCCGAGCACCGCTTCGGCGGCATTGGCCAGGAGGGAGGCCTTGGTCGCGCCGCCATTGGCGCGCTCGGACTTATCGACGATGAGGAAGGGGCCAAGCCCCAGTTCGGCGCCGACGACGGCGCAGGCTTCGCGGCTGACCACGGCGTTGAGACGCGGGGCAAGTTCACCCTCGCGGGCGGTGGGGAAGCGCAGCATCAGCGCCTCCACGATCACAAGGCCGAGCACCCGGTCGCCGAGGAATTCGAGACGCTCATTGCTCCATTCGGCGGTCTTGCCCTGAGCCGCGCTGCGGTGGGTCATGGCGCGATGCAGCAGGCTGGCGTCCTTGAAGCTGTAGCCGATGGCGGCTTCGCAGGCGGCGAGATTTTCGGCCGACAGGGATGGCGGACCTTCGGCGCGGGCGCGGTTCTTGCGGCGCTTTCCGGTGTGGCTGGAGTTTGGACGGGTCACGCCAGCGCCGTGGGAAGCGCTTCGATGATCACCTGCGCCTGCGCGTAAGGATATTCATCGGTGATGGTGAGGTGGATGAAGCAGGTCATGCCCGGCGGCGTAAGCTTCTCAAGACGTAAGGCGGCGCCGCCTGTCAGCGCGAAAGTGGGCTTGCCGGTGGGCAGATTGATCACGCCCATGTGCTGCCAGTGCACGCCGCGACGGGGAACGCCGGTGCCCAGCGCCTTGGCGCAGGCTTCCTTGGCGGCGAAGCGCTTGGCGTAGGTGGGCGCGCGCTGCCGGCGGCGATCGGCCGTGCGGCGCTCCACATCGGTGAAGACGCGATTGGTGAAACGGTCGCCGAACTCGGCCAGCGCTTTCTCGATCCGGCGGATGTCGCACATGTCCTGGCCGATGCCGATGATCACGCGTGGCCTCGCGCAATGTCGATTTCCCGGCGCATGCGTTTGACCGCCGCTTCGAGACCGACGAACAGCGCCTCGCCCATGATGAAGTGGCCGATGTTGAGTTCGCGCACTTCGGGGATGGCGGCGACAGGGCGGACGGTGTCGTAGGTGAGGCCGTGGCCCACATGAATTTCGATGCCGCGCTCGTGGCCATGGGCGGCGGCCTCGCGCAGGCGGTTCAGTTCTTCGGCGGCGCCGGACTTGTCGCCCGCGAAGACCAGTTCGACATATTTGCCGGTGTGCAGCTCCACCACGGGCGCGCCGATGGCTTCGGCGACGGCGACCTGGACGATGCTGGGTTCGATGAAGAGCGAGACGCGGATGCCGGCGTCGCGCAGGCGCGTCACGAACGGCGCGACCTGATCATGCAGGCGCGCGACGTCGAGCCCGCCCTCGGTCGTCCGCTCTTCGCGCTTTTCCGGCACGAGGCAGGCGGCGTGGGGTTTGTAGTCGAGCGCGATGGCGAGCATTTCTTCAGTTGTCGCCATTTCGAGATTGATCGGCAGGCTGGTTGCGCTGCGCACGGCGGCAAGGTCCGCATCGCGGATGTGGCGGCGGTCCTCGCGCAGGTGAATGGTGATGCCGTCCGCGCCGGCGGCGTGAGCGATGGCCGCAGCCTTGGCCGGATCAGGATGGGCGCCGCCGCGCGCGTTGCGGATGGTCGCAACGTGGTCGATGTTCACACCAAGGCGCGCACGCTGCATCGTCATTTCAGGCCCCGGCTGCCGGGCTTGATGGCGGGCAGTCTCGCAAGTTCGGGCGGAAGGTCGTTGGCGTCGTAGTCGGGGAAATCGACGGCGGCGAGCGAGACGAGCTTCAGGCCGCCTACATCCGCCTTGCCGTTCGAGCGATCGACGATGCAGGCCGCGCCGATGACGTTGGCGCCGGCCGCCTTCAGCGCTTCCTGCGTTTCGCGCATCGAGATGCCGGTGGTGACGATGTCTTCCACGATGATCACGCGATCTTCGGGCGCGACGGTGAAGCCGCGGCGCAGGCTCATCACCCCGCCCTCGCGCTCGGTGTAGAGCGAGCGGCAACCCAGCGCGCGGGCGGTTTCATAGCCGGGTATCAGGCCGCCGACGGCGGGACCGACCACGACATCGATCTTGCCGAACTCGGCTTCCAGCTTGCGGGCCAGCGCGCCGCACAGGCGCTCGGTTGTCTGCGGATGCGAGAAGACGAGCGCCTTCTGCAGGAACACCGGGCTGCGGCGGCCGGAGGACAGGATGAAGTGCCCTTCCAGGAGGGCGCCAACTTTCCTGAATTCGTCGAGAACGTCGTTGGTGTTCATGTCTGTCCTGGCTGGTCCGGCGTTGCTGGCCCTGCCCTACAACCCTTCGTCATCAGGCTCAATCGACACATAGGGTCGGGGTGGGCATGCCGTCTTCGACGCGCTGGTTGCAGCCGCAGGGATTGCTGTTCAGCGAGCAGCGGCCAACGGCTTTCACGCCCGGCTGGAGGGGGCCGTTGGCGGTGTCGGCATAGCAGCTGCCCTGACACTGGTCGCTGTCGGTGCAGAGCGTGCCGGCGTCGGAGAAGGTGAGCACGCATTGCGGCTGCTGGAGGCGGCAGATCGGCGCCCATTGGCCCGCCTGCGCCTTGCACATCTCTTCGGTGGCCGGGACGGCCGGCTTCTCGACGGTCGCAGGCGGAGGCGGCGGCTGAAGCGGCTCCTCCTGCACTGGCGCGCAGGCGGCGAACAGCAGCACGGCAATGGCGGCGATCCAGCGCATGGTCATCCCTTTACCCGTTCGGCCGAGTCCACCACGGCGAGCGCGCGCAGGGCGGCGACGATCTGGGTGAGGCGCTTGTTGTCTTCGACTTCGACGTCGAATTCGAAATCGAAGAAGTCGGGCGAGCGCTTCAGCGTCTTCACGTTGATGATGTTGCCCTGCGCATCCGAAACCGTCTTCGCCAGCAGGGCGAGCGCGCCGCGTCGGTTGGCGGTGGTGACGTGAATGCGGCCGACAGCCAGCGCATCCGTGTCGCCCTTGGGACGCCAGCGCAGGTCAAGCCAGCGGTCCGACTGGTTCTCGAATTCGGCAAGGCGCGCGCAATCGATGACGTGAACCTCAATGCCCTTCTCGGGGATCAACACGCCGATGATGCGGTCGCCCGGCAGCGGCGAGCAGCATTCGGCAAGGTGCATGGTGACGCCCGCCGTCATCTCGCCGCCGGCGATCAGGCTTGGGCCATCGGCGTCGGGCGCGGACATCGCGTGGCGGCCCGGATCGTCGAGACCCGGGAAGGCCTTTTCCAGCATCTCTGCGGTCGAAAGCCGGCCACGGCCGATGGCCTCGGCCAGCGCGTCGGCCTTGTCGAACCCGGTGCGCTCGGTCATCTCGGCCTGGTCCACCTCGACCGGATCGAGGCCGATGCGGCGCAGCGCGTGTTCGATCAGGCGATGGCCGATGGCGATGAATTCGCCGCGCTCGGCAGTGCGCGTCAGGCGGCGGATGGCCGAGCGGGCGCGGCCGGTAACGGCGAGGCTTTCCCAATGCGGCTGGGTGGCGGGACGCGAGCCGCGCAGGATTTCGATGGTGTCGCCGTTTTCCAGTATGGTGCGCAGCGGGCGGTCCTGCCCGTTGATGCGCGCGCCGATCGTGGTGTCGCCGATCTCGGTGTGGACGGCGTAGGCGAAGTCGAGCGGCGTTGCGCCCGCAGGCAGGCGCACAAGCTGGCCCTTGGGCGTGAAGACGAAGACGCTGTCGCGATACATCTGGAGCTTGGCGTGCTCGAGGAATTCCTCGGGCGAGCCCCCGTGCTTCAGCATGTCCGCGAATTCGATGAGTTCCGCCTCGGCGTCGAGGCCGGCTTCGCGCGCGGCCTCTGCGTCGAAGCCGTATTGCGAGTCCTTGTATTTCCAGTGCGCCGCCACGCCGCGCTCGGCGACGGCTTCCATGTCTTTCGTGCGGATCTGCAATTCGACGCGGCGATTGCCGGGGCCGAGGAAGGTGGTGTGCAGCGAGCGGTAGCCGTTGGGCTTGGGGACAGAGATGTAGTCCTTGAATTTTTCCGACAGCGCCGCCCATTGCTGGTGCGCGGCGCCAAGCGCGCGGTAGCACTCTTCCGTCGCGCCGACGATCAGGCGGAAAGCGAAGACATCGCCCAGGTCCTTGAACGAGATCGACTTGGTCTCCAGCTTGCGCCAGATCGAATAGGGCCGCTTCATGCGGCCGACCAGTTCACCGCGCACGCCGCGCGCCAGCATCACGGTTTCAATGTCGGAGCGTATGCGGTCGAGCACGGAGGTGTCGTCGGAGACGAGTTCCTCGAGGCGTTTGGTGATAGCTGAATAGGCGACAGGGTTCACCTGCTTGAAGGCGAGGTCTTCCAGCTCGCCCGCGAAGATCGAGAGACCGACGCGGCGCGCCAGCGGGGCGTAGATGTCCAGCGTCTCGCGCGAGACGCGCAGGCGGGATTCCTCGGTCGGCATGAACTCGATCGTGCGCATGTTGTGCAGCCGATCCGCCAGCTTCACGAGAAGGACACGGATGTCCTTGGTCGTCGCCAGAATGAACTTCTGGAAATTCTCGGCCTGGATCAGGGCGCGCGGCGAGTTATTTCCCGTGACCTTGGGCAGCTTGGTGACGCCGTCGACGAGATCGGCCACCTCCTGGCCAAACAGTTCGCGGATGTCGCCGGGCGTGACATCGCAATCCTCGATCACATCATGCAGGAGGCCGGCGATGATCGTGGACTGGTCGAGCTTGAGATCTGTGAGCAGGCCGGCGACGGAGACGGGATGGGCGAAGTACGGGTCGCCCGAGTGGCGCAGCTGCTGGCCATGCTTCATGACGGCGTAGACATACGCCTTGTTGAGTTCGTCCTCGCTCGCATCCGGCTGGTAGGCCTTAACGCGGTCGACGAGTTCGTTCTGGCGGAGGAATTTCCGGCCGCGCGGCCTTGCAACAGCAGTTTGCTGGGCGGCGGCAGGCGTGCCGGCCGGTTCAGGCTTCTTGAAGGGGGCGACGTTTCCCGTTTGCCCCATATGGCCTGCCTCTTAGAAGCGCTCTTCGCGCGCCGACTCCAGCTCGACCTGATAAGCCTTGAGAACTTCTTCCTCGGAGGCGGTGGGAGCGGCGGCGAGCGCGCGCTTATCCGCTTCCTTCTCGGCTTCCTCGCCGGGACGAACTTCCTGCAGCTCAGCGACCAGGCTGTCACGGATGGTTTCGAGGTCGACCGTCTCGTCCGCGATTTCGCGGAGAGCGACGACGGGATCCTTGTCGTTGTCCCGGTCGATGGTGATCGGGGCGCCCTGGCGAATCACACGCGCACGATGCGCAGCAAGGAGAACCAGCTGGAACCGGTTCGGTACCTTTTCCACGCAGTCTTCAACCGTCACGCGGGCCATGCGTCTCTCCTTTGGGAACCGCCCTCCCTACAGGAAAGGGTTCGCGGGCGCAACATAGGCTTTCATGGCCGTTTTGGCCAGTTTTTTGGGGACTTTCTGGCATTTGACCCGGCGATGGGCCCCGGTACAGGAAGGGCTGACAGGAAAGGTGGCCAATGAAGGGACGCAGAGTGAATGCGCGAATCCCAGCTGGACGGGCGCCCAGGGTGATGGTTGCAGCGCCAGCGGAAGCGCCGCGCGACTGCGCCCTCTGTCCCCGCCTGGCCACTTTCATCGCCACGAACAGGGCGGCTCACCCTGACTGGTTCAACGCGCCGGTGCCATCCTTTGGGGATGCGACGGGACGGCTCTTGATCGTGGGGCTGGCTCCCGGCCTGCAAGGCGCGAACCGGACGGGGCGGCCCTTCACCGGTGATTATGCCGGCGACCTGCTCTATTCCACCCTTGCCAAGTACGGGCTTTCGACAGGGCAGTTTGCGGCGCGGCCCGATGATGGCCTGGCGCTGAAGGATGCAATGATCACCAATGCGGTGCGATGCGTTCCACCGGAAAACAAGCCCACGGGGGCCGAGATCCTGACCTGCCGGCAGTTCCTGGTGAGCCGCATAGCCGAGATGCCCAACCTGAAGGTGATCCTCGCGCTGGGCCGGATTGCGCATGACAGCACGGTGCGGGCGCTGAACGGCAAGCCGGCCAGCGCCGTGTTCGGTCACGCGCGACGGCACAGCATGCGGGGCCCGCAAGGCCCGCTGGCGCTGCACGACAGCTATCACTGCAGCCGGTACAACACGAATACCGGCCGCCTCACCACGGAGATGTTTCACAACGTTTTCGCGGCGATCGCCAAAGACCTTGGGGCGTGATGCGCGAAGCGGCTTTGCCGCCGCGAACTTTCCGCTAGACTGCGAGTCATGGAACCGATCGAGCGCGACCTTGCGACACGGAAGGACGAGCTGAAGAAGCTCGCCATCAACTTGCAGCGCCTTGAAGAAGCGCCAGCAAGACGCGGCACCGTGGCCTATCGCGAGAAGAATCGGGAGCTTGCCGCGCTGCGCAAACGCATCGAAGTGGTGAAGTTCGGGATCGGCGAGCTCGAAGAGATCATCGCCGAGCACAAGCGGCAGATGCGTGACCGCGAGATGAACATCCGCCCGACCCGGCCCGACATCTCCCTGCGCCGGGCGCTGGGCGACCGGGAGCGCAAACGGATCGCCGCCGACTATCGCCGCAAGATACTGGCGCAGATGCGCGTCTATGGGCCGGATTTCGACCCACAGACGCTCAAGGTGTATGTCGAGCGGGTGACCGACCTGCAGGGCCACCCCATTTGCGGCTATTCAATAGGCCCGCCGGAATACGAGTAAGCCCCGCCCTCCCCGTGTGCTGAGATGGCTGGCGGACGTTGACCAATTTCCCTGGTTCGCCTACCTGAGGCCCGGCTCGCGGGTATAGCTCAATGGTAGAGCAGCAGCCTTCCAAGCTGAATACGAGGGTTCGATTCCCTCTACCCGCTCCAGGCCGCCTTCCGATGACGCGCAAGCAATGCCCGCTAAAAGCGCCGGGAGCGTCCCTGATTTCCTAGTAGAATCGCCGCCTCGATTAACCATTTCGCGGCCGGAAATCAGCCTTTCTTAGGGATGCTCGCGTACGACTTGTCGCAGGGAGACACGCTGCACCAGCGGCCTCGCTTCAACCCGCGACGGGACGAGGCGAAGAGTTGCCGGGCGCGTGTCCTGCACCAGCAAAAGGCTGGGCGGGGAGCGAAAGGCAGAACGTACGATGGCGCCGACGACCTTGACCGATGTCGATCCGATCTTCCTTGAGGCGATCGAGAACCTGCCGGACGGCATTTCCATTTTCGACCACAACGGCGTGCCCGTGCTGCACAACCGGATTTCGGAGAAGCGTTTCCCGCATCTCTACGAGGCGTTCGCCAACGGTGCGAAGCACTATCGCGAGGCGATGGAGTATTCGATCCGCCAGTCACGGCCCGATTTCAACGACGAGCAGGTCGCCGAGCATGTCGAGCATTTCAACCACCTGACCGACACGGGCGAGACCTACGAGATCAGGACGTCCGACAACCGTATCGTGCAGGTCACCTATCGCCCCATGGCCGATGGGCGGAAGGTCGCCATATCGGTCGACGTGACCGAGCTGCGCCAGCGCGAACGCGAGTTGAAGAAGGCGCAGGCCGCGACCATCGCCGCCTCCAACGCCAAATCGGCTTTCCTCGCCAACATGAGCCACGAGATCCGCACCCCGCTGAACGGCATACTGGGCATGGCGCAGGTGCTGGACATGGGCAGCCTCTCCGACGAACAGCGTGATCAGGTCCAGACTATCCTCGATTCAGGCCGCAACCTGATGGCGCTGCTCAACGATGTTCTGGACCTGTCGAAGATCGAAGCGGGCAAGATCGCCGTCGTGAAGGCGGACACGGACCTCACCCACACATTGCGCCGGCTGCATCGCCTGTGGAAGCCGAAGGCCGAAGAAGCTGGCCTCGACTTCTATCTCTCGCTGGATGCAGACCTCCCGCAGGTCCTGAATTTCGATGCCGTGCGTGTGCGCCAATGTGTTTCGAACCTGATTTCCAACGCCATCAAGTTCACCAAGCAGGGGCGCGTCGAGGTGTTCGTCACTGCGCGCCGCAATGCGAGCGGCGAGTATCTGGTCAAGGTGCGCGTGTCAGACACGGGCATCGGCATGGACCAAGAGACGATGGATCGGCTGTTCACGCCCTTCACGCAGGCTGACGATTCCACGTCGCGCAAGTATGGCGGCACCGGGCTCGGCCTGTCGATCACGCGCAAACTGGCTGAGTTGATGAGCGGGGAAGCAACGGTCCGGTCGGAGCTCGGCCGCGGCTCGGAATTCACCTTCTCGTTCCTTGCCGGCGAGGCAGCGCCTCAGCATCGCATCGTCAGCGAGGGCATGTCAGTGAATGAGGACGAAGCCCGCTCAAGTCTGAAGGGCCAGAACCTTCGCCTGTTATTGGTCGATGATCACCCGATCAACCGGCAAGTGGCGTCGCTGTTTCTACGGCCGTTCAACATGCGCATAGTCGAGGCGACCAACGGCAAGGAGGCGCTCGAGGCGCTGCGCCGCGAGACATTCGATATCGTGTGCCTGGACGTGCATATGCCGGTGATGGACGGCACGCAGACAATTGCCGCGATCCGTGCGTCCGATGAGCCGTGGGCGAACATCCCGGTCATCGCCCTCACCGCCGACGCCATGACCGGCGACAAGGAACGGTATCTGGGCATGGGCATGGACGGGTACCTGTCCAAGCCGATCGCCGAGCGCGACCTCGTCAGCGAGATCACGCGAGTCCGCAGGCTCGCCCCAGAGCAGCTGGCCGAGAATCGCCGCGCCAAGGCGATTTCGCAGGAAAGCCAGGCAGCCTGAGCGGCACTTTGCCGCTTTCGTTACCGTCCGCGCTGGAAAAATCGCTGGCGCTTTCCCCGTTCGTAAGGTGATCTCCCCGGCAGGCCGCCCCAGTTTGGCAATCGAGTGCGGCGCCGCATCTGCGGACTCAAGGGAGAGACGACATGAAACTGGTTTCACTGCTGGCCGGGGCCGCGTTGGCCGTTGGCCTTGCCGGCACGGCGTCGGCCCAGGGCACATGGCCCAAGGCTGAGTACGTCGCCATTCCGATGGAGATCACCGTCAACAAGCCGGCCGCAGAAGTGTGGGCCAAGGTTGGCGGCTGGTGCGACATCTCGAAGTGGATTGCACCAGGCCGCGAAGTGCCCTGCGCTGTCACGACGAGCCACAGCGACGTCGGCTCCGTGCGCCTGATCGCCAACTCGGTGACCGAGGTGATGGTGTCGAAGACCGAGTTTGGCTACGGCTATGCCCAGCCTGCGGTCGAGGGCAAGTGGTACAACACCTACCACGGCTTCGTTGAAGCCAAGCCCATCGACGCGACCTCGTCGAAGATCCTCTATACGCTGATGCTCGACGTCGGAAACCTCGCCACGCCGGAAGAGAAGACCAAGTCGGCCGACGGCTACCGCACGCGATTCAACGGTGCGCTCGCCAACATGAAGAAGCTGGCCGAAGGCGGCTGATCGACTTCCATCGAAGCGAAGACATGCGGCCCGCCCGTTCAACCGGCGGGCCGTTTTCTATGGCTGGGGCGTCGCTGGCGGGGCGGGTAGCGACGCGTCCGGCGCAGGCGGCGGCTCGGTCGGGTTCTCGAAGATGCGGCGGAGCACGCCTGGCGTGAATGCGGCGACCGGATTGATCTGCACGCGGGCGCGCGCGAACGTTCCTCTCACCGAATAGGTCGGCGCGAACATGCCCTCGCCCTGGCGCGAGACGAACAGGTCGCCGATCACAGGCAGTCCGCCCAGCAGGGAGTTGACGCCGAAGGACGGCACCAGCACGCCATCAAGCGACAGCTCGCCCGTTTCCGGTGATATCCACCCGCGCGCCGTTATGCCCATGGCCGGCCCCGAGGCGCGCATGCCCGGCGCGTCTATGCGGCCATCAATGATCCTGATGGGCGCGTTGACCTCGGTGAACAGAACGCCATCGCCGGACAGCACGTCGGCCAGCCCTTGCAGCGAAGCGAGCGAGAATATCTGCGCGAGCAGCGGCGCGTCCTTGAGGCGCACGTCTGTCATCGTGACTGTGGCGTCGCCGTCGGCGCCGACAAAGGCGCCGTCGACGGCAAGCTTGCCGCCGATGAGGTAGTCCGCTTTGAACAAGACGCGAGCGGCAAAGCCGGCGTCGTCAGAGCGGAGGGAGATGTTCTTCGTCTCGCCGCTCGTGCTCAGGGCGACGTTGACATACTTGTCGCGCGCGATCTGGCCGGAGATAGAACCGCTGCGCGGGCCTTCGCCATCGACACTGAAGGAAATGCGTGCATTCGAGATGTCGGTGTCGGGCCGGACGCGCAGCTTGTCGGTGTTGAGCTGCAGTTCATGCAGCGGCCCGGGATCACCGGGCCCGCCCATGGCGGTCGGCGACGCACCGCCGCCGGACATGTCCAGCATCTGATCCATCCACGGGCTTGCATCGAAAAACGGACCTGAGAGCGACGCGCGATAGCCACCGTCCGACTTGCGCGTGATGCGGCCACGAACATCCAGCGTGCCGCGCGAGAACAGACGCTCGATGTCAATCGCCTTCACCATATTGTCGCCGTCCAACTGGGCTTCGGCGACGAGTTCGAGGCCGTCGGCGCGAATGTCGCCCACGACGATGGCGCTGTCGTCACCCTTGCCATAGCGGAATGTGCCCTTGGCTTGCGCATTGAGGGGCTTGCGCCACCCGAACTCAGCGATATCGATCTGCGCGTGTTCAAGATCGACGCTGGCCGTCACGAGATCGAAGTTGCGGCCGCCGGGTCCAGAGGCCTTGAGTTCGACCTCCGCTTCACCCTGCATGACGTTGCGCGCGGCAAGTCCAAACGCGTTGAGCAGGTCAGGATTGGCGCGGGCGCGGGCGACAAGCTGAGCGCCGGCGTCGTCGCCGCTGACGGCTTCGCGCCACTCGAAACTGACTGGCGCAGGCCCGAACCGCCCCTCCCCGTCCATCGACATGCCGTCCTGGGTCAGCTCCATTCTGACCCCGCCGCCGGCGAGGCCGAAGTCGCCCGCGATATCGGGCACGACGACGTTTTCGAATTCGCCCTTGATGTTGAACCTGATGTCCTTGTCCGTCAGTTCGCCGATCATCGGATAGCCGACCTGGACGCTGACATTTCCATCGCCGGAAATCTGGGCGATCTGGAGATTGTAGCGCTCGGCGATATCCAGCTTGCTGTCGTCGACAATGCGCAGCAGGTCCATCAGCGGGCCGCGTCCTGCCACGGTGATTTCGGCCATTGCGCCAGCTGGTGAGAACTGCGGCAGGACGATCTTCGCTTCGTCGATCTCCCAAGCCTGAAGCGCGCCGCCCGTCACGTCCAGGGTGATGCTGTTCCCCTTGAGGTGGCCGGCTCCGGAAACGTTCGTTACGGCCGGAAAGTCCGGCAGGAATTTCACCGTAGCCTGTTCGACGTCGAACGTGAGCGACAAGTTTTCGTCGGGCAGAAAGCCCTTTGCTGTGGCGCCCGGCGGCCAGTCAATCGCAACGACTGCATTGCTGATGACGGCTTCGGGAATATTCGTCTTCACCCAGTTGCGGGCAAATGAATCCGCCAACACCGGCCAGAAGGCGACGACCTGTGCCGGGGTGAATGTTCCTTCCGTCGCAGCCTTGACCTTGACGCCAACGCCGAGCTTGTCGCCTTCGCCCTCCAGCCAGATTTCGCCCGAGCCAGAGGCGGTCATCACGCCATTGCCGGCCTTGATGCTGGAGACGGTCAAGCGGCGCAGGTCAGTCGATATCTGCCCGCTCAGGGCCGCACTCTTGATCTGCATGGGCCCGTCGAAGAGCGGCGCCAGCGTCATTGTGAACGCTTCGCTCGACAGGGCGAAATCGGTGGGCAGCGTGGCGTCACCGGCCATGATCGCCCGAGCGTCGAGCGCGCCGGTGAAGGTCCCCGCCACCCGGTCGCTGTCGATACTGAGCGCTTCCAGCGTGATAAACTTGGTGGCCGGATCGTAGACCGCCGCGAACGACAGATCCCGCACCGCGACAGTCCCTTCGTTCACCTGGAGGGCGCCGGAGACGCCGGAGAGCGAAAGCTTGGTGTTGAGGAGGCCGCTGCGTTCGCTGGCAGTGGCGGCGAAGGTGGCGTTGGCAGAGCTGTCTGACGTGAAAGCGTCGCCCGAATAACCGAACATCTGGGCGATCGACATGGGGTCGACGCCTTCGAGGGTGATATTGCCCGAGGCGTGGGCAACATCGCCATCCGACGTCAGTTCGATGCGCACCTTGTTGGGCTCGCCTTCACGGGCGCCGGCGAGCCGAATATCGAGTTCGAGCGACACGCCGTCGCGTGTCGCCTTCCATATGCCGTCGACAGGATTGGCGCCCCAGGTCGTTCCCGTCTTCTGATCAACCACATCAAGGTGGAAGCCCGCCAGTTCGACCTGCTCGAACGAACCGGCCGCAACCAGCGCGCGGATCGGCGTCGCCAGCGTCCCCCAGTCAAGATCGCGCACCGGATCGAACGGCTTGTCGCTGGGATCTGGTTCCTTCGCGATCTCGATGTCCGCGAGCGTCCAGACTCCATCCTTGCTCCGCACCACGGTGGCCCGGCCATCCTCAAGACGCAGCTGCCGGGGCTTGACCTGCAAGGCCAGCAGCGCGCCGGCTTCGAGCGCAATCATCGCGCGTTCGGCGCGGAAGGCAGGCTGATTGTCCGCCCCCATCGCGGTAAAGCCGCGCGCAACGGCCTCGACCCGGCCCCGGCTCCGCACCCATTCAAGCGCCAGCGTCTCGATCTGCACGGGCTTGCCGCCGCGCGCCTCCGCCAGAGATCGTTCCACCTGCGGACGGATAAATTCGAGATCGATGGGCCCCTGGGACAGGCGCCAAGCCAGGAATCCCGCACCCGCCAGAATCAGGAAGGTGATGAACGCCAGAATTTCAAGGAACAGGATCTTGGCCGAAACCTTCACGGCTTCGCCCCCGAACGCTGACGCAGCGTTGGGCGGACGGCGATTTGCTGCCGCTTCACCGGGAGACGTGGACGGCGATAGAAGTCCATGATCCCTGACACCACAAAAACACGGATGGATTGTGTCACAGCAACTTGCAGCCGGCGACCCGGCTCCCGCATTTCAACTGCCAGCGACGCCCCGGGGGGCCGCCAGCCTCGATGATTATGCAGGAAAAACCCTTATACTCTTCTTCTATCCCAAGGATGATACCGACGCCTGCACCCGGGAAGCAGTCGCGTTCAGCGGCATGCAGTCGCGCTTCAGGCGAGGCGGCGCCGACCTACTGGGCATTTCCCGCGACAGCATGGCCGACCACAAGACGTTTACAGCCAAACACGGGCTCAAGGTCCGCCTCGGCTCCGACGAGGACGGCCAGGTGTGCGACGCCTTCGGCGTCTGGCGGGAGAAGCAGCTCTACGGCAACCGGTTCATGGGCATCGTGCGATCCACCTTCCTGATCGGTCCGGACAGCGTGATCCAGCAGGTGTGGCGAAACGTCCGCGTTCCGGGACACGCAGAGACTGTTTTGCGGGCAGCGGCATCATTTCGTTAACCATATCACCGCCATTTGGATTGGGTATACGGATGCTTAACCCGGCTGCTTGAGGCTGGCGAAAAAGCTGACCTTAGGGGTTCGCGTGCGCGAATTTCTGAGCTATCCATGTGACCGCCGGGCAACATCCAGCGGGGCAACGCGGGGCTTGGCGCGTAGAGAAATTGATCGGGCAGTGTAAATGGCGGTCAAGCAATTGAAGGCGAAGACCAAAGCCTTCTTTGAGAAGGCTTTTCCTGAACGGCAGATCTATCACCGCAGCGGCGGCTCCGTTCGGTATGTTTCGATCTCTCCATGGCGCCAGGCGATGATCGCCGGCGCTGCGACTCTGGTTGTCGGCTGGTGCCTGTTCGCGACCGTTGCGGTCCTGCTTCGTGGGCCGGGAATGGACAGCGGCGGCGGCTCGCTGGACAAGCAGTCGGCTCGCCTTGAGCGCGAACTTCGTCAGGCGCGCGCCGCTGAGCAGACCGCCCTCCACCTGCTTGAGACGCGGACTCAGGATTTCAACAGTGCGATCGTCGAGGCCAAGAGCCGTCACGAAACGCTCAAGAAGCTGCTGTCGAGCCTGCAGGGAGGCGATACGGCCTCGGCCATCGTGCTTAACGGCTCCAACGCTACCATGCTGATCGATTCCACCATCGAGGAAGGCGATCCACGGCAAAGCCGTCCTGAATGGTCGTCGGGCGATGACCGCGACGGCGTCTTCCGCGCGCCGACCGACAAGCTTATCGGCGAACAGGCCCTGCTGCTTGATTCCTTCGAGGAAGAAGCCGTTCTGCGTTCCGAGACGGCGCGTGGCGTCATTCGTCTCACCGGCGTGCCTGCCTCCCGCGTGCTGGAGCAGTCCGGCGTTGGCGGTCCGCTGGTGCCGGTGAGCTTTGCGGCCAACGGTAAGCCGCTTGAGTCGATCACCGACCCTTTCGAACGCCGTATTTATGAGGTCGAAGCCCGGCTCTACGAAGCCCAGCTCTACGAGAAGGCGTTGCGGTCCCTGCCCCTCGGAATCCCTGTCCAGGGCAGCTACCGGGAAACATCCGGCTTCGGTTACCGGACCGACCCGTTTGGCCGCGGCACCGCCTTTCATGAAGGCACCGATCTTGCAGCCTTTACTGGAGCGCCGTTGATTGCATCGGCGCCGGGGAAGATCATCTACGCAGGGGTCAAGGGCGGGTACGGACGGACAGTCGAGATTGACCATGGCGGAGGCTTCCGCACGCTTTACGGGCATATGAACTCGATCAGCGCGAAGGTTGGCGACACTGTCGCCCTCGGCCAGAAAGTTGGCACAATGGGGTCAACTGGAAGAAGTACGGGACCGCACCTCCACTACGAGATATACTTCCGCGGAAAGTCGTACGATCCGATCAAGTTTTTGAGGGCTGGCAAGCATGTTCACTAAGGGCAAATCACCTGAGCCGACACCGGCGCCCCAGGCCCCCAAGCCCGTTCTGACGGATCCGGGAGCCAAGCGCGCGCCGCTGGCGGCCCGCTCGGGGCCATCGATCATCTCCGCCGACGTGAAGATGACCGGCACGATCGTCAGCACTGGCGAAATCGACATCAACGGCCAGATCGAGGGCGATGTGCGCGCCTCCGCCCTGACGGTTGGCGAAACCGGCGCTGTCAAAGGCGAAGTTGTCGCTGAGTCCATCGTTGTTCGTGGCACAGTCGAGGGCCGCATCCGTGGCCGCAAGGTTCAGCTCTGTACCGGAGCCAAGGTGCGTGGCGACATCTTCCACGCTTCACTGGCCATCGAGCCGAACGCCATCTTCGAAGGCGCTGTCAAACACGCGCAGGACCCGATGGCCGAACAGCCGGGATCACCGCCTGTCGCCTGAGCGATCTGGCAAGACGAACTCAGGAAAGGCCGCCTCCGGGCGGCCTTTTCATTTCGGGCGAGCCCCCCAATGCAGGCGGGCCGGCCGGTGCTGCGCTTTCGCCCCAAGCCGTCTGTCGTCGTAAGCGATGACCTGAAATGCAGAACGCCCGGCATTGCTGCCGGGCGTTCCAATCGTTGGGTCAGTGAAATCGCTGAGCCGTTAGATCGACTCTTTGAGTTCCTTGGAGGCGCGGAACGCAACCTTCTTGGAAGCCTTGATCTGCACCGGCTCGCCCGTCGCCGGGTTGCGGCCCATGCGGGCAGCGCGCTTGCGCACGACGAGCACGCCGAGACCAACGAGGCGGATACGGTCGCCTTTCTTCAGGTGCTTGGTGAGCAGGCCGACGAGATCGGCCAGCATGGCCTCGGCTTGCTTCTTCGGAATTTCGTGGCTCTCGGCCAGGGTGGCGGCCAGCTGCTTGGTGCTGACGGTCGTTTGCTTAGCGGCGGCTTTTTTAGCGGTGGCCATGGTCTTTTCGACTCCCTTGGGAAAATCCGCCCTCTGAATACACGGATTTCGGAGCCTCCAAAGCAAAAAAGGCGCGTTTTACAAGGGAAATCCCGGCTTTTCACAGCTAAAAGCCCCGAAAACCCCCGATTTTGCGGCTTCCGGACGCTTTGCCCTCTCCGGAACCCCCGATTTTTCAGGGAATCAGCGCAGCTGAGTCGCGCACGCCAGACCGCGTCAACCGCCGCTCGCGAACCGCGCTTCCTTGTTTCGGATCAGCGGACCAAAGCGGCGCATCGCCATCGCCAGCAGCGCGGCGCTGAAGAGAAGATAGATCGGCTCGATCGTATAACGCATCCGCGCCTGCTCACCGCCGTTCAGGAAGTGCGAGGCCAGTGTGAAATAGCAAACGACGCCAAGCAGCGAAATGCAAAGCGGCGGGTTGATGCGGATGCATTTCACCCCGGCCCAGATCAGCAGCAGGTACCAGAGCGTCATGGTGATCCGGCTGATCTGGCCAAAGCTTGCCGTAAGGCGCTCTGCCGGGCCGAAGATCGCATCCCAGCCGAGCGGGTCCGCATTGTAGTTGGACGGCGGCAATTGGTGGGTGCCCATCAGAACGCCGATGCGTGACGCGGTCCAGCCGATCGGGTCCTGGAGGATGACGTCCTTCATCAGGCCGAGGCAATGTTCGCTGATGGCAATCATGCCGGGATGGTTCATGTTTGGCGCGCCAGGGCGCTTCCATGTTTGCGACAACAGCGGGTGATCCGCTGGCGAGCCGGCATGCGCCGCAACAGCGTTGCCGTGAGCCGTCTCGAAGTCGCAGAGCGCCAGTTCGCCGCTCTGCCCGCCCGGAACTGTCTGGGCGATGTTGAGTCCGATCCATGTCGAGGCGGACGGCACGCCGTGAATGGCCATGTTCTTTATGGCGGGCAAAGCGGCGATCACCGTAGCCAGCGCCGCCAGCGCAATGACGGGGCGCGCGAGTGGTGCAAGCGTGAAGCCTCGGCTCCACCACAGCAGTGTGACGCCAGCCAGCGCGACAAAGGCCGGATGGAAGATCGCCCAGGTCAGCGCAAGCGCCGTCAGCACGCCCAAAGCGCCGGCCACGGGCCAGAGTGGGCCATTGCGCGTCACCTGCACCAGCAGCCACACCAGCAACGTGACCAGAAAGAAGGTGAAATGCGGGTAGAATACGTAGGTCTCGAAATAGAGGATGTTCGGCGACAGGATCGAGATGCAGGTGAACACCGTCGCCGCCAGCGGCGAGAATCCGAACCGGCGCAGGATGTCGAGGAACAGCAGACCCGCGCCCCCCGTCATCAGCAGATTGAGCCCATAGACAACGCTGGTGGCCGCATCGCCGTCGGGGCCTGTGATCGCCACGATGCCCGCAAGAATGCCATTCCAGAGCGGCGGCTGGGTGTGCAGGTTCCACAGAGCGCCGAGGGGGTCAGCGGCCAGGAAACGGAGATCGACATGCTGCCAGTGGTCGATCACGATGGCCGGGTCGGGCATCAGGCCGGCGGCATGGGCCGCCAGACGGGACAGGACCAGAACGATCAGGACGGCCAGCTGCGGCATGTATTTGGGAGCGAGCATCGCCGGACCATCCCCGAGTGTCCAAGGAGCCATTCACTAGCCAATTTGCGTTAAGGATCTCCTGAGTCGCGAGGCCGCAAGGACGGCTTCCGGTGTGACCAGCGCGTCCAGTGCAGCGTATCGACCCGCGCAGCATAGTTCGCGTCCAACCAGGGGCCGTAGAGTTCCTTCATCAGGTCCGCCGTCGGCTGCATCAGCGAAATTCTGGCGATCATCACATGGTCTGAGTCCGCAAACATCGTTTCAGGCGCCGGGTGCACCTCCTCGCTGATTGTGCGATTCATGTGCAGGGTCAGCCAGCCGCCCCTGGGCGCGCGCAAGTTCATCAGGAACGGGAACGGGTTCGTCATGTCGAGCGTGTTGACCGTCTCACCCCGCTTCACCACCGGCTTGAGGTCTTCCATCCCGGCCAGCAGCGTCTGCATGTATTCGCCCTGGCGCAGCTCCTGGCGCCGGCCGAACTGGCCAGACAGCCAGACATTGCGGATTCGCGTCTCATCGAGATCAGACAGAGTCAGCGCGCGATCGAACATGCTCTCGCGCTCGGGCACGTAGACGCCGCGCAGCGCCGCAACGCCCGCCCACTCCGCCGGCTCACGCGCTTTCTCGCGCAGGATGGCGTAGGCCTGGTCGATCAGCACCAGGCCCCTGTCGAAGGTCTGCGAGGCCGCCAGCATGCCGAACGCGCCAGCCGCCGCGATACGGGCCACGCGTTGCGCGTCCGCCTCGCCCATCACCCTCACCGCGCCATAGGCCGCAAGGACGATCAGCGTGCTCATGTTCTCGAACTGGCCGTTCTGGTTGATGACGAACATCGACATCGCGAGGATAGACCCCGCGACCAGCCCATCGCGCCAGTGGAAGCGTTTGATCGCCGCAAGCACACCCAGCGGCGCCAGTGCGAAGAGCATTTCCATCATGTTTCGGCGGATGAGGCCGAGCATGGAATCCGCACGCGCGCCGGAAACCTTTCCAACCAGCAGGATATCGTTGAGATAGGATAGCAGGTTTCCCGTCATCAGCCCGACGCAGACTATGCCTGCAGCGGTCGCGCCCGCGCCCAGCCCCAGCGTGCGCCAGGGGGCGGGGTTCAGGAAGGCATAGATTGCCGCCATCCCAAGCCCGGCGGCGAAATAGCTGGCCTTCAACCAGAACAGGAAGGTGAGCAGAGCAGCGAGGACGGCGATCTCGCCAAGGGCGGGACCGGCCGCGCGGTCGCGGCGGGGGATCAACACCATGCACAGCGGAATCAACGCCGCCCAGCCCCAGCGATTATAGAACATCGCCCAGGTCAGGTTGTCGGCCAGGAGCTCGGTGTCGTCGTTCACCAGCGTGATGCTCTCCCCGCCCCAGCGATCGAGCATGGCGGCCGGAACGGTGACGAGAAAGACCACGCCCAGCAGCAGGGCTGTTACTGCGACGGGCATGCGCGGCGCGCCCACGACGGCGCAGACCAGCCCCAGCCCGAGCGCAACCCAGACCGATGCCAGCTCCACCGATCCGCCATAGCCGCCGATCAGCCATGCTGCCCAGGCAGGCAGGTACAGCTGAGCAGCGCCCAGCGCCGTGGGGAAGTCGTTGGACGGGACCAGGCCGTTGGAGATGCGGTAGGTTGAATCGAAGAAAATCAGGCTGTCATTCGTGATGATCGTGAAGACCGAGACCGGGCTCCACAGGAACAGAAGATAGCCCGTCATCAGCAGCAGCGCGTAGGCGGCGGCGATGCGGAAGCGGCTGGCGTCGCTCGCGAAAGCGGCGGGGTTGACGGCGGCATAGCGGGTGTGGGCGATGACGGCGAGCGCGACCAGCCCCGTGAACGCCACCCACTGGATGACCGACGCAGCATGCGCCAGCGCAACGGGGTCGAGCGCGTTGCGGATTTCGGCGTAGGGCCAACCGGCAGCGCCAGCATGGGCGGAAAGTAGCGCCGGGCGAAGGGCGAACGCCACGAGGCCCCAGGCGAGCAACAGCAGGCCGTAACGGTCCGTGGCGAGGAAGCGGAGCCCGCCAAGGATCTGCGACACCCAGCCCTGGCGACCCCCGGTCGCCACCGGACCTGCAACTCCCTCAGACATCCGCCGCCCCTGCTCCGGGCCGCGACGGCCCACCGGGACTAGGCCATGGGGCGGGTTAACCGGCGGTTTTCCATGGTTTCGACCAGCGATCGGGGGGCCTTGTGAATCAGCCAGCTAGCGCCGACATTGATGGCATGGCCCACGCTCATCTCGCCTGCGCTCCCATAGCCGTCTCCGACAGCCTGAAAGAGGCGGAAACGCTGTGCGACGAGCGGGGGGGCAAGCTGACCCCCCTGCGCCGCAAGGTGTTGACCCTGCTTCTGGAGTCTGAAGGCCCGGCCAAGGCATATGACCTGCTGGAGCATCTGGGCGAGGATGGCGCGGCCAAGCCGCCCTCGGTCTATCGCTCGCTGGATTTCCTGCTGGAGATGGGCCTCGCCCACAAGATCGAGAGCCTGAACGCCTATGTCGCATGCGGACACTGGAAGCATGGCCACGCGGCTGTCTTCCTCATCTGCGACAAATGCGGGACTGCCGGCGAACTGCACGCCACCGACACGGTGAGGAAACTGACGCAGGACGTCGAGAGCGTGAACTTCAGGATGCGCAGCGCCGTGATCGAGATCCGCGGCACCTGCGCCGCCTGCGCCGCCTGACATGCCGGCCGCAGGGGACAATGTGATCCTGCGGCTGTCCGTGCTGTCTCCGCCCACGGGCGTCGCCCACAGCCTGCAGGACAAGAACAGCACGCCAGTCGACGTGCGCATGTCCACCGGCAAGACAATCCGCTTCGAGATTCCGATCAGGCTTGAACCCGGCAAGACCGGATACCGCTTCCTCGGCGACTTCGTGCGCACTGAAGGCAAAATCCGCCGCTTCGCCTACGTCGCCACCGGCCAGCAGGCGGGTCAGCACACCGAATGGAGCCGCCGCGCCAAGGTGGACCTGCCCGAACCGACGCCCGCGATGATTAAGGCGGCGACGGGCGCGGGCCTCGTCCTCGAAGCAGCGTATGAAGGCACAGACGCCAAGGGCGGGCCGACCTGCGCAACCGTGAAGGTCGATTGGAAGAACGGCGAATGATCGAACTCTACCGGGGCAGCATCAACACCTGGGAATGCGACGAGATGGGGCACATGAATGTGCGCTTCTACGTCGCCAAGATGATGGAGGGGCTGGCGGAGCTGTCCCACCACATCGCCCTGCCCGGCGCTTTCCGGCCTGGCCCGGAGACGACGCTGCGCCCCCGCGACCAGCACATCCGCTTCATGAAGGAGGCGCACGCAGGTTCACCCTTCACCATGCGCGGCTGCATCCTCGAAGTGTCCGAAACGTCGGCCCTGCTCTACCAGCAGATCGACCACAACACCGGCGAGCCATGCGCCGCGTTCCGCACATGGGTCGACCATGTCGACGTCGCCAGCGGCGAGCCAGAGCCATGGTCCACCGTATCGCGCAAGAAGCTAAACGCCTTGATCGGCGAAGCGTCGGCCAACTGCGCGCCGCGCTCCATCGACATGTCGGTTGCGCCACGCGCGACGGCAACGATGTCCGACGCCGAGGCGATCAAGGCGCCGGTGATCGGGCGCGGCGTCGTACTGCCGCATCATCTCGACCTCACCGGCCACATGATCCCGGAGATGTTCATCGGCCGCGTCTCGGATTCCATCGGCCACTTGCTGCGCCCCTGGCGCGAGGGCCTGGCGGCGCAGGCGCGTGAGCGTGGCGAGGTGGCGCGCGTGGGCGGCGCCGTTCTCGAATACCGGCTGGTCTACCGCCGCTGGCCGCGCGCAGGCGACCGCTTCGTGATCCGCTCGGGACGGGGCTTCCAGAAGGAGAAGACACACTCCTTCGTCCACTGGCTGATCGACCCCGATACGGGCGCGGCCTGGTGCACCAGCGAGGCGGTGGCGATCGTGCTCAATCTCGATACGCGAAAGATCATGCCGGCGACGCCCGATCTGCAGCAATCGCTCGCCGCGCTCGCGCCAGCCGGTCTGACGGTCTGAGCCCTATTTGTCTGGCGGGGGACGGCGGTTGTTGATCAGCCGCGTGACGACCATGGCCACGACGAGGCCGAGCACGACAAAGATGATGACCTTGATCACAGCGTCCCCGCTTGGCCCTGCGATGGGCCGGGCCCTGCGCCCGTTCCAGCCTCAATAGCCTGCGCCTGGGCGAATTAGTAGCCTACGCAGATCAATCCGCGTTTATCGGCCAGCCTTTTTCCTTTGCCTGCTTCTTCATCGAGGCCAGCCCCGCCTTCAGCAGCTTCTCGAAGGCGGCCATGTCCACGTCGGCGAGCTTGTTGATGTAGATACACGCCTTGGCGACCTTGTGCTTGCCGAGCGCCTTCAGATAGGGCGCGGCCTCCTCCGCATACATGCCGCTGTAGATCGACAGGGCCGAGCCGCGAGGCGAGAAGCCCACCACGCACATGTCGCCCGAACGGCCGCTGTCGTAGGTGTATGTGTACCTGCCGTAACCGATGATGGTCGGCCCCCACATCTGCGCCTTCCAGCCAGTGACCTTGGCGAAGACCTTGAGGAGCGTCTCGGCGTCGGCGCGGCGCGTGTCGTTTTCGACGGCGGCGATGAAATCCTTCACGCCGGTCTTTGTCGGCTTTGTCTTCGCTTCGGCCATCGCGGCGCCCCCCGGGTCTACTCAGGAATGTTCAAATTCATCATCAGGACGGGGTCAAGCCACACATCCGTACCGCGATCTTCCGAATGTACGTTGCGGAACTTCATGGCCCAGTGCAGGTGCGGCCCCGTCACCCGGCCGGTGGCGCCGGACAGGCCAAGCACATCTCCCGCCTGGACCACCTGTCCGTCGGCGACGTCGATCGCGCTCATGTGCATCATGACCGAGATGAGGCCGCGGCCATGGTCGAGGAAGACGGCGCCGCCTTCATAGTAGAGATCGGGATCGGCCAGCAGGACCGTGCCGCCCATCGGCGCGCGGATCGGCGTTCCCGTGGCGATAGCGATGTCCTGGCCGTTGTGGACGCTGGTGGAGCCTTCGCAGTCCTTCGTCTTGGGCACATAGGTGCGCACCGCGCCGAAGGGGCTCGAGTATGGTCCCTCCGCAGGCTTGGCGACGCCCAACGCCGAGACGGGCGCAGCGAACACCTTCAGGGCCTTGTCCTTCTTCACCCACGAGACTTCGGCATGGCGTTTCTGCTGCGCCGTCTGCGGCGCGATCTTGCCGCACTCCATGGTGAACTTCGAGACCGTGTCCTTGCGCGGGAGGATTTCGACGGTGGTCGCCGCCTCATATTCGGAACCGTCAACGCGGGCGCTGAGGCGTGCTTCCAAAGGCGCATCTCGGCGCAGGCCGATGACGGCGATGCCGTCTGCATCGGCAGTGGCGATGGGGGCGCCGTCGAGCGATACGACGCTGCCGGGATTGGCGCGGCAGACGATCGCGCCGCCCTGCGTGGCGGGACCGGCGCAGGCGATCTCGGGACGCGGGGGCTCAGGCTCAGGCGCGATCACCGTGGGAGGCGCGGGCTCAACAACGACGTTGGAGAAGTCCGGGGAGACATCAGGCGCCGCTGCGGCGGCAGCCGCGGGCGCCTCTGCAACAGGCCCAGGGGCCGGCCCGGCGCAGGACGCCAGGACAGCCGCCGCCAGGACAACTGAAAATGTCAGGCCCGTCCGGTTAGCTGTTTCCATCGATTCAACGCCGTTTCTGCGTCGAAGTAGGCTTCCTGGGTATCAACATTCCAATAACGCAGGTCCTCCAGCGGGATTCGCCGGCGCGTAACCGCGCACAGCACGAAACGGCCGGGCTTGATGACCTCGAAGTCTGCATCGAGATAGCGAAGCCTGGCCTCGCCGGGTTGGGAACCGGGTGTGAACGTATCCATGCCCGCTATATGCCCCTGATCGGCGGGGAAGTTAAGGCCTTTGCCCGTCCCCTATTCGAAGGCAATCGCCTCGAGCTCGACCTTGTTCCGGCCGGCGGACTTGGCGCGGTAAAGCGCGTCGTCGGCGCGCTTCAGCATGGCGTCCATCGTGTCTTCGGGCGGGAGAATAGTGGAGACGCCGCCGGACATCGTGACTTTGAGTTCGTCGCCACGGCTGATCGAAAAGGTGGTCTCGGCCATGATCTGGCGAATGCGCTCCCCGGCCGATTGCGCCAGCGCCTGGGGCGTTTCGGGCATGATCACCACGAACTCTTCCCCGCCATACCGGCAGGCCACGTCCGTCGGCCGGATGTTCTCGCGCAGGCGGCGGCCGAACTCGCGCAGCACGTCATCGCCTGCGGCATGGCCATGGATGTCGTTGATCCGCTTGAAGTGGTCGATGTCGCACAGAAGGATCGACAGCGGCGGACCGCCCATGTTGGCGCGCTTCACGAAGCTTTCCAGCTGTACGCGCATGTAACGCCGGTTGTGCAGGCCGGTGAGCTGGTCGGTGACGGCAAGCTCCATCGACTGATCGAGACGCGCGCGTAGCGCATCAAGATAGCGCTTCTTGCGCACCTGCGTCTTCACGCGGGCGAGCAACTCCTCGCTGTCGATCGGCTTGATGACGATGTCGGACGCGCCCAGATCAAGCGCGCGGACCGCCTTCTTCTCGTCGTCCGGTTCGGAGACGACAAGGATCGGCAGGTCGCGCGTGGATTCCAGCGAGCGGAAATAGGCGCACAGCTTCAGGCCATCGAGCTTCTCGTTCGAGAGCGAGACGATCAACAGGTCGACCATCGAGCCGGAGATGCCCAGCTGGCTGGCTTCCGAATGCGAGATCGGCCGGTGCAGGCCTTCAAGATACCGGCAGATGCGGCGAGCCTGACGCTCGTTCTCGTCGACCACAAGGATGCGTGCGGGTTCAGAGGCGCGGCCCTGCGCTGCAATGTCCACCGCACCGATACGCTTGCCGGAGGCCTCACGTTTGCGCAGTTCGTCGGCGACCATCTTGTACTTTGTCAGCGCACGCACGCGCGACAGCAGCTGCAGGTCGTTGACAGGCTTGGTGAGGAAATCGTCGGCGCCGGCGCCAAGGCCGCGCAGCCTGTCCTCGCGCTCGTTCAGCGCTGTGACCAGCACAATCGGGATATGTTCGGTGCGAGGGTCGGTCTTCAGCAGGCGGCAGGCGTCGACGCCGTTGAGCTTCGGCATCATGATGTCCATCAGGATGACGTCCGGCTCCTCGGCCAGCGCCTTGTCGATGGCGTCTTCGCCATCCACCGCCGTGATGACATGGAAGTATTCGTTCCGAAGCTTGTCCGTAAGCAGCTTCCGGTTCTGTTCGATATCATCGACGACGAGGACGCGCGCGCTCATCGAGCCGCTCTCCGCGACGTTGTCGACCGCGTGCGCGCGGGCGTCGCTGTCGGCGTGCCGGTCAGGCGCTTCACTTCACTGATGAAGGCTGACATCTGGATCGGCTTGGACATGTAGGCCTCGCAGCCGGCCTCGCGCACCAGGCGTTCGTCCTGGCGCATCGCGAAGGCGGTGACGGCCATGATCGGGACATGCTTGATCGTGGCGTCGTCCTTGATCCAGCGGGTGAGATCGAGACCCGAGACTTCGGGAAGCTGAATGTCCATGATGATGAGATCGGGCTTGTGCGCGCGCGCCAGTTCAACGGCTTTGAGCCCGTCCCTGCTCTGGACGGTCTCGAAGCCGAATGCATCCAGCAGGTCGCAGAAGAGCTTCATGTTGAGCTCGTTGTCTTCGACCACTAGGACTTTCTTGGCGGGAGACGTCGCCATCAGCACATCATGTAAGGACCGGGCCCGGGTTGATTCCCGTCTTCGTACCTTGTGTTAGACCTGAGAGTATTAACCGCCCATTTTCAACTGCATCTGGCAGAGCGGGCATTCACAGCTCACGAATTAACAAATCCGCCTTCAATACAAACACTTCCGGCCGGAACTGAATCTTGTCCACGAAGCTTGCCACCGGCACTGAAAATTTACCCATCGCCTGCCGCGACTGCTTTCACGGTTGGCGGGGGCAAACGCTGCGTTGCCCGCGGTGCCGGTCGGAACGGGTCGTCTCGCATCCGAGGCTGTTCGAGCTGTCGATCGTGCACATCGATTGCGATGCTTTCTATGCCTCGATCGAGAAGCGCGACCGCCCGGAACTGCTCGCCCAGCCCGTCATCGTCGGCGGCGGCAAACGCGGGGTCGTCTCCACCTGCTGCTATGTCGCGCGCACTTATGGCGTGCGCTCCGCCATGCCGATGTTCAAGGCGCTGAAGCTCTGTCCGCACGCCGTGGTGATCAAGCCGCGCATGGACCTTTACGTTAAGGAAGGCCGCCGCATCCGCGAGATGATGCAGGCGCTGACGCCCCTGGTTGAGCCGGTCTCCATCGACGAAGCCTATCTCGACATGTCGGGCACGCAGGTGCTGCACGGCGCCGCGCCGGCGATGACGCTGATGATGCTGCAGAAGAAGATCGAGGCGGACCTGAACCTCACCATCTCGGTTGGTCTCGCCAGCAACAAGTTCCTCGCCAAGACGGCGTCAGAGGCCGACAAGCCGCGCGGCTTCTTCGCGCTCTCCATCGACGAGGCGCCAGCCTATCTCGCGGACAAGTCCGTGCGCGTGATCGGCGGGGTCGGCGCGCAGTTCGAGAAGAAGCTGAACGCCGACGGCATACGCACAGTCGGCGACATCCAGCAGATCGACGTGAAGACCATGGTCCGCCGCTATGGCGAGACCGGACTGTGGCTGCACAACTGCGCGTTCGGGCGGCACGAGCGCAAGGTGGACCCCACGGGCGAGCGCAAGAGCGTATCCTCCGAAACCACGTTCAACGAGGACATTTCGGACCCGCGCACGCTGGAAGACATTCTCTGGCGCCTGAGTCAGCGCACGGCGGACCGGGCAAAGGATTCAGGCGTAGAGGGGCGTGTCGTCACCCTGAAGCTCAAGACCCATGACTTCAAGAGCTTCACGCGCCGCGTATCGCTGAATGAGCCGACGCAACTGGCGCAGGCGATCTTCCGGGTTGCAAGGCCCATGCTGGCGCGCGAAGCGGCCGGCCAGCGCTATCGCCTGCTGGGCGTCGGCATTTCCGAGCTGGTGGACGCGCGCGCCGATGCGCTTGACCTGGCCGATCCGCAATCACTGAAACGCGCCAAGGCCGAGCGCGCGGCCGACAAGGCCCGCGAGAAATTCGGCGACGCCGCCGTGATGACCGGTCGCGGCGCACGTATCGAGAAGGCGCGGAAGAAGGAATGATGGAGTTCGACGAGACCTTTCGCGCAGAGGTGTGGACGCAGGAAAGCACCGGCGCCTGGCATTTCGTGACTCTGCCTGCAGGGCTGTCGCAACGCCTGCGTACGCTGACGGCCGGCCAGCGCAAGCCGTTCGGCTCATTCCACGTGAAAGCCCGCACGGGCCTGACGACATGGGAAACCTCGCTGTTTGCAGACACCAAACGCGAGGCGTTCCTGTTGCCCGTGAAGGCCGATGTTCGCCGGAAGGAGAAGATAAAGCCGGGGGACAGGATCGAGGTTACGGTGTCGTTTGGGCTGTAACAGGACCGGGATGACAAGCCCCACCAGCTCCCCCTACAACGTGGTGAAAGATGGAGTTGCACGATGTCCGTACTTGAACGCCTCAAGGCTGCTGGCGTAACGCTCCCGGAAGCGCGGCCGCCTGTGGCCAACTATGTGCCGTGGGTGATCACGGGAAACCTGCTGTTCATCTCGGGCCAGGTCAGCGTGACGCCTGACGGCCTGATCAAGGGCCGCCTCGGCGAGGACATGTCGGTCGAGGACGGTCAGAAGGCGGCGCGTGCGTGCGGCGTAAACCTGCTGGCGCAGATGCAGGCCGCGCTGGGCGACCTCGAGCGCGTGACGCGCGTCGTGAAACTCGGCGGCTTCGTCAACGCGGCAAAGGACTTCGTGGACATTCCAAAGGTGGTCAATGGTTGTTCGGACCTCATGGTGGAAGCGTTCGGCGACAAGGGCCGCCATGCCCGCTCAGCCGTCGCCTGCCCGGTCCTGCCGCTCGGCGTCGCGGTCGAGGTCGACGCCGTGGTCGAGTTCAAGTGACACGATGAGCGAGCGCCTGTTCGACGTCTCGGCGCATGTCTACGCCCATCGCGGGCTGTGGGATGCGGCCTTGCCCGAGAACTCGCTCGCTGCCTTTCGTGCGGCTCATGCCGCCGGCGTCGGTGTCGAACTGGATGTGCATTTGACGGCAGACGAAATCCCCGTCGTCTTCCACGACGCCAGCCTTGAGCGCATGTGCAATCACCGCGAGTGGATATCCGCCATCCCCGCAGCGGAGCTTTCGCGCTGGTCGCTGCCGGATGGCTCGGCCATCCCGACGCTGGAAGCGGTGCTCGACGTGATGGGCGACCTGCCCGTGCTGATCGAGTTGAAGGTGGACAGGCAGTCGGGACAGATCGCCGAACGGGTTGCGGACCTGATCGCGGGGCGCGAGGGTCAGCTTGCCGTGATGAGTTTCGACGAGCCGACCGTTGCGCGCCTGTGCCGGCTGGTGACGGATCGCCCTGTGGGACTGCTGGCGATTGCGGACAACCAGGTGGAGGGAGACCTCATGGGCAAGGCCGCCACGGCCCGCGCGCTGGGTTGCGACTACATCGCGCCCCACCATTCGGCGCTTGAGGCTGTTGTCGAGACGGCAGGCGGCCTGCCGCTCGTCGCCTGGACAATCCGCACGCCCGAGCAACTCGCCCTCGCCCGCAAACACGGCGCCGCGCCCATTTTTGAAGGATTCAGCGCAGCCCTCGCAAAGTCGTCCGCGAACACGATATAGTCTGCCGGGGGTTCAATCCCGAGGAACAGCTTGGCGGACGATACTGCGGACAGGATGGAGCTCCAGCTTTCCGTCGCCGAAGCCATGGCGGACGTCGATCGCGCGCAATGGAACGCCATCGCGAACCCGCCGGGTGAACGCTATGACCCCTTTCTGGATTGGGACTTTCTGGAAGCATGCGAGAGCACAGGCTGCGCCCAGCCCGACACAGGCTGGACGCCGCGCCACATGCTGGCTCACGACGCGGCGGGAAACCTCGTCGGCGCCGCGCCGCTCTATCTGAAAGCGCACTCTCGCGGCGAATTCGTGTTTGATCATTCCTGGGCCGACGCGCTGCATCGCGCGGGCGGGCGGTATTATCCCAAGCTGCTGTGCGCCGTTCCGTTCACGCCAGTAACCGGGCGCCGGCTTCTGGCGCATGGCCCCAACGCGCTCGCCATCCGCCATGCGCTGGGCGAAGCCATAGTGAGCGCGGCGCGCGAATGGCGCGCCTCCTCCGCCCACCTGAATTTTCTGGACGAGGAAACCTGGAGCATGCTCGGCGCATCCGGCATGCTGCTGCGCGAGGACCAGCAGTTCCACTGGATCAATCGTGGCTACAGGACATTCGAGGACTTTCTTGCCGCCCTGTCCTCGCGCAAGCGCAAGATGCTCCGCCGCGAGCGGCGCGAGGCGCAGCAAGGGCTGGAGATCATCCGGGTCTCCGGCGGAGACCTGAAGTCACACCACTGGGACGCGTTCTTCGAGTTCTACATGGACACCGGCAGCCGAAAGTGGGGCTCGCCCTATCTCAACCGCGAATTCTTCCAGCTGCTCCATGAACGCATGGCCGACAAATGCCTGCTGATCCTCGCCTTCGAGGACGGGACGCCGGTCGCGGGCGCGCTGAACATGATCGGCTCGGATACGCTTTACGGCCGATACTGGGGGCGCGAGATCGACCGGCCGTTCCTTCATTTCGAGATCTGCTATTATCAGGCTATCGACTTCGCGATCGAGCGCGGCCTTGGCTTCGTCGAGGCGGGCGCGCAGGGCGAACACAAGCTGATGCGCGGATACGAACCGCGCCTCACGCGGTCGGCGCACTGGATCGCGCATCCAGGCTTGCGGTCAGCGGTTGCGAATTATCTCGACAGGGAGCGGATTGCGGTCGAGGAAGGGATTGACCAGCTGCAAGCCTACACGCCCTTCAGAAAGGGCGATGACCAGCCAGTGGACTTGCAGCAGTCCGAACATCAAGACGAGGAGGGGTTCTGATGAGCCTTGCCGGTGAGTACGACGGCGCAAACATCTTCGCGAAGATCCTGCGCGGCGAGATGCCGTGCGTGAAGATCTACGAGGACGAGCACGTTCTCGCTTTCATGGACATCTTCCCACAGAGTCAGGGCCACTGCCTCGTGATCCCGAAGGACACGACGGCGCGCAACCTGATCGAGTTTCCCGCTAACCGGCTGGGCCTGCTGTTCGCCGCCGTGCAGAAGCTGTCCAAGGCTGTGGTGAAGGCGCTGAACTGCGATGGCGTGATCGTGACGCAGTTCAACGGCGCGCCCGCCGGACAGACCGTGTTCCACCTGCACGTGCACGTCATCCCCCGCTACGCCAACCTGCCCCTGCAGCCGCACCACGGCGGAAAACCGGCGGACATGGCCGTGCTGCGAGATCAGGCGGCAAGGATCGCGGCTGCGCTTTAGGGCCGCCGGGACCGCCTACTCGCCAGCCCTCGCCCGGATCTGCTCCAGCGAGATCTTCCCGCGCACCAGCAGGCTGTAGTCATCTGCCAGCGTGCCGGTGATGTTGCCGGGCTTGTAGTGGTGGCCGGCCATCTCGGCCACCGGGGTCACTTCCGCCGCTGATCCGGTGATGAAGCATTCCGAGAAGCTGGACAGTTCATCCGGCGTGATGTGGCGCTCAATCACCTCGAAGCCGCGTGCGCGCGCCAGTTCGATCACGGTCTGCCGCGTGAGGCCGTTGAGGAAGCAGTCCGGCGTCGGCGTGTGGATGGCCCCGTCCCGGATCAGGAACACGTTCGCGCCCGTCAGCTCCGCCACATAGCCGCGATAGTCCAGCATCAGCGCGTCGGCGAAGCCTTCGGCTTCCGCCTTGTGCTTGGACATGGTGCAGATCATGTACAGGCCCGCCGCCTTGGCCGCCGAAGGGATGGTGTCCGGCGACGGCCGCTTCCAGTCCGACATGGTGACGCGGATGCCGGCGTTCTTGTCGGCGAAATAGTTGCCCCAATGCCAGACGGCCACGCATGTGCGGATTGACGCCTGTTGCGCCGAAACGCCCATCATCTCCGATCCACGCCAGGAGAACGCCCGGATATAGCAATCCGAAAGGCCGTTCTTTTCCATGACCTCAAGCTTGATCCGATCCAGTTCGGCGACAGGCACGGGGCACTTATACCCCACCAGCTCGGCCGATTTGTGCAGCCGCTTCGAATGGTCGGTTGAGCGGAAAACCCTGCCCTCATAGGCGCGCTCGCCCTCGAACACGCAGGAGCCATAGTGCAGTGAATGCGTCAGTACGTGAATTTTGGCGTCCCGCCACGGCACCATCTTGCCGTCCAGCCAGATCCAGCCGTCGCGATCGTCATAGGGAACGAAGTTAGGAGAGGGAGCAGCCATATGTCTTTGTCCTGGGCGGCACGTACGTGGCGGGGCCCGATCTGTTTGATCATTGCCCCGGGATGAGCTTGAGTTTCGCGTCCTGAACTCTCATTGTCCGGTCGTGGCCATGCCTGTCAACCGACCCCACCCCGTATCCCTGCCGCCAGCGGCCGCAACGTCCGTTGGCGACGGGCGGCTATACCTGCGCGACCAGGACCTGAACGAGGGTGCAGCACTGATCCGGGCCGCCGCGCGCAAGCTGGCCCAGCTCACCGAGGCCGTCGGCACAGCCGCGAACATTTCCTCGCCCGAGATGGATATCCTGCAGGAAATCCATGACCTCGGAGCGATGGACGTGGGCGATCTTCGCATGCGACTGGCCGCGCCGAAGCAATCCCTTGCCCGCAACCTCAACCAGCTGGAAGGGCGCGGCATGCTGACCCGGGAGACCGATCCGCGCGATCGCCGCCGCCGCCTGGTGACGCTGACCCCGGCCGGCGCAACGTTCGCGCGCGAAGCGACAGAGCATCGCAGGCAGGTTCTCCGGCAGGCCTTCCTGTCGGCCGGACCCGAAGCCGTGACGGGCGCGCGGCGCATGCTGGCCGACCTTCTCCGCCTCAGGGGCGACAATTGACCATGCGCACCGGGCATATCCTGGCGGTCGATGACGATGACCGCCTGCGCGATCTTCTCAAGCGCTACCTGACGCGCGAGGGGCACGATGTGACCGTCGCCAAGGATGCCGCCAGCGCGCGCAAGATGATGTCCGGCATGGCGTTCGACCTGGTGATCCTGGATGTGATGATGCCCGGCGAAGACGGGCTGTCGCTGCTCAAGCACATGCGCGAGCAGCGTTCGGAAACGCCAGTGATCCTGCTGACTGCGCGGGGCCTTGCCGCTGAACGGATCGAGGGCCTGAAGCTCGGCGCCGACGACTACTTGCCCAAGCCGTTCGAGCCGGAGGAGCTGGCGCTGCGCATCGCGTCGGTGCTGAAGCGGCTGACGCCGGATACGCCGGTGGAAGAGATCAAGCTTTCGGGCATGATCTTCCATGTCGGCAAGGGCGAACTGCGCAAGGACGGGCGGCTGGTGCGCCTAACCGAAAGCGAGACGCAGCTGCTCTCCATCCTCGCCGCCCGCGCCGGCGCGCCGATCTCGCGACATGAGCTCGCCGTGCTGACCTCGGCGGGCGTGGAGCGGTCTGTCGACGTCCAGGTGACGCGCCTGCGCCGCAAGATCGAGCGCGATCCGCGCGAGCCTGTCCACCTGCAGACCGTGCGCGGCGTGGGCTATCGATTGACCGGAGACTGAAATGACTGTCGATGCCCCCTTCGGCAGCTATCGCCCCACCGGAGCGGTCGCAACGATGCTTGCCCTGACCCAGAAGACAGTCCTGGGTCGGGGACATCTTCGCAAGGCTATCGGCAACTTGCTGCGGCAACGCACCACGACGCCAATCGACGTGCAGCTCTGGGGGCGCAACGCCCGCCTGCATCTTCAGTCGAACCATGCCGAATTTAAAGCTGTCCTGAATCCCAAAAATTACAGCCATCGGGACTTTGCGTTCATCCGCCAACAGCTCCCTCGCGCAGGGACATTCCTGGATATCGGCGCCAACGCCGGTATGTTTTCGCTCTTCGCAAGCTCGCTGCTTGGCAAGGGCGGTTGCGTCGTAGCTGTCGAGCCGCAACCCGGCTTGTTCAGCCGTCTGGTCTACAACATGACAGTGGCCAACGATCTTGCCTCCGAAGGCGTGCGCACCGTCCTCGCGCAGACGGCTGTCGGTCCCGTAAGTGGGACAGCCGAACTCGCCGTCCCGAACGAACTTGGCCAGGCTTCTCTCAGTCCGCATGTTGGCGGCGTACGCATCAGCGTGCCGCTGATCCCGCTGGGAGACCTTCTGCGCCGCGAGGGCGTTACGCGTGTCGACGTCATGAAGATCGACGTCGAAGGTTACGAGGACGAGGTGCTCCAGTCCTTCTTCGAGAAGGAAGACCGGTCGTTATTCCCCCGCGCCGTGCTGATCGAGCACTGCAACAGCACCCGGTGGAAGTGGGACTGCATCGCTCACATGCAGAGTATTGGGTATGTTCAGGCGCACCGCGACAACGCTAACGTGTTTCTCACGCTCCGGGATGCCTGATTGTGAGACTGCGCGACTATACCCCACAAGGCTACAACGCCAGGCACATCCTGATCCTCATCGTCCCGATGATCGTCTTCGTCGTCTCGATGACGCTGTACTTCTTCTACACACATGTGGAGCAGGTGAACGAGAAACTGTCGCGCGGCGTCGCCGACGAGCTCGCCTTCCTCGAACAGCAGCGCAAGGATGATCCGGAAAACTGGCCGCAACTGACCGCGGGATTCCAGCAGTCTGGTCTTATGGACGTCAGCTTCACGCCAGGCGTCTCGCAATTCCAGACGCCGGAGGGCAGCGACTGCTGTATCGAGCTTGGCCGGGAACTGTCCCGCCGCTTCCCCGAACGGCCGCTCACCTATCGCTACCTTCCCGGCGACCTTCTGACCGTGCGGATGGTGATGCCTGATGGCCTGCTGGAAGCGCGCATGGACCGCAAGCGCGTGATCATCATCAACGCGCACATCTTCATCGTGTGGACAGTGGCGTTCAGCATCCTGCTGCTGGTCACGTCCTACCTCTTCCTGCGCAATCAGGTAAAATCGATCCTGCAGCTATCCTGGGCGGCGGACGCATTCGGACGCGGCGAGGACGTTCCCGACTACAAGCCTTCAGGCGCCATTGAGGTGCGGAAGGCGGCGCGATCGCTACTTCGCATGCGCAACCGCATTCGCCGCTACGCCGACCAGCGCACCGCCATGCTTGCCGGCGTGAGCCACGACCTCCGCACGCCGCTATCGCGCCTGAAGCTCGAACTCGCACTCGCTCCGAAGGATTACGACACGGGTCCGGCAAAGAAGGACATCGAGGAGATGGAGCGGATGCTCGACGGCTACCTCGCCTTCGCGCGCGGCGAGGAAGGCGAACAGCCGGTGCAGTCCGACCTGGCCGCGATAGCGCGCGAAGCGGTGATTGCGGCCGGCGCGCGTTGCAAGCTCGAACTCGTGGCGGCCGCCCCCGTACCGATGCGCCTGCGGCAGCTGGCGATGAAGCGCGCGATCTCCAACCTCGCCAACAACGCGGCTGACCATGGCAAGCATGTGCGTGTAATGGTTTCGGCGGCGTCCGGCGAGGCCGTGGTGACCGTGGAAGACGATGGTCCGGGCATACCGCCGGGTTTCTACGAGGACGCGTTCCGGCCTTTCAGCCGCCTCGACGCTTCACGCAATCAGAACGTCTCAGGCGTTGGCCTCGGCCTCACCATCGCGCGCGACACGGCGCGGGCGCACGGCGGAGACGTTACGCTGGGCAAGTCGGAACTTGGCGGCCTTCGCGCGACTTTGCGTTTGCCGCTTGAATCCAACCGGCAGAAGAACGTCGCGGACGAGGAGGATTGAGCTTCGCCGCAGCGGCGGGCAGCCGCCAATTGAAGGCCTAAGTCTTGTTCTCGGCCTCTTTCGCCAGCTCCGCGCCGCGCTTCACCGCGGCATCCACGGCCTTGCGCATCAGGTCCGGCAGTCCGCCGGGGGCTGTCAGCACGTCGAGAGCCGCAGCTGTTGTGCCGCCCGGCGAGGTCACTTGCCGGCGGAGTTCGGATGGCGCTTCGGCGAACTCGCCCAGCAGCGCGCCCGCGCCAATGATGGTCTCGCGCGCGAGCGCGTTCGCGGCGCCTTCATCCAGTCCTGCCGCGCGACCGGCGGCGGCCAGCGACTCCACCAGCAGGAAGACATAGGCAGGGCCAGAGCCGGAGACGGCCGTGACCGCATCCATCTGCGATTCCTTGAGCGGCCCGAGAACAAACCCCAGCGGCTCCAGAAGTGCGGCGGTCATCTCCGCTTCGTCGTCGTCGCATGCATCCGACACCGCAAAGCCGGTGGCGCCCATGCCGATGGCGCCGGGCGTGTTCGGCATGGCGCGCGCGATCTTGGCAACGCCAAGCGCAGAGGCGATACGCGCGATGGTGACACCCGCCATGATCGAGACAACGAAAGTCTGCGGCCCCACCCACGCCTTCAGCGCATCGGCGGCGGCGCCAAAGCCCTGCGGCTTGATCGCAAGGATCAGCAGGTCAGCCGGTTCGGGCGGAGGATTGAGAGCGACGAAACCGCTGGCAGCCGCCGCGCTCACATCCTCGCCCGGCGCAGGCTCCACAACGGAGAGCCGGCCGATGCCCGCGCCAGCCAGATCGCCCAGCCAACCGCGCGCCATCGCTGAGCCCATGCGGCCCGCGCCAACCAGAACGGCATGCTTGAGCCGCGGCGTCTTCTTCGCGGCCATGAGGGTCAGGCCTCGCCGTGCGTCTCGAACGCAACGGCCTTCACAGCCTCTTCCGCCGACTTGCCGGCCCACACGACGAAGTTGAAAGCGGGCAGGAACTGGTCGGCCGCATCCAGCGCGGCGGCCAGTATGGCTGCGATCTCGCCCGGATCGGGCGACACGCGATCGAGCATCGGGATGGTGTGCCGGAAAACGGCCACGCCCTCGTCGGTCCAGTAGTCGAAGTGACCGAGCCAGAGGCGCTCGTTCATCCGGCGCAGCAACTCGGAGATCGCGGCGTGCTTGGCGGTGGGCGCGCGCAGGTCGAGCGTCAGCGAGAAGTTGAGCGAGGCCGGCTCGTCGCGCCAGGCGAACATGCCGCCAAACTCGCCCCAGCGCGTGAGCGACGCACAGTGGATGAGGCCCTCTTCGGAACGTTCACATGCCCAGTCGGCCGCGAGGAGCGTCTGCTCCACCACGTCCATCGAACAATCGTGAGCGTCGATGGAGACAGAGTCGAGTTGCGACATCGGGTCCTCCTAATCTGGGCGCCAGGAATCAGGCGGAAGGGCCAGTGCAGAAAACGCTATAGAGCGTCGGCGTGTCCTACAATGGTGTCATGGTTAAGGGTTCAGGAACCAGAATCGGCGTTCACAGCCAATTCCTCAGCGATCCCCAAGTTTCGCTTCGAGCTCGGCGACGCGTTTTTCCAACGCCTCGGCGCGCTCCAGCGCGGAACGCGCGAGGGTCTTCAGGGCCTCCACCTCCTCGCGCTTGGCAAGGTCAGCATCTGCCACGGTGCGCTCAACAACCGAGCGGAAAAGGGCTTTCGCCTCATCATTTGCAGCCTGGGCCATGCCGGCTGCGCCCTGCATCATGCGGGCAAAATCGTCCATCAGGGGGCTCTTGGTCTGCATATGCGCCTCCACGGTAGACCCCGTCACAGGAGCCGGTATCTATATGGCCTCACCGGAGGGGTATTTCAAAGCCGCCTCCGCATGCGCTACAGGGTCGCCTCATGTATATTCCCCTGGAAATCCCGTTCCCCCGCATCGACCCGGCGGCGTTTACCGTTCCGGTGCTCGATTTTCCGGTCCGCTGGTATGCGCTGGGCTACATTTTCGGCCTGGTCCTTGGCTGGTGGTACGCCGTCCGGCTCTGCATCACGCCCAAGGTCTGGGGCCCGGTCGAGAATGGCCCGCTGAAGCGCGCCGATATCGACGACTTCGCCTTCTACGCGATGATCGGCATCCTGCTCGGCGGGCGGATCGGCTACATCCTGTTCTACACCATCCCCTTCGAACCCGGAAAACTGTTCGGGCCGACGGGCGACATCTCCTTCATCTTCCGCATGTGGGAAGGCGGCATGTCCTTCCATGGCGGCCTGATCGGCGCGATCATCGCCGTGTTCGCCACCGCATGGCTACGCAAGATTCCGGTGCTCAGCCTTGGGGACGTCGCCTGCGCAGCGGCGCCCATAGGCATCTTCCTTGTCCGCATGGCCAACTTCATCAACGGCGAACTCTATGGCCGCCCGACGGACGCTCCGTGGGCGATGCGTTTCCCCGACTATGACTGGGCCGCGCGGGCGTGGGGTTCGGTCGAAGGAAAGCCGCTGGTCCACCCCAGCCAGCTCTATGAGGCGGCGCTGGAAGGGATCGTGCTGTTCGCGGTCTGCTGGTTCGCCGTTTGGAAGCTGAAGCTGCTGCAGAAACCCGGCATGGTCGCTGGCATCTTCCTGATCGGCTACGCGCTGGCCCGCACGTTCGCCGAACAGTTCCGCGAGCCCGACAATTTCACCCAGGGCGTGATGCCGGAATGGTTCACCATGGGCATGCTGCTCTCGATGTTCATGATCGCGGGCGGCGTCTTCCTGATCTGGTGGGCCAACCGCAACAATGGTCCGGGTGCGGCGAAGGCGGCGTGAGCGCACTGAAGCAGCGCATCGCGGAGATCATCAGCCGAGACGGGCCGATGCCGGTCTCGCTCTACATGCTGATATGTCTGCACGACCCGCGCGACGGCTATTACGCCACGCGCGCCGGCTTCAACCGCGACTTCACCACCGCGCCCGAAACCAGCCAGGTGTTCGGGGAACTGATCGGCCTGTGGGCCGCGCAGGAATGGCTGGCGCGATCATCGAATGGCGCACAGCCGCCGAAGCTCAATCTCATAGAACTCGGACCCGGCCGTGGAACCATGATGCGCGACATGCTGCGCGTCGCCCGCAGCGTTCCGGACTTCATGACCGCGCTCGACGTGACGCTTGTTGAAGCCAGCCCACTGCTGCGGGCAGCCCAGGCGGAAACGCTCGCGGGCCACACGATCAGGCATGTCGACAGTTTTGACGATGCGCCCGAGGGCCCCGCAATCATCGTCGGCAATGAGTTTCTCGACTGCCTGCCGATCCGGCAGTTCGTGCGTAGAGAAGGCCGCTGGCATGAACGGCAGGCCGGGGTGAACAGAGACGGCGGCCTGGTGTTCGGGCTCGGGCCGCCCGCGGACCTCCCGCCGGGCCTCTCGCCGGCGGGAGACGAAGCCGAGTTCGCGCCCGCGCTTGAAACACTGGTGGATCAACTTGTGCGCCGGTTCGCGAAATACCCCGGCCGCGCCCTGCTGATCGACTATGGCCCGACAGAAGGGGCGCCCGGCGATTCGCTGCGCGCCTATCGTGATGGCCAGCAGATCGATCCGCTGGCGGAACCGGGAGCCTCCGACCTCACGGCTGATGTCGATTTCGGGCGGCTGCGGAGGCTGGCCGAAGCGGCGGGTCTCTCTGTCCACGGCCCGGTTTCGCAGGGACCCTTCCTCACTGCACTTGGCGCGCGGGAGCGTCAGGCGGCGCTCGTCACCGCCAATCCAGCCCGCGCCACCGACATCGCGCAGATGATCGACACGCTTGTCTCGCCGGACCAGATGGGCGAACGATTCAAGCTGATCAGCATCGGCTCGCCGGGCCTGGGCGCGCCAGCGGGATTTGCGGAGACCGCATGACCATCGACCGCCCCCCGTTCGAAGAAGTGCCCGCGCTGAAGCGGTTCTCGATGCACGTGCGCCATGGCTTCTTTGGCCGGCGCGGCGGGGTTTCCACCGGCGTCTACAACTCGCTGAACTGCGGCCACGGGTCGGGTGACGATCCGGAGAAGGTGACCGAAAACCGGCGCCGTTTCTGTACCGCCATGGGCTCCTCGTTGGAGCGCCTGGCCTCGCCGCGCCAGATTCACTCCGCCAAGGCCGTGATCACGGAAACTGCCTACGCGCCCACTGATCGCCCGGAATGCGATGCGCTGGTGACCAAGCGTCCCGGCCTGCTGCTCGGCGTGCTGGCGGCGGACTGTGCGCCTATCGTACTGTGCGATCCGCACAACGGCGTGATCGCCGCGATCCATGCGGGATGGCGCGGCGCCGTCGGCGGTGTGATCGAAAGCGCGGTCGAGGCGATGGTGCAACTCGGCGCAGACCCGTCGAAGACGGCGGCCGGCGTTGGCCCCTGCCTGTCACAATCCTCGTTCGAGGTCGGCCCCGATCTCGCCGACGCCGTGCTCGATGCGACGCCGTGGGCGGAGCATCTGTTCGAACCGGGGCAGAACGACCGGCAGTACTTTGATCTCAAGCGCTATTGTCTCGGCCGGCTGGCGCGGATGGGCGTCGCGCACATGGATGCGTTAACCGACGACACGCTGACGCAGCCGGAGGATTATTTCTCGCATCGCGCGTCCATCAAGGCGGGCCAACGCGATTGTGGGCGAAACATCACGGGAATCATGCTGCTGGCTTGAACCGCTGCAATCCAGGCGCGAGTGGATAGACGCCCCGCTGCCCCCAGTGCGGCAATTGCGTCGCAGCCTGATGCGGCGAAATCACTCCCAAGGATTCCGCATCCTCCGCGATTGCAGTCCGCGCGATTCTGCGACAGAAGCATGACGCCGACAGCGAGGCCCGTTTTTGGGCCGGTTTCTGGGAGAGCTATGAGATGAAGATTATCTCGTGCAATTCCAACCGGCCGCTGTCCGAAAAGATTTCCACCTACCTCGACATTCCGCTAACCAACGCAGAGGTGAAGACCTTCAAGGACCGTGAGGTCTTCGTGAAGATCAACGAGAACGTCCGGGGCAAGGACGTCTACATCATCCAGTCGACCTCCGCCCCCGCGAACGACCACCTCATGGAACTCCTGATCATGACGGACGCGCTGGTCCGCGCCAGCGCGCGCCGGATCACCGCGGTGGTTCCCTATTACGGCTATGCCCGGCAGGACCGCAAAACGGACGGCCGCACGCCGATCTCGGCCAAGCTTGTGGCAAATCTGATCACGGTGGCGGGCGTCAACCGCGTCGTGACGGTGGACCTGCACTCGGCCCCGATTCAGGGGTTCTTCGACTGCCCGACCGACAACCTGTTCGCCCAGCCGGAAATGGCCGACGACATTCTCAAGAAGTACGGCCACAAGGACCTGATGGTCATCTCGCCAGACGTCGGCGGCGTGGTGCGCGCGCGTGCGCTGGCCAAGCGGCTAGAGGTCGATCTCGCGATCGTGGACAAGCGCCGCGAGAAGGCTGGCGAGTCCGAAGTGATGAACATCATCGGCGACGTCGCTGGCCGCAAATGCATCCTGATCGACGACATGACGGACTCCGGCGGCACGCTGATCAACGCAGCTGACGCCCTCCTGAAGAACGGCGCCAAGGAAGTGGCCGCCTACGTCACGCACGGCGTCCTGTCGAACGGCGCGGCCGAGAACATCGACAAGTCGCAGCTGAAAGAGCTGGTGATCACCGACACGATCCAGGCCACCGACATCGTGAAGAAAGCGAAGAAGATCCGTACGATCTCTCTCGCCCCCCTCATCGGCGAAGCCATCCGTCGCATCGCGAACGACGAGTCGATCTCGAAGATGTTCGACTAGGTCCGCAGGCCGCTCAGCAGTATCGCACGCTGCTGCGCACGCCCTAGAGTGGCCGTCGCATCGCCGTCTGCATGGGCCGCTTCACCGACGCCGGCAGCGCGGCAAGCTGGCGGGCGTGGCCGACCCAGTCGTCGCGGCGGATGCGGCCCTTGAAGTGCATCAGCTTGCTCTCGACCCAGTCGATCTCGCGCGGCGTCCATTCGGCGACCTGCCAGAAATAGAAGACGCCCAGATCATTGAGCAGCGCACGCAGCATCGGGCCGACGCCGTCAATGGCTTCAAGATCGTCCGCCGGGCCGAAGGCTGGTTCCGTCAACAGATTGGCTTCGTCGCCCGCCCGCAGGAACGTGTTGATCGGGTCCGCATCGCGATCGGGCCGGGCGGGCGCAGGCGGCGATGGGGGCGGCGTCTCGCGAACGACCTGAAGGCTCGGCGCGGTGCGGCCATCGCCTTCGCCCCGGCCAAGGATCGTGTCCCCGCGCGAGCGCAGCATGTGATGAAGCGCAGCAAGGCCGTACTCGATGGCCGTCAGCCGGTTCTCCATCGCCACAAGGTCGTTGCGGCTGTCGATCGAGCGCACAGCGCCGATGACTGGCGTAAGGTCGGGACCGGGCATGCTGCCAAGCGCTTCCTGCAGGCTGGCGAGACGCCGATCAATGGGTTGCAGCGCGCGCGCTTCCTTCACCTCGGTCTGCACAAGCGACAGCGACGACTCCAGGGACGAAAGCCGCGTCATCAGCGGCGTCAGATCCTGTGGTGGTTTATCGAGCGCCACGACGAAGGTTTCGAGGTCGGCCAGCGAGGTCTTGATCGGCGTCAGGTTCGGCTGCGGGATCGCAGCGACGGACGATTTGAGATCGGCAAGGCTGTTGAGCACCGGCTGTAGGCTTGGCGCTGACGGAATGTTGGCGACGGCGGCCTGAATCTCGGACAGCCGCGTCTGCAGCGGCGTCACGTCCGGAATGCGCAGGTTGGCGACAGCCTGCGTCACGTTTGCGAAACGCCCTGCGATCACGTCCATGTCGTTGCGGCGCGAGCCTTCGAGCCGCGTTCCAAGCTCCCCGATACGGGATTCCATGCTCGCCAGCCGCGCCGCGAGCGGCTCGACCGCGCGGCTGGCCGGCTCAAGGGCGTTGACGGAGAGGCCAAGCGAGGCAAGGCCGCTATGAACCGGGCCAAGGTCGATTTCCGGCATGCGAATGTCGCGCAGCGCCGCCTCGACGCGCGCGAGGCGTTCTTCGACCGGGGCGATATTGGTTGGGCGGATGCCGGCGACCGCCACGCCAACATCAGACACTTTCGCCATGACCGGCTCGAGCGTGAAGGCGGCAAGCTTGCGCTCAACGTCGCCGAGGCTGGACTGCAGGCGCTGCAGCTGTTCTTCAACCGGCTGCAGGTCGGCCGGCTTCTGTGCAGCGACAGCAGCCGCGAGCAGGGCCGCTTCCTTCTCGAGGTCGTCGCGCGTGACAAGTCCATCAATGCGGCCGACCTGAGAGACGAGCATATCGCGACTGCGCGCGATCGCCTCGAAGCAGCGATTGAGCCACCACCACATCAGCCAGGCGCCAAAGCCGGCGGCCAGCAGGATGAGAGCGGCGATCTGGAGCAGCAGAAACCACATGGCGCGTCCTGACAGTTAACCGGGTGAAGCGCCAACGGCGCGTATTTCGATGCGGCGATTGCGGGCGCGGCCCGCTTCGTTGTCGTTGGCCGCGACAGGGCGAGCGGCGCCGAAACCCTCAGCGACGAGGCGATCGGCCTCTACCCCCCGGCGGATCAGCGCCGTGCGCACTGCTTCTGCGCGGCGCTGGCTGAGCGTGGTGTTGACGCCATCGCGGCCGACATTGTCGGTGTGCCCTTCGATGCGGACACGGCCGGGGCAGGCGCGCGCCGCGCGGGCGATGCCATCCAGCAGGAGGCCGCTGGCGGACCGGATCACCGCGCTGTTGGTGGCGAACTCGATGGTGGCGCCGGCGAGCAGGTCGGCCATCGACTGGTCGCAGCGCGCAGCGGCCACGACCGGAGGCGTGACGGCGGCCGAGGGGGGTCCTTCAGGGGCATCACCGGGGGCGGTCTGAGGCTCGGCATTTTCCACGGCCACACCTACTTCTGGGAACGGATCCGGATCGAGCGGCCGGAGCGGGTCCTCGGTCCAGGTGAAGCGGTCGATCACCCAGGTCGCCGGCTCGGCCTCGCCCAGGAAGGTGGGCGCGCGCGCGCGGCTGATGGCGGCGATCACTTCGTCTGCGGCGGCGCGGCTGGGCGGCTTGCCTTCGACCGTCACCCACTGGCCGGAAACCGTAGCGGTGGCCCAGCTATATCCGCCATCATCCAGGGCCTTGCGCGTGGCGGCGGCGGTCGCCCCCTCGATCTCCCCAAAAGCAAAGGGAAACAGGGCGGCGGCCAGCACCAGGGCAAGGCCGGTGAGCGGGGCCAGCCCCCAGGGCAGAAACGGAAAGCGCACCGGGGCAAGGCTGGGTTTCGCCCCGCCCTTAACCACGTCCGTTGCTGGCGCATCCTGCGACATCGGCCGTCTCTATCCGCCGGGTGATATCCCCGTGCCGGATCATAGCCGATTGCAACCACACCTGCCGATTACCATCACGTCAGACGCGAATAATGCCTGAGCGGCGAAGGCTTGCCGCGGCGGGACGCCTTGTGTATAGCCCCGGCTCCCCAAAAAGGCGGCGATTGTCGCTGCCTGTGTAGCCAGGGTGAGCCTCCCGAACCGGGACAGGCGAACATCAGGGCGAAACGGAGAGCAAGATGAGCACATCAAACATCGTCCTCAATGTCGACGTGCGCGAGCGCACCGGCCGCGGAGGCGCACGCGAAGTCCGCCGCCAGGATCTCGTGCCGGGCATTCTGTACGGCGGCGAAAAGGCCCCCGTCTCCATCTCGGTCGACAAGAAGACCATCAAGGCAGCGCTGAAATCGGGCAAGTTCCTGTCGCACACAGTCACGCTCGAATACAAAGGCGAGCGCCAGCTGGTGTTCGCGCAGGACATCCAGTTCCATCCCGTCACCGACGAGCCGACCCACCTCGACCTCTATCGCGTCGAGCCGGGTCAGGTCATTCGCGTGGCCGTTCCGGTCCAGGTCACCGGCCAGGGCGTCTCGCCCGGCGTCAAGCGCGGCGGCGCCATGAACATCGTCCGCCACGAAATCTGGCTCTATGCTCCGGCTGATGCGATCCCCGAGCACATCGAGGCTGACGTCTCGAACATGGAAATCGGCGACGCGCTGAAAATCTCCGGGATCACACTGCCGGAAGGCGTTCGCCCCACCATCGAGGGCCGCGACTTCACGATCATCACCATCGCCGGCCGCAAGGCCAAGGACGATGTCGCCGAGGACAAACCGGCCGCCGCCGCGGAAGCTGCTCCGGCCGCCGGCGCCAAGGCTGCTGCTCCGGCTGCCGCCGGCAAGGCCGCGCCCGCCAAGGCTGCTCCGGCCGCAAAAGCTCCGGCCGCCGCGCCGAAGAAGAAGTAAGGACCTGTGGCCGGCTCGCACGCTTGCGGGCCGGCCATTACTTGCTCCAAGGGGTTTTTGGCTGGACGGCTCTGATGCTGCTCATCGTCGGCCTTGGAAACCCCGGACCCCAGTACGAGGGCAACCGGCACAATATCGGCTTCAAGCTGGTTGAAGCGATTGCGGACGCACATCGTTTCTCGCCCTGGCAGATGCAGGCGAAATTCGAAGCCGAAGTCTGCGAAGGCCAGTTGAAGACGCCAGACGGCGCCAGCGTGAAGGCAATACTCGCCAAGCCGCAGACCTATATGAACCTGTCGGGCAAGTCGGTCGGCGCGATCATGCGCAAGCATTACCTCCAGCCGTCCGACATCGTGGTCTTTCACGACGAGATCGACATGGCGCTGGGCCGCTTCCGCATGGCGACCGGCCGCAGCGCCGCCGGCCACAACGGCATCCGGTCCATCTATGCGCTGGCCTCGACCGAGGTGCGCCGCGGCCGCATGGGCGTTGGCCATCCCGGTGAGAAGGGGGCTGTGAAAGCCGCCGTGCTGGCGGATTTCCACCCCGACGAACGCCCCGCCGTGAATGCGCTAGTCAAGGCCTGCGTCGACGCCTTGCCGTTCCTCGTCGCCGGGACCAATGACGAGCGCTACCAGACCGAAGTCATGCGTCTGGCGCCCGCGCCGAAGGGCGACCCCAGAAAGCCGCCGCCCGACGAGGTTGACAAATGAACACGAAAACACGAACTTCGTGTCATGAGGAACGTGACGATCACCTTGCCCGAGGAGCTTGCCGCCTGGCTTCGCGTCGAAGCGGCCAAGGCTGGGAAAAGTGTGTCCTCCTATCTTCGCGATGTCGTTGAGGCGGCGCGGGGCGAGGCGGATCGTGATCGCGCGCGCATCGACTCGCTGGATGCGTTCCTGGACGGCCCCCTTTTCCACCTGTCCGGGCCCTCGGGCCGGCTAGATCCCGTAGGCGCTGACTATGACGCGGACATGGACGAGCGTTTTCGTGGACACGAACGTGCTGGTCTACACGCGGGATCTGGACGCGCTGGAGAAACGGGCCGCGTGCGTCGCGTGGCTGAGGGAACTGGGAGCCAGGCGGGCTTTGAAGCTGAGCCTTCAAAGCCTGAATGAGCTCTACAGCGTCCTGATCCACCGCAAGCGGCTCGATCCCGTGGCTGACGGGGTGCGCGGGATGGTTGAGCAGCTCCACCCCTGGGCGGACGCCCCACTCAACCATCAGACGCGGCGACTTGCCTGGCAGATTCAGGACCAGACGGGCTTTCGCTACTACGACAGTCTGCTATTGGCCTCGGCCACGCAGGCGGGCTGCGACCTCTTCCTGTCGGAAGACCTGCAGCACGCCCGGAAACTGGGTGATCTGACGATCGTGAACCCGTTCATGGTCACGCCCCAAACGGCGCTGGCGCAAGAGGACTGATAGCATGGGCTTCAAGGCCGGAATCGTGGGCCTGCCGAATGTCGGCAAGTCGACCCTGTTCAACGCGCTGACCCGCACGGCGGCGGCGCAGGCGGCGAACTATCCGTTCTGCACGATCGAGCCGAACGTGGGCGATGTGGCCATGCCCGAGCCACGCCTTGATGTGCTGGCGAAGATCGCCGGCTCCAAGGAGATCATTCCGACGCGGATGAATTTCGTGGACATTGCCGGCCTGGTGAAGGGTGCGAGCAAGGGCGAGGGCCTCGGCAACCAGTTCCTCGCCACCATTCGCGAGGTCGACGCCGTGGCCTATGTGCTGCGCTGCTTCGAGGACGCCGACATCACGCACGTGTCCGGCAAGATCGATCCGTTGGCCGACTTCGAGGTGGTCGAGACCGAGCTGATGCTGGCCGACATGGACTCGCTGGAAAAGCGCAAGCTCAACGTCGAGAAGAAAGCCAAGGGCGGCGACAAGGAAGCGGTTCAGACGCTGGAGCTGATCAAGCTCGCCCTCGAACAGCTCAACGCCGGCAAGCCTGCCCGCAGGGCGAAGATCGACGCCGAGGATCAGAAAGCCTGGAAGATGCTCCAGCTGCTGACGTCCAAACCTGTGTTCTACATCTGCAATGTGGACGAAGGATCGGCCGGCACGGGCAACGCCTTCTCCGACGCTGTCGTGAAGCACGCGCAGGCCGAAGGCTCGGCTGCTGTTGTGATCTCAGCGAAGATCGAGAGCGAGGTCGCCGTCCTCTCCGATGATGAGCAGAAGGAGTTCCTCGAAAGCCTCGGCCTCGAAGAACCCGGCCTCAACCGCGTGATCCGCGCGGGCTATGAGTTGCTCGGCCTGCAGACCTACTTCACGGTCGGCCCCAAGGAAGCGCGCGCCTGGACCATCAAAAAGGGCACGACCGCGCCGCAGGCCGCCGGCGTCATCCACGGCGACTTCGAGAAAGGCTTCATCAAGGCCGAGACGATCGCCTTCGACGACTATGTGAAGTTCAAGGGCGAAAGCGGCGCCAAGGAAGCCGGCAAGGCCCGCCAGGAAGGCAAGGAATACATCGTGCAGGACGGCGACGTCATGCACTTCCGGTTTAACGTCTGACGTCTGGAAGCACGGCCTCGTCCTTCGACAAGCTCAGAATGAGGCCTTGGCAACAGCCGCCGCGTAAGCGCCTCATCCTGAGCTTGTCGAAGGACGAGGCGCGTGCTCACGGATGCCCGATCACTTCTCCCAATAATACGGCGCCCTTGCTCGGTTGCCCGTGACGATCTCGTTCATCGTCGACGCTTCGTAGAGCCGCCCGTTGATCATCACGCTGGCGATCTTGTCCGAGTTCTGGATGCTCTCCAGCGGGTTGGCGTCTAGCACCACGAGATCCGCCAGCTTGCCGGCTTCGAGCGAGCCGATGTCACGCTCCATGCCCAGCTTGCGCGCCGGAAGAATGGTGCCGGTCATCAGCGCCTGAAGCGGCGTGAAGCCGCCGCGCGCGAACGACCACAGCTCCCAGTGAGCCGCGAGGCCTTCCTGCTGACCGTGCGCGCCGATCGACACGTTGACGCCACGCTCGTGCAGCTTGAGCGCCTGTGACGCGGCGCGGCCATCAACGAAGTCCTCGTCCGGCGCCTGGGTGCGGCGCACGCTGGCTGGCTGCAGGATATGCGGCGGCACATGGCGCGACAGGATGGGATGGCGCCACACATCCATGTGCGAGCGCCAGTACGGATCGCCGGCAAGGCCGCCATAGGTGACGACCAGCGTGGGCGTGTAGGCGACCTTCGTCTGTGCGAAATAGCTGATCACGTCCTCGTAGAGGTTCATCTGCGGGATGTTGTGCTCCAGCGCCGTGTTGCCGTCCGCGATCAGCGCCATGTCCTGCGCGAACAGCGAGGCGCCCTCCGCCACCACCTGGATATTCTCCGCGATGGAGGCTGCGACAACCTGCTGACGCTGGTCGCGGCGCGGCTGGTTGTAGTTCTTGACGCCCGCCGCGCCCTGGACCTTGAGGCGCTGCACGTGCGCCAGCGCATCTTCGTAGCTCTGAATGTCGTTGAGCGTGCCCCGGCTGCGCGCGCCATAGACAATCTCGCCGGTCGAGAAGATGCGGGGCCCGAGGATCAGCCCGGCCTGCTGCATCTCCTGCGCCGCAAAGGCCGTGCTGGCCTGGCTCGATGGATCGAAAACAGTCGTCACGCCCAGCGCCAGATGCGCGATGGCGCTCCAGTTCTGGTTCGGGATGATATCGCCGTCGCCGTACGGACCATGCGCGTGCGCATCAACGAGGCCAGGAATGATGGTTTTACCGGCGAGGTTTACAGTTCGCGCGCCAGCGGGAACTGTGACGGCGCCTGAGCGGCCAACGGCCGTGATACGGTTGCCCGTGATCACGATGACGCCGTTGTCGATCACGCCGCCATTCTCGTCCGCCATCGTGACGATGCGCGCACCTGTGAGCACGGTGACGCCCGTGGGCTTGGCCGCCTGTGCTGGAATGGAGAGGTCAATGCCGGTTTCGGGCGGCTTGTAGCCTTCCTCCGGCTTCTTCGGCGTCATAGGCATCATGGCGTCGAGGCTGGCGGAATACAGCGTCGGCCCGAGCGACCAGTTGAGGCGCTTGCCGCCGTCGACCCATGTCAGGTAGGTCGCGCCGCCCTTGCTGGCCTTGACGACCGGCATGGAGGACGCGCCCTTGCCGGCGACGATCTCCTGCGGACCAGGCGCCATCGGCATGACGTAAGCGCCGAAATTGTCGCGGAAGGCGACGTGTGCGCCATCGGGTGAGACTTCATAGCCCGCGACCATCTCCCCGGTGGCATGCGTACGTTCCGCTTCGCCATCGAGATTGACTGAGACGAGCGTGCCCGACGGTCCATCGCCGCGCGTGAGGAAGACGCGATCATTGCCCGCCCCGAAGTGCGGGAAGGCGCCAGATTGCGTCACCAATGTCACGGCGCCGCCAGCGGCGGGGATGCGATAGACACCCGGATTATCGGAGCGGAGTTCGGAGAGCAGATAGCCGCCAGAGCCCCTCTCGAACACAATGGTCTGACCATCCGGAGAGAAACGTGGCCGGCGATAGTGGCCCGGCTCTGCGGTAACATAGCGGCCGCCTGAGCCGTTGGCATTCACCACGCGGATCTTGCCGAGGCCGGCGTCAGTCCATTCGACATACACCAGCCGCTGCCCGTCGCGCGACCAGGAGGGGAAGGCCTCCACTTCGCTGCCGCGCGTCTGAGTGAGACGTGTGGGCGCACCATCGCCCTGCTTGACGTACAGCTTGCCGAGGCTTTCGAACACGGTGCGGCGGCCATCGGGCGAGGTCGCCACATAGCGCGGCATCCGGGTGCGGAAGCTGTCGGGCGCAACTTCGACCTTGGGCTGCGGCGGATCGATCACCACGCGCGTGTCGTTGACGCGGAATGGGATCACCTGCGATGCGCCGCTCATGTCCACGCGGCGGATTTTCCCACCCGCCCAGAACACGATGGATTTCGAATCCGGCGTCCAGTCCATGCCCGGATAGAGGCCGTTGACGGCCCACGTCTCCTGCAGGTCGAGATCGAGATCGTCATAGAGCTTGGTCAGCGAGCCGGTCGCGAGGTCTTTCACATAGAGTTTCGACTCGTTGCGATCGCGCCGCACGAAGGCGAGCTTGGTTCCATCCGGCGAGGGCGCCGGGCGCGTCGCGCCGCCTGCGCCGCTGACCGCAGTGGTCACCTCGCCCGTGGCAAACTCATAACGCTCGATCTCGAACAGGCTGCCATTGGAATCCTGCGCGTATTCGAACGTGTTCCCGGGCGAGACGTTACGCGTGTAGTAGAGCGACTTGCCGTCGGGCGAATAGACCGGCTCGCCTAGCTCCTTCTGCAGCGCCTCGCTGGCGCGCTTGACCGCGACATAACCGTCGCCGCCGCCCACGTGATAGATCCAGATTTCGCCCGTTCCGAGCGAACGCGAAGTGGTGAAATGCTTGCGCGCCGCGATGAAGCGGCCATCGGGCGACCAGCTGGGTTCGTTGAGCAAGCGGAAGCTTTCCTCGGTCACCTGCTGCTTGTCCGAGCCGTCGATATTCATGATCCAGATGTTGTCGCCGCCGCCACGGTCGCTGGTGAAGGTGATGCGCTTCCCATCGGGCGAGAACTGCGGCTGCATTTCATACGGCAGGCCCTCGGCGATGCGCGTGGGCGTCCCGCCCGCGATCGGCATCGTGTAGATGTCACCCAGCAGGTCGAACGCGATCAGCTTCCCATCGGGGCTGAGATCGATGTCCATCCACGTGCCTTCATCGACATTGATGTTGACCGTGCGGGTCGGCAGGGGCGGCGCGGCCACGTCCCATTTCGGCTTTTCGTCCTTCGCCCCGTCAGGCGCAGGCTTCGGGGCTTCCTGGGCAAAGGACAGCGTTGCGGCCGCCAGAACGCCAAGCGCGGCGCCAACAGCTAGACGATATTTCATGTATCCCTCCGGCCTCTGGCGATCAGCATAGACCTGCCTCGTCAGCCCGCGAAAGGGGCAAACGTCGCGCAAATTTCCAGAACTTTGTGCACCGCCAAACCCTACCCAGCACGTCAGAACCCCGCTAGACCCCGTCCTTCATTCCATGTGAGCGTTCACTCCCTTGGCCGACGAACCCCATCAGCCGGCGGCATCGCCGCCCGTACGCCGCCTGCCCCTGGCGGAGTTTGTCGCCATGACGGCGATGCTGATGGCGCTTAATGCGCTCGCCATCGACATCATGTTGCCGGCCCTTCCGCAGATGGGTGAGTATTTCCAGGTCAGCCAGGAGAATGATCGCCAGCTGATCATCATCTCCTATATGCTCGGCTTCGGCGTCTCGCAGCTGTTCTACGGCCCGCTGACCGATCGCTTCGGACGCCGTCCGGTGCTGTTCGTCTCGCTGTTCTTCTACATCGTCGCCGCTGTTGGATGCGTCTTTGCGCCGACCTTCGAGAGCCTTATCTGGGTCCGCGCCTTCATGGGCGCGAGCGCGGGCGGCAGCCGGGTGATCGCCGTGTCAGCCGCGCGCGACCTTTATGTGGGCCGCCAGATGGCGAAGGTGATGTCACTGGTTATGATCGTCTTCATGTCAGCCCCCATCGTCGCGCCCTTCTTCGGCCAGATGATGCTGAAGGTGATGACGTGGCACGGCATCTTCTGGGCGCTGGCCCTGTTTGGCGTCGCCATGTTCATCTGGGTGCTGGTGCGGCTTCCGGAAACGCTGCCGAAGGAGCGGCGCGTTCCGCTCAACCTGCCCACCATGTTCCGGAACTATGGCAAGGTGATCCGCACGCGCGAGGCGCTCGGCTACACCATCGCCTCCGGCTTCCTGTTCGGCGGCCTAATGAGCTACATTTCTGCATCAGAACAGCTTTACCACCAAGTCTATGACACCGGCGACTGGTTCCCCCTGTGGTTTGCGGGCGCCGCAGTTGCCATGTCGGTGTCGAACCTGATCAACTCGCGCCTTGTCGAGCGGCTGGGCATGCGCCGTATTTCGCACACGGCGCTGATTGCCTTCGTGATCGTCAGCGCTGTCCACGCTGTCATCGCGCTGCAGGGGCCGGTTCCCTTCGAGCTCTTCTATGTTCTGGTCCTGATGGCGTTCTTCTGCATCGGCTTCCAGGGCCCCAACTACAACGCCATCGCGATGGAACCGCTGGGCGCCCTTGCAGGCTCCGGCGCCGCGCTGATCGGATTTGCCTCCTCCTTCGTCTCAGCCTCGATTGGCGGGGCGATCGCCCACCAGTTCGACGGCACGGTCACGCCCATCTTCATCGGACACTTCATACTGGGAGCTCTCGCCCTGCTGGTGATCTTCATCACCGAACGCGGCAAGCTGATGCAGTCGCACGCGGCGGCCAAGCACTGATTGCTGACGAGGGCGGTAGGTCATAGGAATTGCTATGGCGCCGGCGCGAAGGGCCGACACCTACCGCTTGCCGCCTTGAGGACCCCCATGATCACTGTCCACCACCTCAACAACTCCCGCTCGCAACGCGTGCTGTGGCTGCTGGACGAACTCGGTTGCCACTATGAGGTGAAGCGTTATGAGCGCGACGCCAAGACCATGCTGGCGCCAAAGGAGCTGAAGGCGATCCATCCGCTGGGCAAGTTGCCCGTCATCACCGATGGCGACAACACGCTGGCCGAGACCGGCGCCATCATCGATTATCTCATGGAGCGCTATGGCAGCGGCCGCCTGATCCCGCCGTCCGGATCGCAGGAGCGGCTGCGCTACACCTACTGGATGCACTACGCGGAGGGCTCCGCGATGACCCCCCTTCTGCTGAAGCTGGTCTTCACGCGCATTCCGATGAACGCACCCGGCCTGATGAAGGGCATCGTGAAGTCCGTGATGTCAAAAGCGCAGGAGCGCCTCTCCGACCCGCAGATCAAGATGCACCTGGACTACTGGGATACTGAGCTGTCGAAGTCGCAGTGGTTTGCCGGCGACGCGTTTACGGCCGCCGACATCATGATGAGCTTCCCGCTGGAGGCCGCAGCCGCGCGGGCGGATGGCAAGTCGCGGCCGATGGTGAAGGCGTTCCTCGATCGCATCCATGCGCGGCGGTCCTATCAGGACGCGCTGAAGCGTGGCGGCCCCTACGACTACGCGAGCTAGGCGCAATGCAGCCGGGCTTTGCCGAGTTCCTGATCGCGGCCATCGTGATGGAAATCACGCCAGGCCCGAACATGACATGGCTTGCCCTCCTGTCGGCGCGCGAGGGGCGCATGGCGGGGCTGCAGGCGCTTGCCGGGATCGCGACCGGCCTTGCCCTGCTGGCCTTGGTGGCCGCAAGCGGCGCGGCGGCCCTGATCGCGGCATGGCCGCCGCTGTATCAGCTGCTGCGCTGGGGCGGCGTGGCCTTCCTGCTCTTCCTCGCGTGGGAGGCGTGGGTCGGCGAGAAGGAGGGCGCAGCGCAACCGGACCAGCATCGCCACTTCCGTCGCGGACTGGTGGTGAACCTGCTGAACCCCAAGGCGGCTGCGGTCTACGTCGTCATGATCCCGGGTTTTGCCGGCCCCGGCGAGATCACGACCCAGATCATCATGACCGTGATCTATCTTGTCATCGCGTCGCTGGCGCACGGCCTGATCGTGGCGTTCGCGGGCAGCTTCCAGAAGGCTCTCGCCGACCCTCGCCGCGAACTGATCGTGCGCCGCATCTTCGCTATTCTGCTTGCGGGCGTTGCAGTGTGGTTTGCGGCGACTTCGTAGGCCGCTAGTGCGCAGACGCCGCCTGCAGACGCCACCCTGCACCGTCACCCTGCTTCATCAGCTCGCATAGCCATGGCAGCGCGGCGCGCAGGTGATCAGCGACGCCGAACGGCGCATTGGCGATGACGATCCCCGCGCCGGCCAGCTTGCCCTCGCCGATGGCGCGCACCCAGAGATCGGCGGCCAGCACTTTCTCCGGCTCGATGCCGCCATCCTCGATCAGCATGGATGCAAGTTCGGCGTCGAACGCAGCCACCTGGTCGAGATCCTTGATCGGGCGCCAGAACATATAAGCCCCCTGCGGCCAGCGTTTGACTGCGGCGCGCGCGGCCTTCAGCATCCAGTCGAAGTCCGCCTTGCGCGTCGCTGTGCCGACTTCGAATGGCGGATCGATCAGCACGAGGCCCCGCCGCTCGGGCGGCGGCAGGTAGGCAGGCAGCGCCTCGAAACCATCGCGCTGCTCGATCTTCACGCGCTTGTCGCGCCCCATCGCGTCACGCAGCAATACGGTGCTGGGCTCATGCAGTTCACAGAGGCGGAGCGCATCTGTCTCGCGCAGCATGCGCTGGGCGATGAAGGGCGAGCCGGGATAATGCTTGAGGCCGCCCGCATTCATGCTGCGGATGATGTTGAGCCATGGCGCAAGCGCGTTGCGGACATCCTGCGGCGCGCCGCGTTCGGCATCCCACACGCGGCCAACGCCATCCTTCCATTCCGGGCTGCGCTCGGCCTCGTCGCCCTCGAGATCGTAGGCCCCGATCCCGGCATGGGTATCGATGTAGCGATAGGGCGCAGGCTTCGCATTCAGCCGGTCGAGGCACAGGGCCAGCGCTGCGTGCTTCACCACGTCGGCGAAATTTCCGGCGTGAAAGGCGTGACGGTAATTCAGGTTACTCTCCGGCGGCCTGGCTGGATGACGCAGTTATCATCGGTCTTGCAAGAACGGAAACTTGCGTTCGGCGCAACCCTGCCTAAGTCAGCCTGCAGTGCAACTTTCCCGGAGGGACGACGTGCCGCTTTTCCTGTGCCCGAACGACAACTCGCAGATGCAGAAGATTTCGCGCGAAGGCGTCGATATCGATATCTGCCCGTCCTGCAAGGGCGTGTGGCTGGATCGGGGGGAGCTAGACAAGCTGCTGGTGGCCGAGCGCGAGGAATCCGAAAAGTCGATGCAGGCGCACCGCAAGTTCCAGGAAGAAGTGAAAAGCTTCGAGCGCAACCCGGACGAGTGGAAGCGCAGCCACAAGTACGATGAAGGCCAGAAGCGCTATCGCTATGACGGCGACGAAGACGACGATGATCGCGGCCGCCGCCGGCGCCGGGGCGGGTTCGACCTTTTCGACTTGTTTGATTGATGCGCCGGTCTAGTCGCCGAACCCCGGGTCAGTGTGATCCGGGTTGAAGCCCAGGCGGCCGACGCTGTCGTGCAGGCCGCCAAGACTGGCTGCGCCGCCGGCATCCTCCCCGTTATTGTCCACGGCATGCGCGCCGGTGAGCGTCCTTCGCTCCCCCGGCTCGCAGCCAACCCGATAGGGGCAGGTCGGCATGTAGTCCGCAAAGTGCTGGGCCAGGTCGTCCTTGGAGCGCGGCAATACGCTGTCCATCGGGCCAACGCGTGCGGCCAGATCACTGGGACAATCCTTCGGCTTCGGCCCGTAGCGGTTCGTACACGGATCCCCCTTCGCCAGCCCCTGCAGGCCGGCGGGACCCGGACCGGTCATCACGCTCGGCGGGATGTAGACGCTGTCGCTGTCAGGCTCTCCGCCTGGTGCAGGCGGCGCGCCGGTGCCGGGCTGCTGTGGCCGCTTTCGCGGATCGGGAATGGCTGGCGCTGAGGGCGACGGCATGTCTGTGGCGGCGGGGCGCGGGGCCGGCGCGCGCGGCGGGGTGACGCCTGCCTCCGGCATAGCGACCTGCTCCGGCGGCAGGTTGACCAGCTCGATCGCGATGAATTCCTCGGGCTCGGTGATGGGCTGGGAGCCAGACGCCACACCAAGCGTGGCGGCTACCAGTGCGGCGGCAACCAGGTGAAAGACAGCCGATCCCGCCGCCGGCGCATGCCTGCGCCAGCCGGGCCACGCAGCCACTTCCCGGGCCCGTGCACGAAAGCTTGCCGAGATATCCATGCGCCCTTTCTGACGCAGTTCAGTGAAGTGGCCGCATTAAATAAAAGGCCGGCATCACGCGTTCAGTCCCCGAAACCACGGTCGAAATGGTCTGGATTAAAATCAAGCCGGCCAACGCTGTCATGGATGCCGCCCAGTTGCTCCGCTCCCGCTGAAGCAGGCGATTGTGGCGGCGGCGCCCGCGTTCCGGCGGGCGAGATGTATTCGCGCTTCTCGTCACAGCCGACGAGATAAAGACAAGTCGGCATGTAGGCGCCGAAATGCTCGGCCAGTTCGAGCCTCGACCGAGGCATCAGACTATCCTTGTCGCCGGTGCGCGCGGCAAGTTCTTGGCCCGCGCACTCCTTCGACTTGGGACCAAAGCGCGCGGCGCATTCATCCCTGCCCATCAGCCCGGCAAGACCCGGCGGAGTCCCCGGACCGATCAGCACGGATGGCGGTCCGAGATAGACGCTGTCGCTGTCAGCCGGGCCGCCCGGGGTGGAAGGCGTTTCCGGCACAAGCGGCGTGTGGCGGGGCCCGGATATGGATGGCGCCGGCTCGGTGGCGGTTGGGCGTGGAGCCGGCGCGCGTGGCGGCGTGACGCCTGAGGAAGGCGGAGGGATTTCCTCGGGCGGCAGGCTGACCAGGTCGATAGCTAGGAATTCTTCATCGGGGGCGTTTGTTGCTGGCGCCCCTGCAGCCACGCCAAGCGTCGCTGCAATGAGCGCTGCGGTGACAAGGTGAAACGCTACCGATCCCGCCGCCGGCGCATGCCTGCGCCAGCCGGGCCAGGTCGCCACCAGCTGCAACCGCTCATCCCACATCATCGCCGCGGACTATGCCCGGGGCGGCGACTGGCGTGGAAGCATGAAATTAGGCCGGGCCTAGAGGATTTCGGAGTGGCTCGTCACAATCTTGCCCACAAGCCCGTAAGCAAGGGCCTGCTCCGCGCTCATCCAGTAGTCGCGGTCCGTGTCCTTCTTGATCTGCTCAAGGGTCTGTCCGGTGGCGGCGGCGAAAATCTTGTTCAGGCGCTCGCGCATACGGATGATTTCGCGCGCCTGGATCTCGACGTCCGACGCCTGGCCGCCAACGCCGCCGCGGGGTTCGTGCAGGAGGAAGCGGGTGTTGGGCAGGCAGTAACGGTTGGCCTTCTCGCCGGCGGAGAAAATCAGCGCACCGGCCGAGGCGCACCAGCCGGTGCCGAGAATCTTCACCGGGGCGCGGACGAACTTGATCATGTCATGGATCATGTCGCCGCTCTCGACGTGGCCGCCGGGCGAGGACAGCACAAGCAGGATCGGCTTGTCGCTGACGGCCGAGTAGCCGAGCAGCTGGGCGCAGACCGAACGCGCGGCCTTGTCGTTGATTTCGCCGGTCAGAAGGATGGTGCGCGAATCGAACAGCGCCTTTTCCAGCTGGGAGGAAGCAGCCTCTTCCTTCTTGCCCTCGGGGGCTTCGTCTTCGTCATCCTCGTCGAGGTGGAAGAAGTCGGGGCGATTCGTCATGGAAGCTCCAATTGGGTCGTTCTCGCCATAGGTGGCGGTCCGGGCGTCCGGGGTCAATGGGCGGCCCGGGGCGTACTTGCGGCGGAGCTTGCCGCGCGACGGTTCCGGAACGGTAAAGACGCGTCAAGCCTGTGAAATCAACCACATGGTAAACGCCAGGCCCGGCCGCCCTACGCCTCAGTGCCCCGCGAACCACACCAGATAGCTGACGTCCACGCCCTGCGCGGCAAGCTTGGAATCGCCCTGGAGTTCCGGCAGGCAGACGAGGAAGGCCGCCCCCGCGATCTTTGCCCCCGCCTTGCGGAGCAGCTTGATGGCGGCCATCGCGGTGCCGCCCGTGGCGATCAGGTCATCGACCAGCAGGACGCGGTCGCCCGGCGCGATGGCGTCGGTGTGCATTTCCATGGCGTCGACGCCGTATTCCAGCTCGTAGCTTTCGGTGATGACGTTGTGCGGCAGCTTGCCCTTCTTGCGCAGGGGCACGAAGCCAGCCGAAAGCTGGTGGGCGACGGCCCCGCCCAGGATGAAGCCGCGCGCCTCGATTCCAGCCACTTTGTCGATCTTGGCGCCGGCATAGGGCTGCACCAGTTCATCCACAGCCTGGCGGAAGGCGCGCGGGTTCCCCATCAGCGTGGTGACATCCCGGAACATGATCCCCGGCCTGGGGAAGTCCGGAATGGTGCGGATCGCGTCCTTGAGTTCCATGCCATATCCTCAGTCGGTATCCGGCCTGAGTAGAACATGTCTGCGACAGGCGAAAGATGACGGTTCCCCACGAAACCTCCGCGCAGAGGCCTCTGTTCAAGCGATGGGCGATCCGGAGGGGGCGCGGCTGCGTATCCCTGCAGTTCATGCGGGAGTACACCATGCGTCGAATCCTCACCACCACCACGTTGATTGCCGTGGCCAGCTGCCCGGCATTTGCGCAGGAGCGCACGGCGGATGAGGGCTGGGGTCTGATTGTGGGCGCAGGCGCCCTGCACTCGCCGACCTATGAGGGCGATGACGAGGCGCGGCTTTCGATCCTGCCCAACATCCAGGTCAGCTATGGCGACCGGTTCTTCGCTTCCGTGCAGGAGGGGATTGGCTATCGTGTGATCAAGGACACGGGCCTCGAGGCGGGGCCGATCATGCGCGTCAAGTTCTCGCGCGATGAGGATGGCGATCAGCCATTCGCGGTGAACGGCGACGACACGACCGACCTGATCGGCCTTGGCGATGTAGACACCAGCATCGAGCTGGGCGGGTTCGTGGAATATGACATCGGCCCGGTGACGCTGAGCGCCGAGGCGCGGCAGGCCGTGACCGGCCATGAGGGCCTGGTCGCTGATCTGGGCGTCAAATGGTCGGGCCGCGCCTTCCTGTTCGGGCCGCCCGTGATCTGGTCCGTGGGGCCGCGTGCGCGCCTGGTCGACGACACTTACAACAGCGCGTATTTCAGCGTGAACGCCACGCAGTCCGTTGCCTCCGGCCTGCCCGTGTTCGAGGCTGGCGGCGGGCTGCATTCGTATGGCATAGGCGCGACCGCCATCATTCCGCTGACGACCGACAACACCTGGTCGGCTGTCGTGGTCGCCGGCTATGACCGGTTGGAGGGCGACGCGGCTGACAATCCGCTGGTGCAGCTGCGCGGATCGGAAGAACAGGCGAGCATCGGCGTGTTCCTGTCCTATCGCTTCTTCTGAGGGTTCGCCCCCTTCGGCGTTTGACCCACCGGCAGCCGCATGCTGATCTCCCGACCTCATCGAGGAGTCGGGGCCATGTTCAGCATCTTCCGGTCGGCAATCGCTGCAGCGGCCGTTGCTCTGGCTGCTTCCTGCAGCCCCGGCACGACGGCGACAGAAGCGCCGCTCGTTCCCGTCGAAACCTTCACGCTCGAGAATGGGCTGCGCGTGGTCCTCAACGTGGATCGCTCCGACCCTGTCGTGTCCGTCGTGCTGGCGGCGCATGCGGGATCGGCGCGCGAAACGCCGGGGCGCACCGGCTTTGCGCACATGTTCGAGCACCTGTTCTTCCTTGATTCCGAGAACCTCGGCACGGGCGGGCTCGACAAGCTGAGCGCGCGCGTGGGCGGCTCTGGCGCCAATGGCTTCACCAACAACGACCAGACCGTCTACCTGCAGACCGTACCCAACGATGCTCTGGAAAAGATGATCTGGGCCGAGGCTGACAAGCTTGGCTATTTCATCAACACGGTGACGCCCGCCGTGCTCGAAAAGGAAAAGGAAGTCGTCAAGAACGAGAAGCGGCAGAGCTATGACAACCAGCCTTACGGCCACCTCTTTCCGGTTCTGTCCGCCGCCATGTTCCCGGCGGACCACCCTTACAGCTGGCCCGTGATCGGCTCTCTGGCCGATCTCGACGCGGCGACGCTGGAAGACGTGCGCGGCTTCCACAGCCGGTGGTATGTGCCCAACAACGCAACGCTTGTGCTGTCCGGCGATTTTGACACGGCGCAGGCGAAGGCCTGGGTCGAGAAATACTTCAACGACATTCCGAAGGGCGAGGCCGTTGAACGCCCTGCCCCCCGCCCCGCTCCGCTCGCCGCGACGATCAGGCGCCTGCACGAGGACAATTTCGCCACCCTGCCCCAGCTGACGCTGGCCTGGCCCGGCCCGCCCGCGTTCGACAAGGATGTGTGGCCGGCGATCATGCTGCTGACACTGCTGACCGACGGACAGGAAGCCCCGCTCAACAAGTCCGTCGTCGAAGACGGCAAGCTTGCCGGGTCGGTAGACATGCTCATCGACGATGGGCAACTCGCGGGCATTGCCGGTCTCAACGTCACCGCCTTCGACGGCGTTGATCTCGACCAGGTGCAGGCCGCCATGGACGCGGGCTTTGCGGCCTTCGAGAAGGATGGCGTCCAGCCCGCCGCCCTTGAACGCGTGAAGGCCGTGGCCGAGGCGAACTTCTTCGCGGGCCTTGGCACGGTGAACGGCAAGGCCGCCCAGATCGCACGGTATGACGGCCTGCTCGGCCGCCCCGACTTTGCGGCTGAAGACCTCGCCCGCCTTCGCGCCGTGACGGCCGACGACGTGATGCGAGTCTATTCCACCTACATCAAAGGCAAGCCGCACTTTGCAGCCAGCTTCGTACCCAAGGGCCAGGCTGCTCTGGCGCTGGAAGGTTCGGGCGTCGCCAAGGTGGTCGAGGAGCCCATCGTCGCGGGCGCAGAGGCGCCGATTGACGCCGCCGCCGATCGCCCGGCCGCGCCGCCGAAGACGCCCTCAAGCTTCGATCGCACGATCGAGCCGCCGTTCGGCGCACCGCCCGTGGTGAAGGCGCCGGCCCCCTGGACGGCTGAACTTTCCAACGGGCTTGCCGTATCCGGCATCGAGGATCGCGAGCTTCCCATCGTTGCGTTCGAACTTGCCATCGACGGCGGCCGCCTGCGCGAGGACGCGAGCCGGCCGGGCCTTGCCAACGTCACCGCCGAGATGCTGACGCGCGGCACGGAAACAAAGACCCGCGCTGAATTCGAGAACGCGCTCGAACTGCTTGGCGCCCAGGTCGGCGTCGGCGCAGGCGACGAGCGCATCTATGTTTCGGGCACGACGCTGGCGCGCAACTTCCCCGCCACCATGGCGCTGGTCGAGGAGATGCTGCTCCATCCGCGCTGGGACCCGGCGGAGCTCGACCTCGTGAAGGCCGCCGTCACGGCGGATATCCAGGGCGAGCGGGCCGAAGCCAACGTGATCGCCGAACGCGTGCTCTCCCGCCTCGTCTGGGGGCCGGAGCATATCCTCGGCAAGGGACCGCTTGGAACGGAAGCCTCTGTCGTGTCCTTCCAGCCGTCGGACCTCGCCGCCTTTCACAAGGCAGGCCTCGTCCCATCGAATGCCCGCCTGCGCATTGCGGGGGCCGTGAGCCAGGCCGAAGCTCAAGCGGCGCTTGCGAGCCTTGCCCAGACGTGGGCTGCGGGAACCGCTGGGCCCGTGGCTATGACAACACCTGCCGCGCCAGGCGCGACGAAGATCTATTTCCACGACATGCCGGGCGCGAAGCAGTCCGTGCTGATCTTCGCCAATCCCGGGCCCGCCCGCGCCAGCGCGGACTTCTATCCGGCATCGGCGATGAACTTCATTCTCGGCGGCGGCGGTTTTGCCTCGCGCCTCACGCAGGAACTGCGCGAGGGCAAGGGCTACACCTACGGTATCCGTTCCGGCTTCCAGGGCGGCAAGACGACGGGCCAGTTCCGGGTGTCGAGCCCGGTCCGGTCAAACGTCACGCTCGAGGCGGCCACGCTGATCCGCGACATCATGCGCGACTATGGCGCGACCTTCACGGCAGCGGACCTCGAGCTCACGCGCACATCGCTGGCCAAGAGCCGTGCACGGTCGTTCGAGAGTCTCAACGCCAAGCTGAACATGCTCGCCAACATCGGCGACATCGGCCTGCCGGCGGACTATGTCGCGCGCGAGACGGCCGCACTTGATGGCCTCACGCTTGAACAGGTTCAGGACCTGGCCAAACGCCTGATCACACCGGATGCGATGTACATCGTGGTGGTCGGCGATGCGGCTACGCAGGCGCAGCGGCTGTCAGCGCTGGGCTATGGCGCGCCGGTGGTGGTGAAGCTGGACTAGGCGGCGGGCAGCACGCCCTAGGCCTCATCCGACCTCGGCAGCGTGCGTGTTTCCGCCTCCGCGCCATTCACCCAGGCGGCGAAGTGCGGCTCGGCCCACATGCGGTCGATATAGGCCTGCGCGTCGGCTGAGCGCGGGATGGCATAGGTGACGAAGCGGGTGACGACGGGGCCGTACATGGCGTCCGCGATGGACCATTGCCCGAACAGGAATGGCCCGCCTGAGCGCGCCAGCCATTCGCGCCAGAATTCATCGACCTTCGCCGCATCGGCGAGGCCATCGGCGGTCATCCGGCTCGCATCCGTGCGGCGCTTGATGTTCATCGGCGCGTCATTGCGCAAGTTGGGGAAGCCCGAATGCATGATGGCGGCTGCGGCGCGGGCGAGCGCCCGGGCCGTGGAATCCTTCGGCCAGATTGCGGGCTGCTGTTCAGCCGCCCACTCGCAGATGGCGAGGCTTTCAGCGACGACCGCGCCGCCGCCAAGATCGAGCGCCGGCACCTTTGCATTCGGCGAGATGGCGCCGAAGCTGGGCTTTCCGCCCAATTCTGGCAGCGCGTGGCTGACCTCCTCGAACGCGACGCCGGCATGGCGCAGCGCCAGCCATGGCCGCATCGACCACGACGAGTAGTTCTTGTCGCCAATATGCAAGCGCGGCTTTGTCATCGCTGGCCTTTCCTCAGTTTGCGCCGTTCGGGCTTCAGTGTGCGCCCTGCCTGAATGTGAACACGACCAGCAGCGCCAGACTGAGAAAGACCACGCCGACGCCGCGCTCGAACCATTTGCGAATATCCGGATCGCCGAGGAAGCGCGATAGGCGGCCCCCAAGGTGCGTGTAGAGCCACTGGACGGCGAGATCGATCAGGGCGCCGACCGTGCCCAGCAGCAGGGTCTGCGAGAGGACATTGCCCTGGGCGTTGATGAACTGCGGCAGGAACACCATGAACCAGAAGACTGTCTTGGGATTGCCGAAGCCGATCATCAGCCCGTCGAAGAACGCGCCGCGGCCGACGGCGATCACGGGCGAAGGCTGGCCCGGCTCGACCAGCGGCTCGCCACGAAAGGAGCGGAAGATCGCTGCTGCGCCAAAGAAGGCGAGGCAGGCGGCGCCGGCCCATTTGACGATGAAGAAGGCAAGCTCCGACGTCTGCATCAGCACGCCGAGGCCAAGCGCCGTCAGCGCGAAATAGACGAGGTTGGCGACCTGGATGCCGAAGCCCGCCATCATGCCGGCGCGGTGCCCGCGCAAGGCGGCTTGCGACATGATGAACATCACGTTCGGCCCCGGCGCGAGGCTGACGAACGTGGTCAGGACCATGAACAACAGGAAGTTGTCAGGGATCATGGACCTCTTTTCCCGCCCGCGGACCGGATGTCTGCCGATAAGCCCTGAGAGGTCAAGCCCTTAACACCCGTCCGGCGACCGCGTCGAGGCGCGCAACAAGGGCCGGATCGCGATGCTGCGGTGCAGTGATGACCGCATGGTCAAGGCAGGTGTCGATGCCATCGGGGTCCGGCGTACGCGGCGCGGCGGCCATGCGGGCTGCGATGCGCCCAACCAGGGCGGAGGCGCGCTCGGCGTTGTGATGCAGCACTTTCAGCACGTCGGTGACGGAGACCGCCTCCTCCTCCTCGCGCCAGCAGTCATAGTCGGTGACCATGGCGACGGTGGCGTAGGGAAGCTCGGCCTCGCGCGCCAGCTTTGCCTCCGGCATGTTGGTCATCCCGATCACATCGCAGCCCCAGGAACGATAGAGTTTCGATTCCGCCAACGAGGAGAATTGCGGGCCCTCCATGGCCAGATAGGTTCCGCCGCGATGCGTTGTGATCCCCAGCGCCAGCGCCTCTTCTGCGGCCAGCGCGGCCAGCCGTGATGACACCGGATGCGCCATGGAGACGTGGGCCACTACGCCCTCGCCGAAGAAACTCTTCTCGCGCGCGAAGGTTCGATCGATGAACTGATCGACAATCACGAAATCACCGGGGGCGTACGCTTCCTTGAGGGAGCCGCACGCGGACAGCGAGATCAGGTCCGTGCACCCCGCTCGCTTCAAGACGTCGATATTGGCGCGGTAGTTGAGCTGGCTGGGGCCGAGGCGATGGCCGCGGCCATGGCGCGGCAGGAACACGACGTCGATGCCGTGCAGGTGCCCGCAGAACACCTGGTCCGATGGTATGCCCCAGGGCGAGGCGATGGCCTGCCAGCGGCCGCCCTCAATACCGGGGACCTGGTAGAGGCCGGAGCCGCCGATGATGCCGAGCGTCCAGTTGGCCATGGTTTCCCCGTCATCGTGCGCGACCGCGCCAGTGAGGGCCCAGTCTAGCGGATCGGGGTATCAGGGCTAGCTTCGAGAATACGGAGCTGCTTTGGGGCCGGCTGATGCGCCGCCCGGGATGCTGTGGTTCTGGCCCATTTCACGAGAATGGAGGGCCGGGGACGCGGATGGCTCCGCAGGTTTAGTCCGTAGTCCGTGGTTCGTAGTTCGAGAGCGGATCGCCCGCGTCCCCGGCGAATAGGTTTCCCTGCTCGCATCGCCCCGCGCCGACAGTGATCAGCTGCCCTCCGTGCGGAGACGACCAGCGCATAATGCGCTCACGCTGGAGGGGGTGGATAAGATTGTGCGCTGTCCTACAGCAGGAATCCGGCAGTGCGCTGAAAGTGATGGGGAAGATTTCTGGCCGGCGCCCGGCTACGCGGCCGAATCCGGCGCCTGCGCAGTTGGAGGATCGCGACTGCCTGAAGCGATTTGGCTGCGGGGAACCGGCTGTTTCACGCCGATGCGACCGCGAATCGCGACTGCAGGCCATCCTTTCCTTGACCATCAGGGTCAGGCGCCTACGCTCGCCACGATGAACTGGTTCAAGATCACGCTGTGGAAGCGAGTGATGCTGGGATTGGCGCTGGGGGCCGCACTTGGCCTTGCCATGCGCTATGGGCTCGGACCTGAGGGAGCCTCCAGTCTCGCCACGACCTGGTTCAAGCCCTTCGGCGACGCATTCGTGAATCTCATCCGCATGCTGGTTGTGCCGCTGATATTCACAACGCTCGTCGCAGGCGTGACGGCGATGGGGGATCCAGCGCGGCTGGGCTCTCTCGGCGGCCGCACGCTGCTGATGTACATGGTAACCACCTGGATCGCGGTTACGATCGGGCTGGTGATCGGGACCATCGTCCAGCCCGGAGCGGGCTTCGATATGACGAGCGTGCCGGCATCGGAACTCGCGAGCGCTCAGGCTCGCCTTGAGACGAATGACGCGACACTCGGCCTGGCCGAGCGGCTGATCGCGATCATACCGACCAACCCCGTCGCATCCTTAGCCAGCGGCGATGTGCTCCAGATCATCTTCTTCGCGATCTTCGTGGGCGTTGGATGCCTCATGGCCAAGGACCTCGGCCGCCCGCTGGCGCAGACTCTCGAAAGCGGGGCCGAGGTCATGATGAAGATCACGCACATCGTGATGGAGGCCGCGCCGTTCGGCGTGCTTGCCCTCATGACGTGGGTGATGGCCACGCAAGGGCTCGGCGTCTTTGTCGTGCTCGGCAAGATGGTATTCTGCCTCTACGCCGCCTGCCTCATTCATATGGTGCTGGTCTATGGCGGCATCATCAAAATCATCTGCGGCCTGCCGCTGATCCGCTTTTTCCGCGGCATCGCCGATGCGCAGGCCGTCGCGTTCTCGACATCCTCCAGCAACGCCACACTGCCCGTCACCATGGCTTGCACCCGCAACAACCTTGGCGTCAGCCGGTCGATCGCTTCATCTGTCCTGCCGCTAGGCGCGACCATCAATATGGACGGGACCGCCCTCTATCAGGGCCTTATCGCTCTCTTTGCGGCACAGGCCTTCGGCATCGAGATGACCCTCCCGATGTACGGCATGGTCATGTTTACGGCGACGCTCGTTTCAATCGGCACTGCGGGCATTCCGTCTGTCAGCCTGTTCCTCGCTGCGACGACGCTGAGCGTCATCGGCGCGACGCCGGAACAGACTGTCATTGTCATTGCCGTGCTGTTCCCCTTTGATCGCCTGCTCGACATGATGCGGACGGTCACCAACATCACAGGCGACAGCGCCGTCGCGGTCGCCGTGGCGAAATGGGAAGGCGAGCTGGACGAGGACTCTTTCCGCGCCAAGGCAGTCGTCTAGCGCATGATCATTGTCGGTTGAATCGATTCAACCCGATCCGCTGATCCTGAGTGCCGTCAGGACGAGCGGGGACAGGATCGTGCTTCCCGTCAAGGCGAGCGGCGTCTCGGTTTAGGTCGAGGCCGCAACGGGATCCCCCGATCCGGAATCCGCATCGTCCAACAGCCCCGAAGGACATTGCGGATTCCGGTATACGCCTCGCGGCGTATCTGCGTTTTTGGGGGAAAGCTGCGGCGCGCGGGCCAGTGAGGCCGCGCGCGCCAGTCAGCGGGGTCTAGTGTTCGACGTTCCGCCAGATGCGGCGGTAGGACAGGAAGGTCAGGATCGCGAGCAGGAAGAGGAACGGGATGACCGCCGTTCCGAGCTGCTTGCGGGCTTCCGTGCGAGGATCGCTAGCCCAGGCGAGGAACACCGCGACGTCATGCGCCTGTTGCTCGATCGTGGTCGGCTTGCCGTCGTCGAACGTGTTGGGATCGCAGGACGCGCCGCCCTGCGCACCTTCCACGCAATCACGCTGCAGGCGGATGTCGAACTCCTGCAGCGGCGGAGCCATGGCGAGGAAGCCGCCCGGTGGCTTGTTGCGAGGGTCCTTGCCGATCCACTGGCTGGCCGTATCCCCATGGAAGTACGCGTTGTAGTTCTGGCCCGGCGTCACGACGAGACCTTGCGGCGGCGGGACATAGCCCTGCAGCAGCGAATAAAGGTAACCCGCGCCGCCATTGCGCGCCTTGACGATAACCGACAGGTCGGGCGGCACGGCGCCGCCGTTCGCGACAGCCGCCGCAGTGGCGTTGGCGTAGGGCGACGGGAATGCGTCAGCCGGAATGGCCGGCATGGCGACCATGGCTCCCGAGTCGGGATCTTCCTTCGTCACCATGAACTCGCTGGCGAGCTTCTTCACGACCGGGTTGTCGTTCGGGTTCGGATAGCGCGGATCGTAGAACGGGGCGCCAACGTCGCCGAGGTTGCGGAACGAGAGCAGCTTCATGCCGTGGCAGCTGGAGCAGACAGCCTTGTAGACCTTGAAGCCGCGCTGCATGGCGTTGACGTCGAACGTGCCGAAGGCGCCGTCATGCTTCCAGCCGCCCTTGGGCGTCAGCTCATGATGGCCGCCGCTGGCATGCTCTTCATCGCCAGCGTGGTCCGAAGCGGCGGCGCCATGGTCGGCGACGGGCACCGGAACCGGGGCGGCGACCGGCGCGGGCTCGACGGGAGCAACCGTTCCGTCAGGCGCCACAGTGGTGGCAGGCGCTCCAGCTTCGGGCGCAGGCGTTGCCGGTACGGGAGCGGGTTGCTCGACCGGCGGCGTGGCCGGTTGCTGCTGCGCGAAGGCCGTCACGCCGAAGGCGGCAATGCCCAGGATGGCGACGATAGCCACTGCCTGCTTGGCGGGAGCGGTCTTCGAAAGGGCGAGTTTGGCGAAACGCATGTCTCTCTCCCTTATTCCGCAGCCACAGGCGCGGGATTCACAGCGGCCGGCGGAACCGACCCGTGCTTCTTGCGCACGCTCTCAGCGATTGAAGGCGGCCGGGCCTTGGGCTTCTCGATGATGCCGAGCAGCGGCAGGAACACCAGGAAATACAGGAAGTAGTAGGCCCCGAGGATCTGGGACAGCCACAGCCACTTGAAGCCTTCCTCGGAGATCGAAATCGAGGCGCCGGACGACTCCGGCAGGCTGCGCATGAACTGCTGCGCGCCGTTCTCACCCTCGAAAGTGTCGAACCTCGGCGAGACCTGAGCCACCTGTTTCGTGTCCACATAGTTCACGACCAGCTTGTCCGGACCGAACTTGAAGACGAACTTGTCCGGATCGTTGGCGCCGCAGAAGCCGAGGCCGATGCTGGCGACCACGAACAGCACGAACAGCTGCTTGGCGATCGGGCGGTAGCGCATGGAGCGCACCTTCGAGGTGTCGAGCCAGGGCACCACGAACAGGATGCCGATCGAGCCGAACATCGCGACGACGCCGAGCAGCTTGGCCTCGATCGGACCAATGTCGAACGTGATGGCGCGCAGGATCGCGTAGAACGGCAGCAGGTACCATTCGGGCACGATGTGCGCCGGGGTCTGCAGCGGGTTCGCCTCGACCGAGTTGTCGGCGTGGCCAAGCGCGTTCGGGGCGTAGAAGACGAAGAAGGCGAACAGGAGGAAGAAGACGATGATCGCGAACCCATCCTTCACCGTGTAGTACGGGTGGAAGGGCAACGCGTCCTTCTTGACGTCCTTCACCGAGACGCCGGTCGGGTTGTTGTTGCCCGGCACGTGCAGCGCCCAGATGTGCAGCACGACGATGCCGGCGATGACGAACGGCAGCAGGTAGTGCAGCGAGAAGAAGCGGTTGAGTGTGGGGTCGCCGATGGCCGGGCCGCCCATCAGATAGATCTTGATGGGCTCGCCGATGACCGGGATGGCGCCGATGAGGTTGGTGATAACGGCCGAACCGTGGAACGACATCTGCCCCCAGGGCAGCACATAGCCCATGAACGCCGTCGCCATCATCAACAGGTAGATCACGACCCCGAGGATCCAGATGACCTCGCGCGGGGACTTGTATGAGCCGTAATACAGACCGCGGAACATGTGGATGTAGACGGCAAGGAAGAACATCGAGGCGCCGTTGGCGTGGATGTTCCGGATCAGCCAGCCATAGTCGACGTCGCGCATGATACGCTCGACCGAGGCGAAGGCGTCGTCAGTGGACGCGACATAGTGCATGGCCAGCACGATGCCGGTGACGATCTGGATGACGAGGCATACGGCGAGGATGCCGCCAAAGGTCCACCAGTAGTTGAGGTTCTTCGGCGTCGGGAAGCTCATCAGATCGGCGCCGAAGCGCACGATCGGAAGACGCTGGTCCAGCCACTTGGTGAAGCCGGTTTTCGGTTCGTAGGTCGATGGTCCGCTCATGAGCCTTGTTCCCCGGCCTTACAGCGAAATCTTGATCGTGGTGGCGGACGCGTACTCGTATTTCGGAACCGCCAGGTTCTTCGGCGCCGGACCTTTGCGGATCCTGCCGGAGGTATCGTAGTGCGACCCGTGACACGGGCAGTACCAGCCGCCGAATTCGCCGACCGAGCCCTGCGCAGGGCCCACTGGCACGCAACCCAGATGGGTGCACAGGCCAGAGGTAACGAGGATTTTGGGGTTGTACGTGCCGTCCGGCAACTTCACGAGGCGGGACTCATCGCTCGCCGGATCGCGCATCGGTACGTTATCGTCGGCCACGGCCTTGGCCATCTCGGCTGCGGTGCGGTGGCGGACGAAGAAGGGCATGCCGCCGATCAGGACGCGGATTTCGCTGCCCTCGGCGACCTTGCTGACATCCACCTCAGCGCTAGATGCGGCCTTCGTGTCCGCGGCTGGACCGAGCTGTTGCACAAACGGCCATGCGACCGCGGCAACGCCGCCGGCCGCAACCGAGGCTGCGGCAATATGAATGAAATCGCGGCGCGTTTCTCCGGCCGGTGCTGCGTTGGCCGTTGCGGCTTTGGAACCGTGTTCCGACACACGAGTCTCCCATGCTATCCGGAGCTTTGGACGCCTTATCGCCGCAGGAGGGCTTACCCCCTAGGTGGCGTGGTGTCGCAAGATTGCCCCAGTTGTGACGGACCCGTCTAAAGTGCGACTCGCCCTCTTTCAACCAGACATCCCCCAGAATCTTGGGGCAAATATACGTCTGGCGGCGTGCCTTGGCGTCGCACTCGACATCATCGAGCCTTGTGGCTTTCCGCTGACCGACCGCGCGCTGCGCAGAACGGCGATGGACTATGATGAAAACGTGCGAATTACGCGACATTCCGGCTGGGCAGCCTTCCGTGAGGCGCCGGAGATAGCTGGACGCCGGATCATCCTGATGACGACGCGCGGCGGCGAAATGCTCGACCGATTTCGGTTCAAAGCGAATGATTGCATTCTGATGGGACGGGAATCAGCCGGAGCGCCGGAAGATATTCACAAGGCGGCCGACGCCGAAGTCCGGATTCCGCTGGCGGAAGGCGTGCGCTCGCTGAACGTCGCCATGGCGGCCGGCCTCGCACTCTGGGAAGGGCTGCGCCAGACGGGTCAACTGCCGGGGTCTAACGCCTAGGAAGCGGAGACTCCGCATTCGGCCATGATCGCGGGCACATCTACCACAAGCTGCAGGCGCAGAGCGGGATCGAGCGACCTCGCCTTCTCGGAAGCGCCGCGGGACTGCCCCTTCGCCCCCAGCACCACCAAGTCCAGCACCGCCGGATCGAGGCGTTCAGCCGATTCCCGGGCGAGACAGGAGCAGACCTCTGCCCCCTCGCCATTCGCAAGACAGGATTCCTCGATTGTCCGGCGGTTGGCCTCGACAGCGTCGCAGCCTCCAAGGAGGCCGATGAACCCAAGGGTGGATGCCAACACGCGCCGCATGGCGAGCCCAATTACCTGTCCCGTTAGACCCGCGCCCGTTCCGGCGAACGGATCAGCTTGGCTTCACGCACTCCTGCATCGCCTTGCCGACGCTGGAAAGCCCTTCGAAGAAATCACGGCGCGATACATTGGCCATCAGTTCGTCTGCGCCGTCATTGTTGCCTTCCTGCGACAGGACATAGGCCTGGATAACATCTTCGCTGAAAGCGCCCGAGGCGCGCAGGTCATCCAGCGTCACGCCCTGGCAATCGCACAGGGCAGGATCGCCGCCTTCATCCACACAGGCCTTTGTCAGGCGGCTGGCTTCGGGGCTGGGAGCGGGCCTGGTCTCTCCAGCGCAGGCGCCGGCCAGAAGCGCGGCTGCAAGCGCGCAAGTCTTCAAGCGGATCATGTGAGCCCTTCCAGTGCCTGCCGTACCCCTGAACCCACCCTATGCCGCGCCGCGCCTGACCGCCAAGGCGGGGACTGCAGGATTGCGGGCATTTGAGGATTGGCTCAGTTCAGGGCCAGGGGTTTTACGAGTTCAGCCTCCTGGGCGCAGGCTGCAGCGTCCGGCACGGCGCCCGATGCCCGGGCAGCCTCCATCTCCTTGCGGGCGGCGGACATCGCAGCGATGAACTCCGGCGAGCCCTGCAGCGCAGCGAACACGCCGGCGGCGTTGGTTCGTGCAGCCTCGATCGCACTCATGTTGTGGAGGCCGCAGACAACCCGGCTTTCGCCATAGGCGCGGCCGCGGGCAAGGATCGAGCTGGCGTGGTCTGGCGCAAGCTGCGCGATGACGAGCCCAGCCATCCAGCCGAGCGAGCCATGGCCCGACGGATAATCAAAGCTGGCGTCGAGGCCGGGGGAGCGATCGATGCAGATGTTGCCTTCATTGTGCAGGAAGGGGCGCGTACGGCGGTAAAGCTGTTTGGCGCTTTCGGCGGCCATGCCGGCGTCGACAGTCGTGCGGCCGAGGATTGTCGCGAGGGCGGGCGAGTTTTCAGGCGTCAGGCTTACGCCCGCGGCGCAGGAAAAAGCGCTGAGTAGGTAGGCGGGGCGATAGCTGTCGTCGGCCTGGGCGAGTTTCCAGCGGTCGCCGCCTTCGAGCGCGCGCGTCTTCCGGAAAATCTCCCAGTCCAGCGAGTTGCGGGCCTCGCCCTCTTTCGGGGCAGCCGGGATGGTCGCGACCGCGTCGGGCAGCATCGCGCGAGTGAGAAAACCGAGGGGACGCCCGCCAGCCGGGCCGGCGCCGGCCATCGAAGCAGGCGCGGCAGTCGGGGCCGGGGCCTGGGACGCAGGGGCAACAGCGCCCGCGCAAGCGACGAGGACGGCAAGTCCAACCGCCATAACCGCATAAGTTCCAGCTTCGGCCTTTGGCTTCATGGCGGCCCCTTCCCTGCCGGGGTAGTAACTAGTCCCTGAACGCATCAGCCCGCAAGCAGGATTGCGACGATTGCGTGACAGTTGAGGTTCATGCCGAGACTGAAGGCTTTGGGGAGAATCCGATGATCGAACACCAGACAGACATCGCAACGGCGGACGGGGCCTGTTCCACCTTCATCGTTCATCCGGACCGCGGAGGCCCGTTTCCGGTGATCCTCTTCCTGATGGACGCACCGGCTATCCGCGAGGAGTTGCGCGACATGGCCCGGCGGTTCGCCACGTCGGGGTATTACGTGATGCTGCCCAATCTCTATTACCGCGAAGGCGTGATGGAGATTGGAGCAATCGAATACGAGGCGGACAGCCCGTGGCGGAAGAAGATGGCCGACCTGATGGCGACGCTGAGCATTCCGATGGTGCTGTCAGATGTGGATGCGATGCTGGGCTTTGCCGATACGGACGATGCAGCCAACGCCAGGTCAGTCGGCACGATTGGCTATTGCATGAGCGGTCGCTTTGCCGTGTGCGCGAGCGGCAGCCGGCCGGACCGGGTGAAGGCCACGGCCTCGATCTATGGCGTGCGGCTGGTTACGGATGAGGAGACCAGCCCGCATCTTGTCGCCAAGCGATCACCGGCCGAGTTCTATTTCGCCTGCGCCGAGCGCGACCACTGGGCGCCGCAGGAGATGGTGGACCAGCTGAAGCGCGACCTTGCTGGCGCGCATGGCGAGGTGGAGCAGTATCCCGGCACGGATCACGGTTTCGGTTTTCCGGAGCGGCGCGCCTATCACAAGCGCGGCGCCGAACAGCATTGGCAGCGCGTGCTGGCGTTGTTTGGGCGGAACTTGAAGTAGCGACGAGCCTTCAATACTCGAACAGCTTCGCATCCCGCTCGGCGCGTTTCTTCGCGGCCTCGATGATTTGTGCGGCGAGCGCCTTCTTCGCGCCCTTGCCTTTCAGTGTGTTGGCCGGATCGAGGTGGTGCTGAGTCACGAGGGCGCGCAGCTCCTTCGCGTCGAACTTCGCAAGGCGCGCTTCGAAGCCGGCGGGGTCTTTCTTGTATTCGACCAGCGGGTGGAAGCCTTCGATGCTGCGCTCGGCCATGCGCTTCTCGGCGAGTTCCTGGCCGATTTTTGCGAGTTGGTCTTCCAGCTTCTTCGCGAAGACAGGATTGGCCACGGCTTCGTCGGTGACCACCTTGAACATGCTCGACAGGGCGCGGTCGATCATCGTCGCTTGTCCCTCAGATGAGGCCGGCGCGTTCGCGGAACTCGGCCGCGAACTGGCGGATCAGCGGGGCCGCCTCGCCATATTTCTGTTCCAGCGTGCGTTTGGTGTCGGACCATTCGGCTGCGCGGGCGATCTGTTCGGCCTGCGGGATCCGCGTGTCAAACACATGGAACTGTTCCTTCAGCATGGCGGCCTCGCTCTGGTGCAGGCTGTTGTGCTGTTCGTACTTGGTGATCAACGTCCATATGCGGTCGTCGGTAAAGCGCCGCTGTTCCATCGAGCGCAGGGCCCGCTTGCGGAAGGCGAAGATGCCCAGGCGCGAGACATAATCCGGGATGGTGGGGATGACGATGAATTCGGACAGCTCGATCGCAGCCTCGGCGAACATGGAAATGCCGGGCGGGCAGTCGAACAGGACGAGGTCATAGCTGTCCGACACGTTGTCGATGGCCGAGTGCGTGAGGCGCGAAAAGCGCGTGTTGAGCTGGCGGATGTCGAAGCCCTGGCTGACCCATTTCTCCAGCGCGTGGCGTTCGATATAGCGGAACTCGGGCGTCGAGATCAGGAGGTCGAGCGGGATGTCGCCCGAGATGTCGCTGACGCGGTTGGCAATGAAGTCGCGGAAGAAGCGCGGCTCGCCGCCGTAAACGTACTGGTTGAAATAGTCGTCGATCGTGCGGTTCGACTGGCGCAGCTCGATCCAGCGATCCTGCCCGGCCAGCATCATCGAGACGTTGGACTGCGGATCGAGATCAATGACGAGGACGCGCATGCCTTCGGACGCAAGCGCTTCGGCGAGGCTGGCCACCGTGGTGGACTTGCCGACGCCGCCCTTCATGTTCACGACGGAAACGGTACGCGGCGACACAGGCCCTGCTCCCGCCTATTCAATCAATGGATGCTGAAAACAGGCGTCGTCCGGTTCGCACGCCGCGTCAAGCTGCGGTTTTCAGGCAGCGGCCGTGGGCCTATTGCGCGGGCTTTTCGCGCATCGACGGCGGCGGGAGGAAGGGATTCGTGCCGGGTTCGATATAGATGACCTCGCCCGGGTTCGCGATGATCTCGGCGATCTTTGCTTCCCTGGCAGCGGCCGCGGCCACGGCATCGTCCACCCGCGAACTCTGCGATTCCTTCGGCAAGAGCATGATGCCGATCGACACGACGATCCCAATGCCGACAAGGGCGTATGTGGCGTATTGCCACCGGAAATCCGGCGGGCGCCACCATTTGGCTGCCTCATGGGCGCGGTTGAAGGGCTGGATTTCCATGGAAGCTATCCTACACCGGCTTCAGCTCGGGCGGAACATACTTATCCCGTAGCGTGACAAGTTCTTCCGCAATCGAGGGATGCAGGGCGCAGGTGCGGTCGAAATCGGCCTTTGTCGCCCCCATTTTCACGGCAATCGCGACCGCCTGGATGATTTCGGGGGCGTCCGGGCCGACAATGTGGACGCCGACAACCCGGTCATTCTCGGCACGGACGACGATCTTCATCAGCACGCGTTCCTCGTCGCCCGTCAGCATGTCCTTCATTGGGCGGAACTTCGTCTTGTAGATATCGACCACGCCAAACGCCTTGCGGGCGTCGGCCTCGGACATGCCCACGACGCCGGCGGGCGGCTGGGCAAAGACGGCATGGGGAATGTCGGCGTGATCGAAGACGGTCGGCCGGTTCATGAACTCGGTCTGGGCGAAGGCCTGCCCCTCGCGGATCGCAACCGGCGTCAGGTTCACGCGGTCGGTCACGTCGCCCACGGCAAAGATGTGGGGGATGTTGGTGCGCGAATATTCGTCGACGATGACGGCGCCCTTGTCGTTCAGTTTCACGCCGGCCTTGTCGAGACCGAGGCCGCCCGTGTTGGGATCGCGGCCGATTGCGTAGAGCACAGTGTCGGCGGTCAAGCTCTCGCCATTGGACAGCTGCATCGCAAGCTTGCCGGCTTCCTTGCGGATGGTGGTGGGCGTGGCGTGGGTCACCACTTTCACGCCCTTGCGCTTGAGCTCGTCGTGGATGTGTGTGCGCACGTCTTCATCGAAGCCGCGCAGGACCGTATCGCCGCGATAGACGAGGCACACACGCGCGCCGAGGCCGCTCATGATGCCGGCGAACTCGACCGCAATATAGCCGCCGCCGATGATGACGATGTGCTCGGGCAGGCTTTCGAGATGGAACATCTCATTGGATGTGATCGCCAGTTCTATGCCTTCGACATCATCCGGCATGGAGGGACGGCCGCCGACAGCGATGAGGATTTTCCCGGCTGTCACGGTGCGGCCGGACTTCACCAGCTTCAGCGTGTGCGCATCGACGAACTCGGCGCGATCGTCGATCAGCTCGGCGCCGGCATTTCGGAGGTTGCGTGCGTAGATGCCTGACAGGCGATCGACCTCACGATTCATCTTGTCCATGAACAGGTTGTGGTCGTAGGCGGCATTCTCCACGCTCCAGCCATAGCCCTTCATGTGATGCAAGGTGCGGCCGAACTCGCTGGCGTAGACCATGTATTTCTTCGGGACGCAGCCGCGCACGACGCATGTGCCGCCAGCCCGGTATTCCTCGGCCACGGCGACCTTTGCGCCGGTCATTGCAGCAAGCCGCGCGGCGCGAACGCCGCCGGAACCCGCGCCAATCACGAAGAGATCGTAGTCAAACGCCATGTGCGGCCCCGGTTTGCGAGGCCCCTATGTAAGCGCGCGAAAGCGGCCGCGATAGAGCAGTAGAAAGTGACAGCGCTTGCAGATCTACTTCACCGCAAGTGGCCAGACCGGGCTGACGCCGGTTGCGGCGCCCCCGGCGGCGTCGCGGGCGAAGGTGTAGAGCGGCTTGCCCTTGTAGGCCCACTGCTTTGAGCCATCGTCGCGGGTGATGACGGTCCAGTCGCCATCATCCTTGGCGTCAGCGGCGGCTGCGAGCGGCGGCCACGCGACGGCGCAGCCGGCATTGCAGGAAGACTTGGCCGGCGTGGTGTCGCGGGCGAATGTGTAGAGGGGCTTGTTGTCCGGCGCGACGAAGGCGCCGTCCTTCTCGGTCACGCCCGGGGGCGAGGCCCAGGCGGCGCCGCCCATGGCAAGAAGACCAATTGCGATAAGTCCGGCGGCAAGGCGCATGACATCTCTCCCGATCAGGCATTGTAGCCTGTGCCAGAAGCTAGCACGGCAAAGCCCCGAGGCAACGCGCGGGATGCAGCCCTAGTTCGAAGGCGGCGCGACCGGGGCGCCCGGAACCATCGGCGCTTCCGTTGGCGCGGGGCCGGCTTCAGGCCATGCCGAGCGGACCTGTTCGATGGCTTTGGCGACAGCTTCCTGCGCGCGGCCGCCCATCAGCTCCTGGCTGGGCGCGAGAGCCGTGCTGATGTTCTCGCGAACAGCTTCGCCGCGCTTGGAGGCAAAGAACTCCACCAGCAGTTCGAGTTCCTTGACGTTGTAGGAGTCGACCAGACCTTTGACGGCGGATTCGTGCACCTCGGCCATGACCGGCTTCATGTTGCGTTCGATCGCCATGGCGGCCTGGACGAACTGATCCGGCAGAAGCGCGCCGGACATCATGGCCTGCTGGGCCTGCTGGGTCGCCAACTGGCGCATGCCTTCCTCGCCGGTGGGAATGAGCAGGCCGGAAGCGAGCAGTTTTTCAGCCAGACGGCGCTCGGCCAGCGGCATGCCGTCTTTCGCGGCCGGCTGGCATGCCCCCGCGAGGACAGTTCCCAGAAGGGCGAGAGCCATCATGCGCATGTCGAAATCCCGTTTCGGACAGAACCGTTGTGTCGCGCGAGCCTCTAAACCAGTCCGGGGCTGGCGCATAGTAGCTGCCGGGGCCGGTGCGGGGGCGATTTTGCCCCATTCCACGGCTAACCGGCTGGAAGAACCCGGCGGACCCCATCAGCCTCACCCACCAGGACCTCGCTGGCGTATCCGATGAAAAGTCCGTGTTCGACGACGCCGGGGACGTCATCAAGCAGCGCGGCAAGGCGCGCCGGGTCGGGAATTGCTCCGCACGAAATGTCGAGGATCAGGTGCCCACCATCGGTGTGGAGCAGGCTCTCACGCGTCGCCATGCGCCAGCTGGAGGACGCCGTAGCGAGGCCGGCCGCTTCCAGCCGCAGGTGAATACGGCGGCGGGTGAGTTCGGAGGCGAACGGATTCACCTCCACCGGCAGCGGGAATTTGCCCAGCGTCGCCACTTCCTTGGAGGCGTCTGTTATCACGACCATCCGATCAGAAGCCTCGGCAATGATCTTCTCGCGCAGGAGCGCGGCGCCACCGCCCTTGATGAGGTTCAGCGCAGGATCGAATTCATCGGCCCCGTCGATGGTGAGATCGATGCTCGACAGTTCGTCGGGCGAGACAATCCTGACCCCAAGCGAACGCGCCAGCCGGTCAGTAGCTTCCGATGTCGGTGTGCAGATGATTTTGAGCCCGGCCTTCACACGCTCGCCCAGCAACGTGACGAAGATCGCCGCCGTAGATCCGGTGCCAAGGCCAAGGATCATGTCCGGCTGAACAAGAGCGAGCGCAGCCTCGGCCGCGTTGCGTTTGGCTATGTCGGAGGACAAAGGCCTAGCTCTTCTTGCCGGGAACATCGCCGGTGGCGGCGCGGGCGCCGGCCGTCATCATCTGCATGAAGCTTTCGGAGGCCTGGCCGCCCATCGAGTACCACTGCTTGAGGTAGAATTCGGGACTCACCAGCTCGACATTCTGCTCGATGCGCTGCTTCACAGCCTGCACCAGCGTGTCGTTGATCGGGGTGACATCGGGAAGCCCCAGAAACGCGCGGGCCTCTTCGGGGGTGCAATCCACGGTGATGTTGAGCTTCATGCCCGCCTCCTCTGGCCAAAGTCATCTGAGCGGATTCCCGTGCGTTTGCATACCTCGGCTCGCGCGGATGATGCGGCGGGAGCCGAAATTGTCTGCGGGTTGATCGCATTGCGCTGCGCGGTCGGCTTTATTTTATCCGGGTATAATTGACGCGGCCATTTTACCCGGGTAATTTCACGCGCCCATACCGGAGCCCCCCCCATGACCGCCACTTCCACCGCGATTGCATTCGACAACACCACACGCATTGCCATTGGCGCGCTGGCTGACGTCGCGCTGTTGATTCGAAGGCGCGCTGGCAAACCGACCCACGAGGGCGTCCACGTTTTCGACGCTGTGTCCGGCAAGCAGCTTTACCTCGACCTGGGCGGATCGGACGCCGATATCTTCGCCCGCTACGCCGCACCCGGGGCTGAGGCGGCCGCGCGACCCGCGACAACAGCGAGCGACACGCCGCGCGGACCGGGGCGTCCGAAACTGGGAGTTGTGGCGCGCGAGGTCACGCTGCTGCCCCGGCACTGGGACTGGCTGAGCGCCCAGCCCGGCGGCGCCTCGGTCGCGTTGCGGAAACTGGTCGAGGATGCGCGGAAGACGCATGAGCAATCCGGCAACTTGCGTGCGACGCAGGAAGCAGCATATCGCTTCATGTCCGCCATGGCCGGGGATTGGCGACACTTTGAAGAAGCCACGCGAGCCCTGTATGCCGGCGACGCAATGCGTTTCGGGGAGTTGACGGAGTCCTGGCCGCCGGACGTTCGTAACCACGCCCGCCAACTTGCCTTCCCTGCCGCATCTCCTCCCTCCGCGACCTGACCGGATCCACTGTGACCGAAACCCCTGTGACTGCTGGGGCACCCCTTAAGGGCGCAAAGCCGCCTCGCGCGCTGATGATGACCTTCATCATCTTCCTTGCGCCGATGATGCTGTCGAACATCCTCCAGTCGTTGTCGGGGACGATCAACAGCGTGTTCCTCGGCCACATGATCGGCGTGAAGGCGCTGGCGGCGGCGACGCAATTCTTTCCGATCATGTTCTTCATGATGGCGTTCGTGATCGGCCTTGGGGCCGGGGCATCGGTGCTGATCGGCCAGGCGCACGGCAAGGGCGACCGTGAGCGCGTTCTCGCCATTGCGGGCGCCTCGCTGGCGCTGGCGCTGACCTTCGGGGTCGTGGTCGCGATTGCCGGCGGCTTGCTGGCCGGGCCCCTGATGGCGGGACTGCAGACACCACCAGACATCATCGCGGATGCGACGCTCTATGCGCAGATCATGATGTTCTCGATGCCGCTGTTTTTCCTTTTCCTGCTGGCGACATCTATCCTGCGCGGGGTTGGCGATGCGGTGACGCCGCTGTGGACGCTGGCGCTGTCGGCGGGGGTGAGCCTCCTGATCACGCCGCTGCTGATCACGGGCGCGATTGGCCTGCCGCCGCTCGGCGTTGCAAGCGCTGCGATTGCATCCGCCATCTCGCTGCTGGTTGCGATGGCGTGGCTCGCATGGCGGTTGCTCCGCATGAAGCATGCGCTGGCGCCAACGCCGGACCTGCTGGCGCGCGTGAAGCTTGATCCGAAGGTGCTGAAGCTGGTCCTGCGGCTTGGCGTACCCACAGGCATCCAGATGGTGATCATCGCTGTCGCGGAGATCGCCCTGTTATGGATGGTCAACGACCATGGCTCGAACGCGACGGCCGCGTATGGTGCGATCAACCAGATCCTCGCCTATGTACAGTTTCCGGCCATGTCGATCGGCATCACCGCCTCGATCCTCGGCGCGCAGGCCATCGGCGCAGGACGCCAGCACCAGCTCTGGGCCATCACCAAGACGGCGCTGATCCTGAACGCGATCATCACCGGCGGAGGCGTGCTGCTGGTCTACCTCCTGTCCGGGCGGATCGTGACGATGTTCATCGCCGACCCGTCTGTGGTCGCGATGACGCAGCGCCTGCTGCACATCGTATTGTGGAGCGTCGTGATGTTTGGATTTGCAGTGGTGTTTTCCAGCATGATGCGTTCGTCAGGCACGGTGCTGGCGCCGACGTTCATCGGCATCTTCGCGATCCTGGCGGTGGAGGTGCCGACAGCCTGGTTCCTCAGCCGCGCCATCGGCATCGACGGCATCTGGTGGGCCTATCCGGCCGCCTTCTGCGCAATGTTCATCATGCAGGGTTCGTTCTACGGCCTCGTCTGGCGGCGCAAGACGATACGGGCGCTGGTCTGACAGCGATCCTATAGCGTGCCGATAGCGCGCGGACTGGTCACGCACTCCCGGCGTGCTAGTGAGGGATGACACTGTCAGAAAATACCGGGAGACGACGTCATGGCCCTCGAAAACCTTCAGCTCCGCAGCCTCATCAAGAAGAGCGGCGAACTTGAGCTCTCGCTTGCGAAACTGCCCGTGCCCGATCCCGCGCCGGACGAGATCGTGGTGCGGATCGAGGGAACGCCGATCAATCCTTCGGACCTTGGCCTGCTGATCGGCCCCGCCGATGTCTCGACGCTGAAGTCGACTGGCTCGGGCGACGATCTCGTAGTTACGGCCGCCGTGCCGGAAATGGCGATGCGCGCCATGGCCGCCCGCGTCGGCGAGGCCTTGCCGGTAGGCAATGAGGGCGCGGGCACGGTAGTTGCCGCCGGCTCCTCGCCTGAAGCGCAGGCCCTGATGGGCAAGCTGGTCGCCATCCTCGGCGGCGAGATGTATGCGCGCTATCGCACCGTGAAGGCCAAGGCCGCGATGCCGCTGCCGGCTGGCGCGACGGCTGCCGACGGCGCTTCCTGCTTCGTGAACCCGCTGACGGCGCTCGCCATGGTCAAGACGATGCAGATGGAGGGCCACACCGCCCTCGTCCACACAGCAGCAGCATCGAACCTCGGACAGATGCTCAACAAGATCTGCCTCAAGGACGGCGTCAACCTCGTCAACATCGTGCGTTCGGACGAACAGGCGAAAATCCTCAAGGACATCGGCGCGAAGTACATCGTCGACTCGTCCAAGCCGACCTTCATGGAGGACCTGATCGCAGCGCTTACCGCCACCGGCGCGACGCTAGCCTTCGACGCCATCGGCGGGGGCAAGCTGGCCGGTCAGATTCTCGCGGCGATGGAAATCTCGCTTAACTCACGCCCCGGCGCCTACAGCCGCTATGGCTCGTCCACGCACAAGCAGGTCTATATCTACGGTCGCCTCAGCCTTGAGCCGACGATTCTCGGCGCGGCCTATGGCATGGCGTGGGGCGTGGGCGGCTTCCTGCTGACGCCGTTCCTGCAGAAGATCGGTCCGGCCGAAGGACAGAAACTGCGTGATCGCGTGGCGGCGGAGCTGAAGACGACTTTCGCGAGCCACTACACGAAGACGCTCTCGCTCCATCAGGCGCTCGATGTGGAAACCATCCGCGCCTACAACAAGAAGTCGACCGGCGAGAAATACCTGATCAACCCGAACGCCTGACCAGCGCGGCAATCGACCCTTCACGCCCCAGGCTTGCCGCACCCGCGATAAGCCTGCGGGCGAACGCCGCCTTTTCCTGAAGCGCCGGTATGCTAAGACGGCGCCGCAGGGGAAGGTGAAAAGCCGTCCGCCGCCAATTGGCGGAGCCCTGAAGGCGGGAAGGAAGACGCAAGTGATTACGAGAGAGCAGGCGCTGGAAGCGCTGACTGCGGCCGGTCAGCCGTACGAGATCGCAAACGTCGAGGCGATCGGGCGGAAGATCCGGGCATTCAAGAATGCGCCGCGCAATCTGCGCGAACTTTTCGCGGCCACTCGTAGCGACAAGGAATTCCTTGTCTATGAAGACGAGCGCTACACGTTCGAGCAGGTCTGGCAGCGCGCGTGCACGCTGGCCCATGCGCTGGCCAACGACTTTGGCGTGAAGAAGGGCGACCGCGTCGCCGTGGCCATGCGCAACTATCCGGAGTGGATCGCCAGCTACATGGCCGTGTCGTCCATCGGGGCGATGTTCGTCGCTATGAACGCGCTGTGGACCGCCGACGAGATGGCCTACGGCCTTACGATGTCGACACCCAAGCTGCTGATCGCAGACCAGGAAAGGCTGGATCGCCTCGCCTCGATGGCCAGCGCTCCCTCGGGCTTTGCGATTATCGGCGTACGCACAACAAAGCAGTCGCCCGCTGGCGCACAGGCGTGGGCCGACGTCGTTCGCGCGCCCTATCTGACCAGCATGCCGGATATCGATGTGGCGCCGGATGATGACTTGCAGATGCTGTTCACGTCGGGATCGACCGGACATCCCAAGGGCGCGGTCTCAACGCATCGCAACGTGATCCATGCCTTGATGTCGTGGGAGCTCGACCTGCAGGCAGCGTTCGCGACCGGGTTGCTGACGCCGCCGCCGGCTGATCCGCCGCCGCCGCAGTCGGTGATGCTGCTGGGCATCCCGCTGTTCCATGTCACTGGCCTGCTCTCCTGCTACATGGCCTGCTACCGGTACCAGCGGAAGCTGGTGATGATGTACAAATGGGACGTCGAAAAAGGCGCTGACGTCATCGAGCGGGAAGGCGTCACGCATATGACCGCGACGCCCGCCATCACCGGCGATCTCGTGGCCTTTTCGCGCCGGACCGGCCGCAAATTCCCGACGCTGATCACCATCGGCGGCGGCGGCGCATCGCGCGCGCCCGAACAGGTCCGCGCCATTGACGCCGTGTTCGAGAAGGCCTTCCCCGGCACGGGCTGGGGCATGACGGAAACCAACGCCATCGGCGTCGGCATTGCGTCCAGCGATTACCTGCGCAAACCGGAAAGCTCCGGCCGCGTGTCGGCTGTGCTCGACATCCGCGTGGTCGACGAGAGCAACCAGCCCGTGCCCACTGGCCAGCGCGGCGAGTTGCAGATCCGCGGCGCGTCGATCATGCGCGGCTACTACAACAATCCCAAAGCCAACGCCGAGAACTTCGTCGACGGCGACTGGTTCAAGACCGGAGACGTGGCCCTGATCGACGAGGAAGGCTTCGTCTTCATCGTCGACCGCATCAAGGACCTGGTGATCCGGGGCGGCGAGAATATCGGTTGTGGCGCTGTCGAGTATGCGCTGCAGGAACACCCGGCTGTGGAAGAGGCATGCGTCTATGGCGTGCCCGACGAACGGCTGGGCGAGGAAGTTGGTGCGACCCTTTATGTAAGCGCGCCGGTGACCGAGGCCGAACTGCGCAGTTTCCTGGAGTCGCGGCTCGCGAAGTTCCAGATCCCCCGCTACTTCCGCCTTGAAACGCAACCGCTCCCCCGCGGCGCCACGGGCAAGATCCTCAAGAAGGATCTACGCGCGCAGGCCGCGAAGGAGCTGGCCAGGGTTTAGCGTATCAGGCTCTGTCTAGTTTTCGCGGAGCAGGATTGCGCCTGCTTCGCCGTCGCTCTTGATGGCGACCAGTGGAACGAGGAAGTCGAGAAGGCTTTTCATCGGGGAGGCTCCTGTGCGGTTTACCGCTTCTAGTGTGCTTCAGATGGCCCCTCACCCTTCCCGTTCAACGCGCCCGTGTATCAGTCTTTCCGAAGCGTGGGTTCAGCCTGGCTGAGGTTTGACGCCCGGGTCATTCGTAGCTCACCACCTCAATCTCGACCCCGCCCCTGTCGCGAAAGTAGAAGCGGCGGCCGGGTTCGTAGTCGGCGTGTGCGTAGGGTTCGTAGCCTGCCGCGCGGACTTTTGTCTCTGTCGCGGAAATGTCCCTCACGCACACGCCGACATGGTTGGGCTGCCCCACGCCTGCGGCCTCGGAGAGGCCTTCAGGCGGCGTGTAGAGCGCCACATATGTTCCGTCCGTGCCGACATGGATTGAGCGGCCGCCAGACTTGGCGGGGCCTTCCCAGCGAATGTGCCAGCCAAACACCTGGCAGAAGAGGTCTGCCGTCTCGCGCGCCGAGGATGTGGTGACGTTCACATGCTCGAGCACTGCCTGCCCTGCCGCCGCATCCAGCACGTCCTGCATGCCGGCTCCCGGGAAAGTTCTGGGGAAGGTCGCCGCCGTATCAGCCATTGTCAGACCCTTCGTTTGCACCCGTCTTCTCGCGGGTTGATTTCCGATGGGGATGAGTCGTAACTCCTCAAGTTAAGTTGAGGTCAAGGGATTTTTTCGATGCCGGATTCCGCCCTCGCTGTCGCCAATCAGCTGATGACAATTGGCGATCTTGCCGAGCGTACCGGCCTCGCTGTCTCGGCCATCCGCTTCTACGAGACCAAGGGACTGGTGACGCCTGCGCGCAACGCCGGCGGACAGCGGCGCTACCTCCGCTCGGACATACGCCGGCTATCGTTCGTACAGATCGCCCAGCAATTGGGATTTTCGATCGAGGATATCCGCATCGCGCTCGCCACCCTGCCCGCCGGCCGCACGCCGACGCAGAAGGACTGGGAGAAGATCAGCCGCAACTTCCATGGCAAGCTGGAGGAACGCATCCAGCGCATGACGCGCCTGCGCGATTACCTGGAAGGCTGCATCGGTTGTGGCTGCCTCAGCATGAAGAAGTGTGCGCTGGTGAACCCGGCAGACGGCTTGCGGAAATATGGCGCGGGCCCGCGCTCTGTCCTTGGCGACAAGCTGAAGCGCTAAGGATCGCGCCTATTCGATCGAGCAGGTAGAGGACAGCGAATTGCCCGAGGGGCTGACGTAAGCGATCTCGAGATACTGCTCGCCGCTGTAGGTGCTGGTCAGCCAGCGCGAGGCCGTCACGGTGAAGCCGTCCGGCATGCCGACCAGACCGTCGTGGAAGGTGAAGCTGGTTTCCTTCGTGCCCGAATAGGTTCCCCACTTGTCGCCGGAGAAACCGGAATACTGGTTGCCCTTGATCTGCAGGTTGCCGAGCGTGAACAGCATGCCGCCGGAATTGTATGTGCAGACATAAGTCCCGTCCGCGAGGCCGCCAGCGGCGGCAGTGGCGGCTTCCACAGGCGGCGCGCCCGCAGCGTCTGTGGCTGCTCCTCCGCTTTCGCCGCAACCAGAAACCACAAGCGCAATCGCGCCTGCCAGCATCACCTGTCTGAACATCGAATCGCCCTCCGAGCGTTGGGGGGAACGATGCGCGCCGGCCGCCCTGCTACTCAATGGTCTACGGCAAGATTAGTCTCGGGCATTCCCGTTCATTCCAGTTCCGTTCATATTGGCGCCGATAACGTGAAACAGTCGGGAGGACTGACTCATGTCTGCACTTTACGGAAAGACCCCGGAAACGCGGGGAAATCACCGGATCGCCCGCCTCGCCTTCGCGGCGTCGGCGCTGGCGCTGCTGGCCGCATGCGCCACCGGGCCAACCCCGGCTGAGATTGCCGCAATGGACTGGGCGCAGGCCGCCCGCATCGACACCCCGCCGGCTTACGCCACCTACATGCGCATGCATCCGGACGGGCAGTATCTGGCCAACGCTCAGATTCGCATCGAAGAGCTTAACGCCATGGAGGCAGACGCCTTCCGGCAGGCTCAGGCAACCGACACCGAAGAGGCGTACGGGGCCTACCTCGCGGTTTATCCTTGGGGCGTGAACGCGCGTGCCGCCGATGGCCGCCGCGCCGTGCTGGCTGCGCCGCGCCTGGCCGCCGAGGAGAAGGCCGACTGGGCCGAAGCCCAGGCGCAGGACCGCATCGAGCATTACGAGATATTCCTCGACAACTGGCCGCGGGGCGAACATGCCGAAGCCGCCCGCACGCGCCTTGCCGCTCTGTGGAAAACCGACGAGGGGCAGTTCGTGAAGGCCAAGCGCTCGGGCTCCGTGGCCGAGTTGGCCGCCTTCATCCGCGAGAATCCGGAATCGCGATACGCTGCCGACGCGCGCCGCGAGATCGACCTGATCGACCGCCGCGATGACGAGGCGTGGCGCCGTGCGCTCGCCAGCAACACCTACAATGGCTACGACAGTTATCTCGGGTCGCACCCCGATGGCCGCTGGCGCGTCGAGGCGCAGCGTTCGATCGAGCAGTTGCGCGAGCGTGACTATCAAGCCTGGCAATATGCCGCCGCGCTGGACGAAATCTGGGCGTATGAGCAATACCGGAACCAGTACCCGTGGGGTAGCTGGTACGACACCGCCTTCTATCGCATCGACTGGATCCACGGCGGCCGGCACTACAGTTCGTGGGACCCGCGCTGGAACTATGGCTGGGATCGCGGTTGGCGCTGGGGCCATGGCGGGAACGGATGGGATCGAGACAACTGGGACCGTGACGATGATGGCCCGAACACCTATCCGCCGCTGTTCAGTGGACAGCGGCCGCCGCCGGGAAGCCAGCCCGGGACCCCTCCGGGCAACCCGCCGCCCCCGCCGCCATCTGGCAATCCACCGCCTTCGGCCCCGCCGAGCCTGTGGTCCGGCCGGCCCAATCCGCCGCCGACAGCAGCTCCGGCTGCGCCGCCCCCGCCGCCCCGCGCCCAGCCGCAGCCTTCCAGCCCGCCTTCGCTGTGGTCGCGGCCATCCACGCCGCCGCCGCCACCCCCGCCGCCGCCTGTGACATCGGCGCCGCAGCGGGCGTCGCCGCCGCCATCTCCTCCGCCGTCTCCCCCACCAGCGCAGGTGTTTGCCAACCCCAACGGCGCGCGGCCGGATATCGAGTAAGCGGCGCTGGACGCGTTCGCGCGCGAATCCGTTGCGGTCTGGCGCCCGCCGCGCCGTTTTTTTCAAGCCGTGACTTGGCGCAGGTTGCTGCTATTTCACTGTGGTCCGGGTGGGGCTTCGGCCTACCTCGTACTGGGGCGACGACGGGTAACGGGCTGGCGAAGGCATAATGGCTATGGAAACGGCGCCCAAGCGTCCTGGCAGCCTGCTTGCGCAGTGGGGTCCGCCCGCGCTGAAAATCATCGGCACGGGCCTCGCCACGGTTATCGTGACCTTCTCCCTCCTGTGGAACACCATGTTCGCGCAGATGCCCGCGCTGCCCGACAAGGCGTCGCTGTGGACACTGAACCGTGCGCCGGCCGTCGAGTTCATTGACGCGCGCGGCGAGACGATTGCCGTGCGTGGGCCGCGCTATGGCCGCGCGGTGACGCTGGCGGGCCTGCCGAAGCACGTGGTCGACGCCTTCATCGGCGCCGAGGACAAGCGCTTCCGCGAACACACTGGCGTCGACATGTGGGCGATCGTGCGCGCTATGCTTGCCAACGTCCGCGCCGGCCGCACGGTCGAGGGCGCCTCGACCATCACGCAGCAGCTGGTGAAGAACCTCTTCCTCACGCCTGACCAGACTCTGAAGCGCAAGGCGCAGGAAGCCCGCCTCGCCGGCGATCTCGAGCGCATGCTGACCAAGGACGAGATCCTGGAGCTCTATCTCAACCGGATCTATCTCGGCGCCGGGGCCTATGGCCTGGATGCGGCTGCGCACACCTATTTCGGCAAGGCGCCAAAGGACCTCTCGCTGGCCGAGTCGGCCATGCTGGCGTCTTTCCCCAAGGCGCCCTCGCGCTTTGCCCAGCAGGCCGAGACCGCCCGCGCCAAGGACCGCCAGGCCTACGTGCTCGACCAGATGGTCGAAGCGGCGATGATCACGAGGGCGCAGGCCGACGAGGCGAAGGTCCAGACGCTGGTGTTCGCCAAGGACCAGCCCGACAGCTTCTCGGGCCATGCCCTCGACTATGCGATCGAGCGCGTGCACGAGATCATGGCCAATCCCCCGCCCGACATGGTGATCAAGCTGTCGCTCGACCTGAAGGTGCAGGCGGCGGCGCAGAAGGCGGTGGAAAGCGGCCTCGCAACCATGGGCAAGGACCGCAAGGCTTCTGAAGGGGCCGCTCTCGTTGTCGACAACGAGACGGGCGCCATCCGCGCCATGGTTGGCGGCCGCGACTATCTGAAATCGCAGTTCAACCGCGCCACGCAGGCGCGCCGCCAGCCCGGCTCGTCCTTCAAGATGTTCGTCTACGCCGCCGCGCTTGAAGACGGCATGACGCCGGGCACCGTGCGCTTCGACATGCCGGTAACGATCAAGAACTGGCGCCCGCGCAACTATGGCGGGGAATACATGGGCGCGGTCACGCTCTCCTATGCGCTGGCTGAATCGCTCAACACGGTGGCCGCCCAGATCGGCGACGAGATCGGCATCGAGAAGGTGACGGCGCTGGCGCACGAATTCGGCGTGCGGTCCGACCTGCACAACTTCCCGTCGATCACGCTGGGCTCGGACGAGGTCACGCTGATGGAGATGACCACGGGCTTCGGCGTGCTGGCCAAGGGCGGCCTGCAGATGTCGCCCTACATCATCGAGGAGATCACCAACTCGAAGGGCGACAGACTCTATTCGCGTCCGGCCGTGAGCGCGCCGCGCATCTATCCGGAAAACCTGGCGGCCGACATGAACGCCATGTTGAGCCGCGTGGTTGTTGCGGGCACCGGCGGCGCCGCGCAGTTCGGCGGCTGGGATATCGCGGGCAAGACCGGCACCAGCCAGGAATGGCGCGACGCCTGGTTCCTTGGCTACACCACGCGCTATGTCGGCGGCGTCTGGGTCGGCAATGACGACGACAAGCCGATGGCGCGCATCACAGGCGGCGAGATGTCAGCACGTATCTGGGCCGACATGATGAAGGTGGCCCACGAGGGCATCACGCCCGAGCCGCTGCCCGGCGCCAAGGGCGTCGAGGACTACATGTCGCCCGAGGACCTCGAACGCCTCAACTTCTACCAGCGCATGTCCTCCGCCTTCGGCGCCGTCGCCGCGAGAGGCGGGGGGTAGACGTTTCGATAATCCCGAGATGGGCAACGCAAAGCTCAGGGTTGTCTCGGGGTTTTCTCTTGTTGCTGTTCCGGAACATCGTCCGCTAAGGTCGCGCCGGAGACGAGAGGCATAAGCCTCCGGGGGTGTGGGATGGCGGATGGGGCGGGCCCAAAAGGGCTGGACTTGGCAGGCGTTGCTCAACGTCCAAGATTGTCGACTTGGCTTTTCGGGACACGTGGCGGTTGGCTGACGCTATGGGCCGTCGTCGCCGGTATGTTACTGGCAATACCCTTGCTGTTGCCTGTGTTCGGTCTTGAGCCTCTGATTAACGACCGGACGCGTTGGTACTATCTCGCAGCCTCCACGATCTTTTTGCTGCCGCTGATCCTCTTCGGTCTCGACCCCGAGGATACGGTTGCATCTGGCCCAAAACTCAGACTTCCCATCATCACGACGCTATTGCTGATGGCTTTGACAGGCCTCGCGGTCGCGGATCACGTCTCTGGTGCAGGACAGCTGAGCCAAACTCCGCAGCGCACCGCCTTCTTCGCATTCCTGGCCCTCGCCTTTGTTCCTCGCGTCTGGAATGCGGCGCTGTTCGCCTATCACCGCGCCCGAAATCGGCGCGCCGCTGAGAACGCCGCGAGGCGGCAGGCTTCGGCGGCTCCGGAGTCTGCTGATGCAGTCGAAGAAAGGCTTGAAAACTACCGCAATGCGGAATCCCTTGGCGCGGTCCTGGCGACGGTCCTTTTCTTCGGCATAGTGGTGGGCGCGGTCTTCCTTGGCACGCTGCGCGAAGGAACCACACTGGGCACAGGCATCGGACAGATCATTTTCATGGTCGTCGTTGCGCTGTTTGCAACCATCGTTTTTCTGGACTGGATTGCACGCTTCCCCCCGCTGCGCGCGACAGCGAACGCCTTCAACAGATTCGCGCCCCGGATGAACTTCCTCGTAGCATTCTACGACGCTCTCGACACGATGCTTGTGCGACTGGGCTCACACGTAGCCGGCGCGGATCATCTGAAAACGCGGTCGCGGTACGGCGTCCTAATCGCTACCTTGGGGTGCCTGGCGACGCTTGCGTGGTTCCTGCCCGCTCCATTCGGGCTCGTCGCAGTGGTGATCGGACTCATTGTCGCTCTCTCCCTGTCCAGACTTTGGGCATGGGTCGAGGAAGATCGGGACCTCGCTTCGATAACGGGCTTCAGTCCGTTAGCGCCCCAACGCGTCGGCTTCCGCGAGGATTTCCGGGACGAAACGCTTCTCGGCTTTATCTTTGTCTTGTTGCTCTTGCCCATGGCGTGGATGCAGACCGACACAGGCGTCACACAGATATTCCAGCAAGGACCCGACCACGGCCGGGTTCAAAATCCGCAGGATTTCGGGATGTGGCTAGGCTATTTCGGATTCGAACTCGCCAAAGCACTGCCCATCATCGACTGGGCAGACATCTACAAACTGGGGCCAGGCGATCAGAATTTCATAACTCCATTCTGGCCCAGCGGAGCCCATGCGGTGTTCATGGCCCGCGCACTGGTGGATTTGATCCTGATCGCAGCGCTGCTTCAGGCAATAGGCATCGCAAGCCGCAATGCGCAGCAGAAATCTCTGTACGCCGTTGGACAAATAAAGCGCCTGGACGAACTCGTGGAGAAGGCTGCGCTGGCCCGGGCTATTCGCGCGACCCGTCAAAGCGGCAACGCCGAGCGCAAGTTCGATCTTTCACGCCTCACCGACACCGAACTGGTCGACTTCAGGAAGTACGACCTTTCGCGACTGCGCCAGATGTATGCGACCTCGCAGAACGACGAAGAGCGCCGGACTTTCGTCAAGCAGATTTTCGATGAACGTGGCGAAGCGCCCGACCCTGCGATCGTTGTTGCCGAGAACATCGCGGCGACCCACCGAAACGAGCTTATGCTTTTCCGGACTTTCGATCAGGCATTGGCCGAGCACGACAAGCAGATCCACCAGATCACTCTGGACGATGTGCAGGTGATCATGTTCGAACTTCGCAAGACATCAGGCATGCGCGCGTTCAAGGAGCTTCTTCTGGATGTTGCCGAGAGGCGTGTGGACGCATCGCCGGTGGCCCGCTTGGTCATGCTGCGGGACATTGCAGTCGGCAAAGAAGGTGAGCGCGATCTCTTTCAATACACGACCAGGCTGGCGGCGGAAGCGATGCGCAGGGTCATTCCTCGGGTAACCGACTGCCTCACCCTGAAAGAGACCCTTGAGCTAACGCGCATGAACGGGCCCAAGGCTTTCGGCGGCGCGGTCGCGGCCCACAATGCGCTTTTGGCTGCGCTTGAGGAACAAATTGAGAAGTCCTGTCCGAAGGCTGACGACGCCCCGCCTTCTACCCCCAGATGATACCACCTTGACCTTTGGCGGATGAGCGGGCCCCATGGTTGGGACGTGCGGGCGTGAGACTCGCCGTCCAGGGAGATACGTCCATGTTCATCAGGCTAGCCACGGGCGTGGCGGCGGCGGCGTTGCTGGCGGCTTGCGGCGCGCAGACCGCGTACACCGGCAAGATGTCGGCGGAGATCCGGCGCACGGCGTTTGGCGTGCCGCATGTGAAGGCGGACGATTACGCCGGCATGGGCTTCGGGCTCGGCTATGCGATGGCCGAGGACAACATCTGCGAGATCATGGAGCGCTATCTCACCATCGATGGCGAGCGTGCGAAGCATCTTGGCCCCGGCGAGAACAACGCCAACGTCGCCAGCGACCTCTATCACAAGCGCCTGATCGCCTCGGGTGAGATGGAGAAGCTGCTGAATGGACCAGCAGATTCGGTCGACACGCCGAGCGCCGATGCACGCGCGCTGGCGAGGGGCTATGCGGCCGGCGTTTCGAAGTATGTGCGCGAGACCGGCGCCGCGAACATCACCGATGCTCGCTGCAAGGGCGCGGCGTGGGTGCGCGAACTTACCGAGGAAGACTACTGGCGCCACCAGATGGCCGGCCAGGTCATCTACCAGCTTGCTGGCGTTGCGACCGCGGCCCCGCCCGGCGTGGGCGATGAGGCGCGCGCGAAGGACGATCCGCTGATCGAGACGACACAGCTGGGATCGAACGCCTATGGTCTCGGCAAGGAAGTGACGCAAAGCGGCATGGGCATGCTGCTCGGCAATCCGCACTATCCCTGGGACGGGCAGAACCGCTTCTACCGGATGCACATGACGATCCCCGGCAAGCTCAACGTCGTGGGCGCAGGACTGGTCACCAACGCCTCGGTCGGTATCGGCCACACCGACAGCATTGCTTGGACGCACACTGTCTCCACCGCGCGGCGCTTTGGCGTGTTCGAGCTGACGCTCGATCCGGCTGATCCGACAAAGTACATGTATGATGGCGTCTCGACGCCGATGGAGAAGATGGACGTTACCGTCGAGGTGAAAGACGCCGCGCCGGTGACGCACACCTTCTACACCACGCGCTTTGGTCCGGTGATGGAGACGCAGATTTTCCCGTGGTCGGCCGCCAACGCCTATGCGCTGCGCGTCATCCCGCAGGGCCTGCGCTCGGCCGACCAGTATCTGGCCATGTGGCAGGCGAAGACTGTGCGCGAGCTTCAGGCCGCACTCGGCAAGTATCAGGCGACCGGCTTCAACACGACGGCGGTCGATGCGGGCGGCGAGGCTTTCTATGGCGACATGGGCATGATGCCCAACGTGCCGAAGGAGTTGGGCGACAGCTGCGCCGTCTCCGACCTCGCGAAGCAGCAATGGGCGACAACACGCGTGCCCGTGCTCGATGGCTCGAAGTCTGAATGCGACTGGCGGACCGACGCGGACTCAAGCGCCAAAGGCGTGTTCGGGGCCAGCAAGACACCGCAGGTTTTCCGCTCTGATTACGTTTCGCAGATGAACGACAGCTACTGGCTAACCAACGCTTCCGCGCCCATCACCGGCTTCAGCCCGGTCTTCGGCGATGAAGCCACGGCGCGCTCGCTGCGCACGCGGCTCGGTCTCGACATCGTGGCGGATCGCGTTGCGGGGACAGACGGGCTTGGTGATCCGAAGTTCAATCTCGCTAACCTGCAGGCCGCGCTCTACCAGAATCGCCACATCGGCGCCGAACTGGTGCGCGACGATCTGGTCGCCGCCTGCAAGGCCTCGCGCCGCAATTCGCTCGCGGCGGCCTGCTCGGCGCTTGAAGGCTGGGACCTGAAGGTCAACCTCGACAGCAAGGGGGCGCACCTGTTCCACCTGTTCGCCGAGAATGGCGGGCTTGTGTTCAAGGTCGCCTTCGATCCGGCCGACCCGGTCAACACGCCAAACACGCTGGACGCCGCCAACCCGAAAGTCCTTGAAGCGCTTCAGAAGGCTGTCGGTACGCTGGGCGAGATGAAGATCCCCCTCGATGCAGCGCTGGGTGATGTGCAGCGCGAAACCCGCGGGGACGAGCGCATCCCGATCCATGGCGGCGCCGGGCAGGAGGGCGTCTTCAACGTCATCACGGTGGAAAGCCTTGAACCGGAACTGGGCTGGACCAGCGTCCGCCATGGCTCAAGCTGGATCATGACCGTGGAGTTCACGGCCGATGGCCCGAAGAGCCAGGGCATCCTCACCTACTCGCAATCCACCGACCCGGCCTCGCCCTTCCACTCGGACCAGACCCGCGCCTACTCCGCCAAGCAGTGGGACGACCTGCTGTTCAGCGAGGAAGCGGTCGAAGCTGCGGTGGTTTCGCGCAAGACGGTCTCGGAATAGCCGAACTGGCTTGACCTTGGGTCCGGCTTCCTGTCCATGCGCGGCATGGCCGGACCTCCGATTGCAGTTCTTCGCGGCGTCACCCTGACGCTGGGCGCGACACCCCTGTTCACGGGCGTGGATCTGCAGCTTGCGCGGGGTGAGCGCATGGCTCTGGTTGGCCGCAACGGGGCGGGCAAATCGACGCTAATGCGCATCCTCGGCCGCGCTATCGAGGCTGATGGCGGCGAGGTGTTTATGCAGCCGGGGATTGTCTCCCGCCATCTGCTTCAGGAGCCGGACTTCTCGGGCTTCTCGACTGCCATTGAATATGTCTCCGAGGGGCTGGACCCCGACATGGCCTATCGCGCCGAGTCGGAGCTGGGGGCCTGGGGCGTGCCGCTGGAGCTTGATCTCAAGAAGGCGTCGGGCGGACAGGCGCGCCGCATCGCCCTTGCCCACGCCTTCGCGCACGATCCCGACATCCTTCTGCTGGACGAGCCGACCAACCACCTTGATGTGCCGGCCATCGAGCTGCTGGAAGAAGAACTGAAGGCCTTCCGCGGCGCGCTGCTGGTTGTCAGCCACGATCGCCGCTTCCTCGAAAACATCGCGACGTCTGTCGCGTGGCTACGGCAGGGGACGGTCCATACGCTCGGCAAAGGCTACGCCGAATATGAGGCGTGGGCCGAGACCGTCGAGGCCGATGAAGAGAAGGCGCTCGACAAGCTGAACACGCAGCTGAAAGCCGAAGAGCGCTGGATGGCGCGCGGCGTGACGGCGCGGCGCAAGCGCAACATGGGCCGGGTACGCAAGCTGCATGAGATGCGCGACGAGGGAAAGCAGCGCCGTGTGGCGCTGAACCAAGCCGCGTCCGCCGCATCGCTTGCCATCGATTCCGGCTCGCAGTCCGGCCGGCTAGTGATCGAAGCGAAGAACCTCTCTCTGACATTCCAGACGCCGGGCGGCCCGCTGCCGATCGTCACTGATCTTTCACTGCGTGTCATGCGCGGGGACCGGCTCGGCATCATCGGCCCCAATGGCGTAGGCAAAACCACGCTGCTGAAGCTGTTGCTTGGCAAGCAGGCGCCTGATGGGGGCACGCTGCGCCTCGCCAAGACGTTGGACATCACCTATCTCGACCAGACGCGGGCGACGCTCAATTCCAGCACGACGCTGTGGGATACTCTGACGCCGCTCGGCGGGGACCAGGTGATGGTGCGCGGCCATCCCAAGCATGTCGCCGCCTATGCGAAGGACTTCCTGTTCGAGTCCCGCCAGCTGCACCAGCCCGTCGGCGCGCTGTCGGGTGGGGAGCGCAACCGGCTCACGCTCGCCATCGCCCTGGCCAAGCCCTCCAACCTCCTGATCCTCGACGAACCGACCAACGATCTTGATATCGAGACGCTGGACCTGCTCGAGGACATGCTGAGCGAATATGACGGCACGCTCCTGCTGGTCAGCCACGACCGTGCCTTCGTCGACAACGTCGTTACGTCCATCCTTACCCCGGAGGGCAATGGGCGCTGGATGGAAACGCCGGGCGGCTATTCCGATTATGTGAGCCAGACAAAGTCCGGCGCCGTGGCGTTCCGCTCCAGCGCGCTCGAGCCGGCAAAGACGCAGGCGCAAGCTGCCCAGTCCGCCCGCGCCACCGGGCCCGCGGTTAAACTTACCTACAAGGACCAGCGCCGCCTGGAAGAGCTCAATCGCCTGATGCCCGCACGGCAGAAGGAGATCACCGAAATCGAGGACGCAATGGCAGATACCGCCTTGTTTTCAAAGGACCCAAAGGGTTTTCAGTCCCGCGCCAACCGCCTGACAGCCGCCCGGGCGGAACTCGACGCCTACGAGCTGGAATGGTTTCAACTTGAGGAGAAGCGCGAGACCCTGAGCCGCGATTGATCCGGCCCCCTAGGTTAATTGCTTCTACTACCTATTCCCTGGTCCGCGCGACTGGGTGTCTCACCCGCAAATTCTTCATCGGTGACAAGGCTTTTCTTAACCGCAGCCCGGTATGGTTCCCCTCTACGTAAGGGGAGATCTGGCATGGCGGCGTCCGCCAACAATTTTGCGCTTCTGCTGGACCTCGCCAAGGAAGGATCCAGCGAAAAGCGCCGCGAACTCCTGCGTCAGATCACCGACGTTTTCCTGGCCGACCCGCCGGAGCGTTCGGACCGGGAATCGCATCTGTTCGATGAAATCGTTGGCGCAGTCGCTGCCGACCTTGAGACCCAGGTCCGCATCGAACTTGCCAAAAAGGTCGCCGCCAGCAACGCGCCCTTACAGCGCACCGCTCGCCGCCTCGCCATGGACGTCATCGAAGTGGCCCGTCCGGTCATCGAGGGATCGCGCGCCCTCACCGAGACCGACATCCTCGACGTGATTCAGCAGAAGTCGCAGGACCACATGCTGGCCGTCACCAAGCGCCCGGACATCGGCGAAAAGGTTTCAAGCGCACTGGTCGCGAAGGGTGAAGACCACGTCGTCGCGTCGCTGCTCGAGAACCGCACAGCCCGCATGGACCGGGAGACGTTCGAGGCGGTTGCCGATCGCGCCCAGACCAGCCCCGTCCTGCACGCGCCCTTCGTGCGCAATCAACATGTACCGCTCGATCTCCTGAACACAGTGTACCTGAAAGTCGAAGGCGGCCTGCGCCGCGAAATCATGCGCAAGTTCCACGGCGTCTCGCCAGCCGAACTGGAGGCAGCGCTGGAAGCCAGCCGCAACCAGCTCTCCTCGGCCTATGGCGCGCTGCCCGAAGACTATGCCATCGCGAAAGACCAGATCGAGGCGCTCGACAAGCGGGGCGCCCTCAAGCCGCCCATCCTGGTCCAGCTGCTGCGCGAAAATCGCCGCACGGCTTTCTACGTGGCGTTCTCCCGGTTAGTTGATGTCGAGTTCGACCTCACGCGCCGGCTGGTTGAAGCGAAGGACATCGACGCAATCGCCACGCTGTGCCGCGGCGCGGGTTTCGACCGCGGACTGTTCGTCACCATCAGCCTGCTTCTGGTCGATGAAGGCGGAGGCCTCAGCAGGACCGAGGAATACGGCAAGCTCTACGAGCAGGTTCCTGTCGCCGCCGCACAGCGGGCGCTTCGCTTCTGGAAAGTGCGCGCCAAGAGCACGGGCTCGGCGCAGGCGGCCTGACCGCCGGTTGCCTGATTTTCCTATCGTGCCTTAGGACTCGCCCGCCGCGCGATCAGGTTCCGGGGCTCACCCCGAGGGCCAGCAGGATCGACTCTCGATTAGCAGTTCCCGAATTGCTCCGTGTCCGGCCGTAACCTAGTTTCGCGCCCCTCGTGGGGAGTCGATCGTCCATGCCGAACCGGGTTATTCGTTCGCAGACCATAAGCATTGGCGAACTCCTGCGGCTGGGTTCGTTCCAGCCAGCGCGCGTCCAGCGCGACTATTGCTGGACGGAACACCAGCAAGCCGCCCTGCTGAACGACCTGATCGCCTCATTCGGCGAGTTCGGCCGTGACCCTGATTCGGAACCCGACAGCGAACCCAGCGAGCCTCGCGATGGCGAAGCGGACCTTCCCTTCGATATGGCCGACTACGACCGCGAAATGGAGGCCACCGCCCCGTTCTGCTTCGTGGGAACGGTGGTGCTGCACCAGGCGACCGACCGCTGGGACATCTATGACGGCCTCCAGCGTGTGACGACCTTCTCCGTGTTCTTTGCCGTTCTGCGCGATCTGCTGGAGGCGGAGAAAGGCCACCCTATCCATTCCCTGCTGGCTGATGATTCAGGGATCTGGCGCCTCAACCTTCACATGCGGCACAACACGCTTGAGGCCGACATCCTCGCCCCGGGACGTACGGCCAAGCGCCACCGGCCGCACCCCAACCTCACCGAGGCGAGCGAATACCTGCGCGACTGCGTTTCCGTCGCCCGCGCCCGCTTCCAGGGCTGGAGCAAGGAGCGCCTCACCGCATTCGTGGATTTCATGGCCGGCGCTGTGCTGGTCACCGTCACGCGCATCACCGACCGGCGTATCGCCGCCAAGGCTTTCGTCAGCATCAATTCCGGCGGCGTGCCGCTGAAGCCGGAGGAGATCGTGAAGGGCCAGCTGATCGATCTCACCTCCGCCTTGCCTGATGCAGATGATGCAGCCGGCCGCGTGCTGTTCGTCTGGCGCTCGCTGCAGGACGATCTTGGCAAGGTGAAGTTCGACGAGTTCCTCCGCTCGGTGGACTTCATCGAACGGCGCCAACCGCAGTCGTCGGACTACGCCATCCAGCTGATGGAACACATCCGCCGACGTTATCCCGGCCAGCAGGGCGTACGCTGGGCCACAGACATGCTGCTGCAGTATCGCTCGGCCTTCCGGTGGATTTACGAAGCCAGCAATGCCGAGATGGCCGAGGGCGTTCACGCCAGCCTGCGCCGCCTGCAGATGCTGAAGTGGGACCAGTGGCGCGCCTATGCCATGCTGATCAAGATTAAGTCGCGGCCCGTCGATATCGACAAGCGGATCGATATTCTCGACCGGGTCTGCTTCGCTCTCACCGTGTCGACGCCCGACCAGCGCCGCGTGTCGGAAATGATGGGTCGCCGGGTCGAACGCTTTGCCAAGGGAACTTTCGGAAAACAGGCCGGCTTTACCTTCAGCCAGGCGCAGAACGAGCGCCTGATCCGCAACCTGTCAGGCCCCATCACCGAGAACCCGCGCCGCTCGACCATCATGCGGTGGATCGAGGCGGCAGCCCACGGCGACCGCGTGCCGCGCTATCTGATCGATACGCGCTCTTCGGTCGAACACGTCTATCCGCGCAACCCGGAGAACAACTGGACTGCGTTCGAAGCAGGCCTTGAATTCAACCAGCTCGCCACCCTGCGCGAGATGACCGGCAATCTCTGCATCCTGCCGCAGGACGAACTGGGCAATGCGTCATTCGACGACAAGCGGAGATCGTACGCCAAGATGCGCGCACGCTTTGCAGTGGAGATTGCGCGCGCCAAGACCTGGACGCCGGATGCCGTGCACGCCCGCACGCGCAAGCTCACCGAATTCACCCTGCGGTTCCTGGATCTCGACGTCTCCGGAGCCTGAGACCCGGCAGCGGTGGCGCAGGCGCAGCATCACGAAGATGGGATGGCCTGGCTGACCCTACGTGATCTCGCTGACGTGCCGGGAATGTGGGAGCCTCTCTGAAACAGATACAGGGAGCCGCCCATGAATCGCCTGATGGTGACCACCGCCGCGGTCGCCCTTCTGCTTGCCCCCGCCGCATTCGCCCAGTCCGCCGACACCTGGTCGCCGCCGCGAACGCCAGACGGCCGCCCCGACTTCCAGGGCGTGTGGACCAACGCCTCGCTCACCAAGGTCGAGCGCATGCCCGAGTTCAAGGAACTCGTGCTGACCCAGGAACAGGCCCGCCAGTGGGAGCGCGACGCCGCCGCCGTCGGCGCCGCAGACAGTGCGCCGACCGACCCCAACCAGGGCGCGCCAGAAGCCGGAGAGGACCCTGAAGGCTACAACTTCTTCTGGATCGATCCCGGCAAGACCGTCGGCCGGGTAAATGGCGAGTATCGCTCGTCATGGATCACCGACCCGCCAAGCGGCCGTGTTCCCTACACGCCTGCCGGACGCGCGGCGATGATGAAGCCGCTGTCGACATTCAATTCCTTCGACAATCCCGAGGAGCGCATCCCGATCGAGCGTTGCCTGATCGGCTTCGGCTCCACGGGTGGTCCGCCCATGTTGAACGCGCTCTACAACAACCACCACATGATCGTGCAGACGCCCGGCGCCATCGCCATCAACGTCGAGATGATCCACGACACGCGCATCATCCGAATGGAGGGCGAACACAATCCGGCGGCAGTTCCGCAATACCTCGGCTCGTCAGTCGGCCGCTGGGATGGCGACACGCTGGTTGTCGAAACCACCGGCTTCAAGCAGCTGGAGTCTCTGCGCGTCGACTGGGGCGTGCTCGTCTACATCCCGCCGGATGGAAAGGTGACCGAGCGCTTCAGCCTGACCAGCCAGGACGAGATCCTCTACCAGTTCACGGTGGAGCACCCCACCGCGTACACCCAGCCCTGGAAAGGCGAGCTCACCTTCCGGCGCAGCCCGGACCAGATATACGAGTACGCCTGCCATGAGGGGAACCATTCAGTCCCGAACATCCTCGGGGGCGCACGCGCGATGGAGCGGGAAGGCCGCACGGGCACGCGCACATCGCCGCGCGCCCGCCTCGACCGGCCGAGCTAGACCTGCGCTATCGACTCAACCCTGCAGCTCCGCCGTCTTCGCGGCGTTGATCGCCTTGGCCTGCTTGTAGGCTTTCCGATCGCGCAACCGCTCCGCATACGCCTCGAACCACGGCCGCGCCGGCAGTGAACCGAACAACAGACCCCAGTCGACCGTGCTGCCGACATAGACATCGGCCGCAGTGAACTGATCGCCACACACGTAAGACCGGCCAGTCAGGAACTGGTCGAGCGCGTTCACGGTCGCGTCCATGGAGCCGAAGCCCGCCATGCCTTCGCGACCCTCCGGCACCTTCCACCCCATCGCGCCAGCCGTCACGGCCTGCTCGACAGGCCCGGCCGCAAAGAACGTCCACCGGTAATAATCCGCCAGCGCCGCCCCCGAAGGCTTGAGCCCCGCCTGCGGAAAGGCTTCGGCGAGATAGAGACAGATTGCAGCCGCTTCCGTCACCACCTTGCCGTCGTGGCGGATGGCCGGGACCTTTCCCATCGGGTTCACGGCAAGGTAAGCGGCGCTCTTGTGACCATCGGGGCCCCAGCTCAGCCAGTTTGTCGTATAGGGCTGGCCCAGTTCCTCGAGCATCCAGTGCGCGATCTGGCCGCGGCTCATTGGATTGGTCCAGAACTCGATCATGTGGAACTCCCTCTTTGCGGAGGACATTGCGCCGCGCAACCTCTCGCTTCAAACAGACTGCGCCTCCACTGCCGCCAAGGCAGTGTCAGCAGCGTTGCTAACTCTCCAGCAGACTCCGGAATCGCCGGCTGCCGCCAACCACGCGGCCATCATCCAGCGTAATCTCGAGGTCTCCAGACGGGGTCGGGCGGAAAGCACTGATCCTTGCCTTGTTGATCAGACGCGACCTGTGGATGCGCACGAAGCCATGCTCGGCCAGCCGCTCCTCGAACCCCGCAAGCGTTCCGCGCACAAGATGCATGGCCTCGCGTGTATGGATCTCCACATAATTCCCCGCTGCCTCGACCCAGCCGATCGCCGCCGGATCGAGCAGACTCACCCGCGCGCCGTCGCGAACCTCGATCCGCTGGTCGGCGACAGGCGAGGCAGGCTCGGCCACCAGAGCCTGTGCGGCGCGCTGCGCCTGCCAAAAGCCCCACGCCCAGAAGCACAGTGCGTTTGAGGCATAGGTCAGCAGGTCCTTCCGCCATTCGTAAATGAAGGGAAAAACGAGGTCGCCGTTGTAAGCGAAAATGTAGGTCGAGCCTGCCGAGGCGTAGCCAAGCTTTCGAAGCGCCACCATGCCGGCGATGTGGAGCACCGAGAATACGCAGGCAGCGCCGAAGTGCAGCCCAGCCATTCGCGCCCAGAGCCGACCTGACGGCTCGGTCGGTGGGGGTAACCGCCACACCATCCAGCCGATAGCCGGAGAGAGGGCGACAACCATGAACACGGACGACACTTCATAGAGCCAGGCCGCCCTTGGATCGATCGGCGGACCGCCGGTCTGGCCCTCCATGATGGCCGAGGTCGCGTTGATGACTGCGACCACGACGCCAACAGCGGCGATGAAAGCCACTGGCGTCCATTCGAATCGCCAGCCACTCGTCACGGCTTTCCCACCGCTCGTCCCAGACGCCGCTCCACCCGTCACAGCACCCTGACCTTTCGAGGCTTTTTGCTAGTCGCTGCCAGCGAGCGCGTGATCATGCCAGAAAACACGAGGCCAGCACCATGACCCTCCCCAACGCCATACCTGATCGCCGTATCGACCTCGACTGGCTTCGCATCGCCGCCTTCGGACTGCTCATCTTCTACCATGTCGGCATGTTCTATGTGACCTGGGGCTTCCATGTGAAGTCGAGCCACGCCAGCAGCCTTGTCGAGCCCCTGATGCTCCTCAGCAATCCCTGGCGGCTCACCTTGCTGTTCGTCATCTCCGGCTGCGCCACCCGGTTCATGCTGGACAAGATGAAGACCGGCGCCTTCGTCGGATCGCGCGCAGTGCGACTGCTGGTTCCGCTGGTGTTCTGCATGTTCGTGATCGTGCCGCCGCAGACCTATTTCGAGATCGTCGAGAAGCTGGGCTTCGCTGGCGGGTATGGCGATTTTTATGCAAGGTACGTCACGGCCAGCGGCGGTTGGGGCATCATCACGCCCACCTGGAATCATCTCTGGTTCGTCGCCTACCTCTTTGTCTACACGCTGCTGATCGCCGGCATCGGTCCGCTGCTGAAACAACTACCAAGGCGCCTGATGGCCCCGCTTGCCAGTGGTTGGGCGGTCGTGATCCTGCCATTCCTGTTCCTTCTCGCGATCCGCGTCACGCTGGAGCCAACATTCGGCGAGACACATGCTCTGTTCGACGACTGGTACGCCCACGCGCTCTGTTTTCCGGCTTTTCTGTTCGGCTACGCTGTCGCCAAGCATGAGGCGTTCTTCGAAACCTGCCAGCGCATCCGCTGGCCGATGCTGGTGATCGCGATCGTCTGCTGGGCGATGCTCCAGGTCGGGCGCGCCGCCATGGGATCATTCACGCAATCGGAGGAAGCGGCGGTTGCCCTGATCGGCACGAGCCTTCGCGAACTGCAGGCGTGGACGACGATCCTCGCCCTGTTCGGCTTTGCGCGAAAATACCTGCGCCGGGACAACGCCGCCCGCCGCTATCTCACGGATGCGATCTTCCCGTTCTACATCATCCATCAAACGACCATCGTCGTGGCCGGCCACTCTCTCAACCAGCTTGGCTGGCCGGTCTGGATCGAGGCTCCAGTCCTGATAACGCTGACCATCGCCAGCTGCTGGCTCGGCTACGAGATCGTCCGCCGGGTCGGCATCCTGCGTCCGTTATTCGGGCTGAAGCTAGAGTCGCGACCCTTGCCCCAGACAAGGCAGGCAAGGCCGGCCTGATCAGCCTAGTCCGAACATAAGCGTCCGGTGCGTCGCCGCGCCAGCCATTGCGCCATCCCCCACAGCCCACGCCACCGTTCCCGCCGCCCGGGCCGCATCACCGCAGGCGAACACACCCGGCACGCTGGTTGCCTTCATCGCATCCGTCTGAATGAACGCACCCATCGGCCCGTCCTCGAAGGCGCAGCCAAGCTGGGCCGCTACCGGACTCGACACGCTTGTCCGCGTCGCCGTGAACAGGCCATCCAGTGAAACGACACGCCCGTCGGCAAGCTCGGCATCGGCCCGCCCGCCGGAGATGCGCGTCACGGGCGTCCGCTCCAGCTGTACGCCACGCGCGGCCAGGTGCGCCAGCTGGCCAGCGTCGGGTTCGAAGGCATCATTGAGGAAGAATGTGGTTTCACCCCAGTCGGGCAGCATCAACGCGTGATGCAGCGACAGCGGCGAAACACCGAGGACGCCGACACGGCCCTGATTCAATTCATAGCCATGGCAGTAAGGGCAGTGGAAGACCGACTTGCCCCAGCGCTCAGTCAAGCCCGGGACTGGCGGCAGTTCATCGTGCACCCCCATCGCCAGCACCAGGCGCCGCGCTGCAACCGTTTCCCCGCCGACGCCCAGCCAGAACGCATCAGCGCGCCCGGACGCCTCATCGACATTGGCATCCCGCCACTCCACGCCGGGATATTTCAGCAACTGCTCACGCGCCTTCGCAGCGATCTCTGCCGGGTCGACGCCGTCCTGCGTCAGGAAGCCATGAGATTCATGCGCGAAGCGATTGCGCCGCTTGCCGCCATCGACCACCAGCACCTTGCGCCGCGCCCGCGCCAGCTGCAGCGCGGCAGACTGTCCGGCGTAACTTCCACCAACAACGACTGCATCAAACATCACTTGCTCATCCTCGTTCTGTGGCGCCTTGCCCCGGCGCGGAAATCATCGGCGAGCGCCGCCAGCGTCACGCCATCCAGCCGCTTGACCAGCAGCGCCTCGGCCTCGGCGAAGGCGCCCGTCAGCGAGCGGTTCACGGCTTGCTCGACCAGGCATTGCGAATTTTCCAGATTGATCCCGATGGCCAGCAGCGACGGCGAGCCCAGCGCGTCGTAGATGTCCTTCAGCGTCACCTTGTGGAGATCGCACGCAATCTGCCAGCCGCCGCCGTGGCCCTTTTCGGAACTGACCAACCCCGCCTCGCGCAGGCCCGCCATCGTGCGCCGCACCACCACGGGATTAGTGTCCATGCATTTGGAAAGCTCCGCCGACGTCATCGGCCGTTCCTGTTCCGCCATGTGAAGCAGGGCGTGGAGAACCTGTGAAAGGCGTCGGTCGCGTGTCATGTAACAATACATGATGCGTGATACGACGAACGTCAAGACCCGGCCGGCTCTGGCCCACTGTCGCGAAGCTGCTAGGCTCCACTGGCCAGCGCACGCAATCGAGACGGCGCGGCCATAGAGGGCGGACATGAAACCGATCGGATACCTGCTGGCCGCGCTGGCCGTGGCCGCTGCTACGCCCGCATGCACGTCACCACCTGAACAATCCGCACAGGCCGCAGCGGAGACGCCGAAGATCGTGATCTATCACGCCGAGGGCCGCCGCTCCGAGCGCGTCGTCTGGTTGTGCGAAGAACTGGGCATTCCCTATGAGCTGAAATTCCGCCGTGGCGATGTCGCGGGGTCTTTCGCCGACATCCAGGCCATCAACCCCGGAATGCGCGTTGCGCCCACCGTCTTCTACAATGCCGAACTGCTGGTGGAATCCGGCGCCATCCTTGAAGTGATCCTCGATCGCAATGGTGGCGGTCGCCTCGTGCCGCCGGTCAACTCGGCTGACTACGGCCTCCATCTCAAATTCATGCACTTCGCGGAAGGCACGCTGGCGTCCGACGTGATCGCCGATTATCGCGTCGCCCGCGCCACCGATGGCAAGGCGCCTCGTGGCGAAACGGAAACGGATGGCCAGCGCGCCATGCGCTTTGCCGATGATCACCTCGCGAAACATCCGTGGTTCGGCGGATCGGAGTTCACCGCGGCCGATATCATGATGGTGTTCCCGATCAGCTACGCCATCCGCATGAACGTCGCCGATCCGGCGAAGTATCCGCACATCGCCGAATGGCAGACGCGCGTTGAAGCCCGCCCAGCTTTCCAGCGCATGCTCGCCATCGCCCGGCCCGACGGCCGCGTCGCCCCGCCGCCGTCCCTGACGCTGCCTTAGGCCAGAACGCGTGCTTTCTGATTGAACCGGAATGCCCGATCCGGACACCTTGGTTCAGAAGGGGCGCTCATGGCCTTGCCTGACCCAAGGGAGAGAGTGTTTGACGAATACCTGGCCGCCAGCGCGCGGGCAGGCAGCCGGATTGCGCTTGGACAGCTGGCGACGCGTATTCAGCCACGCCTCCTCGGCCACGCCTGCCGCCTGACCGGCGACGTTGAAGCTGCACGCGACGTCGTACAGGAATCGTGGATCGAGATCGTTCGCGGCCTGCCGCGCCTCGATGACGCCTCGGCATTTCCCGCATGGGCGTTCCGCATTGTCTCGCGCCGCTGCGCGCGCTGGGTCCGCAGGCAGCAGCGCAGCCGGCGTCTCGACGCTGCCTACGCCGCAGAACCTGCAGAAACAACAACTCGCGATGGGGGCGAGCGCGCTTCGGATGCTGCACGCCTCGCCCGCGCCATCGCCAGCTTGCCGCCGGACCAGGGAGCCGCGATCGCTCTCTTCTACCTCGAAGACCTAAGCGTGGCCGAGATCGCCGTCGCGCTTGATGCGCCCTCAGGCACCGTGAAAACACGCCTCATGCACGCGCGCGAAAAGCTTCGGCGCACGTTGAACCTCAAGGAGACTGCAGATGAGTGAACTCGACAGGATGATCGAAACGGCCCTCAACGAAGAAGACCGCGCATTCCTCGCGCGGCTGGAACGCGAGCCCGGCTATCTCCGTCAAGTCGGCGGTTTGCTGTCCGGCCCGCTCGGCTGGGTGAACCTGCTGCTGATGATCGTGCAGGCCGTGATGTTCTTCGCTGGCGCCTGGTGCGCGTGGGAATTTTTCCAGGCGACCGACACCATCATGGCGCTGCGCTGGGGCTTGTCCTCGGCCACGCTGCTGATCGTGGGCGCACTGCTGAAGATTGCCACGCTTTGGCCCTCGCTGCAGGCCAACCGCGTCCTGCGCGAGATCAAGCGGCTGGAACTCCAGCTGGCACAGAAGGTCGACAGGCCGTGACCCGCGGTCTTGGTCGTCAGACCCGCTCTTTCGTCTTGGTGAACCGGATCGCCGGGTTCTTCTCCGAGACATAGCCGACGTCCCAGCTGTTCTTCGCGAGATAGACCGGCGCGCCGTCTAGATCCTTGGCGACAGCGTTGCGGTTGGTTTCGAGGAACGCATCCAGCTTCGGCCGGTCCTCGCTCGATAGCCAGCGCGCGGCTGCCCAAGGCGAGACTTCGAACAGCACTTCGAGATTGTTCTCAGTCGCAATGCGTTCGGCCATCACTTCGATCTGCAGCTGGCCCACCGCGCCGACGATCATATCCGAGCCGATCTCAGGCGTGAACAGCTGTGTCACGCCTTCCTCGGCCAAGCCTTCGAGCGCCTTGCGCAGGTGTTTCGACTTCATCGGATCCTTCGTGCGGACGCGGCGCAGGATTTCGGGCGCAAAGTTCGGGATACCCGCGAACTGGATATTTCCCGCTTCTGACAGCGCATCGCCCACGCGCAGCTGGCCGTGGTTCGGAATCCCGATCACGTCGCCGCCGAACGCCTCATCCGCGATCTCGCGATCCTGCGCCATGAACATCACGGGCGAGGTGATGCCGATCTGCTTGCCGGCGACAGTCTTCAGCCGCATGCCGCGCTGGAACCGGCCGGACACCATGCGGAAGAACGCGATGCGGTCGCGGTGGTTGGGGTCCATGTTCGCCTGGATCTTGAACACGAAGCCCGAGACGTCCTTGTGGTCGGGGCCCACCTGCGTCGGCTGCCCCTTCACCATCGCCTTCTGCACGCGCGGGGCCGGAGCTTCCTGCCAGATCGTGTCCAGCAGCTCCTTCACGCCGAAATGGCGCAGCGCGGAGCCGAACACCACCGGCGTCATGTGGCCCTCGCGATAGCTTTGCCGGTCGTAGGGCTTGCACACGCCCGCCGCCATTTCAGCCTGGCCTGCGAGTTCGGCCTGCTCGGCCTTGTCCATCATCTCGTCGAAGCGGTCGGCGCCGACGCGCTCGGTCTTGAACTCGACCGATCCGTCATGCGCCACGATGCGCTGGTAAGTGATGAACTCGCCATTGCGCAGGTCCTGCATTCCCCGCAGGCGCTCGCCAGATCCTTGCGGCCAGTAGAGCGGCGAAGCGGTCATCGCCAGCTTCTGTTCAATCTCATCGAGTAGCGCGAATGGATCCTGCGCCTCGCGGTCCATCTTGTTGATGTAGGTAATGATCGGAATGTCGCGCAGGCGGCACACCTCGAACAGCTTCAGCGTCTGCGGCTCGATACCCTTGGCGGCGTCGAGCACCATGATGGCCGAGTCCGCCGCCGTGAGCGTGCGATAGGTGTCTTCCGAGAAATCCTCGTGGCCCGGCGTGTCCAGCAGGTTGAAGACGCAGTTCTCGTACTCGAACGTCATCACCGAGGCCGAGACCGAGATGCCCCGGTCGCGCTCGATCTTCATCCAGTCCGACATGGTACGTCGACGCTCGCCGCGCGCCTTCACGGCCCCCGCCATGCGGATCGCGCCCCCCGCCAGCAGCAGGTTCTCCGTCAGCGTCGTCTTGCCGGCGTCCGGGTGCGCAATGATCGCAAATGTGCGCCGGCGCGCTGCTTCCTGTTCAGGTGTAAGGGCCATGGGGCGGGGGCATACAGGGGTGCGGCGGAAAGGTCTACACCAGCCAGCCTAGGCGGGTTAAGCTCCTGCTTCTGGAGAATCCCTCATGGCAAAAAAGGACCGGGAGACAAAGCTCCCCGCGCCCTTTCTAAAGCGGGTCTGGCTTGAGCCGGAGAACATTCGGGAGCGGGAGGACTACCCATTCTCCATCCCGCTCATCAAGCATGGGTTCGATCTGGACTTCACGACCGCCGTGACGATCATTGTCGGCGAGAATGGCTCGGGCAAATCCACGATCCTGGAGGGTATCGCCGCAATTGCCGGATACGACGACGCGGGCGGCGGCAAGGGATACATGCCTGTTGACCACTCCAGTGCGCGGGAAATCGGAGGCGGGAAACTCGGGCCACATTTGCGGGCGGCATGGCTGCCCAAAGTTACGCGCGGTTGGTTCTTCAAGGCAGAGACATTTTTCTCTGTTGCGCGTTATCTTGATGCTGTTGGATCACCAAACGCCGACTTTCTATCTCATTCCCATGGCGAAGGCTTCCTTCGCTTCTTTGAGGAGCGCTGTCAGCGGCAGGGCATCTTCATTTTCGACGAGCCTGAATCGGCGCTCTCGCCTGCGCGTCAGATCGAATTCCTGAAACTGCTACGCGCCATGGACGAGTCGAAAAAGTGCCAGGTGATCATGGCGACCCACTCACCGATGCTCATGGCCTATCCGAACGCCACGCTGCTGAAGCTCACCAAGAGTGGATTGGCGCCGACGACGCTCGAGGACACAGACCACTTCAGGCTCACGCGCGACTTCATTTCCAACCCGAAGGCCTTTGTCGAATCCGCCTTCTGGGACTAGAGATGCTTTCCGCCGATCTCGCACAGGTCTCTGCATGAGACTCTTTTACTCCCCGACCTCGCCCTATGCCCGGAAGTGCCGGGTAGTCGCCATCGAGATGGGCGTCGAGGCGCAGGTTGAGATCATCGCCAGTTCCCCGATGGCCAGCGGAGCAGACCTGCTGGCTGTGAACCCGTTGTCCAAGGTGCCGGCTCTCGCGTTGCCCGATGGCCGCTGCATCGTCGACAGCAGGGTGATCTGCCAGTTTCTCGACGGTCTTGCAGATAGCCCCCGCCTCATCCCCACCGATGCCGCCGCCCGCATCGACTGCCTCACACGGGAGGCGCTGGCAGATGGAATCACGGACGCCGCCTTCTTGCTCACGATGGAGCGCAAGCGACCCGCCGAACAGCAATCGCCGGAATGGATCGGCCGCTGGATCGCCGCGATCCGCCGCGCGGTCGCGCACTTCAACGCGCAGCTGCCGCAACGACCCGACCCCGATCTTGGCGACATCGCGCTCGGCTGCGCGCTTGGCTATCTCGACCTGCGCCACGGCGACCTTGCCTGGCGCGCCGGGGCGCCGGCTCTGGCCGTCTGGTTTGCAGCAATATCGACTCGCCCAAGTCTCGCTTCGACTATGCCGCCGACCTGACGCCCTTTCGGGCCTGATAGCGGCCCGATAGCTGAATGCCCACTGAATACAGAAGCATGACAGAGCAAATTTACTCCCGCGGCAGCGGCTTTCTGCCGTTGACCGGGACATTAATCCATGGCGGAACTCCGCACAGGGATTAGTTGGTCAGGGCCTTAGAGCCCTTCTCAGGGGACCGTCCATGTCGTCCAAACTGCTGTTTGCCGCCGGCCTTGCCGCGCTGTCCATGTCTGCTTGCGCCTCGGGGCCCAACCCGTCCGGCGTCCAGACGGTGCAGTTCGATCCCGGCACCAAGGGTCCCGTCCAGGGCGTCGGCATCGAAGGTCAGGACATTGTCGCCATGGCCGACCAGATGGTTCGCGACATGCTCGCCAACCCGATGATAGCTGGCCGGCAGCCGAGCCCGCGCGTCATTCTGGATGCAGAGTATTTCCGTAACGAGAGCGCCCAGCGCATCAACACCAACATCATCGTCGACAACCTGCGCGTGAACCTGCAGCGCGCCGCCAACGGCCGTATCCGTTTCGTCTCGCGCGAATCGATGGACATGGTGGCCGGTGAGCGCGACCTGAAACGTGACGGCGTCACCGACCAGGGAACGCTGCCCATGACGCGCAACCAGCTCGGCGCCGACTATCGCCTGCGTGGCCGCATCACCTCCACCGAGCAGATCAAGACCAGCCAGGGCCTGATCCAGCGCTACAACCAGATCATCTTCGAGATGGTCGATCTCGAAACCAGCGAGATCGTCTGGACGGGCCTCTACAACTTCGCTCGCGCCGGCGCGGACGACGTCATTTATCGCTGATCGCTGTTGTACGGGACGGGGGATATGTTTCGTGCACGCCAAGTCTTGCTTGCCGGCCTAGCTGCATCCACGCTCCTGCTCGGCGCGTGCGGCTCGATCGAGGACGACACGGTCTTCGTGCCGCCTGAAGTGATGGCCGAATGGCTGGCCGACAAGCCGCCCGCCGCCCATCACCTTTACGGCTCCGTGCTCACGGGCGGCCAGCGCAATCGCGTGCTGAACCAAATGCGCGCGGGTCTCGCCGCCTTCGAGGCCGGGGCGGACCAGATCGCCGCCGCTTCCTTCGACGATGCGCTCAACTACATCGAGGCGATCTACGCGGACAATCCGACCGCGGAGAAGGCGCGCTCCACCTTCGTCCCGGAACGGACAAAAGAGTTCAAGGGTGAGTCCTACGAACGCGCGATGGCCTTCTTCTATCGCGGCCTGCTGTTCCTCGCCGAAGGCGATTATGGAAATGCCCGCGCCGTGTTCCAGGGCGGACAGCTGCAGGATGCGTTCGCCGAAGACCAGCGCTATCAGTCAGATTTCGCGATCCTGGATGTCCTCTCCGGCTGGGCCTCCCAGTGCGAGGGCAACTCTGTGCTCTCACGCGACTTCTACCAGCGCGCAACCCAGGCGCGGCCAGGCATCTACATCCCACTGCCAACCGACCGTGTGTTCGCCATCGCCGACATGGGCTTGCCGCCGCTCAAGACGGGCACGGGTGAATATGCTGAATACCTCTCCTTCATGCCGCCCGAGGGGGTGCCTGAGGAGAAGGCCATCTTCGTCGCCAACGGCCGGGGCTATGAGGCTACCTTTGGCGAAGATCTTTACTGGCAGGCCTCCACGCGCGGCGGCCGCCAGGTCGACAAGATCCTCGCCGGCAAAGCCGAGTTCAAGGACATGGCCACCAACGTCGCCGCCGGCTCGCTGCTGGTGGCGGACGCCGCCCTCGATGTTGCGATCTACTCCTCCTACAGCGATTCAGGCGACGCAGCGCTCGCTGTCGCAGGCGTTGCCGCCATCGTCGGCATCGCTTCCATGTTCATGGCGGAAGCGGCACGGCCCGAAGCCGATACGCGCTACTGGGACAACCTGCCCGCGCACATCGATTATATCAGCATGCCCGAAGGCGCGCTGCCGACCGAAGTGGTCTTCATGGACCAGGGGGGCGGTGTTCTCGGCAGTCTCACACCGCGCGTCCGTATCGACCCCAAGGGCGGATGCGCGCTGGCCTATGGCCGCTCGCGCCACGCCTCGGATATTCCCGCAACGCCACCCAATTCCTCACTCAGGAGATAGCAACATGGCCGCCTTCAAAGCCGCCGTCCTCGTGTCCGCCGCTCTCGGCCTTGCACTCACCTCGGCCTGCGCGTCCGCGCCCACGGGCATGCGCACCACGTCCTGCAACGCCAGCGCACTCGGCAACGGAACGGTGCCGGCCAATGGCGTGCTGGACTCGCAAATCCAGGGTTCCTTCACACCGATCCCGCTCGACCAGATCCAGATCCTCGATCCCACGCTGGTCCCCCAGGTGATCATCCAGTCGGCCGGCGCTGGCCGTACCGCGACCCAGACGCTGCAGGTTCAGGCCCGCATGGTAAACTGCACGGATGCGCCGATCGCGGTTGAAGCCCGCACGCACTTCATTGCCCCCTCGGGCGCCAGCAACGAACCGATCTCGGCGTGGAAGCGGATCGATATCCCGCAGCGCGGCCTCGGCGTCTACGCCGAGTCATCGATGGGCACGACGCAGGCCGACAAGTTCCTGATCGAAATGCGCCGCGCCAAATAGCACTTGCCCACGGTCACAAAATCAAAGGGCGGAACGATCACGTTCCGCCCTTAATCTTGCGGCTCGGCCTCGCGCAACGCGCACGCGTCCGGAGCCCCTACGCTACTCCGTGAACAGCCAATACAGATGCAGCGAGTATTCGTCGCTATCCTCGTAGGCTTTCTCCACGTTCACGCGCGCATAATCCGTATCGCCGAACGAGACGAGACCTGACGCACGGCCAGCCGCTGGCGTCTCGGCATCGAAGCCGATGATACGGTAGCGCCCGCCCATCCACGCCTCTGCGGGTTGCCGCTCCGAATAGCTGTCCTTCGTGCATGCCCACAGAGCCTCGACGGCCTGCGTCGCCTCCTCGGAACTTGCCACCTCCGCCGAGCAAGCCAGGTGATGCTCCCAGTAGTCGATCAGGTCGTTGATCGCGATGTCTGACTGGATCGTGCACTGCTGGAAGCCCGGCAGCTGCGCCTTGGAAACATAGGTGATGCTTTCCTTGTCGCTGGTCGTCCGGGCGCCCTGCAACGCCTTCACCTGCACGTGCGAACTTGCCATCAGCGTCTTCAGCGGCTGGCACGCGGCCGCCTGAGCATGCGCTGTGCCCGCGCCCATCACCACAAAAAGCCCAGCTGCAAGAACCTTCGCCAGTTTCATTGTGTCAGCCCTCCCGGAAAACCACGTGAATCAGACGGCAGTTAAGCACTGCGCATCGCTGCTGTGCAGCCCGAAACCCTTCTGCATCTGCGCAAAAGCAACGCCGCGCAGCCTTTGAGACCGCGCGGCGCTCATGCTTCAATATTCAGCCCGATGGCTCAGCCCGTGTAGATGGTCGGCTGCGGCTTCGGGATCGGCCCGTGCTGGTTCACCGCCATCTGCGACGGGATCAACATGCAGACGAGCAGGAATATACCGCCAATCAAGGGCACGAAGATCATCAGGATGAACCATCCCGACATGCCGATATCGTGCAACCTGCGGATAATCACGGTGATGTTGGCAGGCAGGAACACCAGCCAGAGGATCGTGATCAACACTCCCCAAATGCCCAATGCGCCGAAGAAGGCGAAAGGGGTTTGGTCATAGTATCCGTACGCGTAGCCGCTGGCCAGGCTCGACGCAGCGCCCAGCACGGTGAACATCAGGATCACGTAAACCACAGTCCACATTGCGAAGCAGATCAGGAAGAAAGACCAAAACTCCTTCCGGCGCGCGCGGCCCTCGCCGTTGAAGGACTTCGACATCACCTTCTTGAAGTAGTCCCAGATGCCCAGGTTCTCTCCCGAATACGCAACCGCCGGCGCCATGCCCGGGACCGCCCCGTATGCGCCATACGCGCCAGATGGCGCAGCCGCGCCAAATCCACCCGCGCCGGGCGCCGGCCCGGTTGCAATCGCGCCGGTTGCATCGATCACATAGATCTCAGCCGCAGTGCCGTTGCTTGGCACGAAATCGACTTTCGTTCCCGCCACGATCGGCCGAAGTTGCTGAAGGTCTGACCGCTTGAATGTATATCTGACGCCATCGTCGCCGCTGATGAAGCCGCTGCCGGCGTGGTCGTCATACTGAAGTACGGTGCCCCGCATCCCACGCCTCCCGAATTTTCCACACTTATGTAGGCGTGTGTCGGCGAATTTCGCAAGTAAAGTGCAATGACCTGAATCAGGGGTCGCTGCGGCCCCTGACCGCCTCTGTCAGGAAAGTTCTTCCCTGCGAGTCCTCGATCTCGACGACCCACAGGTCGCGATCGCTGGCCCGCCGCCGTGCGATGATCAAATCGACGACAGCCTCGCCATCCGCCGCCAGCTGTTCGAACTCCGTTGGTCCCTCGGGGTTGAAAGCCGGTGCATAGAGGTCCGCCTCGCCCCGCGCCCGCATCACCTTTATCAGCACATCGCCTCGATCCGCGTCTCCGCGATGGACAATGGTCGCGAACGCACCGCCCAGGTTTGCCCGCCGCAGCAGCGCTGATACCCACAGATGTGTCGGAAGCTCACGTGGCATTCGGCTGCTTTACCATATTTCTCGCGGCTGGCGCCTCACTTGCAGCCAGACGGCAAGTATCGCGTAAACCATCCGGCCCGCCAGCATGTTCGACACCCTGAATCTCTTGGCGGCGGCTCCCTCGCCGGAGGCCCAGCGCATCGGCGTTTACGTACTTGCCGCTATCACCGGCCTGCTCGTCTGCGGCCTGATATCCATCGCCCGCGAGCTGCGCGCCGAGCGGTCGTAACCCATCCTTTATGCGGTGCGCCTAGGCTGTCGCCCGACATGCTCGCCCGCGCTTCCCTCTTCGCCCTTGCACTGGCTGCAGCCGCCCCTGCCGCCTCTGCTGATCCTGCCTCCGTGCGCCGCACCTGGCTGGAACGCGTCGCGATCAGCGCCGCCGATCAGGCCTGCAACCTCTTCTCGGACGGCGAAAGACTGGCGCTGCTGTCGGGTTTATATCAGGCCGAGGGCGAACTCCTGCGCGCCAACCAGGGCCGCGCCGAGATGGAGCGCCTTGCTGCCGAAGTCAGCACGCGTGCGAAGTCGCTCGGCTGTGTCCACCCCGACGTCGTCTCCGTAGCCGAAACCGTCCGCAACGGTTACCGCGCCTTTGTTAAGACCACCTACATTGAATATCCTGCAAGCCACGCCATCTGGGGCGCCTCGCGCTCCCCGCACGATCGCTGGGCCGTGTCGCAAACCGACAAGTCGAGCCTTATCGTGTTCGGCCTGCGCCGCGCGCCGAACGATCCCGGCGTGCTGCGTCTTGCCATCGGCATGCCGGCCAAGGGCGCCGTGCCGTCCTCGGTCCAGCTCCTCATGCGCGATCCGGCGAAGATGCCTGAGCCATGGTTCGGCGCCTTTTCGCGTCCCGGCGCCAAGCTCGTTCCACCGCCGCGCTCGATCTCGCACATCGAATGGGCCGGCAAAGTTGCGAGCGCCAAAGACCCGGTGGGTGAGACGATTTGGGTATTTACCTTCAACGTCGCCGCCATCGCCCGCCTCGAACAACTCGATCCGCGCGAAGCGATCCAGATCGACCTGCTCCCGCCGAGCCGCGTCGAGGCGCAGGGCGTGAAGAGCATCATTCTGGAAGTCGGCGATCTGCGCGCCGCCCGCGCCTTCGCCGCCATACCGCCGCCGGAAGGCGCGCCGGTCCAGACCGCCGCTGCTGCACCTGCTCACTGACGCTGCCGCTCGTTTCGGGATCGCGATGGCAAGCCTCCTGCACAACCTTGCATGGCGGTGCGCGCCAGATGTGGCCCGCCTTGTGGAATTGCCGGGCTCCACCCCGAGTTCACAGCGCCAGGCGCGGCGCATCCCCACCAATCTCCAGCAATCACAGGCCGCCGCGCGCAAGTCCCCGGGCATTGATTGGTCCGTCATATTGCGCGAATGTGACGATCAGTATTTTCGCCGGACGGACAGTTGATTCATGGCCGACATTGTCAACCTGAAGCAGTTCCGCAAACGGCGCGAGCGTGCAGAGCGAGACGAAGAAGCGGCCGCCAAGCGTATCCTGTTCGGCCGCACCAAGGGCGAGAAGGAGCGCGAGGAAAAGCTCAAGACCGCCGAAGTGAAAAAGCTCGATGGCGCGAAGCGTGAGCACGACGATCCTGCGAACTAGAACCTGCCCTGTGCTGCAAACGCCGCAACGAAGGGCGCAAAGTCTGCCGGTAGGGTCTCCGCACGAAGCCCATCCTCGACAAATCTTACCCAGGGCTGCGCGCTGCGCGTGTAGGTGTCGCCCACCGGTTGCAACCAGGTTGTATCGTCCAGCGTTCCGCCCCGCAGGCTGAACACGCCGGTTGTTGGACTCCCTCCGTTCACGATCCGGCTGCCGCACGCCCCGCAGAACAGGCCGCAACGCGTCGCGCCACGATCCGACACCCACTCCACGCGTGCAGGCTCACCCTGCGTGAACCGCAGCGATGTCTCTGCGACGATGACGGATGTGTTGAAAGCCGACCCACTGATCTTCTGGCAGTTCGTGCAATGGCAGTTGTAGACCATCATCGGCGCCGCGCTCACCTCATAGCGTAACGCCCCACACATGCACCCACCCACCAGCGGCAATTCTACCATTTGCGCCTCCCTGCAACCCGCGCATCATGCGCGCACACCGCGTCAGATCATGTCAGCATTGCCGAACGATCCGTGCGCCTTCGCGGTCGCAACAACGAATCGCGCGTTCTGGATCGTCGCCATGATCTTGGCGCCGTTACGGACGATCCGCGTGTCCTTGAGCAGCGCGTCGACCTTCTCTTCGCCATAAATGTCGACGGTCTTTGGCTCGAACTTGTCCAAGGCTTCCTCAAAGCCCGGCCACTTGGTCTCGATCACCGTCCACGAAAAGCCCGATGAAAACACGGCCTTGCTCATGCCGCGCAGCAACTGGGCATCTTTTTTGCGAGTTATGTCCGTACCGGCCGGCCGCTCATTCAAGGCGGCGGCGACGCCTTCTGGACCGCCATGATACTTCCCCGCCATGGCCTCTATCCTGTCGAATGACCCGACCATGCTCGACCCCATGAAGAAAGCTCAGCAAACCCCATTGATGCGCAGCGACAGCCTGCCGGCAAGCGTGACGTATCTCATGATCGCCATCGTGCTGGCCGCCCCGCTGGTGACCAATATGGTGCTCGCCCTCGGCCACAGCTGAGGCGACCGCTGCCTGCGTTGAAGCCAAGCCAGGGCGCAGCCGCGCGAGCGTTCCAGATTGCTTCACTTGTGAATTCCTGAGCTGCGCCTATCCTGCTTCGCGGGAGGCGCGCCATGTTCGTTGGACACTACGCAACGGCGCTTGCCGCCAAGGCAATTGAACCCCGCGCGCCGATGTGGACGCTGATCGCCGGCGCGCAATTGGTCGACATCGGCTGGTCGGTCCTTGTGATCGCGGGCGTCGAACGCGGCCGCATCGATCCTGAGTTGCCCGGCAGCCCGCTCGTCCTCGAACACATGCCGTGGACGCATTCACTCCCCGCCGCCATCGCCTGGTCGCTCGCCGCAATCGTCCTCGCGAAACTGCTGCTGCGCTCGCCCATGCGGGTCGCCGTCGTGATCGGCGCTGTCGTGTTCTCGCACTGGCTGCTCGACCTGCTGGTCCATCGGCCAGACCTCGAACTCTGGCCCTCGGGACCAAAGCTGGGCTTCGGGCTCTGGAACCTGGAAGTGCCGGAGCAGGCGGTGGAAATCGGCATGCTCGGCGTCGGCGCCATGTTCTGGGCGGGGCAACGCGTCCGGCTCGGCCTATCCATCTGGCCAGCCGCGGCCTTCTTCGTCCTGCTGGTCGCTGTCCAGATCATCGCCATGCTTATGCCGAAGGAAGCCGCTGACACCCTCGTGGGTTTCGGCCCCAGCGCGCTGGCGGTCTATCTCGTGCTCGCCGGCGTTGCAGTCTTTCTGGACGGCCGCCGCGCCAGTTCGCCGCAAGGGTCTGCATAGCTGGGCTGCATTGACGTTGCGCGTGCAACAACCGACATGTGAGCGCACGTTCACATCCGGGGCTCCCATACATGACCGACGTTTCACCGCTCTTCCGGCCCTTCAAGCTGCGCGGCCTCGAACTCAAGAACCGGATCGCCATGGCGCCGATGACGCGCGGCCACTCGCCGGGCGGCATCCCGACCGAGGAAAATATCGGCTACTACCGCCGCCGGGCCGAAAACGAGGTCGGCTTGCTTATCTCCGAAGGGACGCTGATCCGCCGCAAGGGCGCCGCCGACAACGCGAACTACCCGCTGTTCTGGGGCGAGGAAGCGCTGGCCGGCTGGAAGAAAATCATCGATGCCGTCCACGTCGCTGGCGGCAAGATGGCGCCGCAACTCTGGCACCTCGGCATGAGCCGCAAGCCTGGCACCGGCCACTTCCCCGACGCGCCGTCCGATGGTCCTTCGGGCATCACACTTACCGGCAAGAAGATCGGCGAGGAGCCATCCGAAGCCGAAGTGCTCGACATGGCGCAGGCTTACGCCGATGCCGCCGCCGACGCCAAACGCCTCGGCTTTGATTGCATTGAGCTGCACGGCGCCCACGCCTATCTGATCGACGAATTTTTCTGGCCCGTCACCAACCAGAGGACGGACCGTTTCGGCGGCGCCTCGATCGAGCAGCGCGCCGAGTTTGCCCGCGAAGTCATCACCCGCTGCCGCGCCGCCATCGGCGACATGCCGATGATCATCCGCGTCTCGCAGTGGAAGTCGGTCGACTACAACGCAAAGCTTGCCACCAACCCGAAAGAACTCGAAGCTTGGGCCCGCGTCCTCGTCGACGCCGGCGTCGATGCGATCCACTGCTCGCAGCGCCGCATCCTGGAGCCGGAGTTCCCGGACATTGACGGGCCGAAGGGCCTCAACCTCGCGGGCTGGGTCAAGAAGCTCACGGGCATCCCCACGATCAGCGTGGGATCTGTTGGCCTCTCGTCCGAATTCACGGGCTCGTTCCGTGGCGAAGGCTCGGCCGCCGGTAAGCTCGATGAAGCCATCGAGCGTCTCGATCGCGGTGAGTTTGATCTCGTCGCTGTGGGCCGCGCCATCTTGCAGGATCCCGAATGGGCGACCAAGGTGAAGCACGGGCGCTTTGCTGAGCTGCGCGATTACGACGGCGCCGCGATCCAGACCTACTATTGAGGTAGTCCATGACGCCCGCACTGACCTGGCTGACGCTCACGCTGTTCCTGGCGCTGGCGTACATTTTCGCGCCAGCCGCCGCGCGCACGCTGAAATTCGGCGCCAACTGGAATGCCGGCGCGCGCGACAAGGACATGGGTGATCCGGGTGTTCTGGCGGGTCGCCTCCTGCGGGCTCAGGCCAATCTCTACGAAACATTGCCGCTCATGATTGGCGCCGTGCTGATCGCGCACGTCGCCAATGCGGATGCGGGGCAGGCCGCCTTCGGCGCACAACTCTACTTCTTCTCGCGCCTCGTCTACCTGCCCCTTTATGCGTTCGGCGTGCCGTACCTGCGCAGCATTGCCTGGCTGGTCGGCCTGTACGGCTTCTTCACCGTGCTGACCGCGATCCTCGCCGCGCCGCAGGCCGTGACCGGCTAGGTGAGGCGCACTTCGGCGACTTTGTCCTTGTAGTCCTTCTTCGGATCGCTTCCGAGCATCATCTTGATGCCGGCAAGCAGGCTGTTCTCGTTGAGCCAGATCTGGGCAGCTTCTCCGTCGAGGCGGATCAGCTGCAGCTTCGGATCGGTCTTGCCGCCTTCGTACCAGGCTGCAACGAACGGGTTCCACAGCCGCTCGACTGTTCCACGGTCGTTGTGGAGCGAGAGGACGCCCTCGACGCTCGCGAAGAGGTCGTGACCCTTGGATGCGAAGTGCAGCATCGCGTGGTGCGATCCGCCCATCGCCTGCACCAATTCGGTTTCTTTGGACGTGGAGAAATATATCGGCCCGCGCCGCGCCTCGTCGCTGTCCAGCTGGGCGGTCATCGGCCGCGCATGGCCATCGTCCACGCCTGTCAGGCCCAGCATGGCGGTGCGGTCGGACTTAAGCGATTTCCAGAACTTGGCTTCGAGATCGGCATCGGTCGTCATGAATGTTCTCCGCTCGGGGTTCATTCCTGAACGGCGCAGGCGCCCAAGTGTTCCGCGCGGAAAGGACACGCGCCCCGCGTAGATTCGGCTTTCCGCCGCCCGATCCGCTGAATTTGAGCCTTTCCGGCTAACCCACCCTCAACCTCGCTGCGTCATATTCCCAGAAGGCGTGCGCAGGGGGAATAGCGATGAGCTTTGGAAAACGCCGCGCTGGCGACCCGCGACCCGCGCCTCCGGCCGTCGAACCGCAAGCCGCTTCCGACCCGGGCGTCCTTTCCGTCCGCACCCGCGTCGCCAACAAGGGCGGCCTCGACACCGGCTTCATCGCCGTCGCTGCAGGCGTGGTCCTTCTCTCGGCCGGCGGCGCGATCGCTGCGCCATCCGTGCTCACCCTGTTCGACACCAGCAAGCCGCGCACGATCGCGGAACTGGTGACCGGCCTCGAGCGCGACGAGATGAAGGCGGTGCTGGCAACCGAAGCTTTCCCCGACGCGGAAGGCCGCACCTTCCTGCAATCGCTACAACAACACTTTCCCGATTCTCACCAGCGCCTGCTCGGCCAGATGGCCAAGACCGCTGGCGCTGGCGGGGACCGCGACGATCTGGTGCTGGGCCTCGCCCAGTGGGGCATGGAATTCGGCCCGGCGAATTTCGAGTATCTCGGCCGCACAGGCGCTGAAGGCTTCGATGGCCTGCTGAGCCTGGTGTCTGACAGCTTCGATGTCGTCCGCAAGGAGGCGGGCGACTGCTCACTCGCCTCGCTCCAGCGCCTGGCTGAGGATCCGTCCGCACTGCAAGGTCTCACGCGCTATGGTTCTGAGGCCTACAAGGTCACGATGCGCGCGAACCTGACATTCGTTGAGCTCGCAGCGCGCGGCCGCAATGCGCCCAAGCCGGGCGCGACGCTCAATGCCGACGACGAGAACGCCCTGCAGTCCGTGTTCTTCTCGATCATGATGGACCCGCAGATCATGCAGCTGGCCCAGCAAGCCATGGGCAACGGTGGCGACAGCCCGGAAGACATGCAGTTGGCGCTGGCCTCAAAGCTGGACGTCTGCCAGCTCGGCCGCTCCGTCATCGGCAAACTCGAACGCCTGCCCTCGGGCACCAAATCGCGCCTGCTCGCCGTCGCCTTCTCCGGCGACTTTGCGATGATGCAAGGCCCGATGATGGGCATGGGCGGAATGGGCGGCCTCGGTGGAATGGGCGGCTACGGCGCGCCGCCGGAAGTCATGCGTCGCCTGGAAGGCCTGCGCTGAGCGGCTATTGCCCGGCGGATAAAGCTGGCTCGATGAGTTCACCGTCGACCCAGCGGCCCGCCATCACGACCGTGCCGTCCGCCGACCAGACGACGCCGAAGCCATTGCGGTTGCCATCGCGCAGCTCGCCTTCATAACGTTGGCCGTTGGAGAAAGTGAGGACGCCACGCGCTGAACCATCGGCGCGCGCCTCGCCCGCAAAGCGGTCGCCATTGCGCCAATAGGTGACGCCATGCCCGGCCGCCGCATCGCCAGCATGCTCACCTTCATAGCGCAGCGCGTCCGCGCCGGCGTTGCCGGGGTTGTCGGCAAACTCGTAGACGCCGACGCCCGCGCTCTGGCCGTTGCGAAGCTGGCCGCTGTAGCGGTCGCCCGAGTTCGTGGCGTTGCCGCTGACGCGCGTGCCCAGCCCATTCGGCGCACCGCTGGATATCTGTGCATCGTACTTATCGCCGCCAGCAGCCACGATGCTCGTCCGCCCTGGAGCGCCTGTTGCTTGCAGTGCGGCGTCGCGCGCCGCCGAAGCCCGCGTGCTCGCGGTGGACTGCGCACGGCGCGCGGCATCGACCGCAGCGCGCATTTGCGCAGGCACCTGATCGAGAGCAAAGGCGACAGGTTTGCTGAGATCTGCAATCGCGGTACGCGCCGCCGCTACCTGTGAGCCTGCGGGATGGGCAGCAAGGTAGGCCTGGTAGCCCGCGACAGTGTTGGTCCGCCGGGCCGCCGCCCAGTCGTCGGGATCAGCCATTCTCTGCAACTGAGCCTGCGCCAGCGTGTCGGCATCGACGCGCGCGGCTTGTGTTGTAGCGACCTGGGTAGCGATCTGCGTGGCCGCCTGGGTAGCCGCCTGGCTTGCCGCCTGCGCCTGAGCGAGCCTGATGCGATCAGCCTCGGCAGCTGCCGCCACATCTGCAGACGCAAGCGCCGGGACCGCAGCCGCAACAGCCGCTGCTTCCGGCGCACTTTGACGTTTGGCGGCCACGCTCTGGATTGCTTCAGCGAGAGCACGGAGATCGCGCGGCGCGGCTGAGGCCAGCGCTGGAGTCGAACGCCGGTTCTGGCTGGCGAACTGGCGCACAGCGCGCGATGTGCCCTCGCCAGTGCGTCCATCGATTTCGCCCCTGTAGAGACCCAGCGTGGCAAGTCCGCTCTGGATCTCCGCGATCGCCTGCTCGCGTTCGACGCGCAGCGAGCCTAGACGGTCACGCGCCGCTACAGCCATCGCGCCAGGCAGCGTACCCTCGGCGGGAAAGTCCTTGAGATAGCTTTGATACCCGCCCTCATTGTCTGCGGTCACGGCATCGACCCACGCCTGCGCGTCAAGTACGCGCAACAGCGAGCGCGCGGTTTCTGCGCCCGTCGAATTTGGGAAGTCAGCAGCATAGTCGCGCAGGCCGTCAGGGGCCTTCCGGTCAACCCGCGCCCACGCCTGTTGCGAGGCCTGGGAGTCTTCGTAGGCGCGCGGGGCAGCCGCTGCTTCCGACACAGGATTCGCCGCAAGCACAGCTTCCGCAGGCGCGGGCGCGGCTACTGCGGTGCGTGTGGCGCGCCAGCCAAAAGGATCAGCCATCCAGATTCCGGCGCCGCCAAACACCAGAAACCCAGCGGCGGCGATCGGCCCCCAAGCCATCTGACGGCGCGGCTCAAGATAGGCCGGCCCCGAAACTGCCCGTCGCTGCACCAGCGGCCGCGCGCTTCCCGGCGCTCCAGCGTAGAGGCGCACAGACTCCATGATGCGGCGCCATTGTGGATTGTCGCGCTCGCCGGCCCAGCCGCCGATGTCGATCACATCGAGGCTGTCGAACGGTCGCGGCGCGCCTTCGCCGTCAAGCGATCCCTGGATCAACTTGTTCTTGTAGAGACCTGTTGCTGCTTCCGAACGGACGTATTCCGACTGCCGGGAATAGCCTGACCACAGCACCAGAATGGCGCCGGCTGATCCGAGCTTCATGTCGACAGCAGCGCTGGTCTCGCCGGTCGGGACAGACGGATCCATCCAGACGTCCCAGCCTTCGAACTGGAGCATCTCAGCGACTATCCGCACGACTTCGCGGTCCTCGCGTGCATAAGCAAGATAAACGTCAGTCATGGCCGCCCCTCCGGGCCGCCCCAGCCGTGCCCGGTCTTAACAGTCATCGGACGCATTGTGGAGATAAGCTCGCAACATACATACGCCGCTCGCCCGCGAGAATATGTTCCGGTTCCGCAATCGCCTGTGGCGCGACGTGTCTCAGTTCTCTCGCGCATCGCCTTTCGGTTGAGCCGCCCCCTCGCCCCGATTGTCTCGTCCCTTGACCGGCTCGGCCGGGAAGAAAACTGAGACCGTCGTGCCGCCCCCGGCGCGGCTCTCGATGTCGAGCCGGCCACCGTGCATCTCGGCGAAGGCCCGCACGACCGAAAGGCCGAGCCCTGCACCCTTCTGATTCTTGCCGGCCTCGCCCTGTTCGAACGCACGCGACAGGCGCGACAGCTCCTCTGGGCTGATGCCTTCGCCCGTGTCGGAGACCGAGAAGATGGAGCCACCGTCCTTTTCCAGCGCGGCGACCTCAACGCGGCCGCCCGCCGGCGTGAACTTGAGACCATTTGAAATCAGATTCAGCGCGATCTGACGCACGGCCTTGGCGTCGGCGAACGCTTCAACATCGTCGGGACCGACGCATTCGAGCGTAACCTTCCTGCGCTCGGCCTCCATCATCATGAACCGCACAGCGTCGTCAGCGTGATCAGTGAGGCTCAACAGTTCCGGCATGATCTCGAAACGACCGGACTCTATCCGCGCCAGGTCGAGCACGTCGTCAACCAGGAGCGTCAAGTTACGGCCGCCCTCGTGAATAAGTCCGGCATACTCCTGGTAGCGTTCCGGCAGCGGGCCGTAGACCTCGCTGTGCATCATCTCCGCAAAGCCCACGATGGCGTTCAGCGGCGTGCGCAGTTCGTGGCTCGTCTGAGCAAAGAAAGTCGTGCGCGCTTCGAGCCGCTTGCGGGCTTCGGCTGCTTCCGTTCTTGCCTCCTCGGCCGCGCGCGCGGCCAGTTTGAGGCGGCCTTCGGCCTGTTTGAGCTTCAGCGCCGTCTCGGGATCGGGTTGGTGTGATTCGACCGGTTTCAGCGGCGCAACGGGTTCCGGCCGGCCAAGCATTGCCGCAGCGACTGCAAGGATGCCAACCTGAACGAGGCCAGCCAAGCCATAGGCGGTTGCCATGATCGTTGCGTCATGTTGATGAAGCCAGATTCCGCCAGAGGAAACGAGTAGGGAGAGAAGGAGTCCAAGAAGTGCAAACGCGCCCGTTTCGATCGTGAGCCGTTCATCTCCCGACAGCCACGCCACCACAATGCCCACCGCAAACAGCACGATTACTGCGGTTCCGGCTCCCGCGCTCGCAGCGGCCGCGGTCGCCAGCGCGACCCACAGGCCCGCTTCGATCTCGGCAATCTGCCGCGGATCCGCCGAGCCGCGCAGAAACATTCCGAGCAGGGGCGGCAGGACAGCGCAGGCAAAAGCGATCACGCTGAACCAGAGTGGCACACCGAGCGCAAATGCGCCGATGCCCGCAATGGCGGCCAATCCGAGCCAGGATGCACGGACCGCCATCATTTCGTACGATCGTTCCGCACAAGGCGCCTTGCGGGCTGCAGTTGCATCGATCATCCTAACGCCGCATCAAGGAATTCGGGCGCATCCTGGTTCAGGAAGCACATTGCGGGCCGCGTCTGCCAGTTTGCAGATTTAAGGCCGGCGACCCATACGAGTTCATCGGAGGTTGCATGCGTACCCGGACCAGGATTTTCGCCGCGGCTATCGCCCTTGCAGCCGCTGCGCCCATGGCGGTCAGCCAGGCTCCGGCAGCAGCGCCTGCTGAAAGCCGCATGTTGCCGTCTGCGGCAGCTTCCTATGCGGAGTATCAGGGTCATGTGACCCAGATCATGAACGACGAGCTCAACAGCGCCGCCGAGCTCAACAAGCAGGTTCAGACGTTCGGTTCCGCCAACGTTAACCAACTGTCATCTGGCTGGATCTCCTACGGAGCCATCCTAGCCGCCCAGAACCCCGAATTCGCCGAATCAGTCCGCAAGGCGGATGCCGACTACGGCCGCGAGCGCATGATGCTCGCCTTCAAGAACGAAATGGGATACGCGCGCACTCTGGATGGCGGAGAGGCAGCCCTGCAGGCCGCCCTTTCCGTGAACGCGCATGAGACGGCCCGTATCTCCCAGGCTGGCTTGATGGTGCGCGAACAGTCTTTCACGATGCAGAAATTCGGCTGGGCCAAGTCGAAAGCCGCTGATCCGACCAAGACGGCAGCAGCCCTCAAGGCAGCGTCTGGTGAGCCCAAACCGGTGTCGGACGCGTTCAAGCAGGCGTTCAGCGCTCCGGATCTCAACGCTGTCCTTGCTTCACTCACCACTTCGCCCGCGACCAGCCAATCCATCTGGGACAAGGTCGCAACCTTGACGGTCAGCGCGCCGGGCGACGCCTTCAAGTCGATTTCGCCGGTTGTGGCGGCGCCGAACGCCATGACAGTCAAGCCGGGTCACGAGGGCTCAGCCAACCGGATGCTGAACCTCGGCGCTCAGCACGTCCTCATGGCTGATCAGACCTATTCCGACACAATGAACGCCACGATGGACGATCCCACTTCCCGCGGATGCATGGCTTTCGCGAAGCAGCAGTTCTTTGGCTGCGTTTCTTCGGCGACCCACAACTATTCGCTCGCCGCCTGCATCGCGGAAAGGGCGCTGCAGTTGCCAAAGACCCAGACGGAGTCAATCGGCCTGTGCGTGTCGCAGATTGCGCAATAGCCACTGATCGAAGTCGAAATCGAACCGCCCCGGCCGAAACGCCGGGGCGTTTTGTTTTTCGCTGACACTGCCCCTATCTGGACTAAGTGACTGCTGACACAGGTTGGCGGCAGAGCATGATATTTGCCCTGATCATGACAAGGTCGCTGCCCCCGCTCAACGCTGTCCGCGCCTTCGAGGTCGCGTCCCGCCATCTCAATCTGTCCCGTGCCGCCGAGGAGCTTGGCGTGACGCAAGGCGCGATTTCCAAGCAGGTGATCTCGCTCGAAGATTTCATCGGGGTGCAACTGTTCCTGCGCGAGCCGGGCGGACTTCAGCTGACCCATGAGGGTGGCAATCTGAAGGAGGCGATCGCGCCAGCCTTCACGACTCTGGCCGAAGCTTTCTCGCGCTATTCGCGGCGGGCGCCGCGGTCGAACACCATCCGGATATCAACGGTCGCATCTTTCGCATCCCAGTTCCTCGTGCCGCGCTTGTCGCGCTTCAAGGATCGCTTCCCGACTTGCGAGCTTGAGTTCCTTACCTCCATCCGCCTCGTCGATCTTGCGCGCGAGGAGTTCGATATTGCAGTCCGCTATGGCCCAGGCGGCTGGGAAGGCGTCCAGTCCGAACCGCTATCCAGCGGCAGGCTGGCGGCAGTTTGTGCGCCTGAGGTCTTTCAACGGGCGTGCGGCGACATTGACAGACTTCTTGCGGACAACCGGCGCATCCAGTCATCCGCCCACAATGAATGGCGCCATTGGGCGGAAGCTGCAGGTGTCGATATCGTACGCGTAGCTCCGACCTACATGATGGAAGAATTCACCGTTGCGATCTCCGGAGCGCTTGCGGGCGAGGGCCTCGCGCTGTCGCCCGACATTCTGGTGATGGACCGGGTGCGGCGCGGTGAGCTGGTGCAGTTTTCGCCGGTCACCGCTCGCACAGGTTATTGCTTTCATGCCGTTCACACGACCGCCGCGCTGCGCCGCCCCTTCGTTCCACAAGTCATCGCCTGGCTGCGGGAGGAAGCGGCGACCGCGTCAATCGAAGCCTGATCTGGCGACTTCAAGGCGCGCCCTGTGCATGCCCGCATGAGTTTTCCTCCTTGCCTCTCCTCGTCCTTCTCGATTCTTCAGCGAGACATAATCGGGCACGACGATATCGAGCCTGCCATCAAGACAGGCCGAACAGGAAACGAGGATGCCTCCCCATGAAAACGCTATACCTCAACCTCTATGCCGTCCCTGTCGCCCTGCTTGTCGTGGCTGGCGGCATCGGCGCCCAGTCCGCTTCCGCCGGCCCGGCCAACCAGCGCAACACATTCGAAGCGCGCTTTGTCTTCGATCCGGCTGACCCGGCGGAGACGATCTACGCGGACATCAAACGAACGGCCGAGCGGCTGTGCGGTCATCCAGGCCCCCGGCCAATCAGCCTGCTGCGGCTCGATCGCAAATGCGCGACCGATCTGGTGAACGCGGCAGTCGAGCGCATCTCGCGCAAGGACGTGGCTGACATCCACACACGCAGCGTGCGCGGCTGATCCGCTGGAAGCACCCCACAGCCGAATGCCTCGGTGATGGGCTGAAAGGCCGGAGGCGCCGCGCGATCCCGCCCCTCGGGTTGCCTGCGGCGGCTCCGGCCGCCTGCGTTTTGCGTGTGTGTCTTGCGCTGGCGGCGTACACGCGCCACATGCTGCGGGATGAGCGTAGCAGACCAGGCCGCAAGCCTTCGCGAGGACGTTACCTTCCTGGATGACTGGGAGGCCCGCTTTGCGCACCTGATCGACCTCGGCAGGGCGCTGCCGCCGCTGCGGGGCGAGGAGTATAGCGAAGACAACAAGGTTCGCGGCTGTTCCAGTCAGGTGTGGCTGGTGGCCGAACCATCGCCCGATATTCCCGGCGCGCTACGCTTTCGCGGCGGGTCGGACGCCATGATCGTGGCAGGCCTCGTCGCCATGCTGCTGCACCTGTTCTCGGACCAGCAGCCCGACGACATTCTCGCCTTCGATGCACCGGCCTTCTTCCGTGAGATCGGCATCGCAGACGCGCTGACGCCACAGCGCTCGAACGGCCTCGCCTCCATGCTGGCGCGTATCCGGTCTGTTGCCGCCGCTCAGCGTTCGTAGGCATTCGCCAGGTTTTCGAAGGCGCGGGCAAGGGCCACTCCGAGCGCGCGTTGGGACAAGCCCTTCTGCGCCTTGATTGATTGAAGTGTAGCGCCCTCTACGCAGGCCATCCACGCCAGCCGCCACGCGTCCTCGCCCGCCAGTCCACGCACCCGCTTCAGCCTGGCAGCCGCACTTGCTGCAATGGCCGACTGGCCGCCACGCGTTGGGCCACGCCGGTGCGCATCGGCGGGCCCCGCATCCCAGTTCATTGTGAGCCCCTTGCTGTTTGACTCGCGCTCGGCGTCCGCAATCAGCTGCAACCCCGCCTTTACCTGCCGCATGTTGAGCGGCCCCTGGCCGCGCCGCGCCAGGACAGCAAGGCCGAGGAAGCCCTTCGCCGAAGACCCGTTACGTCGTGGCAGGCCGGCTGCGATGAAGGCGCTGGCCGAAAGGCTCGGCGGTGGCGGCGCAATAGCGCCATCGGCGAGTATGCAGGGGCCATCATGATTGCGGCGCAGCTTTCCCTCTGTCAGCAATCTGGTGACGGTGTCCCCATCCACTGACAGCAGCCTGCGCGCGCGGCGGTCGGCCCGGCCAAGCACTACCCATACTCCGGGCTTGATCTCCACCAGACGCCGACCGCTGATCCGCAACATTCTCAGCAGGCGGGCGGCGATATCGGGCATATTCGGCGGGTCGCCCAGCGCCGGCGACACGACGCTCATGACATCACCGGCGCTCGGACGAAGGCGTCTTCGAGCGCTTGCAGCCAGGCGTCGAAGGCGGGCTCATCGCGCCGCTGTTCGAGACTGCGAACAGCGTATGCGATCGTGCTGCGATCGCGACCCAGTGCAGCCGAAACCCGGCGCAGGCTCAGACTGCAACCGACATGCAGAAGGTACATGGCGACCTGCCGCGCCAGTACGACCCGATACAACCGGCCATTGCCCATGACCTCGGCTTGTGGCGCGCCCACTGCCGCCGCCGCGACCGATACGGCGAGTTCCGCCCGCGTTCGGTCCTCAGCCGCCTGCCTTACCCTGTCCAAAGCAACCTCCGTGGTTCGATGGGCTCAGTATGACTCGGCTTTCCAAGTGTAGGAAAGTTTCCCTAGGTTTTTTTTCCTACATTCCTTCTGCGAGCGATATCGGACCCGGCATGAATGGGTCAAGCATCTGTTTTCATAAGGTTTGTACCATTCTGGATGCACCGTCTGCGGACCGTCTCGCACTTGTCACAAATGCTTTGCGCTAGGTGTCTAAGCCACCTTCGATCCACCCTGCGCCGGCCAGAAGGCCGGGGGAGACCCATGCCGTGCTGAACCTGCTCGCTGGCCGAATCCTGGGTGCGATCGGCGTGTTCGCGGCGCTGCTTGCCCTGGCGGCTGGGCCCGCCGCTGCACAGAACATCACCGGTGCTGGCGCAACCTTCCCGGCCCCGATCTATTCCAGCTGGGGCGAAGACTACGCAAAGGCGGGCGGCGCGCGCTTGAACTATCAGGCCCTTGGCTCTGGCGCCGGCGTTACGCAGATCATCAATCGTACGGTGGACTTCGGCGCATCTGACAGCCCTGTCGCATCTGAGCGACTGCAGAAGGAACAGCTGCTGCAGTTCCCAGCGATCATCGGCGCCGTCGTGATCGTGGTCAACGTCCCCGGTGTGGATGGCACGAAGATCAAGCTGACAGGAGATGTACTCGGCGAGATTTATGTCGGCCGCGTGCGTCTCTGGAACGACCCGAAAATCGTCGCCCTGAACCCTCATCTCAAACTGCCCGCGATCCCGATTTCACCCGCCTACCGTGCCGATAGCTCGGGCACGACCAGCATCTTCACGAAATACCTGTCGAGCGTCTCCCCCATATTCAAGGAACGCACAGGCGCGGGCAACGCGGTCGCATGGCGCACGGGCCTTGGCGCGCCGGGGAACGCGGGCGTTGCAGCTGCGGTGAAAAACATCAAGGGGGGCATCGGCTATGTCGAGTTCGCCTACGCGGCCGAGAACGACATGCAGGCGCTGCAACTGGCCAATGGCTCGGGGAAGTTCGTAAGCCCAAGCGTCCCCGGCTTCATGGAGGCCGCAGCCCAGGCCGACTGGGCAAACGCCAAGAACATGGCCGCCGACATGCTGAACATGCCGGGCGAGATCGCCTGGCCAATCACGTCTGCAAGCTACATCCTGGTACCGCGCAACCCGAAGGATCCAGCCGCAACCCAACGCGTGTTGAGATACATAGACTGGTCGTTCCGCAATGGCTCAGCGACGGCCGATCGGCTGCACTACATCATGCTGCCAACTGCAGTGCAGGACGTCGTACGGCAGCAATGGACTACGCTGGCCGCCAACGGCCGGCCTCTCTGGCCGGCCAACTGAACGTTATCGCCAGCACACACTGACGGCCAATAGACACTGACGGGACGGACCAGGGGCAAGAGATCATGACTACGCCAGTTGCACATCGCCCCCTGACCGCAGGCCGTCGCCTGCACATTGGCGACACGGCCTTCCGTATCAGCCTGTTCGCGGCCGGCGCAGTGGTTATTGTCGTGCTGCTCTCGATTCTGACCATCATGTTTGTGGGTGGCAAGCAGGCCTTCGACACGTTTGGCCTCGGCTTCATCTCGGGCACTGAGTGGAACCCCGTCACTCAGATCTATGGTGCGTTGCCCGCGATCACCGGCACGCTCCTGACGGCAGTCCTGGCGCTGCTGATCGCCTGGCCGATCGGCTTCGGCATCGCTTTCTTCCTCACGGAAACATGCCCCGAGAGGCTGCGGGGACCACTTGGCGTAGCTGTCGAATTGCTCGCGGCCGTTCCGTCCATCGTCTACGGCATGTGGGGCTTCTTCGTGCTGGCCCCCTTCATGGCCGAGTATGTGCAACCCTGGCTGACAGCCACTTTTCTCTGGATTCCGCCGATCCCCGACACGTTCTACTGGTTCACCGCGCCGCCCATCGGCGTCGGCCTGATCACGGCATCGCTGGTGCTGGCGATCATGATCCTGCCGTTCATCGCGGCGACCACGCGCGACGTTCTGCAATCTACGCCGCAGCTTCTGAAGGATGGCGCCTATGCGATGGGCGCGACGCGCTGGGAAGCGCTGACCGGCGTGGTCATCCCCGCCGTGCGCGGCTCACTGTTCGGCGCGGTCTTCCTCGGCCTTGGCCGCGCACTCGGCGAGACGATGGCTGTCGTGTTCGTCATCGGCAACGCCATCCGCATGCCCGACAGCCTGATGGCGCCATCAGCCACCATCGCCTCCGTCGTCGCCAACAGTTTCCCGGAGGCTGAACCCGGCACTCTGGATCTCGCTGTCCTACTCGCACTCGGCTTCATTCTCTTTGTCGTGTCGTTCGGCGTTCTCGCCATCGCGCGAGTCCTGCTGCGCCAGGAGCGCATGTCGTGAAACAACTTTCGCCCGCCGCCCGCGCCCGATACTTCCGCCGCCAGTTGGTCGACCGCGTCATGAGCGGCCTGTGCATGCTCGCCGCCGTCATCGGCCTGATCTTGCTTGGCCTTATCCTCTGGATGCTCTTCTCCAACGGCATAGGCGGCCTGTCGCTGTCGGTGTTCACCAACTCGATGGCGCAGCCCGGCGCAGGAGGCGGCCTCGCCAATGCGATCGTGGGATCGCTAATCCAGGTCGGGCTTGGCGCGATGATCGGCGCGCCGCTCGGCATGATGGTCGGCATCTACCTCTCCGAGGTCGGCAAGGAGAGCAGGTTCGCCTCCGTCGTCCGCTTCGTGAACGATATACTGCTGTCAGCGCCGTCGGTTCTCATCGGGTTGTTCGTCTACCAGATTGCCGTGGCGCCCATGGGCGGCTTCTCTGGCCTCGCTGGCGCCCTTTCGCTGGCGCTGATCGCCATGCCAATCGTTGCGCGGACGACAGAGGACATCCTGCGCCTTGTTCCGCAGGCCTATCGCGACGGCGCTGTCGCGCTTGGAAGCCGCGAGAATGAGGTCGTGCGCAAGGTCGTGGTTCCGGCCGCCTTCAGCGGCATCCTGACCGGCGTCATGCTCGCGGTTGCCCGAATCGCTGGGGAAACCGCCCCGCTGCTGTTTACTTCGCTGGGAAACACCAACTGGTCCACCGACCTTACCCAGCCGATGGCGAGCCTGCCCATCGCGATCTACCGCTATGCCGGAAGCCCTTACGGGGAATGGGTTTCGCTGGCCTGGACGGGCGCAATGCTGATCACTGTTGGCGTGCTTGTCCTCAACATTCTCTCGCGCTTCTCGCACGCGGCAGTCGCCGGGCGCATGAAGGGTTGATACCATGTCCGTCATGACCCAGAAGGCGTCCGACACCACGGGGGCTGCCGCGCCTGTCGTGCGCGAGACCGCCCGCCAGACGCGGGGCGCGCCCTTGGGTGCGCCGGCTGTGACCCCGACCGCCCCGATTGCCGCCACGATCCGCATCAGCGTCCAAGACATCAACGCTTTCTACGGTGAGAAACAGGCTCTGTTCGGGGTCAATCTCGAGGTTCCCGACAATGCCATCACCGCCTTCATTGGCGCATCGGGTTGCGGCAAGTCCACCCTGCTGCGCTGTCTAAACCGGATGAACGACACGATCCCGGGCGCGCGCGTCGAAGGCCGCATCCTGATGGACGGCGCCGACATCAACGCGGCGGATATCGATCCGGTACAGGTGCGCACGCGCATCGGAATGGTGTTCCAGAAACCGAACCCGTTCCCGATCTCGATCTACGAGAATATCGCGTTTGGAGCCCGAACCCACAAGCTCGCCGCCACCAAGGCGGAGCTCGACGACATCGTGGAACGCTCGCTGCGCCGGGCCGCTCTGTGGGACGAGGTGAAGGACCGCCTCGGTAAACCTGGACTGGGCCTCTCCGGCGGCCAGCAGCAACGTCTCGTCATTGCCCGCGCATTGGCCGTATCGCCCGCCGTCATACTGATGGACGAGCCCTGCTCTGCGCTTGATCCCATTGCGACGGCGCACATCGAGGCGCTGCTGGAAGATCTGCGCAAGCACACCTGCATCGTCATCGTGACGCATTCGATGGCGCAGGCTGCCCGTGTCAGCCAGATCACGGCATTCTTCCACATGGGCGAGTTGATCGAGTCCGGGCCCACCGACCAGATATTCACGATGCCCAAGGTCGACCAGACACAGAACTACATCACCGGCCGCTTCGGCTGAAATCCGCCCCCCGGAATGGTCGTCAGCGACCGTGAACTGAGCTCGCCCAATCCCGTGAACGTCAACCGAGCCGGTCCAGCTTGATATTGGTCAAGCTTGGGCGTCTGCTGCGGCGCTAGGGGAACCGAGGGACAAGCACGAGGGCACGCCATGAGCTATCGCACAATTCTTGTTCAGACCGAGGACACCGCCCCCGGCCGCATGCAGGTGAAGGCCGCAATTGATCTGGCGAAGCGCTTCGGAGCCACGCTGACGGGCGTCTTCCTCAAAGCCGAACAGATACCTGCCATGTTCGTGGGCGATGCCTTCACGGCCGTCACACTTGCTGAGGCCTTCATCAAGGAGCGCAAAGAGCTGATCAGTTCCGGCGCAAACGCTGCGCGCTCCATGTTCGAGGCGGCCGCTGCGGAAGGCGGCGTCCCGTTCACGTGGCAGGAAATAAATGGCGACAGCGAACTAGACCTCTTGCGGGCCGCCCGCCGGCACGACCTGTCCGTGCTGCGCGTCGCAGTCCAGCCGGTCGGCGGCGCATCTGAAATTCTGGCGTCCGAGGTTGCGATGGCGAGCGCCGGGCCTGTCGTGATCGTGCCTGAAGGCGGCTATCCGATCCCGTTTGGCTCGAACATCTTTATCGGATGGAAGGAAGGCCGGGAATCAACTCGCGCCATGCGCGATGCGATGCCTTTCATTGGCGCGGCCGAGAAAGTGACCTTCTTTACCGTGTCCCACGATGCACCCGAAGAACTGGATCCCCAGCTTGCGGCCTATCTGGCCGCGCACGGTTGTAGATCCGCCTCCGCTGCCGTTGATCGTAATGACGATCATACAACCGCAACTGCGATCCGCCTGCGCAGCGACATGGTAGGCGCGAATATGTTGGTGCTGGGCCTCTACGGACATTCACGCCTGCAACAGCTCCTGCTCGGCGGGGTCAGCCGCGAAATGCTCTCAAGCTTCGACATGCCGATGCTTGTCTCGCACTGATCCGGTGGCCCGGCAGGCGAGCAGCCTTGACGGCGCCAACACGGCAAGGTCACAACCCGCGCTTCTGGCCAGGAGCGCTGGCCGAACTTAGCCACCAAGGAAGCCCCATGTCACAGAAGGAAATGCGCGTGGTGCCCAGGCCCCCGGCTGAAGCTATCGTGCTGGAGCCGGAGGCGGGAAAGCTCGCCCTCGAAGGCACGGACGGCCCCGACACCTATCGTTGCGGGGCCTGCAAGACGCGGCTGATGGACAAGGTCGGCCATATGGAGGTCTTCCACGGCGAGCCGTTCGACGCGGTGAAATGCCCCAAATGCGGCAAATACAACGCTCTGCCAGAAGACGACCACCACCATCACTAGGGGGCGGCGGTTCACGGGCCGATTCCGGTCCGTTCTCCCTCCGATTCAGACGCGTTCCTTCAGCCTGTGGACAACCAAGCCTGTGGGAACACTGATGGCACGCATCCACCGCCGCAGTCAGGCCGCAGCATAGTCGCCGCAGTCGAGCCTAAGCGCCAGGTCGACCCGGTGAGCCGCACGATCTGGATCAGCCAGCGCCTCAGCCGGCAGGTAGCGATCGTGGCACAGCACCATATCGACCTCCGACCCATCCGACGACATCGGCAGACGTAGCCAGAAGTGAATCGACCCATCCATGAGGCGCTCCGCACCCGAAACCGGGATGGCCCGCAGCAGGGCACGCGTCGCCAGTTCGCCCCACATCAGGCCGCCGCGGCAGGCCTCGATGTCGTCGGCGGCCTTCCCGCGCGCTTCTCCGCCAAAAACCTGGTGAAGACCTGTGCCTGCAAGGCGGAAACGGAAGCGGCCATCCTCGCAACTCAGCACGCTGATATAGGCCAGTTCGCGGTTGATGGCGGGAATATCGATCTCGCCGCATGTGATGAAACTGCGGCCGCACAGGCGCTTGCGCCACGCCTCAAGCACCTTCTGCTGCCCCGAAGGAGCAGCTGGCGTGTGTTCGTACGACATATATCTCAGCCCCTTGGAATCGACTCTGACGCGGTCAAACAGACCGGCAGCCAGCGCGACTTCTTGTTGAGTCCCGATCACCCGCGGCCAGCCCGACCGTTTGTGGTGATCATCAGTCTACTGAGGGAGCCGCGCCCGCACACACATAACTCTACTCGGCGGCGACCCGGTGATTCGCATCACCATGAGAGAACCTGATTCGGTTCGCGTACCGAGGCAAGAGTCAGCAGCAACGAATTCTTCATGTGCGTCAACAAAACATCAATACGGTCAGCACGCTGGTTTCTGCGGCGGTCCGAATACCTGATCGCGACCACCCACTTCGTCGCCAGGTCTATTTTTTGGATTGGCCAAGGCCCATCTTGCGCGCGAGGTCGGAGCGCTGCCGCGCATAGTTCGGCGCAACCATCGGATAGTCTGCAGGCAGGCCCCACTTGTCGCGGTATTCTTCAGGCGACATGTCGTAACGCGTGCGAAGATGCCGCTTCAACGACTTGAATTTCTTGCCGTCCTCCAAGCAGACGATGTGATCGTCCGTCACCGATTTGCGCACCGAAACGGCGGGCTTGAGGTCTGGCTTCGTTTCCAGAGGCGTCCCGCCATCGATCTCGGACAACGTCGCGTGCACCTTCTCAATCAACTTGGGCAGGTCGGCAACCGACACCGGATTGTGCGCCACGTAGGCGGAAACAATGTCGGAGGCCATTTCGATAAGATAAGGCGCAGTGCGCGATTCGCGTTCCATTTGCGTCATGTCTTTCTCGACAAGCAGAATCGACGATGAGTCGAAGCTATACTGCCGCGATATTCAGACAATTCGGCACAACTGTAAACCGTACCAGAATTCAGGGGACGCCCACTGAACGAATTCTGACGAAACCTACGCGAAGAGCGAGACAGCCAACACAAGGCCCAGTATTGCGAGCGAAGCGACTGCCGTAACGCTCAGGGGAACCTTGGCCGACACCCACCCATCATTCGCGAACACCTGACGTGCAAGCCCGGTGAACCAGCCGCCGGCCGCATCTGCACCACGCACCGCCAGCCGGCCCGCCTGCCAAAGCGGCCGTCCCGCTGCAGAAACAAGATCAGGCCAGCCGCGTCGCCACAGCCACTCTACATCGACGATCACGCCCGGCATCTCCGGCGGATAGAGCTGGCGCCACTGCAGCAACATGAACGCCAGCGTGGCAAAGACTAGCAGCTGCAGTTGCTGCAGTACGTGCGGCGCGGTCCAGAGATCGGACGCGAGGTAGTCCTTTCCTACCTCCTCCCAATACGGGAGGAACTGGTAGAGCCATCCCGGCATGATACCGATCAGGATGCACAGCGCCGCCGCGACGCCCATCGCCAACAGCATGTTGAACGGCGCTTCCTGCGGACGTTTGCCGCTATCGTGGCCGAAGAAGGCGAAGTACGGGATCTTGATCCCCGAGTGTTCCAGCACGCCTGCCGATGCGAACAGCAGCATCAGCCAAACCACGAACAGCGCAGGGTCTGCATGGCTCGCTGTCATCACCATCGACTTCGCAACGAATCCGGAGAACAGAGGCAACGCCGAGATCGAGGCCGCGCCGACAAGGCAGAACAGCGTGGTCCACGGCATCGTTCGATGCAGACCGCCGAGATCTGTCGCCTTGGTCGAGCCCACGCGATAGAGCACCGCACCCATGCTCATGAACAAGAGGCCCTTGTACATGATGTGCGCAAACGCGTGCGCCACCGCGCCATTGACGGCCAGCTGCGTGCCGATGCCAACGGCGCACACCATGAAGCCGACCTGGTTGTTGAGACTGTAGGCCAGCACCCGACGCAGGTCATTCTCGATCACTGCGAAGAAGACCGGGAAGACGGTCATGATCGCGCCGATCCAGATCAGCCACTCGAGACCAGCGAAGTAGCGCGCCAGCGCGTAGACTGCGAGCTTGGTGGTGAAAGCAGATAGGACGACCGCGCCTGTTTCCGTCGTCTTCGGATAGGCGTCCTGCAGCCAGTTGTGCACCATGGGGAACGCCGCCTTGATGCCGAAACCGGCAAGGATCAGCACCGCGCCCGGCGCCTCAATGTCCATGACGCCGACCGGCAGACCCGCCATCGACGGAGCTATCAGCGCAAACTGGATCTGCCCGGTCGCCGAGACGAACATGCAGATGCCCGCAAGCACCAGCATGCCTGACGACACCTGGAAGATGAGATAGCGCGTCGCAGCGCGCACACTCTCTCGCGATCGCGGCGCGAGGACCTGGAAGACGGACGTTATTGCAGTGAGCTCCCATGTGATGAACAGACTCACGAGGTCGCCAACAAAAACAGCCGTGACGGCAGCGCCAGCGTAGAGCATCGCGGTTGCATCCTGCAGCGGATCGCGCCGGTGGAGGGAGTAGATGCCGAACAGGGCCGCAGCGATGATAAAGGCAAGACCGAACAGAAAGGACAGGCTGTCGGGCCGGTAGAGCACAAGCTCAAGCCCCAGAACGCTCACAGTCGACAGGTTGCTGCCGAGGCCTTCGGCGCTGATCAGCGCAACCAGCGCAATTGCTGGCCCGCCGACCATCAGGAAAGCGCGCAATGCGTTGTTGCGCGCGAACGGCACAAAAAGCGCCGCCGCCAGAATGAAGAAGCCCGGATTGGTGTTGGCCAGCCAGTCGGCGAGGCGTTCAACGGTCACGGCCCGCCTCCCCGCTTCGTGTTTCGTAATAGTCTTCACGCCGCCGCAGCAGACGGCCCAGCGGCCATCCGCTCAGCACCGCGCCGGCGAACGAGATAAAGCCGAACCCCGCGTAGAAGCCCGGCATCGACGTGATGTCCTTGATCGGCTTGTAAGACAGCCAAACCTCAAGCCCGATGGATGCAACGCCGACGATGGCCAGCCCTATGGCGAGGGCACGCACGAACATCTTCCCGCGCATCCACGAGAAAAGCAGCACAGACAGCGGATGCTCTCCCTGCTCGCCCAGCGGAGTTTCTTGCCTGTCGTTCTCGGTCACGGCGCGCCCTCCATGATGGTGACTGCCCTGATTGGCGCAAGGTAGTTCGCAAGCGGATCTGCCAGGAAGAACAACACGACGCACGCTGCCGCCGCCACGCAGACCGCCACTACGGCCGTGCCCGGCGTCCCACCCGGCCGCACGAATTCGCGTGCAGGCTCCTCACCGATCGGCGGGAACAGCGCCCTGAATGCGATCGGAAGCAGATAGACAAGGCCCAGCAGCGAGGATGCAACGAGCGCCCACGCCGTCAACCAGTGGCCCCCTTCAAACGACGCGGTCATCAGCAACAGCTTGGACCACATCGCCGCCATCGGAGGCAGGCCGATGATGCCAAGGCTGGCGACAAGGAACGCAGTGAAGACCCACGGCATGCGCCGCCCCAGGCCGCCCATCTCGGAGACGCGACTTGCCCCGGTCGCAACGTAGATGGCGCCAGCGCACATGAAGAGCGTGATCTTGGCGACGGCGTGGAACACCATGTGCAGCCCGCCCGCCACCAGCCCGGACGCCATGGGCAGCATCGCGGCCGACGTGATATAGGCCAGCTGCCCTACTGTGGACCAGGCTAGCCTTGCCTTGAGATCATCCTTCGTCATCGCAACCAGCGAAGCGATCACGATTGTCGCAGCGCCGATCCAGAGTATCCAAGTGGCGGCGGAAAGTTCGGTGATCAGGTCCGGTCCGAAAATGTAGGCTGACACCTTCAGCACGGTGAACACACCTGCTTTCACCACAGCCACCGCATGCAGCAGGGCCGAGACGGGAGCGGGCGCCACCATCGCGGCAGGCAGCCAGCCATGCAGCGGCATAAGCGCCGCCTTCGCCGCACCAAATACGAGGAGCAGCAACAGAACGCTGCCAGCGACATCATCGACGCGCCCGGCAAGCAGGCCGCCCGCAACAAAGCTGGTTGATCCCGCAATCGCCTGAACGCCGACAATCCCGGGCAGAAGCAGCAACACGGAGGCGCCGACCAGCGTCATCAGATAGATGCGTCCGCCTCTGCGCGCTGCAGGCGTGCCCGCATGCGTCACCAGCGGATAGGTCGCGAAAGTCAGCACCTCGTAGAATACAAACAAGGTGAACAGGTTCGCCGCCAACGCGATGCCCATCACGCCGAACATGGCAATGGCGAAACACATGTAGAACCGCGTCTGGTTCGCCTCGCGCTTGCCGCGCATATAGCCGATGGAGAACAGTGAATTGACGCCCCACAGCACACTCGCCATCACGGCGAACAGCGCGCCCAGAGGCTCGGCCCGGAAAGCGATCGAAAGCCCTGCAACAGGCTGTGCCACCATCAGCTCCGGCGGTTCGCCCTGCCCCACGCGCATGAAAATCGAGATCGCGACGACAGCCAGAACAACGCAAGACACCAGCGTCAGCGTCTCGCGCACGTCCGGCATGCGGCCAACCGCATAGGTCACCGCAGCCGAGAACAGCGGAAGGCCTAGCGCCAGAAGAATAAGTAGCTCGCCCGTGTTCATGGTCGCACCTCGAACAGGCGCGCGGCGCCCGCCTGCGAGAGCTGCTCGGGTATGGAAGCATCAAGACCGAACCAGATCGACAGACCCGCAAGCGCCAGCAGCGGCGCCAGCGCGCCAAGCGGCGCCTCCTTTGCCCGCGGCGCACCCGGCGCAGGCGCCCGAAAGAACATCGCCTCCATGATGCGGCCGACATAGATCACGGTCAGCACCGAACCGGCCGCCATGACAACCGCGATCCAGATCTGCCCACTCGCAATCGCCGCCTCGATAAGCCCCCACTTGGCGAGGAAACCCATGGTGAGCGGCGTGCCGACGAGGCTGGCGGCGCCAACCGCAAAGGCCACGGCCGTCCACGGAGCCTCGCGCGCAACGCCTGCGAATTCGTCCAGCCGCCGCGCCCCAATACTCAACGCGAGCGCCCCCAACGCCATGAACATCGCCGCCTTCATCAGGCCATGCGCCACGATGTAGAACACCGATGCAGAAAGTCCTTGCGCGCTGCCAAGTGCAAAGCCGAGGAAGATGAAACCCACCTGCGCGATGGACGAGAACGCGATGATGCGCCGGAGTTCGCGCTCAAACACCGCCTGGATCGAGCAGATGATGGCTCCCGCTGCGGCGAGCGGCGCGAGCACCCATGTGAGGAAGGCTTCCCCGAACGCTGTACCATCCGGAAACACTTCGAACAGGAAGCGCGCCATCAGGTAGATCGAGGCCTTTGTGGCGGTCGCCGCGAGGAAAATTGACATCAGCGACGGCGCGTGGGCATAGGCGCCTGGAAGCCAGCCATGCAGCGGGAACATCGCCGCCTTGATGCCGAGCCCCACCATGATGAAGGCAAAACCTGCCTGCACGGAAGCATTTTGGTCGAGCGTGCTCAGGCGCGCGGCCATGTCGGCCATGTTCAGCGTGCCGGTGGCCGCATAGAGGAAGCCCACGCCGATCACGTAGAGCGTTGCGCCGACGGTGCCCAGGATCAGGTAGTTGAATGCTGCCGGCAGGGCGCGCCGGTCGCGTCCCTCGCCGATCGCAATAAGCGCGTAGGTGCCGATCGAGGAAATTTCGAGGAACACGAACGCGTTGAAGGCGTCACCCGTGTAGACAATGCCAACCAACCCCGCCTGGCAAAGCAAGAAGCCTGCTTGAAAAAGGGTGTGCTTCTCGGTGCGGACTTCCGCGACAAGGCTGTGCCCGGAGAAGACGGCGGCCAGCGCGCCGACCGCGCCAATCAGCAGACCGAGCAGCGCGCCCATGGCGTCGATGCGCAGGGCAATCCCAAGAGGCGGGTTGAAGCCGCCCAGCACATATACAATTGCCCCCTCGCGCATCGCCTCGGTAGCGACAGCCAACGCCATCCAGCCCCCGAACAACGACGCGATCACCGAAATCATCCATCCAGTGCGCCCGCTTGGCGCCAGCGCGGCTGCGCATGCGCCGAGCAGCGGCACGATGATGGCCAGGACAGGCGCCTGCGCTGTCAGCGTGGGCGGAGCGACATAAAGCGTTTCGAGCAGGATCACCGAGCAGGCTCCGCCTGTTCGGCGGTCACGCGGCTGAGCGCCTCGATTTCATCGGCCTCGACAGTGCCGTAGGCCTCGCGCACGCGCACCGCGATGGCGAGTCCGACCGCCAGCGTCGCGACGCCGACAACGATGGCTGTCAGGATGAGGACGTGCGGCAATGGGTTTGCGTAGACGACGCCGTCAACTCCGAACTGCTGCACATAGGCAGGATCGAGTTGCGAGGCCAGCGCTTTGCCGTCCACGCTGCCGGCATCAAGCGTGATCGCTGCCGTTGCGCCGCTGACCTTGCTCAGACTGATGTAGAACAGCCCGGTCGACGACTGGAACAGCGCAAGGCCGATCATGCGCTTGATCAGGTTTCCGCTCGAGAAAACGATGAACAGCCCCGCCATCATCAGGGCGACGACGATCACATAGTTGAAGTGAGAGGCCAGCCAGCTCATGAGCCTCGCTCCGCCTTGATCGCCTCGATCGTGCGGCCGGCGAAACCATAGAAGATCGACACCATGGTCGACGCCACAGTGAGCAAGACGCCAAGTTCAATGAACAGGATGCCGAAATGCTGCCCCCAATGATGGGGCTTGTCCGGATCGCCCAGCAGGCCCGGCGGGATCATCGCCTCTACCTGCGGCGTGAATAGAAAATCGTAGTCGAGGAAACCGCCGCCATTGACGAGGCAGACGATGCCGACGCCAGTGTACAGCACCACCCCGAAGGCCGAGATCGAGCGCATGACGCCCGGACGAAACGCCTTCGTCGTCTCCCCCAGCCCGAAAATCATGGCGTGCAGGATGACCGCGACCGCCATGATCACGCCGGCCTGGAAGCCGCCTCCGGCCCCCAGATCGCCATGGAACTGCACATAGAGGGCAAACAGCACGATGAGGGGGATCAGCATCTTGGAGATCACCCGCAGCACGACATGGTGGTCGCCCATCACGTCGACTGTAGGAGCTGTGTCGACCCGCGGCCCGAAGCCAAGCATCAGGGCGACCCCAACACAGGCCGCGAAGATCACGGTGGTCTCGCCCAGTGTGTCAAAGCCGCGATAGCTGGCAAGCACTGCAGTGACCACGTTTGGCGCACCAATGTCGCCATAGGTCGTTTCAAGATATATTCGACCGACATGGCTGTTGGCTGGCGAGGCGGGATCGCCAAAATTGGGCAGCCCGCCCGCGGCATAGATCAGGACGCCTCCAACAACCAACACCAGAATCGCGGGGACAACCTGAAGGCGCCAGTTGACCCGAACGACTTCGCCATGCGTCAGCAGAATTGCGCCAAGCAGGACGATTGTTGAAATCCCCGCGCCGACCACGGCTTCGGTGAAAGCGACGTCGGCCGCGTCCATCACCATGAGCCAGGCGGCTACGACGAAAGAGTAGACGCCCATCAACAGGATCGCTGCAAGCAGGCTTCGTGTGCGCACGACCGCCAGCGCAATCGCAAGAAGCATGAGCAGCAGGGCGACGTTCAGTGCGAAATTGGCGTCAAGAAAGGGCGTGGTCATGGCCGGCTCTCGCCCTTCGTCGCAGCCTCCGGCGAATCGTTCCCGCGCATGAACTCGAAGTTGCCGATGCGCGGTCGATGGCCGGAACTATAGGCTGCACTGGCCAGCGCATTCGAGGCTGTCGGCGTCGTCAGCATGACGAAGGCCCAAACAAAGAAGAGCTTCAGAGTGACGATGCCCGGTTCCGCCAGGAAGGCCATCCCCAGCAGCATCAGGGTGGCCCCGCCAGTGTCGGTGAGGCTGGCTGCGTGGATGCGTGTGTAGACGTCTGGAAATCGCAGAACGCCTACGGCTCCCATGATCGACCAGATGGCGCCGATTGCGACAAGCCCGCCGCCAACCCAGTGAAGCGCGTCAGCCATTCTTGTGCTCCTTTTCTGGAGCGGCAGTCAGCGGACTTGCAAGTGTGCGATAGCGAAAGAATTTCATCAGAGCGATCGTCGCGACGAAGTTGATCAGCGCATAAACCAACGCGACATCGAGAAATGCCGGGCGGCCAAACAGAAACCCGATCAGCGCAATCAAGAGCACGGTCTTGGTGCCGATCGAATTGGCCGCAAGTATCCGGTCATAGTGCGAAGGCCCCACGATCGCGCGGACGATCATGAGCGCCATGGCCACCACGAGGCCCGCAACTCCAGCCGCGACAAGCATGCCCTAGTCCCTGCCCTTGCCGCCGATATCGGCCGCCCGCGACGACCTGCGGTCCATGTCCGTGAAACTGTCTGCGCCCGCATTCTCGCGCACCAGCGCGTGCACCTTCAATACCTGTCCATCAACGTCAACCGTCACTGTTCCCGGCGTGAGCGTGATTGAGTTGGCGAACAAAGCCTTGCCAAGGCTCGTCCGTGTTCCCGTGCGTATCTCCATCATGGCTGGATCAATGCTCTGGCGAATGCCCACGATGCGGGTAACGACAGCCAGGTTGGCCTTTATGATCTCGCCCAGTAGCCAGCCCGTGTACAGCATCAGCGGCAAGACGCGGAGATAGGGCGAACCATCGCGGTCCACCACCTTCAGCCTTGCCGAAATCCACAGCGTTGCAAGAACGGCAATTACAGATAGCCCCAGGAAGAGTGGGGACGTCTCGCCGGACATGGCAAACCAGAACACGGCGAGCGCAGCAGCGAGACCAAATCCATACGTCATGAATCTCATGGTCACACGCCTCCGCCGCCAACGGCGCTGAATCCGATGCTCATTTGAGAATGGACTTGAACGACTCCGGCGGAAAATTCCAGTAAAACCGGTTGGGCGCAGTCGATTTCCGGACGAGGTCCGCAAATGATCGCTCGTCACGCCTGCAGAGCGCCGGAAAAGCAGTATTCAGTCTCTGAATGTCAGGCGCGGAACTTATGGCCGCCGGGCCAGCGAACGCAACTCGCGGCCAAAGCCTGTGGCCTCGTCGTCTTCCTCTCCACCCACAAGCTCGGGCGAGAAAGCGGAACTCAGCGACCAGTTCCAGTAACGCAGCACGGTCTGGGCCTTCGCCACGGCGATGGTCTCGTAGACTTCCGACACGCGCGTGAAGTCAGCCCCGTGATCGTCTCGGTGCAATGCCCGCCACAACAGGCGCAGGTAGGGCCGTTTCAGGCCGGTGGCCTTGCACAACACGGCGAGGCCCTCTCCACCCACATCCTGGAAGATACGTTCAGCCGTGGTCGCCTTGATGCCGGACAAAGCGGCGATGTCCACGACAGCTTCGGGCGACAGCCCCCCGACAGAAGCAGCCTCAAGGGCCGCCTCCAGGCTTTCGTGGGGCGAGCGATCAATGGCCGACCGGTCGCGCTGGCGGCGCTCGATCACCTGAAGGGCCTTGCGCACCACGGGATCCGTTCCCTCGGCGGCATAGCGGAAGATGTCGCCGCACATGTCGATCAACAGCGTCCGCTCCGCCGAGAAGCGAAGCAGGATCTGCCTGCGTTCGGCTGCGGCGGCCCACCAGAACATTGCAAGCGCATGTGCCGGGCGGACTTCCTCGCGGTTGATGAGCAGAGGCGGCAAGGCCGGCGCGTTGCGCGAGGCGCTTACCATTAGCTCGACGGCGCGGTCCGACAGCCGCGACTGCGAATTGTCCAGCAGGGCCTTCATCGCAACCGTGTCACCCGTTTCGGCTATCGCCGAGGCGACAGCGGGGCCGATGTCCCGGCGATTGGCGACGGCGACGCGATGCGGCGTGCTGCCGTGCGCCACGATGTGACTGAGATCGGCGTCATCGAACGCGCGGTTATCGGCAAGGATCAGCTGCGCCACGTGCGGCACGTCCAGGGCGAGGAACCTGAGCAGGCGCTTGGGGGCCTGGGACATCTCCTGCAGGCGCCGCGCGCAAAGCTCACGCGCTGCGACATCGGACTCCAGCAGGATTTCAAGCAGCAGGTCGCCCGCGATGGCGCGATCCTGGATGTTCCCGCGCGAGGACGGCAAGGCGACCACGTCCATCAGCCGGCGAAGCAAGGAGCGGCGGGCAAAGCCATCCGGCTGGGCGAGCGCAAGTCCCTCACCGCCATTGGCGACGCGAGCCTCGCCAAAGGTCGAACTATCCGACATGGAGCCCCTGTTCGCTGCAGCAAACAGAGTGGGCCCGATGCGGTTAACGGAGCCTCAACCTGCGACACGTTCGCGAAAACATACCGTATACTCGGAACTCGCCCCGATCCGGCTCGGAATCATTGGCCTGGGCGGGCGCGGCCGGGGTGGATCACGATCACTGCGATCAGCGCGGCAAGCAGGCCCAGCAGCAGATAAAGCAGGCCCGACGGGTCGGTTTCGACCGTCGAAACGCCGCCGCCCTCGCCGATCGTATCCACCGGCACCGATATACCCTGGATCACCAGCTGCACGACCAGCGCGGCCAGAAACAGCATCACAATGAAGCCGAGGATGGCCCCCGCCCGGCGCGTGAATGGCGCCAGGATCAACAAGCCCGCAAGAACCTCCAGCGCGCCCACCGCAAAGCGGCCCAGCGGCTCAAAGTAGGCGATGCCCGAGGTAGCCCGGAATACCTCGAAAAGGTGGTTCCTGGCCGGCGGCTGGGGCGCCAGCGTTTCCAGCGCCACCCAGAACAGCATGACCGCCAGGAACAAGCCCAGCACCCAGCTTCCCAACGTCCGCGCCTCACGCATCGTACGCTCCCTCACGACCACAGGGCCCACAATGGCCCAAAACCGGCAGGACGACAAACGCCCCGGTCAGGCGCAAGCAAAGGGCGCCGTCATGACAACATGACGACGCCCTCCAAAGTCCTTGCCCTTACGTGGCCGTCAGGACGCCGGAAGGTACTCCTGCAACGACAGCCTGCCATCCCTGTTGCCATCCAGCCGCGTAAACGCTGCCTTGATCGCCTCAGGCGCGGCAGTCTTAAGGCCCGAGATCTCGACCTTCGGAGGCTCCGGCATGTCGACGCCGTCTGGGCCCGACCAGTTCATCCTGATCGTCGGCGGCGCAACGATCTTGGCGTATTTTTCTTCAGACAAGCCCTTGTCGCTGTTCGCATCGAGAATCTCGAACCCTCGCGTCAGCATAGCCGTCTGCCGAACCTGGTACTCAGCCAGGCTGACCTTGCCGTCCTTGTCGGTATCGATCTCGGCGAATTCATCCTTGCGGATGTCGTCGAGCAAGAACGTCAACGTGCGCGTCGTTGTGGCGCCGGCTTCATCGCCGGTCACCTCGCGCGTGCCGATGAACTTGAACTCCTGATGCGCCTGACCGGTCCGCGTCATGAGCCCAGCGATTACCCGCATGGACAGGACAGGGATTCCGTCCGGTCGTGGCAGGATCGTGGCGAGCGGCCGTGGAGGCCGCGCCCAATTCTGTCCGGACACGCCGTTTTCGGCGTCCGGACACGGCTTGCGCATTGATTTTCCTGCAATATGGTCGCGCTCAGGAATTGCGGGAGGATAATGCGCCATGCGGCTTGTCAAGTTCGAGGACCTCGAATCGCTCGTCGGAACAGAGGTCGGCGTCTCGCCGTGGCACCAGATCACCCAGAGCCAAGTGAACAAGTTCGCCGAGGCGACCGGCGACCACCAGTGGATCCATGTTGACGTCGAGCGCGCCACGAAGGAACTCGGCGGCCCCATTGCCCACGGGTATCTGACGCTGTCTCTGCTCCCTATGTTGGCCGCCCAGATCATGCGCGTGGAGAACGTCGCGCGCGGCATCAATTTCGGCTGCAACAAGGTCCGCTTCACAAACATGGTTCCGGTGGGCTCAAAGGTGCGTCTGCGGCAGAAATGCCTGAAGGTCGAGGAACGCGCCGGCGGCAAGCAGATGATCATGGAAGCGACGATCGAAATCGAGGGCAAGGACCGCCCCGCCTGCGTCGCAGAAGCCATCAGCATCCTTTACGGGGCCTGAGACCAGACCTGCTCGCCGCGCAACTTCAGCCAACGCACTTTCTGGCTGCGTCAGTGACAGCCATTCTGGCAGCGCCCGCCTGACTCGTTTGACGGTGCGCGGCTCACGTTTCGCGCCGGAGAGACTCGCCATTTGTGCAAAGCTCTGCACCACCGGGTGCTGAAACAATCTCGCCGAGCCCGCCGTGATCCCCCTTGCCGGGACTTAGGCCTCACCCGTGCGGGTTGCGGACATTTGGCCGAATCACGACATCAGAGTCGTGGCGCCAGGCGCTTTGAGGCTGGATCAAAGGCGACAGTGAAGAGTAATGGCGAACAGTTCTGACAGTCCTCCCGGCCAGACCGTCCCGCGCGCGACGCCTCCGCGCGCGCGCCGCGACGAGCACGCCATCATCGAACAGCTCGAACGGTCGCGCCGCGATCCTTACGCGTGGCTGAAGGACGACAACTGGCGCGAAGTCATGCGCGACCCCTCGCGCCTGCGCTCAGACATCCGCCAGCATCTCGATGCCGAAAACGCGTACACCCGTGCCATGCTGGAGGAGCCCACTTCGGCGCTTCAAGACACGCTGTTCGAGGAGATGCGCGGCCGCATAAACGAGAATGACAGCACCGTCCCGGCCATTGATGGCGAATGGGCCTATTACCGCCGCTTCCGCGAAGGCGGCGAGTATCCGTTGTTCGCCCGCCGTCCGGCCGCTCACGCGTTCGACAGCGATCCAGCGCACGAGCAACTCCTGCTCGATGGCGACACCATGGCGAAGGACTGCGACTACTGGGACATCCGCAAGGTGTCCCACTCGCCGGATCATCGCCTCGTCGCCTATGCGATCGACGACAAGGGGTCGGAATTCTACACCCTGCACATCGTCGAGGCGGCGACTGGCCGTGAACTTGAATCGATACCCGACACTTACGGCGAGTTCGTCTGGGGCGAGGACTCAGCATCGCTCTTCTGGGTGGCGCGCGACGAGAATGCCCGGCCCGTCGCCGTCTTCTGCCGTCGCCTTGGCCGCAGCGCGGATGAGTTGGTCTATCGGGAAGCTGATCCCGGCTTCTTCGTTGGCGTGCAAAAGAGCCAATCCCGCCGTTTCATCTTCGTCACCGCGAACGACCACACGACGACCGAGTGGCGCTTCCTGCGCACAGACACGACCGACCTTGAACTGACGCTGGTCGCCCCACGCGAGCCCGGCGTAGACTACTCCGTCGTTGATTTCGACAACCGCTTCTGGATCAAATCCAACCGCAACGGCGCGGTGGACTTCGCGCTGGTCTCCGCCCCCCACGACATGCCGGCCGAAGAAAACTGGCGCGTCGAGACACCCCATCGCCCCGGCGTGCTGATTCTTGATATGGAGCCATTTGCAGACTTCATCGTCCGCATGGAACGCGAGAACGGCCTGCCGCGCATCGTCGTCCATGAACGCACGACCGGCGCCGAACACGCGATCGACTTTGACGAGCAGGCCTATTCGCTTGGGATGTCGAATGGTTATTTCTGGGACGCGCCATGGCTGCGCTTCGAATACTCATCGCCCACCACGCCGGCGCAGGTTTTCGACTACAACATGGCGACGCGAACACGCATCCTCCGCAAGACGCAGCAGGTTCCCTCTGGCCACAACCCGGCCGACTATATCGTCGAGCGGATCGACGCGCCCGGCTCCGGCGGCGCACAAGTGCCCGTCACGCTGCTGCGCCATCGCTCAACGCCGCTTGATGGCACGGCGCCGGTGCTGCTCTACGGCTATGGCTCCTACGGCATCACCATCCCTGCTGACTTCCGCACCGGCCGCCTCAGCCTCGTTGATCGCGGCTTCATCTACGCCATCGCAGACGTACGCGGTTCGATGGCCAAGGGCTATCAGTGGTATCTCGACGGGAAGCTCGACAAGAAGATCAACACCTTCACCGACTTCGTTGATGCAGGCCGGCATCTTGTCGCGCGGGGTTATACGTCTCCCGGCCGCATTATCGGCATGGGCGGATCGGCAGGCGGTCTGCTGATGGGCGTCGCCGCCAACCTTGACCCAGAACTCTTCGGCGGCATCATCGCGGCGGTTCCCTTCGTCGACGTGCTTAACACCATGTCCGACGAAACGCTGCCGCTGACGCCCCCCGAATGGCCCGAATGGGGCAACCCGCTTATCGATCTTGTCGCCTACGACCAGATCGAGGCCTACTCGCCGTATGATCAGGTCGGGCTACGCAACTATCCACCCATGCTGATCACGGGCGGTCTGACTGACCCCCGCGTCACCTATTGGGAACCTGCAAAATGGGCGGCCCGCCTCCGCCATGAGGCGCCCGACGGCGGCCCCTACTTCCTCAAGATCAACATGGATGCCGGCCATGGCGGCGTCTCGGGACGATTCGCCAGCCTGCGCGAAACCGCGCTGGAGTTCGCCTTCGCGCTCGCATGCGTTGGTTCTGAAATCACGCCAAGCTGGCGCTCTGAAGCCCGATAGCAGCCCCTCGCGGGCGTGGGAGTGGACATACCGTCCATTCAGTGTTTCTTGATTCTCGGGACGCACCGGGGAGACCCGGCGTTGTGGTTATGGCCTGTTTCGGGGAAGGGCGCTCTGTTCGCGATGGCTGATTCACCTTCAACCAGCGGTTCCAACGGCGCGGAGCCTTTGCGCATCTCCCGACCCAAGCCGCGCGTCAACAAGGAGTTGCGCAAAGCAGAATACCTACGCGCCGCTGCGCGGACCTTCCTCGCCAAGGGATCGGCGGCTTCGATGCAGGACATCGCCGACGCGGCCGGCGCACCCAAGCCAGTCTTTTACCGCATCTATCCCTCGCGCGCCGAACTCATTGATGCGCTATTCCAGCATGTCTACGACACCATCGTGACGACGCAGCAGGGCAAATGGGATGGCTATGGCTGGGCGCTGCGTGTGCTCTATGCCGAAGCCAAACTGGATCCGGAGATATTCATCGTCGTGCTCAAGGTCTTCAACGGCGACCCCTCCCTGCAGGCCTGGCGCGAAAGGCTCTATGCGCTGATCCACGCTCAATCGACGCGCGGCTTCTTCAAGCCTTCGCCTGGCTCCCCCCCGGGAGCGGAGGAGCGCGCTATCCTCGCAGCCAAGTCGCTGAACTCGACATCGTTCGACACGCTTGTCGCCTGGCTTGAGGATACCGACGGTCTGTCGGACGAACAGCGCTTCACCTGGTGGGGCCGCATCATTCGCGAATGGCACAAGGCCACGCGCGAAGCCTACCGGCTCAACGGCCCCGAACAGCAGGGCTAGGCGGCGCACCTGAAGCCAACATGCATCAGCGCCGTCTGCGGCGTCGAATGCGCGCGCGCCGTCACGCGGAAGCCCTCGCAGCCGCCGTCGCTGCATAGGAAAGAGCCTCCACGCTGCACGCGCTCGGGCGCATCGGTCACATCCTTCGCGGGATAGGGCGCATAGGGCGACGCGGTCCACTCCCACACATTGCCCGCCATGTCGGTGAGGCCAGACGGCGCCTTGCCGAAGGCTCCCACGGGGGAGGTACCGGAATAGCCATCGTCGCCTGTATCCAGCACGGGAAACACTCCCTGCCAGATGTTCATGCGCATCTTCGCCTCGAGGCCAGCCATGCCAATCGCGTCAAACACAGTCCCGTCAGGCGTCTGCCCCATCCGCGCCGCACGCTCCCACTCAAACTCCGTCGGCAGGCGCGCGCCATGCGCCTTGCAGAAAGCCGTCGCGTCGTTCCACGAGACCTGGGTTACTGGATGATCGTCGGGCGCTGCCGGCTTGTCCGCACCGCGCGGAAAGCGCCAGCTAGCGCCCTCCGCATCAATCCAGCCACCCTCGCCCTTGCTCAGAACGCCCGCTGCCCCGGCGCGTTCTGCGTCCGTCACATGCCCAGTCGCTTCGACAAAAGTGCGGAACTGTGCCACCGTCACCGGCGAGAGATCCATCCGGAACGCCGCCACATCCATCACGAACTGCGGCCGCTCATCGCTCGGCGCCCGATCATCGCCGATCTGCGTCTGCGGCCCTGCCGGAATGGAGACCACCACCGCATCGCGCACCAGCGGAGCCGGCGAGCACGCCGACCCCGCAAGGCACACCCCGGCAATGATCGCTCCTCGCATCATATCGGCAACAGGAACGGCGTGCCGCAAACATCCATCTGTTTGAACGGTCGCGAGGGCCATGCCGGGTCTTTCAAGTCCTTCGCCCACTGGTCGAACGCATCGCTTATTTCCTTGAGCTTTTCAGGCTCCGCCTCAGCAAGGTTCGTTGCCTCGTTCGGATCATCCTTCAGGTTGAACAGCAGCGTGAACTTGCCATCCAGGCTCTTCCACAGCTTCCAGTCTCCCGCGCGGATCGACGCATGCGGCGTCCGACGCCAGGCCAGTTGATCGTGCGGAAGCCCCGCATTCGCGCCCGTGATGAACGGCGCAAGGTCCACGCCATCGAACACCCGATCCGCCGGCAGCGCGCCACCGCCCGCCACCAGCGACGTGGTGAACACGTCCATTGTCGAGACGACATTGCGGTAGACCTGCCCCGCCTCGACTTTGTCCGGCCACTTCATCATGAACGGCACGCGCACGCCCCCCTCATAATGGCTCAGCTTGCCCCCGCGCATCGGCTCGCACGCGCAGATGCCCTGGATGTAAGCCGCGCATCCATTGTCAGACATGAAGTAGACGATCGTGTTGCCGTTCTCGCCGGAGGCTTCGATGGCGTCGAGAATGGCCCCCACCTGATCGTCCAGCGCCGAGATCATCGACGCATAGACACGCATGCCCGGGTCCGCGATGTGTGCAAAGCGGTCCCAGTACTTCTTCGTGGTCTGCATCGGATCATGCGGTGCGGTGAATGCCGAATAGAGGAAGTAGGGCTCCTCCGCCGGCGCCGCCCGCTTGATGAACTCAACCGCCCGTTCCCCTAGATACTCGGTGAGATAGCGATCCTCATTCTCGACCACCGTGCGCCCCGCGCCCTCATAGATCTTGTTCGGCGCAGTACGCACCTTCGGCGGCACGGCGCTTGATCCCTCCACCTCGACATAGATCTGATCAGGATGATCGGGGCTCATGTACGACGTCGCTCCCGTCAGCAGCCCGACGAACTCGTCATAGCCGCGGTTGGTTGGATAGAAATCGTCGTTCGATCCCAGGTGCCACTTGCCCACCAGCGACGTGCGATAGCCCTGCGCCTTCAGCGCGCTCGCCAGTGTTGTCTCGTCCTTGGGCAGGCCGAGATTCAGCTCGATGTCCCGCTGGGCCGGCCCGTTATTGTACTCGAACCCGAACCGGTCCGGATGCCGCCCCGTATTCACGCCCGCCCGCGACGGCGAGCACACAGGCGCTGCCGAATAACCGTCCGTGAACACCACACCCGCCTTGGCGATGCGGTCGATGTTCGGCGTCGCCAGCCGCGTGCCGCCATAGCTCGATATGTCCGCATAACCGAGATCGTCCGCGAGGATCACCACAACATTGGGCCTCGCCGCAGCCGCTAAAGGCGGCGCCTCCTCTGGCGCCGGTCCGCCGCACCCAGCCGCCAGCAACGCCAGCGCCGTCCACGTCAGCCTCTTCATGCGAAACTCCCTCCCGCGCCCGCGTCGGCATGGCCACTTGCGCCAGCCCGCGAGTCTGCATGATACTACGCAGTAGCAATAAGGATAACATGCGGCAGGTCAAGCCGCGCGGGAGGCATGTATGAACCGTCGTCTGTTCCTGGCCAGCGCCGCGCTGGCAGGTCTCGCCGCCTGCTCGACCACATCGCCGGGTAGCATGACAGGTCTCGCCGCACCAACACCCGGCCTGGCCGCGCTCGACCTTGAAAGCGCAGCCGCCGAGGCCTGGATCTATGGCGTGATGCTGATCGAGAACGCCAATGCGCGCTGGACGACGGAGGCTCCCACCAACACGCTCCTGCACGCCTACGAACTCACCACGGTCGATACGCAGTTCGTCACCACCCCCAACAATGACACGCTCTATTCCCGCGCCTGGATCGATCTCGACGCTGGCCCCGTCACATTGCACATGCCCGCCGCTGGCAAGCGATATGTCTCCTACGCCTTCATGGACATGTACGGCACGAACTTCGCCGTCCTCGGCACGCGCACCACAGGCGGCGGCCCGCGCAGCGTCACGCTAATCGGCCCGCGCGGCGCCTCCCTCGATCCGCTCGCCATCCGTTCGCCTACACGCTGGGTCTGGCTGCTAATCCGCACGCTCATCGACGGCGAGGCGGACCGCCCCGCAGCAAACGCCATCCAGAACGCCATGCGCCTCGATGCGTCGCCACGCCCCAGGGCGCCGAAATACGCCACGCGCGATGCGAAGTGGGATCAGTATTTCGCCTCAGTCCAGGCGCTGCTGATCGAGAATCCGCCGCCGTTTGAGGACATGATCTTCTTCGAACGCGTCGCGCGTCTCGGCCTCGGACCGCTCGGCGGCTTCGATGCAGCGAAGTTCTCCGCCGCCGAAATCGCTCAGATTGAGGCCGGCATCGCAAAGGGTCAGGCCGCCGTCATCGGCCGGCGCTCCGGCAATGTTCGCAATGGCTGGATGTATCCGCGCTCGAACCTCGGCGCCTTTGGTCAGGATTACCTGTTCCGCGCCCAGGTCGCCGTTGGCGGCCTTGCCGCTCTTATCCGGGAGGAGGCGACCTATCTCCGCCCCGTCTTCACCGATGGCGGCTTCCTCTGGCCCAGCGAGAAGCCTTGGCTACTCCGCTTCGAGAAGGGCGACCTGCCGCCCGTCGACGCCTTCTGGTCGCTCACCGCCTATGAGCGAACAGACGGCGGCGGGTTCTATTTCTTCAACAACCCCATCAACCGCTACGCCATCGGCGATCGCACGCCCGGCCTGAAATACGGCGCAGACGGCTCGCTCGAGATATACATCCAGCGCAACGATCCGGGCGGGGCGAAGTCGTCCAACTGGCTGCCTGCGCCGCCATCAAAGCCGCTCGTGCTGAGCATGCGGTTCTACTTGCCCAGGGCCCAGCTTCTTGACGGGCTCTACACCATGCCAGCTCTCGTTCCGGGTTGATCCAGATGATCCGCGCCATCGCCTCGCTCGCCCTGTTCGCCCTCACCGCATGCTCCGCCGGCGCCCAGCCCGCCGCGCCAGCCGGCGGCGCACTCTCTGACGAAACGATGCAGCATGACGGCCGCGAGCGGCGCTATCTGGTTCACGACTATTCCGGCGGTAAACCCGCGCCGGTGGTTTTCGTGCTGCACGGCGGCGGCGGCAATCCCGAGAACGCGCAGAACATGTCGCAGTTCGACATCATCGCCGCGCGCGAGAAGCTGATCGTCGTCTATCCCGGCGGCACAGGCGGCATGCCAGGCGGGCGCCTGCTCACCTGGAACGCCGGCCACTGCTGCGCCTATGCGCGCGAAAACAATGTGGACGATGTCGGCTTCTTCGCGAAGATGATCGACAGCCTGGTCGACTCCGGCCGCGCTGACCCCAAACGCATCTACGTCACCGGCATGTCCAACGGCGGGATGATGTCCCACCGCCTCGCCCGCGAGCTGCCCACCCGCATCGCCGCCATCGCCCCCGTCGTCGGCGCCACCTTCGGCGACGAGCCGCCTGCCACGTCGCCGATCGCTGCAGTCGTGTTCGTCGGCCAGGACGATCAAACTGTTCCCGCCGCCGGCGGCCCCCTTGGCGGGCCTGAAAGACGCGGCGTGGCGGCTAACCTGGCTCGCCGCCCCGAAGACCATGATGTCGCCCCCGCCATCGCCCAGGCCGAGTATTGGGCAAGGGCCAATGGCTGCTCCACACCCGTCCAGGCAACGGAACCCGGCCGGTATGCCCAGATGCTCTGGGATCAGTGCGCCACTGGCCGCCCCGTTCACTATTACAGCGTCGCCAACAACGGTCATGCATGGCCAGGCGGCAAGGCGGGTCGCGCCGAGGCCGACCAGCCGACCCCGAACGTGAACGCCAGCGAGATCATGTGGCGCTTTTTCTCGGCGAATCCCAAGCCCTGACGCCTCGGGCGGCCCCATCCCGACCTATGGCCGGCAAAGGACATGGCTACCGGCCACCTTTCCGCCACATGCATGGCTAGGGATTTGCGGCTGGAGACTCTCACCATGGGGAATCCGGTGCTGACAGCATGTCCGGGGTTTTCTACCGCCCCGGGGCAGGCTAGGCAGGCGAGCCGTCCAGGCACCCCCCCGATGTGAATGGTGGGATGCACGGCCGTATTAGTGAGTTGATTGTTCAGGAGTTGACGGCTCTCATGACCTTTAAAGTGCGCCTGCTGCTCGGAGCTGCCGCTCCGCTGGTGTTCACGCTGCCCGCCTTCGCCCAGGTGACAATCTCGACCGCGACGACGACACCGGTGCAGACCTCTACCGCCAACAGTGGGGCCGCATCGGACGTTGTGATTGCCTCGGGTGGCTCGATCACGCTGGACGAGCAGGATGGCTCAACCGCTGTCACTATCAACAGCAACAACACACTCACCAACAACGGCCAGGTCAACATCACCGACTCCGACAATGCTGTCGGCGTGCGCATCGCTCCGGGCGTGACCGGCACTTATTCCGGCACAGGCGTCGTCAGCCTCACCGAAGACTATACCCGCACCGACACGGATAACGACAACGACCTGGACGGCCCTCTGGCGATCGGCACGGGGCGCGTCGGCATTCTGCTGGACAGCGGCGGCGCCTTCACTGGCAACATCCTTCTCGACCGCACATCAACGTCTGTGGGCGTCATCACGATTGAAGGCAACAACAGCGCTGGCGTCTCGCTGCGCTCTCAGCTGAACGGCAACTACACGCAGAATGGCAACCTCAGCGTCCTGGGTTCAAACTCGATCGGCCTCGACATCCGCGAAAACGTGACCGGCAATGTCGAAGTTGGCGGCTCGACCAGCGCCCAGGGCGAAGGCTCGATCGGCGTTCGCGTGCTTGGCGATGTCAGCGGCGAGTTCATGGTCGATGGCGCAGTGACCTCGACCGGCTTCACCAGTTCCGCCCTCAGCAACTACGAGGACCCAGACGACGCGGACGACAATGACACCGGCTCGGACGAACCCGCCGACCTTGACGCGGACGATTTGCTCGTCGGCGGCGCCGCCGTTGAGATTCGCGGCGACCTTACGCGCGGCCTGCTGATCAATGGCTTGGCGGTTGGCACGACCGATCCGACCGACGACATCAAGGATGTGGTGCAGGATTTCAACGAAAACCGCTCTGCCGGCTCGATCGCTTCTTATGGTTCTGCACCGGCCCTTCTGGTTCAGTCGGCCGATGGCGCGACGGGCGACACGATCGAACTCGGGCTTGTGCGCGAGACGATCTACGACTCACTGGACGACGATGACGACGACAACACGACCGAAGTGATCGGCGTGTTCAACTACGACTATGGCTTCATGAACCGCGGAACGGTCCTCTCCATAGGCCTGAACTCCGGATTCTCATCGACCAGCGTCAAGATCGCGGGTTCGGCCGACGGCCAGCACGACACCAACATTGCCGGCGGGATTTTCAATGGCGGCACGATCTCGGCCCGCTCGTTTGAGGCGGACGCGATTGGCCTTCACATCGGATCGGGCGCTTCGACGCCGGTCCTCGTCAACACCGGCAGCATCCTCAGCACGTTGAATACCGAAACGAACCACACTGGCCAGGCCTTGCGTATTGACGCCGGCGCCAGTGTGCCCACCGTCAACAACAACGGCCTGATCCAGTCGAACGTGCGCGGCTATGACGGCAACCCAGTCGCGTTCCGGGACCTGTCCGGAACCGTCACAACGTTCAACAACACCTCGCGCATCGCGGCCGGCTTCACGGACGATGACACCAGCGATGACATCACCAGCGGCGCCGGCCGCGCCATCGCGCTGGATCTGTCGCACAGCGCCAGCAACGTGACGCTCACGCAGTCTGATACAATCGATAATGCGCGCATCTTCGGCGACGTGCTGTTCGGGGTTGGCGACGACACGTTCAACATGTTTTCGGGCGAGGTGGTCGGCGACGTCGAGTTCGGGACGGGTTCGGACACGTTCAATATCACCAGCGCGAGGATGTTCGGGGACGCCATTTTTGGTGGTTCGGCCGGAAACTTCACGATGTCAGGCGCCGAAATGGTCGGGAACCTGGACTTCGGAACTGCCGGCGGCACGATGTCCTTCCTCAGCGACTCGGCCTTCTTCGGCGACATCACGCGATCGGGCGCCGCCCCGCTGTCGATGATCGTCAACAACGCCGAAGTGAACAACTTCGCCGATGGAACGCTGACGCTGTCGTCCATGTCGCTCGCGAATTCCGCGAAGATTGGCCTGGTGGTCGACAACGACCGCATCGCCGGCAACATTCCAATCTACAACATCACCGGAACGGCCGACATCGCTGCGAATACTGTGTTCACCCCCGTCTTCGCCCAGTTCATCTCCGATCCTTTCACACTGCGCGTCATCAACGCCGGCACGTTCAACCTCGGCGGGCCGCTCAGCGGCATGCTGAATGCTGATGGTCCCTATCTTTACAACATCAACCTGGTGCAACCGACAGCCAACGCGATCGACCTTCAGCTCAGCGTGAAGACATCGTCACAGCTAGGACTCAACAACCGCCAGGCCGGCGCATATGACGCCGTGATCGACCTGCTGGCCGAGGAAGATGATTTCGCCGTCGCGCTAACTACAATCGCCGGCTCGGACGAGTTCCTGCGCAGCTGGGGCGACCTCATGCCGGGTTCGGACGCCGCCGTCATGCGCGTCCTTGCCTCTAACGCTACGGCGGCCTTCGGCGCAACGGCGCACAGGCTCGATTTGATCACCAACAAGCCCGACGCCCCCGGCGGGGCATGGGCGGAAGAGTTCGGCGTTTTCCATCGCTCTGACGCCACCGCCGACTCTGTCGAAGTGTCGGGCGGCGGCTTCGGCGTCGCGGCCGGTGTAGACTTAATCTCCACGGGAACGGCTCTCATCGGCGTCTTCACGGCGCTCGAGTCGGTGGAGATGGAAGAAGAAGATCGCACCTTCGCTCCACTCAACGTGTCGCAGACCTCGATCGGCGCCTATGGCGGCTGGGGCGACGGCGCTCTAGCCGTAAACGGCGCAGCTTCGTTTGGCTGGGTGGACTTCACGTCCGACCGCCGTGTCGAAATCGGCGAACTGACGGATCGCTTCCGGGGCGAATGGTCGGGCCAGAGCTATACCGCTGCCGTCCGCGCCTCGTACAACATGCCGCTGGGCTGGTTCGATGCTCGTCCCTTCGTCGCCGCCGACTACATTGGCTTCGCCCAGGACGGATACACCGAAACGGCCGACACGACGGATGCATTGGCGCTCGTAGCCAGCGACAGCGACGCCTCGCTGGCGACGGCTTCCTACGGCCTCATACTGGAAAGCGTCCTGGGCGCGGACGAGGCATTTGCCTTCCGTCCCCACCTGTCGCTGGGCTATCGCAGCATCCTCAACTGGGAATCAACGCCCGCGATGATGAATTTTGTCGGCAACACGTCTGGCACATCATTCGCGCTGGCTTCAGGCGTCGAGCCGGAAGATGCGCTGGTCGCAGGTCTCGGCCTCAACGTGGACAGCCAGTTCGTCAACATTCGCATCGGTTATGACGCCGAGGTGTCTGACAATTCGATGACGCATTACGGGTCAGTTACGCTACGGATGGCTTTCTGGTAGCGCGAAATACAAGCTTCGCCATTCGAATGTGGTGAACGGCGTGACGGCTCGTGCGTTTCATGGCAGGGGTTCCCTCCCTGTCAGGCGCGCACGACATGTTCAAGAACCTTCATCGTATTGTCATTGCATCAATCGTGCTCGGCGCTTGCGCCACTGCGCCGCGGCTCGACAGCCCGCTTGCCTCGCCGCGTGGGGCATCGCCTACTGGCTTTCCCGCCAACGTCCGCACCGAAACCACCGATAGCGACTTCCTCAAGGAAAACGCTGTCGCCCGCTCCGTCGCCCTGGCCAAGGCGGCTGACCGCACCGTTGATGTGCTCGCCCTTTCCGGCGGCGGGGCAGGCGGCGCTTATGGCGCGGGCGTTCTCACCGGGCTCACAGCATCAGGCGCGCGGCCACGTTTCGAGGTTGTTACGGGCGTTTCCACTGGCGCGCTGATTGCGCCCTTCGCCTTCCTCGGCCCTGAATGGGATGGAAAGCTGCGCGAGGCCTACGGCGGCGGCGCGACTGGCGACCTGCTGCAATCGCGTGGCGTCGCCGCCCTCTGGGATGTTGGCGTGTTCGACGGCAAGCCGCTGCGCGATCTCGTCAACCGCTTTGTCACCGATGATCTCGTCGCCGCTGTGGCGCAGGAATCCGCCTCCGGCCGTTTGCTCATCGTCGCCACCACCAATCTCGACCGCGAGGAGACGGTGATCTGGGACATGGGCGCCATCGCCATGCAGGGCGGTGACAAGGCTCGCGAACTGTTCAGAAACGTGCTGGTCGCCTCGGCCAGCGTCCCGGGCATCTTCCCCCCCGTAATGATCGAGGTCGAGAAGGACGGGCAGATCTATCAGGAAATGCACGTTGACGGCGGCGCTTCGACGCCCTTCTTCGTTGCGCCCGACGCCATCCGCGAGATCGACAATCTGTCGAATAGCCCGCGCGGAGCAAACATCTACGTCATCGTCAACGGCCAGGCCGCCTCTGCCCCGCGCACGACGTCCAACAACACACTCGATATCGCGGCGCGCAGCTTCACCAGCGTACTCAACCACCTCACGCGCTCCTCCATTGCGCAGACGGAGGACTTCGCACGTGACACGGGCATGAACTTCCGCTTCACCGCTATCCCGACTGACGTGCAGTTCGGCGGGTCGCTGGATTTTGACAGCCCCGGCATGAGTGAGACTTTCAACTACGGTCAGCGCTGCGCCGCCGCCGGCCTCGTCTGGGTCACACAGGACCAGGCCAAGGCCCGGAATGGCAACGAGGAGGCCGAGCTCAAGTCCTTCGCTGAAGCCGGCTGCCCGCTCCTGCCGCCGACGCCTTAGAGTGTGCTCCAAAGGCCCCACTTAAGGCCCTTGCCCAGCGTGCCGCCACGCCCGATATCTCGTGCACCATCCAATGGAGAGACCCCATGGGCGACGGCGCAGTCAGCGAACTCAGCCGCATTGCGCTCCAGCGCGCTGACCTCTTCCGCCAACAGTGCTTCATCAACGGCAAGTGGACCGGTGACCCCACGCATGCAGTCCACAACCCCGCCACGCGCGGTCTGATCGGCCACATCCCGAACCTCGGCCGCACCGAAGCAGAGGCTGCCGTCGCCGCGGCCGAAGCAGCGCTGCCCAAGTGGCGCGCGGAGCCGGCCGCCGCCCGCGCAAAAATCCTGCGTCGCTGGAACGAGCTGATGCTGAAACACCAGCAAGACCTCGCCCGCCTGATGACAGCCGAGCAGGGCAAGCCTCTCGCCGAAGCCATGGGCGAGATCGCCTACGCCGGCTCCTTTCTCGAATGGTTCGGCGAGGAGGCCAAGCGCGTCTACGGCGACACGATCCCTGCCCCGTCCAGCGACCGTCGCATCATGGTGTTGAAGCAGCCCGTCGGCGTCGTCGGCGCGATCACGCCGTGGAACTTTCCAACCGCCATGATCACCCGCAAGGTTGGCCCCGGCATCGCCGCCGGCTGCACCGTGGTGCTGAAGCCTTCCGAACTCACGCCCTATTCTGCGCTCGCTCTCGCCGTGCTGGCCGAAGAAGCTGGCCTGCCGCCCGGCGTGCTCAACATCGTCACGGGCGACGCCGAGCCTATTGGCCGTGTCCTCACCGAAGATCCCCGAATCTCCAAGTTCACTTTTACGGGCTCCACCCCCGTCGGCAAGAAACTCGCCGCCCAGTGCGCTGGAACCGTCAAGCGCGTCTCGCTCGAACTCGGCGGCAATGCTCCCTTCCTCGTGTTCGACGATGCAGACATCGAAGCCGCAGTCGCCGGCGCGATCATCTCGAAATTCCGCAACACCGGACAGACCTGCGTCTGCGCCAACCGCATCTATGTGCAGGATGGCGTCTACGACCAGTTCGCCAGACTCCTGGCTGAAAAGGCCGCCGCCCTCGTTGCTGGCGATGGCCTGGCCGGCGTCACGCAACAAGGCCCGCTGATCAACGAGCGAGCGCTCCAGAAAGTCGAAGCCCACGTCGCCGACGCCCTCGGCCACGGCGCAAAGCTGCTCACCGGCGGCGCGCGCCACGCCAACGCCGGCACATTCTATCAGCCCACCGTCCTGCGCGATGTCGCCGCCGATGCCCTTCTCACCCGGGAAGAAACCTTCGGCCCGGTCGCTGGCCTCGTCCGCTTCAAGACGGAAGAAGACGCCCTGCGCCTCGCCAACAACAGCCGCGCGGGCCTTGCCGCCTACGCCTTTACCCGCGATCTCGCCCGCTCCTGGCGCGTCAGCGAAGGCCTCGAATACGGGATGGTCGGCATGAACACCGGCCTCATCTCCACTGAGGTCTCGCCCTTCGGCGGCGTCAAGGAAAGCGGGATCGGCCGCGAAGGCTCGAAATACGGCCTCGACGAATTCCTGAACATCAAGGCTGTCTTCGTCCAGCTCTGATTGGGGGCCGCCTGGCGGCTCCCTCGCCGTGCAATTGAACGGGGCGCCATCTTGCGTCCCCGCAGGCTGATGCGTTGCGAAAGCAAAAAAGCCCCCTTTTCGGCCTGCGTTCAGCTGCCGTTGCTGCTGGGCTGACTATTGAACATTGTCGCTGGCTGGCAGCCGTGGTTGATGCTGGCTAGGTGGCGTGGGGGGTCGAACGGGGGTTCGCGATGACGCAGGAATGGCGATTTTCGAACGATGCGTGCGGCGTCTCGCACGAGGGCGACCAGCTGTGGCTATTCGACAAGAACGCCGTGGTCACCGGCGTGAAGGTCTTCGGCGCGGACGGCAAGGAACTGGCCGAGTTCGGACCGCTGGCGGAGGACCTCGAAATTCTCAATGCCAAATTCTCGCAGGGCGCCCAGCTGCCATTGCCCGCGACCTTTCAGGTCTGCCCTTACCGGCAGGGCAGTGAAATCTTCACGATGCTTCAGCCGCAGGACATCCTCAGCGCACCGGATTGGGATGGCGATGGACTACCCAGTCACGAATTCGGACCTGGAACGCTCGTCCTCGACACAGAGAAGCGCAAGCAGCACACCATGCCGGCAGTCGACGCGCTGTGCTTCGTCGCCGGCAAGCCGAACGCGCTGTACCTGCTCGACTACCGGAATTCGTTCCTGTTCCGCTACAGCGCCACGACCGAGGACTGGATCGAGCACTACGACATCGTTCCCGACGTCCTGCATGATCAGAACAAGAAGTGGGCCGACACCATCGTGGCCACCGCCGAGGGCATCGCCTACACTGGGCGTATGGGCCCGGTATGGGTCGATCTCCCGATACTCGGCGAAGCACGTTCCTCGACCTGCCCGGAGGCCGTCTGCGTTGGTCCGCCGGGCATCAGTCACTCACTTGATCGCGGGCGCGTGCGCATCGGGGCCGCTCTGAAATCCGTCTTCTGGCCGATCCTGCACAAGGACAAGCTTTACCTGGCGCAGAAGTTTCCGACCGGGAGGGAATGGAAGAAGCTACCCGTCAAGCTCGAGGGCGAACTGCCGCAAACTCTCGAATTTTCACCGCCTGTGATTTCTGCCATCGGCAATCTCTGGATCTGCCGCGAAGGCGTCCTCATGCTGCCGCGCGGCGCGGCCGAGCCTGTGTACCGTGCCTGGCCGGACGGGCTGAAAGCGATCCCGCAGGGACGCCCGATCATCGACGACGCCAAGACCATGTGGATTCTCGCCGAAACGCCCAACGGCAAGTACGCGCTCGTCCAGTTGCTCCATCACGGCTTCGCCCTCTGCAATCACATCGACAGCCCGTTCTTCTCGGCGGGGGAGCGCTGCTATTCGGCGGACCAGGCTTTTACGCTGAACGACAGCGGCGTTCACCAGGATATTCGCGGCGAGCCGCTGCCCGCCATGCCGGGCTTCCGCGATCCATTCTTTTATCCGGTCCAGACTTTCAAGCCGGCGACACGTGTGGATGATCCAACAGCGGCGGCAGGCGTCACGCTCGGCCTGCAGATCGATGACCTGCAGGCGCGAATTCCCTTCCTGACCGGCGGCGCCGGACAGCCACAGCGCCCCACACGCCTCCTCATGCACATGCCCGGCGTACCGGTCATGGATCTGAAATCCGTGTTCGACATCAAGACTGCGGCCAGCCTGGCGACTTTCAGGTATAGGGACCGCCTGTACGTACATTCCCGCGAGAGGAACCAATGCTACAGCTGGCCCGTCTCCTTCTCCTGATCGTCTTCACATCGGCCGCAGGCTTGGGCGCAGCGTCTGCGCAGCAGCCCGTGAAGCAGGTCTATCTCATTCAGAACTCCGGCTGGATGGACGCATTTTACAGTGACCCCACTTCGCAATTCCGCGCGGCCGTCGAATACGCCATCTCCAGCACGGCCGGCGCCAGCCCGATCGTCATCGCCAGCTTCAACCAGGGCGATCAGGTTCCCGGCGAGGCTTCTCCCCATCCGCTTTACGCCGGGCCATTCTCGCCACCTGCAGCCTCGGCCGCCCTCAAGCAACTCGCCGTGGCAAAAAAGGCCAACGGCGCGTGGGCCGACACGGACTTCGCCGGCGCGCTCCTCGGCGCAATCACGCGCCCGGATATGCTGGGCCAGCAGCCGGGGATCATCTGGATCTTCACGAACAACATGAACTCGCCCGACAACTCGCAAGCGGTGCTCGACAACACGCTGGGCTTCTACCGCGAGCTTCAGACGAGTTCCGCCATCACCCGCATCGTGGCGTTCCCCGTACCAATGAAACTCGAGGGCGAGCGCTACTCAGCGGCTGGCTTCATCCTCTACGGCATCGCCTATGGCGAAGCCGCAGCGCAGGCTCTGGCGGCACATGTCGCGGAGGGCGCCCCGCTGCGCCGGGCCTACCCGGCGGCTCCCGGACTGCTCAAACCCCTCGACCGGCAGGCAGTGACACTGGAATTCGACGCGGCCCCGGTGAACGGAATTTCGGTCTATTCTCAGAATGGCGTTCTTTTCTTCAGTGGGCTCTCGGCAGAACAGCCATCCCCCGTGACGCTCATCGCCCGCGTCCGCAGCCTGCAGGATACCCTGGTGATCGAGCAAGCGACCGTCTCCGCGCGCTGGCTCTATGCCGGCACGGGCGATCGTCCGCCTCCGCCGGTCGTTGCCACAATCAGTCCGGCAGAGATCAAGGAACTCGGCGCCCGCCAACTCTCCGAGCCGCTTCAGATCACGGTCACCTTCCCGCCTGTCTCGGCAAGCGGCGTGATGGATGAGATCCAGCACATCGACGGCTTCATGGAGATCGACCTGACAGGCCTTCGCTACGGCCTCGATCCCGCCTTCGCCTCCAACGCCGCCCTCGTGTTCGGCGGACCCGAGATGGTCGAAGCGTCGGAACTTTTCAACGCACACAGGAATATCGATCAGGCGGCAACCAGTATTCCGATCCGGATGACGGTCGAGTTCTCTCCCTGGCCACTCGCAATGCTTGCCGGGTCGATCATCGCTGGGTTGGCAGCACTCAGCGGGCTCGCCTGGTGGTTGTTCGCGTCGCGCACTCAGGCCGTGCTTGTCAACGGCGAGCGCATGAAGGTGCGGGTCTCGAGCTTCGGCAGCAAGACAGTGTTCGATGGCCTTGGCCGCCCGTGGAAAATCAAGGGTGGCCTGTTTGGAGCAAGCGGGTCTTTGACCTCGTAGGACACGACAGATAAGTATTCGGGTGGGCCAGAGCATTTAGGGGTGGTGGGAAAAACATGAACATACTGAGCAACCTGCTGGACATGATCCGCATCGGTCCCGGCCGTATTCAACAGCCGCCGGCCTTCCAGATTCCGGATCCATCGACGACGCCGCCAACGGCACCCGTCACCCCGCCGCCCGCTCAGGGCTCCATCTTCCCATCCTTCCCCACTGTAGGCAGCCCGAGCGGCTCGTTCACAGGGCAGGACTGGCTGATCCTGGCGGTTGTCCTGTTGGTCGTGGGTATTGGCTTCTTCTTTGTCCGCGGCGGCATCCAGAATGCACTTGTGCGCGGACGCGCCGCCCCGGCCGGGGCTCGCGCCGCCGGGTGGGCCTGGTGGATATTCGCCGTGGCCGCCTCGGGTGTCATCGCTGCCGGATTCGTCGGCGAGCAGTGGTCTAACATCCTGTTCGCAGCGATCGGCGGGTGCCTTGCACTTGTCCTCTTGCTTGTCGCTGTCTTCATGACGATCTCGGCTGCAACGAAACGCTGAGCGCATCGTCGGCCCCCGGGCCGTCGCGAAGTGAAACTGAGGGGGTAAGGTGATGATGGACACGCCGGAAAAGAAGAACGAGCCGACACGGCAGAAGGTTCGCCCCACAGTGTTCGTCGCGTTGGGGGGCACCGGCAAGGAGGTCCTGCTGCGACTTCGCCGCCGGATCATCCAGGCGGACTGGAACCGCGAGCGACTGCACAGCATCGCCGACTTCCCGGTCGCCAAGTTCTTCTATTTCGACACGGACACCACAGAAGCCCGCGAATCCGACCGGGCTGCAGCCAACGATCCTCTATACGCAGCGGTGAAGTATACGCCCGGCGAGACGCTGCAGAAAAAGGTCGATATCGCCAAGTACCAGCGCGACCTGCGCGCCTATCCGCACATCGAGGAATGGTTGCCCCAGCGCGACCTCACGCGCATCGACGCCAGCCAGGGCGCCGGCCAGGTGCGCGCGATCTCGCGCCTCCTGTTCTTCGATACCTACACTGACTTCGTTGGCGGCGTTCGCCGCAAGTGCCAGGAAGTCGCTGACAACCTTGGCCGCGAGGCAGACCTCAAGCGGCTAGGCCTTGACGTCGGCTCAGACATACGTGTCGTGGTCGTCATGTCCGCCGCTGGCGGCACCGGCTCGGGCTCCTTCATCGACGCCGGCTACGCGATCAAGTCGATCAAGCCGAAGGTCTCGAAGACAGACCTGTTCATGATCCTGCCGTCAGCTTTCGCCGACGCCAACGCCACCCGCGTCTTCGCGAACGGCTATGCCGCGCTCTCCGAACTTGAGCACGTCATGCGCCCGAATCCCAATCCCGAATACGCGCCCAATGGCTGGACCGGCTCCGCAAACGAGAAGCCAGCCGACACCAAACCCTACGACGACGTCTATTTCTTCGACAGTTCCAACATCGTCCGCCAGACGACGACCAACCGTGACCATCTCTACGACATGCTGGCCGACATCCTGTTTGAGGACTTCGGCAACAGCGAATTCGCCAGCCGCAAGCGTTCGGTCGACGTGAACCAGATGCAGCACAAGATGAAGCTGTTCTATCCGCCCGTGCCTCCCGACATGGGCTTCCGCGCCATCGCATTCAGCAAGGGCTATTCGTCGATGGGCCAGGCCACCATCGCCACGACCGGCAGCCTTGAGCACGAAGCCGCTGTCGCGACTACCGGCCTCAATATGATGCTTGCCTTCTTCGGCGTCGCCCAGGCCGGCGGCAGGAAGAACATTCCGACGCCGGAAGAGCGCGAGGCCTTCATGGCCAAGGCGTTGAACCTGACGCCCACCACCTATCAGGACTTCCCCAAGCAGGTGCGGGCCAGCTCGATTTCTGAGTACCAGCTGGTGAACCGGCTGCTTCAGCGTGAAGACGCCACGATGATCGATGGCGCGATCTCCCAGGCGCTGATGCAGCGCTTCCAGGCAGTGCGCGACGGGGTAGCCGCCTTCTCCGAGTGGCCGGAGAAGATCGAAGCCATAAAGGAGCATTTCCGCCGTGACGTGGACGGGGCGGTCGACTCCGGCGCGGCTGTCTATGGAAATCTCGGCAACGCCGTTCAGTCGGCGCGCCAACGCATCGCCGGCGTCTGGAAGGCCTCCGCCGGCGACGAGAGCCTTCTCGACAGGCTTTATCAGCTGCTGGACAATTACGTGAAAGGCGGCCTCGACTACACGACGTCGCTCGTTGAAATGATCACCCAGCAGCTCGAAGATGGCGGCGGCATCATCCAGAAGCTGTCGGCCGCTGAAAAGCAGTATGACGCCATCGCCAACGAGCTGATCAACAAAGTCTATCCTGCTTCGCTGCGCCGTCTCACCCAGGCGGCCGAAGGCGGCATGCTTTCGAAGGGATCGCGCTCGGACGCCGAGGCAATCCTCCCGCAGGTGCAGGATGATCTTGCTGCATTCCTGAAGTTCCGCCTGCGCGCCATCGCCTGCAAGGAAGCCCAGATTCTTCTGCGCGACATCTGCAATTATCTCGGACGCAAGTCGGCGGCCAAGGTCGGCGACACCCAGGGCGAAGCTGTGTGGACAGGTGTGGTCGGCGATTTCAAGCGCCACTACCGCCTGATCGACCAGACGCTCGACCTCATCCGCAACGAGGTGAAGAGCCTCCGCAACGCGATCGAACGCCGCCCGGAAGGTATGTTCCGCACGGTGCAGAGCCGGTCCGCCCCAACGATTTCCGTGAGCGAGGAGCAGCTGAAGGAGTGGGCACAGGAAGCGTTCCAGAGCTTTGGACGCTGTCGCAAGCTGTTCGAGCGGATATCAAACGAGGAAGAACGCATCGGCGTCCTCAACCAGCTTCGCGCTATCGCAAAACTGAAACTCAAGCACTACGAGGCCGAGATTCCCTCAGTCGTTGACGCGCTCCGCTCGCTCTCGCCCCGCGAGCAGCGCGAGATTCTCTCCGAGTTCATGCAGCGCGCCATGCCGTGGGTGCAGGCCGAATTCCCTCCGAACGTCATTTCCGGCGACAACTTCAAGGCGCTGATCGCGGTCGACAAGGCCGCGGAGTTCAAGGCGGAGTTCATGTCCGTGATCGACGCAGCGCGCCCCGCCGTGAAGGACATGGCTGCCCCGCAGGTTGTGGAATCCGGAGTGCCGGGCCGCATCGTGTTCTACTGCGAATTGGCCGGATTCCCCCTCGACAGTCTCGTCCAGCTGCGCGGCAGCTGGCTGTCCGCCTTCGAGCGCGAGACGAACGCCGATGACGCCATCCCGTTGTTCAACCACCAAGATACGCTTCGCTTCCCGACCCCGTCGCCGATGACGCTGCCGGAGCTGGAGCGAATGCGGGAAGACCTGAACCTGTTCATTCGCGGCGTCATCACAGGCCAGTTGCGCCGCAAGGCCGGCCCCATGGCCGCCTATCAGATGCTGATGTCCAACACCGGCGCCGAAGATTGGCGATCGGTGGGGCCCGAGCGAACGATCCGACGCCGTCTCTTCACACTGGGGTCAAAAAGTCATCTCGTTGGCCTGGTCGACAATTTCGAAGGCAGCCTGTCGCCAATCCAGATGCTGGGGCTATCCGCGCTGGCACACTGGACGTCGCGCCGGGCTTACGCGCCGCGCATCTTTGAATTCGCCGATGGCACGGACGACCGCCAGGGTGGTGTAGGGCATTACATCGCCCGTGCGATCGGCGAAGAGTATGAGCGCCGCTTCAAGGGTATGGGCGGCTTCGCCTCGCATGGTCTCTCGACCGACCCGAACACCGCGCGGAACGCACTGATCGCCCGCATCGCCGAATGGACTGTGAGTGTTCCGGGCAGCGTCAACGACGTTGAACACAACGAGGCCAATCGCGACCGGGCCGACAACGACGATCTTCGCGCCGTGGACAAGCGCCAGATTGATCCGGCAAAATTCACGACGGGGTTCCTGCTGTCGATCATCAGCGAGGCTGGCCTCCATCCGGGCGGAGCTCAAACTGCACCCGGTAGCTACACCGTCCCACCGCCTCCCGGCGCCGTGTCGCCCCCGCCGGCCGCGGATTTCAGCGGCTATCACGTGAACATTCCAGGGATCGACCACAGCAAGGCGCTCATGCATTCGGAAGTCATGGCGCTCATTCGTGGCGGCCGCCTTACACCGGAAACGAGCGTCTTCAATCCCGCCAATGCGGGGGCAGGCTGGGTGGAAGCTGCGTCTATTCAGGCTCTTGCTCAGGCGATGGCAACGACACCCAGGGCCGTGCCCCCTCCGCCGCCACCTCGATAACCGCCCGGCTTGCCGCTCGTGCGAACTCGGCTGGAAGTTTGCCTTTGGAGGGCCTAAATTTCCTGTCAGAGATGCAACGGTGAGCGGTGTGCCTATGCTGGGGAGCTACCGGGATGTCGAAGCCGGCGATAAACGCCTCGGCTGAGTTTCACAAATGCCCGAAACACCCGGATTCCCCCGAAATCAGGGTAAAAGGCTTTGCGTTCTGCCCCTTCTGCGGCGACGGCATCAACGCCGACGGCGACCACAATGTCGTACTTCTAAGGCCTGAGTCCCGGCCGGAACCGAAGCCGGAGCCGCCGAAGCCAGAGCCTGTGAAGGCTGAATCCCCAAAGCCCGCTGCCGAACCGGCGCCTCGGGTCCCGACGAACGAAGAGCTCGAAGCGCGGATCAATGCCGCCTTCCCCAAGCCAAACCAGACCACATCGGTTCCGCCCACGGTCGCGCCTCAGCCTCCAAGGGCCGAGACAATTCCGCCCCGGCCGCCCAGGCCGCGCGGTTCCATCCTGCCTTTTGTGATCTTTGCAGCGGTCATTGGCGGAGGCGGCTACGCGGCCTGGAACGAGATGCAGAAGACGCCCGCCCCGCCGCTTACCAGCCTGCCGCCGGCGGTAGAAGAGGCGATCGCCAGCCCGCCTGCGCCCGAACGCGACATGACCGACATCGGCAACAAGCCGAACCCCAACATCACCTCGGCCGGCAAGACCCTCACGCCGCGTGATGTCGCGCCCGGCCTTGTGCGGGAGATCAAGTACGACACTGCCAACGTCCGCGCCCTGCCGACCACCAACAGCAAGATCCTCGCCCAACTCCAGAGCGGCGAACGTATCCGTCCCACCGGCCGCATCACGGACCTGCGTGGCGCCGAAGAGGGCGAGTGGTACCGGGTTGACCAGCCGGCCAGCGGCTATGTCCGTTTCGGCAACACAAAGGCGCCAGGCGCAACCGCGCCGAAAGCCGCAGCGCCAAAGCCTTCGCCAAACGTGCCCGTCTCGCCAGTTGAGCCGGGCCTCCAGGTCCGCGCAAAAATCACGCTCCTGATTCGCACGACGCCCTCGCGTGTGGACAACGCCAACGACACGGGCGGCCGTCTGCGTCAGGGGCGGACCTTCTCACCGCAGGGGATCACCGAAGACATCGGCAAGGACCCAGGAAAGCGCTGGTACAAGGTCGATGGCGGCTTCGTCGCGGAATGGGAAACCGAGGCACTGACGCGCGCCTCGGCCTCACCGAGAGACCCATCAGCATCGCCTGAACCAACGCCGCGCTCCATCGTCGACAATGTCGTTCCCGAGATCGACGCTGGCGACCGGACTTCAAGCACAACAACCCGTGGGCTCGACGCCATCCGCCGCCCTCGAGATTCCGCACCGAACTGACGGAATCCGACGCCGGACCACTATGCGCGCCAGGTCTGCCTCAGGCAGTAGAGCATCTCAGTCTGCGGCCTTGGCCATCAACTGGCCGGTAAGCCACATCTTGTAGTGCTTGAGCAGCTTCATCGCCGCATTGGCCTTCGGCAGGTCGCGCGAGAACATCAGCTCCATCGCCAGCCCGCGCATTGCCGCGTTGTGCAGCCAGGTCATTGCCTCGACCTGCGCCTTGTCGGTGATGCCCACCGATTGCGCCTGCTCCCACACGCCCTCGCGCTGATGCTTCTCCAGCGCGGCGATCACGGCCGGAAAGCGTGCGCCCAGGTCCGGATCGCTGCGCGAACCCATCATGATCTCAAGCAGGGCAATCGCCGGCGGCCGTTGCATGGCGTCCCACGTCGCCATGGTGATGCCCAGATATCGGTCCATCCCCGGCTCGGTATCAGCCAGCAGCCGCGCGACCTGGCGGTTTTGCTTGCCGGCGGCATATTCCGCCACCGCGATCATCAGGTCCACCTTCGAAGGGAAGTGGTGGAGGATCGCGCCGCGGCTCGCCCCCGCCCGGTCGGTCACAACCTGCAGCGTCGTCGCGCCATAGCCAAGGTTGGTCAGGCACTCGATCGCGGCCTCAATCAGGCGTTTGCGCATGGCCGCCGTCCGCTCGGCATGCGGCCCGCGGATTGCCACCACATTGGCCGGGGGCTTCGTCGCCCCCGATTTTGCGGCCGCGGATTTGGGGGTTGCGGCCTTGGTCCGCACGCCGCGCTTGCCGGTCATTTCAGTAATCCTGGTCGATCTTGCGGTTGTAAGCTGCCGCCGGATGGTGCCGGCCCCGCACCCGTAAACGATGGTCGATAGAATCCTACCTGTCCAGCGGGCTCGCCCCAAGAGCGGCGGCGATAGCGCATCGCTTTTTGCGAGAAACCGCGCAAGACTTGGCCCGCACGACGCTTTGGCCGGACACCCATGGACGCAGACCTGACGCGGAAGGCCATTGAGGTGTTCGAGCGCGCCCTCGACCAGCCCGAGGACGCGCGAATCGCCTGGCTGCACGCCCACCACGGCGACGACCCCCGGCTGCTTACAGACGTGAAACGCATGCTCGACGCCGATCGGGCAGCCCAGCTGGCCTTCCCCACCGAGGGTATGGCCGCCAGCACCACACCCCGCCCCCCGCCCGAGCGCGTCGGCCAGTACCGGATCGCCGGCCTGCTGGGCGAGGGCGGCATGGGTGAGGTCTATCTCGGCCGCCGCGATGATGGCCTGTTCGAGCACGAGGCCGCCATCAAGCTGGTGCGGCCGATGGCCTTGCGCGAGATCGCCATCGCCCAGTTCGAGGCCGAGCGCCGCACGCTCGCCCGCCTCACCCACCGCTACATCGCCCAGCTGTTCGACGGCGGGGTCGCCGATGACGGCTCGCCCTATTTCATCATGGAGCACGTTCGCGGCGTTCCGATCGACATCTATGTGGAACAGCACGCTCTGTCGCTGAAGGACACGATCGCCCTGATGGTGCGCGTGTGCGATGCCGTGCAATACGCTCACCAACACCTTGTCGTGCACGCAGACCTCAAGCCATCGAACATCCTCGTCAACGAGACGGCTGACCCGAAGATCGTCGACTTCGGCGTCAGCGCCGCACTCTCTGCCAGCAGCACAGGCGCCGAAGCCCGGCCGCTCGGCTTCACGCCAGGCTACTCCAGCCCCGAACGCATCGCCGGCGCGGCCCCTGCTCCGGCTGAAGATGTTTTTTCGCTCGGCGTGGTTCTGCGATCGCTGGCCACGGGCGCGAACCCTGCCGTGCCCGGCTGGGACCAGCCGCTCGAGGGTCTCATCTCGGCAGCGAGCAACCGCAGCGACGCGTGGCGCTCCGAACGGCTGCGCGAAGCGCGGGGAAATCTCGGCCGTATCATCGCCCGCGCCACCGCAATCGAGCGGAACCTGCGTTACTCATCTGTCGAGTCTCTGAAGAACGATCTCACGGCTTGGCTCGCCCTGCGCCCCATTGCCGAGATGCGCGCCAACCGCATGCACGCGCTCGGCTTGCTGTTCCGCCGCCGCACGCTGCGCTTCATTTTCGCAGGCGCCGCGGCTGCCGGCGTACTGGGGGCGCTTGCGATTTCGACCATGCTTTACCTGCGCGCCGAATCCGAGCGCCAGGCCGCTGACCGCCGCTATGCTGAAGTGCGCGAACTCGCGACATTCATGATGTTCGATCTCTACGACGAACTCGGCAAGGTCACCGGCAACACGGCCGCCCTCGAACTGATCGCCGGACGCTCTCTCTCATACCTCGAATCCTTGCGCGACGACGATACCGCACCACTCGAAGTAACCGTCGAGGCCGCCGCCGGCTACCAGCGCCTCGCTGATGTCCTTGGCAATCCGCACGGCCCCAATCTCGGCGAGCGCGCCACGGCCACCACCATGCTCGACGAAGCCATCGCCGTCCTCGAAGAGCTCTACGTCCGCCACCCGAACAATCGCGACGTCATGCTGCGCCTCGGCGAAGCTGCCTTCTCCGCCGCCACCAACGCCTACGTCTCCGACGACGACAACGAGAAGGCGCGCGCCCTGGCCCTGCGCGCGGCAGACGTCTACGCGCGTCTCGCCGCCCAGCCGGAAGGCACGGTGGATGATCGCCGTAACCAGCAGCGCGCCCGCATTGTCGCCGCCGCAACCCTCCCATGGATCGGCCGCGCGCCAGAGGGCCTCGCAGAACTGCTCGACATCAACGCGAAGGTGGCGGCGTTGCTAGCCGAATATCCCGGCAACAAGGACGTCGAGCAATTCCTCGGCTCTACCAATGTGGAACTCGCCCGCGCCACTATCCGCCTCCGCGGCGTCACGGGCGAAGAGTCCAGCGCACTGCCATTCTGGGACGAAGCCGTGCGCATCCGCGAGGTCGCCTGGGCGCGCGACCCCAGCGACACACGCCCCTATCGCACGCTCGCCACCATCCTGCACGAACGTGGAGCCGAACGGCGTGACCAGGCGCTCTACGACATGGCCCTTGAAGACATGAAACGCGCAGACACCATCGCTACCGACCTGCTCGGCCGCGACCCCAACGACAAGGGTCTCAAACGCCTCAAGGGCGGCATCATGGACGAGACAGCCAAGACCCTGGCCTTCGCTGGCCGCGCCAGTGAAGCACTTGCCCTTGTCCCGGCCGCGCTGCAGCAAACGAAGGAAGAGTTCGCGGCCCTGCCGGACAATTCAGGCGCCGCACGCGAATTCGCCTACAGCCTCACGCTCTATGCCGAAGTCTACGACAAGGCCGCCCGCCGCCCGGAGGCTTGCGCCATGGCCCGCGACGCCCGCTCTGCATGGGATCACGCAGCCGCCCTGCAACCGCTGTCAGCCTATGACGCAGCCTACGCCCGCGAAGTCCTCGACCCGATAGCAGGGCGATGTGCCCGCTAGGCGCCTGCAAACAGGTCTGCATGGCGCTGGCGCAAGAGGTTCTTCTGCACCTTGCCCATGGCGTTGCGCGGCAGGTCATCAACGAAGAGAATCCTCTTGGGTATCTTGAAGGCGGCTAGCTTGGTGCGGCATTCGGCGATCATCGCCGACTCGTTCCCATTGCCGATCACCACCGCGCAGACACCCTCGCCGAAATCGGGGTGCGGAAGACCGATCACAGCGCTCTCCGTCACCCCCGGCATGTCGTCCAGAACCAGCTCTATCTCCTTGGGATAGACATTGTAACCGCCTGAAATAATCAGGTCCTTTGCCCTGCCAGAGATGTAGAGGCGACCATCCGGATCGCGCCGTCCCACATCACCTGTGATGAAGAAGCCATCACGGAACTCTTCCATGTTTTTTTCCGGCATACGCCAGTAGCCGCCGAACACGCTGGGTCCGCGTATCTCGATCACGCCGATCTCTTCTCCCCCGCCAATGCGCAGATCAACGCCTGGCAACGGGTAACCCACCGAACCGGCTATACGCTGGCCGCTCAGCGGGTTTGACGTGATGATCACCGCCTCGCTCATGCCATAGCGCTCGAGAATCCGCTGGCCCGTGCGCTCTTCGAACTCCTCAAACGTCGTCGGCAGCAACGGAGCCGAGCCCGAGATGAATAGGCGCACATGGTTCGCCAGTTCTCGCGTAAAGCCGGCATTGGCAAGCAGCCGCGTGTAAAATGTCGGCACGCCCATCATCACGGTGGCCCGTCTCAACCCGGCCAGCACGTCTGCATCCACGAACTTCGACAGCCAGATCATCGGGCAACCTGACAGGAATGCGCAGTGCATCGCCACGAACAAGCCATGCACATGGAAGATCGGCAGCGCGTGCAGCAGCACATCCTTGGGCGTGAAGCCCCAGATATCATGAAGCGCCAGTGCGTTGGCGGCCAGATTTCGGTGGGTGAGCATTGCGCCCTTGGAGCGTCCAGTGGTGCCGCTGGTGTAGATCAGGCAGGCAACGTCATCCTCGGCGCGCGCGACCGTATGCTGCATCAAGTGCCCCGACGCCTCGGCATCGGCAACATACGCCGGGGCGTTGGTAATCACGATTGCCGGCTCAGAATTGCCGATAAAATACTCCATCTCGCTTTGCGTATAGGCAGAGTTCAGCGGCACGAACACGCCTCCGGCCTTCAGTGTTCCGAGATAAACTGCGACGAACGCGATCGACTTTTCGTCTTTAACGACGACCCGATCGCCGGGCGACAGGCCCTGCGCCAGGAGATAGCCGGCGACGCGAGCGACCATCTGCTCCAGCGCGCCATAGCTGAGCTCTGTCTCATCAGGCAATATAAAGCACGGCTTCGTTCTGTCTGCGGGAAATCCACCAGCCAGGAGGTCGTGGAGATTGGAAGACTGGGGCGTTGCGGTCACGGTCAAAAATCCTCCAGCATTATCTTGAAGCGGCCGGCTAGGCGCATCATACGCGAACAGATGCGGCAAACCATCATCTGGAGGCCCCAGCTTCGGCCCGGCGACAGAGACCTTGCAATCGGACCGTCATGACGTAACCTTCCGTCGGCGCAGTCGAACAGTGACCGGGCAGGCGGGTCTGGTGCTTCCATGAGCGGACCGATCGACAAATCCCTCCGCGAACGCGCTGCCCGCGTCATCCCCGGCGGCATGTACGGCCACCAGTCCGCCGCCAGCCTGCCCGCCAATTATCCGCAGTTCTTCGCCCGCGCCGAGGGCCCATGGCTCTGGGACGTGGATGGCAATCGCTATCTCGATTTCATGTGCGCCTACGGCCCGCAACTCTTCGGCTACGCTCACGCCGGAATCGATGCCGCCTACACTGAACAGATGCACATCGGCGATGCGATGACGGGCCCATCCGCCCTCATGGTCGAACTCGCCGAAGCCTTCACCAGCATGGTCACCCACGCCTCGTGGGCGATGTTCTGCAAGAACGGCTCCGACGCCACCACCATCGCCCTCATGGCCGCCCGCGCGCAGACCAAGCGCAACGCAATCGTCCGCGCGACAGGCGCCTATCACGGCGCCCAACCCTGGTCGAACCCGCGCCCCGCCGGCACTTCACCCGGCGATCGGGCCGGCCAGCACTTCTGCACCTACAACGATACCGCCAGCCTCGAGGAAGCTGTCCGCGCCGCGGGCAATGATCTCGCCGCCATCTTCGTCTCGCCCTTCCGGCACGACACTTTCCAGGACCAGTTCCTGCCCGCCCGTGAGTTCGCCCAACGCTGCCGCGACCTAGCTGACCAGACCGGCGCCATGCTTATCGTCGACGATGTGCGCGGCGGTTTCCGCGTCTCGCGCGACTGCAGCTGGTCCATCGTCGGCGTCGAACCCGACATGTCCTGCTGGGGCAAGACCATCGCCAACGGCCATCCGATCTCCGCCGTGCTGGGCTCAGACCGCGCCCGCCCCGGAGCCTCCTCGATCTTCACCACCGGCTCGTACTGGTTCGCCGCCGCCGCCATGGCCGCCAGCCTCGCCACGCTGAAACTGATCCGCGAGACGGATTATCTCGAACGCCTCAACACCATGGGCGACCAACTCCGCGCTGGCCTCGACGCGCGCGCCAGGGCCGCCGGCTTTTCCATCCGCCAGACCGGCCCCAGCCCCATGCCGCAGATTTTGTTCGACGACGACCGGGACTATCGTGTCGGCTATGGCTGGTGCTCGGAAATGCTCAAGCGCGGCATCTACACCCACCCCTGGCACAACATGTTTCTCTCGGTCGCGATGACAGACGCAGACATCGTCTTTGCTCTCAACGCAGCCGAGGAGTGCTTCCGGGCCATCCGCGCGTCAGCCGCCACCCTGCAGCCCCACGCCATGTTCGCGACAAGGACGTAGCAACGCTCAACCCAGACCCATTCGCCTTGCGAGAGGTGGGCATGTTTCAGGCCACTGGAGATAGTCTGCTACGGATGTTGCGGCGGCAAGGTGAGCGGTCTACCCAATCACTTCCTTGATGCGCTTCTTGCGTCCCGATCGGGACAGTCGCTCGCGGTCCTGCTGTACATACGACAAAGCACATCGCCGTGAAGGTCCGCCCTATGCACAGGCCGAATGACCCGGCAGCGCATGACATTCAGCAGACTTGCCCAGGTGTCGCTACGTCCAGAAGGCGATGCCTCAAGGACAGTCGCCCGCGCAAGCAATTGCCATCACGAAAAGTCGATGGCGCCATCTGATCTGGATCAAACCCGGCACCTATCGATATGCGGTCGTAACAGGTATGAAAAGCAGACCTAGCCTGCCGCGCAGACGACACAGGAGGACACGCACCATGACCGGTAAAGCTCCGCGGGGAGCCGCGCGCAAATGAAGCGGCCACACCCCCGTAAAGGCGCCTACATCGCTCTTGCTCTTGGCATCTCAGCCATGGGTGCAGCTTCATTTGTTCCTGGTGCGCCGCTGATTCAGCCGGCGTCCGCCAAACCGCCCGCTCCGATGGCTTTCTGCCATTCCTACCCTGAGGCCAAGGCCTGCAGCACCGGATTTGCAGATTGCGCCGCCTGTCACACGACGCCGCCCGCCCGCAACGCCTTTGGCATGCAGGTGGCGGACAAGCTCGCGCCAGGCGTCGGCCGTCCTTTGAGCGACCAGGACTTCCTGAAGTTCCTGCCCGAGGCGTTGAAGGCTGTCGAAGATCTGGACGCAGACGGCGACGGCTATTCCAATATCGTGGAAATCATGGCCGGCACGCAGACGGCGGACAGCAACAGCGTTCCCCGGACACTTGCGTGCGCCGCTGACGACGCGACACGCGCCGCTGGCGCCCAGTGGAATGTGTGCACGTATGACGCCGCCTACGCGTTCAAGAAGGTCCACATGGACTTCTGCGGCAGTTCGCCTACGCGGGCAGACATCGATGGCTTCAGGAAGATCACGGACGAGAAGACCAAACTCGCCCGCATTAGCGAAGCGCTCGATAAGTGCCTCGATTCTCCCTACTGGCTGGGTCCGAACGGCGTCGTCTGGAACATCGCGAACGCCAAGATCCGCCCGGCCCACGCAGTGAAGTCAGGTGAGAACCCCGGGCCGGTGCCGCTGGGCGACTATGACGACGACTACAACCTGTTCACCTGGGCCAATAGCGACGATCACGATGTCCGTGACCTCCTGCTGGCGCAGTACTTCGTCAAGCGGACCGATCCTGTCACGCTGCAACAGATAAGTGAGGAAGAACTGGCCAAGCGGCCACGCGGCACGATGCAGCCTGTGCCGAAAGACAAGCGTGTCGGCATGATCTCCACACGCTGGTTTGGCGCGGTCAACACGATGTTCACGTCGATCCCGCGGACCACCGCTGCGCAGGCCTATCGCTCCTATCTCGGGTTCGATATCGCCAGGATGCAGGGTCTGAACACAGTGCCGCATGAACCCATGGACTATGACACCAAGGGCGTTGGCGCCCCGGAGTGCGCGGTCTGCCATGCCACGCTGGACCCTCTGAGCTATCCGTTCACGCGCTACAATGGCATCAGCGGCGGTTACTCCTACAATGATGACCGGCTGAAGGACTATGTGCGGGTTGACGGTCCACGCGTTGCCGAAGCTCCCGCCGGCGGCATGATCTTCGGACAGGAGGTGGCCGATCTGCTCGAGTGGGGCAAAGTGGCCGCCAACAGCGACGCCTTCGCCATGAAGGTGGCTGGCGACTACTGGAAACTTCTTGTGGGGCGCGAGCCTGACGTGAATGACCAGCCGGAGTTCACCCGGCTGTGGCGTGGGCTGAAGTCGGCAACGACATACAACTACCGCGTCGAAAAAATGCTGCACGACCTCGTGCTCACCAACGCTTATGGCCGGCCGTAGGAGAGCGCGATGAGAAAACTGACCTGCATTGGACTTGCCTCATTGGGCCTTCTGACTGCGGCCTGCGCCACCGCGCCAGACCCAGCCGCGCTGCAGTTCGCCGGCGATTCGCCAGCGCCTGTCGCCTCTGCGGACCCCCGGGTGAAGTTCAAGGATGGCGAGCGTTACCTGCGCGACCTGTCTGCAAACCTGAACATGCCGCGCGAGGACATCTGCAAGGAGTTGTCGCGCTATGACTGCATGACAGACGCATTCCGCATCGTGCTCGGCGGCGTGGAGGCGCCAAATCTTCTGGTGAACGAACCGATAGAAAATGCCGCGCTGACCTCGCCGATCGCAGTGGATCGGGTCGCCCTTCATGTGTGCAGCAAACGCGTGCGGATGGACAAGGAAAGCCCCGCGGACGCCGTCCTGTTCAAGGCGGGAGCCTACGGTGAAGACGGACGCTCCACGACGCCTGACAAGGCCTGGTTGAGTGGTGCGGCGGATGCAATCTACGGCTCCATCCTGTTGCGCAGCCCCAGCGAACGGGAGATTCAAAATCTGGCTGCATTCTACCCCCAGGTGGCCGATGGCCGGGAGGCTGGCAGCACCGAGGTCGCAGCGGACTGGGTTACGCTGAGCTGCTTTGCGGTCGCCTCGTCGCTTGAAGCCGTCTTCTACTGATCAGATCAGGACACACTGACATGACAACCCATCTGTCACGCCGCAACTTCCTCCGCACCGCCTCACTCGGCGCCACCGGAGCCTTCATCGCAGCTCGCATGCCGCAAGACGCATTTGCCCAGGAAGCAATGATTGAGCGAGCGAAGAACCCGCGCTTCCTCATCGTTCTCAGCTCTTTCGGCGGCGCCAGCCAGGTCGATGCCTTCCTCTCGCGCCGCGAATCGGAAGTCCCGAACGCCGCGACGCTGAATGCCTATCCAGACGATATGGTCCAGACGATCGGTGAGTTTCGCGCGATCGACATGAAGGGACCATCGATCGGGGCCATCCCGGCGGCGTTCACCGCCAATCAGTCGAACTTCGTTCGCAAGAACTCCAATGACATGATGGTGGTCACCCATACTGGCACCAGCGTGAACCACTTCGTCGCCCAGCAGCGATCGATCAATGGCAACGCAGCCTGGCAAGGCCGGACACTCCAAGAAGCGGTCGCCCTCACCTACGGCGCAGGCTATGCGATCCCCAACGTGCATCTGGTCAACGGAACCGGGTTCACCGAACGGGGCACCGACAACACCCTGCCAGCCTACGTTTACGGCGAGCGCGCACCCACGCCGAACCTCTGGCCGCTGTCGCTGGACGGCTACAGAGGGATTGCTGGCGCGCCCGATCGCAAGCTGTTCGAGGCGGCGCGCAACTTCCGCAACGAACGTCTGGATCCCTCCTCGGACTTCTTCCGCACCTTCAGAAACAGCCAACGCATCAAGCACTGGGCAGACATCCGCGGGGATGCCCTGCGCGGTGTCGAGGCGGAGGACCTGATCACCAAGCTGATGCTGTTCCCGGATTCCGAGGAAATGCCCCTTGCCGCACACGGGCTCACGGGTTCAGCCATCGGTCAGAAGGTCCGTGAAGCGTTCCCGAACTACGAGTTTGACCCGCTCGAAGCGCAGGCCGCGCTCGCCTTCATGCTTCTGCGCTACGGTGTGTCGGTGACCGTCACCCTCGGGCCAGAAGGCAGCGCCGTGTTCAAGAAGGGCGTGAAGCTGGGCGAAGGCGGCCTTGGCGAGGGCGATATCGTCAACCCTCCGATCTCGTTCGACTTCTCACACCAGGCGAACCGTCAGGTGCAGGCAGTGATGTGGAACAGACAGCTGTCGATCGCAGAACGCCTGATCTCCCTGCTGAAGTCCGAAGAGTTCCGCGACGGTCAGAGCTTCTGGGACCGTTCGATGATCTATTTCGCAACCGAGTTTGGCCGCACACGCCGCCGCCCCGACAACGCGATGACGTTCGGCTCCGGTCACGACCTGAACAACGGCTCTCTGATCGTCTCGCCGCTCGCCAATGGCGGGCGCGTCCTGGGCGGGGTTGATGTCGACAACATGCTCACCTACGGGTTCGACCCGACAACCGGCAGACCCGAGCCTGGCCGGAACATGACCGAGCCGGAGATGTATTCCGGAATCGCTCATGCGCTCGGGATCGACACGGCCGGAAGCAACCTGCCTGACATGCGGGCCATGCGACGGCTCGCATAGGTTTGCATGTCCGGCGCACGTCGGACCGTCGGCAAGTGGGAAGGTGCGCGGGAGGCCCCGCGGCCTTCCCGTGACCGGGAGTCCCTTGTGGCCCATGTGAGAAGAGGCCTGTTTTTTCTCGGAATGTCGTTGGCAATTCCCGGCCTCGCGCTGTGGCAGGTCAGCATGGCGCAACCGCCTTCGCGCGCCGCGCCAGCACATGAACAGCCACATCTTCCGGGCGCGGCGGCAGCGGACCCATATGATTGGGACCTCCCCCCCTGGGCCAAACCGCCTCCCGAGCCCGCAACCAATCCAACAACGAAGGCGAAGGTCGAACTCGGGAGACGCCTGTTCTATGATGGAAGATTGGCGGCGGACTCCATGCGATCCTGCGCCAGCTGCCATCAGCAGGAGCGCAGCTTCTCGGACGCATCTCCGTTTTCGTGGGGCGTTACTGGCGAACTGACAGCACGCAACACGATGGCGCTCGCCAATGTGGGCTATGCGCCGTCGCTGACGTGGACAAACCCCTACCTCAACTCTCTCGAGCTTCAGGCGCGAACGCCCATGTTCGGCCTGCATCCCGTGGAGATGGGAATGGAGGGACGGCAGGACTTGCTTGTCGCCGACTTGTCGAGCGAGCCGATATACCGGGACCTGTTCCCGCGCGCCTTTCCTGAGGCAGGAGGCCGGATCAACCTGAACTCGATCACGGCCGCACTGGGAACGTTTGAGAGAACACTGGTTTCAGCGCGATCGCCTTATGACGCGTATCGCTTCGGGGGCGATGCGGATGCGATCACCGAGTCAGCGAAACGCGGCGAGGCATTGTTCCAGGGCGAGCGGTTGAAGTGCCACGCCTGTCATTCCGGACCGAGGTTAAACGGTGACGTCACTGTTAACGGCGCGCCGGTGCTGAACTTCCAGAACAATGGCCTCTACAACGTCGACGGTCGCGGAGGATATCCAGCCGGCAACCCCGGAATGGCGGCGCTGACAGCGCGGCAAGAAGACACCGGCCGCTTCAAGGTGCCCAGCCTGAAGAACATTGCAGTCACCGGTCCATATATGCACGATGGGTCCTTGCCGACCCTTGAGGCGGTGCTGGACCATTATGCGGCGGGAGGGCGGCTAATCCCCTCGGGTGAGAGAAACGCAGGTGATGGTCGCGCGAACCCACACAAGAGCCCGCTGATAGCGGGATTCAAATTGTCTGCGCAGGAGCGCGAAGACGTCCTCGCCTTCCTCAATTCGCTGACCGACGAGCGATTCCTGACAGATCCCCGCTTCTCCGATCCGTGGAAGTGACGTCAGTCTGCGCGTTCGAACGCCGAACCGCCCAAGCTCACCTTTGGCTTCTTGAGCGCAAAGGACCTACGGGCGGCTAGCGCTGGTCAGCCGGCGGGGGAACTGCTGACGGTGGAGCAGGCGCTGGAGGCTCGACATCTACCGGGTCCTCTGACGGTGGCCGCTGCGGCGCAAGCCCCTCGAACACCGGTCCATTCACAGAGACATCCAGCAGGCTGCCGTCGGTCTTTAGACGAAACAAGATTTCATAGCCCGTAACGGGCGCCTCGTATTCGCTTTGGCGGTCAGACTTGAACCCACCGAGCGCTTTTGCCTCAAACACCTCATCTCCTGGCGCCCATTGCGCTTTGGGAACCTGCACGCCTGTCGAGTTCGAATCTCCGAACCACATCTCGCCAGGACCGGGATTCCAGCTGGGACCGCAGTCTAGGCTATTGCCGGGGCATGCAGCTCCCGCAGCTCGAAGAGCAGTGACTACGGCCCGTTCGACTTCCGCCACCTGAGGACATGCAAGGGTGACCTTACTCACATCCAGAACACACGGGAGACCATTCCAGAGCCCCTCTGCGATCAGCAAGAATTCCTCGTCCGGTGTCCACACCTGCAGTGGACGCAGGGCCTGATGCGGATAGCGCTGCGAGCTGCGCGATCCCGGAACAAACGCACCATCGGGATTGGGGAAGATGGCTGGCGTGCGGATGATGCGGTTGTCGCGTTGCGAGACGATGCCGATATAATCGTATCCGTAGTCACTCTTGGCGCCAAAAGTCACCGCCCACTTTTCCGACGGCGACGTTGCAACCATCGTCCCGTATTCGCAAACCTCCGTATCCCCGTCCCGGCTTGTGTACCGCGAGATCAATCGTGAGACTTCGATCTCGTCGAACCAGAGGCGGCAGTCAGCGTCCATGCGGAACCTGCCAAGCGTCCCGCCAGCCTTGATGGTAATGGCATCAAGCGGATATTCATCCGAAGTCTCAATGTCGGTCTCGGATGGCGTTGAAGCCGGCGCTGAAGGATCGGGAGCCGCAGACTCTGGGTCGGCAGGTGGCACACCAAGGTCCGGCTGCAGCTGTCGCGGCGCTTCCGCCGGCGCCACCAATTCAACCATCTGCTGCAAGGCCGTCTGCGCTCCGGGAACATGCTTCCAGACCAGAAACCCGCAAGACACGGGGATTGCCAAACCAAGAGCGATCAAAGTCGGCACGGGCGTGCGGCGTTCGCGACCGGTTTGACTTATTGCTTGCGCGGCAAGCAGGAAGTGAGCGGACGGCCAAAGGAATGCAAGGCCGGCCCCCATCAGAGCAGCGAAGGGACGGATGTCCTGCTCCGCAGCACCGGTTTCGCCGAGACTGCCGACCGCAAACGCGACAAGCGCATTGGCATCGGCCGCAAATGCAGCAGGCGTCAACAACAGAATCCCGCTCGCGATCGCGGCGCCAAATCTATGGCGGGCGTCGGTGGCGGCTGCCAGGTGTGCGTAGACGACGGCGACTGGAAAATAGGCGCATGCCAGCGGCAGCACGGCGTTGAGACCGGAGTTTGGAGACGTCAGCGACGCCAGTATCCCGATCGGAGCGGCCGCGAGCGCCAAAGCTGGCCCCAGCCCGCGCCAAGCCGGGGTCTGACGTGAGAGCATGCCGACCACCAGCGCTCCTGTCAGCACGCCAATAGCCGGGGCCAACCTGATCCATTGGATGATCGGTTGCGCCATCAGTTCGGAATCGGAGAACTCGTGATTGGCGCTGAACACTCCGCGCCAGACCTGTTGCCACAATCCCGGCAGGAACAAACCAGTCAGGAACAATCCGATGGCCATGTGCAGCGACGCAGGATCACGCAGCAGGATCCCTGTCGTGCTGCGTTGGCCACCGGCAGGCGATAGCGATCTCGATCCGTTTCCCTCCGCGAGGGAAGCGTCCCGCTTCCAGATAACGGCAAGCATCACCAGTATCGCCGCAAGCGCGAGACACAGGATCCGAAAAATCACCTGCGCGCCCAGCAGGCTGATGGCGCCCTGGGTTGTCGACTCTTGTTCAGGACTCCATCCGTCTCGCAACCATCCATCAAGCAGGAAAGACAGCACAGCCTGCATCGCAACGAGCCCACCGAACCAGAAAATCAATTCGGGCAGCTCACGCTTCTCCGCGACTGAAAATAGCGCGAAGCACCAGACGATCGCGACGGCGACCTGCAGGCAGAGAGGCGCAATGAAAAGCGGCCACAAGCCCGGCAAACCTGGCAGCAGGAGGACGCCTGCAACGACCAGCGTTCCGGCTACAATGAGGGACAGAGCTCGCAGCTTTGTCCGGAATACGCCGGCAAGTAACAGCCCTACGATGGACGCAGGAACATTGGCCCAGGCAAGCGCTTGAAGCCAACCCTCACGTTGGGGGTCGACGCCAAGATCGGGAGACCAACCAGATCGTCCTTCATAGAGATCCAGCACCTGCGCGTACAGCATCCAGGACAGGGACTCGATTGTCGCAAGCGCTGCCGCGAACAAAAGGATCGGCGCAACCGTCTCTGCCGACAATCCCTTGATCGTCGGGAACGACGCGCGCGAACCTCCTCCTGCTGCCATGGACGCTGCATTGGTCGTTGCTGTCGCCGCAGGCGGTTCGGGCGGCTGCTCGCCCAGCTTCTTTAGGGAATCGACGGCGATTTCTCTGAACCGCCCGACCGGAAACTCACGCAGATAATCTCGGATGCTTCTTGAATCAGCACGGGCAGAAGCCTCGGTCCAGGCAGCCTCATCCCCGGCGGGCGATGCTTGCCGCGGCAGGCCCGAGCCGGCGAATGGATTGGCTCTGCGCTGCTGTCGCCACGCAAAGGCGGCGGTTGCAAACCCTGCGAGGGCTACCCAGAATCCGAACTGCCGATCAACCGCGACAGCGGCCGAAACATCGCGCCCGGCGCCCTGCATGCCAAGGGTGCTTTCAATTCCCCATTCGAGTGCAAATGGACTGACGAAGACACAGCCCGCCGCGACACACGAGGCGATCAGGGCGTTCCTCGATGGATCAGGCGTGAAGCGCCGCCAGCCTATCACCAGCCCTGCAATCCCGGCGATGGCGGCGACAAGAACGAGCCATTGGATTTGTCCTGCGCCAACGTCGAGATTCCCGAGCCGGTCTGTCGTTTCAGGTGACAGAAGGCCCGTAGCGAGCTCCACCCCGTTGAGGGTTGCTATCGGTTGACCCTGGCAGCTGACGGTCATCCAGGGCAAGAAGAATGCCGCCAGAGCAACGATCTTCCCGACGCGGCTGATGCTCACCCAGTTCATCTTCAAGCTCTCCCTTGGCGACCGGCCGGTCGCCGCAACAGAGACCGACAAGCCCCTCCGTTTCGGACCTGCTGCGGTGACTTCATTTTTTGCTCTTCTTTGCCCGGCCTGATCGTCGCGCTGAACCAGGCCTGCAGACCGAAAACGCAGCAACACGGCTATTAGCGACGTCTCGCCTGTGCGCTCCCACGCGCGAGAGAGGGGTCGTGAGCCGCCTCATCGAAGCCCTAACGCAAGCCTGAGAAGGCGCGTAAGAACTTATCGCCCGCAAAGCTTGCGGCTGCCTCCGGGCTAAACTCCGCAAAGGCGCCGCCACACGATTTCAGATCTTGGACCAACCCGGTAAGGTTGGAGACGGTGCCTCCAGCGGCTTCCTTCTGAACCGCCGTCTGGTAGTGCGCGCGCAAGTCCTTGTAGGCTTCGGAATTCGCGGCCCCGCCGACCGGAGTCCCATCGGAATAAATGAGCTCCTGCTGCTTGAGGACGTAGTACCGGCCCATGACCGCGAAAAAACTGGGGTCGAGGTTCGCCTGAAATGCGCTGGCGAAACAGGCACAATCGGCCTCTCCGTAAGCTTCCCGGTCGGCGCGGCAGGACTCAATCATGCCACTGTAGGCGACCGGGTCGGAGCTAGGGGACGAACAGGCCGCAGTCATCGCGGCAACCGCCGCGGCCAAAAACCAGCGCTCAAACCTCCCGTAGAGGTAAGGCCTTGCGTGCGGCGGGCGTCCGATAAGTAGATCACTATTCAATGCTCTGTTTGACCGGGCCATCTATCGCTCCCCTCTGCTTCCCACACCTTGCGATCACGCGCGCTGACGCACGCGGTAACTCCGCCAGCAAATGTGCCCGCCCCCTTGCCCAGCACACGTTGCCTAGGGCGCGCGGCTGTGGTGAATCAAACGGCGAGACCGAAGGTGGACCGAAGTTGGCCAGGCTTGGCATTTGAATTTGATGCGAAAATTTTTTCGAGCTCCACCTGCCCCCAGAGACGATTTCTTCGAGCTGTTCCACGTCATTTGGGATCAGGGCATCGGCAATACTGCGCTGCCCGATGGACTCTGCGGCGAGAAATGGACCGTCGATTCGCTGATTGCAGCCTTCGAGAACGCGGGCGCATCGATCTCCGATCGGTCGATTGAGGAATGGCGTCGCGGCAAGTTTGTGCCGGGACCTCAAAACCTCCGGGTGCTTCTCGCGATCGTCTCAGACACTCGAACCCGCCCTGCATGGCGCGACACTCTCTTGACCAGTGCGCGCCGAACGAGGGAGCGGCGGAAACTGGAAGAGGAAGCAAACGCACCGCAAAACCAGAAAGCCCCGGCCTCCGGCAGCGGCCAGCCAGACACATCACCGGCCGCCGCCCCCCCGGCAACCGCAATTTCTGGCTACCTGAGCCGGCATAAACGATGGCTTTGGGCCCCGTTGGCGGGTCTTGCTGCTGTCATGATCGCCGCTGGCGCCAGTTGGGCGATCCAGCCGCGCATTTCGGATATCAGGATCTGCGATGCTGAGAATTTTTCCGTCGTCAGCCAGCGTTGCGGTCGCCACATGGACCAGCTGCCTGCTGACGCCAAGCGAGTCTATGTGAGCTTCGAAGTCCTGAACCACCCCCAGACTGAACCGTTCACGCGCACATGGTTCTTGAATGGGATGAAAATACTTGAGCGCGAAGGCCTGCTTGCTCCGCCCTGGGAGGGCTGGACCTGGTATGGCAATGCCAATCCGGACGCCCCCGGCGCCGTCCCCGTCGACAACGGCAACTATACATTCCGCGTAAGCGCGGGGCCTGCTGTCGCATCCGTATCTTTCTTTGTCGGACCAAGCCGAAGGCTCGCTGCCGGCCAGAGATTCAGCGACACGTTTGTCAGCGGATCCGGACAAGGTCCCGGGATGGTCGTTGTTCCCCCCGGCCATTTCGTGAAGGGGTCTCCGGACGACGAGCCCGGCCGCATGAGCGACGAAGGCCCACGTCACAGCGTAAGCATCAACTATTCCTGGTCTGTCAGCACGCACGAGATCACGTGGAACGAATGGATGCAGTGCGTCGACGACGGTGGATGCAATAGCTACGTGCCCGAAGGACGAGATCCGTCTTACGGAAATCACCCGGTGGTGAACGTAAGCTACAACGACGTCTTCGCGTACACGCACTGGCTAAACCGCCGCCTCGGAATCGCCCAGGAGCGTTTCGATCGCTACACGCTGCTGTCTGAATCGGAATGGGAGTACGCTGCTCTCGCTGAAAAGCAGGGGAGCGGCTCCGGTCCGATTGGGAGCGAGCCGGCAATCTCCCCCGCACAAGCGCACTTCCGTTCGGCTGGCGGTCAACCAACCAGCTCACAGGAAGCCGGGTCCTTTGCGCCGAATGCGTGGGGTCTCCATGACATGCGGGGTAATGTGGCCGAGCTGGTGGAAGACTGCTACCGCCCGGAACATTCACGAGAGATCAATGATGGCTCCGCCTATCTTGAAGCAGCCTGCACGATGCGGGTGGCGAAAGGCGGTTCATTCGCGGACGGGGCCGATAGCTTGCGCGTGGCGGCGCGACGCCCTGCACGGGCCGAGGATCGCCAGCCGGATGTCGGCTTTCGCTTGGCGCGGCGCCTGGAACCCAGGACTGTGAAATAGATCTGCGATCACTTGCGGCGCACTGAGCCACTCGGATCCCGCCCTCAAGGATATCGACAGGGCGTGGGTCAACGGCCAACTCGTCAAATCAGGCGGTCGCCCGGCCGGAGTTGATCAGACAAACCTCGAGGCGACCTCGACGCGCATCAGGGACAGCATGGTCACGCGCGCACGGTCACAGCGAGTCATAGGCTCCCGCGTAGCGCCATTTCACAAGGTCGGGTGGAACTCATCGGCAAGAGCGACCAGCAACCGCTGAGACTCAAGAATGGTGAGGTTGACTCACGGACGCGATAGTTGCGTCGACAAGAAGGTGCAGACTGGAATTCGTTCTGTCTGGCAGAAGTCGGGCGCCTGACCCGGCAGGATCCAGTAGTCGAGCAGCCCGACATCGCGCACCAGCTGCAGGAAACGCGGATCGGCGCGCATGGCGCGCGACGATGGCCAGTACAGCGCCTCAAGCGGGTTCCGCTCTACAAGCGTCACAACCAGCGTCAGCCTCCGCGCCGCATCAAATGCGGCATCCAGATCACCAAGCGAGGCCTCTGCGGCCAGCGCTGTAATCTCGCTGAGGTGGCCGCGCGTTGCGCAGTTTCTGGCGCTTCGAGCTGCCGCACGGCGGGCCGCATTCGCTGACCTCGCTTGAGCTTCACGGATTTCGCCCCAGCATTGCACGGTGTCAGAAGAAACCACTGAAGGCCGGAGCGTCAGAATTGTTTCGGTATCGCCGACGCCGAGGAATACAGCGGCATTCATTCGATCATCCCAGGCCCAGGCGCTCGGGAAGCGTGCGAACTCCTGCGCAAGCCCCTCCTGAGCCGACGCAATCTGCCCCTGCACGGCCTGCGCGTAGGCGAGGCGAGCTGGCGATTGCAAGGGATCATTGGCCAAGGCCAGACTCTGGTAAGCTTCACTGTCGCGCATGCGTCCTGCGATGGTCAGTGCCGCCCCGTAGAAAAGGTTCACCTGGCTATACAGAAATGCGTCCCTGCCCTCGGTCGCGGCCAACGCCTCAAGCAGCATCGGCTCGAGTTCTAGCAAGGTCCTACGCTGTACGAATGCCATAAAGATTCGCGGCAGGATTTCCGCCATGCCGTTCGGGTCCAGCTTATTCGCCCGCGCCATCACGGCCTTGGCTTCTTCGATACGAGCGAGCCGCGCGGACTCAGGCGCCGCGTCGACAGTTGCCAGCAGCGCGATAGCGAGCATGGACTGGAAATGTGCTGAGTTCGGCTGCGCCTGCGCCAACGCGCGCGATCCGGTGACAAAACGGTCGCTTGAATCCGAATAGCTCCCGATACGGCAGAGATCCGCAACCTGCTTGACCAGAGCCTCCGTATCCTGCGCCAGCTGACTGCGGCCACGGACAATACAGCGAAGCGTGGAACCGATGGCTTGCGCCGCGCGCGCAGGCAGAAGCGTGGCATCACTCGCTGCAGCCTCCAGGCCATGCTCCCAGAGCGTGGCGCGCGTAGACACATCTTCGATACGTACCGACAGCTTGACGACGGTGTCCTCGCGCCGGATATCGCCGCTGAGAGCGTAGCGCGCGCCAAGCTCCCTTGCCTTGTCCAGGCGGCGGATCACGGCCGCGCCAAGGGTTTCTGCTCGCGCGACGGTGGTAAGCCGCAGAGCCCCCAGCGTCTGAAATGTCTGGTCCGTAGAGGATCTCGCCACCGTCGCCAGAGTAGGATCGGCTTCGTCCTCCTGAAAGCCGAAAAAGGCTGTCCGATCCGTCAACTGAGGCGCAGGCGGCGCCAAGCCCGACCAGGCGATGCCAAGTCCAACTACGACAAGAGCCGCCGCCGCGGCGCCTGAGGCCACCATGACGGACGGTACGCGCATGAGGCCTGGCTTGCGCGGGAGCCCCTCTGCTCCGCCGCCGGCGATCTGGGAGAGTTCGGGCTCCTGGGCCGGCTGGCGGGGTTCATCTCCCCCCGCTAATGTCACCGGCGCCTCGTCAAGCTTGTAACCGACCCGCGCGATCGTCGTGACGGAGAAGCCGCCGAACGCCTCCGACAGACGCCTGATGGCTGCAATACACCGGTTGACGGCCTCGTCGCCGACGACCCGGCCGCCCCAACAGGCATCGATCAGATCCTGCCGCGACACCACCCGCCCGCGATTGCGCGCAAGCTGGACGAGTACCTGCATGACCCGAGGCTCGACGGATTGAACGCGCGAGCCGGATCTGACCTCGCGCAGCCCAGGTCCAACATGCATCTCCCCGACAGAAAAGTCGGGCTCATGCGCCAGATCAACCAAGCCCAATAAATCCCCCCGATGTCATACCAGCGCCCGCAATCATTGGCGCTTCATTGGCAAACCATCATGTCGCAAGCGTAGCACGGCAGGCGAACAGGTGTCTCTCTGTACAACATAGACCGCCAAGGCAGACGGCGGCCGGCGTCTGTCGGTTGGGATCAGTCAGAATTCAGCACGAGGCAGCGGAAAGCTCTGCGGGCCGATAAGCCTGCGCGCCTCCGGGATCAATGGGTTGCGCTGTCTTACGCGCACGTCAATCGGAGCCGTTGATGCTGTGACCAACCTCCCGGAAACCATGGCCACGGGGCCAGCCGATCGTTACGGCAAACCCTCGCCCCACACGCCCCAGTGCCCCCCAGATCAACAGAGGTAGTGCAAATGAAGCGCATGCAGGACAAGGTCATCATTGTGACAGGCGCAAGTTCCGGACTGGGCGCAGCGACCGCGCGACAACTGGCGAGCGAAGGCGCCAGCGTTGTTCTGGCGGCCCGTCGGCGCGACAAGGGCGAGGCGGTCCTGCGCGATATAAAGGCCGCGGGCGGCGAAGCCATTTTCGTGCAGACCGACGTAACCAGCACCGCGGACGTTCAGGCGCTGGTTGCCGCCGCTGTTGAGCGCTACGGCGGCCTGGACGGAGCCTTCAACAATGCCGGGATCACCGGTCCTACGCTGGCGCTCCTTGCAGACATCGACGAGGTGGGATGGGACGAGACGATGGTTACAAACCTTCGCGCCGTTTTCGTCTGCATGAAGCATCAGATTCCGGCGCTTCTGGCGCGCGGCGGCGGCGCCATCGTCAACATGGCGTCCATGTATGGCGTCAAGGCAGGGGACCTCGGCAATTCCCCCTACTGCGCCAGCAAGTTCGCGGTTGTGGGCCTGTCTAGATCGGCCGCAATCGATTATGCGGACAAGAACATCCGCGTCAACGCCATCTGCCCCGGCTTCATCCATTCGGAGATGGTAGACCCGTATATCGAGGCGGAACCGGAACTCATGAGCCGCACCATCCAGCGGCACTCCGCGATGAACCGCGTCGGAGAGTCGGATGAGATCGCGCAGGCGGTCACATGGCTGCTTTCCTCGCAGGCAAGCTTCGTCAACGGAACCGAGTTGCTCGTGAGCGGCGGCGAGACCACGCGACTCTTCTGACCATCGCGACGACGCCTTGGAGGACAGGCTGGCGCGTTCCGAAAGGCTGCGCGAGACTCTCGCCGCGTTGGTGATAGACGGCCATAGTAGATGACGGACATCTTCTTATCCTGTAACCGCAAGGGCCTGGCGCGCGCCACGGTGCTTGCGGCGGCATTGCCAGGTGATGTGCGTCATTTGGATGATCGCAGGTTCGATCTCCGCCGCGAGCTGCGGAAGGATCAGGGGAAATAGATGTCGGACATCTTCCTCTCCTACAACCGCGAGGACCAGGCCCGCGCCAAGGTCTTTGCAGAAGCGTTCGAGCGTCAAGGCTTCAAGGTCTGGTGGGATGTCGGCCTGCGCACCGGCGAGGCCTACGACCAGGTCACGGAAAAGGCCCTGCGCGAGGCGAGCGCCGTGGTCGTCCTGTGGTCCAAACGCTCGGTCGATAGCCGCTGGGTGCGCGCCGAAGCCACGCTTGCCGACCGGCAACGCACTCTTGTTCCAGCGATGGTGGAGCCGTGCGAGCGGCCGATCATGTTTGAGCTGACCCAGACCGCCGAGCTGTCGCACTGGAAGGGAGAGGCGGAGGACCGGGCGTGGCTCGGCTTTCTCGCTGACGTCCGCCAGTTCGTCGAGCGCGGGCCAGCGCGAGTTTTTGCAGCCTCCGCTACGGTCAAGGCGCTGCCGACGCTGGAGGAGATCGCGGCGGAGCCAGCCGGGCCTGTCGAGACGCTGCTGGCGGTGCTGCCGTTCGACAACCTTTCCAGTGACCCGGAGATGGAGTTCTTCTCCGATGGCGTCAGCGAGGACATTCTCGGACGCATAATCCGTGGCTCGAAGCTGAAGGTGATCAGCCGCACGTCGAGCTTTCAGTTTCGCGGGCCAGATAAGCCGAAGGCGGCAGCGGCGCTGAAGGCCACGCACATTGTCGACGGGTCGATCCGCCGGGCAGGCGGCAAGGTACGCATCGCAGCCCACCTGACTGAAGCAGCAACCCAGCAGACGCTATGGTCCGACAAGTTCGACCGAAGCCTCGACGACATCTTCGCCGTGCAGGACGAAATCTCGGAAGCCATCGCCGAGGCGCTGAACACGACGTTCTTCCCCAAGAAGACAGCGGCCATCGATCCCGCTGTTTACGATCTCTACCTGCGCGTCGAATTCGGCACGGTCGATCCGGAGCAGATATTGCGCAACCTCGCCTCGCTAGAATCCGTCACGCGGCTGGCCCCGGATTTCGCGGATGGTTTGGCGCGGTACGCCGAACTCGCCTTTCTTGCCGGAATGAACCAGCCTTATGCCGAGCGCGGACCCTTGAAGGCGAAAGCGGAGGCGGCGCTGACGCGCGCGCTGGCGCTCGATCCCGACAACCTTCAGGCTCTCGGCGCACGATGGAGCCGTCTGGATCCCTTTGGCGCTTACATGGAACAGGAAGCCGTCAGACGGCGATCCTGCGAGATCGCCATGAACGCCGCGCCCAACATGTTCGGCGTCGCCTACATGCTCGAGGGCGTTGGCCGGATGCGCGAGGCCGTCGAATTCGCCCGGCGGTCGCGCGACCTCGACCCGAAGAACCCGATCAGCAACTCCTTGTACGGGCAGTCCCTCTGGCGGGCAGGCCGCTTCGCCGAGGGCATCGCCGCGATGGAAGCACACGCCCAGACGTGGCCGGACGACCATCACAATGCGGCGGTGCGCATCCTCGCCTACGCCCACCAGAAGGACTGGGAACAGGTCGATGCAATGCTCGACCCCCAACATCTGGGCCGGTATCCGCTGCGCGAGCATTCGCTGATCATAGGCCTTGTCGCGCTGCTGCGCTCGCCCGACCCGGCAAGCCGAAGGCTCGTGCTGGAAATGATGCGCGGTCGCGTCGAGAAGTCGGGACACCTCGATCCGGTCGCCGTGATGTGGCCAGCTGTCATGGGGTTCGCCGATGAGGCGTTCGACATTCTGGATGGCGCAAGGCTCGGCCCCTCCGGCAGGCCGGGCGATACGCTGGGCGTCAACGCCTATCGCAGTCACATGGTGTTCCCGGTCGCCTATCCCGAACTGCGCGCCAATCCGCGATTCGTGAAGATGTGCGCGCGGCTGGGGCTTGTGGAGTACTGGCTGAAGACGCAGGCCTGGCCGGATTGCGTCGATGAAGTTCCCTACGACTTCCGCGAGGAATGTGAAAAGTATCGCGGCCATCCCAAGGATAAGTTCTTCGCATGAACGCCTCGCCCGACATCTTCCTTTCCTACAGCCGCGAGGACCAGGCGCGGCCAAAAAGTGATTGCGATTGACTCCTGCAGCGCAGCATCGTTGGAGTCCGGCGCATGACTGAGCCAGCCGCTTCAGCGCCGCCCGCACCGCCTGCCCGTGTCAATCTTGCGATCACGGGGCACCGCGAGAGTAACACCGCTTTTGCAACGAACCGCGACCGCATCGCCGCCGTGCTAGGCGAGGTGCTCGATATCATCGCAGAGTCGGTGAAGGCCGAGGCGCCACATGTCGAGATTGCGCCGACGCGATTTCACTCCATGCTGTCCGAGGGCGCGGACCTGATGGCGGCGGAAGAAGCGCTCACCCGGGGTTGGGAGCTGATCTCGCCGCTGGCTTTCGGGCTGGATCTCAACGTGGCGATCAACGCGCTGCCGACGACGGCTGAGGATGCTCGCGCGATGATCGCCGGGGGCGACCCTGCTGATCCCAAGGTGAAGCACCGCGCTGACGCCATACGCGGGATGGCGGCCCGCGCGCGGCTGTTCGAGATGGCCGAGCGCGACGAGGCGATTGGCGATCTCTTCGTCGCCGGCCTCCAGTGCCCCGAGGACAGACGCAAGCAGGACACGTTCGCGGCGGAGTCCTCCCTTCGCGTCGAGATCGCTGCGCGAGTTATGCTGGAGCATTCAGACCTGCTGATCGCGATCTGGGATGGCGTCACGCGCGCCTTCATCGGCGGCACCGGGCATTCCGTGCAGCTGGCGCTGGAGATCGGCGCGCCTGTGGTGTGGATCGACGCCAATGCGCCGGATCGCTGGCGCATCCTCATCAATCCGGAGTCACTGGCCCTCGTCCAGGCGCCGCCCGCTGTCGATCCGGAGCGTGTGGCGGCGTTGCGTGCGCTTGTGCACGCCGCAATGAGCCCGGCCGCGGGACGCAAATCGCACGGGAAGCATGCGGGACATGGCAAGCGTATCGAGGGACCGGAAGCGTTCAAACGCGAGCGCTGGCGTTCGCGGAGCAATCCGCTGATGCATGGATACCGGCGCATCGAGGCGCTGTTTGGCGCAGACTCGTGGAAAGGGCGGTTCAGGAAACTGCGCCAGACCTACGAGACGCCCGACGCCATCGTGAGCGGAAGCGCGGCGAAGACGCTTGCGCGCGCGCGCGCGTTACACGCACAGGACGCGGCATTTGTCGATGCGGTCGAAGCCAACACGGTGCGCCGGTTTGCGTGGGCCGACGGGATATCCGCCTATCTCTCGGACGCCTATCGCGGCGGGATGACGCTGAACTTCCTTTTGGCGCCGTTATCGATTGTTGTGGGCATCGCCTACCTGCCTTTCGCCTCGTCCGGCGAGAAGTGGATATTCGCGGCGCTGGAACTTGCTCTGCTCGCCAGCATTCTCGCGATCACCATAACGGGCCAGCGGCAGCGATGGCATGCGCGCTGGTTCGAGACGCGGCGCGTTGCGGAGTATGCACGACATGCGCCGATTTTGCTGCTGCTGGGCGTCGTGCGCGCGCCCGGCCACTGGCCCAAGGGCGCCGAAACATCGTGGCCGGAATGGTATGCGCGCCGCAGCCTGCGCGAACCTGGCCTGCCGCGCGTGAAGATCACGCAGGCCTATCTGCGCGACGCCCTGCGCAACCTGCTCGACGATCACGTGGTGCAACAACGAGACTACCACGTCTACAAGGCCAAGCGCCTCGCGGCGGCGCATCGCAATCTCGACAAGCTGTCAGAGATCCTGTTCACGCTCGCGGTTGTCTCGGTATCGGCCTACCTGGTTCTCAAGCTGGGTGGCGCGCTGCACTGGTGGTCGAAATACTATGCCGAGAAGTCGTCCTACCTGTTCACGTTTCTTGGCGTGGCGCTGCCCACATTCGGCGGCGCGATTGCGGGCATCCGCTATTTCGGCGACTTCGAGCGCTTCTCTTCGATCTCTGACGTCACCTCGGAAAGGCTGACCGCCATCCACTCGCGGATTACACAGCTGCTCGACAACCCTGAAGTTGTGATCGACTATGGCCAGGTCGCCACACTTGCACGTGAGGTAGACGACGTTGTGATTGGCGAGATTGAGAGCTGGCAGGCGGTGTTCGCTGGCAAGCACGTCGCCGTACCAGTATGACTGGAGGGGGCGAGCTCAACCTCCCGGCGCCAACAAGACGGCGGCGCCGGAGTGTGGTAAGCGATCTACGTCGCATGAGCCCAGACAACCCAAGGCCATGATGTCGTTTGCCGGTACTGACCGACAACAGAACGGGGGCCTGCGCACCCTTCTCTGCGGGATGCCGCGAAGCCTCGATTGTCGCGAGGTCATGCAATAGCATAACTCCGGAATGCCGACGAAACCTGCCCGCACTTCGCGGCCGTATCGCGCTGAATTGCTTAGCGGGTCGTGCATGATGTGATAAGGACCGCTGAAGTTTTCGGGGTGCATGCGTGCCAGACATTTTTCTTTCCTATAACCGCGAGGATCAGGGCAAGGCGAAGCTCATCGCGCAGGCATTGTCCGATGAGGGTTTCGATGTCTGGTGGGATACCGTGCTCCGTGCCGGACAGACTTATGACGAGGTGACAGAACGTCAGCTGCATGAGTCCCGGGCAGTGGTCGTTCTGTGGTCTTCGCGATCGGTCAAATCGAAGTGGGTGCGGGCCGAGGCGACGCTAGGCGATCGCAAGTCTGCCCTGATCCCGGTGATGATCGAGCCTTGCGACCGGCCGATCATGTTCGAGCTTATCCAGACCGCAGATCTGGTCGGATGGGAAGGAGATACCAGCAGTACGAGTTGGAGGGCATTCATCGCGGATGTTCGCGAGCATGTGGAACGCAAAGCAGCTGCGGCAAGACCTGCCTCGTCGGCGGTCGTGTCCGATGCGCCGGCCGGGGCAGCAAAGCTGGAGACGGCCCCAAGCGCAGAAACTGTCGAGGCCGCCTTCTGGATGTCCGTCCAGGACGGTGATGACTCCGAAGAGTTCGAGTCCTATCTTGAGCGATACCCGAACGGCCATTTCGCGACGCTCGCCCGGAAACGCCTGGCAGGACTGGCTGCCGCGAGGGCTGTTGCCCCGCAGCCGTCTCCGCCCTCATCGACTGCAGCGCCTGTGCATGCGACGCAGCTGCCTGCACCCGAGCCTCTGCTGCGTACGTCGCCTCCACAAGCGACGCCGCGGTCCGACCCATTTCAGAAAAAATCCGCACCACCTTCCAAGTCCGGCAATCCGATGACGCTCGTGGTCGGCGCGATGGCCGCTGTGGCGATTGCTGTTGCAGCTTTGGCAGTCGTGCCGGGCCTGTTGGGGTCTAGCGCGCCAGTTGAGCCCCTCCAGCAAGCGGCTGGGGCTGTCGGAACGTCACCTGGACCGATGCCCACGCCTGAAGGCGAGACGCCGGTTCAGACCGCGAGCGCGCCAGTGGAGACGGCTGTTGAGCCGCCGCCGGTCGCATCCAAGCTCTTCCGTGACTGCGAGCAATGTCCGGAGATGATACGGCTTGAGGGCGGCGCATTCACAATGGGATCCGCCGCGAGCGAAGCGGGACACCGTGCGTGGGAAGGCCCGCAGCGCGAGGTGACCATCGCGCCGATGGCGGTTGGCGTTAGAGAAGTGACGTTTGCGGAGTGGGAGGCCTGTGTCGCGGACGGCGGGTGCAGCAACTACACGCCGCCTGACAAGGGCTGGGGTCGTGGCGCCCGCCCAGTCATCATGGTCTCGTGGGCTGACGCGCAAGGTTATGCCCGTTGGCTTAGCCAGAAGACGGGCAAGACTTATCGCCTGCCGACCGAGGCCGAGTGGGAATACGCCGCGCGCGGCGGCACGAGCACGGCGTATTGGTGGGGCGACCGGTTCGAAGCAGGCCGTACGCCTACAGGCAAGACCGCCGAGACGGGCGTGGCCGAGGCGAACGGTTTCGGGCTCCACGATGTGACCGGCAACGTCGCCGAGTGGGTAGAGGATTGCTACATCAACACCTTCGCCGCCGCTCCACGCGATGGCTCTGCCGTCGTATCGAGTACCTGCCAGCGCGTGATCAGGGGTGGAGGTTGGCGCGCGAACGCCGGCGACCTGCGGATTGCCAATCGAAGCAGGCTTGCGTCAACGACGCGCGATACAGCGATCGGCTTCCGCGTCGTCGTAGCGGAATAGTGGCGTAAGAACGCGCCACCCGAGGCTATCATCCGCGGGACCTAGACTTTTTCGCCCGATGCACGTTTGAGACGAATGACGTTGGGAAGGCTATTGCCCCGCAATCGATCTCGCGACGCGAAATCCGTAGCGGCTATCCTGCGACCGTGGATCGTCGTTGTGGCGTGACGCCGAACGGACGCTCTGCTGGCCATCGCGCCACGAGCCCCCTCGCAGAACACGGGGCGGCTGTCGCGCCAATCCAGAACCTGGGCCGTGGCCGGGGGATCCCAGTTCAGCATTACATGCATCCTCCGAAGGCGGAGCACCATTGCCGGACGCTGCCTGGAAGTCGTCCGCATAGGAGCTCAGATAGCAGTCCTGCACCCATTCCCACACATTCCCCGCCATATCGTGCAGGTTGAACGCGTTGGGATCATAGGTCCCCACCGGCATCGTTCCCTGAGGCACGTTACCTCCCCAGGTACAGATATAGCAGTGGGCGTGTGTCTTCTCGTCGATGAAGAAGTCTGCACCCCAGTACCATGGCGTGGTGGAGCCTGCGCGGGCCGCATATTCCCACTCCGCCTCCGTCAACAAGCGATAGGCTTGCCCCGTCATCTCCGACAGCCAGGCCGCATACTCTGTTGCGTCATGCCATGACACGCCCACGACCGGCCTTTTCCCTCTCCCCATCCCGAAATCATCGGGAAGCGGCGTGGTGCTGCACCCTCCGCGTTTCACACATGTTTCCCAATCATCGAACGTCACAGCAAACTTCCCTGTCGCGAAGCGCGGTAGCTCCACCAGGTGAGCCGGGCGTTCGTTGACTGTCCCGCCAACCTCACCTTCCGGCGCCCCCATCGTGAAGCTCCCTTCGGGGATGATCACCATGACAGGACAGTTTCCAGAACCGGCCTCGCAGTCCTGAAATGTTGATCCAGACACTAGCTGAGCGAGGGAGTCTCTGGATTGTACGAACGGTCGATACAACGTGTACTGATCGAACCATAGCGTCAGGGACGAGCGATTGGCGTAGGCTGCGCCTGCCACGACGACCACGAAGGCTGTCGCCGCGAGATTGCGAAGAATGTCGTTACGCCTTCGCCGTTCATCGCGCCGCCACAAATCGTCAAAATCGACGTCCAGCAGGCCCGCGGCGAGGCGGGCGCAAATCCGGGCGCGCGAATCTTTGCGTACATCCAGTCCCATCGGCTCGATCGGCAGGTCATTCGGGTCATCGGGATTGCCGGCCGCTCGCAATGCAGGTGGAAAGCACTCCGTCGCCGGGTCGCCAGAGTTCGGGACTCCGTCGATAATCAACGCGAAGACCTTACGCGCGCGACCCGTGCGGCGGAAATGAAGGATCTCCGCATTCACCCACTTCGATTGCGCCGAACGCGGGGAGCAGATGACGATCAGGCTCTCGGACTCCTGCAGCACGGTGCGTACTGTCTCGGCGATGTCGGCAGCAGCAGGCATGTCTTCGTCGTCGCGGAAGAAGCGGCCAAGCCGCTTCGGCAGAGGTATGTCCGCCAACGTCCCCACAGGAATGCGATATGTCTCCAACCAGGTGTGGATGCGCTTGCCCCAGGTCTTGTCCTGCTGGGAATAGCTAATAAAGGCGCGATAGTGCTTCTCGCTCAGCGTCATGCGTCACCAGTTTTGAGAACGATCCTTAGCCCGGCGGCTGGCGATCGTCGACACTCTCGGACGCACCCACGATTGTGCGCCCGGACCGGTGCAACAGAAACGGTTCAGACAGTCCAGAACTCTACGCTAGAACGCAGGCGCCGAGGAGCTAGGACCACTCAAGCTATCGGATTTGAACTCAGGCACTGCGCACACGTGCGCTGGATGCTGTGCTTGATAGGAGTCGAACGCGCGGCTCTCAGGACCCGCGTTGGTCGGCGCTACTCGACCAACCGAACATATCCCTGCCGACACGCAACTGCATGCTCGGCCACGGACCCGGATGTTGTCTCCGAAGGACATACATGGCGCCGCGATCGGGTAATGGAACCGCATCCGTAACGCGCCATGTCACCAGAGGCCAGCGTTCGAAAGCGATCTCAGCTATTCAAGCGCTGGCCGCTGCTTTCCACATTCTGCGAGGCTCAGGAGACTCGCGCGGGCAAACGGGCCGAAGTCGCGGCGCATGCGAACAGCACGCGAGTCTCTGGGAGGAATCTCTGCCGCTAAGTCCCGGACAGTTGGGCTCAAGTCAGAGTCTCAACGGCAACAGGGCCGGAGACTATTTCTCCCTGGCTGTGTGGACACCCCCATGGACGGCGGGCTGAGGTCGGATTCCCTGGTTGCAGGGAATTTTCCCTGCTTTCTGGCCCTCTCATTTGTGGGGACCGCAGGCAAGCGCCGAGGACCTCGCGAGTTTTTCCAGTTTTGACCACGCCTCCCGCCAAACAGAGCAGGGAATTTTCAGTCGCGGCGCAGGGAATTTGGAAGCGGTTAGCAGGGAAATTCTGCTGGCGCAGCAGGCGAGCCCGGAGCGAAGGATTTCAGCATGAAAAATCGAATCCCGCCCAGTTCAGAGTCTCTCCCAGACGGTGATAGCGCCGGGTACGGGCGGCCACCGGCCAATTCGCGATGGAAGGCCGGGCAGTCGGGTAATCCTCAGGGTCGGCGACCGATCGCACCCGCCGGTCTGGAGGATTCGGCCTCCACTGCAGAACTTGAGCCCAAGGTCGGTTATCGCCATCCGCCAAAACATTCCCGATGGAAGCCTGGCCAATCTGGCAATCCCGGCGGCGGGCCTCGGCGCGACATACTGGAAGAAGTCCTGATGTCTCCTTTCCCCGTGAAGATTGGCAGGCAGACAGAGACGGTGCCTGCGCTCGACGCGATGCTGCTGCGCATCAGGGCAAAGGCTCTGGCTGGCGACCAAAAGGTCATCCGCAGTCTCATCGAGCATTTTGCTAGTCCGAAGCTCGCAAGCGAACTGATCCAAAAGAGCGGCAAATAGTGAATGGCCTACGGGTCTGAATGATCGGTTTCGAACGCGCCACCCCGGCCAGCGGACTAACGGTCCTCGAGCGACTGAATCGGCGTTGCCGCCTGTAGTTGCCCTTCTCTCACCCATACCTTTGCCTTGGCGACACGACCGCGATCTGTGCGATGGGCAGGTGAATCAACATTGCACTGGTCTTACTGCGGCACCGACATATGCCCAAAACACGTCCAGCGGCCGCTCCGCAATCTATGCGCGATGCCAGCATTCACCGCGTAGGTGGAGTCTGGGGAGTGACAACAAGATGCGAATCCTTGGCGAGTCTCGACGCATAGGTCTGCCAAAGTGTCTGTCTCGATTTCTGGCGGCCCTCTCATCTCGTAGCTGACTCCGTTTTTGCTTACGCGCCACTGATCGGCCCCCACGAGGTGGTCCGGGTTCAATGTTAGTTGAGCAGCGCCTCCTTTGCTAGCGGGAGCATGGCCGGCGGAGCGCTTGCGCTACGCGGAGCCGGCCATGCGGCGAGCGC
>JALHLU010000010.1:0-120340 GCA_022844345.1 Hyphomonadaceae bacterium
ACGACATCAGGGCCAGCAGCCCAGTCGCTGCATCAACAGGCCGAACACAAGACCGTACCCGACCGATCGTTCGCCCAATCCCCTTGCCAATCCAGCGCCGTCCACACAAGACGAAGTAGCGTAGGTCTGACAGCGCCGTTGCCGGTTCTGAAGCGCCATCGCTTGCCTCTTAGTGTGCGGCTCACTGCCGTTGGCGCACCCGTCAGCAACGCCAGCACATGCAATCATGAAAACCCGACGTAGCAACACGATTTTCCTCTGCACTGGATGTCGCGAAGTCAGCGAGGCCCAAGACGTCGCATCTGTATCGCGAAGATCGGTGGCGACAAGATTGACAAGGCTCAAGTAGCGGCTGCTCATTGCCATACTGCGAGGGCTGCGGGCTCCCTTCACGTCTGGATGGGGCGCAAGCCGAAACACTGGCCGCGTCGCTGCTTCACCGGGCAAGTTCCATTGAAAATGGTCAGACCAAGGTCCTGCGCGGGATGAAACGCGTGCTTCGGTCCGCCATTCAGAGGGCATCAGACAGGATGTAGTCTGACCTGGGGCGAGAGCCGGCGAACGTCCTCGGGTCTGCAGAGCTGAGTCCCCGGCGCGAGCAAGGCAGCCGACCCTGCCGCCACGGCGTGGCGCAGCGCACCTGCGAGATCACTACCGGTGGAGAGTGACCATACCAGCGCACCGAGAAAGCTGTCGCCCGCCCCAACAGAGCTCATCAGCTTCACTGGGAGGGGCTCGCTGAACCAGGCGGCGTCGCGTGTCACGATCAGGGCCCCTTCTGCCCCGAGTGTCAGGGCGATGATCTCAGCTCTACCCTGCTCGACCACACGCCGACACGCGCGAACCTGACTTTCTCGATCCTCAAGCGGTTCATCGAGGATCCCCTGCAACTCCCTCAGATTGGGTTTGGCGAGATATACGCCAGCCTCAAGCGCCCGTCTCAGCGGCGGGCCGGATGCATCCACAATGAAGCGGCATCCCGATGCCTTTGTCACAGTCGACAGGCGGGCATAGAAATCATCGGGGACGCCAAGGGCGAGACTTCCACTCGCGATGACGTAGTCGTCCCTGCTCGCCAGGCGCTGCACTTCCTCAATGCAGGCGCCCCACTCAGGCTCGCTCAATTCTGGGCCGGGAAGCACGAACCGGTATTCATCCTGGGTCGTCTCATCAAGGACCGTGAAGCTCTCGCGGGTCATCCCGGCAACCGCAACTTGCCTCGCCGCAACGCCTTCCCGCTCGACGAGTCCGTGCAGCATCTGCCCCGTGACGCCGCCCGCCGCATACACGGCCATGACGTCCGCTCCGAAGCGGTTGATGACCCGGGCGACATTGATCCCTCCTCCGCCTGGCTCACGTCTTTCTGCGCGGCAGCGCAGCTTCCGGACTGGCTCGACGCGGTCAACCGTCGTCGATACATCGACGGCAGGGTTGATTGTGACCGTCACGATCCTTGCCATGTCTGTCGTCCAGCGCTTCCATTCGTTCAATGGAGCATGCCTCGGACTGGGGAGCGTGTCAGCTTCGAGGGTGTGAAACAGTCAGAATGTGAGTGCGGCGCCAGAAAAGACCCTTTAGGGTGAAACTCTGCGACGAAGACCCGGGAAGCCGATGACCACACGCAATCTCGACGCCCTCTTCTCGCCACGTGCAATCGCGCTTGTGGGCGCCAGCGTGGAGCCGGGTTCGGTTGGCGAGATCGTCGCGCGCAATCTCCTCACCGGTGGGTTCACCGGACGCATCATGTTCGTCAACCCACGCGCGACCGAAGTCTTGGGGCAGACGTGTTATCCCTCTGCTGCGGCACTTCCTGCAGTTCCCGATCTTGCCGTGATTGCCACGCCACCGCGCACCGTCGCTGGCATTGTCGCGGAGCTTGGAGCAGCCGGATGCCGGGCCGCCGTCGTGATCACGGCGGGTTTCACGACCGATCAGAAGCAGGCCATGCTGGATGCGGCTCGTCTGCACCTCATGCGTATCATCGGCCCCAACTGCCTGGGCTTCCTTTCGCCCGTCCGCGGTATCAATGGCAGCTTCTCGCATATGGCGCCGCTGAAGGGGCGGTTGGCGCTTCTCTCCCAGTCCGGAGCGATCGCGACATCAATCATCGACTGGGCCAACGGGAACGGGATTGGCTTCTCGTACCTTGTCTCCATGGGGGATATGGCGGATGTGGACTTTGGAGATCTGCTGGACTTCCTCGCCATGGATGCCGACACAAGCGCCATCCTTCTCTACGCGGAGTCAATCACCGCAGCGCGGAAGTTCATGTCCGCAGGACGGATTGCGGCGCGCGCCAAACCCGTCATCGTCCTCAAGGCTGGCCGCAGCACGGCGGGCGCCAAGGCGGCTGCTTCACACACAGGCGCGCTCGCAGGTGCGGATGCAGTGTATGACGCCGCCTTCCGACGCGCCGGCATGCTGCGGGTCGACACGTTGCGGGACCTGTTCGACGCAGCAGAAACCCTCGATAGCGGCCTTCGCGTGCACGGAGATCGGCTCGTCATACTGACAAACGGCGGCGGACTTGGCGTCATTGCCGCTGATGCACTCGAACGCCATGGCGGCGAGCTGGCACGCCTGTCCCCAGAGACGCTAGCCGCGCTTGATAAGGTACTGCCAGCCTCCTGGTCGCGTGGAAACCCGGTCGATATCATCGGAGACGCCAACGGCGCGCGCTACGCGGCTGCGCTACGCGAGCTGGCGACCGAGCCAGCAGCGGACGCAATCCTTGTTATGAACTGCCCGACCGGAGTCAGCGACAGCCAGGACGCCGCCGGCGCATTGCTAGGCTTTCGGTCACAACATCCGCGCCGGCCGATCCTTGGCTGCTGGATGGGCGAAGCATCTGCCGCAGCGCCGCGTCGCAGGCTGACCACCGCGGGGCTCCCGAACTACGAAACTCCCGACGAAGCCGTGCGCGCCTTCCTTCACTTGCGGGAGTACGACAGAAACCAGAAAGCTCTCTATGAAACGCCGGCTACGACAGGTGCGGGCCAGAGGTCTGCCGCAGCAGAAGCAATGCGCGCCATCTTTGCTCGCGCACTGTCGGAAAACCGCAGTATTCTTACCGAACTGGAAGCTAAGGCGGTCCTTGCGGCCTATGGCATACCCGTTGTGCTGACCTACACGGTGACGTCGGCGGCAGATGCGGAGGCTGCCGCAGCGAGGATCGGCCGGACAGTGGCGCTCAAGATTCTTTCCCGGCAGATCACGCACAAGAGCGATGTTGGCGGCGTACGCCTCGATCTTGAAACGCCAGGCGCCGTTCGTCGCGCTGCGGAAGATATGCTCGCGCGGGTCGCGCGCGAACGCGGAGACGCCATCATCGACGGGTTCACCATCCAGGAAATGGTGAAGCGTCCGCACGCGCGCGAACTGCTGCTTGGCGCCGTTGTCGATCCGACATTCGGCCCCTGTATCCTGTTTGGCCATGGCGGGGTTGCGACGGAAGTGATTGCGGACCGAACGATCGGGCTGCCGCCACTGAATTCCATCCTGGCGCGCGACATGATCGGACGAACACGCATATCGCGATTGCTCGCCAGCTACCGGGACCGGGCGGCAGCCGATAATGACGCCATCTGCGCGACACTTGTTGCCCTCTCAGATATAATGATCGACCTGCCCGAGATTGGAGAACTGGATATCAACCCACTGCTAGCCGACGCAGACGGCGTAATTGCACTCGATGCGCGCATAGTCGTTCGGGAGGCGCCAGAAACTCCGAACAGGTTGGCGATCCGACCGTGGCCGCGTGAGTTGGCTCGGAAGGCGAACGTTGGCGACATTAACCTGATGGTGAGGCCGATCAGACCGGACGACTCCGCCGCTCTTGTGAGATTCGCTGAGAACACGAGCGCATCCGATCTGAGGCTGCGGTTCCACGGAGCCATAGGCCATATCACAGAGGCTACAGCCGCCCGTCTCTGCCAGATCGACTATGACCGCGAGATGGTGCTGGTCGCCGAAGAACCTGGGGGTGGACATGCTGGCATCGTGCGTCTGATCTTCGATCCGGACTTCCAGACCGCTGAAGTAGCCCTCATTGTAAAGTCGGACATGCAGCGGCGCGGTCTGGGCGCACTTTTGCTGGAACACGCAATCGACTATGCGCGATCGCGTGGCGCTCATCGTTTGACGGGAGATGTACTGTCCGACAACCGCACGATGCTTGACCTTGCCCGAAGGTTGGGGGCCAACCTGCATCGCTACCCCGAGGATGCGACGGTTACTCGTGTGGTCGTGCCTCTCCAGTGACAACGGACGGGCAGTCCAATGCTGCCTGACCTTGGTCTTGGGCGGCGCTTCTGCATTGACGACCATCAATCGCTGCTTGAGGAGCGAGATGCGCCAACAGCGCGACCTGATTGTGCGTGCCAGTTCGTCCGTTGGCACTGCGGCAGGATTGCGCCTATACTTAAAGCCGCAGAACGACATCACACTCAGTGTCGCTTGGGGAGCCTGGTCTCTGCGGCACGATTTCGACTGCTGCCGCTGCAAGCCTTTGATATATTTTTCGTCTGCGCAGGATCGGCCACCAATCGTAGAGAAAAATTTCTAGCGGTCGCCAGTTTGCGACCCACCCCACAATCATAAGTCCTTCGCCAATAATTTCGGAAGCGGCGCCTTGAGGCCACGCACTCAGCAGTAGCTGCCGCGCCACAATGCAGGCGCCCAAAACGCACAGGCCGATCAGGAGGGCCAGTCGACCTATTACCATCAACTCACGGAGATCGCCGTTTACACGGTCGGCCTTGTAGTCGAAGTGCCGTGATATGGCCGACCTCAAAGCTGCCTGAGCCGCGGACGACGCTTCCTCGTGTGCAACATGGAGCCGCAAACGGATCGCCGACTTCAGCGGCAACTCCCGCGCCCACCCGACGATGAAGTCTTCAGCGGCACGCGACAGGTCGCGGGTTGGCGTTGGAAAAGGATCAAAAGGGTCAAACAGTGACTTGAGGCGATCGATCTGAAGTTCGATCAAACCGGACTGGGATATGCTACTGTCAGGCTGGTCAGTCATTCCTTGAAACCATTTCCCGCTTCAAGCGACCGGGGTGTGGAGCCGGGGTCTCACTTGTCGAAAGCCTCTTGCATATCGCTCATTCCGGAACTTCCACCTTGATCCTGCGCAGTCATTCGGGCCCTGCGTCGGGTATAGTTGATGCCGTCCTTGCCTGGGGAGCAGCCCGCGCTGGATGAGCCTGTCTGGCTTGGACCCCTGCAGCGGGTTGGTCTCGCACTGGCGATCGGATTTCTTGTTGGCGTCGAGCGCGGCTGGAAGCAGCGTGATTGCAGCGAAGGCCAACGCGTTGCTGGCATCAGAACATTTGCGCTGATCGGCCTTCTGGGAGGCGTTTGTGGATTGCTGCTCGCAGCTGTTGGGGGTAGCTCCAGTCGCGGCCATGGCGCTCGCGTTTGGCGCCGCCTTCGCCACTTTCCAGTTCCGCCAGCCGGTGAAGGACTGCGATAACTCGGTTACATCGACGGTGGCCGGGCGGCTCGTCTTCGCGCTCGGCTTTTATTCAGTCATCGGCGAGACCGTCGTGGCAGCCGCGGTGGCCGTAGCGGGCACTATCTTGCTAGCGTTCAAGGAAGTGATCCGCCCGCTTTTAAGTGGTCCGCCCTTAGGTATGTTTTTGGACGGGATGGAGGATCACGATGGCAAGGAAGCGGAAGCCGGAAGAGATTGTCGCGAAGCTTTGGCAGGTTGATGTGCTGGTCTCGCAGGGTCAGTCGGTGAGCGATGCAGTGCGTTCGATCAGCGTCACGGATGTCACCTATCGCAGGTGGCGGTCGGAGTTCGGTGGCCTGAAGACGGACCGGGTCAAGCGGATGAGAGATCTGGAGTTGGAGAACCAGAGACTGCGCAAGGCGGTCTCGGATCTGACGCTGGACAAGCTGATCCTCGCTGAGGCTGCTGCAAGGCTGCGCGATGAACTTCTCAACGGCGAGATATTCTACTCGCTCGCAGAAGCTCGCGTGACCATTGAGGCATGGCGTCGGCACTTCAACACAGTGCGGCCTCATGCATCGCTCGGGTATCGTGCACCTGCTCCGGAGGTGTTCGTGTCGAGGCTAGCCGGGGCATGGCCGGCTCCGCGTCGCGCAAGCGCTCCGCCGGCCATGCCCCGGCTAGCGTCAGAGGTGATGATGAACTAAAAATCGACTTGGGCCACTCGGTGGGGGCCGATCAGCGTTTAGGTCTGACACCACCCATCGATGCCCCGGTGCGCAAGCATTTCCTCGACATAGCGCCAGCTGAGCGTGAAACGGAAGTATAGCTACACCGCGTGCTGAACTACGGTTGCCGGGAAACGATGCCGTTTGTACGAGATTGGGGTCATTGGGGCCTCCCGAAGGCCCATGAACACGGCCTACCTGGAGACTGGTTAGCGTTAGTCTGACACCACCGCCCGAGCGTGTTACGGAGCCACAAACACATTATGACTTTTGCAAACCAACGTTAGCGACCGCGAAGCAACTTTGCTCCCCGCGCCCGGATGCGGTTGGCCACCTGAGCGCATGTGTCGTGGTACGGCGCCTCCTTACGCCACAGCAGCGCGATCTGCCGGCTCATTTCGTAGCCACGAACGTTCAACACGCGCACACCGCCAACTGCGCCGGCGCTTGATTTCAGATAAAGCTCAGGGAGGATCGCTAGTCCCAGGCCACTAGCGGCCATCTGGTACAGGCTATCCAGGCTTGTCCCCTCATACTCCCGCAGCAGCTGCATTTTCAGTGTGTCGCATATGACGGTTAGTTGCCGGGACAGCTGGTGCCGCGAGTCCACATTCAACACGCCATGATTGGCAAGATCCGTAGTCTCCAGGCGCCTGCGTTTCGTCAGCGGATGATCAACTGAAGCGACGATCCGCAGCGGCTCCTCGAAGAGCTGTTCTGTGTGCGCGTCGGCAGACTGAAGAGGCAGCGGCGCAAGAAGGAGATCTATCACACCGTTTGCGAGCTCTCCGATCTGCTCGTCGGGTATTCCTTCACGGATCTGAATCTTCAACCCCGGCATGTCGGCGTACATTTCGGCGACGATCTCAGGGAGCAGATATGGACCTATCGTTGGGCTGACGCCGAACCGGAGAATTCCGACCTCGCCGCCCGTGCGCGCGGCAAATGCTGTACGCTTGAGATCGTCGACCTCCCTGATGATGCGCCTGGCGCGCTCGCATATGTCCCGACCGATCGGGGTTAACTCGCCGCCAGAAAGGCTCCTGTCCAGGAGCATCACGCCCAATTCCTCTTCCAGCAGTTTGAGCTGCTGGCTGAGGGTCGGTTGCGAGATGTGCGCTGCCATTGCCGCCCTGTGAAAATTCCGATGTTCAGCGATGGCGATCAGATACTCAAATCTTCGCAAGGTGGGCATGCAGAGCTCCGTAGATCGCGGAAATGCGCCTAATCAGATGATAGTTTTACACTATCGCTTGGACCATCAGAATCAATTGGACGCTATTGACGACCGTCAGTACGACATCGTCCAGTATTCACCTGATGAGAGATCGACCCCATGAAACGCAACCTGATGGGCCAGCTCCCCGTACTTCTCCTGGCCTCTGCCATCGGTCTTGGCGCATGCGCTTCTACGTCTGCGACCTCGTCCCCCACCACGATCGCGCAGCAGACGTCAGAGACTGCAATTTCGCGCGACGAAGTGATCGCTGCACAAAACGCGTGGGGGACCGCGCTCGTCAGCATCTCGACGACCTATGACAGTCAGGGACTTGAAGCTGCGACCCGTATGGCTGCTACGGTTCTCGATTCCGCCTACGGCTACGCTTGGGGGCCGGTGCTCTTCAAGCCGACCCTTACCGAGGCGCCACAAACGTTCCGCACCACGCGAGAAGGCGCGCTCGCGTATTTTGTTGGGCACAATTCCCAATTCCCCAGCGACACTGGATTTGCTTTGAAGCATTGGCGATCATTCAAGATCGATAACGCGGCCATCTTCATCGATGACGACATCGCGATCTCGATGGGGAATGTCCACATCACCGATCGCGATGGCAAAGTCACCACCGTGGACAAAACCTGGGGCTACAAGCGTGACGAGAATGGGACCCTACGCATCGTGCTCCATCACTCGTCATTGCCTTACAACCCGGGGTGAGGCTGCCAAACTGCCATGACGAGGACATTCCGGTAGAAGCAGGAATTCTCTCGCCTTCCTTGAAATCGGCGTGAACGTCACAAGGCGGGAAGGCACCGGGGGCCGCAACCAGTGGTCACCAACCAGAGAGCCAGATGCTCAAGACATGCTCGGACATCACGCTTCTTCTTGGACTGGCCGTGCTTGGCGCGCTACCTGCCAATGCCCAGTCACTAACCGGCAATGTCGGGTCGGCGAACATCTCAGCTGGCGAAAGCGGGGTCGAGTTTCGGACCGGCTTCAGTGACAACGGCGAAGCAGGCGCGCGAATCCAATACGAGCACGCGTTTTCGGATTCCTATAAGCTTAGGGTGATCGGTTCGTTCTCCCAGCCCGACTCAGCGGACTGGGATTTCACTGGACTGACATTCGAAAACTGGTTTCAGTGGGCCGAAGAAGCTGACGACGCCTCCGGCTTCAACGGCGGCATCCGGGTGGCCTATACATTCACAAACGGCGGCGACCCCGACGAAGCCCAGATTCGCTTCACCCTGACCGACAAGTTCGCAGATCGCTGGGAATGGCGCGCCAACCTGATTGGCGAGGTTGAAACTGGCGACGGCAGCGAGGGCGGGGTCAACCTCGAGTCGCGAGTTCAATTGACCCGAGCCCTAGATATCGCGGCCCTGAACTCGTCGGACTGGCGATTCGGGGCGGAACTGTTCAGCGAGTTCGGCAACAGTCGCGACATACCTGGGCTCGAAAGACAAGCACACCAGATCGGTCCAGTCCTCAAGATTGCCTGGGACAATGGTGTTTACCTCCAGAGCGCCGCTCGCTTCGGCCTGACTGACGGCTCGGACGATTCGATGTTCAAGCTTTTTGTCGGGCGGGAGTTCTGACCACGCAATGGGCCCAGGTCAGTCAGAGTGATCTGACCGATCGGCCGCAAGGCCTGGCTCAGTGAAGCACGCCCTCTTGTCGAGCGACGACTTCGACCCAAACGACACGTTCGGCAAGACAGGCGCCGTCCGGGTACAGAGTATTCGCAGCGTCGGCTAACCGTTCAAGTCTCCGCAACTGGAGGACGTTATAGATCGCGGCGTGATCGAGACTGTCTGGCGTTGGGGCCGGCAGCACGCTCGGTAGCGCGCACTTAGCATCGTCCGTATTTTGATGCTGGCCTCATAGTCCTTGAGCTTCGCCACTTCGTGATGGGAAACTCACAAGTATGCAGTTGAAGACATACAGATCGATCCTCATTCTAATGTAGCGGACCGGGCCCCTCTGGCTGATGTGAAGCGATTGCCGATCATCTGCGATGTCGGACCGCATCGGGGAGCATCCCGATAGTGGCTCGGACGCTTTTTCCTGGACACCATCGCGCTCCTGCAGGTTTGACGAGAGGAGTCATGCATGTCTGGAAGGCTTTATCGCGCCCTATCTCAGCTGCACCAGCAGGTGCAGGAAAAGATCGAAGTAGCAGAGCGGTCGCCGGCGCCCGATTGGGTTCGCATCAGCGAGCTCAAACGCCGGAAGCTGTCGATCAAGGACAAAATGAAGAGAATTCTCGAAGATGGACGCGGGGCGTTATCGCCGAGGTCTTTAACGGGTGCCGTCCGGCGGCCAAGTCAGCGCATCCCGCTAAGCGGCGATATCTAAGGAGATCGTCATGCCCCTTCTCACATCTCCGATTGATGGGGCAGCGATACGCCAGATTCACCGCTATGGCATTGAGCTGGATTTCTGCCCGACGTCGGGTGGCGTCTGGCTCGACAAGAGCGAGCTGGAGAAGCTCATCGCGCTCGTAGCCGATGAAGCCATGGAATCCGTGGAAGCCGACTTGGAGCGACCCCGAAAGGCTGGACAGCCTTATTGCGAAGAGGGACTGTCAGGATAACTGGACGCGGTTTTAGTGGGCTTTCGACGCGCCTTCGGCCATCGCGCCACCGCCCTGCTCGAGGCAGACTTCGAGCGTGCGCGGAGGATACGCATCGCGCCCTGGCTCAGTAGATGCCGTTGGCTGTTAAACGTGAAGTAGACTGCTGCATGCGTTTCAAGAATCCGCTGCGCGGATGATCGAATCTTAAACCACTGCATCTTTCGCTCTCGTCGACGGATTGAGAGATGCGAGTTCTCCGCGCGGCTGTTCTCGCGCCGCCGGCCAGGCCTGTGACGATCGCCGAGGCCTAAACGCTGAAGCGCGGCTCCATACGAACGCAGTCCGTCAGTGACGATGAATTCCGGCTCGACACGCTGGTTCTTCAATAGGCGACGCAAGACTCGAAGGGCGGCTCCAGCAGCACGCCGCTTCTGCACGATAATGTCCATCACCTCCCCTTCATCGTCGACAGCGCACCATCGGGGCTTCTCCAAGGACCGAAACTCTCAGGCTTGCGAGAGACCGGGTTGCGTCGTTCTGACATCACCGACGCCGCTCATCAAACCGCGTTGAACAGATTGCCCATTCCGATTCGCGCCGCCTTGCTGGCGCCCTTCCACTCCTTCAGCAGGAATTCCCACAGGATCGAGAAGAAGAAGATGCTCGCCATGTGCAGCGTCCAGCTCGCGAAACCGAAGCGCCCCATCTGCACCTGCCCTGCGAGTAGAAGAAGAACTGCAGGCACCAGATCACCCCCGCCGCCGCGCACAACGCATAGTTCCGCACCAGCGGCGCCCGCGCGGGCCAGTCAGCGCCCCCTCCGGCGCCGGCGACGCCGCGCCGAAAACTGCCCCGCCGACCGGCTGCGCACGATCAGGATCACCGATCCAGATCACACTCGTCGTGAACCCGCCCAGCAGCACAACCACGAGCACGGGCAGGCTCTGCATCATCGGATCCGAGCCCGCTTCCAGGCTCAACGCACGGATCGGATCGCCCGCCTCCAGCCCATAGGCGAGGCACGAACTCATGATCCCGGAGAACACCGCCACCGCGAGCCCTTTGCGCAGCGCAAATTCCGGCACGGCCGCGCGCCCCGCCTTGCTCTCCTGCTCGCGCCTGCGCCCCGCGACGCCCACCATCACGATCCCGCCCATGCAGATCGCCACGCCCACCAGCGTCGCGATGCCGCTATTGGTCGAGGCAAACGCCACGATCTCCCCGCTCACGATCGGCGGCAGCAGCGTTCCGAAAGCCGCCGAGCATCCCAGCGCGATCGCCATGCCCAGCGACATGCCGAGATAGCGCATCGTGAGTCCGAAAGTGAGCCCGCCAAATCCCCACAGCGCGCCAAAGAACCAACCTGGTTAGCGTGAGTCTTCCAATAGACGCGGGATCATTGCTCGCGCATGGAACGCCAGAGTACCTGGTTCAGCGGCTCCACGAGATAGTCTAGCGCGGTTCGCTTGCGGAGCACGATCATGACATCCACCGGAAGACCTGGACGGACCGCTTGGTCGACAGCATCGCTGCCCTGTTCGAAGGCGGGTACGCTGACTTGAATCGTGAACCACGACTCTCGCGTGCGCTCATCGAAATTCCTATCGGGTGATATGCTGATGATTTCTCCAGAATGACTGATCGCGGTCCGACCTCCAACGCCCGTGAGTCGCACCTCACTCGCCATCCCTGGCACAAGATCGTCCGCATCCTGCGGATCAATCCTTGCCTCGACGACGAGCTGTCGTGAGGCTGGCGTGATTTCAACCACCGCCTCACCCGGCGCCACAACGTCACCAATGTTGCGCGTTGAGATCGACATCACGCGTCCGTCGGTGGAAGCCTTGATGTCCAGCGCGCTCACAGCGTCCTCGGCTGCGGCCAACTGTGGCGTCAGCTCGGACAGAAGGCGATCGACTTCCGCGAGCTCCGACCGATCATGGACAGACGCTTCGGTCAGAAGGCGGGATTTCTGCAGCCTTGTCTCGATCTGCTTTTCCTTCAATGCAGCGGCGTCTGCATCAATGCCGGAGATGCGCTCGGAAAGTTGCGCGCGAGATCGCTCTTCCTGCCGAAGGCGAGGAGCAGTTGCGAGGCCCTTCTCGACGAGACCACGCACTATTTCGATTTCCATATCCACCATGCGCACTTGTTCAACGACAGAGAGCCGCTGCGCCGCCAGTCCTGCTAGCTGCGCATCGATCTGCGCAGCTCTTTGCTCGAGAATGTCGAGATCGCTACGCAACGATGACTGCTTGGCCTCAAGCTCTGCCTGCCGCCGCCCCAGCGCGTCAGCATTGCCATTGCCGACAACAGCACCCCATTCCTTGGGTGTTTCGATCGCTTTCAGTCCGAGATCATTCGCAGTCAGCTGGGCGCGATGCGCCTCGAGCTCTGCTTTGCGAACACGCATCGCGGCGATCTCGCCTGTCCGCTCTCCGGCGTCCAGCCGGATCAGAAGCTGGCCCGACCGTACCTCATCGCCCTCCTTGACCAGAGCCTCAATCACACGACCCCCAGCCTGCGAGGCGACAATCTCGCTGCGACCGGAGACGATCACAACGCCCTGGGCAATCACAGCGGCATCCAGGGGTACGACCGCAGCTGCACCGCCCAGTCCTCCGAAAAACATCAGAAGCGAGACTCCGGCTATACCGAATACGCTTCCCAGCCGGCGTCGCTCAGACCGAATGAGGGCGCTTCGCCGGTCTGCTGTCGTGATTGACGGCGGAATCATTTCAGGCGCTCGCTTTCTGACCGGACAGCACGATGCGGCGCGCGAACATATGCTCTTTGGCCACCACATCGACGCGGCCATCGCGGACGGCGAGAATCCGGTCTGCAATGCGCATGACTCCCATCCGGTGAGCCACAATTAGGCAGGCCGCCCCACGAGCTCTTGCGGCTTCGAGCGCAGCAATGAGCGCCGCTTCACCTTCGTCATCAAGGTGAGAGTTTGGCTCGTCCAGCACCAGCAACGAGGGATTGCGATACAAAGCGCGCGCGAGGGCGATGCGCTGCATTTGCCCGTGCGAAAGCCCGCGTCCACTTAGTGACAACCTGGTATCGTAACCAGCCGGCAAGCGCGAGATCAGATTGCTCGCTCCGGCAGCCGCCGTCGCTTCGACGACCCATCTCGATCTTTCGTCAGGATCCACTTCCTCGAAGCGTGAGATGTTTTCAGCGATCGTACCGGAGAAGAGCCCCACCTCCTGCGGCACGTAACCCACATGGCGCCCCAGCCATTCCGGATCCCACCGGCCAACGTCGATTCCGTCGATCCGCACAACACCTTCCATCGCCGCCAGAGCGCCGATAGCGGCACGCGCCAGACTGGATTTTCCCGCCCCCGAATTGCCCACAATTCCAACGATCTCCCCAGGCGCAACCAGGAAGCGCGCTCGCTGGAATAGAGGTTTCACCTGCCCAGACGCCGCAACAGCAACGTTCTCGAACTCAAGATGCCCTTTCACCAGGGGCAGCCGCGTCGGCTGCTCTCTTTGTTCGAGATGATGCGCAGCGATACGTAGCGACTTGAGGGCGCGCAACGCCGCCGTAACCGGCCTCCATGACTGTGCCAGCTGCTCCACCGGGGCCAGCGCCCGGGAGCTCAATATGGACGCAGCAATCAATGCGCCAGGTGAAATCTGCTTCTCGACCGCCAGGACTGCGCCAACTGCGAGCACGGCCATCTGGACTGCGATACGCAGTGCGCGGGACACCGAGGCAAGGGCAAATCCGTCGCCTCCTTTCGCTTCGCGTCGCTGCCCTGCAAGGATTTTGTGGCGCTCGTATCGCGTCGCCATCGCGCGGCCCATGCCAAGCGCACGAACCAGTTCAGCGTTGGTCCATTCATGCTCCTGAATGCTCAGGTTGACATCGGCAGCGTTCGGTCCGGGCGATGGCTTCTGGAAAAAAGCCGGGATCAGAACGACTAGCAGGCCGACAATAACCATCAAAGCTATCAGCGGGTGGATCAGCGCGAGCGCGGCCACAAAGAGCGGCGTCCACGGAACATCCATGACGGGGTTGATCTGCTGGGCGGCAATGACGTTTCGGCTTGCATCCAGTGCACGAACCGGCGGAACAGCGTCGGCGCCTCTTCGAGCCCACTCACCATCAAGTTGAACAGCCGCGGCGATCCCGGTCATACGCACGTCAAAAAGCTTCGCTGTATGGCGCATGACCCGTCCGCGCAGCCAGTCGAGCAGACCGATCATGATGACGGCCGTGAAGGCGACGGCTGAAAGCGCGGCTAGAGTTACAAGCCCACCGGTTGGCAGGACGCGGTCATAGACCTGCATCATGAAAAGGCTGGGAGCGAAATAGAGAAGGTTCAGTCCGCCCGAAATGAGGAAAGCCCAAACGAGCGATGCCCAGAGCGCCTTAAACGCTCTGGGCGACGACAATTGGTCGTGGCGAGTCACGTGATCATTCAACGTTTCGACTCTCACCTTTTGTGAGGACTCACGCAGGAAGGAGAGCCTCCTCATACAACGAAGTCAGAGGGATCGATCTGAGCGATCGTGACGCCTTCGAGGGTGATGGCGAAATCTCCACCCTGAAAGTCGAAGAAGCGGAATACGGCCCACCCCTCCGGGGTTACTTCGAGCTGGCCATCCCAGCCAGACTGGAAGAGCTGCGAAAGATCGAGTTGGTCCAGACCATTCTCGAAGCCGACAATCGTGCGATCGCCGCCGACAGCCGTGATTTGCGTTAGGGTATAGAGACCGTCTCCGCCGTTGACCGGGTAGAGCGGCGCCGGCACGAGGCTGGAGCTCCCACCAATAAAATCGGTGATCGAAAGTCCACCGCTCTCCGGCACGCCCTGAAGGGTGATCGAGACGACCTCGTTGTTGAGACCTGTCAGCGTCAGAACTGTATCATTGGCATCCGCAGCGACCGCGCCTGTCCAATAGGAGCTGATCCCGTTCTGGTCGAAGCCAAACGCGGTCAGGTCGAGCTTGTCGATGCCGACCCCGAAGTCCGATACAGTCACAGAACCGGCGTTCGTGCGGATCTCGAAAATATCCGCAGCGTAATCCCCAAATCCGCCCTGTCGGTCGTAGTTTCCAACCAGGAGGTCATCGCCACCGTCTGCCACCAGCCGGTCGGCGCCCGCCCCTCCCCACAATTCGTCGTTGCCAAGCCCCCCGGCAATCACGTCGTTGCCCGCCCCCCCAATGAGATAGTTCCGCGCGCCATCACCCGTGAGCGTGTCGTTCGACGCACCACCTATCAGATGGTCGATATTGGCGAGCGTTCCATGGTTGTTTGCGTTGATTGTGTAGGACCCGGTCGCCAAGCTGGCAGTCACCGGACCAACACCTGAAAACTCCACTGTGTCATCGTTGCCGGTATCGCCGTCCAGATGGTCGATCCCCATGCTGGCGACCAACAGGTCTGACGACCCGCCACCGTGAATCACGTTGTTGCCGGCATTGCCGCGAATTTCGTCGTAGTTGTCGCCGCCGGTCACGTTCTCGAAATTCGAGACCGTATCCTGGCCCACCGACTGGCTCTGCCATTGTTGCGTCACCACGCCTGTCGCCAGATTGATGAAATTGTGCGACTGCACGCCCGCGTAACTGAGCGTGTCGACGCCCCCGCCGCCATTGAGCACATCGCTTCCGAGACCGCCGTTCAGCACGTTGGCGGCACCGTTGCCGGTGAGCGAGTCGTTATAAGCTGTGCCTGTCAGGGCCTCGATACCGATCAGCTGGCCAGAACCCGATGTCGATGAATAGGATCCGGAGGCAAGACTGGCGTTCACGCCAGATGCGAAGCCGCTGAAATTGACCGTGTCGAAATCGGCGCCGCCGTTGAGTATGTCGCTGCCCGCCGTTGCTGTAAGCAGATCATTGCCGGCGCCGCCCTGGAGCGTGTTGTTGCCAGAGCTGCCCTTGAGTGAATCCGCAAAGCTTGAGCCCTTCAGGCGCTCGATACCGGTCATCGTGTCATTGCCCTGGCCGGTAGCCAGGCCGCTCGTGAGGTCCGCTGTCACTGCGGCCCCGCCCTCGAAGCTGGCCCAGTCGATCCCGGAGCCCCCGTCCAGTATGTCGTCGCCTTCGCCGCCGACCAGTTCGTCGTTGCCGCCGCCTCCGAAAAGTTGATCGTTGCCGCCACCGCCACGGAGGAGATCACTGCCATTGCCGCCATCGACAATGTCGTCTCCATCCCCGGCATCCACGACATCGCTGCCGCCCAGTGCATTGATGACGTCGGCGAACGCCGTGCCCGTCAGGATGTTTGCGGAATTGGTGCCATTGATGAGTGCCACTTATCGACCCTTTTTTATGCTACTGCGTGTTGCAGTTCAAAGGTCTGCGATTGCGACTAGCTATTCAACCGCCATAGATATGGCATCGCGTTGTATTAATTAGTTTTTTGTACTCTACGGTTAACGCCAGATAGGATCTGCGGCGATCAACGCCAATGCGTCTCTCAGACCTTGAGCTGTCCCGATTTCATAGCGGAGTAGACCGCCTCTCCGCGCGAGTTGACAGCCAGCTTGCGATAGATCGACTTCACATGGTTGCCGACCGTGAAGGGAGAAATATCCAGCGTCTTTGCGGCCTCCTTGTAGGAGGCTCCCCTTGCGAACAGCTTCAGCAAATCAATCTCGCGCGCGGTTAGAAATGACGTGCCTGGCCGAATGGCGTCAGGCTCCGCCGGCGCGGGGCCGCGCAACGACTCCAGCAGATATACGGCCGCTGCCGGACTTATCGGAGAGCCGCCCGCAAGAGTCGCTTCTATTCCCGCCAGCACCGTTGCTGCGTTTGAGTCCTTCAGAAGATATCCGTCTGCACCGGCGCGAAGAGCGGCGACAACCGTTTCGCGGTCTCCGAAAGTCGTGACCACGAGCACGCATACGTTTGGTCGCGACTTGATATCCGCGATGATACTCAGTCCGCTTCCGTCGGGCAGTCCGATATCGAGCAGCACGAGATCTGGCGCCTTGGACAGCTCAGCTCTGGCGCACGACAGACTCCCGGCGACGGCAACAAGCTCGAGCCGCGCGCAAAGCCTGACGATCTCGCAGAAATGGTTGCTGACGACAGGATCGTCATCGACAATCATGATGCGACTGGGTGGACTCGCACCCGCAGGCTGTTCAGCCATCGGGTCGCTGGTATCGTTGCTTTCGTAAGCAGTGGTCATTGTGGTGAGACCATCTTCCCGTCCCCGCTCTGCCATGAACCTTTGGCCGCTGTATCGTGGCCCGGCATCGGCAAGTCGAGCATTACATACATTCCCTTGTCGTCACGTCCCATGTCGAGCACCGCGCCGATCGCCGTTGCACGCGTACGCATATTGGCAACGCCACGGCCCGTTCCGGCCCCATCACCAGCTGTCCCACTACTGATGGCGCCGTCGTCGCGGACCGTGATCCGGACCCGCTCAGCCTCAGTTGGCTTCGGCTCGATGACAATCCAGATCGTCTTCCCGCCCGAGTGTTTCAGCGCATTGGTGACCGCCTCTTGAAGGATGCGGAACACATGTAACGTTGGACGCGGCCCGTACTCTGGAAACTCCGTCCCATAGGAGTTTGACCAGTCCAGCCGGAAGCCCGCGCCTTCAATTCTGGGCGCTACGCGGTCATGAAAAAGGGAAAGCGCGGCGAACAAGGATTCCCCCACAGAATCCATCGATGCTATCATCAAACGCATTTCGTCGATCACCGACTGAAGGCCTTCAGCCATGCGTTCGGGTCTCGCTTCACCGCGCCGCGCCGCCAGCAGCATCGACATCAACTGGCTGCCCAGTCCATCGTGCATGTCCCTGAGGATACGCTGCCGCTCATCATCATGCGCCTGCCGCTTGATGAGTTCCCTCTCCCGATCGTGCGCGTTCAGCAGTTCCTGTTCACGCAGTGCGAGACGTTGCGATAGGACCTGATTGATCTGATCGGCCGACCGGAACAGCCTTATGCTGCGCGCGAACACGGCAATGGCCAACGACAGGATCAAAAGTGGATTCGTACGGGTAAAGTAGCCCGTTGTCTCCTGCCACAGATACTCGTTAGCGAACTCAAGCACCGCCAACAGCAGTATGAGAACAAAAATGGCCACTTCCCAGTGGCGGTCATCGCCATGCCTGATCATGTGCCAGGCAAGGATGCCAAGGGTCAGCGCCATGAAGGCCGTACCGACTATGTTGGTGACTTCGCTGATGAAATCGAAGCCTTCGCCAGGGGGCATGCCCCAGAGACTATACGCCGTGAGGACAGCAACTAGTCCGAAGGTTGCGAGGCATCCTGCACCAACCCACCGGATTGGCCTTCCGGTCCAGCAATTCGCAAAATTCAGCCATGCGAGGGGAACCATCGCAGTGACCATGAAGTAGTAGAAGAGCCGTAGCTCACCGCCCATCGGCGGATCAGACCATGAATAGTGATGCGCCTTCAGAGTCCATGCCAAGATCAGCAGGAATAGCGCAAAGGCAAAACCCTTCGCCTCAGATTGGACGAATAGGATGAAAGCAAACCCCGCCAAGACAAAGCCTGCAACGATGCAGCTCATCTCGAACGGCCCCAGCAGGAAGGCCTGCCACGCATAGGCTGTCTCGATCTCGTGGCGCGGGCCGAGCACCGGTTTCATTAGATCGAAATACGGCATGGCATTACGGACCATGATGTACTCGACTTGATTTACGCCCGCGCGAACGGCGCTCGCGGGTACAAACTCGATGCGCCTCTCGTTACCATGATAGGTGTTGTTGGGCAGCGTGATCTTCCCGTGCTGCAACACGATCGATCCGTTGATCCGTACCTGGAAGTTATCGACCGACACCTGGGGGAGAAATCCAAGCCCCTCCTCCGGCACTTCTGGCAGGGTGAACTGAAACCGGAGACCACGGTAGCCGGGGCCACAGCAGTCCCACCAGCCCGGCCCCTCGATAGGTTTGAAGTCAGCTCCTGCAAGACCTGCAGCATCTGGGGTCGCAAGTTCCGCAGCCTCATAATTGCTGAGTTCGAAACTCGTGTGAGGACCATGCCCCGGGCCGAACAGGATTGGATTCAGCAGCAACCAGAACACCGCCTGCACAACGACGATGGCTAGCAGGAGCCTTGCGACAGCCGGAATCCGGTCAGTCGAAAAGGCCTTGCCCTTCTCCGCTTCGGCTTTGACGTCTCCCCTCGGCATTCCCAGTCGGGACCTCTAAGCGACAGCCTCCCCCCGGCGGGAGCCATATTCATGGCATTATCAGGCTGCCGCCAATAGCCATATACATGGCATACAAGCCAACCGATCATCTACGAAGCGCTGTCGCTTCGGAACGCTCAGGGCCGACTTAAATTGACGCAAGAGGTTCCGGCCAACCGCGACTTCCAGATGCTGGTTCGCATGCGTCTGGCGCCACAGTCGGCGCAGCATCAGGTCGAATTCAGGCAGCAGATGCCCCCCGGCCAGAGCCTTGAGGCAGCCTGCCGCTAGCGCAACGGGGCTCAACAGCCCTGATCGTGTGTGTCCTGCAGCACATACTGCCTTGGACGCTCGCCGAACCATACCTGTGGCATGCCGCGACCGAATTCGGTCGCCTACGCTCCCTTTGATCGCAACGTAGCGCCATCAAGGGGACTCGCATGACAGCCAAGATACACAACAAGTTTGGACTTCGCCTGCTTGGGGCGGGTGTGTCGATGATTGCGGTCAGCGCTGGAGCCGAGGCGAATGCGACATGCGTTCTGACCGGCAACGGAACGCTCGCCAGCATCGGGCCGAGCTCCGCAGTGAACTGCACAGCCACCACCACGGGGGCGACGCTATCCACGACCTCCAACGCCCAGAGCAATGTCTTCGTCATCATTCAAGCTGACTCGTTGCTCGACAGCAGCAGCTTAACGATGCAGGGCGGGGGCGATCAGATCATCCTGGCCGGGGCGCCAGCGAATACAGCTGGCCCGGGCGTGATCACCGATTCCAACATCACTCTCTCCGGCGCGAACTCCGTACTTTCCCTTCGTTCAAGCGCCTTCCCCGGGGTCGGCGGACAAGTGTCAAATAGCGGATCCCAAGTCCTCCTGATTTCCGGCGCCAATACACTTGTCGATATCCAGCAGAACGCCCGGATGACTGTAGCTCAGCCGATGCAGTTTACAGGAACCGGCAGTGAGTTGCGCATCACGGGCGGATCATTGGGCGCTGGCGGAACATATACGGGCTTTCTCGCCGAAGGCGGCGCCGGTGCAAACATATTTGCCCTGCGTGGCGAACTCTTGGGCCGGCAGACGGCCGGCATCGTGCAAGCCATTGATGGCGGCGGCGGCGCAGATATCTTCATTTTCGACGGAGCGACGTTGTTTTCCGAGGTCAACAACGCCGCCAACACAACATTTTTCTTCAATGGTGGGGCCGGAGCAGACATCCTGGATCTGACGGGCGAAAACACCACTCTCACTAACTTCAACACAACCGGAATCGAAACCCTCAACAAAACCGGGGCCGGCCGGTTCGATCTCAGGGGAACTCACGACTTTACCGCAATCAACGTCACAGGATCCGGAGCAATCCTCGGCGTTACAGGAGGAGTTGCTTCGCTCGGAACATCGAACGCAGCAATTGACATCGATGCGGGGGCATTTCTTATCCTCAATCAGAATGCCCCTGGCGCACTGACACAGAGTCTTTCCGGCGCCGGAACACTCGTCAAGGAAGGGGTTGGAAACCTGACTCTGGGGCAGGCGAACAACGGATTTAGCGGTCGCCTAGACGTCTCAAGTGGCGCCGCAACCATTATACACTCCGACGCGCTCGGCACCGGATCCATTACTCTCAACGGAATCCTGAATGTCGGCGACATCGAGCTCACAAACAACATTACGGGCGGCAGCGGCACGGTCGTCAAATCGGGCGCAGGCGTAACCACCCTCGGGGGCGTAAACCTTCATGGCGACACCGAGATCAATGACGGTCGCCTGATCGCCACCGGGATCACTGCCCTTGGCCGTGGAAGCGTCACTCTCGCGGCGGGCTCAATCCTCGAGATCGACCAGGCGACCAACGCATCCGGGAATGGAATTATCGTCGGCGCAGGTTCGCTTGTGAAATCGGGCTTGGGCGATCTCACGCTCATCAACGCCGGGTGCTGTAACCTCACCGCTTTCAGCGGCGGCACATCGATTACTGGCGGGCGTCTGATCCTGGGCGCGTCTTCAAGCGGCGCAGGACTCGGCGCCGGCAACATCGACATCAGCGCCGGGGCCGCATTCCAGCTCAGCGCGCACACCGTCGCCAACTCGATTACCGGTGCAGGCGCTGTCGAAAAAGGATCGACCGGCGTGGGCGTACTGACCGGAACCAACACGCACACGGGGGGCACCAATGTGCTCGCCGGCACGCTGCAGGTTGCATCAGCCGCGCCGCTTGGCGCCGGCGTAATCAACATATCGAGCGGGGCCACATTCGATATCGCGAACGGATCCTCCATGGTCCTCGCCAACGCAGTCGCGGGCGCGGGAACCTTCGACAAAACCGGCGCTGGCGACCTCATCCTGTCGTCGGCCAACTCGGGACTTACTGGCACAACGCGCATTTCGGCCGGTCGGATAATCCTCAACGACGGAGGTGCGCTTGGGACCAGCGTCGTCATCAACAATGCGCAGCTGCGATTGGGCGACATCGCGTTGGCCAATGTCATTTCGGGATCCGGCACCGTTGAGAAGACATCTTCCGGCATCGGCACGATGTCTGGCGCCAACACCTATACTGGCGGGACAAGTGTCGCCAATGGCACGCTTCGCGTGACCGGGACAACATCACTTGGAACTGGTGCAGTTAGTGTGGCCGGCGGCGCCTCGTTGAATTTCGACCATGCCCTCAGTGGCGCCGTCTCTGGCGCAATCACGGGCGCAGGAAACGTCACCAAGACTGGCGCAGGAACAACAACACTTTCGGGCGCGAATACCTTCTCGGGCGGCCTCAGTATCCAGCAGGGCGTGCTCGAAGTCACCACTGGCGCAGCGCTCAGTACTGGAACGGTTTCCGTCTCCAGCGGAGCAAGCTTGCGCTTCAACAACGCGACCGACACACAACTTGCCAATGTGATCAGCGGCGCCGGAGCCATCGTGAAGACGGGCGCAGGAACGACTGAATTCCTCACCACCAACACCTACGCGGGCGGAACCGATATTCAGCAAGGCGCGATCCGCATCACTGATATCGCCCAACTGGGAACCGGCGCCATCAGCGTTCAGTCGGGTGCGGCGATTGATTTTTCGGTCTCAGGTACTGCCACGCTGAACCAAACAATTTCCGGCGCGGGACTCATGCGCAAGTCCAACACCGGAGAACTGACCCTGCTCGGAAACACCTTGACCGGAGGTGTCGATATCACTCAGGGCCAAGTGCGCGTTACGGAATCAACCGCTCTCGGCTCCGGCGCCGTAACCGCCTCGTCAGGTGCGACGCTTGTCATCGACAACACTTCTACCGACTTATTCTCGACGTCGCTGTCTGGCGGAGGCGCGTTCGCCAAGAACGGCGCTGGCGATCTCATCCTGAGCAACCAGAACGACTATTCAGGCGGCACGACCATTTCAGCCGGGCGGATCATCCTCAACAATGGCAGCGCGCTGGGCTCAGGCGCTGTTGTGAACGACGCCGCGCTTCGGATCGGCAACGTAACTGTGGCCAATGCGATCCTGGGCGCTGGAACGCTGGAGAAAACGTCTTCTGGCCTGGGTGTTGTGTCGGGCGTAAACACCTTTACGGGTGGAACGACGGTCGCCGACGGCACTCTCCGCGCCGACGGGTCTTCTGCGCTTGGGACTGGCAGCGTCGCAATTGCGTCAGGCGCCACACTCAATCTCAACATCGCGGGCGCAGGCCAGATGGCAAATATGGTATCAGGCGCCGGCGCACTGGTGAAGTCGGGGACGGGCGATCTTGCACTCAATGGCTCGGCGGCGGCGCGCACGGGGCTCACCACCATCTCGGCGGGACGCCTGATTGTAAATCGCAGCGATGCCCTGGGCAGTGGCGCAGTCGCAAACAACGCCTCACTCCGCCTGGGCGATATCGTATTTGCAAACGCCGTCAGTGGCGCCGGGTCTGTGGAGAAGACTTCTTCGGGCGTTGGCACGCTGTCTGGCATCAACACACATACGGGAGGCACGATCGTATCCGCAGGAACCTTGCGTACCACCGCCTTGTCGGCTCTTGGAACCGGCGCACTGAGTGTCGCAAGCGGCGCGACGTTCGAGTTCGACACGGCGACGGATGTAGCCTTTGGCCTCGGTGTCTCTGGCCCAGGTACGTTTCGCAAGCTTGGCCTCGGCGCGTTGACATTCTCAAACCCGGTTTCCATCGGGATGCTGGACGTCAACAGCGGGCGCGTACGCGTCAGCGCGGCTCTCACTGGAAACGCTGCGGTCGCTTCAGGCGCAACGCTGAATGGCGGCGGGTCTATAAGCGGGTCACTCGCCAATAGTGGCATTGTGGCTCCCGGCAACTCCATCGGAGTCCTCAGTGTCGGCGGCGACTTCACTCAAACCGCGAGCGGCGTTCTCGAGATCGAGTTCGACACCGCTGGCGGCCGAATGGACCTCCTGCAGGTGGGTGGACGCGCGACACTCGATGGCACAGTAAGATTTATTTCAACCGACGCGACCGAAGCATTCGGCGGCACGTTCCTGAACGCCACTGGCGGAATTTCCGGGCAATTCGACAGCGTCGAAGTTCACGGGGCCACACTGCCAGTAACCGTACTCTATGGACCATCGACGAGCACCATCGCGCCCACAGTGCTGTCGGCCCGACCATCGACTTTCAACAGCCAACTTCTTGCCGCCAGCGACACGTCTTTCGCCTTCATCGAAGGCGTTGCGGGCCGTCGCGATGAAGCTGTCGTCAGGAACGGCCTTTGGTTCGATACCTTCGCCGCCGAGGCGGCGCGAGACGCGCATGGAAGCACGCTCGGCTATGATCACTCCAGCAACGGATTTGCTATAGGCGGGGCAGCCGAAACCAACGCAGTCGGGTTATCGCTCGGCGGAGCGATCAGCTGGTCCACCTCTGACATCGATCTCGAAGAGCGGGCCGGCGGCGGCACGCAGGAGAGCCTGATGCTGGCGGCATACCTCTCCTACGAGGCGGGCGCCACGCGCTGGACCGGCGGACTTTTTTTTGGAGAAACGGACCAGCAAACGGTTCGGAATGTGTCCTTCAACTCCGTCACGACGTCGATTGGCGGAGAGACAAATTCCGGGCTGTTTGGCGCCTTTGCTTCGCTTGACCAGGAGCTAGGTGGATGGGCGGACTGGACATTGTCGGGACAGCTGAACGTGGACTACCTTCAGCAGACGCAGGATGCGTATGTCGAGAGCGGATCGAGCCCGTTGCGTCTGGCGGTTAAGGAGCGTGGGTTCGATAGCTACCAGGTAGAGGCGCTTGTCGAGAGCGAGCGCTCCTTTGCTCTCGGCAATGGCCAGACAATAACGCCCCGCTTCGGCGTGGGCGTGGGACAGACGATCGCGGGTGGAAGCCGGGTCATTCCCGTCCAGTTCGCAGCCAGCGGCGCCAGCGTTGCGTTGCAGGGTGATACGCGTGAAGTCACTCAGGCGCTCGCGAGCGCAAGTGTTGCCTGGCAAATGTCGGGGAACGCCGCTTTGACGCTCGACTACAATGGCCGGTTCGGGGATGCATCGAGCCATCTGGCGCGCCTCGGCGTCGCGTTCCAGTTCTAGGTCCAATCGGTATTCAGGTTGATCTGTCTACGACGCGTGATAGGCGGGGCTCCAGATTCCTCAATCTGGAGCCCCGTGAGAACCGCCAGATTAGCTCGGCGCAGGTTTGCTTGAGTTCGAGATCAACAAACCACCAGGCAGGTTCGCGCGCTGCGTTGAACAGGGCCTTCGCTTTTCAGTTCGGACACGACAGCCTGGATACTCTGCCGCGTGACGCCGAAGCAGGCGGCGATGTCCGACTGCGTGAGTGGTATCGTGATGGCCCGCCATCCCTCATCAGCAGGGGCCGAACTGGTGTACGCGAGGTTCTGGAGCGCCATTTGCACCAGCTGCCGCAATGGGAGACTTTCCCTGAGCTCGCGATTGCGCACGGTTCGGGACAGTGAAAGCGCGAATTTTCTGCACAGAGCCTCTGGGATCTCGCTGTAACGGGGATAGAGCTCCCAGAAGTCGGAGCGTTGTCCGGCGTCAGCGGCCGCATGGAGGAGACAATATGTTTAGCTGTCGTTCGGATCAGATCTAGTCCCTTGCGGCACCAATTCACACGCACTGCCCTTAATCCGGGAGCCAGGCTGGCGGAGCCCGCATGACGCTCAGAGCACAAAACTCGTCCCTTGCGGTCGCAATCGCGCAACCCGCCCTCAACTTGAGAGACCAGCTAGCAGGACAAAGCCTGCCGTTGAGATCGCCGACCAAAACAGACCCTCTTGCCGGCTCCGGAAAATCACTGGTAGGGCGCGCATGCACTGCCGGTATCCTTCCTTCCACGCCGACAAGCAAAGCTGCTTGATCAAATGATCCGGGCAGCTCCCAAGTTCGTAGCACCATGCATTGTCTCAGGAACGGGACTGCGCGCAACGGCACGCGCGGATGTCCCTGCCCTAACGACATGGACACGCTCCGATTGAATCGGTTCAACGACCGTGACCTTGTTGGACATAGCTGATGACTCACTCGCTCAACTGTTGCCTTGAGGCCGCCAATGATCGCCAAGTCCGTCTCTGATTTTGTTTGCCTGGGCATTGTCGCAGTTGGGCTCGTGCTCCCTGGTTGCGCAACATCCGCAAGTGAGGACAAGCCGAGCGCCAACACAGCACAGATCTATACTGACAGAGGTTCGTTCGAGGTCGGGGTGACCACGCTAAGCCTCAACGACCGAAAGATTGAAGTATACTACCCCGCCGCACCGGGTGCGGCGATCGGCAGGGCGAACGAAGTTTATCTTCAGACCGACCCATTGCCGCCGATGCTGAAGGGCCTGTCCGCGAGAATCCCGGCCGAGGTCGATCTCAAGGTCTCTGTGCCCGCCTTCCGTGATGCTCCCTCTGCCAGCGGCCGAAGCTACCCCTTGGTGATTTTCTCTCATGGAGCCGGAGGCTGGCGCAGCGGCCATGGCACGCTGCTGTCGGGCATCGCTTCGTGGGGCTTTGTGGTGGCCTCAGTGGATTTCCCTGAGTATGGATTCTCCTCGTTCGCTGGCGGCGGCGGCCGCGATATGGCGACCCGCCGCGCCACCAGCGCCGCGGCAGTCGAGGCTGCGCTCGACCTTCTAGACAGCGCGACTCGGTCGCCAGCAGGGCCGCTGACCGATATGATCGACATGTCCAGAATAGCGGCAATGGGACATTCCGCCGGCGGAGGAACGATGTTCGCACAGATCGACAATCCGCGGATCGATACCATTATCGGTTGGGCGCCCGTGCCACCGCAGGGACCTGGAACAACAAGCAAGCCTACGTTCATCATCGCGGCCGAGACAGATTCTGGAATTCCCGTCTCAACGCTTGTATCGGCCTACGACTCCCTGAAAGCACCCAAACGCTTGGCGATTGTTTCAGGCATGGGCCACAACGCCTTCAGCGACTCCTGCCTCGCGATCCACAGCGGCAACGACCTTATTTCTGCAGCGAAGGAGATCGGGCTTCCTGTGCCTGCTCCTCTTCTGGACCTGGCGCTGAACGGCTGCCGACCGGAGGACCTCGACACGGAAACGGGATGGGCCATCATTCAGCACCTGACCGTGGCTCAGCTCACCTTCAGCCTCGGTCTTCCGGGCGCATCTCCGACGATCGAAAAAGAGCTTGGCCCACGCTTTGGCAGGACGACATTTGAGCTACGCGACACCCAAAGTGATCTCAAGCCATAGGGAGGGTCGGGATCGCCACCGCCGGCAGCGACCGTGATATCATCGGGGTACCCGTAGTATCTGACCATGGCGCTGCGGCGCTCAGCTTTTGTAGCCAGTCAGTCCGGATCGCAAAGCAATTCGCGTGTCGGCATCACTACATACGCCTTGGGCGGAGTTCGCTGCCAGCAAGCTGACTGCCGTGCATGCATGCTTACAATTTACGCCGAAGCGAACCGCTTCAGACCTCCGCCGCGTGGACCGCCATCTAAAATTGCAGGTACTTGTCGATCGGCCATCGGGTGAAGTGGACAGAAAGAGCTTAACTTGTCGGCCCCGGCGAGACTTTCAAAATGACTGGTCGAGGTTGTTTGGAGAGTGGCAAGTCAAGTCCAAGACGATCCCTTTTTGGGCTTCCGTGGCCCACGGCGCCATCTGACATCGACAATGATTTTTTGAGAGCACCCCTGCCAATCGGGATCAAAAAGCACATAACCTGCTGACTCAGATCGAGCAAAGGCAGATCCTCGCATGGCGCAACGACCAAGCACCACCAGGCGCATCGTCCTAGCCGCACAGGCTGTCGGACTGCCGACGCGGGACACATTTCGGGTCGAAGAGGCTGCGTTGCCTGCCCTTACCGTCGGGCAGGTCCTGACCCGCACACTGTATTGTTCGGCAGACCCGGGCACTCGCTCACGACTCTCCCCGGGCGCCAGCTACGCCCCCCCGTTGCGAATTGGCGATCCAATCGATGGCTTCGCGATCGGTGAAGTGATCGAGAGCGCCAATTCCCGATTCTCGGTCGGGGACATCGTAGCCACAGGCGGCGGCTGGGCCGAGCACGCGATATTCCCCGGACGCGGCTACATTCAGAAGGTTCCACATCGGCGACTGCCACTGTCTTACTGGATCGGCGTGCTCGGCGTCCCAGGCATGACCGCATGGTTTGGCCTGAAACGCGTCGCCATGCTGAAGCCAGGCGATCGCGTTCTGGTCACATCGGCAGCCGGCCCGGTCGGCGCGACCGCAGCGCAGGTCGCCCGCAGCCTGGGCGCCTCCCGCGTGGTCGGCACGGCAAGCGGCGGCGACAAGGCCGCCTGGTTACACGATGTCGCAAGGCTTGATGCTGTCATCGACTACAAGACGACGCCGGACCTTGTCGCGGATCTAAAGGGAGCGTGTCCTGACGGATACGACGTGCTTTTCGACAATGTCGGGAACGCCATGATCGATAGCGTGATCCCGCTATTGCGGCCGGGAGGACGAATCGTGATCTCAGGTCAGCTGGCGGAATACAACGCCGCAGCGGGCCGTGTGCCGGGGATTGTAAATACGCGCTACTTCATTGCCAGCCGGCTTCGCATGGAGGGCCTTGTCGTCTTCGACGACCTCAAAGGCTTCCCTGCTGCGCAGGAAGAACTGGGCGGGATGATCGAGTCAGGCCACGTGAACGTGCGGGAGCACCGCTATCGCGGACTAGAGGCGGCGCCGCAGGCCTTCATCGATCTTTTCACGGACAGCGCCTTCGGTCGTCGCATTGTTGAAGTTTCCGCCGAGGCGGGGTTAGGGCAAGCACAATGACACCCGACTTCTCCCGGTATGAACGGATCAAGGCAACGCGAAACGGACGAGTTCTTACGCTGACGTTGACCGCGCCAAATCCGGTCAACGCAGTTGATGGGCAAATGCACCACGAACTTTCGCGGGTATTTCTGGACGCCCAGGATGATCCGGCAAGCGACCTTGTTGTTCTGACCGGTGCCGGTCGCGCTTTCTGCGCCGGCGGCGACACAGCCTGGTTCAAGACGCATATCGACGACCCGGCTTCCTTCCGTGCCCTCGGCCCGGAGGCCAAGCGGATCATCACCTCGCTGCTCGACCTGGAGAAACCAATCTTGTGCCGGCTGAACGGCGCCGCCGCAGGTCTCGGCGCGACAATCGCCCTGATGTGCGACGTCATCATCGCGTCTGAAAGCGCCGTTGTGGGCGATCCGCACGTCAAAGTCGGGCTGGTTGCGGGTGATGGGGGAGCCATCATCTGGCCACAGCTGATCGGCTTCGCTCGAGCCAAGGAATTGCTGATGACCGGCGAAATGCTCACGGCAGAACGGGCGCTCGCGCTCGGGCTCATCAATCATGTCGTCGCGCCAGATCAGCTTGATGCAAAGGTAGCTGAAGTCGCGGACAGAATTCTCGCCAATCCCAAATGGGCGGTGCGATGGACGAAGACCACCGCCAACATTCCGCTGCGTGCGCTGGCCGCGCAACTGCTGGATGCGGCCATGGCCTACGAACTTCTGTCGAACTCGCTTTCCGATCGACGCGAGGCAGTCGCCGCCTTCGTCGAGAAGCGGCTGCCAAACCTCTCGGGTGAATGATGATCCAGAACACACTTCCTGAACCCGAGCATGTCACCGCGCTGAGAAACCAGATTCGGCGATTCGTGGTGGAAAAGGCGCCGCGCCATAGGCGCCGCGCCTGGGACAAATCCCATGACTGGCCCCGCGACCTGTTTCGCGAACTCTGCGACCTTGGTGTGTGCGGCCTCACCATCGCAGAGGAACATGGTGGCCTTGGCCAAGATATCGTTGCCGCTGTCGCGGTCATCGAGGAGCTGTCGCGCGCCGGACCGTTCCTCGCCGGACCATTTATCCACTGCGCCTTCTATGGTGGCATGAACATATCGGAGAACGGCTCACCCACGCAGAAGGCAGAGCTTCTGCCAAGACTTGCGCGCGGCGAGCTTCTTTTTGCCTATGGCCTCTCCGAACCCGACGTTGGTGGCGATCTTTCCAGCGTGAAAACGCGGGGCCGCGTCGAAGGTAACGAACTGGTCGTCAATGGCGCCAAACGTTGGTGTACTGGCGCCGACTGGGCCGACTACATCTATTGTCTAATCAACACTGCCCCGGACTCCCCACGCCGTGAGGCCCTGACATTTGTGCTGATTCCAGGAAATGCAAAGGGCGTCACGACTTCGCCAATCGAGCACGTAAATTTGCGCTACACCGCCTCCAGCGACGTTCATTTCGACAACGTTTGCGTCCCCCTGGACGCCATCGTCGGCGGCCCCGCCAAGCTCAACAAGGCCTGGGGCATGCTCGCTGGCCGTGCGCTAGACGTCGAAAAGCTCGAGGTCGCTGCATGTACGTTCGGCTTCGCGCAAGCGGCGCTGGATGAAGCATGGACATACGCACAGGAGCGAGTTCAGTTCGGAAAGGCCATTGCTGGCCACCAAGCTGTGGCGCATCGTCTGGTCACCGCGCGCACAAAGCTCGAAGCCTGCCGGCACATGCTCTATCACGCTGCCCATCTCGCGAATGACGAAAAGGCCTGCGGCGTTGAAACGTCGATGGCCAAACTTTTCATCGCTGATACGGGTGTCGAGATCGCACTGGCCTGCCAGCAGGTCATGGGCGCCTACGCCCTATCCGATGCCTACGACATAGACCGCAATGTGCGCGATCTGCTTGGCATGCCTATCGTTGGCGGATCGTCGGACATGCAGCGCAACAACCTCGCAGGCCTTTGGAGACTGAGGGGATGATTGATCCGGTCAGCCGCGCTCGGGCACTGTCAGGAGACATCATTGCCGCCCGTCCGGAAATGGACGACCTGCGTCGGCTGCCTGACTCACTGGCCACGCGCTTTCGCGACGCACAACTCTATCGCCTATGTGTTCCCCGCGAGTATGGCGGCCTCGAGGCGGCGCCTCGCGTCACCGCCGAGACACTCGAGGCGCTGGCAGAAGTGGATGCATCCGCCGCCTGGTGTGTAATGATCAGCGCGACCACCGGTGTATTTGGCGCCTACCTCAACAGTGACGTCGCAGGTTCGCTCTTCCGCGATCCGGATCTGGTATTTGCCGGCGTCTATGCTCCGATGGGCCACGCCACCGTTGAGGGCGACAGCTATCGCGTGACCGGCCAGTGGAAGTGGAACAGCGGCGGACAAAACGCTACATGGCTTTGCGGAGGATGCGTGATCTACGAAAACGGCGCCCCGCGCATGCTCGCCGAGAAGACCCCGGACCATCGCATGATGCTGTTCCCAGCTGGCGATGTCACCTTCCTGGACACCTGGCACACAGCCGGCCTACGTGGCACCGGCAGTTGCGACATTATCGTCCATGATCTGGCTGTGCCAAGGTCCCGCTCGATCTCCCTCATCACGGACAAGCCTCGGATCAAGACACCGCTGTACGCCTTTCCGATTTTCGGACTTCTGGCAATCGGGATCGCCGCTGTCGCCAGCGGCAATGCACATGCCGCGTTACGAGAGTTTGCCGCACTCGCTTCCACCAAACGAGCGCCTAACGGCCGCACTCTCAACGAGCGTGGCGTAGTTCAGTCAGTCTACGCGGAAGCTAGCGCCCAATTGCAGGCTGCGCGCGCTTTCCTGTTCTCCGAGATCGATGCGGCTTGGGCGCAGGCTCAAGGCAACTGTGAGATTTCTCTCGAGCAGCGCGCCAAACTGAGGTTGGCGGCAACACACATGACCCGGACCGCAGCCGAAGTAGTCAGGACTGTTCAGGATCTTGCGGGCGGTGCAAGCGTATTTGTCACGGGCCCGCTGTATCGCCGTCTGGCCGACTCGCAGACCATGACTGCCCACATCATGATAGCATCGGCGACTTATGAGCTAACTGGCCGCGCGCTGCTCGGCGTTCCGGTATCCGCAGCGGAACTCTAGCTGATCGGCTCCCGAGCAATCAGAACTCGCACGTGCTCCTTCATGGGCTCGCCCGACTTAAGCGCATCGACCCCGCCCATATCAAAATACTCGCGTAGCCCGATGATCTTTTCATCGCGAAACTCTACCACGCCGGCATAGGGCGCGGAGATTAGGCGTCCATTCACAGACACGTACTCGTCCACTCCTTCCACGAACAGACGATCACCCTTCTCCGCGTAGTCGAAGATTCTCCAGGTCACATCGTGCACCTGCGGCGCCAACCCTTCGAGAAGCTTTCGAGCCTTCATCTTGCCTTTTAAAGGTGGCGCGATCACCGCTGCATAGTGCCAGACGATGTCTTCATGCATGCGCGCCAAAACGCCATCAATGTCTTTGGCCTTCCAGGCGCCAATCAAGCTGAGTAACACCTGAATGTGCGACATGCGGCAGACCTCGTTGAGCTAGTGTGTTGCGATCCTGCGTCACGCGTGAGGATCGATCAAGAACTGTTGAACTGCCGCAATGGTCAAATTGAGTCTGCGATAGACTTCTGGACCTTCGAAGAGCCTGCGGCAGTCACGCCACGACCTTGCGCCAAGTCAGAATGCAAGCGTGGGCGCTCGACAAGCATCTTCGTATTCCCACGAGTACGTTCTCGCCGGACAGCCTACCAAGTAGCCCGTGAGCCCCACCGAACGGAGCACCCCTCCAGAGGGTTGTCCGATTGACTGGTTGTACCTTGTCTCGACCTTCGACAAGGTGCGGCAGTTACACCACCACCCTGCTCAAGACAGATCCCAGGTGCATTTGCAGGATGCGCATGGCGCGGCAGATCAGCAACCAATCTGCGCATCCCTTGGGTCCACGTTCCAGAGATGTTTCGCAAGCACCGCATCCCGCACAGCCAGGCGAAGGCGCCCTGGTTCGCGCGCTTGTTTCTCGAAACCGGGAACTCGTTCGCGTCGTTTCGGTCTCCGGGAGATCGATGAATTCGTCCTCCCGGAGACGAGATAGAAAAATGACGTGACGGCGATTTTATCTGGTCTAGAAGGCAACCTGCACTCCGACGCGGGCTTCGTGGCGTTCGTCGTCGCCGAAGCGTCCTTCATAGCCAGCTGTCAGGCTGGTCATTCCGCCCAGCGCCCATTCGAAGCTGGCGCCAGCGAAGGGCGAGGTGTGCTCACTGGCGTCACCCTGCAGGTTTACCGTGGCGTTGCTGGCTGCGAAACGCACCGGCAGCACGCGGTCATCCAGCGCTGCGGTGTGACGCACACCAGCTTCTAACTGCAGGCTGGCGGTTGTTGCGCCCAGGGCGAACGACGTGCCGGCTGTGACCGCCGCCTCAACCCCCATCGTCTCGAAGGTCAGTTCAGGCAACTCCAGGCGCAGCGGGCTGGCGCCGGATTCGGCGTACGCGTCCTGTTTCTGCGACAGGTAGTTTGCCTGCGCCGCACCGCCGAACGTCCAGAGTCCCGCCTGACCAAACACGGCGTCGCCCGACAAGAATGCCCCGGTGACTACCGAGTCGGTGTCGCCCGCAACGCTGGTCGAGAAGGAGCTGAAGCTGACATTGCGAACCGTCGACTGATCGATCAAGCCATACAGGATGCCGCCGCCTATCGACGCGCCATCGAAGCGATAGCTGGCGAAAGCCGAAGCCAGCATGCCGTCTTGCTGTCCGCCGCCGCCATTGCTGCCAAGCGTGATATCGCCCTGCGACCAGCCCAGCGAAACCCCTGCGTCGATGCCATCCGTGATCGGCCCGCGCACGCCAACGGAAACGCCGGAGCTGTCATGATCATGTGCCAGCGTCTGTCCCGCTGCATCGCGTGACCCACTCGCGGTGAACACGTCCACCCAGGCGCCATAGCCCTTACCCGGGCGCAGGGCCTGACGCGCCGCTGCGCCGGCGAACCCCATCATCGCATCGGACGCGGCGAGCGCCTGGCTGTTGAACGTCGATGGGCGCGCTGTAAGAACCGAAGGCGCCATGATCGAGGCGTTCGGCTGATAGATCACGGACAATGGCAGTTGCGCGCCGACGGTCTCGATGTTGGCAAACGTACCCGTAACGCCGCCATTTGCGACAAGGAATGTGCCGCCGGAACCTTCAGCGTTGCCCAACGAGACAAAGCGCAGCGTGCCGCCGTTTAGCTGAGCCGTGCCCGACACGTTCAGCAGGTCGATCCCACCGGCTGCGTCGAACTCGATCTCGAGGATCGAGTTGGCGTTGTGCACATAATTGCCTTGAACATTGAGCGTGCCGACCGAGTTACCGGGCGCCACCGTGCCGTTGTTGGTCAGCGTGCCGGTCACCTGCCCCACGCCGTTCAGGATGCCGCCCGCGCCAACGGTGGCGTTGCCGGTCATCGCTGCGTTCAGCCGCACGCGGCCGGCATCAACCAGCAACGATCCGATCGAGAATGCGCTGGAGAATGTCAGGTCGCCCGCGCCCGTCTTGCGGAACGTACCCGGACCCGAGAGTGCGTTGCTGAAGGTGAGATTTGCCGTGTTCGCCATTTCGAACGTGGCGCCCGAAGCAATGCTGACCCCTCCCGTTCCGATCGCCGAGGTGTTCGCCACACGCAGCGTTCCCGCAGAAACAGCCGTGCCGCCTGTGTAGGTGTTCGCGCCAGTCAGTACGCCGACGCCCGTGCCGGTCTTCGTAACCCCGCCCGCGCCAGTGACGGTGTTAGCCAGCGTGACGTCACCGAGGCCGAGCAACGCGCCGGAATTGACTGTGACGCCGCCGGTTCCAAGCGCCTGACCATGCATCGCGATGACGGCGCCACCATTGATTGTCGTGCCGCCAGTGTAAGTGTTCGCGGATCCGATGGTCACACCGCCCGCACCGGTCTTTAGCAACGCGCCATCCCCCTGGATCAGGTTGGCCAGCGCCGTGTTGGTCGTATTCGACACGTCAAGCACTGTGCCAGCTGCAAGCGATACCGCGCCCGTGCCCAGCGACTGGCCGCTGGTGACGCGAAGCGTGCCGCCCTGAACCGTCGTCCCGCCCGAATACGTGTTTGCGCCCGTCAGAGTGCCCATGTTGTTGGAGGTTTTCAGAACTGTTCCAGCGCCCGAGATGTTGTTGGCTACGGTTACGCCGCCAAGGCCCAGGATGCCGGCCGCGTTGACCAGAATGTCACCCGTGCCAAGACCCTGGCCATTGTTGAGGCCGACACGGCCCTCATTGATCACCGTTCCCCCCGTGTAAGTGTTGGCGTTCTGGATGATAAGGTCGCCCGCCCCCTCCTTGATCAACTGGCCGTCTCCGGTGATCAGAACCGAACTGACCTCCATGGCAGTGTTGTCAACCGTGAACGAAGCGCCCTGCGCTGTCGCCACCGGACCTGCGCCGAGCGCTGCGATGGTGTTGACGGTGACATTGCCCCCAACGATGTCGAGACCGCCCGAGAGCGTATTCGCCAACAGCAGAAGATTGCCTGCGGCCGACTTCCGCAGCATGCCGGCGCCCGAAAGCGCCTGGCTGAAAGTGGCATCCCCCGCAATGCTGAGATCGAGCGCAGCGTTGAAATCGACGACGATGCCGCCAGAACCAAGACGCGACAGGTCCGACACCCGAAGGGCGCCCCCCATGATGTGGGTGCCCCCGGTGTAGGAGTTGGCGCCGTCAATGGTGACCGTGGACGTGCCGGTCTTGATGAGACGCCCGTCCCCCACAATGTTGTTGCTGAAAGACGCATCGCCGACGCTGCGCGCAATCTCCAGCGTGGCTCCGGCGGCGACCTGCAGGCCTGCCGCGGTCCCGATGTTGTCCGTGCCGCCAACGGCGAGTGTGCCGCCATTGATGGCAACAACACCGGCCAGGCTGTTGTCGCCTGTGAGTTCCGCGCGGCCTGTGCCGTTCTTCACGAAGGCGCCAGCGCCCTGAAGTTGAGCGGCAATGGTCGTGTCCGCGTTGTTGACCACCAGAAGAGAGCCGCCAGCCAGAATGTCGACCGGCCCCGAGCCGAGCGCTGTGCCAGCGGCGACCTCGATGGCGCCATCCTCGATGACAATGCCGCCCGTATGCGTGTTGACACCTGACAGGGTGGCCGTGTTGTTGGCGGTCTTGATGATCTGGCCAGCGCCAGTGACGCTGTTCGCCAGCGTTACGCCGCCAATGCCGAGGATGGCGCCCTGCGCGACATTGATGTTGCCCGTGCCGAGACCCTGGCCGTCATTCAGCCCGATGCGACCCGCGAGAATCTGCGTGCCCCCGGTCCAGGTGTTGGGGCTGGACATGACAATCGTGCCGGAGCCGTTCTTGATGAACTGGCCGGCGCCCGTCATGAGCGGTGTCGAGAAATTCTGGTTGCCGGGGCCTGAGTAGTCGTACATCAGCGCGCCGCCGGCATTGGCGACCACACCACCGGTTCCCAGTGCATCCAGGTCGGTTACACGCAGGATGCCGCCATTTATCTGCGTGCCGCCTGTGTAGTCATTGGCCACATTGGCCAGCGTGAGAAGGCCGCTGCCGACCTTCCGAACGGCGCCGTCGCCGGTAACGAGGTTTGCAAAGTCGCCACCCGCCGCGCCGAAGTCGAGTTCGAGGAAGGCGTCGCTGCCGACATCAACGGCGCCGGTGCCGGCGGCGCCGGCGTTCGTCAGCAGGAGCATGCTGCCAGAGTTTGTGACGAAGGTGCCACCCGAATAGGTGTTCACGCCGGACAGGGTCGCGCGCGACGTGCTGCCGCCGCCACGGGCGTAGATCTGGCCAGAGCCGCTGATCTGGTTGCCGATGGTGGAACTGGACAGGAGGATCGTACCGTTCTGGTTTATGACCTGTCCGACGCCGAACGCACTGTCGTTCTCGACTATTGCGGTGCCGGTCAGCAGGAACGTGCCGCTGAACCCGGAGTTGTCCGCCGTGATCTCAACGGGCGACCCATCCAGCTGAAATTCACCGGTTCCCTGGAGTGTCTGGCTCAGGGCCGGCGCAAACTGCGATGCGCCGTAACGCAGGGAAGCGCCGTTCGCGATGTTGATCACCGCGTCGGCGGTCATCAGTGAGCCCAGCTCGAACTGGCTGACCCGTCCGCTGTTGAGGTCAAAGCGCGTGAACTCTCCTGTGCCGCGGAATTCCAGCGTATCGGTGGCGCCGCCAGAATAGGACAGGCGCTCGATTCCCTCGACAGAGAGCGTGAGGTTCTGGGTGCCGAAAATCACCATCGAATCGCTAACGCCGCCGGAATCGATGATCCGGCCCACAGCTCCGCCGGCGGCGCTGAAGCTCGCGCCGGTATTGACATAGTAGATGTCGTTCCCGCCAGTGTCGGTGACCAGCAGGCCGTCATTGCGGGCGCTCAGCGCCCCACCAAACGCGTATTGATTGTCTTCAAGGCCGCCGGCGATAATGCCGTTTCCTGTGGTTGCGCCGAAAGCGGAAACCGTCGACCCGTTGGAACTTTCGAACCGCGCACCATCGCCGGACAACGAGATCTGCTGTGTCGTCAGCGAGCCGCCAAGGACCGCAATCAGGGAGTTCTGGCCCGAAACGCCCAGGCTGAGGTTAGAACCCGTACCGTTCGAGAAGAGGACCACACTGCCGTCGCCTGTGCTTCCGAGACTGGAGTTGCTGAGGCTTGCATTGCCAAAAATGTTGATCTGGTTGTTGGTGCTGTCGAACGAAGTGATTAGCCCCGACGCATTGGCGTTGATGTTGACGACAATGTTGTCCGCGCCTGGGGCATCAACCAGAATCTCGTTGATGCTCGTCCCCGAACAGGAAACAGTGGAATTTGAGGTGATCGCGTTCAACGGTACCGGCTGGTTGGCTCCGTCAACTGCAACGCACTGCGCGTTTGCCGCCGGCGCCGCAAGGATCGGAAGCAGTGAGCCTGCCGCAAGCAAGCCAAGCTTGGTCGAGAGGCTGAGGCCTTCGCGGGCCGGCTTGCGGGTTTGGGATTTCGGTTGGACGCCACGAACGATCGACATGCATACCCCTGCGTTGATGCGATGGGGGTTGGCTTGTCACCGCTGCTGGGGGCGACCCATCCCCTCATGCGAGGGGAGGCGCGCAGGCCTTGTCAGCAGCGCCTTGATGTCGCGCAAGAATCGGCGAAGGGCCGGTCAGCCGCCAGGAGTTTTTCCCAGGTCGATGAGGCGCGCGCGCAACGCTTCATAGACCGCCTCGCCGCGCGAGTTGACCGAGAGCTTGCGATAGATGCTCTGCAGGTACTCGCCGACTGTAAAATGCGAGATGCCCATCTCCCGCGCGACTTCCTTCCGCGCCAGCCCGCGCGCTAGGTGCTGCAGCAACTCCTTTTCCCGTGGGCTAAGCGATGGTGCATCCGCCGTCGGCTGCTGGCGCTGCTCTGCGCGGACGAAACTGAGAAGGTGGCCTGCGGCCCGCGCGCTGATCGGCGTCTCTCCAGCCAGCGTTTCCCGCACATGCGCGAGCACCTGGTCATCGGGCGTGTCCTTGAGAAGATAGCCGTCAGCGCCCGCACGAAACGCGCCAAGAACGCTGGCGCGGTCCTCGAACACGCTTATCACCAGCGCCTTTGCCTCGGGGACGCGCACTCTCAGCGCCGCGATCACTTCAATGCCATGCCCGTCCGGCAGGCCTAGATCGACGAGCGCCAGCTGTGGTGATCGCTCCGCCAGGCGCAGACCCTCGGCAACCGAACCTGCTTCGCCCAGAACATCGAAATCGCCCGCCCCAGCCAGAATGCAACTGAGCCGGCGGCGCAGGATCACGTCGTCATCAACGACGATGGCGCTGAATCGCTGGCGCGCGGAAGCAGAATCCGGGTTCATGCGACCTCGCGCCTGATTCCGGCTAGCGATTTTAGCGTCAGCTTCACCACCGTTCCGCCCGCGTCGCTTGAAATGTCGAGCCGCGCCCCTATCGAGGCGGCGCGCGCCTTCATGTTGGCCAATCCGCGTCCCGTGCTTGCTGCATCCGAAATGCCTGGCCCATTATCTCTGACGAGTATCTCGATCTCGCCATCCGCGCCACAGCGGGCCAGCAGCCCCATGCGGCTCGGGCGCGCATGCCGGATCGCGTTTGCAACTGCTTCCTGTAGTATACGCAGGATCTGCAGCGTTCCACGCGGCCCCAGCACGGGGTCCTCCTCCAGGTCGACGCGAGCATGCAGCTCGGCCTTGATGGCGTTGGTCTGCGCACGCATGCGATGCTCGAAACCGCGCAGGGCGTCCGCCAGTCCTTCTTCGGCAGAATCAAGCGAATCGACGATCAGGCGGAGATCCGAAATGCTGCTCTGAAGCGCCGTTTCGAGGCTGTCTGAATCCAGCTGGCGCGCTTTCACCTGTACCGCGAGCCCGAGCAGTTGACCGCCGATGCCGTCATGCATGTCGCGCACAATACGCTGGCGCTCCTCCATCAACACGGCGCGCTTGAGCGCATCCTGCTCGCGGCCATGGCTTTCGCGCAGGGCGGCTTCGCGTTCGGCCAGGCGAGCCGCAAGAATGTGATTGGCGCTGGCGACCGTACGACGCGCCGCGCTTGCCTGCGAGGCCAGTGACAGAACCATCGACAGGCCGAGCAGCAATCCAAACAGCGGCGCAGCATAGAAGGTCAGCGGCAAGGCGGGATCGAGCGGGGAGATTAGCTTGAGATTGCTGTCCACAGTGTCGATCATGGTCGCCGTCAGGCAGATGGCGAGGATCAGGCGCTCCATCCACCTTTCGCCGCGATTCCGGGCGGTCGCTGCCGCTAGTGCGATCATCGCGCCGATCAGCAGCACGGGTGCGACCAGCAGCTCCACCTCCTCCAAGAAGGCAAACCAGCCGCGTGGTCCGGAATCGAACAGCCCCTGGGTGAGCGGCATGACGATGCAGAGCACTTGCACCGCGCCCCAGCCGGTCCATAGCCAGCGATACATGGCGCGTGGCGCGCCCACGTCACGCATCACGAACCAGACGGAGGCGAAGACCACGCCGAAAGTGAGCGTCCAGTACATCATGAAGTTGACGAGCCGCGATACCGGAAACGGCGGCATGAACGCCACCCAGTAGGTCTTCAGCGCCAGCAGCACGAGCATGACCACCAGCGCACGCATGCGCGGGCGATCCTCCCTCGGCCAGTTGACAACAAGGCACAGCAGCGCGGTGAACAAGAGGATCGCGACGCCAGCCAGCGGCAAATCGATGTTGAACACATTCCCCCACCTGTAGGCCGCCGCGAGCTGCTCGGCAGGGCCGACGGCGAACTCCGGGAAGACGTGATTGAACCCCTCATTCTCGACCAGCGCCGTGATCTCGTTGGCGCCCCGCTGGATGGCCGCTTTCGGCAGCACGTAGAACACCGGCTCCCATCCCGCGCCGCCGCTGAAGCTGTCGAGGGGCACATTGGGCTGGACGATCACGTCATTGACTCGGATCTCCTGGATCGACCGGCTGACTGCGAGATAGAGCGCAAGCTCCTGCGACGGATCATCGATGTCGAAGGGAATCCTGAAATTGGCGCGCGCGGAGTCTTCGCGGATGCTGGTCTTGTAGTTGGGGTCGGGCTGGTAGGGCGCCTGGAATGTCCGGCCATCGGCCAGCGCTAGACCCTGCTCGTCCACGACCGTAAATTCGACAAATGGCCGTGCGTCCATGCCAGGCGGTCGCGCCGCACGCTCGGCCAGGGTCAAGGCGATCCAGAAAACCGCCTGCGCCATCAGCAGCAACAGGATAACCTGCGCCAAGATTTTCCAGCCCCATCGTCCGCGGGCGCGTTCCGGCTGCATGCGATTTGTCCCCGGCGTCCGAGATGTCTGCGCGCGCCGCCGCGCAAAACAGACCCCTCCCCCCTCTTACAAGGGGTTCCCCAGCGATTCTAGGAGCCCAATGCGCCTGACGACCCCCTCGTTCGAGGGGATGGACCAGCGCGAGAGGGAGCTGCCGGTCGGACGCGGCGCCGTGTGTGGAAAATTCGTATCATTGGCTTCTTCGGCAGTCCAACGAACGCCGCCTACACGGATACCCGTTCGTCCAGGTCAAGGAGCACCTCCCCAAACGATTTATATTGACACTCGTTATGTCAATATATACGCGGAGGCCAGTCTTGACGCTCGCAGCAATCCTGCGAGGGAAAAATGGCGGGAGAGGCTGGATGAAAGTGTTGCGTACGCCCGACGACCGATTCGCAAACCTGCCGGGGTATCCTTGGGCGCCTAACTACCTGACCATCAAGGACGAGGACGGCGCCGAACTCCGCGTCCACTATATTGATGAGGGCCCGCGCGATGCCGAGCCGATCCTGCTGCTGCATGGCAACCCCACCTGGTCCTATCTCTATCGCAAGATGATCCCTGGCCTGCTCAAGACCGGGCGGCGCGTGATTGCCGTCGATCTTCCAGGCACCGGCAAGTCCGACAAGCCAGCAGATCGCACCGACTACACGCTTGCCCGCCATTATGACTGGGCGTCGAAATGGTTCACCACGCTGAGCCTCACGAACGTCACCCTGTTCTGTCAGGACTGGGGCGGCACGATAGGCCTCTATCTCGTCTCGAAATACCCGGAACGTTTCGCGCGCGTTGTCGCATCAAACACCGGCGTGCCCACCGGCGAGGGCGAAAGCGACTTCATGAAGATGTGGGTCGGGATGATGGCCGTCGCCACGGAGTTTCCGTGGCCCGTGCTGGAATCCGGCATGGTCACGAAGTTGAGCGCAGACGAAATCGCCGCCTATCGGGCGCCCTATCCCACCAGCGCGTATGAAAACTGCCTGATCACCTGGCCGAGCCTGATCACCGTCCAGCCGACGAATCCCGGCCTGCCGCTGAACCTCGCCGCATGGGAGAGGCTCCAGACGTTCGAGAAGCCCTTCCTCACGCTGTTTGCGGAACTCGATCCTGTCGGCCGTGGGTGGGAGGCGCGAGCGCAGGCGAACATCCCGGGCGCCAAGGGGCAGGATCACGCCATCATCCCAAACGCCCACCACTTTATCCAGGAAGACGCAGCCGACGACCTCGTCGCCCGCATCACCCGATTCCTCGACGTGAAATAGCCAGGAAAGCTGCCGCGCGCTCAGCGTGGCAGCCACTTCCATCCCGCCGCGAACAGCACCAGCAGAACCGCTTCGATCGCCATCGGCGGCCCCACCTCGGGCGCGAAGCCGTTCACCGCCACCGTGACCAGACGTCCCGTTAGTGCGAGCCCGATCAGCACGACCGGCGGGAGCAGCATCCCGCCGTGTCCCTTGACCGCCGCCATCAACGCAAACAGGCCGCCGGCTCCGAAGAAGCCGCCCATGTCCGCGCGGATCGTCGCCAGGCCCAGAGGCCCGGACGCGGCGACCCCCAGTTGCGCGGCCGCCTCCGCCGGCGCCATCCACATCCGCGCCGCAACCAACAGGGCCAGCAGGCCAGCCACGCCCACAAGCACACGCAACACCAGCTTCATGTCTCTCAGCCTCCCTTGAAAGGCGTCTCGAGGATGACCTGCATCATCCGGTCCGCCGTCTCCGCTCCGTCATTCTGGTTCTGGCCCGTCACCAGCCGTCCATCCGTGGTCACATGGCTTGCAAAGATGTCCCTGAACCGTGTCGCGGACTCGAACTTCGCGCCTGCCGCGCGCAAGTCCCGCTCCGGATGCCTCGGCGTGTGCGTGATGCCAAGCTCCTTCACCTGCTTGTCGGTCACCGCCGTCAGCTTGCGGCCATTCACAAGAGGTTGGCCATTGCCGCGCTTTGCCGCCAGCAAGCCCAGCGGACCGTGGCAAACGCCGCCGATCACCGCGCCTGCGTCCTCGGCCTGCAGAAGCAAACGGCCCAGCTCGGGCGACTGCTCGAAATCGAAGGCCGCGCCCCAGCCGCCCGCCAGGAACACGGCATCATACTGTCCGCCATCCAGCAGGCTGATGGCGCTAGCCGCATCGACCTTGCGGCGCAACTCCCTATCCTTCAGAAACCGGTCGTCATGCGCCGATTTCAGCGGCCACTTCACGGACATGGGCTCGACGGGAATCTTACCGCCCGTGATGCTGGCTACATCCACATCCATCCCAGCGTCGAGAAAGGTATAGTACGGCGCGGTCATCTCGGAGGCGAAAACGCCGGTCTTCTTGCCCGTGTCGCCAAGTGTGTCGTGACTAGTTGCAATCACCAGGGCCCGTTTGCCCTTCAGGTTGCGCTTCGGGGCAGCAAAATGCCGGTGCAGCCCCATCGCCCTCAACAGCGCCGGAAGGCCGCGCCATATGATCAGGACCGACACGACCGCGGCCGACAGAACGATCCACTCCATCCCCGGCTCCCTAAATTGACATTCCAGGTGTCATAATATCCCATGACCTCCTTGTACAGCGCCGGGGTCGAGTCATGCGCCACGTCTTCCGCAATGGTCTCACAGCAGCCATCCTGTCTATGGCCAGCCTCCTGCCCGCAGCGGCGCAGCAGGAGGCGGAGCCCGCCGCAAAACGCCCCAACATCATTCTGATTCTTGTAGATGACGCCGCCTTCATGGACTTCGGCGCATATGGCGGCGAGGCGCGCACCCCCAACATCGACCGTCTGGCGGCCTCCGGCGCGATGATGACGAACTACCACACCTCCCCATTGTGCTCGCCCTCGCGCGCCATGTTGCTGACCGGCATGGACAGCCACCGCACAGGCGTCTCGACCATTGAGGAAGTCCTCCCGCCGGAACTGAAGGGCAAGCCAGGCTATACCCTCCGCCTCGAGCCGGGCGTTCTCACCATCGCGGACCGCCTCAAGGCTGCAGGCTATCGCACGCTGATGTCGGGCAAGTGGCATCTCGGCCATGGCGATGGCGACCTGCCCAACCATCATGGGTTCGACCGGTCGCTGGCGCTCGATGCTTCCGGTGCCGACAACTGGGCGGCCAAGGCCTACATGCCCTACTACAAGGACGCCCCATGGTTCGAGGATGGCGCGCCCGCGAAGCTGCCTGATGCGTTCTATTCTTCCGAGCTGCTGGTCGACCGCCTGATCCAGTATATCGATGAGAGCGACAGCAGCGCGCCCTATTTCGGCTACCTGGCCTTTCAGGCCGTGCACATTCCAGTTCAGGCCCCCAAGGAGTTTTCCGACCGCTATGCCGGCCAGTTCGACGCCGGCTGGGAAGCCACTCGCCGCGCGCGTTGGGACCGGGCCGTAGCCTCAGGCATCGTTCCAGCGGGCGCGCCCTTCGCCGCCTTACCGGATGACTCGCGCACGTGGCTCTCGCTCACGGCTCAAGATCGCGCCAAGTACGCCCGCGCCATGGAAGTCTATTCCGGCATGATCGAGGCGATGGACCACCATATCGGGCGCCTGATGCAGCATATCTCGGCCCGGGGAGAGCTCAACAACACCATCTTCGTCATCACGTCCGACAACGGCCCCGAACCCAGCGACCCGGTTCACGAACCGTGGATGGATATCTGGATGGCGCTCAACGGCTATAACTGGAACCTCGACGGTATGGGGGAGGCCGGCAGCCTTGGCTTCATCGGCCCCGAATGGGCCTCAGCCGTTTCGGCGCCTGGGTCCTTCTACAAGTTCTACGCTTCCAGCGGCGGCCTGCGCGTGCCCATGGTAATTGCGGGTCCAGGAGTACCAGCTGGCCAGCGTCATGCCGGCCTGTCGTTTGTCACAGATGTCACGCCGACCTTGCTGGACCTTGCGGGCGCCGGCGCCGCCACGCCCGAGGGGGCCCGCCCCCTGACGGGCCGCAGCCTCCTGCCTATGCTTTCCGGCGAAGTGGACCGCGCCTACGGCCCCGGCGACGCGATTGGCGTCGAAGTCTCAGGCAATTCTGCGCTCTTCCGTGACACCTGGAAGATCGTCCGCAATATGCCGCCGGTGGGCGACGGCAAGTGGCGTCTCTACGATCATGTGAAGGACCCGGCCGAGGTGAACGATCTCTCAGAGGCCATGCCGGACGTCTTCAAGTCGATGCTGGCGGGCTACGACGCATACGCGGCCGGCTCCGGCGTCCTTGCCCTGCCGGACGGGTACCAGGTTGAGCGCCAGGTTCGCCGCAACGCCATCGCCCGGCAGCTCTCCTTTCATGCCGGCGCTCTGGTCGCGATTGGTACCGTCTTCGTGGCTATGGTTGGCCTGCTGGCCTTCTGGCTCCTGCGCCGCCGCAAGCGGAAGCACCCAGCACGGGCATGACCACAAGAAAGCGGCATACGCTGCACGGACTCAGACTTTCCTATTTTACAGGGAAGCTGGAGGCATATTTCCACGCCAAGGGCATCCCGTTTGACTATGTTGAAATGGACCTCGCGGATTTTCGCCGTTGCGCCCGAGCGACAGGGATCGCCCAGATGCCGCAGGTCGAGGCGCCCGATGGCGGCTGGCTGACGGACACCACCGGCATGATCGCACATTTCGAAGCCGCGATGTCCGAACCTGCCTTCATGCCCGCAGATCCGGCCGCCGCATTCATCAGCCTCCTGCTTGAAGACCTGTTTGACGAGTGGCTCTGGCGTCCTGCGCTCTACTATCGGTGGGCCTTTGCCGAGGACGCAAGGCTGATGAGCTCGCAACTTGCGCGCACCATGCTCCGCGATGCGCCAGGACCGCTCTTCCTCCGACGGCAGGTGATCTTGCATCGGCAACGGCGCGTCTTCCTGAAAGAGGACGGCGTCACAAGAACGACCGCCCCGCAGATCGAAGACCTGTATCTGCGCACCCTCGCCATTCTCGAACCAATCTTTGCTGTCCGCCCCTACCTTTTTGGCGCACGCCCCTGCGAGGCGGACTTTGGACTCTTCGGTCCCTTCTTCCGCCATTTCTCATCGGACCCAACGCCCGCAGGCATTCTCCGCGATCGGGCGCCCCACACGCTAGCCTGGGTGTCTCGCCTGTGGGCCGCCACGCCCGCACAGTTCGCATCCACAGCTCCGACAACCGAGGCGCCCGCGGACCTTGCTTCGCTTCTCGCCATGGCGTGCGACGAGTACCTGCCTTACCTCGCTGCCAACAGCGATGCCGTACGCGCGGGCTATAGAAATGTCGTCTGGACGCATCTGGGCGTCCGCTGGCAGACGCCCGCCTCGCCCTATCGCGCCAACTGTCTCGTCAGTCTGCAGGACGAGTATCAGATGCTTGATGCTGCCACACGCGCGGTTGTCGACTCACGCCTGACCACGGCGGGATCGACCCTGCTGGCAACGCCGACTGCGGCTGCCCCAAAACCATCGACGACCGAGGCGAAACCGCTTGATCGCAACTGGCGCTGACCGCCGCGACAGGGCAAATCCAATCATGCAAATGCAGGCCAAGACCCGGGATGGAGGATGCGATGACTGACCTGGTGAAAATCTCCGACCGCGGCCATGTCCGAACCGTGGCGCTCAACCGGCCGAAGGTAAAGAATGCGCTGTCCGATGATCTCGCCTGGTCCGTCATCAACGCAATTGATGACGCGGCCAAGGATGACAATGTCTGGGTTATCGCTGTCACTGGAACGGGCGACGCATTCTGTGCGGGACTCGACCTGACGATGAAGGAGCGCACCTCACCTCTGAGCCCGCAGAGTGCGCAACTCGATGATCTTGGCTGGGTGGGACACTTCCTCCTGTCGATCCGAAAGCGCTGCGACAAGCCGGTGGTCGGCGGGGTCAATGGCGTAGCCGTCGGCGCCGGGCTGGGCCTCGCCATGGCCTGCGACGTGCGTCTCGTCGCAAGAAGCGCGCGCCTCATGGCTGGATATACCCGCATTGGCGGATCGCCCGATGGCGGCCTCACCATTACCCTGCCACAGGCCATGGGATATGAGCGCGCAATGCGCTTCATGATGGAAAACCGCACGGTGACCGGAGAGGAAGCCGTCGCCATCGGCATGGCGGGCGAGATGGTGGCTGATGCGCAATTCACCGATCGTCTTGCCGAATACTGCGAAGAACTCTGCCGCTGGTCGCCAATCACGTTGCGACTGCTCAAACGCGGCATGGTGAAATCGATGGAATCCAACGACATGGAGCAGCAGCTCCGCTTCGAACTCGCCAATATCCGTCGCGCCTTCGCAAGTGAGGACGCCACGGAAGCCCGGCAAGCTCTCATCGAGAAGCGGCAACCCGTATTCAAGGGCAAGTAGGAGCCTGTCGTGAGCCTGTTCCGGTTGACGAACGCCGCTTTTGACACTCTAACTGCCATTTGAATGCGCGGGCCGGAAAACGCCTGCGTGCCTGCGTTCGGGAGGTCGTCGCATGAGCCAGTCATCCGGACCACTTGAGCTGATGGGCGCGCCGGGGTCGCCCTACACGCGCAAGATGCTCGCCCTGCTTCGCTATCGTCGCATTCCACACGCCATCATCTGGGCCAGCCACCGCAACCCGCCGGCAGGGTATCCCGAACCGGCCGTAAAGCTGTTGCCCACATTCTACTTTCCGAAGGCTGGCGGCGGCCTCGACGCCGTGGTCGACTCCACGCCGATCATTCGCCGCCTCGAAAAAGAACACTTTGGTCGTTCGACACTGCCGTCAGATTCAGTACTCGCCTTTCTCAACTTCCTGATAGAGGACTACGCGGACGAGTGGCTCACCAAGTGCATGTTCCACTTTCGCTGGGCCCACAAGGCGGACGCAGACAACGCTGGCCCGATGCTGATCTTCTGGAACCAGCCCACCATTTCCGACGCGGAGGCTGGCCCGGCATCAGACTTCATCGCGAAGCGCCAGATCGACCGCCTCTATGTTGTTGGCTCCAATCGCACCACCGCTGAGACCATCGAAAGCAGCTACGCCCGTCTCGTCGTCGCGCTTGACGCCCTGATCCGGCGTCATGGCTATGTGCTTGGTGCGCGGCCTTCCGCGGCGGACTTCGCACTCTATGGTCAGCTGACCCAACTGGCCATCGTCGAGCCAACCTCCGCCGCCATCACCGCAGCCACTTCCCGCCGCGTGCGCGGCTGGCTTGATCGCGTGGAGGATCTCTCCGGTCTCTCCCCCCAAGACGCCGACTGGCTTTCACGCGACGCCATGCGCGCCAGCATTGGGCCGCTGCTGCAGGAAATCGGCCGCGTTTATGCGCCCTTCCTGCTTGCCAACGCTCAGGCCGTCATGGCCGGAGCACAGAGCTTCGAGACCACCATCGATGGCCGTCCCTGGACACAGCCAACATTCCCCTACCAGGCCAAGTGCCTGAAGTGGATCCGGGACGAATTCAGCGCGCTTGCGCCCGGCGATCAGGCCGAAATCAAGAACCTCTTCACCGGCACGGGCTGCGACGCCTTGCTCGCCGGCCTCTGATACAGGAAGCGCGCATGCTGAAGAAGATTCTGATCGGCCTGCTCGTCGTCGTCCTCGTGGGCGGCGGCGTGGCCTGGCTCAACCGAAAGGCCATCGTCCTTTTTGTCGTGGGCAACACAGGCAAGCGGGACGTCGGACCCAACATCCCCGTTCCATGGGCGGATGGCCCTGCCGAAGCCGCAGGCCCGCCGGGCGGACGCAAGCCGAACATCATCTTCATCCTGGCCGACGATCTCGGCTTCAATGACATCTCGACCTTCGGCGGCGGCGTTGCTGGCGGGCGAGTTCCAACGCCGAACATTGATCGCCTGGCTGCGCGCGGCGCCGTCTTCACCCAGGCCTATGCTGGCACAGCGACCTGCGCGCCTTCGCGCGCCATGATCATGACGGGCCGCTACCCAACACGCACGGGTTTCGAATTCACGCCCACACCCGACGGCATGGGCGGCATCATCTCCATGCTGGACGACCCCAGCGCCACCGGCCTGCCTGCTGTCGTCTACAACAAGGAACAGGCAGAACAGGCGCCCACCTATACGCTGCAGGGACTGCCCGGTTCGGAGGTCACCGTGGCTGAAGTGCTGCGGGATGCAGGCTATCACACCGTACACATCGGCAAATGGCACACCGGCACAGGCCCGGAGTTCGGACCCAACGCGCAGGGCTTCGATGAAGCTCTGCTTATGGCTTCCGGCCTCCACCTGCCGGAGAACGATCCCAACGTAATCAACGCCAAACTGCCGTTTGACCCTATCGACGCCTTCCTGTGGGCGCGCATGCAGTATGCTGCCTCCTTCAATGGAGGCCCCTGGTTCGAGCCGGGCGGCTATCTTGCTGACTACTGGACCGATGAAGCTGTCAATGTGATCAGGAAGAATCGGAACCAACCCTTTTTCCTGAAACTCGCACACTGGGGCGTCCACACGCCGTTGCAGGCGACCAGGACGGACTATGACGCTGTTGGCGACATCGAACCGGAACGCCTGCGTGTTTACGCAGCCATGGTGCGCTCGATCGATCGCAGCGTCGGCCGTATCTTGGATACCCTGGAAACAGAAGGCCTCGCCGAGAACACCATCATCGCCTTCACCAGCGACAATGGCGGGGCCGGCTATATCGGCCTGCCCGACGTAAACCAGCCCTATCGCGGCTGGAAAATGACGCTGTTCGAGGGCGGCATCCATGTTCCCATGTTCATCAGCTGGCCCGGCCGCATTGCGCCGCAGTCACAGGTCGCGCTGCCCGTCGCGCACATAGACCTGATGCCGACTTTTGCTGCCGCCGGTGGCGGCACAATTCCCGCTGGCGTCGAGATCGATGGCGTCGATCTGTTGCCATTCGCAACCGGAACAGCCGCGGCCGGCGCGAAGCCCCACGATGTCATCTTCTGGCAGAGCGCCTACTACAAGGCTGTCCGCCAGGGCGACTGGAAGCTGCAGGTGACCGACAAACCGGCAAAGACCTGGCTGTTCAATCTTGCCATGGACCCCACCGAGAAGGCGAACGTGGCCGATCAGAACCCTCAGAAGGTGGCGGAGCTGAAGAAACTGTTGGCGGACCACCAGGCCACCGCCCGCCCGCCGCTCTATCCGCACACGACTGAAGGCGCGATCTCGGTCGACAAGACGGCGGCGGACAAGGCGACTGCAGAAGACGAATACGTTGTCTGGCCAAACTGAAGGCGCTGTCTAGTCTGCAACGTCCCGCACGATGCGGAAGCCGATGTGGTTGGATGAAAAATCCACGTCCTGCCACTGCCGGGCAGCCCCGCGATAGCGTTTGCAGAAATTCTCGGCGCAGAGGAACGAGCCGCCCTTGATCAGGTTCTGCCGATCGCCAAGGGCCGTCGCGGTCCACTCCCACACATTGCCGATCATGTCGTAGAGCCCGATGCGGCTCGCCGGAAAGCATCCCGCTGGCGCGCCCTCTGCGAAACCATCCGCCGCCTCGTTGATCAAGGGGAAAATGCCTTGCCACGTATTGGCGACGGGACGCCCGTCCGAGTCGTACGCGCCCGATGTGGATGTGGCGGGATCGGGCATGCCAAGCATGGCGGCGTATTCCCATTCCTCCTCGGTTGGCAGCCGTCCGTCGGCCCATGCTGCGTAGGCCCGCACATCGTTGAACGACACATGCACAACCGGATGGTCCATCTTGCCCGCCAGGCCGCTGCCGGGCCCCTGGGGCGTCCGCCACGTCGCGCCGCGCACCAACAGCCACCCGCCGGGCTCGCTGGACGACGCCCCCTGCACGAACAAGCCCGATCCGCCGCCCGGATCAGTTGAGGCGGAGGTCCGCTCGGCATCGGTAAAGTAACCTGTATCTGCAACGAAGCGCTCGAACTGGCGATTGGTCACTTCGTGAATCTGGATGGCGAAGCTGGCCACGTGCACTGTCTGCGGCGGCCCCTCCTCGGGATAGATGCCGTTGGCGCCCATCTCGAAGCGGCCTGCGGGCACAGTGACGAACTGGCCCGCCAGATCTGCCGCAAGGCCGCACGTCGGCGCTTCTACAACTTGCGCCTCCGAAGGCGATGCACTCCCGGATGCTGACTCGCCTGAACAGGCCGCCAGGCACACTCCCGCAGTGAGCAGACAGGCTGCTAGTCTCATTTTCCGGCCACCAGGCGCTCCACCGTGAAGCGCAACACCTTCAGCGCATCAGCAACCGAGAGTCGCTGGTCCTGCCGAAGCCTGCGCCAGGCCTGGAACCCCGTCGCCATCTCGATCGCCGAAAAAAGTATGTAATCGCTCACGATCTTGGGCGGCAATACGCGCTTGAGGCCCTGGCGCTCCATTCGCAGGAAGCGGTTGTAGTCATCCATCAGGAAGTGCGAGCGGAAACGTTGTAGACTGCCTGCTATCTTCAGCGGCATCACTCGCTCATAGATGTGCGCCCGCCGCTCCAACAACTCGTCCATCTGCAGGCGCCAGGTCTTGCCTTCAAACGGCTTCTCGACCAGCGGCAGGATTTCGGCCTCGACGATGGCGCTGATTTCACGGTTGAGCGTATCCATTTCCTCGAAATGGCGAAACACGGTGCGCAGGCCGACATTGGCCTTCTCCGCGACGCGGGCAGCTGCAGGCTGCATCTCGCCTGCGCGGATCAACTCGATCATCGCGCGCACGATCTGCTCGCGGCTGCGACTGGAACGTTGGCGGCGACCATCGGCCTCGTCGGCGGCCGCTGCGCCCTGCGCCGCGTGGGAGGCAATCGCCTTGGTCTGTACGCGATCAGTCAACCGTTAGTCCCTGTATTTGCAACATCGACAGGTAGCACGAAACAGGCCCGGACGAAGCGGGATTTCCAGCGACGCCGGACTGCTTGCCCTCAGCGAATGACAGACTGTTTGATCGCCGCGCCTCCCGCGGGCAGTGAGATCAGAAGCCCGTCCTCCGCGACACGGATCGGTCCCCTGTAGTTCGCCGGGGCGTCGCCAAGGAAAGCCGCATCCAGAAGCGAGGACGGCAGGGGCGGCACGATGTGATAGAGCACCAGAGCCTTTGCGTTGGCGGCAGCCGCCGCCCGCGCGGCGTCTTCAGGCGAGGCGTGATAGTCCAGAATATCGCCCATGACTTTCGCGATATGAGGCTGCCCCTTGGCCGCAGCCGCATCACGCATCTGCGCCACCATCACCGGCTGCAACGCCTCGTGCAGCAGCACGTCCGTGTCCTTCGCTGCGGCCACCAGTTCCGGGGAATACGTCGTGTCGCCGCTGATCACGACGCTTCGGCCCCTGTAATCGATGCGATATCCGAAGGCAGGTTCAACTGGCGCATGATCAACCCCGATCACAGTGATCTTCACGCCGTCCCGGTCATGGATCACAGCTGTCATGGCCGGCGCCGCGGGTGCAGGGATTACTTCGGCCACACCCCCAAACCCCGCCGGATCAGCAATCTCCGCACCATGGTGCGCCGTGCGATAGGAGCTGTCGATGCGATAGGCGGCATTGAAGCCGGTCACCACATCTTCCACACCCATCGGACCCGCGATTGGCAGAGGTTGCCTCCGGGTCCCGCCAACCCAGGCCTGCAGCATCAACTCGCCCAGCGCATCGATGTGATCTGAATGGAGATGCGTGAGATACACCTTCTCGATCCGTCCCACGGGAAAGCCCATGCGTGCGAGCCGCCTTGGACCACCGGATCCTGCATCGACCACCATGACGTGGCGACCTGCAACCACACCCAGGCACGGCCCCGCACGCGATGGGTCAGGCATTGGCGAGCCCGAACCGCACACAAACACGTGCAGCCCATCCGGCAACTCTGCCGCGCGATCGCGCCCGATATTCTCATCCACGGCCTGACGGAACATGGCGTCGCCAATCTGCCGCTGGAATAGAAAGGCGCCCGCCGCCACGACCGCAAGCAGACCAACCGCCCCCAGCGCCATGTACCGCCATTTCATACGTCAGGCCTTCATGCTTTGGGCCAACGCCGACAGCCAGTCCGGCAGGAAATCGACCTGCGCCAGCTTCGTCTCGATGTTCAACTGGCCCTTGAGCCCTGCCGTGCGATGCACGGAAGCCTCGCGCCATTCTGGCGAGAAAGACATCCGCACCATGTCTCCGCGCTGCGGATAGGCGGCGATGGCGATCTCGTCCCATAGCTCTTCCACGCGCCCCAGCGACAGGAAGGTCACGTCTGCCGCGAACACCGCGCGGCCGCCAAACTTCGGCAGGATATCGGTCACTGCCCGCCCATAGATCTGATACGCCTCGCGGCCTGTCAGCGTGGTTGCGCGCCCATCCTCATACTCCGCCTTGTCCTTAAACTTCAGCAGGTTCACCATGAAGATTGGGCCATCCGGTCCCTTCTCGCGCAGCGCCTCGATCTGCGCGGGATCACTCGGGTAGACGTCATTGGTGACTTGCATCGCATTGCTCCCTTTGTTGTCTCATGTGCGGCTGGCGCGAATGGCTTCCTCGATCACCCAGAGGCGATCCTGCCCCCAGGCTGAAACGGCGTTGAACCGGAAGCTCGGCACGCCCCACAATCCCAGAGATGTTAGCTCTACGCGGTTGGCTTCCGCCTGCGCGCGCCATCCATAGCCGCCGACCAGCGGCCGCGCCGCCTGCCAGCTCAGCCCTGCGGCGTCCACGATACGGCGCATGCCGCTGTCGCTGCCTGCATCAATCCCCTGAGACCACACGCCTCGCATGAAGGCCAGGCAATACTCAAAACCACGCCCTTGCTCGATCGCCCATGGCAACAGCGAATACCCGCGCTCGACCGGCCGCCCCAACGGGTCCGCGACCCGTCCGAAAGGCACGCCCACGCGGCGGGCCTCCCGCGCCGCATCCAGTGTGATGTAGGTCCGCTTGGCAGGCGGCACCGGCAGTCCCCGCATGACCATGGGCAGTACGAACCGCAGTTTCAGTTCGAGCCCATAGGCGTCGGCCAGCGCCTTGGCGCGCTCAGCGGCGATGTAGGTGTAGGGACTGCGAAACGACAGGTAGAAGTGGATCGCCCCCCCCGCGACGGGCCCTGCATCCGCACGCGGCGAAAGCGGCTGAGCGTAGATCGCGACTCCTGGCGCTCTGTCTCGACGCGCTCCGAGACCGGCCAGCCTTTCTTCAAGGAAGTGCAGCCGATCGAGCCCCCAATACCATTCGCCGCCATAGTGCAGCATGCCGCTCAGATAATGTCCGCGCTTCCGGCGCAGGGAATCACCCTCGCGCTTTGCGACAACCGCATCATCTCGAACGTCCGGTATCGACGCGCCCGACCATAGCTCTTCGCATATGCGGGCAAGACCCTGCACAGGCTGTGCCTCTTTGAGGCAGGCTGCCGAGGCAGCCTCGGCCATGGCGACACGCAGGGCGTCAGGCCAACCCACGCCCTCAGCGAAGACCAGTCCTGCCTTCTGCGCCAGGCGTTGCGCGTCGATACGCGACCAGGCCTCAAGCATGGCGCGTTCGGGAGCAGCCCAGTCCTGTGGAGCAGAAACGAGGTGACATCGAAGATCAATCTCGTAGCGCAACGTCAGAAGCGGCAGCGCCTGCGCCAACAGCCACGAATACGGATCATCCACCTGATGGAAATAGTCGACATGATGTGGCTCGCCTGCGACGCGCCGCCGCCGCTCTTCACGCGTGCGGCGGGCCTGCAGCCGCTTGACGCCCGTGATCAATTCGGCCGCGCGAGACACGAGAAGGGTGCGAAGCGACATTGTCAGCGCGTGGCCACAGGCTGCTCGCGCAGCGACATTGCGAGAAACGCCAGCGCAAGAATCGTCGCGACGGGACTAGCGAAATGTTCCGGCGGGTGATGATCACTGCCGGCACCCTTGAGCAGCCACGCATCAACCGACATGAGTCCACGGGATGCCGCAACTACAAGCAGGCCGATCGGCACGAGATTGCGATAGCGAAGGCCGATCAGGAACAACAGCGCGCCAAACGGCATCTGCAGGGCTCCCATCCAGGCGAAGACGCGAACAATCGTCTTCGCATCCCCCGAGAGATCAAGACCTGCGATTACCCCTGCTCCACCATCCGGGAGAAAATAGTGAATACATCCTGGGGCGAACTCAAACGCGCCAGCGGCCATCAAAAACCAAGCAGACACAATGGCGCCGCGATAGTGCTCGTTCGTGCTGGGAGGCAGCAACGTCATCGTCATATCCTGCCCGCAAACAACATTTCACCGTCTTGCTTCCGGTGGCGATTCCCAACGATCAGCGCTTGCGTCAGTTCGAGCCGAAACCGGACGCCTCGACATAGACGCCCGGTCATCTGCGCGATTGCCGGTCGCTATTGGCACTCCTACTGCCATTTCATTGACGGGTCAATGAACCGGCCTCCCAACCGTTCCGGAAATCGACGAGAACAGTCAGAGCCATCAACGCAGCCATATGCCCGTTTGCGGGGGGTCAGGATAGCGCACCGGGTCACGCTAGCGCCCTGCTCCATGTAGATTTCGAGCTTGCACTGAGCACACGCATCGCGACGCAGCTCAACAGGCGCCACCGGATGTTGAAGGTGCTGCAAGCTGCCGCATCCGTCGCGAGGACACCCCTGCGCCAAGGTCGGCTTTGGTGCTCTGAATCTTTGAGGCGCCTTCGAATGATGAAACGCGACGCGACGTGCCGGCACCCTAATGACACCCAAAATGATTGCTGAATGACGACTGGCGATAAGCCGAGCACATTGGCCTGGCAGCGCGCATCTGACCGTTAAGCCGGTCTTTGCTGCCCGGGCTTCCCTTCGATCGAAACTCCCCATATTGTCGACAAAATGACGACCTCGAAAAGATCAACAGCTCCCCGGCGCCCAACAGAGACGGGATCAAGGAAACAGCTCAACAGCGATCTTCCGCTTGATGTGGAGATCGCCAACCGGCTGATCCGCGAAATAATTGAACTGCAGGTGCAGCCCGGTTCGTGGTTGCGCGAGCAGGAGATTGCCGCGCGGTTCGGTGTGTCGCGCTCGCCAGTCCGCGAGGCGCTGCGTCATATCGCGAAGCAGGGTTTCGTAGAGATGCACCCGTGGCGCGGCGCCCAGCTTGTCGAGCTGTCCGGCGAAACAACCGTGCATGTTTTCGACATGCTTGAGGCTATATACGGCGTGGTCGCCAAGCATGCCGCCCAGTCCATGCCGGCGGACAAATTGACCAAACTGCGAAGCTATCTGAAGCTTGTAGATCAGGCGGCAAAGTCCGGCGTGACAATGCAGGAGCGGGTTCGCCTGTCATTTGAAATTGGCCGTTACATTGGCAAATGGGGCACCACAGCCAAGACGTATGAGGTCTTCACCCACGTCGGGAACCTCGCCATGTGGCAGCACCGTTTCATGCTGACCGAGGACGTGTTCGCCCGTCGCTCAAAGGAAGTTCACTACGTTCTGGTCTCGGCGATCAAGAGCCGGGACGCTATCCGCGCCGAATGGGCCGCGCGCGCAATTGTGGACCTGAGCCGCGACCGCATCCTGCCGCACATCCCCGACCTTGCAAAAACCTAGGCGATACCAACTAGTAGCTTTCACTTGACAACGCATCGTCGAATTGTCGACTATTCTCGTAGATTGACCTGATCGACACTCACCCGCGCAGATGTTCTGGACTACGCCCGCTCAGTTATCGACATCGTGATTCAATTGTCCCGGGCCGACGGGCGCCGCTCAATTTCGGCCATCCGCATTTCCAAATGCGCCGGAGTTCTCAAGAGAGTGAGCACGTGGCGGCTAATCCGCGACCCGCTCTCTGACAACAATCACGAGCGCTGTTGGCCGCGTCGTAGGCGCGACCATCTAGCCTCGGGCTTGCATCTGCATTTATATTTCGATATTTCTCGAATCATGAGAGCCAAACAAGCGGTATCCGCTCTGTCCGCACTTGCGCATGATGGACGGTTGGCGGCCTTGCGCCTCCTGGTGAAGGCCGGGCCGGAGGGGCTGCCTGCAGGCGAGATCGCACAGCGGTTGAGGATGCCTTCGTCCTCGCTCTCCACGAACCTGATGCTGCTTTCAAATGCGGGTTTGGTCACCTCCGAACGTGACGGACGGTCCATCATTTACCGTGCCGATTTCGGCGCAATGGGCCGGCTTCTGGCCTTTCTGGTCGAGGATTGCTGCAATGGCGCGCCCGAAGTTTGTGACCCGCTTGCCGCGACACTTGCAACGTGCACTTCAGAGAGGTGCCGATGATGACGACCGAGCGAGTCTACCACGTTCTATTTCTGTGCACCGGCAATTCGGCCAGGTCAGTGATTGCTGAGGCGCTGCTGAACAAGGATGGAAGGGGTCGGTTTAAAGCCTTTTCTGCCGGCTCATTTCCCAAGGGTGAGGTCAATTCAAATTCTCTCCGCCTCCTATCGTCTTTGGGCCTGCCAACTGAGGACCTCCGCTCAAAATCTTGGGATGAGTTTGCCGAGCCGGGCGCGCCTCCGCTCGATTTCATCATAACGGTTTGCGACAACGCCGCTGGGGAGGTGTGTCCGGTCTGGCCAGGCAAACCGGTGACAGCCCACTGGGGAATTCCTGACCCGGCATCAGTCGAGGGAACGGACGCTGAAGTCGCCGCGGCCTTTGCGACAGCTGCACGTCAACTCCGCACGCGTATTGACCTGTTCCTTGGTCTCCCGCTGGCCTCCATCGACCGCATGACGATTCAGAATCGACTGTGGGAGATTCAAGCAACGTCGAACAAGTCCGAGGCCGCGAATGACTGATGCAGCGAAGCCAGCAATGTCCGTGTTCGAGCGGTATCTGACGCTATGGGTTACACTCGCAATCATCGCTGGCATAGCGCTCGGCCAATTGGTCCCAGACGTGTTTGCCGCCATAGCCTCGGCGGAGTTGGCTAAGGTCAACCTGCCAGTCGCCGGCCTGATCTGGCTGATGATCATCCCGATGCTCATGAAAATCGATTTCCGCGCGCTCGGCGGTGTCGCGAAGCACTGGCGCGGCATCGGTGTCACCTTGTTCGTGAACTGGGCCGTTAAGCCGTTCACGATGGCGCTGCTTGGCTGGTTGTTCATCGGCTGGCTTTTCCGTGACATGCTGCCTGAGGCGCAGATTGACAGCTACATCGCCGGCCTCATCCTGCTGGGAGCCGCGCCGTGCACAGCGATGGTATTCGTGTGGAGTAACCTTACACGCGGCGAGCCACATTTCACGCTGAGCCAGGTAGCGCTCAATGACGCGGTGATGATTGTCGCATTCGCGCCGATTGTGGGCCTGCTGCTCGGAATATCAGCCATCATCGTTCCATGGGATACGCTGCTGATCTCAGTCGGCCTCTACATTGTTGTCCCGGTCATTATCTCACAACTGGCGCGGATGGCGCTTCTCAAAGCGGGGCCGCTGGCGCTGGAACGGGCCCTTGCTCTCATCCAGCCTCTCTCGATCTTTGCGCTGCTCGCGACGCTCGTCCTTCTGTTTGCCTTCCAGGGAGAACAGATACTCGCGCAGCCACTGATCATCGGGCTGCTGGCTGTGCCAATCGCCCTCCAGACCTACTTCATCTTCGGCCTCGGATATCTCTTGAACCGCGTCACTGGCGAGGCGCATTGCATCGCTGGGCCGTCGGCTCTAATCGGCGCAAGCAATTTCTTCGAGCTCGCTGTGGCCGCCGCCATCAGTTTGTTCGGCCTGACATCTGGAGCCGCACTTGCGACGGTGGTGGGCGTACTGATCGAAGTTCCGGTTATGCTGACACTCGTGGCCATCGTGAACCGTTCCAAGGATTGGTACGAATCCGGTCGCAGTGTGCAACGGCAGACCGAAGCGCTCAATCGTTCGTCGACACCGGGCCAATCATGACGCCTGCCATTCCGCTGTGTTGTGAACTCGGCCCGCTGCCAGGCAGAACAGCGAAAGGCCCGCTGGAGCGCGCGAAAGCGTACGCTGGACAGCCTCCAGGAACGCTTTGCGTAAGGCTCCTCACCTGAAGCGCAAGCTACAGTGCGTTCAGGGGGATTTTGAGGTATCTGGTTCCATTGTCCTCGGGCGGCGGGAACTCTCCCGCGCGCATGTTCACCTGGATCGATGGCAGGATAAGGCGCGGCATCCCAAGTTGCGCGTCGCGCGCCACTCGCATGGCGACAAACGCGTCTTCCGTTATGCCATCCCTGACGTGGATGTTACCGGCCCGCTCTGCGGCAACAGTCGTCTCCCAGACAAACTCCTCGCGGCCTGGCCCCTGGTAATCATGGCAGAGAAAGAGACGCGTCTCAGGCGGAAGCGAGAGGACCTTGCGGATCGACTGAAACAGAACGCGCGCATCGCCACCAGGGAAATCAGCACGAGCAGTCCCATAGTCCGGCATGAAGAGGGTATCGCCTACGAAGGCGGCGTCCCCCACGATGTACGTCACACATGCAGGCGTATGGCCTGGGGTGTGCATCACCCGGACCTTCAGTTCGCCGATCGCAAACACCTCGCCATCCGTGAACTGGTGGTCGAATTGCGAACCATCAAGCGCAAACTCGGCACCCTCATTGAACACCTTGCCGAAGACAGCCTGGACTGTCCGGATGTGCTCTCCAATACCGACCTTCCCGCCCAACCGCTCCTTGAGGTAAGGAGCGGCAGACAGATGATCGGCATGTGCGTGAGTTTCAAGAACCCACTGCACCTTGAGGCCCCGTTCGCGAACGAGGGCGACGACATCATCGGCATTCTTCGTGGACGTACGCCCAGCTGCGGGGTCGAAATCGAGGACCGGATCGACAATTGCACACTGCAGCGTGGCGGGGTCGATCACGACGTGGGTCGCGGTGAAGGTTTCACGATCAAAAAAAGTCTTGATTTCGGGCTTCATCGCAAGTCTCTCCAAATCTTGTCTGCCCCGTCCAGGCCCAAGCGCTGCTGTTGGTTGCGTTCGCCGTTCCAAGTTTCGCGCCCCTCCTGAACGCGCGCGCCAAGAAGCGTATTCGCAAGACTCATGTTTCCCTCGTGGCACGCGCTTTCGAACAGTGACTGCCCGGTGCGCACAAGCGGTAGCTCGACAAACAAGGGCTCGAGGAAAAGCACCGGATCATCGACCCGATAGCGATAGAGGATGACATCAGGCGAGACCGGCACGAGCCATTCAGTGATTCTCGTATCCGGTGCGAGCGGAAAGCCGGCAGCACCAGGACCTGAAATTCGCCGGTTCGGGTCATCCGTCCGGAATCCGCTCGTCTCGATCACGAAAACGTCGCCCTCCCAACGCGAGACAGAATTGCCCGCCCACGAGCCAGACCCTCTGCCAGGCTTGTGATTGACGTGCGGCAGGATCCTCGGGGGATCCATACCTTCCTTGTGGATCACCGTGTGGTCGGACGTCTGGATGATCTGGAAGAACATCTCCCCCGACATCACGCGATAAGGCGCCCTGCCTGCGTCTGCGATGCATCGTTCATTCACGGGACGCGCCTCGGGACCGTCAAACCCATCTGGACGCTGTTGCAATCTCGCCTCGCCCGCTGGCGTCAGAGCAAGTCGCCCGTCTCGCGGGGCCACAATCGCGGATGTGCGCCGCTCGCCATTGACCACAGCGAGACTTTCGCCGTCGGGCTGGGACGTGCCCGGATCAAAGCGCTCCGCAGCAAGACGCTGCTGCATGACCATTTCGATCAAAGCCTGTTCTTCCTCAGCGCTTACGTAAGGCGCAGTGACGCCGAGAGGCCTCGCAAAGGGGGTCAGCGTCCGCATGGTCCATCGTCCCTGCAGATCTGGATGGCCGCTCGCCGTGCGCGGCATGACATCTTGAGCGGCGCTGTATGGCGCGCCAAAAGCCGCGCAGACGGCCAGCAGGATGATTTTCCTAGGCATGACAGCCGCGCTCCGGGCGTTGCAACAGACCAATCGCTCCATCACGGATGAATGTAGGCAAACCCCATCCCCTGCAACCGGGCGAGCTCAGCCACACCGCTGGGCACAATGTCATCTTGCGTGATCCCGTGAACGTCATCGATCGTGAGATTCAACGCACGCATCGTGTTGCTGCACACAAGCAGGCGTACACCTTTGGCGAGCGCTGCATCGATTGCCTTTGCCAGTTCCGGGTCGGCTTTGGCCAGCTGGAACACCTTCACACCGCCGGAAAAACTCACAAGCCGGATTTCGACTTCTCCCTCGGTCGCGGTTAGGTGCGCGCCGATATTGCGGAGCACACGAAGGAAATAGGCACGATCATCCGGAAGGCCGCCCGAGTTCTGGTAAACGACCTTCTGGAACTGATAGTAGCTGTCACTTGCGGGTGCAGCTGCGGTGGCGGCCCTGCTATCTGTCTCGCTCACTACATGAACGCAACCCGGGGCCAGAACCGCCACGGCGGCGACAGACACGAGCAGACGCGAGAATGGCGGCATCGGCGGTTATCCTTCCAGGCCTGCGGCGCTAGATGCGCTGTGGACAAGGCTGCAGCCTACGCCGCGCACACCAGATTTGTGAAGCGGCCCTTCAGACGTCAAACGACGCTGGCGGGTGCGCGCGACACAAAACACGACCAACCTTTACACGCGCACCAGAACAGCTTCTATTTGTTTTCGCTAATATTCGAAAGGGTGCCTGATGATCGCAAGGCTGGCCGACCTCGGGCGCAGGCTTATCCAGAGGCCCCTGATCAAATTCCCGCTATTCATCCTCCTGGCCGGCAGCCTTTTGGCGACTGCTCCCGCTCAGGCGGAGCCGACCGAGATCGTGATCCGCGCGATCAGTCGCGACGCAAAGTTCATTGGCGACAGCATGGGAGGGGTCAGGATCATCCTGCGTGACGCAGAAAGTGGCGAGGTTCTGGCCGAGGGCGCAACTGCTGGCGGTACAGGCGACACCAAGCGTCTTATGGAAACGGCCAAGCGCCGGGAACCGCTCACAACACCAGACGCTGCCGCATTTCGTGCGACCATCGACATAGACCAACCGAGACTGGTGGAGCTGGAGGCATATGGCCCGCTCGGCCAGCTGCAGTCCGCCATTAGGGTCACCTCGCAGCAGTGGGTCCTGCCGGGGCGGCACATTCGCGAAGGCAATGGCTGGATGGTCGAGATGCCTGGATTCGCAGTCGATATCCTCGAACCTGCAGCCGCAAGCACGGCGAGGTTGGCCAATGGTCCGGTAAAGCTGAAGGCAAATGTCGTGATGATGTGTGGCTGCCCCACGAGTCCGAACGGCATGTGGGATGCCAATCGCTACCAGATAACAGCCGACATTTACCGCGCCGGCCAACGCATCGCCGAGCTGCCCTTGGCCTACAGCGGAACCACAAGTCAGTACGAGCTTTCCTTCACACCAGACAGCGCCGGCCTCTACACAGTCACGCTGCAAGCCTTTGATGCCAGCACGGGCAATACCGGCGTCGACAAGACCTCATTCACAGTAACGGCGAACTAGGGCGCTGAACCCTATCGCTGGCGTCGCACGCACCCCTTTTGAGACGGCATCAAGATGATCAGGCTCGTTATATGCGCGGTCTTCCTGGCGTCACTCGCCGGGTGCACGACGCCAGAATTCGATCAGGACGAGATTGATCTTGCCTCGCAGAAGGCCAGTGCAGCAGCAGACCTGCTTCTTCAGAAGCTTACCGGAGAACTTGCCAACGCAATGGCGAATGGCGGACCGGCCGCTGCCGTTCTCGTTTGCAAGGACCGGGCTCCGGCAATTGCCGCAGAGATCGAGGCAACGTCAGGCGTGGACATCGAACGTACGGCGCTCCGCATACGAAATCCCGACAATGCCGCTGACGAGTGGGAAACAGAAGTAATGGAGTCTTTTGCAGCGCGGCGAAAAGCCGGCGAAGAATGGAGCACCATGTCTGCCACCGTCGTGGACGGCAGGCGACTTCGCTGGATGCGGCCGATCCCGCTTGCCCCCCTGTGCGCGACCTGCCATGGCGAAGCTTCGGCCATCGCGCCCGAAACCCGCAAAGCGCTTCTAGATTTCTATCCTGCCGATCAGGCGGTGGGCTTCAGTCCAGGCGACCTTCGCGGCGCCTTCACGGCACGCGCGCCAATGTGAAGGACATCAGACTGCGTCAGGCCGCCAACCAGGCCACACCTCACAACAAGCGCTGACTCTCGAGCCGCAGCGACCGCTGCCCTGTTATTAGATAATGCACTGTCGAGCACCTGACGTTCAGCTCGGCTCATCTGGTGAGCCGGATATCGCACGGCCATTGCGCCGTAGTGGCGTGAGTGCATGGGATTGAGAAACGAAAGATGGTCTCCGGCCGTCCTCTTGCACCATCATGATGAGGGCATTGCGATGCTCGAACGGGTATACGCACGCCACAAGCACTACACATTGGTCCGTTCACTGATGATTGCGTTTTTCCACGGAGGGTCCCAGACCCACGGGCTATGGAACGCCGACTTCCGGCCGATGCAATCGCCCATGCCAGTGATCGCGCTACGTTACCTGATCGAGCAGGACGCCGCTTTCGCTTTCAAACACAAATTGATGACGGGGCCTTACTTGCTTCGCTTTGGTCCGGCCGGCGCAAGGCGGCTCGCGGACCATTGGCGGCGGCGAAAGCTTGAAGCCGTTTGAAAGTCGCAGAAGCCAGCCAACCTCATCGTAGCTATGTCCGCCCAGACTGCCAATTGTTCGGCCTGCCCGGTGCGTGGGACGTGCCTTCCCTTCAACCTCGGCCTTGCCGGTGACACTAATCCATTGGCGCCGCGCCGCACGATCGAGCGGTCGTCTTGCGAACTAGTACTTGAAAATGGCGGGCTTGCAGGCATTGTCGTCGTCAGAGTGGGTTGGTCTGCTCGCTACGTTATGTTTCCCGACGGACGCCGGCAAATCGTCGATATCGCCCTGCCCGGCGGGTTCATCGGATGCAGCGAGATCGCGGGGATGCCCGAATCCCTGCCGATGGTTGCACTGTCAGAGGTCGAGGCCTGCGTATTCGACCGGGCATCGTTCATGTCGGCCGTGATGACCTCGCCACAAATTATCATGGAGGTCATGTCGGCGTGTGGCGCCAAGAGTGTGCGACTCAGGAATCTCCTCGCCGCGATGGGCCAGCAGTCCGGCGCTCCACGAGTGGCCGCCTTTCTCGCGGACCTGCACCGCCGACTCGACGCCATAGGCCAAGTGAACAACCTGGAGATGCCCTATCCTCTTCGTCAACAGGATCTGGCTGACACGCTCGGAATGACACAGGTTCACGTGAGCCGCACCTTGCGTGGGCTGGCCGAAGACAAGGTGCTTGCGATCCAGGGCAAAACGCTCCGTATCCTGAACCTCGAGAAACTCGAACGTCTCGCCAAGGCTTGATCCATCGAACCAGCGGCGGGCAATTGCCACCCGCCCTCTCAGAGTACAGCCTCGGCGCTCAACGCCGTCTAGCAGACTTGTCGCTCATCAATCATGTGCCGCAGCGACCGTCGCCGAGAGCTCGGCCTGAGGCGAAGCCTTATCCTTAATGACTATGTAGATTGCCGGGATGACCAGCACGGTCAGCAGTGTCGAAGACGCCAGGCCAAACAGCAGAGAAATTGCCAGCCCCTGGAAGATGGGGTCGGACAGGATAACCGCCGCGCCGATCATGGCGGCGAGCGCCGTGAGCAGGATTGGCTTGAAGCGGATAGCGCCCGCTTCCAGCAGGATATCGCGCAGTGGCCGGGTGTCGTCCTTGGCATGCCGAATGAAGTCGACCAGCAGGATAGAGTTGCGGACGATGATGCCCGCGAGCGCGATGAAGCCAATCATTGATGTGGCTGTGAACGGCGCATTGAACAGGATGTGTCCGATAACGATGCCGATCAGCGTTAACGGGATAGGGGTCAAGATAACCAGCGGCAGCTTGAACGATTTGAACTGCGCAACCACGAGAATGTAGATGCCGAAGATGGCGACGGCAAAGGCGGCGCCCATGTCGCGGAAGGTGACATAGGTGATTTCCCACTCGCCGTCCCACAGCAGCGTGGCATGCGTCTCGTCCTCGGGCTGTCCATAGAGGCTGATGGCCGGCTTAGGCAGATCGCCCCAGTCGTGGGCGTCGAGCGCGGCTTGCACATCCAGCATGCCGTAAATCGGCGCTTCGTATTCGCCAGCAAGATCGGCCATCACCATCTCAGCTGCGCGGCCATCGCGCCGGAAGATGGGATAACTCCCGAGTTCATCGCTGACCTGCACCAGCTCTCCCATCTCGATGAGCCGCGAGCCATCGGCAGCCTGAGCGACCGGCATGGCCGCGAGGCCCTTGGACCACGTACGCGCAGACTGTGGGAGACGCACGGCGATCTCGATCGGGTTGCGCCCCTCGCCGCGATGCGAATAGCCGATTGCCTGCCCATTGAGCGTAACGCCAATGGAGTTCAGTACATCGCTTTCGGCCACGCCGAAAAAGTCCATCTGGGCGCGATCGGGCGTCAGGCGCAGGCGCGGACGCTGCTGGCCAAAACCATCATCAGTATCGACGATGTAGGGCACGCTGTCAAAAATCTTGCGAACCTCGGTGGCGACTGCCCGGCGTGTTTCGGCGTCCGGCCCGTAGATTTCCGCGAGCAGCGTGGCGATGACGGGCGGCCCCGGCGGAACCTCCACCACTTTCACAGACGTGCCTTCCGGCAGCTCGAGCGCCTTCAGGCGTTCCCGCATGTCGAGCGCGATCTCATGGCTGGAACGTTTGCGCTTGTCCTTTGCGGCGAGCGTAACCTGAAGGTCACCCATCTCAGGCTTGTTGCGCAAATAGTAGTGGCGGACGAGGCCGTTGAAGTTGAAGGGCGATGACGTCCCGGCGCAAGCATCCGAAGCAACAACCTCGGGCAGCCCGCTGACAATGCCGGCGGCGTCAATAAGTACACGCTCCGTTGCCTCGAGCGTCGCCCCCTCGGGAAGATCAACCACGACCTGGAGTTCTGATTTGTTGTCGAACGGCAGGAGCTTCACCCGCACCGTCTTGGTGGCGAACAATGCGCCAGCCGCAACGGTGGCAACGCCAACTACAAGGAGGAAGATAAGCGCCGATTTGCGGGAGGCGATTATCGGGCTCGCAACCTTGCGATAGAGCCGGCCCAACCTGCCCTCGTCATGGTGCGCACTCCCGCCTTCGCCATCGACCAGCGCCTTGCGGGCGAAGCGCACCATCAGCCACGGCGCAAGCACCATGGCCACGAAGAAGGAGAACAGCATGGCCGCCGAGGCGTTTGCCGGGATCGGCGCCATATACGGGCCCATGAGGCCGGAAACGAACATCATCGGCAGAAGGGCGGCAATGACGGTAAGCGTCGCAACGATCGTGGGGTTGCCCACTTCAGCGACGGCTTCAATGGCGGCCTGATAGCGCGAGCGGCCGTCCTTCATCGCCCTGTGGCGCGCGATATTTTCAATCACAACGATGGCGTCGTCGACCAGGATACCGATGGAAAAGATAAGAGCGAACAAGCTGACGCGATTGATGGTGTAGCCCATCAGGTTCGAAGCAAACAGCGTCAGAAGGATCGTGGTTGGGATGACGAAAGCCGTGACGATGGCCTCGCGCACGCCGATCGCAAAGGCAATCAAAGCAACGATGCTGATCGTAGCGAGCGCAAGGTGAAACAGGAGCTCGTTGGCCTTCTCGTTGGCCGTTTCCCCATAGTTGCGCGAGATATTTGCCTTCACGCCTTCAGGAATCAGCGTGCCTTCGAGTTCGTGCAGCTTGTGCTCGATCGCCTGGGAGACAACGACGGCGTTGGCCCCATCTCGCTTGGCGATCGCAAGACTGACAGCGGGAGCCATGCGGACAGCGTCATCTTCATGGCTGAAACGCCAAACGCGAGATTGATCCTCGCGCGCGCCGAGTGAAACATCGGCCACATCGCGCAGATATACCGTGCGGCCGTCGGCGGCGCGTACCGACAGCAACTGTAGTTCTGCAACTGTATCGATCGTGCTGCCAACAGCAACGGACTGGACGGCATCGACACTCCGCAGATCGCCTGCCGGGAACGATGCGTTTGCGCCGCCCACCGAGTCGATCAACGCGTTCAGCGGCACGCCATAAAGCGCCATACGCCCGGGATCGGGCGAGATGCGTATCTCCTGTGGTCGACCGCCGACGATGAAGGAGAGGCCGACGTCCTTCACTTTGGAAAGCTCGGACTGCAGCTCGTCGGCGACAAGATAAAGCGACTGGTCGCTCCAGCGGTCCGCTGCAGCGGCTTCGGGCGACAGCGTTATGACGACGATCGGAACGTCGCTGATGCCGCGGCCAACTATCAGCGGCTCAGGGATGCCGGTCGGAATCTTGTCGTAGTTCGCCCGGATGCGCTCATGAATGCGCAGGATGGCGTCGTCGCGATCCGTACCGACATTGAAGCGGGCCGTGACAAGAACGCTGTCGTCCTGCGTCTGGCTGTAGACGTGTTCGACTTCATCAATGCCCTTGACGATGGTTTCGAGCGGTTTGGTAATCAGCTCGGCTGCATCCACGGCCTTCAGGCCGTCGGCTCGCACCATGATGTCGACCATGGGCACGCTGATCTGCGGCTCTTCCTCACGCGGGATCGAGAACAACGCAAGCAGGCCAAGCGCGATAGCGGTGAGCAGGAAGAGCGGCGTCAGCGGCGAGCGAATGCTCGCCTCGGTCAGCCGGCCCGATATGCCGAGTTTCACGATGCGCGCTCCACCGGCAGGATTTCATCCCCCGGACGCAGCCCGGAGAGGATCTCGACGCCGTCAGCAATATCATCCAGCGGCACGGCGGCGCCGCGCTGGACCGGCACCTCAATAGTAGCCCCGCCCTTGCGGCGCAGGCGGACATAGTCGGCGCCATAACGTGTATCGATGTAAGCGGCCGGGATCACGATGGCGGCGCGCTCACCCGCCGGAGCGAGAACGCGTACCCGCCCGCCAACCAGCCGACGATCAATGGAGGCTGCATCAAGATCAGCCATGACGCGGCCGGCGGTGACAGCGGGATAGACCTGACGGATGACTGCGACGCGCAGTTCCTCGCTGTCATCAGATAGAAAGCGTATCTCCTGCCCCTGCTGCAGGTTGGCCGCTTCGGATTCGGGAAGCTCGATGCGCAGGACAGGCGCGCCGGTAGTGATCTGGGCGACGACCTCGCCGGCCATCACCACGGACCCACGCGGGACCGGCAGACGTGTGACCTCGCCCGCGGAAGGCGCGACGACCTGGCCCTGATTGTTAAGCGCGCGAGCGGCAGCTGCCTGGGCGCGCGCCGCGTTGAGCTGTGCAGTTGCTGCTTTGGCGCCGGAGCGAGCCTGATCGATGGCGGCCTGTGAAATGGCCCCGCCCGAGAACAAGCGTTCCGAGCGCTGGAGGTCCTGCTGGGCTTTTTCGTCGGCGGCTTCGGCCGCCTTGACGCCGGCAGCTGCTGCATCCGCTTCCAGCGAAATACGGTCGTCGTCGATGACGGCGACAACCTGACCGGCGCGGACGGTATCGCCCTCCTTCACAGTGATCTGGGCGATGCGGCCGCTGATGCGCGCACGCGCGTCGCCCACATCCCGGTTGGTCAACACCGCAGACACCATCCGGTAATCCGGCACGATACGCTCGCGGACGGTGAGCGTAGCCTGCTCAGAAACGGCTTCAACTTTGGCCGTTGCGGTCTCGGCGCCCCCGCACGCCGACGCCGCCAGCCCGGCTGCGAGAACCAACAGTCCAACACTCTTGCTTATGACCTGGGCCATAGGTTTCTATCCTTGGTCGCGAATGACGCCGGTGGACGGGTCGGTCGAGATGACGGGAAGGCCGGCGGCCTTCCAGGCCATGATGCCGCCGCCCATGTGGCTTCTAACCTTCACGCCCGCGGCAAGCGCCTTGTTAAAGGCCATCTCCGAGCGTTTGCCCGAGCCGCATTGGAGGACAACCTGCTTGCCGACCTCGTCCGGCAAGCCGGCGGGATCAAACGTCGACAGTGGATAGAGCAGCGCGCCATGAATGCGCTCAATAGCATATTCGTTGGGTTCCCTGACATCGATCAGGATGACCTCGCCGCGCACCATCGCATCATGGATGGCGCGCGGGGGTTCAGTGGGAACTTTCCTGGATCTGAACATCAACGAACTCCTCAATTAGCCGCAACGTCAGCGGGGATGGCACAGAAATGCGCGGCAAGCGTTTCAGCTATGGCGCGAGCAACGCCACTAGTCAGGCGATAGTGGACAGACTGTCCTTGCCGGCGCGCTTCCACCACCCGCTGACGACGCAGGACCGCGAGATGCTGCGAGACCAGAGCCGGCTGGAGCGCAAGGTCGCCCGCCAGGCCGCCAACACTTTGATCTCCCTCAATGAGGCAACAGACGATCATGAGACGGTGCGGGTTCGCCAGCGTTCGCAACAGGTCGCCCGCCTCCCCCGCTCTTGTTGCCATATCCGACGCTTGTATTTGCATACTTGCGCATATGCGTGTGTTCGCATATATTGTCAATGCCGGAAGAAGACAGACTGGGAGGAAATCATGGCTCATATCGTCGTGCTTGGCGCAGGCCTGGGGGGCGTCATCGCCGCCTACGAAATCCGTGACCAGCTTCGCAAAAATGATGAAATCACAGTCGTTTCGAAGACGCCGACCTATCAGTTCGTGCCGTCGAACCCATGGGTCGCTGTAAGCTGGCGCAAGCGCAAGGACATCGAGGTGGACCTGCCGCCGGTGATGAAACGAAAGGGTATCAACTTCGTGGCGATGGGCGCGAAGCAGGTCGTGCCAACCGAGAACCGGATTGAGCTCGAGAGCGGCGAATCGATTGCCTATGACTACCTCGTGATCGCGACAGGGCCGGACCTCGCTTTCGACGAGATCCCCGGCTTCGGGCCGCAGGGCTTCACCCAGTCGATCTGCCAGGTGGACCATGCCGAGAGCGCGGCTGTGGCTTTCGAGGCATTCTGCGACAACCCGGGCCCGATCGTGGTTGGCGCCGTCCAGGGCGCATCCTGCTTCGGCCCCGCTTATGAGTTTGCGATGATCCTCGATACGGAGCTTCGCAAGCGGAAGATCCGCGACAAGGTCCCAATGACGTTCGTTACGTCTGAACCCTATGTCGGCCATCTCGGTCTTGATGGCGTCGGCGACACCAAGGGACTGCTCGAAAGCGAGATGCGCAACCGCCACATGAAGTGGATCACCAATGCGCGCGTGGCAAAGGTGGAAGCTGGCATGATGCATGTCGAGGAGGTGGGCGACGATGGCGCCGTGAAGGGCACGCACGCCCTGCCCTTCGGCTTCTCCATGATGCTGCCTGCGTTCCGGGGCGTATCCGCCATCCGGGGCGTGGAAGGCCTGGTGAACCCGCGTGGTTTCGTGCTGATCGACAAGCACCAGCGCAATCCGAAGTTCCAGAACATCTTCAGCATTGGCGTCACCGTGGCCATCCCGCCCATGGGCAAGACGCCGGTGCCGGTGGGCGTGCCCAAGACCGGCTTCATGATCGAATCCATGGTGACGGCGACAGCCCACAATATCGGCGCGCTGCTGCGCGGCGAGGAGCCGACGTCTGAAGCAACGTGGAACGCCGTATGCCTCGCAGACTTCGGCGATGGCGGCGTCGCCTTCGTGGCGCAGCCTCAGATTCCGCCGCGCAATGTCAACTGGTCCGCCAAGGGCGGTTGGGTCCACCTCGCAAAGGCGGGATTCGAATCCTACTTCCTGGGCAAGATCAGGAAGGGCCAGAGCGAGCCATTCTACGAAAAGCTGCTGATGGACACGCTCGGCATTCACAAGCTGAAAGGATGACGTGATGAACGCCGCCGCTGTACACCAAACGATCTGCACCGGTTGCGGGACAGTGAACCGCGTGCCGGAAGACAAGCCGGCACACACAGCGAAGTGCGGCCGTTGCGCCGCCTCGCTTGGCCTGGATGTTCCAGCGGAACTGGACGACGCGATGCTGGCCAGGCTTCTGGAGAAGACCTCCGGTCTGGTTCTGCTCGATGTGTGGGCGCCCTGGTGCGGCCCGTGCCGCGCAATGGCGCCGCAGTTCGCAACAGCCGCCAAAGCTCTGGCTGGCGAAGCGCGGCTGGCAAAGCTGAATGCCGATCACAGCCAGATGATGCACCAGCTGGGCGTTGCGGGCATACCCGCGCTGATCCTGTTCCGCGATGGACGCATCATCGACCGCAAAGCTGGCCTGATGTCTGCTGATGCGCTGGCCCAATGGGTGCGCGAACACGCGCGCTCGACAACATCCCCGAAGTTCGGCCCCAATATCTGAAGGAGCACTCCATGACACTCGACCGCGCCGTACTTGCCTTTGCAGGGCTTGTCGTCCTCGCCGGGATCGCCCTGTCGATGACTGTCCATCCCTTGTGGATCTGGCTGTCCGCCTTTGCCGGCGCAAACATGCTGCAGGCGGCCTTCACTGGCTTCTGCCCGGCGGCGATGATCTTCAAGAAGCTGGGCGTTCAGCCGGGAACAGCATTCCGGTAAGCCACGGCCGCTAGTGACTGGGCCCGCCATAGAGCTCGCACAGCACACCGATCAGGCGTTCGGCGATGGGGTCTGACAGGCGGTAGTAGATCGTCTGCGCCTCGCGCCGGGTGGCGACCAGCCCCTCGGCACGCATCTTCGCGAGATGCTGCGACAACGCTGATTGCGTGAGGTTTACATACTCTCCGAGCTGGGAAACTGACATCTCCCCGCCGCTGAGCCTGCAAAGCACCGTGAGGCGCTGATCGTTGGCCAGAAGCTTCAACAGCTGGGCAGCCTCGGCCGCACGCGGCTCCAGCTTCCTAACGGCGGGAGTGGAAGATGGCGCGGGCTTGCGTCGGGCTGCGGGCACAAAGTTCTCCGAGACTGATGGAATCCTCATTTAGCAACGTCTAATCAACACGCAAGCCACATCGCTCAGCCCGGGTTCAGCGCGCGCCAGCCGACATAGACCGCCACAATCAGCACGAAAACCGCAAACAGCCGCTGAAGCAGCGCCCGCCTGTCCGCAAGCTTTCGGCTGGCCCATACGCCGGCGGCTCCGCCAACCAGCCCGCCCGCCAGCATCCAGCCGGCAATGCCCCAATCAACCAGACCAGAGAGCGCATAGTTTGCAGCAGTCGTGGCGCCGAATAGGGCGACAGCCAGCAATGAGGAGCCCACTGCGTTCAACATTGGCATGCCGGCTCCGAGGATCAGCCCCGGAACAATCAGAAAGCCCCCGCCTATGCCGAAAAAGCCCGAAGCCATGCCGACGGCGAGGCCAATGGGGATCAAACGGGCGGCTATTCGGGGCGTAAGGTGAACCTCAGCGTCGCCATCGTCTCGGCGCGGAAAGAACATCGAGGCGCCGACAATAACCATCGCGATAGCGAAGAGCATTGTGAGCGGCTGAGGATCGATCAACTTTCCGATGGTGGACCCGATGGCGGCCCCGGCAATGCCCGAGAGCGCGAAGGTGATCGCGCATGGCCAGCGGACGGAGCCGCGGCGGGCATGACCTACGAGATTGGCCGCCGCATTCAGCGAGACGCCAACTGCGCTGGTGCCGATCGCGATATGCGCGTTTGGAACACCCACAAAATAGAGAAGCAGCGGAACCGCAAGAACCGAGCCGCCGCCACCCAGCAGTCCAAGCAGGAAGCCGACACCGGAGCCCGAGATCGTCGCCGTGACCACCTGCCAGTCCAACTGCCGACTCCCGCAGCACAAAGCATGCCGAATTAGATGTCTCTAATATACATGCGGCGCAGAGATTGAAAAGCCATGACTCGGCACAAGGCCAGCGTCCTCCTGTCCGAGGCCGCTATCTGGTCAGTCCCGACGCTTGTGGAATACGCCGGTGCGGCGGCCCCAGTCCATGACCAGCCCCGGCCACGCCCCGAGCGGATCATCCTCGATGCCGCGCAGGCCGAAACCATGTCCGCCTGCGTCAAACACGTGCAGGGCCGCAACCGCCCCCGCCCCGCGCAGCGCATCGAACATCACCAGCGCATTTTCGACCGGAACACTGGCGTCATCAGCGGCGTGGATCAGCAGGGTTGGCGGCGTTGTCGATGGCGGCGCCGTCTCCAGCGAATACATATCAACCACTGCCTGCTCAGGCGCCGGCCCGAGAAGATTTTCGCGCGACCCTGTGTGCGCTATTCCTGCCTTCATGGAAATCACTGGGTACATCAGCGTCACCGCATCGGGACGCGCCGAAAGCGAATCCGCCGCATCGCGCGAGGCATAGACACCAGCGTCGAACCGCGTCGCAAGTGAACCCGCCACATGTCCGCCGGCCGAGAAGCCAATCACCATGACGCGCGCCGGGTCCACGCCATCGACTGCTGCGCGCGAACGTATGACCCGCATGGCGCGCTGCGCATCCTGCAGCGGCGTATCTGGCCCGGCTGCCCACCCCTGATGCGGCAGGCGATGTTTCAGCACATAGACCGTGGCGCCCTGGCGGGAAAACCACCGTGCGCCCTCGAAGCCTTCCTTGTCGATCACCACCCAGCGATAACCGCCGCCGGGAATGATCAGGATGGCGGAGCCATCCGGCCGCTCTGGGCGAAACACCGACAGTGTCGGCCGCGTCACGTCGTGCGCAGCGCGATCGACAAGGCCGAACGGATTGTCGCGATCAACCACATGCTCGGTCAGGCTTACCGCCTCCCCGCCCGGCGCACCGTCCGGCCAGAGTTCGATCTCGGCATCCGGCGCACGGCCGGCATCAACCAGCAGGCCTGGTTTGGCGGGCTTCAGCGGGTAGGAGACGATGAGATCCAGCGGCTCTGCGCCCACCTGCCGAATGCCGACGATCGCGCCGTCATAGAGATAGGCCGCCATCCCAGCCATAAGCATCCGCGTCTCGCCATCAGAGACAACTTCACCCTGCCCCGCGAGCACATAATAGACCTCGTCATGGTCGATTGGATGTTCGCCAATAGCCGAACCCGGATGCAGAACGCGGCGCCGGAACTCCATCGTGCGGCCGGGCGCCGCGTCGCTGATGCGATAGGCTGTGCTCATTCCAATGGCGCCGTGGGGCGGCGGCTGATCGACGGAGACATCGCGCTGGTCGATCACGACCATGCGAGGCGCGGAGTTGGCGCCCACGGCCGCAGCCTTCGCCTGGAGCGAGCCCGGCGCGCTGGCGCAAGCAGCCGCGACAAGCCCACCGGCTGCCGCCCCGAACACACGCGCCGCCGACAGCCTGCGCATGAGGCGCTCCCTTACTTGAACCAACCCGGCAGTGTCAGCGACAAGGCTGGCACGAATGTCACCAGCAAGAGGGCGACAATGAGCACGCCATAGAACGGCCAGATCGTTCGCAGCGCTGTTTCCATGCGCGTCTTGCCGATAGCCGAAGCAACGAAGAGCACGGATCCGACCGGCGGCGTCACCAGACCGATGCCGAGGTTCAGCATCATGATGATGCCGAAATGGACCGGGTCCACGCCGATATCGACCGCGATCGGCAGCAGGATTGGCGTGGTGATGATGATGAGCGGCGACATGTCCATGAACGTGCCGAGCAGCAGCAGGATCACGTTGATGATCAACAGCACCAGTATGGGATTGTCGGTGATAGATGTGATCAGCCCAGCCAGCTGTGTGGGCGCTTCCAGGATGGCAAGCGCGTGACCGAAGGCCGTCGCTGATCCGATGATCAGCAAGACCATCGCCGTGATCCGCACCGATTGTGCGGCAGCCTCACGGAAACGGTTCCAGCCCAGCGAGCGATAGGCGAATGCGCCGATCACAATGGTGTAGACAACCGCAATGGCCGACGATTCGGTCGCGGTGAACATACCCGACAGGATGCCACCCATGATGATAACGGCCGCAAACAGGCCCGGTATCGCCAGCACGATCGCGCGGAGGAACCGCGCCCATCCTGGGAATACGCCCCTCGGATAGCCTCGCTTGACCGCCACTATCCAGCTGACAAGCGCCAGCAGGAAGGCAGTCAGGATTCCTGGGATGACGCCGGCCAGGAACAGGTCGCCGATCGAAACGCCGATGCCGCTCGCGGCGGAATAGATGATCATATTGTGCGAAGGTGGGATCAGCAGACCGACGATCGCAGCAGTTGCGGTTACGTTCACCGCATAGTCGTCGCCATAACCCCGCGCCTTCATCGACGGCATCAGCGTCGATCCGATAGCCGAGGCGCTTGCGATCGCCGAACCGGACACCGCGCCGAACATTGTCGAGGCGCCGACAGTAACAATGCCAAGGCCGCCACGCGACCGCCCGAAGGCCGCCTCTGCGATCTGCACCAGCCGGTCAGCGATACCGGCGCGATACATGAGATCGCCAGCAAAGATAAAGAAGGGGATTGCCATCAGCGAGAAGGTGCTCACGCCCGCCGCCATACGCTGAAAGACGACGACAAGCGGAATATCGAGCGCAAGGAAGCAGGCGATTGATGCGCCCATGAGAGCAAACGCCACCGGCACGCCGATCGCGAGAAGCAAGAGAAGCACACCCATCAGGATTGCGAGTTCCATCAGGTAGCATCCTTGGCTTCGCCGGGCTCGGGCGCGACAAGCTTCTCAAGCGCGAAGAGGAAAATGAGGCCGCCCGCGATGGGCAGGCCGAGATAGGCAAGACCGCGCGGAATGCCGAGCGAAGGGACTGTGTGGCTCCATGTGCGCAGCACCAGCTCGCCGCCTAGTACCAGCATCGCAAGACCACACGCAGCGACGATGAGCGAACCGATTGCCTGCAGCACACGCCGCACGGGGGGCGGAACCGCCTCCTCCAGCGCAACGATGCGGATATGAAAGCCCTCGCGAACACCAGCGGCCGCCGCGAGGAAGGCGAACCAGATCATCAGCACCTGCGCCGCCTGCTCAGTCCAGGACGGGCTCGACGACAGGATGTAGCGGCCAAGCACCTGCCAGGCGACCACTGCGGTCATGATCACGAGGCCTGTCGCCGCGAGTCCGATCAGCAGCTGTGAAGCTGCCTTTGCCAGTCGCTGAACCGGATGCGTGTTCATGACGCCATCCCCTCGATCTCAGCGACTATGCGCTTCTGGAATGGCGTGGTGACGAAGCGGTCGTAGATCGGCTTCATCAAGCTGCGGAAAGCATCACGATCCGTCACCTCGTTTTCCTTGACCCCGGCGGCCAGCAGGCGATCGCGTGCAACCCCGACCCGTTCGTCCCACAGGCGGCGCATGAACGGCACGCTCTCTGCGGCGCAGGCCATAACGATGTCACGATCCGCGCTGGATAGCTTGTCCCAGCGCGCCTTCGCCATCAGCAACACCTCTGGCGTCATCGTGTGGCGTGTAAGGCTGAAATAGGGAGCAGCCTCGAAGTGGCGGCCTGACTCGAAGGACGGCCAGTTGTTCTCGGCGCCGTCGATCACGCCCTGGACCAGTGACTGGTAGACCTCGCCCAGGTCCATCGGCGTTGCATTGGCGCCCATGGCGTTGATCATCGCGACCGAAAGGTCCGAGTTTGGCGTGCGGATCTTCAGCCCCTTCATGTCTTCGGGGGAGTAGATCGCGCGCCTGGTATTGTAGAAACTGCGCTCGCCGGAGTCATAATAGCAGAGCCCGACAAGGCCGTGCTGCTCCAGGCGATCCAGGATCGCGCGGCCCGGCGCTCCGTCGAGCACGCGTCGCATATGATCCTGAGAGTTGAACAGGAAGGGCAGCGAGGGAATGGTCGTGTCCGGCTCGATCGCATTGAGCGGGGACATGAAGACACGGTTGAGGTCCAGTCCGCCAAAGCTCGTGATTTCGAGCGTATCGCGTTCCGCGCCCAGCTGGCCCCCTGCATAAACCTTTACGCCAAGCCGTCCGCCGGTCCGCTCCAGCAGCAACCGGCCCATCTCCTGCACGGCCTCGACCGTGGGATAGCCAACCGGGTGCGTATCGCTCGACAAGAGCAGGCGCGGACCGGACCGGCCGCAAGCAGCAAGCGCAAACGCCGCCAGCCCAGCGGACGCAGCGGCCCGACGGGTGATTGCTGGCAGAAGACCTGGCGCAGACGCCATGGCTTTGGTTAGCCTCCCCTTTTGGCTGTGTCTTGCGCCCTCAAACGGTCGCCACACTAGCTCCATCTGTTTCGCAAGGTAACCGGTGTCACATGAAGTGCAAGCAGGTTCGCACGAGGTCAGGCCGGTTAATCCTTTCGCAGTTGCAGCATAACTCGCGACATTTACCCAACGGAAGTGGCGATTGCGCACCGCCCGCGCCAAAAAAATGCGCCTCCATAGGAAACCGGTGTCATTTTTCCTTGCGCCGACGGTAACCGGTAGCTATCGATAGGGTATCGAGGGTGGGGGACCTCATCCCACACACATAAGCTAGGCCTGCATTGATGGGCGCGGCACTTTAGGGAGCGGAACAATGGCTCATTCGAGCACCTGGACTTCGTGGACCCGGCTTGGCGCTGGCGTCTCGCTGCTGACCTTGTCATCGGCGCTGTGCATGGCGGCTCCGGCCGTCGCTCAGGATCAACCTCCAGCTGGCGACGACGTCATCGTCATCACCGGCTTCCGTGAGAGCCTCGCGGCCGCAATCGAGGCCAAGCGCGAGGACTCCGGCATCGTCGATGTGATTACGGCCGAAGACATTGCGGACTTCCCCGACCTCAACCTCGCCGAATCGCTCCAGCGCGTTCCGGGCGTGCAGATCGACCGCGACGGCGGTGAGGGTCGCACCATCAACGTCCGCGGCCTGTCGTCGGACTTTGTCCGCGTCCGCCTGAACGGGATGGAAGCGCTGGCGACCACCGGCGGCCGCGATGGACGCCAGAACCGCAACCGCGCGTTCGACTTCAACGTGTTCGCTTCCGAGCTGTTCAACTCGATCAAAGTGTCCAAGTCGCAGTCAGCCGAAACCGAGGAAGGCTCGCTCGGCGCCACTGTCGACCTCACGACGGCGCGCCCGTTCGACTATGACGGCTTCACCATGGCCGGCGGCATCCAGGCGTCCTACAACGACCTCGCCCGCAACACAGACCCGCGTTACACCTTCCTGGTCTCCGACCAGTTCCTCGATGGCCAGCTTGGCGTGCTGTTCTCGCTGGCCTACGCCACGCGCAACACAATCGAGGAAGGCTCGAGCTCCGGCCGCTTCCGTATCCCGAGCGCTGACGGTTGCGCCGCCGCGCCGCCGATCACCGGCACTGCAACGGGCGCCAACCGCTGTTACCAGACTGTCTCCGGCCCGATCACGACGCCATCTGGCATTCTGACGGGAACAGCGGCCTCCACCGCCGCCTGGAACGCAGCTCACCCCCGCATTCCGCGCTATGGCCGCATCTCGTATGACCGCGAGCGCTTGGGCTCCACCTTCTCGGTGCAGTACCAGCCCTTTGAATCGACCACGTTCGGCTACGACCTGCTCTATGCAAACCTGAAGGAAACCCGCGGCGAGGAATTCCTCGAAGCGATCAGCTTCGCCCGTGAGACTGGCGCGCAGGGCCTGCGCGCTACGGATCTTCTAACCGGCAGGGTCGACGCCTCCAACACGCTGGTTGCTGGGACATTCAACGATGTCGACATCCGGGTCGAACAGCGCCGGGACAATCTGGAGACCGAGTTCTTCCAGAACGTCTTCCGCGTCGATCACGAGTTCGCCAGCAACTTCAAGGGAGAGTTCACTGCCGGCCATACGCGCGCGGTGCAGTACAACCCGGAACAAACGACGCTGACATTCGAGCGCTACGATGTGGACGGGTATTCGTACGACTATTCCGATCCCAACCTGCCGGTCTTCAACTACGGCTTCGATGTCACCGATCCGAACAGCTTTACCTTCTCGGGGTCGAGTGCGCTGGGCGATGCATCGATCATCCGGATGCGTCCCAACAAGGCCGTCAACACTTTCCTCGCCCTCGACGGAAAGCTGATCTACGAATTCGATGACGTCTGGACGTTCAAGGCTGGCGCGACCCAGAAGACGTTCGAGTTCACCGGTACGGAATCCCGCCGCACGACCGAGGCGCTTCCGGCGGGCTTGCTAACGGCGCTCGCCGCCGGCGGCGCCACGATTGCCGACTACTCAACCACGGTGACCGGCTTCGGCCGCGGCATGGACCTGCCCGCAGGCACGCCGACCTCGTGGGTTGTGCCGTCGATCAATCGTCTCAACGACCTAATCGATTTCGAATGCGACTGCGTCAACGCCTTCGGCGATTTCCGTACCGATGCGATCAACAGTCTCGGCGAGAACCGCTCGGCGGAAGAAAAATCGACCGGCATCTGGGTGCAAGCTGATTTCGACTTTGATCTCGGTACGATGCCGGTGCGCGGCAATTTCGGCGTCCGCCAGGTGAAGACGGAACTGACCTCGACCGGCTACACCAATTTCGGGACGGGCTCCGTTCCGACGACGGTTGAGAACTCCTACAGCCGCACGCTGCCCTCAGCGAACGTCTCCATCGAGCCTGTCGAGAACCTGTTGGTTCGTTTCGCCGCCGCCAAGACGATTGCGCGCCCGAGCCTGCCGGCCCTGACGCCCGGCGGTACGATCGACGCCAACCCGCCCGGCTTCTCGATCAACGCGGGCAACCCGTTCCTCGATCCGATCGAATCCACGAACTACGACGTCTCGATCGAATGGTATCCCTATGACGAAGCCCTGTTCGCGATCGCCTTCTTCCAGAAGGACATCGATACGTTTGTGCAGCGCTTGCGCCAGCTGATCCCTTATAGCCAGACCGGCTTCCCGGACTCGCTGCTGCCCTCGGGCGTCTCAAACACCGAACTGTTCGACACCAACACGTTCCTCAACACGCCCGGCGGCGAACTGACCGGCTACGAGATCACGGCGCAGACGCCGTTCAGCTTCCTGCCGGGACCGTTCGACCGGTTTGGCGGCCAGCTGAGCTACACCAGCATCGAGAGCGAAGTGTCCTACGTGCTCGCCGCAACCATTGGCGCGGGCTTCGTGCAGGCGCCGCTGACCGGCCAGTCGCCCCAATCGCTCAGCGCCACGCTCTACTACGAGGACGGCCCGTTCCAGGCCCGTATCTCCGCCGTGTCACGCGACGAGTACCTGACGCTCGTTCCCGCAGCCAACGGCAACGACTTTGAAGGCAAGGCTGAAGTGCTGAACGTCGACTTCTCGGCGTCGTACGAAGTGAACGACAATTTCACGATCAGCTTTGAGGCCATCAACCTCACTGATCAGTATGACGAGCGCTGGATCAGCTCCGCTCGCCAGAACAACCTGAACTACGAGCACACCGGTCGCGAATTTGTCTTCGGTGGCCGCTACAAGTTCTAGGCCCGGTCCGGCTTGGCGGTCTGATTGTGCAGACCGCCAGCTGTATCGGACGAATTTCCAAGCGTAGCGTTTTCTTCCCCGCATTGACTTCGCGCCGGACCCAGCAATGGTTCCGGCGTTTGTTTTTCAGGTCGTCGGGATACGTCCGCTGGGCCTCAGGCCGGAACGGCGCGGCACTCGATGACGCCACAACCTTCAAAGGTGATGACGGAGGACTGGCCAGCAACAATATCATGCACGCCGGTGATAGCGCCCGAGGACACGAGTTGCCCCTTGCGCAGAGGCCGGCCGCGCTCGGCCAGATGCGTCAGCAGAAAGCGCAGGCCCGCCAACGGTCCGCCGGGCAAGGTCTGTGCACCGCCGGTTCCAACCACATTGCCTTCGATTGCAGTCGTAACGGTGATGCGATCCAGACGCCCGCGCCAATCGTCGATTGCCGCGCCGACGATAACACCGAAATTGTTGCCGAAGTCAGAGCTCACGACCGTTGCGCCGAGATCATTGATCATTGGCATCGGGCTGCCGGCGGTTTCCACGCCGATGTGAACCGCAGCGACCAGCGCGGCAGCCTCATCATCCGTCCAGTCTGTCTTGGTTGAGGGCGCATCCTCGCCCATCCGGAAGACAAACTCGCCTTCCACTGCGGCAAAGCCGCCGGCAAATACAGGAAACACAACCTTAACGCCGGGTTCAGCCGCGCGCACATCCTTGCGAAAGATCGGGCCGGCCAGCCGCTCGGCCTTCAGTGCTTCGCGCAGGTGCGCTCCCACAAGCCCGATCTTCCAGCCCGCAACCTCATCGCCCCAGATCGAAAGGCCGGCGTCCTGAATCCGGTAGGCCTCGGCCATGCTCGCCGGCATCGGGCCAGGAAAGGCAGCCAGGGCGCGGCGGGCGTGGCGCGCCGCAACCAGTGCAGCGGCGATCCGGTCCGTTGTTGCGAGCCTTGCGCTGTCCATGCTGTATCTTCCCAAGGGTCTGCCGGCAGACCGGCCGGACGACGCCATGACACACGATTTCGAAGCGACAGTTGCGCTCTTGGGAAACCGGTGTCAATTCTTGATGTCGCTGCAAGTGGCGCAGGTTGGAAATTCGGGGTGAGAGATGACAAGACGCCGCCTCACGACAGTTGCACTTCTGACGGGGCTCGCCCTGTCCGCGTGTGTTGGAACAACCGCGATTGGACAGGTCGGCGGGCCGCCTGGCGGCGCGCCCAGCCTTCTGGCTGCTGACCCAGTCTCATCCTGGTTTCCTGCGCCTATCGGCTGGGCCGCCCAGACGCAGGGCGGCCGCGGCGGGCAGATCATCCGGGTCAGCAATCTCAACGCGGAGGGGCCGGGCTCCCTGCGCGCGGCCCTGGAGACCAAGGGCCCCCGCATTGTGGTGTTCGAAGTGGGCGGGGTGATCGACCTCGGCGCAAAGACGCTGAAGGTCGAGGAGCCCTTCCTCACCATCGCCGGCCAAACGGCGCCATCACCTGGCATCACGCTCATCAAGGGCGGGCTGGACATCGCCTCCCATGACGTGATCGTCCAGCACATCCGCATCCGCCCGGGCTCGGCCGGCGGCGGATGGCGCAAGGGTCCGGACTTCGACTCGATCTCCACGGTGGGCGCCTACAACGTGGTGGTCGATCATTGCTCGCTCACCTGGGGCACGGACGAGAACCTGTCTGCCTCTGGCCCGCGCTTCACCGGCACGACGCAGGCCGACTGGCAGGCGGGAACAAGCCACCGGATCACCTATTCGAACAACATCATCGCCGAGAGCCTCGCCTACTCCACCCATCCCAAGGGCGAACACTCCAAGGGGTCGCTGATCCACGACAACGCATCCGATATTCTGATTATCGGCAATGTCTACGCGCACAATTACGAGCGGAACCCGCTGTTCAAGGGCGGCGTGCACGGCGCGATCGTGAACAACATCATCTACAATCCCGGCCAACGCGCGCTGCACTACAACCTGATGGCGAACGAGTGGGGCACGGTGGCGCCGGTCAACGGCCGCATGACTGTCGTCGGCAACGTCCTGCGCGGCGGGCAGGACACCGCTGCCGGCATGCCGTTCCTGATGATCGGCGGACAGGGCGATCTCGATTATCATGGCCGCGACAATCTGATGGTCGATCGCTGGGGCCAGCCCCTGCCCGAGCTCGGCTCGTACGGCCAGACCGGCGCGAAGATCATCCCGCATGCACAACCGCTCGACTGGCCATCCGGCCTCGTTGCAATGCCTGCCCTGCAAGTTGAAACGCACGTGCTCACCCACGCTGGCGCGCGGCCGTGGGACCGCGACACAGATGACGTCCGCGTGCTTGCCGATGTCGCCGAGGGGCGCGGCGAGATCATCGACCATGAAGACGAAACCGGCGGCTATCCCAAACACGCCATGACCACCCGTGCGTTCGATCCGCTGCTGTGGGACCTCGACACCATGCGCCCGAAGGATATCTCAGCGCTGGACAACGGCGCTAAGGCCCGGGGGACGTAAGGCGGATGATCGGCAGACGCGGCTTCCTCCTCGCATCGACCGCCGTAGTTGGTGCATTCTCGCTGCCGGCGCATGCCATTCCCGCGCTCGACCCATTCACTGGTGGGCGCGGCGGTCGCATCATCCGCGTCACCACGCTCGCGCCGGAAGGGCCTGGCTCGTTCACCGAGGCCGTGAAGGCCAGCGGTCCGCGTATTGTCGTGTTCGAGGTCGGCGGCGTCATCGATCTCGGCATGAAGCCGGTGAAGATCAGCAATGGCGATCTCACCATTGCGGGCCAGACCGCGCCCTCCCTCGTCACCTTCATCAAGGGCGGCATCGAGATCGGACAGGGAACCCGCAACGTCATCATCGAGCACATCGCGGTGCGCCCGGGTGAAGCGGGCCAGCCCAAGAAGTCTGGCTGGGAGTGCGATGGCATCTACGCCTATGGCGCCTCGATTGTCCGCGTCAGCAATTGCTCGATCACCTGGGCAACGGACGAAGGCCTCTCCGCCTCAGGCAAGCGCTTTGGTGAGAACAACGAAGGCGCAACCGTCGAGGACTGGCGCGCCTACACGTCGAACCTAATCCACTTCAGGAACAACATCGTGGCCGAAGGCCTATCCAACTCCACGCACTCCAAGGGCGAGCACTCCAAAGGAACGTTGATCCACGACAACGTCACGGGCGTCACGGTCTGGAACTCGCTCTATACGCACAATCGCGAGCGCAACATACTATTCAAGGGCGGTGCGCAGGGGCGGATGACTGGAAACGTGGTCTACAACGCCGGGAAGCGCTTTGCGCACTACAACCTGCACAACAACGAATGGGGCGAGAACGCCTTTGTGAAGGGCGAGATCGAAGTTCGCGGCAACATCTTCCTTGGCGGTCCTTCGACCGATCCGAAAGCCGCCGCCTTCATGCTCGGCGGAGACGGCGCGCTTGACCTCAACATCCACGGGAACCTCGCGCTCAAGGCCGATGGCACACCGATGGAGACAACCGGCCGCTTCGGCGATGCGAACCCGCTGCTGACGCTGAAGGCGCACGCCTATGTTGACCGCACCGCCGAACTGCGCGCGCACATGGCCAACGTGCTCGACACCTGCGGCGCACGGCCGTGGAAGCGTGATCCAATCGACCAGCGTATCGTTGACGACGTACGCAATGGCACGGGCCGGATCATCGACTCGGAACAGGAAGTCGGCGGCTATCCGCAGCGCCCCGAAACGCGAGCGCCCTTCATCGAAGCCGACTGGGATCTCGCAACGCTGAAGCGCCGCGCCTAGCGATCGACCACCGGGATCGCCTGCTTCAGCCGTCCGCCAACGCGGATCATCTCGACGCGCGTAGCAAGGCCAGTCACGTCATCGGACTCGATATAGACACCACACATCGTCGCCGGCCCCTCGGCCGGAGCCTTGCGCTCGACCGGCAGGCGCGTTGCGGCGCGCTGTACCAGCGGACCCTTCTTCATGCCGATCACGCTGTCATAGTCGCCGCACATGCCTGCGTCGGTTAGATAGGCCGTGCCACCCGGCAGGATCTGTGCGTCTGCAGTCGGCACATGCGTGTGCGCACCAACGACTGCGGTGGCGCGACCGTCGCAGTAATGCCCCATGATGTATTTCTCGGCCGTCGCCTCGGCGTGCATCTCGACGATGACCGCATCCGCCACCTGCCGCAGCGGCGCTTCTTCAAGCGCCCGCTGCACACCCTGGATGGGATCGTCGAGTGACTCCATGAAGGCCGAGCCATGAATCTGGATCACGAACACGCGCTGCCCCTTGGGCGTCGTGAACAGCTGCGCGCCGCGCCCGGGAATGTTCAGCGTCTGCGGATAGTTGAACGGCCGCAGCAGCCGCGTCTCACGCTCGATATAGACCAGCGCCTCGGATTGGTCCCACGAGTGGTTTCCCAGGGTGATGCAATCTGCGCCCGCATCGAAGATGTCCTGAGCCGTGCTCGATGTGATGCCAAAGCCCCCTGCGGCGTTCTCGCCATTCACGATGACGAAATCGAGCTGCAGGTCGGCACGCAGCTTGGGCAGGTGTTCAGAGACGGCGGCACGGCCAGCGCGGCCGACGACATCTCCGAAAAACGCCAGACGCATGCTCGATCCCTTTGCGGCGGCGGGTCTACAGGAGGGCACGCCCAAGGGCAAATGCGCGCTTCAGCGCGGTCCGATTGGCCGCACGCGTCAGTAAACCTTCTCGATACTGTCCAGCGCGTGGATCTCCCCGCCCCGGCAGAAGAAGCTGACGCGCTTGTACATCGGAGCCGGAGCTGGCTCGCGGAAGGTTACCCGGCCGGGAATGGGCGCCGTCGGCGCCGTCCGGATTTCGAGCACCAGCGTATCCCCCGTCGTCGCTACGGATTTTAGGATAACGGCGGTGTCCGTCGTCTCCACCAGGCCGACATCCACATGCAGTTCCCGGGGTGACCGCCCTGGCCCCGGCATGTGGTTCACCCAGGCTGAGGCTTCGGCGATCCGGTGGGGGCAGGCAAGCTGCGCCAGCGCCTGACCTGTCGTCAGGGGCGGCGGGCCCACAGGCACAGGCGCCGCCACGCAGGCCGACAGCGCCACCCATGCGCACACGGCAAGACCAGTCCTGACCACGTCACCGCCTCCGAATCACACAAAAACCCGCCTCATCTCGGGATTTTAGCATGGACTGTCCTGAACAGCGGGTTAGCCCCAAAATGGCCTAGCCGGCGGCGGTAACCTTTTGCCCATCCGCCGCGTACTGCGAGTATAGGCCGCGACCGGGTCGCGCCCGGTGATCGGTCGCGCTAAGATGTGCGTAGAGACCCCACGATGAACAGCCAGGAGAGACGCGAGATGGAGCTGAAGTTCCGCCGCAACGCTGAGTATCAAGACCTTGTGAGCGAAGTGACGCCACACGAGACCTATATCCGCCGCCGCGAACTGCTGGCGGCTGCCGGTCTTGGCGGCGCGGCCGCGATGCTGGGTGGCCTGCCTGCCCTCGCCCAGACACCCTCAGCGCAAGTTGCGGCAGGCGCCGCGATGGCCGCGAGGAAATCGGCCTATACCATCGCCGACCAACGGGCCGCCGAGCAGGACTTCAACGAGTATTGCAACTTCTACGAGTTCGGCCTCAACAAGGACGATCCGGCCCGCCACGCAGGCAAGATGGATGTCTCGAACTGGAAGGTCACGGTCGAAGGCGAGACCGACGCGCCCGGCACATACGATCTGCGGGACCTCATCGATTATTCGCAACTGGAAGAGCGCGTTTATCGGCATCGCTGCGTCGAACGCTGGTCCATGGTCGTGCCATGGATCGGCGTGCCGATGGGGCCTGTGCTTGCCAAGTTGAAACCCAAGAGCACCGCCAAGTATGCGCAGTTCCTGACTCACATTGATCGTTCCGCGATGGTCGGCCTTGCCTATGGCGGACTCGACTGGCCCTATTCCGAGGCGCTGCATCTCAACGAAGCCAAGAATGATCTCGCCTTCTTCGCAGTGGGCGCATACGGCAAGGCGCTCAAACAGCAGAATGGGGCCCCCATCCGGACTGTTCTGCCGTGGAAGTACGGCTACAAGGGCGCCAAGTCTGTCGCGACGATCCGCTTCACCACGACGCAACCGCCCACGGCCTGGAACCTCGCCAACCCGCGCGAGTACGGCTTCTACTCTAATGTGAACCCCAACCGCTCGCATCCGCGCTGGAGCCAGGCCAACGAGCGCGTACTCGGCGTTGGCGGCTTCAACCCGCAGCGCAAGACCGAGATGTTCAACGGATACGAGAAGCAGGTCGCCTATCTCTATGAAGGCATCGATCTCATCAAGTATCACTAGGCCCTGCACAACCGGGACAGGCGCACGCAAGCATGGCCCACAGCGCCCTTCTCCGCACGTTCGGCAAGACATGGATGAAGCCGCTGACGCTTGTGGCGCTCATCGCGCCGTTCGCTTTCATTGCGTGGCAGTTATTTCAGGTCCTGTCCGATCCGCTCTCTGACGCGATGGGGACCGATCCCGTCGCCTATATCCACCAATTCCTGGGCGACACGGCGATCCGCATCCTGCTGATCACGCTCGCGATCTCTCCCATCCGCGACATCACCGGCTGGGCGCCGATCGCGCTGATCCGCCGGCGCATCGGCCTTGCGGCGTTCTTCTATGCCGGGCTTCACATGATCGCCTATCTCTGGCTTGATCGCGGCTGGGACCTCGGCCTCCTCTGGGAGGACATGGTGGTCCGCACCTACATCATGCTTGGCATGGCCAGCCTCGTGCTCATGGTCCCGCTGGCCGTCACATCGAACAATAGCATGATCCGGCGGCTTGGCCGCAGGGCCTGGGACAGGTTGCACTGGCTGATCTATCCCCTCGCGATCCTCGCAGTCGCACACAACCTGCTGATGGTGAAGATCATCTATGGCGATCCGCTTATCCACGCGGCCATTCTCGCGCTGCTGCTCGGCTGGCGCGTCGCGCGCTGGGTGATCGGCAAGCTCAGGGCGCCGGCGGCGGCAGCATAACACTCAGCCAGGCGACCAGTTGTCGCCCTTGCGCCAGTTGCACTCCGCATGCGCGAGCTGGAGGTTGGCGGGATCATGCGACCCGCCCTTGTTGCGCGGCCTGATGTGATCGAAATTCGGCCGCTTCTTCTTCCACACAGTCGCGTGTGGCGTCTCGAACCGGCCCTTGGGCATCGGCTCGCCACAGATAGCGCAGCGGCCTTCCTGAAAAGCCCAGAGGTCGTCGAACAGGCTCATCAAGCGTTCAGGCGTCGAGGCCCTTCGGGACCGCCCAGCCGCGGCGTGCGCAGGCTGCGAGCACAGTGTTCCGCAGCAGGCAGGCGACGGTCATCAGCCCTACGCCGCCTGGCACCGGCGTGATCCATCCAGCGACCTCGGCGCATTCGGCAAAGTGCGCATCACCGATCACGCGTGTCTTGCCCTCACCCTTCTCAGGCGCAGGCATGCGGTTGATGCCGACGTCAATGACGACGGCGCCCGGTTTGACCCAGCCGCCCCGCACCATCTCCGGTCGCCCGACCGCCGGCACGAGAATGTCGGCCGTCCGGCACAGGCCCGGCAGATCCGCCGTCTTGGAGTGCGCAATGGTGACCGTGCAGTTCTCCGCGAGGAACAACAGCGCTGTCGGCTTGCCTACGAGAATCGAGCGGCCTATCACCACGACATTCCGGCCGCCAAGATCATTACCCAGCGCATGCTTCGCCATGATCACGCAGCCGCTCGGCGTGCATGGCCGCAGGCCTGGTTTGCCGAGTACCAACCGCCCGGCCGACAGTTCCGTCAGCCCGTCCACATCCTTCATGGGATCGATGCAGGCGAGCGCGCTCGCCTCCTCCAGCCCCTTCGGCAGCGGCAGCTGCAGCAGGATGCCGTCGACTTCCGGGTCGGCGCTCAGCGTCTTCAGCTGCGCCTCGATCTCGGCCTGGGTCGCGCTCGCAGGGAAGCGCTTGGTGATCGAGCGCATGCCTGCCGCTTCGGTCTTCTCGCCCTTCGATTTTACGTAGATTGCGCTGGCCGGATCATCGCCCACCAGCACCACGGCAAGGCACGGCTTGCCCGGCAGTTTCGAAACCGCCGCAGCGACCCCCGCGCGGACCTTCTCCGAGACAACCTTGCCTTCGATCAGCTGGGCCGGCATGGCGAACCTCTCATGGGCGACGCCCGGTCAGGGCCTCAAGCGCCACGCCTATAGACGGATCGGCGGAGATTCGCACCGTCTTGATCCGCTGTGTTTCGCCCTTCTCGACAGAAACTGCCGCCTTCGGGAGGCCAAGCGCCTTGGCCAGCAGCTGCTCAATGGCTGCGTTGGCCTTGCCCTTCTCGGCAACGGCCCGGACGCGCACCTTCAGGAAATGCTGTCCCGCCGCATCCTCGCCAATGCCTTCGATGGCGTCACGCGATGCGCCCGGCTGGGCCCGCACGCGGAGCTCCGCCCCGCCCGCGGCCCACCGCCAGGCCGTCATCCCAGCAGGAATTGCGGATAGACGTAGTAGATCAGCAGACGATCAACCAGGATAAGGGCGAGGATGAGCACCAGCGGCGCAAGGTCCAGCCCGTTGATCGGCTTGATCACTCGGCGAATGGGCTTCAGCATTGGCTCTGTGACCGCATGGGTCACCTGCCAGATTGTCCGCACGACCTGGTTACGGCCGTTCACGACATTGAAGACCAGAAGCCAGGACAGGATCGCCTGCACGACCAGCACCAGCATCAGCAGCTGGATCACGATCCGGATGATGTCGAGTATAGCCAGCATGGTCTCTCCGCGCATGGATGCAACAGGCGGCGCCTGACCCCTACACCTAATGGCCCGTCGCGCCTTTACAAATGGAAAACTGGCAGTACCCGCCGGGATGCTTTCCGGGGCGATGCACAAGGCCGGAAGCCTGGTGGAGCCGAGGGGAATCGAACCCCTGACCTCGTCATTGCGAACGACGCGCTCTCCCAACTGAGCTACGGCCCCGAAACCGGGTATTTGGGAGCGGGTGTGCTAGTCCCGGCGGGCGCGCCAGTCAAGGATGGTTGCGGCCGGGCCCTCCAACCCTCACCCCGGCCCCAACAAGCCCCGTCGCGCAGGCCGCTAAAGCCGCCGTTAAGCTGTCCGGGCTAGGCTTTTGCCATGCGCACGGCCCTCGCCCTCCTTCTCGGTTCCTTCCTGGTCGCTGGCCGCGCTTCGGCCGCGCCGCCGGCGGCAAGTGCGTCCCCCGGTGAACAGGACCCGCAGGCCAAGCGGATCACAGGTTCGACCAACTACATCCCCACTTTCGGGCTGCGCGCCTCGATCTCGCACGGCTTCAGAGTGCATGGCGTGCTCGCGGTCGACGCTGGCCTCGATGTTCCCAAGGACACGACGCGCAAGCTGGCGGAATCCATCCGCCCGCGCCTTACCAGCCAAATGCGCGACGCTGTTCTAAACTACGCTTCGCTTTCCTATGTCGTTGGCGAACGGCCGGACTTCGACATCCTGCGCGCCCGCCTGCAGAAGGCGGTCGATCAGGTGCTTGGCGCAGGCGAGGCCCGCGTGGCGCTGGCCAGCGTCATCGTCTTTCAGGACTAGGCAGCGTCCCTGCGCTCAGCCCGCCGCCGCTTCCATGAAGCGCGCGAGGGCGATGTCTTTCTCGGTCACACCGCCAGCATCATGCGTCGTCAGCACAACATCGACGCGGTTGTAGACATTCGTCCATTCGGGATGGTGGTCCGCCTTTTCCGCCGCCAGGGCGACCCGCGTCATGAATGCGAACGCTGCGTTGAAATCGGCAAAGCGATAAGTCTTGGCGATGGCGTCACGTCCTGGCGTCTGGCTCCAGCCAGGCAGCATCGCAATTGCGGCGGCGGCTCCGAGGCGCTGGCTCATCGCTGTTCCTTCCTGCTGCAATGCTCGCTGTTAGGGCTTTCCTAACCTGAAATTCAATCCGGAAGAAACGGCCCGTCAGCTATTTGGCGCCATGGTGCCATCCTCACGGGAGTTCGCCATGACCCATTTTCTACGCTCGGACAAGAAGCCGGAAGGCCACAAGCTCGAAGACCTGCTGATGCAGTTGCGGGCCGATATCCTGCATCGCTGCGAGGTCATCGCGGCTGATCCGCGGCCCGAGGCGCTGCACGTGATGTCCAACAATGTGAAGATTCTTGGCCTGATGAGCGATGCGATCAACCTGGCGCTGGATTCAACCCGCGTGCTCGATCGCGCATTCGGCCCCTCGCAGGCTGCTCAGGGCGGCCCGCCGCGTATCGGCAAGTCTGAAGCGGCCTAACCGCTGCCCGAGACGAAATAGAGCCACGTCCCGTCTTCTGCGATGCCGAGGACATAGCCCGGCCATATCTCTCCCGCGCGCAGCGCCTCTGCCTGCCCCTCGCCCAGCATGCGGTCGATATCGCGGCCCGCAGCTGGCGTGATCTCTTCGCCCGACAGCGTCGCCAGCCACGGCCAGATATAGACCTTGCCTTGCGCGGTCTCAGTCAGCGCATAGCGATAGGACAGCAGGCGCTCGACCTGCGCCATCGGCCAGTCACCGGTGCGCAGTTTCAGGTACCAGTAGTCCTGATGGCTCATGCCGCCCGCGTTCGACCTGAAGCCGGGCGTCTCTGACGCCATCCGGGCAAGGTCGCGATAGCTCCCCGTGGCGGCCACCTCACGCAGACGCGCGACAGTTGCGGCGACGGCATCCGGCAGCGGGCTCTCGATCTGGGGCGACGGCGCCACGGCCGCGCCAACAGCCTGGGGCGCCGAGGGCGCATCGCACGCGCTCAAGACGGCAATCGCGATCGCGGCCAGGCCAAGAAGCTGTGAAACGAGAAACAGGCGCATGAGTTCAGGACACGACGGGACCGCTGCCATTCACGCAGCCGCCCGCGCCGGCATGCAAGTACGGAACCATCAGAAAGGAATTGCGACCGCCCGTGAAAGATCGGCCAGAAGCTGCGCTTCCGACGTCACCTTGATGGTCGTCATGCCCATCTCGCGCGCCGGCTTCAGGTTGATGCCAAGATCGTCGAGATAGACACAGGCCGACGGGGCGACACCCAGCGCCTCGCACATCATCTGGTAGATGCGTGGATCAGGCTTGCGCACACCCGCCTTGGAACTTTCGATCACATGATCGAAATGGGCGAACACCTCGGCGATCTGTTTGGCCTTGTCGCTCGATGACGACATGCCTGCGCCCTTGCCTGTCGGCGCGTTATTGGTGATGCAGCCGACCTTGAAGCGCGCCTTGCACGCGAAGAAGGCAGCGACCACAGCCGGCCGCAGGTCGCCCGACAGCAGCGCCAGAACATCCCGGCCCGGAATTTCGTGGCCGAGCGCGCGCGACTCCTCGAGGAACAGCGTGTCGAACGTCGCCGCGTCCACTTCCGAACGCTCGATCTTCGCCCAGGCGTTGGTGTCAGGATTGATCGAGTTGATGCGGCGGATGACGTCCACCGGCAGGCCACGCTCACGTTCATAGCGGTTGAAGGCGTCGAAGGGCGACGTCGTGAAGACCCCGCCGAAATCCCAGAGAACCGCTTCCACCGCCATCGCCCACTACCTTCACTGAACCCGCGCGGGAATAGCAGCCCCTTCTCCAAACGCAACGGCGCTCCCCTTTCGGAGAGCGCCGCGCTTGGTCTGCATTTCAGATCAGCCTTCGGGATTCTGCGGCTTTGGAATTTCCAACTCATGTGGAGGCGGCTCATGGCCATGAACCACTACACCCTTGGCAAGCTTCGAGTTCCACATGCCATAGACAAAGTAGAGCACGATCGCGCCGATCATGAACCAGAGGAAGAACATCCGCACATTTTCGGGCGTCTGGAACATCAGGTAGAGGCACGAGAGGATGCCCACGATCGGGATCACCGGATACAGAGGCACCTTGAAGCCCCGTTCCAGGTTCGGGCGCGTCTGGCGCAGCCAGATAACCGACACACACACGATGGCGAACGCCGCCAGCGTGCCGACCGAGGTCAGGTCGCCAATCGTGTTGATGTCAAACACGCCCGCCGCAACCGCCACGATCACGCCCGTGACGATAGTGTTGACCCAAGGCGTCTTGAACTTGGAGTGGATCTTCGAGAACGGTGTGGGTAGCAGGCCATCGCGCGCCATCGTGTAGAAAATGCGCGTCTGGCCGTACATCAGCACCAGGATCACCGAGGTGAGACCCGCCAGCGCGCCGACCTTGATCATCACGGCGAACCACGTCCAGCCCGGGCCGAACGAATTCACTGCGTCCGCCACCGGCGCGCCGCTGTTGAGTTGCTGGTAAGGTACGACGCCCGTGAGGACAAGCGATGTCGCCATGTAGAGCACCGTGCAGACCACAAGCGAGCCGATGATGCCGATCGGCATGTCCCGTTTGGGGTTTTTTGCTTCCTGTCCGGCGGTCGAGACAGCTTCGAATCCGATATATGCGAAGAACACGATTGTGGCCGCGCGCATGACGCCGCCCCAGCCGAACTCGCCTTCGACGCCAGTCGGCTCGGGGATGAAAGGCTGCCAATTGGCTGGGTTCACGAAGAACGCGCCGACGACGCAGAAGGCGATGATCACCGCCACCTTGATGAAGACGATCACGTTGTTGACCGTCGCGGATTCAGACACACCAACGATCAGCAGCAACGCCATCACAACGGAAATGCCCGCAGCGGGTAGGTTAAAGATTGCCGTTATCTGCGCACCGCTTTCTGTCGTGATCAGCTTGCCAGCCGGTGCAGTCAGTTCGGGTGGTATGATTATTCCCATATCGTGCAACAAGCTGACGAAGTACTCGCCCCAGCCGACAGCCACCGTGGAAGCTGCGAGGCCGTATTCCAGCAGTAGCAGGCCGCCCATTATCCAGGCCGCGAACTCGCCCAGCGTCGTGTAAGAATAAGTGTACGCCGACCCCGACACAGGCAGGGCCGACGCCAGTTCGGCGTAGCAAAGGCCGGCAAGGGCACAGATCGCACCGGCAATGATGAAGGAGAGGATCACGGCCGGTCCGGCATGCAAGGCCGCCGCACTTCCAGTCCTCACGAAGATACCCGCCCCGATGATGCAGCCGATGCCCAGCAGGACGAGGTTTACCGGACCAAGTGTCTTTTTGAGCTCGCTCGCCCCATACTCCGACTGAATCTGCTCAACACTTTTTCGGGCAAAAAGCTGCCCCAAGCCACGACCGGCCATGCACGTCCCTCCGCTGCGGCGCCCTGCGGGACCCGCCTCTAGCTGATCTGGACCCTAGCCAGCCTCGATTGCGCCTGCAACATGCTCAATACTCAATCGTATCGGCACTTTTTCGCGGTACACTGCCCAGCAAAAGGACGTTGATTGCTCAAATATCGATCGTGCCGGGGTCGCTGGCCCGTCGCCAAGGACCCCTGTGCCGCGGATCGTTGCGCCTGCGTCGATCAGGACCGAAGAAGGCGGGGGTCTGAACAAATGGCCGGCGGCGCTCGATCACAGCGTTCACCCGGTTGGCGACGTCGACGGCGCGGATTGGCTTAACCAGGAACTCGTCGACGCCAGCATTTATCGCATCGATCACGCGGTTCCGCTCCGAATATGCGGTGATCATGACGATAGGCAGAAAGCGGTCGGGACTTTCAGGGTCGAGGCGGATCCGCCGGCAGAAATCCAGTCCATCCAGACCGCCCAGCTTGAAGTCCACAAAGGCAATGTCGATGTCCCCGTCAGCCACATGGTCAATGGCCTCATTACCGTCGCAGGCCTCTTCGATCCGGCGCAAGCCAAAACCTGAAAGGATAACGCGGACGAGACCACGCATGTGCGCGTTGTCGTCCAGAATAAGCGCGGAAACGTTCTCCAGAGCCATGCTCTCGCAGCCCCTCGCAGCCAGTCCGACAGTGCCGCCTGCCCCTTCGGGCTTACCTGAAAACCGGTAGTGTGGCTGCCTGCTTTTCGGCGCTTGGGTCTAGACTGTTCGCTCGCCAAGACAAGCGCAATTGTTTGCTTCCGGATGCTGGACCTGAGGTTCGCGTTTAGACCTCCTTACCTAGAGTAATGCTTGGGACACCTCTCGACGGGACCTGCCCGGCAGCCCTCGGATTTGACTTGAGGGGCGACCACGGAATGGTCCGCGCGAGCTGCATACGGCGTGTCTTGCGCCCCACATTGTTCTAGTACGTACGCAACACCCAAGGAGCCGCCCTGTTGAGCTTGACCAAGAGCCATATCGAACGCTTGGCCGCCGGCCGCGTCCTTGTCGTCGGCGATGTGATGGTCGACCATTACGTTACCGGCAAGGTTCAGCGCGTCTCCGACGAGGCGCCCGTCCCGATCATCCATGTCGCGTCCGAACGCTGGACCGCTGGCGGCGCGGCCAATGTCGCGGCCAACATAGCCGCCCTGGGCGGCAGGGCGACGCTCGTCGGCCTGACCGGCGGGGATCCAGCCGCCTCGACCCTTGCAAGCATTCTCTCGTCACTGTCCGACCGTGTCGAGGTCGATCTCGTGACGGAGCCGGGCCGTCCAACAACAATCAAGACACGTTACATGGGCGGCCAGCATCAGATTGTCCGCGTCGACCGGGAACAGGCCACACCTGTCTCACGCGTCACCGAAGACAGGCTGATCGCAGCCCTCGAAGACCTGCCGGACGACTGCGGCGCCATCATGCTATCGGACTATGGAAAGGGCGCCCTCACCGATCGCGTCCTCGCAGCCGCGATGGCTACCGCAAGAAAAGCCGGCGTCCCCGTCATCGTCGACCCCAAGCGCGCGGACTGGACAGCGTATGCGGGCGCCACGATCATCACGCCGAACCGCAAGGAGCTTCAGCTCGCAGTTCAGGGGCCCTGCGTCAGCGACGACGAATGCGCGGCCGCTGCCGCTGCTGCGATGCGCGTCACCGGCGCTGCAATTCTGCTCACGCGTTCCGAACAAGGCATGTCGCTCTATCGCGACGGCGAGATACCGCTGAACCTGTCGGCCAAGGCCCGCGAAGTCTTCGACGTTTCTGGCGCCGGCGACACGGTCGCCGCCACATTCGCGCTCGGTCTTGCCGCAGGCCTCGCGGTTGAAACAGCGATGCAGGCCGCCAACGCCGCCGCCGGCATCGTGGTGGGCAAACGCGGCACGGCCACGGCCTCACCTGCCGAACTAATGGCGGCCATAGACCAGCCTGGCCGCGGCCTGTCGGACGTGCCAGGCGCACTCAGTCTTGTCGACGCAAAGGCGCGGCGCGAGGCGTGGGGCCGCGAAGGACTCACAGTTGGTTTCACGAATGGCTGCTTCGACATCCTCCATTCAGGCCATGTGTCGCTGCTACGACAAGCAGCCGCCGCCTGCGACCGCCTGATCGTGGCGCTCAATACAGACGCATCGGTGAGCGCCCTCAAAGGGCCAGACCGCCCCGTGCAGTCCGAGGACGCGCGCGCGGCCGTAATGGCCGCCGTGAAGGGCGTCGATGCCGTGATCCTGTTCGGCGAGGCGACGCCGCTCGACGTGATCCGCGAACTCCAGCCAGACGTTCTGGTAAAGGGCGCAGACTATGCCGAGGACCAGATCGTCGGCGCTGACATTGTCCGTGCCCGCGGCGGCCGCATCCTGCGCGTAACCCTCGTTGACGGGCAATCGACCACGAAGGTCATCGAGAAATCTCGCAAAAGCTAACCAGCTGGCGCGTTAACGCCCAGCGTAAAACCTTCCCTAATCCAGCCGTGGCAGGATAGCTCGGTCATGGCCGAAAGCTTCCTTCCAAGCGAGACAGTCACGTCCTGGGGACGTGTGGTGCGAGCGAGCCATCGCGTCGCACGCCCGCGCTTTGCCGATGAACTGCCCGGACTCCTATCGGCCCTCTCGCCTGCCGACCCTGCCTTGCCAATTGGTCTGCGCCGATCCTATGGCGACAGCAACCTGAACCCGGGCGGCCCCATCATCGACATGACGGGCCTCGACCGCGTCATTTCCATCGATCGCACCACAGGCGTGATGCGCGCCGAAGCAGGCCTCTCCCTGTCGCAGGCGCTGCAGCTTCTTGTCCCCGCTGGCTGGTTCCTGCCGACCACGCCTGGCTCGCGGTTTGTCACGTTGGGCGGCGCTGTCGCCAACGACGTGCACGGCAAGAACCATCACAGAGCCGGAAGCTTCGGCGCCTCCGTTACGCGGATCAAACTCCTGCGCACCGATGGAAGCGCCCACGAGCTTGCCCCCGGCGATCCGCTATTCCACGCCACAATCGGCGGGCTGGGCCTCACCGGCATCATCGAGTGGGTGGAGTTTCGCGCCATTCCCATCCCGTCCGCCCAACTCGACGCCCAGGATGCGGAGTTCAGCCACGTCCGCGACTACTTCGACCTCGCCGCCGAAGCACACACGCGCGCCGAACACACGATGGCGTGGATCGATTGCCTTTCCGGCGGAGCGCATCTCGGCCGTGGCATCCTTTCATCGGCCAGCTGGCGTAGTCATGGCGACCTTGTCCCACATCGCGAGGACCCGAAGCTCGCCATGCCGATCGACGCCCCCGGCTTCACGCTCAACGGGATGACCGTTCGCGCCTTCAACAGCGTGTTCCATGATCTCAAGCGCATGCGCGTGGGTCCCTACACGACGCATTACGAGCCCTTCCTTTATCCGCTGGACAAGATTGCGAACTGGAATCGACTCTACGGCCGCGACGGCTTCTACCAGTACCAATGCGTCCTGCCGCCCGCGACCGCACGCGATGGCGTCATCGAACTCTTGAAAGTGATCGCTGCCTCCGGCCAGGCCTCTTTCCTTGCAGTCCTGAAGGATTTCGGTGCCCATCCTCCCGCTGGCCTTCTCTCCTTTCCCATGGAGGGCACGACCCTGGCGCTCGATTTCCGCAACATTGGAACACGCACCCTCGACCTGATGGCCGATCTCGACCGCATTGTGCTTTCCGCAGGTGGAAGGCTCTATCCCGCCAAGGATGGTCGTATCCCCGCAGCAGTGTTCGAGGCCGGATTTCCGAAATTGCAGGACTTCCGTGGCTATGTGGATCGGGGCCTGTCTTCGGCCTTCTGGAGGCGGGTATCAGGGTAATGGACGGTTCAGCAGGAATTTCAGCCATGCAAGCGCAACCGGCTGCTGCCACAAGAACAGGCAATCGTGTTCTGATCCTGGGCGCCCTATCCGCCATCGCGATCGCAACCGCACGCATCTACGCCAAGGAAGGCGCCGCGTTGATGCTGGTCGCCCGCAACTCCGCCCGGCTGGACGCGCTTGCGGCCGACTTGAGGGCGCGCGGCGCTGCCTCCGCCGAAACTGCCGCGATGGACCTTGAAGCCGAGGCCATGAACGCGCCGGCCCATATGGCGGACTGGAAGCGCCGCCTGGGCGGGCTTGACCATGTCCACCTGGTTTACGGCTATCTCGGAACCCAGGAGCAGGCGACGGCGAGCGCCGCAGAACTCGCCCGCATCACCGCCAGCAACTATGCCTCGGCGGTGCAATGGTGCGAGGCTGCGGCCAACATCTTCCGCGAGCAGAAATCCGGCTCTCTGGTCGCCGTATCATCCGTAGCGGGCGACCGCGGCCGCCAGTCGAACTATGCCTATGGCGCAGCCAAAGGCGGCCTTGCCCTTTACGTGCAGGGCCTCGCCCACTCGCTGGCCCCCATCGGGGCGCGGGCTGTGGCGGTGAAGCCCGGCTTTGTTGACACGCCCATGACAGACGGCCTCAAGAAAGGGGGTCCATTGTGGGCCAGCCCCGAACAGGTCGGCCGCATCATGCGCCGGGCGGCCGACCGGGGCGGCCCGATCCAGTATGCGCCGGGAAAATGGCGTCTGATCATGATGATTATCCGGTCCGTGCCATCCTTCATCTTTCACAAGACCAAGGTCTGAGGCCTAGAAACAGCAATGGATGGCGGGCGTTCCCCGGCCGTCAGCCCCAAACTCCCCGCACGGTTGCGCCAAATCGACTTGACTTGGGCGCCCCTCCCCCGGCTAACCCTGCGTGGCGGCTAGACGGGCCGCACGTTCACAGAGGTTCGCCATGCGCGTGACGATGATCGGGGCCGGCTATGTGGGGCTGGTGTCGGGGGCCTGCTTTGCCGATTTCGGCCATGTCGTCACCTGCGTGGACAAGGATCCGGGCAAGATCGACCGATTGAAGGATGGCGTGATGCCCATCTTTGAGCCGGGTCTTGCAGAGCTGGTCGCCACCAACGTCAAGGAAGGACGCCTGTTCTTCACGCTCGAAGCGGCCGACGCGATCAAGAACGCCGACGCCGTGTTCATAGCCGTGGGCACCCCCTCTCGCCGCGGCGACGGGCATGCCGACCTTTCCTACGTCTATGCCGCCGCGAAAGAGATCGCCGAGCACATCGACGGCTTCACCGTCGTCGTCACCAAGTCCACCGTTCCGGTCGGGACAGGCGACGAGGTCGAGGAGATCATCCGCAAGACCAATCCGAACGCGAAGTTCGCCGTCGTCTCAAATCCCGAGTTCCTCCGCGAAGGCGCCGCAATCGGTGACTTCAAGCGCCCCGACCGCGTCGTTGTCGGCACCGACAGCGAGGAAGCGCGCGAAGTCATGCGCGAACTCTATCGGCCGCTCTTCCTCAATGAGACGCCGCTGGTCTACACCTCCCGCCGCACGTCCGAACTCATCAAGTACGCCGCCAACGCCTTCCTTGCCGTGAAGATCACCTTCATCAACGAGATGGCGGACCTCTGCGAAAAGGTTGGCGCCAACGTCCAGGACGTGTCGAAAGGCATCGGCCTCGACAATCGCATCGGCAAGAAATTCCTGCACGCCGGCCCGGGCTATGGCGGCTCATGCTTCCCGAAGGATACGCTCGCCCTCACCAAGACCGCCAACGATCATGGCAGCCCGGTGCGCATCGTCGACACGGTTGTGCAGGTGAACGACGCCCGCAAGCGCAAGATGGCCGATCGCGTGATCGCGGCCTGCGGCGGCAGCGTGAAGGGCAAGACCATTGGCGTCCTCGGCCTCGCCTTCAAACCGAACACTGACGACATGCGCGACGCGCCCTCGCTCGACATCATCCCGGCGCTGCAGGCGGCGGGCGCACGCGTCAAGGCGTACGACCCCGAAAGCATGCACGAAGCCGGCAAGGCGCTGACGGAGGTCGATTTCTGCGACGGCCCCTATCACGCCGTGGATGGCGCCGACGCCATGGTGCTGATCACGGAATGGGACCAGTTCCGCGCGCTCGACTTCGATCGCGTCAAGAAACTCATGAAGTCGCCGACCGTGGTGGACCTGCGCAACGTCTACCATCCGGCGGACATGGTGAAGCGCGGCTTCTCATACCACAGCATCGGGCGGGTCTAACCCCAAGCTTTACAACCCCCGCGACCCACCCCATCACTCGCGCACAGGACTCACCTGTGCGCGGGGAAACCAATGCGGGCAAGCTCACTTCTGGAAAACCGCGCCCTCGTTTCGGGCGGCTCGGGCTTTCTTGGCTCGCACCTGTGCGATCGCCTGCTCGCGCGCGGCCAGGACGTGCTTTGCGTCGACAACCTGTTCACCGGCCAGAAGCGCAACGTCGCCCACCTGCTTGGCAATCCGCGCTTCGAATTCCTGCGCCACGATGTGACCTTCCCGCTCTTCGTGGAAGTCGACCAGATCTGGAACCTCGCCTGCCCGGCCAGCCCGATCCACTACCAGCACGATCCAGTGCAGACGACGAAGACTTCCGTGCATGGCGCCATCAACATGCTTGGCCTCGCAAAGCGTCTTGGCGCCAAGATCCTCCAGGCCTCGACGTCCGAGGTCTATGGCGATCCCGCCATTCATCCGCAGACCGAAGACTACTGGGGCAACGTAAACCCGATTGGCCCGCGCTCCTGCTATGATGAGGGCAAGCGCTGCGCAGAAACGCTGTTCTTCGATTATCACCGCCAGAACAAGCTGCGCATCAAGGTGCTCCGCATCTTCAATACCTACGGCCCGCGCATGCACCCGAATGACGGCCGCGTGGTCTCGAACTTCATCGTGCAGGCGCTCAAGGGCGAAGACATCACCATCTATGGCGACGGCATGCAGACGCGTTCCTTCTGCTATGTCGACGATCTGATCGAAGGAATGATCCGCCTAATGGATACAGGCGATGATGTCACCGGCCCGATCAATGTGGGCAATCCCGGCGAGTTCACGATGATCGAGCTGGCCGAAACAGTTCTGAAGCTCACGAAGTCGAAGTCAAAGCTTGTTCGCCTCCCGCTCCCCGCCGACGATCCAAAGCAGCGCCGGCCCGACATCACCCGCGCCCGCAACACGCTTGGCTGGGAGCCGAAGGTAAACCTCGAGGACGGTCTCAAGGAAACAATCGCGTACTTCAGGGACCTGCTGGCGGAATAAGATCAGTTCAACAGCTTCCAGCGCACGTCCTCAGCGATGGCAAGCGATGAGGTAAGCCCCGGGCTCTCGATCCCAAGCAGGTTCACGAGACCCGAAATGCCGTGCAGATCCGGTCCATCGATGCGGAAGTCCGCCACTGGCTCACCCGGTCCCGACAGCTTGGGCCGGCAACCCGAATAATCGGGCGTAATCGCGCCATCGGGCAGGCCCGGCCAGTAGCGGCGGATCGCTTCGTAGAAAGACTCAGAGCGTTTCGGGTCGACAGTGTAATCGACCGTCGCCGGATCGTTGCTCGACAGCCATTCGACGTCCGGCCCGAACTTCATCCGCCCCGCCAGATCCATCGTGACATGCACGCCCAGCCCGCCATCAACCGGCGCGGGATAGATCAGCCGCGTGAAGGCCTGCTTCCCAGAGCAGCCGAAGTAATTCCCCTTCGCCAGAACGAACTTGGGAATGTGTTCAGCGGGAAATCCTTCGATCGACCTCAAGACGCCATGCGCACCTAAGCCCGCACTGTTGACCACACGCCGGCACTCAATCGACCAAGGCTCCCGCCCGCCGGTGAGCACCTTGAATCCGCCTGCGCTCAACGGCTCGATGCGCATCACCGGCGTCTCGAACGCGATCAGCCCGCCATGGTCCTCGATCTCGCCCTGCAAGGCCAGCATGTAGGAATGGCTGTCCACGATTCCGGTTTCGGGCGACCACAGAGCCGCCACGCACTGGAGGTTCGGCTCCCAGGCCATCGCCGTTGCGCCTGACACCATCTCCAGAGCTTCCACGCCGTTCCTGATGCCCGTCGCATGGATGCCCTCGATCTTGGCGGTTTCCTTCTCCGAGGTCGCCACGATCAGCTTGCCGCGCTTCATGTGCGGCACGCCTCGTGCCTCCAGATAGGCGTACAGCTTCCGCCGCCCCTCGACGCACATCCGGTGGCGCAGGCTGCCGGTCGGGTAATACATCCCGCCATGGATCACTTCGGAATTGCGCGAGGACGTGCCTGTTCCGATCCCATCGGCGGCCTCCAGCACGATCACCTCGTGCCCCGAACGCGCAAATTCAGCCGCCACGGCAAGGCCAACGGCCCCCGCTCCAATGACGACGACGTCCGTATCCATTAACCACCTGTTGAAGCCCGCAGCGCCGGCCAGACGCCCAAAGCAAGTTCAGCGCCGGGTATCTGTCCGCCGGCAGGTGTAATCCTGTTTCCTGATAATTACGTTTAGGCGTGTATACACCCGCGTTGAGACCACCCCGGCGGGATGATAGGGCCTGAGAATGGCAGCCGCGTTCAACAACCTGTACGCCCATGGCTTCGTCCGCGTCGCGGCCGCGAGCCCGCGCGTGCACCTGGCCGACCCCGCCGCCAACGCCCGCGAGACGATTGAACTTGCCCGCAAGGCCGACAAGTCCGGCGCCGGCCTCGTCGTGTTCCCGGAACTGGGGATGTCGGGCTATACGCTCGACGACCTCCACATGCAGTCCTCGCTGCTCAATGCCGTGCGCGAAGCCATCGCCCGCGTGAAAGAGGCCAGCCGCTCGCTCGCCCCCGTCATCGTCGTCGGCGCGCCGCTGGAAGTCGGCCCCGGTATCCATGGCTGCGCCGTGTTGATCCATCGCGGCGTGATCCTCGGCGTCGTACCGAAAACCTACCTGCCCAACTATCGCGAGTTCTACGAGAAGCGTCAGTTCGCCATGGCGCCCGACGCAACCGTCGACGAGATCACGCTAGCCGGCGAGACCGTCGCCTTCGGAACCGACCTCTCGTTCGAAGCATCCGACATTCCCGGCTTCACGCTCGCCGTCGATATCTGCGAAGATGTCTGGTCGCCCCTGCCTCCCTCCACCTTCGCAGCGCTTGCCGGCGCAACCATCATCGCGAACCTCTCCGCCTCCAACGTCACCATCGGCAAGGCCGCCGAGCGCGACATGCTCTGCCTGTCGCAATCGGCCCGTGCTTCCTGCGGCTACATCTACGCCGCCGCCGGCTATGGCGAGTCGACCACCGACACCGCATGGGATGGCCAGCTCGCCATCTATGAACTCGGCGCCAAGATCGCAGAGTCCGATCGCTTCCCGGATGGTTCCGTCCTGCTCACCGCCGACATGGATGTTGGCCGCATCTCTCAGGACCGCCTGCGCAACGGCACGTTCCGCGACACCGCCCGCAACCACAAGCGCCGCCTCAATCGCCGCCGCATCCAGTTCACCGCCGCGCCAGAACGCGACGCGCCGCTGCCCCTCGCCCGTCATGTCGACCGCTTCCCCTTCGTGCCGGACGATGAAGCCCTGCTCGATCAGGATTGCTTCGAGGCCTACAACATTCAGGTCCAGGGCCTGCGCCGCCGTCTTGAAGCCTCAGGCGTCAAGAAGGCCGTCATCGGCGTCTCCGGTGGGCTCGACTCGACGCAGGCGCTGCTCGTCGCCGTCCGCGCCTTCGACATGATGGGCGCGAAGCGCAAAGACATCATCGGCGTCACCATGCCGGGCTTCGCGACCACCGAAGGCACGAAGTCGAACGCACACGCGCTGATGAAGGAACTCGGCATTGATGCGCGCGAGATCGACATCAAGCCGATGGCGAACCAGATGCTCGCCGACCTCGGACACCCCTTCGCCAAAGGGAAAAAGGTCTACGACATCACATTCGAGAATGTGCAGGCGGGCTTGCGCACCGACTATCTCTTCCGCCTCGCCAACAAGGAAGGCGGCCTTGTTGTCGGCACCGGCGATCTCTCGGAGCTCGCCCTCGGCTGGTGCACCTACGGCGTCGGCGACCATATGAGCCATTACAATGTCAACGGCGCGGTGGCGAAAACGCTGATCCAGCATCTCATCCGCTGGAGCGCAGCAAGCGGCCACTACTCCGAAGCCGCCGCCGATGTGATGCGGGCCATCCTCGATCAGGAAATCTCGCCCGAGCTGATCCCGGCCGACAAGGACGGCAAGATCCAGTCGACCGAAGACACGATCGGCCCCTACAATCTACACGATTTTTTCCTCAATCAGGTGATCCGCTGGGGCGCAAATCCCGCGCGCATCGCCTTCCTCGCGTACGCAGCCTGGGGCGATACGAAGGCCGGTGAATGGCCGATGCACGTGGCGCAGAAGGATCGCGTCGCCTACGACATGGCCGAAATCGTGAAGTGGCTCGAAGTTTTTGCCAAGCGCTTTTTCCTGACCAGCCAGTTCAAGCGTTCGGCCGTGCCCAACGGCCCCAAGGTCACCTCCGGCGGCGCCCTCTCCCCCCGCGGCGACTGGCGCATGCCGTCTGACTCCCTGGCCACGCCATGGCTCGACGACATCGCAAAGCTGAAGGCGCAGCTTGGCCTCAAGGGCTGACGTCACATGACCTGAGACAGTCCCAAGACTGGCGCTTGCGCAGGAGGCGACAGCGCTCCAACTGGCCGGGACAGTATCCGAAACTATGTATCCCGCAGACGCGCATGCCAGTATGCATCGCGCAACAGATCAACACGCGCTCTGGCGGGATCGCATGCTCAACGACGCAGAAGAACAGCGCTCCATCATACGTATGCTCGGCGCGGTGCTGGGCGATGTCATCCGTGAGCAGGATGGCGAGGATGTCTTCCGCCAGATCGAGGATATTCGCCGCGCCTCCGTCGCCTTCCACCGCGAGCCATCGCAGGATGCCGCCGCTCACCTGTCGGCTCAGCTCGGAAAGTTGAGCGTCGCCGAAGCCGTCCGCTTCGTACACTCCTTTACCACCTTCCTGCAGGTCACCAACCTCGCCGAGGATCACCTGCAGCGCCGCCGCGGCCGGGTGGGCGATGATCGCCCCGATACGCTGGCCGGCGCCCTCCGCACCCTGAAGGAAACCGGCGCGAGGCCCGGCGCAGCTCTTGGCGTGCTCTCGAAAGGTCTTATCGCCCCCGTCATCACGGCCCACCCCAGCGAAGTCCGCCGCAAGAGCGTACGCGACCGTCAGGCCGCCATCGCTGACGATCTCGACGCGCTCGACCGCGCCGTCACTCCAACCGAGCGCGAGGAGGCCGAAGCCGATCTTCGACGCCAGGTGTCCATCCTCTGGCGCACCCGACTCCTTCGCAATTTCCGCGTCGCGGTGGACGACGAGATCGACAATGCCGTCTCGTATTTCGAGCGCAGCTTCCTTCCAGCCATCCCTGCACTCTACGCCCACTGGGAAGACCTGCTTGGCGTCGAGACGGCCGACGCCTCACTCAATCTGCGCAGCTTCCTTCGCCTCGGCACCTGGGTCGGCGGCGACCGTGATGGCAATCCCAATGTCGATGGCCGCACCATGCGCAGCGCCCTCGCACGTCAGGCCGGCGCGATACTTCGCTTCTATCTCGATCGCGTGCACGCCCTCGGCGCAGAGCTTTCGCTGTCCTCGCGATTTACCGGCGTCACGCCCGAACTCCTCAACCTCGCCGAACAGGCAGGCGATGGCTCCTCCCAGCGCACCGATGAGCCCTATCGCCGCGCGCTCTCGGGCGTCTATGCGCGCCTTGCCGCCACGCTGACGGCGCTCACCGGCGATGCGCCGCCCAAGACGCCGGCCGTCAAGGGCGAACGCTACACAGATCCGACTCAACTACAGTCAGACCTGATCACGATCCACCGCTCGCTGCTCCAGCATCAGGGCGCGTCCTTCCGGCGGGGACCGCTGCCCCGCCTCATCCGCGCAGTCGATGTCTTCGGCTTCCACCTCGCCACGCTCGACCTGCGCCAGAACTCCGCCGTCCATGCCCGCGTTGCAGCCGAACTGCTGCACACCGCCGGCGTCATCGACGACTATGCAAAGCTGGACGAGAACGCGCGCTGCGACCTTCTGATTCGCGAACTCTCCCACGGCCGCCTGCTCGCATCGCCCTTCGCGAGCTACAGCGAAGAAACACGCAAGGAGCTTGAGACCCTCGCCGCAGCCGCCGACGTGAAGAAGCTCTACGGCCCCGTATCTATCCGCAACTACATCATCTCCAACACGCAGGCTGTATCGGACCTCCTCGAAGTCTACCTGTTGCTCAAGGAAGTCGGCCTCTTCCGGCCCGGCCCTGCGCCCGCCACGGATATCTTCGCCGAACCCCTGTTCGAAACGATCGGAGACCTGCGCGCCGCGCCTGATACGATGACGCGTTACCTGTCCCTGCCCCTGATCCGTGCGTTGCACGGCAAGGAAGGCTTCCAGGAAGTGATGATCGGCTATTCCGACTCGAACAAGGACGGCAGCTATCTCACCTCGATCTGGGAATTGCAGAAGGCCTCGCGCGCGCTGCATGGCGTGGTCGGCGATGCAGGCCTCCGCCTCCAACTCTTCCACGGTCGTGGCGGCGCCGTCGGCCGTGGCGGCGGCTCCAGCTTCGAGGCGCTGCTGGCTCAGCCCGAAGGCACGGTTGATGGCCGCATTCGCATCACCGAGCAGGGCGAGGTTGTGGCCAACAAGTATGGCGATCCCGACCTCGCGCGACAAAGTCTCGAAACGCTGACTGCGGGGGTCGTCGTCGCCTCGCTTGCACACCCCAAGGAAGAAGACGCGACCCGGCGCGGCGACACGATGGACCGCCTCTCGCAGGCCGCCATGCAGGCCTATCGCAGGCTCGTCTACGAAACGCCCGGCTTCGCCGATTACTTCTACGCCGCCACGCCGATCACCGAGATCGCTGATCTTAACATCGGCAGCCGGCCGACCTCTCGTCAGGCGACGCGGACCATAGAGGGCTTGCGCGCCATTCCCTGGGTGTTCTCGTGGGCCCAGTCGCGCGCCATGCTTCCGGGCTGGTACGGCTTCGGTTCCGCCGTGAGGGACACCGGCCTCTCCTTCTCGCAACTCAAGGACCTGCACCAGTCCTGGCCCTTCTTCACCTCCGCCGTCGGCAACATGGAAATGGTGATGGTGAAGTCCGACATGTCGATCGCACGCCGCTATGCCGGCCTGGTGAAGGACCGCCAACTCGCCGACAAGGTGTTCGATGCGATCAACGCTGAATGGACGCTCACCTACAACACCTTGCTCGCGATCACGGGCCAGACCGAACTGCTCCAGAAGAACCCCGACCTAGCCAGCACCATCCGCTCGCGCCTCCCCTATATCGACCCGCTGAACCACCTGCAGATCGAACTGATCGCACGCCGCCGCGCAGGTGATGAGAGCGAAGCGGTGCGCGAAGGGATCCTCCTCGCCATCAACGGCGTCGCGGCTGGTCTCCGGAATACGGGCTGAAATCGGGGAATTCGGGCTCCCCGCACCCCAAACCTTGCCTTTTTCCCCGGTCTGGGACATGAGGACCGGGCCGCAAGGCGAGCACGCACCCGTAGCTCAGCTGGATAGAGTGTTGCCCTCCGAAGGCAAAGGTCACACGTTCGAATCGTGTCGGGTGCGCCATTTCCCCTGTTGTCCCTGAACCACTCGACTTTCCCTCCAATGAAGGGGGCAGGAAAGCCGTGATACGTCGCTGGATCGCCTCCCTCGCAGCGGGTCTCGCGCTCGCCGCTTGCAGCCCTGCCGCTGGCCCCTCCGCCTACACAGGGGAGCCCAAGCCTGCGCTCTGGAAGATCGCCGACGCGGACACGACGATCTACCTGTTCGGCACCATTCACCTCCTGCCTCCGGATCTTGACTGGCAGACGCCCGCCTTCGAGGCCGCCTTCAACGAAGCCGGCACGGTCTATTTCGAGGCCGACACGGATATTCCCCCTGCCGAAATCACCGCCATCGTTCAGCGCACCGGCTTGCTGCCGCCCGGCGACCAACTCTCAGATCGCCTCGACGTCCGCCAGCAGGAGGCCCTGCGCGCCGCCGCCGCCCGCTTCGACATCTCCCCTCTCGCGCTTGAGGGCATGCGGCCCTGGTATGCCAGCGTGGTCATCTCCGATGCAGCCATCCGCAACACTGGCTTCGAACAGGAGTCGGGCGTCGAGGCCGTCCTGCGGCCGGCGGCAGAGGGCGCCGGCAAGACCCTGCGCTTCCTGGAAACGGTTGAAGGCCAGCTATCGGCCTACACTGTCCTGCCCGACGCGGTTCAGGTCAGCCTGCTTGAGGCCGGCCTTCAGGACCTGGACAAGGCTGGCGAGACGCTCACCGAAATGGTTACCGCCTGGCGCTCAGGCGACGACGACGCACTCGCCGCCCTTGTCATCGACGAACAACTGACCACCCAGCCCGAGATCTACGAAACGCTGATGGTCCGCCGCAACGCCGCCTGGGCCCCCCAGCTCGACGCCATCATGCGTAGTGAGACCGGCGTGTTCCTTGTCGCAGCCGGCGCCGGCCACATGCTCGGCCTCGACAGCGTGCTGGTGATGGTGGAGCGCCTCGGCCACAGGGCAGTCCGGGTCCAGTAACCCCGCTAGCCGACGCGAACACGACGTCCCGCATTCGCACATCAGGTGAATACGGTGTGCATCTGCAGCACGCCGCCATACCCCGTTAACCATGACGACGCTCGCGTAACCGGGGATTTGCGGCGCTGCGGCTCATCCGGGCGCTCGCCAAACCCGGCCCCGTCCTTGCTGACCGTTACGGCAAACCGGCGCGTGGAGACCTGCGACATGCCAATTTCGGACAGCGTAAAGCTGAAGGGGAAGGTAACCATTTTCCACCCCACGCTCGTGAATCTTTACGGCTGCGAAGTCGGCGATGGCTCACGCATCGGCGCCTTCGTCGAAATCCAGAAGGGCGCCTTCATCGGCGAACGCTGCAAAATTTCCTCGCACACCTTCGTCTGCGAGGGCGTCACGATCGAGGACGAGTGCTTCATCGGCCACGGCGTCATGTTTACCAATGACCGCTTCCCGCGCGCGACGAACCCGGATGGCTCGCCCCAGTCGGACGCGGACTGGACCCTCGAATACACCACCGTGAAGCGCCAGGTCTCGATCGGCTCCGGCGCCACCATCGTGTGCGGCATCACCATCGGCGAGGGCGCGCTCATCGCGGCCGGAGCGACGGTCACCAAGGACGTCCCCCCTTACGCGGTTGTCGCGGGCTGCCCGGCGAAAGTCGTGGGCGATGTCCGCAACATGTCGGCCGCCAAGAAATCCCAGTCAGTGAACAGCGTTGCAGAAGAGGTTGTGGGTTAATGACCGCCAAGAAGGAAACGAAAGCGGTGAAAGCCCGCAAACCGGCCTCCAAGGTCAAGGTAATTGCCGAGAGCGGTCCTGCCGTTGAAGCGCTGGCCGGCCCGAAGGTCGCCGCCAAACGCGACATCATCAACATCGGCGTCATCGGCTACGGTTACTGGGGGCCCAACCTGGTCCGCAACTTCTCGGAACTCTCCGAAGCGAAGATGCACACGGTCGCCGATCTCAACCCGAAGGCGCTCGAACTCGCCGCCAAGCGCCACCCGGCAACGAACACGACAACCGACATCCAGGCGATGATCCGCGATCCCGAGATCGACGCCATCGCGATCGCGACTCCGGTCTCGACCCACTTCTCGCTTGCCATGGCGGCCCTCAAGGCCGGCAAGCACGTCTGGCTGGAAAAGCCGATGACGGAAACCTCAATGCAGGCGCGCGCACTGGTAGAGGAAGCCGAAAAGCGCGGCCTCACCCTCCACGTTGACCACACCTTCGTCTACACCGGTCCGGTCCGGAAGATGCGCGAGATGGTCCAGAATGGCGATCTCGGCAAGGTCCTGTACTACGACTCGACCCGCATCAATCTCGGCCTGTTCCAGCGCGATGTTAACGTGATCGCTGACCTTGCGGTCCATGACTTCTCGATCCTGGACTATGTGTTCGAGCAGCATCCGGTCGCGGTGTCGGCCTCGGGCATCAACCACTATCCGGGAACGCCGGAAAACCTGGCCTTCATCACACTGTTTTATGAAACCGGCTTCATCGCCCACGTTAACGTTTCGTGGCTGGCGCCCGTCAAGGTGCGCACGATCCTGATCGGCGGCACCAACAAGATGATCACTTTCGATGAACTTCAACCGTCCGAGAAACTGAAAATCTACGACAAGGGCGTATCGTTCACGGATGACCCCGCCAAGATCCATGAAATGCGTGTCGGCTATCGCGCCGGCGATATGTGGGCCCCGAAGATCGACGGTTCAGAAGCGCTCCTCGTTGAGGGCAGGCACTTCGTCGAGTGCATCAAGTCGGGCAAGTCGTCAGCGTCTGACGGCGAGTTCGGCTTCCGCATGGTCGAGCTGATCGAAGCGGCCACCGCCTCGATGCGCGGCCGCGGCGAGACCATCCACCTCCCCAAGAAATCCAAGTAAGCGAGCGAAACACTCATGGGCGTCCCCTTCGTCGACCTCAAAGCGCAGTACCACTCGATCAAGGCGGAAGTTGACGCCGCCCTGATCGCCACGATGGAATCGTGCGCCTTCACCCTCGGGCCGGAAGTCGCCGCGCTTGAGAAGGAATTCGCTCCGTACGCCGGCACGACCTTCGCCGCCGGCGTCAACAACGGCACGAACGCGCTGTACCTTCCCCTGCTCGCCGCCGGCGTCGGCCCGGGCGATGAAGTCATCACCGTGCCGTTCACGTTCATCGCGTCAGCCTCGGCCATCGCCTACACCGGCGCGACGCCGGTGTTCGTCGACATCGACCCCGTGACCTTCACGATGGATCCGGCCGCGATCGAAGCCGCCATCACGCCGCGCACGAAAGCCATCGTGCCGGTGCACCTGTTCGGCCAGATGGCTGACATGGCGCCGATCATGGCGATCGCGAAGAAGCATAACCTCTTCGTGCTGGAAGATGCCGCCCAGGCTCACGGCGCCGAGTACAACGGCAAGCGCGCCGGCGCGTTCGGCGACGCCACTGGCTTCTCCTTCTACCCGGGCAAGAACCTTGGCGCGGCTGGCGAAGGCGGCATGACCGTCACCCCGCACGCCGAGATCAACCGCAAGGTCCGCATGCTGCGCGACTGGGGCGCCGAGAAGAAATACTTCCACGAAATCATCGGCTACAACATGCGCCTGGAAGGCATCCAGGGCGCGGTTCTCCGCGTGAAGATGAAGTACATCGAGAAGTGGACCGAGATGCGCCGTGACGCCGCTGAGCGTTACCGCACCATGTTCGAAGGCACGGGCGTGAAGACGCCGGTTGCTCTCGCGAACCGCCGTCACGTCTATCACATCTATGCTGTCCGCACGCCGAACCGCGCGCGCTGGCAGGAAGACCTAACGAAAAAGGGCATCCAGACGGGCATCCACTACCCGTTCCCGCTGCACACGCTCCAGGCGTTCGACCACCTCGGGTATAAACAGGGCCAGTTCCCGCACTCCGAGAAGGCCGCCGCCGAAGTGCTGTCGCTGCCGATGTATCCGGAACTCACCTCGATTCAGCAGGAAGAAGTGGTCGCCGCCGTGGCCGCTCTCCAGAGGGAAGAGCTGGCGCTCGCCTAGGACTGCAACAACTTGGGTTCGCCGCACAGGGTGCGGCGGACCCGGACTGCCTCAGGGCGCAAATGGCGCCGCGTAGATTTGGGTGACGGGACAATGAAGATCGAAGGCTCGAAAATCCTGGTGACCGGGGGCGCGGGCCTCATCGGCTCCACCACGATCGACCAGCTGCTCGCCAACGAGAAGCCGGCCGAGATCGTGATCCTCGACAACATGTCCCGCGGCTCGTCCCGCAATCTCGAGAACGCGCTCAAGGACGAGCGCGTCAAGCTCATCCAGGGCGACATCCGCGACAAGGACCTCGTCTACAAGGTCACCGAAGGCATGGACGCGGTCATTCACATGGCCGCCATACGCATCACGGCCTGCGCCGCCGATCCGCGCGAAGCCATGGAAGTGATGAATGACGGCACGTTCAACGTCATCGACGCCGCCCACAAGGCCGGCGTGAAGAAGGTGCTCGCCGCCTCCTCCGCCTCGATCCTCGGCCTCGCCGACACGTTCCCGACGACTGAAGATCACCACCCCTACAACAACCGCACCTGGTACGGCGCCTCGAAGATCATGCTCGAAGGCCTGCTGCGCTCCTACAACGACATGTACGGCCTGAACTATGTCGCGATGCGCTACTTCAACGTCTACGGCCCGCGTATGGACGTCGAAGGCAAGTACACCGAAGTGCTCGTGCGCTGGGTCCAGCGGATTTCCCAGGGCATTCCGCCGCTGGTGCTGGGCGATGGCAAGACGTCGATGGACTTCATCTATATCGAGGATCTTGCGCGCGCCAACGTGCTGGGCCTGAAATCAGACGCCACCGACGAAGTCCTCCACATCGCCTCGGGCGTCGAGACTTCGCTGAACGAGCTGGCCTACACCACGATGAAGGTCATGGGTGCGCCAGCCGACATGGTCCCGGAATACGGCCCCGAGCGCAAAGTGAACGCCGTCTCGCGCCGTCTCTCGTCGACCGAGAAGGCTGAGCGCCTGCTGGGCTTCAAGGCTGAAGTCAGCCTCGAGGAAGGCGTGCGCCGCTTCGTCGCCTGGTGGGAAGCCAACAAGGACAGGTTCAACTAATGATCCCGATCATCAAACCTGTGATGGACCAGCGCGAAGCCGATGCGGCCTCGCGCGTCATCCTCTCCGGCTGGATCACCCAGGGGCCGGAAGTCGCTGCTTTCGAAAAAGAGTTCGCGGAGTTCGTCGGCGCGGCTCACGCCACGGCCGTCTCCAACTGCACCACAGGTCTGCACCTCGCGCTTCTCGTCGCTGGCGTCGGACAGGGCGATGAAGTCATCACCGTCTCGCACTCCTACATCGCAACCGCCAACTCGGTTCGCTATTGCGGCGCCGAGCCCGTGTTCGTCGATGTCGACCCGGCCACCCACAACATGGACCCGGCCCTGATCGAAACTGCGATCACGCCGAAGACCAAAGCCATCCTGCTCGTCCACCAGATGGGCATGCCGGCGGACCTTGCAGCCATCGTCGCGATCGCGAAGAAGCACAACCTCAAGGTCGTCGAAGACGCAGCCTGCGCCGTTGGCGCGGAATACCTCTGGGATGGCGAGTGGGAAAAGGTCGGACGCTGCCGCGGCGACGTCGCCGTGTTCTCGTTCCACCCGCGCAAGATCATGTCGACCGGCGACGGCGGCATGCTCACGACCCCGCATGAAGACTGGAACAAGCAGTTCAAGCTGCTCCGCCAGCACGGCATGTCGGTTCCCGACACTGTGCGCCACGGCTCCAACCAGGTTATCTTCGAGACGCACCCGGTGCTCGGCTACAACTACCGCATGACGGACATCCAGGCGGCAGTCGGCCGCGAACAGCTGCGCCGCCTGCCGGGCATCGTCGCCCGCCGCCGCGAGATCGCTGACAAGTATCGCGCGCTGCTGAGCTCCGCCCAGTGGATCGGCCTGCCTCTTGAGCCGCAGGGCATGAAATCGAACTGGCAGTCATTCGCCGTCCGCCTGCCCGACTACGCCGACCAGCGCGCCGTCATGCAGGCGATGCTCGACGCCGGCATCTCCACGCGCCGCGGCATCATGTGCTCGCACCGCGAAGACGGCTATAAGGACGGCAAGCACCCGCCTCTTCCCCATTCGGAAGGCTGCCAGGACCGCACCATCGTCCTGCCGCTCTATCCGCAGATGACCGACAGCGACATTCGCACTGTCGTCGAAACATTGATCAAGGCCACGACGCCATGACAACCGCTGTGAGTAATCCAGTCGCAGTCCCTTCCGGACCCGCTGCACCGCCTGCCGGCCATCCCGGTCATGGCGCGCGCACCAGCGATACGGTAACTCACATCCGGCCAAGTCGTGGGCTGCTTGACCTCGGCCTCGACAAGGTCTGGCAATACAGACACTTGCTGCTCACGCTCGTTCGCCGCGATGTCAGCGTCAGGTACAAGCAGGCCGCCTTGGGGGCCGGGTGGGCGATCATTCAACCGCTCTTCGCTGTCCTCATCTTTACACTGATCTTCTCGACCATAGCGAAACTGCCGGTTCCCAGCAACGTCCCCTATCTGGTGTTCGCACTCGCCGCCGTCTTGCCCTGGAACTACTTCGCCGACAGCGTCCGCAACGCTTCGACCAGCCTCGTCAACGAGGAAGAGCTGGTGAAGAAGGTCTACTTTCCGCGACTCGTTCTTCCCCTGGCCGGCGTGGTCACGCCGATTGTTGACTTCACAATAGGTTTGGCTGTGCTGATCGTCGTGATGCTGCTGTTCGGCATCACGCCGAGCTGGCGGCTTGCGATCATTCCCTTGCTACTCGTCTATGCAAGCGCGACCGCCCTCATGGTGTCGCTGTGGCTCAGCCCGATAAACGTCCGCTTTCGCGATGTGAAGCACACGTTGCCGTTCCTTCTCCAGATCTGGATGTATGGTTCGCCCGTGGTCTACGCCTCCAGCATGATACCGCCGGAGTGGAGCTGGGCCTTCGCATTGAACCCGCTCGTAGGCGTCATAGATGGCTTTCGCTGGGCTGTATTCGGCGACAGCGTGCTGTCGCTTACCTCGCTTGGAATTGGGGCAATAATTGTCCTGCCGTTGCTCTTTGGCGGCCTAGTCTTCTTCAGGAAGCTGGAACGCACGTTCCCGGATGTGATCTGATGACGGATTTCGCGATCAGGGCCGAAGGCCTTAGCAAGAGGTACGTACTTGGAGCGACCGGGAGTCGGCCGGACTCGCTGCGAGACGCAGTACAGACGATGTTCACGCCCAGGAAGCGCACGGGACCCAGCGAGTTCTGGGCGCTCAAGAATGCGAGCTTCGATATCCGTCGCGGCGAGAACGTCGGCATCATCGGCCACAACGGGGCTGGGAAATCGACACTGCTGAAAATCCTGTCTCAGATCGTCACTCCGACCACTGGCACTGCGGAACTCAAAGGCCGGCTCGGGGCGCTCCTTGAGGTCGGTACGGGTTTTCACCGCGAGCTTTCAGGGCGCGAGAATGTCTATCTTTATGGCTCCATTCTCGGGATGGATCGCAAAGAGGTCGACAAGAAGTTCGACGCCATCGTCGAGTTCTCGGAAATCGGGCATTTCATAGACACGCCGGTCAAGCGATACTCCAGCGGCATGTATGTCCGCCTCGCCTTCTCGGTCGCGGCGCACCTCGATCCCGACATTCTTCTTCTCGACGAAGTGCTCGCGGTTGGCGACTTCAGTTTCCAGCGCAAGTGCATGGATTTCTCCCGGCGCCTGCAGCAGCGCGGCTCCACCATTCTTGTGGTGTCCCACAACATGGCCTCCATCAAGGCGATGTGTCCGCGCGTGATCTACATGAAGAAGGGCGAGGTCATGTTTGATGGCCCGACCGACGAGGGCCTCGCGCTCTATGAAAGCAACGGCAAGCTCGCGACCCTGCCCTGGTTCCACGCCTCGGGCGAGCCGCCTGTCACCATCACATCCGTCGAACTGCTGACCAAAGAGGGCCAGCCGCGGATGATGTTCGACTACGGCGAGCAAATGCGAATCCGCTTGTCGTACAAGGCGTCGCGGCCAATCGAGGCGCCCCATTTCGTGTGCGCCGTAAAGCGATCGGATGACACGCTGTGCTGCAACTACAGCAGCTGGAGCGATGAAGCCAATCTGCGTCGCCTGGAAGGCGAAGGCGTGATCGAAGTTCTGACGCCTCCCTTGAGTCTGGTATCGGAAGGCTATTCGATCGAGGTTCTGGTTCGGGAAAATAACACGGGCGCTGTGGTTGCAGCTCAGTCCGGCGCATCCTTCCACCTACGCCACGAGGTATTCGATCCGGCTGGCTTCGGGGTTTTCCACGAACGGGCGGAATGGTCTCATGACCGGACCTAGCCGAGAGCTGATATTTGTTGCGGCAAGCGGCCTGGCGCGCGAGGCGCTTTCCGCCATACGCGCACAGGATGCGTTCACTGCAGTTGGTTTTCTGGATGACTCGGCGTCTCTGGCTGGCGCAACTGTTGACGGTTTGCCGGTGCTTGGCCCAACCAGCGCAATCGTCAAATTTCCGGCCGCGCAGATTGTCGTATGCGCCGGCCGCGGGGTCGTGCGGGAACAGATAGTTGATCGCCTGACAGCGCTTGGAGTCTCGCAGGAGCGGTATGCGACCCTTATCGACCCGACGGTCAACATCCCGCCGGGCTGCGAAGTCGGCGCTGGAGCGATTGTCCTGGGCGGCGTCCGTCTCACAACCGCAGTTTCGATCGGCAGGCACGCTGTCGTCATGCCGAACGTGACGTTGACCCATGACTGCGTGCTGGAGGATTTCGCGACTGCGTGCGCTGGCGTTACGCTGGGCGGAAACGTCTTGATCCAGCGCGGCGCCTATTTGGGAATGAACGCATCGGTGCGCCAGGGTACGGTGGTTGGGGCCGCCGCTACGCTTGGCATGGGCTCTGCGCTTCTGGGCGACCTTCCAGCCGGGCAGACATGGGCTGGCGTTCCTGCGCGGCCTCTGGACCTACCAGGCATTGAGACCAAGAAGCTGCATCTGGAGCGGGGGCGCTAGTGGCGAGCTTTGATGTTGTCGTGCCGTGTTACAACTACGCCCGGTTTCTGGAACGGTGCGTAGCCAGCGTCCTGAACCAGGAAGACGCTGATGTGCGGGTCCTGATCATTGACGACTGCTCGAGCGATGATTCAGCGGTGGTTGGTCAACGGCTTGCCGACGCGGATCCGAGGGTCGAGTTCCGGCGGCACGAGGTCAACAAGGGACATATCGCCACTTACAATGAAGGCCTTATTGGCTGGGCCAAGGCAGACTATTCGCTGCTGCTTTCGGCGGACGACGGCCTGGCGCCGGGCGCGTTCAAGCGCGCGCTGCCATTGTTCGAGGGATCACCGGAAGTCGGCCTGGTCTTTGGAACAGCAAAGATAACAACACGAGACGATGAGTTCTCGTTTCCGCCCGATAACGATTTTGAATCGACGCAGGTCGTACCCGGCGAAGCGTTCTTGAAATACTGCTGCGAGAACACGCTCAATCCGGTGCCGACATCGACTGCCATTGTGCGAACAAAGTGGCAGCAGCGCCTTGGAGGCTATCGCAGCGACCTTCCCCACTCTGGTGATATGGAAATGTGGATGCGTTTTGCGTCCCATGGGCGCATTGGCCTTGTTCGATCCGTGCAGGGTGAATACCGGCAACATGACCGGAACATGAGCCAGAATTACTATGCTCGGGCGGTGGGGGACCGGCAGGAGTTCGCCCTGACGTGCCGGAAGGCTCTGGATCCAATTCTTCCGACAATTCCAGAAGCCCGCCAGTGGCTGGAAGCCATGCACGCAGTTATCTCGTTCTACGCCAGTCAGAATGCGCTGGCAGCCTTTGAGCGTGGCGACGTCGAGGCGTTCGAGGCCTTGTATTCGCTGGAGCGCGAAATGTCGGCACACATGGAAGCGCCCCGCCAGTATCCGCGTTTGAAAATCCGCAAGCTGCTTGGACACAAGGTGTGGAGCGTCCTGCGCGGCGCTCAGAAAGCGCTCGGCCGCCAGGTGAGTAAGCCTGAACCGCTTAACGTGACCGGGCTTCCCACCCACGGCGATCTCATCGGCTGGTGGCCTGAGCGCCAATCGGATCCGCTGCCCAATACCGCCTTGTCGGATGCTGGAAATTCGAGCCTCTGAGACGCCTGCGCGAGATGGTTTCCGCTGTGCGCACGCGCATCTGACAGACTTTCCTTAGCGGTAGCTCTTCAGATCAAGCTACAACACGTGGCACTGCGAGATCGACCGCTCGCTCATAATCTCGTCAGCCAGCTGGCGCTTGCGCGCAGGCCTCGGAGCGTTCGTTTGATGACATCGTGCAACATATGACGCGGTCGAACGAAAGGCCTGCCCCGATCCGCTTCGGCCGGTTGTTATCTCACTTGAGCGCACACATGCGTTTCATCTTGGAGGGCGTCATCCCGTCTCACTTCTTCTTCCACGCATAGTTGGTCGCTTGGCTGGCCGCCGCCTTGCGGCAGACTTCCTCGACCCGCGTTCCGTCCTCACCCTACTGGGAGATGAACGCCTTCTGAGTGTCCGTGAACTTCGATGCCTTCATCGCCTCGCTCCTCCCAACCAGGGAAAATACGGCGAAAAACTCTAGCTCAAAACGGTCCAAAATCTCGGGCGCACGTCACTTGGGCCCTGTCGGGTCGGCGGCCCTGCCCCGGCTGTTGAGGTGCAGTTATGGGCTCGCAAGCAACAGACGGCAGGCGGAGCGAACACGCCAGGCCGCGATACGCGCATGCGATATGCCACTCTCGCGAATGATTTCGCCCTTGAATGGCGTTCGCCCAAGGTAATTGTAATACAGTCCGGAATGTGGGTGGTAGTTCTTCCGAACCCACGGCTTGCGGTACCCTGAATAGTGCATGATGGCGGGGCGCCTGTGCGTTGCAAGCGGCACGAACATCTGCTGACCGTCATACGGCCGGTACATGCAGGTCTGCATGTTCCACACTACATCGAGCTTGGACCACCTGCCCCACAAGACCACGTTCAGTGCGTCCTGATCTAGCCATTTGATCTTGTCCCACTGTGATTCGAGAACCGCGACTGCCGAGTCAAAAATGCCCTCAGCGCGGATGCGCGCAATGTCCAGAACGAGTACGCCGGCATTGAAGTAGCCACGGGTGTCTGTGGGCAGATCCCACAGTGTCCTGAACGATGCGGGGTCCACGCCAGGATCATCGACTGCCGCAATCGGAGCGCCCTGAAGATCATGGCGCCACATGCCGCCAAGATCCCGCAAGACGATGAGATCGCAATCGAGGTAGATCACGCGCTGGCACTCTGCAGGCAGGATTTCAGTCAGGGCGAAGCGGAAGAACGTCGCACGACTGATATGGTCAATCCCCGGGAACTTCAGGAGCCTCGAGTTCGAGATCTCGAACCACGTGAACTTGGCGCCCCGGCCGCACGCTTCCACCTGCTTCTGCAGAGCAGCGCCAACGCCTTCATGCACGATGACGAACTCGACGGGGGCTGAGCGCGTTTCCTTAACCACGGACGCGATTGTGACCCCGGCGTGCTTCGCGTATGTCGCGTCGAACCCCATACCGACAATTATGGGCCCGTCAGTGCGTACTTGGGCGCTCAACAGAATATCTCCTGCGAAGGATTAGCCTGAAACAGTCCGAATTGCGTGAAAATCACTGTCTGGCTCCGTGACCCTGATCCGATCGCGCGCCCGTCTGTGAAGCCGCTGACGACAGCCAGGTTGTGAGGGTGTCGCGTCGCATGGGAGCCGGCCGCAGGCCGAGCATCTGCATGACGCGCAGCGCCGAATAGGCAAATCCCCCGTAGGTCTCCCAGAACACCATCGAAAAGGTAGCTGGAGAAAACCAGCCAAAGAAAGAGCCGACGCGCCAGCGCAATGACCCCACGCCCTTCAGGAAGGCAATAACCTGTCCACGATAGAGATACTTGATCGTGTAGGCGCCCCGACCGATGCTGTATTGCCGGAACAATTTTTTGATATCTGCTGTCTTGCGGCCGTGGTGGTGGCTCAGGACAATGTCAGGATTGTAGGCCCCGCCCCAGCCATGCGCAGAGATGCGAGCGATGACATCCAGATCTTCAGCGGCTGCGAGGGGAGCGCCGGCGCCGAGGTTTTCGTCGTAACCCTCGACTTGCTCGAACGCCTTGCGGCGGAGCGCCAGGTTGGCGCCAATCACCTCCTCCGTCAGCCGATACTGCTTTGGCCGAAAGTGTAGCGGAATACGCGATGGATTGGTCGTCGCAGGATCATCACTGGGATCAAACAGCTCGACACGGCCCGTCACCCAGCCAAGCTCTGGATCTGCGTCGAAGGCAGCGAGGATCTTGGAAAGGAAGTCTGGAGCCACGTAGCAATCATCGTCGGTGTAAGCGACGATTTGTCCAACCGAGACAGCCGTACCCGAATTGCGCGCCGCGCTCGCACCCCTCGCCGGCTCGAAGACGTACTTGATCGTTGTCGGCATGTACTTCCGAGCGGCACGGATCACCTCGGCGGTCGCATCGGTTGATCCGTTGTCAGCGACCACCAGTTCCCAGCACCGCGGGTCAAGATCGATCGCTGCGATTGCCCGCAAGCACGCTTCCAGCCGATCACCCCGATTGAGGGTTGCAACGACCAGGCTGATCGGCAACCGGTCTGTTTCGGGCTTAACCATCGTACCTTCTGGTTGACCATACTGGTCGTTCATTGCGCTCGCCTTGATTGCCGCTGCGGACCCGGGGGCAATTTCAACAACGCTTGCAATCCACGCACCGCAGAGTGGTTGGCACGCCCCGGACTTCCGCATCGTCTTCAGCAAGTTGAGAGCCAACCACCCTCCTAGCGTGGCGGGGTTACGATTGCCCTCATCTCGTGCAATGACCAAGCGTTAACCAAGGTATTCCCGCGAAATGCCAACCTGTATGGAACAGGCGGCGCCACGGTATGCCCAAAGCGCGTCTGGCTCACCAATCAGCTAGTGCCAGCATTCTCTACGGATCAGAGGATGGTGATTGGATCGATCACGACATCAAACAGCGTCTGATGGGGCATATTCAAATACCCCGGATAGTCAAACACGCTTGAATCTATATTCAGCACGCCGTCAATCGCTGTGCCACTATTGGACAAGACAAACAGCGGTGCGGTGCCGTCCAGTTCCGTGTCCCATTGTTCTTCCAGCAGGGCGGTTTCGAGCAGCACGGCAGGTTCAGGCAACATGGTCAGGCCGGCATCAGATGCTGCACCGGATTGACCGTTAGCAGAGGCCGCCTCCTCGTAGCTGAGCGTCACATCGTAGGCCCTGGTGACCGAGCCGTCGGACATGATCACGCCGGAAGAGCCGTGAACCGTGTTGCCGTCTGCATCGACGTAGCCGGCACCATCGCTAGCAAGGCCAATGGACTTGACGCCAGCATCGGCAAGCGTCCGCATTTCGGAGGCGTGGGATACGCCGTCCTGGTTGACGTCTTCCCAGACGAGGAAGTCGCCAAACGCCGCGTCCTCGGCCGAGAGAACGCCATCACCGTTCGAATCGAACGCACGAAGACCCTCGAGATCGGTCTGCGCGCCTGGGAGGTCGGTGACGAAAGAGATCTCGGCGACATCGCTGATGACACCGTCCTGGTTGCGATCGAGCGCGAGGAAGGCGTTGCCGCCAGCGGCCCATGCACCCGCCTCGAGCACGCCATCACCATCGAAGTCGAACGAAACGCCGGAGGTCAGCTGCAGGCCCGAGCCGTCCAGATCCAGGATGACGGGAGGCGCTGCTGTTTGCGCCTGGAACACCACATCGACGAAGTATCCAGAGCTGTTCCAGGTTTGGGTTGGCAACACGTTTCCGCCCACCGCAAAGACGCCTGCGTTCATCGGGGTCGTCAGCATGCCGTCAGCGCTGGTGCGCGCGACGGAGTGATAGCTTGCCGTGGCGCCATAGGCCTCGACTGCGCCCTGCCCGTTGTTGAACACGTAGCTGTAGGAGACGACGTAGGTTTGGCCGGCCGCAAGCGAGATCGGCGATGTCAGCGTACCAACCTGCCAGCCTGTCGCGCCAACGCCCGACGTTACCGTCACCGAACCCAGCTTCACGCCAGCGGAAGTCCACAGAGACAGCGTGCGCACATCGGTGTCGGTCGAATCCGCAGAGCCGCGGTAATACTGCAGCGCCGTGATCTGGCCCGTCTGGTTCGCCACAAACCGCGTACCGAGCTCGTAATTGGTCGGATCCTGCGTTCCTGTTTCGAAGACCCCCGGGGTCACCGCGCCATACAACGTCGATGGCGCTGCTTCCGACACGTCCGTCACGGTCACCGTCACCGCCTTGGTCGTCGCAGCAGCGATGCCATCAGAGGCGCTGACGATGATGTCGTAGACATTGTTCGCGCCAACGTCGGCCGGAGCCTCGAAGTTCGGAGCCGACACGAACGCCAGAGCGCCCGTCGATGCGTTGATCGTGAACCGCGATGCGTCCACGCCGCCCGCGATGGCGTAGGTGATCGGGTTGCTCTCCGCATCCGTCGCCGTCACAGACCCAACCGCCGTCGTGTTCTCCGCGATCGTGTAGCTCTCCGACGTGATCACCGGAGCCG
>JALHLU010000010.1:120350-179145 GCA_022844345.1 Hyphomonadaceae bacterium
CACGCCGCCCGCGATGGCGTAGGTGATCGGGTTGCTCTCCGCATCCGTCGCCGTCACAGACCCAACCGCCGTCGTGTTCTCCGCGATCGTGTAGCTCTCCGACGTGATCACCGGAGCCGCGTTACTCACCGACGGCGCAAACACCACATCGACGAAGTAGCTGGTTGAATTCCAGGTCTGCGTCGGCATCACGAGGCTGGAGCCGTAGGCAAAGACGCCATTGCCATTGGTCGTAGAGCCAGACGTGACGTTGCTCTGCGGGGCATGGATGATGTTGTAGGCGTCCGAGAACGCGTTGTCGTCTATGCCATCAAAAGCAATCTCGTTCGCAGCTGCGAAGAACCCGCTTCCGGAAATGTAGTTGTCCGCCGTCCTGTATGAGACCGTGTACTGCTGACCAACCTCGAGACTGATCGGAGACGAGAAAGCCGCCGTCTGCCAGCCGGACTGTCCGACAGTCGATGTGAACGTGACCGTTCCCAGAAGCGCGCCACTCGATGACCATAGGTGGCCTTGACGAACATCCGTGTCGTTGGAGTCGGCGGAGTGCCTGTAGTACTTCAGTCCCGTGATCATCCCGTCCAGACTGACAGAGAACTTCATCCCAAGCTCGACTTGGGCATTGTCGTTGTAGAGAATGACCCCACTCAGCGCAGCGTTCTCAAATAGCGAGGTGGTAGCCGGAAGCACGGGCTCCGTGACGGTCACGACATCCTGCGATGGCGTGAAGCTGGAGATGTTGAGGCTGTCGTCGATAGCCCGCGCGAGGATGGAATAGGTTCCTGCCGTCCATGGCGTCCATGAGTACGACCAGTTTGTCGTTCCCTCCGCAACCCGCCACGTCAGACCACCATCGACCGACACTTCAACGGCCGCGACCTTCCCGTCATCCGACGTTGTCGCCGTGCCGTTTCCATCCGCCGCCGTGCCTGTGATCACTACCGTCTGCCGCGCCGACAGTGTTTCCGGAATATCCGTCATCACGGTCGTCGCTGCGACGAAATCCGTAGATGCCGTCGCTCGAACCAGACCTTGCGACGCAAGAATCGCGTTCGAGACCATCGGCTGGATACCCATGTCCGCGAACATGTTGATCGTGAACTGCTGGATCGCGGTGTTCGCGATATTGGCGCCGTAGGGAGACGAGTCGTGCTGATCGCTGAGGCCCCAGGACCAGAACACTGTGCCAGCGCCAAACACCAGCGCCCCGCTCTCGGGATCGCGATACAGTGACAGGTTGTGAGTCGCCGTCCCGGGGTTCGAGGTCATCCCCTGGTCTGTGACGATGCCGCCCCAGTCCAGAGTCGTCTCGGACAGCCGGATCAGCCCTTCAGGCCGCGTCTCGTCCGTCGGCGAGGTATTCCACTCATAGCCGATGATGCCGGCCGCAATACCGACGGTTCCGGTCTCGCCGACATCGGTATCACGCCACACCCTCAGGTTCGCAAACGCTTCAGGGATTTTCAGTGCGCCGCCAAACTCGCCGGTGCCATCCGGTCCGAACAACTGGCCTGTAAGCATTGTTTCGACACAGGCGCACTCGCCGAGCAGACCCGTGAGGCTGCCGGGCGCTGACCCGCCTGCAATATAGTTTCCGTTGGCGTCCTTCGCATCGACAAAGCGCATGTCGCGCCACGTCCCGGTCCAGATGTTCGTAGGATCAAGGTCGTAATAGTCTTCCGCACCGGCGTTCGGATCAGCGACCGCCAAGGTTTCCTTGTAGCATACCAGCGTGCGGTATTCGGTTCCGTCAGCCGAAATGCTCGTCTCCCAGCGGGTCTTCCAATAGACTTCGTTGCCGCTCCAGAACAGCAGGTTGACGCCGGCATCGCGCGCCGCCTCAACGTTCGCGCGCTGCTGCCCTGACCAGTACTCGTCATGGCCGACCGAGATGAAGGCCTTGTAGTTCTGCAGGTAGTCTGCACCCAGGCGGTCGGTGTCGACCCCCGAAATGTACGAAATGTCGTAGCCCTGCTGTTCCAGCCAGTAGATGGCGGCATAATCGGCGCCGAACAGATAGTCCTGCGGACCTGCATAGGTGCCGCCAAAGTCCCGCACGATGAGGGGTCGATTGTAGCTGACCGCATAGCTGCGATTGACGGCGTTCGAGCTAGCTCCCGGAATCGGCTCGCGATCGATGAGGCCAGTGGCGTCGCCATAGAGATTTGGCCCGTTATCGGTGCCTTCGCCGCCGAGGCCGCCATGCCAGCCATTGTAGGCCTGCCAAGTTGTATCCGAAGTCTGCAGGACGATGTCGGCCGCGACGCCGTCATTGCGGACAATGAATGGAATCTGGTTGGTCTCGCCGGGAATGGGGTTGCCATTGCTGTCGAGACGCTGAAGCCGAGCGATGTAGACGCCGGACACGGCGCTGGCCGGAACGTCCCAGCTATCGGTGACCTGCCAGTTGCCGGCATCGACGAGGCCGAGGCTCGCGTCATAGAGCGGCAGAGCCTGGTCCACACCATTGGTGTTGACCCATTCCGCGACTTCGCGCGCGCCATTGCCGCCATAGTAGCCGAGACGAAAAATCTCAACCTTGTAGTCGCCCCCGGCTTGGCCATCGAGATTGATCTTGAAATCGATACGCGTCCCCGCATTGACGCTCATATCGGTGGCGAAGCCCTCGATGGAGTCGCTCCCGGCAGCATCCCAATAGGACTTCTCCGCAACACCATCGGTGCGCGCGTTTTCGACGAGAATGCGGTTGCTGCTCATGCTTCAGCGCCTGCTTGTGACGAGGATTTCTTGAAGGAGTCGCGCTGCGCAGGGGCGCCACGCATCGAAATGGGAAGCGCGGCTCGCCGCGGGGGGGACCAGTTGTGAACGAGGCAGTTGTCCAGCGCCGCCGTGATAGCGGCCCGGTCAAGTCCGATCCCGATGAAGACAAGCAACTGTCGGCGATCGCCATAGACCGGAATCCAGTCCCGGTGAATGCGTTCCAGGATAGCGGGATCCTTCGGCCACGACTGCGTGGGCGTCGCGGCCCACCACACGCCATGGGAGTCAAAGGTCGTCATCGCGCCGGCAAGACTGAACTCAAGAGCAAGATTGGGCTGTTCCGACACCCAGAAATGCCCCTTGCCGCGGAGAACACCTGGCAGATTTCCGGTCAACACCTTGCGCAGACGCAAGGAGTCGAACGGTTTGCGAGCGCGATAGGTGAACGATGTCAGACCGTAGGCGTCGGTCTCAGGCTGGTGATCTGCGAAATTGTGCATTTCGCGGAACCAACGAGCACTCCTGCGTGCCTTTTCGAAATCGAAAAGACCTGTGCCGAGCACACAGTCCAGCGGCACGTTTGATCTGTCAGCCTGGACAAGCTTGGCGGCTGGATTCAGCGCGCCGATGATGCGCATCGCACCCGCGACGCGCTCGTCGCCTGCGTCCGTCACCTTGTTCAGCACGACCACATCGGCGAATTCGATCTGGTCCACAAGCAGCTCGACAAGGCTGCGCGGATCGTTCTCGTCGCGTGCCTCACCCAAGTCGCGAAGATTGTCACGGCCACCGAACTGGTCGGCAAGCGTCATCGCATCGACGACCGTCACCATGGTGTCCAGCCGCGCCACGTCTCCAAGACAAGAGCCATCTTCGGCGCGGAAATCAAAGGTCGCCGCCACAGGCAAGGGTTCGGAAATTCCCGTCGACTCGATCACAAGTTCGTCGAAGCGCCCCGACTCCGCCAGGCGGCGGACTTCGTGGAGCAAGTCATCGCGCAGCGTGCAACAGATGCACCCGTTGGTCATCTCGACCAGGCTCTCGTCCGTCCTGCTGAGTTGTGCTGTCCCGCGGCGGATCAGGTCCGCATCAATGTTCACCTCGGACATGTCATTGACGATGACCGCGACCCGCCTTCCTTCGCGGTTATTGAGAATGTTGTTGAGGAGCGTTGTTTTGCCGGCGCCGAGAAATCCAGACAGCACAGTAACCGGAAGACGCGTATCGACGCGCGCCGCTCCAGCGGCATGGCCCAACCTGCCTTCGGCTTCGGCTTTGCCCATCTGCTCGAGCTTATTCCCCATCCCCAGGCCAACCCTCTGATCCGATCAATGCGTCGAAGGTCGCCAACGGCAACCCGCAGATCGGGCATGCAAGACAGGAGCCACCCTAACGGCAAGTCGGCGTCGGTTTGAAGCTTCTTCCCCAAATACACGAGTACTCTGGACCGCTCAAAAACACGCGTTGGATCGCGCCATACAAGCGAATCGCCGTCACCGATCGTGTCGAAAATCAACACAAACGATCGCGCCAGAGGAGACTTGCGGTTAGGCGTTCAACTCGCGAACGAATTGTGCTCCGTGTACCCTCATGTTCTTGCCAGGACACAAATCAGGAGGTGCAGTCTACTTCTCGCGGAAGCTCTTCCAGAACGCCTGGGTCAGCGGCTCGACGAGATATTGAAGCGCGGTACGTTGACGGATTGGAACAACCACCTCAGCCGGGATTCCAGGTCGAACCGAATTGCTACCGGTGACTGCTGAAGGGAACAGGCGGCCTAGTTCTTCGTCGCTCACGCTGGCTTCGATCCTGTAGTAGGACATGCCTGTGTATTCATCGATCAGCTTGTCAGCGGACACCTTGTCGATAACGCCATGGATCACCGGGGCATTGCGCTCGCCGACTCCAATCAGCCTGATCTGCGCAGCTGCCCCGATTGAGATGTCTTCACCGCTTTCTGGCGGCACAGTCGCCTCGATTATCAGCGCACGCGCTTTGGGGACGATGTCCATCACGTGCGCCTTGGGTTCAATAATGCCGCCCACGGTAAAGGCTGTAAGCGAGACCACGTGCCCCGATGCAGGAGCACGCAGGCGGGTGCGGCCCAACTGGGCCACCACGGCCTCGTAGCGGGGCGCCACTTCTGAAAGCATCGTATCCACTTCACGCAATTCGCCCGCGCGATCGACCCGGAGCTCAGCCCCGAGCGAGATGATTTCGACTTTTGCCTCGCTGAGCGCCTCAAGGGTGCCGGAAATCTCTGAATCTATGCGTCCGACATTGCCCTGCAGGCTCGCTTGTTCGCGCTCCAGTTCGCGCAGCCGGCCGACAGTGGTCAGGCCCTTCTCGCGAAGGTCTGACAGACGTGTGATTTCTCCGTCCAGCAAGTTCAGCTGCCTCAGAATCGCATCCTTTTCCTGCGCATAGCCGGGCAGGCGGGCATTCAACTGTTCGATCTTGTGCTGAAGGATCGTGGTCCGGGCGGACTTCGCGTCGGATCGCGCCAGAAGTTCCCGGCGCTGCCGGTCAAGAATGGCGTCGGCGGCGGCGCGGTCTGCCACGTTGAGCGTGTCCCAACGGACAGGACCCTTCAGGGCCGATGGACGGTTGTCTTCCGCCAGCAATCGCGCCCGATGCGCTTCGAGTTCGATAAGGCGGCCGAAAAGCGCGCGCTCCTGGCTCTTGAGGTCGGTGTCATCCAGCTCGAGCAGGACATCTCCTTCCGTCACCTCGGCCCCTTCGCTGACATGGAGCGCACGGACAATGCCGCCGTCGAGATGTTGGACGGCTTGCCGGTTACCAGCCGCAATGACAGAGCCCTGCGCCACCACCGCCGCATCAAGCGGCGTCAACGCGGCCCATCCGATAAAACCAACAAAGAATATCCCGCCGACGACAGCTCCACTAATTGCTTCCGGCCAGGCGCTCGGAAGGCTGTCGTCAAAGCGCCAGAACCGGCGCGCGACCGAGGCGGCAAAACCGTTGCTCATGGCTAGGCAGCTCCACCGAAGGCGCGCCGCGAACTCACGGAGCGGATTGCAGCTGATTTCAATTCGGACAACACTTCATCCTTGGGACCAAACTTCTCGGTCTGGCCGTCACGCAGGACGAGCAGCTTGTCTGCAACTTCAAGAATGCCGGCGCGGTGAGTCATGATGACGACACAGGCCCCGCGCGCCTTTGCCGCTCTTAACGTTGCGACGAGCATGGCGTCGCCTTCAGAATCCAGATGGGCGTTGGGTTCATCCAGGACGATCACTTGCGGGTCGCCGTAAAGCGCGCGGGCAAGCGCAACACGCTGCTGCTGACCCGCAGACAGGCCTTCGCCACGCGGACCAAGCACTGCATTATAGCCGCTCGGAATACGCTGGATCATTTCGTGAGCGCCGGCTGCCTGCGCGGCTGGGACGACGCGCGCTGCTGCTTCCGGGTCGGAGCTGAACCTGCAAATGTTCTCTCCAATCGATCCGCCAAACAGCACCGAATCCTGGGGCAGGTAGCCGATATAGGCGCCCAGCTTGTCGGACTCCCAATCTGCGATGCTGGAACCGTCGACGCGCACTGTTCCCCCTGAAGGCAACTGCGCGCCGACAAGCACGCGGGCGAGTGTGGATTTCCCGGCCCCGGAAGGACCGATGACACCGATGATCTCGCCGGGACCAATGGAAAAGCTGATGCCAGAGAGAAGCAGTCTGTCCTGCCCACTGGCCTGCAGCGTTATGCCCTCAGCGCTCAGGTTGGCGCGCGGAGCGGGCAAGGGTTGCGGGGCTTTGTCGACACTCGCCCCGTCAAGAAAGCCCACAATCGTCTTCCTTGCGGCGCGCGCCAGGCTGATCTGACGCCAGCTGCCGACAATCTGCTCGATTGGCGCGAGCGCCCTGCCCGTGAGGATCGACGCTGCGATCAAGGCGCCGGGCGATATTTCTTCGCGCACAGCCAGATAGGCTCCTAGCCCCAGGCTCGCCGACTGAAGGACCATTCTGAGCAACCGGATAAGCCCCGCATAGCGCCCAGCCAGGAAGTGGTTGCGGGCCTCAGCCTCGTGAAGCCGGTTGCGTTCCCCTATGACCCGGTTCGACATGGCGCCCTTCATGCCCAGCGCACGAATAGTTCCACGGCTCACCTGATTGAGTTCCGCCGCCGCATAGGCTGCTGGCATGCGCGCAGCAGCCTCAGCCACGGCCTTGCGTGTCGCGCGTTCCCCCATGATCGCAACAGCGAGGAGCACGGCAGCGCCGACAAGGATAAGCGCCCCGAGCATCGGATGGAATCCGAATGCGACGAGGACGAACAGCGGCGCGAAGGGGAGATCCAGCAATCCCGTGGCGCCTTGGCCTTGTATGAATTGCCTGAGCGTGTCGAACTCGCGAAGAATCTGCGTGCTGCGGGCGTCCATGCGGTCGCGCGGATCAAAGCCCGTCATCACCAGGCGGGGCGTTAGTGCGCGGTCGAGGCGGAGAGATGCGCGCGCGAGAAGCCGCTGCCGGCTCCCCTCAAGATAGGAGTGGGTAATCAGCGCGAACACCACGATCACGCTGAGGAAGACAAGCGTCATAAGTCCGCGCGAGGTCAAGACGCGATCATAGACCTGCATCATGTAGATCGACGGCGACAGGTAGAGCACTGCGATCAGCGCCGAGAACCCGAGCGCAACCTTGAAGTGCAGCGAGCACTCCTTCAGCGCATCGAGAAACTCTGCCTCGCCGCGTGATTTCTGGTCGGACGGCGACGCGCGGGTACCTGAACTCGCCAAACTCACTGGCCGCCCCTCACAAACTTTGTCCTTGCCAGGCTGCGCCGGCGCCGCCTGAGAAAACCAGGCCAAGCCCTAGTTCACCGAACTGTGCCCTCAGCGTGCAAACTTGGCGCCGCCGAATTCGCCCGCCCCAACTCAAGGCGCCAGCGCTTGGCAACCTGCAGGCGAAATCAGGTAGCGCCCCGGCGCGCCGTCGCGCTCACGCCGTGGCCGGGCTGCCCGCGTTGGGTAACCAAGAAACACGCCAGAATACCATGATCTCGCTATCGGAGGTTGCGCCTTCGCCTGGCAGGCGAAGCGCAGTCATGACGCGGGCCGGCGCTGCAATTCAGGTCGCGAGAGGGAAGCCGGTGGGGCCGGGGCGGAGCGGCTGATTAACCAATCCGCTCAGGCTGTCTTCTCGACGAACACCGTTCCGGCCGAATAACCGGCGCCGAACGAGCAGATCAGGCCCTTCTCGCCAGCCTTGAAGTCGGACGAATGCTTGTGGAAAGCGATGATCGATCCCGCCGACGACGTATTCGCATACGTGTCCAGCACGGTCGGGCTTTCATCCTCGCTCGCCTCGTGCCCCAGAACGCGCTCGGCGATCAGGCGGTTCATCCCGGCATTGGCCTGGTGCAGCCACATCCGCCGCAGCTCGGTCGACTTGATGTTGAGCCGGTCCATCTCGGCGAGGATCATCTGCGAGACCATCGGGACCACTTCCTTGAACACCTTCCGCCCCTCTTGGACGAACAGCTTGTCGGATTTGCCGGCGCCCTCCGGATCGCCGCGATTGAGGAAGCCGAAATTGTTGCGGATGTTGTTCGAGAACTGCGTCTTGAGGTGCGTGCCGAGAATGGACCAGCCGGCCTTGGCGCGGTCATCGGACTCGACCAGCACGGCTGTCGCCACATCGCCGAAGATGAAGTGGCTGTCGCGGTCGGTGAAATTGAGATGTCCCGAGCAGATTTCCGGGTTTACCATAAGCACGGTCTTCGCATGGCCCGCGCGCACGAAGTCCGCCGCCGTCTGGATGCCGAAGGTTGCCGACGAACACGCCACGTTCATGTCGAAGGCAAAGCCAGGCGCGCCCAGCGCGGCCTGCACCTCGATGGCCATCGCCGGATAGGCCCGCTGCATGTTGGACGCAGCACAGATCACCGCGTCGATTTCCTTGCCTTCACGACCCGCCTTCGCCAGCGCCTCCTGCGCCGACTTCACCGCGATCTCGGCCAGGATGGAAATCTCCTCGTTCGGCCGCTCGGCGATGTTGGGCGTCATACGCTTCGGATCGAGCACGCCGTCCTTGTCGACCACATAGCGGGACCTGATGCCTGAAGCCTTCTCGATGAACTCGACGGAGGAGTGCGGTTTGGGCTGGACAGTGCCGGCCGCGATCTCCTCGGCATGTTCGCCATTCCACCTGTCCGCCCAGGCATTGAAGCTCGTCACCAGTTCAGCATTGGAAATCGAGTGGGGCGGCGTATAGAGCCCCGTGGCGGAAATCACCGGACGCGACATGAAAAACCTCGTTCTGAGCGCGAAGGTTTAGACCTGTCGCCTGATACCGTCGAGTAGGCAGATGTGACGCGGCGGCAACATGGTGCGGCGCTATGGCGCTGCGTCGAGAACGATAGAAGGAAGGCCGGATCGATGGCGAAGAAATTCCGCTTGAAAGCCGAGGATATAAAGCCTCTGGCCACTGGCCACGGCGGCTGCATCGCATCCGACATGATCACCTGCCAGGGCCGCCCGGTCGGTTTCATGTACCGCGAAAAGCCCGACCATGATCTCGACAGCGGTTGGCGCTTCATGGCGGGCCTTGAAGACCAGGACTACATGGACGACGCGGACAATCACGGCATCTACGACGTGAACACCATCGCAAACTGCGATCCCACCATCATCCCCTTGCTTGATTCGCCGGAGGGCAGCGTGTTCGAGCGCACACCGGGCGCGAGGGACTTGAGGCCTGTAACAGACTGGGAGCCGCCGGAAGATTAGGTCGCTCTGGCGCATTCCAGCGCACCGGCATAGCCGGGCTGGTCGATCATCACCCGCGCAAAGACGCTGTCGCGCAGATAGGCATGCAGGTCCGGCCGCTTCAGGTCGATATCGCCTGCCCGGATCGCGGCGCACAGCCTCGCCCTCTGCTGCCCCAACGGCCCGCCGCCGCCGAGCAGGGCCGACAGACCCTGCGCCTCCCAGGCATGGGCGTCTGGCCCGAGGCTCATCTCCCTCAATACGATATCGGTCGCATTGGCCGCGACGCGTGACAGGAACTGGCTGCGCCCCTGCCGCCCCGCCTGTGCATCCTCGCGCAGGAAATCGCGCACGCCCGTCAGCAGTTCAGTGCTGGCCGGCAGATCGCCCGCGCCGTCCGTTGCCGCTTCCGGCCGCCGCGCCCAGCCAGGGATCAGCATGTTCACGCAATCGATCTGGCATTCCGAACTGCGCCGACCGATGACAGGCCGCTCGACGCTCGGCTCGCTGCCATTTCGGAACGACTGGCCCATCGACAGGGCGCCGACTGCCCACCAGAACGAACCGAACACTTCCCAGAAATGCACCGCCTTGCGATCCACCTTGCGGCCAGAAACCTGCTCATATCCCTCGAACAGGTCGTCCGGCTCGCCAAATCCGCCCACCGCTTTCTCGCTCGCGCCGAAGCGCCACGAGCGGGTCATCAGCCAGCCAAGGTCGCGCATGGGGTCGCCGACATGCGCCAGTTCCCAATCCAGCACCGCCGCAACGCCCGCATCCGGATCAACGATCAGATTGCCGTTCCTGAAATCGCCATGCACCAGCGTGTGCGGATGCTCATGCGGGAGGTTTTTCAACAGCCACATCGCCGTGAAGTCGATCATCGGTTGTGGCGTGTTGAGCTCCAGATACGCTGCATGCGTCTTGCGCACGGCATGTTCCGGCGTGAACGACTCCAGAGCTTCGTCCAGCCCCGCCGCCTTCACATCGACCGCGTGCAGCCGCGCCAGTATCTGCCCGCACTGCCGCGCCAGCGTACGCCGCGCGCCCTCCAACTCAGGCGACTTCACGATACGCCCGCCCAGTGTCTCTCCGCTGATCCAGTCCATCGCAAAGCCCGCGCCCAGCCCATCCTCGGGCTGCAGCACCAGCACCACCTCCGGCCCAGGCACACCCGCCGCCTTGGCCGCGCTGAACAGCATTGCCTCGATCGCCAGCCCCGGCCCCGCGCCCATGGCCGACTTGCCCTCGCCCGCCGCCCGTCGCAGCGCAAGCGTGCGCATTGCGCCGCCAATCACCACGCCCACCCGATACGTCTCCCGGCTCGCCCCGGCCGAAAGACGGTCGCACGACTCCAGCCGCTCGAACCCCGGCAGGCGGCGCAGGACGCTTTCAAGCGTTGGCAGATCGATCATTCCATCACGCCCTTCGGCGCGCGCTGGTCCATGAAGCCGAACATATAGCCGGCCACGCGTCGCATCTGGATCTCCTCCGCGCCCTCGGTGATGCGATAGCGGCGATGGTGGCGATAGATGTGCTCGAACGGCTTGTGCCGCGAATAACCCAGCCCGCCATGCACCTGCATCGCGCGATCCGCCGCCTCACAACACAACCGGTTCGCCCAGTAATTGCACATCGAGACTTTGTCCGACGCCGCGAAATTCCCTGCCGTGTCCATGATCCAAGCCGTTTTGTGGATCAGCGCCCGCACCATCTCGCACTGCGTCTGCAGCTCAACGAGCGGAAACTGGATACCCTGGTTGCTCGACAGCTTCTTGCCGAACGGCGCGCGCACATTCGCATACGCCACCGATTCATTGATGCAGTATTGCGCAGCCCCCAGCGAGGACGCCGCCTGCCTGATCCGGTTCTCGTTGAAGAAATGCTGCACCACCTGCAGCCCCCGCCCCTCGCCACCGAACACCGCGCTATCTGGCACGCGCACGCCCTTCAGCGTCACATGCGCATGGTCGGACGGCATGTTGAACGTCCAGAGATATTCCTCGATGGTGAAGCCCGGCGACTTGATGGGTACAAGAAACGCCGTGATGCCTCCGCCATCGCCCGCCTTGCCCGATGTGCGCGCCATGATCATGTCGTGGCTCGCCGTGTGAACGCCCGTGTTCCACGTCTTCTCGCCGTCGATCACCCACACGTCGCCATCGCGGACAGCGACGGTTTCCATGTGGGTGGCGTCCGACCCGTGCTTGGGCTCGGTGATGCCAAAAGCAAAGCCGCGCTTGCCGGCGGCAAGGTCCTCCATCCACTCCGCCTTCTGCGCGTCCGTGCCGTAATTCCACATCAGCAGCGCGCCGACGCTGTTGCCGACGATGGAGTGCTCGTTCTGCAGGTCGTTGTGCAGGCCCAGCCCCTTGGCCGCCAGATGCTCGCGAATGACCGCCATGGCGAGGTTGGAGCCGCAGCCTACGTCGCGCGCCGAGCCGCCGAGTTCCCTGGCCAGCGCAAAGCGGAAATGCCCGGCCTTGTCGGCCCGCCGCCGGGCCTCGCGCAGCAGGTCTTCCCATTCATGCCGCGGCAGGCCGCCCGCGTCCCAGTCCGTGCGGGCATGTTCGCGGCGATGGTCGAAGAAGCGGATATTGTCGTCGGCCTGCTCCAGCGGCCTGATCTCAGCCTCGATGAAGCGATCCAGCTCGGCGAGGTAGTCGACGAGTCCCTTTGGAAGGTTGAAATCCACGATGCGCTCTCCGGCGTTTCCTCGCCGGACAGTCTTGGACTACTCGGCGGGAACCGCAACTGCCTCCGGCCGCGGCTCGCGATCCGGCGCCGGCTTGGGATCCTTCGGCGCCAGCAGCAGATACATGGGCGGCGTCACGATCCGCGCGATCAGCGTGGAAGTGATGAGACCCCCGATGATCACCATGGCGAGCGGCGAATAGAGCGGCGATTTCTCGAGGACGAGAGGCGTAAGACCGCCAATGGCCGTAAGGGAGGTCAGCAGAACGGGCAGGAAGCGCACCTCGCCCGCCTTCTCGATGGCCTCGCGCAGAGGCGTTCCCCGCGCCCGCTCCTGGTTCGCAAATTCCACCAGCAGGATCGAGTTCTTGATCTCGATGCCGATGAGCGCAATGAACCCGATGATCGAGGTGTAGGAGAGAGACTCGCCGCCGAGATACAGCGCGATCAGCCCTCCCATGATGCCGAAGGGAATGACGAACGCCACCACCGCCGCCGTCGCAAACGAGCCAAACTCCAGCAACAGCACAGCCATCACGCCGAACATCGCGATCAGCAAAGCCGGCCCCATTCCGCCGAAGCTTTCCGACTGCGCTTCCGCCTCGCCCCCCAGGCTGCTCGAATAGCCGGCCGGCAGCGGGATCGCCTTCAGGGCTTCTTCCATCGCCGACGACACCTCGCCCGCCAGATAGCCAGGCTCGAGGTATCCCGTGATGGTCACGGTGCGTTCGCGCTCATAACGGCTGATGCGCGCCGGGCCAGAGGCAATGCGGGGCTGGGCGAACTGCGTCAGCGGCGCCGCCGAACCATCGCCCGTCCATATGTAGAGGGCATCAAGGTCCGACATGTTCATGCGTTCGGCGCGCGGCGCGCGCACGACCACGGGATAGGCATCCCCCACCGGATCCCTGAACGACGCCACGCGCGCCCCGCCGATGGCGATGCGCAACGTCTGGTCGATGGCGCCAGCGGGCACGCCGCGCAGCGCCGCTTCCTCGGTGTCGATGCCAAGATCAAGGTCGAGCAGGCGTTCGGACAGCGGGTTGGTGACGTTGCGCACCCCAGGCACGGACGCAATCACGCGTTCGAACTCGGCTGCGATACCCGACAACACTTCGATGTCGGCGCCCTGTACGCGTACTGCCAGCGGCGCCTCGATCGGCGGACCGTTCAGGAACCGCTTCACGTTGAAGCGCACACCCGGATAGGTCACCAGCTCGGCGCGCAGGTCTTCCAGAACGGCGTTGCCTTCCTTGGCCTCCCAGTGGTCGAAGCGTGCATAGATGCCGCCGACATTGCTCGCCTGCTCGCTGGGTATCTCGTTGTAGTAGACCTGCGGATTGCCGCGCCCCGTGTTGGCGAAACGCCAGGTGATCCCTTCCCGCTTGGCCAGCGCCTGGTCGGCGAACATCACGGCCTTGTCGGTCTCTTCGACGGCAACGCCCTGAGGCAGTTCAACCTCGACCATGAAATAAGGGCTGTCGTTCTCGGGGAACAGGCTGAAGCCAAGTTGCGGCACCAGTGTAAGTGAAGCCCCAAACAGCGCGAGCGCCGCAACCACGGTGATGCGTGGGGCAGCCAGTGCCACTTTGAGGATGGGCCGGTAGATCGCGTGGATCGCTCCCATCATGACATCGAGGAAGACGTTCTTGTGGTCCTTCTTCGGCAGCATGCGGCTGGCGAGGAACGGGATGATCGTCAGCGCCACGAACAGCGAGGCGGCAATCGTGCAGACGACCGCCATGGGCAGCGAGCGCGTGAAGTCTCCCGCCGCCTCGGGCAGGTTCAGCAGCGGCAGGAAAGCCAGCAGTAGCGTCGCCGTACACCCCAGCACGGCGATGTTGATCTCGTCGACGCCGGCGATGGCCGCATCGCGTGGACTGAGGCCATTGCGCTTGTGGCGTGCAATGTTCTCGGTGACGACGATGGAGTCATCCACCAGCAGACCGAGCGCAATCACGAACCCTGCAATCGAAAGCTGGTTCAGCGAATAGCCCATCAGGTCGAGCGCAATGACGCCGATGGCGAAGGATGCCGGGATCGACACCATTACCACCAGCGAGGCGCGCAGGCCGAGCGGCAGCAGGGTCAGCAACACCAGGCCGATCGCGATCATGAAATCGCGGCCAAGGGTGGACAGGCGCTTGGCCACCGTCTCGGACTGGTCGAAGCCGCGTTCCAGCTTGATCTCTGGCGGCAGGCGCCCCTCGAACTTGTCGACCTGGAAGCGGACATTGTCCATGACGTTGAAGATGGTCGCGCCCAGTTTTGCCCGCGCCGTAACAAAGAGAGAGCGCTGGCCGTTGTAGCGCGTGCGCACAGACTGTTCGTCATTCGTCCACTCGACGGTCGCGACATCGCCGACAGTCAGCGCGCCGGTTCCTTCCGAGCGAAGCGTGACGTTGCGGATTTCATCCAGGCTGTCGAACGGTCCCGTTGCTTCCACGTTGAAGCGGCGGCCGCTGGACTCGACCGCGCCGATGGGAATGTCGGCGCCTTCGCGCTGCAACGCTTCGGTGAGGGCCGTAAGCGGAATGCGATAGGCGGCGAGCTTGTCGAGATCGGGGGTCACGCGCACTTCGCTGGGCGGTACGCCCCAGATTTCGGACTGCTGAATGCCGTCTGCGCGCTCAATGGCGTCGCGCAGTTCGCGGGCATAGGCCTCCATGCGGCGGTAGGAGGCCGTCTCGCTCACCAGCGCCATCTGCACAATGTTGGTCTGCGCCGGGTTCTGCCGGTTCGCTCGCAGCAGCGTTATTCCTTCCGGAAGGCTGGCGCGGATGACATTCAGTTCGCGCACGACCTCGTCGTACTTCTTCTCAGGGTCGGAGCCGTAGATGAAGCTGACGCCGATGCTGGCGAGGCCTGCCTGGCTGGTGGACTGGATTTCGTCGACGTCTTCGAGACCGTTCAGCGCCGTCTCGATCGGGATCGCGACGACGCGCTCCATCTGCTCGGCGTCCGCGCCCGGCAGGACAACGAACACACCAACGCCGGGGAAGGATACGATCGGGTCTTCCGACTTGGGGATCGACATCACGGACTGGATGCCGAGGCCGAACAGCATGACGAACACAATCAGCGTGAACTGCCAGCGATCGACAAAGAAGCGCGTGAACCCCTGCATCCCCCGCCGCCCCGCTATTCGCCGGCGACGCGCACGGCGTCGCCATCGCGCACCATGGAGGCGCCGCGCGTGATAACGCGATCACCGGCCGACAGCCCTTTGAGGATCGAAATGCCCTCGTCGGCGACGCCGCCGGTTTCCACCGCACGCCGGCGTGCCTTGCCGTCTGCATCAATCACGAAAACGACGCCCTGATCGGCGCGTGCATCGATCAGTGAAATAGCCGGGATGACGAAGTAGCCCGGGGCCGCGCCTGGCTCGGCGGCGTTTGCCGCGAGGCTGACCTCGGCGACTTCGCCCGCGCGAAGTCCGTCAACACCTGAGAGACCGACCTCAACCTCGAACGTTCCTGACATCGATCCACGCGGGGCGATTCTAAGGACCGTGCCCGAAACCGGGTCGCGCTTCTCGATAAGCACGCCAGCCGTGTCGCCTACCTTTATCTGGGCGACCTCTGCAGGCGTCAGCGACGCGCGGACGATAAGTCCGGCCCTGTTTTCGCCGATAGTCACCACCGGCTGGCCGGCGCTGACGGTCTGGCCCGGTTCAGCCTGGCGGGCGAGCACCGTGCCGCCAGCCGTCGCAACAATGGAAATCCGCTCACGCGTGCGCTCGAGCGCCAGAAGTGCGTTGTCGAGTTCGGCCTGCGAAGATGCGCCCGCCTCGAAAAGCCGGCTCACGCGGTCGAAATTCTGCTGGGCGGTCTGACGGGCAAGCGCAGCTTCGGCTTGATCAGCCCCTACCGACGTCTTGCGAAGCGTGGCGAGAACCTGTCCGGCCGCCACCCGGTCGCCGGCGTCCACGCTCAGCGTTTCAATCTGGCCGGGGGCGCCAAAGCCCAGCGCCGCCTCCCGCTTGTAAGCGACCAGCCCGCTGGCCTTTACGCCTGTTCCGGTCCCGTTCTGGGCAATCTGGAGCGCCTCGACCGCGATGGCGACAGCCGGCGCGGGTTCAGCAGCCGGGTTTTCCCCGGCTTCACCCTGGCACGCGGCCAGTACGGCAAGTGCCAGAAGGCCGCCGAGGCCGTTTCTGCAAGCTGACAGAGCCTCTGTCATGTGCCACCTAGAGTATGGATGGGTTACCTTGACAGTGTCTATTTTTTGTTAGACACCGTCAAGCAGAATCGGATATGACATGAACGTGACGAAGTCTGCGGCGCGCGACGACGTTCGCGCAGGAATTCTCGAAGCCAGCATCGCCCTGATGAACGAGGGCGGCCTCGGCGCACTGTCGATGCGCGAGGTAGCACGCCGCGCAGGCGTCAGCCACCAGGCCCCGTATCACTATTTCGCGGACCGCGGCGCGATCCTGGCCGAACTGGCGGGCGAAGGCTTCGAAAAGCTTATCGACTACATGGTGAGCGCCGTTGGACTTGCGCGGGACAGGGCTTCTCGCAGCCGCGCCCTGGGCGAGGCCTATCTCCGGTTCGCGCTGAACAACCCCGAAGTCTTCCGTCTCATGTTTCGCTGCGAGATGGTCGACCTGACAAATTACCCGGAGGCGAAGGCGAAAGCGGATCGCTGCTTCCAGTATGTCGCCGACACGCTCGGCGCTGGTCCTGTCTCTGACAACAAGATGAGCGCAGACCTCGTGCCGGTCATCGCCGCCTGGTCCACAGCACACGGCCTTGCGACCCTCATGCTGGAGGGCAAGCTTGGGGAGGCGTTCGGCGATACGCTCGATCAGCGCGAGGAAGCCGCAAAGAAGATCCTCGCCTACGTATCCGAAAAGATGATGAAGTAGCTGGCGTTCGCCCTAACACCACGCTCCCGAAATCGGGATCACCTGCCCCGACACGAAGCCGCTGCGGCCCATTACCAGAAGCTCCACCAGTGCGGCCACTTCCTCGGCCTCTCCCAACCTGCCCATCGGCACACGCGCCAGCAGCTTCGGCCCCTTGACGGGATCCTCGAGCAGGGCCTTGGGATAATAGGTCTCGGTCTGGATGAAGTTCGGCGCGACTGCGTTCACCGATATCCCGTCCGCCGCCACCTCCAGCGCCAGGGAGCGCACGACGCCGTTCACCGCCGCCCGCGCCGCGGCATAGGGCGAAAACCCTGGAATCCCGCCAATATGTCCCGACGACGTGCCAAACACGATGCGGCCTGACTTGTGCGGACGCATGGACTTCACGGCGGCGCCGGCGAACGCGATCGACTCGGCCGCAAGCCGCTGGAAGTAGGGCATCAGGGCTTCAATCGTGAGGTCCTCGGCCTTGAGGCGCGGCGCGGGCATGGCCGGCGAAATCACGATCGCATCGAGCCTGCCGCCGAAACGTTCCGTAGCTCTGGCGACCAGGTCGCCAGGCGTGTTCCAGCCGATGACATCTATGCCCTCGTCCGCGCCATCGCCTCCGATGGCCGGATCGCAGCCGATGACGCGGGCGCCAGCCGCCTGCAGGCGCTTCGCGATGACGGGATTTGCAAAACCCCTGAGGTCGGTGAGAAGGACATTCGCCACGGCGCCACCTGTCTGCTGCGCCTCATGCTCCCATCGCGCGGGGCCGGCGTCGGCGATAGGTAATGCTGGTCCGGGGAAATTGGGAAGGGCCCGGCCCCTTGTTGTCGCGTCAGGCCGCGCGGTTGCTGGACGACCAGCGCGCCTTCAGCAGGCCGACAAACTTGGTCGCCAGCTCACGCGCATCGATTGGCTTGGAGACATAATCATCCATGCCCAGCGCCAGATATTTCTCGCGATCTCCGGACATGGCGTCAGCCGTGAGCGCAATGACGGGAATATCCTGCCAGGGCTGGCCGCTCGCACGGATGCGGCGGATGGTTTCCCTGCCGTCCATCACCGGCATGTGGACATCGAGCAACACGATGTCGAACGGCTGTTCGGCCAGGCGCTCCAGCGCCTCGACGCCATTGGCCGCCTCCACGATCTTCGGCGCCATCTGCTTCATGAACAGCCTGACGACCTGACGGTTGACGGCGTTGTCGTCGACCAGAAGCACGCGCGCGCCCATGACCTGGCCAGGCGCCGGCTCAGCTTTCGGCGGCTCGCCTGAATCCGGTGGGGGGACGGTTGCGCGCGCCGATTTTCCGGCAAGAAAAGAAAGCCGGAAGGTAGAGCCCTCCCCCAGCCGGCTTTCCACCGTGACATCGCCCTCCATCAGGCGCGCAAGCTGCTGCGTGATCGCAAGGCCAAGCCCGGTTCCGCCAAAGCGGCGTGTGATCGAAGCGTCTGCCTGCGTGAATGCGCCAAACAGACGGCGGACGGTCCCATCGTCCATGCCTATACCGGTGTCGGTCACATCGACATGGACACGATGGCTTCCATCAGGCAACGGCTCGGCCCCGAGGCGGATCGCAACCCCGCCCTGCTCGGTGAACTTGATCGCATTGGACAGGAGATTGCCGATGCACTGGCGTACGCGCACCGGATCATATCGCATTGTTCGCGGCAGGCCGGGGTCCACGTCCAGCGCGACATCCAATCCCGTCTCGTGCGCCTTGGGAAGGAAGAGCTGCCTCACGTGTTCCACGGTGATGGCGAGATCGCCGTCGACCTGCGCGATCTCGAGCTTGCCTGCTTCGATCTTGGATATATCGAGGACGTCGTTCAGCAGCGCCATGAGCGTCTGGCCGGATTCGGTGATCACCTTAACACGATCGCGCTGATCGTCCGTCAGCCTGTCTCCGGCCAGCACCTGCGCCATGCCGAGGATGCCGTTGAGCGGCGTACGTATCTCGTGGCTCATCGATGCGAGGAAGTTCGATTTCGCGATCGTGGCCGCTTCAGCCTGTTGCTTGGCCTCGATCAGGGCGAGCTCTTGCTGCTTGCGCTCGTGGATATCCAGCATCAGGCCAACAGCGCGGACATTCTCTCCAGCCGAGTTGCGCTGCACGCGCGTAAACAGGCGAACCCACCTGCCCTTGCCATCCGGGGTGTGGATGCGCGTGTCCAGAGACCCGACCTCGTTGGAGGCGAGACAATTTTCCCAGCTCTTGCGCACAGCGCCCTGCTGGTCGTCGGTATAAAGGGCGAACGGATTCAGCGCCTGGCGCGCCATGGCTTCAGGTCCGGCCAGCGCCTTGAACTGCTCGGACGACCAGCGGTCGCCGGTCTTGAGATCAATCTCGTAGACGCCCGCCTTGGCGGCCGCCATCGCCAGTTCGAGCCGGCCCGACATGAGGTCGGCATTGTCGCGCGCCTGGGCGAGCTCGGTGACATTCTGGCCCAGACCGAACATCTCGAAAAGTCCGGAGGGAAGCTTGCGGCCCGCGCGATAGAATACACGCAACGTGTGCCACTGGCCGTCGCTTCCGCGCATGCGCATGTCGGCAACGGCCGATCCGCCCGCCGTCGTGATCCGGTCGCGGATCTCGTCTTCCTTCGCCATGTCTTCCGGATGCTGCAACTTGCGCAGCAGGTCGAGCGGGACAGGGCCCGTGACATCGCCATAGCCAAGGGAGATCTCGCCCCCAAATGCGTAAACCTTGCTGTCTGGATCGTACCGCCAGTCGGAGACCTGTGCGTCAGCCATCAACCGGTCGCGCGCCACGCGCGCGGCAATCAGCGTCGTGATCGCGAGCCACTCCTTGGAGACGTCGACAAGCCGGACCACATCGCGGCCGGGCGAGACGGTCGTGCGATCGACGCGAATCCAGGAATCAACTCCGGCCAGACGAAAGCAGTTTGCGCCGGTCGAACGGGACTCGTCCACCGACAACCCGCGCAGTAGTTCGAGAAGGTCAACGCCGACGAGAAACTGGGGCGGGCGCTGGAGCCGCACAGAAAAGGCTTCGTTTGTCTCCACGATCCGGTCGCGGGAATCGACAACGCAGCAGGGGATGGCGGCAAGCACCGCCACCGCCACGTCTGGCGAGGTCAGCAGGGAGGCAGGCGGCATGAAGCAGGCGACCAGCAAGGATTACCAACCGAACCAACGCTAGCCCCAATAGGTTTAGCGACAGTTCAACTGCACTGCTCCCGTGTTTACATTCTGTTAACCGCTGACGCGAAGGCTCTCGGACACGGCGCGCGCGGCCGGCGCGTCCATCGCTCCGGCTTCCCCGAAGCGCCTCAGAGCCAGTCGCCATAACCACTTTGCATGGCTTTGCCTCCCGGCAGCGGCGGCGTGATCCCCGGCGAGACCCGTCAGTTCAGCAAGCGCGAGGCCCTGCGCAGTCTCGCGGCCCGCCTCCAGCAGCCGCTCGGCCTCCTCCAACCGGCCCGCCTTGATGGCCTCGCGGATCGGCGCGTGAGCGTCTGCAAGCGCCGGAGTCGCCGCCGGCGCATTGGCCACGATGGCGGGCGGAGATTCGGAGGCAGCGAGGATTGGGGCCAGCGAAGCCGTAGATGGAAACGTGGTCGAAGGCGGCGGGGCCGGAGGCGCAACAGGTTGGACAGCAGCAGCCGGGACGGCAACAGCCTGGACAGGAGGGGGCGCCGCCGCTGGCAGAGCCGCAGGCGCCACGGCTTTGACCGGCTGGGCCTGGGGAGCTGGTGTCGCCGCCGCTGGAGGCGTCGCGGGCGGCGCGGGGGGGACCGGCTGTACCGGAGGCGTCAAATCCACAGCCTGCGGAACGGGGCCCTGTGGAGCTGGGGACTGTGGAGCTGGGGCTTGCGGAACGACAGGCGGGGTTATGTCGCCGGATCGCCAGTCGCGATCCGCTGCGCGGCCGGCCTCTGCATAATAGGCCTCGGCTTCGCCAAGCTGGGCCGCGCGCTTTTCGGCGCGCGCCGCCAGTTCGCGGCGGCGGTTCGGACGCGGATGAACGGCGCTCACCAGGAAGACTATGCCAGCCGACAGCCCGAGGACGCCCACGACCAGCAGCCAGGGGACCCCGCCCGGCCCTGGCGGAAACACGCCCACAAGACCGTCGCGATTCATCCACACGAGATAGCCGCCGCCGCCGCCAAGCAGCGCGCCCAGAAGAGACTGGAGAATTCGCACCAACATCATGCCACTCCAGAGCCGATGAGCCAGGCCGGGCCGCAAGTTGGGCGCGACACGGCAGAAGCTTCACCGCGCGGACCCGCGCGGCGACACCCTTAGCGAAATCCCGGCGATACTCAAACCAAGCTTCTGCCACGGCGCAAAAACCGCGCTGTACCGCAGGTACAGTTGCGGCAGGTCTGATCTGCGCGGATGCAGAGCCACCGACGGACAAGCGGGACAAGCGTCTGAATTTGCTGACGAAAAGGTTTCGGCAGCGAGTGCACCATGCGTTTGCTATCGAAACCCCACTGCTCCGCATACATGGACGACACCGGCGCATGAGACGCCGGAACAGAAGACTCAGAAAAAGAAAAGAAGGGTCCTTCCCATGTCCAACTTCCTCCAACGCCAGATCGCCAACATCGCGCTGGCCATCGAACTGACTGCGCTTGGCGCAGTCGTGATCGTCATGGCCGGTTTCCGGTTCGGTGCGCCGGCGGCAACACGGGGCGGCTTCCGGGCGACGCCCGAAGCGCTTGCGGCCGAACGGCTGGCGCACAAGCCGCAAAGCCCGTGGGCGCAACGGCTGTGGCGCGACGCCGGTCGCAGCGGCATGGCGCAAGCCGCGGAATAAGGCGAGGCGACGTCAAGCGGGGCGACAGATCCCGCAGCGCCCGTCGCGGGGGCTGGACAACTGCCGGACGCAGCGGCCCTGCCCAGACCCGCTGCGCCCGGAGATTTTTCCCGCCCGATTTACTTCGACAGTCTCAGCTTCGAGATCGACGTCGCGATCGACTTGAAGGCGGCCTGCAGTTCGGTCGTGTCAGCCGCCAGGAAGGCATGTTGCGGGCTGGTCGCGCAGGCCAGAAGGAAGTCGTCGCTGTAAAGCGCTGTGTTGAGCTGCAGGCCCACGGTGTAGATGACGATATCCTGGTTTTTCATCGCCGTGCAGATGGTTTCAGCCTGTTGGAACGGCGAGTTGTTGTTGCAGCCTGCCGTCGAATTTAGTTCCGACGTCGCTACGCCCCGGCAGGTCGAGTAGTTGAACTCACCGTCCGTCATCAGCACGGCGACTTTTGCAAGTTCCGACGTACCGTACGCCAGCGGCTGGTTGGTTGCCTCCTTGTCCCACACCGTCGAGAAGTTCGGCGACAACATGTACCAAGCCCAGGCGATACCAATCTGGCCAGCCGTCATGCCGCCGGTGGACAACGCGTCTATGGACGCATTGAGCCGCGTCTTGTTTGCCGTCAGGGGCGTGACGTAGTTGCTGGTCGAGCAGTTGCCGTCGCTCGTATAGAGGATGCCGAGGCCCGCAGTGGCGGGGCCCACATCCGTGGCGGCGTCGTCGCCATATCGCTCGACCATGCAGTTCGTGGCGCTGTATACGCGCGGATTGTTGCCGCTGTTGACGAACCGCATTTTCTGGCAGCCGTATTTCAGACACTGCGCTGAACCGCCAGAAGAGTATGCGCCGGACATGTTTGACAACGCGGGCGAGGTGTCATTGAGCCGGAGCACGTTCGAGGTCTGGGCCGTGACCAGCCAGGAATTGTTGCCGCTCGTGTTGATGCCGGTTAGGCCGCCAACACCGGAAAGCCAGACATAGTCACCTGTCGCCAGGCCATGGCCGTTCGATGTGACTTCGACATTGCAGTAGGCATTGGCGCATTCGGCGACGGATCCGCCGGACGTCCACGTCCTGTAGTTGCGCGCATCGCCCGGAAGATAGAAGGTTGAACCCGTCGCATCATCGACAGTGATGGTCGAGTTCACTGACGTGTTGAGAGATGTTCCGCCGCCGCTCTCGCTGACGCCCCAGAAGAAGAGATAGTCAGAGTCCGAGAAGCTATGGCTCGCGGTGGTGATCACGCGATACCGGCAATCGGAGACATAACACTCGGACGCCGTGCCGCCTGAGGAGTAGTTGGCGAAGCTCGGGCCGTTCGTGCCGGGCAGGATGAAGGTGCCAGTTGCGACGCTGCCGATCGTGTAGGTCGTGCCCCACGTGTTGTTGACGCTGGTTCCGCCGCCGCTGGTGTTCACGCCATTGATGTAGACCAGGTCGCCATTGGCGAAGCCGTGACTGCTGGCGCTGACGCGTATCTCGCAGGTGGTCGTGAAGCAGCGCTGCGACGCGCCGGAAGTTGCGTTCGTGGTTCCAGCAGGCGGGGTCGTATACGTCGTGGTGCCAATGTTCTGCAGTGTGAAATAGAATGGCGAAGACGCTGTGCGGTTGGCGACCTTGTACCGGTTGCCGTTCAGGCCGGTATAGCTGCCGTTCGCACCCGTAATGTAGACGGTGTCGCCATTGCTGTAGCCGTGGTTGCCCGAAGTCTGCACGCGGATACGGGTATTGCTGTTGGTCTTGGTGATGCCTGAGATCGTGAAGGAGTTGCCGTTCTTCCAGGTTGCATCGGAGATTGTCCTGCCGGTGTTGGTTCGCCAGCCGGCCGACGAGATCGTCTTGGTGGTCGTCGCCCCGTTGCGCCAGCCCGCGCTGCTGATCGAGGTCGATCCGGTCAGATCGCCGCGAAGCTCGGCCGTCGCGGTGGCGGGGGCATGGTTGGAGCCAACATAAACGCTCTGCGCCCAGGGAACGACGGAGACCTTCGAGAAGTAGGGCGTCTGGATCGTGCCGACCACTTCATCGATCAGCAGTTTCGAAGCGTCCTTGAGGCCCTGGATTCGCGTGGCGTTCATCGAGCCGGTGACATCGAGCGCCAGGGCGACTTCGACATTGTTGCCGCCGCGGCGGACTTCGCTCTCGGCAGCAACCACGACATAGGGTTGGCCGACCAGCGGCATGAAGAAGGTGTTGATCTTGACCGAGCCCTTGAGCGTCAGGACGTCGTCATCATCGCTTGGGATCAGTTCGAGATCGATCGGCTCGTCGTGGTGGGTCTTGAAATTTATCTCGACGAACCGGCGCGCAACTGCATCGAGGTCAGCCTCGTCGTCGATCGTGGAGCCAGCGGCGAGGGCTGCGGCGTCGAGGGCGGATGCAAGTTCGTAGTGCGCGAGAAAGGCTCGGCCGCCGTCGATCGCGAGGCCGGTGCAGACGCACAGCGGCACAGCCATCAGCGCGAACTGCATGGCGAAGGCGCCCTTGCGGTCGCGGGCGAATTTCCTGATCGAACCCGACATCTTCTTTTCCATTCCAAATGGCGCCGCGCGAGGCGGTCGCCTCCAGCCCCTACCCGCCCAGATACGCAATGACGCCGCCGTCGCCGGCCACGCCATCAAGCCGGACCTTCCGCTCGATGCGCGGACGCGCGTAGGCCGATTTCTCAATCGCCATGAAGCCGCCGCCAAATAGCTCGGACAGCACGCTCTGATAATTGTAACGAACGCCAACGCGGATAACGGTCTCGTCCTGAGCGCCCATTCCCTCGGCTTCTTCGACATCGAAGGGGACCGACACGCCGGCCACGCGGCGCCACAGGATGGTGGGATCCGCATCCTCGCCGATGAAGCCGACAGAGGAGACATCGAGATCGAGATTCTCCGTGGCGTTGAGCGGCTTCATCATGTGAATCGAGGCGTCGTAGATCGTCTCGAGCGACGAAGTGGTGAGCGCAGTTTCGCGCGAAACCAGGTCCGCCACCTGGTGAACGTAGCGGGTCGCCTCTTCGGCCGCCCGGAAGCGGAAAGACATCTCTAGGACGCCCATCACGAGAAAGATCAGCGCCGGCGCGATGAGGGCGAATTCGGCGGCCGCAATGCCGCGGCGATCGGATGCAAGTCTCCTGAAAGGAAGGAAGCGGCGCATGATCAGACCCAGGGCTCGTTCTTGACGACGCAGTAGGAGTTCACGATTGCCGGCATGTCCGGGCCCATCTGGAACAGCTTGTCCATGAAGGGCGTGATGAACTCGTGGTGGATCGAGGCGCGCACCACGGAGTACTCGTTCGCCCCGCCCGGCTGGAATACGAAGTTGGAGGGATTGCCGTCCTCGTCGAAGGTCGCCGGGGGGTAGGTAATGTCGGCGAGATTTGTGAAGGAGCGAACGTCAAAGACGATCGCTTCGCAATCGATCATCCCGCCAGCCTTGTCGCAGACTTCCGCCTGAAAGGCCTCGAGCATGTCCTCGGCTGTCTGGACTTCACCGGTCTGGAGGTTGCGCGCGGCCTCGTAGACCACGTGGTTCAGCGCATAAGTCTTGTACTGGAAGAGCACGAACTCAACCAGACCCATGATCATCATGAAAAACACAGGGGCGAGCAACGCGAACTCAATCATCACGTTGCCGTCCCGCGCTCTCGACAGGCGCAATTTCGGCGTCATGGGTGTCCCCACCTCTCCATCAGACGGGATCATGACGCTTCAGACTTAATTCTACGCTTCGCCGGGCGAGAAATTTCCGAAGAATTGCGCGCCCGGCGTTTACCAGCGCCCTACTGTCCGCTGGACGCAGCAGTGAAGCAGACGTAAACGCCGTGCATGGACAAGATCGTGACGGCCGCCGTGCTTCTCATCGGGGATGAAATCCTCTCCGGTCGCACCCAGGACACCAACCTTCGCTCGATCGCGCAATTCCTGGCGCCTCTGGGCGTCGAGGTGCGCGAGGCCCGCGTCGTGCCGGATGTGCACGAAACCATCGTCGCCACGCTGAACGACCTGCGCGCGCGGCACGCCTACGTCTTCACCACAGGCGGCATCGGGCCGACGCATGACGACATCACGGCCGACGCCGTGGCCGCAGCATTTGGCGTGGGCATTGACGTACGCGCGGATGCGATGGCGATCCTGAAACCCTGGTACGACGCGCGCGCGCAGGAACTGAATGAAGGGCGGCTGCGCATGGCGCGCATACCCGATGGCGCAAGCCTGATCCTCAATCCCGTCTCGGCCGCACCGGGCTTCCAGCTCGGCAATGTGTTTGTGATGGCGGGCGTGCCGTCGGTGATGCGCGGGATGTTGCAGGATGTGGAGCGCCGCATCGAGGGCGGCGCAATCGTACATTCGCGGACAGTCCGCGCCGCCGGCGCGCGCGAGGGCGACATCTCCGTGCCGCTCGGCGAACTGGCGAAAGCCAATCCCGAAGCGAGCCTCGGCTCCTACCCGTTCATGCGGCTGGTGAGCGGCCAGACCGAGTTCGGGACGAACCTGGTGGTGCGCAGCCGTGACAAGGTGCTGGTCGATCGCTGCGTTGACGCGATCATGCATATGGTGAGGTCGCTCGGCGTCATGCCCGAAGCCGACCCGAAAGACTGAGGGGAGACAGGCAGATGAGTGAACAGGACGAGGCGATCCTGCTGGTCGAACGCGACGGGCCCGTCGCGGTCCTGACGCTCAACCGCCCGAAGCAGCTCAACGCGCTGTCGGTCTCGCTGCGTGTCGATATCGTGCGGACGATCCGCGACCTTTCCGCAAGCGATGACGTGCGCGCCATCGTGCTGACCGGGAATGGCCGCGCCTTCTCGGCCGGCGTCGATCTCAAGGAAGCAGGCCAGAAGGGCTTTTCGCTGGGCGTCGGGGCCCAGAAGGCGGCGGGAGAGGCGATCCCGGACATGGATCTGGCCGCCGCGTTCGCCGCCTGCCCCTGGCCTGTGATCGGCGCGATCAACGGCTTTGCGATCACGGGCGGGTTCGAACTTGCGCTGATGTGCGATGTCCTGCTGGCGTCGAGCGAGGCGAAGTTCGCGGATACGCACAGCCGTGTCGGCCTCATGCCCGTCTGGGGGCTGTCGCAGAAACTGCCGCGCATCATCGGCCCTGCCCGCGCCAAGGAACTGTCGCTGACCGGCAATTATCTGGACGCCGCAACCGCGGAGCGCTGGGGCCTCGTCAACCGCGTGCTGCCGCCCGAGGAATTGTTGGCCGCCGCCAAGAAGCTGGCGCAGGAGATGGCCAGCGTCGAGGCCGGCCTGCTGAAGCGCATGAAGTCCGTGATAGACGACGGCCTCGCCCTGCCCCTGCCCGAGGCGTTGAAGATGGAGATCGAGCGCGGCTCGAAGAACAATTCCGCCGTAACGCCCGAAGCCGCCGAAGCCTCGCGCAAGACCGCGATGGAGCGCGGGCGGGAGCAGAAGGGTTGAGCTGGACGCGGATATACGATGGCCCCGAGCCCGTGCGCGTCAACAAGTGGCTGGCGCAATCGGGCGTATGTTCGCGGCGCGAGGCTGAAGAGCTGATCGAAGCCGGCGCCGTTATGGTGGATGGCGAGCGCGTAACGGACGTGGGCCGCAAGATTTCGCCGGGGCAGACGCTGGTGCTGAGCGATCGCGCCGAGCTGGGTCTTGGCGCGCAGGTGTCCGTGGTGATCCACAAGCCGGTGGGCATCGTGTCGGCGCAACCGGAGCACGGACAGACGCCCGCTGCGCGGCTGCTGACGGCGGAGAACCTGGTCGGCGGCGGCATCGCGCCGTCCTCACGCGCGAGCCTGCCGCCGCTGGGCCGGCTGGACCAGGATTCGCGTGGGCTGCTGCTTTTGTCAGAAGATGGCGTGCTGGCGAAAGCGATCATCGGGCCCGACAGCGAGATCGACAAGGAATACATCGTCACGGTGAGCGGCAAGGTGGACCGCACCAAGGTGCAGAAGCTGCGTCACGGGTTGGAGCTGGATGGGCGGCAACTGAAGCCCGCAAAGGTCACGCTGCAGGACACGCAGGTCCTGCGCTTCGTGCTGACCGAGGGCCGCAACCGGCAAATCCGCCGGATGTGCGAGCTGGTCGAGCTTGAAGTTGTCGATCTGATCCGCGTGAGGATCGGGCCGCTGTCGCTGGGCGATCTGCCCGAAGGCAAGTGGCGGCACCTGACGGGGCCGGAGCGGGATGCGTTGATCAGGGGCTCAGCTACATAGCCGCGCGGCCGGCCATGATGGCGTGGCCATCGATCATGCGCGTCACTTCGGCGTCGTCCACACGCGTGTTCCAGTTGTCGAAGCCGACCGACCCGCCGAGCACGAGGGCTGACTTGCGCGGGAACATGTAGATCGACCCGCCGTCGATCGAGGTTGCATAGCCATAGTCGATCTCTGGCTGGGGCAGCAGCATCGACAGCTGACCGCGCGCGGGGATGAGCACAGGATCGTCAAACAGCGTGCGGGCGCCAAGGCCGGTGCAGTTGACGATGGTGCGCTGCTTCAGGCGTTCGATGTCCTTCACCGAAGCAAAGTCCTGATGCACCAGTTTTCCGCCTGCGGCGATGAAGTCGTCGATCAGGGCGGGCAGGAAAATGTCCGGGTCGATCATCAGCGTGTAATACGCATCCCAGTGCGCAAATCCGAAAGGCCCGTGGCCTGTCTGGTTGCGGCGCAGCCCCACGAAGATTTCCTCGCCGCCGGGATAGTGCTCGACCTGGCTGGGCGGGCCTGAACGCAGCACATGGTGGCGTATCCAGAACACGCCATAGCGGGGATTGTTCGCCATGTGCTGGAAGCGGCGGAAGGCGCGCTGCGAGGCGTGGTCCAGCATGCCGTAGAAACTCTCGCCGACCTTGTCGCGCCGGTAGAGCGTGGTGGGATACCAGGATGCCGCCGCGATGTTGCTGGTCGTGTCTGGCGGGAAGGCTTCCGAATAGATCGTCACCTGCGCGCCGGCGCGCTGCAGCACCAGCGCCGTGGTGAGGCCGATGACGCCGGCGCCTAGCACAGCGATATCGCTGCGGTTGGTGTCGCGCGCGAGATCGGCCGCCATTTCGGCGCACCCCCAGGACAATGACACCCCGCCGCCGCCATGGCCGTAATTGTGGACGACATCGAGCCGGCCAACCTTCACACGCTCAAGCCGGAAGCCGGTCTCGCGGAAGGGCCTCAGCCCGACCACAGAACGGACGATGCGTTCACGGCCGACCTTCACCGGGGCAAACGACGGGCCGGCTTCGCGCACGCCCTGCGCCTGGGCCCGGGAGCCGAGCGCAAGCAGGGCGGCGCCGGCGGTTGCGCCAGCCAGAACGTCGCGACGCCGCATCGAAAAGTCCCCTTGGCTGATGGATCGGCAGGATGGCCGTCATGTCCCTGCGATCAAGCTCTGACGATGGAGCGAGGCCATATTTGGGCGGCTGTGGGGATTCAGTGGGCAGGCGCTCGCATCAGGGCCGGTGAATTCACCGCCCGGGAGGCTGTCGTTCTGGCCCATTCGAATGAGTGGAGGGCCGGGGACGCGGAATGGCTCCGCAGGTTTAGTCCGTAGTCTGTAGTTCGTAGTCCGAGGTGCGGAAGTCCCGCGTCCCCGCAGACAGGATTACTCCCGCCCGCATCGCCTCCGCGCCGGCAGTGATCGGCTGCCCTCCATGCGGATGCGATGGGAGCATATTGCGCTCACTCAGGAGGGATGCGGATGAGATTGCGGCTGTCCTACAGCAGATTTTTGGTAGTGCGATGAGAGTGCGAGGGAAGATTCTTCAGCGGCCACATTTCATTCGGCCGAATCTGCGGCCCGAAGGAGCTGGTCTATCGGTCTTGCGCCAGAAGTGCGCGGTACACAGCCAAGGTTGCGGCATCGAAGCAGCAGAAGAGAACCTGCATGTCGCTGGCGCCCAACGTCTCGCGCACCGTTGCGACGGCGATCCCGGCCGCCGCGTCTTTCGGATAGCCGTAGACGCCGGTTGAGATCGCGGGAAAGGCGATCGAGCTGCAGGCATGGTCGAAGGCAAGGCTTAGCGCGCTGCGATAGCAGCTGGCCAGCAGCTCCGCCTCGCCTGCCCCGCCGCCACGCCAGACGGGGCCGACCGTGTGGATGACATTGCGATGGGGAAGATTGTAGGCCCCGGTGATGCGCGCCTCACCCGTGGGGCAGCCGCCGATCTCGCGGCATTCGGTCAGCAGGCCCGGCCCCGCCGCACGATGGATCGCGCCATCGACGCCGCCTCCGCCCAGCAGGCTGGCGTTCGCGGCGTTGACGATGATGTCGACCCTGGCGCGGGTGATGTCGCAGTGTTCTGCTGTGATGCGTGGCGCGGCCATGGCGATTAGTCTGACCACGGATCAAGGACGCCAACTTCCAGACCCTGATAGTCACGCACGTTTCGCGTCACGACCGTCAATCCGTGAGCAAGAGCGGTTGCGGCGATTAGCGCATCAACCGTTGGGAGCGTCCGTGATGCAGTTGCTGTTAGCTCTCCCCAGAGGAGAGCGACCTTGTTGTCGACCGGCAGGACGCGCGATCCAAACCAGGCAGGCAGGTCTGCGTCGAGCCAGCGTCTCAGAGTTGTCCGCTTGGCGCCGGGAGCCAGCCGTTCCACACCACGCCGGATTTCTCCGAGGCACAGGCAACTCGTGTAGAGCGAAGCGTTGTCCTGCGCGGCGAGCCAGTCAACGACGCTCGGCGAGGCTTGCGCCTTGGTCGGCTCGCAGATCGTCATGGTATCCAGCAGCCACATGTCAGACGGTATCCGGCCGTTCGTCGGGCACGCGCCGGTCGAGCGCGAGGTCCACGCCAGCGAGCGGCGAGGCGCGCATGAAGGCTGCGAAGCTGATTACATTGCCCGCCTTTGCCGGCGCCTTCTCGCCGATGAGGGCGTCGATCTCACTCCGGATTGCCGTCAGGCCCTCAACGTCGAAACGGCCACTATCAAGCCGGCCGACCGATCTGCAGAATGTGACCTGAGCTGTCTGGGAATTGCGCTCTTCGAATCCGGCATCGAGGAACTTCTGGCGAAGCCTGTCGCATTCTTTCAGTGCTGGCCCAAAAAACTGTACGCCGAGAAAATCCCGCGATTTCCGGTCGGATGACGAACTCCAATAGCGGACACCCGGCCGAATCTCCGCTGAGCGCCTGTAGCGCCCGCTGGCGGCCATGGTGACGGCCACGATTCCGAGAGCATCAAGAACGCCCTCCGCCCGCTGTTCAACAACTTCTGACATGGCCCAACTCCATTGATTGGGACTTTTATATGAATTTCATAAACAAAAGTCAAGACCGGATCTGGCAATGAAGTTGGAACGGAGTCCTCATCTCGCACTTCCGACTCATGCGGTTCATCGATATTGCCCCGTGCATGAGCGAAAAACCCGACCTTTCCCCCCTCCTAGCCCCCCAGACTGCGGCGGACGCCGCATCGCAGGGCATCAAGGCGGATGAGTACGCCATCCTGCTCGACCGGCTGGGCCGGGCGCCGAACAAAGTGGAGCTCGGCATCTTCTCGGTGATGTGGTCGGAGCATTGCTCGTACAAATCGACGCGGCGGCATCTGGGGAAGTTTCCGACCAAGGGCCCGCGCGTGATCCAGGGGCCGGGCGAGAATGCGGGCGTGGTCGACATTGGCGATGGGCAGGCGTGCATCTTCAAGATGGAGAGCCACAACCATCCCTCCTACATCGAGCCCTATCAGGGCGCAGCGACCGGCGTGGGCGGCATCCTGCGCGATGTGTTCACGATGGGCGCGCGGCCGATCGCGCTGGTGAACGCGTTGCGCTTTGGCGATCCGTCGCATCCGAAGACGCGCTCGCTGGTGGCGGGCGTGGTTGGCGGCATTGGTGGATACGGAAACTGCGTGGGCGTGCCGACGGTGGCGGGCGAGACGCAGTTCCACAAGGGATACAACGGCAACATCCTCGTCAACGCGATGGCAGTCGGCCTCGCGGACACGGACAAGATTTTCTATTCGCGCGGCGCCGAGCCGGGGAACGCGATCTTCTATGTGGGATCGAAGACCGGGCGCGACGGCATCCACGGCGCGACGATGGCGTCGGCGGAATTCTCCGAGGGCGATGAAGAGAAACGCCCGACCGTGCAGGTGGGCGATCCGTTCACCGAGAAGCTGCTGATCGAGGCTTGCCTCGAGCTGATGGCGACGGACTGGATCCAGTCCATCCAGGACATGGGCGCGGCGGGCCTCACCTCCTCCTCCGTCGAGATCGCGGACAAGGGCGGCGTCGGTGTCGAGATGGACATGGACAAGGTGCCCCAGCGCGAGACGGGCATGACGGCTTACGAGATCATGCTGTCCGAGTCGCAAGAGCGGATGCTCATGGTGCTGAAGCCCGGTCGCGAGGCGGATGCGAAGAAGATTTTCGACAAGTGGGACCTTGATGCCGAGGTGATCGGCTACACGACCAACACCGGCCGCCTGGTGCTGAAGCAGCAGGGCATTGTGGTGTGCGATATTCCGGTGCCGCCGCTGTCGCAGGACGCGCCGAACTATGACCGGCCGTGGAATCCGCCCAAGCCCGCGCCGGCGCTCGATATCTCGAAGTATCCTGAGCCTGCGGACTATGGCGAGGTTCTGCTGAAGCTGATGTCCTCGCCCGACATGGCGAGCAAGCGCTGGATCTGGGAGCAGTATGATCGCCACGTGATGGGTGACACGATTGATAGCTCGCAGTCGGGGGGCGACGCGGCCATCGTGCGTATTCACGGCACAAACAAGGGCCTCGCGATCTGCTCTGACTGCAACCCGCACTATGTGGCGGCCGATCCCTATGAGGGCGGCAAGCAGGCGGTGGCGGAGGCGTATCGCAATCTCAGCGCGGTTGGCGCGACGCCGATTGCGATCACCGACAACCTCAATTTCGGCAACCCGGAAAAGCCCGACACGATGGGCGTGATCGTGAAAGCCATTGAGGGCATGGCCGAAGCCTGCCGCGTTCTGGAATTCCCGGTCGTGAGCGGGAACGTGTCCTTGTATAACGAGACGGACGGCGTGGGGATTCCGCCGACGCCTGTCGTGGGCGGAGTCGGGTTGATTGAGAATCTCGACAAGATCGCGACACTGAAGGGAGCGCAGGCGGGCGATCGTTTGTTCGTCGTCGGCAAGACCACGGGACACCTTGGCGCTTCTGCGTATGCGCGCGTGATCTTCGGTCTCGATGGTCTCGAGGCAGGCTCGCCGCCGCCGGTCGATCTCGAACTGGAAAAGCGCAACGCCGCGTTCATTCGCAAGCTGATCGCTGATGGGCTAGTCCACGCAGTTCACGACGTCAGCGACGGTGGCATCGCTTGCGCTGTCGCCGAAATGGCGCTGGCGAGCGGTCGCGGCTGCTTCCTGGATCTTGATGAGTTCATGGACGAAGACGCGTTGAAGCGCTTTGGTGTGTTCGCGGAGGATCAGGCACGGTACCTCGTCGCTGCCCCCCTCGGCTTCGACTTGGGCAAGGCCGCGACGGCGGAAGGCGTGGACTGGATGTTTCTCGGCGTCGTCGAGCCTCAGGGCGAAGAATGGTATGCCCGAGTGCAGCAATCGACCGAGCCAGAAATCTTGTTCAGCCACTCCCAGCACTCCCATCGCAGCTTGATGAGCGTGCCCCTCGCCACCCTCCGCGCAGCGCATGAGGGCTGGTTGCCCGCCTACATGAAGGGCGGGAACGCCTGATCGCCTCTGTTTGATTGCGAACACAACAACCGCAGCGGAATCGGCCTGCGCAACTTGACGCGCGACAAGGCGTCAGCCCGTATTTAGGGCAGTACGCTGCGTTCCGCTATTGTGTGGCGGCGAGACCAGACTAAATACAGCAACCGGGACAGACAGCCGGGCGAGCCGCGTGCTCTCAGGCGCGGCCAGACTGGGGAAGGGACACTGCCATGGCGATGGATCGGGCGACGCTCGAAACCTATCTGCGGGACGCATTCCCCGACGCCGACATAAGTCTACGTGATATGGCAGGCGACAATGACCATTGGAGCGCCGAAATCGTTTCGGAGCAGTTCCGTGGCAAGTCGCGTGTCGCCCAGCACCAGATGGTCTACGCCGCCCTCAAGGGCCGCATGGGCGGACAGCTCCACGCCCTCGCCCTCGTCACCCGCGCTCCCGGCTGAAAGGGCTCTGGCCGAAGTGGGTGACAGTCTCCGCGATAACGCCCATGGAGCGCGCCGCCTCGGTTTCGGGGTGAGCGGGCCGCATGGCTCGCCGCTGATCCGGCCTGAGGCCACCGTGCAGATGATCCAGCACGCCTATGCGCTGGGCGTGCGCGTGTTCGACACCGGCCCATCCTATGGCCAGGGCGAGGCCGAACGCCGGCTGGGCGAGGCCCTGCTGCGCCTGCCGCCCTACGATCCGATCGTCGCCACGAAGGTCGGCGTCCAGTCCTACGGCATCAAGGGTCGGCGCCGCGATTTTTCGCCCACCGGCGTCAGGCGTTCGGTGGAGGCCTCGCTCAAACGGCTGCGCCGGTCGCGGATCGACTGGTTGTTCCTGCATGGCCCGGCGCCGGAGGAGCTTACCGACGCGCTCCTCAAGACGCTGGTCGATCTCAAGTTCAAGGGTGACATCGTCTCGCTCGGCATCTGCGGGCGCGGCAAGGAGCTGGATGCGGCGCTGGCTTCGGGACAGTTCACGCACTTCATGGCGCCCGTCCATGCCGGCCTGTCGAGCCATGAGAAGGAGCGGCTCTATCGCCTGCGTTCGGCCGGGGAACTGGTCGGGATCGAGACGCTTTGGGCGGCCAATCCGCGTTTCCCCGTTCCGGTCAGCGCCGGGGCGACCTGGCGGCTCGCGCGCTCGCTGATGGGCTGGGCCGCCCCCCGCCCGGCGACGCCGATGACCGTGGAAGAAGCCCTGAACTGGGCCCTTGGCGAGGGCGGCGCCCACCGGATCATCTCCACCACGTCCCGGCTGGATCACCTCGAATCCAACGTGGCGGCCATCATGACGCCGAACACGGGGCGCTTGATTGGAGACGTCTCAGGCCTTAGCTCAGAGGCCTGACACCCATTTCCTGCGGGAAACCGCTGCGGAGGCTCCCATGTCCGACATCAACGCGCGTATCCAGGGCCTGGTCGACGCCAGCCCGGTCTTCCTGTTCATGAAGGGCACGCCGACCTTTCCGCAGTGCGGCTTCTCGGCGACCGTGATCTCGATCCTCGACCATCTTGGCGTCCGCTATGACAGCGCGAACATCCTCGAGGACGCCGAGCTGCGGCAGGGCATCAAGGATTTCTCCAACTGGCCGACCATCCCCCAGCTCTATGTGAAGGGTGAGTTCATCGGCGGCTGCGACATCACGAAAGAGATGTTCCAGTCGGGCGAGCTGAAACAGCTGCTCGAGGAAAAGGGCGTGCTGCAGGCGGCGTGAGCCGGGACCGCCGGGCTCCTAGACCAATCCGCCCATTGCCTTTGCCGCCACGCTGTCGCGGAAGATCGCCGTGTCGAGATCGGCTGACGCCCAGCCGAGCTGGTCGCGCAGCAGGCCCTTGAACACCGAGCGCGCATCGACGGCGGGGCGAAGATCGCGATCCTCGAACAGCGCCGATGATTTAAGGCCCGGCCAGTCGCCCAGCATGCGGCCGCCCTTGATCGCGCCGCCTGCCAGAATGGCGAGTCCGCCCGTGCCATGATCCGTGCCGCCGCCGCCATTGATGCGGACCGTGCGGCCGAATTCGGAAATTGCCATCACGGCGGTCTTCTTCCAGATATCGCCCAGCTGCGTCTTCATTGCAGCGATGCCGTTGTCGAGCGCGGCAAAGCGTTGCTGTAGCGCCTGGTTCTGGCCGATGTGGGTGTCCCAGCCTTCGAGACTGACGACGGCGATCTGCGGCCCCTGTGGCTGGGCGAGGAACTTGCCCGCTGCTTCAAGCTGCGGGACATATTGCGCAGGCCCGCCGCGTCCGCCCATGCCGTCAGCCTTCATCGAACCCGCGATCATGTCGGCGCCGACGGCTGCACTCAGCGACGTCTTCAGGACCATGTCATGCTCATAGAGATCGAGCAGGCGTTGCAGCGTGTCCTCACTGGCCTCTGGCAATACCGGCGGCGACCATGACGTGGCGCTGACCGGCGCGCCGCGGAGGATGAGCGGCTGGGACGGTCCGATCGACACCGCCGCATAGACGCCGGGCGCTTTCAACATCGCGCGGTTGAGCCAGCCATCCGCGCTCACCTGGCTGATCTCGCCGCATTCGAGCAGGTCCTGCGCCGCAAAATGCGAGCGCTCGCGATAGGGACCGGCAATGGCGGGCACGAAGGCGGCCTCGTTGGCGCTGTACATGGCGGCAAGGCCGGGCATCGCGGAATGAAGGGCAAAGCCATCAGACAGTTTGATCGCGCCGGGGTCGACCAGGGCGGCGCGATGGCCGCGAATGTCGGCGTCATCGATCTTCGGCAGGGCGGCAAGTCCATCCATCGCCCCGCGCAGGATGATGATCACCAGCTTGCGCCCTTGCGCGCCGCCCGTGTCGGCCCGTGCGCCGGGCGCGACGGACACAAGCGTTGCAGCGCATCCGGTCAGCAGCAGAGACCGGCGGTTCAGCATCGTCATGACTATCTCCGCTGAAATTCGGGCGACATCAGCGCCAGTGTGAAACCCTGCTCGGCGCTTTCGGCGCGGGCGACGGCCTGTCGCGTCCGCTGCCCAGCCATCTCGCCAAGCGCCTGATCGAGGAAATCTGTCGGCGACAGGCCGCGCACCATGCGCCGCGAAACCGCGTTGGCCCATTCGAGCCGCTTCTTGACCGCATCGGCGCCGGACCATGCAGCCGTGTCATCCGCCCAGCCAGCCGGCGAAGGCGCGCTGAACGGCGCCTGCGCGAGCGAGGCATAGACCTGACGCTGTGCGCCGCCGAACGCCGCCTGTGCGCCGGCCGCGCGGGCGGCTGAGACAAGCAGCTCCTCCGGCGTCTTGAATTTCTGCTGCTCCGGCTGCCAGGCTTCATCGAGATGGATCACGGCGCGCGCGAGCACGGCAAGATCGCCGCCGGACGACAGGAAGCTCGCCTCCAGTTTGGCGATGGCGGATTCGGGCGGGACATCAGCCACGAAATGCCGCGCGAGTTTCGTGGCGATAAGGCGCGCCGTGGCCGGATGGACGGCCAGCACGTCGAGTATGCTCGCCGCCTGCAGCTTGCCCTCCCCGCCATGTACCTTGCCGAGGACGGTTCTCGCCCCCGGCTCGTGCAGGGGTGCGACGAAGAGCACGCGGCCGGGTTCGTTTGCAAGTTCAGGCGCGCGGCCGCCGCGGCCGGCCGCAGCAAGGCGCGCGGTCTGTGGGCCGCTTACTGTCCAGCCCGTCAGGGCCTTGGCGAACTCGACAATGTCTTCCTGTGTGTAGCCGGAGCCAACGCCAAGCGTGTGCAGCTCCAGAATCTCACGCGCGAGGTTTTCGTTGAGACCCGCATCGCGCCGCTGCGCCGGGATCGTTGACGGGCCGATGGACCGTGCGGCGTCGAGAAAGACCAGCATACCCGGGTGAAAGACTGCGTTCCCAAGAAGACCGGAGAAGCGGCCGAACACGTGGGGTCTGATTGCCTCGCGCTCATAGGGGCCGACAAGGCCGATCATCTGCGCGTTGCGGGCCGCCACGGTGAAGTGGTTCGCCCAGAAGCGCAGCCAGCGTTCGGCGAAAGATGCAGGGGTGGAGGCTGCGTGCCGGGTGCGCGCCTCGACTTCCTTCTGGAGCCCTTCGCGCGCCTCGCGCTGGATGCGCTGCTGGATGGCGCGCCGCGCCTCCTCGTCTGGTTCGCCAGCCTCGCGCGGGCCAGCCATTGAGGCATCGGCGATGCGGGCGGCGAAAACTTCCTGCGTCGATAGCAGGCCCTCGCCGGAGACAACCGCGGCGCCGGGGCGGATCTGGGCTTCGAGCCAGCCGCGCGGATCGCCTGCCGCATCGGAAATCTCGCCGGGGCGGGCGCCCAGCCCGAACCGTGATGTTGCGATCGCTGCTGCAAGCCGGGACATCGCCCCCTCCCTCGCCAGGCCCCATGGCCGTTTCTGCCGGGACTTCGCAAACCCTAACGTCTGCGAGCGGTGAAAGTATGCCAGAAGCGCGGATTTTTGTAACAGGGTTTGCCGGCGGCGGTGTCGTCCGCGCCCATCCAGCAGACGCAGTCGCAAAGCTGCTGAAAAGAGCCTATGAGCCCTGCAGAATGGAATTCCGGCATGGCTGACGACTCATCACACCCAGAGGATGCTGGCGAACCGGCCGAGGTCTTTTCGCCACTGCACCCTGTGTTCGCGGACGCCCCAGGAAGCGTCACCTTCCGCAAGCTGCGCAAGCGCCTGGTGCGCGAGACGCAGGAGGCGATCCGCGCCTATGGCATGGTCCCAAGCGGGCGGCGCCCGCGCTGGCTGGTGTGCCTGTCGGGCGGCAAGGACAGCTACACGCTGCTGGCCGTTCTGCTCGATCTGCAATGGCAGGGGGCGCTGCCGGTCGACCTGCTGGCGTGCAATCTCGACCAAGGCCAGCCGGGATTTCCCAAGCACGTGCTGCCGGAATATCTCGCGCGCGTTGGGGTGCCGCACAGGATCATCACGCAGGACACATACTCGGTCGTGACCGAGAAGGTGCCGGCGTCCAACACGTACTGCTCGTTATGCTCGCGCATGCGGCGCGGCATCCTCTATCGCGTCGCGCGTGAGGAAGGGTGCGAGGCGGTTGTGCTCGGACACCATCGCGACGACTCGCTCGAAACCTTCATGCTGAATTTCCTCCATGGCGGGCGGCTGGCCGCGATGCCGCCCAAGCTGGTGAACGATGCAGGCGATCTGTTCGTGTTGCGGCCGCTGATCGGATGCGCCGAGGAGGATATCCGCAAGTTCGCCGGGCTGATGCAGTTCCCGATCATCCCCTGCAATCTCTGCGGATCGCAGGATGGCCTGCAGCGCATGCAGATCAAGTCGATGCTGGATGAGTGGGAGAAGCGCAATCCCGGCAAGCGCCAGGTCATGGCGCGCGCGCTGGGTCATGTGCGGCCATCGCACCTTGTGGATGGCGAGTTGTTCGATTTTGCCGGGCTCGACCTTGGCGCACCGGGCACGAAGGATGACGGTCTCTAGCCCGCAGTCGGAGCCGCTGCCGGGGCCTGCGCCACAGTCTTCTGCGCCTCGAAGCGCTGTTTCATGGCCGCGGCGAAGGCATCGACGCGCGGGGCATCGGCAAGGCGGCGCACGGCTTCCGACACGCTGGCGCCTGAAACATCGGTCTGCGCAACGATGAGATCAAAGCTCGCCTTGTTCGGGCTGCCTTCCATCGCGCTTGAATAACCGCGCACCTGGGCGATCAGTGCGGCATCCTTCGCCATGCGGGCCGCTATACCGGCCTTGAAGACAAGGTCGGCGTCTTTCTTCTGCGCCTGCCCCACCGGCGGCAGCATCGCCACCATGGCGGCGGCGGCCTGCGGCCATTTGCGGTCGCGCCAGTAGGCATCCGCCAACAATGATTTGGCCTCGACGCCTTCAAGCGGCTCGACCAGTTCGATGACGTGATCATACCGGCCAAGGTCGCGGTAGGCTGCGGCCTCCAGCAGGCGCCGCTCCAGCGCCAGCTCCTTGGGAAGCTGCGGCTGGCGCGTAGAATTTATGGCTGCGAGCGCCTTGTCCGGCCGCCTGTCCCACAGGTAGATCGTCGCCAGGTCAACGGCGACCGCAGCCTTGCCCATGCCGCGGATGCGGTTGTCGACCTGGTATTGCAGAAGGGCGCTGGCCGGTTCCAGCAGGTCGAACGCCACCAGCCTCTGCGCCAGCTTGCGGACCATCTGGTCGCCGTCGGGACCGATGGGCATGAGCGTATCGTCGAACTCGTAGAACAGCGCCACTGCCTGGATCGGGTCCAGCCTGTCGGCCTCCCCGTCGAGGAACAGGCGGCGGAAGTATTCGGCCAGCTTGATGCGCAACTCACGCGCGCCCGGCGCATCGGCGTCGCGCCAGGCCGTCGATTGCGCCAGAAGCAGCGCATCGCGGAATCGCCCGACACGCATATACTGGTCGGCGAGAATGCCGACCGTCGCCATCTCGACCTCGTCGCCGCGCCAGCGGAAGCGCAGCGATTCCAGCTCCTGCGCCGCCTCACCGGCCGTCATCTTGCCTGCGGGCACGGCAAGCTCCAGCCGGCGCAGTTCGGCGCGCACAGCGACCGGCTCGCTTGCGGCCTGGGCGAGGCGTTCAAGTTCGCCATACGCGGCGGCGGGTCCGTCCACGACCGCGCGCAGATTGGCAAGCGCCAGCTGGCCGCGCTCCTTGGTTTCCGGTTCACCGCCGGAGATGGCGAGATTGGCCTGCCTGCGCGCAGCGTCGAAGTCGTTGGCGCGCAGCGCAGCCTCCGCCCATACAACCGCAAAGTCGGCCGCGCGGGCGGACGAATAGAGCTGGGACTGACGATCAGATTCGCGGAACAGCTCCAGCGCCCGCTCCCACTCGCCCCGCCCCGCCGCGACCATCGCGCGCCAGAGCGCAGCTGACTGGTCGCCCCGGAGGACGCCGCGCGACAGATCTGCTTCGGCTTCCTTGAGGCGGCCGACCATGTAGTTGGCCGCGCCGCGCATGCCGACAACCGTGGGGTCCTGCTCCAGCTCAGGGCGCTCATTCACGGCGACGCGCAGGATGCCCAGCGCCTCGTGCGGCTGCTGGTGGCCGATATAGAACCGCACGAGGTCAAGCGCGGCCGAGGCGCCCATCGGCGTCGAGGGGTCGGCCGCGATCGCCGCCGCCTGCAGCTTCTTGAGGTGTTCGTAGTATTGCTCGCCGCGCGAGGCGCCCCAGGCGGCGAAGTCGATGAAAGCCGGGTTGTTCGCCGCTGCGCCGAAGCCCAGATCGGCCATTGCGGTGTCTGTGGCCGACTGGGCGCTGGCGGCCATCGAGACGGCGACACGCTCGCCCTCCAGCGTAACCACAACGCTGTCCGATTTCGGCGCGATGGCGAGGCCATGTGCGGTTGCGGGCAGCGACGCCTCGACGAAGTCGCGGGGCGATGGCGAGGAAGAGGACGGGCCATAGGCGACGGCGACGGCGATCTGGTCGCCAATGATCGGATCCTCGAACCAGACAAGGCCCGTCGTGCCGATCATCATTGTCTCAATGCGCGCGCGCCCGCTGTCGTCAGGCTTGCGTTCGGGCTTGAGGAAGCGCTGAGGACGGTTTGCGGTGGGCGCGATCCGGATCGACCATGTGGCCTCCTCCATCTCAGCGGAGACGGAAAGCCCCTTGGGAACCTCAACACGCAGGATGGCCGCATCTTTCTGGCGCATGACGCGCGCCCGATAGCCGGCGGGGAACTGGGTCTGATCCAGCTTGAGATCGGCATTGGCGGCGAACACCGCCCAGACGACGTTTCCGCGCGCGAACACCGCTGCAGCTGCAGGCTCCGCAAACGGTACGGTGATATCGACCCCGCCGGTGATCGGAGCCGCCTTGACGAAGACGATGCCGTTTGGCGGCGATGGATCCGTCCATTTCGGAGACATGACTGTCGCGCGTTCGGGGCCGCCAATCGCGGTCGAGGAGACGGGGGCCAGCGCGACGGCGGGCGCGTTGCCCGGAAGCTTGGGCGGGGTGAGCAGGATTGGCGCGCTGGCAGGGGGTGCAGGCGCGGGCCTTGCTGCGGCCGGCTGTTGCGGCGTGGAGCCCGCGGGCGCTGCGGCGGCCGCAGGCGGGGCGGGCTTCGAGATGTCCACCACGAGAACATCGCCCTCAAGGTAGTGCTTGATGGGCATCTTGTCCTTCGAGGTGATCGTGACAATGTAACCGCGATCAGAGTTCTCGGCCTTGAAGTCGGCAAGGTTCGGCGGCGGCGTGATGCGCAGATAGGCAAGGTCCGGCTTGGCGCGCCTGGCGAATTGCAGCGTCAGCGTGCCCTCGGCCTGGCTCACGACCTTGTAGCTGGTTTTCGAGTTCCAGTAGAAGGCGATGCGCGAGCTGTCGCCTGAATGGCTGCCGCGCACTTCCAGCGGCTCGATCGCCACCGGCGCGGGGACGGCTTCAACCCGTCGCGCTTCGGCCTCCGCCGCACGCTTTGCGACGAGTGGCGAGACGATCTTGGGCGGGGTCTGCGTCACAGATTCCGGGATCAGATCCAGGGCGACGAGATCAATCGAGGTCGAGATCGCAAGGCGCGGCGTCTGCTTGAGGCCGATGCGGGCCGTCATGCCGTCAGGATCCATGAAGGTAACGGCGGCCCAGTTGGGCAGGCCTTCCTTCAGCTTGTTGAAGTCGATCGTGACCTTCTGGTCGAAGGTGAGGATCAGAACCTGGTTCGAGACCTGCGCGCTGATCTTGGGAGCGTTGTCATCGCCATCGGCCCATTTTGCCGTGATGCGGGCGTAGGATGGATTTTCCTTGAAGGTGAGCTGAAGGGGACGATCCGCCACGGCTGGCGACACAATGCCGAGCGCCGCCGCTCCGATGAAGGAGAGGCGTAGAGCCCAGCCAGCCGTGGGGAACAGACCGCTCATGCAGGCGGCTTGGCCGCAAGGCCAGCTTCGAGAGGCGACTTCGACAGATCCGCCAGCATACGGGTCAGCGCCTCGGCGCGCTTGGGTGTCATGGAGGACATGATGGCGGCGAGCGTTGCAGGCTTCATCGCCTTGGCGATATCGAGGAGGACCTGATCATCCATGCCGTTGAAGATCGTGGCCGCATCCTTAGCCTTCATCGCCTCATACGTCTTCACCAGCGAGGCCATACGCTCGTCGCGCTTGGCTTCCATCTGGGTCAGCAGGCCCTGCACCCGTGTCTCGACCGCCTTGAGTTCGGTGATCTGTTCCTGCAGGCGCCCCTCGGCGGCAGCTGTGGCGCCTTCGCGCGTGGCGATGCCGGCTTCGCGTTCATCCAGCGCCTCGCGCCGCGCCTGCAGGCTGCGCAGCACGATGATCTCGTTCGAGGAAAGGCCGGCCTCCTCGGCGGCGGCGTCGAGCGCAGAAAGGCACTGTTCCGGCGTCGGCGGGGCAGCGGCGCCGGCGGCGACAGGCGGGGCTTCTTCCTCGGGCGCAATCTCTTCGGCGCCGGCGGTGAGCTCATTGCCCATCGAAGGGCCAGATGCGGTCTCGTCGGCCTGCTGGGCGAAGGCCTGCGCGATGTCGACGCCCTTGAACGCCAGCGCTCCGATGCTGACGGCGATCACGGCGGAGAAGACTCCAACCCTTGGCGTCATGGTGAGAACTCCCTAGAGGACGCTGCGGCGGCGCAGGGCGAAATCGACAGGCTGGCGGACATTGTCGCGATCACGGTCACGATCGCGGGGGCCATCAATCATTATCTCGCGCGGCGCCTCGCGGACGAGCGGCGCGTTCGCCATGGCGCGGGCCTCGTCTATCTTCGACTGAAGCTCTCGGCCGGCGGCATCGGCCGAACGGCGCAGCGCCGTGACAGCATTCTCGGCATGCTGCACGGAGCTCTGCAGCTCGCGAGCCGCTTCGAGCATGCGCGTGTTGCCGGTCCGCAGCGCCTTGAGTTTTCCATCAAGCCGCATGCAGTAGAGGATCGCGATCAGCAGGAGGACTGCGAGGAATCCCTCGAAAGCGAGGACATAAATATTGCTCATCGTGCCTCCATGACCCTTTTCTTTGCGGCCTGCGTGATCGGCGCTTCGACCCGCATGGCGACCTTCTGGCCGATCCGGCCGACCTGGCCGTGCGTGAGGTGAATATCGCCGCACATCAGCTGCGCTTTGGAATCAGGCGTTGCATTCATCACCAAGGTGTCGCCGACCTGCAGGTTCATCATCTTGCCAAGTGGCGCCTGGAATTCGTCGAGCACGACGCGCAGTGTTGCCGGCGCCGACCACAGCTCGGTCGCAAGGTGACCTTCCCAGATGTTGTCGCGCCCGAACTTCTCGCCCATGAAGTTCTGCAGCAGCATCTTCCGGATCGGCTCCAGCGTTGCGTAGGGCAGCAGCAGTTCGCAGCGGCCGCCGCGGTCTTCCATGTCGATGCGCAGCTTGACCAGGATGGCAGCGTTGGCAGGCTGGGCGATGGCGGCGAAGCGCGGGTTGGTCTCGATCCGGTCCAGTTCGAACTCGACGGTGGTGAGCGGATCGAACGCCTTCTTGGCGTCGTGCAGGATCACCTCGACGAGGCGGGTCACCAGCACGCGCTCGATGGTGGTGTAGGGACGGCCCTCGACCCGCATGGCGATCGTGCCACGGCGCCCGCCGAGCAGCACGTCGACGATCGAATAGATCAGGTTCGAATCAACCGTGAGCAGGCCATAATTGTCCAGCTGCTTGGCCTTGAACACGGCGAGGATGGCCGGCAGCGGGATCGAGTTGAGATAATCGCCAAATCGCATCGACTGGATCGCATCCAGCGACACTTCGACGTTGTCGGATGTGAAGTTGCGCAGGCTGGTGGTCATCAGGCGCACCAGCCTGTCGAACACCACTTCGAGCATCGGCAGTCGCTCGTAGGACACGAGCGCGGAGTTGATCAGCGCGCGGACGCCGCCGCGCTTTGCGCCGTTCTCTTCCTCGAGCGAAAAGCCGAGCAGCGAGTCGATTTCGTCCTGGTTGAGAATGCGTTCGGAGCCGACTGCCGCCTGGGCGATCGATTGCTCCGCGTCAGAAGCGCGCGGACCGCCCGGAGACGTTTCAGCATTCCACACGTCGTCAGCATCGCCCTTGCCGGACGATACGCTGGCTTCCCAGCCCGCTGCGAGTTCCTCGTCTGTGGTGTCTGCCGCCACGCGCCTGACTTCCCTACTGGATAAGCATGCCTTCGATGAGGACCGCGTCGATCTTCTTCGGGTCCAGCACGAGGTTGAATCGCTTGAGCAGTTCGCGGCGCAGCGTGAACGTTCCCGCTGAACCGTTGAGATCCTCCACGCGCAACTCGCGCAGGAAGGAATTGAGCTGGTCCTTGAGCCGGGGCATCAGTTCCGGGATACGGTTGAAGGTGGAGCCGTTGGCCGCCTCAAGGGAGAGTTCGATCTCCATGTAGGGAGAGCGCTGGCCCTCGGTGCCGGCAAGGTTCACGACCAGTTTCGGCAAGGCGTAGTAGCAGGGATTGCCGCTCTCGCAGGGCAGCATGTGGCCGACCTCGGTCTCGCCTTCCGGCAGGCCGGCGGCCGGGGCGTGATCGCCGCCGCCTTCGCCACCATGATCTCCCCCGCCGCCATGGTCGTCCGCAGACGCTTCAGCATGGCCGTCTTCCGGCGCGGGGTGTTCGCCGGCTTCGGCATCCGCTTCGGTGGCGGCAGCCCCGCCGCCGCCCATGAGCATCATCGCAGCTGCGCCGCCGCCGCCCAGGACGAGCACGGCGGGCAGAATGATGAAGAGCACCAGCGTCTTGCCGGCCATCTTCTTCTTGGAGCCGGCCTCGCCTTCGGCCGGGGCGTCGGCCGCCGGCGCTTCAGGCTTCTTCGGCTTTTCCTTCTTCGCCATTGGCGGGCAACCCCTGGAAGATACGCGCGGGAATCATCTTGGCCCGGGACATCCGGGTCACCCGGCAAAATCGTCCACCGATGGTTAAGGATTGGTTCCGATGGGCAAATCCTGCCGGGTAATCCCTGCATTCAAGGCTCTCGCGGGAGGCTGGCTCGAAACATCTCGTTAACCGCCCGGGGCCATTGTGGGCCAATCAGACGTCCGCAGCAGAAAACGCGGACCAAGCCCAGCCTGGCCCCGCCGCCGCCGAAGCGCGCTGCAGGGACGAATGGCGGCCAATGGACAATTCCTTCATGGTCGGCCTGTCCGCGCAGCAGGTTCTGCGTCAGCGGATGGACTCGACCGCGAACAACCTCGCGAACATGACCACCGCCGGCTTCAAGGTCGAGCATGTGGTATCGCGCGAGCTTTCGGAGAAGCCCGCTTCGGCCTCCGACCTGCCCGGCGACATCGCCTTCACCGATGCCTGGATGTTGCAGCGCGACTTTTCGCCCGGACCGCTGGAACGGACCGGCAACCCGCTGGACTTCGCACTTGAGGGCGAGGGATTCTTCGTGGTCGAGACGCCTGGTGGTGAGGCCTTCACGCGCGACGGTCGCTTCGGCCTCGACGATCAGGGCCGCGTGGTAACCCGCAATGGCGATCCGGTGCTCGGCGATGGCGGACCGATCACGCTGAATCCCGACGGCGGCCCGATCAGCGTCTCGCGCGAGGGATCGATCAGCCAGGATGGCGTCGTGGTCGGCACGCTGCGGGTTTCCACCTTCAACACGCCGGGCGCGCTCGAGAAGATCGGCGCCAACATGTGGCGGGCCACCGACGAGGCGCCCCGCACCGCCGAAGGTCGCATCGCGGCGGGATTCGTCGAAGGATCGAACGTCAACGCCATCCAGGAGTTGACCAACATGATCGAGATCAGCCGTGCCTACACATCGGTCGCAAAGATGCTGTCGCAGTCGGATGAACTGCGCGGAACGTCGATCGATAAACTTGCCAGGGTCGGCTAGGACCTGAGGGAGAGACAACCATGCGCGCTCTGAACACCGCCGCAACAGGCATGCAGGCCCAGCAGCTCAACGTCGAGGTGATCGCGAACAACATCGCGAACATGAACACGACGGGCTTCAAGCGCCAGCGCGCCGAATTCCAGGACCTGCTCTACCAGAACGTGGAGCGCATGGGCGTGCAGTCCTCTGACGCAGGCACCATCATCCCGACGGGCGTTCAGGTCGGCGTGGGCGTCAAGGCCGGCTCGGTCTACCGCGTCACCGAACAGGGTTCGGTCACGCAGACGCAGAATCCCTATGACATGGCCATCCAGGGCGAAGGCTATTTCATCATTCAGCTGCCCGACGGCCGTGATGCCTATTCGCGCGCGGGCAACTTCTCGCTGTCGCCGGACGGACAGATCGTGACCGAGGAAGGCTATGTCGTGGCCCCCGGCGTGTCTGTGCCGCAGGACGCCATCGCGATCTCGGTAAACCGCCAGGGCGTGGTGCAGGCCATCATGGCCGATGGCAGCGACCCGCAGGATGTCGGCGCACTGGAGCTGGCGCGCTTCATCAATCCGGCCGGCCTTGAGGCCATGGGCGACAACACTTTCCTGGAGACGCCGGCTTCGGGCGCCGCCAATCGCGGGCTTGCAGGCTCGATCGGCTTTGGCACGCTGCAGCAGGGCTTTCTTGAAACCTCGAACGTGAACGCCGTCACGGAGATATCCGCGCTGATCACCGCCCAGCGGGCCTATGAGATGAATTCCAAAGTCATCACCACGACGGACGAGATGCTGCGTTCGGCCAGCAACCTGCGTTGATACAGATGTTCCGCTTCGCCCTTGCCGCACTTGCCCTTCTTGCCGCCGCGCCGGTCGCGCAGGCGCAGAAGGCGATCAGCGGCGAGTGGATCATGCTGGGCGATGTGGCCCCGGTCACGGGCGAGGCGGCGGGCCTGCTGCTCGGCCCCGCCCCGCCGCCGGGACAGACGCTGGCGCTCGATCCTGCTTTCATCATCGCAACGGCCAAAGGCGCGGGCGTTCTGCTGGCCATCCCCCTCGACAAGCCGATCCTGGTGACCCGCGCGACGGGCGCCGCCACCCCGGCGCAGGTCGCGCGGACCGCCAACCCCGCCAACCCCGCCAATCCGGCGCGGCAGATCGCGCCCTCATCCACGAGCGAAGGCCAGGTCCTGATCCTGGTGCGCGACGTTGCGCGCGGCGCTGTCATCGTTGCAGCCGATATTGAATGGGCGGACGCCACATCAGCGCGGGCGCGCGGACTTTCGGACTGGGACGCCGCCGTCGGCATGGAGGCGCGGCGCGCCTTGAAGGCGGGGACGCCGGTGCAAGCCAACGACCTCAAGACCCCGGCGGTGATCCGCAAGGGCGATCCGGTAAAGCTGATCTATGCGACCGGCGGGGTGCACCTCAGCGTCGATGGCGTAGCGCAGAACGAGGCCGCGCTGGGTGAACCGGTTCGTGTGCTCAACACCTATTCCAGGCGGACAGTTGAAGCCGTGGCCGCAGGCCATGGCGAGGCGCGCATCCATTCCATGGGGCAATCACGATGAAGAAGACGCTCACCTTCGGAGCTGGGCTTGCTGTGCTGACGCTGGGCGGATGTGCGGGGCTCGACGCAGCGATCGCCTCGCCGCAGCTGACGCCCATCAGCAATCCTGCGACGGTCGCGGGCTCGCAGCGCGTGTCGATGCCGCTGCCGGCCCCGGAGATGGAAACGCAGGCGTCCAACGCGTTGTGGCGCACGGGCGCGCGCTCCTTCTTCAATGACCAGCGCGCCGCCAAGATCGGCGATATTCTCACGGTGAACATCTCGATTCAGGATTCGGCGCAGGTGAACAATTCAACGGCGCGCAGCCGCACGAGTTCAACCGAAGACGGCATCTCGGCGCTGCTTGGCCTTGAGGGCGTGATCCAGAACGCCCTGCCCGGCACGCCATCGCTCGACCCGGCGATTGGCTTCGATTCGAGCTCGGCTTCCAATGGCCAGGGGTCGGTGAACCGGCAGGAGACGGTGAACCTCACAATCGCGGCCGTGATCACGGACCGGCTGCCGAACGGCAACCTGGTGATCGGCGGCAGCCAGGAAGTGAAGATCAACAACGAGCTTCGCGAGTTGTTGATTTCGGGCGTGATCCGTCCGGAGGACGTGGCCTCGGACAACACGATTGCGCACACCAAGATCGCCGAGGCGCGGATTTCATATGGTGGCCGCGGCGATATCTCCAACGTGCAGCGCGACCGCTATGGCAAGCTGGTCTACGACCAGATCGCGCCGTTCTAAGCGCTCACAAGACAGCCCGCGACCACGCCGGTAGCGCTGTGATCGGCGGCTGATAAGAGCCTGATTCTGACGGGCCTGGCGGCTCCTCAGAACGGGTCCTTGAGGATATCTTGCCATTCGGGTTGCTTGCGGAGGGTGGCGTTGGTGAAGGGACAGAGGGGGATGATCTTCAAGCCCCGCGCCCGAACATCATGCACCATGTACTCGACCAGCGCCCTGCCGACGCCCAGGCCGCCGAGTGCGTCCGGAACGCTGGTATGATCGATGATCAGGATCTTTTCGCCCGCCTTCGAGAAGGTCATCTCAGCATCGGGCTTGCCCGCGATGCGGGCGACATAGCGGCCGCCTGACGGCAGATCCTCGCGCGTGATGGCGATCTCGATCCTTGGCGTGTCGACCATATCTCGCGTCTTTCAGTTCCCTGCACGCCGGAATTCAAAAGGCCGGCTGACCCTCTCCCGCAAGGTTGCGAACCATCGACGCCTGGCGCCAACCAATTTGGGCTACGGTCGGACACCGACAACTCACGCCGCCAACGCGTATCAGCCAACATGACTCAGGTTTAGCTGCAGATCACACCGGAGCGTTCGCGCCCGCAGCAAGCAAACCTTGAATGATCACTACGGCGTGAACCGTGCAAGTCCTGAGGAAATGAGTTGCCGCGGGCGTCAGATAACGTAGCGGCGCTTTTTGTCTGCCCCATTGAACAGCGAAATCTGGCGGCGTTACGCTGAAGCGCCTGAGATGGTTGGGACCGCAGGCACAGCAGAAGCAGCTCCGACAAAGAGAGCCGCTCACAGGGGAGAGAAACCAATGACCGTAAGAACCCTTCGCGGGGTATCCGCGCTTGCGCTTTTGATTGGCGCGCCAGGCCTCCAGCTTGCACAGGCCCAGCAGACCACCACGCCAGCCTCGCCGCAGACCGTGACGACAACGGCGGCTGCGGATCAGCCGGCCGGATCGGCAGGTGTTGACCGTACGACAGAGCAACCAGACGCCAGCCGAGACCGCGTCGTTATTACCGGCTCGCTGATCGCGACCGCGCCGGAAGATGCGCCAAAGCCCGTCGAAGTCTACACCGCTGAAGACATCCAGCAGCAGGGCTCGCCAACCGTAACGGAATTCATCCGGTCACTGACCACGTCTTATGGCGATGACCTCGGCTTTGGTCAGGCCTCGCCCGACGTTCCGCAAGGCACAGGCTTCGGCAACGCCAACCTTCGCGGCCTCGGCTCGAACGGCACGCTTGTGCTGATGAACGGCAAGAACCTCGCGCCGTGGAACGGCTCCTACGGCGCGGACGTCAACACGGTGCCGATGGGCGCTCTTGCGGCAGTCGAAGTTCTGAAGGACGGCGCCTCGGCGACTTACGGCGCGGGCGCGGTGGGCGGCGTCATCAACTTCACGACCCGGCGCGACATAGATGCACCCCAGATCACTGTGCAAAAGCAGTTCTATGACGGATCGGACGGCTACTACAAAGTCGACTTCCTGACGGGTTGGGTTGGCGATTCATCGAACCTCCTGTTCTCGGCCGCGGTCACCCACGAAGACGCGATGCTGCAGACGGCGCGCGATTTCTCGAGCCAGCCCTTTAACGTCAATCCGGCGGGCTACTCTCTGACAGGCGCAAACCCGGGCACGTTCCAGCCGACGCTGTCAGATTTCTACACCGGCGCAACGATCACGATGAACCCGTTGACCTCTTTCCCGGGGATCAATGACCTGCCGGGCAGCACGGGCGCAGCGGCGCAGGCGGCGTGCGAGGCGGTGGGCGGCTTCATCGCCAACACCATACAGGGCAACTCGGTGCAGGGAGCGGCGGCCAACCGGGCCTGCGCCTTCCCGCAAGCGCCCTTCCAGAATCTGGTCAACGAGAATGATCAGTACCAAGCCTATCTTGAGTACAATGGCGACATCAGCGAGAACATGGAGTTCCACTTTGATGTGAACTTCAGCAAGTCGAAGACGCTGCAACAACAGATACCAATTGGCCCCGCCAGCGCGACGGCGATCGACCGGACCTTCAGCGCCCTGTGCGCAAGCAGCTGCAACTACGTCATTCCGGTGCAGGTGCAGACTTTCAACAGCCTCGGCGCCGGGACGGGCACGTTCGTACAGAACCCGTTCATCGCGGACTTCCGGACGCGTACGGGTGCGAGCCTGGCGGCCCTGCCCGCCAACGCCGCGCTTTATGCGGGCCTCAACTGGCGGCCATACATGTTCGGCGGAAATCCGCTGGAGGATGGCGGACTAAAGGTCGACACCTTCGAGCGTGACAGTTTCATCATCAACGCGGGCTTAAAGGGCGAGTTCACGGAGGATACCTGGATCGGGCCGTTCCTGAACGGGATCAGCTATGATTTATCGGCGCAGTACAACCAGTACCTGAACACCTACCATCAGCCTGACATTTTCGCGTCCCGCCTGCAGAACGCCCTGCTCGGCTATGGCGGCCCCAGCTGCAACGCGGTCGACCGGGTGCCGACAGACTACTCCTCTGCGGCGGCCTATAACCGGACGGTTGGCGTTCAGTCGGACATCGCGCCGGGCACGGCGGGCTGTCAGTGGTTCAACCCGTTCGCCAGCGCGTTCGCGACCAGCGTCGCCAATGGCGCCTCCAACCCGCAATTCAACCCAGGGACAATCGCAGGCCGGCCGTCAGGCTACGCCAACCCGAACGACCTGATCGACTGGATGATGGGCAGCCGCGTGGCCGAGTACAAACTCGAGTCGGTCACGATCAACGGGCTGCTGAGCGGCACGATCCCACCTACGACGTTCCAGCTTCCGGGCGGCGAAATCGGCTGGGCGGTCGGCATGCAATCCCGTCAGGTCGAAGGGCGCGCATCGACGCGTGATGATATCGAGGTCGAGGAGAACATGGCGACGCAACCCTGCGTCTGGCCCGACCGCGCCGTGGTCAACAGCCCGGCCCAGGTCGAACCAGGTGTCGGCACGCGCGGATGCCCTGCCATCCAGGGCGCGTTCTTCGGCAACGGCCGCGTCAACATCGTCACCCAGATCCCGCCCTACTATTACGACACGCAGACATGGGCGACCTTTGCGGAGCTTCAGCTGCCCGTTCTGGAGAATGTGAACATCTCAGCGTCGATCCGCCATGAAGAATACAATGGCGGCGACCTGATCGGCGACATCTATTCCCTCGCCGGCAAGTGGGATGTGACGGACAATATATACGTCCGCTCGTCCTTCGGCACGAACTATCGCGCCGATGGCGCGCTGGAACTCGATCCAGGATCAGTGGAATTTGCAACGGCGGGATATGGCCGTTTCGGAACCGGCTTCCAGCGGCAGCGCAGCACGACGGTCGCCACAGGAATCGGCCCGGAGGACGACAAGACGTTCAACTTCGGGGTCGGCTGGGAATCGGACCTCGGCGAAGGCCGCATTCGCGCGAGCGTGGACTTCTTCGAAATCCAGATCGACGGACAGATCGCAACCACAAGCGACACCACGATCCTGAACGACATCTTCGGCCTCAACACCTCGGCCGCCCAGTCGAACCGCGGTGTTACCGGCATACCGAACACGGCCACCAACAACTCCCCCGGCCAGTTCGCAAACTGCAACGCCAGCCTGATCAGCTTCGTGGCCTTCGCGTCGCCCTGCCAGCAGGGTGTGACGACAGGCGCGGACCTGGTTGAGGTGCTGCGCTACCAGGTGAACGGCCCCGGCTTCCTCACCAACGGCGTCGACTACTCGATCGATTTTGCATACCCGCTGTTCGACGGGACGTTCACCGCGCAGCTCACGGCCACCAACAACCTCGCTTACGAGGCCAAGGGCTATTCGGTGAACAACATCCTGTTCGACCCCGGTGGCAACCGCCTCGGCACCGCAAACTATACGCGGACAGGCAACGAATCGCGGCGCTGGAGAGCGAATGCGGTCGTCCGGTGGGCTGATGAAACGCACAATGTCAGCCTGCGCGCCAACTACTCCTCAGGCACCTACAACGAGGCCTATCAAGTCGGCGGCCTGACGCCGATCGTCGCCAACATCGCGTCGACGACGACGATCGACGAGACGCTCTATTCGACCTATGGGATCTTCCCGGAGAAGTATCTCGATTTCGACCTGAACTACATCTACACGGCGCCGTTCTGGGAAGAACTCGAACTGCGCGCGACCATCCTCAACATCTTTGACGAGGATCCCTCCGCCGCCCAGGGCCGCTCGGGCTACTACACCGCTACGGGCAATCCCCGGGGCCGGATCTTCGAGGTCGGCCTGACCAAGAAGTTCTAGAATCATGGCGGGGGCTTCCCCCGCTGTGGTCCACATCGACTAAGGATCCTTCCCATTTCTTGGCCCCGGACCCTCAAGGTCCGGGGCCTTTGTTTTAGGCGGAAGGCTCGCAAGCGCGTCGCTACATCGTTGTAATGTTGCAGATAACCTCCGGCCGGATAGGCGGCGGGGTTCATGTTGGCAGACAGAGCCTGGCCAGGCCGCGTGCGGGGACATCACCGACACGTCCGTTCCCGGCGCAAAATCCCGCAAGACCCTGCGCGGGGAGGATTTACGCCGGCTTGATCGCTCGCGTAGTGAGGAGCCATGCGCGATATCCTCTTCTTCCCGCTTGCAGCCGCCCTTGCCGGCGCCTTCGTGTTCATGGCGCTGGACCCTTATGGCGAGCGCCTGCCAAGCGGACCGGTAAGCGGCGGCGGCCGCAATGCCGAGGACGTGTTGATCACGGGGCCAGAACTCAACCGATTCGTCGTAGGCGAAGGCGGTGGCGTGGCAATTGACATCGGCAAGGCGGCCGACGGCGAGGATATCATCCTGCACATCGACCGCGAGGCGAGCGCGACTTATGAGGACCCGAGGCTGGGCCCACATCTCATGCTGGCGGAGGATGTGGAGTACGCGCTGGAATCGCGACCGATCGAAGTGATCATCGAGGCGCGTTCGGCCGGTGAATTCCCCGCGAGCCGGTTCGAGGCGAACTACTTCTCCAAGACAGAGGGAGAGAGCGGATGGCAGGGCTTCGACCTGACGCCTGAGTTCCAACCCTATACCCTCACCTTCCACACGCCGAAGCGAGGCGGGGATATGGGCTATGACTTCGTCGGCATCCGCCCGGTAACGCCGGACAAACACCGCGAGATGGATGTGCGATCAGTCCGTATTCGTGCGGCGGGCCCGAAGGCGACGCCGCCCGAGAACGAGAAGCCCGCGCAGGGGATTCTGCCTTAAGAACACGAGAACCACGCCAAGCTGCGCGCGCTTGGCAATGGCTGCCGCGACTCAATCTTCAAGCTGCTAGGTTTGTGCCAAAACCGTCACGAACCGTGTCTCGAAAACCATCATCGGTAGAAAAAATGTAGTCCAGACCCCCCCAACTTCCCTGCAGACGGGACACGGGCTACAGTTAATAGGCGTCCGAAAATGCTCGGGGGGGCCAATGCACAAGCTAGACAACATCTACACGTGGACTCTGGTCGTCTTTACCGTGGTCATGGTGGTCTCATGCGTGGGCTAAGCAGGGTTCCGCCCCGCAGGTCTTAGGCCCGAATCCGGCAGTCTAAGTGCTAGCCGTTGAAGCTGCGCACCGCATCGATCACGGCTTGCTGGTCGGCTTCTGACAGGTAGGGGTGCATCGGCAGCGACATCACGCGGCGGCGGATGTCTTCGGTCACAGGCAAGCCGCCCGGCGCGGCTGGATAGACCGAATAGACGTCCTGCATGTGGATCGGTATCGGATAGTAGATCGCGGTGGGCACGCCCTTCGATTTGAGGTGGGCTAAGAGACCATCGCGATTGTCGTGCTCGATCGTGTATTGCGCCCAATTCGAGAAGCCTCCGGCGATGACGGTGGGCACGCGGCGAACGTGGGGGGCGAGGCCCGCATTATAGCGCTGGGCGATGGCATCGCGCTTCAGGAGTTCATCCGGATAGATTTTCAGTTTCTCGGAGAGGATAGCCGCCTGCATGGCGTCGAGGCGTGAGTTTACGCCCACGCGCATGTTGAGATAGCGCGGATCGTTATCGTATTTCTTCGCGGCCATGTCCTCAACGCTGGCTTTGCCGTGGATGCGGATTGAGTCCACGAGGCCGGCGAGCGAGGCATCGTTGGTAAGCACCGCGCCGCCATCGCCGTAGCAGCCGAGGGGCTTCGCCGGAAAGAAGGAGGCGGTGGCGACATCGGCCCATTCGAGCGGCTGGCGGCCGTTGAGCGTGCAGCCGAAGCCCTGCGCCTGGTCTGCGATGAGCTTGAGGCCATGCTTCTTCGCGATGGCCGAGATGGCGGGGTAATCGGCGGGCTGGCCAAAGAGGTCGACGGCGATGATCGCGCGGGGCTTGAGCTTGCCCTGCTTCTTCACGGACTCGATGGCGGCTTCGAGGCTGGCGGGATCCATGTTGTAGGTGTCGGGCAGGACATCGACGAAGACGGGGCTGGCGCCGACGAGGGGCGCAACTTCGGCGGAGGCGACGAAGGTGAAAGAGGGCACAAAAACAGCGTCGCCCGGCCCGATGTTCCAGGCACGCAGGGGGATCAGCAACGCATCGGTGCCGTTGGCGCAGGCGAGCGCGTGCTTGGCGCCGGCGAAGGAAGCGAGCGCATTCTCGAAGTTGGTGACCTCGGGGCCCATGATGAAGCCGCAGGTGGAAAGGACACGGGCGATCGCGGCGTCAATCTGCGGGCGGATCTGGTCGCGCTGGGCGGCGAGGTCGATGAAGTTCATGGGAGGTAGCACTCACGCTCGGGTTAGCACGCTAGTTAACGAGGCGGCAGGAATGCCTAAGGGGTGACTCCGGGGCAAATCACCTTGCGCTGCAAACTGTAACGTTGGGGGCACTCTCGCGCGCGACGGGGCGTCGCAGGATGCCAGGGTCAAGCCGTCGGCGCCCCACAGCTGCGGGGACTTGCGCCGGGCACAAAATCAGCCCTGAGGTAGGCGCGGTTGGGGACATAGCGAATTGCTGCGGCAAGGAGCCCTCCCTTTGGAGACGGTTGTGACCAGGCGGCCAGCGGATGCGGATCAGGCCGCGCCTGCCCCCGCTCCGTACGATGGCATGATCCGGAGTGGTCGACAGTCCGATGACACCATGTGGATGCGAATCCCGGTCTCGATCGTGGTCTCGGGCTTCTTGTTCGTTTTTATGGGGCCCGTCGTTGGGCTGGGCTGGCTAGCGGCCGTGCTGGCGGCCGAGGGAGTGTCCTTCCTGGTGTTGGCCCGGCTGATCAGGTCGGGCGGCACGTGGCGGCTCGTCAACCTGATCTCGGTATGGGCGATCTCGTTGTGCTGGATCGTCTTCTCGATCATGCTGTGGTCGACCGGCGAGGAAATCGCCCGGATCGCCACGATCGTCACGCTGCTGACAGCGGCGGTCTATGGCGTCACCGGCTCCTATATGAGCCGAAGCCTGTTGCTGGCGCTGATCGGGCCCCAGCTCTTGACCCTGGCGATCATCCTGATCACAAACGCCTGGTCGACGCAGGATCCGGCTGCGGCCCTAGTGACGACAGCGGCGACGCTGGGCGCGTGTGGGGTTGTTGCGCTGAATGGCGTGACGCTGCACCTGACCGACAAGCGACTGATGCAAACGAATGCCGATCTTGTTGCGATGAACGCACGGATCAGCGAACTTGCACGCCAGGCCGAGGCGAAAAGTGAGGCGCGCACCGACCTGCTGGCCAATGTGAGCCACGAACTTCGCACACCGCTGAATGGTATGATCGGAAGCGCAGAACAGCTGGCGAAGACGCAGTTGTCGCCGGAGCAGCGACGGCTGTTGCAGATCATGCGGTCATCAGGAGAGATGCTCGACCGTCTGGCGGGCGATCTGCTGGATCTGTCCGCCATCGAGGCGGGCCAGTCGAGCCTGAAGGCGTCCGCCGTAGACCTGGGACACCTCATCGAGAGGATCACAGACCAGCATCGCAACGCCATCGAGACCCGCGGCCTTGGCCTGAAGGTCCAGATCGACGCCTTGCCCGCCAGGCATGTGATGACCGACGCTGTGCGTCTCCAGCAGGTGCTGGGAAACCTGCTCGCGAACGCGATTAAGTATACGGCAAACGGAATGATCACCGTGAGCCTCCGGACCGTTGTGCGGACCGGGCCGCAGGCCGTGGCGGGACATGGCTGGGCCGAGATCACCGTGGAGGATACGGGATCAGGTCTGGGAACGTCGGACACCGAAGCGCTGTTCGCACGCTACCATCGCGGTGGTAATGGTAACCCGATGCCGCCCGGACTGGGGCTTGGCCTCACAATCGCGCGCGAGCTGACAGAAGCGCTGGGTGGTTCGCTGCATGCCGAAGCGCGGCCTGTGGGCTGCGCGTTTGTTGTCACCCTGCCGCTGATCCCGGCATCGGAGCCGTCGACCGGAACGGCGGCTGAGGTGACTCCCGACACGGCCCCCGGGATCACGGCGGGACTGAGAGTACTGGTAGCTGACGATCACGACGTGAACCGTCAGATGTTGACCGTCGTTCTTGAGTCCTTCGGGGCCAGCGTGGAGACCGTGTCCGACGGCGCAACGGCTGTACGAGGGTTTTCGATCGAGCCGTTTGATCTTGTGATTCTGGACTTGATGATGCCGGGCCTCGATGGTCTCGCGGCCGCGCGCGAGATGCGCATGGTCGAGGACGCGGCGCGCTCGCGCCGAACGCCGATCATACTGCTGACAGCGCTGCACTCCGCGGAGATCGATGTCGCATGCGCTGCGGCTGGCTGTGATGTGTTGCTGACCAAGCCCATTGTCCCAGCCAAACTTGCTGAAGCGATTACGCGGCTGGCGCTGGCATCGTCGGCGTGAGGCCGGTAGGGCCTATGGCCGCCGATTCCATTCCAGTACATGCACGGCCTCGCCTTCGAGTACGATAACGCCCCAAGCGCCTGTGGCGAGCTTGCCGTCGTGTCCCGCGGCATTGGCGGCGGTGAGTGCGAAGCGAGCAATGCCATTGGAGGTGACGACAAGGTGGTTGCCGGGCTGGTCGCGGAGTTCGTGGAAGGTCTCCTGCCAGTTGCCGACGAGAGCGGCGGGATCGACGCGCCAGCCGGGGGGCGGGATGAAGTCGCGCTCCCAAGCTTCGAGCGCCGCCTTGCCGATGCGGGCGATGACCTCCTCCTCCGGCCGGTTTTCGTCCGGGCCGTAGTCGATTTCGCGCAGGAAGAGATCGGTGGTGAGTTCGGGCGGATTGGCGTGGGAAGCGAGGACGGCGCTTGCGGTCTCGCGCGTACGTTTCAGGGGCCCCGAACGGGCGGTGGCGAAAGCAGTGGCCGCGAAGTGGCGGGCGAGGGCTTCGGCCTGCGAGCGGCCGGAGGAGGAAAGCGGCAGGTCCGTGCGGCCGCCAACGCGGGTGACGACATCGCCCTTGTCGAACGTGTTGCCATGCCGGACGACGATAATACGCGAGGCCATGGGGACCGTGTTCCGGTGCTGATGGCAGCGATACTTGCCACAGCCGGCCATTCGGGCAAGAAGCGGCCCTCGGAAATCGCTCATGACCATCGACACGCAAGAACGCTTCATTCTCCGCGCCTCGTGTCGGGACGAGATCGGCATCATTGCCGATGTTGCGACGTTCCTTGCGGCGCGGCGACTGTTCATCGTCGAGACCGCTAATTTTGGCGATCCGGCGACGGACCTGTTCTTCATGCGGCTGGTGTTCGCGCCTGAAGCGCCAGGCTTTACCATCGCGAGGTTCACCGCCGAGTTTGAGCCTATTGCGAAAAAGTGGAGCATGACGTGGGAGGTGCGGGATGCACGCGCCAAGCCCAACGTGCTGGTTCTCGTCTCGCAATCGGACCACTGCCTCAACGATCTGCTCTATCGCCAGCGCATCGGTGCGCTGCACATGAATGTGCCGGCCATTGTCTCGAACCACCTGACCTGCGCCTGGCTGGCTGAGCGGCATGGCGTGCCCTACTACCACTTGCCGACGCAGCGCGATGGCAAGGAGGCGACTGAGGCGCGCATCCTTGAGCTCGCCGATACGCTGAAGGCCGATCTCGTCATCCTCGCGCGCTACATGCAGATCCTGTCGGAGGACATGAGCCGGGCGCTGGAAGGCCGCTGTATCAACATCCACCACTCCTTCCTGCCAGGCTTCAAGGGCGCCAGGCCCTACACGCAGGCATTCAATCGCGGCGTAAAACTGATCGGGGCGACAGCGCACTATGTGACCCGCGATCTCGATGAGGGGCCGATCATCGTGCAGGCGGTCGAGCCCTCCGATCATCGCGATACGCCTGAGATCATGACGGCGAAGGGTCGCGACACCGAGGCCCGTGTTCTCGCGCGCGCGGTGCAGCTACACACCGAGGGTCGCATCTTCCTGAACGGCGCGCGGACCGTGGTGTTCGACTAGGTGTGGACTCTCAACAGGTTGTGCTCGGTCTTACCC
>JALHLU010000010.1:179155-201477 GCA_022844345.1 Hyphomonadaceae bacterium
CGGTCTAACCGGGGACAACCTGTTGAGAGTCCACACCTAGCGGCCGTAAGGATCGCCCAGGCGCTGCAGCGCGGCTTCGGCTTTCACGACATCCTCAGGCGCGTCGATCCCGGCGGAGGGAAGCGCGGAGGCCTCGACCTCGACCGCGTAGACGCTAAGGCCATTTTCGAGGAAGCGAAGCTGCTCAAGACCTTCGAGCTCTTCGTAGCGAGAGGGTTTCATAGCGGCGATGCGGGCGAGTGCGGCGCGGGAATAGCAGTAGAGGCCGACATGCTGCAGCACCGGCGAGAGCGGGCCTGAAGCTCGGAGCCTGCCTTCCGTGCGCATGGCGGGGAGAATGATCTTCGAGAACCACAGCGCACGGCCGTCGGGGCCTCGGATGCAGGTGGTACCCGAGAAGGGTGTCGCCTTCTTGTTCTCGCGCAGGCGATCAAGCGCTTCCCAGGTGAGCGGGATGACGGGCGTCACCACATCACCACGCGCGGCGTTGGCGATGAGGGCGGCGACATGCGAGGCTGGCGTGAACGGCGCATCGCCCTGCAGGTTGACGATGAAGTCTGCATCTGGCGTGGCAAGCTCGGCGGCGGCGCGGCAGCGATCCGTCCCCGAGGGCAGGTCCGGATCGGTCATCACGCAGGCGACGCCGATCTCGCGGCAATGGGCGGTGATCCGATCATCGTCGGTGGCGACGAGTACAGATGCGCCGGTCGCCTGCCCCGCCCTGCGCGCGGCATCGACTGTGCGGGCGAGCATGGAGACGCCGTTGATGAGCTGCAGCGGTTTGCCCGGCAGGCGCGTGGAGGCGTAACGCGCGGGGATGACAATGACAGATTTCATGGGACGGATTTCATGTGCGCTCCGAGGCCGAAGCTTCGGAGAGTATTGCGATACGAATGAGTTCGTCGTTCTCGCCAAACTTCAGCCGAACCTCAGGTCCCTCGTATCCCGGCAGCAGCTCTTCAAGGCGAACCCCACGCTCCCCGCCGCCTCGCACAGCGCCGTTGCGGCCAGGCAGACTCGCCCGCGCTACGCGCGCGTCGCTGCTGTAAAGTTCCAGCTCGATCTTGCCCGTCATGCTATCTCCTCAGGCAAGGCCGGATTTGAGCAGGTCGTGCATGTGAATGAGGCCAACAGGCGTGCCATTATCGACCACGAAAATCTGCGTGATCTTCCGTTCGTTCATGGTGCGCAGAATGTCGGCCGCCAGCATATCCGGTGATGCCGTACGGGGTGACTTCGTCATCACCTCGTCGATGACGCCAGCCGACCTGCCTGAGGTAAGGTAACGACGTAGATCGCCATCGGTAACCAAGCCAGCAAGCTTGCCATTGGGCAAGACCACGCCAAGCACGCCAAAGCCCTTGGCCGACATGGACGTGACGCCTTCGATGAAAGGCGTGCCGGTGCGAACAAGCGGCAGCTCCGCCGATACGTGCATGACATCAGAAGCGGTGCGTAGCATGGCGCCGAGTTTGCCGCCTGGGTGGTAAACCTTGAAGTGGTCGGCTTTGAAGCCCTTGGCCTCCAGCAGCGCGACAGACAGCGCATCGCCGAGCGCGATCATCAGTGTGGTGGAGGTGGTAGGCGCATTCGTCTCGGCACAGGCCTCCGCCGTATCCGGCACGGCGAGGAGAACGTCAGCTGCGCGTCCCAATGTTGAGTCCGCGTTCGCCGTCATGCCGATCAGCGGGATCGAGTAGCGACGGGCGTAGTGAAGCAGGTCGGCCAGCTCCTTGGTCTCGCCGGACTTCGAGAGGGCAAGGATCACATCGTCCTGCCCGATCATGCCGAGATCGCCATGGCTGGCTTCCGTTGCGTGCACGAAATAGGCGGGCGTACCGGTCGACGCCATGGTTGCTGCGATCTTGCGCGCGACATGGCCCGACTTGCCGATACCCGTGCAAATGACCCGGCCCTTGGCGGCCAGCACGGTTTCCACAGCGCGAACGAAGGCGTGCCCTAACTGTTTCGCCATGAGACGGAGCGCCTCGGCTTCGAGGGCCAGGACGCGCTGCGCGATTGCAATATGGGGTTTATCGCTCATGGCCGCCTGTTTGGCCGAGAAACGAGGCAATGTCATCCTACCCCCCGCACCGGGGCCAGAGGCTGCTCTTCCCGCCCTTTCCAGTGACGGCGCCAAGGCGCTGTTGAGGGGCGATCAGGACCACGCTAAGTAGCTTGGGGGAGAGGGAGTTCTTGTGCGCGTCATTCTGATCCTGCTGGGCCTTTTGCTAATGATTGGCGGCGCTGCCGTGGCCGGCGCGCAGTTTGCGCCGCCTGACCTTCTACAGATCCTGAACAATGCTCCGCCACAGGCGCGAGAATTCCTGCAGAGCCAATCCGCGCTTTACGCTGGCGCGGGGGGCGCCGGTTTGGGCTTACTGCTGATGATCATTGCTGCCGTGACCGGCGGCAAGAAGAAGGCAAAGGAAAGTCCCGTTGGGATTCAGGGAGGGACCGTCCCGAGCTCCAATCATGACGTGGTACCGCCAGTCAAGCTAGCGCTTGTCGAGGCAGCGCCCCAACAATCGGCCGTTCAGGACCCCGCGCGCCCTCCACCAAGTTTCACGGCCGCTCCCGCGCCTACGCCCGCCCCACCCAAGCCCAAACCCCAGGCATCAGCCCAGCCACCTGCGTCGGCGCAAGTCGAACCGGCCACGTCAGGCCGGCTATCGATGGTCGATACCGTGCGCACGAACCCGCGGCTCCACAATCGCAAGCGTGTTTCGGACCTGGTGACCCTCAACGACGCCTTGAAGGCCTACTTCGATAAGCACGGGGCCTACCCTGCCGTATCCGGTCTTGGCGGGATTGTAGAGCGCGGCGCGGCCTGGATTCCCGGTCTAGCGCCGGAGTTCGTGCCCGAACTGCCACGCGATCCGGCCATGACGACGGAGCCGGGCGGGCCGCAATACGTCTATGCGTCCGACGGCAAGGACTACAAGCTGCTGGCCCAGAATGTCTCGCTGGCTGGCGGTACGAGCGTTGAAGTGCTAGGCGTCAAGATCGACCACACGCGTCAGCCGACGGCGGAAAACGCTTCGTTTGGCTTCTGGACACACGGTTTTGCGACGGTCTGAGTCGCGTCAGGTTCCGGTGTAGGCCCGGTACCATTTCACGAAGGCCGGGATGCCGACTTCGAGCGGCGTGGAGGGCACATAGCCGTGGTCGCGCGCCAGCGCATCAATATCAGCATAGGTCGCCAGCACATCGCCGGGCTGCATCGACGCCATCTCCTTGACGGCCTTTTTGCCAACAGCTTCCTCTATGATCTCGATGAAGCGACCCAGCTCAACCGGGCGGTTGTTGCCGATATTGTAGATGCGGTGCAGACGCGGATCAGGACCGGCCGGTGTATCGATCGCGGTGGCGACAACGCCTGAAACGATATCGCCGATCCAGGTGAAGTCGCGCTTGAGCAGGCCGTTGTTGAAGACCTTGATCGGGCGGCCCTCGATGATGTCCCGCGTGAAGGACCAGTAGGCCATGTCGGGCCGGCCCCACGTGCCATAGACTGTAAAGAACCGCAGACCCGCCTGCTCCATACCATAAAGGCGGGAGTAGCTCTCGCTCATCAACTCGCACGAACGCTTGGTGGCGGCATACAGCGAGACGGGATCATCGACGCGGTCGGACTCGGAGAACGGGGCCTTGGTACTGGCGCCATAGACCGACGAGGACGAGGCGTAGACGAGGCGTGGGTGGTTCGGCAGGTGGCGCACGAGCTCCAGGACGGACAGATGGCCCATCAGATTGGAGTGTCCGTAGGCGAAGGGATTTTCCAGCGAGTAGCGCACGCCCGCCTGGGCCGCGAGGTGGATCACCACGTCCGGGCGGCAGGCGGCTGCGACGGTCTTGAGGGCCTCATGATCGGCAATATCGATCTCGTGGAAGGAGAACGCCTTGTTGGCGTTCAGCAAAGCCAGACGGTCGCGTTTGAGGGATACCTGATAGTAGTCCGTGATAATGTCGACGCCCACGACGGCATGGCCCATCGCCATCAGCGCGTTGGCGACGTGGAAGCCGACGAAACCCGCAGCGCCGGTCAGCAGCACCGTTCTGGCGGGACCTTCAGGCATTCGACCCTCGATTAGCAATATATTCTCTCCGGTCTGTCATACCCGATCTTTCCGAATACGAGATTGCCAAAACCAAGATTGACTAGGCGACGCGAATGCCGAACTTCCTGTCGATTAACACGACTCCACCTGTGAACCCAGGATACAACCGTGTGACGCGGCCCAAGCTCAGAACCCGTGAGGCGATCCGCTCGTGGATCTTCGACAAGGCGCTGCCTCACTGGGCAGAGCATGGTGTCGATCCCGTACACGGCGGATTCGTCGAACAGATGGGCTTTGATGGCCGCGATGCGGGATTGAGCTTCAAGCGCACGCGCGTGGCTGGGCGGCAAATCTACGTTTTCTCGCACGCCCAGATGCTGGGCTGGAAAGATTGCGAGAAGCTGGCCGATCGCGGCATTGAGTGGCTAACGACGCGGGCGTGGTTGGGCCAGGACAAGGGCTTCGCGCGGACGCTGTCGCGCGAAGGCGCCGTGATCGACGCGACGCCGGACCTTTATGACTACGCCTTCATTCTGTTCGCGTTTGCCTGGCGGCACCGTCTGCTGAAGGATCAGGAATCGCTCGCCTGGCTGCATCGTACTTATGATTTTGTGGAAGCGAACCTGCCCCACCCGAGTGGTCAGGGCTATTGGAACGAACTTCCCAACAAGGGTTGGCGCCAGCAGAACCCGCACATGCATTTTACCGAGGCGTGCCTCGCCGCGTTCGAGGCGACGGGGGATGAGCGTTTTGCGCTGGGCGTACGCGACCTTGTGGCGTTGTTCCAGTACCGGCTGTTCGATCGCGAGACCGGCACGCTGGCCGAATACTTCACTGACGATTGGCAACGGGCGCCGGGCGATGAAGGCCGGCTGGTCGAGCCCGGCCATCTGATGGAGTGGGCCTGGATCCTGGGATCGGCGCGCAAGCTGATCGGCCTGCGCACCGAGCATGATATCCGCGCGGCGCTTCGCTTTGCCGAAACGCATGGCGTCAACACGGCGACCGGCGCGGTGTTCGATGGGGTGCGCGATGACGGCGTGCCGATCAACCACGCATCGCGTTCATGGCCGAATGCCGAGCGCATCAAGGGCGCGATCGCGCTGTGGGAGTTGGATGGGTTTGATCCGGCGCCGGTGATCGACACGGCCGCCAATGTGCTGCTGTCGCGCTATCTCTCCGGCGTGCCCGAGGGTACGTGGATGGACCAGTTCGATGCGGAAGGGCGTGGGGCATCGAAGACTGTGCCGGCTTCAACCCTGTATCACCTGTTTCTGGCGTTTGCCGAAGCGCTGCGGATCTCGGAATAGTCAGTCGCGGAACGGCCGCACATTGATGCTGCGGCCCAGATAGCGCAACGGGTTCCAGGTCATCGCAGAGACTATGGATTCGAGACTTGCGCGGCGATGCGCGCGAAGCTGCTTGCGGGCAGCCAGCATTGGGCCAAGCCCCTTGAAGGCGGCGGCGTACCCCCTGACCGTTGGCATGAACACGCCGCGCAGGGCGCCGCGAAATATCAGCGCGAGCGAGCCCAGCAGCCAGACCGGAAGTGTGAGTAGCAGGAGCCAGCCGGGCATATTGCGGACATAGGTCCACCCGCCATTGCGCATGCCGTGGAAGACCGCAAAATCGCTGGTGCGGCCGGTAATAGCCGAGCCGGCATGATGGACGATAGCGCCGGGAGCGAACTGGCAGCGCTCTCCCATTAGGCGGAGGCGGAAGCCGAGATCGACATCCTCGTGATAGCAGAAATACCGCTCCTCGAAGCCGCCCGCGTCGAGGAACAGATCTCGCGGATAGAGCGCCGCAGCGCCGCAGGGCGCAAAGCACTCGCCCGCCTGCGGCGCGCTCGCAACCGGATGGCCAAAGCCGCCGCGCCAGGCAAAGCCATACGCAAGATAGCAGTCCCCCGCCCCATCGAGACGGGTGTTGTCGTGCAGGCTGATCTGCAGGCAAGCGACCATGCGATGCGTGGGGCGCTTGTCAGCGGCGGCCAGCATGGCGGCAAGCCAGCCGGGTTCGGCGACAGCATCAGGATTGAGAAGAGCGAGCCAACGGCCCCTGCCCCCGCGTGCGCCGACATTGTTGCCCTGGGCGAAGCCCAGATTGCTATCCTGCTTCAGAATGATGCAACGTTCCGGCCGCTCTGTCGCCAACGCCAGCGAGTTGTCGGTCGAGGCGTTGTCGACGACGATCACTTCGAAATCGGTAAAAGTCTGGCGCCGGAGAGAGGCGAGGCATTCGCGTAGGTAGTGGCCGCCATTGTAGTTCACCACAACGACGGTGACGGCGGGGGGCGCAGCCTCTGTCATGCGGTCAGAGGATCGACTGCCCCGTTGCACCCCAGTCCTTCAGGAACGCGGCAACACCGGAATCAGTCAGCTCGTGTTTGTAGAGTTCGGCGAAAATCTTCGGCGGCAGTGTGGCGCAATCCGAGCCGGCCAGGGCGGCCTGCCTCACATGCTCCGCCGAGCGGATCGAGGCGGACAGGATGTTCGTGGAGAAGCCGAAATTGTCGTAGATCTGGCGAATCTCGTGGATCAGCTCCATACCATCAACGCCCTTGTCGTCCAGGCGGCCGATGAAGGGCGAGATGAAAAACGCTCCAGCCTTGGCGGCCAGCAGCGCCTGTACGGCCGAGAAGCAGAGCGTGACGTTGACGCGGATGCCTTCGTCGGAAAGCACCTGCGTCGCCCGGAGGCCGTTCTCGGTGAGCGGCAGCTTCACCACAACATTGGAAGCGATCCGCGCGAGATAGCGGCCTTCAGCCAGCATGCCCTCGACGTCGGTGGCGACCGCTTCGGCGCTGACCGGACCGGGGATGATCGAGCAGATTTCGGCGATGGCGTCCTTCATCTTGCGGCCGGACCTGGCGATCAGGGTCGGGTTGGTGGTGACGCCGTCAATGAGGCCGCTTGCGGCTGCGGCGCGAAGTTCCGTCACATCAGCGGAATCGATGAACAGTTGCATGTGAAAGGCCTCCGGGCGGTCAGTCGTCAACTGGCGGGGTTATAGCGCGTCATTCCTTACCGGGTATGACTTTCTTGACTTCCTGGGCCCGACTGCGGGGCATGATCAGGACGGAATTCCCGCTGGCGACCACGATCAAGTCCTCCGCCCCGATGACTGAGACCTGCACTCCATCGGTGCGAACCAGAGAATTGGCGCAGTCCAGCAGGATGGCAGGCCCCTGTACGGCATTGCCCTGCCCATCCCGGGCCGAGAGGCGCCAGAACTCGGCCCAGGAACCGATGTCTGCCCAACCAATATCGCAGGGAACGACAGCGCCCCGGCTGGTCTTTTCCATGACAGCGCGGTCGATTGCCTCCGAGCGGACGCGGGTGAAAGCGGGCGCGTCGAGGTGAATGAAGGCGTTACTGCGCGCGGCGCCTCTTAGCGCCTCGGCAGCGCCATCGCGGATGTCGGCTGCGCCAATGGAGAATTCTTCCAACAACATGGCGGGCGCGAACAGGAACACGCCGGAGTTCCAGGAATAGCCGCCCTCGCGCAGGTAGCGTTCAGCTTCGGGCAGGTCCGGCTTTTCCTTGAAGGCTACGATCGCGTGAACGCCGGGTTGAAGTTCCTCTCCCTGGAGAATGTAGCCGTAACCTGTCTCGGGGCCTGTCGGCGTAATGCCGAATGTGACGATACGCTCGGCCACGATGCTGGCGGCGGCGCGGATGGCGGCCATGAACGCAGCGGGCTTGGTGACGACATGATCGGCGGGCGCGAGCAGGACATAGGCGTGCGGGTCGACTTCTTGGGCGATCATTGCGGCCAGCGCGGCTGTTGCGGCTGTGTTGCGGCCCGCAGGTTCGAGCACGATCGCGGCAGGCCTGACGCCACCTTCTGCCAGCTGTGATTGCACAAGGTCTTCATGTGCGGCATTGGCGACAATCACGGGAGCGAGAAACTCAACGCCGCCATGCGACCCGGAAAGGCGTCGGGCTGTTTCGACGATCATAGGGCGATCGGCGCCGAGCTCATGGAATTGCTTGGGTCGGGCCTCGGTCGAGAGCGGCCAGAGGCGCGTGCCCGACCCACCCGACATGATCACCGGGAGAATTTTCACAGGTGGCAAGGTGGTCTCCATGCACGCCGAGAGCGGCTGCTATCGTTCAATATCGACACTCGCTCGCAGCCCGCGTCAACGGCAAGTGCCTAGAAGAATTTCTCGGCGTAAAGGCATACTGTCCGCGAGCGAGTTACGTTGGTGCGGATAGAGTAGTTGGTGCCAACAAAGAAACCCAGCGTACAATCAATGAGGCACAGCGACCTTCAAACTCGGGCCATCGCAGGACGCTTGCCAGAACAACGAGCTGGTAGACCAAGAGAAGCGGCGCCAACAGCTACCAGATCACATTGAAATTGTTCGCGGAGGGCGGCCTCTGTGGACTGGTCCGCTCCCCCCGTCAGCACGCGTGCGCAGATGCGCCACACACAATACGGCCAGGATAGAGACAACACCCCACCATGCTGCGTTCCACAGGTCGAACGACACAACCCCCACCGCCAGCACGGCGCCGGCCAGCATGGCCATCCGTGGCGCCGTTGGTCCCAGCTGCTCAGGCTTGGGCAGGCGGAACGCCACCAGCATGATGGCGACAGAGAGCAGTGTGGCGCCAACAAGGCCGGTTTCGGCCCAGAGCTGAAGTGTCATGTTGTGGGCATGATTGGGTATGTGAAGCTGGCCAGCCAAGGGCCCCTCGGGAATCGTCTCCCGATACGACCGGAGTGCACCGACGCCATCGCCGAACATCGGGTTCTGCCAGATGATGTCTATCACGCGATCCCAGATCAGCTGGCGATAGGTCATGGAGTCGGCAACCGTGGCGGGATCGACGCCGGCGGAGACGAAACGGAAGACGAACGGTGCGCTCATGACAATGGCAACGATGATGCCGCCGATGATGCGGAAGCCCTGGCGCGGGAACAGCTTCACCACCGCGTAGAAGGCGGCGGCGGCCAGCAGCATCAGCAGCCCGGTATGGACGCCGCGATAAAGAAGCACTGCGCATTCGGCGGCGAGAAGGAGCACGACCGCAGCAAGGCCATCAAACCGGTTGCGCGACTCCAGAAGACCAAGGGCAAGGAAAGGAAATGCCGCGGCCATGATGAGACAATTTCGCGATATGTTCTGCACGCCCTCATCGTCGGGTCGGCCCGGATAGAAAAAGGCGATCGCCTCGCGCTCGAATATCGTCAACGCGACCAGACTGGCAACCTGAACGATGAAGCCGATCATGGCGATGCGCATGATAAGGCGCGCGGCATGCTCGCTCAGCCCTTGTGCGGCAGCGATGAGGGCTCCCGCTGCGAGCATGAGAAAGGCAACGCGCGGAACCTCACTGACGGCCACGCCGTTGCTGATATCGATCAGTGACGTCTGGTAGGGCGACCACAGGGTTGAGCCAGCTGCAAAGACAAAGAAGGCCAGGATAGTGAAAGCATAAATCCTCGGACGGAGCCGCGGCAGCGCGGCTCCTGCCGTCAGCAGGGCCGCGACACCGGTCAAGGGCGGGAAGGCCGCGCCACCCAGAAAGGCGACAACCGGCCATAGGGCCATGACCAGACACATGACTGTCGCCGTCAATCCACCCTCACCTGTACGCCCGGCCAACCAGCAAAGGCTGTAGCGGTTGACCCGGACAACGGCAACAGACTGCACTGCGGAATGGGGAAAGAGGTGGCAGGGGTCAACCGAATCTTGAGCACTTCGCGCTACCTTCCCGGCTGATCGTGTCCCTAGGGCGAGAGATTGACGATGGCCTTAACCGCCCGAACCTTGCCGGAAGGAGCCTCACTGACCTTTGACGCCAACGCGCGCGGCAGCAAACTGCCGCTGGCGGTCGACCTCGACGGCACGCTGTTGCTGACCGACACGTTGTTCGAAGCGCTGGCGGAGCAATTGCGCCGCCGCCCGATGTGGACGCTGTGGCAGATGATCCAGCTCCCCTTCTCCATCGCGAAGGTGAAGGCCCGTATCCAGGGTGAGGCCCGCGTGGACATCGGGCGGCTGCCGGTGAACCAGGCCGTGGCCGATTACTGCACGCGGGCAAAGGCGGCGGGACGCCCGGTCTGGCTGGTGACAGCGGCAGACCAGACCGTTGCCGACGAAACCGTGAAACACTTCCCCTTCTTTGATCGGGCTGTCGGCAGTGATGGCGTGATCAATAACAAGGGGCCGGCCAAGGCGAGGCGCCTGCAAGAGCTTGCACCCGAAGGCTTCGAGTATGTCGGCGACAGCCGCGCGGACATGAAGGTCTGGAAGCATGCGCGCGTGGCCTCGATTGTCGACGGCGGCGAGCGGCGGCTGCGTGCAGTCACGGCGCAAGGCGTGCGTGTAGCCGAGCAGTTCGAGCGTCCTTCGCGCGGGCCACGCGCCTGGCTGAAAGCGTTGCGGCTTCACCAGTGGGCCAAGAACGCCCTGATCTTCGTTCCCGCAATTCTCGCCATGCGGATCGCCGATCCGGCCGTGCTGCTCACCCTGTTAGCTGCCCTGCCCCTTGTCGGGATCATGGCCTCGGGGACTTACATCCTGAATGACCTTGTGGATCTGGCGGCGGATCGCGGTCATCCGACCAAGCGCAACCGGCCGTTTGCATCCGGCCGGCTGAAGCTGTGGCAGGGCTTCGTGGCCGCACCGCTGATGATCGTCGGCGGCCTCGTCGGCGGCTTCCTGCTCTCGCCCAGCTTTGCGGCGACGATGCTGTCCTACCTGATCCTGACCCTCACCTATTCGTTCTGGCTGAAGCGCATGGCGCTGGCCGATACGTTGGCGTTGAGCTTCCTCTACACGCTACGCCTCATCATGGGGGCGGTGCTGGCCGGCGTCGCGCTGAGTACGTGGCTGATGGTTTTCTCCATGTTCCTGTTCGTCTCGCTGTCGCTGGCCAAGCGACATGTTGAGGTCTTGCGGCGTACGGCTGCGGGAGAGCGCCGCGTCGCAAACCGGGGCTATCGCGCCGAAGATGCGAGCCTGACGCTGGGCCTTGGGCTCGCGACCGCGACAGTGAGCCCGCTGATCCTCGTACTCTACCTGATCGAGTCAGCCTGGCCATCGGGCGTCTATCAGACGCCTGAAGCGCTTTGGGTTGCGCCGGCTGCGCTCGCCGGATGGCTGATGCGAATCTGGCTGCTGGCCAATCGCGGCGAGCTGGACGACGATCCGGTTGTCTTCGCCATCAGGGACGTACCCAGTCTGCTTATCGGCGCCCTGCTTGCGTCGGGCGTTGTGGCCGCCGCACTGCTGCCGCCCGGCTCGGCGCGCATGCTCAACGTGAACGACCTGCTCGGGCTGCATGCAACGGATGCCGGCAGATGAGCAGCACTGGACAGGCGCAATCCATGGCTGCCTCGCTTGGCGAATTTGCGCGGTTCATCGCTGTCGGGGGCGTGGCCGCGATTGCTAATCTGGTCTCGCGTTACTTCATCGACTTTGTGATGCCGTTCGAGGTCGCCGTCGTGCTGGCCTATGGCGTCGGCATGGTGGTGGGCTTCTTCCTGTTCCAGAGCACGCTGTTTCGCGGGCGCACTATCGGCCGTGCGCTCATCCTTCGTTTTATCTGGGTGAACATCTTCGGCGCAACGCTGGCCTGGGCGGTGTCATCGGTGATGGCGCGGCAGCTGCTGCCGACGATAGGATGGGCCTTCCACCCCTTCGAGGTAGCGCATTTCTGCGGAGTCGCCGCGCCAGCGATCACCAGCTATTTCTTGCACAAGCACTATACTTACGCTTGAGCGGCTATCGGCGCGTCCTCATCAAGTTTGGCTTTTCACCGCCAACTGGCCCAACGGCATACGGTCAAAAGCTTGGGGGCTCCAGCTATCCTGCTGCGCGAGGACCGCAGCCCTTCCCCGGGCGGCAGTCTCCCGCCTCAGATCAAGCGATGCTTCCAGCGCACGGAGTTTCGAGACGGCATCGGCGGTATCCGGCTCGGCCCAACTTGCATGTCCGGCCTTATAGACACCGCCTGCATCGCGCACGGATACGAGGTGGTGATCGATGCAAAGCTCGGGAATCTTCCCCATGAAATCGACGTTGCCGGACCAGCCGGTAGCCAATGCGGGCACGCCCGCAAGGAGCGCTTCTGCCAGCACTAGTCCATAGCCCTCGGACCTGTGCGGCGAGAGGAAGACATCGGCGCTCGAGACCAGCGTGTCGATTTCCGCGTCACTAAGGCGCTGATTGAGAAATGCGATATCAGAACGCCCACCAATGGCAGCGCGAAGCACCTTGTCAAAGTTGGGATTAGCCCCGGATGACTGCACCTTCACAATGAGCCGATGGGTTTCAGAGGAAACGTCGGGAAAAGCGCGTTTGAATATCTCGATCGAACCGAGGAGGTTCTTGCGGGTCCAGCTTGAGTTGAGATCGCCCATTGCGAGGACGGTGAATCGACCATCACTGACCGTCTGAGCGTGCTTCGGAGCAGACAGCGCCACGGGATGTGGCATCACTCGCACCGGCGTCGTGACGCCCGCCGCTTTCAGCGCATCGGCTACGAAACGGCTTGGAACCCACAGCTCATGAAAGAAGCGCGCGGTTTTGGCCCATGACGGCGGGATATCGGGGAGTTCGTAAGCCCAGAAACCTATGCGGTAACGGCCGCGCCATACGGCCGGCGAAATACGCGACAGGGCCGCGGCCGCTTCCGGAGCATTTACATGAAGCACCCAGGCGCCACCAGATTGCGCAACAGGTAGGCCGGCAGCCGCACCAGACGTCGCGAACAGCGGCGCGAGATCGTGTTCGGCGGGCGCATAACCCGCATGACGAAGGCCCTGAACTGTAAGGCGCGCTGCGCGAGACACCCCCGATGATCCGGATAGCAGTCCGGAGACCACAACCGGGCCCCCCTTCACTGCCGGCTCACCCCCGGCTAGCACGGATCCTACGCGGCTTCGTGCAACCGCGAATGCCATACCTTGCCCATGGCGGCGCAGGCCGGGTGGCACGAGCGCGCGCCAGATTTTACGGACGGCTACACTAGGAATCGACGTCCTCGACATTGCTTATCCGGGAAGGCCGCTCTGTTCCGCCTGGTCAATCGTGGGCGACGTGCGGTGACGCCGATAGGCGCTATCCCCGCGCAGAGCGGGTCGCTCGACCAGCCACCAGAGCAGCATCGCGGCCAGGAGCGCCACCAGCAAGGAGACGCCAGCGCCTATCCATGGCGAGGTCGCAAATAGGCCCGCAACAACGGCAACCTGGATGATCGGGAAGTGGACGATGTAAACGCCGTAGGAGAGATCGCCAAAGCGAGCGGGATCGACCAGGCGCGGCAAGACTGTCGCGATCCAGATCGACGCGACACCAAGCCCGACGGCGCGCACGGGCATGGCCGCCGGGAAGACAATCGACAAGGCAAGCAGGACAATGGCGACCGGCGCCAGAAGTGAGCGCCAGTTGATTTCATCGCGCCATGCCGCCAGCGCAATGCCAACGATGAAAAAGCTCATCTGGCCGGGCAACTGGCGTCCCAACTCGGCCATCATGCCTCCACCCGCTTGACCGAGATGGAGAAAGCTCGCGCGCCAGATTTCGGCGCCGACATAGATGACGGCGAAGAGCACCCAGCGAAAACCGCCAGCGAGCTTCAACAGCAGCGCAAGTATCGGCAAGGCGAAATAGAACATCACTTCGATCTTCAGCGTCCAAAGCGCGCCGTTGACCTCAGTGAAGCGGTTAGCCTCGAAGACACCCGGTAGGTTTGGCTCCATGAAGTTGAGGAAGACGAGATTCCAGCCGAGATAGCGCGCAACGCCAGCGAGATCATCGCGAGCAGCAGGACTGAAGATGAGCGCACCGGCGACGCAGAGCACCACCACAGCAGCGTAAGCGGGCAGCAACCGCCGCGCACGCTTTTCGGCGTAAAGAGCGATGGAGCCAGAACGCTGCAGGCTGGCGAACACCAGATACCCTGACAGCACAAAGAAGCCCTGTACGCCAAGTTCTGCAAGAACACTCGTCGCCTGCTCCGCCTGCTGCCAGCCCGCGACGTTTGCCAGTGCGATGATATGGTAGACGACGACCATCAGCGCAAACAGCAGACGTAACAAGTTGAAGTTGTTCTGCGTTTGGACCTGTAGCGCTGCAGACCCGCGAGCAGCTTCAAAACCAGGTTCCGGGTCGATCTCGCGCGTCGAGAGGGGCACTTCGACTTCCGGTTGGAACTGCTGGGACGATGGCGGCGGCGTGACGACTTCATCCCCGAACGTGATGCTAGTTGTCTCACGCGCTGTCTGCCGTGGGCGTGGCCTGCAAACGATCAGCACAGCGATCAAACCGCAGGATGCCCAGAACATATCGTTCCAGAGATCAAAGGACACGCAGGCGATGGCGAAGGCGCCACCGGCAAGCGCTGCCCCCTTCATCATGGCAACGCTACGCTGGGCGCTCGACAGCCGCCATCCGGCTGCAAGGATTGCGAGCGACAGAAGCCCTGCACCGATCGCACCCGTCTCAACCCACAGCTGCACAAACATATTGTGCGCATGATTCGGCACCAACAACTCGCCGGCAAACACGCCAGTATCGATCCTTTCGGTGATAGTGCGCAGGACACCAACGCCATGGCCCTGAACCGGGCGCTGCTGGATCATCTCTATGACGTGTTGCCAGATCGCCGCGCGGTAGGAAGCGGACGAATCAGCCGTCGCATACTCGGCGCCTCGCGTAAGCGCCCCAATGACCCACGGGGCGGTCATGATCGCCGCCGCGATGGCAATCGAAATCAGGAAGAAGCCACGTTTGGGCAGGATCGCCATAACGGCAACGCCACCAATAGCCAGCCCAATCGCAAGTAGACCTGCATCAACGCCGCGGTACCAAACGGCAAAGGCGGCGCCCACGATGACGATTGCGGCGACCAACACACGGCCAGGTATCTTTCCGTCCCCGGCCACGATCAACGCAAAGACGGGTGCGACCAGCGCACACAGAAGCGCATTACGCGAGATGTTCTGTACGCCCTCGTCTGCAGCGGACATCATGCCAGCAAAAATACGAAGCGCGTCGGCTTCAAAGAGTGAGAGAACAACTACGACTACGAGCTGAAGTGCGAGCGCCCCCAAGGCGATGCGCGTCACCATTCGCTTGCGGTCTTCGCTCAGACGCGAGGCGGCGGCCATCAGGACTCCGATCGCCACAAGGAGAAGACCGACGCGCAGCATCTCACTGCGCACCGCGAACTTCATCCTGGTGAAGTCAAGATCCACCAGCGCAGCCTCACGAGGCGACCAAATCGCGGATACTCCGCAGAAAATGAAGAAGGCCAGCAGGGGGAACATATAGGCCTGCTGGCGAAGCGCCCGGAACGCGGATGTGGAGCATAACAGCGCTGCCAAGCCCGCAATGCTGCCAAGGCCGAGGCCGCCAGCGAACGTCAGTAGCGGCCATAAGGCCCATACGAATGAAAGGACGAACGCGGGCAATCGAACTCCGACATGTTTTCTGCTGCTCGTCAGGCAACATCGCTAGCGGCTATCCATCTAACGGCGCACTGAGAGCGGCGCAACCGGCCGATGCGGTGGCGGTACGCAGCCGCGCTAGGCGCGGCGTAGGGCGGGCTCCCCCAAGCTGGCTCTCGAAAAATGTGTCGGAGACATCCGTTTGGCTTGCCGCGGCCACACGGGTGTTACGGAGCAATATGCGCCGCTGGAATGTAAACGGCCCCAGTTTCAGTGGACAGATCGAAGGCAGGCGATCCGAAGGGGTCATCATCCAAGAGGTGGCCCCACATCTTGCAGAACGCGCGCGTTTCGGCCCGGCGGCGTTCGCGTTTGCGACGTTCCTCGTCATCACTGCCTCGCGACTGACTTTCATCGTGCAGCAACAGGGCATCGCCGCGATATATCGTTTGAAAGCCTGCCCGGTCCAGGCGCAGGCAGAAATCGATGTCGTTTAGTGTGACCGGATAATTCACCTCGTCGAGGCCACCGACCTCGTCGAAAGCGTCGCGCCGCACGGCGAGGCAAGCGCCGGTTACAGCCATGCGCCGGCCAGGATAGACGATATGCGGATTGCTCGCGGCGTCTTCGGCTGACTGGTTGCGCCAGAGATGGCCGCAGATCCCGCCTAGACCGAGCATGACGCCGGCGTGCTGGATGTCGCCCGACGAGTATACGAGTCGTGCGCCCACGGCCCCGGTGCTGGGATCCAGCGCGGAATCGACCATGCGATGAAGCCAGCCCGCTTCCTGCGCCATCACGTCGTCATTGAGCAGGAGCAAGACTTCACCCTGCGAAGCACGCACGCCCCCATTGATCAGACGCGAGAAGTTGAAGTCGCCGCCATCATAGACGCAGACAATGCGATGAAAGGCGCCTTCCGCCTTGAGCAAAGCACCGAGCTGGGCGCCGTCGGCGCCGTTGTCGACCACAACAATCTCGAGATCGGGATAGTCAGTGCGTGTCCGCAGGCTTTCGAGACATTTGGCGAGAAGGTCGGTGCGTTGCTTCGTTGGGATGATGACGGATACAGACGGCCAGCGCTTTCGAGTTGGCACGGGAAAGCGCGGCGCGGGGTTGCGCTCGGCCGGGCCTTGCCTGACGGCAAGGGGGAGTGGGATACGGGCGACGCTGGCCTCGCCGGATGTGCGAACGGTTTCCAGTACGCGGGTCCAGGCGCTGTCGGGATCGAGGCCGTCGACATTGCCGCGGAAAAATATGGGGGGACGGGCGAGTGGGAACCACCTCGCACGCTCACCGTCCCATTGCGGCACTGGCAACAAGCTTCCGCCCTCGATCACATCGCCATAGACGGCGGCCACTTCGGGACGACTGCGGAAGAGGTCTGCGACCACATCGAGCGTGCGCGCGTCGAGCCTGTCCGCATCACCAAGGACGCAGGTGAGATCGTTGCGGCGAATGACCTGCGTGGGGGCGGCCAGCGTGGCTGTCGCACTGGTAGGCAATGTGGAGACGAAGGATGTCGCGGCAGTGGCGCGAGAGCCGAAGCTGGAGCCGGACATCATCCGGCGGGCGGCCGTCGAGATGCGCGACAGGGGCCGGTCGCTACGGATGGCCTGCGTGACGCGGCGGCCGAGGAAGCGGGCGACCTCGGCCTGGGTGAGGCGTTTGAAGGTAAGGCTGCGATAGCGCACCTCGCCTGGCCAAGGCGACGGGACGAGATCGATGTCAGCGAGTGTCGTCTGCCCGACATGAAGATTCACGGCTCCGAGGCGCGAGGGACGACAGGCGAAGATGAGGCCGGTATCATCGCGGACGCGAACTTCAAGGTCATCGCTTTCGCCCTCGCTGATCAGCGTCCACCAGCCGCGGGACAGGCGAATGGGACCGTACCGCGCGATCGCCCACGGGGTGGTAATGCGGAAGCCATCCGCGGTTCGGACAACGCCCCCCACTGCGCGAAAGGCGCACGACAGGAAGTTGATGGAGCGCGGAGGCGTGAATGCAGTTTCCGTCATGTTGCAGCAACCGGACCGATCGAAGCCGGCCCCCCTCGCAGCTAGACGAACGACTTGGCGAGTTTGTCGATCGCCATGATCTGGCGCATCAGCTTTTCGAGCTCGTTGAGCGGAACCATGTTCGGGCCATCCGACGGCGCCTTGTCGGGGTCCTGATGGGTCTCGATGAACACCGCCGCGATCCCAACGGCGGCGGCTGCACGGGCAAGCACCGGCACATATTGCCGTTGACCGCCCGAGGTTGTGCCCTGCCCGCCGGGTTGCTGGACGGAGTGGGTCGCGTCGAACACGACCGGCGCGCCGGTGGCCGCGAGTTCCGGCAGCGCGCGCATGTCGGAGACCAGCGTGTTGTAGCCGAACGAGACGCCACGCTCGCAAACCAACACATCGCGGCAACCGGACTGGACCAGCTTGTTGACGACGTTCTTCATGTCCCACGGCGCGAGGAACTGGCCCTTCTTGACGTTGATCGGCTTACCCGTCTGCGCGGCGGCGACGAGGAGGTCGGTCTGGCGGCAGAGGAAGGCGGGGATCTGAAGCACATCGACAGCCTTGGCGGCCTCGGCGCACTGCTCGGGCAGGTGGACGTCCGTGATTACGGGCAGGCCCGACGTCTCGCGGATCTCCTGGAAGATTTCAAGCGAGCCTTCGAGGCCCAGCCCCCGCGCCGTGCTGATGCTGGAACGGTTCGCCTTGTCGAAAGAGGTCTTGTAGATCACTTGGGCGCCGAGGCGGTCAGCGATCTCGCGGATCGCAGCGGACATTTCCAGCGCATGAGCGCGGCTTTCGAGCTGGCAGGGGCCGACAATGAAGGCGACCGGAAGGTCCTGGCCGATCCTGACCGTACCGCGCGGTGCAGGCACTTCCACGATGCGGTTGGGGGTGAGATTCAGGCTGTCAGCCATGAGCGGTCTCCGGGGGGCGATTGGCGGCTCTGTATGAACCCTTCAGGCGCGTTTCGCCAGCATAAGCGCCCGTTGCGACGCCTGAAAGCTCCGTAAGATTGGCCGCAACATGCCCGAAACACGAGGTTACGCGAAGAGTAGTTGCATCACCCACGCCATTCAAAGGGCGATTGCAGCGCTGCGAGGCGGGGCCACGCCGCGTCGCGCACATTCACCGTGACTTCGTCGGTGACGACCGGCCACGCAATTCCCAGAGCTGGATCGTTCCAGAGCAAGCCGCCCTCCGAGTCCGGGGCATATTCGTCGCTAGTCTTGTAGATCACCTCGGCCTTGTCTGTAAGCGTGCAATAGCCATGCGCCATACCGGCGGGGACATAGAGCTGCTTCCAGTTCACTGCACTCAGTTCTACGGCGACGTGCTGGCCGTAGGTGGGCGAGCCCCTGCGGATATCGACCGCAACATCGAGGATGGAGCCCCGCACGACCCGGAGCAGCTTGGCCTGGGCGTGCGGCGGGGCCTGGAAGTGAAGCCCGCGCACAACGCCACCCCTGCCCGACATCGAGTGGTTATCCTGCACCCATGGATGAGTAACGCCGTGGGCAGCTAATGCGCTGGCGCGAAAGGTCTCGGAGAAGAAGCCGCGCTCATCGCTGAACTTCTTAGGTGTCACCACCAAAACACCGGCAATTCTCGTGGTCTCGATCTGCATCAGCGATGCGCCAGTAGGCCAGAGAGATAGGCACCGTAGTCGTTCTTGAACATTGTGGCGAGCTGCAGGAGTTGCTCGTCATCGATGAGGCCCTTGCGCCAAGCAACCTCTTCGGGACACGCAATCTTGAAGCTTTGACGCGCCTCCAGCGTCTGCACGAATTGCGAGGCCTGCAACAGGCTGTCGAAGGTTCCCGCATCGAGCCAAGCCGTACCCCGCGCCAAACACTGTACACGCAATTGTCCACGCTTCAGGTATTCTTGGTTGACCGAGGTGATCTCAAACTCGCCGCGCGACGATGCCTTAACCGCCTTGGCAATCCTGGTGACATCCCTATCGTAAAAGTAGAGGCCGGTGACCGCCCAGTCACTCTTCGGATTTTCTGGCTTCTCCTCGATCGAAACAGCGCGACCCTGCGCGTCCATCTCGACAATGCCGAACCGCTCGGGATCGTGGACACGATAGGCGAACACCATAGCGCCCTGATCGACGGAGCCAGCCTCCTCCAGCTGGCCAGACAGTCCGGCACCGTAGAAGATGTTGTCGCCTAGCGCCAGGGCTACTGGCTGGCCGTCGATGAACGTCTCACCGATGATAAAGGCCTGCGCTAGGCCGGCAGGCTCGGGTTGGACAGCATATTCAAACCGCATGCCCCACGCCTTGCCGTCCGCAAGGAGCGCTTGGTAGAGAGGTAAGGCCAACGGGGTGGAGATGATCAAGATCTCCCGAATGCCGGCCAGCATCAACGTTGTGATTGGGTAGTAGATGAGCGGCTTGTCGTAGATCGGTAACAACTGCTTCGAGATCGCGAGCGTGATCGGGTAAAGCCGCGTACCGAGACCACCGGCCAGAACAATGCCCCTCATGTCATCCTCCGTGGCGCTAGGATTTGCAGCAAAGCGATCGACGCCATGTCGCACATCCGGCAGCAAGAGGCTGTAGTCAGAGCGCAGGCCGCCTTAGTCAAGCCGCGAACAGTCGGCCCGCGGGCGGGAAACGTCGCAGTCGACACGCATCTGACCTTCGCGAATCGACCGCTACAGCCGCCCAAATGCGGACATGTGGCCGGCGAGTCGAGCCTAGACGCAGCGGCGCTGAGGGCCCTGCGGCAGACGGCCCTCGGCTCGGTTTCGTTAGTCGCGGTCCGCGCGATGATATCGACCGGGCTTTCGGCGATGTCGGGAGCTTAAGTGGGAGCGGCGTCCCGGTCGGCGATGGCGACCCGTTCGGCGCGCGTTTTGGCCGGGCGCAAAATGGCGCACGCGACATTGGTTTCGCTGGGCGCATGCACCGGGGCACTGCGCAGGATCCGGTTTCAGGTTTGCAGCCGCCACCTGCAGTTGGCCTTCGAGGTTCGAGCGGTCCCAAGCACCGGCAGGACCGATCAATTCGCTCTCGACATTGAGCCTTGGCTTATCGCCACAAGAGACGTTGCCGGTCCAAAGGTTGGGGAATTGGCTCGCCTGCCCTTGCCGTCAGTCCCGTAAGAAATTCGGGCGCTTCGGCGTGATGCACATGGCGACGTCGGGCTTGGCTCACGCTTTATCGGCGGCGGCGTGGCCGGCGGTGTCGATCAAGACGTCGGGCCTGATGACGTTCGCAGACGTTTCGCGTTGTTCGAGATCACAATCTCGCCCGTCCGAATGCCTTCGGATTGAAGCCCCGTTTGAGCAGTTCCGCATAGGCCCTGGCGAGCCGCCCTATGTGCATCCAGCGCCGATGACGCGATTAATCCGGCCGTCTGGGACGATGCGCCTTCCGGTGCGCCGAGGCGCTAGCCTGCGTAGACCTTCTGGCGGAGCGGCTCCCACCAATCGCTATTAGCGAGATACCATTCAACGGTCTTGCGCAGGCCTGTCTCGAAACTCTCCTGCGCCCGCCAGCCAAGCTCGTTCTCCAGCTTGCTGGCGTCGATCGCATAGCGTTGGTCGTGGCCGGGTCGATCCGTTACGAATGTGATTAAGTCGCGGCGTGGACGGTCTACTGGCAACAGCTCATCGAGCAAGTCGCAGACCTTTTGAACGACCTGCAGGTTCGTGTGCTCGTTGCGGCCACCTACATTGTAGGTCTCGCCAAGGCGGCCAGTCTCGCAGATCTGCTGGATAGCGCGGACATGATCCTCGACATAGAGCCAGTCACGAATGTTCGATCCGTCGCCATAGACCGGCAGCGGCTTCATCTCGAGCGCGTTAAGGATCACCAGCGGGATCAGCTTCTCGGGGAATTGGCGCGGGCCGTAATTGTTGGAGCAGTTGGAAACTATGATGGGGAGACCGTATGTGCGGCGCCAAGCCATAGCGAGATGGTCGGATGCAGCCTTGGAAGACGAATAAGGCGAGGATGGGTCATAGCGCGTCTCTTCGGTAAACAAACCCGCCGGGCCGAGCGACCCATAGACTTCGTCCGTCGACACATGGAGAAAGCGGAACGTGTCCTTCATCACCCGAGGCAAACCGCCCCAGTATCCTCGCGCCGCTTCAAGCAGGCTGTAGGTTCCCATGATGTTGGTTTCGAGAAAGGCTTGTGACCCCGTGATCGAGCGATCGACGTGGCTCTCGGCAGCAAGATGGTAGACGTAGTTAGGCCTGATACCAGCGAATAGCTTGACCATCGCTCCGGCGTCACAAATGTCTTGGCGTATCAACTTGAATCGTGGACCTCCAACGAGCGGCCCGAGCGATTCCGGATTTGCTGCGTAGGTCATTTTGTCGACGACGACGACATCTGCCCCGCCCTGATGCAGGCGGAGGGTTAGCGCCGACCCGATAAAGCCGGCTCCGCCGGTGACAATGACCTTCATGGCTCCACAAGTTCCCGGCGGGATTGATCGTGCCAGGACGAAAACACCTAGGACTAGTTGACGACCCCATCAACTCTTGCCCCTCTCAACAGACATAGCCCGCAGCTGGGTTGTCGGCAACGTCCGCGCTCGAACGAAAGATTGTTGCGGGTGACGCCACAGCAACGTCAAGCGACGAGTTGGCGATGCCCGCAAACTGCACGACACGCGCAGCACGTGACTCGCTGCGACGAAGCGGCCGCGTCCAACTTTCCTTCGACAATGATGTTGTTTAAGGATGACCTCGAAGCGGGCATAGGTTGTCGCAAGGAGATCGGCGTGGCGCGTTCGAATTACCTGTTCACCAGCGAAAGCGTGTCGGAGGGGCATCCCGACAAGGTGAGCGACCGCATCTCCGACGAGGTGGTGGACCTTTA
>JALHLU010000011.1 GCA_022844345.1 Hyphomonadaceae bacterium
ATCCACCTGCCGGAGCTTGGCGACGATCTCCTCCGGCTTGTGCCTCTTCCTTGGCATTTCAGTCCTCCGTCCTGCAATTAGCTACATCAGGGCGGACCACTTCAATGGGGGTGGATCAAAGGTGCGCCTTGCCGATGGCGACCTGCGCGCCGGGGTGGCGATTGTCACGCTGGTTGTCGAACCAGCAGACGCAACCCCGGTTGCCACATCCACGGTCAAGCTGGGCAAGGACCCCGATCTAAGCGGTGTAGCCCCGGGCGCAGGTGAGGCCGGGAGTTCCTACAGCTACGAAACGGCCTTCAAGGTCGAGGGGCAGCCCCTGAACGTGCGCCTGCACCTTGGGGCGTCGGACCAGGGGGAGCTGGAGTTCCTCGAGGCGGCGATTGTTCGCGCCTAGGCGGGTGAAGGCGCTATCACAGGCAGTTCCCGGGGCCAGGGCCGCTCCTTCCGGCGGTTAGGCCGCGTTGCGCCGGTGGATGCGTGTGGTAAGAGCCCGGGCGCACAAGACACCGGCTCGGGCCGGTGATTCCGTGCAGGCAAATAGGGGCTCGACCTTGGATCTGGAAGCCGCGCGCACAGCGATGATCGACAGCCAGGTGCGGCCGAACGACGTCACCGACCGGCGGCTGGTGGCCGCCATGACGTCGGTTGCGCGCGAGGCGTTCGTGCCGGCCAGCCGCCGCACGGTGGCCTATGCCGAGCTCCCGATCGAAACGACGCCCGGCCGCTGGCTGATGGCCGCGCGCGATTTCGCCAAGCTGGTCAACGCTGCCACTATCCGTGAGGGGGAGCGGATTCTCGATATCGCCCCCGGAACAGGCTATTCGACGGCTGTTCTGGCGCAGATGGGCAGTGTTGTCGCGCTGGAAGAGGGCGATGCTGCTAAGGCGCTGGGCGAGGGTCTGGCCGCCGCCGACGTGACCGGCGTGGAGATCGTTTCGGGTCCGCTCAAGGCTGGCGCGCCGGGCAAGGGGCCGTTCGATGTGATCATCGTAAACGGCTCGGTCGAGGTCGTGCCGCAGGCGTGGCTGGACCAGCTGGCTGAGGGCGGCCGCCTGGCGGTCGCAGTGTCTGAAGGCGGGGTGTACCGCGCACGCCTCTATACCCGCGCCGGAGGCAAGACGGCATGGTTGACGCCGTTCGACGCCGCGCCGCCGATGCTGCCGGGCTTTGAGAAAGCACCGGAATTTCGTCTTTAGGGCGAATCAACGATTTAGCAGTCAGCCTCGGGCTGCTGGCGCTGGCCTGCAGGCACGCGACTTGCGAGACTGAATCTGCGATGGCGAAGGCGCGGGCATGCGCCACGAGGAGCCTCTGATGAGATTTTTGGCCGCACTGATCCTGATGGGTTCGGTATCCGCCCCCGCGCTGGCGCAGGCGAGCCAGGAGACGCTGGCCGATGCGGTGGCGGCGGCGATAACCAACAATCCGTCGCTGATGGCTGAGCGCAAGTCGCGTGAGGCGGCCAACGAGGTCCTTGTACAGGCCGAGGCCGACATGGGGCCGCAGATCAACCTGCAAGGCGGGCTCAACAGCCAGTACCAGGAATACGGCCGCACCTATTCGACACCCGCGGGGAATTTCCCTCTGGATGGCTCGACCCAGCGCGCGTCGATCGGGCTCGAGGCGCGGCATTCGCTGTGGTCGGGCGGGTCCTTGACGGCGCAGCGCGACCGCGCGCGCGCGGGGGTGGATGAATCGCAGGCGCGGCTTATCGGGGTCGAGCAGGAACTGGTGCTCACCGTCGTGACGTCGTTCATGGACGTACGCTTTGCCGAGAGCGAACTCGACATCCGCGAGAGCAATGTTGACGCCCTGCGCGAGCAGGTGCGCGCGGCGCGGGACCGCTTTGAAGTGGGAGAAGTGACGCGCACGGACGTGGCGCAGGCAGAGGCGCGCGAAGCGGCTGCGCAGGCCGCGCTGGCTGCGGCGCGATCGCGGCTGGCGCGTGATCGCGCGGCATTTGAGCAGGTTGTGGGCCTGCCCGCAGTTCAGCTGGCGCCGCCGCCGCCAGTGCCGGCTGTGCCCGCAGCGCTGGAGCAGGCGCTGGCGATTGCGCGCGCGGCCAACCCCAACCTCATGGCGGCGCGGGCGCGCGAAGTGCAGGGCGAGCGGGGCGTCGATGTGGCCAAGGGAAGGCTGGGGCCAAGGCTCGATCTCGTCGGGTCGGCCGGGTTGGTCGAGACTTACCAGGATGACACCTTCCGCGACACCAACTTCACTGCCGGAGTGGAGTTCAGCTTTCCGCTGTTCGATTCCGGCCTGCTGCAGTCGCGCACGCGCGGGGCCCAGCTGGACGCGGACCGGGCGCGCTACGAGCGCCTGGCGATTGAGCGGCAGATCACCGCACAGGTGACCTCGGCGTGGCACCAGGTGGTCGCGGCGGGCGAGGAGATCCGCGCGTCGATGAGCCAGGTGGCGGCGGCCGAGATTGCGCTGGAAGGCGCAACGCAGGAGCTGGCCGTGGGCGAGCGCATCACGCTGGACGTGCTGGACCAGGAGCAGGAATTGCTGGAAGCGCGGCTTGGCCTGATCGCTTCGGAGCGGGCGGCCTATGTGGCCGCGCACGAACTTCTTGCGGCGATGGGCGACCTCAAGCCCGAGCTGGTGGCGGGGCCTTAGGGCGCGCCGGCGTTAACGAATTCGATACCATAGACCTGTCTAGTCCTTAACGAACGAACGCTGGTGAATCGCGCCATATGCGGGCCAGCAAGGGATGAGGGCGCCATGTCTGCGGATCAAGCTCAGCGCGAGCCGACGATGGAGGAAATTCTAGCCTCCATCCGCCGCATCATTTCAGAAGAAGACAAGCCCGCCGACAGCGGCGGCGATGTGCTGGATCTGCAGCCGCCGCCTGCGCCGGCCGCCGAGACGACGACGGCCGCTCCGCCGCGCCAGGGTGCGACGCCGCCTGCGCCGATCGCGGCTGAGTTCGAAGAGCCGGAAGATTTCTCGCCGCCTGCGCGTGCGCTTGATGATGACCTGATGGTCGTCGAGGACGAGCCCGAACCTTACACGCCGCCGCCGGCGCCCGCCGCCGAGCCGGTGCGGGCCGCAGCTCCGCCACAGCCGGCCGCGCCGAAGGCCGAGTGGCGCCCGATGGAACAGGAAACGCTGACCAGCGAACCCGTGGCCCACCAGGCCGCCGGCGCGCTGTCGAAGCTGATGGGCTCGATGCTGGTCTCGTCCGGCGCTACGCTGGATGATGTCGTGCGCGAGCTTCTGAAGCCGATGCTGAAGCAGTGGCTCGACGCCAACCTGCCGCAGATTGTTGAAGCCGAAGTGGCAAAGGAGATCGACCGCATCCGTCGCATGGCCCGCTAGGGTCGACGGAACAGGCCGCCCGGGCGGCACGCAACGGACTTCGGACTGACCCAACGAGACGAACACAGGGCGCACCGCAAGGTGCGCCTTTTGTGTATTGGGCTTGGGGGTTTGGCCGGGGCCGTCCCCAGACCCGTGACAAGGGCGGGATCGCGGGCTAATCGCTGCTCATGATTGACGATCGTTACGACCATAAAGGCGCTGAGCCGGCCATCTATGACCGCTGGGAAAAGTCGGGGGCTTTTAAGCCCTCGGGCGATGGCGAGCCGTATGCGATCGTGATCCCGCCGCCGAACGTCACGGGCGTGCTGCACATGGGGCATGCGCTCAACAACACGCTGCAGGACATCCTGATCCGCTTCCACCGGATGAAGGGCTATCGCACGCTGTGGCAGCCGGGGACGGACCATGCGGGCATCGCGACGCAGATGGTTGTCGAGCGGCAGCTTGCTCAGGAAGGGAATACGGGGCGCCGCGAACTGGGCCGCGAGAAGTTCCTCGAGCGCGTGTGGACGTGGAAGGAACAGTCGGGCGGCACGATCCTCAACCAGCTGAAGCGCCTTGGCGCGAGCTGTGACTGGAGCCGCGAGCGGTTCACGATGGACGCCGGCCTTTCCGAGGCGGTGACGAAGGTGTTCGTCGACCTGCATCGTGAAGGCCTGATCTATCGCGACAAGCGGCTGGTGAACTGGGACCCGCAATTCCAGACGGCGATCTCCGACCTCGAAGTCGAGACGCGCGAAGTGAAAGGGCATTTCTGGCACTTCAAATATCCGCTCGCCGATGGCGCGACGTATCGCCATGTCGAGAAGGACGCCGAGGGCAACGTTACCGTCGACGAGGAGCGCGACTACGTCGTGGTCGCGACGACGCGGCCGGAGACGATGCTGGGCGATACCGGCGTCGCCGTGCATCCCGATGACGAGCGCTACAAGGCCATCGTCGGCAAGCAGGTGAAGCTGCCCATCGTCGGGCGTCTGATCCCTATCGTGGCGGATGAGTATGCCGACCCCACCAAGGGCACAGGCGCGGTGAAGATCACGCCGGCGCATGACTTCAACGACTACATGGTGGGCAAGCGCAACGGCCTGCCGATGATCAACATCTTCACGGACACGGCGCACATCAACGAGAACGCGCCCGAGAAGTATCGCGGCAACGAGCGCTTCGTCGCGCGCAAGATGATCGTCGCGGACATCGAGGCGGAAGGCTGCCTCGTGAAGATCGAGGACACCGTCATCCAGCAGCCGTTCGGCGACCGCTCGCAGGTCGTAATCGAGCCGTATCTGACGGACCAGTGGTATGTCGACGCCGCGACGCTGGCCAAGCCGGCCATCGAGGCGGTGGAGACAGGCAAGACGACATTCGTGCCGGGCAATTGGGACAAGACGTATTACGAGTGGATGCGGAACATCGAGCCGTGGTGCGTGAGCCGCCAGCTCTGGTGGGGGCATCGGATTCCGGCGTGGTACGGGCCGGACATCACGACGGCGCCTGATGGCGACGGCGGACACGAAGCCACGCTGGATACGCTCGGCGAACTGTCGCCCAAGCACTTCGTGGCGAAAGCGGCAGAAGAGGCGCTGGCCCAGGCGAAGGCATTCTATGGCGAGCGGCAAGTGGCCATCGCAGTGGATCGTGATTCAGCGCGCGCGGCGTCGCTGTCCGGTGATCATGCGCAGGACGTCTGGCTCTGGCAGGACGAAGACGTCCTCGACACGTGGTTCTCGTCTGCACTGTGGCCGTTCTCGACGATGGGGTGGCCCGGCGAGGCCGATCCGGCGCTGAAGGAGTTCTATCCGGGCGCGGTGCTGGTCACGGCGTTCGACATCATCTTCTTCTGGGTCGCGCGCATGATGATGCAGGGGCTGCACTTCATGGGCGAGGTGCCGTTCAAGGACGTTTATATCCACGCGCTGGTCCGCGACGAGAAGGGCCAGAAGATGTCGAAGTCCAAGGGCAACACCATGGACCCGCTCGACATCATCGATGGCATCGACCTCGAGTCGCTGGTGAAGAAGCGCACGACGGGGCTGATGAACCCGAAGGATGCCCAGCGGATCGAGAAGGACACGCGCGGACAGTATCCCGAAGGCATCGCGAGCTATGGCACGGATGCGCTGCGCTTCACGCTGGCGGCGCTGGCGACGCAGGGCCGCGACATCAAGCTGTCGATGAAGACGGTGGAGGGGTATCGCAACTTCTCGACCAAGCTGTGGAATGCGGCGCGCTTTGCCGAGATCAATGGCGCGAAGTTCGATGCGGCGTTCGATCCTGCAACGGCAAAGCACACGCTGAACCGCTGGATCATCTCTGAAGCTGCTAAGGCGGCGGCGGATGTGGAAGCGGGCATCAAGAGCTATCGCTTCAACGAGGCGGCGGGCGCGGCCTATCGCTTTGTGTGGAACGTGTTCTGCGACTGGTATGTCGAGCTGACCAAGCCGGTGCTGAACGGCGCGGATGAGGCGGCCAAGGCCGAGACACGCGCTACGACGGCGTGGACGCTGGATGTGATCGTGCACCTGCTGCATCCCTTCATGCCGTTCGTGACGGAAGCGCTGTTCGAGGCGATGAATGCGGGTTCGGATCGCGGGCTGCTGATCTCGCGCAAATGGCCGGAGCTGGGCGAAAAGCTGGTAGACAAGGCGGCGATGGCCGAAGTGGACTGGGTGATCCGCCTGATCACGGCGATCCGTTCGACGCGGTCGGACCTCAACGTGCCGGCGGGCGCCAAGGCGCCGCTGACGCTGGTGGGTGCGAATGGCGAGACTGCAAAACGTCTTGAGACCTACAAGACGCTGATCGAGCGCCTGGCGCGGGTCGAGAATGTGCAGCTTGCGGGCGCAGCGCCCAAGGGCGCGGTGCGGATCGTGATCGACGAGGCGACGGCGTGCCTCGATGTGGCGTCGCTGATCGACCTCAAGGCCGAGATCGTGCGCCTCGAGAAGGAAGTCGCGCGGCTGAAGGGGGAGATCGACGGCATCGGCAAGAAGCTGGCGAACGAACAGTTCGTCGCCAAGGCGCCGCCCGAGGTGATCGAGGAACAGCACACGCGGCGAAGCGCGGCTGTGATGGGTGTCGAGAAGCTGAGCGATGCGCTGGTGCAGCTGAAGGCGGCCGGCTGAGGGATATCTGCCGCGCCGCCTTTGCCGGGTTAGCGATCATCAACCCTGGCGCCCGATCAGGCGCGCTGGCACTGCGTCAGCGAACGATTCATGATCCACGTGCCGCCGGGATCCTTCATCTCATAGCGTTGGGTGAGTTCCCCGTTCTGCAGCTGGGCGCCCATGATGAACTCCAAGCCGGGGAAGCCATTCTGAGCTTGCTCGGGGCCGCGGGCCAGAAAGAAGCCCTCGGCATCGACCTGCCACCGGCCCTGGCTCTGGAACGGCTCATTGCCGTAGACACCAGGCGTGTAGCCCTGCGCCTGGTAGGTGTTATTGGCGTTTACCTGGATCTGGTAGAAGCGCACGAATCCGGACTTCCGGTTCCCGTACTGGTCGAGCTCGGTGTAGGAGAAGTTGCAGCTCCACATGCCGTGAAACTGGCTGTTGCCGCCCTGCGCGATGGCTGGCGTGGCGGTCAGACCGATCGCGATGGCAGCGGCGGTGATGAGAGCAGTCCGTTTCATTTCGTCCCTCCAGGGTGACCCTTCTGCAAGTTACAGCGCGGGCCGGCAGGAAAGCGGATCAAGGGAATTTGCAGCGAACTGTTCCGAGATCGCTGGGTTGGGACAAATCCGGTCCTGAGAGTGGCGAATTTCGCCCGTAAATAGAATGGTTCTGCCCTGCGGAGCGGTCTAACGTCCGCCTGTTTGCGGAGGAGCGCTTCATGAGGATTCTCATCGCTGGCCTGCTGGCCCTGGCGCTATCCGCATGTGCGAACATGGAGAGACCTGTGGCGAAGCCTGAATGGACGCTGCTGATTCATGGCGGGGCGGGGGTGATGCGCCGGGCCGAAATGACGCCTGAAATGGACGCGGCCTATCGCGCCGGGCTCAACGATGCGCTGGATGCGGGCACGCGGGTGCTGGCAGGCGGCGGCACGGCGCTGGATGCTGTCGAGGCGTCGGTGCGGGTGCTCGAGGACAATCCGAATTTCAATGCCGGGCGCGGCGCCGTGCTGACGCGCGAGGGCGTGGCGGAGCTGGATGCGTCGATCATGGATGGCCGCGATCGCAACGCAGGCGCGGTGGCGCAGGTGCGCACGGTGAAGAACCCGATCCGCGCGGCGCGTCATGTGATGGAGAAATCCGGGCGCGTGATGTTCGCCGGGCCGGATGTGGACGAGATGGCCGCGACGGCCGGGCTCGACATCGTGCAGCCGGACTATTTCATCACGCCGCGCCGCAAGCAGCAGCTTGAGCGCACGATGGCGGGCGAGGTGAACCCGATGGATCGCTACGGCACGGTGGGCGCGGTGGCGATGGATGCACAGGGCAATCTTGCGGCGGCTACGTCAACGGGCGGCATGAACGCCAAGCCTCCGGGCCGCGTGGGCGACAGCCCGATCGTTGGCGCGGGAACCTATGCCGACAATGCTTCGTGTGCGGTGTCCGCGACAGGCGATGGCGAGTATTTCATCCGCGTGAGCGTGGCGCGGATGATCTGCGCGCGCGTGGCGATGCAGGGCATGCGTGCGGAACAGGCGGCGCAGGTAACGCTGGACGAGGTGAAGGCGCTCGGCGGAACCGGAGGCGTGATCGTGCTGTCACACGATGGGTCGGTGGCGTTGAGCACGAACACCGAGGGCATGTTCCGAGGGCGTGCGGACGCGACGGGCCGGCGTGAGGTCGCGATCTACCTGGACGAATGAGAGGACGCCCCTCTTCCCTTGTTCGGTTCGACGGGCGAAGGTCTCGGCAATAGCGGGAGCAGCGCCATGCATAAACGCAAGCTTGGAACAACCGGGCTCGAGATCGCGCCGCTGGTGCTGGGCGGCAACGTGTTCGGGTGGACGGCCGACAGGGACGCCTCTTTTGCCGTGCTGGACGCGTTCATCGACGCGGGTTTCAGCGCGGTCGATACGGCGGACGTCTACTCGCGCTGGGCGCCGGGGCATCAGGGCGGAGAATCCGAGACAGTCATCGGCGCGTGGATGAAGGCGCGGGGCAATCGCAGCAAGGTGATGCTGATCACCAAGGTTGGCAGCGAGATGCCGGCGGGCAAGGGTTTGAAGGCGGCTTACATACAACAAGCCTGCGAGGCGTCGCTGAAGCGGCTGCAGACCGACCATATCGATCTTTACTTCTCGCACTTCCCTGACAAGGAAACCCCCATCGCAGAGACGCTGGAGGCGCACCAGCGGCTGATCTATCAGGGCAAGGTGCGCCTTGTCGGCGCGTCGAACTATGACGCGGCGGGCCTGACAGAGGCGCTGACGGCGGGCGATGGCAAGACGCATGCGCGCTATTCCGTGCTGCAGCCGCACTACAACCTGCTGGTGCGCGACCAGTATGAGGGCGCGCTAGAAAACATGTGCCTCAGCGAGAATCTGGGTGTGATCCCGTACTTCGCGCTGGCGAGCGGATTTCTCACAGGCAAGTATCGCAGCGAGGCTGACCTGAAGAAGTCGGCGCGCGGCGGCCGCATGAAGGAGCTGATGCAGGGACGGCCCCAGGCTCTGCTGACGGCGATGGATGTGGTGGCGGCGCGGCATGGCGCTACATTGGCGCAGGTGGCGCTGGCGTGGCTGATGGCGCGGCCCAGCGTGACGGCGCCGATCGTGTCGGCGACCAGTGTGGCGCAGTTCGAGGAGCTTGCGCCTGCGGTAAAGCTGAAGCTGACGGAAGAAGACATGAGGGACCTGGCGATCTGATCGCCGTCCGCGACTGTGACAGGGGAGATATGCGATGGACCTGCTGGTGAAGAAGGGCGCGCTGGCTGAGACGAAGGTGGTTGGCGCGGCTGAGGCCCCGCTGGGCGAGGGAGAGGCGAGGTTGAAGGTCGACCTGTTCTCGCTGACGGCCAACAACGTGACCTACGGCGCGGCGGGGGACTTTCTTAAATACTGGCAGTTCTATGCCTCGCCGGAAGAGGGATGGGGCCGCGTGCCGGTCTGGGGATTTGCGAGCGCGGTTGAGAGCAGATCATCTGCGATAGCGGTGGGCGAACGCGTTTATGGCTATCTGCCGATGTCGGACTCCTTCGTGGTGAAGCCCGGCGAGCGGAAGCATGGCGGGTTCGCCGACATGAGCGCGCACCGGCAGGGGCTGGCGCCTGTCTACAACAGCTACGTGTTCAATGCCGGCGATCCGCTCTACGCGAGGGAGACCGAGACGCTGCAGGTTCTGTTCCGGCCGCTGTTCACGACATCGTTCCTGATCGACGATTTCGTGGCGGATGCGGGATACTTCGACGCGAGGCAGGTGATCTTCTCGAGTGCGTCAGCCAAGACGGCGTACGCCTCGGCGCAGCTGATGAAGGCGCGGGGAGATGTGAAGGTGGTTGGGCTGACCTCGCCGTCGAACGTCGCCTACACGCAGGCGCTGGGCTTCTATGACGAGGTCAGGCCGTATGACGCCGTGGGTGCGATGGACGCCAGCGTGCCGAGCGCATTTGTGGACATTGCAGGCAACAGCGTTGTGCGCGCGGCGGTGCATGCGCGGTTCAGGGACAACCTGAAATACAGCTGCCTGGTCGGCGCGACGCACTGGGATGCACCGCGCTCTGGCGAGTCGCTGCCGGGGCCGCAGCCGGTGATGTTCTTTGCGCCTGACGTGGTGAGGAAGCGGATCGGCGATTGGGGCCCCGCCGGCTTCGGCCAGCGCGTGGGCTCAGCCTGGGCGGCCTTCCTGCCAACCGCGGCGAAGACGACGCGCGTGGTGGAGCATCGCGGGCTGGAGGCGGCGGGGAAGGTGTTTGCCGAGCTGGCTTCCGGCAAGGCCAGCCCGGCGGACGGACACGTGATCCGGCTCGATTAAGTCGGCTCCTCGGCCAGCTTGTTAGTCTTTCGCGGCCTATTCTGCCCGATGACCACCCGCATCGAAGCCGTGATCGAACGCCTGCGCGCCCTGCCGGAGGCCGAGCAGGAGATGCTGGCTGGCGAAATCGAGGACCTGCTCATGGAGCCGGCATCGCTGCTGACCGTAGAACAATGGCGCGAGGTCGAGGTCGAGATCGACACCGATGATGGGGTGCGGCTTTCGCATAACGACGTCATGGGTCGGATGCGCGTGAGATTTGGGCGATGAAAATCAACTGGCGGCCACGCGCGGCGGATGATTTCGAGACACTGATCACCACGTCGAACGCGGGCCACGTCGCCCATGCCTCGCGCGACAAGTCGCTGGTGGAAACGCGCATCCAGCAGCTGATCCGCTTCGACCAGCTCGGTCGCAAGACGCGCCGGGTCGGCGTGCGCGAACTGCATATCGAGGGCACGCCCTATGTGGTGGTCAGTCAGCGGATCGGCGAGGAAATCCTCATCCTGCGGATATTCTCGAACGGCTCGGCGGTTCAGAGCCGGTAGGCCGGGGCACGGATTGCCGCTCACCGGCTCTTTTTCCTTGCGAAAAGACCGGTTTTGCCTTTTTAGCTAGGGGCATGCCCGCTTACCGTTCACGCACTACCACCTTTGGCCGCAACATGGCCGGCGCACGCGCTCTCTGGCGCGCCACCGGCATGAAGGATGGCGACTTCTCGAAGCCGATCATCGCGGTCGTAAACTCGTTCACGCAATTCGTGCCCGGCCACGTCCACCTCAAGGACATGGGCCAGCTGGTCGCGCGCGAGATCGAGGCTGCAGGCGGCGTCGCGAAGGAGTTCAACACCATCGCGGTTGATGACGGTATCGCAATGGGCCATGGCGGGATGCTGTACTCGTTGCCCAGCCGCGACCTGATCGCGGACTCGGTGGAGTACATGGTCAACGCGCACTGCGCGGATGCGATGGTGTGCATCTCCAATTGCGACAAGATCACACCCGGCATGCTCAACGCAGCCATGCGGCTCAACATTCCGGCGGTGTTCGTCTCAGGCGGACCGATGGAAGCGGGCAAGGTCGTCTGGAAGGACGAGAAGACCGGCGTCAGCAAGGAGCACAAGCTCGACCTGATCGATGCGATGATGCAGGCGGGCGACGATCGTATCTCCGATGAGCAGGTCGCCGCCGTCGAGGCCGAGGCCTGTCCGACGTGCGGATCATGCTCCGGAATGTTCACCGCGAACTCGATGAACTGCCTGACAGAGGCTTTGGGCCTGTCGCTGCCGGGAAATGGTACCGTTGTCGCCACGCACAAGGATCGTGAGCGCCTGTTCAAGCGCGCCGGCCGCCTGATCGTCGATATCTCGAAGCGGTACTACGAGAAGGACGACACGAGCGTGCTGCCGCGCAATGTCGCGAGCCGCGAGGCGTTCGAGAACGCCATGGCGCTCGACGTTGCGATGGGCGGTTCGACCAACACCGTGCTGCACATCCTCGCGGCGGCACAGGAAGGTGAGATCGACTTCACGATGAACGACATCGACCGGATTTCGCGGGCGACGCCGTGCATCTGCAAGGTGGCTCCAGCGGTGTCGTCGGTTCACATCGAGGACGTGCACCGGGCCGGTGGGATCATGAGCATCCTCGGCGAGCTGGCGCGAGGCGGCTTGCTGAACACGGGCACGAGCACAGTGCATTCGCCGACGCTGGGCCATGCCATCTCCTCCTGGGATATCCAGCAGTCGAACGATGAAGAGGTCGAGACGTTCTTCAAGGCGGCGCCAGGTGGGGTGCGGACGACGGTTGCGTTCTCCCAGGAGAAGCGCTGGCCCGAGCTGGACAGGGATCGCGTCAAGGGCGTGATCCGGTCGAAGGAGAATGCGTTCACGAAGGATGGCGGTCTCGCGGTGCTGTATGGCAACATCGCGGAGAAGGGCTGCATCGTGAAGACGGCCGGGGTGGACGAAGAGATCTGGAAGTTCAACGGCACAGCCCGCGTGTTCGAGAGCCAGGACGAGGCGGCGGCGGCGATCCTCAACAACAAGATCGTGGCCGGCGATGTCGTCGTGATCCGCTACGAAGGTCCCAAGGGCGGGCCGGGGATGCAGGAGATGCTGTATCCGACGACCTATCTGAAGTCGCGCGGGCTCGGAAAAGTGTGCGCGCTGCTGACCGATGGCCGCTTCTCTGGCGGGACGTCTGGCCTGTCGATCGGGCACGCCTCGCCTGAAGCGGCGGCGGGCGGCCTGATCGCGCTGGTGGAAGAGGGCGACCGGATCGAGATCGACATTCCGGCGCGTTCGATCCGGCTGGCTGTGGCGGACGATGTGCTGGCGCAGCGGCGCAAGGCGGAAGAGGCGCGGGGCAAGGACGCGTATACGCCCAAGGCGCGCAAGCGCGTAGTTTCGGCGGCGCTGCAGGCCTATGCTGCGCTGGTGACCTCGGCGGATACCGGCGCGGTGCGTGATCTGGGGCAGATCAGGAAGTAGCATTCGCACTTCAGCCCTGCCCGGAGCGTGCTACACCCACTGACAGGGAAACGACTCGGGACGGTCATGGCCAAGAAGCAGGAAATCCTGTCGCTCAGCGACGCCATGGCGGGTCTGCCGAAGGACTTTGCGTTCTTTGCCGATCATTTCAGCACGAGCGTGCAGCCCCAGCTTGCCGCTCGGGAGGCGGATCGCGTCAAGGCGGTGACCCGGCAGCGGAATTTCGGGATTGGCGGCGTCCTGCTCGCGGTCGCGATCTTCGCCGGCTTCGGGATGTTCATGCCGGAGGATGGCTTCATCTTTGGCGGCTTCATCGGCGTGTTCGCGGCGATTGGCCTGTGGGCATGGGGCAGCATGCAGCTGAACAAGCTGGCGAAGGAGACCAAGCTGATGCTGGTCGAGCCGGTGACGTCCGAGTTCGGAATGGCTTACCAGCTGACCCCGGCGCAGCCGGCGGAGATCAACGGTTTCCGTTCGCTGGGGCTGGTCCCCAGCTGGGATCGCTCGAAGTATGAGGACCGCCTCTCAGGCAAGCGAAACGATACGCCGTTCGAATTCTTCGAAGCGCATCTTGAAGAGAAGCGCACGACGACTGACGGCAAGGGCCGCACGCGCACGACCTGGGTGACGGTGTTTCGCGGGCAGTGCCTGGTCGTGAACTTCCACAAGAAGTTCAACGGCGTCACCAAGGTGTTCCGCGACAAGGGGATGTTCAACATCTTCGGCAAGCTCGCCCAGATGGGCAAGAGCGAGAAGGTGAAGCTCGAGGATCCGGTGTTCGAGAAGGCGTTCGAGGTCTACTCAACAGACCAGATCGAAGCCCGCTTCCTGCTGACGCCGGATTTCATGGAGCGCCTGATCGGCCTTGAGCGTGCGTTCAAGGGCAAGCAGGTGCGCTGTGCGTTCTCGGGCGGCGAGATGTATCTCGCGTGCGAAGGGGCGAACCTGCTCGAAGTCGGATCGATGTACCGCAAGATGGACGATCTTGGCCGCGTGCGCGAGATGCTCGTCGACTTTGCGGCGATCTTCCTGCTCATTGATGCGATGAGCCAGCGGCTCACGCCGGATGCGCTGCGCGTACCGGGGCCGAATTCCTGATCTCATCCAGGCGCCTCTCTCCTCCTGAGTGATTTCGGTTGCCCAGAATCGGCGTTCTTGGTTTGTGGCTTCTGATTGCCGGAGACCGGACTAGATGGCCAAGAAACCCTTCTTCGAAGACGTGCTGGAGCGCGGACTATTCGCCTCGCGCTGGCTTATGGCGCCGTTCTACATCGGCCTGATCGCGGCGCTGGGCGCGTTGATGATCGTGTTCTTCCAGGAGTTGGCGCACGAACTGCCGATGCTGTGGACGTTCGATCCAGTCACGCACGAATACGCCATGACGGCTGACGACGCGATCATGCTCGCGCTGTCGCTGATCGACCTGTCGCTGGCGGGCAACCTCGTGCTGATCGTGATCTTCTCCGGCTATGAGAATTTCATCTCGAAGCTGGACGTCGGCGATCACAAGGACCGTCCCGACTGGATGGGCACCGTAGATTTCTCGGGCCTCAAGCTGAAGCTGGTGGCATCCATTGTCGCGATCTCGGGCATCGCGCTGCTGAAGGCGTTCCTTGACCTAGGCACAACCAAAGAAGTGACACCCGCGATGGAGCGGAGCCTGATGTGGCAGGTGATCGTCCACATCACGTTCGTGGTCTCTGGCGTGCTGCTGGCCTTCATGGACTGGCTGACCGGACACCAGAAGTCCTGACCCACTCCAACCGAAAAGAGAAAAGCCCCGCCGACCATGGGTCAGCGGGGCTCGAGGGTGATTCTCGGGGGAGAGAATACTCACGGTGTACGGGCGGGAGGCGCCCGTGGATCGGCCGGAAAGCGGCGATGCGAAGAAACTTTGCGGCGCAAATACGGCGAACGGCCCTGCGGATCGCAGGTCAATCCGCGAATGTCGCGATTACCGGTACGTGGTCTGAGGGCTTTTCCAGCGCGCGGGCCATGCGGTGAATCGAGATCGCCTTGAGGCGGTCGGCCGCTTGCGGGCTGCACATGAGATGGTCGATGCGGATGCCCCAGTCCTTCTGCCAGGCGCCGGCCTGATAGTCCCAGAAGGTGTATTTCTGGACGCGGCCGTCGCGCGCCATGAAGGCGTCTGTGTAGCCCATCCACTGCAGCTTGCGGAAACGTTCGCGCGTGTCGTGCCAGGCCAGCGCATCATTGGCCCAGGCCTTGGGGTCCCAGCAGTCCTCATCGCGCGGGATGCAGTTGAAGTCGCCGGCGAGGACGACGGGTTCCTCGTGGGCCAGCAGCGCCTTTGCACGCTCATTCAGGCGATCCATCCAGCGCAGCTTGTAGTCGTATTTGTCGCCGGGTCGCGGATTGCCGTTGGGCAGGTAGATCGAAGCGACGCGGATAGGGCGCGGGCTTTCAATCAGCACTTCGAGATAGCGGCTCTGTTCGTCTTCGGTTTCGCCGGGCAGGTGGCGCACTTCGTCGGATATCGGAAATTTCGAGAGGATGGCGACGCCGTTGTAAGTCTTCTGACCGAAGACCGCGCAATTGAAGCCAGCACCTTCCAGCTCCTCGCGCGGAAACTTCTCGTCGATGCACTTGATCTCCTGCAGGCACCAGACATCGGCATCGCAGGTCCGCAGCACCTCCAGCACGGTGGGCAGGCGCGCGTTGACGGAGTTCACGTTCCAGGTGGCTATCTTCATGAGGTCATTCCACCTTGAAGCGTACGGGCAGGCGCACCGCTACGCCCGGCGCTACGCCTGGATAATCCTTCCGGACAACGAACAGTTGCGAGACGCGCACTGCCGCCGGTCCGAACCCCAGGCCGGGCGGGGTTTCCTCATCCTCGACGCAGGCCAGTGCGCGGGTGTCGAGAACGTTGCAAGCGAGAACCGCCACGCCTTCGACACCTTCGCTCAACGCTGCGGCAGGATAGAAGCGGAGGATGTCGCGGGCAGTTGGCGCCCGTTCCGCCCAAGCTGGCGTGATAATCTCGTCACTGAATTGCGGCGGGACCCACACGGGTGCCCGCGGCTCCGGCGCTGTCTCGCATGCGCCAGCCAGCAAGGCCACAATTGCAATCAAGCCGTAACGCAAATGAACACCCCTCCGCATGAGCGCACCTTGATAGCCGGGTCTGCCGGAAACGGAAGCGCTTGCCCGTACACACAAATAAGATTACATATGTAATCTGCATCGGGGCTGAGCGGGCCCGCACACTCGCAACCAAGGGAGGCCAGCATGGCCATGAACGTGGGCTTCGCCCGCGACGGCGAACCTGTATCCGAAATCAACACGACGCCGCTGATCGACGTGATGCTTGTCCTGCTGGTGATGCTGATCATAACGCTGCCGCCGCAGAGGCATGCTGTGAAGCTCGACACGCGTGTGCCTTGCGATGCCTGCATGCCGCCGGAGGAGCAGGCCGAGACGAACCGCGTGACCATTGCGCATGATGGCGTGCTCTTGTGGAACGGGACGCCGGTAAACCGCGCGGAACTCCGCAGGCGGCTTGCAGCGGAGGCGCTGAAGCCGGTGCAGCCCGAGCTTCAAATCGAGGTCAGCCGCTTTGCGAAATACGGCATGGTCGCGCACGTGATGTCCGCCGCTCAGCGCGAAGGCGTAACGCGCATGGGAGTTTTCTATACAGCCTAACGGGCGGCGCACGGCTTCCCGATGCGGCGCCTTCCGCGGCGATGCGGGCGCTCTCTCAGACAAATCCGGACAACCTCGTCCGCCAAGGGAACAATTCGCTGCACGAGACATTCCCAAGCACAGGAGTGCGCCGGACCGGCGCGTGGAACCTTGGGAGAGTGCAGTGAGCTCAATCATCTATCTTGTGGGACTCGTCGTCATCGTGTTGGCGGTTCTCTCCTTCGTCGGACTTGGTTGAGCCATGACCGAGTCAAACGCAAACTGGCGCATCGATTGGGGCGCCGTTCTCGCCGGGGCCGTGGTCGCAACCGCGACCGGCCTCATTCTTTCGGCCTTCGGGCTTGGCATAGGCTTGGCGGTCAACTCGCCTTACGAGGGTGAGGGCGTCTCGCCCGGAGCGTTTGCCGTCGGCGCTGGCCTGTGGACGCTGGCGATCCAGCTGCTCGCCTTCGGGATCGGAGCTTATGTGTGCGCCCGCATGCGTGCGCCGCAGACCGGCATGAGCGAACATGAATCCGATGTGCGCGACAGCCTGCATGGCGTGGTCGTGTGGGGAACTGGCGTGATCGCGGCAGGCGTGATCTCGTTCTTCCTGCTGAGCGGCGTGACCGCTGCTTCGGAAAATGCCGAGCCTGGCGGCGTTATCGCCAGTGTTACTGAAGCGGCGGATGCAGAGCTGGACCAGGCAGTTGCCCGGGATGGCGTCGCCAACCCGGAAGCGCGTGATGAAACGGCAGTGGAGCGGCGCGCCGAGCTAGCCCGCAAGGCAGGGGTGATTTCCACCTTCGTCACGGCGGCGTCGCTGCTGATCGGCGCTGTGGCCGCCTTCTTTGCGGCCGGCCTGGGCGGACGCCATCGCGACCAGAACGTGCAGCTGAAGTTCTTCGAGATCCGCCGGTCGCGCGTGGTTGCGGCCACCGATCCGATGGCCAAGCGGCCCGGAGCCTGAGCGGTTGAAGCAGACTGACGCCGGCGGCTCGCAAGGCCGCCGGCGTTGTCGCGTCAGGTGCGCGTTTCCAAAGCCATACGTATCGCTCGCATGACCGGCGACGGATCGTCCATCGGCGGATCGGCTCGGAATCCCAGTCCTGGTTGCGCCAGGAAGCGCGCTTCCGTTCCTTGATGCGCTTGCGCCGCGTGAACCGTTAACGGGTGAAGCAGCCATACCGTGCCAGCTTCGCCAGTGGCGTAGGCTGTCTCGCAATCCGCGCTGCTGTCGAAGCCCGCGTTGGCCAGCTCATGTAGCGACAATCCCCCCTCGCCATATTTCAAGAGCTGGCGCGCCATTGGCATATGCGAGGCCACACGCACGCGCGTCGGCGCATCGTCTAGCCCGCAGTCTGAAAACAGGAACAGCATCAGCATTGCGCGGTTGCGCGAGCGGAAGTTCACGCGCCAGTGAAAATAGTCCTGCGTCTGCGGATCGTCCGGTGGCGGATAGCTTGCGTCGATGTGCCAGCCATCGTCCCATGGCCTGCCCACGGGAAAGCGCACCACAAGCGTACCGATGGCGGGTGGAGGTATCCATTTGCCGACGCCAACCAGCTGATCAAGAGCGCCTTCCAGGCGCGGTGACGAAGCCACTTCGCGGAACGGCCCATCGGCATACATGCCCAGCCGGATGACAGGTTCGGCCCACTCGCCAGGCCGATCCGGCGACAGGTTCATGTCGCGCCAGAGAATATCGCGACAGGCAGCAGCAACGCCATGGCTGAAGGCGCCGTCAAGTCTCACGAAGCCATCGCGGACGAAGGTTTCGATCTGTTCGGCCGAAAGGGTCATGCGCGGCTTTTACCGCGGGCGATGCGGTCAAGCCACCTAGCGCCGCGGCCCCTTCTCCCTAGAACCCCCGGAACTCGACCACTTCGCCAAGCGGGGCGCGTTCGGCGTAGAGATCGTTCACCGGCTCGTTCGGGTCAGGCACGCCCAGCGCCATGCCTGCATAGAGCATGTGGTTCTCATCGAGCCCGAAATGATCGTGCAGTTCGACACGCAGGCGCGCCCAGCATTCCTGCATGCAGGTTCCCCAGCCGCGCTCCTCGGCGAGGAGGGCGATGGTCTGCATGTACATGCCCATATGCGCCCACTGGCCATGGCCCATGCGCTTGTCGATGATGAGGAAGAGGCCGATCGGTGCGCCGAAGAAGCGATAGTTGTTGGCGAACCACATCATGCGGCCCGCGCGGTCCTCCTTCGGAATGCCGATCTTGTCGTACATCATCTCGCCCACGCGGCGGCGGCGGGCGTCGTAGATCGGGTCGATTGCCTTGAGGTCGGGATAGACTGGGCGGTCGCCGGGAATGCCGCCCATCGGGTCGGCGGCGAGTACACGCTGCGCCATCGCAATGATCTTGTCCTTCTCTTCGCCGGCGACGGCAATGACTTTCCAGGGCTGGAGGTTGCCGCCCGATGGCGACCGCTGGGCTGTGGCGAGAAGGTCGGCCAGATCGCCCCTTGTGATCGGCGTGGGCAGGAAGGCGCGGGTCGAGATGCGCTGGCGGACGGCTTCGGCAACGGTCATCTGGGGGTCCTCGGCTTTGTCTGGCGCCATGTGTCGGAATCGGGCGAGATCATGGCTGGCAACATGACCATTTGTTCGTTTGACCCGGCCGCATGCAAGCGGCGAAGTCTAAACTTCCCTTCAGCTCACCGACGAGGTCTTTCAAATGACCCAGGAAATGACTGCCGCGCTGATCGCCGTTGGCGTCGTTGCGCTGGTTCTGATTGCCGTGCTGCGGCTGATGCGGCCTAAGCAGATAACACTGCCGGATTATCCCGAACTGCCCGCGCCGCCGAAGGACGAGGCGACTGCCGGGCCGGCCTCGCAGGCTTGATCCAGGCAGGATTTCGTTGCGGAACTTGAGCTGCAGCTGGGCGCCTGCAAAACGCAGCTAAACAACGAAACGTTGTCTTACGTTCAGCTTGCCGCGCGCATGCTGGATGCATGAAAAAGCACATCCTGATTGTGGCCGTTCCAGCCGCTTTCCTCACCCTCGGCGCCTGCTCGACCTACGGGTATGGGTATGACGATCCCTGGTACGGCTCCGGCAGCTACGCCAGCTATGGCAATAGCGGGTATGGCTACGATCCCTATTACGGGTCGTCGTCGGGCGCGACGCTTGTCTGGCATGACGGGTATTACGACAATTTCTATGGCCCGGTGCATGGCGGGTATTGGGATACGGACGGGTTCTTCTGGTATCAGTCGCACGCGAGCGCTCCCTATGTGCGCGACCATGCCCGCCATTTCCGGCGCGACCGGTTCAGCGGCGGCAACCAGTTCCGGTACCAGGATCAGCGCGGGCATCGGGGCGGCGACTGGGATCGTGATCGCGACCGCAACAATACCTATCCGCCGCTCTTCTCTGGCCAGGATGGCGGACGGCGCGATGATGACCGGCGCGGTGACGATGGCAGGCGCGGCGACGATGGCAGGCGCGGTGACGATGGCCGCGGCGACCGGGCGCGCGGCGACCAGGGGCGAGGACAAACGCGCGGCAATCCTCCGCCGCCCCCGCAGCAGCAGCAGCAGGGCGGTGGGCGCGACCGTGATGGCGACCGGGGCCGGGATGGCCGCGGTGACGGTGATCGCGGACGCGATGATCGCGCGCGCGACAATACCACCTCGCCGCCGCCGCTGTTCCGTGGCCAGCAGCAACCGCCGCCGCCTGCACCACGCAGCGCGCCGCCTCCGCCGCCGCAACAACCCCGCAGCCGCCAGCCCGAGCCGGAGCCGGAACTGGATGGCGGACAGGGCTCGCGCAGCGATGATCGCGGCGACGGGAACCGGCGTGGCCGGGGCGGCGAGGGCCGCCGCGACGACTAGGGCCTGGACGGCCAAGACCCGGCGCTAGACCGCGAAGCTGGTTCCGCAGCCGCAGCCTGACGTGGCGTTGGGATTGTGGATGCGGAACGACGCCCCGATGATCTCGTCGACGAAGTCGATCTCCGACCCGGCGAGGAAGGGCAGGCTGGCCTGGTCCACCACGGCCTTGGCGCCATCGCGCTCGATCACCGTGTCGTCGGCGTTCACGCCCCCGGCAAAGCCGAAGCGATAGGAAAAGCCCGAACAGCCCCCCCCGATCACCTCGACGCGCAGCATCGTGCCCGCCGGCTGCCCCGCCACGATCTTCGCGATCCGGCGCGCAGCCGAGGCGGACAGGCTGACGCCCGCATGTTCAGCGACTTCGGTCATGCCCGGAGAGATAGGGAGATTGGGGCGGGAAGGGAAGGGAAGGTGGGGCTCAGCTGCGCGCACCCCGCGTTCCCGGCCCCGCTCGTCCTGACGCAAGTCAGGACCCAGGGTCGACCGAGAGGCTTGTTCCGGCTTGTGGCTTCAAGTCTGTTCCCGTTTCGCCACCGCTCCTGGATCCTGACTTGCGTCAGGATGAGCGGGACAAGGTTCGCCTTTCCGGGTGCTTCGCAGGCGGCCCCGCCGGGGCGCCCGCAACCCGACTTAGACGCACGGTCCAGATTTTCAGCCGGGCGCAGCCGAGGCGTCCGGGCCTCGATTTAGACGTACAGTCCAGATTGGAGCGCCGCTTTTTTCCCCGCGCCCGAGTCTTGATTTAGACGCACAGTCCAGATTGGACCTCGCCCAACTGCCCATCCGTCTGCTTTGCCGCCGGCCCCTTCCGTCAGGCGCGTAAGCGCGCCTGCCACCTTCCCCACTTCGTGGGGCAGGACGAGGGGAAGTCCTCCACCGCCGCAGGCGGGGGAGGTGGCCGCGAAGCGGACGGAGGGGGCCGCTTGCGAAGCAAGAGGATTGGGTGTCGTGGCACCAGCCATCCGACCTAATCGGCTCCGAAGTTTGCAGCCCTCCTAGCGATTGCCTTTCCGACTTTTCTTTCCAGCGACACGCCAAGGTCCAACCAAACCCCGATGTTGTAGAACCGCTTTTCGACCGGGTCCAAGTGGCGCTTCATCAAGTCTTGAATTCGCGCGAGCGTGAAATGGCCAACGACCTTTAGGACGGCGGCACGGCGAATACCCTCATCGTCGGACCTGAACAGCGACACTACTTCATCGTCAGCAAACTGCTCAAACTGTGAAGCCGGAAGACCAATCAGGATCTGAGTTTTGATGCGGTCGGATACCTCGAGTGCTAACAAGTCGCGCGGCCTTCCCTTGCCAAGACGGAGCAGGGCGGCTGTCGTGACAGCGACGTCCTCGTCGCGCACAATGAATCCGAGAAGGCCGATGCCTCTCGTAGGCTTTCCCGAGTACTGGACTATTCGAGGCGTGTCGGCCCATTCTCCACATTTGCCCAAGAATCTCACGACTTCACCCGTGAGAAGTTGATCGTCCGCCGCGACGAGAGCGCGCACGAGAGGCAAGTCGCGGCAATCACTCTGATCCAGAACTATCGCCAGCGCCTCTCGCGTCCATTCCTTGCGAAGTGAGGCTTCCATGTTTTTGGTTCTCTCCCAAAGGCTCGTCTTGCCCACGAGAGATTCAACGGCAGCGAGTTCCTTCTCAAACCAGCTGGCGAACCCATCACGTAGTGCGTCGCGCAGCTCGTCCCCACGACTCTTGAACGCCCTGCGGATGGCCTCAAATTTTATGTCTTGTTCGAAGATGCTGGCTTCGTCGACACGATCTTTGATTTGGGTTCTGGGTATTCTTTGGCGCTCCTGTCTCAGAAACTCACTCAGCTCCGCATCCCCGTCGGTTTCGGTCGACAGTGTGGCGAGGTAGTTGAAGCCCGAGCGAACTCGACGCTTTACCAGCAACGCTTTTGCGTCTTCTTGAGAGACGCTGTCCCCCAATGCCACGCGTCCAAGAAGGCCCTGCAAGCGGACAACCGGTTCGCTGTCCGTCAGCAAACGTTCAGTCGCCTCACGAGTGATCTGCTTCCTAGAGAGCAATTCGGCCGCGGAACGCCGCCGTACATTAGCCGCTCGATGTGACAAGGCCTGCTCAAGCAGCGGTGCCGACAGCATTTCCGGTCTAGCGAATACTTTGTCCAGCAAAACGTCTTCGACGCTGTCCGATTGATGATCGACTAGGGCTTGCAGCGCCATTTCCACACTTTCACGCGCCAAGATGCTTGCGTGGGCATGGATCGCAACCTTGAGGGTTTGGTAGTCGGCGCGGTCGATCTCTGCGCGCACTTCGGGAAGGTCGCTAGACGTCCCGAATTCACTGAGGTAGCCGAGTGCCGCGACACGTACCGCTTGGTGCGTGTCAGCCGCTAGCCAGTTGCCGACGTAAAACTCCCGATCGAAGTTCTCGCTATCAAACTTGTCCATTCGCATAAGTCGCATGAGCTTGAACACGCCGATCCGAAGCTTCTCCGAGCCGAACACTGTTCTCAGGGGAATGAATGTGCCGTCGAAGCCGTTCGCAGCAACGAGCCACCGCCAATAGGGGGTGTTTTGAGCGTCGAAGTTGGCCAAGCCACACTCAGCTAGCTCGGCGTACTCCCGCTGCGTCAAAGCTAGCTCATCAGCGTGCGCGAAAAGTGTGTTGGCGTCGTGTACGCCGATGATGGCCTCGTCATTGCCCTGGCCATTTATCAACGTTCCTACAAGTCGGAGCCGAGCAATCTCTACCGGCGTGAGCGGCCTTGTTTCGACGTCCTTGGCCGCCTGATCTGCAAAGTCGTGCAAGAAGGTCAGAGCTTCGCGGGGAAGCTGAGATCTCTTACCTTCGTTTGCGACGGGCTGCGTTGGCGCGAGCGCGCCGTCAGAGTCTGCGGTGGCTGCCTGCGGTTGGCTCCTCGTTTCAGCCTGATGGAGTCGAACTACGTAGTCGGAAAGGATCGACTCCAACTTGTCGCGGAACTCACCATCGTCCGCGAATTGATGCCAAAGCACCTTGTGGCGAATTTCTTCCTTGAACCCTTTGATCCGCTCATATCCGGGGCCCGCACCCCCGGGCCGGCGTTCATCGACCTGCTTAAACATGAGGCAGATTTCGGGTCGACCGGAACTCGCGTGACCGTACTCCGCTAAGCGAAACTCGTGCTCAAAGCCTGACTCATACTTGCCGGTATTGGCTGATCCCCACTCATACCAGAGCATGCCGATGAAAAGTTCGCACTTGGCGAGATCAGCATCAATGTTCTCTTGGGGCGGTCGGCCAAATGTGCCGATTGTCTCTTCCCAGCCCATCAGCTCAATCTGCAAGTTGAAGGCTTTCCTAACCCAGTTCTTGTTGAGCCGCTCGACAACCTCTCGGGCTGCCTTCCTCTCCGACATTAGGTCGCTAGGTGAAGCCAAAAACACGCGAACTATGCGCCGTTGTTCCGTCTCCACAGTATGAAGAGCCCTCTTCGATCGATGGGCCGAAGCTATCATCTATGTTGATTCGTGAGGAGGGAGCGGCGTCGCCTACCTCTCAATGTCGCGAGCCCGCCGTCGAACTCCCTCAGACAAAGTTGAAGCGCCCCTAAATTGGCACAACTCCATTCCGGGGGCATAGCTTCGAGCTGGCGACGGTGACTTTTCAGGGAGACACCACATCCGCCCAAATTAGTGGAGCGGAAGCTCCTCTTTCAGCTTCTAGGCGACAGACGCGCTATCTCTTGACGCCCGGGGCGAACGGGCTCGTAAGGTTGGGGATGGCAAAGGCTTTTGTTCCTCCACCTCGGGCGGTGTTTGCGAGTGATCCGGCGCGGTCGCGGGGGCGGTTGAATCTGGAGTCGCCTTCGGCGACGCGGACGGAGTTTCAGCGGGACAAGGACCGGATTGTTCATTCGGATGCGTTCCGGCGGCTGAAGCAGAAGACGCAGGTGTTTGTCGCGCATGAGGGCGATCATTATCGTACGCGGCTGACGCATTCTCTCGAAGTTTCGCAGATTGCGCGGACGGTGGCGCGGGTGCTGGGGCTGGACGAGGACCTGGCCGAGACGCTGTCTCTGGCGCACGACATCGGGCATCCGCCGTTCGGGCATGCGGGGGAGACGGCGCTGAATGCTGCGATGGAGCAGTATGGCGGGTTCGATCACAATGCGCAGGCGCTGCGCGTCCTGACGAAGCTGGAGCATCGGTATCCGGAGTTCGACGGGCTGAACCTGACATGGGAGACGCTCGAGGGCGTCATCAAGCATAATGGTCCGCTGGTGTCGGCCGGGCGGCCGATGGAGGCGCTGCCGACGGCGTTTCGCGAGTATGACGCGCTGCAGTCGCTGGAGCTGGACACGTTTGCGGGGCCGGAGGCGCAGGTGGCGGCGCTCGCGGACGACATCGCCTACAACAATCACGATATCCAGGATGGCTTGCGCGCCGGGCTGTTCAGCATCGACGACCTGATGGACGTGCCGCTGGCGGGCGACGTGTTCCGCGAAGTGATGGCGCAGTATCCCGCGATCGAGCGCGACAGGCTGATCTCGGAAGCTGTGCGGCGGCTGATCGGCCTGTGGGTGCAGGACCTGATTGCGGAGTTCGGGCGGCGCGCGGCCAAGGCCCGTCCGAAGTCGGTGGAGGATGTGCGCGGGCTGGATGCGCCGCTGGCGGCGTTCTCGGAGGACATTGCGGAGCGGCAGAAACCGCTGCGCGCTTTCCTGTTCGAGCGGATGTACCGGCACCACAAGGTGAACCGCATGATGAGCCAGGCGCGGCGCATTGTGGGGGAGTTGTTCGGCCTGTTCCTCGCCGAGCCGGATACGCTGCCGCCGCCATGGCGCGATCTGGCCAAGTATGCGCGGACCGACACCACGCTGCGGGCGCGTGTGGTGTGCGACTACATTGCGGGGATGACGGACACCTACGCCATCGAGGTGCACCGGCGGCTGTTCAACCTTGAGCGGTGGGTGTGAGGCAGGGGCTCACTGGCGCGGGAAGATCAGGTCCGTGACTTCCTTCGGCAGCATTGTCGCGGCCTTGAGTTCGGGAAGGCGGGCGGCGTCCGCGATCTCGCCAGGGTGCCTGCGCCCCAGTTCGGCGATGACCTCATCGGCTTCCTGGTCGCGGCCGTTGAGTCGCAGCGCCGCGGCGAGGATGTAGAATCCGATCGGCGCGCCGTCGGGCGCGGCGGCCTGCGCCTCCTTGAGCGCCTCTGTGCGCTCGCCCTTCATGATGTGATAGATCGCAAGCGGCTGGTGATACCAGGGTGGATGGCCGGGATTGAAGGCGACGGCCTTGTCGGCGAGTTCGCGCCCCTTTTCGGCGTCGCCGGTCAGGATCAGCATCTGCGCGGCATCCGCCAGAATCTCGGCGTTGTTGGGATTGAGCGCCAGCGCGATGTCGATCGACCTGCGGAAGTCCGCAATGTCGCCCGACTGGAACTGCGCGATGGCGAGATACTGGTGCGCCATGGCCGAGGAGGAGTTCGCTTCGACCGCGCGCTGGGCGGCTTCGAGGGCGCGCTGCCTGGCGGGAGCGCCGTCAGTGCGCGGGTTGAAATTGTAGCGGACTTCATCGCCATACATCCACGAAAGCTTGGCCCAGGCGGGCGCATAACGCGGCGAATGCTCTGTCACCTCCTCAAGGCAGGCGCGAACCTCCTCATGCCGCGCCCGCGACTTGGCGCGGGAGTATTCGTAGGAGTCGAGCACGCAGAGATAATCCTGCATCGAGATGGCGCGGTCTTCGGTGAGTTCTTCCTTGAGCCTTTCCTGAATGACGCCATGGGGCTGGCCAAGCTGCCCGGCGACTTTGCCGGCGATCCCGGACTGGACGGCCAGAACGGCGCCGGCGTCGTCAAGCCGCCCGACATCGACATCCGACCAGACGACCCGGTTGTCGCCAGCGTGGACGAGCTGGCTGGTGACGCGGAGTTCCGCGCCTGTGGCCTGGATCGAGCCGGTTACGATGAAGTCCGCGCCCTGCGGGTCTTGCCTTGCGGACTCGCCGCTTGATCCGATCACGGTGTCGTAGCCCAGCACGGTCAGTTCGGGGAAACGGGAGAGGCTGTCGATCAGATCGATCTGCAGGCCGTCGCGCAGCGAGTTGGCGTAGTCCGGGCCGCCGATCAGCTGGTAGCGAGCAACGAAGATCACCGGTCCGGAAGGGCGGCCACTCGCGAACCCGCGGGCAGGGTCGCCTACCTCGGACCGGGGCGCCGTCAGCATGAAGGCGAAGACGGCGATCAGCGCCAGGGACGCTGCAACGAGGATGGCCGGCATGACCCAAGGACGTGCGGCCCACGCCGGGGCGGCGATCGCCGGCGGGCCTGAACGCTTGCTTGCCGCGGGAAAGGGCGGCTCGGCCCCGTCGACAGCCGGGGAAGGGGTGGCGAGGGCGGGATAGGAACGGGCCGCTTCGTCCGGATCCAGGCGGGTGAAGGTGGCCAAATAGCCCCCGGCGGGAACTTCGATGCGAACGGAAACGCCGGGAGGCGGCTTCTTGTAGAAGGCCGCAAGCTGGCCACGCAGCCGGCTGGCCTGCACGCGGACAATGGAGTCCACCCTTGGATCGAAGGTTGGCGGGCGGCCGAACACGTCCGTCGCTATGGCATATTCCTTGAGCCGGTCGCCTGCACCCTTGAGCGTTTCGTCAACGATATAATCAAGCAGCGACTGCAGGCGCGGGGAGCTCACAAAGAACTTCGACGCCTTGATAACGGCGACAGCCACGCCGATGTCGGCGTGGTTCGGCGCGTCTGAGCCGGGGCCCCCCGTGGAGTCCAGACCCTCTCCGTCCCCGTTTGGCGGGCGAGAAAAGTCCATGTGCCGCCCTGTTTTGCGAGACTTGTCCATACTGGAGAAGCGCAGCGCGTTGTAAAGCGGATAACGCCTCCGTTTAACGTTAGATTTTCCGCAGTCGTAACAAGGACTTGTGACGTGTAACGTCCGTGTAGCTGTTACGAGGTCGCCTCGCTGCTGATTTAGCCTTCTGCTGGGCGTTCATCTCGACCATGTCACCGGTCGCAGTGCGGCGTCTTCCGTCCCCCCCAACCCACGAGGGCGCTGCACAACGCGTCGTGCCCGGGTGCAGGAGCTTGCTTCGGTACCTGGGCACGGTCGCCGTTTTTCGGAGATCGAGATGTCGACAGGCACGCCGTCCAAGGCGAGCTTTGCATTGGTCGTCGACGACAGCCCTGCAGCGGCCGCCATCAGCGGCGCTCTGCTGGAGGCGTCAGGCTGGACCGTTGAGTACGCACGCGACGGATTCGAAGCGATCGTAAAGTTTCGCATACGAAACTATTGTGCCGTGGTCCTGGACTACAGGCTGCCGGGCATGGACGGCGTCGAGGTACTGTCCTGGATGCGGAGGCACCTGCGTTCCCAGCCGGACGTCGTGGTCGTATCCTCTGACCCGGCGGCGATCCTATGGGAGAAATTCAGGGGCCTGGGCGTCAAGGCGATCCTGACCAAGCCGATCTCGGCAATCGACCTGTGCCAGGTGTTGCGGGCCGCCTGATGGCGCGCTGAGCCAATCCAGCCGTACAATTTTCCGGTTCATTAAGGCCCGCCCGGCAGGATGGAACCGTGCGCCTGCGACGGTGGGCGCCGTCACCCATGGGCGGGCCTATGACGCGCTATTCACGATCTGTGATCCCTGGACGGCCGCACGGCGAGGATGGCGGCGAGAAGGCCGCGATCGACAGCTTGGTTTTCGGTGCGAAGAAGAAACAGGCGCCGGCGCCAGCGAACGACACGAGCGACCCGGATTTCCTCCCCCCTGTTGAGGACGACGAGGCCGACCTGCTGGTGGGCCGCTCCAACGCTGACCGCCGGAAAAACGATGAGCGCCGCAAGGCTGGCGCCGATCGTCGCGGCAATGATGAGCGCCGCGCAGCTGGCCGCCGGCCGGCCGACTACGCCCCACTGCGCGAGCAGGGCGGCTATCGCTCTCCCGACGATGGCAAGCGCGGGCCCATCCTCCTGGTCGGCGCCCTGCTGATCGTGGTGGTGTTCGGTGTTGTTGTCTGGAATGCCTATCGCGAGGATGGCGAGGCTGGCGACACGCAGGTTGTCGCCGAGCTTGGCGAATCCGGGCCTTTCAAGCGCCCCTTCATTGACACGCGCGAGACGCCTGCGCCGACCATCGCGGAAGAAGCCGAAGTTCTTGATGCGCTTGATGGCGCTCCCCGTCCGAGCCCGGTTGCGTCCAGCGAGGTGAGGCCCTCCTCACCGCCGCCGCCCCCCGCTGCCTCGGCGCCTGCCACTCCCGCTCCCGCCAAGCGGCAACCGCCGCCTGAAGCAAATCCGCCTGCACCTCTGAGCACCCCACCGGTACGCGCCGCAGCGGCCGTGACCGAGCCGGGACCGGTCGCGCTTACCCCGGCGCCCACCGTGAAACCTCCGGCGGCGCCGCCGGCGCCGAAGCCGCTCGCTGCGACGCCTGCAGCCAGCGGCGTGGCTGCACCCGCATTCTCGGCAGGAGGCGTCTGGCTCGCGCAGATCGCGTCGACATCGTCCGAGGCTGGCGCGATCGAGGAGTGGAGCCGCCGCGCCAAGGCGTGGCCGGATCTCTTCTCGTCTGCGGAAAGGTCGATCCAGACGGCAGACGTCAACGGCCAAACCCGCTACCGTCTGCGGGTTGGAGCCTTCGCGTCGAAGGCAGATGCGACGGCGTACTGTGCTGAAGTGAAGGCGAGGGGCGGTAACTGCTTGCCCGCCCAGAGGTAACTGGCCGGCGCAGAGATAACCGGAAGTCCGAATGGCCGAGCCAAGCGCGTGTATCCTTTCCGTTGCGGGGCTGAGGCTCACGGACGGAGAACGGAAGCTCCTGTCATCGGCAAATCCGTGGGGCATCATCCTGATGGGGCGCTCGTGCGAGAGCCCCGCGCAGGTGAAAGCGCTGACGGACGAAATCTGTGACGCGACAGGGCGCAAGACGCTGATCTTCATCGATCAGGAAGGCGGGCGCGTGCGGCGCCTGAAGCCGCCGGTGTGGCCGGACTTTCCGGCGCCGGGCGTCTATGGCGAGCTCTACAAGACTGATCCCGAAGCGGCGTTCGCGGCGACGTGGCTGCACCATCGCCTGATGGCGGCGGAGCTGGAGCCGATGGGCATCCGCGCGGACTGCGCGCCTGTGGTCGATCTCCATCATGTGGGCATGCACAAGATCGTCGGCGATCGGTCGTTCGGGGACAAGCCGGACCTGGTGGCCGAACTGGCGCAGGCAGCGCTCGACGGGCTGGGCGCGGGCGGGGTGGCTGGCGTGATCAAGCACATGCCGGGACATGGCCGCGCGGAAGTGGACAGCCATGAGAGCATGCCTGTGGTGCGTGCATCGCGCGAACAGGTCGAGATGGATATCGCGCCGTTCAAGGCGGTGCGTCACGCCACGATGGGCATGACGGCGCATCTGGCGTTTGCGGCGCTGGACGATGAAGCGACGCCGGCGACGCTGTCACCGAAGATCATCGGTGAGGTGATCCGGGGCGAGATCGGGTTCGATGGCCTGCTGATGACTGATGATCTTGGCATGCGGGCGCTGGGCGGATCGCTGGCCTCGCGGGCCGAGCGGGCGCTGGCGGCTGGATGCGATGTGATCCTGCACTGCGCGGGGCTGGATGCGTGGGGCAAGGTGCTGCGCGATCCCCGCGCTGTGCTGCGCGAGATGGAGGAGGTGGCGGCTGTGTGTCCACCCCTGTCAGGCGAGTCGCTGCGCCGGGCCGAGGCGGCGGATGCTGCAACCGGGCATGTCGGGAGATTCGACAAGGCCGAAGGCAGGGAGCGGCTGGAGCAGCTGTTGTCTGGCGGGGCCCACCCGTCTACAGCGGGGACATGACCGCACCACCCGGTTCCGATGAGAGCATGCTGACGCAGGCGGCGGCTGAAGCCGCCGACGCGGCGGACGCTTTTACCGTTGATCTCGACGGGTATGAGGGGCCGCTGCACCTGCTGCTGGACCTGGCGCGGAAGCACAAGGTTGACCTGGTTAAGGTGTCGATCCTGCAGCTGGCGGACCAGTATCTGGCGTGGATCCACGAGGCGCGCGAGAAGCGCATGGACATCGCGGCGGACTATCTTCTGATGGCCGCGTGGCTGGCTTTCCTGAAATCGAAGCTGCTGCTGCCGTCTGAGAAGAAGGACGATGACGAAGTCGATCCCGATGCTCTGGCCGGCCGGCTGGCTTTCCGATTGCGCAGGCTGGAAGCGATGCGTCAGGCGGTGAACGATCTGTATGAGGGGCATCTGGATGGGCGGGACGTATTCCCGCGCGGCGATCCCCAGCTGGCGAAGATCATCCGCAAGCCGATCTGGAATTCCACGCTGCACGATATCCTGAAGGCGTTCGGCGACATCAACACGCGCAAGGTGAAGCTGCGTTCGCACGTGATCGCGCGGCAACCCGTGGTGCCGCTGGATTCAGCGCGGCGGCGGCTGGCGGCGCTGGTTCCCGATCTGATCGACTGGGCGTCGATCCAGCAGATGCATGTGATCGACGAGGAGTCGAAGGATGCGCCGCGAAGGAGCGAGGTGGCGAGCTTCTTTTCGGCGGCGCTTGAGCTGACGAAGAACCGCGTTGTCGATATCCGGCAGGACCAGGCGTTCTCGGACGTGTTCGTGCGCAAGACGCCGGCGGGCGATACCCTGAAGGCGGCCGAATGAGCAGCGAGGATGATCCCAGGGATCTGAAAGCCATGCGCGAGGCCGTCGCCAGACTGGCGAAGCAGCGCAAGGGCAAGCCGGAGGCGGTTGCCGAAGCCGAAGCGGCGGCGGAGGCCGTGGGGAAACCGGCGAGGGCCCAGCCCGATCCCGAAAAGCTGTCCGATGCTTTGCGGCGCGCAGAGGCTGTCCTGTTCGCCTCGAACGAGGCGATCGATGCGAAGACGCTGGCGGAGGCTTTGCCGCCGGGGGTTGAGGCGGGGGATGTGCTGCTGCAGCTGAAGGCGGATTATGCGAAGCGGGGCGTGCAGCTGGTGGAGCTGGCGGGGAAATGGCGGTTCCAGACGGCGCCGGACCTGGCCTTCCTGTTCGAGGAGACGCGCGAGCAGCCGCGTGCGCTTTCGCGTGCGGCGCTAGAGACGATGGCGATCATCGCCTATTGCCAGCCGGTGACGCGGGCCGAGATCGAGGATGTGCGCGGCGTGGCGGTGTCGTCCGGCACGGTCGATATCCTGATGGAGGCGGGCTGGATCCGGCCGCGTGGGCGGCGGCGGACGCCGGGCCGTCCTGTGACATTTGGAACCACGGAAGCGTTCCTGGTTCATTTCGGGCTGGATTCGCTCGATAGCCTGCCCGGGCGGGACGAGCTGAAGGCTTCGGGGCTGCTGAGTGCAGAGATTCCACGCGATTTCGAGTTCGCCGGAACGCCGCGGGACCCGGAAACGGGCGACCTGCTGGGCGAGGATCCGCTCGAGGAGGGGGAGTTCCAGCCGGATTTCCTCGAAGGGGCGGAAGACCGGGCCTGAGTGTTGATGCAGTCGTGTATTGCCCGGGCAGGCTGGGGATTTGCGCTTGAGGCCCGGGAGGGTTACCTTAAGATCAGTTAGCGGAACCAGAGTTACAGACTTCAGCGTCCGTCATCGAGGTTGATGAGATGAGCGCGCGCGATGATACTCTGGAATTGGGTGTCCTGGGTTTAGGCTTGTTGATCTTGTTTGCCCCCGGACCCATGAAAACACTGGCCCTTTTTGGCCTCTTGGGCGTGGGATAAAGCAGGGCGAGCACGCCCGTCGGAAATGCCGCTCGAGCGGCGAACGGAGTAGACACTATGGGACGCATCGGTCCTGTCGAGATTATCATCTTCCTCGTTGTCGTTCTGCTGATCTTCGGCGGCCGCGGCAAGATTTCGGGAATCATGAGCGACTTTGCGAAGGGCATCAAAAGCTTCCGGCGCGGCATGAAGGAGCCGGACGTGGACACGAGCCAGACGACGTCGGGCGCGATGATCAACGAGCCGATCAACGTGACCCCCGAGAAGGAAAAGACGAAAGTCTGATGTGTCCTGCTCGCCAGCGCTGCGGCTGCCTTGCGAGCGTGCGTGAACTCTCGCCTCCGAAAGGAGCGCCATCGCCATGATGCCGGGTATCGGCTTCGAGGAAATGATCTTGCTGGTCCTTGTGGCGATCGTCGTGATCGGGCCCAAAGACTTGCCGTTGATGATGCGCAAGTTTGGCCGGTTCACGGGCAAGATGCGCGCGATGGCGTTCGAGTTCAAACAGGGCATTGACGAGCTGGGCCGGCAGGCTGAGCTGGACGAACTGCGCAAGGAAGTTGCGGCGCTGAAATCCCACACCGGGCTTGAAGACATCAAGCGTGAGTTCGAGCAGGACCGCATTGACCTTGAGAAGGACGTGAACTCGGCAATGGTTGATCCAGCGCCGGCGCCAACGCCAGCGCCTGCGCTGGCGGCAGCCGGGACGGCGGCGCATCCGGCGGCGCCCAAGCCGCTGCCCTATGCCGGGCTGTCGGCGGATCATCCCGGATACGATGCAGGCGAGGACTTCCGGATTGATGGCGCGCCGCCCGCTCCGGCGGAGCAGGCTGCTTCCACGCTGGAGGCTGCGCCGGAGCCGAAGGGAGCGGAGCCCACAGCGGCGGCCAACGGCGACGAAGGCCACGACGGCGTTCACGTCGTTCCCGACGACGAGGTGCGGCCCGCGCCGCCGGTCGCCCCGGTCAAGCAGGATGCGACTGCCTGATGGCGAAGAAGGTCGATAACAAGAAGGCGGGCCCAGCCCCGGACCCCACAGTGGACGAGGTCGAGGCCAGCCGTGCGCCGCTGATGGATCACCTGCTGGAGCTGCGCAACCGGCTGGTGCGCATCCTCATCGTGATCGGCGTTCTGTTCCTTGGCGGGTGGTATGTCACGGAGTGGGCGCTTGCCTTCCTGCTCGAGCCGCTGAGCGAGGCGGCCCATCGCGCTGGCCGTCCGCTGGAAGAGACCATCGAGACAGTGACGACCGCGCCGATGGAAATGATCTTCGTGAAACTGAAGATGTCGTTCCTGATCGCGATTGCTGTCGGCTTCCCCTACATCGCCTATCAGATCTACGCCTTCGTGGCGCCGGGCCTTTATAAGAACGAGCGGGCGGCCGTGCTGCCTTATCTCTTCCTGATGCCGGTCCTTTTCCTGGCGGGCGGAACGCTGGTCTACCAGTTCGTGCTGCCGACCTTCATGGACCTGTCTTTCAGCCAGGAGTTTTCGACCGATAGCGCGAAGGTCGTCTACCTGCCGAAGGTCAAGGAATACTACGAGCTGACGATCTCGCTGCTCACCTGCTTTGGCTTTGCCTTCCAGCTTCCGATCGTGATGTCGCTGCTGGCGCGGGCGGGTGTGGTGAACGCGGGGATGCTGCGCAAGGGCCGCAAGTTCGCGCTCGTGATCATCGTGTTTGCCGCGATGTTCATGACGCCGCCGGACCCGTTCAGCTGGGTGCTGCTGTCTGTGCCGCTCTTCTTGCTTTATGAAAGCAGCATCATCGCCGCCATGCTGATTGAGCGCGGGCGCAGGCGGCGCGATGCGGCCGAAGCCAAGCGCGAGGAAGAGGAAGAACGGCGCGAGGCCGCCGAAGAGGCGCGCCGGCGGGCGTCGGTTGCTTCTGTGACGACGCCGCAGGGGACGTTGCCGGCGGGCGAGTAGGGCGGCTGGTTCGGCGCCGGGCCGTGATAGCTGTGTGCGTGGAGGCAGACCCCCGCCTGTCCGCCCCCTAAGAACGGGGCGGAACCCCGTTGCACCGCCACCCTTCATTGTTGGGTTAGTTGGCGAAACATGGTCCCGCCCCGTTCTTAGGGGGCGGACAGGTGGGGGTCTCGTGCCGCGAGGGGATTCTCGGCGGAGGCCAGCGATTGATGGCGGCACTTGGGATTGGCCGCGCATCGCGTTAGACCCGCGCGACAATCCAGCCTTTTCCCATTCGGGGACTTCCATGCACGATATCCGCGCCATCCGTGAAAATCCTGACGCCTACGCCGCCGCGCTGTCGCGCCGGCCGACGGTGGATGGGGCGTCGGAAGTGGCGGCGATCCTGGCGCTGGACGAAAAAGTGCGCGCGGCGATCCTGAAGAAGGAAGCGGCCGAGCAGGCGCGCAATGCGAAGTCGAAAGAGATCGGCAAGGCGAAGGCGTCGAAGGACGAGGCGCTTGCGGCGAGCCTGATGGCCGAGGTGGCGGCGGCGAAGGCGACGATCGAGACGGCGGGCGCGGAAGAGGCCGAGGCGACGAAGGCGCGGGATGATCTGCTCGCGCGCCTGCCCAACGTTCCGCATGAGAGCGTGCCCAAGGGGGCGGACGAGACGGGGAACAAGGAGGTGCGCCGGCATGGCGAGCCTCGGAAGTTCAACTACGCGCCGAAGGATCACGCCGACATTGGCGAGAAGCTGGGCATGATGGACTTCGAGGCGGCGGCGCGGATGAGCGGCGCGCGGTTCGTTGTGTTGCGCGGGCAGCTGGCGCGCATGGAGCGCGCGCTGGCGGCTTTCATGCTGGACGTGCAGACGGGCGAGAATGGGTATGTGGAGCATGCGACGCCGTTGATCGTGCGCGATCATGCTATGTTCGGAACCGGGCAACTGCCGAAGTTTGGAGAGGACCTTTTTTTCGGTGTTTCGGGCACGGAACCCATTGTCCGCTTCGTCGATGATGAACGCGAAGAAACGTCAATCCTAGCTTATATGTATAGCGTCCTGGAATCGCTGCGTAACGTCGAAGACGAGAAACCGCTTAGCGCCGAGGCGATACTCGCCCGAATGAAGAGAGTTGATGTTGTCGGATATGCGCTCCCTGAGCGCGTTGGCGATGTGAGCTACATTGAAGAGTTCACCAAGCGGGCAGTTGCTCGACTGCTCACGTTTGCTGCACTGACGCCCACCGAGGCGATCAAAAAATTCGGAGAGGTTTCATCTCGTTTGGTTGAAGAAAATGCCCGTCGCGTTCAGGCTCGCATTTCTGAAGGTCGCTGGCTCATCCCCACCGCCGAAGTTTCCCTCACCAACATCTATCGCGAGCAGATCGTGGATGCGGCGAGCCTGCCTGCGCGCATGACCGCCGCGACGCCTTGCTTCCGGTCGGAGGCGGGGTCGGCGGGGCGCGACACGAAGGGCATGATCCGCATGCACCAGTTCATCAAGGTGGAGCTGGTGTCGATCACGAAGCCGGAAGACAGCGAAGCCGAGCATGAGCGCATGACGAAGTGCGCCGAGGGGATTCTGGAGCGGCTGGAGCTGCCTTATCGCACGGTGCTGCTGTGCACGGGCGATATGGGGTTTGGGGCGATCAAGACCTACGATCTCGAAGTGTGGCTGCCCTCGCAGAACACGTATCGCGAGATTTCCTCGTGCTCGAACTGCGGGGATTTCCAGGCGCGCCGGATGGACGCGAAATTCCGCCGCGCGCCTGTGGGCGCCGAGAAGGCGGGCAAGCCGGAGTTCGTGCACACGCTCAACGGCTCTGGCCTTGCCGTGGGGCGGACGATGGTGGCGATCCTCGAGAATTATCAGCGCGAGGATGGCAAGGTGGACGTGCCGAAGGCGCTGGTGCCGTACATGGGCGGGCTTGAGGTGATTGGCTGAGGCGGCGCTCGCGAGCACGCCCTCGTGGTTTGACGATCAGGTGTGAGCGGTCGAACCAGCTTGGCATGCCGAGACAGACCCCCACCTGTCCGCCCCCTAAGAACGGGGCGGGACCCTGGAGCCGTCACCGCCCTTCAATGTCAGGTAAGTTCGCGCAGCAAGGTCCCGCCCCGTTCTTAGGGGGCGGACAGGTGGGGGTCTTTCGCAACGCTCGCTGCCGTCGCGATTGATCGTGTCGTACGACGCGGGCTCCGCCGCTTCCCACAAATCGCGAATGGCGCCACAGAAAGGCCTGACCGGTTGGTTGGAGATGACGGCATGATCCGCGCACTGTTCGCCGTCGTTGTTCTCCTTGCCGCCGCCTGTGCGCCGACGCCGGAGAGTGGACTGGCGTCCAATTTCGATGAGGGGCAGCCCTTCGTGGGCATCAACGGCAAGCCGCTGGTTTCGGCGGAGGGCATCTTAGACAATTCCGTGCAGGAGGCGCTGACTGACGATCCGGCTGCATGCACGAAGGCCGGTGGCTCCATCCGCCCCGTGTGCATGATGGGCGTGCCCATGTGCGTGGTGATGTTCAAGGACGCCGGCGAGCCGTGTTCAGACGGTTCGGAATGTAACTCAGGACGCTGCAGGGCTCAGATGGGCGCGGAGCCGGGCAAGGCCGCCAAGGGCATTTGCGCGCCGAACAACGATCCATGCGGATGCTTCCAGAGCGTCGAGAATGGCGTGGCGGGTTATCCGCTGTGCGCGGACTAGGTTTGGGAGCGCGGAGAGGGCGATGGGGTTTTCGCTGGTCTGGTTTGCGGCGCAAGGGATCCGCAAGGACGATTTCCTCGAACGCGCGCAGTTCGAGGATACGGGCGAGATCGACGAGTATTTCGAGCATGACCATGCGGGCGGCGAACTGCCCGATGGATGGTATGTGATCCTGTCGAGCGAGATGGGCCTGCTGGAGCCCGCGCGGCTGATGAAATGGTCGGCGAGCGCGCGGCTGGTGGCCGTGGCGATCCACGAAGGCTCGATGAATTCGCTGGCCACGGAATGGCGCGACGGGAAACAGGTGTGGTCGGTCTCGCATGACGGCAGCGAAAGCGGCGACCAGCTGGACGTTGAAGGCACGCTGCCCGAGGTGTTCGAGGAACTGAAGGCGGAGGCTACGGCCGCCCAGGCGGAGTCCGAGGGGGAAGGCGGCGGGGTGAACTTCGTGTTCGACATTCCGCTGGACCTTGCGGCGGAGATCACCGGCTTCCGCCATGACGAGCTTGGCTTCGACGACGACATCGAGCCGTTCACGGTTCTGGAGCGGTTGTTCGCGGCGGGGTGAGGGGCATTGTTGATTTCGCCCGCGATTTGACTTCATCGGCCGGACGGGACACGCAAGGCGCTGCCATGCGTTCACCCAGGCCGAGGCCATGAGCGATATCGATCCCAGATTCAACGCCGCCCGCCTAGTGCTGGCGTTGCGCCAATCGGGCGTGACGGACCAGCGCGTGACCGAGGCGCTGGAGCGGACGCCGCGCGACCAGTTCGCGCCCAAGGCGTTTGCGGAGGATGCGTGGGAGAATGTCGAGCTGCCGATCGATTGCGGGCAGACCATGACGCGGCCGGTGACGGTCGGCGTGATGCTGCAGGCGCTGGACCTGCAGCGGGACCAGACGGTTCTCGAGATCGGGACAGGCTCCGGCTATGTGGCGGCGGCGATGTCGCGGCTGGGGCGCCGGGTCTATTCGGTCGACCGTTTCCGGACGCTCGTTGAACGGGCCAAGGGTGCGCTGGACCAGTTGGGCGTGTCCTCGCGAGTAGAGTTGCGGCTTGGAGACGGGCTTCTGGGATGGGCCGAGGCGGCGCCGTTTGACCGGCTGCTTCTGATGGGCGCCGTCGAGGTTTTGCCGGAAGACCTTGCCTGGCAGCTGGCGCCGGGGGGCGTCGCTGTCGTGCCTGTGGAACGGGACGGGGAACGCCTTATCCTGCGCCTCACGCGGCTGGCCGACGGCGGTTTCAGCGAGGTTATTGTTGGAAAAGCGAGGTTTTCCGGGCTTCAGCCGGGCGTTGCGCGGGAACTCTGAACCACAGCCGGGTTCAGCCTCTGGTAAGTCCCCTATGGCAAGGTGCGCGCTCTGATCTGTGGAGGATTGAGCGATGGGCAGGGCCCTGCGCGCCAGCATGTTCGTGTCGGCCGCCGCCGTGCTGGGCGCGTGCGCGTCCAACCCTGAACATGGCGCCGCGCCGATCGACTTTCGGGCGTCTGCGCCGGCTGCTCGCGGCCCTGCTCCGGGAACCGTGCTCGCATCAGCCACACCGCCATCGGCCCAGCAGCCGCGATTCAGCCCGGCGCCGGCGGCCTTGCCTCCCGCAGTGACGCCGGCCGCAGTTGAGCCCGCCCCGCTGCAGCTGGTGGCGGACCTTGGGCCCGGCATCGGTCTGTCGGCGACGGATGAGGCGCGCGCGATGGCGCCACAGGCAGGCTCGCGGCCCGGCGGCGCGCGGCGGCTTGGGCCAGATGATCCGGCCGGCCGCATGGTCACTGTGTCGGCGGGCGACACGCTCTACGACATCTCGCGACGCCACAACGTCAATATGCGCGCGCTGATCGAGACCAACCGGCTCCAGGCCCCGTATGCGCTAAATGCCGGCGCGACGATCCAGCTGCCGCCGCCGAATGTGCATGTCGTCAGCCGTGGCGAGACGCTCTACTCGGTCTCACGCCGCTATAATGTCGATACGCGCTCGCTTGCGCTGATGAACGGCCTGACGCGTCCTTGGACGGTCTATCCGGGAGATGAGTTGCTGCTGCCGCCGCTGGCGCGGGATCAGGCGCGCGAGCCCGTGAGGGCGATGGACGCCGCGCCGGTCGCGGTTGCCGCCGTGACACCGCCGGCCGTCAAGCCCGCCGTGGGCGGCGACAAGCCGATCCAGCTTGCGCCGGCCCCCGCCGCAACCCCGGCTCCGCCCAGGACCGCTCCGCCAGTTGCAAAGCCGGCCCCCGCACCGGCCGCTACGCCGAAGCCTCCGCAGGCTGCGATCGCGCCGCCACCGGTTGCGCCTGCGCCGAAGTCCGTGCCGCAAGCCGCCCCGGCGTCCGGTTCGCGGGACTTCATCTGGCCGGTGTCCGGCAGCGTGCTGAAGGGCTATGGCGCTTCGGCTGATGGCGTCCGCAATGACGGGGTGAACATTGCCGCGCCGCGCGGGACCGAGATCAAGGCCGCCGCCACGGGCGAGGTCGTGTATGCGGGCAGCGAACTGGCAGGCTTTGGCAATCTGGTCCTTATCCGGCATCCGGGCGGTTGGGTGACGGCCTATGCGCACGCCGACACGGTTGTTGTGAAAGAGGGCGACCTAGTGAAGCAGGGCCAGCGCATCGCGACGGTCGGCGCGACCGGGAACGCCAGCGCGCCGCAGGTCCATTTCGAGCTGCGCAAGGGCAAGGAACCTGTGAACCCGGCGCAGCACCTGCCACCGCTTTAGGGTGGGCGGCTACAGCCACGGAAATCGGCGCATTGCCAAGGTGGGGGGTCCCGATATAGTTCGCGACCCTAGAGTTCCCCCTGTCTGGCGGGAACCAAACGAGATTCCCACGGAGAACTCATGCTTCCGATCCCGCTGCTTTTCCAGGTGACCACCGGTACGACGACTGGCGCCGCACCGGCCGGCGGTGGCCTGCTCGAGATGCTGCTCCTGCCGGTTGGCATGATCGTCATCTTCTATTTCCTGCTGATCCGCCCGCAGAACAACCGGATGAAGAAACACCGCGAGATGGTCGCCAACGTGAAGAAGGGCGACAAGATCATCACCCAGGGCGGCATCATCGGCCGCGTCTTCAAGCTGACGGACGAAGAGGTCACCATCGACACGGGCGAGGGCGGCAAGCTCCGCATCATGCGCGGCATGATCATGGACGTGAAGAAGACCGACACGCCGGCTAACGACACCAAGGAAAGCTGATCCTTCCATGCTGTTGCGTTTCCCGGCCTGGAAGGTCGCGCTGCTGTTCGTGGCGCTGTTTGCGGGGCTTGTCAGCTCCGTGCCGAACCTGCTGACGGAACAGCAGCGTGCGGCCTATCTGGGCTGGCTCCCGGTCCAGCCGCTGAAGCTGGGTCTCGACCTGCGTGGCGGAGCGTCGATCTCGCTGCAGATCGACCCCGAAGAGCTGCGGGCGAATGAACTGCTGAACGTCAACCGCATGGCGGGCGACAAGCTGCGCGAAACGCCGCTGATCCCGGTGCGGGAACGCGCGCCGCGCGGGGATGCCGTGGTCGTGCGTGTGGCCAATGCGCAGGACACGCCAAAAGCGCTGGAACGCCTGAAAACACTAGGTGATGCGAATACTTACATCATCAGCGAGCGAGCCGACGGCGCGATCGAGATCAGGTTTACCGAGAACTATTTCGCGACCCTGCAGTCGAACGCCGTCGAAGCCTCGCGCGAGGCCGTGCAACGCCGCGCGGACGGTTCGGGCCTGGTCGAGCCCTATATAGCCCGGCAGGGGGACAACCGCGTGCTGGTGGAGGTTCCGGGCCTCAACCCGGCCGAGGTCGACACGCTGGTCGACACGCTGACCACGGCGGGTGTGCTGACCTTCAACCTTGTCGATGAACGGGCCAATCCAGCCGAATATCAGGTCGGCGTGCCGCGCAACAACCGCATCGCCCTGCCGAACCAGAGTATGGGCGGCGCGGCGCAGGTTGTGATGCTCGACTCGATCATTACGGGCGGTGACCTTTCTGGCGCTTATGCCTCGACGGACGAGTACGGCCGGCCAAGCATCGCCTTCCAGCTGCACAGCTCCGGCGCGCAGAAATTCGGCCGCGTGACGACCCAGAATATCGGCCGCCCCTTCGCCATTGTGCTCGATAACACCATCGTCTCGGCGCCCACGATCAACTCGCCCATCACTGGCGGCAGCGGGCAGATTACAGGCTCTTTCACGCCGGAAGAGGCTGACCAGCTGGCGATCGTGCTGAAGTCTGGCCAGCTGCCGGCCAAGCTGCAGGTGGTCGAACGCCGGACTGTGGACCCGAGCCTTGGGGCGGACTCGATCCGCGCCGGCGTGACCGCGTCAATCGTCGGCGTCATTCTGGTGGCGCTGTTCATGCTGGCCGTTTACGGCTTGCTGGGCGTTTTCGCGGTCATCGGGCTCGTCTGCAACATCTTCATGCTGGTCGGCGTGTTGTCGCTGTTCGGCGCGACACTGACCCTGCCGGGCATTGCCGGCATCCTGCTGACCATGGGCATGGCGGTCGACTACAACGTGCTGATATTCGAGCGGATACGCGAGGAAAAGCGGTCCGGACGCTCTCCGATCACATCAGTGGAGGCAGGCTACGATATGGCCATGTCGACCATCGTGGACGCCAACGTCACCCACCTTGTGGCCGCGCTTGTCATGTTCAACCTTGGCGAAGGGCCTGTCAGGGGCTTCGCCCTGACGCTCGCGATCGGGGTCCTGACTTCGATCTTCACGGCGGTCATCGTCGCCCGCTTCATCATGGCGACATGGCTGAGGATGGCGCGGCCAAAGTGGATACCTATCTAAGGTGTCAGGCTGTGGCCGTCAGGCGGTGAACGCGCTTCCGGGGAGGGGGCGGGCTGCCTGGGGCCTTGGTCAGAAAAGCCCATTGCCTATTGCCTATTGTCGGCTGCCGTCATAGACGAACCGGCTTCAACTACATCGGAATATCATGAAAAGCCCTACCGGCGCCTCCGAAACCAATGCCTCCCCGCCCAAAAAGCGGACCGGGCCGCTCACCTTCATCAGCCAGGTGCGCGCCGAAGCCAGGAAAGTCACCTGGACCTCCACCCGCGAGACGTGGGTGGCGTCGGTGATGGTCGTGGTCATGGTTATCGTGGCGTCGATCTTCTTCTATTTTTCGGATTCCATTATCAAGCTGCTCGTCGGCTTCCTGACCGGCATCTCGGGCGGCGGAGCCTCGACCAATGGCTGATGCACGCTGGTATATCGTTCACGCATACTCCAACTTCGAGAAGAAGGTCGCTTCGACCATTCGCGAACAGGCCGAAATGCAGGGCCTTTCCGACCTGATCGAAGAGATCGAGGTCCCGACCGAGGAGGTTGTGGAGGTCGTTCGCGGCCGCAAGCGCACGGTCGAGAAGCGGCACATGCCGGGCTATGTGCTCGTGAAGATGCGGATGTCGGACGAGGCGTATCACCTCGTGAAAAACACCCCGAAGGTTACTGGCTTCCTGGGCGCTGAAGGCGGCAAGAAGCCCCTGCCGGTGTCGCAGAAGGAAGTCGACCAGATCCTCGGCAAGGTCGAAGCTGGCACGATCGAGCGCGCGCGCCCGAAGATGCAGTTCGAAATCGGCGAGAAGGTCAGAGTCACGGACGGGCCGTTCGCCTCGTTCGAGGGAGCCGTGGACTCGATCGACGAGGACACCGGCCGTCTCAAGGTCACCGTCACGATTTTCGGCCGGTCCACGCCGGTCGATCTGGAATACGGTCAGGTCACAAAGGTCTAGGTCCCCGGGCCTGCCGGTTATCCAAAAACGCTTGCCTTCCGGGCCAAAAGCCCCTATCGGCCCGCGTTCGCGTGGGAGGCTTAAGCCAGCCCCACCACGCACCCCCCGCCTTTCCGGATGGTCCGGCGAGGCCCGTCCGGCGGTGAAACACCCTCCGGGCTGCCACAAGTGAGGGAAACATGGCGAAGAAACTGTTGGGGAGCCTGAAGCTTCAGGTTCCCGCCGGAGCGGCAAACCCGTCTCCCCCAATCGGCCCCGCTCTCGGTCAGCGCGGCATCAACATCATGGAATTCTGCAAGGCCTTCAACGCAAGGACCGCGCAGGAACAGAAGGGCATGCCCCTTCCCGTGGTGATCCACTATTATCAGGACAAGTCGTTCACCTTCGAGATCAAGACGCCGCCGGCGTCCTACCTCCTGAAGCAGGCGGCGAGCATCCAGTCCGGCTCGAAGCTGCCGGGCCGAGATTCCGCTGGCACGGTCACGATGGACCAGTGCCGCGAGATCGCGAAGAAGAAGCTCAAGGACCTGAACACGAATGACGTGGACCAGGGCGCCAAGATCATCGCCGGCTCCGCCCGCGCGATGGGCCTGCAAGTGACGGGAGCGTAGTCCAATGGCACTCGGAAAACGCACAACCGCCGCGCGCAAGACCGTTGACCCGACCAAGGTCTACAAGGTTACGGACGCCGTGAAGCTCGTGAAGGGCAACGCCAAGGCGAAGTTCGACGAAACGATCGAGATCGCCGTGAACCTCGGCATCGACCCGAAGCAGGCGGACCAGAACGTCCGTGGCGTCGTGAACCTGCCGGCCGGAACCGGCCGCAACGTTCGCGTGGCCGTGTTCGCCCGCGACAAGAAAGCTGACGAAGCCCGCGCCGCTGGCGCTGACATCGTGGGCGCGGAAGACCTGTTCGAGACGGTGAACGGCGGCAAGGTCGACTTCGACCGCGTCATCGCGACCCCGGACATGATGGGCCTCGTCGGCCGCCTCGGTAAGGTTCTGGGCCCCAAGGGCCTGATGCCGAACCCGAAGGTTGGCACGGTGACCCCGAACGTCGCGCAGGCCGTCAAGGATGCCAAGGGCGGCTCGGTTGAGTTCCGCGCCGAGAAGACCGGCATCATCCACGCCGGCGTGGGCAAGGCTTCTTTCACGGAAGCTGATCTCGAGAAGAACGTCCGCGCCTTTGTCGGCGCGCTGGTGAAGGCCCGTCCGTCGGGCGCCAAAGGCACCTACGTCAAGAAGATCGCGATCTCCTCGACGATGGGCCCGGGCGTCTCGGTGGACGTGACGGACCTCAGCCAGGTTGCTCCGCAGTAGGTTCGCCTCACTGCTGACATTGCGAAGGCCGGCGGAGTGATTCGCCGGCCTTTTGCTTTGCAGGCGTGGCATGATCCGGGTGGCCGGATGAGGCGTACGTCCCCCGTGTCTTGAGCGCTGGGGGTTACGCTGCAACGGTCGCTGGAGCCATTTCGCGCGGGGGATCGGGTGAGCTGGCGCTGGGCTGCCCATATGGCGGAAGGCGTGGTCCGGGAGGTGTTCGTCGGCCGGGTGGAGCGGACGATCAAGGGCGCGCGGATCGTGCGCAATGGCGAGCTGGACAATCCTGCATACCTGATCGAGCAGGACAACGGCGCGAAAGTGCTGAAGAAGCACTCGGAGGTGTTCCGGGCGCTGGAGCCCGGCGGGTGACCCGTGGCGGTTCGATTTTTCGGCGGGTCTTGCGGCGCCTGTGGAGAAGTTCCATCTGGGCTGGTGCGGCGGGTCCTCCCCAATACCCCTGATTTTGCTGCCCGGGATCACCATTCTCGAAAAAAGCAAGGGGGTGCTTGCCAAATGCCGGGGAGGGGGGCTATAGACGCCGGCTGAGCGAGGGATTCGTTAACACGAGTGCCTCGTTTCTCGTCCGAGATTGCAGGTGGAGCAACATTCAAGACCAGCTAACTAACTGGTTTTGCTCCTCAATTTCCTGCATGAGACGGGGTGTGACGGGACAGGGTGCGTAGTTGGCTTAATCGTCAACGACGACGCCCTTGAGTTCGTTTCCGCCCTGGGACGGGGGCACGTTGGTCAGGTGACCGCGAGCCCTCTCCTGTACTGGCCGGTAGCCTCTCATGGCTTCGGGCTGGCTGGAAGGGTGAAGCGGCTGTTTGTCCTGCGTGCGCTTCCTGGGGCGGCTGGAATAGTCCGGCTGTCCAACCTGGAGACCGCATATGGATAAAGCTGGAAAAGCAGCGGCGCTCGAGACCTACAAGCAGGTCTTCGCCGACGCTGGCGTGATTGTCGTCACGCAATATTCCGGATTGACCGTGGCGGAGCTCACGGATCTGCGCTCGAAGCTCAAACTCCAAGGCGCAAATCTTAAGGTCATCAAGAACCGGCTCGCGAAAATTGCGCTGGACGGCAAGGGCGGTGATGCGGCGGGGGCGATGTTCGTCGGCCCCGTGGCGGTTGCCTTCTCGCCCGATCCGGTCGCGGCTTCGAAAGTCGTGGCAGAGTACGCCAAGGGGAACGAGAAACTCGTTCTCGTGGGCGCCCTCATGGGCGACCAGGTGCTCGACCAGGCCGGCGTGAAGCAGCTTGCTTCGCTTCCGTCGCTGGATCAGCTCCGCGGCAAGATCATCGGCCTCATCCAGGCTCCGGCGACCAAGATCGCTGGCGTGCTGGCGGCGCCTGGCGGTCAGCTCGCTCGCGTCATTGGCGCTTACGCCAACAAGGACGCTGCCTGAGACCTGCTCCCGAACCAACAATCCGTAGTCACACACCCGTATTCAAGGAAAACCTGAAATGTCGAAACTGGACAAAATCGTCGAGGACCTGTCGTCGCTGACCGTTCTCGAAGCCGCTGACCTCGCCAAGCTTCTCGAAGAGAAGTGGGGCGTCTCGGCTGCTGCCCCGGTCGCTGTGGCCGCTGGCCCGGCTGCTGCCGCCGCTCCGGCTGCTGAAGCCCAGACCGAGTTCTCCGTCATCCTGAAGGATGCCGGCGACAAGAAGATCAACGTCATCAAAGTCGTTCGCGAAGTCATGCCGAGCCTTGGCCTGAAAGAAGCGAAAGACCTCGTCGAAGCTGCTCCGAAAGCCGTCAAAGAAGGCGTGTCGAAGGAAGAAGCCGAGACCATCAAGAAGAAGCTGGAAGAGACCGGCGCCAAGGTCGAGATCAAGTAAGGCCTTGTTCGCGTCGCCGGAGGGCAGGGCTCTCCGGCGGCGCTTACTGCCTGCATCCCCCAATGCGCAGGAGGGGGTTGACGGCGGTGGTAGAGTTATCCCGGCGGTTCGATTTCGAACTGTCCCTGCGCACCGGATACTAACGGTCCAACGGCGCCGCCCGGCCATCACGGGCGAACGCTGCGGCCCAGAAAAAAGCGAGCTGACCAGCACATGGCTCTGTCCTTCACGGCGAAGAAGCGTATTCGGAAGTCCTACGGTGTAATCCCTGAAACAGTGCAGATGCCGAACCTCATCGAGGTTCAGCGCGCCTCCTACGAACAGTTCCTGCAGATGCATACGCCCGCTGACAAGCGTGAGGCGGATGGCCTGGAAGCCGTGTTTAAATCAGTGTTCCCGATCAAGGACTTCTCTGACCGGGCCGTCCTCGAGTACATTTCGTTCGAATTCGAACAACCGAAATTCGACGTTCAGGAGTGCATGCAGCGCGACCTGAACTACGCTGCGCCGCTCAAGGTGAAGCTGCGCCTGATCGTGTTCGAGACGGACGAAGAGACCGGCGCCAAGTCGATCAAGGACATCAAGGAGCAGGACGTCTATCTCGGCGACATCCCGCTGATGACCGACAAAGGCACGTTCATCATCAACGGCACCGAGCGCGTGATCGTTTCCCAGATGCACCGCTCGCCGGGCGTCTTCTTCGACCACGACAAGGGCAAGACCCATGCGTCGGGCAAGCTGCTGTTCGCAGCCCGCGTAATCCCGTATCGCGGCTCGTGGCTCGACTTCGAGTTCGACGCCAAGGACATCCTGCACGTCCGCATCGACCGCAAGCGCAAGCTGCCGGCGACCGTGCTTCTGCAGGCGCTGGGCTATTCCTCGTCCAAGATCCTCGACACCTTCTACAACAAGGTGACGTACAAGCTCGACAAGGCTGGTTGGGTCACCGGGTTCTCGGCTGACCGCTGGAAAGGCGCGCGTCCGGAATTCGAACTGGTCGACAAGAAGACCGGCAAGGCCGTCTTCCCGGCCGGCAAGAAAATCACGCCGGTCAAGGCCAAGAAGGCCGAGGCTGACGGCCTGCAGGACATCCTGGTTCCGTCGAGCTTCCTTGAAGGCAAGTTCATCGGCGAGGACGTGGTCAACGCCGCAACCGGCGAGATCTATGCCGAAGCCGGCGACGAGCTGACCGAGGAAACAGTGGCGGCGCTGCGCGACGCCAAGATCAAATCGATCCAACTGCTCGACACCGATGGCGACAACGCCCGCGGCCCGTGGGTGCGCAACACGCTGAAAGTGGACAAGGCGACGTCGCGCGTCGATGCGCTGTCGGACATCTACCGTGTGATGCGTCCCGGCGAACCGCCGACGCTGGAAGCCGGCGAAGCGCTGTTCGGCCAGCTGTTCTTCGACCGCGAGCGCTACGACCTCTCGGCCGTCGGCCGCGTGAAGATGAACATGCGCCTCGGCCTTGATGCGCCGGATACACAGCGCACGCTGCGCGAGGAAGACATCGTCGCCGTGATGCGCACTGTGCTCGATCTCAAGGACGGCAAGGGCGAAGTCGACGACATCGACAACCTCGGCAACCGCCGCGTCCGTTCGGTGGGCGAGCTTCTCGAGAATTCGTTCCGCGTGGGCCTCGTCCGTATGGAGCGCGCGATCAAGGAGCGGATGTCGTCGGTCGATATCGACACCGTCATGCCGCACGACCTGATCAACGCGAAGCCGGTTGTGGCCGCTGTCCGCGAATTCTTCGGCTCCTCGCAGCTGTCGCAGTTCATGGACCAGACCAACCCGCTCTCCGAGATCACGCACAAGCGCCGCCTCTCGGCGCTTGGACCGGGCGGTCTCACCCGCGAGCGCGCCGGTTTCGAAGTGCGCGACGTGCACCCGACGCACTATGGCCGCATCTGCCCGATCGAAACGCCGGAAGGCCCGAACATCGGCCTGATCAACTCGCTGGCCACGCACGCCCGCATCAACAAGTACGGCTTCATCGAGAGCCCGTACCGGAAGGTGAAGGACGGCAAGCTGACGGCTGAGGTGAAGTACCTCTCGGCCATGGAAGAGCAGCGCTATGCGATCGCCCAGGCGAATGCGAAAATGGACTCGAAGGGGCTTCTGACGAACGAGTTCGTCAACGCCCGCGTCGGTCCGGCGCGCGACGCCATGCTCGTGGCGCGTGACGGCATCGAGTACATCGACGTATCGCCCAAGCAGGTCGTCTCCGTCGCTGCGGCGCTGATCCCGTTCCTCGAGAACGACGACGCCAACCGCGCGCTGATGGGTTCGAACATGCAGCGCCAGGCGGTGCCGCTGATCCAGACGGAAGCCCCGCTGGTCGGGACCGGTCTTGAAGCGATCGTCGCGCGCGACAGCCGCGCCGCCGTGGCCGCCAAGCGCGGCGGCATGGTGGAGCAGGTGGACGCCACGCGTATCGTCGTGCGCGCGACTGACGATCTCGACAGCGCCAAGTCGGGCGTCGATATCTATCGCCTGTCGAAGTACCAGCGTTCGAACCAGAACTCGTGCATCAACCAGCGCCCCATCGTGAAGGTGGGCGACAAGGTGGCGAAGGGCGACATCATCGCCGACGGTCCCTCGACGGACCTGGGCGAACTGGCGCTTGGCCGGAACGTGCTCGTCGCGTTCATGCCGTGGAACGGCTACAACTTCGAAGACTCGATCCTGATCTCCGAGCGCATCGTGAAGGACGACGTGTTCACGTCGATCCACATCGAGGAATTCGAGATCGCGGCCCGCGACACGAAGCTGGGTCCTGAAGAGATCACGCGCGACATTCCGAACGTCGGCGAGGAAGCCCTGCGCAACCTCGACGAAGCAGGCATCGTCGCCGTCGGCGCCGAAGTGCAGGCCGGGGATATCCTGGTCGGCAAGGTGACGCCGAAGGGCGAGAGCCCCATGACGCCGGAAGAGAAGCTGCTTCGCGCCATCTTCGGCGAGAAGGCTTCGGATGTGCGCGACACCTCGCTGCGCATGCCGCCGGGCGCCACGGGCACGGTCGTCGAAGTCCGCGTCTTCAACCGTCATGGCGTCGAAAAAGATCAGCGCGCGCTTCAGATCGAGCGCGAGCAGATCGAGCAGCTGATGACCGACAAGGCCGACGAGATGGCGATCATCGAGCGCGATGCGCTTACACGCCTCAAGGCCCTTCTGGTTGGTCAGACGGCTGTCGCGCGCGGCGGCAAGAAGACCGACATCACCGAGGAGTTCTTCGCCGAGCAGGCTCATGCCGACCTCTGGAAGATCGGCGTGGACGATGACGCGGTGGACGCCCAGGTGAAGGCTCTCCGGGGTTCCTATGAGGACTCGGTCGCCCTCATCGAGGCGCGCATCGCCGACAAGATCGAGAAGGTCCAGCGCGGCGACGATCTTCCGCCGGGCGTCATGAAGGTGGTCAAGGTGTTCGTCGCGGTGAAGCGCAAGCTGCAGCCGGGCGACAAGATGGCCGGCCGTCACGGCAACAAGGGCGTGATCTCCAAGATCAACCCGCTCGAAGACATGCCGTACCTGGAAGACGGCACGCCGGTCGACATCGTGCTGAACCCGCTGGGCGTGCCTTCGCGCATGAACGTCGGTCAGATCCTCGAAACCCACCTCGGCTGGGCCTGCGCCGGCATCGGCAAGATGATCGACGCGGCGCTCAAGGAGTACCGTCACACGAAAGACGGCAAGCACCTCACCAAGGCCCTGCGCGATGCGTATGGCGAGGATGAGGAACTGCCGAAGTCGATGGACGAACTCGAAGAGCTCGCCTCGAACCTCACGAAGGGCGTGCCGGTGGCGACGCCCGTGTTCGACGGCGCCAACGAGGACGACATCGCGGTCATGCTGAAGCAGGCGGGTCTCGACACGTCGGGCCAGGTTTACCTGCATGACGGCCGCACGGGCGAGCGCTTCACCCGCAAGGTCACGGTGGGCTACAAGTATCTTCTCAAGCTCCACCACCTTGTGGACGAGAAGATTCACGCTCGCTCGACCGGTCCGTACTCGCTCGTCACCCAGCAGCCGCTGGGCGGCAAGGCGCAGTTCGGCGGACAGCGCTTCGGCGAGATGGAGGTGTGGGCGCTCGAAGCCTATGGCGCCGCCTACACGCTGCAGGAAATGCTGACGGTGAAGTCGGACGATACGGCGGGCCGCGCCAAGGTCTACGAGGCGATCGTCCGCGGGGACGACAACTTCGAAGCCGGCATCCCCGAGTCGTTCAACGTGCTCGTCAAGGAAATGCGGTCGCTCGGCCTCAATGTCGAGTTGCTTGAAGCCGAGGCCGAGGCCGAACCTGTGGCGGAGGACGCGCCGACATAGACCCGGTTCCGGTCTGCGTTCGCGCCTATTCGCATTGAATATCCGGGGGCTGAGGCCCCCGGTCACCCCAAAAGGGAGTCTAAAGGATGAGCCAGGAAGTTACCAACCTGTTCAGCCCCAACGCACCGGTTCCGACCTTCGAGTCGATCCGCATCGCGATCGCCAGCCCGGAAGAGATCCGCAAGTGGTCTTCCGGCGAGATCAAGAAGCCGGAGACGATCAACTACCGCACGTTCAAGCCCGAGCGTGACGGCCTGTTCTGCGCCCGCATCTTCGGGCCGATCAAGGATTACGAGTGCCTCTGCGGCAAGTACAAGCGCATCAAGTATCGTGGCGTGACCTGCGAGAAGTGCGGCGTTGAAGTGACGTTGGCGCGCGTTCGCCGCGAACGCATGGGCCACATCGAACTGGCGGCGCCTGTGGCGCACATCTGGTTCCTCAAGTCGCTGCCCTCGCGCATCTCGCTGATGCTCGACATGGCGCTGAAGGATGTGGAGCGCGTGCTCTACTTCGAAAGCTATATCGTCACCGAGCCGGGCCTGACGCCGCTGAAGGAAAAGCAGCTCCTCACCGAAGAGGAGTACATGCAGAATGCGGAACAGCTGGGCGAGGACTCGTTCACTGCGCATATTGGCGCCGAGGCCGTGCGCGAGCTGCTCAAGGGCATCGACCTTGACGCCGAAGCCGAGCGGCTGCGCGTCGAACTGGTGGAAGCCACGGGCGAACTGAAGCCGAAGAAGATCGCCAAACGCCTGAAGCTGATCGAAAGCTTCATCCAGTCGGGTTGCCGCCCGGAATGGATGGTGCTGACGATCGTGCCGGTGATCCCGCCGGATCTGCGTCCGCTGGTGCCGCTTGATGGCGGCCGCTTTGCCACGTCGGATCTCAACGATCTCTATCGCCGCGTGATCAACCGCAACAACCGCCTCAAGCGCCTTATGGAACTGCGCGCGCCGGACATCATTATCCGCAACGAGAAGCGGATGCTGCAGGAGTCGGTGGACGCCTTGTTCGACAACGGCCGCCGCGGCCGGGTGATCACGGGCACCAACAAGCGCCCGCTCAAGTCGCTGTCCGACATGCTGAAGGGCAAGCAGGGCCGGTTCCGCCAGAACCTGCTCGGCAAGCGCGTCGACTATTCGGGCCGCTCGGTCATCGTCGTCGGTCCGGAACTGAAACTGCATCAGTGCGGCCTCCCGAAGAAGATGGCGCTCGAACTGTTCAAGCCGTTCATCTACGCGCGTCTCGACGCCAAGGGTCTCGCCGGCACGGTGAAGGCCGCCAAGAAACTGGTCGAGAAAGAAAAGCCGGAAGTGTGGGACATCCTCGAAGAGGTGATCCGCGAGCACCCCGTGCTGCTCAACCGCGCGCCGACGCTCCACCGCCTCGGCATCCAGGCGTTCGAACCGAAGCTGATCGAGGGCAAGGCCATCCAGCTGCACCCGCTGGTCTGCGCCGCGTTCAACGCTGACTTCGACGGCGACCAGATGGCCGTGCACGTCCCGCTGAGCATGGAAGCCCAACTGGAAGCGCGCGTTCTGATGATGTCGACGAACAATATCCTTTCGCCCGCCAACGGCCGCCCGATCATCGTGCCGTCGCAGGACATCGTGCTTGGCCTCTACTACCTCTCGATCGAGCGGGACAAGGAGAAGGGCGAAGGCATGATCTTCTCCGACCTCGCGGAGATCGAGCACGCCCTCCAGGCCGGCAAGGTGTCGCTGCACGCCCGCATCAAGGCGCGCTTCATCACCAAGGACGCGAACGGCAAGGACGTCTCGAAGGTGTTCAGCACCACGCCGGGCCGCATGATGATCGCGGACTGCCTGCCGCGTGAAGAAGGCATGGACCCGACGGTCACCAGCGAGTTGATGACGAAGAAAGCGGTCGGCAAGCTGATCGACATCGTCTACCGGAACTGCGGCCAGAAGGCGACGGTCATCTTCTGCGACCGCATCATGGCGCTTGGCTTCAAGGAAGCCGCCCGCGCTGGCATCTCGTTCGGCAAGGACGACATGGTCGTTCCGAAGTCGAAGGACAAACTCGTCGCCGACACGCGCAAGCTGGTCAATGAGTACGAGCGGCAATATGCCGACGGCCTCATCACGCGCGGCGAGAAGTTCAACAAGGTGGTCGACGCCTGGTCCGCATGTACGGACAAGGTCGCCGACGCCATGATGGATGCCGCCGGCGCCACTTCGGGCGAACTCAACTCGGTCTTCATGATGGCGCACTCGGGCGCCCGCGGTTCGAAGAACCAGATGAAGCAGCTCGCCGGAATGCGCGGCCTGATGGCCAAGCCGTCGGGTGAGATTATCGAGACGCCGATCGTGTCGAACTTCAAGGAAGGCCTCACCGTTCTCGAGTACTTCAACTCGACGCACGGGGCGCGTAAGGGCCTTGCCGATACGGCGCTCAAGACGGCGAACTCTGGCTATCTCACGCGTCGTCTCGTCGACGTGGCGCAGGATTGCATCATCACCGAGGAAGACTGTGGCACCGACAAGGGCATCACGCTCGGCGCCGTCATGGAAGGCGCAGACGTCATCGTCTCGCTGGCGGACCGCACGCTGGGCCGCACCACGGCGGAAGATGTGAAGCACCCGAACACGGGCGCGATCATCTGCCCGGCCAACACCTATATCGACGAGGACGTGGCGCTCGCCATCGACAAGGGCGGGGTCGACAAGATCCTGGTGCGTTCGGTGCTGACCTGCGAATGCCGCGCCGGCACCTGCGCTTCGTGCTACGGTCGCGACCTGGCGCGCGGCACGCGTGTCAACGTCGGCGAGGCTGTCGGCGTCATCGCCGCGCAGTCGATCGGCGAACCGGGCACGCAGCTGACGATGCGTACGTTCCACATCGGCGGCGCCGCTCAGGTGACGACCGAAAGCTCGCTGGAAGCCGCGTTCGACTCCGAAGTCCGCTACGAGAACGGCTCTGTCGTGAAGCGCGATGACGGCACGTTCGTCGTCACCGGCCGCTCGATGGAAGTGAAGCTCATCGATGCCGATGGCCGTATCCGTCAGACGTTCAAACCGGTCTATGGCTGCCGTCTGCGCTACGGCGACGGTGAAAAGGTGAAGCGCGGCGAGCGCGTGGCGGACTGGGATCCGTTCGCGACGCCGATCGTTACCGACCTCGCCGGCAAGGTGAAGTACGAGGACCTGATCGAGGGCGTCACCACCCGCGACGAGACCGACGAAGCAACGGGCATTGCCAACAAGGTGGTGATCGACGGCCGCTCGGGATCGAAGAAGGTCGAGCTCAAGCCCAGCATCGTGCTGGTCGACGACAATGGCGCGCCGATCAAACACGCCGGCGGCGTCCAGGCGCGTTACTTCCTGCCGATCGACGCCATCCTGTCGGTTGCTGAAGGCGATGATGTCCGCCCTGGCGACACGCTCGCGCGTGTTCAGACCGGCGGCGCGACGACCCGCGACATCACGGGCGGTCTGCCGCGCGTGGCTGAGCTGTTCGAAGCCCGCCGTCCGAAGGATCACGCGATCATCGCGGAGATCACAGGCAAGGTGGAATTCGGCCGCGACTACAAGAACAAGCGCCGCGTGCGCCTGGTTCCGCTGGAAGAGGGCGCCGAGCCGCAGGAATATCTGGTTCCGAAGACCAAGCACTTGATGGTCCAGGAAGGCGACATCCTTAAGAAGGGCGAATACCTGCTCGAGGGCAACCCCGCGCCGCAGGACATTCTCACCATCCTCGGCGTCGAGGCGCTGGCCGACTATCTCGTGAACGAAATCCAGAAGGTCTACCGCCTGCAGGGCGTGCCGATCGACGACAAGCACATCGAAGTCATCGTCAGCCAGATGCTGAAGAAGGTGGAAGTCTCCGAGGGCGGCTCGACTACGCTGCTGAACGGTGAAGCCGTCGACTCGCTGGAGTTCGAGGAAGCCAACGCGGCCGCGATCAAGGCCGGACGTGAGCCCGCCAAGGGTGCGCGCGTCCTGCTGGGCATCACCAAGGCCTCGCTGCAGACCCGCTCCTTCTTCTCGGCCGCCTCGTTCCAGGAAACCACCCGCGTCCTCACGGAAGCGGCGATCCAGGGCAAGATCGATCCGCTGGAAGGTCTTAAGGAGAACGTCATCGTCGGCCGTCTCATCCCGGCTGGCACCGGCGGCGCGCTACGCAAATATCGCAAGCTCGCCGGCGACCGCGACGTCCGCCTCAAGGAACAGCGCAAAGTCACTCAGCCCCTTCCGGCGCTGCCGCCGGCCGAATAGGCAGGCCAGCACGCTGACGCGACCAATGTTGGCGGCGGCGGATCCTCGGGTCCGCCGCCGCTGTCTTTTTGCGCGCAGGCGCGTGTAGGTTGCTTGCGAAGGCCTTTTGTTCTGGAGCCGGTAGTCATGCAGCTTTCACGCAGCCTCCTGACGGGGGTGCTCCTTGCGGGAGTCCTGGCGGGTTGTGCGCCGCAGCAGGCGCCGGCCGCTTCCGGACCCCCGACGCCCGAGGTGAGCGCGCCGGCTGACAAGCTGATGGACGATGTGCGCATCCTGTCAGCTGACGATATGCAGGGGCGGCTTGTCGGATCGGAAGGCGGCGCGAAGGCGCGCGTCTATCTTCTGGGGCGGTTGGCGGAACTCGGCGTTGCGCCGGTGCTGGGCGGCGCGTTGGAACATCCGTTTCAGACTGTGCGGGATGGGAAGAGCCTCGCCGGCGTCAATCTGCTGGGGCTGATCAACGGAACCGGCGGGTCGAATCGCGCCCTCGTGCTGATGGCCCACTATGATCATGTCGGCGTGCGAGGCGGCCAAGTCTACAATGGGGCAGACGATAACGCGTCCGGGGTCGCGGCGCTGCTGTCGGTTGCTGCCTCGCTGAAGCGCCAGGCGCCCTTGCATGACGTGATCCTGGCGCTGGTCGACGGCGAGGAGGGCGGCCTGAGCGGCTCTCGCGCCATGGTGGCTGATCCGGCGTTCAAGCCGCTGCTGGACCGGACTGTTCTGGCGGTGAACCTCGACATGGTGAGTCGTAGCGACAGGAACGAGCTCTATGCGGCCGGGTCGTTCCACACGCCAGCGCTGAAGCCGCACCTGCAGGAGGTCGTTGTTTCCGCGCCAGTTACTCTGGAGTTGGGCCATGATGACCCCGCGTTGGGGAAGGATGACTGGACCAGCCAGTCGGATCACATGGCATTCCACGAGATCGGCAAGCCGTGGCTCTATCTGGGGGTTGAGGATCACCCCGACTATCACCGGCCAACCGATGATTTTGAGAGGATTCCCGAGGACTTCTTCCGCAGGTCGGCCAAGACGGTGGAACTGGTTGTGCGAATGTTTGACGGGCGGCTGGAAACCCTGGCGAACGAATCGGTAGGCGGCGGCAAGTAGGCCGGGCGAACCTGTCGGCCAAAAGGTCCGCAGGAAGGGTCAGATTCAACCTCTTGCCGCACTTGACCCCGTTGGGGGAGGCCAGTATAGCCCCGGCTCACATTGCCGGACCGGCCGTGGATTCAGGTCCAAACGCGGTTAAGGCAGTGTGTCTTAAGAGAGCGAAAGCCTCCTATTGAATTCGGCCGGGGCAGGCTAATGGCTTGTCGCGGCATATGTTTTTGCAGCAAGACACGCCGATTTGGCTAAGAAAAGCCCGGCGAACTGGTGTGACGAGCGAGGGTAGATGCCTACGATCCAGCAGCTGATCCGCAAGCCGCGGCATGACAAGCCGAAACGGAACAAGGTTCCGGCCCTGAAAGCCTGTCCGCAGCGTCGCGGCGTCTGCACGCGCGTCTACACGACGACCCCGAAGAAGCCGAACTCGGCTCTCCGGAAAGTCGCCAAGGTGCGTCTCACCACGCAGTATGAAGCTGTCTGCTACATCCCCGGCGAAGGCCACAACCTTCAGGAGCACTCCGTGGTTCTTATCCGCGGCGGCCGCGTGAAGGATTTGCCCGGCGTCCGTTACCACATCCTCCGCGGCGTGCTGGACACCCAGGGCGTCAAGGATCGCAAGAAGCGCCGTTCGCACTACGGCGTGAAGCGTCCTAAGTAAGGTTCAAGAGACATGTCCCGTCGTCACCGCGCAGAAAAACGCCAGGTCCTTCCCGACGCCCAGTACGGCGATCAGGTCATCACACGCTTCATGAACCAGGTGATGTACCAGGGCAAAAAGTCCGTCGCCGAAAAAATCGTTTACGGCGCCCTGGAAACCGTGGCCCAGAAATCGAAGCGGCCGGCGGCCGAGTTGTTCCACGAAGCGCTGGGCAACGTCGCCCCTTCGGTGGAAGTCCGTTCACGCCGCGTCGGCGGCGCCACTTACCAGGTTCCGGTCGAAGTGCGTCCCGAGCGCCGTCAGGCTCTCGCGATCCGCTGGCTGATCATCGCCGCGCGCGCCCGTTCGGAAAACACGATGGAAGAGCGTCTCGCCGCCGAGATGCTCGACGCTGCCCATGGCCGCGGAACTGCTGTGAAGAAGCGCGAAGACACGCACCGGATGGCGGAAGCCAACCGCGCCTTCTCGCACTATCGCTGGTAGTCCAGCGGCTCGCCGCACAACGCATTCAGAGGGCTCCCCATGCCTCGCACTCATAAACTCGAAGACTACCGAAACTTCGGGATCATGGCGCACATCGACGCCGGCAAGACCACCACGACCGAGCGCGTCCTGTTCTATTCGGGCAAATCGCACAAGATCGGCGAAGTCCACGATGGCGCGGCCACGATGGACTGGATGGAGCAGGAACAAGAGCGCGGCATCACGATCACGTCCGCCGCGACGACCTGCTTCTGGCAGGATAAACGCCTCAACATCATTGACACGCCCGGACACGTCGACTTCACGATCGAAGTTGAGCGCAGCCTGCGCGTGCTCGATGGCGCTGTCGCTGTGCTTGACGGCAACCAGGGCGTCGAGCCGCAGACGGAAACCGTCTGGCGTCAGGCCGACAAGTACAACGTTCCGCGGATCGTCTTCGCGAACAAGATGGATAAGATCGGCGCGGATTTCTATAACTGCGTCAACGACCTGGTGAAGCGCCTCGGCGTGAAGCCGGTTCCGCTGCAGCTTCCGATCGGCATCGAGAACACCTTCAAAGGCGTGGTCGATCTCGTCGAGATGCGCGGTATCGTGTGGCACGATGAATCGCTCGGTGCGAAGTACGACATCGTCGAGATCCCCGACGACCTGAAAGAGCAGGCTGCCGAATATCGCGCCAAGCTGATCGAAGCTGTCGCCGAACTCGATGACGACGTGATGGCCGCCTTCTTCGAAGGCAAGGAGCCGGACACGGCGACCATCAAGCGCCTCATCCGCAAAGCCGTGCTCACGGGCGCTTTCTATCCCGTGCTGTGCGGTTCGGCCTTCAAGAACAAGGGCGTCCAGCCGCTGCTCGACGCGGTTGTCGACTACCTGCCGTCGCCGCTCGACGTGCCGGCCGTCAAGGGCATCGACCCGAAGGATGATTCGGAGATCGAACGTCCGCAGACGGACGATGCGCCGCTGTCGATGCTGGCCTTCAAGATCATGGACGACCCGTTTGTCGGTTCGATCACGTTCTGCCGCATCTATTCGGGCACGCTGAACTCCGGCACGACGCTCCTCAACTCCACCAAGGAGAAGAAAGAGCGCATCGGCCGCATGCTTGAGATGCACGCGAACGACCGCAAGGATATCAAGGAAGCCTTCGCCGGCGACATCGTCGCGGTGGCGGCCCTGAAGGAATCGACCACGGGTGACACTCTGTGCGATCCTGCCCACCCGGTCATCCTCGAGAAGATGGAATTCCCCGAGCCGGTCATCGAGATCGCGATCGAGCCGAAAACCAAAGGCGACCAGGAGAAGCTGGCGCTCGCGCTGCAGCGTCTCGCCGCCGAGGATCCGTCCTTCCGCGTTTCGACCGACCACGAGTCGGGTCAGACCCGCCTCAAGGGCATGGGCGAACTTCACCTCGACATCAAAGTCGACATCCTGCGCCGCACCTACAAGGTCGATGCGAACATCGGCGCGCCGCAGGTGGCGTATCGTGAAACGCTCGGCCGCCGCGCCGAGATCGACTACACGCACAAGAAGCAGACAGGCGGCACGGGCCAGTTCGCCCGCGTCAAGCTCGTGTTCGAACCGCTTCCGCCGGGCTCGGGCTTCGTGTTCGAGAACGACATCGTCGGCGGCTCGATCCCGAAGGAATTCATCCCGGGCGTCGAGAAGGGTCTCAAGTCGGTCATGAATTCGGGGCCGCTCGTCGGCTTCCCGGTCATCGACTTCAAGGTCACGCTGATCGACGGCGCGTTCCACGACGTCGACTCCTCGGTCCTCGCCTTCGAAATCGCATCGCGCGCCGCATTCCGGGAAGCCTCGGAAAAGGTGCAGATGAAACTGCTCGAGCCGATCATGAAGGTCGAAGTCGTGTCGCCGGAAGATTACGTCGGCACGGTCATTGGCGACCTCAACTCCCGCCGTGGGATGATCCAGGGCCAGGAGATGCGCGGCAATGCCACCGTCATCAACGCGATGGTGCCGCTTGCCAACATGTTCGGATACGTTAACAACCTGCGCTCCGCGACGCAGGGCCGGGCGAACTACACGATGCAGTTCGACCATTATGAGGCGGTGCCGAGCGCCGTCGCGAAAGAAGTGATTGAGAAACTCAGCGGCTGATGAAGCCCAAACTGGCGGCCAACCCCCGCTGATTGAATCTACGGAGTAGGAGAACATGGGTAAGGAAAAATTCGCGCGTACGAAGCCCCACGTGAACGTCGGCACTGTTGGCCACGTTGACCACGGCAAGACGACGCTGACGGCGGCGATCACGATCGTGCTCGCCAAGTCGGGCGGCGCGACCGCCAAGAAATATGACGAGATCGACGCTGCGCCGGAAGAAAAGGCTCGTGGCATCACGATCAACACGGCTCACGTCGAGTACGAGACGGCCAACCGTCACTACGCTCACGTCGACTGCCCGGGACACGCCGACTATGTGAAGAACATGATCACGGGCGCGGCGCAGATGGACGGCGGCATCCTTGTTGTGTCGGCCGCCGACGGCCCGATGCCGCAGACCCGCGAGCACATCCTGCTCGCCCGTCAGGTCGGCGTTCCGGCTCTGGTGGTCTTCCTGAACAAGGTCGACATGGTTGACGACAAGGAACTGCTGGAGCTCGTCGAGCTCGAAGTTCGCGAACTGCTGTCGTCCTACGAATTCCCGGGCGACGACATTCCGATCATCGCCGGTTCGGCGCTGGCCGCTGTCGAAAACCGTGACCCGGAAATCGGCGAACAGGCGATCCTGAAACTGATGGCCGCCGTCGACGAATATATCCCGACGCCGGAGCGTCCGCTCGATCAACCGTTCCTGATGGCGATCGAAGACGTGTTCTCGATCTCGGGCCGCGGCACGGTTGTGACGGGCAAGATCGACCGTGGCATCGTGAAGGTTGGCGACGAGATCGAAATCGTCGGCATCAAGGACACCCAGAAGACGACTTGCACGGGCGTCGAGATGTTCCGCAAGCTGCTCGATCAGGGCCAGGCTGGCGACAACGTCGGCATCCTCGTCCGTGGTATCGATCGTGAGCAGGTTGAGCGCGGCCAGGTGCTGTGCAAGCCCGGCTCGGTCAAGCCGCACAAGAAGTTCGAAGCCGAGGTGTACGTCCTCAACAAGGACGAAGGTGGCCGTCACACGCCGTTCTTCGCCAACTACCGTCCGCAGTTCTACTTCCGCACGACGGACGTGACGGGCATCGTTGAGCTGCCGGCCGGCACCGAAATGGTGATGCCGGGCGACAACATCAAACTCATCGTGTCGCTGATCGCCCCGATCGCGCTCGAAGAAAAGCAGCGCTTCGCCATTCGCGAAGGCGGCCGCACCGTTGGTTCGGGCGTGGTTGCGAAGATCCTCGAGTAGTCCTCGACTGATGGACTGAACACTGGGAAGGGCGTCAGGGAAACCTGGCGCCCTTTCGTCATTCCGGGCGGTGATGTGCGGCGTTCGTCGCGATGCCGGCAGTCAACCCCCACATCTGTGGGGCTGACGGCGCCTCCTCACTTCGTGTTCTCGAAGAGTCCGGCTGCGGGCGGATCCGCGCCGGTCGGGGGAGTGCGTGGGCGTGGGTGTGCAGTCGTTCTTCTGCTGCTTCATCAACCTCGATCGGAGCGTCGATAGGCGGGAAAGTCTCGAAGCGCAGCTGAGCGCGGCCGGCGTGGCGGCCACCCGCATATCGGCATCGAACGGTGTGGCAGACGTCGGCGAGCACATTCGCTATCGGCCGGACTGGCGCCGCTGGATCGGCGGCCAGCTCGGGCCGGGTGAGATCGGGTGTGCTGAAAGTCATCGGCGGGCGCTCCGCGCCTTGATCGAGTCGGGCGCGCCGGCCGGCGTTGTGCTGGAGGACGATGCGCAACTGTCGCCAGATTTCAGGAACGTTGTGGAGCATCTCGTGACGCGCACATCTGCTTGGGACCTGGTGCGGCTCGAGCAGCGCAAGCAGGGCGTGCTGGTGGATCCGGGCGTGCATCTGCCTGCCGGGCGCAAAGTTGTCGTGCCGCGCAATGTCACCTTCGGCTCAACGGCGATGCTCTATTCAGCGAGGGGCGCGCGAATCGCGCTAGCGTCACTGGAACGTGGCTACATGCAGCCGGTTGATGCGCATCTTGGCTCGCTTGCGGGGCCGGGCTTTGCGTTGCTGCAGGTCGTGCCCCCGGTTGTGACTGAGAGGTTGGCGGACTCGCTGATCGGAAAGCGGTCGGAGTTCCCTGGCGCGGCGATGCGGCTCTCGGGCAGCCGGGAGGGTGTGCAGCGTTTCTGCAACCGGCTGCTCCGGTTGCGCCGCTCGGTGCTTCGGAGGGTCAGCTCGCGGTTGGCGGCTTCGCGCCTACGGGCGGCTTGCCGATGAGAGGCCGGCCTGAGACGTCTCGCTCTTGGGGCGTGGCCATGTTTGGCCGAGTGGGGATGTTGATCGTAAGGAGCAACAATCGCTAAAGGCGGCCCCTGGGGGGCAGTTCCGACGACCGAGCCTTGTCGTCGGTTGCGTTGGGTCAAGGGGGCGCTGCAATGCCTGATCGCCACATCCGGGTCGTGAGCCTGTGGATCCATCCGGGCCAGGAGGCGACCTTCGAGGCATTCGAGCGGGAAGTAGCCCGGATCATGGCCCGGCACGGAGGGCGGATCGACTCCGCCGTGCGGGTGGCGGCGGACCAGGCCGGGGTGTCGCCCTTTGAGGTGCATGTCGTCAGCTTCGCGGGAAGGGAAGCGGCCGAATCCTACGCGACTGATACGGAAACCTTGGAACTCAGGCGGCGACGGGACGAGATTATCGCTCGGACTGAGGTTCTTGAGGGCCGGGATGCGGGGGCCTATTGAGGGGCGCGGCCCCCGCAAAGGGCCAAGCAAACCCGCCCGAAAACGCAGTTTCTTGGGATTCTTCACGCCTGCGGCAGCTCGCCCCAAACGAGCGCTTGACGGGATAGGGGGAGGGGACTAATACCCCGGCTCGCTTCCGACCGGCTTAGCCGTACCCGAGGTTTCTTGGGTAAACGTAAGACACGGAAGCAAAAGGAAAAACTCAACGAGTGCAGCGGCCCTCCGGGGGATTCTTCCCGGTCAGGCTGCTTTCACGCTGTTTCGGTGGTCCCGATGGCACAACAGAATATCCGAATCCGCCTGAAGGCGTTCGATCACAGGGCGCTCGACATGTCGGCGCGCGAGATCGTTTCGACCGCAAAGCGCACGGGCGCCCAGGTTCGCGGTCCGGTTCCGCTGCCGACCCGCACCGAAAAGTTCACCGTCAACCGTTCGCCCCATATCGACAAGAAGTCGCGCGAGCAGTTCGAGATCCGCACGCACAAGCGCGTCCTCGATATCGTCGATCCGACCCCGCAGACCGTCGACGCCCTCATGAAGCTCGACCTCTCCGCCGGCGTCGCCGTCGAGATCAAGCTGGGGAACGGCTAATGCGCACCGGAGTCCTCGCCAAGAAAATCGGGATGACCCGCGTGTTCGCCGCTGACGGCGCCCACGTGCCTGTGACCGTGCTGTCGCTCGAAGGCTGCCAGGTCGTCGGCGTCAAGAAAGACGAAGTTCGCGAAGTCGACGTCACCAAGAAGGGTGAAAAAGTCGGCACGCGCAAAGCCAATGATGGTTACACCGCCGTTGTCCTCGGCGCCGGTACGCGCAAGGCCAAGAACGTCGCGAAGTCGCTTCGCGGTTCTTTCGCCAAGGCTTCGGTCGAGCCCAAAGCCATCGTCCGTGAATTCCGCGTTCCCGCTGACATGCTTCTCGAAGTTGGCGCCGAAATCAGCGCCGAGCATTACGTTCCCGGCCAGAAGATCGACGTTGTCGGCATCACCAAGGGCAAGGGTTTCGCCGGCGCGATGAAGCGCTGGAACTTTGGCGGTCTTGAAGCCTCGCACGGCGTGTCGGTGTCGCACCGCTCGCACGGTTCGACCGGCCAGCGCCAGGATCCGGGCCGCGTGTTCAAGGGCAAGAAGATGGCTGGCCATCTCGGCACTGAGCGCGTCACCACCCAAAACCTCGAAATCGTTCGCACAGATGCCGCCCGCGGCCTGATCCTCGTGAAAGGCGCCGTCCCCGGCGCCCAGAACAGCTGGGTCGAGATCCGCGACGCCGTGAAGCAAGACGCGCACAAGGATGCGCCGATGCCGGCCGGCCTCGTGAAGAAAGAGGGCTGAGACAGATGAAACTCCCAGTCGTCAAACTCGACTCCGCCACGGCGGGTGAAGTGGAACTCTCCGACGCCGTGTTCGGCATCGCTGACATCCGCGGTGACATCCTACAGCGCATGGTTCGCTACCAGCTCTCCAAGCGTCAGGCCGGCACGCACTCGACCCAGAACCGCGACGACGTCTCGGTCACGACCAAGAAGCTCTATCGCCAGAAGGGCACCGGCGGCGCCCGCCACGGTTCGCGCAACGCGCCGATCTTCGTCGGCGGCGGCGTGGCCCACGGCCCGCACCCGCACAGCCACGCGCACGGCCTGAACAAGAAGGTTCGCGCCATGGCCCTGAAGCATGCGCTTTCGGCCAAGGTGAAGGACGACGCTCTCATCGTGGTGGACGCGTTCTCGGGCGAGAAGACCAAGGACCTGGTGGCTCAGCTGAAAAAGCTCGGCATCAAGAACGCGCTCTTCATCGGCGGCAAGGACCTGGACGAGAAGTTCGCCAAGGCCGCCAGCAACATCCCCAACATCGACGTGCTCCCGCTCGCCGGCCTCAACGTCTATGACGTGCTGCGCCGCAAGACGCTGGTGCTGTCGCGTGAAGCGGTCGAAGGCGTGAATGCGCGCTTCGCCGAAGCCGAGAAGGCGTAATCAGATGGCCGCTCCAAAAGCCCTCCACTACACGCGCCTGACGGCGCCGATCATCACCGAGAAGTCGACCCTGCTGTCCGAGTTCAACAAGGTCGTCTTCCGCGTGCCGCTCGAAGCGACGAAACCGCAGATCAAGGAAGCGGTTGAAGCGTTGTTCAACGTCAACGTCACTGGCGTGAACACGATCGTCGTGAAGGGCAAATCGAAGCTATTCCGCGGTGTTCCGGGCAAGCGTTCCGACGTCAAGAAGGCGATCGTGACGCTCAAGGAAGGCCAATCCATCGACGTGACGACGGGGCTGTAAGTCATGGCGCTGAAGACATTCAATCCGACTTCCCCCGGCCGTCGCCAGCTCGTGCTGGTCGACCGCTCGGAGCTCCACAAGGGCGCGCCGGTCAAGGCGCTCACCGAAGGCAAGCATTCCTCCGGTGGCCGCAACAACCTTGGCCGTCGCACCGCGCGCTGGCGCGGGGGCGGCGCCAAGAAGCGCTACCGCATTATCGACTTCAAGCGCCGCAAGTGGGACATGCCCGCGACTGTCGAGCGCCTGGAATATGATCCGAACCGCACGGCCTTCATAGCGCTCATCACCTACACAGATGGCGTGCAGGCCTACATCATCGCGCCGCAACGTCTCGCCGCTGGCGACACCGTGGTTGCCGGTGAGAGCGTCGACATCAAGCCCGGGAACGCGCTGCCCCTGAAGGGCATTCCGGTTGGCACGATCATCCACAACATCGAGATGAAGCCGCTCAAGGGCGCCCAGATCGCCCGTTCGGCCGGCTCGTACGCGCAGCTGGTTGGTCGCGGCAACGGCTACGCCCAGGTGAAGCTGTCCTCCGGCGAAGTCCGCCTGATCCCGGAAGCCTGCATGGCCACGATCGGCGCGGTCTCGAACCCGGACAACATGAACGAAGTGCTCGGCAAAGCCGGTCGCAACGTTCACAAGGGCTGGCGTCCGCACGTTCGCGGCGTCGCCATGAACCCGGTTGACCACCCGCACGGCGGCGGCGAGGGCAAGACCTCGGGCGGCCGTCACCCGGTCACGCCGTGGGGCAAGAAGACCCGTGGTCCCAAGACCCGCAAGAACAAGTCGACCGATCGCCTGATCGTGCGTCGTCGGCACAAAGCGTAGCGGAGAGAAGCAAGATGTCCCGTTCCGTCTGGAAAGGCCCGTTCGTCGATGGTTACCTGCTGAAGAAAGCGGCGACCGCGAAGAGCGCTGCCCGCTCGACGCCGATCAAGACCTGGTCGCGCCGCTCGACGATTCTGCCCGATTTCATTGGCCTGACCTTCCAGGTCCACAACGGCAAGCAGTTCGTGCCGGTGAACGTCTCGGAAGAGATGGTTGGTCACAAGTTCGGCGAGTTCGCGCCGACCCGGAACTTCCCGGGACACGGTGGCGACAAGAAGGTCGCTCGCAAGCCGGGAGGCAAATAACCCATGGGTAAGCCCAAGGCCCCCCCGAAGCAGGCGTCGAACGAGTCTCGCGCTGTCCTTCGCATGTACCGGATCAGCCCGCAGAAGCTGAACCTGCTGGCGCAGACGATCCGCGGCCAGAAGGTCGACAAGGCGATGGCGGAACTCGAGTTCTCGCGCAAGCGCGCCGCGATCGACGTGCTGAAGCTGCTGAAGTCGGCTGTCGCCAATGCCGACAACAACCACGGCCTCGATATCGACAGCCTGGTCGTCGCCGAAGCGCACGTCGGCAAGAACCTTGTGATGAAGCGCATGCATGCCCGCGCCCGTGGCCGCGGCGTTCGCGTCAACAAGCCTTTCTCGCAGCTCACCATCGTGCTCCGCGACACGTCCGTGGCAGCTCTCACATCTGAGGCCGCATAATGGGTCAGAAGATCAATCCGACCGGGCTTCGCCTCGGTATCAACCGTACGGCTGACAGCCGCTGGTACGCAGAGACCGCCGATTTCGGCCGTCTGCTGCACGAAGACATCAAGATCCGGAAGTACATCAAGGAAAAGCTGAAGCAGGCTGGCGTCAGCAAGGTCATCATCGAGCGTCCGCACAAAAAGTGCCGCATTACCGTTCACACCGCCCGCCCGGGCATGGTGATCGGCAAGAAGGGCGCGGACATCGAGACGCTGCGCAAGGCGATCGGCAAGCTCTGCAAGGATGAGGTGTTCCTGAACCTCGTCGAGATCCGCAAGCCGGAGACCGACTCGAACCTCGTCGCTGAAGACGTCGCCCGCCAGCTCGAGCGCCGGGTTTCGTTCCGCCGCGCCATGAAGCGCGCGATGCAGACCTCGATGCGCATGGGCGCCCAGGGTATTCGTCTCACGGTCGCCGGCCGCCTCGGCGGCGCGGAGATCGCCCGCACCGAATGGTATCGCGAAGGCCGCGTTCCGCTGCACACGCTGCGGGCCGACATCGACTACGGCACGGCCGAAGCGAAGACGACGTACGGCATCATCGGCATCAAGTGCTGGATCTTCAAAGGCGAGATCATGGAACACGATCCGATGGCGGTGGACCGCAAGCAGGAAGCGGCTGGCGACAATCGCCCGCGTCGCGACCGTGAGCGTCCGGACCAGCGCGGTTAAGTGAGATAGAGCAATGCTGCAGCCCAAGCGCACAAAATACCGGAAGGCCTTCAAGGGCCGGATTCACGGGATCGCCAAGTCCGGCTTCACGCTGAACAATGGCAGCCATGGCCTCAAGGCCCTGGAACCGAACCGCGTAACCGCTCGCGAGATCGAGGCTGCACGCCGCGCTCTCACCCGCGAGATGAAGCGTCTCGGCAAGGTCTGGTGCCGCGTGTTTCCGGATGTGCCCGTTTCGAAGAAGCCGATCGAGGTCCGCATGGGCTCCGGCAAGGGCGCGCCCGAATTCTGGGTGGTCCGCGTCAAGCCGGGCCGCATCCTGTTCGAGATCGACGGCGTTCCGGACGCGATTGCCCGTCAGGCGCTGACGCTTGGCGCAGCGAAGCTGTCGGTCAAGACCAAGATCGTCACGCGGATCGGAGAGTAGGGCATGACCAAGCTGTACGAAATCCGGAAGGACATCGAGACCTGGCGCAAGTCCACGCCGGATCAGCTCCGTGAAGAGCTGGCCGAGCTGCGCAAAGAGCAATTCAACCTGCGTTTCCAGAAGGCCACCGGCCAGCTGGAGAAGACATCTCGGGTCGGCGACATTCGCCGCTCGATCGCCCGTATCGAGGCGGTCCTGTCCGAGAAGTCGAAGCAGTCGGCGTAAGGAGAGCACGATGCCAAAGCGAATTATGGTCGGCACGGTTGTCTCCAACAAGATGACGAAGACTGCCGTGGTGAAAGTCGAACGGACCTTCCTGCACCCGCTTTTCAAGAAGACGGTGCGGAAGTCCAAGAGCTATCACGCGCATGACGAAAACAACAAAGCGCAGGTCGGCCAGATCGTCGAGATCCAGGAGTGCCCACCGCGCTCCAAGCTGAAGCGCTGGGAAATCGTATCCTTCAAAGGGGATGCCGCATGATCCAGATGCAGACAAACCTCGACGTCGCCGACAACTCCGGCGCCCGTCGTGTCCAGTGCATCAAGGTGCTGGGCGGATCCAAGCGCCGCTATGCTTCGATCGGCGACATCATTGTCGTCTCGATCAAGGAAGCCGCGCCCAAGGGCCGCGTCAAAAAAGGCGAAGTGAAGCGCGCGGTTGTCGTGCGTATCTCGAAGGACCTTCAGCGCCGCGACGGCTCGGTGATCCGCTTCGACTCGAACGCCGCCGTCCTGGTCAACAACCAGAACGAGCCGATCGGCACCCGCATCTTTGGACCGGTTCCGCGCGAACTCCGCGCCAAGAACCACATGAAGATCATCTCGCTTGCTCCGGAGGTGCTGTAATGGCCGCCAGAATTCGCAAGGGCGACACGGTCATCATCCTGACCGGCAAGGACAAGGGCGTTAAGGGCCAGGTCCTGAAGTCGATCCCGGACGAGAGCCGCGTGGTTGTGTCGGGCGTCAACATCAAGGCGCGCCACACCAAGCCGAGCCAGGCTGATCCGCAAGGCGGGATCAAGCGCAACGAGGCGCCGATCCATGTTTCCAACGTCGCCCACGTCGATCCGACGTCGGGCAAGCCCACGCGCGTCGGTTTCAAGACCGACGACAAGGGCCGCAAGGTTCGCTTCGCCAAGCGTTCCGGGGAGTCCATCGATGGCTGACGCCAAATATACGCCGCGGCTCAAGTCGCTCTACGACTCGACGATCCGCGAGAAGCTGACGACGCAGTTCAGCTACACGAACGCCATGCAGGTGCCGGCCCTCGACAAGGTCGTGATCAACATGGGTGTTGGCGAAGCTGTCGCCGACTCCAAGAAGATCCGTTCCGCGCTGGCTGACCTCGCCGCGATCTCCGGCCAGAAGCCGCAGGAGACCAAGTCGCGCAAGTCGATCGCCACGTTCAAGCTGCGCGACGGCATGACCATTGGCTGCAAGGTCACCCTGCGCCGCGAGCGGATGTATGAGTTCGTCGACCGCCTGACGACCATCGCCCTGCCGCGCGTGAAGGACTTCCGCGGCCTCAACGCCAAATCCTTCGACGGCCGCGGCAACTTTGCCATGGGCCTGAAGGAGCACATCGTGTTCCCAGAGATCAACTACGACAATATCGACACGGTCTGGGGCATGGACATCATTGTCTGCACCACGGCGCGGACCAACGAAGAGGCGAAGGCGCTCCTAACGGAGTTTGGCTTCCCCTTCCGCACCTAGTCGCGCTGGAGAGAACGAGATGGCTAAGAAGAGCTCGATCGAAAAGAACAACCGGCGCAAGCGGCTTGTGGACCAGTATGCCAAGAAGCGTGCTGAGCTGAAGGCCGTCGCTCTCGACGAAAGTCTTCCCCTTGAAGACCGTTTCGACGCGCGCATGAAGCTGGCGAAGCTGCCGCGCAACTCCGCGCCCAACCGGGTGCGCAACCGTTGCGAGATCTCCGGCCGCCCGCGCGCCTATTATCGGAAACTCAGAATGTCCCGCATCGCCCTGCGCGAGTACGGCTCCCAGGGTATGATCCCTGGGCTCGTGAAGTCGAGCTGGTAGGGGAGGCATAGACACATGCAAATGAACGATCCCCTCGGCGATCTCCTGACGCGCATCCGCAACGCCCAGCGTCGCGGCCGCTCGACGGTGCAGTCGCCCTCGTCGAAACTCCGCGCCCACGTTCTGGAAGTGCTCCAGCGCGAAGGTTACATCCGCGGCTTCACGGAAGTGGAGAAGGACGGATACAAGGAGCTCGATATCGAGCTGAAGTATTATGATGGTGCGCCCGTGATCTCCGAGATCCGCCGCATCTCGAAACCGGGCCGCCGGGTTTACTCGGCTGTCCGCGACCTGCCGCTGGTTCGCAACGGTCTGGGCATCTCCGTCCTCTCCACGCCGAAGGGCGTGATGTCGGACGCCGAGGCGCGCACCCAGAACGTTGGCGGCGAAATCCTCTGCCGGGTGAGCTAACATGTCTCGCGTTGGAAAAAAGACGATTGAAGCGGTCAAGGGCGTCGACATCAAAGTCGCCGGCGGCCAGGTCACCGTGAAGGGGCCGAAGGGCGAGCTCGTGATGACCCTGACGGACGAAGTGTCCGTCAAGGTCAAGGACGGCGAAGTGAACGTTGAAGCCCGCAATCCAGACGAACGCCGTTCGAAAGCGATGTGGGGCACGACGCGCGCCAACATCCAGAACATGATCACGGGCGTGACGACCGGCTTCACCAAGGACCTTGAACTGGTCGGTGTCGGTTACCGCGCCGCCCTGAAGGGCAAGGACCTCGAACTCTCGCTCGGCTACTCGCACCCGGTTGTCTACAAGGCGCCTGCCGGCATCACTTTCGCGTCGGCCAAGCCGACCGAGATCAAGATTTCCGGCGCCGACAAGCAGGCCGTTGGTCAGGTCGCCGCCGAGCTTCGCAGTTTCCGTCCGCCGGAGCCCTATAAGGGCAAGGGCGTCCGCAAGGTGGGCGAATACGTCCGCCGCAAGGAAGGCAAGAAGAAGTAAGCCATGGCCTCGCTTCAACACAGACAGTTCGACCGCCGCGCCCAGCGCGTCCGTACGAAACTCCGCAAGGTCGCCGCCGGCAAGCCGCGCCTTTCCGTCACTCGTTCGACCAAGCACATCTCGGTGCAGCTCATCGACGACGCCAAGGGCGTCACCGTTGCGGCCGCCTCGTCGCTTGAGAAGGACTTCAAGGGCGGCACCAAGTCCGAAGACGCGAGCATCGTGGGCAAGCTCATCGCTGAGCGTGCTTCCAAGGCTGGCGTCACCGATGTGGTCTTCGACCGCGGCGGCTACATTTTCCATGGCCGCGTGAAAGCGCTCGCCGATGCCGCCCGCGAGGGCGGTCTGAAATTCTAGGAGTCGCGAATGGCCCGTGAAGGCGAACGTAGCGAACGTGGTGGAGAGCGCGGTGAGCGCGGCCGCGGCCGTCGTCGTGAAGGCGGCGATGATCGCGAACAGTCCGAAATCATCGACAAGCTGGTTGCCATCAACCGCGTCGCCAAGGTGGTGAAGGGCGGCAAGAACTTCGCGTTCGCAGCCCTCGTCGTCGTCGGCGACCAGAAGGGCCGTATCGGCTACGGTCACGGCAAGGCCCGTGAGGTTCCCGAGGCGATCCGCAAGGCCACCGAGGAAGCCAAGAAGTCCATGGTCCGCGTGCCGCTGCGCGAGGGCCGTACGCTTCACCACGACACCCACGGCCGTTGGGGCGCTGGCAAGGTCATCATGCGTTCGGCTCCGGCCGGTACGGGCGTGATCGCCGGCGGACCGATGCGCGCGGTGTTCGACGTTCTCGGCATCCGTGACGTCGTCGCCAAGTCGACCGGTTCCTCGAACCCGTACAACATGGTTCGCGCCACCATCGACGCGCTCAAGCGCCAGGCTTCGCCCCGTCAGATCGCGTCCAAGCGCGGCCTGAAGGTGCAGGACATCATCGCCCGCCGTACTGACGGTTCGGGCAACGCCGAAGTCGCGTAAGGGAGACGGTCGAGATGGCTGCCAAGAAAACCCTCCGCGTGAAGCAGGTGAAGAGCCCGCAGCGCCGCGAAGCTTCGCAGCGCGCGACGCTGGTTGGCCTGGGCCTCAACAAGCTGGCGCGCGAGCGCGAGCTTGAAGATACGCCTTCGGTTCGCGGCATGATCGCCAAGGTCGCGCACCTTGTCGAAGTCGTGACTGACTAAGTATTTGCTGGTCGTCCCCGCGGGGGCGCGCTGGCCTGGAGAGCAAGATGAAACTGAACCAGATCTCCGACAAGGAAGGCGCCCGCAAGAAGCGGATGCGCGTTGGCCTTGGTGTCGGCTCGGGCAAGGGCAAGACCGCCGGTCGCGGCGTGAAGGGCCAAAAGGCTCGCCGCGGCGTAGCCATCAATGGCTTCGAAGGCGGCCAGATGCCGATCTACATGCGCCTTCCCAAGCGCGGCTTCACGCCGTTCAACGCGAAATCGTATGCCGAGGTCAACATCGGCCGGATCGAGGTTGCGATCAAAGCCGGCAAGCTTGACGCCAAGAAGACGATCGACGCTGATGCGCTGATCGCCTCCGGCGTGCTGCGTCGCAGCAAGGACGGCGTGCGCCTCCTTGCAAAAGGCGAACTGACTTCCAAAGTTGAACTGGTCGTGCACGGCGCTTCCAAGGCGGCCATCGAAGCGGTGGAAAAAGCCGGCGGCAAGGTTACTGTGACAAAACCGGTTGCCGCTGAGGCTGCCGAGTAGGCTATCCTGGTTTCAGGATAGTCGCGCGCGTGGCTGGGCCTGCCATTCCGGCAGCGTGACGGCCACGCGATCTGGAGGGCGGGCGTATGGTCTCCGCAGCCGAGCAGCTGGCACGTAACATCTCCTTCTCGACTTTCGGGAAGGCGAAAGAACTTCAGGCCCGCATCTGGTTCACGCTCGGGGCACTGCTGGTCTATCGCATCGGCGCGCAGATCCCGATCCCCGGTCTCGACACGGCCCAGTATGCCATGGCCTTCCAGGGCATGAAGGAAGGCATCCTGGGAATGTGGAACACATTCTCGGGCGGCGCCGTCGAGCGTATGGCCATCTTCGCCCTCAACGTGATGCCTTACATTTCGGCGTCGATCATCGTCCAGATCCTGTCCACCGCCGTTCCTGCGCTTGAGCGTTTGAAGAAGGAAGGCGAGACCGGCCGGAAGCAGATCAATCAGTACACACGCTACCTTACGGTCGTTCTTGCGCTTGCACAGGCGTGGGGCGTCGCCGTTGCGCTCAACAACGACACAATGGCCTTTGAGCCTGGCCCTTACTTCATGGCCTCGACGGTCATCACGCTGGTCGGCGGCACGATCTTCCTGATGTGGCTGGGCGAGCAGGTCACCGCCCGCGGCGTCGGCAACGGAATCTCGCTGATCATCTTCGCCGGCATCGTCGCCGAACTGCCAAACTACATCGTCGGAACGTGGGGTGAGGTCTATCGCGGCAGGCTCGAATTCGTGGCCGTGTTGGCTATCATAGGCCTCGCGGCTGCGATGGTGCTGTTCGTCGTGTTCATCGAGCGCTCGCAGCGCCGCCTGTTAATCCAGTATCCAAAGCGCCAGCAGGGCAACCGCATGGTCGGCGGGGAATCGTCCTTCCTGCCGCTCAAGGTGAACTCGGCTGGCGTTATCCCGGCGATCTTCGCATCGTCCCTGCTGATGCTGCCGCAGACCCTGGCGGGTTTTAACGCGCCCGCGACGATGGCTGATGGATCTATCGATCCCAACGCCGTCGCCCAGACCGGCTGGTGGGGCGATGTGTTGACCTTCATCAACGCCTATCTCGGCACGGGCCAGCCGCTGCACATCATCGTGTTTGCTGCGCTGATTATCTTCTTCTGCTTCTTCTACACCTCGATCGTGTTCAACCCGGAGGAGACGGCCGAGAACCTTCGGAAGTATGGCGGCTTCATCCCGGGTTACCGTCCTGGCAAGCGCACCGCTGAACACCTCGATTATGTTCTGACGCGCCTTACTGTGATCGGCTCGATCTACATGGCCGCGATCTGCGTGTTGCCTGAGCTCCTGCGAAACCAGTTCAACGGCCGCTTCTATGTTGGCGGCACGTCACTGCTGATTGTCGTGTCGGTTACGATGGACACGGTTTCGCAGATCCAGTCGCACCTGATCGGCCACCAGTATGAGGGCATGATCAAGAAGTCTCGGTTGGGGGGCAAGAAGAAGTGAACCTGATCCTGTTCGGCCCGCCTGCAGCGGGCAAGGGAACCCAGGCCAAGAAGCTCGTGGCCGATCGCGGCTTCATCCAGCTCTCGACCGGGGACATGCTGCGCGCGGCGCGGACGTCCGGGTCGGACCTGGGCAAGCGGGTGGCCGAGATCATGGATTCGGGGTCGCTGGTTTCCGACGAGATCGTCATCGCCCTGATCGAGGAACAGCTCGAGCAGAACCCTGGCGCCTCCGGCTTCATCTTCGACGGATTTCCCCGGACAATCCCGCAGGCCAAGGCGCTTGACGATTCGCTGGCCGCACGCGGCCGCAAGGTCGACGCCGTGATCCGCCTCAAGGTGGATGAGAACGCGCTTATTGAACGGGTAACCAAGCGTTTTGAGGCCGAAGGCCGGGCGGACGACAATCCAGACGCCTTCAAGAAGCGCCTCGTGGCCTACAGCAGCCAGACAGCGCCGCTGGTTGAGGTCTACCGGGCGCAAGGCAAGCTAAGCGAGATCGACGGCATGGCCGATGTCGCCAGCGTGGCGGCGGCGATCGGCGGGATCCTCGACTCTGTTTGAGAAAAGACGTGTGGATTCAGGCAACAACGCTCCAAACTTCAACGCCTGGGGCAGGGTGGCCACAAAAGGAAATAAGCGGTTGACGGGCGAACTTCGCCACATATAAGTAGCGGCCTTCGTGACGGGCCAGTGTTCCGCCGCGCCGGAATGGCGTCTGGCGAACATTCGCGTTGCGCAAGGCATTTCGATAGAGATTTTTCGGGCCTTTTTCCCGGCAGGGAAAAAGGCGGACGTTCAGGAGAGGCACTTGGCCCGTATTGCAGGCGTAAACCTTCCGACCGGGAAGCGCGTTGAAGTCGCGCTGACCTACATTCATGGCATTGGCCCGTCCAAGGCCAAGGAAATCGTCGGCAAGCTGGGCATCGAGCCGGCTCGTCGCATCAACCAGCTGACCGACGGCGAGGTTCTCAAGATCCGCGAGACGATCGATGCGGATTACCTCGTCGAGGGCGACCTTCGCCGTGAAGTCGCGATGAACATCAAGCGCCTGATGGACCTGGGTTGCTATCGCGGCCTGCGTCACCGCAAGGGCCTGCCGGTCCGCGGCCAGCGCACCCATACCAACGCCCGCACGCGCAAAGGCCCCGCTAAGGCCATCGCCGGCAAGAAGAAATAGGATAGATCATGGCGCGCGAAGCTGCTGGCGACAAAGGCCGGGTCAAGAAACGGGAACGCAAGAATATCGCGTCGGGCGTTGCCCACGTGAATGCGTCCTTCAACAACACCATCATCACGATTACCGACGCGCAGGGCAACACGATCTCCTGGTCGTCCGCCGGCACGATGGGCTTCAAGGGCTCGCGCAAGTCGACGCCGTATGCCGCCCAGGTTGCGGCCGAAGACGCTGGCAAGAAGGCGATGGAACACGGCATGCGCACGCTGGAAGTGCTCGTGCATGGCCCGGGTTCGGGCCGCGAGTCGGCGCTGCGCGCCCTCCAGGCCGTCGGCTTCACTGTCACGACGATTCACGACACCACCGCCGTCCCGCACAACGGCTGCCGCCCGCCGAAGCGCCGCCGCGTCTAAGACGCGTTACGTCCGTATCGGTCTGGCAATACTGAAGAGGTTCTATCCATGGCGATGTCCGCCGGTTCGGTGAACGACAAGAACTGGAAAGACCTGATCCGCCCCAACCGTCCGGTTGTTGAGCATGATCGGGATCCCCAGCGCAAAGCGAAACTCGTGATCGAGCCGCTCGAGCGTGGCTTCGGCACGACGCTGGGCAACGCCCTGCGCCGCGTGCTGTTGTCGTCGCTTCAGGGCGCGGCCATCACGGGCGTGCAGATTGACGGCGTCGTCCACGAGTTCTCGTCCATTCCGGGCGTTCGTGAAGACGTCACCGACATCGTGCTGAACCTGAAGCGCGTCGCGATCCGGATGGTTTCGGATACGCCTAAGCGTATGATGCTCAAGGCTTCGGGAGCCGGCCCGGTTCGCGCCGGCCAGATCGAGGTGTCAAGCGACATCGAGATACTCAACCCAGACCACATCATCTGCCACCTCGACGAGGGCGCGGATCTCCGCATGGAATTCACGGTTGCGACCGGCAAGGGCTATGTCCCGGCTGACCGCAACCGTCCGGACGACGCCCCGCTGGGCTATATCCCGATCGACTCCATCTTCTCGCCGGTCGAGCGCGTGGGCGTGCTCGTCGAAGACACCCGCGCCGGCCAGGTGCTGGACTATGACAAGCTGACACTCGACATCCAGACGGATGGTTCGGTGACGCCGGAGAACGCGGTCGCTTATGCCGCGCGTATCCTGCAGGACCAGCTGCAACTGCTCATCACGTTTGACGAGCCGGTCGCAGCTTCTTCCTCCGACGACGAGCCGGATCTGGGCTTCAACCCGGTGCTGCTCAAGAAGGTGGACGAGCTCGAGCTTTCGGTTCGTTCGGCCAACTGCCTGCGCAACGACAACATCGTCTACATCGGCGACCTCATCCAGAAGTCGGAAGCGGAAATGCTCCGTACTCCAAACTTCGGACGCAAGTCGCTCAACGAGATCAAGGAAGTGCTCGCCTCGATGGGCCTCCACCTCGGCATGGACGTTCCGTCCTGGCCGCCGGAGAACATCGAAGAGCTCGCCAAGAAATACGAAGACCACACCTGATTATAAGGAGCGGCCCCGCAAGGGCCGGCTAGTCACATGCGCCACGGTTTCGCGCTCCGCAAACTCAACCGCACGCACTCCCACCGGAAGGCGATGTTCGCCAACATGTCGGGTGCGCTGATCCGCCACGAGCAGATCACGACCACGCTGCCGAAAGCCAAAGAGCTCAAGGCCGTCGTCGACAAGCTGATCACGCTTGGCAAGAAGGGTGGCCTTTCCAACCGTCGCCTCGCTGCCTCGCAGCTCAAGGAAGACGATGTGGTCGTCAAGCTGTTCGACACGCTGGCCGAACGCTACAAGACCCGCAGCGGCGGTTACACCCGCGTCCTCAAGGCGGGGTTCCGCCATGGCGACAACGCGCCGTTGGCGATCATCGAGCTGGTCGATCGCGATGTCGACGCCAAAGGCGCTGTCGATCGCGCCCGTCTCGAAGCTGCTGCCGAGGCTGGCGACGAGTAATTCTACCGATCCGAATGGATTGCCGAAGGCCGCCCTCAAACGGGCGGCCTTTTGCTTTTGGTGGAAACCGGGACCTGCTTTCAAGGCCTTGTTTGCGCCGAATTCTGCGCCTTACTTCACAAAATACCAGCGCGGCGCCGACACGCATCGCGCCGGGCGTGCTTGAGGCTAGGCGTGGAGTGACCGGCATGAACCGCCAGAACATCATCCTCGTGGCGTCCGCTGCGATTGCTACGGCGCTTGCGATGCTGGCGGTGCCTGCGATCGGCCAGCTGGCCAATCAGGCGCCAACGGCCGCCGTTTCCGGCCCTGCGCCGGATCCCGCTCCCCAGGACCGCGTCGTTCCCGAAAGCGCGGCGGCCGTCCAGCAATCTTACGCTCCCATAGTGAAGCGCACAGCGCCCGCCGTCGTGAACGTTTACTCCAGCGTGAACATCACGCGCTCGAACTGCCCCTACGCCAGCGATCCAATGTGGGCGTTCCTCTATTGCGGCAACAACACCCAGACGCGCAGCGAGAAGGTCGACAACTCCCTCGGCTCGGGCGTGATTGTTGGCGCGGATGGCGTGATCGTCACCAACCTCCACGTCGTTGAGCAGGGGCAGGAGTTCCGCGTGGCCCTGGCCGACCGCCGCGAGTTCCCGGCCGAACTCGTGATGAAGGACTCGAAGACGGACCTCGCCGTGCTTCGTATCGACACCAAGGGCGAAAGCCTCCCGACACTCGATTTCGCCGACACGCGCGGACTTGCGGTTGGCGATCTCGTGCTCGCCATCGGCAACCCGTTTGGCGTCGGGCAGACGGTCACCAGCGGCATCGTCTCGGCGATTGCGCGGACCGACGTTGGCATCTCCGACTTCTCATCGTTCATCCAGACCGACGCTTCGATCAACCCGGGCAACTCGGGCGGCGCCCTGGTCGATATGCAGGGCCGGCTGGTTGGCGTGAACACGCTGATCTTTTCCCGCGGCGGCGGCTCCAACGGCGTTGGCTTTGCGATCCCGTCTGAAATGGTGAAGCGGGTTGTGGATGCGGCGGTGCATGGCGGCTCGCTGGTGCGCCCGTGGCTGGGCGCCAAAGGCACAACCATCGACAGCACGAAGGCGGCAGCTCTGGGGCTCGACCGTCCGCGCGGTGTCCTGATCGCGGCCGTTTATGCCGGCGGTCCAGCTGACAAGGCGGGTCTCAAGGAGGGTGATGTCGTTCTCACGGTCGATGGCCGCGAGGTGTTCGACGATCGCGGCATGAAATTCATCGCGGCCACCAAGGCCGAGGGTGAGACGGCCACGCTCTCCGTCCTGCGCAACGGCAAGCCGCGCGAAATCTCCGTCCGCATGGCCGCGCCTCCGGGCGCATCGAAGGCGGAAGTGGTGCAGGTCAGTGGGCAGAACCCGTTCACGGGCGCCGTGGTGGCGGAACTGTCGCCGGCGCTGGCCGAGGAGCTTGGCCTCGATGCGTTCAACGGCGGCATGTGGGTCTACAGCGTTCCGCCGCGCACCATCGCCCGCAATGTCGGGTTCCAGCCGGGCGACATCATTCGCGAGATCAATGGCGCGACCATCCGAACGAAAGCCGATTTCGAAGGCGCCGTGCGGAAGGCGGAGGCCAATCCGCCGGCCACCTGGCGCCTGGCGACCGAGCGCAACGGCCAGCGCATCGAGTCGGAATTGCGGGGCCGCTGATCGCTTCACGGCGTCGCTCTGGCGCGCTAGACCGGTTGCGTGAGCGATCTGTTTTCAGCCGCCGGACTTACCGAGGAAGCGCCCCGTCCGCTGGCCGACAGGTTGCGCCCGGAAACCATCGAGGATGTGGTCGGGCAGGATCATCTGCTGGGACCTGAAGGCCCGATCGGGCGCATGCTGGCGCAGGGACGGCTCGCGAGCCTGATCCTGTGGGGCCCGCCGGGGGTGGGAAAAACAACAATTGCCCGCCTGCTGGCGAAGCGCGCTGGCCTCGAATTCGAACAGCTCTCGGCGATCTTCTCGGGTGTGAAGGACCTGCGCGCCGTTTTCGAGAAGGCCGAGGGCCGCCGCGCGACAGGCAAGGGAACGCTTCTGTTCGTGGACGAGATCCACCGCTTCAACCGTGCGCAGCAGGATGGCTTCCTGCCGTTTGTGGAGCGCGGGGTCGTCACCCTGGTTGGCGCCACAACCGAAAACCCCAGCTTCGAACTCAATGGCGCGTTACTCTCGCGCACGCAGGTCATGGTGTTGAAGCGCCTCGACGACGCCGCGCTTGGCAAGCTGCTGGCGCGCGCCGAGGCGCACTTGGAGAGGCCAGCGCCGCTGACCGAGGATGGCCGCGCTGCTTTGATGGCGATGGCGGATGGCGACGGGCGATACTTCCTGAACCTGGTGGAGGAAGTGTTCTCCTGGGGACGTTCGCAAGCGATCGACGCCAACAGTCTGATGGCCGCGCTTCAGAAACGTGCGCCCGCCTATGACAAGGATCGCGAGGAGCACTACAATCTTATTTCCGCCTGGCACAAGGCGACGCGCGGGTCTGATCCGGACGCAGCGCTCTACTGGTTCTGCCGCATGCTGGAAGGCGGTGAAGACCCGCTGTTCCTGGCGCGGCGCATGATCCGCGCGGCGAGCGAGGACATCGGCCTTGCTGACCCCACCGCGCTGATGATCTGCAACGAGGCGGCGGCCGCGTACGAACGGCTCGGATCACCCGAGGGCGAACTGGCGCTGGCGCAGGCGGTGATCCATCTCGCCACCGCGCCGAAATCCAACGCGGCCTATGCGGCCTACAAGGCGGCGCGCGCAGCGGCGCGTGAGACGGGGTCGCTGGCGCCGCCATCGCACATCCTCAATGCGCCGACCAAGATGATGAAGCAGCTCGGCTATGGCGCGGGATATCAATACGACCACGACGCCGAGGGACAGTTCTCCGGCCAGAACTATTTCCCCGATGGCATGGAGCGGCAGAGCTTCTACCAGCCCAAGGGCGCCGGCCGCGAGGCGCCAATCCGCGAGCGGCTTGACCTGTGGGCGAAGCGGCGCGCCGAGCGTTCAGATGACTAAAGGCGTCAAGCGCAACTACGAGGCCATGCCGGTGTCTGAAGAGGACGCCGCCTATGTGCGTGCGCTGGTGATCCATGAGGACAGCGGCATCCTCGCCTTCAACAAGCCCTCGGGGCTGCCAGTTCAGACGCGCAATCCGGATGATCGCACGCTGGATCGGCTGATGGCGGCGTTCGCCCGGTCGAACGGCAAGCGGCCGCGCCTGGTTCACCGGCTGGATGCTCAGACCTCCGGCGTGATCGTCGCCGCCAAGACCCAGCCGGCGGCTGCGGCATTGAGCCAGGCGTTTGCTGACCGCCTTGTCAGCAAGACGTATCTTGCCATCGTTTCCGGTTCGCCGTTCCCGGAGGGCGAGACGGAGTTTTCGATGCCCCTTTCGCGCCATATCGCGCGGCCCGGGCTTGAACTCATGCGCGCCTCGCGGCCGGGAGATCAGCAGAAGCAGGCGGCGGTCACGCGGTGGCGGACGCTTTCCTCAAACGGCGACACCCACCTGTTGGCGGTGGAGCCTCTCACGGGCCGCATGCACCAGATCAGGGTGCATCTGTCGATCGAAGGCCGGCCCATCCTGGGCGATCCTTACTATGGCGGCGCGAGCACCCTGCAGGGAGAGGCTGTGCCCCGCCTGATGCTGCATGCGGCCAGCCTGGATTTTCCCCACCCAACCGCCGGCGGCCGCATCGTGATTAACGCGCCGCCGCCGGAGGATTTCCTGTCCGTACTTTCGGCCGCAGGGCTCGAAATGCCCGCTGATCTGGCTTCCGGGGCCGGTTAGCCCTATGGACGGGGCGACATGTCCAACTTTCTTCTCGTAGCCCTCGGAGGCGGCCTTGGCGCCGCTGGCCGGTATGGCGTTTCACTGGCGATGCCGATGAAGCCCGGCGAATGGCCGTGGGCGACGTTCAGCATCAATGTGCTGGGCAGCCTCGCCATCGGCGTGCTGGCAGGATGGCTGTCGACGCGCGGCGAAGCGGGTGAGCCGTGGCGCCTGTTCCTTGGCGTCGGCGTGCTGGGTGGGTTCACGACATTCTCGGCCTACTCGCTTGAGACCCTGCGGATGATTGAACGGGGCGAATGGCCGATGGCCGGACTTTACGCGCTGGGCTCCGTTGCGGCCGGGCTGGCTGCGGTGGCCATCGGCGCGGAAATCGCAAAGCGGGTAGCGATATGAGCTGGAACGCCGGGCAGGTCGTCAACCTCAACGTCGAAGCGGACGAGGACGATACGCGCCTTGATCGCTGGCTGAAGCGCAAGTTCCATGGCCTGAGCCAGATCCAGATCGAGAAGGCGCTGCGCAAGGGCGAGATCCGCGTTGATGGCGCGCGGGCGAAGTCGAACACGCGGGTGAAAGCTGGGCAGACTGTGCGCGTGCCGCCGATGGCGCCGCCGCCGGGCGCTGAGGATGGTGAAGATCGTCCACGCGCAAAGGTGAAATCATCCGACGCAGACATGATGCGTGCGCTGGTGATCTACGAAGATGACGAGGTCATCGCGCTCAACAAGCCCGCCGGAATCGCGGTTCAGGGCGGCACGGGCACGACGCGCCACATCGACGCTCTGTCGCGTGCGCTGGTGCCTGACACTGCAGAGAAGCCGCGACTGGTTCACCGGCTCGACCGCGACACGTCTGGCGTGCTTGTGCTCGCAAAGACGGTGGGTTCGGCAAACCGGCTGAGCATGCTGTTCCGGTCACGCGAGCTCGACAAGATCTACTGGGCGGTGACGCTTGGCGTGCCGCATCCCACAAGCGGAGACATCCGCAGCTATATGATCAAATCGACGGGGCCGGGCGACGACAAGGAAAAGATGCGGCTGTCGACGCAGAGCGAAAAGGGCGCGGTTCATGCCCTCACGCTTTATTCTGTGGTGCAGAATGCTGGGCGGAAAGCTGCCTGGGTGGCGCTGAAGCCCGAAACCGGACGAACCCACCAGCTTCGTTTCCACATGGCCGAGATCGGCTGCGCAATCGTGGGCGATCGCAAGTACACCTGCGATCGTGAAATGCCACAGGGTCTGGCGGATGGACTGCACCTTCACGCGCGGGCCCTTCGTCTTCCCAATCCCGGCGGCCCTCCGATCGAGATCGTCGCCGAGTTGCCCGCGCACATGGAAAAGACGTTTGAGGTGCTGGGCTTCGAGACGTCGACGGTTGATGACTTTTTCGATCTGCGGAAGCCAAGGCGGAAGCGGTAACGGGAGGTCGTCCATGGAGTATGCCAAGGGCGTCAAAGGTGAGATCGACCAGCGGCCGAAGCGGTTCTACGCGGCCGTGGAAATCGCGACAGGTGATGAAGGTTGGGTCGTGACGCTGGATGGCCGCGCGCTTCGTACGCCGGGCGGCAAGCGGTTGCACCTGCCGACGGAAAAACTCGCGCAGCTGCTGGCGGACGAGTGGAAGGCGCAAGCTGAACGCATCGACCTTGCCTCGATGTACAACACGCGGCGCGCCTATGGCGTGAGCGAGCGGCCGGCGGAAATCCGGGCGGGCCTGATCGAGCAGGTGGTTCGTTTCGCGGGCACTGATCTTGTCTGCTATCTGGCTGATCGCCCGGCGGACCTGCGGACGAGGCAGGAGGCGGCCTGGGCGCCGTGGCGGATGTGGGCCGAGCAGGCGCATGGGCTGAGGCTTGTGGCGGTTTCAGGTATCCTGCCGGTCAACCAGTCGGCGCAGTCGCTGCAGGCTCTGCGATCGCATGCGAGTGCGCTGGATGATTTCCGGCTTGATGGGCTTATTGCCGCCGTGTCGCTGTGTGGGTCGGCCGTGCTGGGGCTTGCAGTGGAGCAGCGCAGGCTGACGGCGATTGATGCATTCGAGCTTTCTCGGGTGGATGAAGCTTATCAGATCGAGAAATGGGGAGAGGACGCCGAGGCCGCAAGACGCACCGCGAACCAACGCCTTGAGGCACAGGCGCTGGACGCGTGGTTCGCGGCGTTGAGCGCCTAGACCATTCCGGCGCGCTGGGCGCAGGCATAGGCGAACTGGGCGAGCGGGGCGACGCGGCCTTCGTTCTGGGCGGCGGCGGCATTGCTGGCCGTGCCATCGCGGACGCGGCCGACGATGCCCTGCAGGATGCCGGCGAGGCGGAAGGCGTTGTACGCGAAATAATAGTCGAGCTCGGGAAGGCCCTTGCGGCCGGTGAGTTCGCAGTAGCGGGCGACGTATTGGTCCTTGCTCGGGATGCCATAGCCGGGCTGGTGCACGACGCCCGCGATCGAGGGGCGTTGCGGATCGGACGAGGGCATTTCCCACGACATCAGGTGATAGGTGAAGTCGGCCAGCGGATCGCCGAGCGTGGAGAGCTCCCAGTCGAGGACTGCGATGACTTTCGGCTCGGTGGGATGGAGGACCATGTTGTCGATGCGGTAGTCGCCGTGGACGATGGTCGTGGTCTCGCCCGGCGGGATGTTCCTCGGCAGCCAGTCGATCAGCTTGTCCATCTCGGGGATCTTGGCTGTCTCGGACATCTGGTATTGCTTGGTCCAGCGATGGATCTGGCGGGCGACGTAATCGCCCTCCTTGCCGAAGCCCTCGAGGCCGGCTCGCCTCCAGTCGACATTGTGGAGCGCGGCGAAGGTGGAGAGCTTGGCGTCAAAGATCGCGGCGCGTTGGGCCGGCGTGTAGTCCGGCAGGGTCGCGTCCCAGAGGATGCGGCCTTCAACCATGTCCATCACATAGAACATCGTGCCGGTGACGCTTTCGTCCTCGCAGAGGCCGTAGGGCTTGGCGACCGGGAAGCCGAGCGGATGGAGGGCCGCGATCACGCGATACTCGCGATCAACGGCGTGGGCGGAGGGCAGCAGCTTGCCCGGCGGCTTGCGGCGCATGACGTATTTCTTGGTGGGCGTGATGAGCTGGTAGGTCGGGTTGGACTGGCCGCCCTTGAACTGGCGCACCGTGAGCGGGCCTTTGTAACCCTCGACATTGGCTTCCATCCACGCGGCGAGTTTTGCTTCCTCGAACCGGTGGCTTTCGGCGACTTCCTTGGTGCCGGAGAAGAGATCGGTGGGGTTTGCGTCAGACATGTCAGGCCCTGGCTGTTTCATCCCGGCGGCCGCATCGTTGGCGGTCCGCTGCACTGCTCTCCTTGACCCCGCGATGGCAGATAGTCAAACCTGTTCGTATCGCGCGCGACCCATGCCTTGGGTTCGGGCCGCTCCCAATGGGGCGAGGGGAAAATCCATGAAGTTCAAGTCGCTTTGTGCTGCATCTGCGCTGTTGCTGTCCGGTAGCGTTATGGCGAGCAAGCCTGCCCTGGCCCAGCCCGCAGGCTATGCGCCGATGTGCGGCATCCAGGTGTTCCTCGCGCCAAATCCGCAGGGCGCGTCGGCCACTATTCTGAACGGCCTGCCGGTCATCGTGGTCGACTATTCCCAACTCTCCAATCAGGCGTGGATGCAGTTCGTGCTGGCGCATGAATGCGGGCATCACATGTCCGGTCATGTGACGCCGCAGGGGTACTGGTTCCGGACGACGCAGTACTGGGCGACGGCGGCGCAGGAACTGGAGGCTGACTGCTGGGCGGCGCGGGTTGCCGGGCCACAGGTGGCGGCGTTTGCGGCGCAGTATTTCGAATACAGCCAGGGTCACCATTCCGGAGCGCCGGGGTATCCGTCGGGCGTTCAGAGGGCGCAGGCGATCCGTCAGTGCGGCGGGGTCTGGTAGGGACCAGTCCGCATCAGCCTCGCTTCAGCGCGCGCCAGGCGATGTCGCGGCGGCAGAAACCGTCTGGCCAGTCGATGAGGTCGACGGCGGCATAGGCTCGCTCGACGGCTTCCTGCAGCGTCGGCGCGGTGGCGGTGACGTTGAGGACGCGGCCGCCATTGGCGACGATGTCGTCGCCTTGTCTAGCCGTGCCTGCGTGGAAGACGGTGACGCCGGGGACTTGGCCGGCTTCGGCTAGGCCACCGATGACGCCGCCTTTTTTTGGCTCGCCGGGATAGCCTGCGCCGGCCATCACCACGGCGACGGCGTGATCGGAGAAGCGCTCGAGGCGTTTGCAGTCGCCGAGGCCGCCGGTGGCGCAGGCGAGAAGTTGCGGTAGCGGATCGTCCTTCAAGCGGGCCATGATTACCTGGCATTCGGGGTCGCCGAAGCGGCAGTTGTATTCGACCACGCGCGGACCGTGCTTTTCGTCGATCATCAGGCCGACGAAGAGGACGCCGCGATAGGGGCGGCCATCCTGCTTCATGCCGAGGACTGTGGGCGTGACGATCTCGTCCATCACGCGCTGCTGCATGGCGGCGTCGAGGATGGGCGCTGGCGAATAGGCGCCCATGCCGCCTGTGTTGGGGCCGGTGTCGCCATCGCCGACGCGCTTGTGATCCTGCGCGCCAGCGAGCGCCACGGCGGTTTCGCCATCGCATAGGGCGAAGAAGGAGGCTTCCTCGCCGTGCATGAATTCCTCGATCACGAGCGAGGCGGAGGCTGCGCCAAATTTGCCGCCGAGCATGTCGTCGATTTCGGCTTCGGCTTCTGCTTTCGATTCAGCGATCACCACGCCCTTGCCTGCTGCGAGGCCGTCGGCCTTCAGCACGTAGGGCGGGCCGTCGAATGTTTCGAGATAGGCTTTGGCCTCGGCGGCCTGCTCCGTGCTGAAGCGGCGATAGCGGGCGGTGGGGATGGCGTACTTCGCCATGAAGTCTTTGGAGAAGCCTTTCGAGCCTTCGAGCATGGCGGCCTTGGCGGATGGGCCGAAGACGGGGACATCCATCGCGCGTAACTTGTCGGCGAGGCCCATGACGAGGGGGACTTCCGGGCCGACGATGACGAGATGCGGATGTTCCAGTTTAGCGAGCGCCAGCAGCCCTTCGATATTGTCGGCTGCGATATTCTCGCAGCGGGCCACTGTGGCGATGCCGGGATTGCCGGGGGCGACAACGATGTCGGTGACCCGAGGGCTCTGCCTGAGCCGCCAGGCCAGAGCGTGTTCGCGCCCGCCGCCGCCGACAATGAGAATTTTCATCGAATTCGCCCGGACCGCTTGATCATGCGTTATACAGCCAGCCGGATTAGTACGGGCAGCACCCATTGAACAAGGCTGGCCCGCGCGTGTTTGAGGACTTTGCCAAGGCCTGGATCGTGCCCGAGAAAAGCGCCTTCTCCCGCGAGAGCGACCTGACCGGCCTGTGGTCGGGGGAGTTCTGGTATAGCCATACCGTGAGGCCAACGCCGTTTTCGGCCCACATCATCGATTCGGGCGGCAATATTTCGGGCACGACGCTGGAGCCCGCCACGTTCGGATCGCCGCATCTGACCGAGCTTTCGGCCGATATCAGCGGATCGCGCGGGGCGCTGTCGTTGCGGTTCACGAAAATCTATCATCCGGCGCCGGGGGTTCACCGCAACCCGATCTACTATTCGGGAACCGTGGACGAGAAGCTGACCATGATCGACGGCGACTGGCGGTTTTCGGACGGGTTCTCCGGCAGGTTCGTGCTGGTCCGCGCGAGCCGTGGGGCGAAGGCGGAGACCGAGGAGCGGAAGGTGGCCGAGACGGTCGGTGTCGATCGTGTTGTGGTGGAGACCGACAAGGGGAACCGCAAGCCCAAAGGCTGACGCCGGCCGCGAAGCCGCTATAGTCCGCTCATGGACGACACACTCGAATCGCAGCCCGAGCAGCCGGGTTCCAACTCGCCGGAGATGACGGTCTCCGAACTGGCGGGACACCTCAAGCGCACGGTGGAGGAGAACTATGCCTTCGTGCGCGTGCGGGGGGAGTTGGGGCGAGTGGTGCTGGCGAAGTCTGGCCACCTGTATTTCGACATCAAGGATGAGGGCGCGACGCTCAACACCATCATGTGGAAGGGCAGCGCGGGGAAGCTGCCGTTCAAGCCCGAGGAGGGGTTGGAGGTTGTGGCCGAGGGGCGGCTGTCGACTTATCCGGGGCGCTCCAACTACCAGATGATTGCGGAGCGGATGCGGCCGGCGGGGCTTGGCGCGCTGATGCAGCTGCTGGAGGAGCGCAAGAAGAAGCTGGCGACCGAGGGGCTGTTCGCGGCGGAGCGGAAGAAGCCGATCCCGTTCCTGCCGGCGGTGATCGGCGTGGTGACGAGCCCGACGGGGGCGGTGATCCGCGATATCCTGCATCGTGTGCGGGATCGGTTTCCGGTGCATGTCATCATCTGGCCGGCGCTGGTGCAGGGCGAGAAGGCCGCGGCCGAAGTCGAGGCGGGCATTCGCGGGTTCAACGCGTTGAAGACGGGCGGGCCGATACCTCGGCCTGATGTGATCATCGTGGCGCGGGGCGGCGGGTCGATCGAGGATCTGTGGCCGTTCAACGAGGAGCGCGTGGTGCGCGCGGTGGCGGACTCGGTCATCCCGCTGATCTCTGCGGTGGGGCATGAGACGGATACGACGCTGATCGACTATGTGTCCGACAGGCGGGCGCCGACGCCGACGGGCGCGGCGGAGATGGCGCTGCCGGTGCGCGCGGAGCTGATGGCGCAGGTGGAGACGCTGGGCGGGCGGCTGACGCGGCGGCTGGTGGGCACGCTGGAGCGGCGCAAGCTCGAGCTGCGCTCGGCGAGCGGGCGGATGCCGAAGCTGGATGCGTTGCTGCAGGGGCCGAGGCAGCGGCTGGATATGGCGGCGCAAAGGTTTGGCGGGTCGCTGTCGCGGATGCTGGCGCGCAAGCGGGCGCGGTTTGACCAGGCGGGCGGCGGGCTGCGGCCGGCGGCGCTGCGGCGGGAGATTGCGGGCAAGCGGGGCGAGGTTCAGCGGCTGGCGGGGCGGTTGGCGCCGGCGATGGAGCGGCGGCTGAGGCGTTTGCGCGACGCGCTGACGGGGCAGGCTCGGGTGCTGAATTCGGTGTCGTATGAGAGCGTGCTGGCGCGGGGGTTTGCGCTGGTGACGCGCGGCGATGGCGGGCTGGTGCGCTCGGCTGCGGGTCTGGCGGATGGGGACAGGCTGCGGCTGCGGTTTGCGGATGGGGAGCGGGATGCGGTGGCGGGGGCTTCGATTGCGCCGCCTTCCGGCGGCGATGCCGGCCAGGGGGCCGGCGGTCCGGAGAAGGTTCGGCCGCGCATTCGCAAGCGGGTGCGTGGGGAAGACGATCAGGGCAATCTGTTCTGAGGAGAGCAAGATGAAGCGTTGGCTTGTTGCGGCGGCGTTGATGGCCAGCGCGTGTTCGAGCGTGCCTGCCCCGCCTGCGGGGACGGATGCGGATACGGCCGCGTGGTGGAGCATCACGGGCGATCTTTCGAGTGACGCGATGGAGGGGCGGGATACGGGGTCGGCCGGATATGATCGCGCGGCAGATTATGTCGAGGCGCGCTTTCGTGCGGCTGGGCTGAAGCCGGCGGGGGAGAATGGCGGGTATCGGCAGACGCTGTTGCTGAAGGAGGTGCGGGTCGAGAAGGAGGGGACGCGGTTCGAGATTGCGCGCGAAGGCGCCGCTGGCGTGCAGCTGCGTTTCCTGCATGAGATCACCATTCGACCTTCTGCGTCGATGCCTGCCTCGGTCGATGCGCCACTGGCGTTTCGGGGATACTGTTCGCCAGACGAAATTGGCGATGTGACGGGCAAGGTTGTCGTGTGCTTCGGGACGCGGCGCGCGGGGATGACGACGGGCGCACAGCGGCTGGAGGCGGCGGCCAGGGCAGGGGCGGTGGGGATCATCAATGTGGATGATCCGGGTTTCACGATCGAGCCATCGCGCTGGCCTGAGGCGTATGCGCGGTCGATCACGTTCCGGGATGCCCCGCCGCCGGCGCATGCGGGCGTGGTGGTGATGCGGTTGAGCGCAGACGTGCTGGATAGCGTGATCGCCGGATCGGGGCAGTATGCGGACGTCATCCTGAAGGCGGGCGCGGCGTCGCTGCCACTGCCGAGTTTTGAAATACCCGCGACAATGAACGCGACCTTCGCGATATCCCAGCACGACCTGCAGTCGGACAATGTGCTGGCGATGTTGCCGGGGACTGATCCGGTGTTGAAGGACGAGGTCGTGATCGTGTCCGCGCACCTGGATGGGTATGGCTATGGCGAGCCCGTGGGTGGGGATGCGCTTTACAATGGCGCGTTTGATGATGCGGCTTATGTGGCGAGCCTGATCCGGTTGGCGGAGCGGCAGGCGGGCGTGGGGTTCAGGCGGAGTGTTCTGTTCGCGGCGTATACGGGCGAGGAGAAGGGGCTGCTGGGGTCGACCTACTACGCCTCGCATCTGACTGTGCCGAAGGCGAAGATCGCGGCGGTGATCAACCTCGATCAGCTACGGCCGCTGTTTCCGCTGAAGATCCTCACCATGCATGGGATCGATGATGTGAGCCTAGCTGCGAATGCGCGGCGCGTGGCGGATGGGATGGGGATCGAGCTGCGGCGCGACATGGAGCCGGAGCGGAATCTGAATCAGCGGACAGATCATTTTCCTTTCCTGCGCATGGGCATACCTGCCGTGAATTTCGTGTTCGGGTTTGATCCGGGGACCGATGCGGAGGCGCGATACCGCGAATGGTATCAGAGCCGCTATCACCGGCCTCAGGACGATATGGGTCAGCCGCTCGACTGGGGCGCCGCGCGTGACATCAACCTGTTTTTCTATCGCCTGACCGAAGACGTTGCGAACGATCCGGTGAGGCCTGGATTTGTCGCCGGGAGCCAGTGGGCGCCGAAGTGACATGAGGGGGCGTTCTCGCAGGCGGAACCTGCGAGGTGTGTTTACGGGGCCGCTCCTGCAATCGAGTGTGGGGGGCCGTGTGTTGGGGCGGCGGCGAGAGCTGTGAGCACGGCCTCGTGGTTCGACGGGTGCAAGGCCATGCGATGCATGGCCTTGCTGCTCACCATGAGGCCTGACTGAAAGCTCGACACACCCACAGCCTCATGGTGAGCAGCATGGCGGAGCCATGCGTCCGTCGAACCATGGGCTCCGAGGGGATCGGCGTTGCGGAGCTGCTTCAGCCTGTCAGCGTGGGCCTGCGCCCGGTCTTCCATCTCTGTGCAGGCGATGACGAGGGCGGCGATGCGGCCGACGAGTTCGGGCAGGCTTTTGGCGTGGGTGAGGTGGGGCGTGCTGCGCTTGTGCGGCAGGCCGGGGCGGATGCGCGCGATCTGGCAGCCGCGCATGGCGATCCAGAGGCGGAGGGAGTCTTCGGCGTCGAGGATGAGGAGTTCGAGCTGGAGGCGAAGGGCCGGGTTGACCAGGAGTTCGGCGAGCGTGGCTTCGTCTTGCGAGACGTGGACGAGTTGCAGCACGCGATGACGTAGGCCTTCGGCGACCTGGCGAAGGGGATCGCCAGGGAAGAGCGCACGCAGGATGAGCCAGAGCCAGGACATGGGGAGCATTCTGCGCCCATTCCGGGCCCGGCTGGTTCTGCGCGGCTGCATCCTACAAGGTGTGAGGCGTGTGTGTTGAAAACACGCGCGAAGTTTTTTGAGTTTCCCACAGATGTGAGAAGCCGGTTTCACACAAACCGGGCCACACGCGGGCCCCCTTGCGCTTTGCTGGCTTCGGCAAGAGGCCGGCCGGGCGCCCGGCGGTCCTATGCGTTGAGACGCTTCACGAACCATTCGGTGAGGCGGTTCCAGACCTGGCGGTCGGCTTCGTCTTCGACGCCGTGGTCGAGGTTGGGGTTGTCGTTGACTTCGATGACCATGGGGCCGCCGGGACCGGATTTTAGATCGACGCCGTAGAAGCCGTCGCCAATGAGGTTGGCGGCGCGCACGGCGACATCGACGACGTCAGCGGGCGCTTCGGCGACCGGAATGGCCTTGTGGCCGCCTTCAAGGGATTCGCCGCCTTCCTGGTGCTTGATGATCTGCCAGTGGCCGCGGGCCATCATGTACTGGCAGACGAAGAGCGGGCGCTTGTCGAGCACGCCCACGCGCCAGTCGAATTCGGTGGGCACGAATTTCTGCGCGATGCAGAGGTCGCTGTCTTCGAGGAACTGGGCCACGATCTCGCGCAGCTCCTGCATCGAGGAGGCCTTGCGGATGCCGCGAGAGAAGGAACCGTCGGGGATTTTGAGGACGACGGGGAAGTTGAGCTTGTCGGCCACTTCCTCAAGATCGGTCTTGTCCTGGATGATCATGGTCTCGGGCGCAGGGAGCCCGGCGCCCTGCAGGCGCTCCCAGAGATAGACCTTGTTGGTGCAGCGGATCATCGAGATGGGATCGTCGATGACGGGCATGCCCTCGGCCATCGCTTTCCGGGCGAAGCGGTAGGTGTGGTTCTTGATCGAGGTGGTCTCGCGGATCATCAGCGCGTCGAATTCGGACAGGCGGTTGAAGTCGCGCCTGGTGATCGGCTCGATCTCGACGCCTTCCTTTTCAGCCAGGCGGGCCCAGTGTTTGAGGCTTTCGACGTTCGAAGGGGCGAGCTTTTCGTTGGGGTCGTGCAGAACGGCGATGGACCATTTGGGGATGATCCGGGCCTTGGGGCTCTTCCATGAGCGCTCGGTGTAGGCCGTGAGGCTCTTGACGAAGAACTCCATGTCCTCGTCTTCGAGGCGCGTGAAGGGGGTTATCCGGATGCGCTTTATCTTGACCTTGCCGGGCGCGCCGTTGGGGGTGGTGGTGACGGTGACGACGGGGGCGCGATACCAGTCGAAAAGCTGGCGGCCGAACTTGCGAAAACGCTCGTCCTCGACCTCGCCGAAGCAGACGACGATACGTTCTGGCGCGGGAGCTTCGGGGTTCTTGGCGACGCCCTTGTCGAGAAGTTCCTCGAGGATGGAGGCGGTGTCCTCCGGCATGTCGCGGTCGTAGAGATCGAGCAGGGTCTCGACGGTGGGGACGACGCGATGGCCGCGCGCTTCGGCCAGGAGCGAGGCGTAATAGCCGTCGGTCTGGTAATTGTAGCTGCGGGCGAGGTTGATGATCTTGGGGCGCGAGCCGGACATCAGTTTCGGCTGGAGCACATAGTCGCGCGTGGTCATCATGCGGAACGGCGCGCCCAGGGCGGCAAGGTCCCGCAGGTCGTCAGCGATCAGGATCCAATCATACGTCAAAGTGTTTCAGCATCCTGATTGCGCCCCAGCCATCGGCGTAGAAGCCGGGCTCGACCTCGAAGCACTTGTAGCCATAGCCGTGATAGCGCTTGAGGAGGGGGTAGTTGGTTTCCTTGATCTCAAGATTGAGTCTCGGGATGGCATTGTCGTGGCAATAACGCTCGACATGCCGGAAAAGTCTTTCGCCGAGGCCCTTGCCCTGATGGGACGGGGAAACGGCGAGGCTGTCGAAATTTGCGGCGCCGTCTTCGAGCAGGAGGAAAGCGTAGCCGGCGACCTGATCGGCCTCCATGGCGCAGAACAGGGCGGCGTGGGGATCGTCCGGGATTTCGGCGAAGTCTTCGGCCGACATCATCTTGTCGGCGTAGCCTGCTGCGAAGCAGGCTTTCTCGATCGCCACCAGGGCGTCGACATCCTCAGGTTGCATGTCGCGGATCATGTGGCCGCGCGGGTCCGTGTCTGGGGCGGCTCTTGAGGAGGCTCGCGGAGAGGTGGAATTAATACCATCAAGTGAGTCTGTCGATAGAGCCGCGCGGGCGCGAGCAGTCACTGCAGCGCGAGCGGGGGCACGGGAGGACGCGATGGCGGGCGGCACGGCAGGCGGGGCGATGCGGTTGAGCCGGCAGGGCGCGGTGTTCGTGGCGCTGGGGGTGGTGTCGGGCTTCGGCATGGCGCTAGCGGCGTGGATGTTCATTGCGCCGGTGGACGGACCGCCGCCGGCGTTACCGTTTCAGGACAAGATCTTCCACGCGCTGGCGTTCGCGTGCCTGACGGGGCCGGGCGTTCTGGTGCTGCCGAGGCGCTATCTGTGGTTCTGGCTGGCGCACATGGTGGTGCTGGGGGCGGGGATCGAGTGGGTGCAGTCGCGGGGGGAGCTGGGGCGGTCTGGCGATATCGTGGATTTTGTTGCCGATTGCGTGGGGATCGCGCTGGCGTGGGGCGTGGGGCGATGGATCAGGGGGCGGTTTGAGCGGGGTGAGCGTCAGGCGGCCGCTGGATTGTAACGCTTCACGCCCAGCCCCGCGGCGCGAGAGCGCACGGCATGCGCATCCCATAGCGCCTGCATTCCCAGCAGCATTTCGGCCTTCACCCCGAAGGCCAGTTCGATGCGCATGGCCATTTCCGGGGAGAGCGTGGTCTTCTCGTTGAGAAGGTCGGACAGGGTGGCCCGGCGTACGCCCAGCACTTCGGAGGCCTTGGCGACCGTGAGGCCGAGCGGCTCGAGCACCTCGCCCTGGATGAAATCACCCGGGTGAGAGGGCGCCATGCCGAACTTCAGTTTCGCGAGCGCCATCAGTGGTAATCCTCAAGATCGACGTCTGCCAGTAGTCCGCCTTCAACCCTGAATGTCAGCCGCCAGTTGCCGGTGACCGAGATGGACCAGATCCCGGCACGGTCGCCCTTCAGTTCGTGCAGCCGCCAGCCCGGCAGGGCCTCAAGGCTCTCCAGGTCTGCTGCGGCGCGGATCGCGGTGAAGATACGGCGAAGGCGCTTCACGTGATCGGCGGGCAACCCTTTTTGACCTGTCGCGCTCGTAGAAATCCTGAAGCGCCTTGCTCCTGAACGAGCCGATATCCATTCCGCGTTCCCCAACACGCGGACAATGTACGGTAATACCGTACGGACGTCAAGGGGTAGCGCTATTTCCCCAACAGCTGCGCTGCCCGCTCGGCGAAGTAGGTGATGACGCCGGAGGCGCCGGCGCGTTTGAAGGCGGACATGGTTTCGATGATGGCGCGGTCTTCGTCGAGCCAGCCGGCGGCGGCGGCGGCCTTGATCTGCGCGTACTCGCCGGAGATCTGGAAGACGAGGGTGGGGACGCCGAACTCTGACGAGACGCGCTGGACGATGTCGAGATAGGGCAGGCCCGGTTTCACCATGACCATGTCGGCGCCTTCCTCGATGTCCATGGCGACCTCGCGCAGGGCCTCTTCGGTGTTCCCGAAGTCCATCTGGTAGGTCTTCTTGTCGCCCTTGAGGACGGAGGCGGTGCCGACCGCGTCGCGGTAGGGGCCGTAGAAGCACGAGGCGTATTTGGCGGCGTAGGAGAGGATCATGGTGTTCTCGAAGCCCTCCACGTCCAGCAGGTCGCGGATGGCGCCGATGCGGCCGTCCATCATGTCGGAGGGGGCGACGATGTCTGCGCCCGCGCGGGCCTGGACGAGGGCCTGTTCGGTGAGGACGGCGACGGTCTCGTCGTTGAGGACGTAGCCTTCGTCATTCAAGAGGCCGTCATGGCCGTGGCTGGTGAAGGGGTCGAGGGCGACGTCGCAGGCGATGCCCACTTCGGGGGCGGCGGCTTTCATGGCCTGGATCACGGTGGGGATCAGGCCCTCGGGATTCACGGCCTCGTCGCCGCCTTCGTTCTTCTTGGCGGCGTTGATGTGCGGGAAGATCGCGATGGCGGGGATGCCCAGCTCGCGGGCGCGGACGGCGGCCTTGGCGGCTTCGTCGACATTCAGGCGGTCGACGCCGGGCATGGTCTTGACGGGGACGCGGGGTTCTTTCCCGTCGTGGACGATCATGCCCCAGACGATGTCGTCGGGGCTGGGCTTCGTCTCGCGGGCGAGGCGGCGGGACCAGTCATGCTGGCGCAGGCGGCGCAGGCGGGAGGCGGGATAGGCGCCGGTAATCAGGCTCTTGGGCATCGCGATGTTCCTCTGGCGGAACAGGTAGCGGGTGAGGGGCGGAATGTCACCGGGGCGGAAGGTCAGGCTAGCTACGTACAACGACGCGGGCTGGGCCTTCGACGAGGCGGCCGACGATTGCGGCGGTGGGGAAGCCAGCGGCATTGGCGTTGGCGAGGATGGTGTCTGCCGCCGATGGGTCTGCGGCGATGAGGAGGCCGCCGCTGGTCTGCGGATCGGTGAGAAGGTCTATGCGCCAGGGGTCGAAGTTGGCCGGCAGGACGACGGCCTCGCCATAGCTGTCCCAGTTGCGGGTGGAGGCGCCGGTGCGGACGCCGGAGCGGGCGAGAGCTTCGACGCCGGGGAGGAGGGGCGGCGCAGCTGTGATCTCGGCGGTGAGGCCGGCGCCGCGCGCCATTTCGAGGGTGTGGCCGAGGAGGCCGAAGCCGGTGACGTCGGTGAGGGCGTGGACGCCGGGCGTCTGGCCGAGGTCTTTGCCGAAGGTGTTGAGCTTTGTGGTGGAGGCGATCATCGCCTCGTAGCCGGCGGCGTCGAGGCGGTCCTGTTTCAGGGCGGCGCTGTAGATGCCGACGCCGAGGGGCTTGGTGAGGATCAGCACGTCGCCGGCTTTGCCGGTGCGGTTGGTGAGCAGCCTGCCGGGGTGGACGAGGCCGAGGGCGACGAGGCCGTAGATGGGTTCCTTGCTATCGATCGAATGGCCGCCGGCGATGGGGATGCCAGCAGCTGCGCAGACAGAGGCGCCGCCTTCGAGGATTTTCTGGATCATGCCAACGGGCATGGCGCCGACGGGCATGCCGACGATGGCGAGGGCGAAAATGGGCGTCGCGCCCATGGCGTAGATGTCCGACAGGGCGTTGGTGGCGGCGATGCGGCCGAACTCGAACGGGTCGTCGACGACGGGCATGAAGAAGTCGGTTGTGGCGACCAGGGCCTGCTGGTCGTTGAGGCGCCAGACGGCGGCGTCATCCGAGGTTTCCGTGCCGACCAGCAGGTTCGCGAACGGGGCGGCGCCCGGCATGGTGGACAGGATATCGCGCAGGACGGCGGGCGCGAGCTTGCAGCCGCAGCCGCCGCCGTGGGCGAGCGAGGTGAGACGGATTTCCTCAGGCATCACGGGGGGCATGGCTGGCTCCTTGCGAGGCGGCTGCAGTCTGATAGCAGGGCATGACGGGGGCCGACAGTGCGGCCCGGAGGTTTGCGCGGGCAATGTCCAATCCCGGTATCACGGAGGCGGTCGATCCGGGGTCGCTCGGCGCGTACGACATGATCATCGACGTGCGCAGTCCCGCCGAATTTGCCGAGGATCACATTCCGGGCGCGGTGAACCTGCCCGTGCTGGACAATGACGAGCGCGCCATCGTGGGCACGACTTATGTGCAGGAGTCGCGGTTCCTGGCGCGGCGGATGGGCGCGGCGCTTGTGGCGAAGAATATCGGGCGGCACCTGGAGACGGCGCTGGCGGCCATGGGGCCGAACTTCAAACCGCTGGTTTATTGCTGGCGCGGCGGGCAGCGGTCGAACTCGATGGCGCTGGTGCTGGCGCAGGTGGGCTGGCGCGTGATGGTGCTCCAGGGTGGGTACAAGACCTATCGCCGGGTGGTGCAGAAGCGGTTGTATGAGGATGAGCTGGGGCTGAGGTTCGTGCTGCTGGAAGGCGGGACGGGAACGGGCAAGACGGAGATACTCAATCGCGTGGGCGCGATGGGCGGGCAGGTGATCGACCTGGAAGGGATCGCCCGGCATCGCGGCTCCCTGTTCGGTGCGCTGGCGGGTACGCCGCAGCCTTCGCAGAAATGGTTCGAGTCGTGCGTGTTCGATGAGCTCGCGCGGATGGATCCGGCGCGGCCGGTTCTGGTGGAGGCGGAGTCCAGCAAGATCGGCAATCGCACGCTGCCGCCGGCGGTGTGGCAGGCGATGGAGCGGGCGCCGCGTATCGTGCTGTCGGCGCCGATTGAGGTGCGGGCGGAATATCTGGTGCGCAGCTATCCCGATGTGATCGCGGATCGCGCGTTCCTGGAGCAGGTGTTATCGCGGCTGGAGGTTTATCCGGGGCGCAAGCAGCTGGCGACATGGCGCGAGCTGGCGGATGTGGGGGCGTATGCCGAGCTGGTGAGGCATGTGGTGGAGCGGCACTACGACCCGTCCTACACGCGGTTCAGTGGGCGGGATCAGAGGCCGAAGGTAGCGACGCTGGAGCTGGCATCGCTGGATGAGGCGGCGCAGGACGCGGCGGCGCGGCGGATCGCTGGATTGCTATGATCTGATCGTGTTAGGGCGAAGTGGTTCGCCTTGCACCGCTCATTCCGACGAAAGTCGGAATCCAGGAACGGTGTTGCGATGCCAACAGGCTTGAAGCTGCAAGCTGGAACAAGCCTTGCCGTCAGCCCTGGGTCCCGACTTTCGTCGGGACGAGCGGGGATGGAGCTGTGCTTACACCCAATCTGATTCCGCTCCAGAGACGGCCTAACGCCCGCGCTTCACCTTGCGCTGCATGAAGCAGCGGAGGCGGACGTCCATGGTGGTGCGCTGGAGTTCGCGGATTTCTTCCTGCCAGTCCTGCAGGCGCCAGACGGGCACCTCGCGGAAGCCGAGCTTGCGGTAGAAGGGGCCGTTCCAGGGAACTTTGCGGAAGGTCGACAGGGAGACGCGCTTGAAGGCGCGGGCTTCGGCTTCCTGCAGACAGCGGCGGACGAGGCGGGCGCCGATGCCGCGCCGGCCATGGCGGGGCAGAACGGAAAGCTGGTCGAGATAGAGATCCTCGCCCCGGTCTGAACAGAGGGCGAAACCCACAAGTTCTTCACGGTCATCGACGGCGACCCAGATGAGGCCATCGCCGAATCCGCGGCGCAGGCGGTCTTCCGGGATGGGCTGGGTCGGCTCGCCCAGGGGGCCGAAATCGATGAGGCCGGTGCCGCGGAAGAGCGTTGCGGAAGCAAGGTCTATGTTCTGGAGTTCCCCGATCTCGTTCCCGCGCGCGGGCCGCACGCGATATTGCGGCGCGGTTTCTGAGATCAAAGTCGCCATGGGGAAGCCAGCCTGTCGCGGGTCTTTTATGGATGGAACTGGAGTACGCATGGAACGCCGCGTATGAATAGCCCGTGAACCAGCAACGGAACAGGCCGCATGACAGCGCTGACCCCTGAACAGATTTTGATTCGACAGACGGCGGCAGACTTTGCGGCTGAGAAACTCAGGCCTTTCGCGGCCGAGTGGGATGAAAAGAAACACTTTCCTGTGGACGTGATCCGCGAGGCCGCGGGGCTGGGCTTTGCCGGGCTTTATGTGAACGAGGATGTGGGCGGATCGGCCCTGTCGCGTTTTGATGCGGTGCTGGTTTTCGAGCAACTGTCGCAGGGCTGCATTTCGACGGCGGCGTATATTTCCATCCACAACATGTGCTCGTGGATGATCGATCGTTTCGCTAGCGATGAGATGCGGAAGGAATGGCTGCCGGGCCTGACCTCGATGGAGTTCCTCTCGTCTTACTGCCTGACCGAGCCGGGTTCGGGGTCGGATGCGGCGGGGCTGAAGACGCGGGCCGTGAAGGATGGGGGGGATTATGTCCTCAACGGATCGAAGCAGTTCATTTCGGCGGCGGGGGTGAGCGACGTCTACGTCGTGATGGCGCGGACGGGGCAGGACGGGCCAAAGGGCGTGTCGGCCTTCATCGTGAAGAAGACGGACAAGGGTATCTCGTTCGGCGCGAACGAGAAGAAGATGGGCTGGAACTCGCAGCCGACGCGGCAGGTGATCTTCGAGGATGTACGCATCCCCGAGAGCCGGCGCATCGGCGCGGAGGGCGATGGCTTCCGCTTTGCGATGGCGGGGCTGGACGGCGGGCGGCTGAACATCGCGGCTTGCTCGCTGGGCGGGATGCAGGAGGCGCTGGACAAGGCGCTGGCCTATACGCGCGAGCGCAAGCAGTTCGGCCAGGCGATTGCGGACTTCCAGGCGAGCCAGTTCAAGCTGGCCGATATGGAGACCGAGACGCAGGCGGCGCGCATGATGCTGTACAACGCGGCGCAGGAGCTGGATGCGAAGACACCGATGGCGACGCGCTGGTGTGCGATGGCCAAGCGCTTCGTGACGGACACGGGCTTCAAGGTGGCCAACGACGCGCTGCAGCTGCATGGCGGCTATGGGTATCTCAGCGACTATGGCGTGGAGCGGATAGTTCGGGACTTGCGGGTGCACCAGATCCTTGAGGGCACGAACGAGATCATGCGGGTGATCGTGAGCCGGGATATGTTGAGGCAGTAGGGTGTGGTCATGCTCTGGACAGGCCCGAGCATGACAGGGTGGTGGAGGCTATGTTGTTGGAAGGTTCCTGTCTCTGCGGCTCGGCGCGCTGGCGGTTTGATGGCGTTCCGGAGTCGGCGACGATCTGTAATTGTTCGGCGTGCCGGCGGTATGGGACGTTGTGGGCGTATGACTTCGAGGGTGAGCGCATTCACGTTTCGGGGGAGACGCGGCCGTACATGCGGCGGCCGGAGTCCGTTCTGAGTTTCGATTTCTGTGGGACGTGCGGGTGCGTTGTCTGCTGGCGATCGACGCGGCTGGACGAGGATGGCAAGCGTCGGATTGCGGTCAACCTGCGGCTGGCGGAGCCTGAGGCGGTGGGGCACATCGTGCTCGATATCTTTGATGGATTGGATACGTTCGAGGATCTGCCGCGTGATGGGCGGTGTGTTGTGCATGTGTGGGCGTGACAGTGGAGCGGATCGTGCGCGATCTGCGCGTGCATCAGATCCTAGAGGGCACGAACGAGATCATGCGGGTGATCGTGAGCCGGGATATGTTGAGGCAGTAGGGATGCCAAAGATCGAGCGATCGCGCACCTTGTTGGCTGGATTGCTGATCTGGTTGGGCTCTCTTGTCGCCTACTGCCTGCTGCAGACAATTGCGAACAAGGTGAACGTTCAGGTTCAGGATGCTCTGCTTCTGGCGTTGCCGGCTGTGCAGGTCATCACGGTTGTCTGGGCACTCAGAACCGGGCCGCCTCTGCGACTCGCCGTTCGGGTTGCGTTGGGTGGCGCCGCAGCGTGGACGTTCGGAGGTCTGTATCAGATCTATTTTGCTGAGATCATCGTCCAAACCCTTCACATCTGGGATCGCCACGAAGGCGGTCTTCAGCCCATGATATCGCTCATAGGCTTTCTGGCCCTGCTCGGTGTGTTCGGCGCACTGATTGCGGCGGCTTTGTTGGGCGCGAGACGTCGCGCTCGTGCGCGATAGCTAGCGTGAGGGAAATTGGTGACCCACCCCTTCGATCCCTTCTCCCGTCCCCTCGTTCCCAAGCGCGGCTTCGATCAGCTCGAAGTCGGCGAGCGGTATCCATGTCCCGCGCGCACGCTGACCGATGCGCACTTCTCGGCGTTTCAGCTGCTCTCGGGCGACAATCATCCGATCCATTATGACCGGCCTTACTGCGAGGCGGCGGGACATCGTGACCTGCTGGCGCATGGGCTGCACCTGCTCACGCTGACGGCAGCGGGGGCGGGGTTGTTTCCGCATGTGATCGGCAATGACCTGATCGGGTTCGTCGAGGTGAGCGCGAAATTCCTCAAGGCGGTCTATCCGGGCGACACGCTTTATCCGCTGCTGGAGATCACGGCGCTTGAGCGGCAGCGGACGACGGGCGTCGTACGGATGAAGGCGACGATCCATAACCAGGATTCGGTGCTGGTTCTTGAGGGCGCACACGCCTACCTGCTGAGGCTTTAGAGCCCGACAGCTGCGACAAGCTGGCCCGGCGGGTTTGATCCAGGTCCTATCGCTGGCGCGGAAACGTGCTACCGGACGCCATGACCAGCGCAATGGAATGCCTCCTGGAAGCCGAGAGCTGCCTGACGGCGGCGCAGGTTGCCGTCGATCCCGCCGAGCGCGCGGAATACCTGCGCCAGTCAGCCTGCTATCGCAATCTGGCGCTGGAGCTGATGCGGAACGCGCCCGGCGCCGATCCGGCCTTTTCACTCCGGGGCGCAGATGATCCATGTGCGCCCGAATGCCCCGAAGCATCAAAACGGCGGGCCGGCTGAGGCGTCAGCCGAGACCCAGCGCCGTGCGGACGGCCGGGTTATCCGACAGCACGATGCGGCCTAGCCAGGCGGCGAGTTTTTCGGCGCCCTCGGGCGTGTCGCCGAAGCGTTCGACTTCAGCGTCGATCAGTATGACCGGGTCGCCGTCGAACATGTCGTCGGCGTGGCGATAGATCTCGACGCGGTTGGCGCGCGCATCGAAGCGTACGGTGTGCCAGCGCATGGCGGCCGCCTCCTTGTTCCCAATCCGGGTTCGCAATGTTCACGCGTACAACGACGGGACCTGCGCCTTCAGGCGTCTGGCCGCAGGGCGATGGGCGGCGGCCTTGCCGGGCGGTTATCGCCCTTGCCATGGCCGCTCGCGCCATCGTCCTGCGTCGCAAGGCCAGTTCTTCGGCTGATTCCGTGACAGTTGGGATTCGTGCGTCCGGCATGGTAGGCCGCCGGAAACGGAGGGTCCCGACATGGCCGAAGTCATCATCCATCGCGAGGGCGTTGCGGGGCGGATAACGCTTAACCGGCCGCAGGCGCTGCATGCGCTGAACGAGGAAATGTGCCTCGCCATGGACGCGGCGCTGAAGCTGTGGGCGGACGATCCCGAGATCGAGCTTGTGGTGGTGGATCACGCGGCGGGCTCGCGGGGGTTCTGTGCGGGCGGCGATATCCGCATGCTGGCCGAGAGCGGGGCGGCGGATGGGAGTGCGGCGCAGGCGTTCTTCCGCGCCGAGTATCGGCTTAACACGCGGATCAAGAATTATCCCAAGCCCTATGTGGCGTTCATGGACGGCGTCACCATGGGCGGGGGCGTGGGGATTTCAGTGCATGGCTCGCATCGTGTTGCAACGGAGCGGACACTGTTTGCGATGCCGGAGACGGGGATCGGATTGTTCCCGGATGTGGGCGGGGGATGGTTCCTGCCGCGGCTGGGCCCGCCGCTGGGCATGTGGCTGGCGCTGACGGGGGAGCGGCTGAAGGGCGGCGACGTATGCGCGGCGGGGATCGCAACGCAGTTTGTGGAGTCGGGCGTTGTCGATGCGTTGAAGCATCAGGTCTGCGATGGCGGGCTGGAGATGCTGGAGGCGATGGAGTGGGACGAGGCTGGATCGTTCGAGAAGCATCTTGAAGTGATCGAGCGCTGCTTCTGGAAACCTACGGTGGAAGAGGTTGTGCTGGCGCTGGAGGCGGAGACGTCGCATGCGGTTTCGGGCGAGTGGGCCAAGAAGCAGCTGGAGACGCTGAAGACCAAATCGCCGCGTACGCTGAAGGTTGCGCACCGGCAGCTGGCGCTAGGACTGCAGGCGAAGACATTCGAGGACAATATGCGCATGGAGTTCCGCATCGGCTGCCGGCAGGTGCACAGCCACGACTTCCAGGAAGGCGTGCGCGCAGTGATCATCGACAAGGATAACGCGCCGAAGTGGGACCCGCCTGCGCTGTCGGGCGTCAGCGAGCGGATGCTGGACGAGGTGTTCGCGCCGCTGGGGGATGATGAGCTAACGTTCGGTTGAACGCTTTGCGAACTCCCAAAAGTAAAAGGCCCGCTGGCGAAAGCGGGCCTTTTGTTTTTCCGTGCGTCGCAACCTAGACCGAAGGCCCGGTTGTCTGTGTGTGACCTTTCGGGTCGCCCTCGGTCAGGGCCTCTGCGACGGCCACCCCGTCTTCGTCGAGGGCGCCCACCGGAAGCGCCTTCGCGCCCCAGTGCCATAGGATCGTCAGCGGGAACATCGCCAGAATCGCAAGGATCATCGCCCATTTGAGCGAATATTGATCGACCAGCGTTTCGGTGGAGCCGATGAACGGCATGACGCTGGTGACCCATGCGCTTGTGTGCGTGAGCCAGTCGCTGACGATGCCGACAACGGTCGGGCCCGTACCGAGGCCGATGATGTTCAGGATGAAGAACAGCACGGCGGACGACATGGCGCGCATCGAGGCGGGCACGAGGTGGTGGGTGATTGCAAGCGCCGGCCCGAGATACATGGCGGCAAGCATGATGCCCGGGAAGTAGAGCAACAGAGACAGCTCGGGTGTGGGCGCGAGCATCGAGAGGATGAACAGCGGCGCACCGATCAGCTTGCCCCACATCGGCACCCACAGGAACCAGCGGCGGTCCTTCGCGCCCATCTTGTCGGCGAGGATGCCGCCCCAGATCGTGCCGATCATGCCGCCTACCCCGGAGACGGTGCCATACATGATGCCGATCTCGGTGGAGCTCATCGCGACGCAATCAGCGGCGCCCGCTTGGCAGAAGCCGACCGCAGCCTGCAGGTCGGGCATGCTCCAGGCGCCGAGATATTTGCCGGTTTCCTCGTTGAACGTGCCGTAGGTGCGCTGGAGGAAGGAGGGCATCCAGTTGCCAAGGCCATAGGTGACGAACGTGCCAGCTCCAGTTGCGAGCGAGTAGTAGCGGAAGGATTTCAACTCCCAGAGATTCTTGAACGACTGGACGAAGCTGATCTTGGCGCCCGTCGGCTTGATACCCGACAGGCCTCGCATCGGCTCCTTCAGCGTCGTCCAGACGATTACTGCGAACAGGACGCCGGGAATGCCGACGAAGAAGAACGCTTCGCGCCAGGTGAAAGTGTCTGACAGCCAGCCGCCGAGATAATAGCCGAGCAGGGTGCCGGCATAGAGACCAGCGGAATAAACCGCGAGTGCGCGACCGCGCTTTTCTTTCTCGTAGAGGTCGGAGATCATGGCGTGGGCAGGCGGGCTGCCGCCAGCCTCGCCAAGGCCGACGCCCATACGCGCGAGCAGCAGCGTCAGGTAGTTTGTCGCGAGGCCGCAGATGGCGGTGAAACCGCTCCATACGGCCAGCGACACGACGACGACGCCTTTGCGGCTGGTTGAGTCCGCAATGCGGGCGACGGGGATGCCGAACGTGCAATAGACCACTGCGAATGCGAGGCCGGTCATCGTACCGAGCTGCCAGTCGAGCAGCTTCAGGTCGGCCTTGATGTCTTCCTGCAGGATGTTGACGATCTGCCGGTCGATGAAATTGAAGATGTAAACGATGAACAGGACCGCGAGGGCATAGTTCCGGTGCTTCCGGGCCCCTTCCATGGTCGTGATCTTGCCTGGCGAAAGAAACGCCATACCGAGCTCCCTCCCGAATGGGCGGTTTTATGGATTTTTGATCCGCCTTGGCCGGAAGCCTTCCCAAAAGGAAGGGCCGGTGTCCACGGCAAACCCTCAGCTAGGGCGAGGTATCTGCCAAAAATTAGAAGATTTCACCCCGGCCCCCCGAATTGCGGGAAATCTGCCGCAGCGCGGCAGGCGAAACAGGCTGGCCGCCGGAAACTTGACGCCACGGGGCGCGCGAGACTATGAACCCGCTCCCTTGGAAACAGGGTCCCGGGCGATTAGCTCAGCGGGAGAGCACTCCCTTCACACGGGAGGGGTCGCAGGTTCAATCCCTGCATCGCCCACCAGCCTTCGCGCTACGGCTCGGCAAGCCAGCCTGGAAGCGAAGCGGACAGGTTGGCTTGCGAGCCGTAGCGCGGACGGGCGGCAGCGCACAGCGCGAAGGCGGGCCATTCTGACCCCGGATTTTGGGGGGAAGGCCTTGGTCTACATATACATCCTGACAAGCGAAGACGGCGGCCACCACTATGTCGGCATCACCGAAGACCTCAGGGGGCGTCTTCGGAAGCATAATGCGGGGGGCGTCGCCCACACGTCCAAGTTCCGACCGTGGCGCATCAAGACATATCTGGCTTTCAGCGGCGTCGAACAAGCTTGGGCGTTCGAGAGGTATCTCAAAAGTGCCTCTGGCCCGGCGTTTTCCAAGAAGCGACTCTAGGGCGTGAGCCGCCGACTCAATTTCGCAATCGGATTCTGGATTTTCGGGCGCGAAAGCGTTAACGCGAAAAGCCCAGCAAAAGCATCGAACCCGAACAAACGTTCATGCAAACATGGCGTTCCATGCCTGGCCGCCACAATTGATCGTCAAAATTCCTCGACTGCATCATGCGCTGCCTCAACTGCATTCCTAACTTGACACTACGGCGATACCGCAAAGCGGACGACGCGAACTGAGGGACCTACCGAGGCGGATAAGCGTTTCACGCAGGCTAAGCCTCACACGGTGTCTGGAGCGAATACATGAACAGCGATTTCTGCGACCAAGATGGCGCCCGCAAGCTGAAGGCGAAGATTGAAGAGTACTGGGCGACCCGCGGGTTCGACGTCTCGATCAACCTCATCGACGCGGGCTTTGTGCCGGCGATGCGCTCCGCGCGCACCGACGTGCGCAGCAACATGGTCAATGGCATGCCGCCGCGCAAGAAAGGCGCACGGCCTGAGCCCGGCAAGCCCACCCACTACGCGCGTGGCATCGGCTAACCGAGCAGAAGGCGGACCGCGAGGTCCGGCAGATCAGTAAAATGAGTAAACACGGCGTCGGCCCCCAAGAGGTCCGGCGCCGTGTCTGTATAGCCGAACGCGTAGACGGCGACGGGCGCGCCTGCAGCCTTTGCCGTGCGCACGTCGTAGATTGAATCCCCCACCATCAGGCTTCTGGCCGGATCGCCGCCGGCCATGCGAATGGCGTGGATGTAGTGGTCGGGATGCGGCTTGCGGTTTGGCGCAGCGTCTCCGCCCACAATGGCGGCGAAGCGGTCTTGCAGGCCCAGCGTGGCGAGCAATTGCACCGAGAGGTCTGTCCGCTTGTTGGTGCAGACGCAGAGCGTGGCGCCAAGGCGCTGCAGACTGTCCAGCGCATCGATGAGGCCTGGAAAGGCATGCGAGAGGCTGGCGATGTCGGCGGCGTAGGCGGCGATGTAGTCGTCCATCAGCCGGTCGAGCATCGCCTCGTCGCGGGTGGCGCCGTGGACTTCGAGCGCGCGCTGGATGAGCAGGCGGGCGCCGCCGCCCACCAGTCTGCGGACATCGGCCATCGGGAGGGGCGGCAGACCTTCTGCGGAGAGGACCTGGCCCAGCGCCCGCTGGATGTCTCCGGCGGTTTCGATCAGCGTGCCGTCGAGGTCGAAGGCGATGGTGTAGCCGGTGAGGCTGTTCATGTCTGGCTGGCCAGCTTGCGGGTGTGATAGTCAGGGCCGGGATTCGACCTGAAGGACAGGCCATGGCCGACCGTTTCGCAATCATCCTCGCCGCCGGCAAGGGCACGCGGATGAAATCGCCGCGACCGAAGGTGCTGCACGAGGTCGGCGGGCGGCCGATGCTGGCCTGGAGCGTGGCGCTGGCTGAGGCGCTGGGCTGCAAGCGGAGCGTGGTGGTGGTCGGGCCGGACATGCCGGCGCTGAGCGAGGCGGCGGCGAAGCTGGTGGGCGCAGCCAATGTGGTGGTGCAGCGCGAGCAGCTGGGGACGGCGAACGCGGTGGATGCCGCGCGCGGGGCACTGAGCGGCGTCGAGGGGCAGGCCATCGTGCTGTATGCCGATACGCCGCTGGTGCCGAAGGAGGCGGGCGAACGGGCGTTTGCGGAGATCGAGAAGGGCGCGGGCGTTTGCGTGCTCGGGTTCAAGGCGAAGCTGCCAAATCGCTATGGGCGGCTGGTGACGACGGGCGATGGCTCGCTGGAGGCGATTGTCGAGGCCAATGACGCGAGCGAGGAACAGCTTGCCATTGAGCTGGCGAATTCAGGGGTGATGGCGGCGCCTGTGCGGTTGATGTTCGATTTGTTGAAAGACGTGAAGAACGACAACGCCAAGGGCGAGTATTATCTGACCGATCTGGTCGGGCTGGCGCGGGGGCGCGGGCTCAAGGCGGCGGTGGCGCATTGCGAGGAGCGCGATGTGCTGGGCGTGAACAGCCAGGCGGAACTGGCGGGGATCGAGCATATCTTCCAGCAGGCGATGCGCGAGAAGCTGATGGCGGATGGCGTGACGATGCCGGCGCCGGAGACTGTGTATTTCAGCCACGACACGAAGATTGCACCGGGCGTGACGATTGAACCGAATGTGGTGTTCGCGACGGGCGTGAGCGTGGCAAGTGGCGCGTTGATCCGCGCGTTCTCGCATCTTGAGGGCGCGAAGGTTGGCGAGGGTGCGATTGTTGGCCCGTATGCGCGGCTGCGGCCGGGGGCGGTGATCGGCAGGCACGCGCACATCGGCAATTTCGTCGAGGTGAAGAATGTGACCGTGGGTGAGGGCGCGAAGGCGAACCATCTGAGCTATCTGGGCGATGGCGAGATTGGCGCGGGCGCGAACATCGGTGCGGGGACGATTTTCTGCAATTACGATGGGTTCTTCAAGTACCGCACGGTGGTGGGCGAGGGCGCGTTCGTCGGGTCGAACACCTCGTTGGTGGCGCCGGTTACGATTGGCGCCGGTGGGTATGTGGGGTCTGGCTCGGTGATTGTTGAGGACGTGCCGGCGGATGCGCTCGCGATCGCGCGCGGGCGGCAGGCGGGCAAGGATGGCTGGGCGAAGGCTTTCCGCGCGGAGAAGTCCGCCGTGAAGAAGGCTGGCAAGAAGCCGGATGGCGCAATCTGACGCCTAGCGCCCCGTGAACTTCGGTGCGCGCTTCTCGACGAAGTGGGCGACGCCTTCCTTGAAGTCTTCGGATTTGAAGCTTGGCGGCATGTCGGCGTTGGCGGCTTCGATGGCCTGGCCGAGGGACTGGAATTGCGCGTTCCAGATTTCGCGCTTCATTTCGCGGAGGGAACGCGGCGAGACTTCGGTGGCGAGCATTTTTGCGTAGGCGGCGACCTCGGCGTGGAAGTTGGCGGCGGGGAAGACGCGGCTGACGAGGCCCATCGTCAGGGCTTCGGGCGCGGTGATGACGCGGGCGCTGTAGAGCAGGTCGGCGGCGTTGCTGAAGCCGATGAGGCGGGGAAGCAGCCACGAGATGCCGTGCTCGGCGACGAGGCCGCGGCGGGAAAAGGCGGTGGTGAACTTCGCGGTGTCGGCGGCGAAGCGGATGTCGCAGTAGAGCGACATGATGAGGCCAAGGCCCGCTGCCGAGCCGTTGATGGCGCCGATGATCGGCTTGGGCACGGCGGGGAAGTAGGAATACTGCTTCTGGAAGTTCTCGTTGGAGGCGGGGTCATAAGGTGCGGCCGCGTTGACTGCGGCGCGGGACGTCTGTGCATCGCCCGACTGGATCGTCTGCAACATGCCCATATCGGCGCCGGCGCAGAAGCCCTTGCCTGCGCCCGTGAGGACGATGACGCGGACGCTGTCGTCTGCGGCGGCGGCCTTCATGGCGGCGCGGACTTCCTGCTCCATCTGGCCGCGCCAGGCGTTGAGCTTGTCGGGCCGGTTGAGCGTGATGGTCGCGACGCCGTCGGCGGTTGAATAGAGAATGTCAGTGTACTCGGACATGTTGTTGGACATGGGGCGCGCCTCACCTGTTTGTTGTTTGGCGACAGCCTAGCGAAGGTGCGGGCGGCGCCAAGGGCCAGTGCGTGTCGCGGGACCTTGCGTCAATCCCAATGTGCTGGCGCTCAGCGCTTGCGGATGACGAGGAAGATCAGCGCCGCGATGGTGACGGCTTCGGCGACCATCACGGCAACGACGACGGCCAGCTGATAAGGTGCAAGCCCCCAGATGAAGAAGAAGGGCGAGAGCGCGTAGACGCCGATCAGAGGCGCCACGATGACGACGCAGACGAGGACGAGCCCGATGGCCAGCCGCATCGACTTCTCGAGGGTGATGGGCCCCAGCATCAATCGATCTTCACGCCGAAATGACGCATCACGCCGATGGCGGCGAACGTTACGGCGAAGGTAGCGGCAACCGCCACGCCAAACGACCATCCGAACGACAGGCCCATCTTCTGGCCAAGCGGCAGGAGAATGAAGAAGGTAAGCCCCGGGAAGAACAGGAGGAAGGTGGTATTGGCGAAATGGGTGGCCTGCTCCGGGCCGGCCTTTTCGTCAGTGGCGAGGTTGAGCACGACGAGCATCGTCATCAGCGGCAGGGCGGCGATGGCGGCGCCAAGCACGTTTGAGCGCTTCTGTACCTCCGAAATGATGACGACCACGGCGACGGTGCCGACGGCCTTTAGGATTGTCATCAGCATGGACTTGCCTCCGAGTCGGGGGGCACAGTGGCCGCGTGGCGGCGCGTTGGTCAACCGGCGGGATTGCAACCGCGCCGCGATTGGCGCATCCCGGCGGTCAGACGGCATTCGCGGACGGCGAGCCGGCAAGGCGACAAGCAAGGGATGACGGGATGTTTTCACACGTGATGGTCGGCACGAACGATCTGGAGCGTTCGAGGAAGTTCTACGACGCGACGCTGGGTGTGCTGGGCGTGAAGCCGGGATTCCAGGACAAGAACCGTGTTTTCTGGCGGACCAAGACCGGCACGTTCGGCGTGAGCATTCCGATTAATGGCGAGCCCTGCACATTCGCAAACGGCGGGACGATCGGGTTTGCGGTGGAGACGACAGAGCAGGCTGACGCCTGGCACGCGGCGGGCCTCGCCAATGGCGGCACGGCGATCGAGGATCCGCCGGGCATCCGCAAAGGCGCGACGATGGAAATGTATCTCGCTTACCTGCGCGATCCGGACGGCAACAAGATCTGCGTGATGAAGCGCATGGGCTAGGCCCGGAGCGGCGCAGCGCGAGCAGCGTTGCGCCGGTCAGGCCTGGATGTCGACGAGATGTCCGGTGGACGGTTGGATGGCGGGAACTGGCTCGGCCTTCTCGGGACGTGCCTGTTGCGGCTGACCGGAGAGTTCATGCGGATCAGGCTTTGCCTTGACCGGCTGGGACTCCTCGGATTTTTCGGCAAGGCCGACGCGTGCGGAGCGTTCCACTTCGGCAGACGCACGAGCAGCTTCAGCGGCCGCGGCCATGCGCTGCAGCGCCTGCGCGTGAAGAAGCTCTCTGATCTGTGCGGCGTATCGGACCGAAACCGGGCCGATAGCGCCTGATCCGGCGGCGCTCATTGCGTACTCCCAACCCCGGCAGTATCTGCCGGGTGGGTGAATCCGCAGTAAATCGAGTGAGGAAATCCAGGCTGGTTTAGCGTTAAGGCATAGCCGACAAACGTTAATTAAGTGGGGTGCGGGATTGCCGCGCGGCCGGCCTACAGGTTGTCCTTGAACCATTTCGCCATGGCAGCGGTGGCCTCGGCGCGATGGACGGGTTCGGAGAAGCCATGATCCCCGCCGGCGATAACGACCATCTCCGTCTTCACGCCAGCCTGCTTCAACGCATCGTGGATCGATTTGCCTGACGAGATTGGAACCAGCGTATCGGCGTCGCCGTGCACAATCAGGGTTACGGGATCCTTCGCATCGACGAACAGGATGGGCGAGATTGCGGCGGCCTGTTCGTTCGGAAAGTCGAGTGCGGGGAACCTGTCATTTGGGCCGGTCATGCGGCGCAGATCGACCGGCGGATAGTAGGCGACCACGGCCTTGACGCGCGCGGGACCGCGCAGGACGGAGTCTTCCGACGCTGCATCGCCATCATCGCCATTGAGGCCCAGCATCAGCGAAAGATGGCCGCCTGCCGACCCTCCGAACACGCCCAGGCGCTGGGCGTCTATACCGTAGGCGCTTGCGTTGAGGCTGACATGGCGGAGCGCGCGTTTGACGTCGGCGTGGGCTTCGGGGACCTTGAAGAGCGGCGCGGAACCGTGATGGACGGGGATGACCGTGATGCCGGCCTCGAGCAGCTGACGGAACTGTGCGATGCGGGTTTCGGGCGGCGCCCAGCGCGAATACCAGCCGCCGGACACCATATAGAGAACTGCTGCGCCGGAAGGAGCCGACGGGCGGATTACGTCGTAGACATTGGCCATGCCATCATGGTGGCCGTAGACCACGTCGCGGAAGATGGTCGTGCCGCTGGCGCTTGCTGCGGGCTGGTTGTCGGCGATGCCGCCCGTGATGCGTTGCGGCGCGGAAGCTGATTGTGCAGGTGCGCCCGGCGCCTCGCTTACGCTCACGCTGACACATCCGGCTAACAGCAAAGATGTTGCGAGAACCAGAGACCTCACGCGTATCCTCCCACGACCAGCCCGTTGTTCGACCTTGAAGAGAGGGTTGCCGTGCGAGCGTGATTGGTCAAGCATCCATCGGCTTTGCTGCGCTCACCTCGGTGTGACAAGGTGGGCCATCGAGGACTGCGGAAAGCAGCAAAGGGGGAAGACGCATGCCGAGTTTTCAGCCTGAAGGCTGGCGGACCGTCACGCCGCGCATATTCACTGACGATGTCAGGGGGCTGGCTGGGTTCATGCGTGGGGTGTTCGGCGCGACGGGACGGCCGCAAGCCGGCAGGCCGATGGAAATGCGGATCGGCGACAGCATCGTCATGTTGAGCAGCGACGAAGAACGCAATGCCTCGCTGGCGGTGCTGTATGTCTATGTCGAGGACGCCGACAAGACCTACCGCAAGGCGCTGGCATCCGGCGCGAAGTCGGTCGAGAAGCCGATGGATACGCCCTACGGCGACAGGCGGGCTACGGTTCGCGACGAGTGGGGAAATGTCTGGCAGATCGCCACGCGGCAGGCGGGCAGACGCAGTTGAAGCGGACCTAGGCTTTCAGATCGACGACAAGGCCTTGCATGCCGCTGGCGCTTCTTGCGGGCTTGTGACCGCGCTCCAGAAGGTCGGCGATGTTGCGCGCCTTGTGCACGCGCCGGTCCGAGCGTTGGGCATCCATGAAGATGGCGTGTTCTCGCACCATGGCGACATTGGAGACGCTTATGTTGCGGATGAGTTGGAGGTCGAAAGACATGATTGCCAACCTTCGGCTTCCCATGAGCCGAACGTGATCATCGCAGACCGGGGTGAAAGCGGCGTGTGGGTGCGGATGCAAAGTCGCGCTGTACGGTTAGCGGCGCGCTAACCTTCGCGCCCGTGCGTGTGCAGATTCAGGCGAGAATGTCGATGAGGCGCGCCGTGCTGCTGCTGGGCGGGGTCTCGACTGCGCGGTCGGCGGGTGTTGGACGCTGGGCGAGGGCCTCCTTCGCTTCCTCGATGCGCACATCGCGGCGGGCGTCGGCGCGCGTCAGCGCATATTGATGGGCGGCGACGCGCGCGGCTTCGCGGCGGTCTGAGGCTTCGGCTCGGGAGGTGACTGCATCTGCGGCCATGGTGGTCTCCTCAAGTCGCCCTCGCTGGCCAGCGAGGGGCTTCGACCAGATCATTCTGTGGGAGACAGGTTTTGCAAATCCGTAGGAGACAGCAAAACTTTGTCCAAAATTTTCAGGATACTGACGCTGCAGTTTGTAGGATGGAGATGCGCTGAATCGGCCGGGGTCCGGGCCGGGGTAGTGTTGGCCATGGTCGACAAGTGGGCCGGCGTGAGGTCGACGCCCCACACACTCAAGAGCTGATCAGGGGGCGGACCCCAGCGCTCCCGCTTGGCGACCGCCTTCTTCAACATGGCAGCCTCCAGTTCCGCAAATCGCGGCGCGCTACGTGCGCGCCCGCGGGGTGGAGCGCTGGCGTCCAAGGAGCGTGACACATGAAACTGTTCTGGAAGCGCGAGCAGAAATCCTCTGCGCCAATGGTGGCGCTGACTGACCTCAAGTCGGCGCGATGGTCTGGTCTTGGCGCGATGGCGCGCGAGGGCTTCGAGCGGAATCCGGTGGCCTATCGCTGCATCCGCCTGATCTCCGAGGCGGCGGCGAGCGTCGGATTTCGGGCGACGGGCGATGGCGATGCGCTGGCCCGGCTGGTCGCGCGGCCCAATGTGGATCAGGGCGGGCCGGATTTGCTCGAGGGGCTCTATGCGCATCTGAGCGTGTCAGGAGACTCCTTCCTCGAAGCCGTGTCGATCGATGGCGAAGTACGCGAGCTGCATGTGCTGCGGCCGGACCGGATGAAGGTGCTGAAGGACGCGCGCGGATGGCCGATGGGCTGGGAGCACCGCGTGGGCGGGGATGTTCGCCGCATCCTGCGCGAGGCCGACGGCTTTCTTCCGGTGCTGCACATGCGGCTGTTCAGTCCGGTCAATGATTACCAGGGACATTCGCCGCTGGAGGCGGCGGCGCGCGCGGTGGACGTGCACAATGCCAGCGGGGCGTGGACCAAGGCGCTGATCGACAATGCAGCACGGCCGAGCGGAGCGCTGATCTACAGCGGCGCGCAGTCGTTGACCGACACGCAGCTTGCCGAGCTGCGCGAGGATCTCGCGCGCGTCTATCAGGGGCCGGAGAATGCGGGACGGCCCCTGCTGTTGTCGGGCGGGCTGGAATGGAAGCCGATGAGCCTTTCGCCCACCGACATGGATTTCGTCGAGCTGCGGAATGTTTCGGCGCGGGAGATCGCGCTGGCGTTCGGCGTGCCGCCGATGCTGCTGGGCATTCCAGGGGATGCGACCTACGCCAACTATCGCGAGGCGAACTCGGCTTTCTGGCGGATGACGGTGCTGCCGCTGGTGAACCGCGCGGCTCGGGCGATCTCAGGCTGGCTGGGCGAGCGGGTCGGCGGCGAGATCGCGCCCGACCTCGAAGGCGTACCGGCCTTCCAGGACGAACGCGCGACGCAGTGGCAGCGCATCGAGGCGGCAAGTTTCCTCACCACCGAGGAGAAGCGGCGGATGGCCGGGATCAAGTGATCCCTGTCAACGGCGCAAGCGGCAGGGGCGGTCCGGCGACGGGCCGCCTCTTCCGTTTTCAACCAAAGGAGAACGACATGAACGCAGGAATTTTGGACTATGTGCTCGCGCGGCTGCGCGAGTTCTCGACGTGGCGTGGCCTTGCCGCGCTTGGGGCAACAGCCGGCGTGCTGGTTGCGCCCGCGCAGCTGGATGCGGCCTACAAGGCTTTCGTCGCCCTGCTCGGCCTTGTCGCTGTGCTCACGCCGAACCGGAACTAGCCTCACATCAGGGCTGAAAGAGACATCAGCCCGATGACGGCCACGGCCACGACGATACGCAGGAAAACGCGCGGCGTCGCCGCCTTGCTCGATGCATCGGCCATGGGGCTATTCCGCCGCCACTGAATAGTGGGCGGGGGATGCCTGCTGTGAAGCCGCCAGCATCGGGCGAGGCGGAGGCGGGGCAACGTACTCGCCGACCGAGCGCACGAGGGCAGTGTGATGGAGCAGGAAATCCACGATGTTGCGCAGGTCCTCGGGCCGGTAGGCGGCGAAGGCATGCTCCATGAAGCGGGCGGCGAGAAGGAGTTCGCGCGGAGAACCGGGCGGCGGGTTGGTGGGGAGTCGTTTCGTGGCACCCGGCGCGAGGATGAAATGGGCGAACCAGGCGTGCTCTTCCGGGGGCAGGCGCAGGCGCGGTTCTGGCGGCCGGGCAAACGCGCGGCGGACCAGCATGCGGTCGATCCTGTTGCGCTCGGCGTTGGCGAGTATGCGATCGCGGGCGAAAGCCAGGAACATGGTGAGGACAACAAGGCGCTGGCGTCCATCGTGCAATGCGGCGACGCCGGACTTCGATCGGCCCGTCGTGATCACGCCGAGATAGAGGCGTTCTTCCGGGACATCTTCCTCGTCGATCGAATCTCGGGCGGACGTTTCGATGTCGACAAGAAGCTGCGCCACCTGGGGCGGCTGCCAGTGGAATCCTCGTGACGAGGATGCGCATCGCAGGCGTGTGCCGCCTGAAAACAGACTGCGTACGCTGACGACATTCGCCCGCTTCATTCCTGGGAGTCTCCCGAACGCGCGCCGCCCAGCCCGGGATCGGCCACTCTTAGCAAAGGACGATCGAATGATCGATAGAAAAATCACACTCGCGCTCATTCTTGCGATTGCAGTCGAAGCGGCGGGCTTGTTCGCGTGGGCGGGCGCGACCGGCGAGCGGCTGAAGGATGTGGAATTGCGCGTAGTTGCCATGATTGGCGTGAGCGAGCGGTTGGCGCGTGTGGAAGGTCAACTGGAGCTTGCGGCTGCGCAGCTGACGCGCATCGAGCAGAAGCTGGATGCGAATTAATGGACAGGAACAAGCGTGGGCCGGGGTCGCTGGTCATCGAAGGGTATGCGTCGCTGTTCGGGATCGAGGACCTGGCGGGCGATGTGGTGCGGGCTGGCGCCTTCACGCGGTCGCTGATGCGTGAGCGGAACGTTGGCATGCTGCTGAACCATGGCGGCGGACGAACGGCCGGCCGGTGGACGACGATCCGGGAGGACGGGCGCGGGTTGTTCGTTCGCGGCCTCGTGCAGGACGAAACGCCGGCAGGGATGGCGGCGCTGGCGCAGATCCGCGACGGGCGACTCAGCGGCCTGTCGATCGGGTTCATAGCGCGGGACTGGACGCCGCGCGTGTCGCGGGGGCGTGAGTTGCGAGAAATTGATCTACGGGAGATTTCGCTGGTCGCCCGCCCAATGGCTCCCAATGCGCGATTTGCAGCGGTTGGCGGCGATCAAGTGTTCGTCAACCGGCGGGCTGCCTGACGCAAGGTCAGCCTTTCCGCATGGGTAAGGTGGGGGTAGCATCGCTTCGAACGTGCTTAGGCCCGCAGAAGGCTGCGCGCGGACGATCCACAGGGATACGGAGGAAGGCCATGAAATTCTATCTGAGAGCGGCGACCGCAGTCTGCGCGCTTGCCTTGGCTGCTGGCGCCGCGCACGCGCAGGCACCGGGCTACGAAACGCCGAAGACAACGTGGGGCGCGCCTGACCTGCAGGGCTTCTGGAACAACACGTCGATCACCAGCCTGCAGCGGCCGGGTGGTGTCGACAAGCTGGTGCTCACGCCGGCTGAAGCCGACCGCATGGTGAACCGCAACATGCTGGTCGTGCTGAGCAAGGAAGATGCTGCGACGAACGGGCAGGACCCGAACAACACCAAGCTGCTCGAGGACAAGAACAACGACCGCGGATACAACGCGTTCTGGATCGATCCGGGCACGAAGGTTGCGACGGTGAAGGGCGAGCTACGTTCGTCCTGGATCGTCGAACCGGCGACGGGGCGCATTCCCTACAAGCCGGGTGCTGCGCGCGGCGGCGGCGGCTACTCGATCACGAATTTCGACGGGCCGGAAACCCGGCCGATGGCGGAGCGTTGCGTGCTCAGCTTCTCCGGTTCGTATGGACCGGTGATGATGAACAGCATGTACAACAACACGTTCCAGTTCGTGCAGACGCCGGGCGCGGTGATGATCCTCGTGGAAATGAACCACGATGTGCGGAACATTCCAATCGTGGCGGGTCCGTCTGAAGCCAAGCACGGCTCGATCCCGAAATGGGGTGGCGACTCGGTCGGCTGGTATGAGGGCAACACGCTGGTGGTTCAGACCACCAATGTGCACCCGAACCAGCGCGGCATGATTTCGTCCGACGGCAAGTTGACCGAGCGGTTCACCCGCTGGGACGAACACCAGATCACGTACGAGTTCGAGGTGAACGATCCTTCGCTCTACAATCAGGTCTGGAAGGGCGAGATGGCGATGAATGCGGCGGAGCCGCTGTATGAGTACGCCTGCCACGAGGGCAATCATGCTATGGCCGGCATTCTCGGCGGTGCGCGGCAGCTGGAAAGCGAAGGCCGGGTGCCGGGCATGGGTCCGGGGATCGCTGCGGGCCTCGTCCTGCCGCGTGACGACCAGGGCGGCGAGAGCAGCCACTAGAACACAGAATAGCCAGACTGACATGAAGGGCGCAGCTTCGGCTGCGCCCTTTTCGTTTGTGCCGTGCGCCCCGCTTCGCGGCGCCGGTGACTGACCGACTGCGAAGCAAGCTCAAGGAAAAACCATGACGATCGAGACGAAGATGAACGCTCCTGCGGGAGCGAATGCCGAGGTGCGTGCGGCGACGGCTGAGATGATGGCGGCGTTCGAGGCGCTGAAGGCGGCCAACGACATGCGCATCGAGGAGATCGAAAAGCGCGGCGCGGCTGATCCGCTGCTGGACGCGAAGCTGAAGCGGATCGAGGCTTCGCTCGACAAGCAGCGCACGACGCTGGAGCGGTTCTCGCTGGAGCAGTCGCGGCCGGCGATCGGCGAAGATCCGCGCCGGAGCGATCCGGAGCACAAGTCGGCCTGGGGCGCTTATCTGCGCAAGGGCGACGATAGCGGCATTGCGCGGCTGGACCTGAAGTCGATCAATGTTGGCACGGAGGCGCAGGGCGGCTATGTCGCGCCGCCGGAGCTGGATCGCCTGATCGAGCAGCGCCTGATGGCGGCCTCGCCGATGCGGCAGATCGCAAGCGTGCGGCAGACATCGGCGACGGTGTTCCGCAAGCCGGTGAGCCTCGGCGCGGCGTCTGCATGGGCGGCGGAAACGGGGGCGCGGGCGGAAACGACGGCGCCGACGCTCGACCTGCTGGAATTCCCGGCGGCGGAGCTCTACGCCATGCCTGCAGCGACGCAGACGCTGCTGGACGACGCGTATGCCGATGTTGACGAGTGGCTGGCGGACGAGGTGGAGGCGAGCTTTTCGGCGCAGGAGTCGGCCGCGTTCGTGAACGGCGATGGCTCGAACAAGCCGAAGGGCTTTCTCAGCTATACCAAGATCGCTGACGCTTCCCATGCTTGGAACAATATCGGCTTCATCCTGTCGGGCGCCGACGGGGCCTTTGCTGCGGTTGAGCCGGCGGACAGGCTGATCGACCTGGTCTATTCGCTGAAGAGCCAGTTCCGGGCCAATGCGCGGTTCGTGATGAACCGCCGAACGGTATCGGCGGTGCGCAAGCTCAAGGATGGCGACGACAACTATCTGTGGCGTCCGGGCATGGCGGGCGAGGCGGCGAGCCTGCTTGGCTATCCGGTGACGGAGATCGAGGACATGCCGGACATGGCGGAGGACAGTTTTTCCATCGCCTTCGGCGATTTCCGGCGCGGCTACCTGATTGTCGACCGCCAGGGCGCACGTGTGTTGCGGGACCCCTACTCGCTGAAGCCGTATGTGCTGTTCTATACGACCAAGCGCGTCGGTGGCGGCGTGCAGAACTTCGATGCGATCAAGCTGATGAAGTTCGCTGCGTCCTAGGCGGCGTGGCGGAAGACTGACGGGACCCCGGCGCCGTCCACGCGGGGCGGCGCCGGCGATTATCCCGCCCGGGCGGATCTTGCAGCCCCACCTTGATCTTCGGCGGCGCATCGAGAAAATGCCGCTCGCATGATTCACGCGAGACTACAGGGGAGCAGGACATGGGCGTAGCGTCGCCGGAAGAGATGGCGGGAACTTTCGTCCAGTGTTTCAACGATCAGGATGCCACGGGAATGCTGGCGCTTTATGCCCCGGACGCCCTTTTCACCATGGATGGCGAGACGTTCGCGCGGGGCGCGGGCGAGATTAAGGCAGTGCTCGGCGGCTTGCTGGCCTCATCCATGAAGATGAAGGGCAAGTACGAAAGCGTCCTGACCGCAGGCGACGTCGCTGTCTGCAAGCTCCGCTGGGAGCTGCTGAACGCCGAGGGCTGGATCGAGATGGACGGGGTGTCGCTCGAAGTCCTCAAGCGGGGCGGCGACGGGAAGTGGCGCTTTGCCATCGACGACGCCACTGGAACGAGCCGGGTCGCGGAATAGCGATGCGGGCGCCGGATGATCCGTGCGCTGAATTTCAGTGCGATCACTGCGTTCGAGTGCAAGTCTCTCAAGCATCTTTCTTCTAGCTGACGCGTCGAACGCTGCTGTTCTTGCGTTTGCCTCGCCATGTTTCCCGAATGGCTGAGCCGGGGACGCGCTGGCTGGGGCGATAAAAAGAACAGAGGCGATTGATGCGAGCGTTTGTACCGAAGGCCGCGCTGATGGGGTTCTGCTCCCTCAGCGCACTGAGCGCGGGAGCCTATGCACAGGAGGCGGCGCCGCAACCTGAAGACCAGGATGTGGTGGTCATTCAGGGAAGGCGCCTCAGCGAGGCTGACGAGGCTGTTGGCCTTGATGAAGCGAGCAATGTCGTTGCGGTGACGCGTGAAGCGCTCCTTTCAGCGCCGGCGGGCATTTCGGGCCTGAAGATGCTGGAGGCGCTGCCGGGTTTCAACGTGCAGACAGAAGGCGCGCTTGGCCTGTACGAGTTTGGAAACTCGGTGACCGTGCGGGCCTTCAACCTGCAGCAGATCGCCTTCGTGCTCGACGGAATTCCGCTAGGCCGCTCTGACGCATTCGGCGGCAGCCCCGTGTTTCGGTATGTCGACAACGAGAACCTGAGCGCTGTCGTCGCCTCGCCTGGGGCGGGTGATGTTTCGCAGCCAGCCTACTCTTCGCTCGGTCCGATCGTGGAGTATCGGTCGATCAACCCAAGCGACGAATTCGGCGCAACGGTCTCGCTGACCTGGGGCGACGACAATCTCAACCGGTCGTTTGTCAAGGTGAACACTGGCAAGCTGGGGCCGCTCTCGGCCTATGCCAGCCGCACGAAACTGGACAGCGACCAGTGGCGCGGCGGCGGTTTCATCGACCGCGAACATGCCGAAGCCAAGGTGAAGCTTGACCTGTGGGATGGGGCGTATGTCGACTTAAAGTGGGTCTCGAACGACTTCTACGACTACGACTCGCCGAGCTTCACGAAGGCTCAGTACAATGGCGCCGCCTGCCCATTCGATCCGGCGCAGGGGCCGGGACGCGATTGCGGCTACTCCTACACGCAGCCGGCCGGAACGCTCGGCAATGTGCGTGACTACAACGTGCCGGGCTACACCTATTCAGCCATCACGAACTGGTATCAGGACCGCATCAACGTGCGGACGGACTCGCTTTACGGTATGACCTTCCACACTCCGATTGGCGACGCGGCGTCTGTGACCGCGACGGCGTATCACGAGGACAAGGATGGGTGGGGCTCTTCGCCCGAGGCGTACGGCAATCCCGACCTCGCGACGTCGCTCTATGGCCGCTACCTGCGACAGAGCCAGGCGGGTCTGAGCGTGACGGCGCCGCGCGGCGTTGCCTTCGGCGTCACGAATGTCGGCGGTGCGCGCAATGGCGTGGTGGTCAGGGGCGAGTACGAAATCGCAAACCACAGGCTGGAGGCTGGTGTCTGGTTTGAAGACGACGACTACAGCCGATTCACCCGCCGCGTGAACCATGAGGGTGGCATCCAGACAGGCCGCATCCTGCTGGACGAAGTCATCTACTACTGGCGGCAATATGAATCGACGCGCAAGACAACGCAGGTGTTCCTCAAGGACACGATCAGCCTGCTGGACGACAAGCTGAATGTTGAAGTGGGCGTCAAGTCGCTGAAGGTCGACTACTCGATCGATGGGTATCGTGGCTTCAACGACTTCTACCTGGTGAGCGGCGGGGTCGGCGTTGCCGGCTTTGGTCCGCAGTTCGTCGAAGCAACGTATGAGGACAATTTTCTGCCGATGGTGGGAGCTGTCTACGATATCACCGACAGCGAGCAGCTGTTTGCGTCGTACTCGCAGAACTACGCCCTGCCGCGCGGGACGGACGACATCTTCTCGACGATCCCGAACTCGACGGCGTTTGTTCCTGCGCCTGAAGCGGAGGAGTCGGAGAATTTCGAGATCGGCGCGCGGACGACTCGCGGCGAACTCTATGGATCGGTTGCGGCCTACTACACGACGTTCGACAACCGGATCGAGAGCTTCGCAGCGCCCCTGCCGGGACAGGTAGGCGGGACGGAGACGTTCTATCAAAGTGTCGGCGGCGTTGAGGCTTATGGGGTTGAGCTGACCGGGGCCTGGCGTCCCGATATTCTGGGCGACCAGATCTATTTCAACGGCAACCTAACCTGGAACCAGACGACGTTCCAGGATGACGTTCCGAACTACGCCAACAACACGTTGGTAACCGGCTGCGCCAGCGCGACTGTCCTGTGCTTGTCGGGCAAGACGTTGGTCGATAGTCCGGAGTGGGTGATCGGCGCGGGCGCCACGTGGGAACCGACGGACTGGATCGTCGCGAACGTCTCGGCGAAGTATCAGTCGTCGCGATTCACGACTTTCGTAAACAATGATGAGGTTCCCGCATACACGGTCGTCTCCGCTTATGTCGACTTCGGCACGGGGGACGGTCATGGGCCGCTGGGCATGCTAAAGGCGCGGGTGAACGTCGAGAACGTGTTCGACGAAGATGAACTGGCCTTCATCAGTGGTTCGGTAGTGGGTACGCCGTCCTTCCGGCCGCTGGCTCCGCGCACGGTCTCGGTGACGGTGTCGGCCGACTTCTGAAGCAGCGCAGGCAATCTGCGAAATGCGAGAAGGCGGGGAGCGATCCCCGCCTTCTTGTTGTTTCGTCGACGCCTAACGCGGCGCCATGCGGATGCCGCCGTCGAGGCGGACGCATTCGCCGTTGAAGTAGGCGTTCTGAATCATCTGCAGAGCCAGCGAGGCATATTCGGACGGGTCGCCGAGGCGCTTCGGGTTGAGGACGGTGGCCGAAAGGGCGGACTTCACATTGTCCGGAAGGCCGGCCAGCAGCGGAGTGTTGAACAGGCCCGGCAGGATGGTGTTGACGCGAATGCTTTCGGTTGAGAGGTCGCGCGCGATGGGGAGCGTCATGCCCACGACGCCGCCCTTGGAGGCAGCGTAAGCGGCCTGGCCGATCTGGCCATCCTGGGCGGCGACCGAGGCTGTGTTGACGATGGCGCCGCGATCGCCGTCGGGCAGCACGTCAAGCGTCATCATTCCGACGGCGGACTTGGCGATGCAGCGGAATGTGCCGACGAGGTTGATCTGGATGATGCGGTTGAAGGCATCGAGCGGGTGAGCGCTGATCTCGCCGGTTTCCTTCTTGCGGCCGGCCGTTTTCACCGCGACGCCTGTGCCCGCGCAGTTGACCAGGATGCGCTCCTGTCCGTTGGCGGCGCGGGCCTTCTCGAAGCCGGCGTCGACGGATGCGTCGTCGGTGACGTTGACGTTGCAGTAGACCGCGCCGGTTTCGGCGGCGAAGGCCGTGCCGGTTTTCTCGTTCATGTCGAAGATTGCGACCTTCACGCCCTGGGCGCGGAGCGCCTTGACGGTGGCGCCGCCGAGACCGGATGCGCCGCCGGTGACGATGGCCGAGATCGAGCTGTCGAGTTTCATGGCGTTTCCTCAAGCAATTGACGTTTGCGGAAGCTGTAGATCGGGCAAGTGCTCCCGCCTAGCCGTGACGTGGGGTCAGTTTGCTGGGAGCTGGGCTTCGAAGGCGAAGAGTGTGGAGGTGTCGTCGTCGGGCATGAACCAGGCGCGCAGGCCGCCGGGCGTGGTCTCGAACCAGGCCGGGTTTTGCGTCATGGAGCGGCCGGTTGGCGACCAGAGCTGGATGGGCGACTGCCACAGCGGGCGCAGGTCGGACATGTTGATGAGTTCTACGCCGCCGAGCGACAGGTTGGCGCCGCCGCCGGGGCGGGAATAATTGGAGAGGCCGGTGCACAGCATCATGCTGCCCTGCAAGCCGTGGCAGTCCTGCCAGGCGATGTAGTGGGAGCGCGCGCGGCCAGCAGGCGGCGCGGCGAGGTCAGCGGCAGTGACCGTGCCATCTGGCTGCAGGGGCCAGCGGTAGATTTTCGCGCCGCCCCAGCTGACGCCGATCAACGCGTTGGCGACGCTGTCGAAGGCGACGGCGCCGATGTGGTCGGGGAAGCGGAAAGCTTCGTGGACTTCGAGAGTTTGGGGATCGACGCGATAGATGATCGCGCGACTGTCGGGCCGGTATTCGGCGACGGGAATCCAGAGATGACGGCCGTCGAAATCGAGGCCGCCGGGATGGTAGATGTCGCCTTCGCCGAGGGGGATGTCAGACTTCAGAACGCCCGCATCGGTGATCCTGAAGAGGTGGCCGCGTCCCTCGCCCGCATCGCGGTCGAGCCCCGCGATCGGCTGCGGATAGCGCTGGGTGGGGCGGATGATCTCGACAGAGGTGACGAAGAAGTCGCCGCCGATGCGGACCATCCCCTGCGGATGATGGGTGTCGAAGGGGATCGGCGTTTCGCTGACGGCGCGCCACTGTGTGGTGCGATCGAGCTGCATGATGCGGGTGGCGAGCGGCTCGGGCCCGGTGGTCCGCGCCGTTGTGGTGGCGCAGGCGGCGAGGGCAAGCGCGGCAAGCGCTGAAACAAGCTTTGGCAAATGTCGCCTCCGGTCTGAGGGCAGGACCCACCTGCCCGGTTACAGCAATTTCGCCAGCCACGCTGGCGATTCACGTCCCCAGATGCGGGACTCCTAGCGAGAGAGCACATGATTGTAACGACGCTGGCGCCGCCAGCGGCTGAGCCTGTTGGGCTGGCCGAGGCCAAGGAGTTCCTGCGCATTGCGGGCGAAGGCGAGGACGTCCTTGTTGCCGAGCTGATCGCGGGCGCGCGGGCGCTGATAGAGGAGGCAATCGGGCTGGCGTTCATTTCCCGCACGTTGAGGGTGACGCTGGATGGATGGCCGATGGTGCTGCGCGAGCGGCGGCGGATGACGCTGCCAGTGCGGCCTGCGGGCGGGCTGGAGGCGGTGCGGATCGTTCGCGATGGCGTGCCGGAGGACCTGACGGCCCAATTCAGCCTGATGCCAGGGCGATCGGCGCATCTGGCCTGGATATCGGGCGGGCTGCCGCGCACCGGGCCGGGCCGGGTGATCGAGATCGACTATGTCGCCGGGTTCGGGGCCGAAGCCAGCGATGTGAACGACAGTCTGCGCCTCGCCGTGAAGCGGATGGCCGCGCATGTATATGAGACACGGCTTGCCGAGGGGCGGCCGTTGAGCCTGCCGGACGATGTGGCTGCCCTGGTTGCGCCATGGCGCAGGGTGCGGCTGTGAGCGGGGCCGAGCAGGCGCTGGAGAGCGCGATCCTTGCCGCGCTGGCTGCGGATGCTGGCGTTACGGCGGCGCTGGGCGCGCCCTTGAGGTTGTTGGACGGCGCCAGCCCGCAGCCGGGCTATCCCTATCTCGAGGTTGCGCGGCGGCAGAGTGAGGCGAACGATTCCGCCGGATGCGAGGGTGTCATCGTGACGATCGATCTTGTCGCGATATCGCGCGATGAGGGCGGGCGGCTTGCGCGCGGCGCCATGGCCGAGGTGCGCCGGGCATTGCGCGTGGCGAATCTGGAGCTGGAGGGATGGCGGTGCATCCTGCTGTTGCCGGTGTTTGCAGACACCGTGCGGCAGAAGATTGGGCTCTGGCGTGCAATCCTGCGCGTGCGGGCGATCCTGGAAGCCGATAGGTAGAAACGGTCAGCGGCCGATGCGGCCTGCGGCGTAGAGTGCGCCGCCGCCGAGCAGGCAGGTGAGCGCGAGTTGAGCGGTGAAGAAGGGCAGCGGCAGGTTATCGTACAGATCTGGCCGGGCCTGCATCATGGCGGCGTAGAAGCCCGCCAGGCTTCCGACAATGAGGCCCGCGGCGCCGACGATGATGGCGATGGTTCGCGCGGTTTCGGAGAAATTGTGCCGGCGGCGGGCGTTCGCGCCGAGATACCTGCGGTGAACTTCCTGGCGCTGGCTGAGAATGACCCAGGCGCCCAAGACGGCCGCAAGCATTGCAGCCAAGCCGCCAGCCCATCCCAGCGACGAGAGTCCGGAGGCATACACAACGACGATAGCCGGCGTTTCGCCCAGTCCGGGTTCGGACGGCTGGGCGAGCCCAAGCACGAGCGGAAGGCCCGTCAGGAACAGGAGCAGGCTTGCTCCCGAAATTATGCGAAGGCGCCTTGGCCGACGAAACTGCATGCTGAGGGCCCCCGTGGGAACCAATGCGTCGCATATCATCGTTAAGGAGCACTTCTCCCGGCCTGTGAGACTTCCTCAATTGTGGGCGTCCCCAACGAATTTCTTGCAATGTGATTCAGCGATCTGCCAAGGTTCGATTCACGCCAAACTTCGGAAAGGACATATTGGTCAGTGTCTCATGACTCGCCACTGATCGCGCTTCTGGCCATCGGCTTTGGCCTGGCGTTCGTTTTCGGCGCTGTTGCAACCCGTCTGAAGCTGTCGCCGCTCCTGGGATATCTGGTGGCGGGCGTGCTGATCGGCCCGTTTACGCCGGGCTTCACCGCTGACGAGACGCTGGCGCAGGAAGTCGCCGATGTTGGCGTGATCCTGCTGATGTTCGGGGTCGGCCTGCACTTCTCGCCCCGCGATCTGATGTCTGTGCGGGCGGTCGCCGTTCCGATGACGCTGCTGACCATAGCGGGCACGGTGGGCGCCGGCGTTGGGGTGGCCATGCTGTTGGGTTGGGGCATTGAGGCCGGAGTGGTGTTTGGCCTGTCACTGTCGGTCGCCTCGACGGTTGTGTCGCTGCGCAACCTGCAGGACCGGAGGATGATCCAGAGCGAGCGCGGCAAGCTGACGGTTGGATGGCTGGTCGTCGAGGACATCGCGATGGTTGTCGCGATGGTGCTGCTGCCGACGTGGGCGCAGATCCGCAGCCAGGTGGTCGATGGCGAGGCGATCACCGTGCTGCAGATGCAGGACATCGGGCTCGCCATCACACTGACGCTGGGCAAGATACTTGTCTTCGCCGTCATCATGCTGGTCGCAGGCAAGCGGGTCGTTCCGTGGGTGCTTCACCGTGTGGTCCATATGGGCTCGCGGGAGCTGTTCCGGCTGTGCGTGCTCGCGATTGCGCTGGGCGTTGCCTACGCCGCCTCGGCGCTGTTCGGGATTTCGGTTGCGCTGGGCGCGTTGTTCGCCGGCCTCATCATGGCCGAGAGCGAGTTGTCGCAACAGGCCGCCAACGAGACGCTGCCGTTGCGCGACGCCTTTGCCGTGCTGTTCTTTGTTGCGGTGGGGATGCTGTTCGATCCGAGCGTTTTCCTCGGGGATCCATGGCCGCTCATCGCGACGGTCGGCATCATCGTTATCTTCAGGTCTATGCTGAGCCTGGGGCTGCTACGGCTCTTCGGGCAGACCCGTGAAGTTGCTGGAGCTGTCACCGCAGCGCGCGCGCAGGTAGGCGAGTTTTCCTTCATCCTGGCTGGCGTCGGGCTGCAGCTCGACCTCATTCCGGCGGAGGTTCGCAACGTCATACTCGGCGGGGCGATCATTTCGATTGTGCTCAATCCGCTGGTGTTCGCGGTGCTTGAACGGAAGACACGCAGGGCGGAGCCGGTTGCGGCGCCGCAGCCGCCGATGCAGCCACCCATCGCTCCCAAGCGCGTGGTGATTGTCGGTTATGGCAGGGTCGGCTCGTTGATCGGGAAGTCGCTCGAGGCGGCGCAGGCGACCTACTCCGTCGTCGAGGATCGCGAGGATCTGGTGGAGACGCTGCAGGGGCAAGGCATTGCGGCGGTGCTTGGCAACGGAATCTCGCGTGAGGCCATGCTGGCCGCCGGCGCGGAGAAGGCCGACCTGATATTCGTGACGGTTCCCAACGGCTTCGAGGCCGGCGGGATCGTTGAGCTTGCCCGCGAGTTGAATCCGAACGTGAAGGTCTATGCGCGCGCGCACTCCGACGCGGAGGTCGAGCATCTTCGGGGCCTTGGCGCAGACCTGATCGTCTCAGGCGAGCGGGAGATCGCGGACGCCATGATCGAGCGGGCGGCTGCGATCATCCCAAGACGCCTGCCGCAACCTGCCTAGAGCAGCGCGGCGAGGACGCCGGACAAGCGATCACTCAGCCAAGACCGCATACCCGACAGGCCACCGGAAGGTTGCCTGTTTGCATCTGCTTTTCAGACAAGGAGCAAGCCATGACGGGCCAGCAAGGCCGCAACGTGCTGATCAGCATCGGCGATGGCGGCGAGCCGGAGACGTACCTGCTGGTCGCGGGCATTCGCGCGCGGACGATCAGTCTGACCGCAGGGCTTGTGGAGGCGACGACGGCGGCAAGTCCGGGAGCGTGGCGGGAGCTGATCGCAGAGGCTGCCACGAAGCGCGCCGAAGTGGCGGGCCGCGGGGTATTCCTCGATGCGGCATCGGATGCGCGAATGCGGGCGGCTTACTTCGACGGCGAGGCGCCGAAATTGCGGCTCTCGATCCCCGACTTCGGAACCATGACGGGCCGCTTCCAGATTTCGGAGCTGGCCTATGGCGGCGATCAGGACGACCAGGCGACGATTGCGATCCGCCTCGTCTCCACCGGCGCCGTGACGTTTGAATCACTCTGATCGGAGGATGCCGCATGGCGGACGAACATGACAACACGGCCGCGCGTGCGGCCGAGGCGATGGAGCAGGCATTGCTGAAGGCGACGCAATCCGTCGAGCGCGAGCTTGCGCGTATCCTGCGCGGCGGCGAGGAGGATCTCGACCGGATCGCGCAGCGCTTCTTTGAGCGCTTCGCCGAACTTGCGCTGGATAGCGTGCTGGAAGGGGCGTTTGGCGCACCTGCGGGTGCAGGTGATGCAGAGCGCAAGTCGATGAACCAGGCTGCGGCGGCGATAGCGCGCGCTGCCAGGAGAGGAGCGCGGTTCCTGTGACGGGCTTTCATGAAATCCGCTTGCCCCTGGCGGCGTCGATGGGGGCCGTGGGCGGCCCGGAGCGATTGACGGAGATTGTTCGCCTCGCGTCTGGTGCAGAGAGCCGCAATGCCCGCTGGAGCGGATCGCGGCGGCGGTGGGATGTGGGCGGGACGGTGATGCGCCTTGATGTGGCGCATGAACTTGTCGCGTTCTTCGAAGCGCGTGGCGGGAGGCTCAACGGCTTCAGGTTTCGCGATCCGGTGGACTGGAAGAGCTGCGCGCCGGGCACGGCGGTTGCGGCGACGGACCAGCTGATCGGGACGGGCGACGGCGAGGCGACGGAGTTCCAGCTGGTGAAGCGCTATGAGAGCGGCGAAGGCGCGTTCACGCGTATCATCCGGAAGCCGGTGGCGGATTCCGTGCTGATCGCCCTGGATGGCGTGGCTGTGACGGACTTTTCGGTCGATGTGTCGACCGGGGTCGTGGCGCTGGAGGATGCGCCGGCGGAAGGCGTTGCGGTTTCAGCCGGGTTTGCGTTCGACACGCCAGTGCGGTTCGACACGGACCGGCTGGACATGGCGCTGGTCGGGCATGGCGCGGCGCGCATCGTTCGAGCGCCGCTGGTCGAGATCGCGGGATAGGCGATGAAACAGATCTCGGAAGAGTTGGGGGCCCGCCTCGCGGCGGGGACGACGAGCCTTTGCCATTGCTGGCGCTTCACACGCCGCGATGGCGTGATTTTCGGCGCGACGGATCATGATGCGCAGCTGGCGTTCGATGGCGTTGCGTATTCGCCGGCGGCGGGGCTTGAGCTTGTGTCGCTTGAGACGAGTTCTGGTCTGGCGCCGGGGCGGGCTGCGGGCGAAGGCGCGCTGTCGCTGGACTTCATTTCGGAGAGCGATCTCGATGCGGGGTTGTGGGATGGCGCGCGCGTTGATGTCTGGCGCGTTGATTGGCGCGCTGTCGATTACCGGGTCATGGCCTGGTCGGGGTCGCTGTCCGAGATTGGCCGGTCGGGCGCGGGCTATTCGGCAGAGCTGGTGAGCCTCAAGGCGGGGCTCGAGCGAAAGATCGGACGCGTGTATGCGCGGCGATGCGATGCTGATGTCGGCGACGCGCGTTGCGGCGTTGATCTGGGCGTCCCGGCGTATCGCGCTGTGGGCACGGTGGATCATGCAACGGGCGGCCTTGGCTTCCGGAGCGATGCGCTGGGTGCGTTCGCATCGGGCTGGTTCACGGGCGGGCGGCTGGTGTGGACGTCCGGCGTTAACGCTGGGCTGGAGAGCCGGATCGTTCGGCATGCGAGCGATTCGATCGGGATGACCGGCGTGCTTCGTGTGGCCATAGCCGAGGGCGACGCGTTCGTGGTCACGGCGGGATGCGACAAGGCCTTCGAGACCTGTCGCGCCAAGTTCTCCAACGCAGTGAGATTTCGCGGCTTTCCGCACATGCCTGGTCCCGAGGCTGTGCTTGTGGGGCCGGAACCGGGCGCGGTCCATGACGGCGGGAGGCGCACATGAGTGCGCTGACCCGCGAGAGGATCGTCACCGAAGCCCGGCGCTGGCTCGGTACGCCGTACCGGCATCAGGCGAGCGTCATGGGCGCTGGCGCCGATTGTCTCGGGCTGGTGCGCGGCGTCTGGCGCGAGGTGATTGGGCCGGAGCCCGAGCGGGCGCCGGGATACACGCCGGACTGGGCCGAGATGCTGGGTCAGGAGACGCTGCTGGACGCTGCGCGCCGGCACATGCGCGAGGTGGCGATCGGCGAGGCGATGGACGGTGATGTCGTGCTGTTCCGCATGGCGCTTGGCGCACCGGCAAGGCACGCGGCGATCATCTCGGGCGAAGACCGGATCATCCACGCCTACTGGGGACGTTCGGTATGCGAGACGCGGCTGGTGCCGTGGTGGCGCAGACGTATGGCGGCGGCGTTTCAGTTTCCGGGCGTGCGCTGATCGCTTCGCTTCCCGAACACATGCAAGACATTGGAGACCGTGATGGCTGAACTTCTGCTCGGCAGGCTTGGCGCCGCCGCTGGCGCAGCGCTGCTTCCCGGCGGCCTTGCCTTTCTGGGCGAGACAGCGGGGCGTCTGGCCGGGCTGGCAATCGACATGCAGTTCCTGTCGCCTGTCACGCAGGGGCCGCGGCTCAAGGCGTTTCATCTTGTCGAGGGACGCGAGGGCGCTGGCATTCCGGTTGTGTTTGGCCGTTGTCGCGTGGGCGCGCAGCTGATCTGGGCGGCGCGCTTCAAGGAGCGCCGCGATATCGACGGCGGCAAGGGCGGGCCGCGCGTGGCGACGTATTCCTATTCGCTGAGCTTTGCAGTTGGGTTGTGCGAGGGAGAGATCTCGCGCGTCAGCCGCTGCTGGGCCAATGGCGAGCCGTTCGATCTTTCGCAGGTGACCTGGCGGCTTTATCGCGGGACGGAAGGACAGGCGCCTGATCCTCTGATCGAGGCGATTGAAGGCGCGGATGCTGCGCCGGCCTATGCGGGACTTGCCTATATCGTCTTCGAGGACATGCCGGTCGATCAGTTCGGCGCGCGAATGCCGCAGCTGTCCTTTGAAGTCGTGCGGCCGGCTGCGAGCGATGGCGAGCGGCTGGAGAGCGTGGCGCGCGCGGTCAGCATGATTCCGGGCTCGGGCGAGTTTGCGCTGTCGACGGGGATCGTGCGGCGGAAGATCGGGCCGGGACAGGAGGCGGCGGAGAACCTGCACGGCGCCGAACTGAAGAGCGATTTCGAGGCGTCGCTGGATCAGCTGGAGGCGGAACTGCCAAATGTGTCGCGCATCAATCTTGTAATCGCGTGGTTTGGCGATGATCTGCGCTGTGGCGAATGCCAGATTCGGCCCGGCGTGGAGATTGCGGCCAAGACGACGACGCCGCAGGCGTGGAGCGTGGCGGGCGTCGCGCGTGGCGGCGCCTATGTCGTTTCCGCCGTTGAAGGCCGCCCCAGCTATGGCGGCACGCCATCGGATGACAGCGTGCGAGAGGCCGTCGCGATGCTGAAGGCGCGCGGTCACCATGTTACGCTTTATCCCTTCCTGCTGATGGATATCCCGGCCGGCAGTGAACTTCCGGCGACGGATGGCGTGGGCGCGCAGCCGGCGTATCCGTGGCGAGGGCGCATAACGGCGGTGGCGGGTGATGAGGCCGCGCAGGTTGATGCGTTCTTCGATGAGTATGCCGCGTTCGTCCTGCACTATGCTGCTCTGGCCGATGAGACGGGCGCGGATGGCTTGTTGCTCGGCTCCGAGTTGCCGGGGCTTACGCGGTTGAAGGTGAGCGGTGGATATCCGGCTGTGAGCGCGCTGGCAGCGCTGGCGGCGGACGCGCGCGCGATTGTGGGTCCGGAATGCGAGATCAGTTATGCGGCCGACTGGACGGAGTATTGCGCACATGTCGAAGGCGATGATGTGTCCTTCCCGCTCGACGATCTCTGGGCGCACGAGGCGATCAGCTATATTGGCGTCGACTGGTATCCACCGATGGCGGACTGGCGTGATGGCGAGAGTCATGCCGACGCATCGTGGGGCGATGGCCGCGTGAAGGCTTATCTGGCGAGCAATATCGCCGGGGGCGAGGCCTACGACTGGTATTATGCGGACGAGGCGGGCCGGATTGACCAGGAGCGGCTGGCGATAACCGATGGCGCCTATGGCGAGCCCTGGGTGTTTCGCCAGAAGGACATCGCCAATTGGTGGAGCAATGCGCATCACCCACGCGTTGCGGGAGTGAGGCAGGCGACGCCGACCGGGTGGGGGCCGGGCATGAAGCCGGTGCGCTTTGTCGAGATGGGCGTGCCGGCGGTGGACAAGGGCGCGAACCAGCCGAACGTGTTCTACGATCCCAAGAGTTCGGAGAGCGCCTTGCCGCATGTCTCGAATGGACAGCGCGATGACGTTGTGCAGCGGCGGGCGATCGAGGCGTTTCACGCCTTCTGGAGTGATCCTTCGAACAACCCTGTGTCTTCCGTCTATGACGGGCACGGCGGGCGCATGCTTCCGGCGGACGGCATTGCGCTGTGGGCGTGGGATGCGCGGCCATTCCCGGCCTTCCCGCTGCGCGAAGATGTCTGGAGCGATGCGGCCAATTGGCGGTTGGGGCACTGGCTGAATGGACGCACGGGCCTGGCTTTGTTGTCGGATGTGGTCGCCGACATCACGGAGCGCGCAGGCGCCGAAGCTGATACGACTGGCCTGTCTGACATCGTGACGGGCTATACATTCGACGGACCCGCAAGCGCGCGATCCGTGCTGGAGCCGTTGGCGCGGGCTTATGGCATCGATTGTACCGAGCGCGATGGCGTCCTGGTTTTTCGCATACGCGGCGACCAGCCAGTGGCGTTGGACGCTGGCAGGCTGGTGCTGCAGGACAATCCGGCAACGGAGATCACGCGGACGGGGTTGGAAGCCAGCACGCCGGGCGTGCGTGTGGCCTATGTCGCCTCCGAAGCGGATCACATGCCGGGTCTTGCCTCGGCGGAGATCGCAGCGACAGACGAGATCGTCGATGTCGAGCTTCCGATTGCGATGGATGAAGATCAGGCGCGGCAGTGCGCGCGTGATCTGACCGAAGGACTGCGCTTGTCGCGGACAGGCTTGCAGTTCGCGATGGCGGCTGATGGGCTGGTGATCGAACCGGGCGACACGATTGGCCTCGATGGTGTTGCATGGCGCATCACCGAGCGATCGGATGCGGCCACCATCACATTTCGCGCGGTTCGTGCCGGAGCGGTTTCTGCGGCCGTGTCGATCCCGGCTTTGCCAACGCCGCCGCGCACGCTGACGCCGCCCAGCGAGCCGGACGTGGTGATTGTCGATCCGCCCGCTCTGCCCGGTCAGGAAGATGACCTGCGGCCGATTGGATTTGCATTTGCTTCACCATGGCCGGGTCGCGTCGTGTTCGAGGCGGGGCCAGCCGCAGACCAGTTGCGTGTCCGCGGAGAGATCACGCGCGCCTGCACCATGGGGCGGCTTGCCGGCGCCATGTATCCGCATGTGTCGGGCCGTTGGCAGGAAGCGTCAATCTGGGTCGATGTCGTGGGCGGCGAATTGGCCTCGCGAACGGAGGCAGCCGTTCTCAACGGCGCCAATACGGCATTGGTGGAGACTGATGAGGGCTGGGAGGTGATCCAGTTTGTCAGCGCCGAGTTGGTGGGGCCGGGGCAGTATCGCGTCGACACGCTCTTGCGCGGCCAACAGGGCAGCGAGTTGGCCATGGCTGCTGGCGCACCGGAGGGCGCGCGTGTTTTGTTTCTCACCGGGGCGGAGTCACGTCTCGAAGTCGCGACATGGGAGCGTGGGCTTGATCTGCTCTGGCGGGCTGGCGCGCCCACGGGACCCGCGGCCGTGCTGTGGACGGGCACGCAGGCATTCGGAGCCCTTGCCAAGGCGGAATGGTCTCCCGCGCATTTGCGGGCCGGGTGGTCTGGCGGTGACATCGCAATGACATGGGTGCGCCGGGCGAGAACGGCCGGCGACCCCTGGCTTGCCGGCGAGCCGCCGGTGACGGCGCCGGAGCGTTACGCCGTGCGGATTCTAGGGCCGGGCGGAGTACGCGAGTGGGGGGTCGAGGCACCGTCCGCGATCTATCCCGAGGCGGAGCGGCTTGTGGATTTCCCCTCTGGAGGGGATGCGCTGGTCGAGGTCGCCCAAATCGGCCCAGATGGCCAGCCCGGGGCGTGGGCAGCGCTCGAGTTGGCGATTCCTGCGCCATAGGCGGCAAAAGGAGGGGGTATGCCCCAAAATACCCATCTTCCGGCTTGTCTTGCATTGTGGAGCGGCTCCACGATAGAGCGCGGGCTCAGAGCAAGGATCGGCAGTTGAGCTGGGATCCCTATGCGGCGCTGGGCGTACCAAAGTCCTCCAGCGCCGAGGACATTCGGAAGGCCTATCGCAAGCTCGCCAAGGAGCTGCACCCGGACGTGCGCCCGAACGACAAGGAAAGCGCCGAAAGGTTCAAGCGCCTGACGGCAGCCTTCAATCTCCTCACTGACGAACCCCTGCGCGCCCGATTTGACCGGGGCGAGATCGACGCCGAGGGCAATGAACGCCCACACTTTCAGCCAGGCGCGGGATTCGGCGGCTTTGCCGGCGCAAAGACGCGGCCGGGCCGGAGCGACGCCTTTGAAGACCTCTTCGACGGCTTGTTCAGCCGGGGCGGTGGTACGCGGGGCTTTGGACAGCAGCGCGGCGAGGACGTGCGCTATCGCATGGAGGTTGATTTCCTCGATGCGGTGAATGGCGGGCGCCGCCGCGTGACTATGTCGGACGGCCGTTCGCTGGACCTTGCGATTCCCGCAGGCCTGAATTCCGGCCAGACCCTGCGACTCAAGGGACAGGGACTTCCCGGAACAGGCAATGGACCGGCTGGCGACGCGCTTGTGGAGATCACGGTCGCGGGCCATCCCGCATTCCGCCGCGAGGGCGATGATGTTCGCATGGACCTGCGAATCTCACTCGCCGAGGCTGTCGAGGGCGGCAAAGTGCCCGTGGTTACGCCCTCCGGGCCGGTGACCCTTTCAGTCCCTGCCGGGTCCAATTCCGGCGACCTGCTCAAGCTGAGGGGAAAGGGCGTCCAGACCCGGCCGACCCCTGGCGATTTGCTTGTCAGGTTGTTGATTGTATTGCCAAGAAAGGACGACCCGGAATTGCGCGAGTTCGTCCGGACCTGGCCTGGCCGCAAGGCTGATTTTCCGCGTTGATCTCCTCCGAAGTCTCCCAGGGAGCGAAAAAATGCAGTCTCACCTGCACGCGGCTCGATTTGGGGGAACCCGTTCAGTCGGGGTTCACCGGCCCGGACTTACACACTCTGTCATGTTGAAACGGATTCCCTTGACCCGCCTTGCCCTGATCGGTGTCGCGCTGGCGATTGCCGCGCCGGCGCAGGCGCAGCGACAGCCGGAGCGCTTGCCGTTCGAGCTGCCGTTCCAACGCGGCGACGGCCAGCCGTCCTCGCAGTTTGATGTGCCGCGTCGCGAGCGTGCGCCCCAGCAGGATAATGTCGTCCCACCCAGCCAAGTGTTCCGAGATCTCGAGAGCAAGTACAAGGGTGAGAAGATCAATCATCGGCGTCAGGGAGAATACTACATTGTCACCTGGAGAGCCGGAGACGGCCGGGTCCTGACCCTTCGTGTCAATGTCCGGACAGGCAGAGAGGAATAGGTCGCAGCAACATGAGAATTCTTGTTGTCGAGGATGATCCCGATCTGGGTCGCCAGCTTTCAGAAGCGCTGGTGCAGGCGGGTTATGCCGTGGACCTGGCTCCGGACGGAGAGGAAGGGCATTTCCTCGGAGAAACCGAACCGTACGACGCTGTGGTGCTGGATCTTGGCCTGCCGAAAATGGACGGCGTGCGCGTTCTCGAAAAGTGGCGCAACACCGGCAAGGACATGCCGGTCCTGATCCTGACGGCGCGCGACCGCTGGAGCGAGAAGGTTGCGGGCTTCGATGCCGGCGCCGACGACTACGTCACCAAGCCGTTCGTGACCGAGGAACTGCTGGCAAGGCTTCGCGCATTGTTGCGCCGTGCGGCGGGGCATGCCAGCGCCGCGCTGGAATGCGGCGACCTTCGGGTCGATACGCGCGCCGCGCGCGCCTCTGTCAATGGTGAGCCGATCAAGCTCACGTCGCACGAGTATCGCGTGCTGTCCTATCTGATGCACCATCAGGGGCGGGTTGTGCCGCGCACCGAACTGGTCGAGCACATCTACGATCAGGATTTCGACCGTGACTCGAACACTATCGAGGTGTTTGTCGGCCGCCTGCGGCGCAAGATCGGCTCAAACCGTATCTTGACGGAGCGCGGTTTGGGATATCGGTTGATTGATCCCAAGGTCGAACACGTAGCGGAATAGCATGGCCGACAAGTCAGCGGGCGAGACTACGGGGACGCTGACGCGCGGCTCCATCGCCCGGCGCATGCTTATCGCCACGGCGGTCTGGAGCGCGGTTGTGCTCCTGATCGCCGGCTGGTCCCTGCTGGCATTCTACCGGTCCGAAACAGAACAACAGCTGGACAGCCAGAACGCAGACACGCTGCGCTCGCTGGTGGCGGCGCTCAGCACCGGCGACACCGGGGATATCATCGTCACCGAGTCGCTGCTTCCCGGCGACGAACGGTTCGAGATCGGCCTTTCCGGGCGCTACTGGGCGTTTCTGGAGGTCGACGCGGCCAACGCGGTGACGCGGCATTTCTATTCGCAAAGCTACGCGCAGGACGACGAACCAGACGTCCCGAGCGGGGCCATAGCAGCTGCTGTCGCCCAGCCTGGCTCCACCGTAGTCGCGGAAGTGCTGGCGCCGGGCCACTGCATGAAGAAGACTTCAAACACCAAGCGGCTGTGTCCGCCTCCGCTCGAAGGCGCTGAGGAGATACCGCTGCCGCCTCCGGCCTGGCTGCGGATCGGTGTGCAGGCCGTCATCTTCCCTAACCGCGAGCTACCGGTCGTGCTGATGGCCGGTATAGACAGGACCGCGGCAGACAAGGCAGTTGGCGGATTCGCTGTGAGCCTTGGGATAGCGCTCTCTGTGTTGGCTGTCGGTCTGGTCGCCGGCATCGTCTTCCTGATCCGCTACGGCCTTCGTCCGCTCCATACAATCCAGCACAATCTGGGCGATGTTCGGGCCGGCCGCCGCGACAACCTGGATGGCGAATACCCGGCCGAACTCACGCCGTTGGTCAGCGAAATCAACACGCTGATTGCGCACAACAGGAAGGTGGTGGAGCGCGCGCGCACGCACGTCGGCAATCTCGCGCACGCGCTCAAGACCCCGCTCGCCGTGTTGAAGAACGAGGCGCGCGGGCAGGACAAGCTGTCCGAACTGGTGCGGCGCCAGACCGAGGGAATGATCAGCAACGTCACCCACTATCTGAAGCGCGCGCAGGCCGCTGCGCAAGCCGAAGTGCTGGGCGCGCGCACCGATGTTCGTGAACCGGTTGAGGGTATTGCGCGAATGCTCGAGCGGCTTCATCGCGACAAGGGCGTGGCTGTTGACGTGGAAGTTGACGCCAACGCAATTTTTCGTGGGGAGCGTGGTGATTTCGACGAGTTGATCGGAAACCTGTTGGAGAACGCGGCCAAATGGTGCAAGTCGCGGGTCAATGTGAAGGTGACCCGGAACGATGATGGCCTTCAGGTCATGGTCGATGATGACGGGCCGGGATTGCCGCCAGAGCATCGCGCCAAGGCGCTTGAACGTGGCAAGCGTCTGGATGAGTCAGAGCCGGGAACCGGATTGGGATTGTCGATCGTGACCGAACTCGCGGACATTTACGGCGGACGGCTGCACCTTGAAGACAGCCCTATCGGCGGCCTGCGGGCGCGTCTTGAACTTCCGGCGGCGCCGCTTTGACCTGGGTCGTTCTTGCTGCAGTGGTTTTCGTGCTGGGAGGCGCGTGGTTCGTCGCGCGGTCAACGCCGACGCGCATTGGCGTGCTCGTCCTGGGCGTCGCCGCCGCCGGTATCTACTTCGCGCTGGGCAGGCCTGACATGGGCGATCAGCCGCTGGAAGCGCGGATTGCGGATATCCAGGCGCGCGAGACCAGCAATCCGGAAAGCGTGACCGCCGAACAGTTTCTCGCGCTGCAGCAAGACCTGGCGCGCAGATCGCCGGATGACCCGGTTCCATTCCAGAAGATCGGCAATGTGTACTTCGCGAATGGCCGGGCGGACGACGCATTGAGCGCCTATCGTTCGGCGCTGCGCCGGGACCCGGCGTTCGAGCCGGCTGCCGATGCGATTTCAGAGCTCCAGTTCAGGGTTACTGGAGAGGTGGATGAGGCAACGCGCACCAAGCTGCCCCGGCTGGGTCAGAAGCTGGTCGAGGATCCTCAATCCCTGACGAGCGTACAGATGCTGGCGTTGATCCAGGAGCGGGTGAAGGTCGCCGCCGAGGACAGCGAGGCCCACAGAATGATGGGCGAAATATATGCGAGCACAGGGCACATCGACCGGGCCGATACGGCTTTTGGCGAGGGGCTGAGGCTTGCGCCGAACGACCGCGCCATCATCAAGGCCTGGGCCGACGCGCGCTTCAAAGCCACCCAGTCGATCGATGCAACCACGTCGGACCTCTACAACCGGGCCTACCGGCTGGACACCAAGGACCTTCGCATCGGCTACATGGCTGGAATCGGCCTGTGGTTGCAGGACAGGAAGGCCGAGGCCGAAGCGATCTGGGCGGACGTCGACAGCCGGGTTACGGAGGGTGGCCCCGAGCGGCAGATGTTCGCTGCGCTGCGGCAAATGTTCGGCGTAGATCCGCCCGCGCCCGCTCCGGGTGGAAATTCCCCCGAATAAGTGATGCTTTTCGCGCCATCGTGTCGCTGGCGCGGCGCGGTCCTGGCTAATATATTCGCTCAAACTGATCGCATCAGATTGGTCGTACGGAGCCGCCTCACATGCGCAAGCGTTCCCAAAGGCTCTGGTTGATTGGCGCCGCCGGCGTGTTGATGGCGGGTGCGGTCACGCTTGGCGTTGTCGGCCTGAGCGGGGCGATAGCATTCTTCCAGTCGCCGTCGGACATCGCGGCTAAGGGCGCCGGCACGTTCAAACAGAGTGTTCGCGTTGGGGGACTGATCGAGATCGGCAGCCAGTCGCACGGGGATGACGGGAAGCTGATGACGTTCCGCATCACTGACTGCAAACACACAGTGCCGGTCGTGTTCGAGGGCATCCCGCCGGACATGGTGGTTGAAGGCAAGGGCGTGGTTGCCGAAGGCAAGTTCGACGTGGATGGAACGCTGGTTGCGACGCGTGTGCTGGCCAAGCACGATGAGAATTACATGCCGAAGGAAGCCTATGACTCGCTCAAGCGCGCGTCGGGCGGTGAAACCTCGATGACCTGCGGCGACGGGTCGGCGACGTGATCGCGGAACTGGGCCACCTGTTCGCCTTTCTCGCGCTCGGCGCGGCGCTGGGCCAGAGCTTTCTCGGGCTGACAAGCGGCGGCGAGGCGGCGCGCAGGCTGGCGGTTGCTGGCGCGATGTTCGCGGCGCTGTCGATGCTGGCGCTGATCATCAGCTTCGTCCGGCTCGATTTTTCGGTTGAACTCGTTGCAGCGCACTCGCAATCGCAGAAGCCGCTGCTTTACAGGATTGCCGGCGCGTGGGGCAATCATGAGGGCTCGATGCTCCTCTGGTGCCTGACCATGGCCGGCTATGGCGCTCTTGCCGGACTGACGATGCGCGAGGGCAAGCTGCGCGACCGTGCGCTTGGCGTGCAGGGCCTGCTGACGGTGGGCTCGTTCCTCTACCTCTTGTTCGTGTCCAGCCCGTTCACGCGGCTGACTGATCCGCCGTTTGACGGCGCGGGGCTCAACCCGCTGCTGCAGGACCCGGCTGTCGCCCTCCATCCTCCCTTCCTTTATCTCGGCTATGTCGGGATGTCGTTCGTGTTCTCGCTGGCGGCCGCAGGGCTCATCAACGGCGAGATCGATCGCGACTGGGCGCGGCGCACGCGCCCGTGGGCGCTCGGCGCCTGGAGCTTCCTCACGATCGGCATCGCGCTTGGCTCGATCTGGGCCTACTACGAACTTGGCTGGGGCGGGTGGTGGTTCTGGGATCCGGTCGAGAACGCGTCCTTCATGCCCTGGCTGGTCGCGGCGGCGCTGGTGCACTCCCTGATTGTCACAGAGAAGCGCGGCGGCATGGCGTCGTGGACGGTGTTTCTCGCCGTGCTGGCCTTCTGCCTGTCATTGCTGGGCACATTCCTTGTCCGCTCGGGCGTGCTGACCTCGGTTCATGCGTTCGCCACAGATCCTACGCGGGGGACGATCCTGCTGATCGGGCTGGGCTTGATAGGCGGCGCAGCGCTTGCGCTGTTTGCGTGGCGCGCGCCGACGCTGAAAGCGGGGCCGGAGTTTGATCCGGTGAGCCGCGAAGGCGCGCTGGTGCTCAATAACCTGTTCCTCTCGGTCTCCGCTGCGCTGGTGCTGGTGGGCACCGTGACGCCGATGGTGCTGCAATGGCTCGGCGAGGCGAAGATGATCGCGCCCGAGACAGCCTCGATGTCGATTGGCGAGCCATACTTCCAGCTGACGCTTGCGCCGATGGTGGCGTTCCTTCTCCTGTTCATGCCGCTGGCGCAGGCAGCGCCCTGGCGCAAGGCCGAGCTGACGCCGCTGCTCAAATGGCTCATTCCCTCAGCGATTATCGCGATCATTGCTGCGATCGGGGCAATGGCGCTTGGCGGCTGGGGCGTGTTCCTTGGCTATGGCGTCCTGGTCGGCGTCTGGGCGATTTTCGGCGTGGGGCAGGACCTGTTGCGCCGGGCCGGTGCGGGGGGCGTGAAGCGCCTCTTCAAGCTGCCGCTGTCGGTCTGGGGGATGGCGATCGCCCATATCGGCATGGGCCTGTTTGTCATCGGCGCGACTGTCGAGACGGCCGCGCGGACCGAACAGACCTTCCCGCTGGCGCCCGGCCAGTCTGCCGAGATGAATGGCTGGGTATTCGAGTTTCAGGGCGTGACGCTGGTGGATGGCCCAAACTACATCGCAACCCGCGGGGACATTCTGGCCACGCATGATGGACGCACAGAGCTGCTGCAGCCCGAACAGCGCAACTATCCAGTCTCCGCGATGGGCACGACAGAGGTTGCAATCCGCAAGACCCTGGGCGGAGACATGTACGTAGCGCTTGGAGACCAGCTGCGCGACCAGGACAATGTCTGGCGTATCAGGATCGCACACCACCCGCTGATCGACTGGGTGTTCGGCGGAGCGGGCCTTATCGCTTTGGGCGGGTTCATGTCGCTTGCAGCGCGCCTTCGCCGCCGCGCGCCCACACCTGCCGAAGCGCCGGCTGTGGCGGAACCTGTGGCTCCCGAAGCAGGCGTTGGAGCTTCGGCATGATCGGGCAGGTCATCGCCTTGCTGATGCAGGCCTTGCCGCTCGAGCAACCCATCACGGATCAGGCTCTGGAAGCGCGGGCGCAGGCCCTGATGCGTGAGACGCGTTGCACCGTCTGCGAGAACGAGCCCGTCTCGCAATCGACCGCCGACATGGCCGTTGATGCACGCCGCGCGATTCGCAAGCAGGTCATGGATGGCGCTACAGACGCCGAGATCCGGGAATTCTTCATCACGCGATACGGCCAGTACGTCTCCTTCCGGCCGCCGCTCGACGGCTGGGGAATCCTGCTGTGGGGATTTCCCTTCGTACTGGTCGCCGGCGGGCTCGCCCTTTTCGGCCTTCGGCTTGTGCGCGATCGGCCCCGGGCGCTTGCGCCGCTTCCGGATGACCGGGGCGGCGCTGACGCCTGATATCGCCAGCAAAGGCCGATAAATTGGCCCGGAATCCGCTACCTACGCTACTGGCGCTGCCGCAGGATTGCCTTAAAGTAAGACGCTAGTGCAACGGTTCGGCCCCCACATAAGGGGCGCCGCGCGGGGTGCGGGTCGAGCCAGTCGTCGTACAGCTAGTTGGTGTTGCGCGACTGGAACGGCCGCCTAGGATTGTGAACACTGAACCAACGCGCTTGCTCAGCGCGCTGGCGCTGCCGGGAAAAGAGAGATGGGAGATACGAGAATGGTGCGGATCGGTCGGATTTCGATCGGCGCAAGCCTGTTCGCTGTTGCCGCTGGCCTGTCGCTCGGCCTGCCCGCGATCGTGTCGCCGGCCCTTGCCCAGAACAACAATCGTCCGATCACCGTTTCTGCCCCGCCCGGCGCTCCGCTGAGCTTTGCCGACCTGATCGACAATGTGAGTCCCGCTGTCGTCAGCGTTTCCGTCACGACTGAGATCAAAGCGTCGGATCGCAACGGCGTGTTCAATCAGTTCCGCGGCCTGCCTGGCTTCGAAGAGTATGAAGACGAGTTCGGCGAGGGCGAAGACGAGAACGAGACCAATCCGGAACAGGATGAGCAAGGCAACGCGCTCGGCTCAGGCTTCTTTATTACCGGCGAGGGCTACATCGTCACCAATCACCACGTCGTCGAGAATGCGCGGGAGGTGGTCGTCACGCTGAAGGACGGCACGCAGCTGGAAGCGGAGATTGTCGGCTCCGACGAGCAGACCGACCTTGCCGTGCTGAAGGTCAAGAAAGCCGGCAGCTATCCGTTCGTGCAATTCGCGACCAAGACAAAGCCGCGCGTGGGCGATTGGGTCGTCGCGGTCGGCAACCCGTTCGGTCTTGGCGGCACCGCGACAGCAGGCATCGTTTCGGCTGATGGGCGCGAGTTCAACAGCGGCAACTACAACGACTTCATTCAGATCGACGCCGCCATCAACCGTGGCAATTCGGGCGGACCGACGTTCAACCTCATGGGCGAGGTGATCGGGGTCAACACAATGATTTTCTCCGACACTGGCGGCGGCAGCGTGGGGATCGGCTTTGCGATCGACGCCAAGGCGGCGAAGTCGATTTCGGACACGCTGATCCGGGATGGCAAGGTTATCCGCGGCTGGCTCGGCGTTGAGATACAGAGTCTCGACCAGCGCCTCGCCGATGCGTGGGGCCTCAAGCAGAATGCCGGAGCCATCGTGCGCTCTGTCACCACGGGCGGCCCGGCCGAGGCCAGCGGCATCAAGCGCGGCGATATTATCATCTCGGTCAACGGCGATGATGTGAAGGATACCCGTCAGCTGACCCAGCGCGTTGGCAGCCTGCTGGCCGGCAGCGAGAACAGCTTCCGGATTATTCGTGAAGGCAAGGAACAGACGATCCGCGTGACGGTGCGCGCACGCGACGACCGCGCGCTTGCTGTCGGCGAGCCCGATCCGGCGCGGGCGGGCATGACGCCGCCGCGCCCGGGTGCGGACGACGTGAAGATCGACGGCGGCACGATCCGCACGCTGACGCCGGAAGAGGCCAAGAAATTCGATGTCGGCGCCGCCGGCACGGGTCTCATTGTCGTCACGGTGGAGCCGCGCGGCGCCCTGGCGCGCGCGAGCGTGTTCCCTGGCGACGCGATCCTCGAAATCAACATGAAAGCCGTCAAGTCGCCGAAGGATTATCAAGATGCCGTCGCCAAGGCGCTCGCGCAGGGCAAGAAGGACGTTGTCGCGCGTGTGGGTTGTGGCAATCAGGTTCGATGTGGAGACCTCACGGTTCTTCGTCCGATTGAAATCGCGCCCGCAGGTTAGTGCATGAAGGTCATCGTCATTGAGGACGACGCGGACGCCGCCGCTTTCGTCAAGGGAGTGCTCGGCGAGGCCGGCCATTCGGTCGATATCTGCGGGGACGGCGAGTCCGGCCTCAGCCAGGCGCGCGCGGGCGACTATGATGCGCTGGTGGTTGATCGCATGCTTCCGGGTATCGACGGGTTGGAATTGCTCAAGCGCTATCGGGATGCGGGCGGGCGTGCGCCGGCACTGTTCCTGTCCGCGCTCGGGGAAGTGGATCATCGCGTCGAGGGCCTGCAGGCTGGTGGCGACGATTATCTGGTGAAGCCTTACGCGCCGAGTGAACTTGTCGCGCGCGTCGAGGCGCTTGGACGGCGCGCCACGGGCGATATCCCGACGACCCGCCTGACGGTTGGCGGCCTCGAGATGGATCTTCTCGCGCGTACCGTTCATCGCGACGGCCAGAAGATAGACCTGCAGCCCCGCGAATTCCGTCTGCTGGAGTTCCTCATGCGCCACGCCGGCCAGGTGGTGACGCGGACGATGCTGCTGGAGAAGGTCTGGGACTATCACTTCGATCCCCAGACCAACGTGATCGACGTTCACGTGTCGCGCCTGCGCGGGAAGATCGACAAGGACTTCGACCGGCCCCTGCTGCACACTGTGCGCGGTGCGGGTTATCGCCTCGAAGCATGATGTGCTGAGCGATGAAGATCGGCCGCCTGCCAGCGCTGGTCCGGACGACAACGTTCCGGCTGGCGCTGCTGCACGCGTCGATCTTCATCCTGTTTTCGGCCTCGCTCCTCGCCTACCTCTACTACGAGACCGCCGGTCACCTCAGCCGCCAGGCTGAGGCCGAGCTGAATGCGGAGTTCCAGGAACTCTCGGCCGCCAATCGCGGCGGCTTCGACCGCCTCAACCAGGCGGTGACGGAACGCTCGGGCGCGCGGGGCAAGTTCTTCTACCTGCTGCAGGACAGCACAGGCGAGAAGACGGCGGGCGATTTCGATTTCCTGCCGGCGCCCGCGCCCGAGGACCAGGTCGTGGACGTGAACTTCGACTACGAGTTGCGCAATCCAGATGGACAGCCAACCCGGCGTTCGGCCGAGGGGCGCATTTCACGGCTCGCTGGCGGCGGCGTGTTGATGGTCGCCTACGATGTCGGTCAGCTCGGCGAGATGAATCGGCGCATCACGGAGGTGGTGTGGCGGTCGGCTGTCGTCGGCTTTGTGCTGTCGCTGATCGGCGGCGTCGTCATCTCGCGCTCGGCGGCGCAGCGCGCGGAACAGCTGGCGCGCACGGCCGAGGAGGTCATGGCCGGCGACCTGACGCGCCGCGCGCCGGTGGATGGATCAGGCGATGAATTTGACCGCCTGTCGGAACAACTCAACGCAATGCTGAACAAGCTGGAGCGCCTCGTGATCTCTTCGCGGTCGGCGGGGGATTCGATTGCCCACGACCTGCGCTCGCCCCTTACGCGTCTGCGCAACCGGCTTGAAGGCGGGCTGCGGGATAACAATGCGGATGGTCCTCGTGCTGCCTTGGCGAAGTCGATCGAGGAAGTTGACGGCGTGCTGGACACTTTCAACGCGGTCCTGCGCCTTTCACGCGTGCAGGCCGGGGCGACGGGCTCGTTCCGGCGGATCAACCTCACCGGGATCACGGACGAACTGGCAGAGCTCTATCAGCCTGCCTGCGAGGAGAAGAACCTCGCGTTCAGCTATCGGCCAGAGGGCGAGCTGTTCGTTCAGGCCGACCGTGACCTCATCGCGCAGGCGCTGTCGAACCTTCTCGACAATGCGGTCAAGTATACGCCTGCGGGCGGTGCGGTCACCGTGTCGGTCAAGCGCCTGCCCGGGGGCGAGGCTGAGGTTGCGGTCAGCGATTCCGGCCCGGGCATACCGCCGGAAGACCGCGATCGCGCCGTCGAACGCTTCGTTCGCCTCGAACAATCGCGCAGCGAGCCAGGCAGCGGTCTGGGGCTGAGCCTCGTGCTGGCGGTGGCGGAGGCGCACCGGGGGCGGCTCGTTCTGGACGCCGCGGGCGGTTCGCCGCCGAATGTTGGCCTTGCCGCGCGGCTTATCCTGCCCTCAGCCTGACGCGCGATTCTTTCCCCCTCCAGCCGTGACCGGACCGGATGCCTGTTCGCCTCGATACTCTCGCAATTATGCCGCTGACAGGCTCCGTGGGCGACCTGCCGGGCGTTCTGGCCCAAGCGCCAACCTTTTCGGATCACCTGGCGCGGATGATCGCGCGCCGGCCGGAGATTGTCGCGACAATCCTCGCTTCCGGACCCGCTGCCGTGGCTGACGCGGCGGTGGCGGACATGGCCGCGGCCGGGGCCGTGGGTGGACCGCTCGATGCGCCGATGCGGCAGATGCGCCGCGCGAAGGAGGCGGCCCAGCTTGCGATTTCCATCGCCGATCTTGCGGGTCTCTGGACTCTTGATGAGGTGGTCGAGCAGCTCACCGTGTTGGCCGATACCGCGACGCAGGCGGCCCTGCGGCTGGCCATTCGCGCCTCGTGGGTGTCCGGCCATCTCGGCGAGACGCGGGAGGCTGACGACATGCCTGGGCTCTTCGCTCTCGCCATGGGGAAGATGGGCGCGCACGAGCTCAACTATTCCAGTGACATCGATCTGATCGTGCTGTTCGACCTGGATGTGCTGCCTGTTCAGGGGCCGCGCGTGAAAGAAGGCATGACCCGGCTGACGCGCGACCTTGTGCGCATTCTCGAGGAACGCACGGCCGACGGATATGTGTTCCGCACCGATCTTCGCCTGCGCCCCGATCCAGCTTCGACCAGCCCGGCGGTCTCGACGCAGTTCGCGACGGGTTACTATGAAAGCGTGGGCCAGAACTGGGAGCGGATGGCCCACATCAAGGCGCGTGTCTGCGCCGGCGATGCGGCGGCCGGCAATGCCTATCTCGCCGAACTCCAGCCCTATGTCTGGCGGCGTCATCTCGACTACTGGGCGATTGCTGACATCCATTCGATCAAGCGCCAGATCCATGCGCACGGTGGCCATGCTGATCTTGCTTCCAAAGATTTTGACGTGAAGCTCGGGCGTGGCGGCATACGGGAAATCGAGTTCTTCACACAGGTGCAGCAGCTGATCCTGGGCGGCCGCATGCTCCAACTGCGCGCGCCGGCCACGAAGGCCGCGCTGCGCGTCATGGGCGAGGCGGAGATTGTCGATCCGGCTGCGGTGGCTGACCTTTGCCGGGGCTATGACTACCTGCGTTGTGTTGAGCATCGCGTGCAGATGCTCAACGATGAGCAGACCCACCGGATCCCGGTGGCGCCGGACAAGCGCGCTGCTGTTGCACGGCTGTGCGGATACCCCGACATTGCTCACTTCGAGCAGGACGTCTCACGCACGCGCGAACGCGTGCACGGCGTCTATTCGGACCTATTCGCAGCCGAGGAACGTCTTTCGGGGGAGGCCGGCAACCTCGTCTTCACGGGCGTCGATGACGATCCGGGCACGGTGGCGACCCTTGCGGCGCTGGGGTTCAGCGATCCATCGCAGGTGATCCACACCTTCCAGCAATGGCATCGCGGCGCGATCCCTGCGACGCGTTCGGCGCGCGCCCAGCAGCTGCTGACGTCGCTGGGGCCGCGCCTGCTGGAGGCGATGTCGAAGGCGGGCGAACCGGACATTGCATTCGAGCGGTTCAGCGAGTTCTTTTCCGGGCTGAACTCGGGCGTTCAGGTGATGTCGCTGATGCTGGCTGAACCAGCTTTGACGCGTGATGTCATCCAGACGATGGCTTTCGCCCCGAAGCTGGCGGCTGATCTTGCGCGCAGGCCTGCGCTTATGGAGGCGATGCTGGAGCGGTCTTTCGGCGCGCCTGCACATCTTGATCCGCCAGGATCCCGGGCGGCGCGGCTGGACGGCCTGCTGGAGCGCGAGGACGGCTTCGAGGGCAAGCTGAATGCTGCGAGGCGCTTCCATCGCGAAGAGTCGTTCCGCATCGGCTACCAGCTGCTGCGCGGCGCGATCGGCGCCACCGAAGCGGGTCTTGCCTACGCTGATCTGGCCGACGCCTGTGTCGGCGGCCTTGCCGCTGTCTGCGAGCGCGAGATCGCGGCAAAGCAATCGACTGAGATCGGCAAGTGGTCGGTGTGTGCGCTGGGCAAGTTTGGTGGACGCGAACTGACCGCCACGTCGGACCTCGACCTGATGCTGGTCTACGAACCCGCAGGCGACAGCAGCGTGCAGCTGGCGACGCGCTTCGTGCAGCGGCTGGTGGCCGCGCTGTCTGCGCCGACTGCGGAGGGTCTGCTGTACGAGGTCGACATGCAGCTGAGGCCGTCAGGCCGCGCTGGACCCGTGGCCGTTCGCATGTCGTCATTCGAGCACTACTACCGGGAAGAGGCATGGACGTGGGAGTTCATGGCCCTGACACGCATCCGGCCTGTTGCGGGCGATCCCGACCTTGGCCGCCGCATCGTGGAGACGGCTCGCAGGGCGCTGCAGGCCAAGAGCGCTGATCCCAAGATCACCGCAGATGTTGCCGACATGCGCCGGCGCATGGCGCGCGAGCGCAAGGCCCGCTCCATGTGGGATGTGAAGCTCGCCCCGGGGGGGCTGGTCGACATCGAGTTTCTGACCCAGCATGCCATACTTGTTGCGGCCGCCCGTACGCCCGGCGCGGTCCAGCCGGGATCGCTTGCCGCCATCAAGGCCCTTGCCGCAGCGGGACAGTTCTCGGCAGGCGAAGCTGCGCTGCTCATCGACGGCCTGTCGCTCCAGCTGAACCTCCAGCAGGCCCTCCGTATCGCGGCGGGCGACCGGTTTGAGCCTGAGACAGCCTCCGCCGGCCTGAAGGGCTGGCTGGCCAAGCATCTGGGATTCAAGGATTTTCCTGCCCTGAGCGCTCGTCTGGGCGAGGTGCAGGACCAGATCGCCAGTCTGCGGGCCCTAAAACTGGGTCCCCTGACGACGGATGGGCCCGGCGAGGGCGTTTGAATCCCAGGCAGCATTGACGGCATGAGGCGGCGCGATGCGCCGCTGATCCAGAAGCATCCGGCCCTCGGCAAACGCGAGCGCAGGATGCATAACATGAGGCATGGTTCGGCTTTGTGCGTGACGCACGGAATAGCACAAGTCGCTTTCTCGGAGTTGGTGTCCCAGCCATGCGGGATCCGGACGAGGATCTGGTCGTTCGCGTCGGCGCCGGGGATAGCCGCGCCGCAGCCGAACTCGTGCGCCGGCACCTGCCGCGCATGGTGGGCCTCGCGCGCCGGATGCTGGGCGACGCTGCCGAGGCGGAGGACGTTGCGCAGGAAGTGTTCCTCCGTGTCTGGCGTCATGCGGCTGCGTGGAAGCCGGGCCAGGCCAAGTTCGAAACGTGGATGCACAGGGTCGCCATGAACCTCTGCCTCGACAGGTTGCGCCGGAAGGTCCGGGACGGGGGCGAAGTAACTCCCGAGATGCCGGATCTGCGTGCATCGGCCACGCGCGCCCTCGACGACCGGCAGCGCCGCGACCGGGTGCGCGAGGCGCTGCAGGCCCTGCCCGAGCGACAGCGGGCGGCGCTGGTGCTCTGCTACTATCAGGACAGGACGAACATCGAGGCGGCCGAGATCGTCGGCGTCAGCGTTGATGCACTGGAAAGCCTGCTTTCGCGGGCGCGGAGATCGCTCAAGACGGCCCTTGCGGCCGAACGGGCCGATCTCCTGAGCGGTCTCGAGACCGGCTGAGGCATGCAATGAACGAAGCGCGTTTCATCGAACTTCTCGCGGCCTACGGAGCCGACCTCGCGCGCTGGCCCGAAGACGAGCGCTCGCATGCCGAAGTCTTTCTCGAAGGCGCGCCGCATCGCGTGAAGGATGTGTGGGAAAGTGAGCGCAGCTTTGATCACCTGCTCGCGCTCGAAAGGGATTTGCCGCCGTCGATCTCGCTCGAGACCGCAATTCTGGCTTCGGCGTCTGGCCGTCGTCAGACGCGCCGGCAAGTCGACCTTTTTGGCTGGCTCAATGTTCCGAGATGGGCGACTGGCGGCGCGCTGGCTGCGTCGCTCGCGCTGGGCCTTGCGGTTGGTTATGCAGGCGAACCCGATGCCGCCCTCGAGCAGGACTATGCAACGATACTCGCGGTCTCCGGCGGGGGCGCCGGATCGATGTTCCTGTCCGCCATGAACGACGCTGAGCGCTGAAACCGGATGCCTTCCAAGTTTACACTCGCACTCATCGGGTCGCTGGCACTGAATGCGGCCCTGGTCGGCATCGTGGTCGGCCGCTGGCTGACGCCGAAGACGGTCGAGCAGACCGTGCAGATGCAACTGGAGCGCTATGGGCCGACGTCTGATGTTGTGGCTGCGGCATGGGAGCAATTGCCAGAGGAGGATCGCACGGAGCTGCGCCAGCAGCTGCGCGAGACCTGGGTGGCGATGGGCGACGAGCGGAAGCGGCTGAGCGAGGCGGGCAAGGCAGTCTACCAGGCAGCGCTGGCCGAGCCATATGACGAGGCCAAGCTGCGTGATGCGGTCGCGATCTTCCAGATGCGGGAGAAGAAGCTGCAGGACATCGCCGAAGACATCCTGATCAGCCACCTTGGGCGGATGCCGCCGCAGGCCCGGGCAACGGCCGCCACCGGCCTGCTGACGCCGTTCAACGCAAGGATGCAGCGCGCCGACAATCGCGAGCAGCGGCCGGCCGATGCGGCGCCGGGGCGCGCGCCAGCAAACTAGACAACTGGCAAGAGCCTAGGCGTCCGCAAGCACAGGTGCAGGCTTCCCCGTGGCCGGCGCGGGCGTGCGCGTCACGGGCAGGAAGATCGAGACCGTGGTGCCTACGCCCAGCGTGCTCTCGATCGTCAGGTAGCCGCCGTGCATTTCGGCGAATGACTTGGTCAGCGCGAGGCCAAGGCCGGTGCCGCGAACATTGCGTTCCTTCGCCTCGGGGCTCGTGACCTGCTCGAACGGCTGGGCAAGACGCGGCAGGTCCTCGGGCGCGATGCCGATGCCCGTGTCCCTGACGCGGATCACCAGCCATTTCCCTTCCACCACCATCGTCACCACGATCTCGCCGCCGGGATCGGTGAACTTGATCGCGTTGGTGATCAGGTTGAATGTCATCTGCTTGATGGCGCGATGGTCGCCCGTGATTTCCGGCAGGTCATCATCGGGATCGAAAACCAGGGCGACTTCGCGGTCGGCGGCGCGCCTGCGGGCCAGCTTGATCGCGCCATCGACAGCGTCTTCCGGATCGATGAGCGCGGGGGACAGCCGCATCTTGCCGGCTTCGACCTTGGACATGTCGAGGATGTCGTTGATCATCTCTTCGAGATGCTTGCCGGCGCCGACGATGTCTTCGGCGTATTCCTTGTAGCGCTCGTTCCCCAGGGGGCCGTAGATCTCGCTCGCGATCATCTCGGCAAAGCCATTGATGTGCGTGAGCGGCGTACGTAGTTCGTGGCTCATATTACCTAGGAAGGCGCCTTTGGCCTGGCTGGCGCGTTCGGCGCGGGTCTTGGCTTCGGCATATTTCTCGGCGAGCTCCTGCGCCTGGCCCTTCGTGCGCTGCAGCTCTTCCACCATTGCGCGCAGGCGGCGCTCGCTGCGCTGAAGCACGGTCTCCTGGCGTTTCATGTTGGTGATATCGAGGCCAACGGTGATGAGGCCGTCAGTGGCGGTGCGCCGGTCGACCAGGCGGATCCAGACGTCCGAGATCAGGAGCATTTCGCGTGAGTTGGCGTCCTCGCCCAGCGGCCGCTCGACGCGGACGAACTTGGCGATTTCCGACATCACCAGATCATAGGACGCGCCGGCTTGCAGCACGCTGCGGTCCAGATTGAACTCGCGGCCGAAGGCGGCATTCCAGTGCGTCAGGCGCTTGTGGTTGTTCCAGACGGCGAAGGGCCCGGGGTGGGCATCCAGCGCGGTGCGCGCCAGCGCTTCGGCGCGGCGTGAGCGCGTCTGGGCCTGGATACGGTCCGAGACATTGAGGATGGCGCCGGAAAAGATGGTTTCGCTCTCGCCGCCGATGATCTCGAAATAGCGGCCAGCCATTGCGCCCGAGCCCATGAAGGAGACGTTGAACTGCTGGCGTGGCCTTGCCTCCTCGAACGCCTGGCGCACCCGGCGGCGGTCTTCCTCCGCGACAATGGTGGTGAACTCGTCGAGCGTCATTTCGCCATCGCGGGTGGCGCCGACAAGCATCGCGGCTTCCGGTCCGATGGTCAGCAGTTGCGTTGCGGGATTCCAGCGCCACAGGCCAATCACGCCCGCGGCTTCGAAGCTGGTCCAGAGACGCTGCTCGGCGGCGGCCGGAGTTGGAGCCAGCGCCTCTGCCTCAGCCTTCTCGCGGTTGAGGCGCCGGATCACGGAGACCAGCCCGAACACAGCAAGAAGCGGGGCGGCGAGCAGCAGGCCGTAGATCACCAGCCGGTTGATGTCGCCGAGTCCGAACATAGGCGCGGGCCGGAACACGCAGGCGGCAATCTCGGTTCCGCGCACGGCCGCACAGGCGACGGCCGAGCGTTCGAAGTCCACGGACTCGAAACGCGCATTCAGCGGGATGGAGCCGCTGGAGACGAGGTAGAAATGCCGCTCGTCCAGCGCCTCGGGCATCAGGGCTGCAGTGGCGCGCACGCCCTGGACCCAGCGCCCTTTCCACTCGGCGAAGACCCGAACGCCGCCTTCATCAACCAGCTGCGCCCAGGCGCCTTCAGGCGGCGCCCGCTCGCTCACAGCGTCGAACTGCGCGCCACGACGGATCGCTTCAAGCGAGGCGCCTGTGATCAGAAGGCCCTCCATGCGGGCCTGGAGACCAATTAGCTCTGCGCGGACATGGCCCGACAGCGCCTCTGCTTCGCGCGCCTGCTGAATCAGGGTCGAGTTGTCTGCAAACTGGCGTTCTTCGAACGCCTTGAGGGCGAGGGAGCCGCCGAAGGCCATCATGAGAAGTGTAAGCATGATCGTCGGGACGGCGCCGCGCGGTCGCGAAGGCGATGCGCTGTTGCCAGTCCGAACTGACCTGCCGGCCGCCTTCCCCAAGATCCTAGGTCCTCGTAAGCTCCCCGAACTTACCAGTTGTGGAGTCGAAACGCTGCGAAAGGGTTAACCGGCCATTAATTGTGAGCCGCCAATCGGTTCGACGTCGAGACGATATCAGGCCGCGTCTTCCGTTGCGTCAGCGGAGGGGGTGGAGGTCTTGGGACCGAACAGGCTTTCGCGGCGTTCGTTGCCGCTGTAACTGTCGTCCTTGCGGCGGTGCCTGTCAGGTCCAAAATAGACGCTGGTCCGGACGAACGACCGGTGTCTAGCGGATGAGCTGGAAGGCGTCTGCCGCGCCGTTCGCGTCGAGAAATTCCTTCACATCAAAGCCGCGCAGGATCGTCTTGACGACGTTGATCATGTGGGGGTTGTCGTCGACCACCAGCACCTTGAGGCGCTCGAGCGAGCAGCCCATGCCGGTCCCCTATGCTGCGCTGCGCAGGGCGATAGGCCCGCGCGCGAAGAAGTTTTCGTCGATCATAGGACGGCCATAGAAATAGCCCTGCGCATACATCACTCCAGCCTCGATCAGCATCTGGCGGTCGGACTCAGTCTCGATGCGTTCGCCGACCGAGCTGATCCCCAGTTCAGCGCACATGCGGGCGACACTGCGCATCAGCGCCAGGCCGCGACGATTGGTTCCTGCGGCTTCGAGGAAGCTGCCGTCGAATTTAAGCCCGTCCACGTTGAGTGCGCGCAGGTATCCGAACGAAGCAGAGCCGGCGCCGAAATCATCGAGAGATACGCCAACGCCGCTGGCGCGCAGCATTTCCACTGCACGGGCAGCCGTTTCGATGTCATGGATGTGGGCAGACTCGGTCACTTCCACGATCAGGCGATTGCGCTGGAACGTGTGCCCCGAGATGACGGCGCAGAGTTCGCGGATGACGTCGAGCCGCTGCAGGGACTCGCCGGAAATGTTGACCGCGAGGCGATAACGGGGGTCCGGGTTGGCTTCGAGGCGCGAAGCGGCGGCGCTGATCATCACATAATCGAGGTGGGCGATCTGGCCGCTCTTCTCGGCGGCGGCGATCAGGCCGACCGGAGAGTCTTCGCCGTTGAAACGCGCAAGCACTTCGTAGTGGCTGATCGCGCCGGTCTGGGTTTCGACCACGGGCTGCCGCGCCGCCATGAGCCGGCCGTTCATCACGGCATCGCGGAAGCGTTCGGCCATCACTTCGTTGGCGTTGTCGCCACGCACGCGCATGGAGGACGGCATGCGCAGCACGGCGAAATTGAAGCTGTTGGGCGAGGCGATGCTGCGCTGGACGACGATGCGCCGGCCGCCCTCGATCGAGGTGGGGTCGTCCCACGACAGCCGCCGGCCAGGTCCGAGCGACCACAATTCCTCGCGCAGGCGGCTGCCTTCCGCTTCGCTGACCAGGTCGACGGCATTGCGGCCGATCAGGCGATCAGCGCTTGGAAAATGAAACAGGCTGGCGTCGCCCTGGGCGTCAATGATCCGCCCGCTTGCGTCGCTGGTGACCAGAAGGTCGGCAGCGGCAAACGCAAAATCGCGAAACCTCGCGTCTTCAGGTGTTGAAACCGACATTCCCGCCGCCCGGTCGCAGTATCGCGACGCTGGACGCTAGTCCTGCATTGTTAGTCGGTGGTTAACGATATCGGATCAGGAAAATGCCTCACAAACAACGTTTACTGAGGCCCCGTTCGTTACCTGGGATCGGCCAGCGCGCGACCCACGATGTCCAGGGCGTTCCGCGACAGTCCCGCCTCCGATAGCCTGCGCAGCTGGCCCTGGGCATGCTCACGCCGCACGGCGTTGAATGACCGCCAGCTTTCGAACGCCGTCGACAGCCGGGCCGAAAGGGCCGGGTTCAGCGGATCGACCTTGAGGATGAGGTCAGCCAGGAACCGGTAGCCCCAGCCATCTTCCGCATGGAAGGCGACGGGGCTGTTCATCGCGAACGACGCCGCCAGTGAACGCACCCGGTTCGGGTTGCGCAAGTCATAGTCCGGCCGCGCCAACAGTTTCACCAACCGCTCGCGCAGGTCATTCCGGATGGCCATCGCCTGCACGCCGAACCACTTGTCCATAACCAGGGGCGCTGTCGCCCACCGGGACTCGAAGTCGGATAGCGCCGCATCAAACGCCGCGCTCTCGATGCTGGACAGCGCCGTCAGCGCGGCGAGGCTTTCCGTCATTGTGGTTGCGCCGCGATAGGCCTGCGCAATGAGCGTCTCGTGACGATCGCCAAGCGAGGACAGGAGCGAGAGTGCTGCGGACCTCAATGCCCGGCGGCCCGCGGCGGCGGCCGAAGGATCGAACGTGCGCGGCTCGGCCTTTTCGAGCGCAGCCAGCAACTGGTCCTCCAGTGCGCGCGCCATCGAGCGGCGAAGCTCCAGGCGAACGACATGAAGCGCGCTCGGGTCGGCGTCCTTCATGTCGAGGATCAACTCCCCAACCGTCGGAACGTACAGCAGGAGTGCGGCGAACGCCGGATCGCTGCCCGCTGCGCGCGTGACCGAGTCGCGCAACGCGCGGATGTAAGCGGCGGCCCGCACATGATCGGGCTCGCGCGATCCGCCGCGCACCGAGTCGAGGATCACGGCGCGGGCGATGGTCTGCAGGGCCTCCCACTGCGCAAACGGATCATCGTCCGCGCCAGCCAGCGCCGCGCGGTCAGCTTCCGACAGGTCATCGGTCAATCGCACAGGCGCGCTGAAGCCCCGGTTGAGAGAGGCGCGCGGCGGCGAGGCGACGCCGGAGAATACAAAGTCCTTGGTCGCATGATCGAGCAGCAGCACGTGCTCGTGCGCGGCAGGGTTGTCCCCGAGGCGTGCGTCGAGGGGGCTGCCATTGGAATCGAACAGGGCGACGCGAAGCGGGATCGGCACCGCGACCTTGTTCGTTTCGCCCGGGGTTGGCGGAACCGACTGGGTCAGCGTCAACTTCCAGGTGCGCGAAGCGGGGTCGTATTTCCCCTTTGCTGAAATCGCCGGCGTTCCTGCCTGAGCATACCATTGCGAGAACGATTCGAGGTCGTGGTGCGTTGAGGGCTGGAACGATCCGATGAAATCCTCGATCGTCGCGGCCGTGCCGTCGAACGTGTCGAAATAGCGGTTCATTCCGGCGAAGAAGGCTTCATCGCCGATCATGAGGCGCAGCATGCGGATCAGCTCCGCGCCTTTTTCATAGACGGTCGCAGTGTACAGGTTGTCGATCCGCGCATAGCGGTCGGGGCGGACCGGGTGGGCCAGCGGGCCGGCGTCTTCCGGGAACTGACGCGTGCGCAGGCGGATGACTTCCTTGATGCGCGCCACGGCCGGCGAGCGCATGGCCTTGGTGAATTCCTGGTCGCGGTAGACCGTGAGCCCCTCTTTCAGGCACAGCTGGAACCAGTCGCGGCAGGTGATGCGGTTGCCGGTCCAGTTGTGGAAGTATTCGTGCGCAACGATGCTCTCGATCGCCTCGAAATCCGCGTCTGTCGCCGCCTCGCCATCCGCCAGCACATAAGCTGAGTTGAAGATGTTGAGACCCTTGTTCTCCATCGCGCCAAAGTTGAAATCGCGCACGGCGACGATCTGGAAGATGTCGAGATCATACTCGCGGCCGAACACGTCCTCGTCCCACGACATCGAGTGCTTGAGTGACAGCATGGCGTAGGCCGCGCGCGGAGCGTCGCCCTTCTCGACATAGATCGCCAGCTTCACCGGCTTGCCCGATGATGTGGTGAATGAGTCCTCCAGCACGTCGAACGCCCCGCCGACCAGCGCGAACAGATAGGAGGGTTTGGGGTGCGGGTCGGTCCATTCGGCGAAGTGACGGCCGTCTTCGAGTTCACCGGACAGGGTCGGGTTGCCGTTCGAGAGCAGGTAAGGATAGCTCGCCTTCTCGGCCTCGATCCGTACATGGAAGGGCGCAAGCACGTCAGGACGGTCTGGATAGAAGGTGATGCGCCGGAAACCCTCGGCCTCGCACTGCGTGCAGAAGCGGCCGCTCGACATGTAGAGGCCGGAAAGTTCTGTGTTGGTCTCGGGCGAGATGCTGGTCTCGATCTCCAGCGTGAACGTGTCGCCCGGCCAGTCCAGTGTCAGCGATTCCGCGTCGAGCTTGTACTCGTCGGTCGACAGCGCATTGCCGTTGAGCCGGATCGACTTGAGCGTGAGCTTCTCCCCATCAAGCACCAGCGGCGCGTCAGCATCGCCCGTGCGCCGTATGGACAGTTCGGTCAGCACGCGGGTGTCTGTGGGGTGCAGCTGAAAGCGCATCCGGACCTGCTCGACCCGGAAGGGATAGGTTCGGTAATCAGACAGCCGGACGGGAGGCGGGTTCTCAGTACGCATGGCAGGTCGCTCGATCAGGGTCCCGCAATTGAGTTGCGGTTGCCAAGATGCGTACAGCGTTCTTTGCCAAGATAAAGAGCATTCAACCCGTTGCAGGCCCGAAAAGGCCTGTCTGGGGGCAGGCTATTCCGCCGCAACCTGCATGGACGTCTCGCCCGGCGTCTCATAGATGCGGCGGAGCAGGGTCGTCGCCTTCTTCGCCAGGTCCAGCAGCTCGGCCGGGGTGTCGTCGGCGTTCTGGTGCCCGAACTGGGCGAGGGTCTTTGCCACGCGCATGAGATGCGGGGCCGCCTCGATCATCCGGGCCTGGAACTCGATTCGCTGCGGGTCGCGGTCGTATTCCGCGCTGGGCACGCGCCAGCCGCCCCAGTTTTTCTCGTCGGTTGTGATGATCGGATAAGTGCCCGGATGCGGATGGTTCGGCACTTCCTCCGAGTCCTTCCAGCGGTTGCGGGCGCGATTGATCCGCCAGCTCTCGATTTCGGCGAGGTCGTCGATCGGCGTGCCGGACTTGTCCGCCATGAGTTCGCTTGCACTGAACTCGCGACCCAAGCCCACATCATAGTGAACCTTCAGGGGCTCATCGAGGCCCTTCACCCACTGCGGCAGGACGCGCTCGACGACGGCCCATGTGCCCACCGGTTTGACGAAAACCTTCTGGTTCTTGTGAAATGCAGCTTTCGCCATGCGCCGGCAATCTCCCCGATCTAGCTGCTTTTTCTAGCAGGGATAGGTTAGGCGCCGGTGAATCTGCGCCGTGAAACCGCGAACGGCAAACCGGGCAGGCCATGAATAGGCCTGCCCGTCCGCGTCCCCAATAAATCACAGGCGTCGGAGGCCAGTGACAGTGAGTTAGCGACAGCCAGCATCGTAGGGGAAGAGCTGCTCGTCCGGCACGCTCCACTTGGTCTCTTCCATGCTGCCCGAGCGGACGCCTTTGGCGTCCTTCGTGAAGTACTGGTAGGTCATCGAGGCATAGGCGATTTCGATGCTCTCCATCGGCCGGTTGCCGTTCATCGGGTCCGTCGACATGTTGAAGCTGCGAACTTCGGCGCCCTCGATGATCCAGCGCGATTCAACAGTTTCCGCCGCGCCCGGACGGACGGGTGAGGTGAACGTGATCTCGATCCGGCCCAGCGGCGCGCCTTCCACGGCGGCGGCCATCAGCTTGGATGAGGACCGGTCTGGATCCTTCGTGATGTAGAGCGGGCTCACCGTGGTTGAGCGAACCTCGTCCTGGAAGCCCTCGGGATCAGGCATCGTGAAGGTCGAAACGCTCATGTTGACGCCGGTGATGGCGATCTGACCCTCGAAGCCGCGCTGGGTGGCGTCGCCGGAGGCGGTCGCGGTCTTCAGGAAGATATCTGCGCTCGCAGCGCCAGCGCTGGCCAGCGCGGCGACCGACAGCAGGCTCAAACGGGTAAAGGCGCGGATCATTGGTCTAGTCCCTTTTGGCCGCGCGCTGTCCCGGGATCGGGCTGTGCTTATGCGGCCGACTCGCGGGCTTGTGTTCCCGCTTGAGTGCATCTGTGAGCCTGGCGCGCGGCTGACGTAGGGCGGACGCCAAGTTTCATTGTGGCGACGGTGTTCGCACTGTGGCGTACTCGCCGGAACAGGCGCTTTGCGAATGCTTAAGCCCGGTTTGCTAGGAAACCGGCAGTTCAAGTTACTGACGGATCTTCATGTCGCCCGCCCAGACCGGAACCGGACGGATCGCATGGCTTGCGGGGTGGGGCCTCGCGGCGCTGATCCTCATTGCGGGTTCGGGCGCCGCCGCTCTCAGCCAGGATTTCGCCGAGCCGGACAACGCCATGCGCCTCGTGCGTATTCGCGACATGCTCGCCGGCCAGGGCTGGTTCGACAGCGTCCAGCAGCGGCTGAACCCTCCCGACGGAACACCGATGCACTGGGCCCAGTGGATCGATGCGCTGCTGGCGGCGCCCATCGCCCTGCTCGCCCCGCTGGCCGGGCAGGCAAACGCGGAAATCGCCGTCGCGTTTGTCTGGCCGCTTGGTTTGCTCGGCGCATTCATGTTCCTCGCCGTTCGCGTGGCCGGGGAGATCGGCGCGCGCGATGGCCTGCGCCGGGAAGCGGAATGGTCGGGCGCCATACTGGCGGCGCTGGCCTTGCCGGCGATCGAGAAGTTCGCGCCGGGATACTTCGACCACCACAATGTCGAAATGGTGCTCGGCATGGCCGCCGTGCTCTGCATGATGCGTATGCAGGCCAGCCGTCTTGCCGCCATCGGTGCGGGTGTGGCGCTGGGGCTGGCCATGGCGACGGCGGCAGAGGGTGTGCCTCTCGTCGTTGCGGGACTCGGCATTGCTGGATTGCTCTGGCTCGTCCGCCCTGCGGACTACGCGTCGAGCCTGCGCTGGCTGGGCCTGGGGCTGGCTGCGACAAGCGCTGTGATGCTTCCGGTTCTCGTGCCGCCGTCTTCGTGGATGCAGCCGGTGTGCGACGCCATGGGCGCGCCGTTCGCCGCATTCGGCGTCATCGGCGGCGGTATTGCCGTTGGACTCAGCGTGCTTCCTGGCCGTCTTGGCGACAGTCTTGCCGGGCGGGGCGCTTCGGCGGCCATTCTCGGCGCTGCCGGCATCGCGGCGCTCTATGCGCTCTACCCGCAATGTGCGGGCGGCGGCTATGCGGCGCTCGGCGAGGACATGTCGACGCTCTGGATGACGCAGATATCCGAAGCGCGCTCACTTGCCTCGCTCGCCGGGTCTGACATCGCGCTGATGTTCGCTGTCGCTGGCGCAGCTCTCGCTGGTCTGGTGGCTGCGGGCTTCTGTATGCGCCGTCATGCGCAATGGGCAGAAGGCTGGATTCCGCTGGCCTTCCTGATCGTCAGCATCGCCATCATGGCCTGGCAGATCCGCGGCGCCGCCTTCGCCACGGCCTTCGCCGTACCCTTCGGCGCATGGGCTGTTGCGGTAGCGCGGCGCGATTATCGCGCGCGGGGCTCGGCGATACGCGCCCTGGCCTTTGCCGGCATCGCTGTGGGCTCAACCGCTGCGGCCTGGGCCAGCGCCGGCGATGTGCTGCAGTCGAGCATCACGCCGCGAGCCGCGATGGACAATCACGCCGTGCGCAGCGCCAATTCCAAGTCATGCGCGACGCCCGAAGCGCTGCGAGCGCTCCGCGCGGTTCCTGAAGGCGTCATGCTGAACCAGTTCACACTCGGCGCCGGCGTGCTTGTGTGGACAGACCACAGCGTGCTGGCCGCGCCCTACCACCGCGATGTCGAGGGCACGATGACGGTTATCGCGGCCTTGCGTGCATCTGCCGATCAGGCGCGCGAGATCGCGACGCGTTCCGTTGCCGACTACGTGCTGGTTTGCCCCGCAACGCCGGAGACGGGTTTCTACGCCCGCAATGCCGCCGAGGGCGTGGCGCCGGACCAGACGCTATCGGCCATGCTGGGGCGCGGCGAATTTCCCACATGGCTGGAGCCGGTCGACATTGGTCAATCGCCGCTGCGCGTCTATCGGATAATCCGCTAGTCGACGCTTGGCGCCGCGCCCGCGTCGGCCTTCGCCTTCGCGATTTCCTGCGGCCCGCGCCCGCGCAGCGTGATCTGCGGAACGAACAGGATCGCGACAATGGCGAGCGCCACGATCAGCAGGCTGGCCGTGAAGATGTGGCTCATGGCCTCGGAGATCGAGGTTCTGATGAAGCCGTCTGCGACGGGCATGGCGCCGCCATGCTGGGCCATCATGGCCATGCGCTGCATTTCGCCGATGTCGATCTGGAGGCCCAGCTGTTCTGCGATGGGTGCAAGCGAGGCTGTCATGTGCCCCAGCAGCAGCGCGCCAAAGATCGAAACGCCGATCATGCCGCCGCACTGGCGCAGGAACATGCTGGTCGACGTTGCAACGCCGATCTGGTGAACGGGCGCTGCGCTCTGCGAGACCATGTTGAACAGGCTCTGCGACGGGCCGAGGCCGACGCCAAGGATGAACAGACGCCAGATCACATCCTCGCTGCTCGCCTGACTGCCGAGTTGCGACATCAGGTAGATGCCGATGAGCTGGAATACGGCCCCGCCAAGCATCATCGCCTTGTACTTGCCGGTTCGGGTCACATAGCGGCCCGAGAGTGTCGCGGACAGGATCAGACCCGCCATCAACGGCAGAAGCAGGAGGCCGCTGTTGGTCGCCTGTATGCCCAGACCAAGTTGAAGGTAGAGCGGCAGGTAGACAATCGTTCCCATGAACGCCATCGCGATGATGAACGAGGCCAGGGTGGTGGTCGTGAAGGCGCGGATCGCGAACAGGCCAAGCGGCAGGATGGGCTCCGCCGCCTTGCTCTCGATCAGCAGGAAGATGATCCCCGTGACCGCCGAGAACGCGAACAGGCCCAGGACGTCCTGATGTGTCCAGCCCTTCTCGTTCCCCCATGTCAGCGCCAGCATCAGCGCGCCGATGGATAGCACCACGAATATCCCGCCGGCCCAGTCGATCTTGCCGCCGCCGGTGTGGCCGAGGTTGGGCATCTTGAACCAGATCATCGCCAGCGCGATCAACGAGGTCGGCAGGTTCACATAGAAACACCAGCGCCAGCCGGCGATGTGGACCCCGGCAATGTCGACCGAGCCATGGTCGGTGAAGTAACCGCCGACAATCGGACCGACGACGCTGGCGAGGCCGAACACCGCGCCGAACATGCCGGCGTACTTGCCGCGCTCGCGGGGCGGGAACAGGTCGGCGATGGTTGCAAAGGCCGTGGTGAACAGCGCGCCGCCCCCGATGCCCTGGATGCCCCGGAAGATGATCAGCTGCATCATGCCGTCGCCCAGGACGGGCAGGTCGCCGAACTCGCCCGCCAGGCCACACAGGACCGAACCCACGATGAAGATGACGATGCCGATCAGCAGGATCAGCTTCCGGCCGTAAAGGTCGCCCAGCTTGCCCCAGATGGGCACCATGACCGTCGAGGCGAGCAGGTAGCTTGTGGTGACCCAGGCATAGAGCTCGAGGCCTTGCAGCTCGCCGATGATCGTCGGCATGGCAGTCGAGACGATGGTCTGGTCGAGCGCGCTCAGCAGGAAGACGATGATCAGCGCCCAGAAGGTCAGGCGCTTCTCTTCAGACGTTGCTTCGCGGCGGCCGCCGGCCTGGGCCGGGATCGATGCAGGCGTTTCCATAATTTTCGAACCCAGGCGTTTCCCCACTGACGATCCCCGATTCACTCGAAACTCGCCAGTTTCCATTTCGTTACACGGCCCGGGGCCGATGCACCAGTGGGCGCTATTGTCGCCCCGGGATACGGTTTTCCACCCGTTCGGGGTTGCGGAATCTATCATCCCGGCGTCCGGGTGGATAAAGTCTGTGGATGTCGAGAAGGGGCGGAGCATGATGGCGACCTTGCGGCGGGTGGCGAACCTGCTCATTGCGCCCGCTGCCGAGTGGACCGTTATCGACCGCGAGGAGGTGACGCCGCGCCGCCTGGCGCTGACCTATGTGGCGCCGCTTGCGCTTATCCCCGCCGCGGCGATCATTGTGGCTCTGGCGCTTCTGGGCGTCCAGGCTGGCGGGCAGCTGCATCGTGCGCCGCTACTCGATGTTTCCATCTCTGCGGCGCTGTTCTTCGCGCTGACGATTGGCGGCGTATTCGTGTTTGCCTGGATGGTCGACTGGCTTGCCTCGCGCTTCGGCGCCGCGCGCAACTATCGTCAGGCCTTCAAGCTGTCGGCCTACTCGATCACGGCGGCGATGGTTGCGGGCATTCTGGCCATGGCGCCGGCGCTGCAGATTTTCGCGCTGCTCGGCGCAACGTACAGCCTCTATCTGCTTTTCCTTGGCGCGCCCCGGCTGATGCACCCGCCGGACAAGTCAGCGATCAACTTCTCCATCGTGACCACGCTCGCCGCAATCCTGCTCGCGCTGGTCGTTGGTCTTGTCGCCATGGTGGCCGCTGCGCCGTCGGGCAACCTGTTTCCTGGGCTACCTCGCCTGTCCCTGTTCGATGCGCCCGCACCGGGCGCGGCAACGGGGAACGGATCTGCTGGTTCGGCGTCTCCCGGCGTGCTCACGCCCGGCGCGCCCGGCGTGGTGCTTGGCAGCGACCTTCGTGGGGCGTCGCCCCAGACGCTCGCCGGGCTGAACCGCGTATCGGCTGGCTTCGAGCGGCAAGGCCTTCCCGGACAGCGCACCATCAGACTGGAAGCCGAGTATCGCAGCGGCGCAAAACACCTGTCCCTGCAGATCGTCTATTCGCCGTCCATCGCCCAGGCGATCGGCTTTGGCGGGCCTGCAACGTCGGAGTACGCGCGTGAAACCGCCGATGGCTACTCCCGGCGCATGCGGGTCGATGGCGCCATCATCGCATCGGAATGGGATGTCTCGTCCCAGACCGGTTCCTATGCCCGCCTGGCCGAGGACAGGCTTTACGTCAGGGTTTCCGGCGGCGGAGGGGTCACAGCCGCAGAGATGCAGGCGGCGGTTGAACTCTTTGGCCGCGAGACTCTGGCGCAATTCGCGGCCGAGAGTTAGGCAGGCGCATGACCACAGCCATCGTGCGCCCAGCCAGAAAAAGCGACCTCGACAGGCTCGAGGGCATGATCGCGCGCGTCGATCCCGGCATGCTGACCATGCCTGCCTCGCGGGAGGCCATGGCTGCGCGAATCGAGCGTTCTCTGGACGCGTTCGCGCGTGGCTCGCTTGCGCCGCAGAACGAATGCTATTTTCTCGTCATGGAGGAAGATGGCGAACTGCTCGGCACGGCCAGCATATTCACCAATCTCGGCGTCGAGCGTCCATTCTACTCATATCGTATCTCACGTGACGCCAAGGTCTCGCCCGAGTTGAACGTGAAGGTCGAACTCGACCTCCTTTTCCTCGTGAACGACTACCATGGCGATTCAGAACTCGGCACGCTGTTCATCGAGCGCAAGGCGCGTGGCGGCGGCCGCGGTCGCCTCCTGTCCTTCGCGCGCCTCATGCTGATCGCCGCCGATCCGATCCGCTTTGGACCCAAGGCGATGGCCGAGATACGCGGCTTCACAGATGGCGAGGGCCGCTCGCCGTTCTGGGATGCGGTCGGCGCGAAGTTCTTCCGCATGGAATACCGGCTGGCTGACAGTCTCAGCGCTCGCGACCACCGCTTCATCGCCGACCTCATGCCGCGCTACCCGATCTACACCTCGCTCTTGCCGGACGAAGCGCGGCGCGTCATCGCGCGGCCTCATCCGGATGCCGAACCAGCCTATGCGATGCTGATGGCGCAGGGTTTCCGCTACAACGATGTGGTGGATATCTTTGACGCCGGTCCAACGGTCGAAGCGTTCATCGATCATATCGATACGGTGCGGGAAACGGTGCGGATGCCGGCCACAGAATTCCTGACTGGACCACGCCCCTCGGCGGGACTTGCGGCAAATCCCGATCTCGCACGTTTTGCCGTCACGCAGTTTGTGGCCGCCGACGACCCCGCTGCAATTCTCGCCCGCATTGGCGTCGATGCCGGGGCAGAGGTTGCCGTCTATAGGCTGAAGGCTTCCCGCCCATGACCCTGCCAGCGTTTACCGGCGAATGCTTCATCGATGGCCGCTGGCTGCGCGGCAGCGGCGGCGCGTTCGGGTCGATTTCTCCCGCAGACAGCGCGGATGTCTGGCGCGGTCATGAGGCCAGCGCCGATGATGTGAACGCAGCCGTCGCTGCTGCGCGCGCCGCGCTTCCGGCCTGGCGCCGCCGTCCGGTCGACGAACGCATCGCTATCGTCCGCGCTTTCGCGAAGCTGGTGGATACGCGCAAGGCCGACATGGCCGCCGTCATCTCGCGCGCGACCGGAAAGCCGCTGTGGGACGCCGCGACCGAAGCCGCCGCCATGGTGGGCAAGGCCGAGCTTTCGGTGAAGGCCTACAACGAGCGAACGCCCACGAAGGAAGCCCCCGCTGGCGCGTTTGTTGCGCGCATCAGCCACCATCCGCACGGCGTGATGGCCGTACTCGGACCTTTCAACTTCCCCGGACACCTTCCCAACGGCCACATCATGCCCGCGCTGATCGCGGGCAATACGGTGGTCTTCAAGCCGTCCGAACAGACGCCTGAAGTGGCGGAGTTCACGCTCCGGCTGTGGGAAGAAGCGGGCATTCCGGCGGGCGTGATCAATCTGGTGCAAGGCGCACGTGCGCCCGCCGAGCAGCTCGTCGCGCACGATGGCGTCGATGGTGTGCTGTTCACCGGCGGCGTGCCGGCGGGCAGGGCCATCCACCGCGCGCTCGGCGGCAAGCTCGAAAAGATCGTCGCGCTGGAACTCGGCGGCAATAATCCGCTCGTAGTGTGGAACGCAGCCGATCTCGAATCCGCCGCCAAGCTCATCGTCAAGTCTGCTTACATCACATCAGGCCAGCGCTGCACCTGCGCCCGCCGTTTGATCGTGAAGCGCGGCGCAGAAGGCGATTCCATCCTCGACGCGCTGACCGCCATGCTCGATCGCATCGTCATCGACAGGCCCGATGCTGATCCGCAGCCCTTCATTGGCCCGCTGATCTCGGCGCACGCGGCGCAACAGGTTCTTGCGACACAGGCCGCATGGCTCGGCAATGGCGGCATCGCTCTGCGTGAGGCGAGGCAGCTTGCCCTGGGCCCCGCCTATCTCTCCCCCGGCCTGATCGACGTCACCGCGCTGCCTGAACGCCGCGACGAGGAAACCTTCGGGCCGCTTCTCCAGGTCATCCGAGTCGCCGATTTCGATGCGGCGCTCGACGAAGCCAACAACACGCGCTTCGGCCTGGCCGCCGGCCTGATCTCCGACAGCGCTGAACTCTTCCAGCGTTTCGAGGCAGAAGTTCGCGCCGGCGTCCTCAACTGGAACCGCCAGACCACGGGCGCATCGGGCGCAGCCCCCTTCGGTGGCGTCGGCCAGTCCGGCAACCACAGGCCCGCCGGCTACTACGCCGCCGACTACAGCGCCTGGCCGATGGCCAGCCTCATCGCGCCGGGCGCGGTGAAGGACGACGAGGCCATCATCGGCCTCAGATCGTAGCCGGCTCTGCGTTATCGCTACGTCGAGTTGACCGCCGCCGTTTCGCGTTGTCTTAAGGCGAGGGCGGGTGAAATGACGGGCAGGATCTGGGCATGAAGCTGGCTTTGAAGATTCTCGGCGGGGTCGCGCTGGTTGTCGCAATCCTTGCAGCCGTGCTGCTGTGGAACACCTCGCAGTTCGGGCCGAAGGCCGACACGCAGGCCGCGATCACGCTCCCCGAGCCTCCGGCGGTCGATGTCGCTGCTGCAGCGGAAATGCTGGGCGCGGCCATCCGCATCCAGACCGTCACCTACGCGTCTGGCGATCCCAAGCCCGGCGCCGACCAGCCGTGGATTGATCTCCAGGCCGCGTTGCAGGCGCGCTATCCCGCCATCTTCGCCAAGATGACGGTGGAAAAGGTCCTCACCCACGCCATGCTGATGACCTGGGCTGGAACCGATCCGTCCCTGCCGTCCGTGATCCTGATGGCCCACCAGGATGTGGTGCCGGTCAACCCGGGCACCGACGCCGACTGGACCCACGGCCCCTTCGGCGGCGTTGTCGCTGACGGCTATGTCTGGGGCCGCGGCGCGATGGACGACAAGGGCTCGCTGATCGCCATCCTGGAAGCTGGCGACGCGCTGGCGAAATCCGGCTGGACGCCAAAGCGCACCGTCATCTTCGCCTTCGGCCATGACGAGGAAGTCTCTGGCGCCGGCGCACGCGAAATCTTCGCGCTGCTCAAGACGCGCAGTGTGACGCCCGCCATGGTGCTCGACGAAGGCTATGCCGTTCTCGACAACTATCCGCTCACCGGCAAGCCCGCCGCGCTGATCGGGGTGGCCGAGAAGGGCTATGTCTCGCTTCAGATCACCGCAACCACGGAAGGCGGCCACTCCTCGCGTCCGCCGCGCGAAAGCGGCGCCGTGCGCATCGCCCGTGCGCTGGTCGCGTTGGAAGAGAACCAGATGCCGGCCGACCTGTCCGCGCCGCCCTTCAACGAAATGATCGAGGCCGTCTCGGGCGACCTGCCTTTCACGCTGAAGCTCGCCTTCGCCAATCAGTGGCTGCTCGGCTCCGTCATCACCGACCAGGTCGGCGGCGACGCTTCGGCCAACGCCATCGTGCGCACGACGACCGCGCCCACCATGCTGACCGGCTCGATCAAGGACAATGTCCTGCCCCAGCGCGCCAGCGCCGTGGTGAACTTCCGCATCCATCCCAACGACACGATCGCGTCTGTCACCCAGCACGTGAAGGACGTCACGTCCCATATCGAAGGGCTCACCATCGCGCAGTATGAGGACGGCATCGGCTCCGAGCCGTCGCCTGTGTCCTCCACAGACAGCGAGGCCTACCGCGTACTTGAGGCTGTCGCGCGCGCAACCGGCGGCGGCGAGGTCCCCGTCGCGCCCGCGCTGGTCATCGGAGCGACGGATGCGCGCTACGCCTCGGCCATCAGCAAGGACGCCATCTTCCGCTTTGCGCCTGCGATCTATGATGATGTCGACCTCAACGGCTTTCACGGCACCAACGAGCGGCTGTCGGTCGACAATCTCGGACGGATGATCAAGGGCTATGCCCAGATCATGATGGTGATGTGTTCCTGATCCGGCCGCGCCTGCCTGCGTCTTCCCGGCTTGCCGCTGGATCGCGCTGGTTCCGCGCCCCGCATCCGTGGCAGTATTCTTCGCGCAGAAAGCAGGGATGACCGATGCCTGGGACGATGGCGACCGAAGTCAATTTCGACGGACTTGTCGGGCCGACCCACAATTATGGCGGGCTTGCCCAGGGCAATCTCGCCGCCGCCGCCAATGAGGGGCAGGTCTCCAATCCGCGCGAGGCCGCGCTGCAGGGCCTGTCCAAGATGCGCTGGATGGTGCGCCAGGGACTGGTGCAGGGGTGCCTTCCGCCGCACGAGCGTCCTCACCTTCCCTCACTCCGGAAGATGGGTTTCTCGGGAACGCACGCGCAGGTCGTCTCGACCGTCGCGCGTGCGAATCCGGTGCTGCTTGCGAACGTCACATCCGCCTCTGCGATGTGGACCGCCAATGCCGCCACCGTCTCGCCATCCGCCGATACGGGTGATGGCCGCGTGCACTTCACGCCAGCAAATCTCTCTTCCCATTTTCATCGCTCGCTTGAAGTCGAAACCACAACCCGCATCCTGCGCGCGATCTTCGCTGATGCGTCGAAGTTTGCCGTGCACGATGCCGTGCCGTTCCACGCGTTCGGAGACGAAGGCGCCGCCAACCACTGCCGTCTCTCCGCCGCGCATGGGACGCGTGGCGTGGAGGTCTTCGTCTACGGCCGCTCCGCCTTCGCCAGGGGCGCCGCAGGCGGCTTTGCCGCGCGCCAGGCCATGGAGGCGAGCCACATAGTCGCGACACACCACCAGTTGTGGACCGGCGGCGGCGCGATCCTCACCCAACAGTCGAAGGCCGCGATAGACGCCGGCGCATTCCACAACGATGTCGTCGCCGTCTCGAACGGCCCCGTGCTGATGTATCAGGCGCAGGCATTCGAACAGCGCGATGCTTTCCTCGACAGTCTCAAGCGGGCCTGCGACGCGAAGGGTTTCGATCCCGTCCTGCTTGAAGCTGCGCCCGGCGAGCTTACGCTTGAAGAGGCTGTGAAGTCCTACCTCTTCAACTCGCAGATCATCTCCCTGCCCAGCGGCGGCATGGCGCTGGTTCTGCCGCGCGAGGCTGAGGAAACGCCGCGCGCCAAGGCGTTCGTTGACCGGGTGCTCGCCAGCAACGGCCCCGTCCGCGAAGCGCATTACCTCGATCTGCGCCAGTCCATGCGCAATGGCGGCGGCCCGGCTTGCCTGCGCCTGCGCGTGGTGCTGACGCCGGATGAACTCGCCGCGACTGGCGGTCGCTGCCTTGTTGATGAAGCGAAGATCGACGCGCTTGAAGCGATCGTCGGCCGCCGCTATCGCGACAGGCTGGCGCCAGCCGACCTCGCCGATCCTGCGCTGCTTGACGAATGCCGCCTGGCGCTCGACGAGATCGGGCAAGTGCTGTCACTGGGAGCCGTGCATGATTTCCAGCAGGCCTAGCCTCGCGCCCGTTGTCGAAACGCCGCGCCTGCGCCTGCGCGGGCATGTGGCGGAAGATCTGTCTGCGGCTCTTTCGTTGTGGAGCGATCCTGTCGTCACCCGCTTCATCGGCGGCCGGCCCTTCACGCATGAGGAAGTGTGGCAACGCCTGCAGCGCTATGCAGGCTCTTGGGTTCTGCTGGGGCACGGTTTCTGGGTCATCGAGGAGAAGGCCTCCGGCCGCATGATCGGCGAGATCGGCGTCATGGACGCCAAGCGCGACATCGATCCGCCTTTCGGCGAGGATCGCGAATTGGGATGGGCCCTGAGTCCGGAAGCGCACGGCAAGGGGTTCGCAAGCGAGGCGCTGCAGGCGGCCATTGCATGGGAGAAGCAGACATTCGACGCGCCCTGCGTGGTCTGCATGATTGATCCGGCAAATACGCCCTCCATCAGGCTGGCGCAGAAATTCGGATTCACGGAGCGCACGCGCACGACCTACAAGGGGACGCCAACCATCCTGTTCGAGCGCAGGAGGCCGACGTGAGCGCCAGCGCCGGCGTCATCCTCGCGCTCGACCAGGGCACAACGTCCAGCCGCGCCATGGCGATCGGGCTGGACGGTCGCGTGATCGCGTCCGCCCAGGAGGAATTCCCCCAGATTTTCCCGCACTCCGGCTGGGTCGAGCATGATCCCGAAGCTATCTGGCGCACCCAGCGCCGCACGGCCGAACAGACGCTCGAGCGCCTCGGCGATCGCAAGGTTGCCGCCATCGGCGTCACCAACCAGCGCGAGACCGTGGTGGTGTGGGACCGCAAGACGGGCGAGGCGATTCACAACGCCATCGTCTGGCAGGACCGGCGTACCGCCTCGCGCACCCAGCAGCTTGCCGCCGAAGGCCACGAAGCGATGGTGGCTGAGCGCACGGGTCTTGTGCTCGACCCCTATTTCTCCGCCTCCAAGATCAGCTGGATTCTCGACCAGGTCCCCGGCGCGCGTGATCGCGCGAAGCGTGGCGAGCTTGCCGCGGGCACGATCGACTGCTTTCTGATCTGGCGCCTCACGGGCGGGCAGGTGCATGCGACCGACGCCACCAACGCCTCGCGCACGTCCCTCTACGATATCCGCAAGGGCCGCTGGGACGAAGAGCTCTGCGCCCTCTTCAATGTTCCGATGAACCTGCTGCCGGACGTGAAGGACAGCGCCGCCGACTTCGGCGTCTCCGACATCTTTGGCCCCTCGCTGCCCATCCGCGGCGTTGCCGGAGATCAGCAGGCCGCTCTCGTCGGACAAGCGGGTTTCAACGCGGGCGACGTCAAATCCACCTACGGCACGGGCGGGTTCCTTGTCCTCAACACAGGGGCAGAGCTCAAGCGATCTGCCTCGCGCCTGCTGGGCACGATAGCCTATCAGGTCGGCGGCCAGACCACTTACGCGCTCGAAGGCTCGATCCTGTCGGCCGGCTCCACCATCCAGTGGCTGCGCGACGAATTGAAGATCATCCGCGATGGCGCCCATGCAGGTGAACTCGCCGCCGCAATTCCCGACACATCCGGCGTCCATCTTGTTCCAGCCTTCACAGGCCTTGGCGCGCCGCACTGGGACTCTGATGCGCGCGGCGCCATCCTCGGCCTCCAGCGCGGCTCCACCATCGCGCACATCGCCCGCGCCGCACTCGAAAGCGCCGCCTTCCAGACGGCCGAACTCCTTGAAGCCATGGCGAAAGACGGCGTCGCCCCTCAGACCCTGCGCGTCGACGGCGGGATGTCTCGCAATGACTGGCTGCTACAGTTCATGGCCGATATATTGGGGATCGAAGTCGTGCGCCCGAAGAATGTCGAAACCACCGTGTTCGGCGCCGCCATCCTCGCGGCGGTCGGCGCAGGCGAGTTCAGCTCGCTCCACGAGGCTGCCGCCCTCTGGAAACTCGACCGTAAGTTTGCGCCGACGATGCCAGCAGCGGAGCGCGCATCGCGTCTTGTTGCGTGGAAATCGGCCGTCGCTCGAGTGAAGACCATCTAGGGTCTGGTCGATTTGCGTGGTGTGGTTCACCTTGTTCCGCTCATGCTGACGAAAGTCAGCATCCAGGAGCGGTTGTGCTATGGGAACCGGCTTGAAGCTGCATGCCGGAACAAGCTGCGGCTTCGGCCCTGGGTCCTGACTTTCGTCAGGACGAGCGGATATGGAGCCGTGCTTCCACTCGAACTGGGCCCGCCCTAGCCCCGCATTCTCACAAGCGGGAAAGCCGCGAACGCGACCTGGCCAATCAGTCCGAGTATGACATCGGCCCGCCCATAGCCCGCCAGGAACTGCCCGAAACTGCTGCCGTTCATCGTCGCGGCGAGAGCGAACTCAAGCGCGATGGTCGTAGCGAGCGCAATGCATCCCATCACGAGGCGCCGATCAACGCGCGCCGGGACCTGCATCCGCCGCAGAACGACGCGGCATGCAACCCACGCCACTATCAGGATCAGCGGCAGCTCCATCAGCACGGCCGCAAACGGGGTCAGCCCGAAGTCCTGCGCCAGCAGTATGGTGCGCAACGCACCGGTCACGAAGGCAAAGGCAAAGACGATGCCTGTGTAGATCAGCCCTGCCTTGAACGCGGAATACATTGGTGGCCTCTGGCGATGATCAGGAAGCCTGCCCGATCCGCCGGTCAAGCGCTTGATGAAGGCCAAGTCCGCCAAAGTCCGTGAGGGTATTGGACCCGGCAACTGGCTCTGAACCTCAGGCCAGTTGACTACGCCCCGCGCCGGTACGACTTATCCGGCATGACAAAACGCATCGAAATGGTCGAGGTCGCCGCCCGCGACGGGTTGCAGAACGAGCCGGGATTCTTTCCGACAATCGACAAGGTTGAACTGATCACCCGCGCCCTCGTGAACGGGGTGCGCCGCATCGAGGTCGCCAGCTTCGTCCATCCCGGCCGCGTGCCCCAGATGGCCGATGCGGAGGCGGTCGTTGCCGCGCTTCCGAAGCGCGACCCGAAAGACGTCACCTATATCGGCCTCGTGCTGAACAAGCGCGGCGCTCTCCGCGCCCTCGAAACGCACGTCCATGAACTGGGCGCGGTCGTCTCCGCCAGCGATGGTTTCGGCAAGGCGAACCAGGGCCGCACGGCGGATGAAACCGCAGACGACGCCATCGAGATCATCCGCCTCGCCAAGGAGCATGGCTGCTCCGCGCAGGCGACCATCTCCGTCGCCTTCGGCTGCCCGTTCGACGGCGAGATCGCGCCATCCCGCGTCGCCGACCTCGCCCGCCGCGTCGCCGCCGCCGGTCCGCGCGAGATCGCCATTGCCGACACGATCGGCGTCGGTGTTCCCAATCAGGTGAAGGCCGTGATGGCCGCCGTGAAGGCCGCCGCCCCCGGCATGCCCATCCGCCTCCACTTCCACGACACGCGCAACACCGCTGTCGCCAACGCCTGGGCCGGCGTCGAGGCAGGCGCCACGACGATCGACGCCTCTATCGGCGGCATAGGCGGCTGCCCCTTCGCCCCCAACGCCACGGGCAATGTGGCGACGGAAGATGTGCAGTACATGCTGCAACGCTCGGGCGTCGAAACCGGCCTACACCTGGAGGGGCTGATCGACACCGCAAAATGGCTGTCGCAGAAGATGGGCCGCCCGCTCCCCGGTCTGGTCAGCCGCGCAGGCGGATTTCCCAAAGCTGCGACGTGACCGGCCCCCTCGCCAATCTCCGCGTCATCGAGATGGGCTCGCTCATCGCAGGCCCGTTCTGCGGACAGCTCATGGGCGACATGGGCGCGGACGTCATCAAGATCGAGCAGCCCGGCGAGGGCGATCCGATGCGCCAGTGGGGGCAGGGCGCCAAGCCAGCCTGGTGGCGCACCATCGCCCGTAACAAGCGTTCGGTCGCCCTCAACCTGCGCGTCGCTGAAGGCCAGCAGATCGCCCGCGATCTCATCGCGAAGTCCGACATCCTCATCGAAAACTTCCGCCCCGGTACGTTGGAGAAGTGGGGCATGTCCCCCGACACGCTCCACGCCCTCAATCCCAAACTCATAATCGTCCGCGTCTCCGGCTACGGCCAGACCGGTCCCTACGCAGACCGTGCCGGCTTCGGCCTCGTTGGCGAGGCGATGGGCGGCTGGCGCTATCTCGTCGGCGAGCCCGATCGCCCGCCCGCGCGCATGGGCCTTTCCATCGGAGACACGCTCGCCGCCACCTATGGCTGCATGGGCGCGCTCGCCGCCCTGCATCAGGTGAAGCAGACCGGACGCGGGCAGGTGGTCGACAGCGCGCTCTACGAAGCCGTGCTTCAGGTTACCGAATCCCTCCTCCCCGACTACGGCGCCAGCGGTCACATGCGTGACCGATCCGGCTCCATCCTCCCCGGCATCGCGCCCTCCAACGCCTATCCCTGCAGCGACGGCGACATCGTCATCGGCGCCAACCAGGACAAAGTGTTCGCCCGCCTCGCCGAAACCATCGGCCATCCCGAATGGGCCGAAGACGAGCGTTTCAAGACCCACCATGCCCGCGGCGCGCGCCAGGCCGAACTCGACTCACTGATCGCCGGCTGGACGCGCCAGCACACAGTCGCCGAAGTCGACGCTATCATGGCCGAGGCGGGCGTCCCGGCTGGCCCCATCTATCGCCCGGATGGCATGGTCCGCGATCCGCAGTTCATCGCTCGCGACGCCATCCATTGGGAAGACCACGCCGCTCTCGGCCGCATCCCCATGCCCAATGTGATGCCCCGCCTGTCCGAAACGCCGGGCAGCATCCGCCGCCCCGCCCCGGACACGGTCGGCCAGCACACGGCCGAAGTCCTCGGCGAGGTGCTCGGGCTTGATTCTGCCGCCCTCGAACGGCTGCGTCACGCAGGCGTCATCTGAGATTGCCCACAATTCGCCCTGCAAATCGCATGGCGGCCGGGCTTTTGCCAAAGGCCGTGTCCGGTCTATGTTGCGGTCTGGAATTCGGAGAGCGGAGACTCCCATGTGCGTGAATCACGACGTCCCCCAAGCCAAGGTCGTTTCGCTCCAGGGAATGCACCGGCGCGATATCGTGCGCAGTCTCTGGGCCGGTACGATGGTTCTGGGCGTCTCAGGCGCTGCTGGCGGTTGCGCAAGCGCCGCCAAGTTCTTTGCTCCCTCTGACGAGCAGCTGATCCCGCTTGCCGCTGAGGCCTGGGAACAGACGAAGAAGGAAATACCGGTTTCGAAAGACCCAGCGGCCAACGCCCGTCTTCAGGCTATCGGCAAGAAAATCTCCGCGGTCGTGCCGGTGGAAAATGCGGCATGGGAGTTCGTTGTTTTTGATTCCAAGGAGCTCAACGCCTTCGTTCTCCCGGGCGGCAAGGTCGGCTTCTACAAAGGTCTCATCGATTTTGCGGAAAATGACGCACAGATCGCCGCCGTGATGGGGCACGAGGCAGGCCATGTTGTCGCCCGCCATGCGGCGTTGCGCGCTGGGCAGCAGCAGGCCACCTCTATTGGCGTCGCGCTGGGCGGCGCAGCACTCGGCGGAGTTCTCGACAAAGGTCAGCAGGATGCCGCCATGGCAATCATGGGCGCCGGCGCCACGGTCGGTATTCTCCTGCCGTTCAGCCGCAACAACGAGCTCGAGGCCGACAAGCTCGGCGTCGATTACATGCACAAGTGCGGCTACGATGTGAAACAGTCCGTACGCCTGTGGGAAAAGATGGGCGCCGCTTCCTCTGATCGTCCGACCGAGTGGATGTCCACCCATCCGAACCCGGAAACCCGCATCGCCGAGCTCAAGCAGTTCATCACGGCACGCGGCTACGCGACGTTCTAAAGCCGATCGCGGGCGCCAGGTTGGGCGAGGGGCGTTTTATCGCGCGCCTCGCGCACCTGCCGCGGCTCATAGATGGCCAGATGCTGACAGGTCATGATCTGTCTCTTTCCTGCCAGCATCTGCACGGCAAGCGTCACCATCAGGTGCCCCTTCGTGTCGACATTGTCCGCAACCACAGCCCTCACTTCCAGTTCTTCCCCATCGGTCAGCAGCCCGTGCATGTCGATCGAGCTTTCGACGTGGATCCACGGTCCGAGCAGCACATTGTCGGCCAGCACATAGTTCGCGCGCCGCAACAGCCACGCCGCATTGGCAATGCGTCCATCGTCATAGAGCGAAGGTTCGTCGCGCACAGCCGCGATATGCTGCAGCCCGGCCTCGCGCGTATAGACCTCGCGCAACGTGCCCAGCGTGGCGCCAACCCATAGGCTTTCCATGGAGGCCCTGGGGCGCGTCTCCAGCACGGGCAGCCCCGCTGCCGGCAGTAGTGGTTGCGGTGCAGCGCCACGCAGCCCGGCCGCCCCCTCAGCGCATACAAGCCCTCGCGCCGAGCACGCGAGCTTGAGGCCGTCCCCGTCCGCGTCCGCCGTCACCGTCGTGGCATCGCCGTCATAGACCGGCTTGAAGAACCGGGCGCGCATCTGTCCGCCACTCAGCCAATCCTTGCCCCATGTCGCCATGGGCATGTGCGCCAGATAGGCAAACACATCGACCCCCGGCACGAGCCCTCCGGTAAAGCCAAACCGGCTGGCCACGCTGTCGTCGTGGATCTTGTTCTCGCTGGCGGTTGCCGTGTTGAAGGCGATCAGTGTGCGTGTGCTGGTCATGATCCCAGCCTAGTCCGGGCGGGCACGCGGCGGAAGCGTCTTCCCCTCCGAGGAGGGGGAGGAGTATAGTTGTATCTAAGAACAAATGGTGGATGCGAGTGACCGGTATCTGGCGCAGATGGGACGGTCGTCATCATAGCGGACTACGACCGAAACTGGCCCACAATTGCCGTTCGTCATTCGAGCTTGGGCAGTTCCGAAAATCCCGGGTCAGGTCAACTGCGCTGCTCGTAGTATTCTTGCCTCAGGTCGCGCTCTAGACTTCAGTGTGCCCCGCATTTTTTGTCTTGCCTTACGAACCATCAGTTGAACCCACCGCGCGACTGTCGGGTACAAACCAGAACGTGAAACGATACAGAAAAAAGATCACGCATCCCGTGAGAAGCCACACAAGCCAAAATGAGACTGGGGGCGAGAGTTTGAGAAGAGCGATCCAGATCACCGTGTAAACAAGGGCAAACAGAGAGCCCAGCGCCGCCAACTGTGACTTTCGCCAGCGGCCCGCACGTCCCAATAGAACGCAGATTGAGGCAAGTACCGGGTATAAAGTCACGCTGTAGAAAAGACCCCAGATCAAGAGCGCGTCATGGGCGGCTTCGCTAATCGAGATATTCGCCCTGAACACCAGTGGCACAGGGTCGAAAAGGAAGAGTGCAGTAGTTAGTGAAGCGCCAATCACAAACTCCAGCATCTTCTCGACAACCAGAGCTCCCAGGAAACGCAACATATCCCCCTAACTTCTCGGAAACAGCATGTCGGTTGACCCGCATTGAGTTTCTCGGGCCAAGCGATGCACGTCAATGACTGCCATCGGCGAGATCGCGACCCACGCCACAATCTGACCTTGAGTCTCGATCTGAGCATTTGCGCCAGTCGACAATGCTCTCCTGCGCGTTAGTCTCCCCGCAAATGCAGGCCGGGGAACATCGGGCTGCACGCCAGAGGGAGGCGACGCAACGTCATGACGCCAGAGGATCCACACGATGCCGTTGTCGTAGGCTCGGGCGCCGGCGGCGCCATGGCGGCCTGGATGCTGACGAAAGCAGGCGCCAGCGTGCTGATGCTGGAGGCGGGCCGGGACTACAGCCCCGATGAATCGCCAATGCTCAACATGGCGATGGACGCCCCCCTGCGCGGCGTCGGCACGCCCGACAAGGAGTTCGGTTATTACGACGCCACGGTCGATGGCGGCTGGAGCATGCCCGGCGAGCCTTACACCATGGCCGAGGGTTCGGAGTTCATGTGGTGGCGCTCGCGCATGCTGGGCGGCCGCACGAACCACTGGGCGCGCAACTCCTTCCGGATGGGTCCCTACGATTTCAAACCGAAAACGCGCGACGGCCTCGGCTATGACTGGCCTGTCTCCTACGAGGACATGGCGCCCTGGTATGACCGCACGGAAAAGCTCGTCGGCGTCTACGGCTCGAATGACGGTCTCGAAAACCACCCCAATTCCGGCCCCGGCGTTCTCCAGCCGCCGCCGAAATTCCGCGTGTGGGAAACCTTCCTGAAGGCCGGGGGCGATGCGATCAACGTGCCCGTGGTCGCCGCCCGTCGCGCCATTATCACGAAGAAGATCGACGAGCGCTCACCCTGCTACTGGGCCTCCGGCTGCGGCCGTGGCTGTTCCATCGGGGCCGCCTTCCAGACCACCACCTCGCTGATCCCATGGGCGAAGAAGACCGGCAAGCTCACCATCGCCACCGGCGCCATGGTCTATGAAGTCCTGCTCGATACGAGCGGCAAGGCAACCGGCGTCCGCTACATCGACAAGGCGACAGGCACGCACAAGGAAGCCAAGGGTCGGGTCGTTGTCCTTGCTGCATCCACAGGCGAAACCGCGCGCATCCTGCTGAACTCTCAGGTCCCGGGCCGCTCAGAGGGCCTCGCCAACTCAAGCGGGCAGGTCGGCCGCAACCTGATGGACACGGTCGGCTCGAACATCAGCGCCTGGTTCCCGCAGCTTGAGGGCCGTCCGCGCTACAATGAAGACGGCGCCATGGGCCTGCACGCCTACATTCCCTTCTGGGACTACAAGCGCATCCAGAGCGGCGAGGTCGACACGCCGCGCGGCTATCACGTCGAGATCGGCGGCTCGTTCGGCGATCCCGGCATGGGCGTAGGCTCCGGCCTCGACGGCTACGGCTCATCCCTCCGCGCAGATGTGAAACGCCGCTATGGCGCGCGCATCGGCTTCACCCAGCGCGGCGAAATGATTCCGAACGCCAACTCCTTCTGTTCGATCGATACGAACACGAAAGACAAGTTCGGTATCCCCGTCCTGAAGTTCAACTTCGCCTGGGCCGATCATGAACTCAAACAGGTCAAGCACTTCCAGAACGCCATGAAGGAGCTGATCGACAAGCTCGGCGGCACGCTGGTCTCCGAGCCCGCCGATCCCGCCAAGGCCATCTCGAAGGGCGGCGAGATCATCCACGAAGTCGGCACGGCCCGCATGGGCGCCGACGCCCGCGACAGCGTGACCAACCAGTTCGGCAAGACGTGGGACGTCGACAATCTCTACATCACCGACGGGTCGGTCTTCGCCTCCAAGGCCCACAAGAACCCCACCATCACCATCATGGCCCTCGCCATGCGCTCATCGGACAACATCGCCACGCGCCTGCGCACGGGCGAGCTGTAAGGGAGGCCGAGATGACAAAAGACCTCATCACGATCGACCGCCGCGTCACGCTGAAATGGCTGATGGGCGCCATGGCTGTGGGCCAGCTCGCGGCCTGCGGCGATCAGGCCAAGGGACTCAGCTGGCCCGAGATGGAAGCCATCAAGGCCGCCGGCATCGGCAAGGACCCGGATTTCACGAACATTGCCACGCCCTGGCCGCTGACAATGACGCAGGCCGAACTCGAAACAACGGCCGAGCTGGTCGATCTCATCCTTCCCGGCGAGGGCGACATCCCCGCGCCCTCGAAAGTGGGTGTGCCCGCCTTTATCAACGAATGGGTCAGCGCGCCCTATCCGGACCAGCACAAGGACCGGGTCCTCATCATAAACGGCCTCAAATGGCTCGATGACGAGTCAAAGGTCCGCAATGGCGTGCCCTTCATCCGCGCCGAGGCGCGCGCACAGACGGCGATCCTCGACGACATCGCCTTCAAGGATCGCGTGAAGGAAGGCCTCGACAAGCCCGCCGCGTTCTTCGCGCGCATGCGCTCGCTCACGCTCGGCGCCTTCTACACTACCCGTGAAGGCTGGGCCGACATCGGCTATATGGGCAACACGCCGGGTACCGGCGACTATGCCGGCCCCACGCCGGAAGCCGCCGCCCACATCAAGGGCGTCATCGAAGCCATGGGCCTCAACTACACCCCCGCCTGAGACCTATCCGGTAGTAGTACGACATAATCATAGTCGTAGGCGCAATACGCCTACTGGATCGGCCTGATCTTGATGTTGCGATACCAGACCTTGTCGCCATGGTCCTGCAGGGCGATGTGTCCGGACGCGAAAGTGCCGAACAAGGGCCATTGCTTGAACTTGGAAGCGGCGACCTTCGCCTTCCAGGCATCGTCGCCATAGCTGCTCTCGGACACCAGCTTGCCGTTCAACCAGTGCTCGATCTCCGAGCCCGAAAAGCGCACCACAGCCGCATTCCATTCACCGACCGGCTTCACAGCGCCGTCAGGCGGCACCTCGATGTCGTAAAGCGCACCAGCGCGATGCGAAGGAAACTTCCCGTCCGCATGCCCGTCATTGTCCAGCACCTGCATCTCCGGCCCGGTGTTGTAGGTATTGGCTGCGGCGGGGTCTTCCTTGATCAGGTAGATGATGCCGCTATTGCCGTTGGGCGAAATTTTCCACTCCAGCGAAAGTTCGAACGGCCCGAACTCCTCGGCCGTCATGATGTCACCCGCACCGCCTGCGGTCAGCGCGAGCGTGCCGTCCTCGACAACCCATGTCGCGCCGGGCGCATCCTTCTTGTATCCCTTCCAGCCGGTGAGGTCTGTCCCGTTGAACAGCAGCTTCCAGCCTGCGGCCGTCTCTTCAGGGGTCAGCGTTGCGCCCGGGGCAGGGGTAGGCGTTTCCGCGCCCGGTGGAGGCGGAACGGGCGCATCAATATCGACTGCCGGCTGAGGTTCCCCGCACGCCCCTGCCATCATCGCCATCGCAACCAGTCCTGCTGTCATCCGCATGTGAATTCTCCCTCATCCGACCGGGGTCGTTGCGCCATCCTCGATTGCGGCAGGTCCTCCCGCAAGGGCCGAGATCGCCGTTGCAGCGAAGGTTTCTGGATGTCAGCGGACCGAGACACTCCGGATTGGCGCAGGCCCTCAGATTGCCGCAACGTCTTTGCACATCGCGTGACTGGCGGCGCTTGAAACAAATGCTGGACGAAGCGACTTCCCCGAATGGTACCAGCTCCCGGGCTCGAACCGGGGACCTCTAGATCCACAAAAACTCGACCAGAGCCACGGCCGTCCTACCATCAACGGTCGTTCTGACGGCACTCTTCATGGATGTGCGAGGACCCTTCATGGCGCGGGCAGGGGGCTGACTATTTCCGACCAGCGAAACGCCAATCCCGACTCGATCCGCGTCGATCAGGGCTCGGAGTTCATCTCGCGCGACCTCGATCTGTGGGCCTATCAGAACAACGTCACGCTCGACTTCAGCCGGCCCGGCAAACCGACGGACAATGCGTTTATCGAAGCGTTCAGCGGCCGCTTGCGCGCGGAGTGTTTGAACACGCACTGGTTCCTGACGCTTGAGGACGCTGCCAGGAAATTGGAGAATTGGCGGAGGCACTACAACGAGGTAAGACCACATGGCGCCATCGGGAACAAAGCCCCGATAACGCTGATCGATCGCCCGGTCGCAACGAGCCCGACCGGGCCCCTAGAAGCCGAATTCTCTGGCTTCGGATGAGGGAGCGTTGGGGAGCGGATCACCACGCAACAACAGGAAAGAAAGGCGAACGGACTCTCGTAATCGACGGCCCGGATCAGGGGGCTGGGTCACTCTCACGAGCCGACGGCGAGAATAGAGGAGGCCCGGCTATCGCGGATTAACTTACTCACATTCTATCCACAGAAACGGGCATCGAACCCGGCACGTTTTTGAACGTGTTGGAGCCGTGTGGGTATCAGCCGCGCGGAAAGGGCGAAAGATCCAGCTTATTCGCGATCTGGAATCCGGCCTTGGGCAACGGGCTACATGGTCATTGGCGCTTCACGTTCCGTCGTCATTGGTCATCGCTGGCGGGCTACTTGCGCAACAGCGGTGTCGCAGCCGGTCTTTCGGCAGTTAGCACGTTTTGCTAAGATACAGAGGCCGCAGAGGGGGTGACATGTCGGATCAAGACTCCCGCTCTGCGGAGCTAACCGAACGCATCGCCAAGTTGGAAGAGCAGACGCAAGACTTGCAACGCCAAGTCGGAGCATTGCTCAAGCGACACAAACGCAAGAAGCGCGTTGGCAAACCCACAGACCTCCGCGACGCGTTGAGCAGCGACGTGATGCTGAAGACGCTCAGCGTGCTTCTGCTGGTTTCTCTGCTTCCAATCTTTGGCCCAATGACACTCGGCCTTTTCCTTCCCACCTCCATGTCATCTGAGATTCCCTATCCTCCCTGGGAGGTCTTGGACCTGCTTCCTGGAGGGAAATCTATTTGGATGCCGTTTTGGCAGATCTCGATCTTTCTGACGTTCGTGGTCGGCGTACTAGCCTTTGTGTCGTCTCGAGACTGAGCGACTTCTTCCGGCCAGCTCAAGTCTGTAGCCATCCGCTCCGCGGCGGGTCGCGATACGCCCCTGAGCTGTCATTCACGGACCATCTGACACTTCATCAGCAGGCGAGGGGCATAGAAGAGTCCGAACCCGACAGGCACCCAAGGCGCTTTCACCATCGGCCAGCTGGACACCGCCAGCCTGAACACCTTGCTTGTCGAAAGGTATGGCGGGTGCACCGCGACGCGACACGCCACTCCGCCTCGCCGCCGGGAGTCCGATTACCCAAGCTCGTCTGCAGGTCGCAGATGCCGCGGTGAGTGCGCAGGGCAATGCTCACTTGCCTAGGCGACGCCCGGGTGGTTTTCCTCAAGCGCGCTTGGCGGCCGAGTGAACCTTGAAAGCAATGACAATCGACACAACGCTAGATTTCCGAACCGAGCTCCCCCCGGGCAGGGATCCTGATCTCTTCAGCCCGACGCTTAGACGATACCACAAACTCCTGTGGAGCAAGCCGCTGCCTTGCGGTCGTGATTTTGGTTTGTCCGACGCGACCCCGCGCATGTACCTGCATCATCGCTCGGACCTCGGCGAGTATCGCCTGACCAGCGACGGTATCGGGGCGACTTTCACAATGCGAAGCAAGCCTAAGACGCGGAAGCTGCTCGATCAATTCTCGGAGGATGAACACGAAGATTTCCGGAGGCGCGCCAGCACCATTGCGGGCTTCCTGATCTTTCCTGCCAACATCGCCGGACAGACTGGCCAGACGATCAATCAAGTGCGCGGTTGCAATCTGCGGATCAGCGATCGCATTGATCTCACCCTCGAATGTATCCGGCTGCATTACCTAGGCCTACCAAATCCTCTGAGCGCTACCCTGTCGAAGCATGCCGACTTCTTCGCGCTGTTCGGTGGCTTCCGGAGTTACGTCGATTTCTTTCTGTTGAATGATCTGACGAGCGCTGACTCCTCGACGATCAACTTCTTTCTGCCCCTGAACCTCGAGACTAGCGGGATGCCTAAAAGCGCTGACGAATATCGCGAGTACCGACTGGGCATGCTTGCTTTTCTGGATGCCCGGCGCCGTCGGATCGCAGCCTACGCTGCGGATCTCGTAGATGGTGGTGGCCAGGCGATCGCCAAAATCGCCAGCACGTGAACGAGGGCAAGACTGCGAACCCTGTGATCCCACATCAGCGGGCGGATCCAATGCTGAGCGCGCTAGCCGCTTGAATTCGAAGGGTTCGGCAGGGCAGGTCGGAACCCAATTGTCGCGCTGCCTTCCGCCCAGCTTTCGCGACTCCTCGCGGCGGGTCTCTGTGGCCGTTGACCCCCGGATTCCAGACACTCCGGCCCTCCATTACCTACGGCGTCTATGGGGCCCAAAATTGCCGTTCGTGATTTAAGCTTCGGGAGGTCCGAAACTCCTGGTGCAGGTCAATCTCAGCCGCGATCCGTAAACAGTAAACCTCAAGGGGTAGAAGAAAGGGTCCTGGCGACGCGGAAGCCGTAGATGATGCTCTGGCTCCTGGGTCCGCTCCCGCGGCGGCTGGCCGAGCGGAGGTCCTGCGGATCGCTGTTCCAGGAACCACCGCGGTAGACGCGGTTGATGGATGAGTTCCCACAGGTACCTGAAGTGAAAGCGCTGCCGTTGGACGGCTGACCGGCCGGGTACGAGTAGTTGCCCCCGGCCCAGATGCAGTCCTGAACCCATTCCCAGACATTGCCATGCATGTCGTGCAGGCCAAAAGCATTGGCAGGGAACGTGCCGACAGCTGTCGTCATCTTGCGACTCTCACCCCTCGATCCAGTCCCGTAGGCGTATCTGCCATCATAGTTAGCCTGCGACGTCGAAATCGTGCTGCCAAAACTAAAGGGCGTCGTCGTCCCCGCACGCGCTGCATACTCCCACTCCGACTCTGACAGTAGGCGATAGGTCTGGCCTGTCTTGCTCGACAGCCATTTCGTGTAGGCCACAGCCTCGTACCACGACACCATCGTGACAGGACGCGAGCCACCGCCAAAACCATCAGCCTTGAGCGAGGCGCAGCTGCCTGCCGCAACACAGCGATCCCACTCCGCCCATGTCACCTCATACTTGCCCGCCGCAAAGGCAGGGACACTCACACGCCGCTGCGGGCCCTCGTTGCTCCTGCGACCCGTCTCGCTCTCCGGCGAGCCCATCATGAAACTGCCCGCCGGGATGGAGACCATCTCTGGACAGTCTGAACAATCGCGGAAGGTACTGCCTGCCTTGACTGCGGACACAGCCTGCGCGTCTGCGTCCAGAGGCGACGCCAATGAGACGAGCGCCAAGCCCAAGAAAGCAACCAATGAAAGTTGATTGAGAGATATCTGCACGACTTCCGGCCTCCAGTCTCTTAAAGCGGTTTGTAGCAGCTTTGCCGAACCAAGCCAATTGTACGGTCCGTACCCAGATGATCCCTCCTGTCGTCGCGCAATCAACCTGGTCGCGCGGCAATCGGGTTTCAAACAACACGCCGGTTCGCGCGGCTGGCCAGCCTAGCCGCAGCATCCTCGTAGGGACGCCTGTAGGGGGCGCGGATGGCAAAAGGCAAACGAGTCCCGCCGGCGCCCGTTAAGGGGGCCATCCTCGGCCGGTAGCGCTCTTGCCCCTCCGAGAGCGCAAGCAACCAGGCTGCGCTCGATCAGGTGAGGCGTGATCTAAATGCTAGAAGTAAGAGGCTTTTGGAATTTGTGTTGCCAACTACCGAGGCGCGGCAAGGGTTGTATCTTGCTGCCCAAGCAGAACTGATCCCCGCATTGTTGGCAGATGGTGCGACTGCGGAATCTGCTGAACGCGCCGCAGGTGAAATTCCTTGGGCGACACTTTTTGGCTCCGAACTTAAGCGCGGAGTTGACCCTGAGGGGGAGATAGAGCGCCTCGCTGAAGTACTGCACGAGTTACAACGACAAATTGAGATGCTTTCCCTAGATGCAATCATCGCTTTGCGAGTTGTGCTAAAGCCTGGGCGACGCCCACCTCGCCTGTTTGGCGCGGGTGGAATTCGCAACGTGCTCACGGAGCCAATTCGGATGCTTCCACGCGAGGCGTATGACGCCATTCAGACGGCGGCGCGGAACTCGCCTCGGCTTCGTTCCCGCTAGCTCGTCGATCAGGCGCAAAGCTCTTGGCGCGCGAGGCGTTGGCCTCACGCGCCTGTTCGTCTGATCCCTAGCTAGAGCGGCGCGTCGTTAAGCTGCATCTTCGGCTTGTCGGCGTTCATCTGGCGCTGCTTCTGCTGATTGAACAGCGTGGTCTCAAGCACAAGCATGTACAGCATGCCTGTGCGTTCTACAGAGACCGAAAGCATTTCCCCGCACGACGACGGCTTCCCGTCCTTGAACATGTGCTTGCCCTGCCCCATCGACGTCTCACCAACCCACGTGAGATTGTTTAGCAGGCAGGGGTTATCGGTTTGTCTGATATCCCTGCTGCGTTCGGTTGCAAAACGCGCCTTCTGTACTGGGTCCGAGGCCCAGTAGGATTGCCGACCCATTTTGTGCTCAGTGTCGGAGGTTCCGTACTTCTCATCAAGGCGGGCCATCATGGCTGCATAAGCCTCCTCTTGGTTCGCCTTGGCGTCAGTGCCTGTCTGGATGGGCATTACGCGACCGACGCCCGTGAGGCGGCGCTGCGGATCGTCCGGGTCGTAGTAGACCTCGATCGCCTCGCGGGACTTCCGTGTCGGGTCGTACCAGCGGATCGCGTGTGTCAGGCCAAACTGGCTTTTCTTCTCTCTCGCTTCTTTTTTGAAATCCGACGGAAGCGCAGCCGCAGCCTTCGTCTCGGCTTCGGCCAAAGGCATGCCGACTGCGATACCGGCAATATCGAAATACCCGCCGGTCGCGCCAGGCTGTGCGGTGGCGGGAAGCGGTATTGTCGACAGGTCAAACGTCTTCTGAACTCCGCCAATTTCCATGTAGGTGAAGCTACGTGGCGCCAAGTCGACAAGAAGCACTTCGCCATCCGCGACGGGAACAAAAGAAGCCGACACGATGGTGAGGTCCATGCTCACGTGCTGGACGTTTTTCCAGTCAAACGGAACATCAACACCAAACCAGTGCGGGCTGGCAGACTGCGAATAGATTACCTTGATGTCGTCGCCTGCATCGTACGCAATGAAGCCCTGCGAGGCCGGACGGTTTTCGGGTAGATGTTTCGGAACGCTGGCTGTCCTCGACCGCTTGAGGTCCGCTGCGGGGCTGAACATACGGCCGTTGGACACTTCCTGACCAGGGCTTTCGCATTTGGTGGCGGAGTGCTCGTTTCCGCAAACATATTTCACGCGCGTCGTGTTACCGATCCGCTTGGCGGCATCGGCGAGCCAGGCGCGGGTGCGGGCTAGATCTTCAGGCGCGTAGGTCAGGCGCTCGAATTCGCGCAGAGCGGCCGGAGCCATGACGGGCCAATTGGAGAAAGTTGCTTGCGGCCGGCCTCGCTGCGCGGCGATAGCCAGTCCTTCGGCGGCAGCCCGGAGTTTCAGTGTTTCGCGAAGGAATGCATCGTCGTCCAACAGGGCCGGGCGAAGCTTCGCAGCAAGTATGCGTGGCAGCATGTTATCGAAGTAGGCGGGCTCCGCTGATGTCGCCGCCGGTTCGACAGTGAGCGCCGTCGCGCCGAGCGGCAGGTCGCGCATTCTTGTTGCTAGCGACTTGTCTGCGTACAGCGCCTGACTGTTGTAGACGAGCAGGTCAAGGATCGCGCCGCCGTTTGCGGTCGACCGCGTTCCGGTTGCGAGATAGCGCGTGCCGACATACGCTCCGACTGCACCGCTGTCGAATTGTTTTGCGCCGGTCGCGACGATGCCTTCCATCAGGTCGCGCGCTTCCGCTGGAGGCATGATGAGCACGCCTATGTTGGCTTGCGGTAGCGGTGTTGACAGGCCAGCTTTGTCGGTAGCGTGGTTGCCGAAGGTGGCATCAATGCCGTTCCTCCAGATGCCACCATCGCCGGCTAGGTCGCTTTGCATGGCGAGCGCGAGCTCCTGTGAGGCATCACGATAGGGGCCGACATAGGCTTGGCGCTTCTCCAGCACAGTGAAGGGGAATGCCGGGATCATCTTCCTGAGTTTTGACTCCCAGGCGGCGACAAACGCTTCGTGGCTGTCCTGTTTCTCGAACTGAGTATTACCCTTCCAGTCCATGTAATAGCTGTTGCAATCCAAGCCATCGCGGTTAAAGAAGCGACCGGCTTCGGAAAAATAGGTCCTGCATTCGTCCGCGTCGAGGAAGACGGCGTAGTAGGCCGCCGATCCTGGAGACTTCAGGATGTCCGGGTAGCTTGCAAGTCTGAGAAGAAGCCCGAGCTTGCCTAGCGCTATCCCCGAGGGCTTCTCCCAGTCCACGACGATGTCGTTGCCAGAAACCTCGAAGCCAAGAGCCTTGAAGATGGCGGTCTGGTCCGGAATGGCGATGTTGGTCGGGGTTAGTGTGAACGAAGACTGTCCCGTCGGTATCTCCGCCACAGAAGCGATCACCGCCGCCGCAGCGGCATCTCCACGCGCTACGGCCTGTTCGATTGATGGCGACGTGCCGCCGGGAGCATTGGCAATGGAGGGTGGAGTGTTGCTGGAGGGGCCGCAAGACGAAGTCGCGGCAAGCGCAACAACCGCACCGAGTAGAAATCTCATGAACCTTTTTCCCCAACCAGATGAATCCTGATCATGGACCAGGATCGTCGTGACGATTGGCGCACTTTAAGTGCCACCTCTGTCAGCCGCCACAGGATTCTAGTAACGAGTTGCGCCTGAACCCAGAATTAACGGTCCTTCGGATCGAAGGCGTCCCGGGTGGTGGTCGGACGTTCGACGCCGACCTAGCAGACGAGGGACAGGATTTTCCAAAATCTTGGTGTGATCGGCAGGGAAGGCGTTCATCGGCCTGGTCGATTGCGCGAGGACAAACACGCAGAGAACTCACATCTTCCGATGCGTGGCGGGAGCGAAAGATGCTCGGGTTCAAATCCAAGACCGCAGCGCAGAGATTTCTGACGACGCACGCGGCGATCTACACGTAGGCGATCCAGCGTCACATGAACAGCCTGCCAACGCTCCGGATCTTCCGGACACGGACGGACTCAGTCTGGGCGAGCGCGATCTCTTGAGCCGAATCCTACGCTTTTTGCAGGAAACCGCCTGAACAAGTTATCCGGACAGCTCCCTCGGCGGCTTAGCAATCGCATAAAAATCCAGTATGCTTTCGCCGGACGAGGAGACTGGAGGAGACAGGAAATGGGAAAATTTGTTCAAACAATTGCCGCCACCTTGGCAGCGGCATTACTCGGCCCATTCGCTCCATCTACCGCAAGTGCACAGGGCGCGGACATCTTCGCCAACGTTCGATGCTCATTCACCTACACATTCGCTAGGCCTTTCGATCGAGGCAAGTTGGAAATTAGCTGGGCGCTCCCAAAGGAGGACACATATACGCTTTGGACACCGTGGTACTGGAGGCAACCCGTTCCTGCGCAGGCAGACAACTATTCCGTCGAAAGACAAGCGGGAAAACATGCGACGAAGACTATCGAATTCGAGCTTATTGCATCGTCAGGCCCCCGTGCGCGCTGGCGAATTAGCAGTTATGGGCCGCGCGCAAACCAGTGCATACGGTTAAGATGACCTTCCATTTGGATTTCGCGCGGACGAAGTTGGCTCAATTATCGGCATCTGCTGGGCCGCCTGGGATCACGGTTTGGACCCGTCAAAAGACCCTGTCGGCTCCGCCTCGCTGTGGCCAAGTTGAGCAGGTATCGATTGGAGGGATGGCTTCGAGAATGGTGCGTACGGGGTGGGGAAGATGAGACAATTCGGACTTGGCGCGGCTTTGGCGGCGCTGCTGCTCGCGAGCGCGTGCGGCGGCGGCGATGATGCTGCGAAGGGTGAGGCGGCCAAAGGCGGCGAGGCGCAAAGCGCGAGCGCGTCTGGCGTTCCGAGTTCAGATGCGGGCCGCGATGGCCCCGCCGCTGTTGAGAGCGTCGAGGCGGAGTCGCAAGCGATCTATTTCGATCCCGCGCTGGAGCAGCCCAATTGCAACGCGCCAGTAAATGCGGGCCGGTATCCCGAACCCGAGATCGTCGGCGTGCGCCTCGGCATGACGCCGGCCGAGGCTGTTGCGGTCGCTCACTGCACGCGCCGCAGTTTCCATGTCGAAACGACACAGACGATGATGAGTATCGGGAGCAAGAAAATTCCCGCGGGCGGACTGCTCATCTCTATGAATAACGCCGAGCTTCGCGAGCTGGGCTGGCAGGCACGCCAGAACATTGAAATCCTTGCGCCGGGTCCTGCTGGTCAGGAGCGCGTGCAGGGCGTTTGGAGAAGTGAGCAATTTCGAGACGCAGCCAATTCGCCGACTGTGACGGCGACGATGTCCAGCCTGACAGAGCAGTTTGGCGAGCCCACAGAGTTGCTTGATAGGCAACAGGGCGTCTGGATGAGCTGGGTCTACAGTCCTAGTGGGGAGAGACTTGAAGGGCGTGACGCCCGCCGCTGCGCGCCGTACGTGATGTCAGGCTATAATGGTGTCAGCGGTGCGGCGGAAGATTGTGGGCTTACCGTTAAGGCGCAAATCCGGCGTACCGGCAGCTACACCGATGTCACGGCCGGCTACACTGTCGGCATGGCGAACCAGCAAGCCCTCTTCCGGGCCCGCCGCGCGATGCGCGAGCAAATTTTGGCGCGTGAAGCAGACGCGGCCGGCGCGCCGGATCTCTAAGGGAGCCCGCCGCCGCGCGCGGCAGCGGCAAGCGGCGGGCAGTTGGCGGCGCATGTGCAAAGTGTGTGCGCAGCCTGCCACGCCGTCGAAACGGGTCAGACGAGTTCGCCCAATCCCGATGCTCCGCTAATTGAAATCATCGCCAACCTGCCCGGCAAGACATCGACCGCGCTCAATGCTTGGCTGCACTCACCGCACCCGAGCATGCCTAACGTGATCGTCGCTCCGGACGAACGGGGCGACGTCGCAGCCTATCTCAATTCGTTGAAGCACAGCGCCAGGCGCGGTTGATGCTCACGAATGGCTGGTTCTGGGCGAGCTCCAGACTGATCAGAAGGACAGAAGCGACCGGCAACTCACGCGCGACCCTGCCATTGGTACGATCATCGGATTGGCGCGAAGTTGGGGCCCCAACCAGACAGTGCTGGCTT
>JALHLU010000012.1 GCA_022844345.1 Hyphomonadaceae bacterium
CCTGCGGACGGCCATCGCGGGCGCCATCCCGCGTCCATGGCTTGTCGGTGCGCCCGGCGGCGGCTGGCCGCTCGCCATCCTCCCGCACGGGGCGATCAGGCGAACGCCCGGTGCGCGGCCGATCCGGCCCGCCGCCGTGCGATCCGCCGAAACCACCTGATTTTCCGCCCTTTCCAGGGCGGTTGCGTGGTCGATCCTTCGTCACTATAAGACGCGCTCCCAGATGAGACCGGCCCCGTTTCGGCTTCATCGGCGATGGCGTCAAGCTGTCGCCCCGGATGGTTATGGAAGGGTGGGAGAGTGGTTAAATCCACGAGACTGTAAATCTCGCGCCTTACGGCTACACTGGTTCGAATCCAGTCCCTTCCACCACCGCCCCCCTCAGACAGAAAGTACGGCTGCGCACAGCTCCCGCCCGGGGGCGGCGCCGATGGCTTGCGCTGTGGAAGTTGCCCGTCCCCCCCGGCTTGGACTGCCTCAGTCCACCCAGTCCTTCTTGATCCTGAAGCTCGCCAGGAACAGCAGAAGCGCGGCCACGAGGTAGAAGGACAGACCGATGATGAAGGCGTACTTGATCGACTCGTCCCCAAGCGACGGCTTCAGGCGCTCCGACATGAAGCCGAAGAACCATGTGCCCACGGCGATCCCGATCAGGTTGTTGATCAGCAGGAACAGCGCCGAGATCATGGTGCGCGAATTGGCGGGCCCCAGATGCTGCACCGCCGTGAGGATCGGTCCCAGCCACACAAGGCCCAGCGCCTGCGGAACCAGGAACACGAAGAACGCAATGAACGGATCGGTGGTCAGGACGCCCAGAACATAGAGCGGAGCCGAGATCGCGAACGCCACCGCCGGGATCAGCGGGTAATAGCGCTTCGACTTCGCCCCCAGCCGGTCGCCCAGGAAACCGCCCAGCATCATGCCGGCGACGCCGCCGAAAAAGAGAATGCCGGCGAGATACCAGGAGCGATCCACCAGCCCCAGATTCATCGACCGGTCGAGGAAAGTCGGCATCCAGTACAGCAGGCCATAGCCCACCATCGAGGAGAACGCCGCGCCCAGCGACATCAACCAGAAGCTCGGCTTGGCAAACGCCAGCCGGCACGCCGGCAGGAAGCCGAGCGCCTTCGCGCCCACGGGCTGCGCGTCATACAGATTGCGCGGCGGATCCTTCACCACGATCCGGAACACCGGAGCCAGCAGCACGCCGAACAGGCCGATGGAAATGAAGGCAAAACGCCAGTCGACATACTGTGCCAGCAGGCCGCCAAACAGGATGCCCGCCGCCGACCCGACCGGAATGCCGAACGAATAGATGGCCAGCGCCCGCGAGCGCTGCTTCGGCGGGAAATAGTCCGCGATCAGGCTGTAGGCCGGCGCAACGCCGCCCGCCTCGCCGACGCCCACGCCCATGCGCGCAAAGAACAGCTGCACGAAATTCCCGGTGAGCCCGCACAGCGCGGTGAACGCCGACCAGATGCCCAGCGCCCACGTCATGATCCACACGCGCGACTTGCGGTCGGCCAGCCACGCAACCGGTATCGCAAGTGTCGTGTACAGCAGCGCGAACGCCAGCCCACCCATCAACCCGAGCTGCTCATCATTGAGCTGCAGCTCCTTGCCGATCGGATCCTTGAGGATCGAGATGATCTGCCGGTCGAGGAAGTTGAGCGTGTAGACGAGGATCAGCATCGCCAGCGCGATGTATCGCCCTTTCACCGGCGCAATCGGCGCCCCGCTCGCATCAGGACCAGAAGCTGGCATCAGGCTCCTCCTTAAAGAATATGCCCGGACGTGGTGTTGCCACGTCCGAGCCAGTTTCAGCCCGCGCTGGGGGAGAGCCCGCGCGGACCTGCGCAATCAGATCAGATACTAGAACTCGTGTGCGAGGCTCACCCACCAGGTGCGCGGGTCGCCATAGAATGCCGTCAACGTCCCTTCGCGGCCAAGCGTCGGCGTCACGACGTTGGTGGTCGGGTTGATGCTGACGAAGTTATAGCCGGCGACCTTGTAGCGCTCATCGCCCAGGTTCTTGCCGTGCACGCCAATGGACCAGCCTTCGTCGCTGCGGAAGACAGCGCTCATGTCCCACAGCGTGAAGGCGTCCTGGTCGAGCAGCGGCATCGGCGTCTCGAACTGGCTGGACTCGCCGCGATAGGACAGCGAGTTCACCAGCGTCAGGTCGCCAGGCGTGGCCACCAGCGTGAACGGCGTCGTGTAGTTGATCCGCCAGCTGGAGGTCAGTTCCGGCGTGTTCTGGAACACGCGCTGGTTGGCGACATCGGCGCCCGTCGGGCCGATGAACTCGTCGTACTTGGCGTCGATATAGCCGACCGACACCACGGTCGACAGTTCGTCACCCGCGGTGATCCAGTCTTCGCCGAGCACGGCCGTGCCGTCGAACTCGATACCCTTCAGCGTGGCGGCGGCCGCGTTGGTCGTGGCGCCCGTGAAGGTGTCGTTGATGCCGTCATTGTTGGTGTCGACGCCGATCGAGGAGGGAACCTGCACGTCGGAGTAATCCATCCAGAACGCGGCGATGTTGGTGGTGAACCTGCCTCGCTCCCAGATCGATTTCACGCCGACTTCGTAGCTATTCACCGTCTCCGGTTCGAACTGCATGAAGTCGAAGATCTCGTCGGCATCACGCGTGCCGCTCAGGTCCGTGTCCGGCGCGGCCGAGGTCTGGCCGCGCGGGTCGAAGCCGCCGCCCTTGAAGCCCTTGGCGTAGGTTCCATAGACGTTGTGGTCCGGCGTCGCGTCCCACGCCAGCGACACACGCGGAGAGAAGTCCGTGAAGGTGTCGTTGCCATCGAAGTTGGACGTGGTGGCGATCGGAACAGCCGTTCCGCCGAACAGCGGCGAATACCCGCCCGCGAACGTCCGGCGCAGGATCTGCGCGGTGCGCTCGTCGTTCGTGTAGCGGCCGCCAACCGACAGGTGCAGGTCGGGAGAGAAGTCGTAGGTGAAGTCCGCAAACACCGACCACGTCTTGGTGTTGACGTCGCCATAGGTCTGGGCGTTGAGGCCCGGAATGCTGATGATGGCCCCCGTCGTCGCGAGCACCACGTCGAAATAGGTCAGCGCATTGGCGTCGAGATAGTAGACGCCAATGAGGCCATTCAGGTTGTCGCTGGTGTAGAGGAATTGCAGTTCTTCCGAGAACTGGTCGTTCTCGTAAATTGCCGGAACATCGACGTCGATCGCGGGCAGCGAGTCGAAGTCGATCGGCGTGGTCGATTCATCCTGGCGATAGGCGAGGATATTCTTGATCGTCCAGTTGTCGGAGAAGTCCCACGTCGCAACAACCGAGCCGCCATAGGCTTCCGAACGCTGGTCCGGCGTGATCAGGCCTGCGCGCGTGTCATAGACATCGCTCAGCACAGGCGCGCCAGTCTGCAGGCTGGGGATCAGGCGGTGGCCCTGTTTCGGGTCCGACTTGTCGAGCAGGTAGTCCGCCGAGAAGCGCACATCCATCGTGTCGGTGACGTCCCACTCCGCCTGCAGGCGGGCTGCGGTCACGTCCTTGCTGTAGTTCTCGACGCCAGGCTGGACGAGGTTGTCGCCATAGCCGGCACGCGTCAGCTTCGCGAGCGCGCCGCCGATACGGAAGGTCTCCGTGATCGGCGTCGAAGCGCTCAGGATGCCGTCGAGCCGCGAATAGCTGCCCGCGTTGACCGTCAGCTTCATCGACGGATCATTGCTCAAGCCGCGCGTGACATACTTCACCGCGCCGCCGATCGTGTTGCGGCCGTAAAGCGTGCCCTGCGGTCCGCGCAGCACCTCGATGCGCTCCACATCGAACACGTCGAGCACAGCGCCCTGCGGGCGGTTGAGATAGACGTCATCCAGATAGATGCCGACGCCAGCCTCGAAGCCGCCGACCGGATCCTGCTGGCCAACGCCGCGGATGAAGGCTGACAGCGTAGAGTTTGTGCCGCGCGAAACCTCGAGGGTCACGTTCGGCGAGAACTTTCCGACCTCGGTGAGGTCCGCCGCGCCGATGTCTTCCAGATCGTCGCCGGAGAAGGACGAAACCGACAGCGGAACTTCCTGCAGGTCCTGCTCGCGGCGCTGGGCCGTCACGACGACCACGTCGCGCACGGACGGATCTTCAGCGTCCTGCGCATAGGACGGGGCGGAGAAAGCGCCAACGATGAACGCTGATGCGCCAGAAAGAAGGGTGGCTTTGGTTTTAGGTGACACGGGATCCTCGCCTTTGTCTGTTTCTATGGGCGAGATCCTCACGACCCCGTCCCGAACCAGACCGCCGGATAGTCCCGTGTTGCGAAGAAGCGTGTTCAGCGCTTCGTCAAAGGTGTACCGACCCGATAACGGTGCAACCCGTATCTTCTCGGCCATGTCGTAAGGAAAAAGCAGCTGCACGTTTGTCTGACGCGCAAGCTCGAGCAACGCATCGGCAAGCGATGCGTCCCGGATCTGGATGTCGTAGACAGTTGAGCCCTGCTGGGCCGCCGCCTCCTGCAGTCCAGACAGCCCGCCAATGGCGAGCACGCTGCACAGCACGACCGTCCTGATCCAGCTCCGTCCCTTTCCTCCCTCATGGCGCGACTGTCGGACGTCCCTCAGGAAATCTCCGTCGGCCTTGAAGCTGACGACAGGCGCGTGACGGAAATCCTCCATCGGGAGGGAGCAAAGATCGCGAATTTCTTTTTGAGGGGAGGCAAGAGACATGCTTGCCGCAGCGTCTCGCTGGTCTTTCGCAGTTGCAGCAATGCCGGTAAGTTCACCCTGCGGGGCGCCGCAAGCTGCAATCGTCTCAGGGATCCTGGCTGACGATGCGCACGAGTCTGTCGTCGATGCGTTCAACACGCACCCCGAAGTTCGTTTCGAGGGCTTCGAGCATATCGTCGACTTCACCCAGACCGAATACCCCGCCGACTCGCATGTCGGCTAGGTCTTGTGTGTCAAACTCGAAACGGATGTCGGCGTAGCGTGAGATATCGGCCACGACACTCGACAAGGCATCGCCAGAGAAGACCAGCTTGCCGTCCGTCCAAGATAGCTTGCGATCGATTGCATCAAGGTCGATCCGGTCGATCACCACGCTTTCGCCAAACAGCGCCGTCTCGCCTGCGGCCACAAAGGCGACCGGCTCGGGCGCCGGGACATCGGCCACGCGCGAATAGGACACCTTGCCCTCGGAGACGACCACCTGGACATAACCTTGATCCAGCCGCACCGAGAACGCCGTTCCCACAGCAACCGTCACGCCGTCCCCGGCATAGACGCTGAATGGCCGGCCGGGATCATGCGCCACCTCGAAGAAGGCCTCGCCTTCCAGCAGGCGGATCGTCCGCTCCTTGTCGGTCATGCGCGCTTCAATGCGGCTGGCCGTGTTCAGCGTCACCACAGAGCCATCAGCCAGCGTGATCTTCTCCTGGTCGCCAACATCGGTCTTGTAGACGCCAAGGCCCGGCTGCTCCGCCACCTGCGTCGCAGGCGCGCCGGACCCCGAAAACTGTGTCACGCCAACGATCACGGCGAACGCCACAGCTGCGGCCATGCCTAGTCCCGCCCACAACGCGGGGCGCATAAGCAGCGGCTTCTCGGCCGGCGTGTCGGCCAGACCGGCCAGCACGTCGAGATCGCTCCAATGCGCAGAAAGACGTGCAAAAGCATCAGAATGTGCCGGGCCGGCCTGTTTCCAGACCTCGAACTGCGCCTGCTCGGCGGGCGTCAGCGGTCCCTCAGCATGGCGCACAACCCAGCGCGCCGCCTCGTCCTCGACGGGCGAGCGGTCCGGGAAGTTCACGATGTTGCCCGTAGGGCTCATTCCCCGTCTCCAGCTCGGAGGCGGCGTACATTATCGGCTTCCCGCAGGGAAGCGCGACCAGGGTCAAAAGGCTCCCGGCGGGCCATGAAATCCCGCGTAAGCAGCAGCGCCTTGGCGAGATGCTTCTCAACCGTGCTCTCAGCAATGCCGAGCCGGGCGGCGATCTCGCGCTGCGACAGGCCCTCGATCTTCTTCATCACGAGCACCTTCCGGCATTGGCTGGGCAGCGCGGCCACCGCTTTGGCGAACAGCGCCAACCGCTGCTTGCCATCCACGACCTGCTCCAGTCCGGGCTGGGTATTGCTCCCAATGACATCCGGCTGCTCGAAATCCTCTACCGAATCTGTTGCGGAATTCTTCCTGCGCGCGATTTCGTTGAGTGCGACATGCTTGGCCACCCGGAAAAGGTAGGCCCGCGGCATCAAGATCGGCCGCTGCGCCTCCATCGCGTAGGCGCGCACGAACACCTCCTGCAGCATGTCATCGACATCCTGCGAACGCGCGAAAAAACGGCCGAGATACCGTCTCAGGGCCGGCTTGCTCGCTTCATACTCGTTGAGGATGCCCGACATGGTCTCCGCCGCTTGGGGCCGCAGACTAGTCCCGGGATCGGGCTCCTAGCAACCACCGGCGATCCGGGCCACTGCGGGTTCCCCCGCGCCAACTTGACCGTACGCGCGGTCGTGACAGGCTGCCCTCAACGTAACACGGAGCAGGTGTCCCAGCCTGACGCCCGAGCGGGCGCCAAGGCGGAGAACACTGCCGGGAGGATCGCCACATGCAGGACCTGTCCCAGGGCACGCGCGAAGCGCGCACATTCGACGCCATCGTCGTCGGCAGCGGCATAGCCGGCGGCTGGGCCGCCAAGGAGCTCTGCGAGAAGGGCCTCAAGACCCTCGTCCTCGAACGCGGCCGCAAGGTCGAGCACGGCAAGGACTACAAGACCTTCGCCATGAACCCGTGGGACTTCCGCTTCCCGAACGGCCGCACGCCGCTGGACGAAGTCGAGAAGCACTACCAGAAGCAGCAGCGCACGGGCTACACGGTGAACGACCAGTGGAACCACTGGTTCGTGAAGGATGACGAACACCCGTACACCGAAGTCAGCCGCTTCGACTGGATCCGCGGCTATCACGTCGGCGGCCGCTCCATCACCTGGGGCCGCCAGAGCTATCGCTGGAGCGATCTCGACTTCGAAGCCAACGCACGCGAAGGCGTCGGCGCCGACTGGCCGATCCGCTATGCCGACCTCGCCCCCTGGTACGATCACGTCGAACGCTGGATGGGCGTCAGCGGCACGAATGAAGGCCTGCCACAACTGCCTGATGGCGTGTTCCAGCCCGCAATGGAATTCAACGTCGTCGAGAAGGGCTTCAAGGGGAAGGTTGAGAGCAAATTCCCCGAACGCCGCGTCACCATGGGCCGCACCGCTCACCTGACCAAACCCACCGACGAGCAGATGAAGATCGGGCGAGGCACCTGCCAGACGCGCAATCTCTGCATGCGCGGCTGCTCCTTCGGCGCCTACTTCTCTTCCAACGGTGCAACGCTCATCGCCGCCGACCACACAGGCAACATGACGCTGCAACCGGACTCGATCGTCACCGAGGTGATCTTCGACAAGACGGCCAACAAGGCCACCGGCGTCCGCGTGCAGGACGGCATCACGGGCAAGACCACCGAATACTACGCCAAGGTGATCTTCCTCAACGCCTCCGCGCTCGCCACCACGTGGATCATGCTCCACTCAAAGAGCGACCGCTTCCCGAACGGCTTCGGTAACGACTCGGACGAACTCGGCCGCAACGTGATGGACCACCACTTCCTCGCCGGCGCACAGGCGGAAGTGGAAGGCTACGAAGATCGTTACTACTCCGGCCGCCGCCCAACCGGCATCTATGTACCTCGCTTCCGTAACCTCGGCACCGAGGCGACCAAGCAGAAGGACTTCACGCGCGGCTATGGCTACCAGGGCGGGGCAAGCCGCACCGGCTGGCAACGCCTCGTCGCCGAGATGGGCTTCGGCAAGGAGCTGAAGGACGAAATCTCCGAACCCGGCAACTGGACGATGGGCCTCACCGGCTTCGGCGAAATGCTGCCCTATCGCGACAACCGCGTCTGGATAAACAACGACGTCAAGGACGTGAACGGCCTGCCGACACTGACCATGGACGTAACCATCCGCCAGAACGAACTCAACATGCGCAAGGACATGCAAGCCTCCGCCGTCGAGATGATGGAAGAGGCGGGCTTCAAGAATGTCCGCCCGTACGATCGCCCCTACGCCCCCGGCCTCGGCATCCACGAGATGGGCACCGCCCGCATGGGCCGCGATCCGAAAACCTCCGTGCTGAACGCCTTCAACCAGGTCCACGCCTGCACCAACGTCTATGTGACGGACGGCGCGGCGATGACGTCTGCTGCCTGCGTCAACCCCTCGCTCACCTACATGGCCCTGACCGCACGCGCGGCCGACCACGCCGTCAACGCGCTCAAGCGCGGCGAACTCTAGGAGGCATGACCAATGCTTGATCGTCGCGAACTCCTCCACCGCGCCTCGCTGCTTCTCGGCGGCGCCATCTCCGCCAGCGCCGCAAGCGGCATCCTCGCCGGCTGCGTCGCCATGCCCGGCGCAGCAACAGGCGGAGGGCTCCTCTCTGCCGAGGAGACCGCCTCTCTGACGGCCATGGCCGACCAGATCATCCCGAAGACCGACACCCCCGGCGCACTCGATGTCGGTGTTCCCGCCTTCATCGACCGCATGCTCGCTGGCTACTACCAGCAGCGCGAGCGCGACGTGATCCGCTCCGGACTGCAGAAAGTGAACGCAGACGCACAGGCCCTGCGCGGCGTGTCGTTCCCTTTGCTGACCGGCGACGAACAGGTCGAACTGATGAAGCGCTACGATCGCGAACAGTACGATTACACCCGCGCCAATACGAGCACGACGCCCGCGCCGCCGCCACACTTCTTCCGCCTGGTGAAGGAACTCACCATCCTCGGCTTCTGCACGTCGGAAGCCGGCGCCACCAGGCTTATGTACTACAACCCGAACCCCGGCCCCTATCGCGGCGACCTGCCGCTGTCGGAAGTCGGCAAGGTCTCGGCGCTTTAGACCCACGCAATCGGAGAAAGCGCCATGCCACAGTCCCTCGACATGGTGATCGTCGGCGCGGGCTTCTCCGGTCTGTACATGCTGCACAGGGCGAGGGGCCTCGGCCTCTCCGCCTGCGTGGTCGAAGCCGCCGATGGCGTCGGCGGCACATGGTACTGGAACCGTTATCCCGGCGCGCGCGTGGACGTGGAAAGCCACGAATACTCCTATTCGTTCTCTCCCGAACTCGAAGCCGAATGGAAGTGGAGCGAGCGCTACGCCGCCCAGCCCGAACTCCTGCGCTATCTCAACCACGTAGCAGACCGCTTCGACCTGCGCCGCGACATCCGCTTCGAAACCCGCGTCACCTCCGCCGTGTTCGACGAAGCCGCAAACCGCTGGACCGTCACCACACATCGCGGCGACCGCATCTCCGCCCGCTACTGCGTCATGGCCACCGGCTGTCTCTCCGCGCCGAAGAAGATCGACATCCCCGGCGCCGACAGCTTCAAGGGCGAAGTCTACAACACCACCAACTGGCCCGAAGCCGGCGTCGACTTCACCGGCAAGCGCGTCGGCATCATCGGCACAGGCTCATCCGCCGTGCAGACCATCACGGAGATCGCGCCCCACGTCGGCAGCCTCCACATCTTCCAGCGCACGCCCAGCTTCTCCGTCCCCGCCCACAACGGCCCGGCCGATCCCGAAGCCGTCCGCAACTGGCGGGAAAACCGCGAAGCCAATCGCCAGGCCGGGCGCGAGAATCCCATCGGTATCGTCGCTGCGGTCTTTTCAGACAAGCTCGCAGTGGAGACGCCTGCCGAAGAACGCAACCGCATCTACGAAGAACGCTGGGCGAAAGGCGGCTTCGCCATCGGCGGCGCCTTCGCCGACACGATGATGACGAAGGAAGCCAACGACACCCTGGCCGGCTTCGTCGCCGACAAGGTCCGCGCCGTCGTGAAGGACACCGCGATTGCCGAAAAACTGATTCCGCGAACCTACCCCATCGGCACGAAACGATTCTGCGTCGACACCGGCTACTTCCAGGTCTTCAACCAACCCAACGTCACCCTCGTCGACATTGCCAACGCATCCGTCACCGTGACCCCCAAGGGCGTGAAATCAGGCGACACCGAATACGAATTCGACTGCCTCATCTTCGCGCTGGGCTTCGACGCGATGACCGGCGCGCTGTCAAAGATCGACATACGCGGCCGCGATGGCATGGCGCTGAAAGACAAATGGGGCAGCGGCCCACGCACCTATCTCGGCCTCATGGTTTCCGGCTTCCCGAACCTCTTCCTCGTCACCGGCCCCGGCAGCCCCTCAGTGCTATCCAACATGGTCGTCTCCATCGAACAGCACATCGACTGGATCAGCGACTGCATCGCCGCCCTCGGCCAGCGCCAGATGGACGCCATCGAAGCCACACCCGAAGCCGAGCAGGGCTGGGTCGCCCACGTCAACGAAGTCGCCAACATGACGCTCTATCCCCAAGCCAACTCCTGGTACGTCGGCGCCAACGTCCCCGGCAAACCCCGCGTCTTCATGCCATACCCCGGCGGCGTCGGCATCTACCGCCAACTCTGCGATGCGGCCGCTGCGAAGGGATATGAGGGGTTTGCACTGACGTCGTCGGCGCAGCGATAAGGCGTCGCACCATCCCCGCTCGTCCTGACGAAAGTAAGGACCCAGGGCTGACGGCGAGGCTTGTTCTGCCTTGCAGCTTCAATCCCATTGGAGGTGCGCCACCGTTCCTGGATGCTGACCTTCGTCAGCATGAGCGGAACTGGATCGATACGCTTTCCTCGATGCCCTCCAACTACATCCGCAACACCTCAATCTTGCGAAACTCAATCGGATTTCCCTCGCTCTGCAGCGAGATCGTCCCGCCATCCAGCATCAGCTTGCCGCCCGCCGCCGCAACCAGTGGCTTCGAGTTCGCCATCTTCCCCTCGGGATCAAGCTGCACGGCGGAATAGACGATAGTCACCTCGCCATTCACCTTCTGCGTCACCGTCCCGTCTGCTGCGACTTCCACCTCGAACAGATGCCACTGGCCATTGGGCGCCGAAGGCGTCTTCGAGTTGATGCAGTGCGTCGTCTCCAGCTTGCCGTCGATCACCACATTCGTGCCGGGCGAACACATATTGCCGTTGAACCGCGTCTGCCCCGGGGCCGGCCCCAGCAGCTGCGCCTCCACCGACACCGGAAAGCTGTCGCCTACGGCCATGCCCTTCGGGTCCTCCCCAAAGATCATCACGCCCGAATTGGCGATCGCCCACGCCGGCGTGTCCGCCGGATGCGTCTCCGAGAACCTGTATTCGAGGCGCAGTCTGTACGGACCGCGAATGGCGTCCTTGTAGAACAGGTGCCCGAACCGCTCGCCGAACTGGTCATACTTGTCATAGCTGACCGTGATGGCCCCATCGCGCACCTGGAATGTGTCGCGATAATTCTCGCCCAGCGGGAAACCGCGAATCTTCGGCGTCCACCCGTCCAGCGTCTTCCCGTCGAACAGCGACTCCCATCTCTCGCCGCTTTGCGGCATTGCGGTGCAGCCCGCCATCCCAAGCGCGATGGCCGCAACGGCAACAACCTTCAAAAGCCCCCGCATGTCGTCCTCCAAAAACCCGCACCAATGATCCCGCGTCGATCTTGTGGACAGGCGCTGCCGCGCGGGTAACACTCACCATCAGATCATGAGCCGAGCGCTGGCGCGAGACCAGAGCAGGCGCAGGGGAGAACGCCAAGTGATTCAGACACGCCTGTTCCTGATGATGCTGCTCCAGCTCGCCATCTGGGGCGCCTACATGCCGAAGCTGTTCCCGTACATGGGCCAGCTCGGCTTCGAGCCTTGGCAGCAGTCGCTTATCGGCAGCTCGTGGGGCGTCGCCGCCATCCTCGGCATCTTCTTTTCCAACCAGTTCGCGGACCGCAACTTCTCGGCCGAACGCTTCCTCGCTGTCAGCAACGTCATCGGCGGTGTAGCGCTACTGGGCTGCGCCTACTTCACCGACTTCTGGTCCTTCTTCGGCTGCTATCTCGTGTTCAGCCTGGTGTTCGTACCCTCGATGTCAGTCGCCAACGCACTTGCGTTTGCCAACCTGCGCGATCCCGCTGGCCAGTTCGGCACGATCCGCATGGGTGGGACGATTGGCTGGATCCTCGTGAGCTGGCCCTTCTTCTTCCTCCTTAGCGCCGACGCCGGCCCCGAGCAGGTACGCCTGATCTTCGTGGTCGCCGCCATCGTCTCGTTTGCCTTCGCGGCCTACAGCCTGACGCTGCCCCATACGCCGCCGAAACGTGACGCCGGCGACACCGACCCGCTGGCCTGGCGCAAGGCGATCAAGCTTCTGGGCATCCCCTCAGTGGCAGCGCTCTTTCTCGTCACCTTCATCGACAGCACCATCCACAATGGCTACTTCATCATGATCGATCGCTTCCTTACGGAACGCGTCGGCATCAACGCCAATGTCAGCATGATCGTGCAGAGCGTCGGCCAGATCGCCGAGATCGTGACCATGTTCGTGCTGGGCTTTGTGCTGATCCGGCTCGGCTGGAAATGGACGATGATCGTCGGCATCCTCGGCCACGCCGCTCGCTTCCTGGCGTTCGCCTTTTTCCCGGAAAGCGAGCCGACCACGATTTTCGAGTTCAGCATGGTGAGCGGCGGGGTCGAAAGCCCTGTAATTATCTCGGATCACGTGCTGATGATTGCCGGCGTGCAGCTGCTGCACGGCATCTGCTACGCCTTCTTCTTCGCGACGGTGTATATCTTCGTCGACGCCGCTTTCCCGAAGGATGTCCGCTCCAGCGCGCAGGGCCTGTTCAACCTGCTGATCCTCGGCATCGGCAACGTGGCGGCCAGCTTCCTCTTCCCGCCGCTGATGGCCCAATGGTCCGATCCCGCCACGGGCGCAGTTGATTTCCGCACGCTGTTCATGGTTCCCGCCGGCATGGCGTTCGTTGCTATCCTGCTCATGGCCGTGTTCTTCCGTCCCACCGAGCGGGCGCCGGCAAGCGTCGCAGCAGTATGAGTCTCTCCAATGGAGCCCATCATGATGGACCTCTCCCGCCGCCGCTTCATGCAGGCCCTCGCCGCATCCGGGGCCGCCGCGCCTCTTGCCGCCGCGTGCCAAAACTCTCAAGGAGTGGCCATGCCTAGCGGCCCCTTCTTCCAGAGCCGCTCCGAGATGATCGGCATCCAGCTCTACACGCTGTCCGACATGCTCGCGACCAACCTCGATGGCGCCGTCGCAGGCGTTGCGAAGATCGGCTACCAGTCCGTCGAAATCCCGTCCTACATGGGCAAGACGCCCGCCCAGCTGCGCCAGCTGTTCGACAGCCACGGCGTCAAATGCACCGCCGCCCACATCCAGATGGCGCCGGGCACAGCCGCCGCCCCCGGCCTGCGCGGCGATCTCGGCCAGCTCGCCGCCGACATGCATGTGCTGGGCGCAACGCACATCTACGCCCCCTCCATGCCGGCGCCCACAGACATCGGCCTCACGCCAAACGCAGGCGAGGGCTACGCCTTCATCGTCCGCGTCGCCGAAGCCATGGGCGCCGATCGCTGGAAGCGCTTCGCCGATGAACTCAGCGAAGTTGGAGCCAAGCTGAAAGCCAGCGGCATCGGTTTTGGCTACCACAACCACAACTACGAATTCGCGAAGGCCGGCGATCGCACCGGCTTCGACATACTCGTTCAGGAGAGCGATCCTGATGCCGTCTCCTTCGAACTCGACATCGGCTGGGCCGCCGCCGCGGGCCAGGACCCCGTCGCGCTCTTCCAGAAATACTCCGGCCGCTACACCGGCATGCACATCAAGGACATCAAGGCCACCACCCAGCCCAACATCGCCCTCAAGATGGACCCGTCAGACGTCGGCGCCGGCCGCCTCGACTGGAAAACCATCCTCCCCGCCGCCCACAAGGCAGGCGTCCGCAACTTCTTCCTCGAACAGGAACCGCCTTTCGCAACATCGCGGATGGAAGCGGCTGAAAATGGCTATAAGTTCCTCAGCACACTGGAAGCCTGAGGACTGACGACATGAAGACCATGAAAGGCCCCGGCATCTTCCTCGCGCAATTCGTGGGGCCGGATGCGCCGTTCAACTCGCTGCCCACCATCGCGAAATGGGCGAAGGACAAGGGCTTCATCGGCGTCCAGATCCCCACCGGCGAATCCTCCCTGTTCGACCTGCGCAAGGCCGCGGAAAGCGACGCTTACTGCGACGAGATCAAGGGCATGCTGAAAGACATGGGGATGGAGATCACCGAACTCTCCACCCACCTGCAGGGCCAACTCGTCGCCGTCCACCCGGCCTACGATACGCTGTTCGACGCCTTCGCCCCCCCGCAGGTGCGCGGCAATCCGACGGCGCGCCAGGAATGGGCCGTCGAACAACTCATGCTCGCCGCCAAAGCCTCACGCCGCCTCGGCCTCGACGCCAGCGTGACTTTCTCCGGCTCGCTCGCCTGGCCCTATTTCTTCCCATGGCCGCAACGCCCGCCAGGCCTCTTCGAAACCGCCTTCGAAGAACTCGCCAAACGCTGGCTGCCAATCCTCAACGCCTATGACGATGCCGGCGTCGATCTCTGCTACGAAATCCATCCGAGCGAAGACCTGTTCGACGGCACGACGTTCGAGATGTTCCTCGACCGCGTGAAGGGTCACAAGCGCTGCAACATCCTGTTCGACCCGAGCCATTTCTGTCTGCAGCAGCTCAACTATCTCGAATACATCGATCTCTATCACGAGCGGATCAAGATGTTCCACGTCAAGGACGCGGAGTTCAATCCGACCGGCCGTCAGGGTGTTTATTCGGGCTATGCGCCGTGGCTCGAGCGCGCCGGCCGCTTCCGCTCCGTCGGCGATGGGCAGGTGGACTTCAAGGGCATCTTCTCCAAGCTCGCCGGCTACGATTACGAAGGCTGGGCCGTGCTCGAATGGGAATGCTGCATCAAGCACCCCGAAGACGGCGCGCGCGAAGGCGCACAGTTCATCCGCGATCACATCATCCGCGTCACGCCCCGCGCCTTCGACGACTTCGCCGCCAGCGGCACCGACGAGAAAGCCAACCGCCGCCTGCTGGGACTGGACCGTTGAGAAGACTTCGCCTCGGCATGGTCGGCGGCGGCGAGGGCGCCTTCATCGGCGGCGTCCATCGCATGGCCGCGCGCCTCGATGGCCATTGGGATCTCGTCGCCGGCAACTTCCAGTCCGACCCTGACAAATCCATCGCCTTCGGGAAATCGATGGGCCTCGCCCCTGACCGCGCCTATGCCGACTTCCGCAGCATGGCCGCCGCCGAAGCCAAGCGCGCTGACCGCATCGACGCCGTCGCCATCGTCACGCCCAACTCCACCCATCATGCGATAGCCCGCGAATTTCTCACCGCCGGCATCCCCGTCATCTGCGACAAGCCTCTAACCATCACGCGCCGCCACGCCGATGATCTCGCCGATCTCGTCGCAACCACCGGCCTGCCATTCATCCTCACGCACAACTATTCCGGCTACGCCATGCCGCGTCAGGCCCGCGCGATGATCGAGGCTGGCGAACTCGGAAATCTCCGTATCGTGCAGGCGGAATACGCGCAGGACTGGCTCGCCACCGAACTCTCCGGCAACAAGCAGGCAGACTGGCGCGGCGATCCAGCGCGCGCCGGCCCCGGCGGCGCACTCGGCGACATTGCCACCCACGCCTTCCAGCTCGCCGAATTCGTCACCGGCCTGAAAACAGAAACCATCGCCGCAGACCTCGAAGCCTTCGTCCCCGGCCGCAAGATCGACGACAACGTCAACATCATGCTGCGCTTCAATGGCGGCGCGAAGGGCATGCTCTGGGCCAGCCAGGTCGCCACCGGCTCGGTCAACGGCCTCAAGCTCCGTGTCTTCGGCGACAAGGGCGGCCTCGAATGGGCGCAGGAAACGCCCGAGACGCTCCTGTTCACGCCACTGGGCGGCCAGCAACGCATCCTTCGCCGCGGCGGCGCGGGCGTCTCGGCATCAGCAACGCACGCAACAAGGGTCCCCGGCGGCCACCCCGAAGGCTATCTCGAAGGCTTCGCCCAAATTTACACCGACGCCGCCGAGCTCATCCGCGCGCATGGAGAGAACCGCGCACCCCGCGCTTTTGGGAGGCTTGCACCGGGCCTTTCAGATGGCGTTCGCGGCGTCGCCTTCATCGAAGCGGCAATTGCGTCGAGCAATGCAAATGGTGCGTGGACGAAGATCGTGTAGGGTTCATTTGGGCTCAGCCCCATCCCCGCTCATCCTGACGAAAGTCAGGATCCAGCGGCAGACCTCACGGCTTGTTCCGGCTTGGAGCTTCAAGCCAGTTCACGTGGCCCAATTGTTACTGGATTTCGACTTTCGTTGGAATGAGCGGAACAAGGTGAAACGTCTCAGCCGAGATCAATCAACCCTAAAACGAAAACTGCTCCCGCAATATCCGCTCGTCCAGCCCGTGCCCCTCATCGAACAGCATGGTCAGCGGCTGCGAGCGATCCTCGCGGATCGCAACGTGCTTCACGTCGCGCACTTCCTGCGTGTCCGCCGAAGCCGACACCACGCGCCGCTCCGCCTCCAGCACCTCGATCTCCACCCGCGCGTCGTGGCGCAACAACGCGCCCCGCCAGCGCCGCGGACGGAAAGGCGATATTGGGGTCAGGGCGAGCAGGTTGGCCCCAATCGGAAGAATGGGTCCATGCGCCGATAGGTTGTAGGCGGTCGATCCCGCCGGCGTCGCCACCATGACGCCGTCCGCCGCCAGATCCGACAGCCGCTCGCGCCCATCCACCATGATGCGCAGGTTCGCCGTCTGCGCCGATTGGCGCAGCAGCGACACCTCATTGATCGCCCGCAGCGTAACGACTTCCCCAGACACCCGCGTCGCCATCATCTCCAGCGGATGGATCACCACGCGCGCCGCGGCATTCAGGCGCTCGGGCAACCCGTCCTCCTCGAAGTCGTTCATCAGAAAGCCGACCGTGCCCCGGTGCATGCCATAGACGGGGATCCTGTCGCGATAGCGCCCGCGCAGCGTCTCCAGCATCCAGCCATCGCCGCCGAGCGCGACGATCACATCCGCCTTCGCCAGCTCCGCCTGGCCATAGCGGCGAACCATAAGCTCCAGCGCCTGCCGGGCTTCCGGCTTCTGCGAGGCCGTAATGTGTATTTTCGGCTCGGCGCTCATCGCGGCTCCAGTCTGGGGGCCAGCTATAGGCTGGAATTGTGAGGTTGACGACAAGGTGTTGACCTATCGCAAAGCTTCCATCCGGCCACCGGGCGTCATAAAGTAGGACCTGGAGCATCAAATCATGGCTGACGACCTCAAATCGGTTTCGGTGAAACAGCGCTGCAGCGCCGAGGAGTGGCAGGCGCGGGTTGATCTCGCCGCCCTTTATCGTCTGGTCGCCCTGTACGGGTGGGACGACATGATCTTCACCCACATCTCGGCGCGGGTTCCCGGGCCGGAGCATCACTTCCTGATCAACCCGTATGGTTACTTCTTCAACGAGATCACGGCCTCGTCCCTCGTGAAGATCGATCTCGACGGCAACATTGTCGAGCCGACGGACTACATGATCAACCCGGCCGGCTTCACCATCCACTCGGCCGTACACGCCGCGCGCGAGGACGCGAAGTTCGTCCTCCACGTCCACACCGATGCGGGCATCGCGGTTGCCTCCACGAAGGAAGGCCTCCTGCCGCTCACGCAGCACGCGCTGATCGTCCTGCCGAACCTCGCCTATCACGACTATGAAGGCATCGCCCTCGACCTCGATGAGCGCGAGCGCCTCGTAAAAGACCTCGGCGACAAGAACGCGATGATCCTGTGGAACCACGGCACGCTCGCCGTCGGCGCCACCGCCGCCCAGTGCTGGACGCAGATCTTCTTCCTCGAACGCGCTTGCCAGATGCAGGTGATGGCCGCAGCCCACGGCCGCGATCAGATCCGCCTCGCCCCCGACCACGCCATCGCCACCGTCGCCCAGCAACAGGCCGCCGCCTCCGGGATGGGCGCCATGCTGGCCTGGCCCGGCTGCCTCCGGAAACTCGACCGCGAGTCTCCGGGCTATGACACGTGATGCACTGAAGGGGGATTTGGGTTGGGGGAACGTCACTGGAAGCTGAAGCGGGCGTTGCCGCTTGCCTGCCTTGCGCCAATCGCACATCAACCCGCCCACGCCGGCGCGTGGAGCCTTCCGCAAGGCGCGCATCAATGGCTCGCCACGATCGCGCGCGAGACCGGCGATTTCGGCGAAGCCTGGCGCGCTGACGACTTCACCGAGATCGGCATGGGCGATGGCTGGGGCGTCAACATCAAGGTCGAGAGCGAAATCCGTATCGGCACAACCTACGACGACAGGTCCGGCGCCCGCCTCGGCATCCAGAAAGCCTTCGCGCTCGGGGAGCGCGGGTCCATCGCCATCCAGGCTTCAGCCCTGCTGGGCGAGTCGCTCGACGGCATCGAATGCGAAGGCGAAGGCTACGAGGTCCGCGCCGCCATCGGCTCCTCCTTCAGCCTCTGGAGCCAGGAAGGCTTCGTCAACCTGGAGACAGGCCACCGGGCCCGCGGCGACTGCGAGCGCAATGTCACTGAAGCCGCCATCGGCTACGACTTCTCCCCTGGCTGGAACCTCACCCTCAAGGCCTGGACCGAAGGCGGGGGCGAGACCCGCGTGGCCAAGGCCGAAGCCTCCCTCATGCGCGACCTCTGGGGCATCGGCGTGGGCATAGGCTGGCGCGAGGAAATCTCAGGGAATTTCGAGGAGAAGGGCTGGGTCGTCAGCGGTCGCGTCCGCTTCTGACGTTCGCGTCAGGCCATGTCCGCCCGTGCAGGCGTTTGTTAACGCTCCAGCGGTCAGTATAATCGAGGTGCGCAATTGCGACGCGTCTTGATTCTGAGGGGTGGGACATGGCTCGTGAGAAACCGATCGAGGTGATCACGCCGCCGAACGTCCTCAAGGCCAAGATCGGTGGCGCCATGCCGGCGCTTGACCAGCGGGCCATCGCGCGCGCCGAAGCCGCGCTAGACAAGATGTCCGGCCAGTTTGCCGACTGGGTCAACGAAGAACTCGCCCACCTGCTGAACGCCTGGGCCGCCTACGAGAGTGCGCCCGGCCCGGTGACCAAGGACGAACTCCACCGCCGCTCTCACGACCTCAAGGGCCTTGCGCCCACCTATGGCTATCCGCTGGTCGGCCGCATCTGCGCGACTCTCTGCAAACTCACCGGCGACGAACACGGCGAACTCAGCCCGCCTGATCGTCTGCTCAAGGCGCATGTCGACGCCGTAAAGGCAGCCGTCGTGGGCAAGATCATGGGCGCAGATCACCCGGTCGGTCTCGCGCTCGCCGCCGAGCTCGAAGCCCAGACGAAACTGCTCATCGTCCGCCAGGCGCCGCTTTCGACTTAGCGGCCGCCGCTCGGCCGCACCTCACCCCAGCACATTCCCCATCCGCTCTTCGGTAAGCCCGTAACCGGCCTCCGCCGGGATCACGAGCACCTTGCCGTCCGCGCGCTCCACCACCTGCGGCTCCACCGTCACCACGCGGCGCGCCAGCGCAGCCGCTTCCACTTCGGCCGCATTTGCTGACCGCCCCAGCACTTCCAGGTTCAGCCGCGTCGGAAACATCAGCTTCGCCTCGCCACGGATGCGCCGCTCCAGCAAATCGGCGGGCCGCACCCATTCATGGTCCACTGCCTCGCGCCCGTCATGCCGTGCGACCTGAACGGCCGGCGCCCGCACCAGAAAGAAGTGCGTGTCGAACCGCCTCGGCTCGAAGCTCGGCGTGATCCAGTGCGCAAACGGCGTCAGCCGATCCAGCGTCAGCCTCAATCCAGCCCCGCGCACCAACTCAAGAAACAGCTTTGGCTGCGCCTCCACATTGGCGCGATCTCCATCGAACGCCATACACGCCTCCGCTGTCAGCTCCTCGCCGCCACGCGTCGCCAGCAGCAGCCCGGATTCCTCGAACACCTCGCGCGCCGCCGCGATGCGCAGCGAGCGGGCGTAGTGGTCATAGCTTCCGTCCGAATGATCGTCCCATGCCGGCTCGGCGTCCGCCTCGGCAACCTTGCCGCCGGGAAACACCCACGCGCTCGCGCCGAAAGCCATGCCGGCGCTGCGCCGCACCATCAACACCTCGACGCCGCCGTCCACAGCAGCCGCATCGCGGACCAGCACGACCGTCGACGCCGGCTTTGGCTTGTCGCCTGACCCAGTTCCCTGCCCCGTCATGTCGCCCCTCGGTAACCACTCATAAACACTCGAAATCCCTGCCAATTCGATGAAAATTGCACGAACCGGTTTGGGCCGGTCTTCAGGCCGCTCTGTTATCCATGGCGTCAACTCAGCACCTAAGCCGGAAGCCTGCAATGACCCAAGCGCGCGTATCCCACCTGCGTCTTGTCGTGAACGAACCGCAGCCCGCTGCGGTGCGCCAGGCGCGCCTGCGCTTCCGTCCCGTCGTGCGCCTGTGCGACGGCTCGGCCTTCGGCATGCACGCCGAAGCCGACATTGCCTTCGAAGACACCTTCCAGCCCCGCCACCTCAGCGACATGGCTCTGCCGTCTGCCGCCGGCTGGCTCGGCGATGTGATCGAGCGCGCCTGCCGCCTTGCGCAGGACACCGGGGCAGGCCTGCGTCCGCTGTCGATCCTCGCCCCCATGGCGGCGCTGGCCGACAAGGACGCCCCCATGGCCGCCGAAGCCGCCGTCGCCCGCGCCGGCGCGCTGGCCCAGGAAATCCGTCTCGACTTCTGCGACGCGTCCGTCTGCGCGCTGGAAGACCTTGCGCTGGATCGCGTGGACGCCTTCCGCCGCCGCGGCTTCCGTGTCGGTCTCGACGCCCGCAAGTCATGGCGCACGCCCATGGGCGCCCGCGCCCGCCTGACCTTCGAAGCCGTCCGCCTCGACCCGTCGCGCTGCGAAGCCCTCGAAATCCCGATGACCCGCATGGAAGTCGCCTCGGCCGACGGCATCGCGCTGATCGCCGAAAACGTCCGCTGGCGCGACGCCGAAAAACTCGCCGACATGGGCATCCACTTTGCCATGTCGCCGAAGGCGGATAGCTGATCCGGGACCGCCGGGCTCCCGCCCGGCAAGACGTCGCCCTACGGCGCGTCCGCGCGATTAACCTCTCGCTAACCATAACCTGACGTGCTGGCTCCCAAACACAGGAACCCGCACGTGACCGATTCCATCGGCGCCCCTTCCGCCCCCGGCACACGCGCAGACGTGATGGCCGCACTGCGCTCAGCGTCCTCGGCCACCGGCGTTGACTTCGGCTTCCTTGTGAAGACCGCCCAGCGTGAAAGCAATTTCGATCCCGCCGCCAAAGCCTCCACCTCCTCCGCCGCCGGCCTCTTCCAGTTCACCAACAGCACCTGGCTCGACACTGTCGACCGCTACGGCGCGCGCCACGGCGTCAACGTTCAGGGGATGAACAAGGAAAACATCCTCGCCCTGCGCGACAATCCGGAAATCTCCGCCCGCATGGGCGCCGAACTCGCCGCTGAAAACGCGCGCATCCTTGAACAGAAGATCGGCCGCCCCGTCACGCCGGGCGAACTCTACCTCGCCCATTTCCTCGGGCCGTCCGACGCCGCGAAGCTGATTGATGCGGCCCGCGCCAACCCCGGCGCTTCCGCAACCGATCTCTTCCCCCGCGCCGCCGCCGCCAATGCGAACGTCTTCACCGGGCGCGATGGCGGATCCCTGTCCGCCGCAGGCCTCTACCAGAAACTCACCGGCTTCGACATCGCCGCCGCCGACGCCGGCAAGGCAGGCGCCTTCACCGCCGACGCGACCCACGCCAACGCCCTGCTGCAAGCCCGCCTCGGCACGGCGGCCCTCACTAGCAGCCTGATGGCCGCACTGTTCGGATTGCAGGAAGATGGGCGCTAGCCCACCGCCTTGCTCGCATACATCGCCTCGATGTCCCCCGCCGCGTAGCCGAGCGAGGCCAGCACTTCGCGCGTATGCTGACCTAGTCCCGGCCCTGGACCCTTCGGGCCATCATCCACCCCGGCAAACCGTGCGGGCGATGCCGGCGCGGCAAAGGTCCCCACGCCGTCCTTGCCCGGCATCTGCACAATCCCGCCCGCCGCATGCACCTGCGGATCAACCGCCACATCCGCCAGCGTCTGGCACGGCGCCCACGCAATCTCCTCGCGCGTCAGCCGCTCGGCCATCTCCGCCTTTGTGAACTTCGCGAACGCCGCGTCGAACATCGCGGTCAGCTCCGGCGAGTTATCTCGCCGCGACTTCCCGTCCGCCATGCGCGGATCGCTCTCAAGGTCCGGCATGTCGAGCGCCCGCGCCATGCGCGCAAAATCCGCCTTGCCCGCCCGCGCCACGATGCACAGCCAGTGATCGTCCTTGGTGCGGAAGAAGTTCGACAGAGGATGATACGCCTGGTTGCGGGGCCGCGTGGACGCGATGCGCCCGAAGAACAGCTGGATCGAAAGATCGGTGTGCAGCGTATACAGCCCCGTGCGCAGCAGGCTCACATCCACCAGCTGCCCCTTGCCCGTCTTCAGCGCCTGGATCAGCGCCGCATTGATCGCCGCCACTGCCGCAATGCTGGTCGTGTGATCGCCCGACGCCGTGCGCACCGGAAACAGCTCCGCCCCCTTCGGCGCCGTCAGCCGCGCAAGCCCAGAGCGCGACCAGAAGCTCGCCACATCAAACCCCGGCGCATTCGCATCCGGCCCCTCGAGGCCGTATCCCGTCAGCGCGCAGTAGACGAGCTTCGGGTTCCGCTTCGACAGGATGTCATAGCCCAGCCCCGATCGCTCGATCCCCCCGGGCCGAACATTGGTCAGGAACACGTCCGCACTATCGGCCAGCTTCAGGATGATCTCCCGGCCTTCCTCGGTCCGGGCGTCCACCACGATGGATTTCTTGCCCCGGTTGTCTGCGTCGAAAGAGGGGTTGTCGGTCAGGTGTTCCTTGCCCGTCCCCTTGGTCGGGAAATTGCCCCTTACCGGGTCGCCCCCCGGCGGCTCGATCTTTATGACTTCGGCTCCCCAGTCCGACAGGATGCCCCCGGCCCCCGGCGCTGCAAAATACGTAGCGTGTTCAATGACCTTGATGCCCTGGAGCAGCAAATCAGGCCTCCCTTTTTTCCGTGCCGGTAGCTCGGCTTTCCGGCCTCTCGTAAATCTCTCTTAACCCGCTGCAGCAATTGTCATTTTTCGAACGAGTTCAAGCCGTCAGCAGGCGATCCTATGACCATAGCCACGATGCGCTCCTCCCTGACGCAGGACGACATCCGCCGCCTCGTGCGTGGGGACAGCCCCGAAGCGCGCGCCAACGCCGCCCACAAGATCTGCCGCCGCCTCGACACTATCGAGCTGACCGAGGCCGAAAGCGAAAGCGCCCGCCAGGTCCTCGACCTGATGTGCAACGACGCGGCCGTGCTGGTCCGCCGCGCGCTGGCCGTCACACTGCGCAACTCGCCCAAGCTGCCGCGCGACATCGCCATCAAGCTGGCCAAGGATGTCGACGCGGTCGCCATTCCCGTCCTCAAGAACTCACCCGTCATCACCGACGAAGACCTTGTCGAGATCGTCCTCTCCGGCTCGCAGGAAAAGCAGGTCGCCATCGCCCAGCGCCCCATGCTCGGCGAAGGCCTCACCGAAGTCATCGCGCTCTATGGCGCAAAGCCCGCCGTCGAAGCCTGCACGCTGAATGAAGGCGCGGCCTTCTCCGACGACGCCTATGCCGGCCTGCTCAAACGCTTCGCCAACGACAACGACATCAAGGGCGCGCTCATCAATCGGAGCTTGCTTCCTGTCCACGTCACGGAAAAGCTCGTGAACATGGTGGCGGGCGAACTCTTCGACCGCCTCGTCAACAAGCACGAACTGCCGCCGCAGCTCGCCATCGAGATCGCATCGGGCGCGCGCGAACGCGCAACGCTCGACCTCGTCGAACAGGCCGGCCTCTCAACCGATCCTGAACGCTTCGTCCAACAGCTCCATCTCAACGGCCGCCTCACGCCGTCGCTTGTCATGCGCTCGCTCTGCCTGGGTCACATCAATTTCGTCGAATACGCCATGGCCGAACTCGCCGGCGTGCCGCGCTCCAAGGCGTGGCTGATGATGCACGACGCCGGCACGCTCGGCCTCAAGACCATTTTCGAGCGCGCGGGCCTGCCCTCGGGCATGTTCACCGCCTTCCGCCTCGCCATCGACATCTATCACAAGACCGAACTCGACGGCGGCCCCGGCGACCGCGACCGCTTCCGCCAGCGCATGGTCGAACGCGTCCTCACGCAGTTCCAGGCCATCCCCCGCGCCGACCTCGAATACCTCCTCGAGAAACTCGACGCTCTCGACACGGCCCGCGAACAGGGCGCCATCGCGGCGGCGTGAGCGCATACGCGCTTTCCAAACTCTACGGTTGTCATCCCGGAAGCCGCGCAGCGGCTATCCGGGACCCATTGCGCCAGCCCGACAGCCTCTCGATAGATCCCGGCTCTACGTGCTTCGCACTTCGGCCGGGATGACAATCGTGGTGATGGCTGGAAAGCCGCTCAATAACTCTTCGGCAGCCCCAGCACGCGCTCCGAGATGTAGTTCAGGATCATCTCGCGCGACACCGGCGCAATCCGCGCGATCATTGCCTCGCGCATATAGCGCTCTACGTCGTATTCCTTCGCATAGCCCATCCCGCCATGCGCCAGCACGGCCGCCTCGCACGCGTTGAAGCCATACTCGGCGCCGAGATACTTCGCAGCGTTGGCTTCCGCCCCGCACTCGAGGCCCTGATCGTAAAGCCGCGCTGCCTTGTAGGTCAGCAGTTCGGCCGCCGACAGCTCGGCCCAGCACTTGGCTAGCGGATGCGCCACGCCCTGGTTCTGGCCGATGGGGCGGCCGAACACCACGCGCTCTTTCGCATACGTTGTCGCGCGCTCCAGCGCACAGAAACCAAGCCCGATGGCCTCGGCCCCAAACAGCACGCGCTCCGGGTTCAAACCCTGCAGCAGGTATTTGAAACCCTGACCTTCCTCGCCGATCAGCGACTCCTTCGGGATCTCGATATTGTCGAAGTACAGCATGTTGCACTCGACAGCCTTGCGGCCCATTTTCGGGATCGGCTTGGCGTCGACGCCCTTCATGTCCATGTAGAACAGCGACAGGCCCATATACGGCTTGGCCACCTTGTCCTGTGGCGTCGTGCGCGCGATCAGGATGATCTTGTCGGCGCGTTGCGCGCCCGTCGTCCAGATCTTGCGGCCATTGATGACATAGCCCGAGTTGGTGCGCTCGGCGCGCGTCTGCAGGCTCGACGTATCGAGGCCAGAGTTCGGCTCCGTCACGCCAAAGCACATCTTCTGTTCGCCCGAGATGATCTTCGGCAGGAATTCCTGCTTCTGCTCACTTGTGCCGAACTTCTCGATCGGCTTTGCGCCAAAGATATTGAGGTGGATCGACGAGCACCCCGTGAACCCCGCGCCCGAGCGCGCCACGGTCTGCATCATGATCGAGGCTTCCATCAGCCCCAGGCCCGAGCCGCCCACTTCCTCCGGCATCGCGATGCCCAGCCAGCCGCCCTCGGCCATCGCCTTGGTGAACTCTTCGGGCCAAGCGCCCGTGTCGTCGCACTTGCGCCAGTACTCGGGCGTAAACTGTGCACACACGGCCGCGACAGCATCCTGGATCGACTGCTGGTCTTCCGTCATCGGCGCGATGTTGTGCATTATTGTTTCCTCCCGAGAGTCGGCGGCCAACCTACCAAGCCAGCGGCACAGGGCGAGTGCGACTAGTCGCCGTTCTTGTCAAATCTCAGCGGATCGAAAGCGGCCGCCAGCGGGCTCACTTTCCCGTCAATCGCCTGCTCGGCGACAAGTTCGGCCGTCGCAGGCGCCAGCAGCACGCCATTCCTGAAATGCCCAAGCGCCGCAAACACGCCGGGAATCGCCGTCTGCCCGATCATCGGCGCATCATCCGGCGTCCCCGGCCTGATCCCGGCCCACACGGTCAGCTCCGCGGCCGTCCCTATCGCCGGCGCAACCGCCGCCCCGCGCCTGCGCAAATCCTCGATAGCCTTGCGGTCAATCTCCACATCCTGCCGCCCGCGTTCAGCTGTCGCCCCCACCAGCGTCCAGCGCGCCTTGGGCGCAATATAGACGTCGCGCGTGTGGATCACATGCCGCGGCGCGCGTGAGGCCGGCGCCAGAGCAAGCATCTGCCCCTTCACTGGCACAGACGCAGGAAGTCCGTGCGGCAGGTTTGCGCCGCGCGGACCAACAAACTCCGGCAACGCCCCCGCGCCAGTTGCCAGCACGATGCGGCTGAAGCGATCGCCATCCGGCAACCGGAAGGAAGCTCCGCCTGTAACGCGATCAATCCTGCGGCCCAGCCTGATGCCCACGCCCTGCCGCGACAGCGCAGCCCCCAGGCGCTGCAAAGCCAGCGAGGCATCCACATGCCTGTCCTCAGGCAACAGCATGCCGCCGTGAAGATCATCGGCCAGCGCCGGCTCCAGGCGCTGCATCTCCGCCGCCGTAAGCCGCTGCACCGGCAGGCCCCGCGCCTGACAGGCCGCAGCCAGCGCCTCGGCCCATTCCACCTCGCCCGCCGTGCGCGCCACCACCAGCGCGCCCTCGCTGGAAAACTCCATCCCGCCGCCCGCCAGCCGCTCCACGCGCGCTGCAAAGTCCGGCCAGATCATCCCGGCATGCCGCGCCAGCGCCGCCAGTGCGCGCTGATCCTCCTCCCCGGCCCATTCGAAGGCCGCGCCCAGCATCCCTGCCGACCGGATGGTCGCCCCCGCCCCCAGATCCGTGCCCGAGTCGTAGACCACGACCTCCGCCCCGCGCGCCCGCAACTCGAGCGCCGTAGCAAGCCCGATAATCCCGGCCCCGATGACGGCGATGCGCAGCGTCGCGGATTTCACTGGAGAGGCAGGAGGCGGCATGCGGTCTCTATATAGCCTCGCGCCCGCGCGGCCAGATGGCACGAGGTCCCCCCGCGATGACCTGTTCGCAGGCGCATGATTTTCACGCGCAATCTTACGCTAGCTCGCAAGTGCGAACATATCGGTATCATTTTGAACGGAAGAAGTGCGGGACCGTGCCCCTGAGGAACTACGCGCTCAGCGCGCCGGCCTCAAAGCCGCGTCCACGCTGGCGCTCGACGCGCCAGAAAACGAGGAAACGAGCGGCATGATCGCGGTCCTGGAAAACCAGTTTCCGGCGCATCTCACCGCCAGCGAACTCAGTCATCATCATGATGTCCGGCGCATCGCCTGAATCAGTCGAAAGCCCTGATTCCACAGCCCATTTTGCGAATGCATCGATCGCGTTCGATAGCAGGGACGAATCCCGGCTTTCCTCTGCACTGATCTGGACAACGACTTCAGACATTGCGCCTTCGGAGCCCCATTCATCGCCTCCCAACGCCGCTGCAGTCCAGACGTTCCCGTCAGGTCCCGCGCGCGCGAAAAGCGCCGCCACCACCCCTGCCAGCAAGACCTGCGCCATGAGTTCCGGCTTGAGGCCTCGCTGCAATGCAACAAAGCAGGACATTACCCAGCCGTCACGGAGATTCAACCCCGTGGCGTATCGTGGGAACTCGCGCGCCCGGCACGTTAGTTTTCAGCGCTTTCGCCTTACCGGCCAATTCTCTGGCGGGCGATCGCGTCCGCCACGCGGTTGGTCGCCTTGCCCTCGCGCTGGGCCTGGTCGAGCACTTCGCCCAGCGTCTCCATCAGGCGCTGCACCTTGCCCTCGACCCAGGCCGGGTCATAGACGCCCGAAATCTCGGCCGCGACATTGATGATCCCGCCGCCATTGATGACATAGTCGGGCGCATAGAGGATGCCGCGCTCCTTCACCTTCTCGCCCATGTCCGGCGTCGACAGCTGGTTGTTGGCCCCGCCAGCGATCACCCTCGCCTTCAGGCGCGGCAGCGTCTCGGGATTGATGATCGCACCCAGCGCGCACGGCGAGAATATATCCGCCGCCACGTCGTAGATGTCTCCCGGCGCCACAACGCCCGCGCCGGTGTCCTTCGCGACTTGCGCCAGCGCTTCCTGGTTCACATCGGTGATCGTCAGCTTCGCGCCCGCCTTCGCCAGATGCCCGCACACATACGCGCCCACATGCCCCACGCCCTGCACCGCAACGTGCCGGCCATTGAGATCGTCCCCGCCAAACGCACGCAGCGCCGCCGCCTTGATGCCAAGGAATACGCCCCGCGCCGTCACCGGCGAAGGATCGCCACTCTTGCCCGGCAGGCCCGCGACGAACTTCGTCTCTTCTGCCGCATGCGCCATGTCATGCACCGACACGCCGACGTCTTCAGCTGACCAGTACTTGCCGTTCAGCGTCGCGATCGCACGGCCCAGCGCGCGGAACAGCTCCGGCGTTTTCTCTGTTTTCGAGTTGCCCCAGATCACCGCCTTGCCCCCGCCCAGCGGCAGGTCAGCCATCGCGTTCTTGTAGCTCATGCCCTCCGACAGGCGCAGAGCATCCACGAGCGCATCGTCCGACGTCGTATAATTCCACATCCGGCATCCGCCCGCCGCCGGCCCAAGCGCGGTCGAGTGGATCGCAATGATCGCGCGCAGCCCGGTCTTGGCGTCAAAGAAATGGTGAACGCTCTCGTGGCCCGCAAAGGCCGCCTTGTCGAACATGGGAAGCTCCAACGCCCACAGGGGCAAATCATGGGGCGCCGTATACGCCTAACCCCCGCCCCCGTGAACCGCGCGCGACGGCATGAACGTGCGTATCGCCGTGCCTGAATCGAGGTCTCGGCAATGATCTTTCATTGCAGCCAACCAACGCTTGTCATTCCCGCCGCAGCGGCGCAGCCGCGCAGCCGCGGAGAGCGGGAACCCAGGGGCCAAGCACACCGTTCTCGCAGCCCCTGGGTTCCGGCTCGCGCTACGCGCGTCCGGAATGACAGGCTGTGGTAATCTCTGAAGAAATTCTACGAGAAATCAGCCCCGATCAAACAACGCGTCCGCCGCGCCCGCATCATCCGCGCCGACCACCTGGTCGAGCGCGATCGACAGAAGCCCCGTCTGCGCGGTCTTGTCGGCCACCCAGATGTTGACGTCGAGCGCGCCGCCCTCGATGGCCCTCGTCCGCGCGCGCCAGCTCTGCGCTTCCCAAGCCAACTCCTGAAGGAACAACGCGCCCTCGCGGCCCGAAAGCCCACTCGTCGCCGCCTGCTCCAGCACCTGCGCAAGCTGCGCATAGCCCTGCTTGGCCGCCGCCAACACCAGCGCATTCGCCGAAACCTTGCGCACGGTCTTGAAGCCCGCGAGCATGAGCAGCTCCTCGATCTCCTGGTCCGTCGCCAGCTGCGGCTCGGCCCAGGCGGACGCGAACGCCTGCGGCGGCGTCTTCTTCGTCCGGCGCGTTGTATCGAGGAACACCCAGCGGCCCTTGTCGTCCAGCGCGCGCAGCACGCGGCCAACAAGCCCCGCCTTGTGGTCGGCAAACGCGAACGCCTCGATCGAGACGATGGTCGGCAGCGCGCCATCCGCAAAGCCGCGCGGACGATCGACTTCGCCCATCGTCACGACCGCGTTGGGCGCGGACTCAGCCAGGCGCGCAACACATTCGCTGCGCCATTCGGAGACCAGCGCCCGCCGCCCCGATTGACCCGCGAACGTACTCAGCAAGCCGCCATCGGCGCCGATGAAACCGATATCGCCCGGACCGTCCGCCAGCTCCAGCGCAGCGTCGATCAGGCGTGTGTCCAGCGCGAATGATCCCGGCGCCAGCCTGCCCTCGCCCCACAGCGTCTCCAGCGCGCGGATACGCACGGCGGCGCCATTGATAACCTGATTGCGATTGGGCGCCTTGGCCTCGACAACCGCTTCCGCCTCGGCGGCCTGCACGGCTTCCACAGCGGGCCTTGATTCCGGCGCGGGCGTCTTGTCTGCAGGTTGCGCCGCAGCAACCCCAGCCGGCTTGTCGCCCGCCTCGGCTCCGCCTTCCGCGCCCGCTTCGGCTGGCGCATAGTCGCGACCATTCCACCAGGCGCCGAAACGCCCGGCGATGTCGCCGCCAGCCAGTTTTTTCACCTGCGCAAGCATCCCGCGCGAAAGCCCTCAGACCTTGCCCCTAGCCAAGGCTCAACCTACGCGGCTTTGGTTAATTTTCGGGCATAGCCAGAGGGTTGAATTTCAACGGTTTGAGGCCGTCTGCGTCCCTCTGTCGGGGTTATTCCGGGGGCCCCACGGCAACTCCGGCGCTCCCGAGGGCAGCTGATTCCCCGGCGCCCGCACGAAGGCCAGAATATCCCGCCACACTGTCTCGGCCTGAAGGTCGTTCATCAGCATGTGATACCCGTCCGCGTAATAGGCCGTGCGGATATGCTCCGGCATCTTCTCCGCCGCGCGCTTCACGCCATCGGGCAGGATCACCTCGTCTTTCGCCCCATACAACATCAGCGTCGGCACCTCGGCTGGAAGGCCGCCGATCTTGTCGTCGGCCTCCTCCATGATCGAGACGACGCCATAGACGCTGTCGATCCGGTTCGACTTCTGCACCAGCGGATTGAACCACATCTCGCGCAGCTTCTCCCGGTTGTCCGTCGTCACCACGCGCACGCCCTCGGGCGGGACGACGACCCAGTCGGGCCGCACGTGCGAGGACACCCACAGGCTCGCGCCATAAAGCCAGGGCAGTGTCTGCCACCCGCGCAGCCCCGGCGCCGACAGGATCAGCGCATCCGCGTCGGGCGGATCGTCCTCGGCGAACGCCGTGATCGCCATCGCCCCGCCCATGCTCTCGCCCACCACCGCGATCTTCGCCTGCGGATGCCGCGCGCGCGCGACCGCCACCGCCGTATCGAGATCGCGCCGCATCACGTCATGCTGCGGCCACACCATCCACCCGGGAGACCGCCCGAACCCGCGCTGGTCGTACGCATAGACAGCCGCGCCCTGCGAGGCCCACCACGCGCCCGCGGATTTGAACGTCCCCGCATAGTCATTCATGCCGTGAACCGCGACGAGCACCACATCCGGCTCTTCACGATAGACCGCCGCCGAAGCCGCACACGCATCGGCGCGCACCGCCACGATCCCCGCGCCCGCATCACACGGACCCAGCCCCACGCCCGCCCGCGCCCGCGGCTCATGGACATCAAGCCCCAGCCTCGCCCCATCGAACGAGGTAAACACATTCCCCGAGAACCCGGGGGGATCCGGCTGCTCAATCTGCAGCGCGCCCTGCTGCAAGGGGGCGCAGGCGGAGATGACAAGCATTGCGGAGAGCGGAAAACACGCCCGCTGAAGCAGACCCCCACCTGTCCTCCCCCTTTCAGGGGGAGGAACTCGAACAGCGTCACCGCTCTTGAGCGCACGGAAAGCAGGCGCAACATGGTCCCTCCCCCTGAAAGGGGGAGGACAGGCGGGAGTCTCTCGCGTCACGCGCGGGCGCACGCGACGGCTCTCCCCCAACGTCCCGATCGCAATAGCTTCATCCATCCGCATACTTTGCCCCGAAGCCCGCGCGCGTCCATACTGAACTGCACACGCGAAAGGTTCCCGATGTCCGACCCCGTCCAACTGATGATCGAGGCGCGCGAGCGCGACATTGGCGGTTTTTCCGTGCGCCGGCTCCTGCCCCACGCGAAGCGCCGCAATGTCGGCCCCTTCGTCTTCTTCGATCATCTTGGCCCAGCCGTTTTTCCGCCCGGCAAGGGCATCGACGTGCGCTCCCATCCTCATATCGGCCTCGCCACCGTCACCTGGCTGTTCGAAGGCGCACTCGATCACCGCGACAGCCTCGGCACGCAGAAGACCATCCGTCCCGGCGCCGTGAACTGGATGACCGCCGGCCGCGGCATCGTCCACTCCGAACGCACCCCGCCCTCCGAACGCGCCGCTGGCCACACCATCGAGGCGATCCAGACCTGGGTCGCCCTGCCGCTCTCGCACGAAACGCAGGAACCAACCTTCCAGCACTATCCCGCCGACGTCCTCCCCCGCATCTCCGCAGGCCAGGCAACCGGCGTCCTGATCTCGGGCGCCGCCTATGGCCAGCGCTCGCCCGTCAAATTCCCGGCTGGCATCTGCCAGCTCACGCTCACCGCCAGCGCCGACACCGCCATTGATGTCCCGGATGTGCCGGAACTCTGCCTCTATGTCGTCTCGGGCGAAGCTCAGATCGAGGGCGACACGCTAGCCGGCGGCATGATGGCGATCCTCGCGCCGGACTTTATCGGCCCCATCAGGCTCAAGGCCGGAACCCGCATCATGCTCGCCGGCGGTGATCCGCTCGATGCGCCCCGCCATCTCGACTGGAACTTCGTCGCCTCATCGAAGGAGCTGCTCGCCCAGGCCGCAGCAGACTGGCGCGCCTCCATCGCTGCGGGCTTCACCGGCTCGCACTTCACCCAGCCCCCCGGCGAAACCGCCTGGATCCCCCTCCCCGGCGACCCCCAGCCCCCCGGCATGGACCACATTCCGGACGACCACGACGAAGAGTGGGAGAGCTGAAGCCACCGCCCCCGCCCACCACGGGCATTTCCACCCCTTGCCCCACGGCCATGCGCGGATAATGTCCCCCGCAATCGGAGGAGTTGCGGATGAAATCTCGAATTCTGGCGGCGGCAGGCATGCTGTCCGTCCTGCTGGCGGGCTGTGGCGGCGAAGTGCCCCCGCCCGTAGAGCCCACCCCGGTCGCCCCGCCCGTCGGCGCAATGCTCACCACATCGCCCGACATCACGGCCGCCGATCTCGGCGCCCGCGTCCAGGAACTGGCCGACGACAAATACGAAGGCCGCGCCCCGGGCACGATCCCCGGCGAAGCCTCCGCCCAGTGGATCGCCGACGAATTCAAGCGCGCCGGTCTCGCCCCCGGCAATCCGGACGGAAGCTACTTCCAGACCGTCGAGATGGTCGCGCAAACCGTCGACTCCGCCACCTCGTCCCTCAAGATCGCCGGCCCCGGCGGCGGCGCGTGGGATCTGAAACTCGGCCCCGACGCCGTCTTCATCACCAAGGACCAGGCCAACACCACGGTCTCCTTCGCTGACTCGGATCTCGTCTTCGTCGGCCACGGCGTCGTCGCGCCGGAAGCCAACTGGAACGACTATGCCGGCCTCGACGTGAAGGGCAAAACGGTCGTCATGTTCGTCAACGACCCGGGCTTTGCGACGAATGACCCAAGCCTCTTCAACGGCAAGGCTATGACCTATTACGGCCGCTGGACCTACAAGTTCGAGGAAGCCGCCCGCCAGGGCGCAGCCGCCGCGCTGATCATCCATGAAGACATTCCCGCCGCTTACGGCTGGGGCGTCGTCGAAGGCTCATGGACCGGCGAACAGGCAGACCTCGTCCGCGCCGACGCCGGCGCATCCCGCGCCAAGCTCGAAGGCTGGATCCAGCTCAAGCACGCAACCGACCTGTTCAAGGCCGCCGGCCTCGACATCGACGCCATGCGCGCCGCCGCCAACAAGCCCGGCTTCAAACCCGTCGCGATGACCGGCCTCAAGGCCTCCGCCACGCTCAACCAGACGATCCGCAAGGAAACGTCCCGCAACGTGATCGCCACGATCAAGGGCTCGGAGAAGCCCGACGAACACCTGCTGCTCATGGGCCACTGGGACCATCTCGGCAAAGGCACGAGCGATGATCCGGCCGCCGACATCATCAACAACGGCGCCGTCGACAACGCCACCGGCATCGCCGCCATCATGGAGATCGCCGAGAAGATGGCCTCTGGCCCCGCGCCCAAACGCTCAGTCACCTTCCTCGCGGTCACGCTTGAAGAGTCCGGCCTGCTCGGCTCGGCTTATTTCGGCGAGACCCCGCTCATCCCGCTGAAGAACATCGTCGGCGGCATCAACCTTGACGCCCTCGCCCCCTCGGGCCCCGCCAAAGATGTCGTCGTCGTCGGCGCCGGCGCCTCGCAGCTTGAGGACCTCCTCAAGACTGTTCTCGCCGAAAGCAACCGCGTCATCCGCCCCGATCCGTCACCGGAGAACGGCTACTTCTACCGCTCCGACCACATCAGCCTCGCCAAGAAAGGCGTGCCGATGCTCTACATCGACAGCGGCATCGACCTGCTTGAAGGCGGCGTCGCGGCCGGCGAAGCCTTCGCCAAGAAATATACCGATGAGGCCTACCACAAGCCCGCGGACGAGTATGATACCTCATGGAATCTCGCCGGCATGGAAGCCGACGTCAAAGTCGCCGCCGAGATGATCAACCGCCTCGCCAACTCAGCCGACTGGCCCAACTGGTACGAAGGCAACGAGTTCAAAAGCCTCCGCGACACGCAACGCGCGGCGCCGTAGGACTCAACACACACGAATCGACAAAGGGCGGAGCAGCAATGCTCCGCCCTTTTTTGTCTTGGTGGTCATCCTCCCCCTGGCGGCGTCATCCTCGGGCAAGCCGAAGACGCATCCCGAGGATGTCGGTTGAGTACGACGAGGGGAACAACGACGTATCCCAACGCCGCTCGCAACCGGGATCCCCGGCACAAGGCCGAGGATGACCCCGCTAATGTGGCGAGGATCGCTGCGATCCGCCCCCTACACCGCCCGCGTCATGAACCAGCTGAACGGATCATCTCTGTAATCCCCAAACGGCCCACACATCACAAACCCCGCGCTCTCATAAAGCCGGATCGCCGGCGCGAACGCTTCCGTCGACCCGGTCTCGAGCCACAGCGCCTTCAGCCCCATCCCACGCGCCTCAGCGAGAATATGCTCCAGCATCGCCCGCCCCGCGCCGCGCCCGAGAAACGCATCCGCCACCCGCATCGACTTGATCTCACCATTGGCGCCATCAAGCACCTTCAGCGCGCCCATGCAGGCGATCTCATCCCCCATCCACCCCGACCAGAACACCACGCCCGGTTGCCGCAGCTTGTCGAGATCGAACGCATGCACGCTGCACGCCGGAGAGTTCTCATGCATCCCCGCCAGATGCCGCTTCACGAGCGCCTGCGTGGCTTCGCCGGAAAGATCGTCGATGCGAAACTCAATCATCAATATCCCCCACCAGAACGCGGCAACGCATAGACATTCCGTGACAGCCCATCCGGAAACACCTCACGCGCAATGACCCGTCCGCCCAGCTTGAGCGCAAGGCTCCGCGCCGCGACGTTCTCGTCATTCATGTGCGTCTCGACCTCGTCCCAGCCAAGCTCCCGATAGGCGAAGTCCACCACCGCGCGCGAAGCTTCGAAGGCATACCCGCTGCGTCGCGCCTCGGGGATGATCCACCAGGTCAGCTCGGATCGCGGCCAGCCATGCGGCCAGAACAGGCCGGCGCCGCCCACCATCTGGCCAGAGCCCTTCACGACAACCGCCCACATACCAAAACCGCGCAGACCCCAATGCCCCAGATCGATCGCGAGCCTGCGCCATGCCATCCCCGATGTCAGGGGGCCGCCATAGGCAGCCGACGCTTCCGCGCCTGCATAGAACCGCTCGTAAACCGGAAAATCATCCGCGCCCAACGCCCGCAGCACAAGGCGATCCGTCTCGATACACGGCGCTTCCATCACGACCCCCGCCCGCTCACAGCCGCCCACTCACATTCTGTCAGGCGTCTCAATCCCGATCAGCCGGAGCACGATCTCCAGCTGCCTCAGCGTCGCCAGCGCCAGCGCCAGACGCGAGCCCTGCTTCGCAGCATCGCTCTCCGCCATCACGGGCGCCGCCGCATAGAAGCTCGAGAACGCCTGCGCCAGCGCATAGGCATGCTCGCACAGGATATGCGGCATGCGCTTGTCATACGCCCCGCGCAGCGCGTCGTTGAATGCATCCAGCTGCAACACTAGCGCCCGCTCCGCATCCAGCTCGACAGCAATTGGCCCGGCCACAACGCCCGCCGCCTCCGCCCGCCGCGCCAGCGACTTGATGCGCACCGCCGCATACAAAAGATATGGCCCTGTCTTTCCCTCGAACGACACGAAGCGATCGAGATCGAAGATGTAGTTCGTCGTCCGCACGTTCGAGAGATCGGAAAACTTGATCGCCGCCACCGCCACCTTGTGCGCAATGTCCGCCCGCTCCGCCTCGGATGCGTCCGCGCCCAGCTCGGCCTCCGCCATGCGCGCCGCCGCCGTCGCATCCGCCTGCGCGATCAGCTCGTAAAGCTTCAGCACGCCGCCATCGCGCGTCTTGTACGGCTTGCCGTCCGCGCCGTTCACCGTGCCGAACCCCAGATGCTCCAGCGAGGTCTCCGGCATCAGCCCCGCGCGGTCGCTCGCCCGGAACACCTGCTCGAAATGCAGCGCCTGCCGCTGATCCACCACATACATGGTCAGCTGCGGATCAATGCTCTGCTTGCGATCCACGATCGTGCCGAGGTCAGAGCCGTGATAGCCAATCGCGCCATCCCGGTTCACGAGGATGATCGGCGGCATCTCTTTCTTGTCGCTCTCCCGCGCTACGCGCACGATCCACGCGCCCGCATCCAGCTCCGCAATCCCGCGCGCCTTCAGGTCCTCGACCAGCGCGGGGATGTACGGCTCGGCGTCGCTCTCGCCCTTCCACAGGTCGAACCGCACGCCCAGGCTCGCGCACTCGCGCTCCAGTCCCACCCGCGTCACATTGCAGAAATGCTTCCACAGCGCGCGATACCCTGGCCGCCCGCTCTGCAATTCCTGCGTCGCCTTCCGATCCTCGTCCCGCCGCGCCTCATCCGTCTTCGACTTCGCCGACGCCTGCGGATACAGCCGCCCGAGATCGTCCATCGAAACCGGGCTCTCTTTCGGATACGGCCCCGTGAACCCGGCATCGAAATACGGCAGCCCGGGCTGTTCCAGTCTCACCTCGTTGATCAGCTGCCCCATCTGCAGTCCCCAATCGCCAAGGTGCACATCGCTGGTGACACTGTCGCCCATGAACCGGAACAGCCGCTGCAGGCTGTCCCCGATCACCGTCGAGCGCAGATGCCCAATGTGCATTTCCTTGGCGACATTCCACCCGCCAAAATCGATCACCACCCGCCGCGGCTGCGCCACACGCCCCGCGCCCGAGCGCGCATCATCCGCCACCTGCTGCGCCCGCGACGACAGAGCCGCGCCCGACAGCTTCACATTGATGAACCCCGGCCCCGCCACTTCCGCAGATGCCACGATGTCCACGCCACGCAGCGCCGCCACGACGCCATCCGCAATCTCGCGTGGATTTCTGCCCAGCTTTTTCGCCGCCGCCATCGCGCCATTGCACTGGAAGTCCGCCAGGTCCGGCCGGTCAGACCGGCGCATCGCCCCAAGCCCCGCCTCCAGCCCCAACGCCACAAACGCTTCGCCCGCCGCGAATGAGAGCAGGTCGGCAAGTTCAACTGGCTTGGTCATGGCAAAGTCCGGAAGCAGAGGCTGGAAAGCCCCGCCGGACTACTGCGGCGTGGCGGGCGGCGCAACGTTGATGGTGAAGCGGGTGCCGCTTCGGTTGTAGGCCAGCTGTTCCGGCGTCAGGTCGAACCCGACAATCACCTCGAAGTTCGAGCCCGAAACCGTCGCATTGGCGCGCGGGATCACGATCCCGGGCACGCTCTCGGTCACGCGCATAATGTCCTTGTCGGCCGGCCAGGTCACCGGAATGTCGAAGCGTTCCTTGGCCAGCACGCTACGGTCGCGGCGCGTCACGGTCACGAACACCGGATAGGTGTGGGAAAGTCCCTCAGCCTTCGGCCCGCGGCCAAACGCGAAATCGATCTCGATCTCCATCGTGATCGGGTTGGTGTCGATATACCGGCAGAAGCCGCGCACGCCCTCCACCTGCCCCGTGAAGCCGACATTCTCATGCCGCTCCGGCCCTTTCACCTCGACCACGCGGCTGGCGTCATACAGAACGCCCGCCACGGGGCACGGCCCCACGTTCGGGCTATCGTCCAGCGCTGACAGGTCCACCCCCTGACAGCTTGAAAGCAGCAGGGCTGGCAGGGCGACAAACGCAGGCACAAAACGCTTCACTGGCACATCCTGGGGCGGGGCCGGTCCGGACCTGAATCCATCCTGGCGACATCCTTGACCGGCCGGTGATAGCCCCTAACCGCGCCCGGGCGCAACGCTGCTAACTGCCCAAGAATCGCCGCTTTTGGGCAGCCTGCGGCCGCGAGGCATTAGGCAGTGGGCAATAGGCAGTAGTAATACTGGCGCGGTAGCCCAACACTGCCTGACTGCCGCCCACCTGCCTCTTGCCTGTTGCCCCCCACTGACCCCACCTACGCCACTCATGTCCAAGCCTCGCCTCTCCATCCTCCTTGCCGCGCCCCGGGGCTTCTGCGCCGGCGTCGACCGTGCGATCCAGATCGTGGAGCAGGCGCTGGTGAAATGGGGCGCGCCCGTCTTCGTGAGGCACGAAATCGTCCACAACGCCCACGTTGTGAAGCGCCTCGAAGCAATGGGCGCCGTCTTCGTCGAGGAACTCTCCGAATGCCCCGATGATCGCCCCGTCGTCTTCTCGGCCCACGGTGTTCCGAAAGTGGTCCCCGCCGAAGCTGCCCGCCGCGAGATGACCTTTGTCGACGCCACCTGCCCCCTCGTCTCCAAGGTCCACGCCGAAGCGCAGAACCACGCCCGCGCTGGCCACCACATTCTCCTCATCGGCCACGCAGGCCACCCCGAAGTCGTCGGCACGATGGGCCAGCTCGATCCCGGCGCGATGACGCTGATCGAAACCGTCGAAGACGCCGAAGCGTTCCAGCCCGCCAACACCACGCGCCTCGCCTACGCCACGCAGACCACGCTCTCCGTCGACGACACGAAAGACATCGTGGCTGCGCTGCGCCGCCGCTTCCCCGACATGGCCGAACCGCGCAAGGACGACATCTGCTACGCCACCACCAACCGCCAGGAAGCCGTGAAGGCGATCGCACAAGAAGCCCAGCTTGTCCTCGTCATCGGGGCCGCCAATTCCTCCAACTCGGTCCGTCTCAAGGAAGTCGCCGAACGCTCCGGCGCCAACGCCGCCCACCTCATCGCCTCCGCCAGCAACATCGACTGGTCCTGGTTCGACAGCGTCTCGACACTGGGCCTCACCGCCGGCGCCTCCGCCCCCGAAACCCTCGTGCAAGGCGTCATCGCCGCCTGCCGTGCGAAGTTCGACGTCACCGTCCGCGAAGTCGTCACCGCCCAGGAAGACGTCGTCTTCCGCATCCCCCGCATCCTCGAAGGAGCCTAGCCTCCGGACCGCTGAACTTCACCCGGCCTCTTGCCTCCCTCACTTGCAACGCGACTGGGGGAGGTGGCGCGCCGCGTCTTCGCGGCGCGACGGAGGGGGTCCATCGTTGAAGCCAGCCGCATCTACCCTAACGGCGCCCCTTGCCTCCCAAGCCTCGCCGCTGCCTACTGCCTGCATGAATCGTCGCCATTTCCTCCTCGCCTCCGCCGCCACCGCAGCTCTCGCCGCCTGCGCCTCACCCCCGCTCGCAAACGCGTCCGCGCGCAAGTCCAACATCGTGCTGATCCTTGCTGACGATCTTGGCTATGGCGATCTCGGCGTCTCCGGCGCCCGCCTGATCGCCACGCCGCACATCGACCGACTCGCCGCAGAAGGTGCGCGCCTCACCAGCTTCTACGCCTCCGCCAATGTCTGCACGCCCAGCCGCGCCGGCCTCCTCACCGGCCGCTATCCCATCCGCACCGGCCTTGCCCGCGACGTGATCCGCCAGACCGACACGCACGGCCTGCCCCTCTCCGAGATCACCATCGCCGAAGCCCTCAAGCCCGATTTCGCCACCGCCATCGTCGGCAAGTGGCACCTCGGCCATGTCGCGCCCTTCTGGCCGCCAACCAACCAGGGCTTCGATCTTTTCCACGGCCTGCCCTACAGCCACGACATGCTCCCGCTTGCGATGAGCACGGCCACCTCCGCAGGCGTCGAGATCGTCGACGACACGCCCGACATGGCCCACCTCACCGAGCAGTTCTTTGCGCGCGGCCTGCAGTTCATCGATGCCAACCACGACCGTCCCTTCTTCCTCCTGCTCACCCTCACAGCGCCCCACGTCCCGCTCGATCCGCACCCCGACCACGCCGGCCACAGCCAAGCCGCAGAATACGGCGACGTCGTGGAAGAAATCGATGCGCAGGTCGGCCAGCTGATGGCGCGCCTCGAAGGCCACGGCATCGACAACGACACGCTCGTCATCCTCACCTCCGACAACGGCCCCTGGTTCGAAGGCTCCGCCGGCGGCCTGCGCGATCGCAAGGGCGGCGCGGGCTGGGAGGGCGGCTATCGCGTGCCCTTCATCGCGCGACAGCCCGGGCGCATCCCCGCCGGCCTCGTCAGCGACTCCATCGCGATGAATATCGACCTGCTGCCGACACTCGCGCGATGGGCCAACGCGCCCACCCCCTCCGCCCAGCTCGACGGCGCCGACATCTCATCCCTGCTGACCCAACCGCGCGCGCCCTCGCCGCACGATGAACTCGTCCTCTTCATCAACGAGGACGTCGCCGCCATCCGCACGCAGCGTTTCAAATACGTGGTGCGCAGCCACTACCGCACCTTCCTCGCCGACCTCGACGGCGCCAACCGCACAGACTGGGCCGTGCTGATCGACATGGAGAACGACACGGAAGAATCCTACGACGTCTCGTCCCGCTATCCCGAAGTGCTGGCCGACATGCAGGCCCGGCTCGCCCGCGCCCGCGCGACGTTCGACCCGCTGCGCACGCCTACTCCAACCCCGCCACGTTGAGCTTCACCGCCGCCTTGACCAGCGCGGCCAACGCCTTGGCATCCACCTTCGCGCCCTCGGGAAAATCAATCGCCCGCCGCGTGCCCGCATCCAGGCTCGCATTGAACAGCCCCACCGGATCCTTCAACGCCGCGCGCCGCATGAAAGTCAGCTTCACCTTGTCCTTGTAGCGCTCGCCCGTGCAGATAATCCCCCCGCGCTCCCAAACCGGCACGCCGCCCGGGTTCGATGGCTTCCGCCACTTCACCGTCTAACGATCTGCGCATCCGCCCCCATGATGATCCCGCGCAGCTGCTCCAGCATCTCCGCGCGCCAGTCGCCCTTCGCCGCCATGTGGTCCCCCTACATCTTCTCGCCCGGCAGCTTGCTCGCCTGTCTAACCCAGTCGGCAAACTGCTTCGCTTCGAACGCGCCCTCGCGAATATGGAGATAGCGCACGCCCTTCACCTTCGACGTCTCCGCCGGCATCGGAGCCAGCAGCTCGCCCTTGAAGAACGTCACCTTGATGTATTTCGCGAAGACGTGAAACGCGAGAAACCACGTCCCGTCGCCAAAGCCATAAAGTGGCGTGTTCCACTTCACCGCCTTCGCGGCCTTCGGAACGACGCGCATGATGGTCGCGTCCATTTCCGCGCCAATCGCCTTCGTCCACCCCGGCATCGCCGCGATATAGGCCTGCACCGGCCCATCCCCCTCGCCCTTGGCGATCTGCGGATTCCCACCCGACAGCCGCACAACGCCATCCGCATCCGGCTTCAGCGGCTTGCGGGTTTTGTCCATGGTGGTTTTGGCCCCATTCGACCGCGCCTTCGCACCCTTCTTCTCCATTCGCTTGCCCCATATCTCTCATCCGAAGCGGCCAGTCTTCACGAGGTTTCAACTTGTGGCCACCGCCGCCTTGCCTCAAGCCTCCACTCTCCCTATCCAGCACCCATGGCCGTCTACACCGACATCGACGACACAACGCTCGCAGCGTTCCTGGACGCGTACGATCTCGGGCCCCCGCTCGCGTTCAAGGGCATCGCCGAGGGCGTCGAGAACTCCAACTTCCTGCTGGAGACGCCCAGCGGCCGCTACATCCTCACCGTGTTCGAAAAACGCGCGAAGCGGGAGGACCTGCCCTTCTTCATGGGAATGATGGGCCATCTTGCCGCGAAAGACTTCCCCGCGCCGCTGCCCGTGCCCGCGCGCGATGGAAACCCGCTGCGCGAAATCCAGGGCAAGCCCGCCGTTATCTGCACCTTCCTGCAAGGCATGAGCCCGCGCCGCCCCAGCCTCGAACAATGCCGCGAGCTCGGCCAGGCGCTCGGCCGCTTCCACGTCGCGCTCGGCGATTTCCGCATGCGCCGCCCCAACGATCTCTCCATCTCCGCCTGGCCCACCCTCTGGGCCGGCCGCGCGGCGGAGGCCGACGCCCTCTCGCCCGGCCTTGCCTCGCAGGTCGATGGCGACATGGAATTCCTGAAGGCCAACTGGCCGAAGGCGCTGCCCGGTGGCGCCATCCACGCCGACCTCTTCCCCGACAACACCTTCTTCCTCGATGGCAAGCTGTCGGGCGTCATCGACTTCTATTTCGCCTGCTCCGATTTCCTCGCATACGATCTCGCCGTCTGCCTCAACGCCTGGTGCTTCGAACGGCGTGGCGAGTTCAACCTCACCAAGGGCCGCGCCCTCATCGCCGGCTACGAAACCGTCCGCCGCCTCGAACCAAGAGAGCGCTCCGCCCTCCCCATCCTCTGCCGCGGCGCCGCCATGCGCTTCTTCCTCACCCGCCTCGTCGACCTCGCCGCCACGCCAAAAGACGCCTTGGTAAAGCCCCACAATCCCCTCGACTACGCCGAACGCCTCGGCTTCCATCGCCAGGCAAAGTCGCCGGAGGACTATGGGGCGTGACAAACTTATGGACCTGATCCGCCGCACCGCCCGTACGCTCGCCAGCCTCGTCGTCGCCGCCGTCGGTGGCTGCGCGATCGTGCATGTGTTCGCGATGCTGTTCACCTATGGCGTGATGGCGGTCCAGGGCGAGCCAATGCAAATTCATCCCGGCCTGCTCGCCGGAGCCTTCTGGGTCGGCGGACTGCAGGGCCTCAGCATCCTGCCCGTCGCCGTTCCGCTGGGCGCGCTTCTTCACCTTGCACTCATGCGCATGGGGCGCACGGGCCTGCTGCCCTATCTCGGCGCTGGCCTTCTCGTTGCCGCAGCCTCCGCCCTGTACCTCGGCCTCTTGAACGGCTTCGCGTTCAACCTTGCCTTCGCGATCATGGCCGTCGCCGCCGGCCTGATCGGCGGATGTCTCTTCTGGTCAGGCCGCCGCCCGGATCGCGACACGCCCGCCGCGCCAGTCCTTCGACAGGCTCACGTCTCTCTCGCCAAGTCGTCAGCGCCGCCTGGCTAGCTTCCCCACAGCAGCCCGCAACAACGCCCGCGCATAGAAGGCGTGAACCGGCTGCAGCACCCTGAATCCCACAGTCTGCCGTGGGTTGCCGGACTTGTCCTTCGCGCCCGGCACAACAGCGGACCCGAAATAAAGCTGCGTCCCCGCCAACCCGTCCCGCCGCGCACCAACCATCAGCCAGCTGCGCGTCAGCTTCGCAAAATCGCAGACGAGAAGCTGTCCCTCAACCCGCGCCTCCACAGTCCACGCAGCAAAACCATCACGCGTCCCGCCGGCAAGCGCGCGAACATCCGCGTCATTGCATCCGCGCCCGATCAGCATCAGCACAAACCGCTCGCACTTGAACAATCCCGTGGTGTAGAACGCCTCGACATACTCCGCCGGACTCACCACACGCCCCACCGAAGCGGTGAAGCAATCCGTGTGCGCCCCCGCCATGTCGCGATACCGCGCGAGCAATGCGCCATCCGGCAGGGTGCACGCCTCGACCTTCACGGGTTCGCCACCGCGATGAACACGCCCACAGCAATCATCGCGATGATCACGAGCACGACCTTCCAGAGCGGCACATACGCCTTCTCCACGACGGGCGCCGGCGCTGGTTCCAGCGCGACCTTGCCCCGAAGGCGCACGATCCCCTCGGGCTCGAAATCCGTCATCGACCGGCGCTCGCCGAGGCCGATTGTGTCGAATGCATCCATCTCCGCATCCGCAATCACACCGATATCGCGCAGCGCCGCGTTGATCGGCCCGGCGCCTCGCGCGCCCTCCGGCTCCATATTCACGCGGCCATCCACGAACGACATCGCAGATTGACCGCCCGTTCCCCCGAAATACTCCGTCTCGACATAGGCGAGCGCCCCGCCTCCCGCCGTCGCAGCCGCCAGCGCCGCCTCCAGACCGGGCGGCGAAAAATCGAGCGCCTCGGCGCGCAACGCATCCGGATGGGCCGCAACCACCGCATCGTAGAGCGCATCGTCCACAGGAATTGCCTGCCACTCGTCCTTCAACTTCACGGCGCGCGCGCCCGGCCACGCGCCCAGGAAGGCGGCAATCCCGCCCTCGCGCCCGATGATCAGTCTTACGCTGTGTCCCATGCTTTAAGCCTATCACGAGTCTTGACGCCGCCCGCAAACGCCCCGACCTCAACCGCATGACCGACAAGATTGAAATCTGGACTGATGGCGCCTGCTCGGGCAATCCCGGGCCTGGCGGCTGGGGCGCACTCATCCGCATCGATGGCGCCGAAACCGAACTCCACGGCGGCGAGCCCGCCACCACCAACAACCGCATGGAGCTGATGGCCGCCATCGCCGCGCTGGAATCCCAGCCGGCCGGCGCAAAGGTCATCCTTCACACCGACAGCAATTATGTGAAGGACGGCCTCACCAAGTGGATCATCGGCTGGAAGCGAAATGGCTGGAAGACCGCCGACAAGAAGCCCGTGAAGAACCAGGATCTCTGGCAGCGCCTCGAAGCCGCCGCCTCCGCCCACAAGGTCGACTGGCGCTGGGTGAAAGGCCATTCCGGCCACGCCGAAAACGACCGCGCCGACGCACTGGCGCGATTGGGCTGCGACGAGAACCGGGTGAGGCGTTAGTCCTTTTGCAGCGCTGCGATCTCTGAGCTAGGGTCAGACATTCAGGGCCCGCTATGCACGTCGAAATCGCCGAAGAACGCATCCTCCTGTTGCCCGACGCCGTCGGCGCCGAACAGGCGCGCACGCTTGCCTGGGCCAGGCGCTCGGAAGCCTTCGGCGCCTTCGCCCGCATTGGCGGCCTCCTCTCGCGGCCAAAGGACGAGGACTACGAGATCGTCTATCGCGAACTGCGCTGGCAGCCCTTCTGGCGCATCACCGCGCACACCACCCACGTTTATGAGCGGCAGCGCCAGCACAAGCTGAAGGTCGCGCCGGAAGTGGAAACTGTCTCGCTGGGAGAGCAGCGTTTTCCAGCGACGAAGGGCCAGACCACGATCACCCTGATGGAACACTGCCGCGAGACCAGCCAGCGCGACTGGCTGTTCGACGGCCTCACCCGGAAGGGCGACCCCGCCCTCAAGGCCTATCTGGTCAATGAGCCCAAGCCGGTAACGCTGGACGATCTCAACGACCAGACCCGCGCCGGCGCCGTTGTCCTCCCGCCACTGGCTCGCGCCTCGATGCTGACGCGCGATGTCATCGCCCAGTCCATCCGCAAGATCGAGGCCGACCGCGTGATCGAGGAGACGATGCGTATCGACGCCATCGATCTCATCTATCGCCCCGTCTACGCCCACCGGCTCAAATGGCAGGGCAAGGAAGCTGTGGTGGAAGTCGACGCAGTGCTCGGCGAAACGAAAGCCACCGGCACAACGTTCGAAAGCTATGTCGGCAAGGTTGTCGACCGCGATCTGCTGCTGGATGCCGGCCTTGAAGCCGCGAACATGATAATTCCGGGCGTCACGCTCGCACGCATCATCGTCAGCCGGGCCGCAAAACTGAATGGCCGGAGCTGATCAGGCCTGGCTCGCGCGCACCTTCAGGACGCCGTGTTCGGCGCCCGTCACGGTGATGGCCTCGCCCTCGCGGATCGCGCCCTCGGCCCGTGCCATCCACACCGTGTCGCCGAGCTTCACCTTGCCATTGCCATCGGCAAAGGCCGACGTCGCCTGGCCATGCTGGCCGACCATGTTGGCCAGCCGGTCGTTGAGATTGGGATGCGAACTCGCGCGCGTCCGCAGGCCCTTGAAGACCGTCCGCCCCGAAATCACGAACGCAATCGCCACGAGACCGAAGAAGGTCAGCTGTCCCTCCCATCCCCCCGCCGGCATGGGCACAAGCAGCGCGAACAGCGCCGTCAGGAACGCGCCAACGCTGATCCAGAGCAGATCGAACGTTCCGACCATCACCTCGATCGCCATCAGCACGATGCCAAGGCCGACCCAGTGCCAGACGTTGAGACCCGAAAGAAACCCGACAACCGCATCCATGGCTCGCTAGCTCCGCGTCGTGAAGGGACTTCCGCCCGGCGGCCGCGGCGGCGTGTCGGTCCCCGGCTGACGCTTCACATTGTCCGTCAGCGCCTTCACACCCTCGATCGCGCCAACCAGCCCCGCAAAATCAGCCGGCACGATCACCGTGCGCTGCTGCGGCGAGCTGGCGAGCTTGGCGAACGCTTCGACATATTTCAGGCCGAGGAAGTAGTTGATCGCGTTGACGTCTCCCTTGGCGATGGCTTCGGAGACCACCTCGGTCGCCTTCGCTTCGGCCTCCGCTTCGCGCTCGCGCGCCTCGGCGTCGCGGAAGGCGGCTTCGCGGCGGCCTTCGGCTTCAAGGATCTGCGATTGCTTCTGGCCTTCCGCCTTGAGAATGGCGGACGCCCTGTCGCCTTCCGCCTCAAGGATCTGGGCGCGCTTCAGGCGCTCGGCCTTCATCTGCCGGGCCATCGCCTCGGTGATGTCCTGCGGCGGCGTCAGGTCCTTGATCTCGATCCGGGTAACCTTGATGCCCCAGGGCTGCGTCGCCGCGTCGATGACCGACAGCAGGCGCGCATTGATGTCGTCGCGATTGGAGAGAACCTGATCGAGGTCCATCGAGCCAACCACGGTCCGGATGTTGGTGAGGGCAAGGTTGGTGATTGCCTGTGTGAGGTTGTTGACCTCATAGGCGGCCGGCACCGGATCGATCACCTGCGTGAAAACCACCGCGTCGCACGATACCATGGCGTTGTCGCGCGTGATCACCATCTGCTGGGGAATGTCGAGCACGTTCTCCATCATGTTCAGCTTGTGGCCGATGCGGTCCACGAACGGCATGATGAAGGCAAGGCCCGGCGACAGCGTGCGGGTGTAGCGGCCGAACTGCTCAACCGTGTACTGAAAGCCTTGCGGCACCACTTTCACGGCGCTGAAAATGATCACCACGCCGAAGAAAACCAGCAGTAGCGGAACAAGAAGCGCTGCGTTGCTCGCGAAGTCGAAATCCATCCAACCCACTCCTTATGACCGGCCGGAGGCTAGTCTCTATGAAAGATGGGAGCAATCGCGCGCCCCACAATGTTATTCCCGGCTAACGCAAGAATGCCGGGGCAAAGCCTGCCCCGGCATCCAGCTTGACGTTCAGGTAGCTTCAGCCGGCCTAGAGCTGGCCCAGCATGAAGTCCGCCGCGCTGACCTTGAACTCGCCGGGGGCTTCCACGTTCAGCTGCTTCACCACGCCATCCTCGACGATCATGGAATACCGCTTGGAGCGCGAGCCCATGCCAAAGCCAGAGCCATCCATCTCGAGCCCAACCGCCTTGGCGAAAGCGCCGTTGCCGTCAGCCAGCATCACCACGTCGTCGCCAACCTGCTGTTGCTTGCCCCACGCGTCCATGACGAACACGTCGTTCACCGAAACGCAGGCGACTGTGTCCACGCCCTTGGCGCGGAACTCGGCCGCCTTATCCTTGTAGCCCGGCAGGTGCCGCGCCGAGCAGGTGGGCGTGAATGCGCCGGGCACCGCGAACAGGGCGACCTTCTTGCCGCTGGTCAGATCGGCGATGGAGACCGGCGAGGGCTTGCCGTCCTTCATCACAGTGAAGGTCGCCTCTGGCAGTTTGTCGCCAACCTTGATGGTCATGAATTCGCCTCCTCGTGACGGGACAGGATTGTTCGCGCGAGAACCTTTAGTCCGTTTCGGGGGCACACGCCAATACGGCAGCGTACAACCCGAATTTCGTGACTTGCCTTGACCGGGTCGAAAGCCCAGTTTGACCCTGAAGGAGACCCGTAATTGGAGGGCTCGCTGGCCGGAAAGCTGCTGATCGCCTCCCCGGCGATCGAAGACCCCCGCTTCAGCCGGGCGGTCATCCTGATCTGCACGCACAACGAGGAACATGCGATGGGCATCGTCCTCAACAAGGCCAGCGATGAAGGCCCGCTGTCGGAGCTGCTGGACCAACTCGGCGTCGACGGGGACGAGGCGCCGGAAGATGCGCGCATCCTGGTCGGCGGCCCGGTCAGCCGCGAGCGCGGCTTCGTTCTCCACTCTGAAGATTATGACAGCGACGGCGCGACGCTGAACATCTGCGAGGGCGTTTGTCTGACGGCCACGCGCGATGTCTTGCACGCGATCACGTCCGACCAGCCGCCCGAGCGTTTTGTCCTCGCCCTTGGCTATTCTGGCTGGGGCGCGGGTCAGCTTGAAATGGAACTGGCGGAGAATGTCTGGCTGGTTGGCGAGCCGGATGTCGCCCTGGTCTTCGATCCTTCCTTCGACACCAAATGGAGCCGCGCGCTCGCCCGCATCGGCGTTTCGCCCGACCGGCTGCAGGTGTCGGGTGGCCGGGCCTGAGGGCGCAATTGCCCCAACGCCATCCTGCTCACAACCGCTTCATCGGTCTTGCCAACATGCCGCTCCTGAGGCCCACTCCGCGCCAAATGGAGTCCCCCATGCGCATCGTCCTGCTTGCCGCCGCCCTTCTGTTCAGCGCCCCCGCCTTCGCGCAGTCAGCCGCGCCGCTGCCGGAGAAGCTGGACCTCCCCGGCTTCCAGGCGGTCATCACCGACACAGGCTCGGTCTACGTCTCGGGCCAGCCCAGCGAAGCGGCCCTGCGAGACCTTGCCGCCAAGGGCGTCCGGACGGTCATCAGCGTGCGCACGACCGCTGAAATGAACAACCGCGCACAAGTGCCCTTCGACGAAGCCGCCGTCGCCAAGGAGTTGGGCCTCACCTTCGTCAACGTGCCGCTCGGCGGGCCGACCTCGCCCTACACGCCCGAGGCGCTCGACCAGGTGATCTCCGCCATCAAGGCGTCCGATGGCGAAGTGCTGCTTCACTGCACGGTCGGCTGGCGCGCCAGCCATGTCTGGGCGGCCTACCTCGTGAAGGAGAAGGGCCTCAGCTACGAGGAAGCCATCCGCCAGGCAGAAGCCATCAACCTCAACGGCTACACACCGCCCGGCGATGCGCCGCGCCCGGTTGACAGCCTGCTCGGCCGCGTCCCTCAGTAGGCGCCGGCCTTAGTCCCTGAAAGCCGCCATCTGCTCGCTCGTCGCCAGCAGAGCCCCCTCGGGCGACCACAGCTTCAGCTCGTGGTCGAAATAGCCGCCTTCACAGCGCCGGCAGTGAACCTCGCTGAGGATCGGTCGGGCGCCCACCACCGCGATTTCTTCAGGCGTTGCATGAAAGTGCGTCGTCATCGAAACGGTCGATGATCCCGTAACCGCCTCTCGTTTCCACATCACGCGCGGTGGCGCGAGATCGGCCATCGCGGCGAGCTGCAGGATATCAAGCGGCCGCCCTGCACGATCCTGCTGCCACACCAGCGAGCTCGCTGGCTTGCTCCGGTCGAGGTCCGGCGAGCGCGGCAGCGGCGTGATCCACCGCGACCGGTACTGCGTGCCAAAGCCCGCCGGCGGCGTCCACTCGCCAAGCCCAGCAGTATCCGCTGGCGGGACTTCCGGCATCACTGCATCGGTGAAGCTCGTCGTCTCGCGCCGCACGCCCATGGTCACCTGCGCATGCGCGCAGCACTTGCCGCCCTGATGCAACTCCGACCGCCAGAACTGAAGCCGCGCGCCGGAGCGGATCAGGCGCGTTGAAATCTCGTACGGGCCTTCGTTGATCGCCTCAATGAAGAGGACCGACTGAGACAACGGCCCACCCTTGGCCTCGGGCTCTATCTCGATGGCCTTCAGCAGCGCGGCTGCGGTCCATCCGCCGAACTGGCTTCCAAATCCGCGATAGGCCGGATCGACCTCGCCCGACCAGAGGTTGTTTCCGGCGGCCGCGAGAAGAATTGAATCGCTGAACGTGTTCATGGCCGCGAAAAAACCCGGACCGGAGCCCGGGTCAACGCGACGGATGTGTTAGGCCTGCTCAACGAAGCGCGGCACCCACATTGATATCACTTGCGCGGGTCACGATCCCGCCAGGGCACGAACACCAGCCAGAACAAGGCGCTCAGCCCCAACCCCACTCCCAGCGTCAGCAAGGGCAACCACGGCCAGTATTGCTGGCGCAGCGCGCTCTCGGGTTCCAGCGACAGGAGCCCGGCTGCAATGGCGATCGCCGGAATCGCGCCGGAGAGCGAGAGAACGAGCCGCTTCTCACGTGGCTCGCTCACGCTACCACCATTTCTCCGGCCGCGCCGTGAAGGCGGCCGCATCCTCGATCGCGGCGGCGACCTTGAAGCAGGCTTCCTCGTCCAGCGCCTTGCCGATGACCTGCAAGCCAAGCGGCAGGCCCTGCGCGTCGAGCCCAGCGGGCATCGCGATCGCGGGCAGGCCGGCGAGGTTTGCCGTCACGGTGAAGATGTCGTTGAGGTACATCGCGACAGGATCGTCGCCCTTCTCGCCATAGCCGAACGCGGCCGACGGCGTCGCAGGCGTGAGCAGCGCATCGCACTGCTTGAAAGCCTCCTCGAAGTCCTGGAGGATTTTCGTCCGCACCTTCTGGGCGCGAAGATAGTACGCGTCGTAATACCCGGCGCTGAGCACGTAAGTGCCGATCAGCAGACGGCGTTGCACTTCGGCGCCGAACCCGGTCGCGCGTGTCGTCTCGTACGTGGACGTGAGCGAGCCATCGCCCGACTGGCGGGCGCCATAGCGGATGCCGTCATAGCGCGCGAGGTTGGATGACGCCTCCGCCGGGGCCACAATGTAGTAGGCCGGCAGCGCGTACTTCGTATGCGGCAACGAGACGTCGACGATCTCGGCGCCCGCAGCCTTCACCCAGGCGATGCCCTGCTGCCAGAGCTTTTCGATCTCCTCCGGCATCCCATCGACGCGGTATTCCTTCGGCACGCCGATCTTCATGCCCTTGATCGACTTGCCGACGGACTTCGTCCACTGGGGAACCGGCAGATGCAGGCTGGTGGAATCCTTGTCGTCGCCCGAGCACATGACTTCGAGCATGAGCGCCGCGTCCTTCACCGTCCTGGCGAGCGGGCCCGCCTGATCGAGCGATGAGGCAAACGCCACCATGCCATAGCGGCTGGCGCGGCCGTAGGTCGGCTTGATGCCCACAAGGCCGGTGAACGCCGCTGGCTGACGGATTGATCCGCCCGTGTCTGATGCCGTCGCAGCAAGACAAAGTTCAGCCGAAACTGCCGTCGCCGAGCCACCGGACGATCCGCCGGCGGTCAGCTTCACATTGGAGTTCTTGCGCCGCCACGGGTTGGACGGCGGGCCGAAGCGCGATGTCTCGTTGGACGAGCCCATCGCGAACTCGTCCATGTTGAGCTTGCCCAGCATGACCGAGCCCGCATCCCACAGGTTCTGGGTGACCGTGCTCTCATAGGTCGGCGTGAACTCGCCGAGGATGTTGGAGCACGCGGTCGTGCGCACGCCCTTGGTGCAGAACAAGTCCTTGATGCCCAGCGGCGCGCCTTCCAGCCTTCCGCCCGCGCCCTTGGCGAGCTTTGCATCCGAGGTCTTGGCCATGTCCAATGCCTTGTCGGCCGTGACCACCACATAGGCGTTGAGCACGTCGTTCGATTGCTCGATCTGCGTCAGGAATGCTTGCGTGATTTCCTGCGAGGAGAATTTCTTCGCCTTCAGGCCATCGACCGCATCGGCAAGTGTGAGTTGGGTGAGGTTGGTCATCGGGCTCTGATTCGCAGTCGCTTGGTTTGCCAGAAGTTCAATTGGTGAGCGGAATGCCGCTGCGCATGTCGTGGCCATAGGCAGCAAACAGCTCCAGCATGCGGTCTACGCCGATGCCGTCACGCTGCTCGACCATCAGCTGGTGATTATTGTTCACGCCAGCCTGAAGGCCATGAATCAGCAGGAGCGCAGGCCCGCCGTCCGGCTGCTGGAAAGCCGAGCCCATCAGGTTGAACGAATCCGGAAAACCGCCGACGCGATTGACAAGTCGCGCCCGCACGCGCGTGTCCGGATCCAGCTTGCCCGTCTTGTAGGCGTCAATGAAGGCTTCGAAATCAGCGCGGTCCAGGCTCGCCCAGGCGGTGAACATGAAGGCCGCCGGCTCGGCGCCGCGCATCAGGAACGGCAACCGGACGCGCATGGCGAAGAATTTGCCTTGAACCACGCAGAAATTGGCCGACAGGAAATCGCCGTCGAGACGAAGGGTGTTGTCGGATTCGTACTCATCCTTGCCCGGCCAGCCGACCGGGTGATGGAGGTGGATCGGGAACAGGCCGGTATGCCGATCGCCGCACGAGCAGGTGAAGCCCTGCCTGGTGAACGTATTCCAGCGCGGATCAGCCAGCACAGACCCTGTGTTCGTTTCCAAGACTGACTCCTATTCCACCACTTTGGGGACGACGAAGAAGCCGTCTTCCGACCTCGGCGCATTGGCGAGGACCTGATCCTGGATGCCGCCGTCTGTGATCACGTCCTCGCGCATCGGGAGCGTCATCGCGACCGGTGTTGTCATCGCCTCGACGCCATCGACATTGACCTCGTTCAGCTGCTCGATCCAGGCGAGGATGCCGTTCAGCTCCTTCGCCATGGGATCGAGGCGCTCCTCCGGCACGGCGATCCGCGCCAGCCGGGCAACCTTTCGCACTGTGTTCTTGTCGACGCTCACGCTGTGACCCTCAAACGGGCAAATCTGCCTTTGCAGCCTGCCCTAGACGCCTCCGCCTTCCGCATCAAGCGGCAACCGGCTAAACCCCCGCCATGCCGCTTGTTTCGCTACACGACTTGCCGCCCCGCGGGGCCTTGCTGGGCCTCGACCCCGGTTCAAAGACCATCGGCGTGGCCGGGTGCGACGCCAACCGCCTGATTTCCACTGCGCTGGAAACCATCGTCCGGGGCAAGAAACTGGCCCCGTCGCTCGACCGCATATTCGCCCTGTACGACCAGCGCCAGTCCGTCGGGCTCGTCATGGGGCTGCCCGTGAACATGGACGGGAGCGAGGGCCCGCGCGCCCAGTCGGCCCGCTCCGTTGTCGCCAACATCATCGCTCGCCGCGACATTCCCGTTGCCCTGTGGGACGAACGGCTCTCAACCGCCGGGGCGACCCGCGCCCTGCTCGAAGCCGACACCAGCCGCGCGCGGCGTGAGGAGGTCATCGACAAGGTCGCCGCCGCCTGGATCCTGCAGGGCGCCATCGACCGGCTGCATGCCGCCAGATGACACAGGTCGCTCTGGCGCTGGCGCCCGTCTTCATCGCTATCCTTGTTGGCTGGGGCGCCCGCATCTCCAAGCTTGTGCCGGAGCCGGCCTGGGGCGGGGTGAACCGCCTCGCCTACATGGTGCTCGCGCCGGTCTTCATGTTCACCGAAATCCTGCGGGCGGACTTGTCCTTTAAGGATGTGTCGTTCGTTCTGGCGGGGGTGGCAGCGTTTGCCGTGGTGGGATTGCTCGCCTTTGCGTTGAAGCCGATCGCCGGCGGCGGCCCGTCCTTCGCCAGCGCCCACCAGGGCGCGGTTCGATGGAACACCTTTATCATCCTCGCAGCCTCGCTCTCCATGCTGGGACCGCAGGCGTCGGCGCTGGTCGCGCTGCTGATGGGGCCGGCCATCCCGGTGGTGAACATCATCACAGTCTCTGTGCATTCGCGCTGGGGCGAGGGCCAGAACCCCAGCCTGCGCGGCATCCTGCGCAGCCTTGCCACCAACCCGCTGATCATCGCCTGCCTTGCGGGCCTCGCAGTCAACCTTTCCGGCTTCGACCTGCCCCCCGCCGCAATGGACACGCTCACCATCATCGGGCGCGGCGCACTGGGCGTCACGCTGATGTGCGTGGGGGCGGGGCTCGACCTCAGTGCGATCTCAGCCCGGCCGGGCCTGATGGCGGCGGCCGTCGCCTTCAAGCTGATCATCTCGCCGCTGGTCTTCATCGGGCTCGGACTGCTGATAGGCCTGCACGGCATTCACCTTGCGGCGCTGGCCATGTGCGGGGCCGCGCCATCGCCGCCGGCCGCCTACATCCTCACCCGGGAAATGGGCGGCAACCCGCGATTCATGGCCGGACACATCACGGCGACGACGCTTCTGTCGGCCCTGGCGATTCCCTCGGCCATCTGGTTTGCCGGGCTGTTTGGTTAAGGGATCCGGCCTTTCGCGCGCCCGCCCTTGCCCACCCACGCCAGCCTCGCTATCACCCCCCAAATCGCGAGACATGTTCATGGCGGACTACGCCTTTCCCCATCGACACCTTCTGGGTATCGAGGGCCTGAATCGGCTCGACATCGAGACATTGCTGGAACTGGGCGACCGCTATGTCGATCTGAACCGCCAACGCGTGAAGCACGCTGACACGCTGGCGGGGCGCACGCTTGTCAATCTGTTCTTCGAGAATTCCACCCGCACGCAGGGATCGTTCGAGATCGCCGGCCGCCGTCTGGGCGCTGATGTGGTCACAATGCCCATCGCAACCTCCTCGGTGAAGAAGGGCGAGACGCTCATCGACACCGCGATGACGCTGAACGCCATGCGCCCTGATCTTCTGGTGATCCGGCATGGCTCGTCTGGCGCTGTGAAGCTGCTGTCGCGTAAGGTCGACTGCGCCGTCATCAATGCTGGCGACGGCACGCACGAACATCCGACGCAGGCCCTCCTGGACGCACTCACCATTCGCCGCCGCGCCGGCGACATTGGCGGGATGCGCATCGCGATCTGCGGCGACATCCTCCATTCCCGCGTCGCCCGCTCCAACGTCGCCTGCCTCAACATGCTCGGCGCTCAGGTCCGCCTGATCGCGCCGCGAACGCTCACGCCGCCGGGCGCTGCGGATTGGGGCGCGGAAGTCTTCACCGACATGCGCAAGGGCCTCGAAGGCTGCGATGTTGTGATGATGCTGCGCCTGCAGCAGGAGCGGATGGACGGCGCCTACCTGCCGTCCGCGCGCGAGTTCTTCCACTTCTACGGCCTCGACGCCGACAAGCTGCGCCATGCCAAGCCCGAGGCTCTGGTGATGCACCCAGGACCGATGAACCGCGGTGTCGAGATCGAGAGCAGCATCGCCGACCACAAGACGCGCTCTCTGATTACCGAACAGGTGGAGATGGGCGTGGCCATTCGCATGGCGGTACTGGAAACGCTGGCGAAGAATGCGCCTGAGCCGGGAGCGAACAGCAAATGAGCGCCCGGAGAGCCATTTACAACGCCCGCATCATCGATCCAGCCTCCGGCATGGACGAGAAGGGCGGGGTGCTGATCGAGAATGGCGTCATCCTGGATGTGGGCCCCGGCGTGACGAAGACTACACAGGCCGACGTCAAGAACGACGCGAAGGGCAAGGCGCTTGCGCCGGGCCTCATCGATCTGCGGGTGAAGACGGGCGAACCCGGCGCGGAGAACAAGGAAACCCTGCAAACCGCCAGCGATGCGGCGGCGGCAGGCGGCGTCACAACCTTCGTGGTGATGCCGGACACTGATCCCGTCATCGACTCGGTGGCGCTGGTCGACTTCGTCAAGCGTCGCGCCGATGGCGTCGCGAAAGTGAAAGTCCACCCGGCAGCGGGCCTGACGCTGGGCCTCGACGGCGCGAAGATGTCGGAGATTGGCCTTATCCGGGAAGCGGGCGCGGCCTTCTTCTCCAACGGCGACAAGCCCGTCGAAGACGCGGGCGTGCTGCGCCGCGCGATGTCCTACGCCGCCAGCTTCGACGCCCTGGTCGCCTCGCGCCCCGACACGCCGGCGCTGTCCAAAAACACCGTCATGAATGCCGGCGCCTTTGCTGCGCGGCTCGGCCTGCGTGGCGCGCCGCCGGAAGCGGAATGGATCGCGCTGGAGCGCGACCTGATGCTGGCGGAGACAACTGGCGTGCGGCTGCTTGTGGACTGCATCTCCACGGCCCGTTCGCTGGCGGCGGTGGAACGTGCGCGCAAGGCGGGCGTCAAGGTCACCTGCTCGGTCGCCAGCTATTCGTTGTTCTTCAACGAGCTCGATGTCGGCGACTACCTGACCTACTGCAAGGTCCAGCCGCCCTTCCGCACCGAGGCTGATCGCATGGCTTTGATCGACGGGCTGAGGCGCGGCGTGATCGACGCGGTGGTCTCCGCGCATGATCCGCAACCGACCGAAGACAAGCGCCTGCCCATCGCCGACGCCGCCTTCGGCGCAGTTGGTCTTGAAACCCTGCTGCCTGCCTTGCTGAGCATTGCCCTGCGCGAGGAAATCCCTCTGGCCGTGGCGCTGAAGCCGGTCACCTCGGGCCCGGCTGACCTGCTCGACCTGCCGCAGGGCCGCCTGGCCGCCGGCGCGCCAGCTGACCTCGTGCTGTTCGATCCCGCCGCGCCATGGGCATGCGATCGCGATGATCTTTCGTCCCGCTCGAAGAACTCGCCCTTCGACGGCCGCAAGCTCGAAGGCAGGGTCTTGCGCACATGGGTAAATGGCGCGACCGTGTTCGAACGGGGATAGGAGCAGGCGATGACGATGCCGCAAATGGCCGAAATCGTGCTGTGCTCTGTGTTCGCCGTGTTCGGCTATCTGCTGGGATCGATTCCGTTCGGGTTGGTGCTGACGAAGCTCGCCGGCCTCGGCGACATTCGCGCAATCGGCTCCGGCAATATCGGCGCGACGAATGTTCTGCGCACGGGGCGGAAGGACCTTGCTCTCGCGACGCTGCTGCTCGACGCCGGCAAGGCAGGCATCGCCTATTTCGTCGGTTGGGGCGCAACGCGATATCTCGTTCAGAACCACATCCCCCTGGGCTTCCAGGTTGATCTCTGGAACACGGCGCAGACTGTCGGGCTGGTCGCCGGCGCCTTCGCCTTCATCGGCCACTGCTTTCCAGTCTGGCTGAAGTTCAAAGGCGGCAAGGGCGTCGCCACCTTCATCGGCTTGCTGCTCGCATCAATGTGGCAGGTCGGTTTGCTGTTTGCGCTTACCTGGCTGATCATCGCTGCGTTGTTCCGCATGTCGTCTCTCGCAGCGCTCGTTGCTGCGGTCTTGGCGCCGCTGTTTATCTACCTGTTCAACTACGGCCCGGTCGCGGTCGGTATGACGTCGGCGCTGGTTGTGCTGATCTTCTGGCTTCATCGAGCCAACATCGGGCGCATCCTTGCAGGAACCGAACCGAAGATCGGCAACAAGAAGAAGGCCGCAGCGCCGCCCGGGGGCGATTGATGAAGCGACGGACGCTTACGGGGGGAGAGCGGACAGACTGGTTGAGGCTCTCGCGGACACGCGGGATCGGCCCGATCACCTTCTTTCATCTGATCGAGCGCTATGGCTCGGCGGCGGCCGCGCTCGACGACCTGCCTTCGCTGGCGAAGAAAGCCGGAGCCAAGGCCGACATCCGCACCCCATCGCGCGACGAGGCCGAGCGCGAGATCGCAGCCGCAGAAAAACTTGGCGCTGTCCATCGCGCGGCGTGCGAACCGGACTATTCGACCTGCCTTGCCGCAATCGATGCGCCGCCACCCCTCATCTGCCTGCGCGGCCGGCGCGACCTGTTGAACCGGCCAGCCATCGCCATGGTTGGCGCGCGCGATGCCTCGGCCGCCGGCCGCCGCATGGCTCGCGACCTGGCGAAGGAGTTGGCCGAAGCAGGCTATGTCATCGTCTCAGGGATGGCGCGTGGGGTTGATGGCGAAGCGCATGCCGCCGCCATGGAGACCGGAACGGTGGCCGTGCTCGCAGGCGGCATCGACATGATCTACCCGCCCCAGCACGAACAGCTCTACGGCATGCTGGCCGAACGCGGCTGTCTCGTTTCCGAAGCCCCGCCGGGCTATGTCGCGCAGGCGCGTGACTTCCCGAAGCGCAACCGCATCATCTCCGGCCTATCGCTCGGAACTGTCGTGGTGGAGGCGGCGGAAAAGTCCGGCAGCCTGATCACGGCGCGCTTTGCGCTCGAACAGGGCCGCGAGGTGATGGCGGTGCCGGGCTCGCCGCTTGATCCGCGCTGCCGGGGCGCCAACCGCCTGATCAAGCAGGGCGCAGCGTTGATCGAAAGCGCTGACGACGTGCTGAACGCCATGGCCGGAATTTCGCCGCCAACCTTTGACGAACCCGGCGGTGATCGCTTCGATCAACGCGATGCGGATGTGCCCGCCGCCCTGCTGCGCGCTGTCGCCGAGGCGCTGTCGCCAACGCCAATGCCGGTCAGCGAGATCGCCCGCGTGGTGGATGCGCCGCACCGGCTGGTCGCGGCGGCTCTGGCCGAACTGGAGCTTGCCGGGACTGCGGTCACCCATGTGGGTGGGACGGCAAGCCGGGCCGTGTGAGGGGGCCGTTCATCACCTGCAGATATTCTCCCCCCTATGGGGGGAGGCGGCGGCATCGCTTTTCCCGCGAATTGACATTCTGAGGCTTGGCCCCCAACTTCCGGCCGCATCCTCCCCCAACCGCCCTGAAAATACGAGGAAAAATGCAGGTCGTCGTCGTAGAGTCCCCCGGCAAGGTCAAATCCATCAACAAGTACCTGGGCCCCGGGTACAAGGTGATGGCCTCGTACGGCCACATCCGGGACCTGCCCTCCAAGGACGGTTCCGTGAAGCCCGACGAGGACTTCGCGATGTCGTGGGACATCGACGGAAAGTCGATCAAGCACGTAAAGGACATCGCCGACGCCATGCGCGAGGCCGATGGCCTGATCCTGGCGACCGACCCTGATCGCGAGGGCGAAGCGATCTCGTGGCACGTGCTGGAAGCGCTCAACAACCGCAAGGTCCTGAAGGGCAAGACGATCCAGCGCGTGACGTTCAACGCCATCACCAAGCAGGCGGTGACCGAGGCGATCCAGAACCCGCGCCAGATCGACCAGCAGCTGGTGGACGCCTATCTCGCCCGCCGGGCGCTCGACTATCTCGTGGGCTTCTCGCTCTCTCCGGTTCTGTGGCGCAAGCTGCCGGGCTCGCGCTCGGCCGGACGCGTGCAGTCCGTCGCGCTGCGCATCATCGTCGATCGCGAGATCGAGATCGAACGCTTCATCAGCCAGGAATACTGGAACGTCGTCGCCACGATGTCGGTGAACGGCTCGACCTTCGAGGCGCGCCTCACGGAACTCGACGGCCAGAAGCTGCAGAAATTCTCGCTGCCAAACGCGGAAGCCGCCGCCCGTGCGCTGGCCGCCGTGAAGGCGGGCGCCTACCGCGTTGCTTCGGTGGAAGCCAAGCCCCTCAAGCGCAACCCGCCGCCGCCCTTCACCACCTCGACGCTGCAGCAGGAAGCCGCCCGCAAGCTCGGCTTCTCCGCCAGCCGCACCATGCAGGTGGCGCAGCGCCTCTATGAGGGCGTTTCAATCAATGGCGAGAACACCGGCCTCATCACCTACATGCGTACCGACGGCGTGCAGATGGCCGAGGAAGCCTACGCCGCCGCCCGCAGCGCCATCGGCCGCAACTATGGCAAGGAATACCTGCCGGACGTTGCGCGCCGCTATACGTCCAAAGCCAAGAACGCCCAGGAAGCGCACGAAGCCGTGCGTCCCACCGACTTCAGTCGCCGCCCCGGCGACACGTCGATGGAGCCGGACATGGCGCGCCTGTACGACCTGATCTGGAAGCGCGCTGTCGCCTCGCAGATGGAAGGCGCACAGATCGAGCGCACAACGGTCGAAATCCCATCGAGTGATGGCCGTGTCGGCCTGCGCGCGACAGGCCAGGTCATCAAGTTCGACGGCTTCCTGAAGCTATACCAGGAAGGCAAGGACGAGAGCGACGAAGAGGATGGCGGACGCCTGCCGGCCATGGCCACGGGCGACACGCCGAAGCTCACGGAGGCGGTTCACACGCAGCATTTCACCGAGCCGCCGCCGCGCTTCTCGGAAGCCTCGCTGGTCAAGCGCCTCGAAGAACTCGGCATCGGCCGACCGTCGACATATGCATCGACCCTGTCGACGCTGATCGACCGCGATTATGTGAAGCTGGAGCAGAAGCGCTTCATTCCGGAGGACAAGGGCCGTCTGGTTACCATCTTCCTCGAGAAGTTCTTCGCGCGTTATGTGGAATACGATTTCACCGCCGCGCTGGAAGAAAAGCTCGACCTCGTTTCCGACGGCAAGCTGGCGTGGAAGGACTTCCTGCGCGAGTTCTGGACGGAATTCTCGGCCGCCATCGGCGCGACGGCAGAGCTACGCGTCTCCAACGTCATCGATGCGATCAACGATGTGCTGGGACACCACCTGTTCCCACCGCGTAACGACGCCGAAGGCAACCCTGTCGATCCGCGCCAGTGCCCGACCTGCGGCACGGGACAGCTGTCACTGAAGCTCGGCAAGTTCGGCGCTTTCGTTGGCTGCTCGAACTATCCGGAATGCCGTTTCACGCGGCCCTTTGGCGGCGACCAAGCGAACCAGAACGGCGACATCCCGCCGGACGGCAAGGTGCTGGGCAACTCGCCAGACGGCGTCCCTGTCTTCCTGAAGTCCGGACGGTTCGGCGCCTATGTGCAGCTCGGCCCTGATCCGGTCAGCAAGGACGAGAAGCCCAAGCGCTCGTCCATTCCGCGCGCCTGGCCTATCCCGGCGCTGGATCTGGAACAGGGGCTGAAACTGCTGTCGCTGCCGCGCGAAGTGGGCAAGCACCCCGAGGACGGCGAGCCGATCATGGCCAACCTCGGCCGCTACGGCCCCTACGTGCAGCACATCAAGACCTACGCGAGCCTTGCTGATGAGAACGAGCTGTTCGAAGTCGGCCTCAATCGCGCTGTCACGCTGATCGCCGAAAAGCGGGCCGGCAAAGGCGGCGGGCGTGGCCGCCAAACCGTCGCCCCGCTGAAAGAGTTGGGCAACCACACTGATGGCGAACCCATCAACCTTTATAACGGCCGCTATGGCCCCTATCTGAAACACGGGATGATCAACGCGAACATCCCGCGCGGCGCCGACCCGGCCTCGATCACGCTTGAACAGGCGATCGAGCTGGTAGATGCCCGCGCCGCCGCCGCTCCCTCGACCAAGTCGAAGGGCAAACGGCCGGCGAAAAAGGCCCCAGCCAAGAAGGCTGCCGCCAAATCCACTGGAGAGAAGACATCACCAACGACCAAGAAGGCCGCCGCCAAAAAGGCGCCGGCCAAAACCAAGAGCGCGAAGGCCAAAAAAGAAGAGGCATGAGCCGGCCACCCCGCCCCCCGAGAACTCCTACGACCGCGGGTCCGCCCACACGCGAGATGGTCCTCGACTATCTTGAGAAGAACCCCAGCCACGGCGCCAAGCGCGATATCGCGCGCGGCCTGGATGTGCCGACCGAACACAAGCCTGAACTGCGCCGTATCCTGAACGAGCTTGAAGCCGAAGGCGCTCTGGTGCGCACGGCCAAGCGGGCATTCCAGCCGGCGGAAATGCCGCCGCCGACCGGCATCGTGCGCTTCGAGCGCATCGATCGCGACGGCGAACTCATCGGCCGCGCCATGGGCAAGGACGGGCCTTTCGGGCCGGACATCATCTATGTGGGCCCGTCGGGCGCCAACCATCGCAAGGGCGGGCCGCAGCTTGCGCTGGGCGTTGGCGAGCGCGCGCTCTGCCGGATCGAGAAAGGCCGTGACGGCATCTGGCGTGCGCGCGCGATCAAGAAGATCGACGCCACGCCAGAGACATCGCTGATCGGCGTCTTCCGCGCCAACCGTTATGGCGGAACCGTCGAGCCGACATCTCGCAAGGAAAAATCCGAGTTCATCATCGAGCGCGGCGATGCGCGGGATGCGCGGGATGGCGACCTGGTGCGCATCCAGGCCCGCCCCGCGCGCGGCTATGGCCCTCGCCGCGCCAGCATCGCCGAAGTGCTGGGGCATATCGACGACCCACGCGCAGCCTCGCTGATTGCGATGCATACCCACGGCGTGCCGGATGAATTCCCCGAAGCCGTGATCGAGGAAGCGAAGAAGGCCCGGCCCGCGCAGGCGCCGCGCGAGGACCTCACCCGTATCCCGCTGATCACCATCGACCCGGAAGACGCTCGCGACCATGACGACGCCGTCTATGCCGAGCCGGATGGCCACGGCGGATGGCGCGTGATCGTCGCCATTGCTGATGTCGCCGCCTATGTGCGTGTCGGGACGGCGCTGGACCGCGAGGCCTACCGGCGCGGGAACTCGACCTACTTCCCCGATCGCGTCTCGCCAATGCTGCCGGAACATCTGTCGGCGGATCTTTGCTCGCTGAAAGAAGGCGAACTGCGCGAGACGTTCGCTATCGAGATCTTTTTCAACACTGGCGGTCACAAGACAAAGCACCGCTTCATTCGCGGGAAGATGCGCTCAGCCGCCAAGCTGTCTTACCGCCAGGCCCAGGATGCCATCGATGGCGCCCCCGACGACAAGACGCAGCCGCTGCTGGAATCTGTCCTGAAGCCGTTATGGGGCGCCTACCGCGCCGTCTCGAAAGCGCGCGATCAGCGTCACCCGCTGGACCTCGACCTGCCCGAGCGCCGCGTGCGCATCGGCGAGGATGGCAAGATCGCCTCGATCAGCCTGCGCGAACGTTTCGATGCGCATCGCCTGATCGAGGAGTTCATGATCCAGGCCAACGTCTGCGCCGCCGAAACGCTGGAAGCCAGGCGCACGCCTCTCATCTATCGCGTTCACGAAGAACCGAGTGAGGAGAAGGTCAACAACCTCTCCAATTTCCTGCCGACCATCGGCCTCAAATGGACCCGCGGCGAGACCATCACCGGCGCGCGTTTCAACAAGCTGCTGGGTGACGTGAAGGGCTCGGAGAACGAGCCGCTGGTCAACGAAATGGTCCTGCGGACGCAGGCCCAGGCGCGCTATGCTGACGAGAACCTGGGCCATTTCGGCCTCAACCTCGCGAAGTATGCGCACTTCACCTCGCCCATCCGCCGGTATTCTGACCTGATCGTACACCGCGCGCTGGTTCGCGCTCTCGACCTCGGCCCCGACGGCATGAGCGACCAGGACGCGGTGCGCCTTGAGGAGATGGCCGAACACGTCACCATGACCGAACGCCGGTCCATGGCGGCCGAGCGCGAGGCGACCGACCGCTATCTCGCCATCTACATGGCCGACCGGATTGGCGCAGTGTTCGACGCCCGCATTGCAGGCGTGAATCGCGCGGGCCTGTTCGTGCGGCTTGCGGAAAACGGGGCGGATGGCTTCATCCCTGCCTCGCGCTTGTCGGACGAATACTGGATCCACGATGACGTCAGCGCGGCCATGGTCGCACAGCGTTCCGGCCAGCGTTACGAGATGGGCATGACCGTGCAGGTGAAGCTCATGGAAGCAACGCCCGTAACGGGCGGCCTGCTGTTCTCCATGCAATCGCCGCCACGTCCGCGACGCACGGACCTGAAGATGCCCTCGCGCGACAGCGATGGCCGTGGCCCGCCGCGTGGGCCCCGCGAAGGCCCGGCCCGCAAGCGGCCCACAGATGGCGGCGGTCGTCCGCCAAATATCCGCCATTCGACGAAGAAGGGCCCAGGCGGAGGCGGCAAGCCCAGCTACGGCAAAAACAAGAAGAAAAAGGGCCGATAGGCTTCCGATCTCGCCCGTTGACTGTGCCTGTCGGCGGGTCCAACTCAGCGCCATGACCAGCCCGTTCGACCCGGAAGATGACCCCGCGCAGGTTGCAGCCGCCAGAGCCGCAGCCGCGAACAGCCTGAGCGAGGACGATCTGCTCCGCGAGGATCCGGCGAACCTCGTCGACAACCCCGCCGCGCCGCGTGATGCAGCAACGCTGATCCTCTACAAGCTCACGGTCGATGGCCCGCGCATTCTCATGGGCTGCCGTTCATCCGGTCATGACTTCATGCCGGACAAGTATGTCTTTCCCGGCGGCCGGGTTGACGACGAGGATGCGATCGTCCCGGCGCTGTCCGAATTGAGCGCTGAGGAACTCCGCACGCTGGAGATAGGCGCCGCCCGCGCGCCACGCGCCTTCCCGCTGACAGCTGTGCGCGAGATGTTCGAGGAGACCGGCCTGATTGTCGGCCGCGCCTCGTCCCGCCTTGGCGACGTGCCCCCGGCGTGGGTCGACTATTTCGGCCAGGGCGCAGCGCCTGCTCTCGGCGCTTTCCAGTTCGTCGGCCGCGCCATCACGCCGCCGATGCGCCACAAGCGCTTCGACGCCCGCTTCTTCATGGCCAACGCCGAGGAGGCGCTGATCGACGACCGGGCACCCGCCGACAGCCGCGAACTGGCGGACCTCCGCTGGTTCACGCTGGCCGAAGTGGCCGGGCTGGACCTGCCGAATGTCACGCGCTTCGTGATCTCCGAGGTGGAGGCGAGGCTGGCTGGGCAGTCGCCCGTCCGGCCATTTCACCTCTACTGGACCCAATCCGGGCATGTCCGCGAGCGGATCGGCTGACCAAATTCCGATATCTTTCAGTTATTTGACGCCCTCCCTTGACTCGGATGGCCGTCGCCTGTCTAAGCACGCTTCCGAATTTTCAGATACCGTCCGAGATCGACCATGGCCAAGCCAACCACCATCAAGATTCGCCTGAACTCCTCGGCGGACACGGGCTTCTTCTACGTGACGAAGAAGAACCCGCGCACGCAGACCGAAAAGCTCGTGCTGAAGAAGTACGATCCGGTCGTGCGCAAGCACGTCGATTTCAAGGAAGGCAAGATCAAGTAGATCTTGCTCCCTGCTTTCGGGTGGGGAAACACGGAATTGAAAAGGCCCGGAGCGATGCTCCGGGCCTTTTGCTTTGGAGGTCCTATTCCGCCGCTTTCGGCAGCGCATAGGCGATGACCCATCCGCCCTGGCCGTCGACCGGCTCGTCATTCCCCGTGCGCGGATAGCGCCAGCTCGGATTGGGAATGGTCACCACCACATACTGGCGGCCATCCTTGCCGACATAGCTCATCGGCGTTGCGTGCGCGCTGCCCGGCAGATCGTCCTGCCACTTCACTTCGCCCGTGCGCAGGTCGAACGCGCGGATAGTCGAGTCCATCGTACCGGCGTGGAAGATGAGCCCGCCGCGCGTGGTCATCGACGCCGACTGCAACGGCGTGCCCACCATGAAGGGCAACCCGGACGGGATGCCGAACGGACCGGATTCCTTCATCGACCCCAGCGGCCGCTTCCACAGCAGCTTGTTGGTGTTGAGGTCGATAACGCCGATCATGCCGTAGGGAGGCTCGAAGCACGGCAGGTTCGGATCAATGTTCAGGAACGGAATCGGCAGGCGCCAGTCCGACATGAACGGGGCGGTGTCGCCGCGATAGAGCACGCGGTCCTGGTCAAACCGCTGCTGGTGAGCTGCGCGCGCCTGGCCGGCCTGTCCGCCGCCCGCGCCGCGACCTGGACCTGCCGCCGGTTCCTGCGGCCCCGCGTGGTCATCGCGCGCGGCCCTGCGAGCCGCCACAGAGGCGGCGGCCGCCTCGCGATCTTCCAGGCTGCGCAGGACGATGCGGTTGCCCATGGTCATCGGAGAGGCCACCAGCAGGCCATTGTCGGCGTCAACCGAGACCGAGCCCCAGTTGAAGCCGCCAGCATTGCCCGGATACTGGAACGTCCCGCCCCAGGTCTCCTCCGCGTCGCCGTAACCGCCGCCGCCGCGCATCGGCGGCGTGAAGAGGCCCTCATAGCGCATCTTCTTGTACTCGACGCGGCAATGCAGCTGGTCCAGCGGGGTCACGCCCCACATGTCCTGCTCCATGCGGTCGTCGCGGAAGTGGGGCAGCGATGAGAAGGGCTGGGTCGCCGTCACCCTTTCACCCTCAGCCGGCCCCTGCGGCACGGGCACTTCCGGCGTCTCGTAGATCGGCACGCCCGTGCGCCTGTCGAGCAGGAAGATTTCGCCGCGTTTGGTCGGCTGCGCCACGGCAGGAATGATCTCTCCGGTCCCGTCCTTGCGGATGTCGATCAGCACGGGTTGGGAGGGTACGTCATAGTCCCAGATGTCGCGATGAACAGTCTGGTAGACCCAGCGGCGCTCGCCGGTTGCCGCATCAATGGCGACGACCGCGCTGGCGTTCTCCTCGGATTCCTTCGACCGCAGATCGCCGTCAAAATAGTCGGGCGAGGAATTGCCCGTCGGCGCGTAGATCAGGTTCAGCTTGGGATCATAGCTCATGTTGGACCACACGTTCGGCGTGCCGCGCGTGTATTCCTGGCCTTCGTCGGGAAGTCCGCGGAAGCCCGGCTTGCCGAGGTCCCATGCCCAGGCGAACTCACCGGTCAACGCGCTGTAGGCGCGAACCACGCCGGATGGATTGCCGATCTGCTGGTTGTCCGTGACCCAGCCCCCGGTGACGACATTGCCCCCGGCCACGAGCGGCGCCGACGTCACCATGAAGTTGCCAAGCGGCGCATACCCAAGGCCGGACATGAGGTTGACCTCGCCATCGCGGCCGAAAGACGTGCAGACCCGGCCTGTCATCGCGTCGACCGCGACCAGGCGCGCATCCACCGTTCCGGCAATGATGCGCTTGGCGCACTCGCCGGTGTAGTCGGCCGGCGCTTCATAATACCCGAGGCCGCGGCAGGTCCGGGCGAAGGTGGAGGCGTTTTCGATGCCGCCAGGAACCTGGGTCCGGGTGTCGTGGGTCCAGACCTCGGCGCCGGTATCCGAATCCAGCGCAATCAGCTTGCTTCCAGCCGTGCAGATATATACGAGCCCGTTGGCCATCTGCGGCGTCTGCTTGAAGTCGTAGGGAACGCCGGTGCGGAACTCCCACGCCTTCTCAAGCGTCCCCACAGTGTCTGCATTGATCTGGTCGATCTGGGCAAAGCGCTGCCCACCCGCCACCCCGCCATAGAAGCGCCAGTCTGTGACGGCAGAATCGCCGATCAGCTTCGCGTCACGCGTGCCTTCAGCGACGGGATAGGTCTGCATCGCGCCCGCAGCCAGCAACAGCGCGCCGGCGATGCTGGCAAAGCCCACCCAGCGCCCGCCCACATAGATTGGTCGAACCTCCGCCTTCTTGGTGGCAGCCGCATGCCAAGGCGAGAGGAACCAGAGGCCAACCACAAGCCATGCCGCAAGGCGCGGCAGCAGGGCGACAAAGTCCAGCCCCGCCTCAAGGAAGGACCACACCAAGGTGAAGACGAGGATAGCCGCATAGACAGTCGAGGCCAGCGGGTTGCGCGTGAACACAAACCACGCGCACGCCAACAGCAGCGCTCCCATCAGCGCGTAGTAGAAGCTGCCCCCCAGCATCAGCAGCTGGACGCCATACCACAGCAGGTAGGCGGCGATGGACGCCAGCGCAGCTGCGTAGGCGGTGTTGAGGCCCAGAACGATCGCCTGCGGGTCGTTCTTGCGGATCAGCTGGATGGAGAGGAACGCGGCCCCGATGAAGAGCGCACCGGTGATGAAATAGAACATCGCCGCGATGATCATGCCCATGTTGACCTGCAGCGGCAGCGGGTCCGGGTTGAATGGCCCTGGCGGCGGAAGGGGCGGCGACAGCTCGTTGACGACACCGCCAGCGATGGCGACCAGTGCGATCAACAGATAAGCGACCGCAAACGCCCAGGGGGCGATACGCGTGGGCATGGATGTCCTCCCGACCGGCCGTATCCCTGCGCCCAACACCCGCGCGGTCCAGCCTTCTGGAAACGAAACTAGCGTTACTGATCGGTCCCCGAAAGGCGGCGGAGCGCCCCATGCGCCGGGTTTTCGCTACGTCAGCTGTCACAACCCTGTGCGCTGCGCGCAGATTGGCGGGGAGGCGCCTCGGCTATGGCGCGAATAGGGCCTGACCACCCCTTATGCGAAGGGCCGCATCGGTTCGGCCTTGTGCTCAGCGTAGGTGGTCTCGTCATCCGCCTCGATCAGCCGGACTTCATAGCCCCAGAGATCGGCGAGGTGCTGCAGCACCTTGTCGGCGTCCTTCTCCTCAAGCGTGACACCGTCCACCACGTTATGGCGAAGTTCGAGGCGGCGGTCGCCGGCAAGGTCCACATCGACCACCTGGATATCCGGATCACGGCGGGCGACGTCGTATTGCCGCGCCAGCGCACGGCGCACCTCACGATAGCCGCGCTCATCATGGATTGCGGAAACAAGCATCTCGTCCTCGTCATGATCATCCACGATCTGGAACAAGCCCATCTTCCGGATCAGGTGCGGCGACAGGTATTGCGAGATGACGCTCTCGTCCCGGAAGTTGGCCCAGACATCCCTGAGCGTGCCGTAGGGATTGCCGTTGCCGGCAATGTCCGGGAACCAGGCGCGATCCTCGTCGGTCGGCGTGAGCGAGATACGCTCGATGTCCTGCATCATGGCAAAGCCGAGCGCGTAAGGGTTGATGCCCGAATAGCGCCGGTCGTTGAAATCGGGCTGCATAACCACGCTGGTGTGCGAGTGCAGGAATTCGAGATACGCGCCGTCACTGATCTGACCCTGCTCGTGCAGCCGGGTCATGATGCGGTGGTGGGTCCAGGTGGCGCAGCCCTCGTTCATCATCTTGGTCTGGCGCTGCGGGTAGAAGTACTGCGCGATGAGGCGGATGATGCGCAGGATTTCGCGCTGCCATCCGGCCAGGCGCGGCGCGGTCTTCTCGAGGAAGTAGAGGATGTTCTCTTCGGGCAGCTTCAGGATGGCCTTGCGGCGATCCTCCTCCAGCTTCTTCTTCGAGGCGGGCACCTTGCCCTTCGCCTTGGGCACCGTGCGCCAGAGGTCGTTGAACAAAGCCTCGCCGTGGGCTCGCCGCTCCTGCTCGCGGCGTTCCTCGGTCGCAAGGTCCATTGAACGCTTGCCGGGATAACGGTGTATGCCATGACTCTGCAGCGCGTGCGCTGCATCCACCAGGCGCTCGACCGCCTCGATGCCATAACGCTCCTCGCACTTGGCGATGTAGGCCTTGGCGAAGGAGAGGTAGTCCGCAATCCCGGACGCGTCGGTCCACTGGCGGAACACGTAGTTGTTCTTGAAGAAGTGGTTGTGGCCCATGGCGGCGTGGGCCAGCACCAGCGTCTGCATCGTCGCGGAGTTCTCCTCCATGATGTAGCAGATGCAGGGATCTGAATTGATGACGATCTCGTAGGCGAGACCCTGATAGCCCTTGTTGTACATCATCTGGTTGCGGGCGAAGTCCTTCCCGAAACTCCAGTGTTTGTAAAACAGCGGCATGCCGACGCTGGAATATGCATCAAGCATTTGCTCGGACGTGATCACCTCGATCTGCGTACGATAGGTGTCGAGCCCGAGCTCCACCTCTCCAACGCGGCGCACGGCGTCGAAGATGCGGCCCAGTGTATCGAAGTTCCAGTCCGATCCCGTATAGAGCAGCGAGGAAGCGGCCTCTGGCTTCGAGGCCGTGCGTGACTTCGGTTTGCTGGCGGCGGGTTTGTCGTTGCTCATGGCTTACGCCTCCGCCTTCGCGCCTTCGCGCGCAAACAGGTCCCGGAACACGGGATAGATATCGCGGCGGTGACTCACCTTGCGCATGGCAAGGCGCTCTTCCGACCCGGCGACGAGTTCGTACGCGCGCCACAGCGAGGAAGCTTCCCCCGCCTTGTCCTCGCGCCCATGACCGACCTCCAGGTAGGCATAGTACTGGCACAACGGCAGGATGGCGGCCTTGAGCAGGTTGATCGTGTTGGCGTTGTCCATGGGCAGGTTGTCGCCATCGCTGGCCTGCGCGGCATAGATGTTCCACTGCGTGGCCGGGTACCGGTCGTGAACAATCCGCGCCATCTCCTCCAGCGCGGTGGAGACAACCGTGCCGCCGCTCTCGCGCGAATGGAAGAAGGTTTCCTCGTCCACCTCCTTGGCCTCGTGCGTGTGACGAATGAAGACGACATCGACGCGCTTGTAGCGGCGCTTCAGGAACAGATAGAGCAAGGAGTAGAAGCGCTTGGCGAGGTCCTTCATGTGCTCGTCCATCGAGCCGGACACGTCCATCAGGCAGAACATTACCGCGCGCGCGACGGGCTTCGGGATCTGGTCATAGCGGCGATAACGCACGTCGATCGGATCGATGAAGGGCACAAGACGCATGCGGCGCTGCTTGCGGTCCAGTTCCTCGCGCAGCTTCGCGACCTCTTCGTCATGCCCGCCCTCGTCGTCGAGGCGCGCGATGCCGGCTTCAAGGGCCGCTATCTCTTCCGGACGCGGCCGGCCGAGCGCAGTACGCCGCAGCATCGAATTGCGCATCGTGCGGACCACAGACAGCGTCGCTGGCGGGCCAGATGAGCGATAACCAGCGCGCACCGGCTTGGTTTCCTCCACGCCCAGCACCTGTCGCTTGGCCAGGTCGGGAAGCTCAAGGTCTTCCAGGAAGAGGTCGAGGAATTCGTCATCCGACAGCGCGAAGCGGAAATCATCCTCGCCCTCGCCATCGGCGCCCGCGCCTGAACCACCGCCATCCTCGTCCGGACGCGCAATCGTATCGCCCTGCACATATTTCTTGTTGCCAGGGAGAACGTATTCGCGCTTGCCCCCCTGGCTGCCCCGGCGCAGCACGGGCTCATGCACGCCATCGGCCGGCACAACGATATCGCCGCCCTTTTCGATATCCTTGATCGACCGCTTGGCCGAAGCCTCGCGCACGGCCCGGCGCACAAGCGCGCGGGCGCGGCGGATGAATCTCTGGCGGTTCGCCAGCGACTTGCCCCCCGGGTCCCGGCGACGATCAATGATGTGCATGTTCGGGGCTTTCGCTAGCTGGTCTGCTTGACCCTCATGTACCACTCCACCAGGCGGCGCACCTGCCGCTCGGTGTAGCCTCGTTCCACCATGCGCTGAACGAACTCGTCGTGCTTCTTCTCGCTGTCGGAGTCCTTCTTCGACCCGAAGGAGATCACAGGCAGCAGGTCCTCGACCTGGCTGAACATGCGCCGTTCGATCACTTCGCGGATCTTCTCGTAGGACGTCCAGCTTGGGTTGCGGCCCTTGTTGTTGGCGCGCGCCCGCAGCGTGAACTTGACCACCTCGTTGCGGAAGTCCTTGGGGTTGGCGATCCCGGCCGGCTTCTCGATCTTGGACAACTCCTGGTTCAGGAGTTCGCGGTCCAGCATCTGCCCCGTGTCGGGGTCCTTGAAGTCCTGGTCCTCGATCCAGGCGTCAGCGTAATCGACATAGCGGTCGAACAGGTTCTGACCGTAGTCGTGATAGCTCTCGAGATACGCCTTCTGGATTTCGTGGCCGATGAACTCCGCATAGCGCGGCGCGAGGTCGGCCTTGATGAACTCCAGATACTGTCCCTCGATGTCCTCCGGATACTGCTCACGCTTGATCGCCTGCTCCAGCACGTACATCAGGTGAACCGGATCGGCCGCGACCTCTTCCGTGTCGTGGTTGAACGTCGCCGACAGCGCCTTGAAGGCAAAGCGGGTCGAAATGCCGTCCATGCCCTCGTCGACGCCGGCGGCGTCCTTGTACTCCTGCAGCGTACGCGCTTTGGGATCGACCTCTTTCAGGCTCTCCCCGTCATAGACGCGCATCTTGGCGAACAGGTTGGAGTTCTCGTGCGCCTTGAGCCGCGACAGCACCGAGAACCGCGCGAGCATTTCCAGCGTGCCCGGAGCCAGCGGGGCATCCGCCAGTTCAGAGCTCTTGACCAGCTTGTCGTAAATGCGCGTTTCTTCCGTGACGCGCAGCGCATACGGCACCTTGATCACGTAGATGCGGTCGATGAAGGCTTCGTTGGTCTTGTTGTTCTTGAAGGCGCGCCATTCGCTCTCGTTCGAGTGGGCCAGCACGATGCCGGTAAACGGGATCGCGCCGATATTCTCCGAGCCGACATAGTTGCCTTCCTGCGTCGCCGTCAGCAGGGGATGCAGCATCTTGATCGGCGCCTTGAACATCTCAACGAATTCCAGAACGCCCTGGTTCGCGCGGTTGAGACCACCCGAATAGGAGTAGGCGTCCGGATCAGACTGCGAGTGCATTTCCAGCTTGCGGATATCCACCTTGCCGACCAGCGAGGAGACGTCCTGGTTGTTCTCGTCGCCCGGCTCCACTTTCGCAACGCCGATCTGGCGCATGCGGGAGGGCTTAACCTTGGCGACGCGGAACTTGGTGATATCCCCGCCGAACTCATCCAGCCGTTTCAGGGCCCACGGGCTCATCAGGCCGGTGAGCCGCCGGCGCGGGACGCCATAGTCCTTCTGCAGTTGCTCGGCCTGTGTCTCCGGATCGAACAGCACCAGCGGGCTCTCGAAAACGGGACTGAGATCGTTGCCCGCCTTCAGCACATAGATCGGGAGGTCTTCCATCAGCGCCTTGATGCGCTCAGCCAGCGAGGACTTGCCGCCGCCGACCGGACCCAGAAGGTAGAGGATCTGCTTGCGTTCTTCGAGGCCCTGCGCGCCCTGGCGGAAGAAGGCGACGATCCGCTCGATCGTTTCCTCCATGCCGTAGAATTCCGAGAAGCGCGGATAGACCCGGATCGTGCGGTTCGAGTGGATGCGGCCGAGGCGGGGATCCCGCGACGTGTCGATCATCTCCGGTTCGCCGATGGCGGCCAGAAGACGCTCGTGTGGCCCCGCATACATCAGCGGGTCCTTCTTGCAGCCGTCGAGATACTCCTGGATCGTCATCACCGTCTCACGACGGTTCTCGAAGGCCTTGGTGTAGCTATCGAACAGATCGCGCGACATCATCGCTCCCATTTCAACCCGCAAGCGGGATCCTTAGGCACGTCAGCCCGAGGCACGTCACGGAGGCACTGCTTCGGCGGTTTGACCGCGCCATCGCAGCCCCTCGTAGGCTGCACCCGTTCGGGAGAAGCGCGCCTGCCAGTCGGTGGCAGCGCAGGCGCCCGCCCGATGGTGCGTAGAGGAACCATCTCCTCAAATGTCGGCGCTGGAAAGGCGAATTGAAGAGGCCGTACTGCTCAACCACCCCGCGCTGAATCACGATACTAGAAGAATCGCTTGGCGGTACCAGCCCTCGCTACATTTGAACGAGCTATGTGCGCACATGTCGCCTGCCGTGCTGCATCCGCCACAATTGCTGCGCCGGGATCAGGCAACGCGCTGAAAACCCTGCCTTTGCCGTGAGCATTGTGACGACAGTCGCGGCCGATGGCACGATCATGCCCGCGGAAACCCTCCACCATCACCTGCCGAATAGTCCGCCAGGCGCCCATTCGCGTGCTGGCGCTCAACATGTGTGAGTGCTGGCGCTGTGGCGCGCGGGCGCGCCTGGTTTGTGTATGGCGGGTCTGGACTTCATCGTGAACGCCAATAGCGTTGCTGCGCGTTCGGACTCGAGGACACTTCTATGACACGGTTACAGCTGCTTGCCGCGTGTTCGGTTGTGCTCGCCGCAATTCACATGACGCCGGCACATGCGCAGTCCACAGACTGGCTGACCCGATGCAGCTTGCCGCTCGGCAGTCAGAACGCGCCAGAATCGGGCAAGTACCTGTTCATGACAGCGGGCAAGGCCAGCGGCCCAGCCCTTGCGCGGCTGGACTACTCTGCGTCGGCGTCGGCCCGGGCGGCAGTCTACCCGAGCGCTGCGAAGGATTTGCTCAACACCTATTCCTCGCCCTCGCTGAACATCGGCTACTATGGTTCTGTCGGTTCGGCTGCGCCACATGCCGTGAAGCCGACCGTTGGTCATGTGAGCTTCGGGGTGATCGGCAAGGACTTCAAGCGGATCTCCGGTTCACCCGTTCGCGTCAAGCTGGTGATCGATGGAACGGCCTTCGGCCCTTTCGAGCCGAGCGAATCCTCACTGAGCTCTGGCATGTATAATGTGTGGCTCGACACCGCCGAGACAGATGGCGACAGCAAGCCCCCTCAATTGAGCGCGGCCGATTTCGCAAAACTGGCAAAGGCTGTTGACGCCATGAAGGCTGTCGAAACCGTGCTCGTTCAGGACGGCGCGGACATTGTTCGCATCGCCATCCCTGTCCCCAACCTGGTCACATGGCGCGATGGCCTTGCGGCTTGGGCGTCAAAGACCAAGCCGGGCGTTGGCGCCGCCACCTTCTGCGCGGCTGGCGGCGAGATCATGAACTGACACTTCCGGAGTGCGCGCCACCCCGCGCGCAACTCTCTGGACATGCCGGGCGCGAGCTTGCCTAGCTAGTGATGCTGGCGGCGCCGGCCGTCGAAACGCCAGACATGGTGGTCCTGCGCGTCGTCCTCACCGTCCCACGTTAGCGCGCCGTCCGGCTGAGCAGACACGCCGTCACCGCCCAGCGCGTCTGTATCGGGGGTCTGTGGGCCCCAGCCCCTGAAGTCATGCGGCAAGCCATCGGTCCAGGACGGAGCCTCGCTTTCGCCGATCAGTGGCGGTCCATAGGGATGGTCTTCCAGGCGAAACGGGGTGTCTATGTCGGGGATAAGGGGCTTGTTGGCCATGACTGCGTCCTCGTTGGCATGAAGCGATGCCGCACGGGCCAGTCCCGCCAGCGCCTCGACAGGAGGAACGCGCGAAGTTGGGCTTGGTTACCGGCGCCTGCGCCTATCCCGCTGCGTCGCCTTCCACCATTGTGCTGGTCTCGGGAATGAGGTTTCGCTGCCCGGGACAAAATCCGGCGCAAGCCGCCCAGCGATCGATCCGGAACCAGCCAGATGAAGCCACGGGAACTGATCGGCACGGCAAGGGTCCCCGGCGGCGTCGAGCTTCGCCTGTTCCGGCATGGCGATGATCACGTCATCATGGTCGACAACAACGAGCTGATGAGCAGCCGCGTCGGCGGGTCGGAGGAAGCGCTCGCCCTGATGACCTGCGAGCGGCTGGGCAAGCCCAACGCCCACCTGCTGATCGGCGGCTATGGCATGGGCTTCACCCTGCGCGCGGCGCTGGGCGTTCTGCAACCAACCGCCCGGGTGACCGTGGCCGAACTGGTACCGGAAATCATCGATTGGGCGCGGGGGCCGATGGCGGCGCTGACAGCCGGCTGTCTCGACGATCCCCGCGTTCGCCTCGTCGCCGGCGATGTCGCGACTGAGATCGCCGCCGCCGCCAAACGCTATGACGCTATCCTGCTCGACGTCGACAACGGGCCTTCGGGACTCGTGCGCGCCGGCAATGACGGGCTCTATTCGATGAAGGGCCTTGCGCTCGCAAAGGCGGCGCTGAAGCCCGGCGGCATTCTCGCCATCTGGTCAGCTGCACCCGATGCCGCCTTCACCCGCCGCCTGAAGGATGCAGGCTTCAAGGTGGACGAAGTGATCGTGCGCGCCCGAAGCAACGGCAAGGGCCCGCGCCACGTCATCTGGTTTGCGGGGCTGCGCTGAAGACGCTGGCGATCTGCAGCACTGGCAAACGATAGTTGCGTGATTTCAGCGCTTGAGCCGATGCGTAGTCGGACCAAGTTTGCCGAGTGAATGGCAGCTATTCGCGGATTGCGGACATCTGCTTGGGCGGCCAAACTCCTGACTGATGGAACCTTTGAGCACATTCAATAGGATTGCTGGCGACCTCGTCGGTATGGAAGTGAGCCATCTTTGGAAAGGCTATGGTACTGCCATCTTTCTTGAGTTCGGCGCACTTTCCCCCGGGAGAGGTCTTCCCAACGGCTCGCCCGGCAATCCAGTGGGCCAAATTTCCATCGGCATCGAGTGGAGTTGGCGCATTGAAGATGCCACGTCCATTGTCTGCGGAAGTTGGAGCGAACAAGAACTTTGGGAGCCGGCATTCGATTTGATCCGGAAATCCCGGGTGAGTGCGCTCTCGCTATTCGGTCGCTTGCCTGAAATCGATCTGGCGCTGGATGGGGGCCGTCACTTGGTATCGTTCGCGACTGCGGAGGGGCAGCCTCAATGGTCGCTGGTAGATAGACGTGCGACCCCTCATGTCTGGTTGGACGTACGTGGTGGTGCGCTGTTTGAAAGTGACGGTACCGCTCCCCCTGCCTAGGTCTGCTAAGGGCCAATAGCGGACCCTCGGCGCGAGCGCGCCTGTAAAAGACCCTGCAAAAGGTTCGACCCAAAACCTCAAGAAACGCTGGCGACCCCGGCAGGACTTGAACCTGCAACCACCCGCTTAGAAGGCGGGTGCTCTATCCAGTTGAGCTACGGGATCAAGCGCAGCAACGGCGTCTTAATCGGGTTCACCCGCAGACGCCAGAACCCCGGCGATCAGTGCGTCCACGGTCTCTTGCGCACGGCGGCGAAGTTCTCGGCGTAGGACTTGATCACGCGTTTGGCCGTGCGCGGTTCTGCTACCTGGAAGGCGATGCCCTGGCGGCGGGCGTAGTCGATCGCCTCTTCGCGCGTTGCAAACGTCAGCCGCACCTGCGTGTTCGTGTCGCCATTGCCGATCCAGCCCATCAGGGGGTCGACCGTGCGCGCGCTGTCGCTGACGAATTCCAGCACCCAGTCCTGCGACTTTGCTGTGCCGGACTGCATGGCGTTGCGGGCGGGACGATAGATTTTCGCGAGCATCTTGCGACTCCGTAGAGGCTCACATCTGCCCGCAAAGTCATGAAAACTCAACTGCGCACGCCGTCGCGCTGCGGCTATTGGGCCGGCTTGGTCAGGTTGGTGATATATTCCGCAAGATCAGTCACTTCCTGGCCGCTGAAGATGAAGTTGGGCATGGCCGGGTGGCTGGTCCGCATCCAGGCGGCCAGACCGTCGGCCGTGGTCGCCGGGCGGCCCGCGATCTCGCGGAAATCTGGCGCCCCGACCTTGATGGCCGGCGCGGCGCCATTTCCGATGTCGTGGCACTGCGCACAGACCTGCGCCGCCACAGCGCTGCCGCGATACGAGCCAGCGGACTCAGGCGCCTGCGCCCGGGCGTCAGGCGCCGCTGTTGCGACCGGGCTGCCGGCCACTGGTTTGTCTTCGGGCGGCTTGCCTTCGGTCGGCGTGCACGCCGCCAAGGCGGCCACCCCGGCAATCAGCGAAAGGAGGTTGAACTTCATGGCTCTGCCTTTGTCGCTTGGGGACCGCTCAGCTTGGCGCCACTCACTCTCCCGGATTTGACCGACATCAAGTCAGCTGGCCAAGCCACTCGCGCGCCTCAGCTGCGACAAGCCCAGCCAGGCCGGGCAACTCTCCAGCGGTAAAGGCCGCGACCGGACGTTGCTTCGCGGTGGACACCAGCACATCGAAATCTTCCGCCCCGTGCATCCCCTGGCCCAGAAACAACCCGACAGCAGCCCACGGGGCCTCGGTGCGCGCAATCACATCGCTTGCAAATGGCGCTTCCTCGAGGAAGGCGGCCTCGATGCGCCCGTAGCGCGCCTGCATGGCCTGCGCGACCTGCAGCGCACAGGCGGAGGACCGGCCCGGCGTCTTGGATCCATGCGCCACAAGCACCACACGCGGATCGGCAGCATGGCTGATCGTGCGCAGCGCCAGATTGTCGGCAAGGAACGGCGCGAAGCCGCGCCATAGCCCAAGCGGCGGAGCAAGCTCCCGCCCGGGTCCCGTCACAAAAGGCTTCAGGCGGCGCTCGTAGAAATACCCGTCCGAAAACAGCAATGGCAACACCAGGAGCCGCCGCGCCCCACATGCAGCAACGGCGCGCTCCGCCACACCGTCGACATTCACGAGGATGGAGCCCACATCGGCGTCCGGAACGGCCTCGCCGACCTGCTGCACGATGCTCGCAAGCCGCGCATTGTTGGCGGCGCCGCCACGCTCGCCATGCGCGGCCAGCAGGATGACAGGCCTGTCGGTCATTGCCTCAGACTATTCAACAGAGGGGGAGGCTTTCCGAGCCTGAGCTCGCCCCCGGCGAGCGAAGGCTGGTCGGAGTGGCTGGATTCGAACCAACGACCCTCTGCTCCCAAAGCAGATGCGCTACCAGACTGCGCCACACTCCGACTTGGCGGGGCTTATACCCCAAACATGGCGGAACGGAAGCGGATGCTGAAAATCACTTGGAATCCGGGCCTAAACCTTTCGCAACAACCGGAACACGCCTGTCCCGCGCGCCCGGATGTCACCGCCCACCTTCACCAGACACTCCGTGTGAGCGACCTCGCCGTCCTGGTCGATCATGCGGCCATGAGCTGTCATCCAGTCGCCGCGCTTGACCGGGTCGAAGTATTCCAGCGCCATGCGCAGGGTGACCGTGCGCCGGTTGAGCAGGAACACCGCTGCGCGCGCCATGGCGCTGTCGCAGACCGTGGCGATCATGCCGCCATGCATGAAGCCCATGGTGTTGGTGTGGATTGTCTCAACCCTGAGACCGAGGGTCATCTCGCCGGGCGCATCGTGTTCCGCCTGCAGCAGCGGTCCGACGTGGTTCACGAACGGTGCGCGGGCGACATAAACGAAGCCGGGCGGCGCGGGCGGCGGCGCCTCATCCGGCATTGCCGAACACCTTGTGGGTGACCTTGTCGCCAGGCTTGAGGCCGAGCGCGGCGACCTGTCCGCCGGCGATCTCGATCACGGCGGCCGCCCGCAGGCCCGGGGCCAGCGGGCGCAGACTTCCGGCGCGGGCATTCTGGGCGACCGCGACCACAGTCCCATCGGGAGCGACATAGAGGAGGTCGAGGTTCACAAGAACGCCCTTCATGTTCAACACCATGCCCTCGGGCGCCTGGCGCATGTCCAGCAACAGGCCCTGCCCTGCGGCCACACTGGCGCGTCCGGCAAGCCCTGCCGTTATTTCCTGCGGCGTATCTGCAATCTCGACGGTGAGGGCGTGGGTCGTGTCGCCGCTCTTGATGCTCAACGGTTCGGTCGGGCCCTGGGCAAACCCCGCAGGGGCCAGCGCGAGCGACAGAAAGGCGACGGCGATGAGCTTTTTCATGACCGCATCGGTAAGGCGCCGCATCGTTGAAGCCAAGCCCATCAGGGCTCCGGCCCGCGGAGGACCTGCCGGCATCAGGGCGGCAACTTGGCGCTGATGATGTGGCGGCCCTTCTGCCCCTTGCCGATTGAGGCCAACAGCGCCTGTCCGGGCTGAAGATCCTCGATGCCGGCCTTCCGGATGACCACCATGTGGATGAAGATGTCTTCCGGATCATCGCGACGCTGGACGAAGCCATAGCCCTTGGTGCGGTTGAACCATTTCACCAGCACAACCTCGAGCGGGCCGGCGGCTTCCGCCTCGCCCTCCGCCTCCAGGACAGCCAGTTCCAGGACCTCGTCGACCTGATATCCGCGGTCGCGCGTGGCGACATGGCAGACGATGCGCGCGCCTTCCTGGGCTGCATCGCGGCCGAATTTACGCATCACGGAGATATGCAGCAGCACATCACGCTTGAGGCCGCCGCCGCCGGCGCCCGCGTCAGGAACGACAAATCCATAGCCTTTGGCCGCATCGAACCATTTGACGCGGCCCTCGACCCTCACCATCGGCTCGGATTCAGCTTCCTCAGCGGTCTGATTTTGTTGCGGCTGCATCCACCCACACGCTCCCCGAGCGAATGACTGTAGCATGACATTCTCGCCTGCAAACATAGCGGGGCGCGCGATTATCCACGTGTGATTAACCAGCACGGACAAAAGAGAATCAACGCGTTGGCGGGCTGCCGCGAACGCACGTACCGGGTACAGCTACCGGATGAATCCGAGCCGCCGGGCGGGAATCGTTTCCGCTCAGGTCGCATCATTGGGAAAATAGACTGTGCCAAGATAGGCCCGGGCGGGGATCCGGTGGGTCTCGATGTGCTCCATCGCCTTCTGCTCGGCCAGTTCGGCCGAGGGGTACTTGCCATAGCCGTAGCCAGTGCCGTCCCCCAGATCGACGGCGTTGCTGCCATACTCGTCGGTCCAGCGGTTGCGCCAGTAACCGGGCCGGCGTTCGGACAGTGTGGGAGAGGTCTTGGGCCGCTCGATCGTTCTGGCCATGACGCACTCCCTTCCCGGCAATCGTGTGTGGCCGCCGTCCGGCAGGTGGAACATTGGACTATGCCAGCCCGGCGCAAGGGCGCAGCCCGGCCGGCCTGCATTTTTTTCACAGCCGCCCCACGCTGGACACAGATCAGGCACAGCCCCCGAATAGCCCCGCCCGCGCGACGCACCCGGCGCAGCAAACGCTCACTAGCAGGGGAAATCCGCTGGCAGTCCCTAGGGGAGTCGAACCCCTCTTTTCAGGTTGAAAACCTGACGTCCTAACCGATAGACGAAGGGACCGCTCGGCGGAGGGGGCGATATAGCTGCATCGCCTCTGCCCTGCAAGCCATTCCGGAAGCCTGAAAACCGGGGATTCCGCGGCGGGGGCCCCGCGCCGGCGGCGGTTCAGGCCAGCGCGATATCGGCCACTTCGATCTGGACCTTGCCGGGACCCTTCCAGGTGTCGGGCCGCAGGCGGCCGGCCACGTGCAGCGCGGCTCCGCCCTGAATCGCCTGCCCCTCCGGGCCATCGGCCACGCGCCAGGCGATCGCGCGGACGCGGGCGCCGTCTTCGCCCACCATATCGAACGCCAGGTGGTTCTCGCCGACGCGGCGGGCGCCGGCGGCGCGGATGTTGGGGATGGCGAACAGGGGCTCTGGCGCGTTCGAGCCGAACGGGCCTGTGCGCTCCACGATATCGAGCAATTCGCCCGTGGCGGCGCCAGGCGCAAGGGTTGCGTCGATCTCCAACACGCGCGCTTCGGCGAGTTCGGCCGTCGCCCCGTGGGTGCGCTGCTCAAGGTAGTCGCGAAGGTTGGTAAGGCGCGACGGGTCCATGCCGAGCCCGGCCGCCATGGCGTGGCCGCCGCCGGAGATTAGGATGCCCTCCTTCACCGCGGCGCTGACGAGTTCGCCGAGATTGACGCCAGCCACCGAACGGCCCGATCCGCGCGCGATGGGGCCCAGCCCCTCGCCCCAGCCGACGACGATGGCGGGGCGGTGGAATTTCTCCTTCAGGCGGCCGGCGACGATGCCGATCACGCCGGGGTGCCAGCCCTCACCGCCGACGACGAGAATGCCGGCGTCTGGCAATTCGGCGAGACGGCGCTCGGCCTGTTCGGTGGCAGCCTTCTGGATGCCAGCTTCCACTTCCTTGCGTTCGGCATTCTGGGCGTGGAGCTTCTCGGCGAGCTGGATTGCCTCAGCGCGGCTGTCGGTGGCGAGCAGCTTCGCCGCTGTCCATGGATCGCCGATGCGCCCACCTGCGTTGAGGCGCGGGCCCAGCACGAAGGTGGCGTGATAGACCGAGCTTGGCGCCTCGATGCCCGAGACTTCGGCCAGCGCCTTGAGGCCGGCATTTTCCAGCCGCTCAAGCACTTTGAGCCCGCGCGTGACGATGGCGCGATTGACGCCGCGCAGCGGAGCCATGTCGCACAGCGTTCCGAGCGCTGCGAGATCAAGCCACTTCATCGGATCAGGCAGCCCGCCCTCTGGCGCAACGCCGCGCTTGCGCGCCAGTCGGTTGAGCGCGGCGACCAGTACGAACACGACGCCAGCAGCGGCGAGGAAGCCGTGGCCGGATGTGTCGTCGGGCCGGTTGGGGTTCACGAGGGCGAGGATCGACGGCATGTGGTCGTCGTGCATGAGATGGTGATCCATCACGACGACATCGAGGCCGATCTCGTTGGCGGTCTGCAGCGCAGCGATGGCCGCCGCGCCGCAATCGACCGTCACCACCAGTTCCGCGCCCATGCCCTGGAGCGCGCGGAATGCGCCGGGCGTCGGGCCGAAGCCTTCCGTCAAACGATCGGGCACGTAGAGGATCAGCTCGCGGCCCCAGGCGCGGAAATAGCGCGCGAGGATCGCCGACGATGTGCCGCCGTCGACATCATAGTCTGCAAACACCGCGACCTTCTTGCCCGACACGATGGAGTCGAGGATCACCTCGGCCGCCTTGTCCATGTCAGTGAAGGTGGAAGGGTCGGGGAACAGGTCCTTCAGCGTCGGATTGAGGAAGAGTTCGGCGTCGCCCAGCGCAACGCCCCGCCCGGCAAGCAACCTGCCCACAAGGTCCGGCGCCTTCAGGCGGCGCGCATGCTCAACCGCGAGTTGTTCGTCCATCGGGCGCTGGCGCCAGGTACGGCCGGACAACGACTGCGAAACGCCGAGGAAGGCGGGGGCGCCGCTCATCAGCCGTCGCGCCGGGCGCGGATGGTGGCGAGCGTTTCAAGGACATAGCTGCCGGGTGCCGGTTTGGCGCCGATGGCGGGCGGCAACGGCGCGACGTCCTCGCCCGACTTCTCGGCCAACCACTGCGCCCACACCGGCCACCACGAGCCGGGATGCTCTTTCGCATAGGCCACCCACGCCTCGTGGCTCGGCGGCAGCAGGTCGCCGGTCCAGTAGCGATACTTGCCCGAGGCGGGCGGGTTCACCACGCCTGCGATGTGGCCGCTGTCGGCAAGCAGGAAAGTGACCGAACCGCCGAACAGGTTCACGCCCTTGTAGACCGACGGGAAGGGCGAGATGTGGTCCTTGCGTGCTGCATGGATGAAGGTCGGCGTCTGGATGGCGCGCAGGTTGATCGCCTTGCCCTCTACGGTGAAGTCGCCCCTGGCGAGGGCGTTCTCGAGATAGAGCTTGCGCAGGCTGGCGATGTGGAGCGGGCCGGGAAGGTTCGTCTGGTCGGAATTCCAGTAGAGAAGGTCGAACGCCTTGGCTTCGTTGCCCAGAAGATAGCGATCCTCGACATAGCGCCAGATCAGGTCTTCGGGGCGCAGCAGGTTGAACGCATCGCGCATCGCCTCGCCCGGCATCACGCCGCCGGATTCAGCGATCAGCTGCTCGATGCCGCCGATCGAGGCCTCGTCGACAAACAGGCCGAGATCGCCTGGCTCGGAAAAGTCCGTCTGCGCCGCCAGCAGCGTGAGCGAGGCAAGCCTCCTGTCGCCCTCGTCCGCCATGCGGGCCGCAAGGATCGAGGCGAGCGCGCCGCCGACACAGTAGCCGGCGACGTTCACCGGAACCTGGTGCTCGGCGTGAATCCAGTCGAGCGAGGCACGGGCGCCCAGCTTCAGATAATCGTCCCAGCCGAAGTCCTTGCTCTCTTCGTCCGCCGAACGCCACGAGACCATGTAGACGGTGAAGCCCTGGTCGCGCAGCCACGCCACCAGCGAGTTTGCGGGGGTAAGATCGAGCACGTAGTATTTGTTGATCCAGGGCGGGAAGATCAGGATCGGGCTGGCCTTCACCGTTGCTGTGGTCGGGAAATAGCGGATCAGTTCGATCAGCGTGTTCTTGAGAACCACCTCGCCCGGCGTCACGGCGATGTTGCGGCCCGGTTCGAACGCGTCGGGGTCAGACTGCGTGACGGCGACGCGGCCATGCCCCTTGTCGAAATCTTCCTGCAGCTGGCTGAAGCCGCGCTGCACCGACGCGCCATCCGTCTCGAACAGCGCCTTCAGCGCGCGCGGATTTCCCATCAGCGTGTTGGACGGCGCCATCGCGGCCGTCGCCTGACGGATGAAGAAGGCCGCCCGGCGGCGTTCGGTGTCGGAGAGGCCTGGCGCATTCCAGGCGAGATTCTCGGCCCAGCTCGACTGGGCGAGATACATCCGGCGGACGAAATCGAAGAACGGGTTCTCGCGCCAGGCGGGATCCGAGAAGCGCGCGTCGGCGTCAGCCGCCTCCGAAGGCGCCCCCATCGAGAGCTCCTGCAGCGCCAGCGTGTTGCGCTCGAACAGGGAGAGCTGGGCCTCGTTGAAGGCTTCGGGCTGACGCGCGTAGGCCTCGCTCAGCGATTTGAAGGCGGAGGCTGCGGCTTCCAGCTCCAGCTTGCGTGGGGCGGCGGCGCCGGCAAGCTTGGTTATGTCCGAAAGTTCACGGCTGAGGTCAGCGATCTTCTGCCCGAGGCGCTGGAAGCTGACCTCGGAAAAGTCCTCGCCTCCAGACGGTTTGTCCGCCGGATCGCCGGGAGGCTTTTCCCCGCCTGGGCTCATGACAACACGGGTCCCCGATACAGGCCGTTCAGATACAGGCCGTTTAGCTTCAGGCCGTTTCGATGCCGGCCCAGATGGAACTTTAGCCGGGCGGACCTGATTCTTCCGCTCGCCAAATCAGCCGACTGTCAGTAGGTAGGATCGCAGGCAAGAGCAATCACGGGGCGCATCGCCAGTTGACTGGCCCCGCTGACTGGAAAATCGGCATGTTTCGCGCAATCGCGGCATCGGGGATTCTCGTGTGCACCGTCCTCACGGCCGGGTGCGCGGATCTCATGCAGCAATCCTATATCTCCCAGATCGCGCCGGAATGGTTCGAAGCCAAGGCGGTCGAGGTGAAGGGCGAAGGGTACCCCGAACTGGCCGATGTTCCTGAAACGCGGCCGGTCGAGACGACCCTGGCCCGGTCGGATCGCGACGCGAACGCCCTGAAGGACGCCGCCACAAGGCTGGAGGCCCAGTTGGCCGGCCAGGGCGATATCCGCTCCAACGAGGACGTGCGAGCTACTGCGGCGCAATGGCGCGCCACGCTGGAGGACGGCGCCGCAGCTGCGGGCCATTCCATCGAGCCTACCCCCTGACGCACTGCATCGGCGCGGCCAAGGCGAGTCTCCAGCAAGAACTTACCCGGTAGCCGAGCGTTTGATACCGCTTTACACAAACATTTACCCGGCTTGGCTGAGTCCAGCCGGGCCCGCTGAAGGTGAACCGACATGATGTTGGATTTCCACAAGATAAGGCGCTTGCCGCCTTACGTGTTCGAACAGGTGAACGTCACGAAGGCTGGCCTGCGCGCCAACGGGGCTGACGTGATCGACCTCGGCATGGGTAATCCGGACCTGCCCACGCCGCCGCATATCGTGGAAAAGCTGCGGGAGACCGCGCTGAACCCGGACGTGCACGGTTATTCCGCCTCGCGCGGGATACCCGGGCTGCGCAAGGCGCTAGCGGCCTATTACGGACGCCGCTTCGGCGTGAAGCTGGACTGGGGCAAGGAAGTCGTCGTCACCCTGGGGTCGAAGGAGGGGTTCGCCAACCTCGCCCAGGCGATCGCGGCGCCCGGCGACACGATCATCGTTCCGAACCCGTCCTATCCGCTGCATTCGTTCGGCTTCATCATGGCCGGCGCAAGCATCCGCTCCGTCGAGGCGCATTCGCCGGAACAGTATCTCTCGAACCTCGGGCGCGCCGTTCGCCACTCCATTCCGGCGCCGACCGCAATGGTGGTGTGCTATCCGGCGAACCCGACGGCGCAGGTGGTCGATCTCGACTTCTACAAGGAAGTCGTGAAGTTCGCGAAGAAGCACGAGATCTGGGTGCTGTCCGATCTCGCCTACACCGAAATCTATTACGGCGATCCGCCCCCCTCGATCCTGCAGGTCGACGGCGCGAAGGATATCGCGGTCGAAGTCACATCCATGTCGAAGACCTATGCCATGGCGGGTTGGCGCGTTGGCTTTGCTGCGGGGAATGAGAAACTGATCGCCGCCCTCGCCCGTGTGAAGTCGTATCTGGACTATGGAGCGTTCACGCCCGTGCAGGTCGCCGCCGCTGCCGCTCTGAATGGTCCGCAGGACTGCGTCGACGAGCAGCGCGAAATCTATCGCACGCGCCGCAATGCGATGGTCGAGAGCTTCGGCCGGGCCGGCTGGGAAATCCCGGAGCCGAAAGCATCGATGTTCGCGTGGGCGCCGATCCCCGAACCGTTCAAGGAAATGGGCTCGCTGGAATTCTCCCTGCGGCTCATCAAGGAAGCGCACGTCGCGGTGGCGCCGGGCGCGGGCTTTGGTGAACATGGCGACAATTATGTACGTCTCGCCCTCGTCGAGAACGAGCAGCGTATCCGCCAGGCAGCGCGCAATGTACGCAAGTTCATGGAAGCGAACGGCGTCAAGGTGAAGCCCGACAAGGAACCGAAGGCGAAGCCTGAAGCTGTGCCGGCAAGGAAGGCAGTGGGCTAGGTATGCTGCCCAGCGACTTCAATCTCTCAAGCTCTGCCGTCGCCATCACCGAGGCCGATCTGCAGCAGTTGGAGTGGTCGCTGCAGCATCGTTTGCCAGACGACTATCGTGACTTCCTGTTGGCGACCAATGGAGGTGAGGTCGAGGGCTATTGGGCATTCGAGTTGGCCGCCAATGGTGGCAGCATGCTGAGCCAGTTCTACCGCCTCAAGGACAAGTCACGCTCGACCAGTACCCTAGCTTACATGCAACGCTTGTATGCGCAGAGAATGCCGAAGGGACTTCTTGCGATTGGCTGCGATCCGGGCGGTGGAAAGATCTGCCTTGGCTTCGCCGGTCCACTGGCAGGGCGCGTCTGGTTCTGGGATCCGGGCATGGACTTCGATGACACGCCTCTCGGGTCGTTTGAGAATTTCCACGAGATGGCGGGTAGTTTTACGCAGTTTCTTTCTGGTCTAAGCAGGACTGACCGAGGATCGGGGTTTCTATGAAGACGTTGCGACTAGGCGTGGCCGGACTCGGCACGGTGGGCGGGGGCCTGCTGAAACTCATTGAGCGCCAGAATGAACTCCGCCTTCCGGGCAAGCTGGAAGTCGTCGCCGTTTCCGCGCGCAACAAGACGCGCCATCGCGGCGTCGATATCTCGAAGTTCAAATGGTTCGACGATCCGGTCGAACTCGCCCTGTCGCCCGACATCGACGTCGTCGTCGAACTCGTCGGCGGATCGGACGGCCCCGCCAAGCGCACCGTGGAAGCCGCCCTGCGTTCGGGCAAGGCCGTGGTCAGCGCCAACAAGGCCCTGATCGCCGAACACGGCATGGAGATCGCAGCCCTCGCCGAGAAGCACAACGCACACCTGCTGTTCGAAGCCGCCGTCGCCGGCGCAATACCCATCGTGCGCGCCGTGAAGAACTCGCTCTCGGGCGTGATCGTCAGCCGCGTCTCCGGCATCCTCAACGGCACCTGCAACTACATCCTCTCCGAAATGCTGCGCACAGGCGCGGCCTATGAAACCGTGCTGGGTGAGGCGCAGCGCCTCGGCTACGCCGAAAGCGACCCCTTCCTCGACGTGTCGGGCGGCGACGCCGCCCACAAGGTCCTGATCCTCGCCGCCATCGCGTTCGGCGCTCAGCCGGACTTCGCGCAGGTGCAGGTTGAAGGCATCGACAGGATCGAGGCGATGGACATCGGCCTCGCCAACAAGTTTGACTATCGCATCAAGCTGGTGGCCGAAGCCTTCCGCGCAAACGGCAATGTGCGCTGCCGCGTCGCCCCCGTGCTGGTGAAGTCCGATCACCCGCTCGCCTCGGTCAACGGCGCGCTGAACGCCGTGATGGTCGAGGGCGAACCGGTCGGCCGCCTGACCTTCACCGGCCCCGGCGCAGGCTCTGGCCCCACAGCCGCCGCCGTGATGGGCGACCTCGCGCGCCTGTTCGAGGGACCGGCGACACCGCCGCTCGGCAAGCCCTCGCGCGATCTTGCCCCGCTGATCACCGCCGCCGATGGCACGTCGGACCAGGGCTCGTTCTTCATCGGCGCGCGGCTGGCCGACAAGCCCGGCACATTCGCCGCGTTGACCGAGCAGCTGGGCGACGCCGGCGTGTCGATCGACAAGCTGATCCAGGAATCCGCTGGCGACTCCGGCGCAGCCCCGATCGCGATCATGACGCACCCCTGCGCGCGTTCGGCGGTCGAGACCGCGCTGGCGCGCGCAATCGAGCTGAAGCTGACGGCGGACACGCCCCGGCTCCTGCGGATCGAGACGCGGGCCTAGCGTCTATTCGCCGACTGCAAGGCGCTCCTCGGTCTGCGTGAAGGCGGAGCGGCGGCCCGGGTTTTCCGGGACGTTGGTTGCAAAGTAAGCGACGCCGGTTCCGGTGGCTGGGTCAATCCAGAGACCTGACTTGAGGCCGTAAGCGTCTCCGGCGTGACCGACCCAGCGGATCCCGTCCCCGAAGGGATTGTCGCGACAGTCCGCGACGGGCGTGGCCAACGTCTGCGTGGCGAGGCCGTAGGCGCAGATGGCGCCGCGTGAGGCGTCGCTTGCAGCGTCTGCCTCGAAGGTCTGGCCGTTGGCGCCGTTGAAGGTCCATTGCGGCTTCAGCATCTGGTCGACGGAGGCCGGGGTCAGGAGACGAACGCCGTCGACCTCGCCGCGCCCGAGCAGCAGGCGGCCGATGACGGCAAGACCATTCGCGGATATGCGCAAGCCGCCCTGGGGCGAGAAGATCGCGCCGTTGACGCCTGCCCGCCACATGGCGAGATCACATGAACCATTGGCCGCCGGCGTTACGGAGCAGTCCGGACGGGCGCCGTGATTGTCGTCCCGGACCGGCTCGCCGTCGCGATAGAGTACGACGCCGCGCGCAATGGCTGCATCGCTGCAGGTCTCCCAGTTGTAGCAGGCGTCTAACTTCAGCGGCTCCAGCACGAGACGGCGCATCAGGAGATCAAAGCGTTCACCCGCCGCCTTTTCCATCACTGCGGCGACAACGGGGAAGTTGAAATTGGTGTAGGCGAAGATGTCTCCGGGGCCATGGGCGGCGTCCCATGCGGCCGGGTCGGCGAGCGCAGCCTGCAACGATGCGTCGAGCGGCAGGACGTAGGACGTGGCGTCGGTGAGGCCGGTCCGGTGCGAAAGGAGCAGGCGGAGCGTAATGGGGCGATCCGGGAAGCCCGGGTGGCGCAAGCGCCAACCGAGTTTGGGCGAAACGTCTTCATCGAGGGAGAGGACGCCCTGCTCGACCAGCCGCATGACGGCGATGGCGACGACCAGCTTGGAGATCGAGGCCACCCGCACGGGATCGTCTGTGGTGACAAGCCGGCCAGCGGCAAGGTCGGCATGGCCCGTGGCGGAAGACGAGACAAGGCCATTGCCGTCGAACGTTACACGAACTTCGGCGATAGGCGCGCCGGGGGCGGTCACGCAGGCTGGGGCGGCGAGAGCTATGATCAGGGCGACGGCGCGAAGCTGAATTTGCATTCGCAGACATTAGTCGCGGACGCGGGCGCCGTCAGCCGGGAATTGCGTTGCCCTTCGGCGTCCGGGGCGGCATTGGTATCAGCGGTGTGAGGGAGGATCGCATGCGCCCTGTGCTGCTGGCGATTGCCGGGCTTGTCGCGGGTGCGTGCGCTTATGCGCAGCCAGCGGCAGAGATGAACCGGTCCGGCTTCGTGAATGCCGAAGAGGCCATTCCCGGGCTGGTTATCGATATCCGCTACCATGGCGGGGAGAACTTCATCGGGCGGCGAATAGCCGGGTATGAGGCGCCGGTCTGTCTGTTGACGAAGGACGCTGCCACTGCGTTGGTCATTGCGCAGGCATCGCTGAAGGCATCTGGCCATGGCCTCAAGGTATTCGACTGCTATCGGCCAGCACGCGCCGTCGCGGACTTCGCGGCCTGGGCGCGCGACCCACACGACGAGAGGCGCAAGGCCGACTACTACCCCAACACCGACAAGTCGCGACTGTTCGAGCTTGGCTATATCGCGGAGAAGTCTGGTCACTCGCGCGGCTCGACCGTGGACGTGACCATTGTGAATGCGCGCACTGGCGCCGAGCTCGACATGGGATCGGGCTATGATCTCTTTGACACGATCTCATGGCCGGCGGATCAGAGGGTGAGCGAGCAGGCGCAGGCCAACCGCATGCTGCTTCAGGACACGATGACAAAGGCCGGCTTTCGCCCGCTGAAGGAAGAGTGGTGGCATTTCACGCTGAACAGCGAGCCCTATCCCGAGACCTATTTTGATTTCGTGGTGAAGTAGCTCACTCGCCCGGTCCGCCGGGCGGAAGCCGGCCGGCATTCTTGATCGCGTTGATCCGTGTCTCGATGGCAAGGCGTTCAGCATCGGACTTCGCATTCCACCAGGCGGGAAGATCGGCATTGCCTATCGGTGCGACCCAGTCCCTGTAATCCGCCAGCTGCTTCACCGGGAAGTCGTTCGCCTGCCCGCGCAGATGCTTGTCGAGGAAACCGCGGATCACATCGTTCTGCGCGCCGATCATGATGTCCGGCGGAGCTGTGCCGAACAGCAGGCCGGCGACAGGCTGCCCCACGAACAATGAGGAGTCCGACAGGCCAAGGTGCTGTGACCCTTTGAGGCTGAGACGATAAACATCGGGGCGCCCACCTGCTTCCGCTATACGCTCATACGAGAATTCGTTGAAGCCGCGCGCCTGCTTGCCTTCCGCCAGAGGACGCTCCATCGCGGCGTAGAGACTGCCGACATCCGAGTGGAACATCAGGAAGGGCGCGGGCACGTTGGCGTTGAACGCCATGAAGGGGAAGTTGCCGCCATCCATGTTGACGCCGGCGGCGCAGCGCGGATCGAACATGCAGATCTGGCCCGAGATAGCGCCGCCGAAGGACATGCCCACTTCGCCCACGCTTTCGAAATCGCCGGCGCGGACAATGTCGGCGACGGCTTCCGGCGGCGAATCCTGCAACGTGTCGTGGACGAACAGGCGATCCGCCACCCAGGTCTGCGTGCTGGCGACCGCGATGCGGTCTTCGTTGCGGACAGCGAATTCCTGGTAGGCCAGAGCGCCTTCAAGCCTCGCATCAAGGGTTTCACCTGCAAGGGCATCAACCTGTGCGGGTCTCAGGTTTGTGGCGTCTGCAGCCATCTGCGCCAGCGCCGGGTCCTCCCACGCCACCGTGCCATCCGGGAAGGCTGTCGCAGCCGAGTCATAGGTGTGCTGCACCGAGACGGCGATGTAGCCGTGGCTGGCCAGGTCCTCCATCAGCGCCGTGTTCTGGTTGAGATAGGACGTGTAGCCGTGACTGTAGAACACCACAGGCAGGTCCTTCGCACCGTCGAGCAGCGGCGCATCGACGAACGAGTTCGTCTTCACATGGCGGACATAGGTGAAGAAAGGCGGGAAGCCGACGAGGCTGCCGAGCGAGGTAGCCGTGCTCTTCGCTTCGGCTGCGGTGAAGTATGGCGCGGGTTCGCCCGAGACGCTTTGCGCCGGATACCACACGCGCACCAACAGGCGGCGAGGTTCGTCGGGCTTTGCGGCGAAGACTCCGAGGCGGCTGTCGTCCCTCATCTCGAGCGTGCGGACGCCAACGGCGTATTGGCCTGACGGCTTGGGCAGCGGCCAGACGGGGAACATCAGGATCATCGCCACGACGCCGCCAAGGCCGAGCGCGATGAACACGCCAGAGAACCAGGGCACGCCACCCGTGCGATCCGTTTTCGTGATGCGGTTCTTGAGAATGACACCGCCGAGGCCGATGAGGAACAACGCGCCGACCACGAGGCCTGCGGCGTTCTGCCAGCGGTCATCCAGATATCCCGCGACACCAATCACGATGGCGGCGATGGCCGCCCCGATAAGAACCCACCGGCGCGCGGGCGTTCGCCTGATCCACCATGCGAGCACGAAGACGGCCAGCGCGATGATCAACAAGATGTCGGTGAGTGTCATGCGGCGTCCCCGGCCCCTGAGCTATTCGAGCCGCTGAAGTACGCTGCGGATTGTGTCGACCATCTGGTCGATATGGGTCTTCTCGACGATCAGCGGCGGCGACAGCGCGATGATATCGCCGGTGACGCGCGTCAGCAGGCCAGCGTCGAAGCAGGCGCGGAAAGCTTCGAGGGCGCGGGCTGTGGGCTTGCCTGGACGCGGCTCCATCTCGATGCCGCCGATGAGGCCGAGATTGCGGATGTCGATGACGTGACGCGCATCGCGCAGGGAATGCAGCGCAACCTCCCAGTACGGCGCGAGCTCGGCCGCACGTTCGAACAGGCCCTGCTCCCGGAACACGTCCAGCGTCGCAAGACCGGCGGCGCAAGCGAGCGGGTGAGCAGTCATGGTGTAGCCGTGGAACAGTTCGATCGGCGTCTGCGAAGCGGTGGTGACCGTATCGTAGATCTCGCGCGAGGCGGCGACGGCGCCCATGGGTACGGTGGCGTTGTTTATCGCCTTCGCCATGGTGAGCAGGTCCGGCTTCACGCCGAAGTATTGCGAGCCGAAAGGCGCGCCAAGGCGGCCAAAGCCGGTGATCACCTCGTCGAAGATCAGCAGGATATCGTGCTTGGTGCAGAGTTCGCGCAGGCGCTGGAGATAGCCTTGCGGCGGCACAAGTACGCCTGTTGATCCGGCGACAGGTTCGACAATGACAGCGGCGATGGTGGAGGCATCGTGCAGCAGGACGAGGCGTTCGAGGGCGTCGGCATAGTCAGCGCCGTGCCTTGGCTGGCCGCGTGTGAAGGCATTGCGGGAAATGTCATGGGTGTGCGGCAGGTGGTCGACGCCGCCGACCATGGGGCCGAAATTCACGCGGTTGCGTGTGATGCCGCCCACCGACATGCCGCCAAAATTGACGCCGTGATAGGCGCGCTCGCGACCGATGAGGCGGTACTTACCCGGCTTGCCGCGCGCGACCTGATAGGCGAGCGCGATCTTGAGCGCGGTGTCGATGCTCTCCGAGCCGGAGTTGGTGAAGAAGATGCGATCCATGCCCTCGGGCAGGATGGCGGAGAGACGGTTGGCGAATTCGAAGGCCGAGGGGTGGCCCATGTTGAAACTGCCGGCGTAGTCGAGTTCGCCGGCCGCCTTGCGGATCGCCTCGACAATCGTCGGCTGGTTGTGTCCCGCTGCAACGCACCAGAGGCCTGACGTTCCATCGAGGACCGCGCGGCCATCGGGCGTGTAGTAGAACATCCCCTCCGCGCGCGTGACCAGGCGGGGGTCAGCCTTGAACGCCTTGTTCGGCGTGAACGGCATCCAGAATGCGTCGAGCGAATTGGGCAGGCGTGAACTGGTCATGACCTAACTCTGGATCGCCGGACGGGGTGGCCGCAACCGGTTTCCGTGTGCGTCGCAACGATCTGGTGAGGACCGGCGCAATGTGCAGCGCAGCATGGAATGACGCCCCGCGGGGGGCGATTTCGCTTTTTGCGACTCCAGCGCGGGCGTATGGCTGGTCCACCGATTCGGGGTCAGGAACCGACAATGGGCAAGCTCACCACCTCATGCTCGACGCTGGGCTACGCAATGGCCGGCGCAACTATTGCGGCTGCTGCGGCGGCGGAGCAATGGATCGGGCGCGGCGATGAACGCGCCGCCGAGGAAGCCGCAGCGACCGCCATGCGCGAGGCGCTGAACATGATCGATTTTGCGGGTCATGTCATCGTGGGCGAGGCCGATGTGCCTGTTCTCAATGTCGGGGAGAAGGTCGGCACCGGCAAAGGCGTCGAGCTCGATGTCGCGCTCGAGGCTCTCGAGGGAACGACCCTGACGGCGAAGGCGATGCCGAATGCCCTGGCCGTGATTGCAGCGGCTCCGCGTGGCGGGCTGCTGCAGGCCCCCGACCTGTACATGGAAAAGCTGGCGATCGGGCCGGGGTTCGAGCGTGGGGTGGTCGACCTTGACGCTGGCGCAGGCGAAAATGCCGTGCGGCTGGCGCGCGCCAAGGGCGTGCCTGTGCGCGAGATCACGGCCTGCGTGCTCGACCGGCCGCGGCACGAGAAGATCATAGCCGACCTGCGTAGCGTGGGCGCGCGCATCAATCTCATCCCCGATGGCGACGTGGCTGGCGCAATCGCAACGGCGATGCCCGAGGCGGGGATCGACATGTATGTCGGCCAGGGCAAGGCGCCCGAGGGCGTGCTTGCGGCGGCGGCGCTGCGTTGCACGGGCGGGCAGATGCAGGCCCGCTTTGCCTTCCGCAACGAGGCGGAAAAATACCAGGCGCAGCGGAGCGGCCTGAAGGACGCGGGGCGCCGGTTCGAGATCGAGGATCTGGTGTCGGGCGACGTGATCTTCTCGGCCACGGGCGTCACAAAGGGCGCCCTGCTGGACGGCGTCGAGCGCGTGCGCGGCGCGATCGTGACACACACAATGATGCTGTCGTCGGCCGATGGCGTCATGCGAACGATCCGGTCCGTGACGCCGCTGCGCGGCTGAGCCCTGCGGCCTGTCGCCCTGGGCGATCGACCAGATAAGGCACATGCGCCGAATTATTGGGCACTTGCCTCGACCCACTAGATGATGCTGAATGGTACCGTGTGGTATCTATGGAGGCGGTATGCGGCGGCGGGATGTTCTTTGGGGTGTCGGGGCGGTTGGACTTGTCGGGATTGCGGCATGCCAGACCGGCCCCTCGCTCGACGGCGGCGCGACCGGAATGGAGGCCGCATTTTTCTATGCTTATCCGCTCTATGAGATTGCACGCACCGGGCAAAACCGCGCCGCGCAGCCCGGGCTGAACGTGCTGGGCCATCGCGCAACCCTGGCTGATCACACGATGCGGCAGATCACGGCGCCGAACAACGACACGATATATACTTCGGCTCAGCTGGAGCTTTCGGCCGGGCCGCTCGAGATCAACGCACCGACCGACCTGAAACGGTACTTCAACATCAGCTTCATGGACGCCTTCACCGACAATTTCGCGGCGATCGGAACGGGTCCAACCAAGGGCGTCGGCGGCCGTTACTGGATAACCGGGCCGGGATGGACCGGAGTTGCGCCAGCGGGTGTGAACGTCATCAAGGCGCCGACCAACGATGTCTGGATGCTGGCGCGGATCGTGGTGGACGGGCCCGAGGACCTCGCCGCGGCCAAGGCCCTGCAACAGCAGATCACGCTGAAGCCGCTGACCAACGCAGCGTCGCGCGCGTTCGGCGTCAAATGCACCAATGCACTGGACGCGCAGAACTTCCTTGCCGTCGTGAACGACATGCTGGCGCGCTCGCCGGGAACGGCCAGTCACCTTGCGCGGCGCGATGCATTCTCGGCGTTCGGCATCGGGCTCGCGCCGGATGCAGCCATCCCGCCAGATCTGCTCGCGGCGTGGACGGCATACCTGCCCAGCGGCATCTCCAAGCTGCGTGAGGCGTTCGAGTTTCGTGAGCTGATCGTCGATGGCTGGACCTATCAGCAGCCAGGCGTTGGCAGCACGGCGGCGACGCCGCTTTTGCGGTCTGCCATAGCGCTGGGCGGCCTGGCGGCGCTGCCGGAAGCGGAGGCGATGTATTATCACTGCCTGTTCGAGCTCAATGGCGAGCGGCTGACGGGCGCGAACAAGTATGTCTGGCGCGTGCCGCCGGGCGGCGTGCCGGTGGACGCGTTCTGGTCGCTGACCATGTACGCGCCCGAAGACGACGGACGCTATTTCTACATCCAGAACCCAATTGACCGGTTTTCGGTCGGCGACCGGACCAAAGGGCTGGTGAAGAACGCCGACGGCTCGATCGACATCCTGATCCAGCACGAAGCGCCAGCCGGGCCGAAGGCGGCGAACTGGCTGCCGGCTCCCAAGGGACCGATCAGGCTGGCGCTGCGGGCGTATCTGCCAAAGGCCGAGCTGCGGGACCGGCGGTGGAAGGCGCCGCCGGTGCAGAGGGCCTAGGCGCGATGCCCCCCGGTCACGGCTAGAAGCTGATCTCTTTGCCTTCGAGGCCGGGCAGTTTCAGGATGATCATCAGGTCGCGGATTTCCTGGCGGGCGGCGACGTGGCTCATCGTGAAGGCGACGCCGGAGCCGGCGTCGGTGAGATCGAGAAGCGAGAGGCCCATCGGGAAGAGCTCGCGGTAGATCACGCGCTCCGACAGGCCGGGCGCAATGCGAAAGCCGATGCGGCGGGAGAGGTTTTCGAGCGCCTCGCCGACGCGCTGCTTGTTGCGGGCGTCCAGCGGCGACATGCGGTTGCGCATGACGATCCAGTCGATCGGCTTGCGGCTCTGCTGCGCCTTCTGCTTGCGGCATTCCCAGACGAGTTCAGCGTAGAAGCTGGGGCGGGCGACTTCCAGCGTGTTGGGATCAACATCGCCCAGCAGGTCGAAGTCGACGAAGCTGTCATTCAGCGGCGTGATCAGCGTGTCGGCGGCGGAGTGCGCAAGGCGCGAAAGGAATGTGTCGCCGCCCGGCGCGTCGATGATTATGAAGTTGCACTTCTCCGACAGGCGCTTGAGGCTGTCTTCGAAGTGCCTGGCCTCCTCCGCTTCGGCGGCGTCGAGATTGCGGGCCTGGCTGGCGTCGATGCGGACCATTTCCGGCATCGGTAGCGGCGCGCCCGTATTGCGCACCCAGCGCGAGCGGTTTTCGAGATAGCGCGCAAGCGAGCGCTGGCGGACGTCGAGGTCCATGACGCCGACGGTCATCCCCATGCGCAGAAGGCCGACGCACATGTGCATCGCCACCGTGGACTTGCCCGCGCCGCCCTTTTCGTTGCCGACCACGATCGTGTGCGCCAGCCGCGAGCGGGCGGGCGTTTCACGATCCGAGGTCGGGGCGGGCGCAGTCATCACTGTGGTCATCGCTCTACCACGCCCTCAGCGGGACGATACCGTGACAAGGGCCGGCGAGCGCCGAAAGTTCCACACAGAGCGCTTCGACCTCGCCAGCCGTGGCGAGCGGGCCGGCCGACAGGCGGATTTCGGCGCCGGCATCGGCATAGGCAGGCGCGAGCCCGGCGAGGCGGTTGCTTTCGGCAAGGGCACGCCAGTGCTGTTCAGCCGCCTGCTGCGAGGCGAACGAGCCAAGCTCGGCGCGGTGAAAGAGGGAGGCGGAACGATCGAACTTCGGGGCGACGGCATAGAGCTGCGACAGGTCGCGCGCCGGGACTTCTTCGAGCGGCCCCGCGTCCACGTATTGGGGGATGAACAGGCCGGGATGGTCCGGCAGCGGGCCGAGAATATCCAGAGCCTTGCGAATGTTCGAGAATTCGGCGTCGGCAGCCGCGAGATCGGCCTCCGCGGCGGCAAGGATATCCTGCTCCGAGGCGGATTCCAGCGCCGTGGCGTCACCCGCAGGGGCGTCGCCAAAGCGGGGTTCGGGCGTGTGGAAAAGCGGCTGGGCGTGGGCCAAGGGCGCGCAAACCGCCAGCCCGAAGGCTGCGGCGCTGAACCCGAACGACCTGAGGATACGAACAAGACGCTGACGCATGGGCCAAAGATCGTCCGGGCCGGTTAAGGACCCATAAAGCCGGGACGAATGGGCCGATTGATCCACCGCAGGAACGGGCATAGACACGCGCCCCGAGAGCCCTCGGGGAACCCCGGATTCGGCGTTCGCGTGTGGAAGGGTCGACAATTTGCCCAAGCGTTCCGGACTGGTGGTCGCCCGTACACGGGCCGAGGCCCGCGACTGGAGCCGGAGCATGCGGGCGGCCGGCAAGCGTATCGCCTTCGCCCCCACCATGGGCGCGCTGCACCCCGGGCATGTGAGCCTGATCAAGATCGGGCTCGCGAAGGCGGATGTGGCCGCCTCCTCCATCTTCGTGAACCCCACCCAGTTTGCGGCCAATGAGGACCTCGCGACCTATCCGCGCGCCGAAGACTCCGATCTCGCCAAGCTCGAAGCTGCGGGATGCTCGTTCTGCTATTGCCCCTCGCCCACGGAAATCTACCCGCCGGGAGATTCAACGCGGGTGAAGGTGAAGGACCTCTCCCACATTCTCGAAGGCGAAGTGAGGCCGCACTTCTTCGAGGGCGTGGCGAGCGTGGTGAGCCGGCTGTTCCTGCACGTTGCGCCGGACGTCGCGGTATTCGGAGAGAAGGACTACCAGCAGCTGCTGGTGATCCGCCGCATGGTTCAGGACATGGGCTTTCCCATCGAGATCGTGGGCGGACCAACACTGCGCGAGGACGACGGGCTCGCGATGTCGTCCCGCAATGCCTATCTCAGCGCCGAACAGCGCGCGCAGGCGGCGGGCCTTTCCCACGTGATGCGCGAGACAGCGGGCAAGCTTGAGGCGGGCGAGAGCATCCGCACAGTAACGCAGGCGGCGGCGGACGCGCTGCTCGTCACCGGGTTTGCGTCGGTGGATTATGTCGAGGCACGACGCGCCGACACGCTGGCGCCGTTCGGGCAGGACACCGCGCCCGTAGGCGCAAGCGGCAGGCTGCTGGTGGCGGCCCGCATGGGGACCACGCGGCTGATCGACAATATGGGGTTCGTGCGGCGTTAGCGCCTCGCACGGCCCAGCGCCGGGAGAATGCTCACGCCTCTCCCAACGGCAGTCCTTGCCAGACGGGCCGCTTCGCGATCAGTGAAGCGGTTGGGTCTCGCAAGGAGTCACATGATGTTCGCGCTCGTCGCCTCTCGCAGAACGTTCGTCGCCGGTCTTGCGCTCGCTTTCGCGCTGTCCGCCTGCACGCCTTCGGAGCCGGTTGCGGCCAAGGACGCACCCCCTGGCGAGACGGAGCTGGTTGAGCAGGCGCACGTCATCCATCGCAAGGCGCTGGTGCTGGATGCACACGCTGACATTGTAATGCCTTCGACGGCGGCGAACTTCCTGAGCCCGGACGGCACGTCGAAAGTAGATCCCGCAAAGCTCAAGGCGGGCGAGGTCGGCGCGGTCGTGATGGCCATAGCGGTGGGGCCGGGGCCGCGCACGCCGGCGGCCGACGCGGACGCGCGGGCGCAGGCGGACGCGCAGCTTGCGGCGATCCAGGCGCTGGCCGCCGCCAACCCCGGCACGGTGGCGATCGCCAGGACGGCGGATGAAATTCTGGCGACCCGCGCCAGTGGCAAGACGGCGCTTGTTCTCGGATTCCAGAATGCGCGGTCGCTTCAGGGGGACGTGTCGGCGATCGACACATTCTACGACGCGGGCGTCCGGGTGTTTGCGCTCAACCATCTTGCCCACAACGACTTCTCGGATTCCTCGCGCCCGTTCCATGACCCGGTGACGGGGCTTTACGAGCCGGATGCGCATGATGGGCTGTCGGCGCTGGGCCTGGCGGCGATTGACCGGATCAATGCGCTGGGCGGCGTGGTGGACGTGTCCCAGGCCTCGCAGGAATCCACGCTGGCGACCATTGCGCGTTCGAAGACGCCAGTGATCGCCAGCCACTCGAACATCCGCGCCATCTCGAATGCGACGCGCAATCTTTCGGACGAGGAGATCGACGCCATCGGGAAGTCGGGCGGCGTCATCCATGTCGCGCCTTTCTCTGCCTATCTGATCAACTTCTCGACGCCCGAAAAGCTCGCGGCCATCGATGCGGCGCGGAAGGCGGCGGGTCTTCCGGCCGCGTATTCATATCCGTACGAACTCTACTGGGAACTGCCCGATCCGGCGGCGCGCACGACCTTCACAGCCGCGATCCGCGAGGCGTTGGGGCCGGCGACGGTCGACATCATGATCGACCATATCGACTACATCGTGAAGCGCATCGGCATCGACCATGTGGGGATCGGCACCGACTTCAACCATGGCAGCGGCATCGAGGGATATGACGACGCCAGCCAGTCTTTCGCCGTGACGCTGGGATTGCTCCGCCGGGGCTATTCGGCCGAAGACATAGAGAAGATCTGGGGCGGAAACTTCCTGCGCGTGCTGCGCGCGTCGGAAGCGGCGAAGACGAGCAACTGACCGGCGTGAGGCGAGTGGCTGGAATTCGCCCAGTACCAGTCACTCAGTCCAAAGGCGCTTTCGCGCTTTTGTAGGAAAGCGCGATCAGCACGAACGGAAGCGTGATCTCGATCCACATGAGCACGAGGAACAGCGGATGCGGCGCTCCTACAGCGAAGTATGAGATGACTCGTCCCAAACCGCCGAGCCAAAAGATCCCGAGCATCAGACGAAGCAGATTCATCCGCTTTGGGAGATCACGCACGACCCATAATGCCAGACCGCCATATGCCATCCAGAGGACCGCGTAGAAGCGCATCTCGCTATCGACGTCTGCACCGACGAGCCCGGCCAATTGAGGTGTCCCTGGCAAAACGACACGCAACACTGCAGCAAAGACCTTGCCCGTCGCATCTGGGCCAATCGCAAAGATCATCCCGCCGATCACAAACGCAGCAAGGCCTAGGAGTGAAAAAGCGATCCTGAGCACCACGGCCCCCAACTTCGCGCCTATTCTATGACGTTACCAGTGTCAGCGTCGCTCGGGAATTGCCAGTCGCTCCCGTCCTGCTGATCAGGCAGGAGCTCGCCCAGAAGGCGACATTGCCGGGTGTCCCCGGGCTCGCTGGACGATGACGCGCATCAATGGATAATCCTGCTTGCGGCGGGAAGCCGCGTCTTGCCGAGGTACCCACCGTTCCCATGGCGCCAGCCCTTTCTTCCCTTCCATTTGGCAAGGAGATCGCTGACGGCGTCGCCGACTTGCTCGACCGCGATGGTCGCATCTTGTGGGGCTACTGCGCGCACTGGATGCTGAAGAAGGGCGATCGCCTCGTCTACGAAACTCTCAAGGACGCTCGACGGGAGGTTTTTGCCACCCCGGACAAGAACGCGTTTGCTGTGTGGCTGGCTCAGCAGAGTCCGCAGTCACTTGACGATCATGTGCGGCCCGGCTGCCATGACACGATCGAGGTGATTACGCTCGAGCTTCTCGACGAGTCGGTCACCTACAATGCGGGCGTGAACGACCCGACACCCTATGGCGCGGCGCTTGCCGGCCAGGTCGTCGATGCGCTCGACCGGGGCGTGACGGTGGCGTATTCGCATCGCGACTATTGCGGGATGGGATTGGGCTGTAGCGACGACGGTTATGTCTATGGTTCCGTCTACGACGGCCAGCTGTTCGCGGAGGCTGTGTTCAAGACGCGTGACGCGCTCACGGCGTGGCTGGCCCAGCAGAGCGATGTGACGCTTTCCGGCCGGGAATCGCCGCAGCCCTTCGACTGGGACAACCAGAGGATCACACGGGTTCGCCTGCTTGAGGCGATTGCGACAGCGGCGCCCGGCTGATCCGGTGGCGGGGTCTTTCATGAACCGCTGCGTCGCGGAGCCGCCGAAGCCTGCGGGCGGCGCGTTGGCGCCGATCTTGTGATCCGCGGCGCGACCGTACTGTCTTGTTGCGCCAGACTGCCGCCCCATATCGAGGGGCCAACCAGCCAAGGGTCACGACCGAATGAAACATATCCTTCTTGCCCCGCTGCTGCTCACCGCAGCATGCAGCCACACCGGCATGTACGCCCTTTCGGATCTCACCCCCTCTGATCAGGCCATGACGTTCAAGGGCACCGTTCTTTCGGTCGAGGCGGACGGCGACTTTCTGCTGGAAACCAGCGGCCGGCTGCTGTTGGTCGACGTCGGCGACACCGGCGCAAAGGTTGAGCTGGGCGATCGCGTGACCGTTACGGGACTTACCGACAACGACAAGGACGAAGCCGAAGCGCCGGAACTGGATGCGGAGTCAGTGACGGACTGGCTGCCTCCAGCCGCGCCGACGAAATAGGGGCCCCATGTCGCCAAAATCCAGAATGCGGCGATCCGGCTGAGTCGATCGATAGCTGCCAGTCATAGACGGTACCGTGCAGCGGCGGGTCATCGCCCAAAGGCGACACTGGTGATATCTGTTGGGAAGGGGCGAGCTAGAGACCTGCGTGTGTGCCGCCTTGATAGAGCCTAAGAGCCAGCAAGGCTCAACCTAGCGCTGGACCAACTCGACCATGACTTCGTTGCGTCGGAAGAAGGGTAACGTCCAGGGCGGGTCGTAAAACGCAAAAACTGGTTCGCCAACCGTCTGAAGGCCAAGCGCCTCGACCCGTTTCAGCAACTCGATCCGCACCTCCTCCATTGAGTCAGCCGAGCCCGTACCTGAGAAGCGTACAACAGCCATCCGGCGCGCGTCTTGAGCGACGAGGCGAACATTGGGATTCACGGGCGTTGGCAGAGTTTCCATCGTGTAGCTCGCAGGCATGGTGAAGGAAATTGTCCAACTATCCCCAGCGGAACTTTGCGTCACCGGCGCTGTCATCGCGATCTGTTCACGCGGCGCTTGTGTAACCGGCGCGGTCATAGCGATGGTCGAGCCCTCGCGGTCTTTGGCGAATATATAATCGGCTAGTGGCTGGAACCCGGCGTTGCGCGCGCGCTCGGCGCTTCCGGTCAAGGTCGTCTCCGCCACGATCATGGGGGCATAATCGCGGATTTCGAAACCGCCCTCCTTCATGACTAGCGTGAACACCGGTTCCTCTGTGGCCATGGCCGGCAACGTCCCCGAGGCGCTAACCGCAAGCGCGATGAGTATTGATCGCAGTTTGTTTAACATCACTCTATTACGCGCTGGGGATCACTATGGACCACTGGAACCTGGCGTACTCAAGTCATACGTCTTCCGAGCCTGACACGACAAACCTGGACATTGATCGATGGACTTCCCCACACTCCTGGACACGTTCGCCCGCGCAATCGAACGGCGTGACGGCAACGGGCTTGCAGATCTTTTCGCGGACGACGGCATTTACGATGACTACTTCTTCGGTCCGTCGAACCTGGGGCGTACCGGCATCTACGAGACTGTCGAACACTTCTATGCTGGCGGAACAAACTACCGGTGGGAGTTCTTCTCTCCTATCGCATCGGAAAGGCTCGGCTACGCGAGCTATTGGTTCAGCTATGACTCTACGCTTCCCGAGGCAAACGGCGCACGTGTGGTCTTTGGTGGAATGAGTCGCTTCGAACTCGAAGGAGGCAGGATCAAGCGCTACAGTGAGGTTTTCGATCGCGGCATGGCGCTCGCCCAGGTCGGCTTCGCCCCCGAGCGATTGAAGAAGATTGGGCTGAGATATGCAGAGGAGCTTAAGCGGTTGCCGGCGGTCAGATCGCATCTCAGGAACGATTAAGTTCAGGTAGATGCCGGCGAGCAGCATTCATCGACCGTTCAGCGGAACCAATCGACTATTGAAATCTTTAAGCCCGCGTCAGAGACCGCTAACACAAAGCAGGCTCCGTCGTCGTCCGCCTTCGGTTGATGGCGCACGCTAGGGTCGGCAATCGATACGTCGCCGGGGCCGTAGGCGCCCATTCCATCGGAGTATCCGCCGACAAGACACAGCGATAGCTCCTGACCTTTGTGAGAGTGACGTGGAACGGCCGTCCCTGCCTCAATTCGAATGATCTCCGCCCTTGTTCGCCCTGTGAGGTTTAGCTGAAGCTGGCTTATGCCACGCGCCGCCGATTTCCAGCCGCGGTCGCGCTCAGCTGTCGCGATTGCGTCGAGCAACGCCGCCGGCAAGCCCGACAGCTCAGGATAGCGAAGCGAGCGTTCTGTTGTAGGCTGCGGGCCGCGCTCAATAGCAGCGAACACCATCTCCAGAGCGTGGGGCGACAACTCCGCTGAGTCTTCGGATTCAAGCGCTGCACCGGCGATGGCGATGGCTTCGGCAGCGAGGTCAGCAATGCCCCTCATTTCCATGAGGCTATCAACAAAAAGACCCAGCGCAGGCGCCGCCCTTCCCGACGCCAAGGCAGCGTGAGTCTCGTCGTCCATCGGCTGGTTCAGCTTGATATTCATAGTCTCCAAACGCGACAGTTGGATCCGGCCCGGATTCAGCTCTGAGTACGCGCGTTCGAAGCTATCCGATCAGTCGTCGTCCAATCTCACCTTCATCTTGCTGAAGGCGAGCCTGATCCGCGATTTCACCGTACCCAGAGGCACTTTCAGTTTCTCTGCGATTTCACTGTGCGAAAGCCCTTCATAGAAGGAGAGCTTCAACAACTGCACCTGCTCTTCTGGCAGATCCTTCATCGCGGCGCGAACTCGTGCTTCCGCCTCCATCGCATCGACCCCAGCGTCCGGAGCATCGAAGCCAGACGGCAGGAGCATTGTGTCTTCCGGATCGAGATCGGGCTTCTTTGTTCGGCGGAACACATCAATCCTGCGGTTGCGGGCGATGCGAAAGATCCAGGTGGAGACCGATGCCTGGCTGCGATCAAACAGGCTGGCCTTGCGCCAGACCGTGACCATCACATCCTGCGATATCTCTTCGGCCTGCGCGTTATCTGAGCCGAGCCGCATCAGGTAGGATTTCACTCGGGGTGCATAGTAGCCGAACAACTCAGAAAAAGCCGCGCGATCCTGTGTCGTGGCAACCGCCACAAGAAGATTCGCAAATTGCGAGCGATCTTCTTCGGCCAGCACTTCGCCAGCAAGCCGCCCCCCGCTTGATCCCCTTACAACCATTCAGTCTTATTGCATTGAACGGTCAAGAACCGCCAGTCCGCCATCCGAGCCATCGCGTGTGGCGCGCTTCTGAACTGCTACCCACCAACAGAATTACCGTCCGCGCTCGGGGAGAGACGCGGACGGCAACGAACCAGAGCAACACTGTCGGAGATGTGCGGCTCTCTGGCTACTTTGAGTAGGCCTACATCGGCGGAAGAATGACCTTGTCGATGACATGAATGACGCCGTTGGAGGCGTTGACGTCCGCAGCCACAACCTTCGCACCATTTACGGTCACCGTGCCATCAGAGGCGCCGATAACCTTGACCGTCTTGCCCTGGACTGTAGCGACTTCGGTCGTCTTGCCAGCAACCGCCGATGCCGGAACTTTACCGGAGAGCACGTGATAGGTGAGGATCGAGGCGAGCTTGGCTTTGTTCTCGGGCTTGAGCAGGTCAGCGACTGTGCCCGAAGGGAGCGCAGCGAAGGCAGCGTCCGTCGGCGCGAAAACAGTGAACGGACCAGCGCTGCGGAGCGTCGATTCCAGGCCGGCCGCCTGGACAGCGGCCACAAGCGTCTTGAACTGACCAGCCGCGAGAGCGGTATCTACAATATCACTGACTGCAACAGGGGCAGACGCAGACGGGGAGGCTTCGGTAGCGGTCATGCACGCGCTCGCGCCGAGCATGGCGGCAAGTGCGGCGACGGAGAAAAGCATACGCATTCTTGTTTTCCTTGAGCTTCGTTTCGGGGAGGTCACTCGTTTGAGTTCGATAACTTAAGAAGGGTGCCGTCGCACGACGATGTACTGTCAGCCGCCGCTCTTGCATCCGTCATAGAGTGGTACGAACCTCAACCATCTTCGGATTGCAGCAATGTTTGGCGATCGTGTCACTCAGTCGTGTACGGCAGCCAATTCAACATCGCGCCAGACATCTGCGATGAAGGACCATAGCCTCGCATTCCTGTGAACGATCCAGATTCTGCGCCGCCTCGTATACCACGCTGGTTACAACAGCCGCGATGGCTCCAGAGGCATTCCAAATGATCCGTACGCTCCTCGCATCACTCACTCTCGTCTGCATGGCCCCTGTGGCGTCTGCCGACACTTACCGTATCGAAGCCGCAGTTCCTGCTGACCTGTCTGACGAAGCGGCAGTTACAGAGTTTGTTGCTGAACTTAAGAAAGCGGTTCGCAGGGAGTGCGCCCGCGCCAGCAGCCCCATGATCGGTCACAACTACGATCGCCTCACCGCATGCATCAAAGCCACCGAGATCGAAGTCGCAAAGCAGGACACGACCGGACTTTTCGCTGCAGCAATCGGAATTGTTGATCGCCTGCAGCTTGCTCGCAATTAGATCGACAACTGCTGAGTAAACCACTGACCTCGTAGCCCGCAGACAACCAAGCAACATCTGGCTGGTTGTATGTTTAGTACCAGGAGTAAAAGCACATGTTTCGTACACTGATCATCGGGGCAGCCCTCGCGCTTGCCTCGACCACCGCTGCACATGCGCAGGAATGGTATGTTGGCGGTTCCGTGGGCATTCTGACGCAGGACGATTCCGACAACGCGGGATCGACGGGCGCATTCAATGCCGGCAACGGCGCGCCGGCGATTCCGAACGGAACGCCTGTTGCGGCAGGCACGCCCTATGGCTGGATGACCGAGTTCGACAGCGGCATGGCCGCCTCAGCCGAGGTTGGTATGCGCTATGGCGGCGGCCTTCGTTCCGGCCTTGAGCTTGCCTTCACGCAATCGGACGTTGATCGTCACTCGGGCGTGACGCTGGGCGGCACGAACATCGACGGCGTCGATGCGGCGGTGCTGACCGGCTCGGCGACGCAGCTTGGCGCAACGGTGGGCCAGATTGTCGATGACGGCCAGGGCGAGATCACCAACACGGCCGTCTTTGCGAACCTCTACTACGACTTCAACCTTGGCGGCGCGTTCGAACCTTATATCGGGGCCGGCATCGGCTTCGCGCAGGTCGATGTTGACTACAGCCCGTCTGGCGTCGGCATCATCAATGGCGACGACACGGCGTTTGCCTGGCAGCTGAAGGGCGGCGTCACCTGGAAGATCGATCCGAATTGGGAGGCCTATGGCGAATACGCCTATCGCCAGACGGACGATATCACGCTCGATAACCAGCTCTTCCCCGGAACGCTGGACATCGAGAACACGCAGTCGGTGTTCTCGGTCGGCGTGCGGTTCAAGTTCAAATAGGCTGACTACATGATCTGAATGGAGACCGCGGGAAACCGCGGGCTCCTTTTTTTGTGAGACTTTCGACAAAACTACCGCTGGCATATCGGTTTGCCGCTTTTAGTCGCTGAGGAACCATCAGCTACACTTTGCAATGCAAGATCTCGGGCAGCAGGCGGAATCCCGCCTAAGCGCCCCCCTCGCCCAGGCAGAGTCCGGCGGACAGCCGCGCCGAAGCCCTGACCTCGTCAACGCGGACGGCCGTAAAGGGCCCCGAGGTCTCCGTAACCCGGAGGGCGGCGATCCGGCCGAGTCGATCAAAATCCGGCCAGTCATCCTGCCCCAGCGAACACGGCGGGAGATCGCCCGGTCCTGCCCAAGCGGCACCGGCTTGCGACCGGCAAGGTCGCTCCAGACCGGCCAGTCAAGAATGATGCTGCGCTTCGGCGGGATCACTCGCCCAAAGACAGTCGTTGGTAATCTTCCAGCCTCGACGACGCGATTAGACCTTTCGCCCTCTGTCCTGTAGTCCTTCCCTCCATTCGAGCGGGGTCGGGCGTGCCGGACATCTTCCTTTCCTATAATCGCGACGACCAGGCGCGGGCCCAGGTGTTCGCCGAGGCGTTCGAACGGCATGGCTTCAAGGTCTGGTGGGATGTCGGCCTGACGCCCGGCGAGGCTTATGACGAAGTGACCGAGACCGCACTGCGGAACGCGAAGGCGGTCGTGGTCCTCTGGTCGAAGAAGTCGGTTGCCTCTCGCTGGGTCCGCGCCGAGGCGACGCTGGCGGACCGCAACAAGACGCTTGTGCCCTGCATGATCGAGCCCTGCGAACGACCCATCATGTTCGAGCTGACACAGACGGCGGAGTTGAGCCACTGGCAGGGTGACGCCACCGACAAGGCTTGGCTGGGGTTCCTCGCCGGTGTCAGGCGCTTCGTCGCAAAGGAGGCAGCGCCCGCAGTCGAGGTCCCGGCCACTCCCCTCGCAGCGCCAACCGTTGAGGAAACCCTCAAGCCCGGTCAGAGCGGGTCAGCGCCGTCGCTGGCGGTGCTACCGTTCACCAACCGCTCCCAACTACCCGAGGACGAGGTGTTCGCCGAGGGCATGGTCGAGGATGTGATTTCTGCCCTCACTCAGGGCGTCAATGTCCGCGTACTGGGATCGATGTCGACGGCGCATCTGCGCAAGAGCGCAACAACTGACCTCTCTGCCGTGGGTCGCCAACTTGGCGTGCGCTATCTGCTGGAGGGCAATGTCCGTCGCGTCGGCGCAAATCTGCGGGTCACCACCCAGTTGCTGGAAGCGGAGACAGGCGCATCGATATGGACTGCTAAGTTCGACCGTCCGCTGGCGGAGCTTGCGGAGCTGCAAGAAGAGCTGGTCACGGACATCGCCGCCAGCCTCGATGCACAGGTCTACAGCCTTGAGATGGAGCGTGCGCTGAAGAAACCTGGCGACATCACCGCCTGGGAAGCGGTGACGCGAGCCATGTCCGCCTATCGCAAGTACGACACCGCCGCCGTGGTGGAGGGCGTCGCGGAAGCGAAGCGCGCTGTCGCCATCGCGCCGGAGTATGCGCTAGGGCACGCCATGCTCGGTGTCGCGCTCGCCAACGCTTACCTTGTCGCCCCTGACGATGCGGCGGAGGTCCGGCGCATTCGTGCCATCGCGGAACGCGCTCTTGCCCTGGCGCCCGACGACGCCTCAGTTCTTGGTTTTGTTGGACATGCGCTCGGTTTTATCGGCTACCCGGAAGAAGGGGTGCGCCACACCGGGCGCGCTGTGCGCAAGGCGCCTGGCGGCGGTTTTTTGCATTACATCCACGGCATGACCTGCGGGATGCTCAACCGGCCAGATGAGGCGCTGTCGCACCTCAAACTGGCAGAGCGCCTGATGCCGGGCTCACACCACACGTGGTCGTTGAAATCGTGGCTGCACGCCGCCTACCGCGATCAAAGCCGATGGGCGGAAGCGGACGCAACCGCCGATGAGGCCATCAGCCTCCTTCCGGCATGGCCAAACAATTACGTCTACAAGGCCGTTTACTCTCTACAGCTTGGACGGGACGCCGAAGCACGCAGGCATATCGAGACAGCTCGCAGGCTGGGGTTGGAACTGGCGGAGGCGGAGAGGTTTTGGCGCCGCTGTGCCCCAAACGACCCGAAGCTCGAAGCTCTAATCGCCAACCTTCGAGAGCTCTATGCGGCGACGGAGCCGGGCGCATGAACAGGACGCGATAGTTCGGGCTGGCTGAATGGCCGGATGGGGCCCCATCCCCGCCACTCACCACGCCAGCGCTTCCTTGAGGGCTGCTTCCAAATCTGCACTCAGCGCCGGGCCCTTGCCGTCGAGGTCGGCGGGCGCGTCGGAGGGTTCGAGATAGCGCCAGCCCTGGAAGGGGCGCTTCTTGCGCGGCTTGGTGCGGATAAGTTCGGGATCGAGGTGGATGCGGCACATGGATTTGCCGTCCTTGTCTTTCACCTCCTCGAAGCCGACGAGGCGCTGGCGTACAATGATGAAGTGCTTGATGACCCAGTAGATCGAGCCGCCATCCAGCATTTCGGCGGCGCGCTTGGGGGACATGCGGGTGTCGTGGAAGGGATTGGGCGGCTTGCCCTTCTTCTTCAGCTCGGCCGCGCGCTTGTCCTGCCATCCGGCAAGGTCTTCGACGTTCTCCACGCCGACGCACAGCTTGATCATGTGAAGCGCCATGGACCCGAGCTAAGCGCGAGTCTGGCGGAGCGCAACTCTCTAGCGGAGAATCGCTGTGAGGCCCGGGTTGTACGGTGTTGGCGCAGACTGCAGCGACTGCTTCGCATCCCCCGCGAGGCCGAAGGCGACATCGGTCAGCGTCACGCGGACGGAGCGTTCCTCGCTTAGGCCCCAACGGCCGCCGCGGGCGACGAGATCGTAGCTGGCGACGTAGGACACGCCCCAGCGTTCGGAATACAGGAAGTTGTAGGTCTGGCGGTACTCGCTGACCTCGGTTCCATCATCAAGCGTGACGGGGCTGTCGATGCGGTAGTCGATGCGCTGGACGTAGCCAGTCGAGCGATCGAGCTGCATCTTCCCCGTCATGCGGGCGGAGAACGGTTCATCCACTGGACCGTCATTGAACGACATGCGGTGGCGGAAACTGACCGCCATGGAATCCGTTGTGCCCGCGATGCGCGCATCGCCGAGGCTGAGGCGAAGATCGTCGGCGAACAGGCGCGAGTCCGGATCGGGTTCCTGCATCCAGCCCAGCACGACGGCGTCGAGTTCATCGTTCGAGCCATTCGAATAGGTGAGTTTGAAGCGAGGCTGGCCTTCGGGCGCATAGGGATCGAACTGGATCATGCGCGTGGCGTTGCCGCTCGTGAGCGTGGCGTTGAAGGCGGCGCGCAGGGCGGGCGGCGGCTCGGCCGCATCAAGCGCGCGCTCAAGGGCCTGCTCTGGCGGCAGCCCTGCCCACAACACCGCGAAGAAGAGCCATGCGGGCATCGCTCGCGTTCCGTCCCGTTCTGCACCGCCAAGGCTAGCGACCGTCATGCCGGAATGTGGCTGGAATTGGCCACGCACCCTGAAATCGGTTTTCCGGCTGCTGATTGGCAGTGTGCCTGCGCCAGGATGAACAATTCCCGAATCAGGCGGGGCGGGAGGATGGCGATACTGTGGAATTCGCAACGACGGCAAACACGGCCTCGTCCTTCGACAGGCTCAGGATGAGGCCTACCGGCATGGGCGACAGTTGCGAGAGCGCCTCATCCTGAGCCCGTCGAAGGACGAGGCGCGGGCTAGAGGCGCCAGCGGCCATCAGTTCACCAGCGTCGCTTCCGTCAGCTTGCCGATGTCTTCGCGGGTGACGCCGGGGGCCATCTCGACGATCTTGAGGCCGCCATCCACCACGTCGAACACGCCGAGGTTGGTGATGATGCGGTTCACGACCTTGCGGCCTGTCAGCGGGAGCGTGCATTCCCTCAGCAGCTTGGATTCGCCCGCCTTGTTGGCGTGATCCATGATGACGACGACGCGCTTGACGCCGGCCACCAGGTCCATCGCGCCGCCCATGCCCTTCACGAGCTTCCCGGGGATCATCCAGTTGGCGAGGTCACCCACTTCGGAGACTTCCATCGCGCCGAGGATGGCGAGGTCGATGTGGCCGCCACGGATCATCGCGAAGGACGTCGCGCTGTCGAAGAATGACGAGCGGTCCAGCGTCGTGATCGTCTGCTTGCCAGCGTTGATGAGGTCGGGGTCTTCCTCGCCCTCATAGGGGAACGGGCCCATGCCGAGCATGCCGTTTTCAGACTGCAGCGTGACGTCGACGCCATCGGGTATGTGATTGGCCACCAGCGTCGGAATGCCGATGCCGAGGTTCACATAGAACCCGTCCTTCAGTTCCTTTGCGGCGCGAGCCGCCATCTGATCACGATCCCAGGGCATCAGACGGCCTCCCGCTTGCGCACGGTGCGCTGTTCAATCCGCTTCTCGAATGCGCCCTTGATGATGCGCTGGACGAAGATGCCCGGCGTGTGGATCTCGTCGGGGTCGAGATCGCCAGTGGGGACGAGTTCTTCAACTTCCGCGACCGTGACCTTCCCGGCCATCGCCATCATCGGATTAAAATTGCGGGCGGTCTTGTTGTAGATGAGATTGCCCTGCGTATCGCCCTTGTAGGCTTTCACGATGGAGAGGTCTGCGACAAGGCCGGTTTCCATCACATAGGTCTCGCCGTTGAAGACGCGCGTTTCCTTGCCTTCGGCGACCAGCGTGCCGACGCCGGTTTTCGTGTAGAAAGCGGGAATACCTGCGCCGCCGGCGCGGCAGCGTTCGGCCATTGTGCCCTGCGGGTTGAATTCCAGTTCGAGTTCGCCGGACAAATACTGGCGTTCGAACTCCTTGTTCTCGCCGACATAGGACGAGATCATCTTCTTCACCTGCTTCGAGTTCAGCAGGACGCCGAGACCGAAGCCATCGACGCCGGCATTGTTCGAGATGACGGTGAGGTTTTTCACGCCGGACTTCTGGATTTCGGCGATCAGGTTTTCCGGAATGCCGCACAGGCCGAAGCCGCCGGCCATGATCGTCATCCCGTCGAACAGGAGCCCGTCGAGGGCGCCCTTTGCGTCGGCATAGATCTTGTTCGCCATATCCTGCTCCTATCCGCCGACGACCTGGTCGATACGGCCAAACACCGACCGGCCCTTATCATCCAGCATTTCTATTTCAACGCGATCACCCGCCTTGAGGAATCCCGTCTTCGGTGCGCCGTGCGTTATCGTTTCGATCATCCGCAGTTCGGCGATGCACGAATAACCGACACCCCCTTCCGCGACCGGCAGGCCAGGGCCGCCATCCTCGCCCCGGTTTGAAACCGTGCCGGAGCCGATGATGCTGCCGGCCGAGAGGGGCCGGGTGCGGGCGGCGTGAGCGACGAGCGTGGGGAAATCGAAGGTCATGTCGACGCGCGTGTTGGCGCGGCCGAACGGCTCGCCATTGAGACGGACGGAGAGCGCGCCATTGAGGCGGTCGCCATCCCACATGCTACCCAACTCATCCGGCGTAACCGCGACGGGGGAGAATGCCGACGAAGGTTTCGACTGGAAAAAGCCGAAGCCCTTGCCAAGTTCGTTGGGGATGAGATTGCGCAGGCTGACGTCGTTGCAGAGCATGACGAGGCGGATGGCCTTGCGGGCCTCGTTGCGATCGGCGCCGGGGCGGACATCGCCTGTGATGATCGCGACCTCGCCCTCCATGTCGCAGCCCCAGGATTCGTCAGCGAGGGGGATAGGATCGCGTGGGCAAAGGAAGCTGTCGGAGCCGCCCTGGTACATCAGCGGGTCAGTCCAGAACGTCTCGGGCATTTCGGCGCCGCGCGCCTTCCGGACAAGCTGGACGTGGTTCACATAGGCCGAGCCGTCCGCCCACTGATAGGCGCGGGGCAAGGGTGAGGCGCAATCCTTTTCGTGGAAGCGCTCCGTTGGAACGGAACCAAGCTCCACCTCCTCTGCCAGCGTTTCGAGGCGCGGGGCGTGGCGCTTCCAGTTGTCGAGCGCGGACTGGAGCGTTGGCGCGATGTGCGAGGCATCGGCGTAGCGCGTGAGATCGCGGGAGACGACGACAAGGCGTCCATCCCGGCCGCTTTTGAGGGAGGCGAGTTTCATGGCTCGCTTGTAAGACGAGGTTGCGGGAGAGGCAAATGCAGGGTGCGAAGTTTTACACCGGCGAAGTGTGACAGAACGCCGATACTTTTTGCGGCCGGGCCTGCGAAAACCGGCATTTGCCATCCCGGCCCCCGCGAAGCGGAGAGCCGGGACGCATATTTCAGCGGTTGCGACGAAGAGAAACGGGGCTTGGCCAGCGCGCCGCGCCTCGTCAGTTGACTGCGATGGCGCAGTCTTGCCAGGCCATGCGGGCCTTGGCGTAGCGGATGAGCGTTGGCGTGTCGCCGCCGCCGGATTTTGCGAATTGCTGCACGCCGTCGGAATAGACGGTGACGCCCGGCTCGGACGTGGGGCCGGCGGGAAGGACAGGAAGTTCGACCGTGCTTGCGCCATCCTCGCTGACGATCGCGGCGTGCGTATCGAGGAAGGCGACACGGAAGCTTTCTCCTCCACACGACAATTGCATCGTGCCGATGCGCGCATCGGCGGCGGGCGGCGGCCCGGGCTCAGGCGCTGCGGCGGGCTCAGGCGCCGGACCGGGATCAGCCGGCCCTGCTGACTCGCCGCCACATGCAGCCAGAGCAAGAGCGGCTACCACTGAGATCATGACAGTGCGCATCGCCAAATCCTCCATTCGATCACCGGGGAATTTATGCCGGAGGGCAGCCGCGGCAATCTCCATCGCTCATTAACTATCCAGCGGCATCCTGACAGAAGCGTAACAGAGTTCACGAGAGACCGACACGCGCAGGAAGCGCTCCGCAGCAGAACCGGAAAACCCGTCATGTACTTCACACGCGCCATCTTCTTCAGCGCCGTCTGCGCTTATCTCATGCCGGTGTCCGTGCTCGTCGCGGGGCTGAACTACGCGAACGCGAAGCGTTAGGCCCTAGCCTTTCGGCTTCCAGCTATTGACGTAATCCATATTCTCCAGCGCTTCGGCGTCCTTGCCGACGTCGAGTGGATCGCGCGTATCGATCATGACGGCGTACTCGTCGGTCATCGGCTTGTCCTGTACGAACATCTTCTTCAGCGCCTTCGGGTGTGGCCCGTGCGTGAAGCCGGAGGGGTGGAACGTCATCATCCCCGCCTCGATGTTGTCGCGGCTGAAGAAGTCGCCGGCATGGTAGAACAGCACTTCATCGAAATCGTCGTTGTTGTGGAAGAAGGGCACTTTGAGCGCGCCGGGATCCGTCTCGAACGGGCGCGGGGCGAAGGTGCAGACCACGAAACGATCCGACATGAAGGTGGTGTGGACCGAGGGCGGCAGGTGATAGCGGTGAGCTGACACCGGGCGGATGTCGCGCACGTTGAGCTTCACGGGCGCAAGGTCGCCATGCCAGCCGACGGCGTCGTGCGGGTTGTAGGGATAGGTGATCGTGGACACCTGCCCGCGTTTCTTCACCCAGACCTTGAAGTCTCCCGTCAGCTTTTGGCGCGAGAGGAAGCTGTCATCGATCACCGGCGTCTGCAGCAATGCGGGGTCGAATACGGCGTGCGGGCCTAGCATGCCACGATCAGGCAGCGTGTAGTGCGCGTTGGTGGCCTCGATCACCAGAATGCGGAAGCCGTTGGATGTGTGCTTGTCCAGATGGAACATCGCGCCCCGCGGCAGGTAGACGTAGTCGCCTTCCTCCACCAACAGATGCCCCCAGTCGGTCCACAGATGGCCGTGGCCTTCGTGGATGAAGAGCAGCGTGTCGCCGTCGCTGTTGCGGGCATAGCCGTCCATCGATCCTGACATGTGCCACATGCGCAACTCGCACGCCTTGTTGTGCAGGATGACGGGCGCGTCCCATGGCGAATGCGTGAAGGCGTCTTCCTTCACGAGGTTGAAGGCGCGCGGACGCAGCGGGCCTTCGAAGTTCGTCCATCCGGTTGGCGGGTTCTGGTGATGGAAGAAAGCGGCGGGTCCAAAAAAGCCCTCCTTCGACATTTCACGTTCGTATGTGTCTTCAGGCAGGTCTGCGTGAGCCTGCTTGGAATGCCTGCCCTCCGCACCCTTCACCGGGATCCATTTGCCTTTGGTCATTGCTGCTTCGCCTCTGGCTGTTGGGCGGGCGCCGCGTCGTGGAAAGCCTTGAGCTTCTGGAGCGCCGCGTCGATGCGAACGATGTTGGGGAATTGCGCGAGATCGATCTGGGGATAGCGGCGCGCGTTGGCGACCTGGGGAACGAGTACGATGTCGGCGAGCGTTGCAGCATTGCCGACGCAGTAGTCGCCTGACGATGGGAGCATCTGTTCGAGGACTTTGAAGCCGCGGACGATCCAGTGTTCGTACCAGGTGGCGATAGCGGCATCATCAGCGCCAAACTGCGAGCGCAGGCGGGCCAGTGTCGAGGTGTTGTTGAGCGGATGGATGTCGGCGACGATCTGGTCTTTCAGATCGCGGACATGGGCGCGCAAGTAGGCATCACGCGGGAGGAGCGGCGGCTCGGGGCGAGTTTCGTCAAGATAGTCGATCATCGCCATGGACTGGCCGATGCGGTGGCCATCGATCTCGAGAATGGGCACGCGGCCGGACGGATGGCGCGCGACATGTTCGGGCGAGGTCTGTTCGTCCTTGAGCAGGTGAACGCCAACCGTGCGGTAGGCAACGCCCTTGAGGTTCAGCGCGATGCGCGTGCGGTAGGTCGCCGAGGAACGCCAGTAGCCGTAGAGGATCGTCTCGTTCATGCGTCGTCTTACTCGCTTATGGTCACGCGTGACACGGTGGCGGCTTCGACGGCTTCTTCCTTCCAGAGAAGATCATCCCAGCCCTTCTTGGAATAGAGTTCGGTCTGGTCGCTGTAGTGTGGCGAGGTTGGATCGGTGGATTGGGAATAGGTGAGGAAGCCCTGCGATTTCGGGCCATCGTCGGTGAATTCGACGACGTAGATCCAGCTTGCCCCGTGGCGAATGGAGGTCCAGCCCTTCTCGGGTTCGAGGCTGTCGTTCTGCACCGAGATGACGTTGAAGACGCCCTCGGGGCCGGCTCCGCCGTGGATCGGAATGCGCACGCCGTTGCGGGTTTCGGTTTGCACATCGCCGAGTTTGGCGTCGAGCGGGATTTTGAGTTCGGTCAACTTGTCGACGGCCGTTTCCAGCGCGGCGAGGACGGCGGGATTGGCCGTATCGAGCTTCGCCGGCGTGTGGACGGCGTTGGCGGGATCGAACTTGTCACTGAACTTGATGCCGCCGGCTTCGGCGAAGATGTGGAACAGGTGCGCGCCGCGGCTGTCGAGATTGACCTTCAGATCCCAGTTGGCGAGCGCATCACAGGCGGGCGCAAGTTTCGGCTTCCCCGAGGCGCGGCAGGCGGCGACGACATCATCGCGCACAAGTTCTCCGCCATAGTGGCGATTGGAGAGCATGACCTGTTGCAGGCTGGCCAGATCGAATTTCGGATCGCCGAAGCCATCCGTGCCGGCCATGCGGCGTTCGACCTGTTCGTGTGCGGCGCGGGTGCGCAGGGAGCGCGGCGTCGCCTCGTCGCCAAAGATGGGGCTGAGGCCGGTGATCGGCGCGAACATGTTGGTGAGCCAGTAGCTGTCATTGCTCTGGAGCACATAGTCGGTGCGGAACTGGTGGGGACCTGCGGCGGCGCCCACGGCGCCCGGGGCGGAAGAATCCGCGTCGGTCGCCCAGTCGCATTCCGCGCGCGAGCCATCGAGAACCGGGAAGCGCGTCTTTTCCCACTGCTCCTTCGCGAAGTCGGATATGGAGCACTTCTCGGCCAACGCAGCAGAGACGTTGGGAATGAGACCCATGTCGCCATAGAGCGCCTCACCGGTGGAATCCACGGCGGTCGCGTTGAAGCGGAACGACTGGCGGCTGGCCAGCGCGGTCTTCATGTCGCGCACGGTCTTGGCGCGCCAGACGGCCATGTACTGATCCGGATCGCGTAGACCGGTTTCCATCGTGCGCAGGGCGAACGCCCTATCCTTCGTCCAGGGGAGGCTTTCGGATTCAATCACCGGGCCCCAACGCGTCGAGTAGAGCGTCCGGCCACCCAGAGTGATCTCGTCGCCTCGTTTCACTTCGACCATCACCTCTTCCGTCTCCATCGGCACCCATTCGCCTTCATAGCGATATTGCGTCGGGTCGTCGGGGTTGAGCGTGAGTTCATAATAGCCAAAGCGGCGGGCGGTGGAGACGGTGTTGCTCCACGCCAGCGTTTCGTTGTGGCCGATGCGGATCATCGGCATGCCAATGTAGCTGATGCCGACAATGTTGATGTCGCCGGGAATGATGAAGTGGGTGCGGTAGAAGCGGTTCACGCCGTCCCAAGGATAATGCGGGTTACCAAGCAGGACGCCCTTGCCGCCCTTGGTCATCTCGCGGCCGAAGGCGTAGGCGTTGGAGCCCCAGCCTGAAGCGTCTTCCGGCACAAGATCGGGCGCGATGGCGGCGCGGTCTGCGCCGGGAGGGGCGGCGCCCGTGGTGGTGGCAAAGAAGCCGTCGACGGTCTGGCCGACATACATGTGACGCCAGAAATCGAGCGCGGTGATCTCACGCACCCAGGCGGCGTCCTTGCAGCGCGGGTCGGTGATCTTGCCTTTTGCTTCGCGCAAATAGCGGTTGAAGCCGGCGGCGTATCCTTCGGCGAGGGCCTTGGCTTCGGCGGTGGGCGTATCGACAGAGGTTGCCGGGCCAGCGAGGAGTTCCTCGACGCGCCCCGATGCGATCATGCGCCGGTGATAGAGATCGCTGGCGATATTGGCGTCGCCCTCGCCGGGGCCGAGGTATTTGGCGCGCTCGCCCGAGACGGTAAGCAGCCGATCAGCGATCTCGCAGAGATTGTCCTGCGCGGAGGCATAGCCGTAGCCATAGCCGATGCCGCCCATGTCCTTCGCCTTGATGTGCGGGACGCCGAATGCAGTGCGGCGGATTTCAGCTTCGAAGGCGCCGGTCTCCGCGCCGCCGGACTCGCACGCCGCCAGCGCAAGAGCGGAGGCTAGCACCATCAGGATAGCGCGCATATTCTTCTCCCCTTGGTCTTCTGCGACTCTGGCTATCACGCGGACCGTAGGGCGCAATGGCGGCGGCGTTCAGACGGCGCTTTGCAGCGCAGCAAATTCAGCCATCAGCGGGCCGTAGTCTTCCGCGACGGGGAATTTCGCGTAGCTGTGTTTCGCCGATGTGGCGGCCCAGGGGAGCTTCTCGCCGACGTAGCTTTCGATGAAAGGCGTCGACCAGGCGGGGACGTCGAACACGCTCGGCCGCACGTTGACGAAGGGCGCGCCGGAAAGCCCCGTGTAGAGCCAGTTCAGGCAATGGGGGCAGTAGTGATAAGGATTCTCGCCGTGGAGCGCGCCGATCTGCGTCTGGCCGGAGATGATCTCGAAGCCGTCGATGGGGATCATCGCGGTGAGCGAGAAGGCGCTGGCGGAGAGTCTCTGGCAGCCCTTGCAGTGGCAGGCCATTGTCATGATCGGCGGCGCGCTGACGCGCATCTTCACCTGCCCGCACATGCACGCGCCTTCGATGGGGAGGGATACGCTCATGACTGGCTTCCTTCTATCGAGGCGATGCTAGCGTCACTTGCGGATGAAGCGAACACTCTGGATGAGACCGCCGCGTACTTCGTACATGGCTATGCAATCGATCTGACCGCCATCGGACAGACCTGTGATCGTTTCATGGTCGATGGCGAAATCGCCGAGGTCCATGGTGGAATGCACGACGCAATGGAGGCGCGGATTGTCGCCGAAGCGAGCGCGGTAGATTTCGGTGATGGCTGCCTTGCCCCTCGCGCGTCGCTGTCCCGTTGGGAGGTCTTCGAGCCATGCATCATCGGCGAACAGCGCCATGAAGGCGGCGAGATCGCGCGCGTTGTAAGCGACGAGCTGTGCGTTGGCGATGTCGCGGGGCGAGGTCATGCAGCCTTCTTGTCCAGCCACATACTGGCCCACGCGGTCACGCCAGCGGTCGCGCCCGTCAACATGAAGATCACCGCGACAGCAATCCCCGCAGCATTGACCGAGACATCCGTGGGCCTGGTGAAAGTCAACGCGCCAAGCAGCAGAAGCGCTCCCGCCGCAGCGCCGACCAGCGCGGCTTGCCACCACTTCGAGAGCTTCAATACCTCAAGTAGAACAAGCGCAGGCGCACCAACAACAAAGCAGATAACAAGCACCACTGGAGCACCAAAGATGGCAGAAGCGGCAAGAAGGCCCGGCGATCCGCCTGCGCTAACCCTACTAGCGTCCTCTGAAGTCAAATCCAGCACAACGCTCATGAGCCAGGCCGCGCCGAAGAACGTCAGCCACGCTGCGATCGACGCTCCGAACAGGGCGTAGCCCCAGTAGCGCTTCCCCCTTTTGCGTGCCGGCGCGGTCACGCCATCACGCCTCTGCCTTCAGCACACCCCTGCGGATCTGATCCGCCTCGATGCTTTCGAACAGCGCCCTAAAATTCCCCTCGCCGAAGCCTTCATTGCCCTTGCGCTGGATGAGCTCGAAGAAAATCGGGCCGATCTGGTTGGCGGTGAAAATTTGCAGCAGGAGACCCTGCCCCTGTGTCGGCGCGCCGTCGATGAGGATGTTGTTCTTCTGCAGGCGCGGCACGTCCTCGCCATGCGCGCCGAGGCGCTGGCCGATGCCTTCGAAATAGGTGTCGGGCGCGGTCTGGAACGGGATACCGCGTTCGCGAAGCGCTTCGACGCTGGCGTAGATGTCATCGGTGCCGAGCGCGATGTGCTGGATGCCCTCGCCGCCATAGTCCTTGAGGAATTCCTCGATCTGGCTCTTGTCGTCGCGAGACTCATTCAGCGGGATGCGGATCTTGCCGCACGGGCTGGTCATCGCTTTCGAGACGAGGCCGGTCTGCTTGCCCTCGATGTCGAAATAGCGGATCTCGCGGAAGTTGAAGATGCGCTCGTAATAGTCGGCCCACTTCGCCATGTTGCCGCGATGCAGGTTGTGCGTGAGGTGGTCGAGATAGGTGAGGCCGACGGAGTTCTTCGCTTCGTTGGCGCCGGGGATCGGCACAAAGTCGATGTCGTAGATGCCGTGCGCGCCATAGCGGTCGACCAGATAGATGTAGGCGCCGCCGATGGCCTGGATGGCGGGGATGTTGAGCTCCATCGGGCCGACCGTGCCGAAGGCGGGCTCAGCGCCGCGCCTGATAGCTTCGGCGTAGGCTTTCGATGCGTCCTTCACCCGGAAAGCCATGGCGTTGGCACCGGCGCCATGCACGCCGCGGAATGCCGCGGGCTGGCCCGAGGGCTCCATGTTCAGGATGAAGTTGATGTCGCCCTGCTTGTAGCGGACGACGTTCTTCGAGCGGTGCTTCGACACGGCGGTGAAGCCCAGGCTCTCGAACAGCTTGGCGAGCACGTGAGGGTTGGGGGACGTGTATTCGACGAATTCGAAACCGTCAGTGCCCAGCGGGTTCTCGAAGATATCGGCCATTTGAGTCTCCGGCATTTGACGGAGATATATACCGCGATGGCCGGGTAACCCAGCGCGTGGGCGGCGGTCACGCGATCAAAGTTTGCAAGACCTGTGCGTGAGGGGGCGGATTCCGCGAAAATCCGTGCGGCGCCGCAGCGCGAACGCGGACTGACTCAGGCCTTGCGGGCGCGGATGGAGCGCCAGCCATCGGACACCAGATGCCAGCCGACATAGAGCAGCAGGCCGGCGGAGGCGGCGAACATGGCTTCCATCACGCCGTGGCCTGCCTCGCCCACGGCATGGGCGATGACCCAGCCGAGCGGCGTGGTGAGCGATGACGCTGTGACGGCGACAAGGGCCGCGACCGGCGGCTTCAGCCCCGCGCGCAGGGCGAGCGCCATGGCGACGACGCCCTCGGGCGCCTCGTGCAGGATGAGGCCGAGAGCGGCGATCTGACCGGAATGTTCGCTGTGCCAGAAAGCGGCTGTGTAGACTGCGCCGTCGAGCGTCGAGTGGATGCCGAGGACGCCAACGCCCAGCCACGCGCCAAGATGAGCGGCGGATTCAGTGCGGCCGCTGCGCGCGCGGAAAAGCAGTTCAAGCACGATGCCCGCAACGGCGCCCGCAATCAGGAAGCCAAGCGCGACATCGCCAGCGGAGAGCGCTTCGGGAGCAATATGCGTGATGCCGGTGAACAGGATGACGACGCCGCCAGCCATGCCGACAATATCAGTCACCTTGCGCGCCATCGTGGCGGCAAGAAGTGCGAATGCGACGCCAGCAACACTGAGTGCGGCAGCGCCAAGCACGATTGCTGGCTCGGACCCGTTCATGATGTCGGGTGTTACATAGTAACACCATAGTGGCAAGCGAGATTATCTGGACCGCCGGGCGCCTGCCCGGCAGCAGTCCGGAGAGAAACTAGAAAAGCTCCACGGCGCTATCCGCCTGGAGGTTCGCTGTTGGTCTGGCCCATCTGGATAGGATGGAGGGCCGGGGACGCGGATGGCTCCGCAGGTTTAGTCCGTAGTCTGTAGTCCGTAGTCCAAAGAGCGGATCGCCCGCGTCCCCGCGTGAGGGATTGCTCCCCCACGCATCGCCCCGAGCCGACAGTGATCAGCTGCCCTCCTTGCGGAGCGATGAAGGCATTATGCGCTCAGTGGAGAGGGGGTGAGATTTGATGCTGAGTATCCTACAGCGGGTTTCTGGATAGAGCGCTGAAAGTGCTGGTGAAGATTCTTCAGCCGCCGCATTTCATTCGGCCGAATCTGACAACGCCAACAGTTGTCGTCCCGGCTCTGCGTGCTTCGCACTGCAGCCGGGATGACAGATCGTGGCCGAGGCGCGAGCAGGCGCGCTTCCCGCTAGATCGAGAAATCCACCGCCTGTTCGCCGGCGCCGCCGATGATGCCAGCGGCGCGCAGGCTGTCGATAACCTGGTCGGCCAGCTGTTCGGCGGTGGCCCCCGAAGTGTCGAGGCGCAGTTCGGGCGAAATAGGCGCTTCGTACGGGCTGTCGATGCCCGTAAAGTTGCGGATCTGGCCGGCGCGGGCCTTCTTGTAGAGGCCCTTGGGGTCGCGGCTTTCGGCAAGGTGCAGCGGGGTGTCGACGAAGACCTCGAAGAACTCGCCCTTCTCGACGAGGCCACGCACCATGTCGCGCTCCGCCCGGAAGGGCGAGATGAAGGAGGCGGTGACGATAAGGCCCGCATCGACGAACAGCTTCGCGACCTCGCCGATGCGCCGGATGTTCTCGACGCGGTCGGCGTCGGCAAAGCCCAGGTCCTTGTTGAGACCCTGGCGGATGTTGTCGCCGTCGAGCGAATAGGTGTGGCCGCCCATGGCGGAGAGTTTGCGCTCAACGAGGTTGGCTATGGTGGACTTGCCGGCTCCCGAAAGGCCCGTGAACCACAGGATGGCGGGCTTGTGGCCCTTCAACAGCGAGCGCGAATCCTTCGTGACGTCCATCGCCTGGCGGTGAACGTTGGTGGCGCGGCTCAGCGAAAACTCGATCATGCCGGCCCCAACCGTCTGGTTGGTGAAGCGGTCGATCAGGATGAAGCCGCCCGCCTCGCGGATCGCCTTGTAGGCATCGAACACGATCGGCTGATTGGTCGAGACGTTGCAGAAGCCGATCTCGTTAAGGCTGAGCGAATGGCCTTGCGTCTTGTCGAGCGTGTTGATGTCGATCTTGTGCCGGATGCCGGTGACAGTCGCCTGCACGACCTGCGCGCCGATCTTGAGGAGATAGGCCTGGCCCGTGGTGAGCGCGTCCTCGTGCATCCAGAGGATGTTGGCGGTGAACTGGTTGGAGACTTCGGGGCGCGCATCGGGCGTTGCGAAGATGTCGCCGCGCGAGGCGTCGATCTCGTCCTCGATCACCAGCGTCACAGCGTCCCCTGCGCTGGCGACAGGGAGATCGCCGTCGGCCGTGACCAGCGCCTTGACCGTGGACATCTTGCCCGAGCGGGCAACTACGACAGGGTCGCCGGGCTTCACCGTGCCGGAGACGATCGTACCCGAAAAGCCGCGGAAATCGAGGTTGGGACGGTTCACCCACTGCACCGGCAGGCGGAAAGGCGCGTTGCGGCGTTCGTCGGCGATCTCGACGGTTTCGAGGTGCTCGATCAGCGTCGGCCCGTCATGCCAGGACATGGCCTCGGATTTGGTGGTGATGTTCTCGCCCTTCAGCGCGGACATCGGGATGGGCGTGATGGATTCAAAGCCGAGGTTTTCGGCGATCTGGAGATAGCTTGCGACAATCTCGTGGAAGCGCGCGCGGCTGTAATCGACAAGGTCCATCTTGTTGACGGCCACAACGATATGGCGAACGCCAAGCATGTTGGCGATGTAGGTGTGGCGCTTGGACTGCGGCAGCACGCCCTTGCGCGCGTCAATCAGGATGACCGCAAGGTCGGCCGTCGAGGCGCCGGTCGCCATGTTGCGCGTGTATTGTTCGTGGCCGGGCGTGTCGGCGACAATGAACTTGCGCTTGTCGGTGGAGAAGAAGCGGTAGGCGACATCAATGGTGATGCCCTGCTCGCGCTCGGCCTCGAGGCCGTCGAGCAGTAGCGCGAAGTCGATATTCTCGCCCTGCGTGCCGTGCTTGACCGAGTCCTTCTTGAGGGCCGCCAGCTGGTCCTCGAAGATCAGCTTGGTGTCATACAGCAGCCGTCCAATCAGCGTGGACTTGCCATCGTCGACCGAGCCGCAGGTGATGAAGCGCAGCACGCCCATTTCGGCGGATGCGAGTTCGCGGACCGACGGCTTGGGTTGGGCTGCGGGCTTGCGGAGAGGCGTCACTTTCGTGGCCATCAGAAATAGCCCTCGCGCTTCTTCTTCTCCATCGAGCCGCTCTCGTCATGGTCGATCAGGCGGCCCGAGCGCTCCGAGGTGCGCGCCGTCAGCATCTCGGCGACGATGTCGTCGAGTGTGGCGGCGTCGCTTTCGATGGCGGCGGTGAGCGGATAGCAGCCCAGCGTGCGGAAGCGGATCATGCGCTCGACCGGCGTCTCGCCGGGCTCAAGCGGGGTGCGCTCGTCATCGACCATGAATATCTGGTCGTTCCGGATGACGGTGGGGCGTTTTTCGCCGAAGTAGAGCGGCACAATCGGGATCTCTTCTTCCGCGATGTAGGCCCAGATATCGAGCTCGGTCCAATTGGAGATCGGGAAGACGCGGATGCTTTCGCCCTTGGCCTTGCGCGTATTGTAGAGGCTCCAGAGTTCCGGCCGCTGGTTCTTGGGGTCCCAGCCATGGTCGGCGGTGCGGAAGGAGAAGATGCGCTCCTTCGCGCGGCTCTTCTCCTCGTCCCGGCGCGCGCCGCCGAAGGCTGCATCGAACCGGTACTTGTCCATCGCCTGGCGCAGGCCCTCGGTCTTCATCACCTGGGTGTGCAGGTTCGAGCCCGAGGCATAGGGGCTGATGCCGCGCTTCAGGCCGTCCTCATTGATATGGACGATCAGGTCGAGGCCCAGCTTCTTGGTGATCAGGTCACGGAACTTGATCATTTCCCGGAATTTCCAGGTCGTATCGACGTGCATGAAGGGAAAAGGCGGGCGCGAGGGCCAGAACGCCTTCATCGCCAGGTGCAGCATGACGGAGCTGTCCTTGCCGATGGAATACAGCATCACCGGGTTCTCGAACCCCGCCGCGACCTCGCGCATGATGAAAATGCTTTCAGCTTCAAGGCGCTGCAAGTGCGCCGGAAGGGGCTTCCGGCGCGCGGGGCGCGTCTTGAAACGTTCGGCATAGGCCGACAGATCTGCTTCTAACGTCAATGTCCTGCCGGTCCTTGTTTTTGGCCTCAGGTTCGAGAGGGCTCGACTTAGGGGGCGGACGCGCCTCGGTAAAGCGTGGGTGGCTCAAGTCAGACCCTACTGTGCCTTAAGGGTAGAGGCTGGCCAGCGCCCTGATGACGCCTAACTTCCCCCGTGAGATCAACTGGCGGAAAGCAAAGAGGATTCGATGGCCTTCGCCTTGCCCTTCAAGATCCCGCCCAAAGCCCGCAAGCCGCTGATCATCGCCGGCAGCGTGGTGGGCGGCCTGCTGGGCCTGCTGTTCCTGGCGGTACTGATCATTCCGAACCTGATCCCGCAGGAGGTCTATCGCGCCGAGATCGAGAAGGCGGCCCTGCAGGCCACCGGCCGCAAGGTGACCATGACGGGGGCAATCAATGTCGCTGTCTTTCCGCGCATCGAGGCGCGCGCAGGGGCATCGTCCATCGCGAACCCGGAAGGCTTTGCACCAGAAGGCATGGGCGAGACGCCCTTCGCCTCGATGAAGGAGCTTCGGGCGGCCGTGGCGCTGTGGCCGTTGATCTTCGGCGGCGGCGTGCAGATCGAGGAGTTCGTGCTGGTGGAGCCGGATATCCAGCTCGTGAACCTGGCGGATGGAACCAATAACTGGACCTTCGAGGTCGGCGGGGGGACAGGCGCGGGCGAGACGCCCGCCGGGCCCGGTGGCAAACTTTCGGCAACTCTGCGTGATGTGCGCATCGAGAAGGGCCGCGTCTCGTGGGACGACCGCAAGGAAGGCCGCATCCAGACCTTGAGCGATCTTGAGTTGACCGCCGACATGGAGGCGATGGACCGGCCGCTTCAGTTCAGCGCCAACGGACTGGCCAACGACCTCAGGTTCAAGCTGACGGCGCGGCTGGATAATCCGCAAGCGACGCTGGACGGCATGCCATCGCCCGCGACCATCAAGCTGGAGACCGACCTGATCAATGCTGACCTGAAGGGCGAGTTGGGCCTCGGCGCAACGCCGCGCTTCGACTTCGAGGGACAGGGGGTCATCCCTTCAGTGGTGGCGCTCGCCGAGGCGTTCAAGCTGACAGCCATTCCGGCGCGCGACGTGCTTGGAAAGTTGACGCTGTCGGGACAGGCGTTTGGAACGCCGGACGACATCACACTGAAGATCGGAACGGCGCGGCATGAGAGCCCGCTGCTCAACGCCAACCTCAAGGGGGAAGCGCATATTGCCGAGGGCGTGACGCTGCTGCTGGATGCCGAAGCTGAGGCGCCGAAGCTGGCGGACCTGGCGCGCGCGATGGAGATCGCTGCTCCGGCCGAGGCGGCGCTGGGCAAGGCCAATCTTGCCGCCCGCATATCGGGGCAGCTGGACAAGCTTTCGTTCGAGAACGTGCTGTTCTCGCATGACAGCGGATTGCTGAAGCTGAACTTCGCAGGCAGCGCCTCGCTGGCCGAGGCGCTCGCTTACGATGGCCGGGTGTCGATTGCAGCGCCTGACCTGCGCAAGCTGGCCGAGGCGGCGGGCGCAAAGCTCCCTGCGGGCGACATCTACAAGAATTTTTCGCTGGAAGGCGACACTGCAGGAAGCGCGACAGATGTGCTGCTGCGCAACGCCAGCCTGACGTTTGATGCGATCAAGGCGACGGGGGAAGCCGCGCTGCGCTTTGACGGCAAGCCCAAGCTGGTCGGCACGCTGACCACGGCCGGGGCCATCGATATCACCCCCTATGCCAGCGCATCGGGCGCGCCGACGGGACCGGCGCCGGCGACCAGCGGCTGGGGCAAGACGCCGATCGACCTGACCCCGCTGCGCCTGGTGGACGCCGACGTGACGCTCAAGGCCGGCGGCATCAGGTTCAACAGTTTCGACTTCGGCGCATCGACCGTGGCGATCGGACTGGCGAACGGGCGGCTTTCCGCCGACCTGAAGCAGACATCCCTGTTCGGCGGCAAGGGTAGCGCGCGGCTGGTGGCCGATGGCAGCTCGGCTGAACCCGCAATCGAGTTCCGCGCCAGCATGGACGGGATGGGACTCAAGAAGGTGCTCACTGCGGCGGCGGGATACTCATCGCTCGATGGCGTGGGCGACCTCGAGATCGATGTCGCGGGATCGGGCGCGGACCTGCAGACGCTGATGAGTTCTCTCGTGGGCGCGGGCGAGTTCTCATTCGAGAATGGCGTGCTGTCGGGCGTTGACCTGATGGCGCTGGGCGATGCGGCGAAGTCGGCGCTGAACAATCGCGAGGTGAAGGGCGGCGTCATCTCACCGCTGGCGCAGACGAAATTCGAGACGCTGGAGACCAGCTTTGTGATGGCCGATGGCGTTGCGATGGTGACCGGGCTCAGCATTGATGCGGATGATTTCACGCTGTCGGGCGGCGGCGCGCTGGACATTGGCAAGCAGCAGGCAACGCTGAATCTGTTCCCGCGCTACAAGGACACCACATCGGGGCTCAACGGATACGGCATTCCGCTGGAGCTGGCGGGATCATGGGGCGGGATCAAGCTGTCACTCGACTGGGACTGGCTAAAAGACAAGGCCACAGCCGCGCTGCGCGACCGGGCCAATGCCGAGATCGAGGACGAGCTGCAGCAGCTGACCGACGACCTCGCCTCGAAATTTGGCTTCGGACAGCCAAAGCCAGCGCCGGCGGTCCCGGCTGCGCCTGCTCCGGCGCCGGCGGCGCCGCCAACCGATGCGGCGCCTGCAGCTCCCGCCCCTGATGGAGCGGGCGCTGACCCTGCTCCGGCCACGCCTGCCGAACCGGTGGAGACGCCGCCTCAGTCGGTCGAGGACCGGCTGCGGGACGAAGCCAAGAAGGCCATGGACCGACTGCTCGGCCGGGGCGATTGAAGGGCCAAGGGGCCCCGCCCAGCGCCGTGAAACCTTCGGTTTTTGCGGGTTCGGGACAGGTCCCGGGCGCGGCTGCCGCCACGCCCGGCAGGATGCGGGAGAGGCGCTTGCCCAGCGGCGGGCGAGGGTTTATGACCACGGCCTTCGCGCGCACCCGGGCTTCCGGGGGGGCGATTGATGGACGCCGGCTTAGCTCAGTTGGTTAGAGCGCTAGATTGTGGATCTAGAGGTCCCCGGTTCGAGCCCGGGAGCTGGTACCATTCGAACCCCCGGACATCGCAAGAGATTTTGGCTCAGCGAGCTTGATGTGCTCGCTACCATTCTGACACCCGTTCTGACGCGCGTTCTGACATCATGAGAGATGCAGAGCCCGCCTTGCCCTATGTCGTCAGTTTGGCTCCCAGATTGTCGTGCTGCCCCCCCAAGCCAGAACACAGGCCCCCCTCGATCCGCAACAGCGGCACGCGAGGTCCGCCGGCGACGGCCGACTCCAGGAATTGCGCCGATACGAGCAAGCGTGAGGGCCGCTGCCCGTTCCGACCCACTGACGAAGTGTCAGAGGGTTCGGGAATGACAGCTCATGGCTGCATTCCCGCCGGATGGACCAAAGATTACGACCGGCAGTTCATCGCCCAAATTCGGTCGCTGGTTTCTTGCTATAGCACAATCAACTGGAGCCCATCCCAACTCGAAGTTCGGGATGGAAAATCGCGCGGGTCCAGCAAAAAGGACTCTGCAAGAGTGTTCGACATCCGGCCATAGTTACAAACGGCGCAAGTCACGACCATGTTTTCGACGCTGCTCTCACCTCCGCGGGAATGGGGGAGTAGATGGTCGTACTGAAGATTTGCGGCTTGAAAAAAGCGGTGTTGGTCGGCGGCGACGTCGGTCCAGGGCGCATCCTCGGGATACAGGAGGGCGATCGCTTTGACCGTGTCCTTGGGGATCACAGGCATTTCGCAGAAGCGGCAATGGTAACCGTCCCGGGCAATAATCGCCCGTTTGCCGGCGGCACTCACCATGCGCGGACGCTTGCGCTGGTGCATCGGAAGCTTAGGGGGCTCCAGGAAAGTGGGGCGAGGCCCGTGAATGCTCTCGTCGAATGGACCCACCACTTTTTTGAACCAATCACCTATGCGGGCCAAATCAGCGGCCCTGAACAACACAGCCGCGCCCGATCTGTCTCCCTCGTTGTGCAGATGCACCGCGTGCCGAAGATTTTCGGCGGCTGTCCATACCTCGGATGGCGGGGCCAGCAAGCAGCGCCGAAGTTCCATCGGCATTTTTCAGGATCCCCGTCACAGCCAGAATGCAATTTGGACTATAGGCGCCAAAAGGCTCCGACGTCGCCGCGCCTGAATTGCGGCAATCCGGCTGAGTCGATACATTCCGGCCAGTCGTTCTGCCCCAGGGAACGCGGCCGTTCATCGCCCAATCTCGGTCGTTCGTAAAGTATGGCGTCCACCGGCCTGAATCGACCTTTCCCCTAGGCTCCTGTAGTCCTGTTGGTCATTCCAGCGGGGTCGGGCGTGCCGGACATTTTTCTCTCCTACAATCGAGAGGACCAGGCTGCCGCCCGGCGGTTCGCCGAAGCGTTCAAGGCCCAGGGCCTGGATGTCTGGTGGGATACGACCCTACGGGCCGGCGAGGCCTATGACGAGGTGACCGAGACTGCGCTGCGCGAGGCCAAGGCTGTGGTCGTGCTGTGGTCGAAGCAGTCTGTCGCGTCGCGCTGGGTCCGCGCAGAGGCGACGCTGGCGGATCGCAACAAGACGCTGGTGCCCTGCATGATCGAGCCATGCGAGCGACCCATCATGTTCGAGCTGACCCAGACGGCAGAGCTCTCGCACTGGCAGGGCGATGCTAGCGACAAGGCGTGGGTAGCGTTCCTCGCGGACGTGCGCCGCTTCGTGGCGAAGGAAGAAGCGCCAGCGGCTGCGGCTCCGACCACTCCGCTCGCCGCCCCGACCGTTCAGGAAACCCTCAAGCCCGGCCAGAGCGGGTCTGCTCCATCGCTGGCGGTGTTGCCGTTCACCAACCGCTCCAGCCTGCCCGAGGACGAGGTGTTCGCCGAGGGTATGGTCGAGGATGTGATTTCCGCCCTCACACAGGGCGTGAATGTCCGCGTGCTGGGATCGACCGCGACGGCCAACCTGAGCCGCGCGGCGATTACTGATCTCCCAGCGTTGGGACGCCAGCTCGGCGTGCGTTATATGCTGGAGGGAAATGTGCGGCGCGTCGGCGCCAACCTGCGGGTCACCACTCAGCTTCTTGAGGCGGAGACAGGCGCCGCCTTGTGGTCCGGCAAGTTCGACCGCCCCTTGACCGAACTGGCCGAACTCCAGGAGGAGCTGGTCACCGACATCGCCGCCAGCCTCGATGCACAAGTCTATGCACTTGAGATGGAGCGTGCGCTGAAGAAGCCCGGCGACATCACCGCGTGGGAGGCAGTGGCGCGAAGCTCTGCCGCCTATCGCAAGTGGGACGCCGCCGCACGGGTCGAGGGCGTCGAGGAAGCTCGGCGAGCTGTCGCCATCGCGCCGGAGTATGCGCCGGGGCATGCCATGCTCGCCTACGCTCTCGCCCTCGCTTATCTTGCCAGCCCAGACGATCCGGCAGAGGTCGAGCGGATCCGCAACATCGCAGAACGCGCCCTTGCCCTGGCGCCAGACGACGCCGCGGTCCTCTGCTACGTTGGGTATGCGCTCTGCCTTGTCGGCTATCCGGAAGAAGGCGAGCGCTATACCGGGCGCGCCGTGCGCAAGGCGCCTGGAAGTGGCATGTCGCAGCTTCACCATGGCGTCGCTCTTTTCATGCTCAACCGGCCTGAGGAGGCGCTCTCGCTCCTCAAGACGGCAGAACGGCTGATGCCGGGCTCACACATGTGGCAGGTGAAAACGTGGCAGTCCGCCGCGTACCGCGACCTGGGGCGCTTGGCTGAGGCGGAAGCGGCCCGGGATCAAAGCTTTAGCCTCAATCCGGTACAAGCGTTCGATCAGGTCTACAAAGCGCTTCTCTGTGTGCACCTTGAACGAGACGCCGACGCGCGTAGGTGTATCCAGGCGGCGCGCCGGCTGGGGATGGAGCTGGCGCAAGCGGAGCGCTTGTGGCGCCGCGGTCACCCAAACAGCCCGACGCTTGAAGCTGACATTGCTATTGTCCGCGCGCTCTACGCCGAGACGGAGCCGGGCGCGTGAGCTGGGGGCGAAATCGCACGCGGACTGAATGACCGGACAGGGCCCCGACTTCGCGCCAATCCGATGATCGTACCAATGGCAGGGTCGCGCGTGAGTTGCCGGTCGCTTCTGCCCTTCTGATCAGTCTGGAGCTCGCCCGAAACGGTCATTGGTGCGCTGCAGTTCGTCCGAAGAAACGAGGCAGGTCAGTTCGCCCGTTTTGCGAAGACCAGCGTCCTGTTGTTGGCGGGCATCTCGATCATTTCGCGCAGAATGAGGCCAGATTCTTCACCGACGCGTTCAAGATCGGCGATATCGCGCACGCCCCAGGATGGGTTTCGCGCCTTAAGGGACGCGTCGAATGCTGCGTTGGAGGGCGCATTGTGTGCGCCGTCACGCATGAATGGGCCGTAGAGGATGAGAAGCGCGCCGGCGCGAAGCATACGGCCAGCACCGGCGAACAATCCGAGGCTCGCCGACCACGGCGCGATATGAATCATGTTGAGCGACAGTATGGCGTCGAATGGCGCATCCTGCTCCACCCCCCATGTGCTTGCGCTCACATCGATGTCGCGTGGCACACACACATTGCTGAGTCCGGTAAAGCTGATCCAGCTAGCCGTGCTCGCGCGCGCATCGGGATCGGGGTCGCTCGGGTGCCAGGTAAGGTGCGGCATCGCTCCCGCGAAAGCAACGGCATGCTCGCCCGTACCGCAACCAATCTCCAGCACCGAACCATTCGAGGGAAGGACGCGCTGCAGAACAGCAAGGATCGAACCCACATTCCGCGCCGCCGAGGGGGAGAACATACGCTGATCGGCGCTAGCGCTGCGCTGCTCAAGAGCAACAGGCGGGCGATCGTTGCTCTTGTCGGTCATCCATCGTCCTTGTCTGGCCCGCTTCCTACCGTGGCGTCGCGAGGTTACGACCGTCGTGGTTGCTCAACAACCGTCATTCCCGGCAGCCGGATCGTTCGGGTCGGACTTCGCCCACCGACGGACACTTGAATGAGGGACGGCCTGAGAGGTCGTTAGCCAACGATGGACGGCACGCGGCTTGACGCGCGGGGCGGGTGAGCGATGCTCCGACAGTCACTCTGATGCGTACGACGCATCTATTGGGAAATCACTCGGATGGCTATCGCCCTGAAAATCACAGCCCTTGGCTTCGCCGCGTTGACGGCCGGCTTGGCCGCTTATGCTCAAACGCCCTGGAAGAAGAAGCCGCTTGGTGTTGCGGGCTGGGAATTACACGAGAAAGGTGACTGGTTTGAAGATCCGTCAAACGCAATTGTTCAGGCGGTTTGGTCGAATGGGAAAGCGCGGTTCTCAATCGGCTGCACCTTCGGGTCCAGCATTGACGTCACCTGGCAGCCCAGCGCGCCGTTCGCTGCGGGGCTGGAGGTGCCGGTGACCTTCTCCATCGATGGCAGGACGGTCGCAACCCGCTCGTTTGCGGGCGGGGAAGCGAACGCGTACAGCTGGTCCGAGCCGGGGGGAGCCGCGCTGGCCCTCGTCGAGGCGATCTACAGCAAGTGGACTGGCAACCTGGTCATTTCTGGCGGGGGTGTGACCGATACCATCGTATTTGACGAGCAGAAGCTTGGCGGGGTCTCGGAGGTGGTTCTTACGGCCTGTGATAAGTAGAACAGCCCGAGGCTTGAAGACGGCATCGCCGCAATTCGCGCGCTCTACACAGCTACGGAGCCTGGCGCGTGAGCGGAGCTCGCTGGTTAGAGCGGCCCGAATGGCCGGACGGGGCCCCTGTGCCGCCGCGACCCGGAATGTGGTGATCCGGCTTAGTCGATCCAGATCAGTCATTCGGAGACGGTGCTGCGTTTCGGCGGGAGCTCGCCCAGAAGGCGACACTCGGCACCATGCAGGAAGCGCGTCACACGACCATTCGGCGGTGGGTGTAGGCAATCTGACGTAAAGCACCGACAAGTTCCAAGTCATCGTCGTAGTACCAGACTTGCCTAGTGCGTAGCATGAATGGTGGCGATCGCCTCGGTCCGGCGCACGTGATGTACAGCGTGTTCGCGCGCCCGGCGCCAAGCGCGATCCCGGCTTCGATGCATGAATTAAGCGCAAAGTTGATTTTTTCTGGAAGGTTCGGATGCGCTTTGTTGGTAATGTCCATGATACAGATTTCGGCATTCTGGATTAGCTTAACAATCTCAGTTGGGGCTTCTTCGCCGCTGACGAAGCCACCGGTGACCACCGAAAGTCCGGTCACTCTCGACAACATGCGCTTCAACATTGCGAACCGATCGCCGATCGACTCCTCCAGCGAATGCCCAAGAAACAAGTGCTCGCCGCGATTGGGTTTGCGCCATTGCGTCGTAAATGTCGCGAGCGGCTCCGAGAAAAGATCCTCGACTTTGTGAACGTCGAGCGAAACAACACTATCGTCAAAAACCACGGCTTCGGTGACGGCGGGAATGTTAACTCGCTCTACATCCGAGTGGATGAATGCGATGACTGGCAATCCGAGCTCACGCGCTACTGCGATCTCCTTGATTATGTAGCTTGATGTTTTGCCTTGGCCGCGATGCGGCACGATTGCAACCAGTCCGCCAGTGCTGTCCATAACATCGCGAATTCTATCCGCGTTATAATGCGGCTGATCAGTAAAATCGCAGACCAGTTTCAGGCCAGATGATTTGCAAATATTGGAAATGCAATCGGCAGGCGCTTGCTCGGAATCGCGCCAGCCACGACTTAGGTAGACTGGACGGCCCAAGGCGCTGTCACGTCCACCATTCAGGCTCTCAACCAACAGAGCCGCAGTCTCTGCGGTAAACTTTCCGTCCAAAACGTCGATGTGCTTATAAGACTTGAGCAATCCCGGTGGCTCCACTGGATCCAGTCGAATGGTAGCGATGGCGAACGCACCCCTTCCGTTGGCCCACTCGCTATGGATTCGATCGCACTCGGACTTTACCCATTGCGATTTAACCGAATTCTCGGAAAGGACGACGATCGCACTGCGGCAGGTGTCAATCGCTTCGTCCAAATTTGTCGATAGCCCGCCAGACGCTAGGCCCCGGTCGTACCAAACCTTGTAACCGGCGCGTCTCGTGAGCCAGATAAACAAGTCGTCGACGAACGCGCTTTTGTCTCGGCTAGCGTGGCTGAGAAATATGTCGTTCGGGCGTTGGTTTATTGGCGTTGCCATGCGGATTCGCTGCCGTGCGGATGAGATACATTCTGACATGAACCTAGCGTCCCGTGTTTGTTTCGTGAAACCAATATTTTGTCACTCATGGTTTGCTGAGTGGCGCACGGAAGGGGCCCCACGACCGCCATAGCGCCGCAAAGTTACGACCGGCAGGAATGCGCGCCAGTACGGCTGGACCGAACCCCCTCCGCTATTCCCGAAATCAATGGACTGAAGCGCTGTTCGGCAACGTGACTTCACTCCGGTTCACAGACCCGGCCTTTTCGGACTCAAGTATGGTTGATCAGCCGCCTTGCAGCTCGGCATCGATACAAGCAGATGGACTGGCACAGGGTGTCTGCCTATGCTCCGCAGGGCCTTGGGGAGACGCAGCATGAAACGCATTTTCATCAGTCACACAAAGAGCGAGGCAGCAATCGCTCTGCTGGTGCGCCAGTGGATCGAGACGCGCTTTTCCGGGGACGTCGAGACATTTGTGAGCGAAGCCGACATTTCCGGCGGGTCACAATGGCTCAGCGTTGTCGAAGCAGCATTGCGAAGCTCAGACCTCGTGATTGTGATGTGCAGCCCTCGCTCCATTCGTAAAGCGTGGGTACAATTTGAGGCCGGCGGAGCTTGGGCGCGAGGCGTCCCTCTACTTCCAGTTTGTCATTCCGGCCTTTCTGTTTCTGATCTGCCCAGTCCTTTTTCCGCTTTTCAGGGAATCTCCATCACGGCGCCGGACTTCGCGACACGGCTCGCACGAAGCATATCTGAGTGCTTCGCAATCCGACCTTCTGTCCCGGCAGAAGACGCCGACTTGGCCACAAAAATAGAGGGCACCGTTGCCGCCGCACATGTTGCGGCGGACAGGTTCAACGTCTTCGTATCCGCGCCGATGTCGTCACTGGGCGCAGAGGGATATGAAGCGTTTCGCCGGAACATGGAACCTGTTCTACAGGCTCTGACGCGTAGCAATGAGCTGAGTCGCTATTACTTCGCAGGAAACGCGTTTGGCGATGTCGAGCAATTCGATGATCAACTGGTGGGCACGAAGCGCGACTTGAGGGCGTTGGCAAGTAGTGACCGTTTCCTGATGATCTATCCCGAGCGGCTGGTCAGCAGTACCTTGGTCGAAGCGGGCTTCGCCTTGGCTCTTGGAGTTCCATCACTCATCTTCGTCAGGCAGCGCGAAGATTTGCCATACAGCCTGGAAGAAATTGGGCAGCTTTCCCAGACGACCTCGGTCCTCAAATTCAAGTCCCTTGAGGACATCGGCAATCGGATCGACAGCCATGGCTCGGAGCTTTGGTCCAGATCCTGGGGAAACAGCTATGCGTAGCCACGGCGCGGTCGAGCTTGTCCATCGCATTCTCTCGGATAAGCAACTTACGCTCGCGGTCGCCGAGAGCCTGACTGCCGGCAACATTCAGGCGAGAATTTCGGCGGTGTCGGGGGCCTCGCGGTTTTTCGTCGGTGGCGTCACCGCGTACACGATCCCAATCAAGGCCCGACTACTTGGTGTGGATCAATCAATGGCTGAAGAGTGCAATGCTGTGTCGAGCCAGGTGGCCATTGAGATGGCCACGGGAGCGTCCCGGTTGTTCTCTGCGAGCTTCGCAGTCGCCACTACCGGTTACGCTGAGCCCTCTCCCAGCATTGAAGAACCTTTCGCACACGTGGCGGTCGTCGGTGGGCACAATTGTCGCGTCCTTTTCGATGGCATTCATCGCGGCGCAGGCCTTGGGAGGGAAGCGATGCAGCATGCTACTGCGGCCTTCGCGATAGACGCCCTCGCCAGCGTCCTGACGCGCCCGGAGGTCTTCGAAGGCTGGTATCAAGGAGCGTGAAAAGGCGCCGCAAGGGGCTCCCCTTGGCTTGGTACGAGATTAATCGTGTAGCACGCCTGAGCGGCGCGCTAAGCCCACGCCCGTTCACAGTGGCAAACCTCAGCGCCGATCCTGCGAAATTCGGGATCTTCATCGGGAGTCGTCCCGCAGCGCCAACATGCAGTACGCCACTAGGGGCCACCACGATCTCTACGAGGCACCCGTATTTCGACTTGCATTAGGCCGACCCTCCCCTACTCGACGAAAAGTAGGAATCTTGTAGCGGTGCTCGTGAGGCAAGCGACGGCAGCAGAGTGCCAGCGATGGTGACCTGCCCCAGAATTTTCGTGCCTCTACAAGCTTGAATGGCGAGCGGCAAAAATGGGCCCCGCGTTCGCCGAAACCCGGTTGTGGCGATCCGGCAGAGTCGATCCACTTCGGTCATCCGATGATGACGCAGCGTTGTGACGGGTCATCGCCCAACAGCTGCCGGTCATCCCGCCCCAGCGAACCCGGCGGGAGATCGCCCCATCCTGCCGGTCGAAGATCAAGCCGCCTGCGTTGCGTCGTTGGAGGAAACAGCTATCGCTGCGTAACTAAAACCAAATGGCCTCCGGGGTTACCGGCGCGGTTCAGGCCCTTCATTCGGCTGGACTTGAAGAGTGCTTTGGCCAGGTCAGCGCAGAGACGACGATTGAGACGCTCAATGCGAT
>JALHLU010000013.1 GCA_022844345.1 Hyphomonadaceae bacterium
TTACGAAATTACACATGTAATCTAGTCTGGTGTTTCGTGCTGACGCCGCGCGTGTCAGATTCTGCCAACAAATCCTCGCTCTAGAGGCGATTGGCGCGCGCATGTGTTTCCTGCTGTTTCCTCAAATCACCCCGAGTTCCCCGCTCCGGTGTTTACTATGTGCTTCCAAGTCTGACCCTCGCATTAGTTCACGACGGGCAAACGGAGGCTCGCCGTGAAGCTTACAAAACGGAGCATCGAAGCACTCGCGGCTCCCAAGCAAGCGCGCATCGTGTTCGACGAAGACCTGCCTGGTTTCGGCGTTCGGATCGCTCCTTCAGGCCGGAAGACTTTCGTCGTTCAGTATCGCGTAGGCGGCGGCCGGGGAGGCCGGCAGCGTCGCGTCTCTGTCGGAGTCTTCGGCACCATCACGCCAGAGGATGCGCGTACTGAGGCTAAGAAGATCCTGGCGCGTGCGCACCTGGGAGACGACTTCGCGGACCAGCGCGACAAAACCCGCAACTCGAAAACCGTAAGCGAACTCATCGACGAGTGGTCCAAGGGCGGAGTGCTCATCAACCGGCGCACCGGCACGAGACGACAGCAGGTCAATATCAACAATGATATAGCGCTCGCCAACCATCACCTGAAGCCTCTGATCGGCAACCGCACGCTGGAAAGTCTTTCCAAAGGTGACATCCAGTTGCTGCGCAACCGCATCGCTGGCGGTGACACCAAGACAACCCGCAAAGGCCGTCGACGCGGCAAGATCAATGTCACCGGCGGGGAGGGAACGGCGACAAGAACGATTCGGCTGTTTTCGTCGATCCTCTCCTATGCGGTCGATATGGAACTGATCCCGCGAAATCCTGCCCTTGGCATCAAGCTGCCGCCGGGCGGCCAGCGGCATCGCTACCTGTCTGCGGATGAGCTTCGCCGGTTGGGAGAGGTTCTTGAAAGACCAGCATCCACAACGACCGCGGGTGCTGCCGCCATCATCCTGCGCCTGCTCATCCTTACCGGTGCGCGTCGCGGTGAGATCGAAGGGTTGAAATGGTCAGAAGTCGATTTCAACTTCGGCATGCTGCGCAAGAAGACCAGCAAGACAGGAGCCAAGGTGATACCGCTGGCCCGGGTTGCGGTCGAGATTCTCGAAGAGCAAAGGCGCTGGATAGACCGCAGCCAGACCTGGGTTTTTCCCGCGCACCGAGGCGAAGGACACTTCGATGGTCTAAACAAGGAATGGCATCGCATCCGCAAACTTGCGGGGGTCGAAGACGTTCGCATTCACGACCTGCGGCATACCTTTGCAAGCGTGGGTGCAGGCGGCGGTGTGGGACTGCCGCTCATTGGCGGAATTCTCGGGCATCGCCAAGCATCGACGACGCAACGCTATGCGCACCTGGCCGATGGGCCTCTGCGTACGGCGGCTGATTTGATTGGTAGTGAGTTGGCAGCGGCGCTGGCCGGGGCCTCGTTCCGGTAAGGATACGCAGCCGCCTTGAGCGTGAACAAGCGCTGGATGCGGCCCCCGTGGTTTGCAGCGGAATCAATCATGCAACGCAGCCTTCGGCGCCCTGACCCAACACCGGTTTACGGTCCGCCCTCCCGAAACGCTCCGTCAGCGAATTTCCACCACGTCAGTGGACGCCGACTGAGCGGCGCTATGGATCATCGCTCGGAGCCGCATCACTTAGAAGGTCAAGGTATCGACGATAGGAGTAGACGCGTCCACGCTTCTTGCCAGTGACCTCGACTACCATGCCCAGCTTCACCAGCTGATCGAGCGCGGCATTGACCGTAGGCAGAGCCAGCCCACTTTTCTTCCGCGCTCCTGGCGCTGTCACGTAGGGGCTGGTTTGTAGCAATTCATGTACGCGGAGAACGGAGTTTGGTGCGGCGGCTTCTGCGCCAATCCGCTGGCGGTCTTCTTGAAACAGCGCAACGATTTTGTTGGCAGTTTGGAACGCCTGGTTTGCGGTGTCGGCGATGCCCTCCAGAAAGAACTCGAGCCAAGCCTCCCATGCGCCTCGCTCACGTACCTCTTGGAGGAGGCGATAGTATGTCTCGCGGTGCTGCTTGAAGTAGAGGCTGAGGTAAAGAAGCGGCGCACGCAGGACACCGCGCTCGCAAAGGTACAGCGTGATCAAAAGACGACCCAAGCGTCCGTTGCCGTCGAGAAATGGGTGGATGGTCTCGAATTGCACGTGTGCGAGGCCAGCCTTGATCAAGGGCGGTAGGCGATCCTTCTTATCATGCAGAAATGACTCTAAATCATGGAGCGCAGGCATTACCTCTTGCGGAGGGGGCGGGACGAATATCGCATTGCCGGGCCGTGTGCCCCCGATCCAATTTTGCGACGTGCGAAAAGCGCCTGGCTGTTTAGTCATGCCCCGACCGCTCGCCATCAGCTTCTCATGCATCTCGCGTATCAGCCTTAGCGAGAGGGGCAGCTTGGACAGGCGAGCGAGTCCATGCTCCATCGCCGCGATGTAGTTGGAAACCTCGCGGATATCGTCGACCGGTGCGCCAGCTGCCGCGTCGCTTTCGAAGCGCAGGAGATCGTTCAGCGTGGACTGCGTCCCTTCGATCTGAGACGACAAGACCGCCTCTTTTCGCACGTACATGTAGAGGAAGAGGCTAGTGTCCGGGACAAGCGCCGTGATGCCGTCTAATCGCCCCACCGCTCGATCGGCTTCGCTGAGAGGCCCCAAGAGTGACAGGAGGTCGAGTTGCGGGACAGGCGGCAAGGGCGGCGGCACAAATGCCCGGACCTTTTCGCCAGCGACAGCAGTGCCGACATAGCGCCCCAGGCGCGGATTTGCGGTCTTTGGCACGCCGGCTCCCTAATAATCGGAGCCTTATTAGCGCGATTCACTAATAAAGAAAAAGGCCATTGGCCTTTTTAGCGAGAATACTTGGTAAAGCTAGCGTTCTTAGGCCCGGGAGGCCGTCACACGCCTGACTGCTAGGTCACCATTTTCGAGTTTTCCTTCGTCAGGCAAAGGCCTGCAGTCTTTCTAGCTCCGCATCGGTGTTAGCATTGCTGAAGACGTCCCGCGTGGTCGATGGCCACTCCACTACTGACATTCCTCCGTTAGTGAAAGACCTCAACCTGTCTGACGGTTGCTGACGCCGGACACGTTTGGGCTTTGCATGAAAGCGAGGAAGTCGTCGACTACCAGCGGTTTGGCGATGAAATAGCCCTGTATCATGTCAGCGCCCATCGCGCGCAGGATCGCGAGGACGTCTGCAGTTTCGACACCCTCAGCCGTGAGTTTCATGCCGAGGCTATGCGCGAGATCGATCGTCGACTTGACGAGGAATGTGTCGCTGTTTCCGTTACCAAGGTTCTCGATGAAGACCTTGTCGATTTTCAGTTCTTCCGCCGGTATGGCGCGCAGATATGACAGCGAGGACAGGCCTGAGCCGTAGTCATCAATGGAAATTCCCACGCCTGCCTGCTTGAGCTCGTTCATCACGTCCAGCGCCTGCCTGGGATTGTCGATGACGGCTGTTTCAGTGATCTCGAAGCACAGCCGGGCGCCCGAACGTCGGACCTGGCGCAGGGCCCGCTCTGCGAACTGCTCGTTCGCGATGAGCCTGCCGGAGACATTCACAGACACCGTGACGTCGTGGCCGGCCTTCCGGAAGATCCGCTGATCTGCGATCGCACGATCGATGACCCAGTCGGTGAGCGGGCGGATGTGGCCGGTTTCCTCGGCCATCCCTATGAAGGCGTCGGGCCGGACCATGCCGCGATGAGGATGGCGCCAGCGAAGCAGCGCTTCGGCGGAATTCACCCGATCTTGTCGTAGATCGAGTTTTGGCTGGTGCGCCAGGAACAGCTCGCCGTTCGACAGCCCGTGGATCATCGAGCTCATCAGCGACAGCGTCGTCGCCGGATCTCCATATGCGCCCGGGTCGAACCAAGCGGTGATTCTGCGCTGTGCGCGGGCCTGTTCGCCGGCGACTTCGGCGCGCTCCAGCAAGTCGAGATGCGCTTGCGCATCCTCGGCATCGCAGGCAAGCCCGGCCGTCACCATAACGTCGATGCGGTCGGCATCCAGCGTCACCGGACTGGAGACCGCCTGTGCAGTTGCGCGAATCGTGGCTTCGGCCTCATCTCGATTCTCAGCGGTGAATACGATGGCGATCGTGCCGGTGGTTGCCCGGCCTACGTGAAGACCTTCGCGGGAATGTGAGGCGCGCGTCGCAACTTCCGCGACCAGACGCGAAAACAGACCGTGCCCGATTGCGCCGCGTATCTGGTCGAAGCGATTGATGCTGATGATCGCGCCGAAGATTTGGCTGGGTGATGTCCTGCTGCGCAGCGTCGTCAGTGTTTCTTGCAGGGCGCGCAGGTTTGGCAGGCCGGTTTCCTGATCGTGCAGCGCCAGATGCAGGATGCGTTGTTCGCGCGCTGCGATCTCGGAAGACATGACGTTGAAGTTCGCCGCCAGTTCCGAAATTTCGTTGCGGCCTCTGACCGCGACTTCGGCAACTTCGCCGCGAGTCAGTTGGCCGGCAGCGGCGCGAAGGCCGGAAATCGGCCCGGTCACGCGGCGCGAGACAAACCAGCTGCCAAGGACAAGCGCAACAAGGCCGATCGCGCCGATCAGCGCGATGGTCGTGAGCATGTCGCGGTAGTGCGCCTGGTTCATGGTGAGCGAGTATTCGAGCAGGAGGGCTGCAGAGGCTCCATCGGCAAACACCTGCAGGGTCTTGATGCCGCCGATCGAGTTGCGTTCGGGCATGTTGATCAGCAAGTCGCCGTCCGTCTCGACGACGCGATCTGCGAGTTCATCGTCGGCAATGCCGATCGCACGTCCGGGCCTGTCTTCGAGCGCGGCCCAGGGTTGACCCTCGCGCCTCAGGTAGAGATGCGCGGACAAAGGTATGGCTGAAAGCTGTTCGAGCTCTCCGAGCTGTTCGCCGCCCAGCCGTCGGCCAAACACGACCCAGCCAATCAGTGTGGGCGCGCGGACGGGCGCGGACACAGCCTGGTAGGTCGTATCTCCCAGAGTGAGAACGCCCGAGGCGTCAGGGTTGGCGGTGACAGCAGCGAGGAGGGTAGGGTCCGCACGCCCAGTCAGAGTGTCATCAAGCGAGATGGCCGATCCATCCGGGCGAATGATCAGCGCAGTGTCAAAGCCAAATCGCGACTGGATGTTGTCGAGCGCGGAAAGCATGGTCTCGTCGTCGCCCGTGGCGACGGCCTCGCGGAATCCGAAGTCCCTCGACAGTATTTCGGCTGTTTGCTGCAACTGGTCGGCGCGCAGTTTCCAGATACGGTCGAACACGGCGGAGGAAGAGGTCATCTCCGCACGCACGGCCTGCCTGGAATTGGCTTCGACAGCTACCCAGACCGCGCCCGCAATCAGCAACAGCACCGCGCCAAACAGTGCGGCATAGATCAATGTTAGTTCGGAAGACAAGCGTTTGAACATGCGCGTGGACCGCTCATTCTACGTTGGCGGCACGATGTCGAGCACGACGGTGACTGTGGTAGTCCCTCCAGAAACGGTCACGGCTTGCGTGACGGTCTGGTCCTTTGAGGTGGCGTAAGGGTGCCAGACGTCGATGCGCTGGCTGCCCTCGGGTGCCGCGGTCAGTCTGGCCACACCATCGGCGCCGGACTTCGCAGCCCAAGGCGTGTCGACCACACGGATGAAGGCCACCATCTGATCGTGGATGTTGCAACCAAGTGCTGCGACCCCTGCCGTCTTGAACGTGACGACGCGTTTCTCCTCGCGGCCATAAAGTTCGAGCTCGAACCTGTTGCCCTTCGAAAACGAATAGACGTGATGCCGGAACTTATCGAGGTTGGGAAACTCAACGGTCGATCCCACCGGCGCCACGAGCACGAACGGCGCGAACTGCTTGGACGTTTGCGCCATCCTGAGGCCATCGACTGGTGCGGGCTTCGGATCACCTGGCTTTGCGGGGATCAATGCCACTGCGTCGGACAGGGGCTTTCCGTCGGGTGTTGTCACGCGGACGACAATGTCTCCGGCCCAGGCGTGCGCCGTAAACAGAAGCGAAATCATCGCGAGATGAGGGAACCTGCCAAGCATCCGTCTTCCGTAACATTGCAGACTGAAGATGCCGTAAAGCTGCACAGGGCCAACCCCGACTGTTTGGCGCTGATTAAACCTTCGATGCAAAGTTGCCGCTTCGAACTCGCACAGGTGCGAGCATGTTGCGGTGGGATTCTGAATGTCACGACTTGGCGTTGCCTGTGTCGCTCTCCTGATGGGGATGCCCCTCGCGGCCTATGCGCAAGAAGGCGGGTCTCTGATCGACATCGAGACCGGCGGCAAGCTGAAACTCACGCGCGGCGTCTCCACAATCGAGGGGCAGGGCGGCGGTGGTCTCACGCCATGGGCGCTGATCACTGGCAACGAGACCGACCGCGGCGTCGGCGGCACAGTTCACGCTACCGCGGTTGAACTGCCTGACTACTCCTTTCTCTCCTACGGCGCCGCGCTCGGCCTCTTCGATCGCATCGAACTAAGCTATACGCGCCAGGAGTTTGATACGCGCGATGTTGGCGCCGCGCTGGGCCTGGGTCGCGGCTTCACATTCGGCCAGGATGTCTGGGGCGCAAAGGTGCGCGTGATCGGTGATGCGGTATATGATCAGGACACATGGCTCCCGCAGGTCGCCGTTGGAGCAAACTGGAAGAAGAATGATCAGGGCGCTGTCGTTGCCGCTGTGGGCGGGACGGACGACGAAGGTTGGGAAACCTACGCCACTGCCACAAAGATCCTGCTCGACAGCTCGCTTCTGCTGAACGGCACGCTGCGCTGGACCAACGCAAACCAGACCGGCCTGCTCGGCTATGGCGGCAACCTCAACGATGACCATGAACTGATGGGAGAATTTTCCGCAGGCTGGTTGTTGTCGCCTGATATCGTTGTTGGCGCCGAATACCGGATGAAGCCAGACAACCTCGCTATCGCAAGGGAAGACGACTGGGTGGACATCTACGCCGCCTGGGCGATCAACCATCACATCACGCTAACCGGCGCCTATGTAGACCTCGGTTCGATTGCGACGTTCGACAATCAGCGCGGCATCTATCTTTCGCTGCAGGCGGGGTTCTGATCATGCGGACGTCTATTGCTTGCGTCGTTTCGGTGATCCTCGTCGCCACACCAGTATTCGGCCAACCGCCTTCGCTGGTTCCGCCTGGCGAGGAAGAAGTTGATCCTTATACGATCTCCGACGCCAACGCCGGCGCCACACCGGTCGAAGGGCAGGAGCTCTTCATGGCCTTCCACGGACACGAAGGGATCAGCCGGATCGTCGATGATCTTGTCGAGCATGTGCAACAGGATTCTCGACTGACGGAGATTTTCAAGGCGTCAGATTTCGCGCGGTTGAGGCGTACGCTCAAGGAACAGTTCTGCTACATCCTCAATGGCGGGTGCGCATACTCCGGGCGCGACATGAAGTCAGTCCATGCCGATCACGGCGTCACTACCGCCGAGTTTAACGCTCTCGTTGAAATTCTCCAGGCCGCCATGGCGCGTGAAGGCGTTGCGTTCTCTTCTCAGAACAGGCTGCTCGCGAAGCTGGCGCCGATGAAGCGGGATACCGTGACCCGATAGAGTGCGCTGGCTGCGTTAGCGCCTGGCTTCCGCAATCACGTTGGATTGAAGTATGGGCCACAAGGCGGGAAGGCGCCAAATCGAGCCAGACAAGCGGAGAAGACCGTCTCTACCACGGTGATTCCGAAACCTTCTTTCGGCGCGTGCTGCATCCCGGAAGTGTTAAGCCGATGGCAATCCGGGATAGCCACATTCAAGTATGTCGACACAGAGCCGGGTCATGATTCATGCCGCAAGAGCCATGGCGCCAGCATGCCTGATTGTTGTCTCCTTTAGCAGCGCCGCTGCCGCGCAATCACCACTCCCTGGCGACATATCGGGCGTGGTTGTTGTCGGCCCGGTTGTAGGCGCGGGCGGTCCCTCGGCGCTCGATGAGGGGCTGGGTAAGCTCAGAGCAAGCGAGGACCGGCTTTCGATCGCAGCAGATGCGACGGTCGTCTGGGCTGGAGATCTTTCCGAGCGTATCCGCGCTGTCGCGTCCATCGACATGGGAAGTGACACTCAGCCTGTCGCAGGTCTTGGTGAGCTATACCTAAAGTTCAGGCCCGATCTCGTCTCTGCATGGAAAGTCTCCGGCCGCGCCGGATTGTTTTTTCCACCTGCCTCACTGGAGCATGACGGCGCAGACTGGTCTCTCAGCCGCACTTTGACACCGTCAGCAGTGAACACATGGATTGCGGAAGAGGTGAAGACAACCGGCGTTGAGGTCACGCTCAGAGGCGCTATCGGCGACCAACCCATCAACTTCACCGCCGCAGCTTTCGCCGGAAACGACACGTCGGGTGCGTTGCTCGTGTTTCGCGGATGGGCCCTGCACAATGTGAGGGCCACGGTCGGCGGCACGTTTGCGCTTCCTGATGTGCCTGCCATGTTTGCTGGCACGCAGGCAGACAGGACGCGACCGATAGACGAAGTCGATGGTCGGATAGGAGGCTACGGCCAGTTCGAATGGGCGCCGTCGGATGCTCTTTCTGTGAACTTGTTTGCCTACGACAACAATGGCGATGAAACGAGCCTGGAGGACGGCCACTACGCCTGGCGCACACGCTTTGCTCAGGCGGCGCTTCATTGGGACGCCTATGATGGCGCCGAGGTTCTGGTCCAAGTGATGACGGGCGAAACCCGAATGGGCGGACGCATCAGTGGCCAGTCTCCGGCCAACGTAGGGTTTGTTGCCGCTTACGGGCTACTGTCTCAGGATCTCGGGACGGGGACTGTCACCGCTCGATTGGATTACTTCACCGTCAGTGATCGCTCCTTCAAGGACCTGGACAACAACGCCGAAAACGGTTGGTCAGCCTCCTTGGCATGGGTGCAGCCAGTTCGTGATCGGACACATCTTGTGTTCGAAGGTATCGTGGCGTCGAGTGAACGCCCGGATCGCATGCGGTTCGGACTAGACAGGGATCAGACAAGCGCGCAGGCGCGGGTCGCTCTCAGCACCGGCTTTTAATGCTTGAGCCGTGCGGTGGCATGACGATTGTATGGTCGTGGAAGCCGAGCAAGAGCATCACAAGTTTAAGTGACCGACTCAATGGTCGCGACCCTGAACCTGCCTATGGTCCTCCGTTTCAATTGCGCGGTGGATTGCTGCCAACAGAGTTCCGGCATCGATAGGTTTGGCAACACAGTCGGTCATGCCGTTTTCGAGGTAGGAACGTCGCTCCGCGGCGCCGGTGTTCGCCGTGACCCCGATGATCGGGACTGCGCGGTTCGGCCCCTCCATATTGCGGATCAGTCGGGTGGCCGTCGGTCCATCTTTAATCGGCATACGCACGTCCATGAGGATGATGTCGAAACGCTCAGTCTGAAGGTGTTTGATCGCTGAATCTCCATTGTTGGCCTGTACAATCTTGTGACCAGCTGCCTCCAGGATCATTTGAATAAGCGTTTGACTCGCTGGATGGTCATCTACCGCCAAAACGCGGAGCGAGCGTTTGTCAGCAGGCAATTCCGGAGAGGGCGGAGAGCTTGCAGTTAGTTGGACCGGCGCGGTCGTTGGAGGCGCGGGTATGATGAACCAGAATTGACTGCCGACGCCAGGCTGGCTCACCACGCCTATCTGTCCGCCCATTGCCTCGACCAACTGCTTGCAGATCGCCAACCCCAGACCCGTTCCGCCGTGCACAGGACTGATCGCGGTGTCGACCTGAGAAAATGGCTTAAAGAGCCGGACACGTTGCGCCTCGCTTATGCCCGGCCCGGTATCTGTCACGAACACGCTAAGGCGTGGATTGTCCGTGGCGCCGCCATAGGTGACGAGAATTTCGATCGTTCCGTTTTCGGTGAACTTGATCGCGTTGCTGATCAAGTTTGACAAGATTTGCCGAAGACGACTTGGATCGCCAGCGACCCAAACAGGGGTGCCAGGCGCGATTCTCCAGAGGAGTGCCAGCCCCTTCCTTTCTGCAGTTGGCGTGAAAAGCTGAGCCGTCGTCGAGATGAGATGTGGAACGGAGACTGGCGCGTGTTCCAGTTCGCTGCGGCCGGCTTCCAGCTTCGAGAACGTAAGGATGTCGTCAAGAATGCCCACAAGGTCACGCGACGACTGGAGCGCAGCCTGCGCCCTTAGGCGCTGTCCTGAGTCAAGCTCGTGGCGCACAAGCAGATCAAGCATTCCAATAACGCCGTTCATGGGCGTGCGTATTTCGTGGCTCATGGTGGCCAGGAATTGCGACTTCGCCTGAGTGGCGGTTTCCGCTTCATTCAAAGCGGTACGCAACTGGTTGTCGCGCCGAAGCGATTCCAGAACAGCGCTAAGCATGTAGGCCGACAGCAATACGAAGCCAATTGTCGCCTGGAGCGCCACTGATCCTTCGTAGCGCGGGTCCATGAGCATCTGCACGGGCATAGCGACGAAAGCGGCAAGAAGCGGAATGCCCGCCGCCATCAGCGAGCGGAGATGTGCAATGCAATTGCACGACACGTGATAGAGAGAGCCAAGAACAATCGCCAATCCGAGCACAAGCCCTGCGACACCACCACTCGTCCAGAATACCCACGCAGCGGCTCCCCATACTGAAGAGCCAAAAACCAGGTTGACAAGAAATGCGGCCTCGAACCGGTTTGCGGCCGCGTCGCCCACGCGAATCCCATTTGCAGCCCACAACTCGAAGACCTCATTGGCTCCAAACAGCACAAACCAGCCCAGCGCGAGGGCCGGGTCGACGAAGAACCAGAGAACGCCTGCAACACCCGTGGCTGCGAGCACGCGTCCCCACAGGTCCTTGCCCAAACGGCCGGTGAGTTCAGTCAACCTAGCGCGCGCGCTCATTTGCGATCCCTCAGTTGGACCGGCAGATTGGTCAGAATCTGGCGCCGCGCCACCCAACATCGTCGTGAACAGTAGCATCGAACCGACGTCACCCACGACCAAGTCTCGCATTTCAGGATACTCGCGACGCCGGCCATATTGGAGTGATTGCGGATATCGCGATCGGAGGCGCGCTGTTTCTGCCGACGAATATCTTGACCGGCTTCAATGATTTCGGGTCGTAGATCGCTTGCCGGCAAGTCACGTCGATAGGGACGGCCTAAATACTCGCACTTTGGCGAGGTCTCGGCTGATTTGTGAGGACGGCGCGAAACGTTTCAGGAACCACTTCACACCTTTCGGCCTGTGGCGAACTCCTCAGTCGTGGCGCAGCGTAGCCACGCGACCGCAGCGAGGTCAGACCGAAACCGCTGCAAGGGTGAATTCGGGGCTGTGGCTCGGCTGCGTTGTAAGGCGGCCGACCGGCAATACCGGTCGCGGATCGTCGAGAGAAACGCGGTAGCGCGCCAGAAGGGTCGCCAGCACTATCTGCGCCTCTGCAAGAGCAAATACCGCGCCGATGCAAATGCGCGGACCTGCCCCGAAAGGGAGGTATGGGCCGCCCGCCGTCCATGGCGATGGCTGGTCTGAAAACCGATCAGGACGAAACGCGGTTGGCGCGTCCCAGAAGGCGCGATGTCGATGCATGACCCACGGTGCGACATAGATCTGCACACCGCGGCGCACCGGCTCTCCCATGATCGTGTCGTCATTGACGGGCTCGCGGACCAGCATCGGGACAGGCGGATAGAGTCGCAGCGCTTCGAGCAGGACATTGCGCAGGCGCGGCCAGTTCTCGAGGTCTTTCAAGGTGGACACCTGATCGACAGGGAAGGCCGTGACTTCCGCTCTAATGCGGGATTGTTCAGTCTTGTCGAGCGTCAAGAGATAGGTCGCCCAGAAGAGCAGGCGCGCGGTGGTTTCGTAGCCAGCAAAGATCATCGTCGCGGCCTGGTCACGAACTTCCTCGGGCGCCAGAGGCTGCTCTGTCTCGGGATCCCTTGCCGCCAGCAGCAGGTCCAGAAGGTCTCGCGACGCAACGGGATAGGGCGCTGCACTTCTTTCTGCAACGAGCGAGTCGACCAACGCGACCCAGTTCTTCTGGAAGGCACGCCTGTGCCGGAGTGCGAAGCCGAACGCTGTTTCGGACTTCGCGATGCCGTCAAAAATCTGGGGTCGACCCGGACCGTCAATATACTGGCGGACGACGGCGCCGACGCGATCACGATCTTGGCGATCCGGCAACGAGAACAGCGCGCGCAGGACCGCGTTTAGAGCGACGGACTGATAGGCGTCAGACAGATCGACGGCCTTACGAGATCGGACATCTTGAGCGAGATCTTCGGCGGCGGACAGGAAGTGGGGCAGCAATGTCGATACGCTGGCTGGCGAGAACACCGACGCAAGCTGACGTCGTTGCCGCCGCCACTCCTTACCTTCAGCGAGAAAGACGCCTCGACCCATCAGCGGGCGCAATAGGCGCGGCATGATTGTGGGCCGGACATAGTTCATCGCGTTTGTCGTCATAACGTGCCGGATCCCTTCGGGATCATTGATCAGCACATTCTCCACGCCCAGCACACGATTCCGGCTGAACCTGAGTTCGAACGCACTTTCAGGCCAGATTTCGAGACTGTTGCGGATCGAGGTCAGGGCCAGACGAAGTGTCGAAAGTTCACGCGAGTGGACGACGGGAGCGGGTGGAATGATAGCAGGTGACGCATCCGGCAAGGGGATCTATCCTTCTGCGAGGCTTGGTTTGGTATGACCTCTGGACCTGATCTTGTATTGAACGAATTGGACATGCGACCCGGTGCGAGACCATGTCCGGCACGGAGTCGGCATGAGCATTGAAGCCCGGTCGGAGGTTCTCTGGCCTGACCGTGACCTTGCAGGCTGCCTATTCTGCACAATTGTGCGGGACACGCGGGGAGCCAGCCTCGAACATGCCCAACGGTTCAATTTCTTTCCCGCCTCGCCCCTTGCAAGCGTGACCTGGCTTCTGGAAGGGCAATGCCACTGGATAGAACGTCCGGAACATATGGAGCGGCCCTGGGAGGGGCCTCAGCTGCAGACGATCGCATTCTCCGGTGCACAACTGGGATCGCTAGTGAGCTGGAATCCCGGCCGGACTCTTGTGGTCACCGTGGCGTTCTATCCTGACGCATTCTCCGCCATGACGGGGATTGATCTGACGCCTTTGACGGATGTCTTGCTGGACGCCGAGGCTGTGCTGCCGGACTCGATGCTAGCGTGCTGCAATACTTTCCTTTCAGACGCCTTGTCGGTTGGGGTCGAACCTGCGCTGAGGACGCTTCAAAATCAGATTCGCGAAAAGTGGGAAAACGTCGGGAGTGGTCGACCGGCAAAGCAAATGCGCTTGCAAGCCTGGAGCGATGATCTTCTCAAGCGCGCAACCGATGCGGGTGACGGCAGAAGTGACCGCCAGATTGCGCGCCGCATCAAGACGTGGACTGGCGTGAGCCAAAGAGACCTCAACAATCTGAGCCGCGTCGAGGCGCTTTATGGAACTATTCTCAAAGCTGGCAAGGATCGTGCGACAACTTGGGCCGATATCGCCGACGAAGCCGGGTACGCCGATCAAGCGCACATGGTGCGGCGTCTGCGTCAGCACACAGGCTTCACACCAGAGGAGTTGCGCACGCGAGTGCCGAAGGACGAAGCGCTGTGGGCGTATCGGCTCCTGGAAAAGTTCTTCGACCGTCCCGAGGTTGCAGACAAAGGCTAGCCGAGATGCGGCTCTACGCTCCACCCACCAAATCATGTGGACAGATGGGCCGCATCAACAACGACGAGCTGCAAAACGGGAAGGTGACGCTGAACTAGAGACGGCTCGTAGGCGGCCCTTTGCAGTCTGCGGCGCTGAGTCCATCCCCTCCGCAATCGCAAGCGATCGAAGCCGAGAGCGATTCTGTCGGCCTCAGCGATCTGGTTCTTTGGGTAAGCGCTGCGCCGAACTGCGCCACGGGAGAGCCGGCGCTTCTCGTTGCAAGCGAAGCTCATCGATTGTGATGGTGAAGGACTTTGTGTGCCCGTGCGGACGTTCCGATGCCCCGCAAGTTTTTGGAGTGGGGTGGGACTGGCAGGCGTGACGCGGTTTCGCGTTTGCTCCCCCGGCCCTGTATGAAATACGCTAGCAACGCGCCGGTCGTGACACCGACCTGACGAGCGCCGTATAGTCTGTGGGGGTCTCCGGAGGGTTGGGACTGGGTCGATGCTGTATCGCGGCTTCATCAGCTATTCGTGGCAGGACAAGGCCTGGGGACAACGCATCCACAGATGGCTTGAGTCATACCGAATACCCGATGGCGTCGTCGCGGCGGTGGATTCGTCGCGGCGCCTCGGAAAATTCTTCAGAGACGACGACGATATGCCAGCGGCGGCCGACATTGGCCAGATCGTACGAGAGGCGCTGCAGTCCTCGGAGAGCCTGGTCGTTCTCTGCTCTCCGCGGTCTGCGAGATCGCAATGGGTCAACGCCGAGATCGCACATTTTCGGAGCACGGTATCGAGCGGACAAGTATTTGCTCTGATCATTGACGGCAAGCCGAATGCCGGGAACCCGGATGAGGAGTGTTTTCCAGAGGCGCTGCGCGCCGCCAATGGCGGCGCTGAATCAACCATCATGCCGATCGAGCCCGTCGGGATCGACCTGCGGCGTGATGGCAAGCACAGGGTCTGCGCGCGCCTTGCAGCGGGTATGCTGGGTGTGAGTTTTGACGATCTTTGGCAACGCGAACGCCGTCGCGCAGAGGTTCGCCATGGTATCCTTGTAGGAACTCTGAGCACGCTGACCATCACCTTTGCCGCCTTGTTGACGTGGGCGTTGATCAATGGCCAGCGCGCGCACGATACGTTGAGTCGCTTTTTTGCCGAGCGTGCATGGGAAAAGCTCGAAACAGGAGAAATACTTCCAGCTGCGCGCTTCGCGCTCGCGGGTTGGCAAATCGCGCCCACCAACGAGCCTCTCTATCGCGCAGCGCTGGGGGCAGTGCTGCAGGCTGCCGGAGACAGCGAGCCGCCGCTCCTGCACAAAGAGCCTGTGACGAGCGCTGCCTATTCCCCAGACGCGCGCAGAGTCGTCACCGGTAGTCGCGACGGCCGGGCAAGAGTCTGGGAAGTTGCAACCGGCAAGCTGATCCTGAAGCTTGGAGGGAACGACGCTTGGGTCACAGCAGTCGCCTTCAGCGGTGACGGGACGCGCATCGTCACAGCCGACGCTGCGGGGAATGTGCAAGTCTGGCGCAGCACAGACGGCGCTTCGCTCGCAGCGCTTTCGACAGGTTCGGCGGGAGCGCGCTTGGCCGGCTTCTATCCGGATGGCGAGTGTGTATTCGTTCTGGCCAACGACGGCGACATTCACGTCTGGGATATCAATAGCCGCGAGCTCCGGTTCGAAATTCCAGCTGGAGGCGTTGCTGTGTGGAGTGCTTCGGTTGCGTCGACAGGCTCGAGCCTCGTCGTAGCGCGTGGCGACAACACCGCCGTCGTTCATGATGCTGTGACCGGTAAACTTCAGACGACACTCTCAGGCCATGAAGGCGCGGTCTTCCAGGCACGATTTTCTGCTGACGGTCGCCGCGTTGTCACCGCTAGTGAAGATCGGCAAGCTCGTGTCTGGGACGCCCGCTCGGGGAGAATGCTCGCACCGCTCTTGGGGCACGAACGCGAAGTGCTGTCGGCAAGTTTTTCTCCGGATGGCGTCCGGATCGTCACTGCCAGCGTCGATGGCACGGCCCGGATATGGGATGCTTCCAACGGGCGGCAGCTGGCCATGCTTGGCGATCATGCCAAGTTTGTCGGCGAGGCAGTGTTTTCAAGCGACGGTCGGCGCGTCCTTACGGCAAGCGAAGATGGCGCGGCAAGAATCTGGAATGTTGAGGAAGCCCGCCTTATTGCAGAATTGCGCGGCCATGATGGCGCCGTTTCCGCTTCACTTGCGCCCACAGGCGATAGCGTCGTCACCTGGGGCGAAGATACAGCGGCGCGACTTTGGCTGTTGATGCCGGAGCACATCCTGCAGCCGGCGTCGGAAACGGAAAGCCTCTATAGCGTCCGATACGCACCCGATGGTCGTACAATCGCCGCGTCGTCGAGCGATGGGACGGTCAGGTTCTGGGATCCAGGCACAGGGACCGTGACGGCTCAACTCAAAGTGCCGGGCGGCGAGGTCTATATGATCGCATTCTCGCCAGACTCGCGGTTGATCGTAACCATTGCCGCAGACGGCGTGGCGCGAGTTTGGGACTTGGAGAGCTTGTCGGAAATCGGCGCATTTACTGACAAGGAGGGGCTGAACGCCGCGCAGTTTTCTCCCAACGGACAATTCCTCCTGACCGGTTCACAAACGGGACGTCTAAGGTTGTGGCCCCTGAACAACGGGGATTCCGCGCCGAAGTTGAAAGGTCATCGCAGCGCTGTCTTCGCGGCGACTTTCTCGGCCGACGGCGGGACAATCGCCAGCGGTTCACAGGACGCGACTGCCGTGCTGTGGGATGCCGCCACGGGCGAGCCATTGGCGACGCTGGAGCGACACAACCGAAGCGTCGGCGCAGTCGCTTTCTCTCCTGACAATTCTACACTGGTTACGGCCAGTGATGACGCCTCTGTAGTGGTGTGGGATGTCCCGCGTGGGAGCATCCGGGCGGTTCTGCCTGGCAATGGCAGTGCCGTCATATCCGTTGCGTTTTCGCCTGATGGATCAAGGATAGCCACCGGAGATGATGGGGGGCTGAGCCAGGTTTGGGATGCGCGTGATGGCCGGTTGCTGGCGACGTTTCGAGGACACGCCGCCAGCGGGATCGAGGTCGCAATCGCTCCCGATGGGCGCACGCTTGCGACGGCTGGGCAGGACGGAATGCTGAAGCTCTGGGACATTTCCAAACTGACGCGGCCCTGGACCGATTTGGCCCACGACGCCTGCGTCAATATGCTTGGAATGGCCCAGAGCAGATTTACGAAGGCAGAAATCGAGTCGGACGCTTTGCTCGGCTCGTTGTGGACGAACCCCGATCAGGATGTGTGCGAAGGACTGCGGCGCCAGTGAGGCCTATTCGTCTGGCGGCGGGGGAGGAGGCGGCTGTTGTAGTGGTGAAATGGCCCTCGGACGCGAACCCAAATTGCCGTCGGCGTCCGATCGACCCGGCATTTGCGCTGCCGGCTCACCGAACAGGAACCAGTCGACCTCTTCATAGCAGGCGATGATCTCTTTGCGGGTCGGATTGTACATGAAGCCGGGCGATCCTGACCCACAGGAAGCGCCGCGCAGCAGGACATCGACAGGAAGTCCGACATACTCGATCAAGTCATCCCGCAGTCCCATTAGAATCCCCGATGCGATAAGAAAATCGCGCGCCTCCGAAAGGGCCGGTGCGGCTGGGTCGTGCTGGACACGAACACGCGCGACCGGGGCGTCGCTAAAATCCTCGGCGTCGCCGAAAATCTCCTCCATGCTGTTGTCGAGCGTCAGATAGGTTTGGCGGCAAGCCGAAGCGTCGAAGCGCAGCGCCGCAAACGGCTCCAACTCAGCGAAAGCGTTGGGGCTGGACTCATCCGAGCCAAGCAAGAGGCAGGCGATACGCGAAGCGCGCGTCACAGCGTCCGGATAGAGATCAGCATCCGGCAGGTGCGGAGTATCCGCATCCCCGACGCCATCCCTGTCCGCCATCTCCAGCCAGCCACCTATCGCGGCGACGGCCTCCGAGCTCTCGATTTCTTCCCCAGGATCGGGCGAGATAAGCCAGGTGGCGATGTCATCAGCGGACTGTTCCGCCGCGAGACGGTTGTTCAACTGGTCGACCTGAACGACCTGATCAAGCAGCAGGTGTCCGACCTCGTGATAGGCGAGGAAGACCAGATTCCCGATCACCCACTGGTCTTCCAGCTCGGTGTCGATCGTCTCCTGGGCGATGGCTGATGCCGCGAGACACGAGAGGGCCCCGCCAGCAACCAAGCAGCGCCACGATCTGGCAACCCACATGTTCGACCTCCCGTCCCCTTTTGAGTAGGGAATGGTTGCAGGTAGGCGCGGGCTGTCAACCTAGAACGCGCAGGATGATGCGTTGTGCTTCAATCTCCGCAGCAGCTTCCATCAGTTCACGACGGTTCGCTTCTCCACACCGGTCCCGACGGAGCTGTCAAGTTAAGGGCGAATCCACGTCGAGTGGATTTTTCGCGATCAACGCGCACGCTGATTTTCGACGCCTTTCGGCTGCGATGACCTTTCAAACGCTCCCGAAAATCGGTCTTGCTTGGCTCACTTGATATTCCCGGCGGACGCCGCCACAGCGGCAAAAGGTGGTCAGTCGGTTCCGGCCGGCTTTTACAACGTCGAACACATGATCGGGCGCGTCATGTCGAGCGGTGGGAAGGTGCTCTTGTGCCGGACATGCATGAGCGCCAGAGGACTGCTGGATGACGAGCTGATCGCAGGCGCCGCACGCGGCTCGATGGATGATCTCGGCAAGGCCTCACTTCTCGCCGACAAGGTGATCGTGTTCTGACGCGGCCGTTTTGGTCGACAATTTGTTGAGTGCGCATCTGGCGAGCATGGCGATGACCGGCTAGGTCAATGCCATGTGGGACGGGCTTACCAGCCTTGAGATCATGCTGCGAGGCGCCGCGGTTGGCGCGCTTGTAGCGACCGCAATTGTCCTCGGGCGCAGCCGGGCCAGTCCAGCGGTCCGGCTGTCAGGCGTTCTGTTTGCGATTGCGGTCATTGGCTATGTGTTCAATTCGTCTGCATCGAGCAGGGCAGCCGTGGGCGACCTGCATCCGCTTTTCCGCGCGCTGTCCTACGGAGGCATAGGCGCCTTCTGGGCTTTCGTGCTTGCGATATTCGAAGACCGGCGGCTCTCGCCCGGCCTGCTGGCACCGTTCGTCGCTCTCACTGTGTACGGCATCGCGGCCTCATTCGCGTCAGCGGGCAGTCATGGTGTTTGGTGGATCGTTCACAACGCCATCGAGGTCGGCCTGGCGGCACACGCCTTGTTTGTCGTTTATCGTAGTTGGCGTGGCGATCTCGTGGATGCGCGGCGTCGCCTTCGAGGCCCCTTCATCGCTGGCGTGGCATTGTTCGCCGTTGTCATTTCGGCATTTGAAATCGGCGAAGACCTCGGCGTATCGGCCAGCTGGTATCCGCTAGCCGGTGCGCTGGGTCTGGCGGGTTTCAGCCTGCTCGGGACGTTTGTATTGTTCGAGCTGCGGTCGGCGCTGTTGGGCGCCGTTATTCCTCCGGCCTCCACTGTACCCAAAGCAATTGGTCCAGACGCAGCAGACCGACTTGAGATTGACCGTGTGACGGCGCTGATGGATGCGGGCGAGGTCTGGCGGCGGGAAGGTCTCGCGATTGGGACGCTGGCTCAGGAGTTGAGCATACCGGAGCATCGGCTTCGGAGGCTGATCAACGACCAACTCGGTTACCGGAATTTTGCAGCGTTCGTGAATGCTCGCCGGATCGAAGCTGCGAAGCGAGTGCTCGCCGACCCAGGAGAAGCGCGGACGACTATTGCTTCAATCGCCTTCGACCTCGGTTTCGGATCGCTTGGCCCCTTCAATCGCGCGTTCAAGGAGGTGACTGGTGAGACGCCTACGGAGTGGCGTCGCCGCGCGATGGGGTCGGGCGAACCAAGCTGATCCGAAGTGCGGCTACCCCGCGCGTGTTGCGATGAGGAGTGTCGGCAATTGCGGTTCAACAGGCTGCGGTGATTTTACCGTGAACCCTGCCGCGGCCAGCGCCGCCTCGACCTCATGCTGCGTCCGGAATCTATAGACCGAAGTGGGAAACGATCGAACCGAGCGCGGGTCATCCGACGACCGAAATAGAAGTGCGATGCGGCCACCTGGCTTCAACACGCGCGCGATCTCGCGAAAGCAAGGGCCGAGGTCGTCCCAGAAATAGATCACATGGACACACAGTGCCTTGTCGAATGTCCCGTCAGGAAAGGGCAGGGCCGATACGTCGGCGCGCGCCACGGTAGTGCGTCCTTCATCAATCAGAGCTCGGTTTCGCCGCTCAGCGAGGCGGACCATCAGGGGTGAGGGGTCGATACCCGCAACGCGCCCCTTGAGAGCCCTGGCGGCGAGTTCGGACAGCGCAGCGCCAGGACCGCACCCGATGTCGAGTACGGCATCGGTTGCCGAGACCTCAAGTTCGTCAATTGCACGCCGGTTTGGCGCCGCCGTCTCCCGGGCCATGATGAAGGCAATCAGGCGTCCGAGTGGCCCGTTTGCGTGGCGGGCCTGATCGGCGATGAAGCGTGGTCTGCGCATAAGTATTTCCTCCACCGTCCGGTTTGGTCGGAGGGGCGCTGCTTTGGCTCGCTGTTTCTGAAAAAGCCTCGCCGTATTCGAAAATGGTGAGAGTTTTCAGCCTTGGGCGAGACCAACACACAGGCGCCACGGCTTGATGAAGCATTCAAAAAAAGGAAGCGTCACATGCCTGAATGGGTCGGAGTTACCGCGCTGACATGGCTGGAAAGCACCGGCGTGGACATAATCCGCTACGCCGTATTCGCCATCGGAATCTGGCTGGTGTTGTGGGTGCTGCTCCGCAGGGTAATGCGGCCGCGGAAGATCCGCGAGGCGACGCCGCCGGCGCGGCAACTCATTGTAGAGTTCCTGGTCTCACTCCGGTCAATCGCGGTGTTTTCGACCGTGGGTTTGATCATGTTCGGGCTGGAAAGCGTCGGCCTGCTGCCCGGCCCCGCCATCGCCGCAGGCTGGGGCGCCTGGTGGTTTGCCGCCTCCCTCATCCTGATGATCGTCGCGCACGACACTTATTTCTACTGGACCCACCGGCTTATCCACGACCGGCGTCTTTTTCGGCGGTTTCACCGCCGTCATCACCGCAGCAACAACCCCTCGCCGTTTACCGCCTACAGCTTCGACCTGAGCGAAGCTGCCGTGAACGCGCTCTTCGTCCCCCTCTGGATGATTACCGTTCCAACTGTGTGGGAGGTGCTGGGGTTGTTCATGCTGCATCAGATCGCCCGCAACACGATCGGGCATTCCGGCTACGAGATCATGCCGGCGCGTCGCAACGGGAGGCCGTTGATCGACTGGATCACGACGCCGACGCATCACGACATCCATCACGCTGAAGCTGGCTGGAACTACGGACTCTACTTCACCTGGTGGGACCGCCTGATGGGCACCGAGCATCCTGAGTATCACGCTCGCTATGCGGCGGCGGCGAGGCAGTCGACGCTAAATGTGGGTGCGGCGGCAAAAGTGGCAGCGATAGTCGCGGCGCTGGGGGCCGCCGCCTTGCCGCCGCCTTCGGAGGCGCAAGCCGCCAATTCGCTGGCAGGCGACTGGGCGACCCCCGGCATTGGCGCAGTCGTCCGGCTTGGACCCTGTGGCGGCGGAGCCAACGAGTTGTGCGGAAGCCTGGTTTGGGTTTGGGATCCGGCCACGATCAAACCAGGCCGGCTCAACAAGACGATGCTATCGGGTTTTATCCTGCGAGACGGGCGTTGGCGTGATGGCACGTTAGTCAATCCGGCCGATGGGAACACCTATCAGGGCGAAATCTGGCTCGATGGCGCCGTCCTGCGTCTGAAGGGATGCTCATGGGTCTTCTGTGACGAGCAGGTCTGGCGCCGACTGTCCGACCTGCCGCAGCCTCTAGTGGACTGAACTGCTTCGGGAAGCCGCTGTCCGCCGCCGTCACCGTGGAAAGCCTCTTTCCTGACAAATCGTGGAAGGTAGCGAGGAATCCGAGCGCAGAGACTGATGTTGGCTCGTCCAGTCGAGGCATGCACCGGAGCCGGCTTATCGTCCACGCGCGAAGTGCCGTGCTTCCCGAAACCTTGACCGTTTTGAACTAGAGTTCTTGATTGTATTTTCCCACGCTGCCTGGAGCAGGTCATAGGGCGGGGGGGCCTAGGTCGAGCGCACGTCGCTGAGGTCAAGCAATACGGCATCCAGTCAACAAGACGGCTCTCACCAACCTTATTGCGTCCTCGCTCGAAACATCCAGGCCGCGGCTGGCAAGGTGATGCTCGCGATAATAACGAGCGGGGCGGTATTAGTCAGGATTTCCAGAGCCGGCATGTCTTTCAGGAACACGCCATGCACGATCACCAGGAAATGCCGCAGTGGGTTGATCATGGTGAACGCCTGCAGCCACTCGGGCATATTTTCGACCGGCGCGCCAAAGCCGGACAACATGATGGCCGGAGCGATGAAGGCGAACGCCCCGATGATAGCTTGCTGCTGCGTTGCAGAAATCGCAGATATGAAAAGACCCACTCCGAGAACGGCCGCCAGGAAGAACACCATCGCGAGATAGAGCAGCGGCAGCGATCCCAAGAGGGGCACGCCGAATGCGAAGACGGCCAAGGCTATGAAAATCGTGCCCTGCACCGCGCTGATGAGAAAACCTGGCGCAACCTTGCCAAGCATGATCTCGGTCTGATTTAGCGGCGACACCAGCAACTGGTCGAAGGTTCCAAGTTCCCGTTCGCGTGCGATCGAGAGCGTCGTCACAACGATGGCAGTGAGCATGGTGATCATCGCGAGCAGCGCTGGAACCATGAACCAGCGATAGACGAGGTTCGGATTGAACCAGTGACGTACCACCCCGTCGGTCAAAACGGGCAGGGGGCGTGCCGTCGCTCCGACACCTGCTACGATCCGGTTGATATACCCGAACAGAATCTGGGCGGCGTTTGCGCGCCGACCATCGAGTACGATTTGGGCGTGAGCGGTGCGACCCGCTTCGATGTCGCGGGAGAAGTCCTGCGGGATATGGATAGCGGCGAGAGCCCGGCCGCTGTCGATGGTGTCTGTGATCTCACCGACGCTTGAAAGCACAATCACCTCGTCGAACGTGGAACTCGCCTCGATACGCGCGACGATTTCGCGTCCCCAACGGCCGTGGTCCAAGTTGACGATGGCTATATCGACGTTGCGCACTTCGAGTGTGGCCGCGAAGGTGAAGATGAAGAGCTGAATGAGTGGGGGCGCGACCAGCACCAAGCGCCCCCGCGGATCTCGCGTGAGCGCCAGTAGCTCTTTGACGATCAGCGAGAGAATGCGCGCCCACATCGTCAGGCGATCCTCTTCGGCGTCACGCGCCACGCGAAGAACAAAAGCACAGCCCCAAGCCCTAGCATCTTGAGCATTACCGGCAGCAGAACTTCCCAGACGTCGCCGGCCAAGAACACAGTCTGCAGCCCGGTGACGAAATAGCGTGCCGGGATGATCGCGGTGATCGCCCTGATGGGCTCGGGCATCGACTCGATCTCGAACATGAAGCCGGAAAGCAGCATGGCTGGCAGGAAGCCGGAGAAGAGCGCAAGCTGCGAGGCGACGAACTGGTTCTTCGCCGCCGAGGAGATGAGAAGCCCTTGTCCGAGCGCCGGCGCCAGAAATGCGGCAGTCAGTGCAAGGATAGCCAGGAACGAGCCACGGAAAGGCACGCCGAACAGAAAGATTGCCGCCGCCACGCACGCCGCCATGGTCGCCAGCGCGAGTAGAAAATAGGGGATGAACTTGGAGGCCAGCAGTTCAAGGGCGCTGACGGGGGTCGCAAACACGGCCTCGAGTGTGCCGCGTTCCCATTCGCGCGCTACCACCAATGCGGTGAGAAGCGTGCCGATGATCGTCATGACCAGTGCGATCGAGCCCGGCACCAGATTGTAACGCGTCCGCAGATCCTCGTTGAACCAGAACCGCGGTTCGATCGAAATGGCAGGCGCGGAGGCCACACCACGATCGCGGGCGAATTGTGTCGACCAGGTTGCCAGCACCCCCTGGGAATAATTGGCGACGATCTCGGCGGTGTTTGGCTGCGATCCGTCGGTAACGATATGGATCTGCGCGGGCCAGGAACCGCGCGCATGCAGGCGCTGGGAGAAATCAGGGGGGATGACAAGGAAGCCCCGCAGCTGGTTGGCCCGAAGAGCGCGTTCAGCTTCAGCTCGGCTTGGATATAGCAGCACCTCGAAGTCGGGGGCATTGGCATAGGCGTCGGCAAGACTCCGCGCATCTGGACCACGCTCTTCCAGGACCACACCAAGCCGCACCGAGGCGGCGTCGAGCGAGATGCCGTAACCGAAGAGAAACAGGAGAAAGAGCGGCAGGAACAGCACGATTACCGCGCTCGAGGGATCGCGGCGGATCTGCTTGGCTTCCTTGCGGGCCAGCGCAGCGATGCGCCCAAACGATCCGAGTTGACGCGGCCGGGTCATGGTTTCTCCCGCTCGGCGTTCGAGCGCTCGATCAGCCGGATGAACGCGTCATCCATGGTCGGGTCTGGCAGGTCGGCGTCGCGCACCGCGTCCTTGAGTTCATCCGGGCTGCCATCCGCCACGAGGCGCGCACGATAGATGAGGCTGATACGGTCGCAATACTCAGCCTCCTCCATGAAGTGGGTCGTTACCAGTACGGCCACGTTCTTTTTGACGAGCGCATTGATGTGCGACCAGAATTCGCGCCGCGCCAAGGGGTCAACGCCAGAGGTTGGCTCGTCTAGAAAAAGAGCGTCAGGCTCGTGCAGCAGTGCGCAGGCGAGCGCCAGGCGCTGTTTGAATCCCAAGGGCAGGGCCCCTGCGTTCCGCCCAGCCATGGGGCCGAGCTCGAACACTTCGATCATAGTCGTGACACGGTCTCTACGGCGGGTACCGGTGAGGCCATAAACGCCAGCAAAGAACTCGAGGTTCTGGCGGACCGAAAGTTCCCCATAGAGCGAGAATTTTTGCGCCATGTAGCCCAGACGCGCACGCGCCTTGGGCGCGGCGCGGCGAAGATCGATACCCGCCACATGGCCCTCGCCGCTTGTGGGTCGTAACAGACCGCACAGCATTTTGAACGTTGTGGACTTGCCCGCACCGTTCGGGCCGAGCAACCCGAAGATCTCCCCGGGACGTACCTGGAAGGTGATGTTTTCTGCGGCAGTGAAGGCGCCGAACTGTTTTGTCAGTCCGCGTGCCTCGATAACGGGCGTGTCGCTTGCGGGGATCATGCGCATAGCGGCTGCGAGTGGAGAGTCTCGGAGATGAGATCCGCCCAGAAGATCGACGAAAGCATCTTCAAAGCGAGGCGCCGCCGCAGAAGCCGAGGAGAGCCCGGCGGGCTTATCGTGCGCGCGCGTCATCACGCGGATGGAATCGCCCTGGAGCACGGCGTCTGCGATTGTGGGGTCGCTCTCAAGATGCTGCAGTACTGTGCGCTTGGCGCCCGCCTCGGGGCGGACACGGAAGACGCGCCCCTCCACACGCGCCGTCAGTCCCTGCGGCGAACCGGCATAGAGCAAGCGTCCCTCGCTCAGCAGCAGAACCTCGTCGCAGCGCTCTGCTTCGTCGAGATACGAGGTCGACCAGACGACAGCAGTTTCAGGATCGACGAGGCCACGCACCATCGCCCACAATTCACGTCGGGACGCGGGATCAACCCCAACTGACGGCTCGTCGAGCAGCAGGAGGCGCGGACGGCGCAGTAGAGCGCAGGCAAGCCCGAGTTTCTGCTTCATGCCGCCAGATAGTTTGCCCGCCAGCCTTGCGCGAAACGCACCGAGGTCGGTGAAGTCGAGCAGGCGATCGAAGGCGCTATTACGTTCCGCTGCTGAAATGCCCTGTAGATCGGCATAGAGATCGAGATTTTCCTGGACGCTCAGATCCTCATAGAGGCCGAAGCGTTGCGGCATGTAGCCGATGCTGGCCTGCGCTGTCCCCGGGTTGCTTCGCGTGTTGGCGTCTAGAATGCTCACATCGCCGTGGTCGGGCAGAACGAGGCCCGTCATCAGGCGGATCAAGGTTGTCTTGCCGGCAGCGTCAGGACCAACAATGCCCGTGAGTCGGCCAGCTGTGATTGAGGCAGTTATGGCGTCGAGCGCAGGGCGGTCCATTCCGGCAAACGACTTGCTGGCGCCTTGGATTATCGCCAACGGTGCTGTCACGGGCGCTCCCGATCGTCATCCGGCGCGGACTCCAGGTTTAATCCGCGAATGCCCACGCTCGCCGGCATACCTTGGCGCAGGAGTGCGTCGGGTTCGGCGACGATGATGCGGACCTGATAGACGAGGCCGCTGCGCAGGTTTTCAGTCTGGACTGTTCGCGGCGTAAATTCCGCGGTCGGCGAAACGAAGCCGACTTGTGCGCGATAGCGCCGGTCGGGCGCGGCATCGGTCCAGACCTCGGCCTCGGCGCCAGGGGCGACGCGCGCCAAATCCTCGCCCTGTACATATGCGCGCACCCAAAGCGGGCGATCTAGCGCCAGCGTAAGCGTGGTTTCTCCCGGCTGCACGATTGCGCCCGGTTCACGGACGCGGGCGAGCACGACACCGGCCGAAGGCGCCTTCAATGTCGCATCGGCGAGCCTCGTTTCCGCGGTCCGTAGACGCGCTTCGGCTGCCGCTAGCGCAGCGCGACCTGCATCGACATCCTCGGCTCGAAAGCCTTCTCGTGCCAGATTCAGCGCTGCTTCAGCAACATGCAGGCGTGCTCTGGTTTCCTCGGCCCGTGCCCGCGATTCGGTGGCGGATTGTTGAGACACAGCCCCGTTGGCGAACAAAGTCTCCTGCCGGCGCGCGGTTTCTTCGGCGCTGCGCTGCGAGGCGCGCGCCTCGATCACGCGTGCCTCGGCGCTGCGAATCTCGGCTGGACGCATGCCAGCCTCCAATCGGCTCAAGTCTGCCTGCCGCGTCGCCAAATCCGCCGCCGCCACGGCGCGCTCGTTCTCAAGCGACTCAGGATCGAGATGCGCCAAAGCCGTGCCCGCTTCGACCCTGTCACCTTCCTCGACAAACATTTCTGCTATGCGTCCGTTGACACGAAATCCAAGCTGCACCTGTCGAATGTCGATATTGCCTTGGAGAACCAAGTACTGTTCGGCTTGGCCGCGAAACATAGGCGCAATCGCGAAGTTCCAGAGCGCAAAGGCGAGGGCCAGGCCGAGTGCTCCCGCCGCCGCAAGCACGATCAGGCGTTTGCGTGTCATGACGCTGATCTTTCAGCGTCTTTTTGGGCTAGAATCGCATCGACATTTGCGCGAATGGCGCGTTCGAGAACGTGGAACTCGTCCTTACCTATCTTGTTCCAACCGAGGACCCGCAGGGCAGCGGCTCGCGCCATGCGAAAGACAAGCACTTGCCCCAGCATGGCCAGAGCGCGCGCGCGCGTTTCGGTGTCCGCAGGATCACGATCGAGCGCGATTGCGGTCAGCCTTACCAGCATGGTCAGCATACGCCCCATACTACTGGAGAACAGGATCTCGAACTCCGGACCTGGCTGCATCTGTTCGCGGAGGATGATGCGCGCCCAATCGTCGGAGGCCTCCAGAAGCAACGCGCGCGCGATATTGGCGAGCGCCAGATGCACCAATTCGCGCGCGTCATCGGGAGGGACGGCGCCAGCGCTCAAGCGTTCCTCGATCGCGCCGGCGGCAGGACCGACAATGGCGCTCATGGCGTCTGCGATGTGCTGGACCACGCCGCGATAGAGTTCGGCCTTGCTGCCGAAATGATAGGTGATCGCCTGCAGATTGACGCCGCTCTCGGTGGCAATCATCCGCGTGCTCGCCGCGGCAAAGCCCTCGCGCGCGAACACCCGCATCGCGGCATGCATGAGCTTGCTGCGAGTGTCTTGCGGCGTCAGCGCCTCCTTTTTACCGCGCTTGGGTTCAGGCTCTACAGCGACGGAGCGTCCGCGAGACCTGCTGGCGCCTGGAGAGCCGCTCGCGGCCGTTCGGGATGGTGACTTGCTCATTCTGACCTTCATTTGCAGAGCCAAATGGTCCACCGCAACGTATCAGTCAATCGATTGACTTAGACTTGAGAAGATGCGATCTGGGTGCCGGAGAAACAAGTATGGCTCGACAATTTCACACCGCCGCTTCCTGCTTTGTGGCCATATGCGTCCTGCAGGCGTGTTCCGAGCCCCCTCACACGGTCGACGACCACGCTTCAGTTGGCGCGACCGACGCCCGCGAAGCGATCATCCTCAGCCGCGCCGAGCGCGACCTCGTGCTCGCCGAGATGCGTATGATGCTGGAATCGACCGAAGGCATTGTTGCGGGGCTGGCAGCAAATGACATGCAGAGGGTCGAACAAGCAGCCGCGCGTGCTGCGCCCAGTGCACCGGAAACAGTCGACCAGGAGCTGCATGCCAGCCTGCCGGAGGCTTTTCTGCATTCAGGAGCGGCCGCGCATGGCGGGTTCGAAGACATTGCGCGTTTGGCGCGCCAGGCCGCCGGTACCGAGGCCGTAATGACGCGACTTGGCGAAACCCTGCATCAATGCACGAGCTGCCACGCGGCCTATCGCGTCGAGGTGGCCAGATAGAGTGGTTCACGACGGCATTTGTCGCCGCGGGCACTCGGGAGTTGGCGAATGCCAAGATTCTTCAGCAGCACGACAGGACTGCGCGCCCTGGCGTTACTGGCCATGGCATTCGGCGCGTTGACGATAAAGGAAGGCGGCGATGTCTTGTTCGGTCAGGACGCGGCGCGTGCCGCGGCGGGCGACTATGTTCCGTTCGTGCTCTGGTCGAATTTTCTGCTGGGATTTGTGTATGTGGCGTCGGGATTGGGCCTTTGGTTGCGGCGGCGTTGGGGCGAACTACTCGCGGCTTTTATCGTGGCCGCTACGGTGGCGACGTTCGCAGCATTTGCACTCCACCTCGCTCTCGGCGGAGCCTATGAGGTGCGAACGCTTGTCGCCATGACCATTCGCACGCTGGTCTGGGCTTTCATCTATCTCGCCGCCCGCAGGTTGCTGCGCTCTCTCGGCGCGCGCTCAACGCCAGGCGAGAGTTGAGGCGACGCACCTCACCATTCCAGACGCTTGAAGTCATTCGCTCCTGCCAACTCGTTGAAACCACTGCGTTGCCGGCTTTGCTCGTTGCGCCGCTTGACGTGATAGCGTCGCGGTTACGCGCGGTGGCGGCCACCTTGTCCTTTCGGTTCGATGTCGGGTGCTAATGCTGATTTTGTATCAGATGCTGCCGGAGTCCCACTCGTGCTCGAGGTGTCTGCGTGAGCGATGAAGCTCTGCAAGCATTCTCGATGGCGCTCGATTGTCCTAGGCTAGCGACTCAATTCGACATGCGCGTGACGTCCATGCCTGATCCTGACGCAACGCTTCGGTGAGTGGAATGGAAGAACACTACAGCCTTATCCGCCATGTTCACATCGCTGCTGTATTCGCGAGCGGTAGTCTGTTCGCGCTTCGGGGGCTCGGCCTCAATGTGCTGAATCTCAACTGGATGATGGCGGCGCCACTCAGATACTCAAGCTACCTGATCGACACGGTTCTGCTGGTAGCGGCCGTTCTCCTCGCGGGAATCACGCGGCAGTATCCGTTCGTCGACGCCTGGCTCACCACAAAAATTCTGCTGCTGCTGCTCTATATTGTTCTTGGCAGCTTTGCCCTGAAGCGTGGACGCACACGCACGGTCCGCATCATATGTTGGATCAGCGCCATGGCGGTGTTCTGCTACATCATCGGTGTTGCACAGACACGCAGCCCGCTTATGTGGTTTGCCGGGTAGTGCAGGGCGATCGTTGGCAGCGGCGTCATGAAGCTCCAGCGCTTGGTTCGTTGCGTGGCCTTCGTCGGACAATAGCCGCGAAACCTGACCGCTCGGGCAAGTTCTGTTCCGGGCCGTGATGAAATATGCCGTGCGCCCGCATGATCTAAATCATGGGAGGGCGCCGACAGCGCGCGTAATGTTGGGCTGAAATTCAGACCTGACGCCGCGATCAGCTCGGCGGGGTTGTGATTTCCTGGGCTGGCGCCGCACGTCTGGAGAAATGAAATGAAGAACCCGCCCGGGATCGACCCAAGTCTGACCTTTCATCCGCTGAATATTGCCGTGCTGACCGTGTCGGACACGCGCAACAAGGATACCGACACGTCAGGCGCTTGCCTTGCAGACCGCGCAGCTTCGGCGGGTCACCGGATTGTTGAACACTGCATTGTCCGGGACGACGTGGTCGCGATCAGGGAAGCTGTCGCGCGCTGGATCGCCAGTGACGAGGTGGATGTGATCCTTACGACCGGAGGCACCGGCTTCTCTCCACGCGATATGACGCCTGAGGCAATCAAACCCTTGTTCTCGCGGGAGATGGAGGGGTTCTCCGCCGTTTTTCATCAGGTCAGCTTCAGAACGGTCGGCGTCTCCACACTCCAGTCTCGCGCCTTTGCAGGGCAGGCGGGCGACACTTTCATCTTCTGCATTCCAGGATCGACGGGCGCCTGTCGCGACGCCTGGGACGAAGTTCTGGCGCTGGAGCTCGACAGCCGCTTCCGGCCCTGTTCGCTGGTCGGTCAGATAGGACGCTTCAGAGGGGTGTGTGCATGAGCCTGCCGCTCTGCCGCCAGAGCGCGTTCGAGCTTTCTGTTCGAGCCCTGTCCGTGTTCGTGCAACCATGATTGCATACTCAAGTCTTCGGCCGTTGTCGGGATCCAGGCATGTCCTGCCTCGCTCACCTACCGACCAGGTTCGAAGTCCGGCCCTGACGTCGTTCGACGAGGCCCTTAGCCGCGTGGTCGCGCTCGCGAAGCCTCTAGGTGTTGAGATTGTGCCCTTCGCGGAGGCTGAAGGACGCGTATTATCCTCGCCGCTCAGGGCGCGCTCTTCCATGCCGCCATGGGATGTATCCGCCATGGACGGCTACGCCGTGCGGGACGAGGACCTTGCCACGCAGCCCGCTGTGTTGCCTGTCGCCGGGGAGGCTGCGGCAGGGGATGAGCCTCGTTCTGAGTTGCCGCGGGGTACCGCGTTCCGGATCCTCACCGGCGCGCCGGTTCCGCATGGCGCGAGCCGCGTTGTCATACAGGAAAACGTCTGTCGCAGAGGCAACCATATCGAGATCATGACGCCGGCCGGACCACGCCGAAACATACGGGCAAGGGCCTCAGATTTCGAGCAGGGTGATGTGCTGGCGCCGGCCGGGCAGACAATGAGCTGGCGGGCCATGACGACAGCTGCAGCTGCAGACCGAAGCGAAGTCGAAGTCTTCCGGCGCCCGCGCCTCGTCATTCTCGCGACGGGAGACGAACTTGCGCCGCCGGGCGAAGCGCATTCTAGACCTGGCGCGATCCCCGAGAGCATCTCCTATGGGATAGCGGCATTTGCACGAGCACATGGCTGCGAGATCATGCGTGCCCAACATATTCCTGACGACCTCGGGCAACTCGCGTGTTCGGCCGAAAAGGCAGTCAGAGACGCGGACCTCGTCATTGTGATCGGTGGCGCATCCGTCGGTGACCGGGACTTTTCGCGTCGAATCCTTGGTGAGACGCCCGACTATGTCTTCTCAGGCGTTGCCATCAAGCCCGGCAAGCCTGTGTGGCTGGCGCGAAGATCAGACAAGCTGATACTTGGGCTGCCAGGCAATCCGACGTCAGCGCTTGTCACCGCGCGGCTGTTTCTTGCTCCACTGCTTGCGGGGCTCAGTGGTCGCAAAGCTGATGACGCGACGGCTTTCAGAACGTGGCGGCTTGGCGGCGGGTTGTCCGCTAGCGGAGATCGTGAGTCGTTTGTCCTCGCGCGAGTATGTGGGGAGGCAGCGATTCCGCTCGATGACCAAAGCTCGGCAGGTCAGCGCGCTCTTGCCGGCGCTGATCTTCTGATCCGCCTGCCGCCACACAGTCGTGCGTTTGCATTGGGTGATGAGGTCCAGGCGCTATGCTTCTGACGCCGAATTCTCCCAAGGGATGATCGAGGGGCGCTAGCCGACGGGAAGGGGACGGGATGGAGAACAACGAGCGCGTTGTACGCGATTTCATCGCAGCGTGGTCGCGCCTCGATGTTGACGAGATAGTGGACTACTTCGCTATCGACGGCGTCTATCACAACATGCCGCTTCGGGTCGTGCAGGGCCATGCCGCCCTCAAGGTCATGATCAGCCGCTTCATTGGCGGCTGGACGGCTACCGAATGGGATATCCTCACGCTGATCAGTTCGAACAACATTGTCGTTGCCGAGCGATTGGACCGAACTCAACTGGGCGACAGGTATGTCGAGTTGCCGTGTTGTGGCGTGTTCGAGATGCAGGCCGGCAAGATCAAAGTCTGGCGGGACTATTTCGACCTGGACACGTACATGAAGGCGGTTGCCAACGAGCAGTAACGCTGGTGTCCCGGCTCTATGGCTTGATCACAATCAAGCGCTCTCACCTACCTTTTTGCGGCGGTTTCCAATCCGCGCACCATCCCGCGCGCAGCAGCGACTCAGTCAGCCTGTTTCTCCCATTGATGTAACAGGACAGGACAGATGCCTTTCGATATGCCGCTCGCTGAGGAAATCTGGGGCGCGAAGTATCGCTTCCGATCGGCAGATGCCGAAGACGCTGATCTGTCGGCAACGCTTGATCGCGTCGCTGAGGCTGTCGCGCGGGCTGAGAAACCCTCCGTGCGCAAACAGTGGCGGACGCGGTTCAGGGAGGCTCTCAGCGACTTCCGCTTCATTCCCGCAGGGCGCATCCTGGCGGGCGCCGGCACGGGCAGGAACGTCACGCTGTTCAATTGCTTCGTGATGGGAACCATACCGGACAATCTCCCGGGGATCTTCGAACACCTTCGCGAAGCGGCCGTCACCCTGCAGCAGGGCGGAGGCGTCGGCATGGATTTTTCCACGATCCGGCCGGCCGGGGCAGCCGTCAGGGGTGTCGGAGCCGAAGCCTCCGGTCCGCTCTCTTTCATGGATACGTGGGATGCGATGTGTCGCACGATCATGTCCGCAGGGCAGCGCAGAGGCGCGATGATGGGCTGCCTGCGGATCGATCACCCAGACATCGAGGCCTTCATTGATGCAAAGCGGGATGGCGTCCGGCTACGCAATTTCAATCTCTCTGTGCTGGTGACCGACGCCTTCATGGAAGCGCTGGAGCGCGACGGTGAATGGACTCTGCAACACGGAGGCAAGGCCTATCGCACGCTTCCTGCCGCAGATCTCTGGAACCGGCTGATGCGCGCGACCTATGATGCCGCTGAGCCGGGCGTCATCTTTGTCGATCGGGTGAATGCACTCAACAATCTTGCAGAGATTGAGACGATCGCCGCGTCAAATCCCTGTGGGGAGCAGATGTTGCCGCCTTACGGCGCGTGCCTCCTCGGCTCGTTGAATCTTGCCCAACTTGTTGCCTCGCCCTTTACACCAGAAGCAGGCATTGCCGCTGCCGAACTCGAAATGCTGACCGAGACGGCAGTTCGCTTCCTGGACAATGTGATCGATACCTCGCGCTTTCCTTTGGAGGCACAGGAGCGTGAAGCCAGGCTGAAGCGGCGGATCGGGCTCGGTGTCACCGGGCTGGCTGACGCGCTAATCTTCTGCGGTGCCCGCTACGGGTCGGCCGAAGCTGCGGCGCTCGCTGAAGGGTGGCTGGAGACCATCAAGCAGGCAGCATACCGGGCATCGGCAAGGCTCGCAGCAGAGAAGGGGCCTTATCCCGCATTCTCGCCGTCTGTCCTGGACCGCCCGAATCTCGTCGGGCTCGATCGCGAGGTCCGTGAGATGATCGCGACGTCGGGTCTCCGAAACGCCTGCCTGACATCGATTGCTCCGACGGGCACAACATCTCTGCTCGCAGGCAATATCTCTTCGGGAATCGAGCCCGTGTTCGCGTTCTCGTACACGCGAAAGATCACGCAGGCCGACGGCTCCTTCAGATCAGAGGATGTGACTGACCATGCTCTGGCGCGCTGGCGAGCCATCAAGGGAGACGCGTCGCCGCCAGCTGACGTATTCGTCAGCGCACAGACTTTGCCACCCGATGCTCACTTGACGATGCAGGCGATCGCCCAGCGCCACGTAGACAGCTCGATCTCCAAGACCGTGAACTGTCCGGCGGACATAAGCTTTGAAGCCTTCAAGAATATCTACCGCGATGGCTTTCAGCTTGGATGCAAGGGGCTCACCACCTATCGCCCGAACGCAATCACCGGAGCTGTTCTGTCGACGGGCGAACAGAAGGACGTCTCGCCTCAAGCGCAGACCACCGAGGGCCGCCTCGCGCCCAGACCCGCCCAGCTTGCTGGCGCAACCTACAAACTCAAATGGCCTCCAAGTGCGCATGCGGTCTATGTGACGATCAATGACATCGACGACGAGCAGGGACATCGCCCCTTCGAGATATTCGTCAACTCCAAGAACATGGATCATTATGCGTGGACGCTCGCACTGACACGCATGATATCAGCAGTCTTCCGACGCGGCGGCGATGTCAGCTTCGTTGCCGAGGAACTGCAGGCGGTGTTCGATCCGCAGGGCGGAACGTTCATGGCTGGACGTTATGTTCCCTCACTGCCGGCAGCGATCGGACGCATTATCGCCGGGCATTTGGGCCGCGCCGAGTCATCGGCGGTTTCTGAATCAGAAGCACTTGGCGCGGCGTGCTGTCCCAAATGCGGGCAACGGGCGCTGGTTCGCAAGGAGGGATGCGATGCGTGTCTGGAATGCGGCCACTCGAAGTGCGGATAAGACCTGCCTGGGCAGTGCGTCATGACCCCCACGATCAAACCAAAGCGCGACTATAGGGGGCATCCGCTCTTCAGTTATGGCTTCAGGCCCTTCTTTCTGCTGAGCGCCATCTGGGCCGCAATCGCGATCCCGCTCTGGATTGCATCCCATTCGCTCGGGCCGGGTGCGATGTCCGTGAACGCTGGCATAGTCTTTCATGTGCACGAAATGGTGTTTGGCTACGGTAGTGCCGTGCTGGCTGGCTTCCTGCTCACCGCAATTCCCAGTTGGACAGGACGTCGTCCCGTTTGCGGAAGTCCGCTCGTCCTGCTCGTTCTGCTGTGGACCGCTGGCAGGATCGCAATGGTTTTGGGAACCGAGCCGATCTGGATCGTGAGCCTGATTGAAGGTGCCTTTCTTGTTGTGTTGGCCGGCCTGGTCTGGCGAGAGATCATCGCAGGACACAATGGGCGCAACCTCAAAGTGGCGGCTGCGGTGACTGCCCTCGCGGTCGCGAACATCGGCTTTCACGCGGTCGTGCTGACGTCTGGCGGGTTGCCTCAAATGGCAATCCGCGCAGGCCTGTCGGTTCTGATTTTTCTTATCCTTCTAGTCGGCGGCCGCATTACGCCGACCTTCACGCGAAACTGGCTGGCTGGACAATCGAAGTCACTCCCGGCGCAACATGGCAAACTCGATGACCTCTGCCTCATCCTTTCGCTTGGCGCGCTCGCAGGCTGGACGATCCTTGAGTCCACTGGGGTCGCTTCGGTCCTGTTGGTGGTATCCGGGCTTCTCAACGTAATGAGACTGCTGCGCTGGCGAGGCGAGCTTACGATGGCCGAGCCGCTTCTGATCGCCCTGCATGTCGGATATCTCTGGACCGCCTCCGCACTTGTCTTGATCGGGTTGGCTGGATTGGCGCCCGCCCATGTGCCGGCGGTCGCGGGAACGCACGCTGCTGGTGCAGGGGCGGTCGGCGTGATGACGCTAGCAGTGATGACCCGCGCCAGTCTCGGCCACACTGGGCGTGCACTTCATGCGGGGAGCGGCACCGTGGCTATCTATGCGCTCGTCAATTTGGGTGCTCTCATTCGCGTCGCCGCGCCGTTTCTGGACTCGCCCATACAGTCGCAGGCGAACCACTGGGCGGCGGCGCTTTGGGCCGGCGGCTTCGCCGGTTTCGCTCTCCTCTATGGGCCCAGGCTGATCGGCGCGCGCATCGCGCCGCCAGCTTGACACGTATCAATACCTTGGGAGGCCTCTGTCAAATACAGTGCCGACCAACTCTTCATATGGTCCAAACGTCGCCGCGAGCCAGAGTGCCAAAGGCGTCTTGTGGAACCAACGCCCGAGCGTATTCGGCGCGTGCGTGACGGAGGCAACTGACATTGCCCGCCTTGCATGCAAAGGAGTCCGGCGATGACAGCGGCTGACTTGGTGGCAGCGTACGTCTTCGGACAGAGGTTTCGCTATCTTCGGCTGTCCGTGACCGAAGTCTGCAACTTTCGCTGCACCTACTGCCTGCCTGACGGCTACCGGAAGTCGGAGACGGTGAATTTCTTATCGGTCGACGAGGCGGCGCGACTCGTTAGTGCGTTCGCAGGCCTTGGCGTCGGCAAGGTGCGTCTCACAGGCGGTGAGCCAACCGTCAGGAGAGATCTCACAAAACTGATCTCGCGAATTGCGATTCAGCCCGGTATTGACAAGGTTGCTCTCACAACCAATGGCTGGAATCTCCGACGCAACGTGGCTGAGTGGTCTCGAGCAGGCCTCACTCACCTCAATGTCAGTATCGACTCTCTCGATCGGAGCGTGTTCGCAGCGATCACCGGGCACGACCGCCTGCCGGATGTGCTTGCCGGTCTGGACGTCGCACAAGACCTGCCGCTCAAGTCCGTCAAAGTGAATGCGGTATTGCTTCGGGACTGCTTGGAGCAGGGCTTTTTGGCTTGGACAGAATTCGTGAGGCAAAGATCCATCTCTGTGCGGTTCATCGAGTTGATGCGCACCGGAGACAACCAGGCCTTTTTCGAGCGCCAGCATGTAAGCGGATCGGTCCTTCGCGATTGGCTCCTGGCTCGCGGGTGGGTTCCGGTTGCGCGCGGCGCAGATGACGGTCCTGCCGTCGAATTCCATCATACCGGCTACGCTGGTCGCATTGGCCTGATTGCGCCATACGCTCCCGGGTTCTGCGACGGCTGCAACCGGTTGCGAGTCAATGCACGCGGCCAGCTGCGTCTCTGTCTGTTCGGGCGGGGAGGGCGCGACCTCCGCGATCTACTCGCGTCGGACGATCAGAAAGCGGAGCTGCAACGGCGGATTGTGGATGCCATGCAATTCAAGCCTTCTTCCCACGCCCTTCACGTCGGGGACGCAGGCGACACACGAAATCTGGCCCAGACAGGCGGCTAGAGACAGGCGGCTAGAGCGCTGCGACTCCGTCAAGCAATCCCTTGCCACGCTCGATATGCGATTCTCCTAACTCATTCTTTGGCTGGGCGTAGTGATTGTCGATCAAGGGGCTCGGCCGTGCGAGTCTTTCCAGCGCCGGGATCTTGCCAAGCTGAACCTGGACGCCGTCAACGCTTACGCCTTGCGCTGACAGTTTTGCGAAGGCGCGCGAGAGATTTTCGGGAGTCATTCCGAGGAGCGAAGCGAGCACCCGCTTCTCATGGGGAAGCAGAATGGTGTCCTTGCCGCCCTGCCGCGCCCGCTGGGTCAGCAGGTAGTTCGCAAGACGCTCCGTTGAGTCGCGCAGCTTGTGGTTCTTGACCGAGCGAACGAGGCCTCGGTAGCAGCCGGCAAGCTCTTCCGAGACGGCAAAACAGAAGTTGGCATCGCTTTTCATGGCTCTTCGAAGCGACTCTCCGGGCACCATCAGGATTTCGGATCGCTCCAGCGTACTCGCTGACATGAGTGCATCGGAGTCCAGAACCACCGCCGCCAGAATAAACGTGGAGATGGGCCTGATGATGGCGAGCGTCGTGTCCTTGGACTTCCAGCTTGCGCCAAGTTCAACTGCGCCTTCGAGCAGGATGTAAAGAAAATCGACGCTGTCTCCCTCCATCAGCAATGTAGTTCCTGCGGGGAATCGTTGAAGAAAGGCTCCCGACAGGGCCATGGCGAACGCAGAATCGTTTGCTCCACGGAACAGGGGAATGTTGCGGACTCGGCTGGTCTCAGTGTTCCGGATCGGCATGGGTTCTCCAGCGGCGCCTGACGACCGCCTGCCTCGGCCTGGACGGCAGACGTTGTGCCTTTGTGGCGCAGGGAGACCGACTCTCGCTTGATCAAAATCAAGCGTGTGCAGTGAACGGACTTTGAGGCATCAAAAGCGTCCCCGTTGCGATCACCGACCATGGCTGGGCGCCGAGAGAAAGGTCGATCTCGGTCGCGCCATTGGATTGGAAACAGAGCAAGCCCGCGCTTCACAAATATCAAGGTCTGCCTGCGCGTCGGGTGTCATCCTGCAACTTGAGGAGACCATCACGGTCAAAGCAGGGGCGACACAATGCCAAGTGGCCAGGCACACACACCCAGAGAGGCCAATGTCGTTCTTGGCCTGACGACATTCGCCTTCACCGCCTGCTTCGCCGTCTGGACCATTTTTGCGATCATCGGCCTTCAGATCCAGAAGGATCTTGGATTATCCGAGACAGAGTTCGGCCTTCTGGTAGGCGCTCCAATACTGACAGGCTCGCTTTCACGCCTGTTCCTCGGAATCTGGGCGGACCAGTACGGTGGCCGGATCGTCAATGTGGCGGTCATGGTGTTGTCCGCGGTGGCGACATGGCTTCTGACATTCGCCTCCAGCTATCCCGAATTTCTGCTTGCAGGACTTGGTCTGGGACTCGCGGGCGGTTCATTCTCCGTCTCGATCACCTACGTCTCGAAGTTCTTTCCGGCAGAGAAACAGGGGGCAGCCCTGGGGATCGTCGGAGCTGGCAATGTCGGTGCGGCCGTGACGAAGTTTGCCGCCCCGATTGTCATGGCCGCCATGGGTTGGAAAGGTGTCGCCAACGTTTGGGCCATTGGGCTCGTTGTTGCGGCTGTGATTTTCTTTGCGTTCACGAAAGATGATCCGGAACTGGCGGCGCGGCGCGCCTCAGGAACCAAGCCGCGCAGTTTCGCTGCTCAGTTCGAGCCACTGCGGAGTGTGCAGGTCTGGCGCTTCTCACTCTACTATTTCTTCGTGTTCGGAGGGTTCGTGGCGCTCTCGCTGTGGCTGCCGCGCTATCTGATCGGTGTCTACGGCTTCGACATCGCGACGGCCGGCATGCTGGCTGCCGCCTACTCAATTCCAGCGTCGTTGTTCCGCATTTATGGCGGTTACCTGTCGGATCGGGTTGGGGCCCGGACTGTCATGTACTGGACCTTCCTGGTGTCCGTCGCCATCACCTTCTTTCTGTCCTACCCGCCGACCTCCTATGTCGTCGACGGAGTGAGGGGACCTATCAGTTTTCGGCTTGAAACTGGCCCGATCGCGTTTGTCGTCGCCATTTTCATCCTCGGCTTCTTCATGAGTCTCGGAAAGGCCGCCGTCTACAAGCACATCCCGGTCTACTATCCAAAGGATGTGGGAGCGGTTGGCGGACTCGTTGGCCTGATGGGCGGACTTGGCGGCTTCATTCTTCCAATCGTGTTCGGTCTACTGAACGACCTCACGGGCATCTGGACGAGCAGCTTCATGCTTCTCTTCCTCATCGTCTCTGCCTCGCTCATCTGGATGCATCTCGCAATCCGGCACATGGAACGAGAGGCTGCTGGCAAGACCTTGGACGCGCTACCCCAGCTGCCCGAAATGCAGCCGATACACGGGGAGAGAGAGGCGCGCGCACTGGCGCCCAAGCTGATTGACGACTGGCGACCTGAAGACCCAGCCTTCTGGAACAGCAAAGGCAAGAAGATCGCCGCGCGAAACCTCTGGTTGTCGATACCTGCGCTGCTGCTGTCCTTTTCCGTCTGGATGGTGTGGTCCGTCGTCGTCGCGAAACTTCCACAGGTTGGCTTTGACTACACAACCGATCAGTTGTTCTGGCTGGCTGCGCTGCCCGGACTATCGGGTGCAACACTCAGGATATTCTATAGCTTCATGGTGCCGGTGTTTGGCGGCCGGCTCTGGACTACGCTGACGACCTGGACCCTGATGATCCCGGCCTTGGGGATCGGGTTTGCCGTCCAGGATCCGCAGACACCCTATTGGATCATGCTCGGCCTGGCTTTGCTGTGCGGCTTTGGCGGGGGCAATTTTGCGTCATCCATGTCCAACATCGGCTTCTTCTTTCCCAAGCGAGAGAAGGGCAACGCACTCGCACTGAATGCCGGCCTTGGAAATCTTGGCGTCAGTCTGATGCAGTTCGTTGTGCCACTTGTCGTCACCGTGAGTGTGTTCGGTGCATTCGGTGGAGAGGCCCAGATCGCATCATCGGGGGAAAAGCTCTTCCTCCAGAATGCGGGATTTATCTGGGCGCCCTTCATCGCTCTCAGCGCCTTCGCGGCGTGGTTCGGCATGAATGATCTCTCAACCGCGAAGGCCTCGTTTGCAGACCAGGCCGTGATCTTCAAACGTAAGCACAACTGGATCATGTGCTGGCTCTACACTGGCACATTTGGTTCTTTCATCGGCTTTTCGGCAGCGTTCCCGCTTTTCACCAAGACACAGTTTCCGGACGTCAACGTCCTTCAGATCGCCTTCCTCGGGCCTCTGGTGGGCGCGCTGGCGCGCTCCTTTACTGGCTGGATCGCCGATCGGTTCGGCGGCGCTCGCGTAACCCTTGTCGTATTCCTCGTGATGATGGCTGGAACTGTCGGTGTGCTCTACTTCCTGAGTGTGAAGGATCAGCCTGGCGCCTTCGTCGGGTTCTTCACGTGCTTCATCGTTCTGTTCTTCGCTTCAGGCGTGGGGAACGCTTCCACCTTCCAGATGATACCCGCGATCATGCGCAAGGAAGTTGCGCGCTTAGAGCCTCATCTTCGCGGCGATCACCTGCTCAGGCAGTCGGAAAAGGAAAGCGCGGCGATCACCGGGTTCACCTCTGCGATCGCCGCTTATGGCGCTTTCTTCATTCCCAACAGCTTCGGGATGTCGATCGCAGCAACCGGAAGCGCGGCGACAGCGCTCTATGCCTTCCTCGCGTTCTACGTCTCTTGCCTGCTGATCACCTGGTTTGTCTACGTCCGGCCCGGTGGGCTCCTGTTCGACGTGGAGAGCGCTCGCAGGTCGCGTGGCGCTCCCGTCGCCGCTAAATAAGGGGAGATTTCCTTTGAGCCACACACTCGATCGCCTGACCTTCTTTCGCCGGCGCACGGAGACCTTTGCGAACGCGCATGGGGTGCTCAACGATGACGATCGAACCTGGGAGGAGGCCTATCGGAACAGGTGGCGCCACGACAAGATTGTGCGCTCCACGCATGGCGTGAACTGCACCGGGTCGTGCTCCTGGAAAATCTATGTGAAGGGCGGCATCGTCACCTGGGAGACACAGCAGACTGACTACCCACGCACACGCGACGATCTGCCAAACCATGAGCCGCGCGGCTGTTCGCGTGGCGCGAGTTACAGCTGGTATCTCTATTCCGCCAACCGGGTGAAGTATCCACTTGTGCGGGCGCGGCTGCTCAAGGCTTGGCGAGCTGCACGCAAGATGCTTCCTCCGGTTGCGGCCTGGGCCTCGATCCAGAACGATCCCGCCAAGCGCGCCGACTACGTTACGCGACGCGGCCTCGGCGGATTCGTGCGCGCAACCTGGGCTGAAGTAAATGAGATCATTGCCGCAGCCAACGCCTATACGATCCGGCAGTGGGGGCCTGATCGCATCTTCGGCTTCTCGCCCATCCCCGCAATGTCGATGGTGTCATATGCTGCTGGGGCCAGATATCTCCAGCTCATCGGCGGCGTTACCGGCTCCTTCTACGACTGGTATTGTGATCTGCCTCCAGCCAGCCCGCAAACCTGGGGTGAGCAGACTGATGTTGCTGAAAGCGCAGACTGGTACAACTCGGGATTTCTGATCCTGTGGGGCTCGAACGTCCCACAGACGCGGACGCCGGACGCACATTTCTATACAGAAGCGCGCTACAAGGGCGTCAAGTCGGTGGTCATCTGTCCCGACTACTCCGAAGCGTCCAAGTTCGCTGATCTGTGGCTTGCGCCGAAGCAGGGGACTGACGCAGCGCTCGGAATGGCGCTCGGGCATGTCATCCTGACAGAATACCATCGTGACCGGCAGACGCCGTACTTCCGGGAGTACATTCGCAAATACACGGATTTGCCGCTGCTCGTCAGGCTCGCGCCTCAAGACGATGGCTTTGTACCCGAACAGCTCCTGCGCGCGGCGGACTTCGATGGCGCGCTTGGCGAAAGCAACAATCCTGACTGGAAAACTGTCGCACTCGACGAGAAATCGGGTGAGATCGTCGTGCCGAATGGGTCCATCGGATTTCGCTGGGGAGAAGACGGACGATGGAATCTGGAAGAGCGTGACGCCAAGGGTGCGGAGACTGAACTCAGGCTTGGTCTGAAGGGCGTCGAAGACGATGTCGTAAAGGTGCGATTCCCATACTTCGCCAATACCGCGTCGAACGGCTTTGCTTCAACCAATCACCCCAGCGTTCTCGTCCGAAACATCCCGGTCAAGAAGATCAAGCTCGCCAGCGGCGAGGAAGCACTCGTGGCCTGCGTCTACGATCTGCTGATGGCCAACTATGGTGTCGACCAGGGATATGGCGGCGAGCATCTGGCCGGCAGCTACAGCGACATGGAGCCCTACACGCCTGCCTGGGCCGAGGCCATCACATCGGTGACTCGCGAGAACATCATCGCCACGGCACGAGCGTTCGCCACCAATGCCGAAAAGACCCGTGGCAAGTCCATGGTGATCATCGGCGCCGGCATGAACCACTGGTACCACATGGACATGAACTATCGCGCAGTGATGAACATGCTCATCCTGTGCGGATGCGTAGGCCAATCCGGTGGCGGCTGGGCGCACTATGTGGGCCAGGAGAAACTGCGCCCCCAAACCGGTTGGGCCCCTCTCGCGTTTGCAACCGACTGGGTGCGGCCGCCGCGGCAGCAGAACTCGACCTCTTTCTTCTACGCGCACACCAATCAGTGGCGCTACGAAACGGTGCCCGTCGGCGAGATTCTATCGCCCACAGCCGAGCCAGGGGATTGGGCGGGCAGCTTCATCGACTACAATGCCAAGGCGGAGAGAATGGGGTGGTTGCCGTCCGCGCCCGCGCTCAAGACAAATTCTCTGGACATTGCAGCGCGAGCCAAAGTGGCCGGCGTCGATACACGCGTCTATGTTGCGAGCGCACTGAAGTCAGGCGATCTGGAAATGTCCTGCATGGACCCGGACGACCCTCACAACTGGCCTCGCAACATGTTCGTCTGGCGCTCGAACCTGCTCGGCTCGTCCGGGAAGGGGCATGAGTATTTCCTCAAGCATTTGCTTGGCGCCGACCACGGCGTTCAGGGGAAAGACCTGGGCGAGATGGGTCGCGACAAGCCACGTCAGGTGAAGTGGCGCGACGAGGCGCCAAAGGGAAAACTCGACCTCCTAGTCTGCATCGATTTCCGGATGTCAACGACGGCTGTTTATTCGGATATCGTCCTGCCGACGGCGACCTGGTATGAGAAAAACGATCTCAACACCTCCGACATGCATCCGTTCATCCACCCGCTCGGCGCGGCGGTGGATCCAGCCTGGGAGTCGCGTTCCGACTGGGAGATTTTCAAAGGGCTGGCCGAGACATTTTCCGCGATCGCCCCTGAGGTTCTGGGCGAAGAAACAGATGTCGTCCTGACCCCGATCCAGCACGACAGCGCAGGTGAACTGGCGCAGGCGCGGGGGGTCAAGGACTGGTTCGCAGGAGAGTGCGATCCCGTGCCAGGACGAACGATGCCGCAGGTCTCGGAAGTGACTCGGGACTACAGCCAGATCTTTTCGAAATTCACCTCGCTCGGTCCGCTACTGGACAAGCTCGGCAACGGCGGGAAGGGACTCGGATGGAGCACGCAGCATGAGATAGACAAGCTCACCTCACTCAACGGCGCGGTGCTTGACGATACAGTCGCCAAAGGGCGTCCGCGCGTCGTCAGCGACATCGACGCATGCGAGACGATCCTGATGCTGGCGCCAGAGACAAATGGCGAAGTGGCGGTCAAGGCGTGGCGCGCCCTCGAGAAGCAGACGGGCAGGGAGCACGCTCACCTCGCACTGCCAAAGGAGGACGAGAAAATCCGCTTCCGCGATCTCGTCGCGCAGCCGAGAAAGATCATCTCCTCTCCCATCTGGTCCGGCATCGAAAGCGAACATGTCAGCTACAATGCGGGCTACACAAATGTTCACGAACTGATCCCGTGGCGCACGCTGACGGGGCGTCAGCAACTCTACCAGGATCATGACTGGATGCGCGCCTTCGGCGAGGCGCTGGTCGTCTACAAGCCACCGATCGATCTCAAGACACTGCACGTGAAAGGAGACAAGCCGAACGGAAATCCTGAGATTACCCTGAACTTCATCACGCCGCACCAGAAGTGGGGTATTCACTCCACCTATACCGACAACCTTATGATGCTCACGCTCAATCGCGGCGGCCCGGTCGTCTGGGTATCCGAGAAGGATGCGAAGCGGGCAGACATCGTCGACAACGACTGGGTAGAGGTCTTCAACGCCAACGGAGCTCTGACGGCGCGGGCGGTGGTTTCACAACGTATACGTGAAGGTACGGTCTTCATGTATCACGCTCAGGAAAAGATCGTGAATACGCCCGGCTCGGAGATCACCGGCAAGCGCGGCGGCATCCACAACTCGGTCACGCGCGCCATCCTGAAGCCAACTCACATGATCGGTGGCTACGCGCAGCTTTCGTACGGCTTCAACTACTACGGCACCGTCGGGTCGAACCGCGACGAGTTCATCGTTCTTCGAAAGATGGCGAAGGTCGACTGGCTGGATACGCCTCTCGCCCAGAAGGAGACCGCACGATGAAAATCCGTGCCCAGATCGGGATGGTTCTGAATCTCGACAAGTGTATTGGGTGTCATACCTGCTCGGTCACCTGCAAGAACGTATGGACCAGTCGGGAGGGCGTCGAATACGCCTGGTTCAACAATGTCGAGACCAAGCCAGGCATCGGCTTTCCGAAGAACTGGGAGAACCAGAAGCGCTGGAACGGAGGTTGGCGCCGGAAAGCCAACGGTCGGATCGAGCCGCGAATGGGATCAAAGTGGCGCATCCTCGCCAAGATATTTGCAAACCCTGACCTTCCCGAGATCGACGACTACTACGAACCATTCGATTTCGATTATGCCCATCTCCAGACCGCTCCGGAGATGATGGCGTTCCCGACCGCCCGACCGAGATCGAAGATCACCGGAGAGCGGATGGAGAAGATCGAGTGGGGTCCGAACTGGGAGGAGATTCTCGGCGGCGAGTTCGACAAGCGTAGCGAGGACTCCAACTTCGAAGGCATTGAAAAGGCAATCTACGGCGCCTTCGAGCAGACCTTCATGATGTACCTGCCTCGCCTCTGCGAGCACTGTCTCAATCCAACCTGTGTGGCTGCCTGTCCCTCCGGCGCAATCTACAAGCGTGAGGAGGACGGTATCGTCCTCATCGATCAGGACAAGTGCCGCGGCTGGCGCATGTGTGTATCAGCCTGTCCGTACAAGAAGGTGTATTACAACTGGCAGAGCGGCAAATCCGAGAAGTGCACTTTTTGCTATCCACGTATCGAGGTGGGACAGCCGACGGTCTGCTCTGAGACCTGTGTTGGCCGCATCCGATATCTTGGTGTTCTTCTCTATGATGCGGATCGGGTCCTTGAGGCCGCCAGTGTTCCCGACGAGGCAGATCTCTATCAGGCGCAGCTGGACCTCTTCCTCGATCCCAACGATCCTGCAGTTATTGCGCAGGCGCGTGCTGACGGTGTTGCCGAAGCATGGATCAAGGCGGCGCAAGCTAGCCCAGTCTACAAGATGGCCATGGAGTGGAAAGTCGCCTTTCCCCTTCACCCTGAGTATCGCACCTTGCCGATGGTCTGGTATGTGCCGCCGCTCTCGCCCATCCAGTCTGCGCTGGCGGCCGGAGCGCTCGAAGCCGACGCCGAGATGCCCGATGTGGCATCCATGCGCATTCCGGTGCGCTACCTCGCCAACCTGCTGACGGCTGGCAAGGAAGCGCCTGTGGTGTCCGCCCTCGAGCGCATGATCGCCATGCGAAAGTACATGCGGGCGAAGACGATCGAAGGTGTCATCGATCATCCCACGGCAGAGCGTGTTGGACTGACGGCGCAGCAGATCGACGAGATGTATCGATACATGGCCATTGCCAACTACGAGGACCGGTTCGTCATTCCAACCACACACAGGGAGACAAGCGAGGACGTCTATGATCTCCGCGGCGGATGCGGGTTCACATTCGGAAACGACTGCTCCGGCGGGCGAACCGAACTCGGACTCTTCGGCAAGGACAAGCGACCGCGCCCCAAGACTCCAATGGAGACCTGAGCCATGGCTATGACCTACCGGGCGCTGTCGCGCCTTCTGTCTTATCCCGATGCGCAGCTTCAAAGCGAAGCGGATACCTGCGTTGAACTGGTTGAGCGTGAAGGCCTGATCTCGGGGCGCACCATCGCCGAGCTTCGAAAACTCGCGGATCATCTTGCGGTCCAGGACATCTACGAAGCACAAGCCGCTTATGTTGATCTGTTTGACCGGACACGCAGCGTGTCGCTTCATCTTTATGAGCACGTGCATGGTGAAAGTCGGGAGCGCGGGCCCGCCATGGTCGGCCTCGTAGAACTCTACCGGGCTCACGGTCTCGAAATGGAGGCCAACGACCTTCCCGACTACCTTCCAGTCTTCCTGGAGTTTCTGTCTGTGATTGCTGACGCCGAAGCGGCCTCGCTGATCGGGGAGGCGGCGCACGTCCTGGAAGCGATCTCGGCGCGGCTCGCCAAGCGACAGAACCCCTATCAATCAATCTTCCGGGCGCTTCTCACGATCTCCGATAAACCGGCCGACACAGCAGCAGTCCAAAGTCTGCTCTCGATTCAGGACGATGATCCCGATGACCTCGAAGCCCTTGATAAGGCCTGGGCGGAGGCGCCGGTCAATTTCGGCGCCGGAGATGCAAAGGATGGGTGTTCAGGGTCGCTACCTGGGCGCGTTGCAACACAGGGTGGTGCAGCATGAAGCGAGCTGGCGCGTGTCTCGTCCTGATGCTCTCAACTCTCGGATTTTCCGGGGCGGCGCTTGCCCAGGGCTCAGATGTCGAGGGCGACGTGATCGCGGACGTCCGGGTGCGTGCGGAACACGTTGATCGCCAGGGTCTTGATGAGACACTGGCTGTCACATGGCGGGCCCGGCTCGGGTACGAGATCAAGATGCCGGACGGATGGAGCGCCCTCATTGAAGGCGAGGCCGTTGGGCATCTCAACGACGACTTTTCCGATTCAATTGATGTTGTGCCAGGCAAAGCGGTTGTCGCGGATCCGGAGGCGCTGGAGCTGAACCGACTACAGCTGGCGTGGACCGACACGAGTGCCAATGCCACGTTGGGCCGTCAGCGGATCGTCCTGGATGATGGAAGGTTCGTCGGCAGTGTCGGATTCCGTCAGAATGAACAGACGTTCGATGCCGTGCGGCTTGGCTACACGGGTAGCGAGGCCTTCAACCTGCAGTACGTCTACATCGACAAGGTACATCGCATCTTTGGAGACGAAAGCCCGGTTGGCGAGTTTGAAAGCAGCTCTCATGTCATCCGTCTTGCCGGTGAGACGGGTGTAGGAAATCTCGTCGCGACTGTGCTTCTCCTGGACCTTGGCGGATCTGGATCGGCTTCATCACAGACATACGCTGTTCGCTGGTCAGGGAGCTGGCCCCTTGGCGACGGGCTTCTGTCTGCGAACATCCAGGCCGCTGAACAAAGCGGTTATGAGGGGATGGGCCCTACTGTTGACCTGGGCTTTCAGTCATACGGAGCGACGTACTCAAGCGGCGACATCACATTTGTCGGTGGACTTGAGATTCTAGAAGGCGCTGCGGGGCAGAGTTTCGCAACACCGCTTGCCACCCTTCACGCCTTTCAGGGCTGGGCGGATGTCTTCCTCAACACGCCTCCGTCCGGCATCCGGGACCTGAGCATCGGCATAACGGGCAAGGGCGCCCCGGTGAATTCGGGAGCAAAGCCCGTGAGCTGGGCCGCCTTCGCACATCAGTTTGAAAGCGACAATGGAGCGCTGACGTACGGTGCGGAGTTTGATGCCGTCGTGCGCATCCCGATCAACGAAATTCTTGCGATCGAAGCCAAGGCTGCCGTGTTCAGCGGGGCCGCTGGTGGACCGCCCGACACGAACAAGTTCTGGTTGGCGTTGGAAGCAAGCTTCTAGCCAACCTGCAAAGGAGACCGTCATGGCTCAGGAACACACTGCAACGCTCGCGACAGCTGGATGGTTTGATCAGGCCGTGTTTGGCTATTATCCCTACATCGCGCTCGCAATGCTGGCGATCGGATCCATCATCCGCTTTGATCGAGAGCCCTATACGTGGCGATCAGGCTCGTCCCAGCTCCTTCGGCGCAAGCAGCTCATGCTTGGCTCCGTGCTCTTTCATGTTGGTGTGCTGATCATTTTCGGCGGCCACTTTGTGGGGCTGCTGACGCCAATTGAGGTGTTCGACTCCATCGGGGTGAGTCATGGCGCCAAGCAGGTTCTGGCGATCATCGCAGGGGGAATCGCAGGAGCTATGGCGATCGTCGGCGCACTGATCCTGCTGCACCGAAGAGTCTTTGATCCACGCATTCGAGCTACATCGAGCTTTGGCGACACAGCTATCCTGGCGCTCCTGACGGCCCAGCTTGTGCTCGGGCTTTCGACGATCCCGTTGTCATCTCAGCATCTCGACGGTTCGGAGATGGTGAAATTCATGGCCTGGGCACAGGGCATTTTCACTTTCCAGCCGGGCGCCGCAGCTCACATTTCCGAAGTCCACTGGATCTTCAAAGCTCATCTCGCACTTGGCCTGACCATATTCCTCGTCTTCCCCTTTACGCGTCTCGTCCACATGCTCTCGGCCCCCATCTGGTATCTGAACCGTCGTGGCTGGCAGCTCGTTCGCACTCGCCGCGGCATGGCCGACCAGAAGAGCCGAGCCCGCCCGTCGCGAGGAGGCCGCTGATGACAAAGATGACATCAGTCTTTCACGGCGTCGAAATTCCTGAGGCCTTGCTCGCGGGTGAAATGCAGAACCACCGAGCAGCGTCGTTGTCCGAGGCGCGCATTCAGGCCGGCCGGGCTCTTGCTATACGAGCCCGGCTGCTGGCGCGCGCGTGCGAACTCGGCTTGCACCCGGAGCCTGAGCGCAATGATCAAGGTCAGGAGGAGACGGCCGAGGAGGCGCTCATCCGGGCCGTTCTCAGCGTGGAGATCGAGGTGTCCCCGCCGTCGGAAGAAAAGATACGCGAGGTGTATGATAGACATCCCGACAGCTTCAAATCGCCCCCACTTGTCGAAGCGTCCCACATTCTCGTTGCGCTACCGAGAGGCGTGGATGCCGATGTATCTGATGCGCGCGCGCGGGCGGACGACTTGATTGCGCAGATCGAGGCGCAGCCGGCCCGGTTTACGCAACTGGCTCGCGAACACTCGGCCTGTCCATCCGCAGGTGAGGGCGGGTGGCTTGGCCAGCTTCGTCCCGGTGACGTGTTGCCCGAGATCTGGGACGCCCTGGCGGATCTCGAGGCTGGTGCGATCTGCGCCGTCCCCATTCGTAGCGAGCATGGTTGGCATGTCCTGAGACTGGATCGGGCGGCGGCCGGCCAGCGGCTGCCGTTCGCGCACGTCAGGCCCCACATAGCGATGGAACTGGAAGCAAGGTCGTGGACGCAGGCAGCCGCGCGCTATGTGGACGGCATCATCGCTCAGTCGCTCACATTGCCCCATCTGAAACTGGACAGCGCGGGTCGACTGGATCAGGGCCCGGATGGCGTGTCGCGCGCGGACGATATTCTGGGCTTAGCTCTTGCCGATATCCGGCGGGCATTCGCTGCACTACCCCCAAAGTCACGGCAGGTCGTCGAGGAGGCCGTAGCACGTTCGGGCGAAACTGCAGAGGATGCGTTGGCGGCTGCCATCGGGAAATTCCTCTCATCGGCAGACGATGAAGCCTGGACTCAGCTGATCTCCCGGCTGCGCGACAGTGAAGCACCGCTTGCAGACTGTCTGAGCCTGATTGTCGAACGCGAACTGTCGGGCAGCAGGCCGGCGCACACGCTTATCAGAATGAGGAACGCGGCGGGGACAAAATCCTGAAAGGAAGGAAATGTGCCATGACCATCACCGGAATGCAGTCGCCGATTGAACGTGTCCCGCTCGACCTCCTGCGAGAACCACTGGTCTGGTTCTTCGCCGAGCACTATCGGCACCGCGATGTCTGCAGCCGACTTCTTGTGATGGCCAGGACAGTCGTGCAGGAGCCAGACGCGCTGGAAGAGATACATGATTTCCTGGACTATGATCTTGCGGTCCACGTCATCGATGAGGAAGACGACCTCTTTCCCCTGATGAGGCGCAGGTGTGAGCCTGATGATCACATCGAAGGCGTCCTTGGTATGCTTTCTGGAGAGCATGCGAGCGATCTCCAGTTGGCGAGCGCGGTCAAATCGCTGGTCGCCAAGGCGATGGCTGATGGGCGAGGGCTGGCGGCATATGCTGACGCCTGGGCGGTCATCGAGCCGTTCTGTGTCTCCCAGAAGCGGCACATAGCCGTAGAGAATGCAGTCGTTCTTCCTATTGCCAGGCTCCGACTGACTGCAAGCGATCTGCGCGGACTAGGTCAGCGCCTCGCAGCGCGGCGCGGACTTCCCGATCCCTTCGTCCAAGCCTCATGATTGACCAACTGCTCAGCAACAATATGGCGTGGGCCAGCGCTCGTGTCCGCGCCGACCCGCAGTTTTTTCGACGGCTTTCAGCGCAGCAGGCGCCGGAATATCTCTGGATCGGTTGCAGCGACAGCCGCGTTCCGGCCAACGAGATCGTTGGGTTGGATCCGGGCGAGCTGTTTGTTCATCGCAACATCGCCAATCTGGCGCCGCCGCGAGACATGAATTTCCTGGCCGTGCTGCAATTCTCGATCGAGGTCCTGAAGGTTCGGCACATCATCGTCTGCGGCCACTATGGGTGTGGGGGCGTGCGAGCAGCGCTGGACAAGGAGCGCAGGGGATTGATCGATCACTGGCTCCAGCCGGTGGCCGACCTGGCGCACCGACACCAGACCCATCTCATGGCAATTTCAGACTTCGAGACGCGTGTGAATGTCGCCTGCGAACACAATGTTCGTGCGCAGGTGGAGTATGTTGGCAGGAATCCCTTCGTGACGGACGCCTGGCGCAGGGGGCAGGCACTCAGCATCCACGGATGGATCTACTCGATCCGCGATGGGCTGCTCCGCAATCTGGAACTCAGTGTGGATCGTCCAAGCCAGGTTGATGAACTGGCGGCACGTCAATGGTTCCCCGATGCCTGACCTCGGAGTCGTGATCCTGGCTGGTGGCGAAGGCAGGCGAATAGGCGGTCTGAAGCCTGATCGGATCTTCCGCGGCGAGCGACTGATCGATATTGCCATCGACAAGGCTCGCGCATGGTCGCCGATCGTATTGATCAGCGTCCGCACAGTTGGGCAGGTCAGGACTGCGGCCGGCGAGCAGCTGCTCGACCGGCAAGATATCGAAGGACCGCTTGGCGGACTGATAGCTGCGTTGGAGCGGGCGCAAGCCCTGTGTCTAAGTCATGTTGTGACGCTGCCGTGTGATATGCCGCTCGTTCCCGCCGACATGGCAGAGCGCTTGTTCGACACTTCGAGGCGTGAGGCGCGGGCAGCGGTTGCTGGTTCGGGTGGCCGACTTCACCCGGTCTGCGCCGTGTGGCCTGTCGCCTGTCTTGCGGACATCCTCGAATACGCCTCCGCGGGGCGACGAAGCCTCGCGGGGGCTCTGGAGGTCTGTCAGGCGGTAGAGGTCTGGTGGACCGGGTCGGAGGGCGATCCGTTCGAGAATATCAACACGCTGTCGGACCTGAGGCGTCTCAGCGAGTGAGATTGCGGCTCTCTTGCCCGCTCGAATGTCGATTGCGTCGGGACTATCGTCGCTCGTAGTGAGCACCATCATACACGGGCGTGGAACAGAGGTGGATGTGGTTGGGTGCGATTGCGGTGCTGGCTGTTCGTCAAGGCTGGAGAATTCGCGTCAATCACAATGAGTATCTACCGCGCACTGAGGCCTTCCGGGCTGCGCTTGTACCGTAGTCCGGCTCTGAACAATAAAAACGGGTAGAGCCTCCTGAGTCACGTAGTCTGATCGCTGCAATCTTCAGGCGTGCAAACCGCACTTTCATTGGTGGTCGCCGATCCACCTGAGAGATTGGTCTCTCCGACAAGCGCCATGATATCAGCAGCGAGGCGCAAATCCGGAATATGGCCAAACACGTTTCTGCGGAGCCGGCCGCTGCGGTCGAACAACAATGTCGTGGGCGTTCCGCGCATCGCGTAGGCTTGCATGGTCACGGGAATGGGATCGCAGGGATTGGCTTCGTCGACCCCGACCGGAATAGTGATCCGGTACTCGTGAAGGAATGCTGCGAGTGAAGTCGGCGTCATCGCTTCGTGGTGCTCGAACACCGTATGCAACCCCACGACGGCGAGATCGCCCTCTGAAAAAGCCTCCCGAACACGCAGCGCCTGTGGAAGGCTTTCACTGACACAGCCAGGACACAGCATCTGGAAAGCGCTCACCATTACGACCTTGCCACGCAGGGCGCCAAGGGACAGGGGTGCTTCGGAATTGAACCAGCGAGAGACGCGCCACTCAGGGCTGGCAGGGTAAATGTCTTTCATCTTACTTCCTTGTGCAGACCGTCCGTCTGCCCGTGCGCCGCTTACTGGCGAGGCACGGGCAGGCAGCGGTTACTGGTTGGGTTTGCCGGGCAGGCTGAGATCGCCCGAAGCAACCTCAAAGACATTCGCGACGCACAGCAGCGGCGCGTGTGCGCTTGCGCTGACGCGAAGACCCGCCGTCACACCATCAAAGCGGGCCGCCTCGACGATGCCGATATCATCGAAAGGCACGCGGACTTCCACCGTGTCTCGATCAAGTTGAGGCTGCCAACCGGGACTGTCGATGTGGATCGGAACGCCTGGCCACGTCTTGGGCAGACGCGGCTTTCGGCCCTCCGGAATATCGATCACCTTGAGTGCGCCCTTGCCGCACACATCGTCCGGTCCCAGCACGACCCAATGCATGTGCCAAACGCCGCCATCGTTGGTGCGGTCGCCATCATGCGTCTCATCGAAGAGGGGGGTATCGTCGAAATCCGGGTGGGATGTCACGGCAGCCGCCAGAATGCCTGCATCCCGATCGAATCCGACCTCAAAGGGATCGATCGTGGTCGGCCAGACATACGAGAACACCTCGCTGCCAGCGAACTGCCCGGTCGGAATCGGTCTGGTCGCGCCTGCCTTGCCCGACACAGCCATGTGGAACACCGCAGTGTTCCCGTCCGTCGTTATCTTGGCGTGCACGATGTCGAACGGGGCCAGGACAGCGGGGGAGGCCGGGTTACTGATGCCACCCGTATGGGAGTGAGAGGGCTGGGCCGAGCCGGTCTGAGCGGAAGGCAGTTGCGAGCAAGCCGCCAAGGAGATCAGCGCAAGCGCCACCGCCTGAATGGGTTTGCTGTTCATCAGGCAGCTCCTTTGACATCGGCCATCGAGGCCCCGAAGTTTATGTGGAAGGCTGTCCCATCGATCACGAAGGCGGGGACAGATTTGACGCCCAGCTTTTCGGCTTCTGCGATGCGTTGAGGCGCGGTTGCAAAATTGACGATCTCGACATCGTAGCGAGCGGGATCGAGTGAGCCGGCGAGAGCTTGCTCGGCGCTCATGCAGACGGTGCAACCGGCGTGGTAGAAGGTAGCTCCTGTTTTCATATTAGGACTCCTATGTATTATGCGCATGGAAGCGATGCGCACGCTTGCTTGAGACAGCGTCTCAAATTCTTGTACGGGCGATGAAGCTCAGGCGGCGTTGACCTCACGATGCTCCGGACAGTCGATCCGAAGATCGCCAGCCCCAAGAGCGACGTCCATCAACCTGCAGTGATGCTGTGCGGACTTGCCCGGATGCGCATCCCGCGCGAAATGCCGACAGCTCAGGCACATGCGCTGGCGTGAGATCACACCTTGTGTCTGCAGGGCCAGTATGGCTCGGGAAACGATCCCCAGCAGGTCGGCACGGTCGCTTTCGGAAAGAGCTTCAATCATCCCGCCGAAGCTCATCGGCCAGCGCCGCGCCAGCGCCTTGCCGGCGGGTGTCGCCCGCAAGAGCACGGCCCGCCCATCGGCTGGATCGGAAATCTTCTCAAGATACCCTTTGCGCTCCAATGCAGAGACTGCATCGCTCCCGGTCGGCTGACTGACGCCGATATGCGCAGACGCAAACGACAGGCGGACGCCCTTGGGGCGCGTCATCAACAGTCGGAGAATATCACCCTGCGTAGGCGTCAGGCCTTCAACCTCACCCGTGCGCCAGTCATCCTGCCGCGACACGGCCGCGAGACGCGCTAATCCTTCTGACAACTGATCGATCTTCATACATAGGACACCTATGTAATATGTTTGAGTTCGTCAAGTCATCATGCGCGGGTAGGGGGCTCAATCATCATAGAGACAAAAAACGACAGGCGTGCAGCCTAGCCTGACTGGCGCTCTGTAGGATGCTTCGATGTGAGCAGCCCTGTCGTACGGGCGAGGCTTGGCTCGTCGCGGAGCGTGTGTACGCGATCACTGTAACGTCCGGCTTTCGCAACACCGTCTACGGTTTGGCGCCGGGCATAGGGTGTGCTGGGCAGTGGTTGGCGAGCCTAAAAGCTACCGACGGCGGCAACGAAGAGAAACACGAACAACAGAGTCAGGAGCATCATGTTGACGAGCATGCGGACCATGCCGCGTTCGTTCTCGTTCTTGATTCCCATTGCATCGCAAACCGCATTCGAAGGTCGCATCAGCAGCCGAAGCATCGCCAGTTCCTCGCTTATCGCCAGACGGCGCAACTTGTCGCCGTCCCAAACCTTGCACTTCTGCAGAATAAAAGCAATATATGGAATACTGCTTTAGGAGCGACCATGCGCCTCAACCTCCAGTCGGACTACGCGCTCAGGATGCTTATGCACCTTGCGTCCAGTCCTGACCGCCTGGTCACGATCGGTGAGGTCGCCGACCGGTTCCGGATTTCGCACAACCACCTGATGAAGGTCGCCTACTTGCTAGGAAAGGAGGGTCTGATCACGACGGTACGCGGGCGATCCGGTGGACTGCGTCTGGCGGGGAGAGCAGAGAAAATCCAGGTCGGTGACGTCGTCCGACGGATGGAGGGTGACATCCACCTGGTCGAGTGTTTCGCCGCAGAGCCGGGCGGTTGCGCGATTGCAGGTGCGTGCAGGCTCAAAGGGGTGATGCACGAAGCAGTCGATGCATTCTTCAGCGTACTCGACCGGTACACGCTGGCAGACCTGGTCGCGAGTCCAAAACTTCGCGCACTGTTGAACAGCGAGGCCGCCTGATGGGCGATCCTGTCCTTACAGCTCATGCGCGTCGCGCCGAGATCCAGCGACGTGCGAATGTCATTGGTATCGACGAGGCCTACATATCGCTGTTGGTAGATGAGTTCTACAGGCGCATCCGCGCCGAGAAGACGCTTGGACCGATCTTCGAGGAAGCGATCGGAGACCGATGGAGCTATCATCTCCCGCGAATGAAGAGCTTCTGGGCTTCGGTCGCACTCAATGCGGGCACGTATTCTGGTCAGCCAGTTCCGGCCCATAAGAAGTTGAGCCAGGTCCAGCAGTCCCATTTCCAGACCTGGTTGGCGCTGTTTCGCCAGACCCTGCAAGACACCGCTCCCACCCCCGAAGCGGTGGACTATTTCATGGAGCGCGCCAATCGGATTGCTGAAAGCCTGCAGCTCGCGATGTTCGGTTTTCCCGGCTTGCCGGTGAAACGACAAGGGTGACGAGATGAATGATACTCCGACGCCGTCACCATATCGCTCAACGCCCGTGTTCGACGAAGCCACCTTGCCGGCCGCCCTTCGCCGCGAGCACCGCACCAAGCTGGGTGTGTGGGGTGTCATTCGTGTTTTGGACGGAGAGCTGAAGCTGACCTTCACGGAAACAGGCCACACCCAGATGCTCTCGCCCGGCGCGCCCGGTCTCATACTGCCGGACCAGCCGCATCTGGTCGAACCGCAAGGCCCGGTGCGAATGCAGGTCGATTTTTATCACGAATGTCCGAACTCGAACTCGCTGGCGACAAAGGGCTAGAAGCCCCAAAGACCGAAAGCGGAGAGCGCTTGGCGCCATCATTCGCACGCGCTGGTCGAGTGGTGTCTCACCAGCGGTAGTGCGCTACCCGGAACTCCAACAAAACCAGCCTTGCGGATCGATGCCGTTGAGCCTGGGCGCCGCCAACAAGAAATACGTTGACGCTGCCCGCGATCAGTATCGGCGGACCAATCGCGACCTGCTGGCTCTCGAAAGGAATACCGGGAGCCGCACGCCCTACGTGACCAATGGGATGCTCATTGACGTTGCGTGGCGCGCAAGTCCTGAGGCAGCTCGCCTCGGGGCTGAATGACTGTTCGCGTACCGACTTTCGGCTAGATCGAGTCAACTGTCTGGTGCTCTGTCTTTGACTGGAGCCCCGCATGCAGCACGTTCACGATCTCTGGTTCGAGCGCGTCGTGCGGCGACCCTCTTCGCGAGACTATCTCGAAGTCTCGCACGTGTTGGTTGTGGTCACCGATCTATTGACCGACCTCGACATCACAGACTCCGATGCGCTTGACTATCTCGAGACCGAGCTACGCCGGCAGCACGCCGAGGCGAACGATATCCGCTTCGTGCCGCTGGGGCGTGGGACGCGGAAAGGCCAGTGAGCTGATGCCGGGTCCGTAGCGCACGACCACGTCAAAGGCGCTAGGTCCTCGAACGCAGCCGGGTTGAGCTACCCGTTGCGGTGTCACAAAAGCCAAAAGACGTTCGGGTCACTGACGGGAGTCAGTTTGCGCCTTGATGGACAGCGCTGTCGAGCGAGGTATTGAGTTGTGGCTTGGTTGAGCGCAAGCCATCGGATCGTTCCCCCCACGTAAACAGAGGATGACACAGCGATGCCGACAGGGATTGATCGCCGCACGGCGCTGGCTGCCACGCTAACCGCCGGTGTCATGCTCGCCGCTCAAGGATGCGCCACTGCGCAGCAGTCCGCAGCCGCTGTTTCGCTCAAAGGTTATCAGGCCAAACCGCTGCCATTCGACCCGAAAACAATCCCCGGCCTTTCAGAGCGCATCCTCGTCAGCCATCACGCCAACAACTATGTCGGCGCTGTTGCGCGCCTCGGTGCGATCGAAGCACAGGTCGCCCAACTGGATCCGACCGCGCCTGGCTTCATGTTCAACGGCCTCAAGCGCGAAGAACTGCTCGCGATGAACTCGATGATCCTGCACGAGCTCTACTTCGCTTCGCTTGGTAAGGGGGGCGGGAGGCCGGGACCTTCGCTTGCAACCCAGATCGAGAAGGATTTCGGCAGCCAGCAGAAATGGCGGGACCAGTTCGTCGCGATGGGCAAGGCGCTGGGCGGCGGCTCGGGCTGGGTTCTACTGATGTGGTCGCCGCGGGCCGGCAAGCTCGTCAACCAGTGGGCGGCTGACCATACGATGACGATTGCCGGCGGCAGTGGGCTGATCGCGCTCGACATGTACGAGCACGCCTACCACATGGATTTCGGTGCCAAGGCCGCCGCCTATGTCGATGCCTATATGGGCGCGCTTGACTGGACCAATGCGGACAAGGAGTTCGCCAGGGTCGGAGCGTCGTGACAGCCGAGGCGCGCCCGACCCTCAGCGAACTGACGGCGGCCTCCTTCAAAGTGGGCTGCCTTGGCTTCGGCGGGCCGGCCGGCCAGATTGCCCTGATGCACCGCGTCTTCGTCGACGAGAAAAAGTGGATCGACGAGGATCGCTACCTTCACGCCCTGAGCTACTGCACGCTGCTGCCGGGGCCAGAAGCACAACAGCTTGCGACCTATGTCGGCTGGCTGCTCCATGGCGTGAAGGGTGGGGTCATTGCTGGCTCCCTCTTCGTCCTGCCGGGGGCGCTGATTGTATTCGTGCTCTCGTGGGTCTACGTCACCGCTGGTCAACAGCCGCTCGTCGCAGCGGCATTCTTCGGCATCAAGGCGGCGGTGGTCGCCCTGGTGCTTGAGGCCATGATCAAGATCGGTAAGCGCGCGCTCAAGGGAGCGGGCGCCTGGCCGATCGCGATCGCGGCGTTTCTGGCGCTGCTCATCTGGAGCGCGCCGTTCCCGGTTGTCATTCTGGCCGCGGCAATCATTGGCGTCTTGCTCGCACTGCGCGACCGCAAGCCCGCGACCGCGCCGGTTGAATCTGCAATCGAGTCCACGCCGTCAGCATGGCGCGCCATTGCGACCGCGGTGGCGTGGGGCGTCGCGTGGCTGGCGCCGCTTGGCATGTCACTACTTGCCCTTGGATCCGATCATGTGCTGACGCGGATAGGCCAGCTTTTCTCCACGCTCGCTGTCGTTACCTTCGGCGGGGCCTATGCGACCTTGGCCTACCTCAAGCAAGAAGCGGTCGAGGTGCATGGCTGGTTGACCGCCGGCCAGATGATCGACGGGCTGGGCCTAGCCGAAACAACTCCAGGCCCGCTCGTTCTGGTCAATGAGTTTGTCGGGTTTGTCGCTGGCTGGCAGGGCGGGGGAGGTCTTGCGCTGGCGACGCTTGGCGCCCTGATGGCGGCGTGGTGCACGTTCGCGCCGTCCTTCGTATGGATCTTTGCCGGTGCGCCATTCGCCGAGCGGCTGAGATCGAACCGCTTCGCCAACGCGGCGCTGAAGGGCATCACGGCTGCGGTCCTGGGCGTCATCGCCAACCTCGCGCTGTGGTTCGCGCTGCACGTCGTCTTCGGCACTGTTGACGCGCTGCATCTGCCGCTGGGAGCCGAACTGCCTCTACCCGTGTGGCCTTCATTTCAGATTGCCGCTGCTCTGATGTGCGTTATCGCGACGGTCGCGCTGCTCCGGTTCAAGATCGGCGTGGTCTGGCTGATCCTTGCCTCGGCTGCATGCGGTGTTGCTCTACGGATCGCTAGGCTGGCTTAATCGGGTATCGCAGGTTCGAGTCGAATGCCGATCCTGTGCGCACGTTTCGTGCGGCAGTTGGATAGCGGTTCGCTGCGCTGATCTCAGGGTCGACGCATTACGCTGCAGAGCCCGAATTGTTTGTTGGTGTTTCCCATGTGCTTCCTGTCGAAGGTGCCGCTCGGTACAACTGCTTCAGCCGTTCGAGAATGTGAGATCAAACCGGAAGCTGAATGTCTGACCCGCGCACATGAAGTGGCATTGTTGAAGACGCTACAGCGCGCCAGCTAAAATTATGCAATAATATCAGCAACTTAGATGGTGCTGCCTAGGTGACTTGAACACCTGACCCCCGCATTACGAACGGAGCCGGGCGGTATCACCCGCTGTTTCCACAATATAGCACGCGTGTCAGATTCTGCCAGTAAATCCTCGCTCTACACGCGATTGGCGGACGAATGCGTTTCCTCGTGTTTCCTCAAATCACCCCGGATTCCCCGTCACGGTGCTTCCGATGTGCTTCCGGATTTGACCCCCGCATTGTTGTGCGGGTGTTGTTCGGAGCCGCCGCGTGAAGCTGATCAAGCGCAACATTGATGCGATCGAGAAACCCGAAAAGGACCTCTACCTTTTCGACGATGACCTCGCCGGCTTCGGCCTTCGCGTTTATCCGACCGGGCGCAAAGTGTTCATTGCCCAGTACCGGGTTGGCGGTGGTCGAGGCAGCCGCCAGCGTCGCTACAGCCTGGGTGTCTTCGGGAAGATCACCGCGGACGAGGCACGGGCCAAGGCGAAGGATGTTCTCGCGCGTGCTCATCTGGGTGAGGACACCGCTGAAGAGCGGGACAAGGTGCGCCGCTCCCAAACAGTCGCCCAACTCATCGATGCGTGGTCCGTGGACGGCGCGCTGAACAACCGCAGGACCGGCGTCAGGCGCAAGCAGGTCAATATCGACCAGGACGTCGCCCTGGCCAATCACCATATCCGTCCCCTGATCGGACGCCGAACAGTGGAAAGCCTGGTCAAGGGCGACATCCAGCGCGTGCGAACCCAGATCGCAACGGGCGAGTCAAAGTCCAAACGGAAGGGCCGCAAGCGCGGACTCATCAAGGTCACGGGCGGGGAAGGCACCGCAACGCGGACCATCCGCCTCTTCTCCTCGATACTGTCCTACGCGGTCGATGCAGGGATGATCGAGCGAAACCCGGCGCTCGGCATCAAGCTCGCTCCGTCAGGACAGAGGCACCGCTATCTGTCGCCTCAGGAGCTGAAGCGCCTGGGCGAAGTTCTGGATCAGCCGGCTGCCTCGGAGACAGCGGGTACGGCGGCTACCATCATCCGCCTGCTGGTCCTGACCGGCGCACGCCGGGGCGAGATCGAAGGATTGAAGTGGTCTGAGGTGGACTTCAACTTCGGCATGCTTCGAAAGGAGACCAGCAAGACAGGCGCGAAGGTCATCCCGCTGGGCAGGGCGGCTCTCCAAATCCTGGATGATCAGCGCCAGTGGACGTCGAGCAACCAGGTGTGGGTGTTTCCAGCCCATAAGGGCGCCGGACATTTCGACGGGCTCAGCAAGGAGTGGGCTCGCATTCGCCGGTTGGCGAAAATCGAGGACGTCCGTGTTCACGATCTTCGGCACACGTTCGCAAGCATAGGGGCGGGTGGTGGAATTGGCCTTCCACTCATCGGCGGTATCCTCGGCCATCGGCAGGCGTCCACAACGCAAAGGTATGCGCACCTCGCGGACACGCCGTTGCGCGCGGCGGCCGACGTCATTGGCAGCGAAATTGCCGCTTCACTTTCAGGGTCGGGGTCTAAAGAGCAGCGACGGCCGGAGAAGCTCGCGCTCCTTTAACGCCGACGTCGCGCTGGAATCATGGTTAGCGCTCGCTGGCCGACTATGTACTCACCACATCGCTACCACCGCTCGCCTTGACGAGCTTCGGCCTGCGGATCATCGTAATAAGCTATGCGTCAGACGTGGCTCACCATTCTGCTTGCCCTTGCCGTCGCCTGCAGTGCGACAGCGAGCGCGTGGGCGGCGCAGGCGTGTCCTTTCAAGGCCACACCTATGGCGGCGGCGATGGCACACGACTGTTGTCCGCAGAAACCGGAAGTGCCGGATCAGTCGTCCCACCATTCGAAGAAGATGGATTGCCAGTTCGGACAGGCTTGCCGTTTTGCGCCCGCCATCGCGCCTCAAATCCCTATGTTGACGGTCGCAGTCGTCAGCGTCGTGGCGAAACTGCCGCTGGTTGAACAAACCGGCGCGCCGTCATCGGTTCTGACCGGTCTCTGGCGGCCTCCGCGATCAATCTGAGGACACGAGAGTCGCACTGCGCCTGCGCGCGCGATGCATCCGTTCCACATCAGACATCCGGATATTTACATGCGCACAGCATGGCTATTGTGCTGCGCCGTCGGCTTGACGCCGGCCGCGTGGGCCGACCCCGTATCCTTCAGCGAAGCGCTCGCCCGCGCCGGCTCGGATGCACCCGCAATAGCGGCCAGGCAGGCCGCTGCGGACAGCGCGCGGCTACTGGTCAAACCGGCCGGCCAGCTGCCCGATCCCCAACTGGCGCTCAGTATCGACAGCTATCCCATCTCCGGGCCCGACCGATTCAGGCTCAACCGCGACGAGATGACGATGCTCAATGTCGGCGTGATGCAGGATGTGCCGAGTGAAGCTTCAAGGCGCGCGCGGGAAGGGCTAGCTCGCGCCGAAGTCGCGGCGTCTCTTGCGGCGATCGACATCACTCGCCTGGAGGCCCAGCTTGCGGCCGCGAATGCCTGGCTTGAGGCCTTCTACGCCGAACGGCGCGTCGCGACATTGATGAGTCTCGCCAGCGATGCGACGGCCCTTGAACAGGCGACAACCGCCAGTTTCAGTACGGGCGCCGGCAAGCCTGACGCGGCCCTCTCTGCGCGGCTGCAGTCAGCGCGGCTTGAGGACAGGATCGCCGATGCAAAGTTTGAGGCGGCGGCGGCGCGCGCTGAACTCGAACGCTGGATCGGCCCGCTTGGCCAAGATACGCTTGGTCCCAGTGCACCAGATTTCGTGATCGATCCGGCTGCCCTGCGGGCTCACATTGAGCACCACGTCGAGGTTGCAGGCTCTTCGGCCTCAATTGCGCGTGCGCAAGCAGAGATGGAGCAGGTTCGCGCCAGCCGCGAACCAGACTGGTCCTGGTCAGTGATGTATGGCCGTCGCGATCCGGCCTTTGGCGACATGCTTTCCTTCGGATTGAAATTCAGCCTGCCTTTGTTCCAGTCGGATCGCCAGAGCCCGACGATCGATGCGCGTCGCGCCGACGTGCGGCGGGCCGAGGCCGATCGTGAGACGGTGCTCCGCGAGCATCGCGCCATGCTGGAGGCGAAGCTGGCGGAGCACGACCTGCTGACGCGGCGCCTCTCGCGGTCGCGCGAGGTCGTCCTGCCGCTGGCGAAGGAGCGCGAAAGCGTGGCGTCGGCCGCACATGCGTCGGGAACGCTCGATCTCGCCGAACTGTTCGCAATGCGCCTTGAGGTGAAGGAGGTGGAATTGGAGCGGCTGGATCTCGAGCGACGTCTGGCGCTGGTGGATGTCTATCTCGCCCTCGAATACGGGGAGGCGCAGTCGTGACCCCGCGCACGCGAACATTCTCTCTTGCGGCCGCCGCGATCGTGGCGCTCGCAGCCGTGGGAGCGAGCGGTTACTGGCTCGGAACCAGCCAGGGGTCAGGTCCGACAAGCGCAGGCGAACGCGAGATCCTTTACTGGCACGACCCGATGGTCCCGGACCAGCATTTCGACAAGCCCGGTAAATCTCCATTCATGGATATGGAGCTTGTGCCTCGCTATGCGGGTGAGGCCGACGCCTCCACCGCCGTCCGGATCGATCCGGGCGTGGTGCAGAATCTCGGCGTCCGCTACGCAGTCGTCGAGCGTGGCGACGTCGGTCAAAAACTCAGCGTCTCCGGCACGCTGACCTACAATGGTCGCGCAGTTGCAGCGGTACAGGCCAAGCAGGAAGGATTTGTCGAGCGCAGCCGCGATCGCGCGATCGGCGATGTCGTGAGAGCAGGGGATCCGATTGTCGATTTGCGCGTCCCAGCGTGGACGGCAGCCCTGGCAGAGTATCTGTCCCTCCGCAAAGGAGCCGATACCGCCCTCGTGGAGTCTGCGCGGGCTCGGCTCGGCATGCTCGGTGTTCCAGGCGAGGCGGTGAACGAGGCCGAACGTTTGGGATCAGCGCCAGCGACCTTTATCGTTCGCGCGCCTATCAGCGGCGCCTTGGTCGCGCTCGATGCGCGTCAAGGAATGTCCATAGCTGCCGGTGCTCCGATCGCTTCAATCAGCGGCCTGTCGCCGGTCTGGTTGATAGTCGCGGTGCCGCAAGGCTCGCTTGGCGACATTGCGAACGGCGCGTCGGTGACCGCTATGTTCCCCGCCTTCCCCGGCGAACGGTTCAGCGGAAAGATCGAAGCTATTCTGCCAAGCGCCAATCTTGCCAACCGCACCGTCGAGGTCCGTATTGCGCTGCCCAATCCGGATGGGCGCTTGCGCCCCGGCATGACGGGCGGGGTCGACATAACCAGCGACGAGGCGCGGCAGGCGCTGCTCGTTCCCTCAGGCGCAGTGATCCGCACTGGGCAACGCACTGTTGTCATCGCAGCACAGCCGGATGGTGGGTTTGAACCAAGAGATGTGTCGCTGGGCGGCGCTGCAGGCGAACGGCAGGAAATCATCGCGGGGCTCACCGAGGGCGAGCGCGTTGTCGCCTCCGGTCAGTTCCTGATCGATTCCGAAGCCAATCTTACCGGCGTGCTGGAGCGGTTGCGTGGCAGTTCAGGCGCGGTGGCGTCCGACGCCTACGAGTCGACCGGCAAAATCACAGCGGTCGACGCCAACGGCGTCACCATCGCTCACGCGCCCGTCGCAGCTCTCAGTTGGCCAGAAATGACCATGGCGTTCGGCTGGGGCGGCCAACCACGCGACTTCAAGGTGGGTGATGAGGTCGCCTTCTCGTTCCGGAAGGGCGGAGCCGGTTATGTCCTGATGGCGATCCGCAAGGCGGGGGCGTCACGATGATCGGATACGTCATCCGCTGGTCGGTCGCCAACCGGCTGATCATCGTCCTCGCGACGCTCGCGCTCGCAGTCGCGGGTGCATTCGCCGTGCGTGCGACGCCAGTCGATGCTTTGCCTGATCTTTCTGACGTCCAGGTGGTGGTGCGCACGACTTATCCCGGTCAGGCGCCGCAAATCGTCGAGGACCAGATCACCTATCCGATGAGCGCAGCGATGCTGTCGGTCCCGGGCGCGCGCAGCGTGCGCGGCTATTCCTTCTTCGGCGACAGCTTCGTCTATGTGATTTTCGACGAGGGCGTTGATCTCTACTGGGCGCGATCGCGCGTGCTCGAATACATGTCCCAGGCGCGCGAACGCCTGCCCGAAGCAGCACGTTCAATCATCGGCCCGGACGCGACAGGGGTCGGTTGGATCTATCAGTACGCGCTGGTCGATCGCACAGGCGGCCACGATCTCGGCGAACTACGCAGTCTCCAGGACTGGCTCCTGAGCTTCGAACTGAAAACCGTACCCGGCGTTGCGGAAGTGGCCTCGATTGGCGGGATGGTGCGGCAACACCAGATTGTTCTCGATCCGCAAAAGATGGCGGCTTATGGCGTCTCGCAGAGCATGGTGGCTGACGCCGTGCGTCGGGCCAATCAGGAAGCTGGTGGAGCGGCGATCGAGATCGGCGAAGCCGAGCATGTCGTGCGGGCCAGCGGATATCTTCGCACCGACGAAGACTTCCGCGCCATCCCGGTGAAGTCTGCGGGCGAGGGCGTACCGGTAACCCTTGGCGATGTCGCCTGGATCGAGATTGGTCCACAGATGCGCCGCGGCATCGCAGAACTGAATGGCGAGGGCGAAGTTGCGGGCGGCGTCATCGTTATGCGATCCGGCGCCAACCCTCGTGAGGTGATAGCCGGCGTCAAAGCCAAGCTGTCGGAGCTCCAGGATCGTCTGCCCAAGGGCGTCGAGATCGTCACGACCTATGATCGATCCGGCTTGATCGATCGTGCGGTTGAGAACCTCACCGGGAAACTCATCGAGGAGTTCATTGTTGTAGCTCTGGTCTGCGCTCTGTTCCTCCTCCACCTGCGCTCGGCGCTGGTGGCGATCGTCACGCTGCCACTCGGCGTCGCAATCGCCTTCCTGATCATGCGTGGGCAGGGGATTGACGCCAACATCATGTCGCTGGGCGGTATCGCCATCGCCATCGGCGCCATGGTCGATGCGGCGATCGTCATGATCGAGAATGCGCACAAGCGGTTGGAGCAATGGCGGCGGGAGCATGACGGCGCGATGCCAGCCGGCGCAGATCATTGGCGGGTCATCACAGACGCCTCACTTGAAGTCGGGCCCGCGCTATTCTTCTCTCTCCTGATCATCACGCTGTCTTTCCTGCCCATCTTCACGCTGGAAGCGCAGGAGGGGCGTCTGTTCGCGCCGCTCGCCTTTACCAAGACCTACGCTATGGCCGCCGCTGCAGGGCTCGCGGTCACGTTGACGCCCGTGCTGATGGGGTACTGGATCAGGGGTCGCATTCCCGAGGAGCACGCCAACCCGCTCAACCGGGCGCTCGCCTCGGCTTATCGCCCCGCGATCGACGGCGCGCTTGCACATCCCAGATTTGTCATCGCATCAGCGCTTGTCGCGCTCGCAACATTGGCCTGGCCGCTGACCCGGCTCGGGGCGGAGTTCATGCCGGTGATGGACGAGGGCGATCTTCTCTACATGCCGACGGCGCTGCCTGGCCTGTCAGCGGCAAAGGCCTCCGAGCTGCTTCAGCAGACCGACCGCATGATCAAGACGGTGCCAGAGGTGGAGAGCGTGTTTGGAAAGGCGGGCCGCGCCGACACGGCGACCGATCCGGCGCCGCTCGAAATGTTCGAAACGACCATCAGGCTGAAGCCGCGTTCGGAATGGCGGGCAGGGATGACGCCCGAGAACATTGTCGCCGAGCTTGACCGCACTGTGCGCGTGCCGGGGTTGACCAATGTCTGGGTGCCGCCGATCCGCAACCGCATAGACATGCTCGCCACTGGCGTCAAAAGCCCGATCGGCGTCAAGCTCAGCGGCGCTGATCTCGTTTCGCTCGATGTAGCCGCGCGTACGGTCGAGCAGCTAGCGCGGAAGGTTCCGGGAGTCTCATCGGCGGCGGCCGAGCGGGCAGGCAGCGGCCGCTATCTCGACATCGACATCGATCGCGCGGCGGCTGGCCGCCTGGGCCTCAACATCGCCGACGTGCAGGAGATCGTCTCCGGCGCGATTGGCGGCGAAGCAATTGGCGAGCTGGTGGACGGACGCGCGCGCTATCCGATCAGCCTGCGGTATCCGCGGGAGCTTCGCGATACACCGGAGCGCATCGCTCAACTGCCCGTGGTCACCGACAACGGGTTGCTTATCACCCTTGGCGATGTCGCGCGCGTATCGGTGAGCGACGGTCCTGCCATGATCCGAAGCGAAAACGGTCGCCTGGCGACGTTCGTCTATATCGATGTGCGCGACCGTGACATCGCATCGGTGGTGAGCGACTTGCAGCGATCAGTCGCCGCAGCCGATCTGCCCGAGGGCGTAACCGCTGCCTACTCCGGACAGTTCGAGTACCTGGCGAGAGCGGCGCAACGGCTAGCGGTGATTGGCCCGGTCACGTTGGGCGTCGTCTTCCTGTTGTTGTTCTTCACATTCCGCAGACTGGACGAAGCCCTGCTCGTTATGGCCAGCATTCCCTTCGCGCTGATCGGCGGCGTCTGGCTTGTCTATCTGCTGGGCTACAATCTCTCTGTCGCCGTTGGGGTTGGGTTCATCGCGCTCGCCGGTCTGGCCGCCGAGTTCGGCGTCGTCATGCTGCTCTATCTCAGGAACGCTCTCGCGGAGCGCGAACGGCGGGGGCAATCGCTGGATCCTGCCGACGTGATCGCGGCGATTCGCGAGGGCGCTCTGCTTCGGCTCAGGCCCAAGACCATGACCGTTGCGGTGGTGCTGGCTGGCCTGCTGCCCATTCTCTGGACGGGCGGGGCAGGCGGCGAGGTCATGCGCCGTATCGCCGCGCCGCTTGTCGGCGGAATGATCACGGCCCCACTGCTCTCTCTCTTTGTCATTCCCGCGGCTTACCTCATGATCCGACGCCGCGGCGTTGCGCAGACTGCGCCTCTAACACGCCGGATCGCACCCTCTGGAGATTAAGATGCAGAAGATCACGTTGATAACGACATTGAGCGTTCTGGCGCTTGCGGCCTGTTCACCCCAGGCGCCGGAGCCGGCAGTATCGGCCCCCGTCGCGGAAACGCCCGCAGCGCCTGCGATGGCGGACATGCCCATGGCGGCCGAGCCGCAAGCAGCGGCTGGTCCCATCACCAGCATGGGCAAGATCACAGCGATTGATGCAGCAGTGGGTACGGTGACGCTGGATCACCAAGCCATTCCCGAAGTGAAATGGGATGCCATGAGCATGGGCTTCACCACGACCGATCCCGCCATGCTGAAGGACCTCAAGGTCGGCGACATGGTTGTGTTCGATCTCGTGAGCGCGGCTGAACCTTCGAAGATCAGCCGGATTGCTAAACAGTGAACGAGCGGGAGAAGGCCGTGGCTGAAAACACAGGATTGCGACGACGCACGGTGCTCGGGTGGCTGTCCGCCACGACCGTACTCGCCACCACGGCCGGGGTCGCGGCCTGCCAGCAAACGCCCCGCATGTATGACATGCAGGTCAGCCGGGATACCGGCTGCCCCTGCTGCCATGTCTGGACGGAATTGATGCAGGCGACGGGTCGTTTTCGCGTAGCGATGGTGGACGCGCCCGATCTTCCAGCGTTCAAAAAGCAGCTCGGCGTGCCGGCTGGCCTGGGGTCCTGTCATACTGCAGTGGTCGATACCTTTGTTGTCGAAGGCCATGTACCGGCCGAGGACATTCTGCGTTTGCTTGACCAGCGCCCCACAGGTGTCCGCGGAATTGCAGTTCCCGGAATGCCGAGAGGCTCCCCAGGCATGGAGCAGCCCAACGGCGCGGTCGACGCCTATGAAGTCATCGCCTTCGGTGCGGACGGAAGCCAGAGTGTCTTCAGTCGCTATGCCGGCAGTCCGTGAGGGCTCGACGCGCCACGTACGTGTGAAGGGTGAGTGAGGCGCCAGCGTGAAGGTTGGCCGAGGGGCTTGTTCCCGCCATCGGATCCAAGGCCCGTCCCCCCAACTTAGGGCTGCGGATGGATCGGGCGCCGGGCAACCGGCGCCCGTTTTCGTTCGCAGGATCGCGGCGCGTCAACGATAGCGCGGGCAGCCGTCCCAGAATGCAATCCGCCTGTGACGAGGGATTCTCGCGCACCCTGCGTACTGTTTACAGCCGCGCAATCGCGCGACACTTTCCGATGGGGAGCCACGATGGGCGACAGGGCGATGCGAGGCCTTGGCCGGCGCCAGTTTCTGATCGGGACGGCGCTTTCGAGTGTCGCCCTAGCGTCTGGACCGATGGCTTGGTCGCAACAATCCGTTGCTGCGGCCATGGAACCGCAGACTCTATCGGGTTCCGATATCTACCTGACGATCGGCCACGGCCAGATCACGATAGATGGCAGGACAGGGCACGCCGTCACCATCAACGGTTCCGTTCCCGGCCCGACACTCCGGCTCAAAGAAGGTCAGACCGTTCGCCTGCATATCACCAACACCCTCAAAGAAGACACGTCGATACATTGGCACGGGCTCCTGGTGCCGTTCGAAATGGATGGCGTGCCCGGCGTCAGCTTTCCGGGAATCCGGGCTGGTGAGACCTTCACTTACGAGTTCCGCGTGAAACAGGCGGGCACGTACTGGTTTCACAGTCACTCCGGCTTGCAGGAGCAGGAGGGACACTACGCTGCGATGATCATCGATCCCGCAGGTCCCGATCCTGTGGCATACGATCGTGAGCATGTGATCGTGTTGTCGGATTACAGCTTCATCCACCCACATCGCCTGTTCCAGAAGCTCAAGCAGGAAGCGGGCGTCTTCAATTTTCAGAAGCAGACCATCGCGGGGCTTCTGGCTGGCCAGGACCAGTCGCATGCAGAGCGCATGGAGTGGGCCCGCGAGCTCATGGATCCGACCGACATCTCGGACATTACTGGGGCCGTCTATTCCTTCCTCGTCAACGGTCGCGGACCTGCCGACAACTGGACGGGTCTCTTCACGCCGGGTGAACGCGTCCGTCTGCGCTTCATCAACGCCGCGGCGCAGACCATTTTCAATGTGCGCATTCCCGGCCTGAAGCTCAGTGTCGTTGCGACCGACGGGCAGAATGTGCGCCCGGTCACGGTTGACGAATTCCAGATCGGTAACGCGGAGACGTACGACGTCGTCGTCACGCCGACCGAAGATCGCGCGTTCACGCTGGTTGCTGAGGCCGTTGATCGTTCGGGGATGGCGCGCGCAACGCTTGCGCCTCGCCTTGGCATGACAGCGGAAGTCCCACCGCTGCGGGAGCGCCCTCTCGGGACGATGAAAGACATGGGCATGGCCCACGACATGAGCGGCATGAGCGGGGCGGAACACGCGGGCCATGCGAATATGGCTGCGATGGCAGTGCCCGGCATGGCCGCACCACGCGTGCGCGGGTCGGACGTCATGGGCGATATGGCCGGGATGGAAGGCATGGACATGTCCATGCGAAACTGGATGAACGCCCCGCAGGTCGACCTCGGGCCGGGTGTGCAGTCAATTGCCCCAATGCCGATGGATCGCACGGGAGAGACCGGGCAGGGCCTTGAGAGCGTTGGCCATCGCGTTCTCGTCTACAAGGATCTTATCGCGCTTGAGCCGAACGCCGACACACGCGCACCATCGCGCGTGCTGGAGATCCGCCTCACCGGCAACATGGAACGGTTCATGTGGGGCTTCGACGGCAAGAAATACTCTGACAAACCGTCGCCCTACGCCTTCCGCAAGAACGAACGTGTCCGCGTCAGCCTCGTCAACGACACCATGATGGCGCACCCCATCCATCTGCATGGCCACTTTTTTGAATTGGCGCACCGGGCCCCTCTAGGCCACATGCCGCGCAAGCACACTGTCATTGTTGCTCCGGGCGGGATTGTGAAGTTCGACTTCACTGCCGAGCCGGGCGACTGGGCGTTCCACTGTCACATGCTCTACCACATGCATGCCGGAATGTTTCAGGTCTTCACTGTGCGCCCGCTCGATGGAGCTGCCGCATGAACCGATATCTTTTTCTTGCTGCTCTATCCCTTGGCATAACAGCTCCGGCGCTCGCGCAGCACGAAGGCCATGGGACGCCACAGACGCCAGCTCCCCAGGCGCCCGCGCCCCAAACGCCTGCGCCGAAGCCACCAGTGCCGCAACAGCAACCTGCAGCGCCCGCCGAACAGCATGGAAATCATGATCACGGCGATAAACCCGCGGCTGCTGCGCCGGACCAGCATGCTGGCCACGACACGGCCGAGGAGTTCGTTGATCCGCCGGAGGCTGGCAATGATGTACCGCCCGACGCGCCAGCTGAATTTGCGGCCGACCGCTTCTTTGGAGCCGGCGATATGAATAGGGCGCGCGGTATCCTGCGCGGCGAGCATGGGGGCGCTCTTACCTACAAGATCATGGGCGACATGATCGAGTATCGCAGTCGGGACGGCGAGGATGGCTATGCCTGGAATGGCGAAGCATGGTTCGGCGGCGACATCGATCGCTTTGTCATCAAGACTGAAGGCGAAGGCAGCGATGAGATCGAGAGCGCAGAAATCCAGGCGCTCTATTCCCGGGCCTGGGATCACGTCACTGACCTCCAGATCGGCATCCGGCAGGACATCGAACCCAATCCTTCGCGTACCTACCTTGCGTTCGGCTTCGAGACGGTCCTGCCTTACTGGTTCGAGGTGGAAGGAGCGCTGTTCGTCGGCGAACGCGGCCAGGTGCTTGGGCGTCTCGATGGAAACTACGATTTCCAGCTCACGCAGCGTCTCGTCCTCCAGCCACGCGCCGAGGTGAACTTCGCCGCCAAAGACGATGCTGCCATTGGCCTTGGCGCTGGTCTCTCCGACGCGGAGCTTGGTCTGCGTCTTCGCTACGAGTTTCAGCGCGAGTTAGCCCCCTACATTGGTGTCTCGTGGGAACGCAAGTTCGGGGATACGGCTGATTATGCGCGGGCTGACGGAGAGAACGCGGAGACGACGAGCTTCGTCATCGGCCTGCGGGCGTGGTACTGACGAACGACCTGGACAGGATTGGAGCAGGGCATGACCCGTAATTGCATTCGCTGGATTCTGGCGGCATCGCTTCTGACATCGATACCCGCTGTCGCTACGGCGCAGACCATCGATGCGCCGTTGGTGGCGCCCATGTCGTCAGAAGCGCAGCAGGCCGCGAAGGCAGTTGACGCCTTTCATGCCAAACTTTCTGGAGGTGATGGCGTCGCCGCTGCGGCGCTACTTGCTGACGATGCGCTGATCTTCGAGAGCGGCCATGCGGAACGCTCGAGAGCCGAATATGCTTCGCATCATGCTGGGGCCGACGCCGCCTACGCTGCGGCTGTTCCGTCAAGACTCACGCGGCGCAATGGCCTTGTCGATGGCGATACCGCATGGATTGTCAGCGAAAGCCGCGCGACCGGAAAGTACAAGGACAAGCCCGTCGATCGCGTAACGACCGAAACGATGATCTTGCGCAAGACCGCCGAAGGCTGGCGCATCGCGCATATTCATTGGTCGTCGCGCGCCGCCACGTAACTGCCGCTCAAGGTTAGTCGATATCAACGCCGTCCGCCTTGAGGGCTTCCGCAAGGAGCTTGCGCGCGCGGTAGACGCGGGTTTCGACGGCCTTGGCCGAAATTCCAAGCGTCTCGCCAGCTGCCGCCTGGGACAAGCCTTCGAAGGCAGTAAGGAGAAGGGGCTCCTTCAGCTGAACAGGCAGGGCGGCTATCGCCCGGTCGAGGCGGGCAAGCGCGGCCTCAGTATTGTCCTCGGAGTTTGCCGAGGCGTTGACGTCGGGCGCGGCGGTGGTTTCATCAAGCGTCTTGGCTGCATAGAAGAACTTCCGGACAACGCGGCGGCGGCCCCAGTCCCGGCATTTGTTGAGTGCGATCCGGCGAAGCCAGGTCGCCGCCGGACGAGCGGGATCATAACGTCCGACCGCCTGCCAGGCTGAAACGAAGGTTTCCTGGAGGAGATCATACGCTTCATCGGCATCGCCAACGTAGCGGCGGATGAAGCGGTAGAGCGGCTCCTGGTAGCGCCGAACAATAAGGTTGAAAGCTGAGCGATCCCCCTTTTGCGCGCGCGCCGCTAGCGCGGCGTCGCTATCGTCCGGATTGTTTCTGCTCATTTGGCGTCGGCGGTCAACGCCTCGCCGATCCTGTCGTCGAACTGCTTGCGCTGTTCCGGTGTGAGTACTTTGCGCATCGCGAAAACGTGCGCGATCGTCTCCGTCTGAAGCGCGCCCATGGCGTCGTGGAAGTGGTGCACGGCCGCTTCTACAGCCGGTCCTGCGGTCTCGCTTGCCCGGATTGCCGCGGCCAACTCGGCATTGGCCTCGCGCACCTCGCCTTCCAGGGCTTGCCGCCGTGCTGCGAAGTCAGCCTCGAGAGCGTGAAGCGCCTTTTCCTGTTCAGCTGTCAGCGAAAGTTCGTCATGCACCATGGCGTGCAGGGAGCGATCTTGCGGTGGGGGGGAAAGCAGTTGGTGGCCTAGCCACATGCCGGCGATCCCGGCCGCGAAGGCGAGGACAACCGTGATGATGGCGCTGCGCACCGAAACCTTCACTCGGAAGGCTCCAGCAGCGTTGACGGCGCAAGGCTGGACCAGGCGGCAAACGGCGATGGCGAGGGCGCCACGGCTGATGCGGTCGACGCGCTTACAGCAGCGCCGCCCATAACGAGGAGCGCCATAGCGGCGGTGCGCAGCCGCCAGGTCTGGCCGTCAATCTTCGCACGCTCCGAGAGCTGCTCGCTGATCTCGACGGTTATGCCGCCAAGATCACGGTCCAGCGGCTGCTGGTTCAATTTCGCCAGCAAATGGTCGAGTTTTGGCGACATGCCGGTCTCCCAATAAGTCCGTCTCTCCAGTCTATACGCAGGGGAGGTGGAATTCACGCAAGGATTGGACAGGCCAGCGATTGCTAGCGGCTGGCTGCGGGATTGCCAGACCAGCGAACCAGCCTGCACGGAAGCCAAGCCTCAGTTACTCGGCAGGGCCACCAATCGTGGTGGCGGCGGAGACAACAATGATGGCCGCTGCAAACAGGGTCGCCTCACACAGCAGCGTGACGCGCAGCCACTTGCGGCCGATGGCCGGATCAGCTGCGACTTTGGCTGTTATGACCTGCTTGTTGAGGGCGCCGAGGCTCATCGCGACAATGCCGATCGCGAGCTTGGCGAGCAGAAGAAGGCCATAAGTCGTGCCGAATAGCTTCTCCGGACCGCCAGCCAACGTCCAGGCGAGCCATGCGCCGAGCGCGATCAGAACGGGAATGGCTACAACGGCGATTGAACTGAACCGTCGGAGACGGGAAAGAAGTTCAGAGTCTTCGCGCGTCGGGGCCGGAAAGAGACTGACCGGAGCGGCCAACCAGAAACCCGCGATGAAGACATGCACAGCGACCGCGATTGGCGCGAGGCCAGGATCGGCCAGACCCTGCGCGTGTCCCGCGAAGCCGAATCCAAAACTAAGGGCGGCTGCCCCAAGGGCGGCAGTGAGCCGTGACCCGAACCAGACGCCTCCCACGGAGACGGCGGCTCCTGCAAGGATCGCAAGTGTCGAATCGCCGAGTACCATCCACGCCAGCGGCATCAGTTCGGGATCGAAGACATTCGTCCCATCCCCCATCTGCGCGATGAGAATGCCGAACCGCATCATCGTGAAGCAAGCGAGGGCAAGACCGGCCAAGGCGATGTGCGACCGCAGGCCCCGAAATGAATCGCGCTCCACGATGCCCAAAGCAGCATGGAGCGCGAAACCAACCGTCAGAAGCGCAAAGAGATTGAGACCGATCCGGTCGGCGAACTGCAGCAGCGACAGTCCGTCTCCGGTCACGGTGCTACTAACCTGTCACCGTAAACCGCACGGCGCCCGGCATGGCATGGCCATCCTTCGCCAACGACTTCCACGACAGCGTGTAGGAGCCTTTTGCGAGCGTCGGCAGCGGGATTGTGAACTCCTTGCCCATCGTTTTCGATGGCTTGAAATCAACCGCGATCATTTTCTTGTCCGCCGTCATCAACATAAGGCTGGTGATGGCGCTCTGGTGCTGGAATGTCACTTTGAACTCGGCAGGGGCCTGCGCAAGGCTGGCCTTGTCGTGAATGCTGGTTTCCATCATGCCGCCGTGTGCGAGGGCGGGCGATGCGCCCACAAGTGCAGCCGCCAGCATTAGAGTGAGAAGCTTGTTTTTCATGGGATGCTCGTTGATCTAGCCGCATTTTTTGTGCGGCGGGGAGGGGGGCATACATAGTACGCAGCCTGCGGGCGCAGCCCTCATCGAGGGCTCCGCCCACGACGGCTAGTGGCAACTAGCGCCTGACCGGGTTGGCGCCGGAAGCGGCGGCTGCGGACGCGGTCCGGGCGCTTCGCCCGCTGGCGTGGCCCCCAGCCGCAGGGAGTTCACGATCACCGATACTGAGGACAGCGCCATGGCCAGCGCTGCGATCATGGGTGACAGCAGCTGACCCGTGAATGGATAGAGGAGGCCAGCGGCAACCGGGATGCCGAGGGCATTGTAGCCGAAGGCGAATACCAGGTTCTGCCGGATGTTTGCCATGGTGGCGCGCGACACAGCCCGGCCTTTGACAACCCCGCTGAGATCGCCCCGGAGCAATGTGACGCCGGCACTTTCGATGGCGACATCCGTGCCTGTCCCCATGGCGATCCCAACGTCAGCCGCGGCCAGAGCCGGCGCGTCATTGACGCCGTCTCCTGCCATCGCAACGATGCGGCCTTCTCGCTTGAGTCGTTCGACGATCCGCGATTTGTCTTCGGGCAGGACTTCCGCCTCGACGTTTGTTATGCCGAGTGTCCGTCCGACAGCTTCAGCTGTCGTGCGGTTGTCGCCGGTCAACATCACCAGTTCGATGCCCTGCGCGCGCAACGCTGCGAGCGATGCTGGCGTTGTCGCCTTGATCCGATCGGCGATTCCCAGAACGCCAGCCAGTCTGCCGTCGATCGCAACGTAGATGGCTGTGACGCCATCAGCGCGCAGGCGTTCTGCTTCGGAGTGGAGCGATGAGGTCGCGATTCCCAGTTCATCCAGATAGCGTTCGGCGCCCAGCGCGACGGTCTTGCCGTCGATCTTGCCGATCACGCCCTTGCCAGTCGGCGAGTCGAACTCGGTCGGTTCGACCAGGGAGATGCTACGTTCCTTGGCAGCTGCCACGACTGCAAGCGCCAGCGGATGTTCGCTGCGTTGCTCGAGACTAGCCGCGGCACGCAGGAGGTCTGCTTCAGCGAGGTTTGGAACGGTCTTGATTGCAATGACGCCGGGCTTGCCCTCGGTCAGCGTGCCCGTCTTGTCGAGGACCAGCGTATTGACCTTTTCGAAGCGCTCAAGCGCCTCGGCGTTGCGGATCAGGACGCCCTGCCGTGCTGCGCGACCGACGCCGGCCATGATGGACATGGGGGTAGCGAGGCCAAGCGCACACGGACATGCGATGATAAGCACGGAAACGGCCGCGATCAGTCCATAGGTGAAGGAGGGCTGAGGACCGAACGCCCACCAGCCGATGAACGCAAGGACGGCGATTGCAATCACTGCCGGGACAAACCACCCGGATACCTTGTCGGCGAGGCGCTGGATCGGTGCGCGGCTGCGCTGCGCATCAGCGACCAGCTGGACGATCTGCGACAGCATGGTGTCGCGGCCGACGCGCCTGGCTTCGATGACGAGCGCGCCAGTCTGGTTGAGCGTACCCGCAATGACCGCATCGCCTACACCGCGTGTGACCGGCATGGATTCGCCGGTCACCATGGACTCGTCCACCGTGGAGCGCCCGTCAATGACGACGCCGTCAACGGGCGTCTTCTCACCCGGGCGGACGCGCAACCGGTCGCCGACGATGATTGCATCCAGCGGTACTTCCGCCTCTTCGGCGCCGTTGATGCGCCGCGCGGTCTTGGGCGCCAAGTCCAGCAGGGCGCGGATGGCCCCGCCCGTGCGCTCGCGCGCACCGAGCTCCAGAACCTGTCCAAGGAGCACAAGCACTGTGATGACGGCCGCGGCTTCAAAGTAGACAGCAACATCACCGTGGGGACCGCGGAACTCTGGCGGAAAGGCCGACGGGAAGAGCAGGGCAACCACGCTGTAAGTCCATGCCACGCCGGTGCCGAGCGCAATCAGCGTGAACATGTTGAGGCTACGGTTGACGAGCGAAGCATAGCCCCGTTCGAAGAACGGCCAGCCCGCCCACAGGACCACAGGTGTCGCGAGGCCAAACTGAATCCACGCATTGATGTTCGGGGGTACAAGGGCGTCGACGTTGAACAGGTGACGGCCCATCTCCAGAACGAGCACCGGCAACGCAAGTACGAGGCCCACCCAGAAGCGGCGCGACATGTCGCGAAGCTCGGGATTGGGCCTTGCTTCTGCCGTCGGCATCATCGGCTCAAGCGCCATCCCGCAGATGGGGCAGGAGCCCGGACCATCCCGCACGATCTCCGGATGCATCGGGCAGGTCCATTTCGCGTCCGCAGGAGCGGGAATTGCCGCAGGTGTCAGGGACGGCGTGTGTGCTTGGTGGTGGTCATGGGTCACAGCATCCTGACCGAGCGTAGCCTTGGCGCTATCCGTCGAGCAGCAGCTGTGTTGGGCCTTGGCGGCTAGCTTCAAGTATCGGCCAGGCTCGGCTTGGAATTTCGTCTTGCAGCCCGCGCTGCAGAACAGCACCTCGTGGCCGTCATGCGTTGTACGATGGGGCGTATCCGCTTTCACCGTCATGCCGCAGACGGGATCCTTCAGCTCAGTTTCGTCAGGGTGGGTATGCGCCATGGCGCCCTCCGGGCTTGCATTTCGTCTCAAGCGTATATACCCTATGGGGGTATCATATCAAGTACCCGGGAGGGGTATATATGGAAAGATCGGTTGCCGAGAAGGTTCTGAAGAATCTGAACCGGGTTGAAGGCCAGGTTCGCGGCATCGCGAAAATGGTCGAGGAGGACCGTTATTGCATCGACGTGGTGACACAGATCGAAGCGGCCCGTGCTGCGCTAGCGCGCATCGAAAGCGATCTTCTGCGGCAACACCTCGGCCATTGCGTGCACCGGGCCATGAACTCGAAGAACGCTTCAGAGCAGGAAAAGGTCATCGAAGAACTCGTCGGCGTATTCCGGCGCTGAGGCCATCCGAAAACCCAACATCAAGCCAGTACGCCGGTATGCTTTTCTGAACTTCGGCGTAATTTGCCCGGATGGCACCTTTAGCGCGCGTCCGGATCGTCATGTGGGAGGGGGCAAGCCTCTGGATCGTCGATGCCGCTCAGGCAAGGGAAGGTGAGACCGGACGCGCCGCCTTTCACGCACATCATGCAATCCAGATTTCCCTGGCGCTTGGCGGTTGGTTTCGGCTGGACACACAGAATGCACACGTCCGCAGTGAGGTCGCAGCCGTCGCGGCTGACACAAAGCATGTCATCGATGCAGAGGGTCTGACGGGCATTGTCTTCATCGAGCCGGAGAGCGAGGCCGGTCGCGCAATCACGCGGCGCTTGTTTGCAGAACGAGAACTCGTGGTCGTCGAGTCGCAGACCATCGGCGATTTTCGTGAGCGACTGGCAGCTGCAGGCACGGCTCAGGATGATCGCACGCTGGTCGCGCTTGGCCGCGAATTGGTGTCGATACTGAGCGCCGGGGCTGTAGCGAATGACGCCGATCCTCGGATCCGAAAAGTCATCGCCTGGGCGGCAGAGCAGATCGACCAGCCGATCAGCTTGTCCGACGCACTCGCAGTCGGTGGGCTTTCGGCCAGTCGTTTGCGCCACTTGTTCGTTGAGCAGACCGGACTGCCGTTCAAAACCTATCTGCTCTGGCTTCGACTTACACGCGCCGTGGATGTCATTGCGGGCGGAGCCACGCTGACGCAAGCGGCGCATGAAGCGGGCTTTTCCGACTCTGCGCATTTCAGCCGGACCTTTCGCAGGATGTTCGGAGTGCCTCCTGCGGCCTTGCGCATAGTTTAGCCCTTCCGTTCAAGTGCAGCTCCAGAACCCCGCGTAGATACCGGTCATCGACAACCGGACACCCAGGAGGTTCCAATGACTGACCAATGCAAATGCTCTCCCTGCACCTGCGGCGCGCCGTGCCAATGTGCATCTGCGAAACCGGCGACGCAGCCGTGCAAATGCGGTTGCAAGGACGGTGCGGCCTGCACCTGCGCAACTCCCGCCAAACGCTGAAGCCTGAAACATCAGCCGCTGTCTGTTCGCTCGATAGATCCCAAGGACACGAGAGACAGGCTGCGGCTGCAGAGGGGACATGCCATGGAATACCTTGTGGGTACCGGACTGGCGCTGATCGTCGGCGCATTCGCCACTGTTGCCGGCTTCGACCGTGAAAGGAGTTTCTATCCGACTGTCCTGATTGTGGTCGCGTCGTACTACGACCTGTTCGCGATCATGGGCGGTCGCGAAGGCGCGCTAGGGCCGGAGATCGCTGCCTCAGCTGTGTTCATCGTCCTCTCAGCTATCGGTTTTCGCACCAGCCTCTGGGTGGTTGTGGCTGCGCTCGCTGGTCACGGCCTGTTCGATTTCGTGCATGGGCATATCATCGACAACCCGGGCGTTCCGGCGTGGTGGCCGATGTTCTGCCTCAGCTATGACGTGTCGGCCGCGGCCTATCTTGCCTGGCGTCTCGTCACCAGGAGGACAGCGGCAGTGGACGCGCGCAGCTTTGGCGCGCGCATTCGCCCAAAGGTCGACGCGGAACTCCTCGCCGCAGAACGATCCGACGCGAACGGCAACGCGGCCGCCAGCTTTCATTACCTCGAGCGCGCGCACGTGCTGGGTCAGACTTCGACTGTCGAACATGTACGCGTGCACGTTCACATGCTCGGCTGGGGCATGCGCTATCGGCGCCCACGCGAGATTTTCGGACAGGTTCAGAGGATCATTGGCGCGGCTATCGCGACCCCGCTGCGCCTCATCCCCCACGGCAACACTGGCGGGTCGAATGTCCACCCGTTCCGGTCAATGCCTGTTCCACCTGACCTCGCCGACGTCATTGCCGCGGCCCGCCTTACTGCCGGCAGCATGGTTTCGGTGATCGTGGTGCTCGCGGCCTTCCTTGGAACGGGCGCCTGCTCGACAGTCGCGCCTCCCGCGGATGTCGTGCCCGTTGCGACCGTCCTCACGCCTGCGCCAGGCGTCAGTGAACCGCGGATCGCCTATCGTGTCCTTGGCGCCGGCAAGCCGGTGATTGTGATGATCTCTGGCCTGGGTGACGGTATGGCAACATTCAACAGTGTCGCTTCAGATCTCGCAGAGTCGGCAACCGTCATCATCTATGATCGTGCCGGCTATGGTGCCAGCGAACCCGTCAGCGGTCCCAAGGATGCGGTGGCCGCTGAAGCCGAACTATCCCGCCTGCTGTCACAATCGGGCGTCACCGGTCCTTACGTGCTTGTCGGGCATTCGCTCGGTGGTCTCTTCGCCGAGTACTACGCGGCCAGGCATCCGGACATAATCTCGGCGCTCATCCTGGAAGAGTCTCGTCCTGCGCCCTACGCGGACGCCTGCGAGGCGGCAGGCCTCTCCATGTGCACGCCGACACCAGCCATGGTGGTCTCCGAGCCCGCTGGCGTGCGGGCGGAAGTAGATGGAATGGCTGCAGCCGTCGCTCAGGTTAAGGCGGCCGGTCCGGCAAGCGGCAAGCCCGTTCTGATCCTGTCGCGCTCGTTAGCGCCCAACGCCACACCGACGGACACTCTGTGGGCGACAGCGCAACAGAATCTTGCGGCTCGCTATGCCCAATCGATACACCTCGCTGCTCCCGGAGGAGGGCACTATGTTCACCTTGCCCAACGCGCCTGGTTCGTCAGCACCATCCAGGAATTTTTGAGACAGTCCAATTAGTCAGAGCGGCGCTGCGAGGGTAACAAGTTAAGTGATCTTCTATCCAGAACGCCGATTTCCTATCGAACACCACTGACGCCTTCAGACGCCGTTTTGGGTTGTCGAGGTTCGAGAAGGAGTGTCTGGACTCAACTTGTCAGCGTCCACCAGGCATTGTTGAGGCGGTTTTGTAGGTCTGCAGATTGCTGGTGATCCGGCTATCATCCAAGATACGAGCTCCTTGGTTCCGGAGAACCCGAAGTCGCCATTTTTGAGAATTGTGCGGTGATGAATCGCCTCAATGCGGCTCTTCATAGACTGGCAATGCCCGATGCAGTACCTTGCCCTCCATGCGTCTGTTTCGCAAAATCCTTGCGATCGCTCTTGTTTCGCTCGTTGCCGGGTCTGGCGCAGCGACTGCGGGGCCCGTGCATTTTCACGAGATGGACGCTTCCGAGTCTCTGCACGAACATCTGGTGATGTTCACGGGGCACGAGGCTGACGCCCACGACCACCACGTCGCGGACGCCACGGCCGAAGTGCCAAACGCTGACGAGCAGCTCGATAGCGAGCGAGCGCCGGGCAACGAAAACCCCGACACCGACCCGGTCTTCCATATCCACGGATGCTCGCACCCCGCGATTGTCGTCCAGGCCGAGTTCGTTGGACGAGCCGAAACGGTTGCCCCCGCAGTCTGGTGCGAAATGAACACGTCTGTTCGTTCGCTGGGTCATTCGCCCCCTCGTAAGCCCCCCCGTCCTTTCCTCTGATCCGAAGTTCGCGCTCGCCGCTGCGGCGGGCTCGTAAGTCTTTGCGACAGAGGAGCCATCCTTGTCATTTCCCTATAGGGCGACCCGTTTCGGGGTTGCCGGTCTTGCCGTCGCGCTGACGGCCGGAACAGCTGCGGCGCAGGTTGCCGACGCGCCACCATTGAGACTTGAAGATGCGTTCGCGCGAGCGCTGAACGATGCGCCTGCATTGGATGCGTCGGTACAGGCGCAGCGTGCGGCAGAGGCTGGCCTCCGTCAGGCCGACCGTGCGGTCAATCCGACGATAGAGTTCGGCGCCGAGAATTTCGGCGGCTGGAGCAGCTATCAATGGATCGGCCGTGCTGAAACGACGCTATCGTTCAGCCAGTCACTGGAAATGGGCGGAGACCGCGAAGCGCGAACACAGTTGGCGGGAACCCAGGTCAGGGCAGCCAAGCTCGATGGCGCGCTCAGACGGCAGGATTTGCTGTTCGAGGTTGAGACAGCCTATGTCGCCGCCCAGGTCAGTGCGGCCAACCTCGCCGTCGCCAATGATCGGCTTGTCGTGGCCCAGGAAATCGTCGCCACCGTCGACCGGCGTGTTCAGGCGGCGCGTGACCCCCTGATGGCGGCCTCGCGGTCACAGGCCCTTCTGGCCGACGCGGAGATCGCGGTCACCAGCGCTCGCCTCGCTGCCGACGCGGCGCGCCACCAGTTGGCAAGCTACTGGGGAGGCGACGCCGCCTTCACTGTCGACCTGTCAGGCTTCACCAAGCCAGCGCCCGCCGTGGGCGACACTGCTAGCGTAGCCGGCAGCCCCGAGGTCGTCCGGGCTCAAGTGGAAGAGGAGCGCGCCACGGCCAATCTGGCTGTCGAGCGCGCGCGGGCGCAACCCGACCCCACCGTGTCCGCAGGCGTTCGCTACTTCAACGAGTTTGATGAGGCGGCATTCGTTGTTGGCGTCACCATCCCGCTGACCTGGTGGGATGACAACTCCGGCGCTGTCGATCGTGCGGCAGCTGAGCGGTCGAAGGTGCGTCTTGAAGCTGAGGCCATGCGGCGCAACGTCGAGCGGGAAGCCGCCTCGGCCTCCGCGCAGATGGGCATCGCGCGTGCAGAGGTCGAAGCGATCGATGCACGTCTCCTGCCTGCTGCCGAACAGGCGCTTCAGCGGGCGAGAGAGGGGTACGCCGCTGGCGCTTTCTCATACCTCGACGTTCTTGATGCGCAGCGCGTGCTGGTCGAAGCGCGGCTTCAGCGCAATTCCGCTCTTGGTTCCTATCATCGCGCCCGCGCGGCGCTCGCTCGCTTGACGGGCGCATATGTCGGCTTTGAGCCGGCACGGGAGATTTCTCAGTGAACACCAATCTGATCAAACGAAGCCTGATGGCGTTTGCGTTTGCGGCCCTGCTAGGTGCTTGCGGAGAACCCCCTGCGCCTGCCGATGAGCACGGCGAAGAGGCTGGGGCAGAGGAGTTCGAGCGCGGCCCGCATCGTGGCCGTATGCTGCGCGATGGCGATTTCGCCGTGGAGATCACGATCTTCGAGGATGGCGTAGAACCGCAGTTTCGCGTTTTCCCCTATCTCAACGACAAGCTAATCGCGCCCGGCGAGGTGAATCTCTCGATGCAGCTGGGCCGATTGGGTGGTCGAACCGACACTTTTGCTTTCGCGCCTGCGGCCGACTATTTGCTCGGCAACGGCGTCGTGCACGAGCCACACTCCTTTGACGTAGATGTCTCTGCTTCCTACGCGGGAGCAACGCACAAATGGACCTATGCGTCCTACGAGGGGCGCACGACTTTTGAAGGCGAACAGGCCGATGCCGCCGGCGTAAAGGTCGAAGCAGCCGGCCCGGCCGAGATTGCGGAAACAATCGCCATGTCGGGACGCGTCGAGCTGCAGCCTCAAGGGCGGGCCGAGGTGCGAGCCTGGTATCCCGGCCGCATCGTCACGATGACAAAGTCCATCGGCGAGCGCGTTCGCAAGGGCGAGACGATTGCTTCGGTAACGTCGGCTGAAAGCCTGCAGACGTATGCGATCCCCGCGCCAATTTCTGGCGTGATCATGGAACGCAATTCCAACGTCGGCGATGTCGCCGGCGAGGCCGCGATCTATGTCATCGCCGACGCCACCAAGCTGCACGCCGAGTTCTTCGTCTATCCGCGCGATGCCGAACGCCTGCGGGCGGGGCAGGCGATCACCGTGCGCAACCTGTCAGGTGCCACGAGCGCAAAACTGACCATCGAGACGGTGCTGCCAACAGCCGACATGTTGACCCAGACCGTGATCGCGCACGTCGAGCTTCCGAACGCGGATGGCGCGACGTGGCGACCGGGGCAGGCGGTCGAGGGCGAAGCGGTGGTCGGCGCCCATACGGCGCCTCTGGCAGTTCGCACGCAGGCGTTGCAGCGGTTCCGCGATTTTACCGTCGTGTTTGCGCGCATCGAGAACACTTATGAAGTGCGGATGCTGGAGTTGGGCCGTCGCTCGCCCGAGTGGACTGAAGTGCTTGGCGGCCTCGAACCGGGCGAAGTCTACGTTTCCGAAAACGCCTATCTCATCCGCGCGGACATCGAAAAGTCCGGCGCTTCCCACGATCATTGAGGGCGGACGCCATGTTGGATGCAATCATCCGGTTCTCGATCCGCCAGCGATGGGCGGTTCTGGCAGCAACGCTTGCGATCGCCGTGCTCGGTGTCTGGAGCTTCCAGCGCCTGCTGATCGACGCGACCCCCGATATCACCAACGTGCAGGTACAGATCAATACGGAGGCTGAAGGTTACTCGCCGCTGGAGGCCGAGCAGCGCATCACCTTTCCGGTCGAGACGGCAATCTCCGGTATCCCCGGACTCGACTATACGCGCTCGATCTCGCGTTACGGCCTCTCGCAGGTGACCGTCGTTTTCAAGGACGGGACGGATATCTACTTTGCGCGCCAGCTTGTGAATGAGCGCTTGCAGGCCGCGCGCAGCACGCTTCCGGATGGCATCGAGCCAGCGATGGGGCCCATCGCGACCGGCCTCGGCGAAATCTTCATGTACACCATCGAGCCCGAGGGTGACGCGCGCAGGCCTGACGGGGAGGAGTGGACACCGGAAGACCTGCGTACTTTGCAGGACTGGGTGATCCGTCCGCAGATTCTGGGAACGCCGGGTGTCACCGAGGTCAACACCATCGGCGGATATGTGCGGCAGTATCATGTGACCCCGTGGCCGGATCGCCTCAGCGCGGCCGGGCTGTCGATGGATGACGTTATCCTTGCGCTGGAGGCCAACAACGCAAATCGCGGCGCGGGCTATGTCGAGCGTTATGGCGAACAGCTCCTATTGAGATCGGAAGGCCAGGCAACCGGCATCGCCGACCTGCAGGCCATCATCGTGGCAAACCGGGGCGGAGTTCCCGTGCGTGTCGCAGACGTCGCCGATGTGGCCCTGGGCGAGGAACTGCGAACCGGCGCTGCGACCGAGAATGGTCAGCAGATCGTGCTTGCCACGGTCCTCATGCTCATGGGGGAGAACAGCCGCACGGTGGCTCAGGCTGTCGCTGAGAAGCTCGAAATCGCCGCAAAGGCGCTTCCAGCTGGCGTCGTTGCCAAGCCGATCTACGACCGCACGGCTCTTGTGGATCGCACGATCGAGACGGTCGAAACCAACCTGCTGGAGGGCGCTCTCCTGGTGATCGTCGTATTGTTCCTCCTGCTCGGGAACATTCGGGCTGCGATCATCACGGCTGCGGTCATCCCGCTATCAATGATGCTGACCATCACAGGGATGGTGCAGAACAAGGTGTCAGGCAACCTCATGAGCCTGGGCGCGCTCGACTTCGGCCTGATCGTCGATGGCGCCGTCATCATCGTGGAAAACTGCTTGCGCCGCTTTGGACAGGAGCAGCATGGGCTGGGGCGTTTGTTGACCCGCAATGAGCGCTTCGCGCTGGCGGAAGCTGCCACCGTCGAGGTGATCAAGCCGTCGATCTTCGGCGTGCTCATCATCACGCTGGTCTATGTGCCGATCTTCGCGCTCACGGGCGTTGAGGGAAAGATGTTCCATCCGATGGCGTTCACGGTAGTGTTCGCTCTTACGGCCGCGATGATCCTGTCACTGACCTTCGTTCCTGCCGCCGTCGCATTGTTCGTGACGGGCAAGGTGGAGGAAAAGGAAAGCTTCATGATGCGCGGCGCTCGCGCACTGTATCAGCCTGCGCTCGACTGGGCCTTGCGCCTCCGCTGGGCGATCGTCGCGGGAGCGGTGGGTCTCGTTGCTGTTTCGGGCTTTGCGGCCTCCCGCATGGGGTCGGAGTTCATCCCGAATCTCGACGAGGGCGATATCGCGCTGCACGCACTGCGCATACCGGGCACCAGCCTCACGCAGGCCATCGGCATGCAGCAGACGCTCGAGGCCGCGATTGCGAAACTTCCCGAGGTCGAGCGTGTGGTCGGCAAGATCGGCACTGCGGACATCGCAACCGATCCCATGCCCCCGAGCGTGGCCGACACCTACGTGCTGCTCAAAGAACGCAAGGAATGGCCCGATCCGCGTAAGCCGCGCGACCAGCTCGTTTCTGAACTCGAAGCGGTGGTGAGCCGCATCCCCGGCAACAACTATGAGTTCACACAGCCGATCCAGATGCGGTTCAATGAGCTGATCTCAGGCGTTCGTTCTGACGTGGCAGTCAAGATATACGGCGACAATCTCGAGCAGCTCGCAGAGCTTGGCGAGCGGGTCGAAGGCGTCATTGGTGCCATTGACGGCGCCCAGGACGCCAAGGTCGAGCAGGTCACCGGGCTTCCCGTCCTGCAGATCACGCCAAACCGGGTTGCCCTTGCCCGACTGGGCCTCAACGTGGCCGACGTCCAGAACGCCGTCGGCACCGCTTTCGGCGGCACCGAAGCTGGTCAGGTGTTCGAGGGCGACCGTCGCTTCGATGTCATCGTGCGACTGCCTGAGAGGCTGCGGCAGGACGTGGATGCGATCGGCCAGCTTCGCATTCCGTTGCCGGGCCATGATGGCGATCCCAGAGGCTACGTGCCGCTTCAGGAAGTGGCTTCCATCGATCTCGCGATTGGTCCGAACCAGATCAGCCGCGAGAATGGCAAGCGCCGCGTCGTTGTCACCGCCAATGTACGCGGACGCGATCTCGGCTCGTTCGTGACGGAACTCAGAGAGAGGGTCGGCGCGGAAGTCGAACTCCCGGCGGGCTACTGGGTCGGCTATGGCGGCACATTCGAGCAGCTGATCTCGGGCGCGCAACGCCTGGCGCTGGTCGTACCTGTCGTGCTCGCGTTGATAGTGGGGTTGCTGTACGGGCTTTTCCGCTCAATGCGGGATGCTCTCGTCGTCTTCAGCGGGGTTCCGCTTGCGCTGACGGGCGGTATTCTTGCCCTGATTGCACGCGGCATGCCGCTTTCCATCTCGGCCGGCGTGGGATTCATCGCCCTATCGGGCGTCGCCGTTCTCAACGGAGTGGTGATGCTCACCTTCATCCGTTCCTTGCGGGAGCAAGGACAGACGATTGATGAGGCCATCCGCGACGGTGCGCTCACTCGACTTCGCCCGGTGCTCATGACGGCGCTGGTCGCGAGCCTTGGGTTCATCCCCATGGCTTTCAATGTCGGAGCAGGGGCGGAAGTGCAGCGGCCGCTGGCGACGGTGGTAATCGGCGGGATCATCTCGTCCACCATTCTCACACTGCTCGCGCTCCCGGCGCTCTACCGGCTGATTCACGGAAGGATGGCAAGGGGGTCGCATCAAACGCCCGGCCACCCGATCACCACTGAAGCGGCGGTTACACATTGATGCGCCCGCCCGATAGCTGCTCATCAGCGAGCGACAGCTACCAACCAAGAAGGAACGGATTGTGATCCCTCGGGCCGACTATGTCCCGACCCGAGGAGGCATCATCGACAGGAGAGAATGCCATGATCAGGCTCACGACCATTCTTCTGGCGATATCGATCAGCGGGTGCGTGTCGGTCGGCGCCCCTCCGCGAGCGGCTTCTGATCGGCCACATCTTGAACGCGAGTACGGCCCCGTGCATGCGCCAGTCTCGATGATTCGGTGGGAGTTTGAAGTGTCTTTGCGTGCGAACCTAGACAAAGAAAACCGGCGCGAAACCACCCCCATCGGTTCTGAAATTGGTCGTCTGGCCCTGATACAAGCGAGCCGCCGCGAGCAGCAAACGCCCGCCATACGTGTAGAGTCGAACATCGACCTTACGCGCGACCGTCTCGTTTCCGAGCTTGATCAGCCGCTCGCCCGGCGGGGCGAGATCCTGCGCGATGTAGGCTGCTCCAAGAATGTCAGCCCAGGTTGATCGGGTGAGCTTGTCTCCGCGATAAACGGCTTTGCCGCCATGTCCCGCAACCGGCTTGAAGAAGAGGGCCTTGCGCCGTTGCCACAATTCGTCGGCATTGTCGGGGGTTACAAGGACAGCTTTCGGGATGCCCGCCAAAGCGGTACGCGTCGCTTCAGCGACGCCCCACTCCCGAAGACGGTTGGCGTCCGTCAACAAGGTGAGATTGCGCTTGTCGGCAAGCGTCGCGTGATTGTGCGGAGTGGGCGTCAGTACGGCGGCGCCATCGCTGTAGGCCCGGCGCAATGCATCGTGCTGCGGATTGGACAGGTCGAAATCCACCAGCCGATTGTAAACGAGATCGATCGTTTGGCCGCGACAGGTGAGGACATGATCTTCATAAGCGAGTTCGCTTGGGTCGGCGATCATTGAGACCATGCCGTTGGTCTCAAACAGTCGCTGCGCCAGAAGAAATTCGGGATAGAGATACTGCGTTTCAGGCGCATCATCGACGATGGCGATGATCTTTGGTCGGCCGACGCGTCCCTGCAGCCGCCACTCCGCTTCGAACATTGCGATGACATCGCTGTCGAAGTTCGGTGCCTGTGCATCCGCGATGGCCGCTGCAACCTCCGCGCAGCAAGCGAGCTGGGCCTTTGCACTAAACGCGTTCAGGAATGCCCCGCCAGCATTCGTGTTGATCTCGATGAGGCGAGGGGCGTCTCCCGCCAGGTGAAAGTCATAACCCATCAACGCGCCGCGCGGACCGTGGTCTGCGCGAGCGATGGCTGGAGCCCACGCGGCTGCGGCATCCTGATAGCCGGGCAGCCGGGCGATATCCTCGATTGCCGCCACCGTCGCCATCATGCTGTCGAGGTCGGCGCGCGGAAGGAAAATCGGCACGTTCGAAAAGAGATGCGGGCGGTGCTCGATGTGCTTGACGAAAAAGTCGTCCTCGCCCGACGCCTTCCGCATAGCGTCGGCCAGGCCCTTCCGGTCGAGAGAAATGCAGAAGCAGCTACGATTAAGTTCGGCTGCCAGCTCTCGCGATGCGCTGCCCGACACGCACGGCAGTCTTCCGCATTCTGGAAGGGCGGTGTCATTCATGCGTCAGCATCCGCGCGTCGAATCGAACCGGTGAGTTGAACGGCAGACGCGAGTGTATTGGAGATGGTGCCGAACTTGCGGATGTTGGTATGCAGCAGTTCAAGGCGTCGTTCGGGTTCGTCAGACTCAACCACGATTTCATAGTCTATGGTCTTGATCGAAGGCGGCGCATCAATTCTGACGGCGTGCAGCCGGACCGACATGCCGCGAAGTTCAAACTTGAGCATAGGAGCTACGCGCTCGGCGCCCTTGATCATGCACGCAGCCAGCGAAGCAAGAAGCAACTCCGCCGGATTGAAAGCGTCGGGCCTGCCTCCAAGTCCGGTATCAAGCACGACCTCGGCCTCCTTGGCGTTCGCAACGCTGCCGGAGCTGTCCACACGCCGGGCGCTCACGGTGTATTCGAGCAACGTGGTCATGTTCCCGCTCCGTCGCGCATGCAGTGACGTTGAGCCGCATCAAACACGGTAGGGCCCAGAGATGCTTGTCTTGCGTCAAGAGCTGGTCGCCGCACAGTGTCGACAGATATCAGGTCCAGTCGTGGAGAAGGCTTTTCAGCATGCGAAAACTCGTTTGTTCGGCTCTGCTGCTGGCTTGCTCCGGGTGCGCTACGGTTTCCACGCCTGATACGGCGACAGTTTGCGTCGCCAATGTGCAAAGCTTCGCAAACCACGAGGCTGGCGCCGGCGGTGACTTCCACCCCAACGTCCTCTTTTCCGATGTGCGAATTGGCCCGGCGGCAGTCGGCTATGGCGCTACGGGAAGTCGCGGCGACGAGATCACCATTTCCGATGGCGCCTTGCATCTCGCGAGGCCTGATGCCGCGGGCGGCTACCGACACAGAGTCGGTGCAGCGGAAGGTGAGGGCGCCTACATGCTCCAACTGATAAATGTGGAAGCATGGCGAGCGCCAAGTGCGCTGCCGGCGATTTCCAGCCTGGATACCTTGGGCGCTGCGATCGGCAATCAAGTCGGCGCGGCAGGTTGCAGTGGTCCCGCCAAGCTTGTTTACCGGATCGAAGGACGCGTGCGTCGGGCCGAATGGAGTCTCGACACGCTTCCGCAGCGAGGCGACTTCGTCACCGAAGGGCAAGATGTCGTGGTTGCAGGCCTGTTTGCGAATGTGGAGCAGGCGAAGCATTTTGTGCCGGAGGGGCGCAGCATTCACGCGCATGCCGTTTTCCCGGCGTTGGGTGCAGCGGGTCACCTCAAATCGCTCGAGCTTGAGCCTGGAGCGCGCCTGCAGATTCAGGCCCGCTAGCATCGCGCGACTCGCTGACCGGAGGCGTCGATGATGAGTTCACCATCCTCTTTGGCGAATGGCCCGGGCGGCCACTTATCCAACAGATCAAGCGTTCGTTCGCTGGGACGACACAGCCGCACGCCTTTGGGCGTTACAACGATCGGGCGGTTCACCAGAACAGGGTGGGCGACCATGGCAGCCAGCAGCGCCTCGTCGTCGATGGATGGACCAAGCAAACCAAGATCGGCGGCAGGGGATTTCGTGGTCCGTAGAGCCTCGCGCGCGGTCAATCCTGCCGCTGCGAATAGCGCCAGAAGTTGCGGTCGCGTCCATCCTGTTTCGAGATAGTGGATGATAGTCGGCTCATACCCGGCAGCGCGAATGAGATCGAGCACATTGCGGGAGGTGCCGCAGTCCGGATTGTGGTGGATGACGACCGGAAAGTTCGCGCTCACGTTTGCCTATCCTTCGGAAGGAGTGCGACGCTAGCGGCCCAGGCGAGCAAAGCGCCTGCGATCTGGCCGGCGATGAAGCCAGGTACGTCTGTGGGACGAACGCCCGCGAACGTATCGCTCATCGCGCGCGCAATGCTGATGGCGGGATTGGCGAAAGATGTACTGGCCGTCCACCAATATCCAGCGGTGATCACGAGTGCGACTGCCGTGGGGACCGCCTCAGCTTTCCATCGCGAAACGAACAGGATGGCGAAGAGCAGTGCAAAGGTTGCAACGCCTTCACTCAACATCTGGGCCGGTCCGGCCCGGACATGCGTGGAGGTCTGCAGCATCGGCAGTTCGAACATGGCGTGCGCCAGCCAGGCGCCGAGAATGCAGCCAGCAACCTGCGCAAGCACATAGGCGATGGCCGCCGTTGGCGTCAGTTGACGCCGCAGGGCCATGATCAGCGTGACGGCCGGATTGAAGTGCGCGCCGGAGATGGGGCCGAGCGCGTGGATCAGCACATAGAGGATTGCCGCCGTTGCCAACGTATTACCGAGCAGCGCGACCGCATCGTTGCCGCCGGCAAGGCGGCTCGCGAGGATACCCGAACCGATGACTGTCCCGGTGAGAAGCATGGAACCAAGAAGCTCTGCGGCGACTTGACGAGACAATTTGGTCGTCATGCGGCGCCGTCGTCGGATTGGCTCGCCTTGGCCTGGATATCTTTCAAGCGGTTCTGGATCGTCATGCGATCAATCGACGCCAGGGGCAGGTTGAGAAACAGGTCAATACGCGTGCGGAGTTGGCGGGCAGCCGTTGCAAACGCCGCGGCAATCTCCGCGTCCGATCCTTCGGCGGCGGCTGGATCAGGAATGCCCCAGTGCGCGGTCACCGGCTTGCCTGGCCAGATCGGGCATACCTCCCCCGCAGCGTTGTCGCAGACAGTGATGATGAAATCGAGCGGTGGTGCGCCCGGCCTGGCGAACTCGTCCCAGGACTTTGACCGAAGGTCGTCCGTCGGCAGCTTCAGGGTCTCCAGCAGCCGGATCGCATGAGGGTTCACCTCGCCCTTCGGAAACGATCCCGCCGAATAGGCCTTGAACCGCCCTCTGCCAACTTGATTGAGCAGGACCTCCGCGAGAATGGAGCGGGCTGAGTTGCCGGTGCAGAGGAACAGCACGTTATAGACGCGATCATCAGACATCAGCGGCACTTTCCAGGAGCGCAGGTTGCGAGTGTTACGGCGAGCGGTGTGCAGATTTCAGACGAGCCGTTGCAGCAGTCTTCGATGAGGAAGCCGAGCAGGTCGCGCATTGCGCCGTAATCTGCGCGATAGATGATGGAGCGGCCATCGCGACGCGAAGAGACAAGGCCAGCGTTTGAAAGAAGCAGCAGGTTTGTTGAAAGCGATGACGGCGGCATCTTGAGGCGCGCGGCAACGTCACCTGCCGCCATGCCTTCCGGCCCCGCCTTGATCAAGAGCCGAAAGGCCGCGAGCCGCCCATCGTGGGCCAGCGCAGACAGCGCGGATATCGCTTGCTTTGCTTTCATTTTTCGGGAAATATAGAAATATGGATGCCGACGCAAGATGGAGTCGCGATTTTCTGTGGTCGCGTTGGAAAGCCATGAAGGGGCAGACGCGATGATTGATTTCTACGCCGCACGGAGCCCGAACGGGCGCAAGATATCCATCATGTTGGAAGAGTGTGAAGCGGCCTATCGCGTCCACTTCGTCAATCTGGAGCAGGGCGAGCAGTTCAAGCCAGAATTCAGGCGGATTAACCCGAACTCGAAAATCCCTGCGATCATCGACAATGGGAATGACACGCCCGTGACTGTTTTCGAATCCGCATCAATTCTGATCTACCTCGCCGAGAAATTCGATCGACTGTTGCCCAGGACGCCGGCGGGGCGCGCCGAGTGCATTAGCTGGACTGTCTGGCAGGTGGCGAATGTCGGCCCGATGTTCGGGCAGTCCCACCACTTCCGCAGCACCGCCCCGGAAAAATGTCCCTATGCAATCACGCGCTTCTCGAAGGAGGCTGCGCGGCTGGTGCGCGTAATGGAGCGGCGGCTGGCAGAGAAGGCGTTTCTTGCAGGCGACTACTCCATTGCCGACATCGCGGTGTATCCTTGGATACGCGTGGCGCTGGACTCAATGGCGCGCAACACTCCGGATCTTGTCGGTGAGACGCCCAACGTCCGGCGCTGGTTCGCAGAGGTCGGCGAGCGTCCTGCTGTCCAGCGCGGGCTGGCGCTTGGGCGATGATCATCACGCTTCACAATCGAGTGGGCCGTTTGGAACGCCGCCATTGCCGCACCTTAGCTACCTGCTCCGCAGCAATCGCCGGCTTGGATTGGTGGGCAGGGAACATCACCGAAGGAACAGAAGACGCAGCAATCTCCGGCGTTGGGCCGCTGAGTCACTCCGCATCCGGCGCATGTGTAAAGCCATTGGCATGCGTTCGTGGGCATCGTCTCCAGCTTGCTTTGCCCACATGACGGACAGGTGAGCGTTGATTGCAAAACAATAGCCGCCGTCATCAGTAGCCAATCCAGCGCATGATTTGACCTTCGTAGTGAGGAAGAACTTCTGCCGCGATAGCAAGCACACCCGCGCCCAACAGCATCAACCGCACGATTGGTCGCGGCTTTCGGCCATTCCAGAACGACGCAATCAGCCCCGCAACGATCAGCACAAGCATCACCGCCAACAGGTAGGGCTTGGTCTTCGCAAGGAACGACACCTGGGAAACCAGCGCAGCGCCTAGTCCGACTTGCGCAAGCAACAGCGGTAGCACGCAGCACGATGCGCCAATCAAGCTGGCAAGCCCTGCGAGTGCGCCAGTTCCAGCAAACAGGCCGCCTAGCCTGCGCCGAGGAGGTTGTGAGTCCTCGTCCATGGACCTAGCCTTAACTCCTGTAGTGGCTACAGGAGCAAGCGGCTTGTCAGGTGCAGAAATCACGATTGGTGCGCTCAGCGAGCAAACAGGCGTGAACATCGAAACGGTGCGGTACTACGAACGCATCGGACTGATCCCACCTGCACACAGGTCCGCAGGTGGACGCCGCGTGTTCGACGCCGACGACGTGCGGCGCCTGTCCTTCATTCGCAGGGCTAGGCAGCTAGGCTTCTCGACCGACGAAATACGGTCGCTGCTGGATGTCGCGAAGGGTGCTCGGGCTTGCAAAGATGCCCACGCACTGGCCGTCAAACATCGCGATGCCGTGAGGGCGAGCATTCGCGACTTGCGACGATTGGAGCGCACCCTTACCGAAGCAGCTGACCGTTGCAGCAAGGGAGTGTCCCCGGGCTGCGCAATTGTGGAGGCGCTGAGCCACTGATGACCGACCGCATCACAGCTAACCTTCCTGCCCGTGACATGGACGAAACCGCCGCCTTCTATCAACGGCTCGGGTTCACGGTCGGATTCAAGGATGACGGATGGATGATCTTGAACAGGGGCGCAATGGAGTTGGAGTTCTTTCCTCATCAGGATGTTGATCCGAAGACCAGCTGCTTCTCAGCCTGTTTTCGCGTTGATGATCTGGACGGCCTCTACGCGGATTTTGAGAAAGCGGGCTTGCCGAAGGACTGTTGGTCAACTCCCCGGCTCCAAGGCCCACCGAAGCTGGAGCCATTTGGGCTTCGTATGTTTGCGTTGATCGATCATAACGGCAGCCTGATCCGCTGCATCGAAAACCGTTAGGCGGTCTGGCAATGGACCACGCGACGCCGAACCTTCCGACCCGTGACGTGCATGCCACCGCGCAATTTTACGAGGCGTTGGGTTTCACGGTAAGGCTCAAGACAGAAAACTGGATGATCCTGGACCGAGGCGGCTTCCAGCTAGAGTTCTTCCACTTGGCGGACCACAATCCTAAGGAAAGCTGCTTCTCGGCTTGCTTGCGCGTCGATGACCTGGACGGGCTGTATGCCGAGTTTTCAAAAGTAGGGCTGCCAGACTACTGCGGGGCCATGCCAAGCATGGGCAAGATCGAAGTGGAGCCGTACGGCATTCGTCTATTCACGCTCATCGATCCCGAGGGCAGCTTACTGCGCTGCATCGACAACGAGTTCAAAAACTAATTCGGGCGGCTTCTAGGTTTGAGTTGATAGCGCCAATGTTGCGCTTACGAACAAGTCCAATGTACGCAATCCGTATGAGCGCATCAGTCATCGTCATTTACGCCGCCGCCGCACTTGCTGAGATTGCAGGGTGCTTTGCCTTCTGGGCTTGGCTTCGCAACGGACAATCCGCCTGGTGGGTCTTGCCGGGGATTGCCTCCCTTGTAGCATTCGCATGGCTGCTGACGCTGGTGCCCACAGCTGCGGCCGGTCGCGCCTTCGCGGCCTATGGCGGGGTCTACATCGTCGCGTCGTTGGCGTGGATGTGGACGGTGGAGAAGACCCGACCTGACAACTGGGACGCGGTGGGTGCTGTCCTGAGCATCGCAGGCGCGGCCGTGATCCTGTTCGCGCCCAGGTCAGCCTGAGGCTGTAGCGCCCAGGTCCTCCACGATGGTGCAGACGGGCGACCGGCCGGTGGCGCACGCCTCATTGCAGGTGTTCGCCAACGACGACAGGGACTGTTCCAGCGCGTCGATTTCCACACGCATCACACGCAGCCGGTCGATGTGGGCAACAGCCATGTCTCGCACCGCCAGACAGTCAGGTGAAGTTGCGTCGGTCGCGCCCAGCAGCATGCGCACGTCGTCAATGCTGAAGCCCAGGTCACGACACCGGCGAACGAAGCGCAGGCGGTGAATGTCGGGCCAGCCATAGACGCGGCGACCGTTCGGTGCGCGACCAATCGCCTTCAGCAAGCCTTCTTCCTCGTAGTGACGCACGGTGGCGACGGTGCAACCTGACCGTTCTGCTGCCTGTCCAATGCTCATGCCTGCCATAATGTCCACACCGCACTTTCCGCTTGATCCTCATGTTACCTGAGGATGCACGCTCGCCCTGTCAACAACGCGAAGGGATGCCGCCGATGGTTAAATCAGGACGCTGGAAGGTCATTGCAGGACTCGGCGTAGCGTGCGCGGCCTGCTGCGCGCCGTTGCTGTTGCCCCTGCTGGGTGTGGCAGGTGGCGCGGGAGTCGCGGGTGCAGCTGCAAGCGGACTGTTCGGTAGATCATGGGCGCAACTGGCTTGCGACGCCATCCTGGTGGCCCTGGCGACGTCGGCGCTGTTCCTGTGGCTGCGGGGGCGGGCGAAGCGCAGGCGCGCTGCGTCGTGCGCTTGCGAGCCTGCCACGGCAAACGGTGCGAGCTGCGCGGTGGGTGGAAACTGCGACCCGGCGAGCAGTGGGTGAGGCGGAGGAGCTTTCGACAAGTTCCACGCAAGCGGGGCGCCGTCGGCCAGGGAGGGGACCGGTCTGTGTGCTCGAAATGCTCAGAAGGTGCTCCGGCGCGTGACGATGATGGAAATCTTTGCGCCAGCCTGCACGCGGATGGTCGGCGGGAGGGCGAGACCCCGATCCACGATGCGGCTCGTTACCGTGCTTGCACTGCGCTGAACGCCGTCCTGGATCGCCTGATCGACCGGATCGCGTGAGACCGCACCGATGCCCGAGAAACTGATCTGTGGATCTTCGGTCGTCGCCACGCCGATATTGATCAGCGTTCCGAGGGCAGCGGTGCCGAAGACGTCGCCCCAGTGATCGTCCACCTGTCCGCTCACACCGGCTGCGCCAGATGGATCGAGCGCGGCCTCCGCGAGTGTGATTTCGCGACCATCTGGCATGATCAGCCGTGACCATGTGATCGCCACCCGGCTCTGTCCGTAGCGGGTCGATGACCGATAGTCGCCGATCAGTCGCGCGCCCTGAGGAATGAGAAGCGTGCGGCCCGTCGCGCTATCATAAACCGCCTGCGTGACCTGTGCGATGACGGGTCCCGGCGATTCGGAGTTTACCTCGGTCACAAGGCTGGCGGGGATGACCGCGCCTGGGAAGAGCACGCGATTGCCGCCGCTTAGGGTCGCCGGTTGGTCGGGGACCTGAGGCGCGAAGGCCGTCAGCCCGGATGGTGGCTGCCGCGCCGCTGAGGCGAGCTGCGGCACGGGCGCGGCGCCCGGCGCTGTCTGGTCGCGAATCGCGAAGAACAGTCCCGAGCGTTCGGCCTCCTTCATTTCTGCTTCGAGCGGGTCGACGGCGGCGTTGGGCGAATCCGCATCGGGTGTGTCCCAGCCTTCGGCCTCGACGCCCGTGTAGGACCGGTGGTCCGTTTCAGGGTGTGCGAACGCGGCGATGTCGCCGGGCAGGGGTGGGCCGAGTTGCGGAGGAGGGGCCGTGTCGATGACAGGCGCCGCCACGGCGACCTGCGTGTAGTCAGCGGGCAAGTCGCGGATCGCCCCTTTCGCCATCTCGGGCCGCGCCGGATCGGACATCATCGGCTTCGCTTCAGCGGGCTTGCGCGCGGGGTCTCCCGAGAAGGCGCCCGAAGCGAGCAGCAGGACGATGGCGACGCCGCCGCCGGCAGCGCCGAGGATGGCGGGCTTGTTGATGCCCTTCGCGCCCTGGCCTCTGACACGAATGGAATCGAGCGGCGGTGGCTCGGGCTGCGATTGAGGCGGGGGCTCACCCATTGCATCGACGGGCGGTGGAATTCCATCAGCCACGGGGGCCTCCCGCGATCGGGGTCTGGCGATGGATCTGCACCTTCTTGGCGCCCCAGCCCGTTCCAAGCCGCAGTTCGGCCTGGTTGAAGAGACGGTCCACCACATAGTAGCGACCGGCGATGCGATAGTTGGTGAGTTCCGCACCGGACTCGCCGATCACGAACAGGGGCGGCGCTTCCAGCGTCTGCATCTTCTCGGGCATTTCGATATAGACCTGACGGCCATCATCGAAGGCTGCGAGCGGACGCCAGTCTGGTTTGTCGCCATCAATGCGATAGCGCAGGTTGAGTTGCTGCGGGGAGAAGGGCGGCGGGGCAGGCGGCAGTGGCGGTAAAGCCGCCGGCGCAGGATTGTTCGCCAGCACCATCTCGGCCGGATAGCGCCAGGAGACCGCCGCCATCGCCGCGCCCGATACGCTCTTGAGCTCGATATGATAGACGCGCCGGTCGGTCATGATCACGAGGTTGGTTGCAAGGTTGGCCGCGTTCGGTTTCACGAGCACATGGGCCTGCGCAGTTGCGCCGCCGCCCGATTTTGCGTCACCGACAATCCACCGCGTGGTGTCGCCGGCGGATACGGACAGGACCGCTTCGCCTGGTTCGAGAGCGATGTCGGTGATACGCTGCGGCGCCGCCTGAATGGCGTAAAGCGCGCCGCGCTCATACCCGAATTCAAGCAGCGCGCCGACGGCCGAGGCGTCGGCCGGGCCGCGCAGGGCGGCCTGGTTCGCCTGCTGCACCGGAGGCAGCTTGGTTTGAGCGAGGGCGGGCGAAATGACGCCCAGTGTCAGGAGGCTGATTGAGATGAGAAGCGCGCGTTTCATTGCTGAAGATCCCGGGACCAGTTGAAGGAGTGGACGTAGAGGCCAAGCGGATTCTTGGAGAGCCGTTCGGGCGAGGAGGCCGGCTCGATCACGATCGTCGCAACGCCAGTGAAGCGTTCGACGTCGATCAGCGTGCCGTTGGAATAGGTGCTCTCGCGCCAGCGCAGCTGGAAACTGCCGGGACTTGCCCGCACCACGGACAGGACCTCCACCGCGACCGTCGTCTTGCCAACCTTGTCGAAGGGGTTTTCCTCGTCCGCCATGGCGTTGAGGACCTGAGCCCCGCCCTGCGTGGCCCAGTCATAGGCCCTGAGCCAGTTCTGGCGAACCACGATGGGGTCTGACGGCAATGCGCGGATCATCTCGACGAACCGTGCAAGATGCCAGGACAGCTGGGCGTCGCTCGGCTCGTAGGCCGACTGCGCGGGGCCTACGAGCCGCGCTTCGCCCGTCTCACTCGCTTCAATGACGAACGGCACTGCGGCAGGCCTGAGAGCAAGCACGACGACGCCAGCTGCCATCGCGCCAGCAAGGCCAAGACTTGCGAAGGCGGCGGTGCGCCAGGTGCGGGCATGGGCGAGCGAGGAGCCCATGCGGCGGTCCCAGAGCTGCTGGGCCTCGCGGTAGGGCGTCTCCGGCTCTGGCGTCTTCGACAGGCGCGAGGATCGCGCGCGGGTGAACATGGTCTCTTCCTTCTGGTCTGGCTTGGCTGCTTCAGGTTTGTGGATGTGGTCTCGCCGGGTCAGCCGGGCTGTTTGAGGTTGGGGCCTTCGGAGGCGCCGCCGCCGTCGCCGGCATTGAGCGTGTGGGCCGCGACGAAGACACCTTCGCGCAGCGCCTGAGACCGCTTGAACCGCTTCGCCCAATCCGGTTTGCCCGAGCCGGACTGGCCGACGCCGGACGATGACGAGGCGCCTGCAGCGGGTGTGATCGCGCCGACGGCGCCAGCTACCGCGCGCTGACCTGCGCTTCCGCGATTGCGGAAGTGTCCGGCGACGCGGCTGCCGGCCTGACGCATGCTCCCAGCTGCGGACGCTCCGAGGCCGATGGCGGCATTGAGAGGCGCGGCGACCGGACCCGACAGGCCGGTTCGCATTGCGCCCAACGCGGTGGCGGCGCGCAAGCCGCCGCCCGCGGAGGCGGCGCCGTTGGCGGTGGCGCGG
>JALHLU010000014.1 GCA_022844345.1 Hyphomonadaceae bacterium
GCGCCGTTGGCGGTGGCGCGGGTGGCTGCGACCGTGGCGCCCGCGGCCGATCGTGCGGCAACGAAAGCGCCGGCGCCTGCCGCGCCCACACCCAGCGTCGTGCCCGCAGCGGCGCCGGCTGATAGCTGAGGCGCTCCCGACACGAGCCCGGCCGCGATGCGCGGGCAGAAGATCGCAAGACCCATCAGGGTGAGGGCCCCGAGCACGACCGCAAACGCCTGCTCGATCGTCATGTCGTCCGGATCGAGCGCCGTCCGAAGCGTCTCGAACATGGTCGAGCCAATGCCGATGACGATCGCAATCACCAGCACCTTGATGCCGGACGAGATCACATTGCCGAGCACCCGCTCGGCCAGGAAGGTCGTCTGCCGCCAGAAGGCGAAAGGCACCAGCACGAAGCCGGCAAGCGTCGTCAGCTTGAACTCGACGATCAGCACGAAGAGCTGGATCGAGAGGACAAAGAATGACGCGATGACGATGATGCCGCCGAGGCAGAGCAGTATGACTTCAGCCAGGTTGCCGAAGAATTCGAACGGGCCCGGCGCGATGGTCCCGATATGGTCGAAGATCGGCTGCGACGCGGACAGGCCTTCAGCGGCGACAAGGCCGGGTTTCAGGAGATCGGCGGGGGTGAAGCTGGCCGCCGAGGCGTTGAGTCCTAGGCTCGCGAAGCTGTCGAACACGATGGTCGACAGCATGGCGAAGTTGCCGAAGATGAAGGCGAACGCTCCGACATAGAGCGTCTTCTTGACGAGGCTCTGGATGATGTCGGTGTTCTGGCCCCAGGCCCAGAACAGGGCGGCGATCGTGACATCGATGACGATCAGGATCGCCGCCAGCGAGGTCACATCGCCCGAGATCAGGCCGAACCCTGAGTCGATGTAAGTGATGAAGGTGCTCAGAAAGCCATCGATGGCCGAGAAGTCGTTCATGGGTGTCCCCCCGTCGTCGCTCTGCGTCAGGTGTTCTGGCTGGTCAGTTCCACGGCGGCCGCTCGGGATGCGCCGACCTTGCGCCCGAGAAGAAGTGCGCATGCTGGGCGCGCGCCTGCGCCAATGCCTCCATCTCGCGGGCGCGCTCCAGCGCTTCGGCGCGCGATTGCGCGACCAGCAAGGCCTGCAAGCGCATCGCCTGCTGGGCCTGGAAGGCGAGAATTTCGTTGGTCGCTTGTTGCGCCGACAGGGACCCGGTTGCGCTCGCGCTGGCGTCTGCAAGCGCACTGAGGATCTGGCTGTCTTCGGCGAGCTGCTCGGTGACGCGCGCCTGCAGGATGAGCGAGGTCTGAAGCGCTGCGCGGGCGTTGTCGAGTTGCCGGGCGGCCTGGACGGCACGGGTTGCGACGTCGGTTCCGCGATAGTTGCCGGTGTAGAGGCCTTCCAGCGCTGCGCGGGTGTCGTTGACCTGCAGCGCGAGCCCGCGGGCCTCGTTGATCAGCGCATCCAGCTCACCCAACTTGCCGATGATGTCCGGCGCGAATGTCCGGCCGAGCGTGGTGAGGTTCCTGGCGTCGTTCTCGAGCTGGCGGATCTGGTTGGTGATCTGCGTCACCTGGTTGCGCACCTGTTCGAGGGCGCGCGCAGCGTTGAGCGCATTCTGCACGAGGTTGGTGGGGTCGATCACCGTCATCTGCGCTTGCGCAGGCGCGGCGATGAAAGGCGCGATCACGGAAGACGCCAGCAGCGCCCGGATGATTGCTTTGAGGTTCAGCGCAGGCATCAGACAGTCTCCAGGGGTTTTGAAAGGGCGGTTGCAGGCGGATCGGCTGGGTCGAGCGCGTCCAGCACCCAGCCGAGCTGGCGCGCGATCAGGAACCGCCGCCAGAAGGGCTGAGCCGATGGCTGGCGCTCGATTGATGTCATCAGGGCGCGGATGGCGGGGTCGGCAGCGGCGCAGAAGGCCAACGCAATCGGTCCCAGCGCCAGCTCGAACAGGCGGCGTCCGCGTGGGCTGGCATAGTAGTAATGCCGCTTGCGCTGCGCCGTTGCGATCAGGTCAATCTCGGTCTCGTTGAGGCCGAAGCGCTCATAGGCTTGCCGCTGCTGAGGCTCGAAGGCGCGCTCATTGGGGAGATAGATGCGCGTGGGACAGGACTCGATCAGTGCGGGTGCGATGGCGCTCTCCGCGATGTCGGCCAGTGACTGCGTTGCGAATACGACAGCGACATTCTTCTTCCGGAGTGTCTTCAGCCATTCGCGGATACGGGCGGCGAAGATCGGCGAGTCGAGGAACAGCCAGGCCTCGTCGAGGATCAGCAGTGTCGGGCTGCCATCGAACCGTTCCTCAAGCCGGTCGAACAGGTGGAGCAGGGCGGGCGCAGCAGCCTTCGGCCGCGCCATGATCTCTTCCATCTCGAACAGGACAATGTCGGACAGGTTCAGCCGGTCCTCGGCGCCGTCGAACACCCCGCCCATCGCACCCTCCTGGGTGTAGGGCAGGAGGGCGGCCTGCACCGCGGCGTTCTGGACCAGCAGCCGAAGGCCGGTGAGGTGACGCTGTTCAGGCGGCGCCGAGCGAAGGCTGCCGAGCGCGGACCAGACAGGCTCCTTGACCTCTGGCGTATCGGGCAGGCCCTCCTGCGCGAGGATGGTCATCACCCAGTTGAGTGCATCGGCCCGGCCGTTGGGCGTGTCGATGCGGGCAAGCGGCTGGAAGGCTGCAATGCCATCGCCGCCCAGGTCGATCGCCGTGCCGCCCATGCCGAGCAGGGCGGCGCGCGCCGATCCGCCCTTGTCGAAGACGAAGATCTTGGAGCCGGCAAAGCGCCGCCATTGCAGCGCGAGAAAGGCGAGCAGGACGGATTTGCCCGCGCCGGTCGGTCCGACCACCATGGTGTGGCCGACATCTCCGACATGGAGGTCGAGCCGGAACGGCGTCGATCCGTCGGTCTGCGCGACGGCGAGCGCCGGCGCGTTGAGGTGACGGTTGCGGGCGTCCCCGGCCCACGCTGTCGAGAGCGGTGCGATGTGCGAGAAGTTGAGCGTCGAGACCATGGGGTGGCGGACGTTTGCGTAAGGGTGCCCCGCAAGGCTCGACAGCCAGGCTTCGACAGCGTTGAGCGTCTCGGCGACGGTGACGAAGCCGCGGGATGCAATGATCCGCTCCGCCGTGCGCAGCTTCTCATCGGCGTCTTCCGCTGTTGTTCCCATGACAACCAGCGTCGAGGTCAGGAAGCCGAAGCCGATCAGTTCGGAGCCCAGCTCCTGCAAGGCCTCGTCGACCTCTTCGGATTTCGCGATGGCGTCAGGATTGGCGAAGGTCGCAGCTTCCTTGGTCAGCATCTCCTTGACCAGCGCGCCCATCGACTTGTGCTTGGAAAACCATAGCCTGCGCCATTTGACGAGTTCGCGCTCGGACTCCTCGCGATCGAGGCTCAGGTAGCGGGTCATCCAGCGGTAGGTCATCGCGGCGGCGTTGAGGTCATCCAGCACGCCGGGATGGGTGAAGGGCGGGAAGCCCTTGATCGTGAGCACGCGGAGATGTTTCGCGCCCAGCATCGGCGCGACACCGCCGACGAGCGGGGCGTCGCACAGCCAGCCATCGAGAAAGGCTGCGCCGCGAGGCGCCCGTACCTGGGTCGCGCGCGGCGAGACCTGACGCTTGAGGTGAGAGAGCGTTTCGTCATCGCTGAGACGCTGGAACTCCGCGACGATGGCTTCGAACATGCCGAAGGCCTGGGCGACGCTGCGCTGGAAGCTCTCCAGCGCCTCGCGCGCCACCCGGCGGTCGAGCGCCTCCTTCGCGTCCGGGCGGGCGCGCTTTATGTCCTTGCCATGAGATGGCGATCGCGCTGGTTTCTTCCCGTCGATCTCGAAGAAGAAGGCGGAGGCCTTGCGGCTCGAGTCCGGTTCCGGCGCCCACTGCAGCGTGAGGTGATGAATGGTCTCGAACTGCGTGTCCGTCTGTTCGAACTCCGCGGCGCGTTCCGAATCGATCAGTCGCGACAGGTCATCCTCGAACGCACCCGCGGGATAGTCGGTGATCTCGCGGCGGTCAGCCTCGACATAGATGGCCCAGCCGCGGCCAAGGCGGCGGAACACATTATTGGTGCGCGCCGCGAAGGAGACCAACTCCTCCGGCGTCGAAGACCTGACGTCCGGTCCGCGAAACCGCGCCGTCGCCTGGAAGGAGCCGTCCTTGTTGAGGATGACGCCCGGCGCCACCAGCATCGCCCAGGGGAGGTAATCCTCAAGGCGGTTAGGCGTGTGAGCATAAGGCGCGAGAGAGAACATGGGTCTTGTCCGTTGCGTGCGGGCGAATGAGTGGGTCAGGTCGCTGAGGGGTTGGCCGGTCTAGCTTTCGAGGCGATTGGGGATGCGCATGGCGCGCTTCAGCACCTCGACGGCGTCGGGGTCACGGCGGGCGAGGAAGACGCCGAGCAGGTGCCCCGCGATGCCGAGGATGATTCCCGGAATGAGCGCACCGGCGAAGGCGACGATCGCCGCCAGCGTGCCATTGAGGATGGCGTAGGATCGCGGCGCGCCGCCCATGAGGAGGGGAGCGGTGAGCGCGTGCCGGACCGGCGCCAGGAATCCCGGAACATCGCGGGGGTCTCGCATGGTCTGCCTCCTACGGAATGACCGCGCCGCCGCCGCCGACCAGCGGCAGGAAGAAGCTGGCCGCCGCGAAGGCGATCGCGAGCCCGAACAGGATCTGCAGCAGCTTCTTGAAGCCCTGGCCGACATCGCCGAACGCCAGCGTCAGACCGGTCGCCACAATGATCAGGATCGCGACGATCCGCGCGACCGGACCGGTGATCGAATCCATGACCGCGGTGAGCGGTCCTTCCCACGGCATCCCGCCGCCGCCGGTCGCGGCGTGTGCGGCCCCTGTCATCACGAGGGTGATCAGGCCCATCGTCGTCGTCTGGGCCGTCATCCGGCCTGCCGCGCGCATCAGCGCACGCGTCATCGTCTGCGGTTTCATGTGGTTCTCCTGGCTGTTGGATCATGCGCGTGTCCCCCTCGCGCGGCGGGGTCCTGCGACGCCAGGGACATGCCCTTCGGCGCATAGATTTCGGGAATACGCCGGCCGGCGGGTCCGCCGCGCTCGACGAAGACAACAAGGTCGATGGCTTCCGCGATAAGCGCACGCGGCGGCGTCTCGCAGACTTCCATGGTGAGCTGTTCGAGGCGCGCCAGCGCAGCCGGCGCCGAATTGGCATGAAGGGTTGCGACGCCGCCGGGGTGGCCAGTGTTCCAGGCCTTGAGGAGATCGAGCGCCTCGGGGCCGCGCACCTCGCCCACGATGATGCGGTCGGGCCTCAGTCGGAGAGTCGAGCGGACCAGATCCGAGAGTGAGACCGAGCCATGCTGGGTGCGGAGCGCGACCACATCGTCGGCTGCGCATTGCAGTTCGCGGGTGTCCTCGAGGATGACGACACGCTCGCCGAGCCGGGCGATCTCGTGGAGGAGGGCGTTGGCGAGCGTCGTCTTGCCCGAGCCCGTTCCGCCCGCGACGATGATGTTGGCGCGTGTCCGTACGGCACGGCGGAGTTCCTCGCCTTGCTGGGGCGAGGCGATGCCGAGAGCGACATACTCGTCCAGCGTGAAGACGCGGCTGGCCGGCTTGCGGATCGCAAAACACGGCCCGCGTGCAACCGGCGGCAGTACGCCCTCGAACCGCTCGCCGCGTGGCGGCAGTTCCGCGGAGACGATCGGCCTGTCACGGTTGGCTTCGGCGCCGGTGAGGGTGGCGACGAGCCGGATGACCCGTTCGGTTTCGGCCGCTTCCAGCCGATGCGGCGTGGGCACGCGTCCTTTGCCGACCTGTTCAAGCCAGAGCCTTCCATCCGGATTGGCAATGACTTCGATCGTGTCAGGCGCTTCAAGCATCGCGGCGATGGATGGGCCCAGCGCTGTCGACAGCATGGCAAGGCCGCGCGTGGGGTCGGTCGTGTTCGGGGAGGTCATTCTGCGGCCTCCCGCACGGCATGACGTTCGTCTCTGGGCGCCATGAGCTGCCCAAGGGTTTCGCGGCAGACGCTGCGACCCGCCGCCAGCCGGGCGATGACGATCGACAGGATGTTGCGCAACCGGTCGCTTCCGCGTGCTTCAAGCCTGGGGAGATCGGCTTCCGGTATCTCGGGCGCGACGCTGAGGGAGAAGCGCGCGGCCTGCGCGGTCAGTTCGAAATGCGTGTCCTGCACTTGACTGATCTGGCGGAGCTGGCGTCCGAACTGGTCCATGCGTGCCATCAGGGCTGCGTGTTCGACGTCGCGCCCGGCATTGCCGAGCCGGCGCATGATCGCGTCCTCGATGATGTCGGACATGCTGCGATCATCGATCGCGGCCACGCGTTTCAGCGTCTCGGCAATGTCGGGCGTCACGTAGACGGTGATCTTGGTGCGGGCCATGACGATCAGCGCTCCGTTCCGGTGAACAGGTCTTCGTCGAGACCGAACTGCAGGCGGACAGGATCGGGCGCATCGATTGCGTGCGTATCGTCGCGATCATCTGGTGTGGGTGGGGCTTGTCCGACGGCTGTATCGGCCGGCGGGACGGGAGCGCCGAACTCGAAAGCCTTCTGCTGGGACGAGGCGCCAGCGCGGCGCGTGGTTGGACGCGCGGCCGACTTGGCGGGTTTCGGCGCGGGCGCGGGCGCCGGCAGGGTCACGGGCAGGGCGATGCCATCCCAAACGGTCTGAACGCCCGGGCCGCGCACCGGCGGGAAGGTCACGGAGGGCCGGACACGCGATGCGAATGACGGATTGTCGAAATAGCGAACCTTGCGCGCGCGGATGGGCGGCGATCCGCCCGTAAGGATCAGGGAGTCGGTTGCGGGCAGCTGCATGACTTCGCCCGGCGTCAGCAGAGAACGCGGGACTTCCTGCCGCGAGACCATGGTGTGACCAAGCCACGGCGCCATGCGCGAGCCGGCATAGTTCATCTGCGAGCGCGACTCGGTGGTGACGCCCAGCATGTCAGAGATGCGCTTGGCCGTGCGTTCGTCATTGCAGGCGAAAGCGACGCGTACGTGCGCATTGTCGAGGATCGACGAATGCTCGCCATAAGCCTGCGAGATCTGGTTCAGGGACTGGGCGACGAGGCAGGCCTTGATGCGGTAGCCGCGGATGTAGGCGAGGGCATGCTCGAAGAAGTCTAGCTTTCCAAGTTGCGGGAACTCGTCGAGCATCAGGAGTACGCGCCGACCGGCGCCGTTTTGCCGGGCCGCGACCTCTGTCAGGCGCTTCAGGATCTGGTTGAGCACCAGGCGCAGCAGCGCCTTCAGCCGCGAAATCTCTTCCGGAGGAATGACGAGGTAGAGCGAGACGGGACGCGCGCCGGTGATGATTTCCTCGATCGAGAAGTCGGAAACTTCCGTCGCGCGGGCAAGTACGGGGTCGCGATAAAGGACGAGATAGCCAAGCGCTGTGGAGACGACCCCGGAGCGCTCCGCTTCCGCCATGTCGAGAAGCTGCCTGGCGCCCGCAGCAACGACAGGGTGGGGCAGGCCGTTCTTTATGGACCGCCCAAGCATCTCTTCGAGCAGGTTCGAGACAGGCCGCTGCGGGTCGGCAAGCAGTTCCGCGACGCGGGCGAGGGTCTTCTGTCGTTCGGCGTAGAGTGTCCACAGCATGACAGCGACGAGCAGTTCGAAGGCGCGGAGCTGCCAGTGGCTGCGTTCGCGCAACGCGCCTTCGGGATCGACCAGCATGTCGGCGAGGATCTGGGCGTCGCGAACTTCGGCATCGCCCCGCCGGATCTGGGTCAGCGGATTGTAGCGATGGGCGCCAGTCTCGGTGGGCGCAAAGCGATAGACGGGTCCGAACGACGCGCGCAGGCCGGATGTGACCGTCCAGTTCTCGCCCTTGAGGTCGAGTGCAATATAGGAATGACGCCAGACGAGGCCCGTCGGTAGTGAGACGCCAACGCTCTTGCCTGTGTTGGTCGGCGCCACGACAAGAACGTGCTCGTCACCATCATGGCGAAGGATGTGCTTGTTCCAGGCGCCAAGGATGACGCCGTCGCCGCTCGTCAGATGGAGTCTTTTGACGTCGGCTGCATTGGCCCAGCGCGCAGTGCCATAGGTGTTGGAGTTCCTGGCCTCGCGGGATCGCCAGAGCGAAAAGGCGAATGCCATTGCAACTGCGAGGGCGACGCCAGAGAGAAAGATCAGCCCTGCGGTCTCGAAGATCTCGCGTGCGTAGGCATCGAAATAATACCACCACAGCAGGAACTTCCACGGCGCGTAGAGGCGCATGCCCCAGACCAATGCGTCCGGAGGCCCGAGCTGTGGCTGATAGCCGAGCGCACCCGCAGTCCACTGCGTCGCCACGGCGGCGCTGGCGACGAAGGCGCACAGCACGGCCAGGATCTGGCCCCAGTAGACTCGGCCGGCGCTCATTGATCGGCCGCCTGCGGTTCGATCATGAGCCGGCCGGTGAACACTGCGTGTGTCGTGCGAGGGCGGGAAGGTCTCCTGACGACTGCTCGCCGGCAGCGCGCATCGCTTACGTAAGCGGCGCCCGCAGCGCACCGAAAAGCGAAGCTGGTCCGGGCCTTGCTTGGATAATGTCTTAACGGGGGGACGGGTCGGCTCATCACACCACTCAGCGAGTTGATGAGCATGGGCTTAGGCGCAAACGACGCCGGTTCGCTTCACCGTTTTTTGGCTATGGGGTCGCTGAAAAGGAGCGAACGTGGGCGGGGCGAAACTAGACTGGGATCGGCTTAAGGTCTTTCAGACTGTGGCTGACACAGGCAGCATCAATGCCGCTGCGAAGGCGTTAAGCCGGAGCTATACTAAAGTGTCGAACGATCTTGCTGAACTTGAGCGCGCGCTGGGCCACCAGCTGTTCGACCGATCAAACCGTGGCCTCGAATTGACAGTCGTTGGCGAGGACATCCTGCGAACAGCACGCAGCATGGCCGATTCTGTCCAGACCATTATTGAGCGCGCAAACGACAGCGCCCCGGATCAGCTCGTGATCTGCGCGCGCGAGGGCATCGCCACCTACTGGCTGGCCCGGCGCCTGCCTGAGCTCTTGCTGATCGAGCCAGACGTCAGATTGTTCATCAAGGTTCTGCCGACGACGCCCAACCTTTCCGAAGGCGATGGCGACATCGCGATCCAGTTCGAAAAGCCGACAGCCGCCAACATCGTCTCGCGTCAGCTTGGATGGCTGCATTACATTCTGTACGCCGCGCCGAGCTATCTCGCGCGGCACGGCGAACCTCGTCAGATGGCGGATCTGCAGGCGCACAAGTGCCTGAGGCTGTCGGGAGAAGTGTACCAGCCGGAAGGCTCGCGACAGGACGCGGCGGCCTGGGGCGCAATCCTTCCCCACACGATGGAAACGGATGCTGGCACTGTCCTCATGGAAGCATGCGCGGCCGGGGCTGGCATTGCGGTTCTGCCCAGCTACGTCTCCCAGTTCGAGGATCGGCTGACGCCGCTGACGCACATCAAGCCGCTAGCAACGGTACGCTTCTGGCTGACCTACACTGAGCGGGCGCGGAACATGGAGGCCAGTCAACCGGTGCTGCACTGGATCAGGTCGTGCTTCGACCCGGTCCGCAATCCGTGTTTCCGGGAAATCTACGTGCCGCCGGAGCGACCGGCTCACACAGCTGGAGCAGCAGAGGTGCAGCTCCCGACGCAGGGGAATGACAACGTTGCCGTCACACGCCGCGTCAGCGCGCGCCGCACCGCGTCGCTGACCTGAGTATGCGCGGACGGTTCGTGATCTGGGGTGTCGCAGCGGCCGCTATCGCGATGCTCTGCTTCACGGGAAACGCGAGTTCGGCACGCCTCGTCTGGAACACGACAGCGAGTGCTCCAACCGGACTATACAGCATAGAGCAGGGGACATGGCGCGTAGGCGATCGCGTTGCGGTTCGTCCCTCGGTATCGCTTGCGGGAGACCTTGACCGACGCGGCGTACTTCCGCTCGGCAAGCTGCTCATCAAAAGCGTTGCTGCCGGTCGAGGCGATACGGTGTGTCGTGATGGCGAGCGTGTCACGGTGAACGGGTCAGTGGCGGCAATGGCGAAGATCGCGTCACGCACCGGAGAGGCGCTGCCGTCGTGGGGCGGCTGCCGGCGGTTAGGCGCATCAGAGGTTCTGCTTCTGGGCGACACCCCGGACTCCTACGATGGGCGGTATTTCGGCGTGACCTTTGCGGACGACATCACTGGTCGTGTCGCGATGCTAGTGGGCTTCTAGTTGTTGCGGTCAGGCGGCCCGAACGCGTCACGATCCCGTACTGTTTCGATCTTGGATTTGTGTTGACGGTAAATCCAGTCCACGTTTTGAAGGAGGCCGGTGTCAAGCAACTAAGGCGCAAGCAGGCGAAGCTGCACATCAATTGTTGTTCGGATTGATCGAGGAGCCTTCCCAATTGCGTCCTTCGTCCGATCGCTCTCGTTGTGGACACGTATTTTGTAGTCGACCGCTCAAAATGTAGCCGACCCGACCCTCAAATTCCGAAAGTAATGCCACGGAGGGCTTGGGAGAAGCCATGTCAGCTGGTTCTGTGAGGCGGAATGGCGAATCACTAGAGTTCTAGGCGGGGCGGAAATGCGTACAGAAGTCGAGCACATGCGCGAGGCGCTCGCCTCTTATATTGAGGCGACCTACCACCTGTCTCATCCCCACGCCGTTAAGCTACGCCGCGCTCTCCTTGAAAATGGAGGTATCGCGCAAGTTCCATTTATTGAAAGTACACCGGCCTATGTTGGAGCGCGCAGCTTCGGCTCCCTGAAATTGCCCGCGGCCGTTCGTGACTTCCTGGAGCATCTTGCATCGAGGGAGGGCGGCTCCCTCCTCTTCAACCCTCCCTATTCGCATCAAGCGGACGCGCTTGAAGCGGCGATGAAGGCTGACGCTGGCGGCTCTGGAATTGTTGTGACGACTGGCACCGGCTCGGGGAAGACAGAGACCTTTCTGCTGCCGGTTCTAAGTCGACTTGCCGATGAGGCGCACGCGCGCCCTGATCACTTTGCGCACCGCGCAGTGCGGGCGCTGCTACTCTATCCCATGAACGCGCTGGTCAACGATCAACTGGGCCGGCTCAGAATGCTGTTTGGTGCCTCGTCCGTGCGCGAATGGTTTACAGCGTCTGGCGGGCGCGCCGCCAAATTTGGGCGATACACGGGCCGGACGCTCTACCCCGGAATGCGAGATGGTAAGCGCGACCAGACGCGTCTAAAGACGCTCGAATACTATCTGAAGATCGAAGACAGCGCCCGCGATGGCGATAGGCATGACGCAGCGCTTCTCCAAACGCTGCAGCGCAAGGGGCGCTGGCCCGCCAAGCCAGACAGCGTAATCGGCGGCTTCGATGGCCTGCGAGATTGGTACGGCAAGCCCGGCCAACATTGGATAGACCAGGATGGTGATCCAGCGCGCGCCAATGAGCGCCCTCAAGATCCCGAACTGCTAACGCGTCACGAGATCCAGGCTGCCTCACCTGACCTCCTCGTCACCAACTACTCAATGCTCGAATACATGCTGCTGCGTCCGATCGAACGCAGTATTTTTGCGGATACGCGCGACTATTTCAAAGCGCACCCGGACGAGAAGTTCTTCCTAATTCTGGACGAAGCGCACCTCTATCGCGGCGCCAACGGGACGGAAGTCGCGTATCTAATCCGTCGGTTGCTCGACCGGCTTGAATTACCATCATCACGCGTTGTGTTCATCGCAACGAGCGCCTCCTTCTCCGACGCGGAAGCCGCAAAAGGATTCGTTGGCGGGCTGGTAGGCATCGGCGCAGAACGAATCACGACGCTGACGGGCGAGAAGCGCGCATTCGAACCTGCAGGTGTTGGACCCACTGATTTGGCAAACGCCCTCGCAGCCGTGCCGCTTGCTTGCCTTCTGTCTGCCTCCCTAGAAGAGCGCTCGTCTGTTGTTGCCCCTTTGGCCCGGATTGCTACCAACGCCAAGGGCGCTCTCGTAACAGTCGAACGAACCGACAGCCACACCGGGACGATCATCGTTACCCTGCAAGGGTTGGACGCCAGCGGCGATCGTATCGAGGAAGACGTTCTGGTCCCCGCAGGTGGGAAGGCGATCACAACCCAATCCTTCTTGATCGTCGACGGGATGCGAACGTCTGGAGGGGCCGTCGAAGTTGCACGACACTACAATCTTGGTGCCGCCAATACTCTTGGCGCCGACTACAAGGCGGATGACCTGCCCGCCGCCCTCAGCGAACTCCTCGGCAGTCTTCCAGTAGTGGGCCGTCTGAAGAACATTACGACCGGGGCGCAATGCGCGTCTGATCCGATTGCCTCGAAAGGCGCGGCGTGGTCTTTCGCTGACCTACCGTCAGTACTCTTCCCGTCGGCGCCGCCTCACATTGCTGTGGCCGCCGTGGACGCGCTTCTTGAACTCGCTTCAATGGCGCGGCCCACACCGGACGATCCTCCCATTCTGCCCGCGCGTGTGCACATGCTCTTCCGCGGGCTTCCTGGCCTATGGGCATGTGTCAATCCGAACTGCAGCGAAATCGAACCTGGCGCACGAGGAGGTCCCACGGGCGCTCTTTACGCTGAGCCTCGCCAGAACTGCGCATGCGGTTCGCAGATCTACGAGCTTCATAGCTGTCGTTCATGCGGCCTTGCCGTCGCACGCGCCAATGTCGGATCGCCAGCTGGCGTCGAGCATCTCTGGCAGGACAACGGAGCAGCCTACGCCGGCGAAACCAGTCTTGTGTCGGCGATCCACGTCTGTCTCGAAGATCCCGACCCGCAAGCCGCAGGCGCGGTCCGGCCGGTCTATCTCGATCTGAAGTCGGGCAGGATCGACGGACAGGGCGCATCAGTGCGTGAGGTTTGGCTGCCTGCGTTGCTTGGATCGCAACTGTTCGACAACTGTCCGAAGTGCGGCGCATCCTGCGCATCCAATTCTTCCAACGGCATCTCCGATCTGCAGACCAAAGGGGACCAGCCGTTCCAGGAACTCGTCACCGTCCAGGTGCTTGAGCAGCCGCCGCGTCCCGAAAGCAAAACGGCCCTGAAAGGACGCAAGGCTCTGGTGTTCTCGGACGGCCGTCAGACGGCATCACGCCTCGCCGGCAACATGAAGACGTTTTCGTTTCGCGACAGTCTTCGGCCGTTACTGCTCACCGGGATGGCCGAATTGGCGTCGCCCGTCTTTAAGCCCTCGCTAGACGATGCGCCGCTTGCCGTGGCCCTTGGGGCCGCGAGCCGCCACGTGCGCTTGCGGCCAGCTGGCGATTCCGAAGGGCAAATGGATCGGGCAGGAAGATCCGCACTTGAGCTTATCGGCAACGGAGATGCGGAGAATGATGATTTCCGAACACTTTCGAACCAGACGTCGCAGTTCACGCCCCTATCGGTGTTTCAGGCAATCTACGCCGTCCTCCAGGACGGCCATACCGGCTTGTTTCCGCTCGCGCTGGGAACGCTCCATGCCAAGCTGACCAAGGCCGAGCAGGGCAAGCTGCAGAAAGAACTGACGCCGCCCCCTCTGCCCGGCGTGGACGCCGATCAGGCGCGCGCAGCGCTCCTCGACTTATGGTTATGGCAGGCGGTGGACAAGCGCGCGATCAAGCTCCTGCACACACCAGTCAATATTGAGACTGGCCGAGGTTCGACCGGCATACGCGAATGGAATGGGCGCTTCTCGAAAGAAGTCTCTAAGCTCCTGACCGCGCAAGGCCTTGGAAAATGGCTGAAGGACGACTGGGCGACAAAGTGCGAGCCCGCGCTTCGCCACGTCTTCGGCCAGGGCGCGACAGGGACGTTCTTCGTTCAAGGCGCGAAGGTATCCCTTGATACCAGCCATGCTGTGGCTTGGCTGCGCTGCGGTCGGTGCACAAGCGTTTCTCCACGCAACGTCTTGATCGGTGACTTCTGCGGGTACTGCGGCGGTGTGTCCAAACAGATTGATCCTCGAACCGACGGCGTGTTCCGGAGCCGCAAGGCATTCTTCCGGCGGCTGTGGGAACGGCTGAACGATCCTCACAATCCATACGCACCTCACCAACTGATCGCGGAGGAGCATTCGGCCGCGCTGAACGATTCCGGCATGGCCAACGCCATGTCGCGCAACGAAGCATACGAATTGCGTTTCCAGGACATTCCGGTCGAACAGGACGGTCAGATCGGTTCGCCGATCGACATCCTTAGTTGCACAACGACAATGGAAGTCGGCATCGATATCGGTGGCCTGACGGCTGTCGCTCTACGAAATGTTCCTCCCGGCCGCGCGAACTATCAGCAGAGGGCAGGACGGGCAGGGCGTCGCGGCGCCGGCCTGTCGACAGTCTTCATGTTTTGCGGTGCTGACAGCCACGACCAGAGCTTCTTCCGCGATCCCGGTCCGATCGTTGCCGGGCCAGCGCCGGATCCCATCCTCAATCTCGACAATCCAGTGATCGCGCGCCGTCAGGTATTTGCTTACCTGATCGGCCGCTTTCAACAGGACCGAATCAACACGGTTGGCGGCAGTTCAGACGTTTTCTCTTCGCTCGGCAACGTGGCGGATTTCGTGTCTGGCGCTGCTGACGTCTTTTCTCTCGCTGGTCTCAAGCAATGGATCACAGACAACGACGGGGCGCTGATTGCGGACATCAACCGGCTCTTTGTTGCGTCATGCCCGTCGCTCGATGCTGGTGCGCTTCTGGACGAACTGCCCCTGATCCTCGAGAGCCGTCTGGCGTCAAATGCAGACGCGCCCGTGACGCCAGTCCCAGTTCCGGCCGCCGAAAGCTCCGCTGCAAACGACGGAGATGTTGAGGACGAGATCCAGGAGGATGAGGCAGATGAGGACCGGGCTATCGTCGGCGGCGGCAAGCTTCTCGATCGGCTGTTCGATGAGGGTTTGCTCCCCAAGTACGCGTTCCCGACCGATGTCGCCACGTTCAGTGTTTTCGAGGAGGATGCGGATGCTTGGAGACCTCAGCGTCGATACTCGCCGCAACAGGGACTCAACGCGGCGCTAAGCCAGTATGCGCCTGGTCATGAGGTTTGGGTGGATGGCCAGCGCTACCTGTCACTCGGCCTCTACGCGGAGTTTGAAGACGACCGCTTCGATGCCTATCGGGATAAGAAGCTCTACTATCAATGCCGCATCTGCAACTATGCCGACCTCAAGGCGTGGGAGGACGGCTATCCGGATCAGACGCGAGATTGTCCGGCCTGCAACAGACGCGGAAGCCTCGGGCCTGCACGCCGCTGGGTGCGGCCGCCAGGATTCGCTCATCCGCCCGGGATAACGGCTCTGCCGCCGGACTTCGATCCAGGAACGCGCTCGCGTCCAACGCGGGCGACACTCGACTCGCTGCAGTTTCCTGAAAGCTCCCGCATCGGCGGGGCGACGTGGCCGACCGGTACTGGATGGGAGGGCTGGAGCGACAGCAAAACGCTCGTGGTGACCAACCGCGGCTCGCTAAGCCCGACAAGCTACGGTTTTAACTACTGCACATCTTGCGGAAGAACCGAGCCCGCGGAATTCGACCCAGCGATGCGTCAACTTGGCGGCGGCCAGCCGCATGATCGTCCGCGCCCGAAAAAGCCCAGGGAGCCGGACAAGTGCACGGGCCGGGTTGCGAAGATTGTTCTAGGCAACGAATTCAGCACGGACGTCGCGGTTTTCCGCCTAGCCTACCCGACGACGTGGAGACTCAGCCCCGATCAGCCGTCAACCACGATTGCTGCGCGGTCTGCTGTCGAGGCGTTGCGGCGAGCGGCTTGCATGCTCGAAGACCTCGAACCGAACGACATTGATGGTGATTTCCGCTTTGCTCCGGGAAGCGGGGCAAAGCAGTTCGTCGATCTCTATCTCTATGACCAGGCCGCCGGCGGCGCAGGCTTTGTCAGAGCTGCAGCGCGAGATCCGAAAAAGCTCGTCGATGCTGCGCTCGGACTGCTGGACGGGTGCGATTGCGACGACAGTTGCTATCAATGCCTTCGATCGCACAAGAATCGGTACGATCACGCCCTGTTTGATCGCCGGATCGGCGCGGACCTTTTGCGCGCCGCTTTCAAGGGCGCGTCGCTGGTGATCGACGCTGAGCGAGAGGACTATGCGCTCGACCGCTTGAAGAGAGACCTGGAGGAGAGCGGCGCTGCGGTCACGCCCTTGAATGGAGGCCTTCTCGACTCGAAGGGGCGAGTGATCTGCCTGTCGCATCCCTTCATCGACACAGAGCCCTGCTCCGATCGTGCGAAAAAGTTGTCTGATGGAAAGCCGCGTGTCGTTGTCGACATTCTGTTGGTCTTGCGAGCATTGCCCATTGCCTCCAACGTCGCCCTGTCACTGCCCGGGGCTGCTCCGAACGGCAGCCTCGACCCCGATCCCGCCGGGACGCCTCTCCTGACCGCTGCGCAAGCTGAGAGTGGAGACATCGCGGCGCTTTCTAAGGCGCCGTGCTTTGCAGTGCCGGATGCCGAAGATGGCGATTTTCTGTTCCGGCTCGACGCGAACACGTTGAGCGGCAAGAAAGCCGACGGGAGCGGCGAAGTCTTCAAAGGAGCGATGTGCCTCTTCCGTCCTTTTGCAGCACCACCAACAAAGACGGACGCGTACCTGATCCGCCGAACCGATGGCCACGCATTTGGCGCTACGGGCGCGGCCTGGACCGTCGGACTGCTTCAGCAGCCCGCCACTGGAGGCATGAGGGTTCGATACCGCGCGGCATCGCAGCATATGGAGTGCGCCAGCGAACTCATTCAACCCGCAGAGGCTGTCTCGCCGATCGCTGTCTTCGTTCGTGCGGTGGACTGATGGCTCTGTTCATTCCGCCAATCGACCCCGACACGATGGAGCATCAGTCCGAAGCTGATTTCGCAAAGGCTTTGCTGAATCACTTACCGGGCGGCTACATCGTCATGCATTCTCTGCCTTGGCTTTTCCCCGCGCGTGACGACATCGATGCACCGGCGCGTGAGGGCGAGGCGGATTTTTTGATACTGCATCGCCAGTTTGGATTGATGATCGTGGAGGTGAAGGGCGGGGAAATCACCCTCAAAGGCCGCACGTGGTATCGCCATGTCAAAGCCGGACTGAAGGAGATCAAGGACCCAGTCAAACAAGCGCGCCGATCCCTGTGGGCGTTGAAGAAGCGAATCACCCACATCTGCGGCGAGCGCATCGCTGATGCTACGGTGATATCGATGGCCCTCGGCTTCCCTCACTGCGTGTTCAAGGACACTCCGCCCGCAGATCTGCCGGCCGACGCCATTCTCACGATGGACGACCTATCGTCCATCGAAGCCGGTTTGGCGCGGGCCTTTCGAGCGGGCGGGGGCGGAAAGCGCGAACTGTCGGCGGAGGATTTTGAGGCGGTGCGCCGCGCGTTGGCGCCAGAGTTCCGTATCTATGAGCCGCTCCGTGTTAGCGTTGAGAACAACACCGAGACACTGACAAAGCTCACACGACAACAACTCCAGGTCTTGCGTGGCTTCGATTCAAATCCGCGGGCGGTCATTGAAGGAGTGGCCGGGTCTGGTAAGACCTTGTTGGCGATGCAGCGAGCGCGTTCGTTTGCGGCGAAGCATCGCGCGGTGCTGTTCACCTGCTTCAACGCCGAACTTGCCAAGTGGTTGAGGGAAGAGTTGGCGAGTGATCTTGTCGAGAACGGTGGAAAGCTCGCCGTCTGGAATTTTCACCGCTTGGCCTCCGATCTCTGCAAACAGGCCGGTGTGGAGTTCGTGGTAAATCAGCAAAATCCGTCGAAGTGGTGGGACGAGATTGCGCCAGACCTTCTCGCCGGAGCCGCGATGGATCTCTTCCCGGACGGTCAGCCCTTCGACGCAGTTGTTATAGACGAGGCGCAGGATTTCAGCCCGAGTTGGTGGGACGCGCTCGACTATGTCTGGGATAGCACCGGACCCATCTGGGCATTCTTGGACAAAGCGCAGAGCCTTCGCCGTGAACCGATCGATCCGCCCGTGCGCGGTGCTTTCAAGTTCTCACTTGGCGTCAATTGCCGCAATACAAGGCGGATCGTCGCCTGCGCCAACTCTGCAACCGACAACACCAGTGAGCCTTTTGAATTGGCGCCGCTGGGGAGGCCGCCGAAGGTAATCACGCCGCCCAACCCTGCCGCCATCAGCGGCCTGGTGCAGCAAGAAATCCGTTCGCTGCTGAGAGATCATCGTCTGCAGCCTCAGCAGATCGCCATCATTGGGCCGTCGGCGAAGATGAAAGGACCTTTGGCAAACGTCTCGGCAGTCGATGACACGTCCTTGGTAGAGGATGCTGCGATATGGCGACAGGGAAAGGGAATTCTCTGCAGTACGGCGCGCAGCTTCAAGGGACTGGAAGCAGATGTCGTCATTCTATGCGACTATTCTGGGCTGGGGCCGCTATTCACGCAGAGCGATCTCTATGTAGCTCTCACGCGCGCCAGGTCGCATCTGGTCATAGTGGTGCATGATCGAGCCAGCCGGGAAAAACTGGACGCTGCAATTTCGGCGGCAATAGCGGAAGGTAGCGACGCCTGATGCCTTCTTCGACCTGGTCAGACGAAATCAAGCTTGTGCTCGACGCGGAAGGGCGTCCGGAGATCTATTGTGTCGCCGAGCATATCCGCGGCGCAGTCATTGAGGCGGGATTTTCCAGTCGAAGCCGCATCACCAGTGGCTTGAAAGAAGCTTACAGGCCCTTCGGCATCGCCGAGAAAACTCTGGCGGACGTGGTCGATGAGGCGTTGCGGCTGCTGGTGCTGAGCGGCGACATGGACGAATTCTCCACCGCCGGCGGCCGCGGTTATGTTTCCACCCCGCCGCGCGCCGTGACATTGGCCGGACGCTTCGTCGCCCTGCTCGGCGGAGTCCAAACTGAAGGAAGACCAGCGCTTGTGCGGCAAGCCGCCGAAGGGGTTTCGGAGGACGCTGCAGCTTCTATCGACTTGATCGAAGAACTTGGTCGTCCTCAGTGGCGTTCACTCCTGGTCGAATTGGGAGGCGCCGATGCTCCAGGTGAGACGCCAGCTATCCTTTATAATTTCGTCGTGGCAATGGCTTCGGGCGGTGAGCGCTACTCGTTGGACGAGCCGCAGAGCGTCGCAGTGCTCAGTGGTCGCGGGGCTTTTTTCGGCGCGCCAGACATTCCTCCAACCGGTCGCTGGAGCAAGGTGGCAAGCGATGGCTGTTATCCTGCGGCGATCAAGTCTGGCTACGTCATCAAGCACGTTGTCTTGAACGTTTCCGGCAACCGGACAACGCTCTGGCAACCGCCGACCCACGATGCATGGCGCTGGATCGTCGTCGGCGCTACACTGGCCACAGGCGACCCTGTTCTCCGCTATGATGCTGGCGCGGCCAAGCTAGATTTCCTTGTCCCACCCCCGCGGCAAGCGGAGCGTGCGGCGCTTCTCTCCGGATTGCGGGTGGGTCCGTGGTCTTGGGTCGTCGATCCTACCGCATTCGGCGTGATCGCTGACCTCATCGGTCAACGTCGCTGACAGGGCGGGGAACGACCCAAAATATTCGATTCTTTTCCAGATAGCTTCCCGAAGCGACCGCCGCCTCTAGGCCTTTGAGACGATTCTCGCGACCAACCCACACCGCTTGCGCCAATCTCAGTGCGAGGTCAGAGCCACGTTTGAGTGCTCGATTGAACTCGAACTTCGTGTCCAGTCTGTCCGCCGCTTTGATCTCAGCCTGCACGGCGGCAATCAGATTCTCAGCCTCAGCCTCAGATCCGAAGAGCCGACCGGTCAGCGCAGAGCGAACGGCAACGACCGCCCGCGACAGGCACTCGCTTCCTAGTTTTTTCAACTGCGCTTCCCCCGCCTCAGTTGCGGAGGCATGGCGCGCGTCTGACAAATCTGTGCGCAATTTTCCGATCTGGCGAGCGTACTTCCGATCGTAAAGCGGGTCAAAAAGGGCAGGGGCAGCCTCGCTCGCAATTCGCGGCGCCCCCTCATTTTCTTCAACGACCGCGACAAGCACTTCTGGGGGGGCGAGATCTTTGAGCCAACGACGATCGGCTTCGAACTGCGATAGGGCGAGGCGGATCATGCTGTTGCGAGCGTCGCGCTCGGGCTTGGAAAGTTCAGCGCTCTCCGCACCGAAAAGGGAATCCATGTCGAACGTCATGCGGGACGAGGGGTCGAGTTCAGCCGTGAGGACCAAGAGACGGCGACCTGCCCAGCGAAGGGCTGGGTGGCCGGTTGGATATCCGACAACGAACTCTGCACGACTGTCGGGCTTGGGTGCCAGGCGCTCAAAGTCGCGGATCAGGTCATCATGAAGCGAACAGCCGTGATCAAAAAAATGCAAGCGGCGGGGCGTATCATCGTCTTGCTTGATGTGAGTCGTGGGAGGGCATTCGATGGCCGCCCGGCGAGTGATGTAAGCCTGCCGGTGATAGGAGCTCTTGGGATCAAGATCGGCGAGCAAAGTATCGCCCGGACGTGGCCGCGACCTGTACCACACCGTCTTGAACCGCTGGTCCTCCATCTGGCCATTTCGCACGTCGAGATAGTCCTCGCAGGCCAGCCTCATGAAGAGTTCCGATGCGCGCTCCCGCATAAAAAACCAGTCCCACGGATAGTTTTCAACTTCGGCCATCGGGGAGGCGTATGCGCGCGTGCGAAGTCGCGTCTCCAAGCGAGCGGCTATCGAGGTGCGAGCGGCAGGTGGAAGGCGAGTCTCGTTCAGCCAGGCATCGGATACCTCGCCTAACTCGCGCGCCTCCCGAGCGGCGTCATTCCAACCAACGCCGGTGTGTCCTTCTGCGGCTTCCGCGATCGCAGCGGTAATTCCCGCCCACTCATCCTCGTCGAACACCTCGCTTTTGAGGAACACGCCTGTGCCCTCGAGGACACTGAGGATCTGGTTCTCAATGGATCCTTCGGTGACAATCGGAGTAATCGTAATCCGGCGGTTCGATGGCCGACCTTTTGTGCCCAGACGATCTATTCGTCCAATCCACTGCTGGATGTCGAGCGGCGACCACGGCAGAGCAAAAAAAATGATCTCATCTGCGAACTGCAGGTTGTGGCCTTCTCGAGCGGCGTCGGCCGCGACCAAGACCTTGGCTTCGCCGCTGATGAAATCATCGAGCGCCTCGTTGAGCATCGCGACTTGGACCTCGAGATCTGCTGCGGCGCCAACCGTGCGGCGCTTCTTGGCGACTTGAACATCTGCGAGTTTTTCAAGCGCGTCGCGGACGTAGTCGGTTGTCGGATTGTCGTCCGCAACCACAACGATCCGCGTGTCCGGATTTCGCGCTTGAACGCTACGAACATGATCAATGAGGGCATCCAGCTTGGCGTCGCCAGGTTCATCGCGGAGGCATCTGTCGATGGACTGCCACGCCGCCTGCACCTCAGCGGGACTGCGGCGAAGCGTGCTGATCCTTTCCGTGAGCGATGCCCGACTACGTCCAGCAACCTGCAATAGCAGATCGTGGCGAAGCTCGACATTGTTGCGAAACGCCGCATCGAGATAGGATCGCGTTGCGCTGGGCCGCGCGATGTCTCCGTCGGTGGGCGCCAGACGTATAGGCTGATAGACCCGCTTTGGAAGCGCGTCGGGATAATCAGCGCGTACTGTGCGGATGAGGCGGCGATACAGGCCATAGCTCTCCGCCATCGCTCGCCGCCGGACTACGTCAGTCTGTCGGACTTCATGGCGCTCAATCGCCCGCGTTTCGCGCTCTGCGAGCACCTCGAGAATGTCGCGTCCCTCTGCATGGGCGATTCGATCAGCTTCTGGTTCGAGCAACGACATCAACTCGCCTCTGCTTGAGGAGAGGTGAAGGGCAGGGGTTGCGGTCAGGACAAGTATATTCGGGATGACTCGAGCCGCCGCGATCAGATCTCGTCGGACTTGAACCTGCAGCCGAGTGAATTCGTCGACGATTAGAAGATCGAGCTTCTCAGCTGCGATCTTGCCAGCGAGCAGCCTGCTGGCGCGAACCATTCGAAGGACGAGATTGCCCGTCGCATCACCTGGTTCGCCGGCCTCGATGGGCACAACGTGGCCCCGCGTGATGAGTTCTTCGGCCCATTGCGAGGCAAGATCGTCAGGGACCACGAGGGCGCAATTGAAGGTCCGTGGGCTCTGAGCGGCAAGTGCTCGCATCACCATAATGGCCTGAATAGTCTTTCCCAGCCCAACTTCGTCTGCAAGCAGCCACCGGCAAGCAACTCCGGTCACCATCCGATGCACGCTGTCGAGTTGATGAGGATAGGCGAATGCCCCGACGCCCAATGCGCCCAGCAAGGCTTGGTCACGATCGATGCGGCGGGATTGCGCGTGGATACCGAGAAGCAGACGATGAAACTCGCTCATTGGACTGCACCGGCAGTTGCAGCAGCCAGGCGGAGAGCGGCGTAACGCGTTGCTCGTGAGACAAACGGGTCAACCGCCAGCACTCGGACAACGCCGTCGACATCGTCGCAGGTGGAGGGCGAGAGCCAAAGTTGTATCGCCGCTGCCGCCGCTTCGGGGCTGAGTTGTCCCCGTGGAAGCGCGAACGCTCGCGTCCACGCAGCAACATCCTCGGCAAGTTCGGCGAGGCTGAGACCCACATAAGATCTCCGCGCCAGACTTTGTCCGCCAGCAGTCGGCGCAAGTAGCCTCACCAGCGACTGCCGCTGGATTAATTGAAGTGCGCGCTCAGCCGCTGCCTCCCAATCCGCTGATGGGCTTCCGAAATCAAAGTCGTCTTCGACGTCCAGCAGGGCGCCGCCAGCGTGCAGTTCGGCGATGACTTCGGAAAAAGCAGTGTTCAAGGCGTCGTCCATGGCACCGTCAGCCGGCAGTGCATTCGCCAGTGGCCAGGCCGGGTCGTTGGCAATGGCATGTCGGCGGAAGGCACTGGCAAAGTGACTCTCTTCAACGGACTCTATCGAGGGGTGCAGCGTGACGAGGCCGCGCTCGATCGCGAGTCGCCAGATCGCGTCATGAGCGTCCGTGGGGTCGGAGGCGCTCGACTGTTCGGCGAGCGACCACGACATGCCGCAGAGATCGACGACCAGCGGCCCTTCGAACTGACGCAGCACGCGCGCTTTTGCGGCAATTGAAGGTAGCGACATGCAAAGCGCTCGGGCCCAGGCGACACGTGCGCGCGCGATGTCGCCAACCCCCCGGCCCGCATCGAATATGCGCCGCGTTCCTACGTCATCCCCGAAATGCGCATCGAGATCGCCGAGGTCCAACGTGTCAGACGTGAACACTTGCGCCGGGTCCACAATCCGACCGTCGGTGGTTTCCAGTCCATACGCGATCGCGCCACGTCGTGGTTCGCAGATGGCTGGAGCAGGATCGAAGCGGTGAGGACGGCGTGCGGTTGCCGCCACCAAGACCGTATCCAAGTTGACGCCGTCGAGTTCGGGAGTGTCACCAATCCACTGGACGGTGGCCGCAGGCCGCGCGAGCGGGATGTTCAAGGCAATCGTGCGTCCGATGACAATGCGCAGCAAGCCTTTGCCGGATCCGATCAGCCTCGCGCGGACTGAATCTTCGTACAGATTGGCAAGTAGCGGTGATGACCCAGGGACCGTCATCGGCAAGTTCGGCAGGCGATCATGACCGCGGGCGAGCAAGCGTCCACCAACCTCCAATTCCGTAGACATAGAGACATCGCGAAGCGGCAACGTGCCTTCGACACGAAGCTGTAGCCGCCGTTCAATCAACGCTTCGAAAGCCGTGTTCCGTTCGAACATCGTAACCGCAATCGGGGCTTCGCTTCCGACAAAGTCTTTCGCCTCCGCACGCACCGGAGGCGAACCCCCAGAGGCAAGGCGCCCACCGGGGGCAAGGCGTTGCGGAACTGCCGCGCTCGCGGGTTCATCGCCGTCCCGGTAAATCAGGAAGGAGCGCCCTGGCCGCACGATGGGACGAGGCGCACTGATCGCGTCGATCGGATGACGAGCAAGTTTCATGCGGCTCTGCGAAGCAAGAAGGCCTTCCCGGGACAGAATCGCGCGATCCCCGGCATTGGCGAGGTTGGCTTCGAAGACCGAATAGCCACAGCACGGCGCGACTTTGCGGAGTCCTGTCAGATTGGCGCCGCCCGGCCGGATGGCGATCCAGGCGTGCCCAGCAGTCTGTTCGAAGACATCTTCGAGCCGTTGCTCCGCCTGATTGCGGCTGTCGTCCACGTCGAAGAGCAGGGTCGTGTTCCAACTCACCGAACGCGCCGCAAGAGCCGTTGCGATTTGGCTCCCGCCGCCAAATACTTCCGCCGCGCTGGGATACGCCGGAGCGTCTTCTGCGGGAACTGCGGGCATCGACAGGATAAAGGGGCCGGGACTCAGGGCCGTGTCCGGATGGAGGAAGGCACCGGCGCCCCACAAGCTAGGTCGCCAGCCCGCGGACCGGGCCAGTATACGAGCCTCGTCAAGTAGAGCAGGCGGCAAAGCTGGCCAGGTCACCAGCATTCGCAGGCCTAGTGCATCCCGAGCGAGCGAAAGGCGTCCGGGCGTTTGCTCTCCAGGCCCTGCGGCCTTCGCACTTCGCGCGCGGATGCGCCCAGCGCGCATGGAAAAGAACGACTCTGAGTTCTCTGAGATCGCGCGCTTCAGACGAGCGAAGCTCTTCTCCGGCAACAAGGTCTGGCGGTTTTCAGTCACGAGCGCTGCTAAAACCCGGGTTGACGGAGCTTCAAATCTCAACCAGTCAGCCAGACGCGCGCCTTCGGCCGCGCTGGCCCATGCCCTCAAACTCGGAAAGTTGATGGTTCGCCCAACGCCGGGAAGCGCCATAATGGGCGCCCGGGCGATCAAACGCGTGACCGGTCCGATGAGATCAACCGGCAGCAGCGCGTTCGCAATCGGCCATGAGATGATCGAAAAGTGACTGCTAAACGCGCTCTCAGAAGGATGTATAACCTGGTGGCGCTTGGCCATCTCGCCGAACACATCTCCAAGGCGGACGCGTTGCGCCATCGTAATGGGGAAACCAAACGCGTCGGCGAGTTTGTCCCAGAACACTGTGCCGACTCCCTCGAACCGAAATCCGATCTCAGACGCAACGGCGCAGGTGAGGAGCGGCACTCTCAACAGGAGTTTGTCGAGATCGACTTCGGGGACCGGAGCGGTGAGTCGATCGAATGGACCTTGCCAAAGATCGACCGAGTCCACGGCTTCGATAAGAGCGATGGCCCCGACTTCGCGGTTAAGCGCTACGATGGACGAGCGGAGTTGACGCTCCAACTCATCCAAATCCCCCCAACTCGCCATCGAAGCCGCCCGTGCCTCGTTTTCGCCGTTCCGCAAATCGTACGGTTCGTGTCGATTCGTAGAACGATTCGACCGTGCAAAAAATCGTTTATTTTCTGAGGCCCGGCCTTGGGCAATCGTTGGACACCAAGCGAATTTGCGTCGAACTGCTGACCATTCGAGCAAAAAACGCTGATCTCGGGGTGCGCCGCGCACATCGAAGCCAAATCCTGGACTAGTGGGGTGTCACCAGCGGCCAAGCGCCGTGATCAAGGAGAATGACATGACGACCGAACCCGAGACTAGCGATCGCCTGCTCACCGAAGTAGAACGGCAGCAGAAGTACCTAGCGAAGCTCCCGAAGAATTTCAATTTCCCACTGTTTAACGCAGCACAGGCGCTCGAGTCCCAGCGTCGCAGCGGTTACCGGAACACGGCAGCAGCGGCGCGAGAGATCGTAGACAACGCGATCGAGGCCGGGGCCACCCGCGTTGACATATGCTTCGAGCGCCCGCTCACGAAGGGTAACAAGACCGCCGAGGCCATCACGTCGATCGCATTCATCGACAACGGGTCGGGCATGATCCCGAAGATGGCTCAGTACGCCCTTTCCTGGGGCGCGGGCACCCACTTCGACGATCCTTCCTTCATCGGCAAGTTCGGCTTCGGTTTGCCGAATGCATCGATCAATCAGACTCGACTGGTCGAGGTCTATACAAAGGTGCTTGGCTCGAAGACCGTCACGAAGGCGTGGCTGGATGCGCGGGACGTGAAAGATCACGGGCTTCAGCAAATTCCCGACCCCGTCGATGCCAAGCTTCCCGATTTCGTGCAGAAATATCTCGACAAGGCTGGCCTGCCATTCGATCACGGCACGGTGGTTGTCTGGGTCAATCCCGATCGCATCTCGTATCGCAAGGCGTCGGTGATGCGCGAGCACCTAGTCGATGACTTCGGCGTCACGTATCGCTATCTGCTGGACAAGGTCGAACTCCATGTCGAGAGCGCCAAGATCGAGCCGGTTGATCCGCTTTTCCTGACGCCGTCTGCTCGCTACTTCAAGTCGGCCGAAGCCGGCGGCGCCAAGCAGATCCGTGACTGGAATATCGCGGTGAAGTATGTGCGCGACCCAGACAGCGGGATGATGGAGTTGGAAAAGGTCGAAGATGTCAGCGAGTTGGATTCCAAGGATCCCAACATCGTGGCGGCCGGGGCGATCTATGTACGAGTGAGTCGTTTTCCCTACGGCTTCGCGGAGTGGGCCGGCAAGGGCAAAAAAGCCGAGACGGACGCACACAAGCGCTTCGAAATCCGCAAAACGCGCCGCGGGATGTCGTTTGTCCGCGCCGGTCGGGAAATCGAAACGGTCGATGTGTTTCCAAAATCGACCAAGGAAATCGCCAAGGGTTTGGGCGAGTGGCCATTGCTCCAGTCCTACGCCTATCACTGGGGCATTGAAGTGCAGTTCGACCCCCGGTTGGACGAGATCTTTGGCATCACCAACGATAAGCAAACGGTCAGGCCGATCGAGAGCCTATGGAGGTTGCTTGCCGACGTGGAAGTCGATGACCAACTCGGCAAGGAGCAGTCTTGGCAAAGCAGTACGCGTCGCGAACAGAACCTGAAACGCAAAGCGGAAAAGGCGGCGCGCGCGCAGGAGCCGACCCCCGCCGAGACGGCCGCGGCCGCCGCTGACAGCATTGGCGGGCGCAAGCCGAAGGTCGCCGATCACCACAAGGGACAAGCGCGTACCGATCTGGAGACTGCAGCCGGCAAGCGTGCCGGTATCGATCAGACGTCGATCGACCAGGCCCGCAAGGCTCTTGAAGAGGAAGCCAGGAAACGTCCCTACGTCATCGACTTCTTCGACGATGCTCACGGCCCGTTTTACAAGCCCGATTGGGAAAGCGGCGTCCAGGTGGCTGTGCTGATAAACAGGCAGCATCCGTTCTTCCAAGTCCTCTACGGGCCGCTTCTGGACTTGCCCAACGGAGCGCAGACACAGCAAGCTCTGGATGTCATGCTGATTGCTCTCGCTCGTGCCGAACTGCAGACCGACGATGAGACGGCATCGCTCTGGTATCAGGCGCAACGCGAACGTGCCTGGAGCCCGTTTATGGCTGACGCGCTCAAGGTTCTGCATCAGAAGATGATGCCGACCGACGAGGAAGCCGCTGAAGCGCGCAATCGCGGCGAGGAACTGCAGGCAGCGGAATAGTCAGGAGGCGGAGCGCTCACGCGCTCCGCCTTTTCTCTGTGGCAGGGCGCACTTAACCCTGTTATCTTGGTTAAGTAGAGTACAGCTCGACGACCAGTGTAGGCGCGGCCATGAGCCGCCATGTCCCCGGACGCTGCAACGGCCTTCAGCTGAGTTTTGAAGGCACAAGCAGCGAAAGGAGGGCACCGTGAAGAACGGCACCCCAGTCATTGACCTTAACCAACTCCTCGAAGCAGCGCTCAACGGGCGCCCTTACAACCAACTGCGCCTGGGCAAGCAGGCGCAGCGCTATGCGGCTAGCATCTCTTGGCGGATGGCGCCCGACCTCCCCGAAGACCTGCACGGCGAGGTCTTCTCAGAGGCGTTTACACTTCTTCTGGAGGCTGGTTCGGCGGCGCTCGCCAACAAGAACTGCAAGGACCTCTTTGCCGGGTGTGTGCGCAACGCCGTCCGCCGTGTCCAAGCCTCGAACGCGTCGCCCGGGCAGCGCACGCGGAAGCCCGCGCGGAAGGCTCCGCCGCCGAAAGGACGCGTTGCGGCCGAACATGTCGAACGCGTTCTCGACCCCAAGGCGGTCGAGCGTCTTTCGACTGGGGAAGGCAATAGACGCCTTCTCGATTTCGACAACCTGCCAGATCCGGTGGGCGAGGCGCGCCTGCGCCGCGTCGAGCATCGCATCGACATTCAGAAACTATTCGTCATTGCGCCCGCGGTCGTCGAGCGCTCGTATCGAGCAATCCACCTCGAAGGAATTTCGATGGAGGCGGCCGCGCAGCAGGCCGGCATCAAGCGGTTCACGCTGAGGCGTCAATTCCTCGCCTTTTCCGAGATCGCGCGGGCCGCCGCGTAACCATGTCCGACCGTTCACATTCGATGCGGGGCGCGGGCTTCGGCCCCGTCCTTGCAGCGCAGAGAGCATACGCCCAGCAAGCCGAAGGCCGCTCCAAATTCGGGCTTGTAGTTCCGGAAGCCTTCATTCGCGGCATCCGTGATCTCGGCTATCGCGGCAACGGGGATGCGATCGCCGAACTGATCGACAACGCGATCCAGGCTTATGCGGATCGCGTGGACGTCGTCTTCGGCTACGCCGGATCGTCATCCGGAAAAAAACCAGTGCAACTTGCGGTCATCGACAACGGCCACGGAATGGAACCGTCGATGATCCGCATGGCGGTCATGTGGGGCGGCACTCACCGAGAAGGCGACCGCAAGGGTTTAGGCCGGTACGGTTACGGCCTGCCGTGCTCATCGGTCAGCCTAGGACGCCGGTTTACCGTCTACTCGCAGGTGGCCGGCTCCGGCCTGCATGCCGTTTCACTGGATCTCGACGATCTTGCCGCGGGCGCCTACACCGACACAGTCGGCGACATCGTCGTTCCGAAACCCGTGCAGGCCTCCCTGCCGCCCTTCGTGCAACAGCAACTCGCAAGGGCGTATCCTTCGGGATGGCATTGCGGCACAGTCGTCGTGATCGACAAACTCGACCGGCTCGAATGGTCCACGGCGCACGGCCTTCGCGAGAACCTCTCGCGCCAGTTCGGCGCGACCTATCACAAACTTCGAAACGAAACCGCCCTGTACGTGGACGATCGCTTCGTCGAGCCAGTCGACCCGCTTTTCCTGACGCCTCACTTTCACCTGCACGCGCTCGATGATGACCGGGCCAACGCATTTGATCCGATCCGAATCGAGGCGCGGAATCCCGAAAACCGATCATACATGGGCGCCATCAACCTCCGGTACTCATGGCTGCCGCCAAGCTTCGGGTCGATCGACAAGGGCCGCGACGCGGTCGGTCTCAACGCCAACGAACGCTTCGCGATTCTGAAGGAGTATCACGGTCTCGTCTTCAGCCGGAACGGCCGCCTGATCGATGTCCAGACGCGCACCCCGTGGACGACGTTCATAAACAACGACCGCTACATCAAGGTCGAGATCGAGTTCTCGGCGGCTCTGGATGAGGCCTTCGGCGTCACGACATCCAAGCAGCAGGTCACTGTCTCGCCCTTCATATGGGACCTGCTGCGACGTCACGGTCTTCCAAAGGCAATCGAGCAATTGCGCAACAAAGTGCGCGAGGCCAAGGCTATCCGGCGGATGGTGGCGCTGTGGCCGGGAGAGGGGGAGCAGCGCGTCTCGGAGCGTGCCATGGGCGTCGCCTCAACCGGGGTGCCGCGGGAGGCCAGTCAATCGGCGTCGAGAACGCGGCCCGCCCTGTCGCCCTATCAGGTCAGAATTGAGCACGCGGCAAAGGGGCCATTTTTCCGCATCGAGGAAGCAGGGGATGTCCGCATTCTCCACCTCAACTCAGCCCATCGATTTTATGACCAGATCTATGATGCTCCCGCGTCCAACGCAGAGTTCCGGGCGGCGTTGGAAGTCCTCTTGTTCTCCCTGGGGGACGTGATCCTCGATTGCGATGGCGAAAGTGATGGCTTTGGCCAAGCCCACGTCATTTCATGGTCAGCACGGCTGGAGGCAGCCTTGAGCATGCTCGCTTCCCATCTAAGCCAGGATAGCGGTCAGGGCGAGGAAGACGACGGTGGGGAGCCGGAAGGGGGCTAGCGTGTGGCTTGGGTTTTTGCGATAGCGTCCGCGTCGGGCCGCTTCGGCGGCCCGTACGATTCCGGAGGCTAAGTGTCTGTCGACGAAACCCTTTTTGGACCAGGCCGACAGCGCGCCTTTTCGCCTTATCTGGCGCCGGTCGAACGCCGGCGGCTCAATAAGGCCCTCCACCTCGGCGGCGGGTTCCCTCCGAGCTTTGCCGTTGAATTGCGGGCTCTCGCGCGCCGGTACGTGGACGATGGCGATAGCAACAAGCTGCGAGCTGTCTGTCTGCTCGTTGCTGACCTGTTTGAGCAGGGTTGGCGCGTCGCAGTCGAGGCTGGCCAGATCACTGTCGAGCCACCTGGGATCGCTCGCGAGGGACAACAGAGTATCGACGACGTCAAAGCTCGCGTGCGCCAAGGTCTTCAGACTACACGGCTGAAACAACTCAAGGAACCATCGGTCCGGCACTTCCTTGAGAGAATGGAACGTCGAACCAAACGGCCTCAGGGAAAATTCTGCGTCCTCGACCTCATCGACAATGGCGCCGACTTAGCGAAGGCATTCAAGCGCGTACGGGTGAAAAATCCTGATCTCCGCGCCGAGCGCCTCGCCAATATCGTCGATCCGGTAATCGAGATTTGCGAGGCCGGGGCAAAGTGCCCCGACACTGGTCTCAACCTGATCGACGTGTGGCGCTATTTCCGTCACACATGGGCGCACGAGTATCGTCCAGTACCTGGCCGGCAGATGATGGTCCTGATCCGCAATGCGGCCCGGCCTCGCCGGCCCGTGATGGGCATCGCCATGCTCGCGAGCCCGGTTATGCGGCTAGGCGCGCGCGACCATTGGATAGGATGGACTCGCGAGGCCGCCGAAGCCCAAATCCAGCAAGGCGTGTGGCCAGCGAAGGACTTCATCGCTGCTCTCAAGAAGCGGCTCAACCAATCCATCAGGGCCATCCGCTGGGACGATTTGTGCTCAGAGGACGAGGTCCGAAACCCGACAGAGCGCGTTTCGTTGAGATTGGAACAGAAGTCGTCAGGCGCAGCCTTCGCTCGCGAGTCCCAACTCAAGGCTTACTACCAGAAGCACCGGAAAGCCGATGGCGATGGAAAGGTGCGCCCGCATCGCGGGAAGCTGACTGGTGCTTCATCGACGACCGATTGGCGGAAGGCGTCCAAAGACCTGTTGTTCGTGCGCAAGCGCGCGGAAACCATGGCGCAGTTGCTTTTCGCGAAGCGGATTCTTCAGGCCGCTCCCCGCAGAAGGCCGCCTACGGAAACGCTGCAGCAACTGTTCGCTTCGCCGGATGGGCAGCGGGCCATTGATATTATCTTGGCTGAGTTTCGAAAGGCGGGCCTGTCGAGCGAAGTTGCCGATGTTAGTGTTTGCGGTGCTGTCCATCCTTACAACGAGATCCTCGGCGGCAAACTCGTGGCGCTCATGTTGACTACACTTGAGATGAGAGAAGCTTACGCGAAGCGCTATGGCGGCCAGATCAGTTTCATTGCCTCTCAGATGGCGGGAAGGGCCGTCAGAAAGCCAGCGCGATTGCGCGTTCTGACGACAACCAGCCTCTACGGCGTCGGATCGAGCCAGTACAACCGCCTAGAGCTACGAGCAAAAGAGTATCCCTCCCTTCCTCATGACGTGCGGTGGGGCAATATCGGCAAGAGCCTCACCGGCGGGTTCGGCACCTTGCACTTGGGGAATGAGACTGCCGAGGCTCTGCGCACGATGGCGCTGACGCGCCACGACGCTCGACGCGTCAACAATCGCTTTGGAGAAGGGACCAGTCCAAGGCTCCGGCAGATTCGCGAAGGGCTAGACGCGCTGGGCCTAAAAAGTAGTTCGTTTCTCCATCACGCGACACCGCGAATATTCTACGGTTGCGAATTGGAACCGAATTCCCGCTACGCTCTCCTTGGGTTGCCAGCGCCTCCGTCCAGGCCAATCAGTCGGGAAGAGATCGCGGACGGCTGGCGTCGCCGGTGGTTGAGCAATCGCGTGCTCCGTCCTGAGACGTTGGAAGCCCTTGCCGCCTTGGGCGAGCAGAGCATACGCGCAAGTCTGCATGTAGACGCGTCGGGACAATTCCTGCTCCCGATCACCTCCGACTAGCCCAAAATAGCTCTCCAATCGTTGTCGCCTGACTTGCTTTCGGATGCGTCGGATAGCCGAAGGACGCCTCCGGCTCGTCCGGGTATGCAATGGCGCGAGCGCCATCCTTTGCTACGCTCCGGCCTTACGGTGCATACCCGATCGCCTTCGTCACGACGCCTCATTCCGAAACCGCGACAGGCGCGGACGGTTTGATGGAGTTGGCTATGAATAAGATCGGAACTTTCAGAAAAGCTGGTTTGGAATACGTCGGCGAAGTAATCACGCTGAGCGTGCAAAATAGGGATGTACGGATACTCCCGGTCGAAACCGTCGATGTAGATGGGCCAACGCACACGATCCTCGTTGGCTCGGCAAACCTTGGACGCGCTTGGCGTCAGGGCGAGGCTTGCGCGGCGGAGTGGCTGATCGTGCACCTCGATGACCCAAGCTTTGTAGAAGAAATAGAAGCTGAACTCAGGCCCGCGGGAGAAGATCGGTACGAACTGTATTGGGCCCGTAGAAAATAGAGAAACGACCGATGATGCCTACCGATCACTTGGTAGGCATCATCGCCGCTCAGGGTTGGCATTCGCAGATTTTGCATCATCCTCGCGCGAATCGAGATCCGGGTTGTTCAATGCAGTGGCTCTTCTTGTCTTCAGGCGCTCGGCCTGGCTATGTCGAGAACGTCGTCAAAAGCCTTGCGTTGTTTCCCGGAGAGCACCTTCAAGTTCGCTACCGCGACAAGTATGTAAGCCCAAAATTTCAAGCCGCCGCCGCCGCTGGCACCGTCAAGAATTCAACTGTGTACTTTGCCTTCCTTGGTGCCCCTTCCAACGCAGGTTCTGCGTCGATTGTGATTGTTCGGGAGTTCATTGTCGATGCATGCGAGCGAAGAGGCTCGTCATATGTCATGCGTCTGCGGGCGTACTGCTATCCCAAGGACGCAGATAATATCTCGCCAAGCGAGCGCCTGCTGCCGTATGCGTTTGAACAGCCGGGAGACTGGCTAGAAAAGCGTGGCGGCTTCCTTGTGTCTGAACTCACCCACCCCCTCGGCGATGCTCACCTCGTGGCGCACGGATTCCGAAAGGGAACGCATCTCACTGCATTTGAAAGCGTCGTCGACAAACTAGCCGCCTATCCCGAATTCGGTAGTTCGAAGCGCAAGTTGTTCGTTTCCACACTGGACATTCTGAACGACGATGACGTCTCGATGCTGGAGCCGCACCGGTTGAAACTCGTTCCGGGGAAATCCTACCGCTTGCTCGTGTATCACTACTACAATGACGGCGCGCCGACGGAGAATTGGAAGCCGTTCTCCGTGAGATTGGAAGCTCAGGATGCACAAATCGTGCATCGCTCCGCGCAGACTGTGACTGCCGAATCTGAGTATGATGAAAAGGAGTTCAGGTTCCAGATCCCGCCGTCGTTCGAAGCCGAGTTCCTGGGTCTCAATCTCGTTGTCTCGGACGCAGACGTTGATGGAGAGCAGATCACTGGCCTGCATCTCAACCTCGGCGTGCAGCGGCAATCGCTTGGTAAGTGGGTAAGAATACTCATCATGACGGGTGGCTTGGTCGCGGCGCAAACTTCTGTCCTGGCCGCGACTGACAAACTCAACTGGCAAACGGCAGTTATTGTTCTCATCGGATCTTTCGTCGCCGCCGTCGCTGCGCTCTTCAATTACAGGAAGACGATCTAATCCCACGATTGACGCTGGGCACACGTCAACTCGGCATGGTCGCGGAAGACTGGCTTTCGTGGCAGCGCTCACAAAGGCCGGAAGCCGCTGCGCGCCCCACAGAGCCGAGCCGACCGCTGTTGGTGGTCAAGGGACGCTTACGCTCATTGCCCTTGACCACCAACTTGTCCGCGGTCGGCGGTGATCTGGGGTCGCGCAAGCGGCCCCGGCTTCGCATTCTGCCGCCGGGAAGCTCTCTGGAGCATCCAATGTCTGTTCAATCGTCATCAATTCAACTGATCCCCCTCAGCAAGCTTGTCGCTTCGCCACGGAACGTTCGCAGGAAAGACCGCAAGGCGGACATCGACGCCCTGGCGTCGTCGATCGCGTCGCGCGGTCTGCTCCAGAATCTCTGCGTCGTCCCTTCTTCCGAAGACACGTTCGAAGTCGATGCCGGAGGGCGCAGACTCGCTGCGCTCAAGAAGCTTGCGCGCGACAAGGTCATCGCCAGGGACTTCCTCGTGCCGTGCAACGTTGTGGCATTGGAAGAGGGGCGGGAAGTCTCCCTCATGGAGAACATCCATCGCAACGAAATGGACGCGATCGACGAAGTCGATGCGTTCGCAGCGCTGGTAGCTGAAGGCAAATCTCCCGACGAGGTTGCCCATCGTTTCGGTGTGACCCGCCGGCACGTCGATCAGCGGCTCGCTCTGTCCGGGCTGGCGCCGAAGATCAAAGCAGCCTGGAAGAAAGGCGATGTCACGCTCGATGTGGCGCGCGCCTTCTGCCTGGTGGAGGATCACGGTCAGCAAGAGGCCGTGTACCGCAGCATGGGAAAGCCGATCACGCACGCGGGCTCCGTTCGCGCCCGGCTAATGGATGGCCGGGTTCGTACTTCAGACCGTCTCGCCGTATTCGTTGGCCTCGATGCCTACGAGGCGGCCGGCGGGAAACTCGTGCGCGACCTTTTCGACGCTGACGCCGTCTTCATCGACAACCCGGCGCTTCTTACCAAGCTTGCTGAAGACAAGCTTGGAGATTCGCGTGCGTCTTGGCTGCAGGACGCGTGGAGCTGGGTTGAAGTCCATTTGGGCGAAGGCCGGGGAACAGGTCTGTCCTCAACCCGGTTTCATCCTGAATGGCGTGATCCGACGCTCGAAGAACAAGCGGAGCTTGATAGGATTTCTGGTGAGATCGAGAAGCTCGATGCCGAACTCGATGCGTCGTCCATCGACGACGATCCACGCTGGTCGACACGTGATGATCTCGAGGCAACCTACGAGCTCGTTCGTCAGGCCGGTCGTTGCTGGAGTCGCGATGTGAAGCAACTCGCCGGGGTAGTTCTGTCGGTTGATCGCGACGGCTCGATCTCGGCAAGCGAGGGACTTGTTCGCAACGAAGACGAGAATCGCGCCAAAGCCTTCCTGAAGCAGCGCAGGGCAGGAGATGATGATGCCGAAAGCATTGCTAGCTCGGAGGACGTGGCGCCGACGCGCGTCAGCGCTTTGCCGAAAGCAGTGAACAGGGACCTCACATTGGCGCGAACGCGAGCGGTGAGATTGGCTCTGTCAGGCGACCCAGATATCGCGCTGGCCGTATGCGTGGCGAGCATGGCGCTTCGCGCAGTTCACCATTCCGAGATGATCGGCGTCTCCATCAATGCGCAGCTCAGGCAAATCGATGACTTGCCGGCGCTGCAGAATGCGTGGGCGGAGATGGAAGGGCGTCTCCCAGCGGATGAAATCGAGTTGCTCGACTGGGCGCTCGGTCTTTCCAGAGAGAGGCTGCTGGCTGTTCTTGCCGTCCTCGTCGCCGTTTCGGTTGACCTGGCTCACGAGGACACCTCCCCGGCGGACCTCAGGAAGCAGGTCATCGCGGATCGGCTTGCCCAGCACCTGGACATCGACATGCGGGCCTTCTGGACTGCTGGAATCGACTTCTGGGTCCAGTTGCCAAAATCGACCCTGCTTGCGTCGGTGTCAGATGCCCCCGGGATGGCAGAGCGCAGCAGCAGGGCGCGCGAGGATGCGCTCAAGGCGCATGCAAAGCTCCGCAAGGACGAGCTTGCGGCCAACGTCGCCACGCTCTTCGAAGGAAGTGGATACCTGCCGGAAATTCTCGTCACTCCGGTGGCGGCAGGATCGCTCGCACTGACGGAGAGAGGTCTTTCCATGATTGAGCAGCCGGCGGTGGCCGCAGAATAATGCTGCGCATCGGCCTCACGCGGGTTCAGGCTCGCGTGAGGTCAACCGCCGCTGCGAGCCGATAGGTGGAGGGTGCTCAACGTGTGCGCAGCCATTCATAAAGTGCATAGGTCAGCACTTCTTCGGGCGGCGCTTTCGCGTTGCCATCTCCGAACTTCAATACGGACGGCGCGGCCGAAACCGCCCTCTACACCGAGCGTCTTCACGAAACGGCTGCGTCCGACAAGCGCGCAGGGAAGTTGCATCGGCGACCGCGCTTCGCGCGCCGGGCTTTAGGCTTCGCCCCGAGCCAAGAGGTTTCGGCCCTCCGGGTCACAATCCCTGTCGCAGTGGAGCGTCAGACAGCAGCGGTCGGATCCGCGCCTTCTCGAGCGCGGCTTCCAGCGCCGGGACGTCCGCGTCCGGTGACAACAGAATTGCCTCAATCGTTCCGTCGCTCATGGCGTCTTTGAAGTCGAAAGCCAGCTGCAAGCTGGGCGGGAAGGTCAGGATCGAGCTATCCGCAAGACGGAATTGACCCATGCCGAATGCCGAGAGAGCAACGCGGAACTCATCCTCGCTCGCGTACGCCCGGTCTTTCATAAACGTGTACCGGACCGGGTTCGGGAAGACGTCGAGGTTCTCGCGTGCAAAAGACCGATCCACGTACTCAACCATCGCCGAATTGACCGAGAAAAGTTGAGTGCATCGCTGGCCATTGACCATGAGCGCAGACGTCTCGCCTGCGACCGTCTGATTGATCCGGGCGCGAAGTTTCTCGGCGTCGAATACGAAAGCGATCTTTCCACGTGATCCGCCAGTCCCGTAGTTTTCCCAGATGTAGTCCGAATTGCTTGCGGCGAAACATGAGGCATAAGTCCTGCCGCGCGCACGGTCGTAGTAGTGCGCAATCGAGAAGTCGGGACTCTTCTCGAATGTCGTTGCAGCATTGATTCCGCGGTCCTGCGGAAGTTGCGCCCCGTCCTCTGCGTCTGCTCCAGGAAAATCGCGATATCCGTCGACCCGGTTGAAGTGGAGATAGCCGCCTTGGATCGAGTTTATCGCATGCTCGAGTTTCATGACCTTGTAGATTTTCAGCCCTGGACGGGGTGCGATCAGCAGTGGCGCATGTCCCTCGGCGTGCCCACGGTTCAGCTCTGCCGGCCATGCGTCTGCGCTTGTCTCACCCTGCTCAGGGGTCGTCGAGTCCATCGCCGTGCGCCACTCCTCGTCTTGCGTTCATTCTAGCACAGTCATTGCCCGCGTTTGTCTAGAGGAGCCCCAGGCTGATCTTCCTGGTTCCGGGCGGAGCCCCCGGGGGACACGTTTGCTTGTGACGCCCATCACGCGTCCGGCGCATGCCCGCTCAAGGGGCCGAGGCTTCGCGCTACGCGCTGCAGGCCGCACCAACCCCTTGCGCGGTCACCGCTGCGCTTGCTTTCCGTCCGCTTGCCTGGGGCGTCGCAAACGCGACCCCGGCGGGGCTGATCCCGCGGGATCACAAGGAAGAGCATCATGGATCGCGCATCATTCGAACTCATCGGCAATGTCGGCAAACTCGAGATCAAGCCGATCAAGGGCGACAAGAAACTCGCCATCATCTCGCTCGCCACATCCGAACGCTGGAAAGCCGAAGGCGGCGACTGGAACGAGAAGACCTACTGGCACCGCGTCGTGGTGTTCGCGCCCGCGAAGGTCGCATTGATCGAGAAGGCCGTGCAGATGGGCACGCGTCTCAGACTCGTCGGTCAGGTGCGTCCGAGCTCCTGGGAAGATGAACGCGGCCAGAAACGCTACTCGATCGAGTTCGTCGTCACCGGTTTCGGCGAGGTCGAGATTCTCGCGCGCGGGAAGCCGAAGGCAGAGGCTGCGTCCGAGGAAGCGCCTGCGGGCGAAGAGGCCCCCAAGGCCAAGCGCAGGAAGGCCGCGTGATGCGCCGGACCGGCCGCGCGAGCGGCCGGTCCCCATCTCGTCAATCATTTCATTTCGCAGGAAACACTCATGTCATCCGCTGCATCGACTGCGCTCAAGGCGCAGGACCTCGACCAGTTCACGGGAAGCGAGACCTTCTATCGTCATCCGTTGTCCGCTGGATGCGTCTACACCGAAGGCGTCCAGTATCTGGCCGAAGCCGGATCAGCCTACTGGCTGCTCGACGCAATCCTCTGTCCTCAGCCGCACGATCCCGTGCTCCGCGCTGCAGAGTTCCAGGTTTGGACGCTGACCGTCGGTCAGGATCGTTCGGCGACATTAGTCTGCACCGACGGTGATGACGGGCGGCTCTACGTCCACCCGGTTCCGTGGACGGACTTCCCGCTCGACACCGTGACACTCTGGTTCGCCAACCGGACCCTCTACCTGCCAAGCGAGCACTGAAGCCTGACCGCAAGTCAGCGGCCGGCGGCATCGCCGCCGGCTTGTCGCTCTTCCATCATTTCAAACTCTCAAGGAGGTCGTCATGACCGCCAACGCGAACGTGCAATCTCTCCACGACACCGTGACCGCCCGCATCATCTCGGAACTCGAAGCTGGACGCTTCCCATGGGTGCAACCCTGGGCCTCGTCGGGCGGGACGCCCCTCGGGCTCCCGCAGAATGCTTCAACAGGCCGGACCTATTCCGGCGTCAACATCCTGCTGCTCTGGTTCGCCGCCATCGAGCAGGGCAGGCCCTCGCAACGCTGGCTCACTTATCGGCAGGCGCTCGCTCTTGGTGGATGTGTGCGCAAGGGCGAGAAGGGGACGATGGTCGTCTACGCCGACACCTTCGTCCCCAAGGCCGAGCAGGAGAAGGCGAGCGCATCTGGGGAGGATGCCCGCCGCGTCGGCTTCCTCAAGCGGTTCACCGTCTTTCACGTCGATCAATGCGATGGGCTTGCCGTGGACCCCGATGCCGCGCCGCTTCCGGGACGGACCGAGGTCCTGCCGCACGTCGAAGCTGTCATCGCGGCGACGAAGGCTGACATCAGGATCGGTGGCGAGATGGCGTTCTATTCGCCCTCGCACGACTTCATCCAGGTCCCGCCGCAGGAAGCCTATTTCGAGCCCGTAAATTGGTATCGGACGAAGCTGCACGAACTGGGTCACTGGACGGGGCATGTCTCGCGTCTCGACCGCAACTTCTCGGGCCGCCATGGCGGCGAGGCTTATGCGCGGGAGGAACTCGTCGCCGAGCTTTGCTCTGCGTTCCTGTGCGCCGAACTGGGCGTCGCGCCGACCGTCCGGCATGCGGACTATCTCGGCTCCTGGCTGCAGGTCCTGAAGGGGGACAACCGGGCAATCTTTCAGGCCGCTTCGATGGCGTCCAAGGCGGCTGACTTCGTCATGGGCCGCCGTAAAGCTGGCCGTGTTCAGAACGGTGCCGCTGAAATCCGGCTGGAATCAGCGGCTTGAGAGAAAGCCGCCAATCGCAACGGACTTTTCGTATTTCACGTGGAAAAGTGTCAGAAGATAGTCTATATATCTGACACTATGGAGACGTCAGATGACGGTGTCGAAGGCCATTCTCGAGTTTCTGAAGCCGCGCAAGCGGGGCGAGCCCGTTTGCGCCAAGCAGCTGCTCCACCTCGGCAATCGCGCCGCCGTGGACCAGGCGCTGGCGCGCCTTGTCCGGCGGAAGAAGCTCGTGCGCGTGTCACGGGGCTTCTACGCCGTTCCCGTGGAAAGCCGGTTCGGTCTCCTGCCGCCCAATGCAGGGGAGGCGATGGAAGCCATCGCGCGTCAGAAGGGCGAGCAGATCGCCCCTGCAGGCGCCGCTGTCGCCAACGCCTTCGGCCTGACGACGCAGGTGCCTTTGCGCCGGACCTACGTGACAAGCGGACGGACTCGCACGCTTAAGGTGTCAGGCGAGACAATCGAGTTGCGCCATGCTCCGCCATTGGCCGAAAATGCGCGCCATGAGAGACTGCTGCGGGCGATCGAATGGTTGGGACCGGATGGTGTTGAACAAGCCAGAGCCATGCTTCTCACGCTCACGCCAGCCGAGCGGCGGACCCTCGCGCGACGCGCGGCGGGCATGCCGACCTGGATGGCGGCGGCGGTAAGCGAAGCAGCCTATGCCGGACAGCATCTTCAGTCTCAGCGCGCGGGATAGGGCGGACTTCTTCCAGGCCGCGGTCGCACGTGTCGGCCGGAACGCCATCCTGCTGGAGAAAGACGTCTGGGTCGTGTGGGCGCTGCGGGCTCTCTTCGAGGACCCCATCGGCGCCCACCTCGTTTTCAAGGGCGGCACATCTCTGTCCAAGGCTCACCGGCTGATCGAGCGGTTCTCTGAGGACGTCGATCTGACATACGACATCCGGGAGCTGGCTGCGGACCTCTTGCCACGCGGAGAGGGGGGCGAGGTGCTCGACATCCCGGAGACGCGCAGCCAGATCCGGCGGGTCAGCGAAGCCATCCGCAATGAGTTGCTGCCTGCCTGGGTCAGCGGGACGGTCGCACCCATCATTCGGGCGCGACTTGCGCGGGATGGCGCCCAGGCGGCGGTCGAGATCGATGGCTGCAATCTCAGCATACGGTACGCCCAGCAGGACCACGGGCAGGTCAAATCCGCCGTGCTCCTGGAATTCGGCGCTCGCGCCACGGGAGAGCCTGCAGACTTCCACGACATCGCCTGTGACAGCGCGGCGGCTGGCCTGAACATCGATCTTCCGAAGGCGCGGCCCAGGGTCATGAAGGCCGAGCGGACGTTCTGGGAGAAGGCGACGGCGGTGCATGTCTTCTGCCGCAGTGGCGACCCCGTCGGTGATCACAAGGCGCGCCACTGGTATGATCTGGAGCGGCTGGACGCCAACGGTGTCGCCGCGCGCGCGATTGCGGACGCAGGCCTCGCTGCACAGGTTGCCACGCACAAGGCCGCCTTCTTCCGCGAGCGCGACCAGGCAGGCGTGTGGATCGACTATCACGCCGCCGTTGCGGGCGGGCTGCAGCTCGTGCCGGTGGGGCCGCATCTCTCAGAGCTTGAGGCGGACTACGCGGCCATGCAGGCCGATGGGCTGCTGCCGGAGGGAGCGCTCACCTTCGCCAGGCTCATGGCGCGCTGCGGCGAGATCGAGCGGGCGGCCAACGCGGCGGGGTGAGCGGAGCGCCGGAGGCGGGAGGATAGCAAGCGCTCGGTCGTTCCACGTGAGGTCGCCAGGCAGCCGGGGTCAGAAACGAGAACAGGGAGTCGGAGAGCGTCTGGCGGTCACGCTCGGTCCCGCCGCCCAAGCGCGGCTCCTTCGGGCGCGACCCTGCGGGCGCTCCGCGCCGCCAGACACTCGACGGCGCTTCCCGCCATGCAGCACCGGAAAGATCCGGTGCGCAGGCTCCTTGCAGCCTTCTCTCTGGCTGGCCGCCGGGAACTAACTTCAGAAAGGGACCACTTTCACGGGGTCACCTCATTCCAAAACCTGCGCGAAGGAGTAGCTGCGGTTGTCTAGGTAAATTCACTAGCGGTGAAAAGGAGCTCACACTCGAGCTGCGTTTCCCGTTCCAACCAAGCGATGAATCGTTTCGAACAGAATCTCAGCTTCAATCGGCTTGGCGATGCAATCTGTCATACCGCTGGCCCGGTAGCGCTCGTGCTCAATCTGGTCGGTATTGGCGGTAACCGTGACAATCGGTACGGAGCGGTTCGGCCCCTCCATCGTGCGTATGAGTTGGGTCGCCGTCGGACCGTCGATCCCTGGCATCTGGACATCCATCAGGACTAGGTCAAAGGGCTCCTCCTGCAGCCGCTTGATAGCCAAGTCTCCATCGCTCACCTGCTGCACACTGTGGCCAGCAAGTTCGAGCAGCATTTTGAGCAGCTGCTGGCTCACCGGGTGATCATCGACGGTCAGCACGCGTAGGGATCGAAGAGTGGCGGCAGGCTCCGGGAGCGCACGCACACTGGTTGCTGATGATCTTGGCGCGGTCGTTGGCGGTGCAGGGACAATGAACCAGAACTGACTGCCCACGCCGAGTTCGCTGATAGCGCCTATCTGCCCCCCCATAGCATCGATCAATTGTTTGCAGATCGCGAGCCCAAGACCTGTTCCACCATACAGACGCCCGGTCGCTGCGTCGGCCTGGCTGAAGGGTTTGAACAAGCGCAACCGCTGCTCTTCGGTTACGCCAATCCCGGTGTCCATCACAAAAATGCTGAGGCGTCCGTCGGCAGCATCGCCTTTGTGATCGACGCAGACCTTGATAGTTCCGCTATCGGTGAACTTGATCGCGTTGCTGATGAGATTTGACAGGACTTGCCGCAAGCGAGACGGATCACTTTCGATCCAATGCGGTGTTGTCGGGGTGGATGACCACTCCAGCTTCAAACCCTTCTTTTCTGCGGTTGGGGTGAAGAGCTGAACTGTCGTCGAGACTAGGTAGGGAACTGATACTGGCAGGCGTTCGAACTTGTTCTCCCCAGCCTCGAGCTTCGAAAAGGTGAGCACGTCGTCAAGTATGGTCACGAGGTCGCGTGCTGACTGGAGGGCAGCTTGCACGCGTATACGTTGACTGAATTCAAGGTCATGGCGGGTAAGCAAATCAAGCATGCCGATGACGCCGTTCATCGGCGTTCGGATCTCGTGACTCATCACGGCAAGGAAATGCGACTTGGCGTGCGTGGCGGTTTCGGCCTCATTCAGGGCCGCACGCAGGCGACTATCTCGTTCGATCGATGCTAGCAGTGCCGTGAGCATGTAAGCCGACAGAAAGACAAACCCTAACGTCACTTCGATCGCCGTTGAACTCGCATAGCGTTGGTCCTGAAACATCTGGAATGGCATTGCCGCAAAGACGGCCAGAAATGGTGTGCCTGCGGCGATCAGCGACCGTACATACGAAATGCAATTGCATGAAACGTGGTAGAGCGAGCCCAGCACAACGGCTAAGCCAATGACGATTCCAGCGACACCGCCACTCGTCCAGAAAAGCCACGCCATTGCTGCCCAGACGATTGATCCGAAGCTGAGGTTTGCCAGAAATGCGGCCTCGAAGCGGCCCGCCATTGAGCCGCCCATTCTGATCCCCTGTGCGGCCCACAGTTCGAAGGACTCGTTGACACCGATCAGGACCAACCAGATCAACGCAAGCCTAGCGTCCATATAAAGCCAAAGTACAACCGCGACGCCCGCGGCGGTGATCAAACGCGGCCACAAATCTCCACCAAGTCGATTTACAAGCTCAACCAAACGAGCATGACGTTCCATCCGTGGTCCTTTGGCGCTGCTCTGCTAATCAGGTCTTAGGCGAGGATCATCATGTGCCGCCGAAACTATCGACCTAGCAACGCTTTGAACAAGGCGATCCTATTGCGGAGTATGGTGAGGCGATCGGTCATGACGGCCTCCAACGCCAAGCGAGTTTCGAGCGACATTGATTGCCCTTCCTCGCGATATCGAAAAAGGTCTCGACCTTGCGCGTTCATCAGCGCAACAAATTCGGCAAACTCCTGGCTGCCGAGAACAACCTTTTCCGGGGCAAGTCGGGCTCGCAAGCCTTCATGGGCGTTCGGTGGAAGGACTGCGAGTTGTTGGATTGCTTCCTTATGACTGCGAACCACTTCGATCGCCCAGTCCAGATCGAGATCGCCGAAGTCCATTTGCTTGCCTCGACGCATTGATCCACGCGCTGCTATCGGCCTGCTCGGCCGGTTTCTGCCAGAGATGAAAACGTCGCATGGCTGTCGATCAAGGTCGGGAAACGCTGCGGCGCCTCACCCTATCACGTACTTTTCATCGAGGCGCTGATCAGCCGCATGGGGTGGTCCAAATTCAAAGTTAGTTGAGCGGCACTTCCTTTTTCAGCTCGAGCATGGTCGGCGGACGACTTGGCGCGCGCCCAGACACAGCCGACGTGCGCTCTCAAGTGCAGGGGAAGTGACCCAGCCCCTGATCCGGGCCGTCGATTGCGTCCGTCCGTTCGCCCTTTTGCATCGCATAAGCGCGTGCCGTGCCGCGGCCTCAACGCTGTCGGTACTTCCGACGTCAGCGCCCAGCGCCGAAAGATGCCGACAGAGAGACGATGACGGCGGCAGCAGGCGCGCATCGACAGAGTTGTCGGACGACAAGCTTCGACGTGCCTGATCCACTCATCACGCCGTGCAGGGTCGCTGAGTTCTGTTGATGCCATCGCGCGACTCTGCTGCGGGAGGCATACCGCGTCCTGATAGTCGCGAAGGTGGTGATCGACGTGCAGAGACCAGACGATTGCCGAGGGTGCTGTGGATTGCGAGAAGCAAGCGCTCGGTCGCTCCACGTGAGGTCGCCAGACAGCCGGGGCCAGGAACGAGAACAGGGAGTCGGAGAGCGTCTGGCGGTCACGCTCGGTCCCGCCGCCCAAGCGCGGCTCCTTCGGGCGCGACCCTGCGGGCGCTCCGCGCCGCCAGACACTCGACGGCGCTTCCCGCCATGCAGCACCGGAAAGATCCGGTGCGCAGGCTCCTTGCAGCCTTCATTCTGGTTGGCCGCCCTGACGGTCGGCGTGGACGTGACTGTCCATGCAGACCGTTTCCGAGTTCGTGCGGAACGGGAATTGGTTGCTCAGGTCATTGCAGTGTGCCGGGCGTGATGGACCGCCTCAAGGGACGACGGGGCCCCACCATTTTCTTGGCGGAAGAGCCAAGAAAATCGTCACCCCCATCGCCGCTGCGCGGTCGCGCCTGGGCGCGATCCCTTGACCCGATCCATCACGCCCGCCCGCCGGCATCGTCCTTCAAACACAGGAGACGACGATGTTCACGAAGACCTTCACGATCGAGCGCCACATCGAGGAACTGCGTGCCGAATTGCGCGGGACTATGGATGTCGAGGAGGCGCGCACTATCAAGGCCGAGCTGGACGCCATGCTTCTAGCCGCCGGTGACCTCAACCGCGAGAGCGAGATGATGGCCTGACGAGAGCGCAGCGAGAGCGGCGCTTGTCGCTCTCGTTGCTGTCGTTCCCCAGCTGGCTGGATGGTCTCGCATGCAGTGGCGTGCGGCAAAGTGAGAGCACGCGGCGGATTGCGGTGGAGGGGTGGGTAGATTGCGGGGTGCGGTGGATGGGGAGAGTGCGGTGGAATGCCGATACCCGGGTGGGCACGAGGGCAGTGGCGGGAGCGACCAAGGCTCTGCGAGGATAGGTAGTCCGTGGCCATCGGGGCTGCGGCCTGTCCCGGAGAGCTGTCATGGAGAAGCACTACGTCGGCCTGGATGTTTCCACGAAGAAGACCTCAGTCTGTGTCCTGTCTGAGGACGGCGAGATTTTGCTTGAGACGGACGTCGCCACCGACCCGCTTGAGATTTGCGCGGCCATTAGGCCTTGGCGCAGGTCGCTGACCAAGGTTGGCCACGAGACGGGATCGCTCTCGCCCTGGTTGCACAAGGAGCTGCAGCGGGCAGGGTTACCCATCGTCTGCCTCGAGGCGCTGCACACGCGCGCGTCGCTGGCGGCACAGCGCAACAAGACAGACCGCAACGACGCACTCGGCATCGCCCAGCTTCTACGGTCGGGCTGGTGCAAGACGGTCCACGTGAAGAGCGATGAGGCGCACCGGCTGAGGCTGCTGCTGGCGCACCGCCGGGCACTCAAGCGGAAGGCTGTCGACATCGAGAACGCCCTGCGCCAGACGCTGAAGGCGTTCGGGATCCGGCTACATGGTGTCGGGCGTGGCCAGTTCCGGGAGGCTATCGAAGAGGCGGCCGGCGACGATCCGCTGCTGATGGGCCTTACCGAAGCGATGCTCAGGGCTCGCGATGCGCTGCTGGCTGAGTTCAACGCCATGCACAAGCTGGTCGAGCGTCTGGCCGTCCATGATCCTGTTTGTCGGCGTTTCATGACGGTGCCTGGCGTTGGACCAGTCACAGCTGTCGCATTCAAGGCCTCCGTCGATGATCCCACCCGTTTCCGGCGATCACGCACATTGGGAGCCCATTTCGGCCTCACGCCACAACGCTACCAGTCTGGCGCAATTGATATTCAGGGATCGATATCGAAGCGAGGGGACGGCGAAGTCCGCGTCCTGCTGTTTGAGGCGGCGCGATCCATGATGAAACGCTCCAAGCTCAACTCAGCGTTGAAATCCTGGGGCCTCAGATTGGCGAAGAAGCGTGGAATGAAGCGAGCCGCGATCGCAGTCGCCCGGAAGCTTGCCGCCATCCTGCACCGGATGTGGCTGGACGGTTCGGAGTTCCGCTTCACGCGCCAAGCTGAGTTGCAGTCCGCGTAACTCAGCTCTCGTTTTCACCCATCGAGCTTCGTCCCGGCATGTCCGGCAGACGAGCGACCAGGAGCAAAAGACCGGCGGTGAGTTCGCTATCTTGCATGTCGTCTCGATCCTCAACCGATCGACAGCACGACGCTGGAATGCCTGAGGCCTGAGCCCCGCCGACCCGATATCGGCATGCGCCGCGGACGCTGTTTGCGTCATCCGAGCGCGAACTACTGCATGGCCCTGGATGCTCGTATCGCCGACCCGACGACGATGATCGATTGCAGCTTGAAGGATGACCAGATGAGCGCATGATGCTCGGGCAGAGTCAGATCCACCCACTACTGCAAGATAAAGCACGTACCGTGCTGCGGGCCTTACAGCCCTGTCTGCACATAGATCTTTGCACCGTGGATTAGCGCCACGCTTGCAGTGCATGCGTCGCGTTTCGTTGCGAGGGTGCAAGCGGTGGAAATCGCCACGTCGCCAATGATGATGTTCGTCATCATGGCGACACACGAGAACGAGTTCGAACCGAGGCTTGGCAAGCCGCCCGCTGACCGGGCGCCGAAGCTCAAGGGCGTGCGGTCCGCGGTGCGGCAGATGACGCGTCAGCCTCGCTCCTCCGGTCCAAAACCCCGGCAGCCAAGCGTGCGGGCGCACTTCGCCAAAGGGTCGGCTGGTCGAACACGGCAGCCAGCTGTCGCCGCCCGGCGTGTGGTCGTGAAGATGCGATACGCTGCCAATGGCGGCGGGCGGGCGGCGCCCCTGCGGGCGCACGTCGCCTACCTCTCTCGCGAAGGGGCGCAGCGCAGACGCTCGCCCGAGGTCGCCGCCGATTCGAAGCCTAAAGATCCCACGCGGTCAGTCGACTATCTGACGCGCGAGGAAGCCGGCGGATCAATCCACTTCGCATTCTACGATCGGGCGAGTGATACGGTGGATGCGAAAGCGATTACCGCGGGCTGGTCCGAAGACCCGCGGCACTTCCGGATGATCGTCAGCGCCGAAGACGGCGCAGCGCTTGGCGATCTCCGGCCCTTCATCCGGGAGGTCATGGCAGGGTTGGAAGCCAAGCTCGGGACCCGGCTCGAATGGCTGGCTGTCGATCATCACGACACCGACAATCCACACACCCACGTCCTGATCCGGGGACGGCGGCCGGACGGCCAGGAGTTGTTCATTCCATCCCGGCTGATCTCCTCGAGTATCCGGGAGCAGGCGCAGGACATCGTCACGCGGGTCCTGGGACCGAGGCTCGGCGTTGACCTGGTTCATGAGCGGTTCGCCGACATCGGCCGGATGGCGGTGACGCCCCTCGATCGCGAACTGGCGGCGGCCGCTCGCGCCGGAGCCATTATGCCGACGAGACCGGATCTGATCGCGCGGCTGGAGCGGCTGGAGGGATGGGGTTTGGCCGAAAGGGGGACGGATGGCTGGCGTCTCGACGGCGGCCTGGCGACCCGGCTCCGGGCCATGGCCGCGCATGAGGACGTGGTGCGAGCCGTTGCGTCAGTGCAGCCGGGCAGGGAGCCGCGCCTTGTCCTCGAAGCCGATCGCAACATTCCTGTCATCGGGGAACTCGTCCATCTCGGCCCAGTCGATGAAATCGGCGACCAGTTCCTGGCCGTCGTCGAAACCGGCAGCGGGGAACTCCGCTACGCGCGGTTCGAACGTCCACAGGATCTCGCTGTCCTCGGCGGCGCTGAACCGGGAGCAATAGTCAGCTTTGAGCCAAATGTTGCGACGGTCCGTGCCTCGGATCAGGCTGTCGCTCGGATCGCAGCGAGCAGCGGTGGTATCTACTCGACGCGAATCCACGGTGAGCTGGAGCCGAACGTCGACCACCGGCTCGTTGCCGCCAACGTTCGCAGGCTCGAGGTCATGCGGCGCATGGGGCTGGTTCAGCGGTCGGGGAATGGCGAGTTCATCGTGGGCCAGGATCACCTCGCGAACGCGATGGCGTTCGAGGAGCGTCTGGTTGGCAGGGCGCCGTTCTCAGTCCAGGTCGCGAGCTACTGGTCGCTGGGTGAACAGGTCGAAGCGAGAGCCCCGACACATCTGGATCGCGTCCTGATCGGTGACGTGGAGGGCCCTTCGGGTGAGGCCAGGATCGCGCGCGAGTTCGAGCTGGCGCTCCAGCAACGGCGTCTCTTCCTGATTGAGCAGGGATGGATGGCGCCACATGAGGCAGCGCCATCTAGGCAAGCGATGCAGCGGTTGGCGCAGCTTGAACTGACGAACCGGGCGAGGGTCCTTTCGGGTGATCTGGGAATGCCGGTGCTGACCTACGACGCCCATCGCGTGTCAGGCGTCTATGCTCGCAGGATCGATTTGGCGCAGGGGCGCATGGCGCTGATCGTCGGGGAGCGACAGGCCAATCTGGTGCCCTGGCGACCGGCGCTTGAGAGGTTTGCTGGCAGGGAAGTTGAGGGTGTGATGCGCGGACAGGGCCTGTCGTGGACCCTGGCGCGAGGGATCGGACTGGGGATTGGATGACCGATGTTGGCGCCTTCTGGCCGTTCGGCACGCGGCTGCCTTAGCTTGCTCGGCCGTCGCTGAAACCTTCGGCGCACTCGTCGTCGACCTCTGCGGAATCTGTTCAAACCGCTTTAATTCCAGCATCATAAATAGGGGTAAGCCGGGGGGTGCGATTGGAGTAACGCAATGATCGACGGAGATAGCGACCGCTCCACCGCGACGCTACGCTTGATTGAAGTACTCGCGGGTGTCGGACATTGGCGGTACGATCTCGCAACGGAGCAGGTATTCTGGTCGGACGAAGTCTACCGGATACATGGTCTCGAACCGCGCTCCATCGCTCCGGACTTCCCGACCGTCATTGCCGCCTATCATGTAGATGACCAAGCGGTGCTGGTCGGGCTTGTGTCGAAAGCCATAGCTACCGGACAGGGTTACGCTTTCAAACTGCGTCTTACGCGCCCCTCTGATGGCGATCAGCGGATCGTTCGCGCAGTGGCTGAGGCTACGTGTGATGCTGAGGGGCGCACCGTGGAACTCTTCGGCGTCTTTCAGGACATAACCGCCGACGAAACCGCTCGCATGCAGATTGCCGAAAGCGAAGCAAAGTACCGGTTGCTGGCCGAGAACGCACGCGACATCATTTTGCGCGCCGGGCCGCAGGGGATCATATCCTACGTTTCGCCCTCGTGCCGGCTGCTTGGGTTCGAACCGGAGCAGGTGATTGGCCGCTCCACTTTCGATTTCGTCGCCCGTGAAGATCATGAACGTTTACGTGTCACGCTCAAGCAATTGTTCAGCGGTGAAGAGCCCGACCCAGCGCTGGATCGCGAGTTCAAAGTGCTGGGCGCGGATGGCCGCGAGTTCTGGCTGGAGGGTCGGCCCAGCGTTCTGCGCGACGAAAGCGGATCGCCAGTGGAGTTTGTCTCCGCGTTTCGTGACGTCACGGAGCGCAAGGGACTTATTGAACGCCTCGGAGCGGAAGTCAGCCGCGCGGACACGGCATTGCAGCAGAAGCAGGAACTGGTCACAAACCTCTCGCACGACTTCAAGGCGCCGCTTGGCTCCATACTGGCATACGCCTCGCGATTGAAGGCGGAGGGGCTAACCGACATCGCAGCAATCGGCAGCAAAATCGCTTTTCAGACGGAGGAGTTGCTAGCGATGGTCGGCGATCTTCTGGACCGCGCTGCTTTAGACGCTGGCAAGTTGTACGTTCGGGAAGAGACTTTCAGCCTTAGCTCCCTTGTGACTTCCGTCATCGACGCCCTCGCGCCTGCCATCGGTGACAAGACGTTGACGCTCGAGATGGTTATGCACCCTGACGCACCACGCATGGTAACCGGCGACAAGGGGCGCACACGTCGTGTCCTCATGAATCTCGCCGGAAATGCGATCAAGTTTGCGGACGTAGGAGAGGTGACAATCGAAGTGGGGCCGTGTGAGCAAACGGGCCAGATCCGCTTCAGCGTGACAGACGATGGTCCTGGTCTCTCTGAAGCCATGATACCGCTGTTGTTCGAGCGGTTCATGCCGCCAGCCGCGACGTTGCTACCTGATCGTCAGGGGCACGGCCTCGGCCTCGCCATCTGCAAGGAGATCATTGGCGAGCTCGGTGGTCACATGGGCTGGTCGCCGAATATCGAGGGGCGGGGGAGCAAGTTCTGGTTTGAAATTCCGCTGCCCGAGTCCTTCATCATGTTGTCGGATACCAGCGCAGCACTTCCGGCCAAGTCGATTCTTGTGATTGACGACAATCCTGCGTTCCGGGCCCTTCTCGGAGAGATGCTGCGCGCCATGGGTCACGATGTCATTGTTTACGGTTCCGGCGCGAGCGGACTCGCGGCCGCGCATGACAAACACTTTGACGTTGCTTTCGTCGATCTCATGTTGCTGGATGCAGGTGGCGAGGATGTCGTTCTCGCGTTGCGTGCTGCTGAGCCCGGTCCAGCAATCGTGCTCATGTCCGCAGCCGACTGGAACATGGGCGCTTGCCCCGTTGAAAAACGCCCGGATGCCTTCCTGGCCAAGCCGTTTGATGCCGGCGAACTTGTTGCGGTGCTGACGGCCGTCTCTTCCCACGGCCCGCTAGACTAACAGAGGACGGAGGCTCGATTGGGGCATGGGCGATCGCCACGCGTCTTAGTTTCACGCGGCCAAAGCAGTAGCCGCACAGCACTTAGTGGGAATACTGGGATACGACTCTGGCAGTTCATTCTTCCGGGCGAGCAGTGTGTTCTCGCCCGGCTAGAATTCTACACCGTGAATCCACCGCAAACACGCGCGTTGGTTTCAAGCGGTTGAGTTCGGGCCACGGCCGCGCCCAATGTCGATGGCGTGGAGTGCGTGATGAAGGGCAAACGAGCGAAGAGCGCTGATCAGCCGAAGGGTTCGGCACAGCTCGATTTGTTTTCCCGGCCATTCCCGCCGCCGGTCGAAACGCGATCTCCGCTTCTGGTCGAGCAGGTGCGCGCTCCAGTCGTCGCGCAGGAGAGAGAGCAACCGGCCAAGAACACGGTCGATCCGCTCCTCGACTACATTCTTGGCACGTCGCGTGGTCGAGGTCGGCCGCAGAAAATCCTGAATGCCGTTGTCGCGTCGGTGGCCGAACCACGGCGCCTACTCGATGTTCGCGAAGCGGCTTTGCGCCTTGGACTGTCGAAGTCGACTCTCGACAAGATGAGATGCCTGGGTCGCGGTCCACGCTTCATCCGAGCGACCGACCGCGCCATTCGTTACGACCCGGCTGACCTCGAAGCCTTCGCTTCGGATCGCCGCCGGCAGTCCACTTCGCAGGATGCGGCATCCGCCGCGATGGGCGCGTAAGACCCTTCACTCGATTTTCGGAAACGCCCTGTCACGCCGTCCAACACAGCGCGTCGCTCGTCTTTGCTGTGAGTGATTTTGGCTCGCGGTGCTTCCGATGTGCTTCCGGGTGCATATCGCGGCGTGTAAGCGTTGAGCTAAGTGTTTGAAAAGATGGTGCTGCCTAGGTGACTTGAACACCTGACCCCCGCATTACGAATGCGGTGCTCTACCAGCTGAGCTAAGGCAGCGTCCGGCTTTGGGGCCAGAGGGGCGCGCTATAACCCGGACGGGGTCCCGAAAGCAAGTCGGCCGCCGCCCGGAAGGCAGCGGCCGATTGTTAACGTTCAAACAGGCGTTCAGGCTGGTTTGCGGAACCTGAGGGTCTGGCGGTCGCTTTCGCCAATGGCCTGGTACTTGGCCGGGTCGAAACCTTCCGGCGCGGCGCCGCCGCCGCGCGGGGCGACCATCGAGTTCGGCGGCAGGGTCCACACGCCGAACGGGTGGTCCTTGGTATCCTTGGGGTTGGCGTTGATCTCGGACTCGGCCTCAAACACAAGCCCGGCCTTGGCCGCAGCCGCCACGATGGTCGCTTTGGCGACATAGCCGTCTGTCGCGGCGCGGCCGCTGACGACCGTCTCGGGGCGCGGATCGGCGCGGTGTTCCACCACGCCCAGCACGCCGCCCGGTTTCAGCACGGCGGCAAAGTCGCCGAACGACTTGTCGAGAACGCCGGGCTGCCACATCCAGTTGTGCACGTTCCGGAAGGTCAGGACCATGTCGGCCGAGCCCGGCGCGCCCAGCGGGCCGGACGTTGGGCCAAACGGCACATAGGTCTGCACGCCCCACTTCGTCTGGTCCGCAATTGCAGCAATCTGATTGCCGGTCCCGATATACTTGCCGCCGCCGGCGGTGAGGTAAGGCGCTAGGATCTCGGCATAATAGCCGCTGCCCGGCGCGATCTCGACGACCGTCATGTCCGGCTTCACGCCGAAGAAGGCGAGCGTTTCGGCGGGGTGGCGATGGACGTCACGAACCTTGTGTGAGTCAGCGCGCGACGGGTTGGCGATCGAGGCGGCAAGGCCCGTATCTGCCTTTGCGACAGGCGCAGACGCTTCGGTTTCCATTGTCGCGGGGGTGGTGCAGGCCAGAAGAGCGCCGGTGCAGATCGCGGCGAGCAGGATGGTGCGTTTCAAGTTGTCCTCCCAGACAGCTGAGCTTGCATCGGAGCTAGAGGGCGTGGGCCGGTTGGGCAAGTCGCATGCGAACAATTCCACGCTAGCGGTATGACGCAAAGGTAACGCTAAATCCTGCCCTGCCCGCAGGGGTTTCAGCCCGAACTGTCGCTGATCGCCGCCGCCCCCAGAAGCCGCGCGTTCAGATCGCCGAGGGTCGAATCAAGCCGCGCCCGTTCAAGCGCACGCTTGCGCCAGATCGTGTAGGCCTCGCGCGCCTCGCCCGATAGCGAGGAAACCGCTGCTACAGCGCTCTCGACGTCGCCGATATCGAACTGATGCCGAGCCGTCCGGATCGTTTCCGCGTTCCGCGCGACCAGGGCGCTCGGTGCGAACTCGATCACTCCGGCAAAGCTGTCGCGCAGCCAGTTCCAGCCATCGTCGCTTTCCCGCTCGGCCAGTTTCCGGGCGCGATTGGCTGCTGCGTCGAAGTCGGCCCGCAGCTGGTCCATGGTCGCCACGCCAGCCTGGGCGGCGGCCTGGATGGCCGCGAGGCCAGCGTCGCTGGGCAGGAAGGCCGCCAACGCCGCATGCTCCTTTGGAAAGGGCCGGTCGCCTCGCGCCGCCGACTCAAGCGCCGCCAGCGCCCGGATCGAGCGAGAGCGGTCAGCCGCCGCCACGGCGGGGGCCTGTGCGGACGGGACAGCGGGCAGGGCGGCGCCCGCTGGCGTCCGCGACCGGGGTGCTGCGCCCGCGCGCATTGCCGCCACGTCGCCCGCGATCGAGCGCAACCCGTCCTCCAGCGCAACCAGCGAAGCCAGCCTCTGGTCGAAGGCCGAGACCAGCGTCGTGTTCGCGCGATCGAGCGAGGCGACCTGATCGGACAGGTCGGCGATGGCGCGCTGTACCTCGCGCGTCGTTTCGGGCGCGTAGCGATCCTCGGCGACGATGCCTTCCAGCCTGTTGATGCGCGCCAGCAGGATGCCCAGCGGCGAGGAAGCCGGCATGGCGCCATCGGGCGTCTCGCCGCCGCCGGCGCCGCTTATTGCGGAAAGCTGGGCCGAAAGCGCGGCGATGTCGGTTCGCAACTGCGTGGCGCCGCCATCAAGCCTGTCGAGACGGTCGCCCTGCGCGCTGACGCTGGACCGTAAGCTGAGAACGTCGCTCGCGCCCCGGTCGGCGCGGGCGCGCAAGTCGGCAATGTCGCGGCGCAGGAGGTCGATCTCGCGCGCAAGAGTTCCCGTGGGCGCGCCCGAGCCGGCATTGCTCGCGGCGATCGAAACGATCGCGCCAAGGCTTGCGGCCAGAAGGCTTGCGGCGATCAGGTGGCCGAAGGTCACGGTTCTGCTGCGCATCGGCTTTGGCGTGCCGCGCGGTGGGCGTATGTCCGATCCTTCAAGCGGTTCGAACTCGGCCTCGATGGGCTCGGGTTCGCCGTTGATCTTGGATGTGCCAACCTTGGCCGTCGTCATCGAGCACCATCCTCATGGCGTTCGCACGCACGCTCCCCAAGGCGACCATAGACGGATGGGCTGCTGTTTCTCAACCTGAAACAAGGTTGGCGAGGGCGGAAAACAGCGACTCTTCGTTCGGCGCCTCCGCGATTGCGACACGCCGGGCGAGTCCTGTGAGTGGCGCTGCAGCCGCCGGTGAGATGGCTGCGACGTCGACGGCGGCCGGGTTGGCTGCGGCGCTGATCATTCCCGCAAGGATTTCACCTCCGCGCGGGGAGTGGACCAACGCGGCCGCAAAGACGCGCTCTCCCGCCAGCTGCCGGGCGAGGGCCGGGCCAGGCGCCGGGACAGGTTCTGCGCGAAACAGCGCCACGAACTGGGCGGCGATGCCATCGGACACCAGCCGCCCGGCGAGGTCGCCGCGAGAATCTTCGTTTCCCGCGTGCAACAGCCGCGCGCCTGCGGGCAGTTTCGCAAGAATCATGTCGCCCAGCGCCCTGACATCACCATCCGCCGACGTGACATCTACAAAGCCAGCCTCTCGCGCAGCCTGAGCGGTGCGCGCGCCAACGCAGAAGACCGGCGTGTGGCGGCGCGGCGCCAACACCGCGAAGCGGCGCACGCCATTCGCGCTGGTGAAGGCGAGGGCGTCGAAATCAGGCAGGACAACCTCGATCGGGACGATGGCGAACAGGGGCTCCAAAACCGCGTCGTAGCCTGCCGCGTGAAGCCGGGCCGCAGTCTCCGAGGCGCCCGGCTCACTGCGGGTCACCAGGATGCGCGGCCGCGGAGGCTGGCTCACGCCCCGTCCTCGCGCACATCATCCTCGTCTGCGCTGCCGGGCTCGTAGTCCGGCGGCAGCACGCCATCGAGATCGTATGAGCGCTCGATGGCGACATCCTCGGCCAGCGCATCGCCAAGCACCTCGGCGTCGAACACGGTTGGCCGTCCCTCGATCACGCCTTCGGCGCGCCAGCGCTTCGCGCCATCATCGGAAAGAACTTCGCCCACCATCTCGGCGCCGTCAGACGTCAACCGGAAGTGCGCCGCAATCGGCGTGCGGCATGAGCCGTCCAGCTTGCGAAGGAAAGCACGCTCGGCAATCGCCGCCAGCCGCGCTTCTTCATTGTCGATCTTCGCCATCAGTTCCTTGAGCCAGTCCGGCGCATCCTTGCGCAGAGTCGCGCCGATGATGCCCTGTCCGCCCGCCGGCAGCATGTCTTCGATCGGTAGCACGGCCGCCGCCTTGTCGATCATGCCCAGCCGCTTCAGGCCGGCCGCTGCAAGGATGGTCGCCTGCGCCTCGCCTTCGGAAAGCTTGCGCAGGCGTGTCTGCACATTGCCACGAAACATCACGACGCTGAGGTCCGGCCGCGCCGCCTTCAGCTGCGCCTGACGGCGCAGGCTGGATGAGCCGACGACAGCGCCCTGTGGCAGCGCTGCGATGCTGGCGAACGGCCCCATCAGGCAGTCGCGCGGATCCTCGCGCTCAAGAAAGGCGGCGAGATAGAGATGCTCGGGCAGGGAGACCGTCACATCCTTCAGCGAATGGACGGCGACGTCGATCTCGCCCAGCTCCTGCGCCCGGTCGAGCTCCTTGGTGAACAAGCCCTTGCCGCCGGCGTCCTGCAGCGGTTTGTCCAGGATCTTGTCGCCCGTCGTGGTGAAGGGGTGCAGGCTGGTGGCCACCGATCCGCCCGACGCCTTGGCGATAAGCTCCGCGAACAGGTTCGCCTGCGCCAGCGCCAGCGGCGAGCCGCGTGTTCCGATCCTGACTGTAAGTGTCGATGTCATGAGCCTTGGCTTATCCTTCGCTGGGGGCGTACAAGCGCCCCCGAAATCATGCAAGGCAATGATGCAAGGCGCGCTCACCATCCTCGGGATCGAAACCAGCTGCGACGAAACTGCGGCGGCCGTCCTGCGCCTTGAGGATGGCCGCGCGACCGTGCTGGGCGAGCGCATCGCCAGCCAGACGGAGGAGCACGCCCTCTATGGCGGCGTGGTGCCCGAGATCGCTGCCCGCGCCCATGTGGAGCGGCTGGATTCGCTTATCGCACTGGCCATGCAGGATGCCGGCATCGGCTGGGGCGGCCTGTCGGGCGTTGCGGCGACGGCTGGCCCCGGACTGATCGGGGGCGTTATGGCCGGGTTGTCGGCGGCCAAAGCGATTGCGCTCGCGCGCGGCATTCCACTGATTGCGGTCAACCATCTCGAAGGCCACGCCCTCAGCCCGCGCCTCGCCGAGGAAGTGAGCTTCCCGTACCTGCTGCTGCTGGTCTCCGGTGGCCATTGCCAGTTCGTCGCCGTCGAAGGCCTCGGCCACTATCGCCGCCTCGGCTCGACTATCGACGATGCGGCCGGCGAAGCGTTCGACAAGACCGCCAAGATGCTCGGGCTCGCCGGGCAGGGCGGCCCCGCTGTCGAGCGCGAGGCGTTGACGGGGCATCCGAAAGCAGTCGACCTGCCGCGCCCGCTTCTCGACCGTCCGGGGCTCGACATGAGCTTCTCGGGCCTCAAGACCGCCGTACGCCGCGCCATCGAGGAAAAGCCGCTGACGCCGCAACGCCGCGCCGACATCTGCGCGTCATTCCAGGAGGCCGTCGCTGATATTCTCACCATGAAATCGTCGCGCGCGATGGCGCAGGTGAAAGACCAGTTCGACCGCCACACCTTCGTGGTCGCCGGCGGTGTTGCGGCCAACAAGACATTGCGCGCCCGCCTCGAAGCCGAAGCGCGTCATCACGGCTTCCACTTCTTCGCCCCGCCCATGCGCTGGTGCACCGACAATGCTGCGATGATCGCGCTTGCCGGCGCCGAGCGTCTCCATCGCGGCATCTCCGATCCGCTCGATACACCCGCCCGCGCACGCTGGCCGCTGGATGAATCATCCGCATCCGCCGCGCCGATCTATGGCGGCGGCAAGAAAGGCGCGAAGGCCTGAACTAGTCCTGGGATGTGGGAGAGGGCGCCACGACTGGCGCATCGCCGGACTGGCGTTGATCGGCAGGCAAGATCACCGGCTCCGGGATGGGTGTCCACGCTGGCGCTGGCTGATCGCCGACGCGCAAGACCTTGCGCACCGAGTAAGCCCCGCCAATCTGCCCTTCCGAGTAACCGGCTGCTTCATCCAGCGGGTATTCCTGCGCCAGCAACAGCTTGATGCGCTCGTCGATCGCCTCGCCATGACAGGTCAGGCATGTGTCCACCATCCGCACCGGCTGCATCCAGCGGAAGACCGTTTCCTCGTCCTCCTGCACGATCTCGCCTATCTCGAACGTGTCGGGGTCGAGACCTGAATCCATCAGGAACGCGAACGTCTCCAGCTGCCTTCGCTCCCAGTCATCCGGCGCGTTGGCCGGATTGCGCACGCCCAGCGATGTTCGGCTGAAGTCGGCTTCCAGCTGGTTGCTGATCTCGCGCGCCCACTCCGGCGCATGGTCGGCATAGGACATGTAGACCGCGACGGGATCTTCATCGCGCTCAAGCCGCGTCGTGATCTCGCGGCGCGATTGCTGCTCGAACGCAAGCGCCGCCTGCCGCGCAAGCTGGATGTCGGCGGCGGCCGGCTGCTCCGCCTTCGGCGCGCACGCAGCCAAAAGGACGGCGGCAACCGCGAAGGCTGCCGCCGTCTTCAATCAACTGGCCTTGAGCGTGAACTTGAACGTGTCGGCGTCCGGCTCGGCTTCGGGCTCCCACGGGCGGCGCTGGGCCAGCGTGATCTCGCCTTCGCCCGCCGCAATGGCCTCGATCACCATGACTTCCCAATGGCTGCCGCCGGCGAAGCCCGGCAATCTCTGTGCTGTGGATGTCGGACCGCCAGGTCCTTCGGTCGCTTTCACCCAGGCCGGCGGCTTGGATGCGCCCCAGATGTAGCCGGCCGTCGGCACGCCGACGAAGGCGATCGACACCTTCTCGCCGACCTTCACCTCGAACGTCTTGCCCGCATCCGCCGATGTCAGCGTGTGCACCACGCCATCGGCAGTCGGCGCGGGAATCTCGGTGGAGACGAACGCGCAGGTCTTCTTCACGTCGCCGGATTCGTAGGTCACGGTGTTTTCCATGCTGTAGACGACGCTGGTGTCGCCCTCACTGAAGCGCATCTCGGGCCGGGTGTCGTCTGCAGGAGTAACAGGGGGCAGCATCTTGCCTGGGCCGCCGTCGAGGCGAACATTGACCGCGCCCGCGTCACTGGCATTGAACACCAGATCCACCTTGCCGCCGCCTTCGCAGGTGAAGCTTACCGCGTGGTCGAAAGCCGGGTCCGTCTGGGCGGGCTTTGCCTCCTCCGGCCTGGGCTCCTCCGGCTTCGCAGGCTCCGCAGGAGAAGGGGTGCAGGCAGCGGCGAGGAGGTTCAGCCCGGCGAGGAGGGCGATCCCGGAAATTCTCATGGCAGTCCCCTGAATTCGTTTCGCGCGCACAGTCGGCCGGGGCAGGCACGCTGGCAATACCCCGGAACCATACCTTGCGGCCTATCCGGCTGGCGATGCGCTGGCGCCGAATCCCTCTACACAGGACCCGATTCTCCGGGGATGCCGCATGGCTGACTTCTACTCGATAATGCAAGCCACGGCGGCCCTCACGGCCGGCGGAGCGGCCGCATCCGGCTGGACGGCGGCTGTCATCGTGGCCAACACCGCCTTCGACGGGCTCGACCATGGCCGGGCCGATCGCATGCTGCGCAAGGTGATTTCGGCCACGGCCGGCTTCCAGGCCCTACTGCTGGGCATCGCGACGGGCGCCGCCCTGATCTCCGGGGCCCGGGCGTCCGCGATCATCTGTGGCGTCTGCGCCATCGGCTTCCTGTCGAACATCTGGACGCTCGCCCCGCGCAAGGAAAAGTCGATCCCCGGCGTCCGCAAGAAAACCTCGACCCAGCGCGTGGTGGCCGTCGCGCTGACCCTGATCATGACGCTGTCGACGCTGGCAGGAGCTGTTCTGGCGGTTTTCGGGGTCTAGGGAAGGTCGGGTCGTGTAAAGCCGAAGTCTCGTGGCGACGCGCCAAGTATTCGCCTGGCTTTGCAAGCAATCACGTCGCAGTGTTACTTGCCACTCCACGGCGGGGCATCCGGGGGCTGGTCTTCTTTCGTTCCACGTGAAACGAAGCCCGGGCGACGCTCGGGAGGCCCCATATGGAAACCGCGATCCAGTCCTTCGTGAAGGGCTTCCCCGAATTCATGCTCCATGGCGGGGTGACGCTCGCCCTGCTGATCGCCGGGTGCGTGGTTCATGTGCTGCTGACGCCCATGAAAGAGCTGAAACTGATCCGGGAAGGAAACATTTCTGCCGGGATCAGTCTCTCGGCAGTGATCGTCGGCCTGGCCGTTCCGATGGCCGCCTGCCTCGTAACGGCGCTCTCGGTCTACGACATCCTGATCTGGGGCGTTGTCGCCATCCTCCTGCAATTGCTGGCTTTTCGGGCCGCCGACCTGATCCTGCGCGACCTCCCGCGCAGGATCGAGCGCGATGAAATAGGCGCGGCTCTGGTGCTGGCCGGGGTCAAGATTGCTGCTGCGATGGTAATGGCGTCGGCCTTGTGAGTCGGCCCGGACGGTCGAATATATGACGTTGCGGAGCCGTGGATGAGAATTCCCGATTGGGTGGTCTATGCGATCGTATTGATCGCGATCGTTGGAACCCTGTTCTCCAGCGGGACAGGCGGCCGCGAGCGGCCGTTTTCAGTGCCGCGACCGGAAATCACCGAACCCTATTTCCCCGAACCGCTCGAGCCTGAAGACGACATCTTCGCCGAGCCAAGGCCGATGCCCGAGCCTGGCCCGCTTCTGCCGGACTCGCATCCATTCGACGAACGCGTCGTGGTGCAGGTCGACGATCCCGAAGACGGCATCGGCACGGCATTCTCCATCAATCAATCCGGCCTGTGGCTGACGGCGCGCCACGTCGTGGACGGCTGTTCGCGCGTTGGCCTGGCGGTCGGCAACGGGCGAATGGTCCGCGTGGACGAGGTACGCACGTCTCCAGATACAGATCTTGCGCTCCTGGTAACCGACCGCGCGCCGGTGGCCCTGCAACTGGGCCTCGACCGCACCCTGCGCATCGGCGAGACCGCCTTCCATGTCGGTTTCCCGCAAGGCGAATCCGGAGAGGCCGTGTCCACGCTCGAATCGCGCTCCAATCTCATCACGCGCGGCCGCTACGAGATGGAAGAACCGGTGCTGGCCTGGTCAGAGCGTGACCGCTCTCAAGGCGTCGAAGGCTCGCTATCTGGCATGAGCGGGGGGCCGGTGTTCGATGTCGATGGCGCCGTGATCGGCGTCACGATTGCCGAAAGCCCGCGCCGTGGCCGCATCTATTCAGCCGCGCCCGATTCCATTCGCCGCTTTCTGGACTCACAGGGCGAAGTCTCCTACGGCGGCGATGCGCGCCCGATCAGCGCATCGTCCTACGAGGCCGAGGCTGATCGACTGCGGGATGCACGCGCAGTTGTGAAGGTGCTTTGCCGCGTGAGTGAGCTGTGAACGCAAGTTTTGCCGACAGACTGATCGGCCGAGTGCGGGAGCTTGGGCCGCTGTGCGTCGGCATTGATCCGCACCCCGCGCTGATCCCGCCGCTTTTTGGTCCACCGGGACCTCAGGCCGCGGCCAGTTGGGGCCTTGCCCTGCTGGAGCGCGCCGCAGGCAAGGCCGCCGTGGTGAAACCGCAGGCTGGCTTGTTCGAGCGCTGGGGGTCGAAGGGCCTTGCCGCGCTGGAACGCGTGTGCAGCGCCGCCGCAGCACAGGACATGATGGTAATCCTCGACGCCAAGCGCGGCGATATTGGCACCACGGCGGAAGGTTATGCCGAAGGCTATCTTGGCGCCGGTTCCTCGTGTCCGTGCGACGCGATCACGGTCAATCCGTACATGGGGGTCGATACCATCGAGCCGTTCGTGGCCGTTGCGGAGCGCGAAGGGAAGGGAGTCGTCGTGCTGGCGCGCACATCGAACCCCGGCTCGAAGGATTTCCAGGCGAAGCTGGTCGATGGCCTGCCGCTCTATCTTCATGTTGCGCGTTCACTGCTTCCAATGATCGCGCGTCTGCGAGGGAAGAGCGGGTGGTCCGGTCTTATGCTCGTCGCCGGCGCCACGGGACCCGAAGATGCAGCGGCCCTGCGCGAGGCGGCGGGCGATGCGCTCTTTCTCGTGCCCGGCTATGGCGCGCAGGGGGCAGGCGCTGCCGAAGCGGTCGCCGGTTTCGTGAATCGGGGAGGCGCACGTGAGGGCGGGGTTGTGAACGCGTCCCGGTCGGTTGCCTCGCCGCAGGGCGCGCTTGCCGCCAACTCCGCCGCCGAATGGAGCAAGCTGGTCGATGCGGCCATCGCGGCTGCGCAGAATGAACTTCTCACTGCGACAAGGGCCTGAGACGGGACGCAGACGTTCCGTTGCGTAAATCGCCGTCCGCCAATCCTTTACCTGTTTGTGCCTATACTACGGATCGATGTCAGGGGATGTGCATGTTGTCCGCGGAGGCGAGCAAGACTGCGTTGATCAAGCATCTCCGCAAGACGGTGATTGTCACCGCCATCATTCTCTTCGTTGTCCTGCCCTGCGACTACGTGCTGGCTGGCATTCTGTTCAAGGCGCCTGACCAAGAATACTCGGCCGCCCTGACGGTCGCGATCACGCTTCTCGTTGCGCCGCCTTTCTCCTTTTTCCTGATCCGCCAGGGCGCGCGTCTTGAAGCGACGCAGGCCTCGCTTGCTGCAGAGCGAGCGCGGCGCCTGGCCGAGGTCGAGGCTGCACGCGATGCGGCCGAGGCGGCGACGCGGACCAAGAGCGAATTCCTCGCCAATATGAGTCACGAGATCAGGACGCCGCTCAACGGCGTTCTCGGCATGGCGCAGGCGCTCAACGCGCGCGATCTCGATCCTGAAGCCCGCGCCATGGTGTCGACCATCCGCGAGTCCGGCGCCACTCTGATGGCGATCCTCAACGATGTGCTCGACCTGTCCAAGATCGAGGCGGGGAAGCTTGAGATATCTCCGATCGACGCAAGCCCGATGCAGACGCTCCGGCAGGTGCACGCGCTGTTCATGCCGGCGGCCAATGAGAAACACGTCCGGTTCGACATCGTCAGCGACGTGCCGGCCGGGTTGCGCCTCAGCTACGATCCGGTTCGTGTCCGCCAGTGTGTGTCCAACCTTGTTTCCAACGCTGTGAAGTTCACCCGCGAGGGCGGGATTGATGTCTCCCTGTCGATGGCGCCAGCAGAAGCGGGCCGCACGCGCGTCTTCATCACGGTCGCCGATACCGGCATCGGGATGGATGAGGACGCCAGCGTGCGCCTTTTCCAGGCATTCAGCCAGGCCGATGGCTCGACCACGCGCGAGTTCGGCGGCACCGGTCTTGGTCTAGCCATCTCGCGCCGCCTTGCGCGTATGATGGGCGGCGACATTGAGGTTCACTCGAAACCCGGCGAAGGCTCCGTTTTCACGCTCTCCTTCCTGGCGGGCCCCGCCTTGGGGCAGGCTGGCGAGCAGCCGGCTGAAAACTCGCCGGCCTCTTCCGGCGTAACTCACCTGCGTGGCGCGCGCGTCCTCCTCACTGACGACAACGCAGTCAACCGCCAGGTCGTGCGCATGTTCATCCAGCCGCAGGGAGCTATCATCACGGAAGCCTGCAATGGTCTCGAAGCGCTGCAGGCACTCGCACGCGAAGCGTTCGATCTTGTTCTGCTCGATGTTCATATGCCGGTCATGGACGGCGTCGAAGCGATCCGCCGCATCCGGTCCTCGCAAGGCGACTGGCGCGCCATTCCGGTCATCGCACTCACCGCGGACGCGATGACCGGCGACCGCGAGCGCCTGATCGGCCTTGGCATGACGGGTTATGTCTCCAAGCCGATTGACCAGTCTGAATTGCTGTCGACGATCAGCCGCACGCTTGGCGGCGGCTCGCCTGCGTTGAACGCCCCCACTGCTCCCGCCGCGCCTGCCGATGCGGGCATCAACCTGGACGATATCCTGGCCGACCTCGACCGTCTCGCCGGATAGCACGCAAAAGACTGCCGCTTGCCCCAGGCAGGCTGTCCCAGCGTCCAGAATGTAGACGAGCACGCACCGCGCCATCGCACCTGCAGCATTGGCGAACGCCCTTTGCAAAATCTCTATCGCCGTGCTGAATCTCCGGCATGTCCGGTCACGGGACGCGGGAGGATGCAAGTTGATCAGATTTCCATCGAGCAGGCTGTCTGGCGCTCTCATGAGCAGTCTTGCGCTGTTGGCGCTGGCTGCGTGCGGCGAGGCGAAACTGCCGGCGATCACGGCTGCCGAAGTGAATGGCCAGGCGATCATAGACGCCGACAAGCGGCCTGAAATCTGGATCAGCCACGGCCGCACCTATTCCGAGCAGCGCTATTCGCCGCTGAAGCAGATCAACGCCGATACCGTGAAGGATGTCGGCATCGCCTGGACGGCGACGCTCGACACCAATCGCGGCATGGAAGCGACCCCCATCGTTGTCGATGGCGTGATGTACCTCACCTCGGCCTGGTCGGTCGTCTATGCCTACGACGCGAAGACGGGCGAGCGGCTCTGGAAGTTCGATCCCAAGGTCGACAAGGCGCGTGGCGTGTCAGCCTGCTGCGACGTGGTCAACCGCGGTGTCGCGATCTGGGAAGGCATGGTCTATGTCGGCACGATCGACGGCCGCCTGATCGCGCTCGACGCATCGCGCACTGAAGGCGTCACGGAGGTTGCCGGCGAGAAGGTCAAGACGCCGGTCTGGGACGAGATCACCGTCGACCAGTCGCGACCCTATACGATCACCGGCGCGCCGCGCGTCATCAAGGGCAAGGTCATCATCGGCAATGGCGGCGCCGAGTTCGGCGTGCGCGGCTACATTTCCGCCTACGACGCCAAGACAGGCAAAATGGCCTGGCGCTTCTTCACCACGCCCAATCCGGCGAAGCTGGCCGACAACGCCGCCTCCGACAAGATCTTCGCCGAGAAGGCCAACGCGAGCTGGGGCGACACCGGTGAATGGACCGAGACCGGCGGCGGCGGCACGGCGTGGGACGCCATGGCGTATGATCCCGAGCTCGACATCCTCTATGTCGGCATCGGCAACGGCACGCCGTGGAACCGCGAGCGCCGCGATCCGTCGGGCGGCGACAACCTGTTCCTGTCGTCCATTCTCGCGCTCAAACCCGAGACCGGCGAATACGTCTGGCACTACCAGACCACGCCTGGCGAATCCTGGGACTATACGGCGACGCAGCACATCATCCTCGCCGACATCAAGATCGGCGACGCGGTGCGCAAGGTTGCCATGCAGGCCCCGAAGAACGGCTTCTTCTACGTGCTCGACCGTGCAACCGGCGAACTGCTCTCGGCTGACAAGTTCCAGGCCGACGTCAACTGGGCGACAAGCGTCGATCTCGCCACGGGCCGCCCTGTCGAGACGCCGGGCGTGCGTTACATCGAAAGCCCATTCGCAACGATCCCGGGTCCACTCGGCGCCCACAACTGGCATCCGATGTCGTTCAGCCCGGATACGGGCCTCGTCTACATCCCTGCGCATACCATTCCGCAGATCTACGCGGACCAGGCCGATTTCACCTATCGCCCCGGCTTCTGGAACACCGGCGTCGAATTCGCCGGCGCTCCGGGGCCGACGCCGACGCTGAACGAACGCCTCGCGGGCCGTGCGGCGCTGAAGGGACAGCTGGTTGCGTGGGATCCCGTTGCCAAGGCGCCGCGCTGGGTGGTCGATTATCCCAACGCATGGAATGGCGGTATCCTGTCCACCGGAGGCGGCCTTGTCTTTCAGGGCGGCCTCGACGGAAAATTCCGCGCTTATGACGCGGCCGCCGGCGGCGCGCCCAAGTGGGAGATCGACGCGCAGTATCCGGTGATGTCAGGCCCGATCAGCTACGAGATCGATGGCGAGCAGTATATCGCCGTCACGGCCGGGTGGGGCACGGCGCTTCCCGTCACGGGCGGCGGCAATGCGATCCCGAAGATCGGCTCGCCCGAACTTGGCCGTGTGCTGGTCTTCAAGATCGGCGGCACGGTGAAGCTTGAACCGTACGAAGTGTTCGAGGTCGACAAGGTCGCGGCCGCCGAGGACTTCGGCAATGCGGCCCAGCTCGATCATGGCCGCGTGCTGTTTGATCGCAACTGCATGGTCTGCCATGGCCCGCTGGTCGTATCGAGCGGCGCCATCCAGGACCTGCGCTGGGCCCAATCACCCGGCACGAAGGAAGAGTTCGCGGAGGTCGTGCTCGGCGGCAAATACGCCAGCGCGGGGATGGCCAGCTTCGCGGCCACGCTGTCGCCCGATGATGCTGAATCGGTCCGCGCCTACATCATCAACCGCGCCAACGAGGATGCCGCCGCCTACGCCGCGCAGGAGCCGCCCGCGCAGTAGTCTTCGAAGCTGGAATGAGAAAGGCCCGGAGCAATGCTCCGGGCCTTTTTTTGTTGCGTTCGGTTGCGGCCCTTTATTTCGGATTGCAGAAATTCAGGAAGTCACGCGCCGCGCCCGGGAAATCCTTCAGCGATCCGATGTGCTTGGCCTGCACCTGTGCGGACGCATCCTTCACCAGCGACCATTCCACTTCGCCGCGGTCCGACACGAACGACACCATGTCCAGCTGCCCCAGCGCCGCGAGGTCGGCCGAAGAGATCGGGAAGACGAAATCCGTGTCGGTCGAACGTGGGTTCGCTTCGAATTTCCCATTCACCTCGCGCATGCTGGCCCCGGTGCGAAGGCGAAAGGTCGCCGGCTGGCCGGCGCGCGCCACATCCTGCTTGCCGACGCGCACGGTGATCCCGCCATTGGCGGCATTGCACTTGATCACCATGCCCATCGGGTTGTCGGCATCGGTAGCGCTGACGCTGACAAGAGCCAGAAGCGGATCTTCCGGAATCAGCCGCTCTTCAGCAACCCAGTGGGAGGTGGCCGCGATATTGAGCAGCGTCATTCCGGCAGGATCGGCCGCCGCGGGCGCAGGCGAAGCTGCACCGGCAGGTGTTGCGCCCGTTCCGCCATCTGGCGCGGCTGCGGGGGTTGATGCGCATGCGGCCGCGAGAAGGCCTGCGGCAGCGGCGAGAACAGTTCGGCTGAACATCGTTTTTCCCCTTTTTGCGTAGACTGTGGACGTATCGCGTCCCTGGTCCATTCGTCTCAGATGGTGATGACAACTTTGCCCTTTGCGCGGCGTTCCGACAGCTCCTTTATGGCGTCGGCGGCGCGTTCAAGAGGATAACGATTGGAAATGTGGGGCTTGATCTTTCCGTCACGGTAAAGCTGGAAAAGGTCGGCCAGGTTGTTCGCGTGACCTTTCGGGTCACGCGCCACGAATGCGCCCCAGAACACGCCCACGATCTGGCAGGACTTCAGCAGCGTGAGATTGAGCGGCAGTTTCGGAATGCCCGCCGGGAAGCCGATCACCAGGAAACGCCCGTCCCAGTTCAGCGCGCGCACGGCCGGCTCGGCATAATCGCCGCCGACGCCATCATATACCACGTCAACGCCGCCGCCGCCGAGTTCCTTGATCTTGTCGGAGAACTCTTTCTGCTGGTCGCGGCTCAGCGGGTTCTGCGGATAGACGAGGCCCTTGTGGGCGCCCTTGGAGATGCAGAAGTCCACCTTGTCCTGTGATGATGCGGCGGCGATCACGGTCGCGCCCATTGCGACGCCAAGCTCGACGGCTGCAAGGCCAACGCCGCCCGCGGCGCCCAGCACGAGCAGTGTCTCGCCCGGCTTGATGTGCGCGCGATCCTTCAGCGCATAGTGCGACGTGCCATAGGTCATCAGCAGAGCCGCCGCTTCATCGAACGGCATGAAGTCAGGCAGCATGTTCATGCGGCTGGCGTGAACGAGGATTTCCTCCGCCATGCCGCCTGCTCCGGTCGAACCGAACACCTTGTCGCCCACCTTGAACGCGGTGACGCCTTCGCCGACCGCCTTCACCACGCCCGAAATCTCACCACCCGGGGAGAACGGGCGCGGCGGCTTGTACTGATACATGTCCTGGATGATCAGGAAGTCGGGAAAGTTCACCCCAACGGCCTTTACGGAGACAACGATCTCGCCCTTGCTTGGCGTCGGCGAGGGTACATCCTCCAGCACCAGCGTATCGGGCAGGCCCGGGGCCTTGGACAGAACGGCTTTCATCGTGATCGTCTCCGCAAGTCAGAACGCCCGGCTGCCTTAGCGGAGGTATCTCTGCCTGTCATCCCGCATGCGATTTGGCCGCCGCCGGATCGGGCGCGAGTTTGCGCTCCATGAAACGCCAGTTGTAATGAACTTCGGCCGGCACTTCCGCGCCCTCATAGGCCTGCCGGTCCACGAAACCCTCCGACGCGTAGAGTTTATGGGCTGACGTCATGAACGGCGCTGAGTCGAGCCGCATGGAAGTATATCCGAATGAGGCAGCATCTGCGATCAGCCGTTTGACGATGATCGCTCCGAGCCCGCCGCCGCGCTGGTCCGGCCGCACGAACACGCGCTTCATCTCGGACGCCCCGTCAAGCGTCCGCCGCCCGCCGCCCATGCCGGCCAGCTGGCCGTTGCGGCGCACGATGTAGAACACGCCCTCCGGCGGCCGCGCCGCGCACAGCTTGTCGAGCGAGCCTGCCACATACTCTGGTATCGATTGTCCCAGCAGGGCGGGCAGCGTCACCCCGAAATCATGCCGTATGTTTGCATCCAGCCAGTCAAGATACTGGCTATTCAACTCGGTCAGGGCCGAACGGTCGCGCGTAAGGTCGGCGATATCGAAAATGATTGCCATGCGATCAATGCTAGCCCGTATCGGACACTGCCGCCACACACCGGTCTTGCGTTGGGCTTTCGGGTCTGAAACCTTCTGACCAAGCAGGTTCAGTAGAGACTGCGCTTCGGGAGAGAACCAGATGATTCGATCGATGACGCGCCGGCTGGTCGGTGTAGCACTGGCTGGCGCCGCACTCGCCCTCGCGGCGTGCGCCACGGCGCCATCCGAAACCACGCCTGCGCCGGTCGACGGTGTCGCGTTCCGCATGGTTGAGACCAACGGCATCACCCTGCGCGTCGCCGAAATGGGCGAGGGGCCTCTCGTGGTGCTCGTACATGGCTGGCCGGAAAGCTGGTATTCCTGGCGCCACCAGATCCCGGTCATCGCCGCTGCTGGTTACAAAGTCGTCGCGCCCGACATGCGCGGCTTTGGCGGCTCGGACAAACCGCCCAATGTCGACGACTACGATGTGAAGGATCTCGCTGGCGACATCGTCGGCCTTCTCGACGCGTATGGCGCCGAGAAGGCGATCATCATCGGCCATGACTGGGGCTCGATCGCTACCTGGAACAGCGTGCTGCTCCATCCCGATCGCTTCTCGGCCATGATCGCGATGAGCGTTCCCAATGGCGGCCGCGGCAATTCCTCACCCATGGCTGCAATGCGCGCCGCCAATGGCGAGAACTTCTACTACATTCTCTATCATCAGGAGCCGGGCGTTGCCGAAGCCGAGTACGACGCTGATCCGCGCGGGCTGCTGTTGCGCATCTATGCGCCGATGGATGCGCCGCGCGATCCGTCGCAGATCACGGATCCCAAGGCATCGGCCGGCGGCTGGATACCCCGCCTTGGCAAGCCGAAGCAGCTGCCGGGCTGGCTCACCGAGAAGGATCTCGACTATTTTGCTTCCGAGTTCGAACGTGCGGGCTTCCGGGGCGGCGTGAACTACTACCGGAACATCGAGCGCAACTGGGAGATCACCCCCGAACTCACGGGCGCCCGGATCAAGGTTCCCGTGGCTTTCATCGCCGGCACGGAAGACATCGTCATCCGCGGCGCGAAGGAGCCGATGCTCCGCGGGCAGATGACCCGCGTGGCTGACGACCTGCGGGGCGTTACACTCGTTCCCGGCGCCGGCCACTGGATCCAGCAGGAGAAGCCGCAGGAGACAAACGCGTTCGTCCTCGATTTCCTCGCCGGCCTGAAAGAGTAGTCCCTTGCGCCGGGGCGTTGACACGCAGCCTGCCGATCAGGCTTCTGCCGGCATGAAGCAGATACGCGGATATTTCGGGGTCGGGGTGGAGTCCCTCTCCAAGCCCATGAACCTGGGCGCGCTGCAGCGCACCGCGCATGCGTTCGGCGCTGCGTTCACCTTCACCGTCTCGGCTGCGCCCAAGATTCGCGTGATGCACAATGCCGACACGTCGAAGTCCGACCTGCATGTGCCCTGGTATCTGTGGGATTCGATCGAGGAGATGCAGCTTCCGCGTGGATGCCAGCTGGTCGGCGTGGAGCTGACAGACGACGCTGTCGAGCTCCCGGCCTTCCGCCATCCGATCCGCGCCGCCTATGTCATGGGCGGGGAGGCGAGGGACCTTTCGCCGGAAATGCAGGCGCGCTGCGCCCATATCGTAAAAATCCCGACACGGTTCTGCATCAATGTCGGCCTCGCGGGCGCGCTGGTGATGTATGACCGCGTACTGTCGATGGGCAACTGGCCGCGGCGCCCGGTTGCGTCGGGCGGACCTGTCGGCGAGGGCTGATCAGTCCAGGTAACGGCGTCCGCGATTGCGCAGGTTGCCGCCCACATGGACGAGGCCCATGCCCGCCAGCGCCCCGATGCCCAGCATCAGCGCGGCAACGCCATCTTCCGGCTCGATGCCCGCGACAAACAGAAAGACAAGCATTGCGCCGAGGCAAAGGGTGATCGCGATCCCAACCATCCGGGTCACATCGGCGGTGAAGTTGGCAATTGGCGCAGCCGTGGTCCAGCGGCCATAGATGGCGCGCCCGGCCAGCATCAGAACGACACCGCCCAGCAGCGCGCCTCCTGAGACAGCAGCCAGAAACCCTACCGGTGCGGCCAGCTCGCCCGACCTGACATAGGTGACGGCAAGCACGGTCACGCCCGCCACTGTCGCCAGCAGCGTCAACGCCCCGATCATCATCACGCTCGCGCCTATTGCGCGCCGCCAAGCCATTGCGCCCCGAACTCCTGGAATCCGTCTTTGATTCACATCCTGCGAAGCAGGGCGGGCGCCGTCACGTGTTTACTAACGGAAGCGCGCGCACGTCGCCGGGGGCGCGATTTTCGGCCCAGTTTGGCGCAAAAAACCCTGTTTCCAGGGAGTTGCGTGAAATTGCGCAGACCCGCTTAAACGCATTTTCAAGCGTCCGTGCCAGTTTGATGCGGAACAGGGAGGCCGCTCCAAGAGCCTTCCGTCTACTGATGATGGTGTGGACATGGCTAAGACCGTTCTGGTCGTCGATGACGATCCTACCCAGCGTCGCTTGATGCAGGCCGCCGCCGAGAAGCAGGGCTTCCGCGCGCGCGTCGTCGAGAACGGCGAGAAGGCGCTGGAAGAAGCCTCGGACGCCAAGAGCGGCGTCGATGTCGTGCTGCTGGACCTCGTCATGCCGGGCCTGTCAGGCATGGAGACGCTCGAACGCCTGATGGAGCGCCGCCCCGACCTTCCGGTCATCGTGCTCACCGCCACTGGCGGCATCGATACTGTCGTCCAGGCCATGCGCGCTGGCGCGATCGACTTCTTCGTGAAGCCGGCCAGCCCCGAACGCATCGGTATCTCGATCCGCAACGCGCTCAAGATGTCGGACCTGCGCGGCGAGGTTAAGCGTCTCTCCAAGAAGTCCGAAGGCAAGATGGGCTTCGAGGACATGATCGCCGGCGCCCCGCCGATGCGCAGCGTCGTCCGCCTCGGCCAGCGCGCAGCTTCCTCGTCGATTCCGATCCTCATTCTCGGGGAATCGGGCGTCGGCAAGGAAGTCATCGCCCGCTGCATCCAGGGCGCGTCCGAACGCGCCGGCAAGCCGTTCATCTCGGTCAACTGCGGCGCCATCCCGGAAAATCTCGTCGAGTCGATCCTGTTCGGCCACGAGAAGGGCTCGTTCACCGGCGCTCACGAGAAGAAGCTCGGCAAGTTCGTTGAAGCTGACGGCGGTACGCTGTTTCTCGACGAGGTTGGCGAACTGCCGCTTGATATGCAGGTCAAGCTCCTGCGCGTCCTGCAGGAGGGCGAGGTTGACGCCGTCGGCTCGCGCCGCCCCACCAAGGTCGATGTCCGCATCATCTCCGCCACCAACCGCGATCTCGCGAACCAGGTGAAGGAAGGCCGTTTCCGCGAAGATCTCTACTATCGCCTCAACGTGTTCCCCATCGAGATCCCCTCGCTGCGCGAACGCCAGGAAGACCTGCCGGCCCTGGTTGAGCACTTCATCCGCCGCTTCAATGCGGAAGAGGGCAAGAACGTCCCGGGCGCAGCCCCCGAGACGCTGGGCATGCTGATGAGCTATGACTGGCCCGGCAACGTCCGCCAGCTCGAGAACGCCATCTTCCGCGCCATCGTGCTGTCGGACGGCGGCCCTCTGAAGCCGGAAGACTTCCCGCAGATTTCGGGTCTCATCGTTGCGGCGCCCGCCGCTGCGGCCGCCGCCGCGCCTCAGGCAGCGAACGATGCGGCCGACCAGCCCGTCTCCATTACCGATCCCACGGGCGAACTGCGTACGCTTGAAGCCATCGAGCGCGACCTGATCCAGTTCGCCATCGACCACTACTCCGGCCACATGTCGGAAGTCGCCCGCCGCCTCGGCATCGGTCGCTCGACGCTCTACCGCAAGGTCCGCGAGTATGACCTGAAGGTCCGCGAAGACGGCGAACTCGACGAAGTGGGCTGATCGCCCGTCACGCATTCGATTTCACGACCGTAGCCTTTGCGGGCGCCACCTTACGGATGGCGCCCGTTTTATTGGGTCCCCAAACGCAAAAGGCCGGCCGCGCGTGTCGCGCAGCCGGCCTTGTCATGACTTGCCGGTCAGGTGAAGGCGTCTATGCCTTCGGGAGCAAACCCTCGCGCTGGGCGCGCTTGCGGGCCAGCTTGCGCGCGCGGCGCACGGCCTCGGCCTTCCGGCGCGCCTTGGCCTCAGACGGCTTCTCGAAAGCAGTTCGGGCCTTCATTTCCCTGAAGACGCCCTCGCGCTGCATTTTCTTCTTGAGCGCCTTCAACGCCTGATCGACGTTGTTATCGCGGACAACGATCTGAACTATTTGAAACTCTCCATCGGTTCCCGGACCGGCGCCGGGGTGATCGTCTGAATGCAGAAACGCCGAAATGGCCGCAAACGCTCCCTGTAGAGGATGCGCTGGCCCGCCCGACGGGTGATTTGTTGCTTCCTACTGGATTGCCCGTAAGGACAGCCATGACGGCAAAGCGCGGGTCCGATACCATAGGAAATCGGGCCTGCCTACTGCCCAAAAACCACGGAAAATGGCCATGAACGACCATAAAGACGCCCCCAGCGACCTGTTCCTCGACCGGCTGGTCGACGCCATGCTGGCCCTGGCTCCGGAATCGGGCTGGACTCGGGCGACGTTCGACAAGGCCGCCGAGAAGGCAGGTCTTACTGCCGGGCAGGCCCTCCTTGCCGCCCCCAACGGGGCCGCGGACGTGCTGGAGGCTTTCGGCAAGCGCGCCGCCCGCGCCGCCGGCGATGCGGTTTCCGGCTCCACGGCCAAGGTCCGCGAAAAGGTCAGGGCGGGGGTCAAGGGATGGCTCGCCGCCCTCAGCGACCACAAGGCGGCGGTGAAGCGCGCGGCTGTCGCCCCGGCCAATCTGCTGACCGGGCCCAAGGGCCTCTGGGCTGCGGCCGACGCGATCTGGTCGGCGCTGGGCGACAAGTCGACCGACTACAACTGGTACACCAAGCGGATGACGCTCGTGGCCGTCCTGGGCTCTACCCTCACGGCGTGGATGGGAACGGATGACGAGGCCCAGGTCGACGCCTTCCTCGACCGCCGCATCGAGAACGTCATGCAGTTCGAGAAGCTCAAGGCGCAGGCGAAAAGCGCCTTCGCCAACTTCCCCGACCCACTCGATATCCTCGGCCAGCGCAAGGTCTGACCAATGGCGGCGCCGTCCACCGGCTGGCGCCTGCCGCTGGCCTCCATCTTGATCCTGCTCGGTCTCGTCACACTTGCCCTGACGCTTCCGGCGATCGCTATGTTCGGATGGTCCGCGATCTATATGATCTTTCCCGGCTTCGCCTTCGTCGCAGCAGGCCTTGTCCTGATGTTGCTTGCGGTCCGCCTGCGCGGCTAAAGCCCCGCGTCGTAGAGCCCCGGCATCAGATGGACAATCTTGTCCGCCAGGTGATGCCGGCTCAGCGGCTTCGCGGTCCAGTCCGTCATGCCCATCGACATGAGGCGGCCAACCTGGTCGCGGTGGTCTTCACCGACCAGCCCCAGAATTGGAATGTCCGACCAGGGCGTCAGGCTGCGCCGCACCCAGCGAATTACATCAGGCCCGGTCATGTGCGGCAGGTCCATGCCAAGAAGCACGAGGTCGAACGAACGCAGAGCCAGAAGGTCAATCGCCGATTGCCCATCTTCCACCTCGATAACCGAAACGCGCGAGCTGGCCAGCAGTACGCGCAGCACGCGCCGGTGATATGGATCAGCCTCGGCTGCAAGAATACGCGTGTAGTCGTGCGGTCCGCGCGTGACCGATGTCCGGTCCGGCCGGCTCAGTGCGCGGCGGATTTCGCTGATCGGTCCAAAGGAATCGAACGGCTCCTCGGCCGCATCCGTGGAAGCCTCTTCCTGGCCCATGAGCCAGTCATCGATCTTGGCGTGCGGCGAGCGCATGGTGATTACCGGTTGCAGGTGGATGCCCCCCACGGGTCCGCGTGCAAACTGATCCCCATCCCCTAAGGCAAGTTCAGTGCGCGGGCCCGGATTTCACAAGTCGCGCTAACCATGCCGCAGCGTGCACGAAAAACGGCCCTGCACTCAAGGCGCAGGGCCGTTCATTACATCTGCTTCAGCTGCTGATGAATTTCAGCGGCGCGTCTGCTTCCACGCCGCCGACTGTTTCGCGAGGACGTCGACAAGGTCGCCCATCGCGATGTTGGCGTCGTTGAGGTGCAAACCCCAGCCAGCGTCAGGCTTGCCGTTGGCCATCACGTCCGTGCCCGGATCGTCAATGCGCGGATCGTTCGGGTCAGCGTTGAACGTCACCTTGAGATAATGGTGATTGCCCTCGCGCACGCACTCGGTCGTGGCAAGGCCCGGCGTCGCCACGAACGGCGTCGTCACCTGCTTGCCCGCAACCCACGCCTTGTCGGCCGTGGACCAGTAGGCCTTGGCTTGCGCTGCCCCGCCGCCCAGCGCCGCCGGGTTGGTGCACACTGCTTCCATCTCACCCCGCCCAAGGCCGAACATGGCCGTGTCCGACGGCGGGATGTTTGAGCGGAAGGACGAGAAGGAAATCGCGCAGCCGGTCTGGCTGGCCGACTTGCAGATCGGGATGTTCTTGAACGTGCCGCCCACGTCCTGGCCCTTGGGAACCATCAGCGAGAAGCCCATGACGATGGCCGACACCAGCTTCTCCTGCGCCGGCTTGCCGTCCACCTTCGCGGCGATCAGGCGCATGATCTGGCCCGAGCCCTGGCTGTGGCCGAGGATCACGACGCCGCGGCCCTTGTTCTCGTTGGCCATGTACCAGTCCCACGCATCGTCGACGTCGTTGTTGGCGTCGGCCGGTGTCCCGCGCACGGGAACGTCTCCGCCGCCGGACATCCGGGCGCGCAGCGCGCCCAGCGAGAATTGCCGATACATCGGCGCAAAGATGCGGCACTGGCTGCCAAGGCGCGCCAGCTGAGCCTTCACCACGTTCAGCTCTTCCGGTCCGGGGATGAGGTCGGACTGCGAGAACGGGTCAAGCGACACGGTCGGATAGACATAGAAACAGTCGATCGGCGCGTTGGGATTTCCAGTGAAGGTCTCGATCGTGGTCGAGCCGTCTGTCTTCACCACGGTCGTATCGAGATTGACCTCGCACGGATTGTTGGAGAGGCCCGGCCGGCACAGCCAGTTGCTGGCGACGCCATAGTTCGTGCGTGCGGAGGCAGCTGGCGCGCTCGCTTGTGGGGCTGGCGTGGCGGCAGCCGGCCGCGCAACCGGCGCCATCGGCGCGACGGGTTCTGCTGAAATAGTGGGATTGGACGGGATGTGCGGCGCCACGTTCGAAAAGTTGGGCGCAAGCATGCACCCCGTCGCCAGCAGGCCCGCCGCGATCAGGTAGGCGCTGCGCTTCAGATAAGGTTTCATCGCAATCTCTCCCTCGGATTGTCATGTCTGTTCTTTGCGCCGCAATGTGCCGCCGCAGGGGAAAGCTTGTCCAGAAGAGATCGTCTCAACCCGGCGTGACTGGCTCGCAGCTTGCCGATTGCGTTGCGCGCACGGCGGCAACGCCGGGATCATCATCGGCCACCACATGCGCGGCAAAGGTGCGGCTCTCCGTCGAGGCGAACAGGTCTTCCAGCGGGCCGGCGCCGCTCTCGTCCAGGAAAACGTCGATGTGGCGGCCTTTGATCGCCCCCCCGCGATCACCTGCGAACAGATAGCCATCATGGGTGAAGGTGCGCCCGTCCATCTCGAACGCCCGGCCGCGCAGTTCGGGAACGAAGACCACGGTGTCGAGCGGGATCACGTTGGGGTCTACAGCGATCGTACGGAAGGGAGCCAGCGGATGGTTCCGCACGCCGCATCCCAGCGGATGGTTGACCTTCATGAAGCGCGCGCGCCGCGTGGCATTCTTGACGCCATCCGACAGGTTGCCGAGCCACTGGTCGCAATTCGCCTGTTCGGGTCCCTTGGCGTCGACGAACACATAGGCGGTCGCCTGGCCGCCCTGCCTGACAGACACTGATCCTTGCAGCGCCGCCTCGCACCAGTCGCGATGCGACAGCGGCGGCGAGATCGGCTCGCCGCTGCGGCCAACCAGCGGAAGCGCCGCCGAGATCGTCTCGGGCGCCGGCGCGATGCTGGGCGTGTGATAGTGCGTGGCCCACAGGCGAAGGTTGGGGCCCAGCGCGTCTTCGACAGGCGCATCCAGCAGGAAGCCGGCCGCCTGCTGTTCAAGCGTCAGCGCTGGCATGAGCGGCGGAGGTTCACGGCCCATCGTCGACGCCGTCGCGCATGCGGTAAGCAGAAGGAGCACAGCATACCCAGCGCGGCGCGCCCGGATGGGTTGCGTCGGCGCTTCCAGTGGCGGGTCGGGCAGGGGATCTTGAGGCGCAGGGGCGTGTGCATCCGCGCCGGCCGGCGCGGGATCGGCCCTGAGGCCCAGGATCGCAGTCAGCTCCTTCATGCGACACCGAAGCCAGGAGAGAGATTACCAGGCCGTTACCGCGCCTTGACCCGCGCTCAGACGGGATTGGCGCGGCGCTTGCGCCCGGGGCCGTCCGCGTCCTTGCAGAGTTCGTCAGCCGCATCCTTGAGCGCTATGGCCGCCGGGTGCGTCTTGTCGACGAAGAACGCCTCGAATGTGTGGCGTGGATTGGACTTCACCAGGTCGGGGAAGGGATCAACCGCCGCGTCGGCGACGAACATGTCGATATGGTTGCCTTCGATGGCGCCGCCCGTGTCGCTGGCGATCACATAGCCATCGTGGGTGAGGAACTCGCCCGCGTTCCAGAACGTCTTGCCGCGCAGCTTGGGCACATACATCACCGTGCCCATTTTGATCTTGTCGCGATCAACCGCGATCGTACGGAACGCCATCAATGGAATCACGCGCACGTCGCAGGCGTTCGGGTGATGGAACTCCACGAAGCGCGCGCGCCGCGTCGCGGACTTGATGCGTGTCGACAGCTCGCCGAAATATTTGTCGCAGACCACCTGCTCAGGGCCGCGGCTGTCGAGGAACATGTAGGCTGTGGGTTCGTCCTTGCCGTTGTCGACCCAGATTGACCCCTGCATGGCCGCATCGCACCAGTCTTCGGTCGACAGCGGCGGCGATACGGCGGAACCGTTGCGGCCTAGCAAAGGCTTGGCGGAAACGCTGGTCCAGGACGGGCGCACCGTCGGCATGTGATAGTAGGTTGCCCACAGTTTCGTCTGCTTTGCCTTCTCCAGCGCTTCATCCGCCGGCTCATCGAGCATGAATGCCAGCGCCTGCTGCGTGGGGTGCAGTTCGGCGGGTCCAAGGGTGATGTGAACTTCGGTCGAGGCGAAGGCGGATCGCAATTGCGGGCCCAGCAGCATCACGCCGCCTGCAACAACCAATACCAGCGCAAGGAGCAGTCTTTTCATGCGATTCCCGGCTGCCGCCCCGCGCCCTGCAGAAGCCTTCGAACTTGGGCATCATCATGGCAGTTTCAACTGCGGGGTGCAATCCGCCGCAGTGTCCGTTGACAAGTCTTAACGCGCGGCAGGCAGCAGGGGCGGCGCGCCCTTCGGCATTGTCGGCAGGTCGGGATCCATGTGCGCCCAGTCCGGCGCGGAGTCCGACCAGATGGCCCTTGAACACAGATCGTATTGAGCTGCGACTGGCGCGTTCGTCTGAATTGTCGTTCTGCGGCGTAGTTTCAGTCGATACGAATTGATCAGCCAACCGCTTCGCCTGCGAAGGGCCGAGCGCGATTTGCCGTCTCGCTACAGCGGGAATAATGATGTCAAGCAGGGGCCGCGATTCTGGATTTTCGCGTTGCCGCTCCATTAGGATATAGATTCAGTCCACATCCGGTTGGGTCAGAAAGCCATGCCGGTCTGGTGCGCCAAAACAATCGGAATCCAGCATGAAACGAGTCGTGTGAGGCGTGCCGAGAAAGGACAATTCCAGTCTTTGCTGTCGGCAGCGTTCCTTCACGACGTAATCACCCCCGCGATCGCCGCCTTCGCGGCCAGCACGGGGCTCATCAGGTGCGTGCGGCCGCCGCGTCCCTGGCGTCCTTCGAAGTTGCGGTTCGAGGTCGAGGCGCAGCGCTCGCCCGGCTTAAGGATGTCGGGGTTCATGCCGAGGCACATCGAGCACCCCGGCTCGCGCCATTCGAAACCGGCGTGGAGAAACACCTGGTCGAGGCCTTCTTCCTCCGCCTGCGCGCGGATCAGGCCGGAGCCCGGCACAACCATCGCACGCACGCCTGCGGCCACGTGTTTGCCGCGCGCGATCTCGGCCGCCGCGCGCAGATCCTCGATCCGCGAATTGGTACAGGAGCCGATGAAGACGCGGTCGATCTTGAGGCCTTCCAGTTTTTCCCCCGGCGCGATGCCCATATAGGCCAGCGCGCGCTCGGCCGCTTCGCGCTTTACGGGGTCTGCAATCTGCGACGGCACAGGCGCGGTCGCGTGGATGGACGAGGCTTGTTCGGGGCTGGTGCCCCAGGTGATGGTGGGGGCGACGTCTTCAGCGGCGATGTCGATCACTTCGTCCCAGTGCGCGCCATCGTCCGAGAACAATGTCTTCCAGTGCGCCAGCGCGGTTTCCCACTGCGCGCCCTTGGGCACAGACGGGCGGCCTCGCATGTAGTCGAACGTTGTCTCGTCTGGCGCGATCAGTCCCGCGCGCGCGCCGCCTTCGATGGACAGGTTGCATAGCGTCATCCTGCCTTCCATCGACATGGAGCGGATGGCCGAGCCCGTATACTCGATGACATGCCCCGCGCCGCCATTCGTGCCGATGATCGCGATCAGGTGCAGGGCGAGGTCCTTGGCGCCGACGCCCGGGCGGAATTCGCCGTCGACCCGCACCGCCATGTTCTTCATCTTGCGCGCGCGCAGCGTCTGCGTCGCCAGCACGTGTTCCACTTCGCTCGTGCCGATGCCGTGGGCCAGCGCGCCGAAAGCGCCGTGCGTCGATGTGTGGCTGTCGCCGCACACGATGGTGAGACCCGGCTGGGTGCGGCCCTGTTCGGGGCCGACAACGTGGACGATGCCATTATTGAGATCGCCCATCGGGAAGAACTGGATGCCGTGTTCCTTCACATTGCGCGCCAGCGTCTCCAGCTGTTCCCGCGCTTCCAGGTCCTTCACCCCAGCCATGCCCAGCGACTGGCCCTCGGTCGGCGTGTTGTGGTCGGCGACGGCCAGCGTCAGGTCCGGCCGGCGCACACGGCGGCCATTGACCTTGAGGCCCGCGAAGGCCTGCGGCGTCGTCACTTCGTGGATCAGGTGAAGGTCGATATAAAGGAAGCTCTCGCCCGACGCCTTGTCGGACGAGACGATGTGGGCGTCCCAGATCTTGTCGTAGAGGGTGCGGGCTGCGGTCATACGCGGCTATATGCGCGGGGGCAGGGCTGGCCGCAAGCGCCCGCATGTCGCTAAAAGGTTCGCTTCCGCGCCTGAAAGTTCGAGGATTTGCTCATGCCCAACCTGTTCGAACCGCTCACGATGAAACGCGGACCGGCGTGGAAAAACAGGTTCATGCTCGCCCCGCTGACCAACACGCAAAGCCATGCCGACGGGCGGCTTTCAGACGAAGAGTTTAACTGGCTGACAATGCGGGCCAGGGGCGGGTTCGGCCTAACCATGACCTGCGCCGCCCATGTCCAGCGCGTGGGGCAGGGCTTTCCGGGCCAGTTGGGCGTATGGGATGACATGCATATCGAGGGGCTCTCGCGTCTGGCCGGCGCGCTGAAGGCCGAGGGCAGCCACGCGGTCGTTCAGTTACACCACGCCGGCATGCGCTCGCCGAAAGACCTGATCGGCGGCGCTCCCGTCTCCCCATCAGACGACGCAGAAACCGGCGCGCGAGCGCTGACGCTGGACGAGGTTCATCGCCTGCGCGACGATTTCATCGCCGGGGCCAAGCGCGCGGAGAAGGCCGGCTTCGATGGCGTCGAGATCCATGGCGCGCATGGCTACATCATCTGCGCGTTCCTCAGCGCGGAAATCAACAAGCGCGAAGACAGCTATGGCGGGTCGCTGGAGAACCGCTCGCGCCTGCTGTTCGAAATCGTCGACGGCGTGCGCGCCGCCTGCCGGCCAGACTTCAGCCTTGGCGTGCGCCTGTCGCCCGAGCGTTTCGGCATGCGCCTGCTCGAGATCGCGGAAGTCGCCCAGCGCCTGATGCACGAAGACAAGATCGACTATCTCGACATGTCGCTCTGGGATGTCTTCAAGGAACCGAACGACGAGGCGCTCAAGGGCCGCAGCCTGATGTCGTACTTCACCGGGCTGAAACGCGGCAATGTCCGCCTCGGCGCCGCCGGCAAGCTCACCACGGGCGAGGGCGTGCACCGCGCCATGGAAGCCGGCCTCGACTTCGTCGTGATCGGTCGCGCGGCGATCCTGCATCACGACTTTCCCAAGCGCGTTGCGGCGGATGCAGACTTCAAGCCGACGCCGAACCCGGTTACGCCAGAATATCTTCGCGCGGAGGGATTGGGCGACGCGTTCGTGACCTACATGCGCGCATGGAAGGGGTTCGTGACGGAGGCGGCTTAGCGGACCACCCGATTCATCCGCGCCAGCGTTTCCTCGAATTCGGCCATCGTCTCCTCGAATATCTGGCGCACCGGCTTTACCTCGGTGATCCGTCCCGCCACCTGTCCCGTCAGCGCGATGCCCGCTTCGAGGTCACCGCCGAAATAGACGTCCTGAGTGCGGGCGAATTCGCCGAAGATGTTGGGCGAGCCTTCCGCCTCAAGCCGCATGGTGCGCTCGGTGCGCAGCGCACGCAGGGCAGGGCCTGGTCCCTTGCGGTTGAGGAACACCGTGTCGGTCGCCTCCGCCTTTACGATCGCGTCCTTCCAGTTGGCATGAACCGGGCTCTCGGCTGACGACAAGATTCGCGTGCCCATCAGCACCCCCTCGGCGCCAAGGGCGAACGCCGCCGCCATGCTGCGCCCATCCATGATGCCGCCCGCAGCGACGACCGGCACGTTCACCCGCTCGCACACCAGCGGGATCAGAACCATCGAGGCGACGTCCTTGGGGTTCTTGAAGCCGCCGCCTTCGCCGCCCTCGACAATCAGGCCATCAACGCCCGCCTCGACCGCGCGCAATGCGCCGGCAAGGTTGGGTACGACATGGAACACCGTCAGCCCCGCCGCTTTCAGCATGGCCGTGTACTTCATCGGATCGCCTGCCGACGTGGTGACGAACTTCACGCCCTGGTCGATCACGAACTGCACGATGCCGGGATCGCGAACGAAAGCCTGCGCCACGTTCACGCCGAACGGCTTGTCCGTCAGGGTGCGCATCTTCACGATCTCTTCCTTTACGGCGTCGAGTTCACCTGAGGATGTCTCGATGATACCCATGCCGCCTGCGTTCGATACGGCCGAGGATAGCTGCGAGCGCGCGATCCAGCCCATGGCGGCCTGGATGATCGGCTTCTCGATGCCGAGCAGGTCGGTGATGCGTGTGCGAATGGTCATAGCGGCAATCCAAGATAGGGGAGGAAGACAAGCAGACCGATGATAGCCGCTGCAAAGGAAGCAACCAGTACTGCCCCAGCGGCAACGTCCTTCGCGGTTTTCACTGAGACGTGGAATTCCGGCTGCACCACGTCGCACAGGTGTTCGAAGGCGGTGTTCACCAGTTCCGCGACCCAGACGATACCGATGGCGAGGACGACCCAGCGCCAGTCATAGAAGGAAAGCCTCACCCACACGCCCGCAACAATCACCAGGGCCGTGGCCGCAAGGTGTATCCAGGCATTTTGCTGGGTCTTCAGCATGAAGCCGAGGCCCCGGAAGGCGTAGCCAAAGCTCCGGATGCGATCGCCAAGACTGAACATGGGCGGTCCCCTCGATGTTGAATCGTATCTGGCGCGAGGCGTGGTTGTGTTGCAACCTCAGCGGATGAAACATTCAGTTCTGATCCTCGCCTTCGCCGCTGCAGCCTGCGCGCCGGAGGCTCCGCCCCAGACAACTGGCGAGACGCCGGCAGCCAATCAGGAACAGGTCGAGCAGGCGTCAGCCGACATCTTCCTCGCTCGCCTCAACGCGCTCTGTGGGCAACGCTTTGAAGGCAAGGTCGTCACCAACGACCCGCTCGACGCTGATTTCGCAAACAGCCGCCTCCTGATGCATGTGCGCGATTGTTCAGCCGCCGAGGTGCGCATCCCGTTCCATGTCGGAGAAGACAAGTCTCGCACCTGGGTTATCACCCGCACGGACGCGGGCCTGCGTCTCAAGCACGACCACCGTCACGAGGATGGAACGGAAGACGAGCTCTCCCAGTATGGCGGCGACACTGCCGCAGCCGGCACGGCAACGCGGCAGGAATTCCCGGTGGATGAGTTCTCGAAAGAGCTGTTCCTCACCAAGGGCAATCCGGCATCGGTCACCAATGTTTGGGCCGTGGAGGCCGCGGATGCGCTGTTCGCCTACGAACTGCGCCGGCCCGAACGCTTCTTCCGCGTCGAGTTCGACCTGACAAAGCCGGTTGCGGAGTAGTCTGGATTCGGCCGAATTGCCGGCCCGGCAACTTCCGAAATCACCTTCCCAGTCAGGGCGCAAGCGAATCTCCGCTGTAGGAGAGTCGCAATCACATCCCCGGGTTGTGGACCTGACTCTATTCTCGGGGATGAGCAACACATCCAATCTCGTGCTTCCGTATCTCGCCGTTGGGCAGGCGCAGAAACACGTCACCGTCAACGAAAGCCTGCGCCGTCTCGATGCACTGGTGCAACTGAGCGTCGTTTCTGCGACCACCACGGCGCAGCCGGCCTCGCCCACCGATGGCGCGGTCTACATCGTGCCGAGCGGCAAGAGCGGCGCGCAGTGGGCGAGCTTCACGAACTGGGCGCTCGGCTATTGCCGCGACGGCGCGTGGGAGCAGATCACGCCGCGCGAGGGCTGGCTCGCCTTTGTCAGGGATACCGGCCTGCTGCTGCGCTACACCGGCTCGGCCTGGGGGCTGATCGACGCCACCAAGCTCGCCAACGTCTCGGCCACCGACAAAATTCTGGGCCGCGTCAGTCCGGGCGCCGGGGCGGTCGAGGAGATCGCCTTCTCCAACGAAGCGCAGGTGCTGTGCGATGACACCAGCTTCCAGGCGATGTGCGCCACGCTGGGCACCTGGCGCGTGGTCAGCGCAAGCGCCGTGGCCGCCTCGGTCACCGGCACGACGGCGAAGACGGCGCTGGCCACCGTGAACCTCACCGCCGGCGCGCTGGGCCCCAACGGCCGCCTGCGCGTCACCACCCATTTCTCGTTCACCGGCAGCGCGAATTCCAAGACCGTGTCGTGGGAGTTTGGCGGCACGGCCTTCCTGTCGCGCACGGAGACGGGGCCGACCGTCCTCGCGCTCCGTGACCAGCGCGAGGTCGCGAACCGCAACAGCGCGTCCTCGCAGGTCAGCTGGCGGGCCTCGACCCCAGGCGGGTTCGGGCAGGGCACAAGCACGCTCTCGACAGGCGCGGTCGACACGGCGTCGGCGCAGGACCTGATCATCTATGGCCAGCTCGCCAATTCGGGCGAGACGATCACGCTGGAAAGCTATCTGGTGGAGTTGCTGCACCTGGCCTGAGGCAGCAGGGCTGCTACCACACGCCGCGCTTCAGTCCGTTCGCAAGGTACTGGCCCAGTGTCGGCGCATAATACTGGTTCGAAGGCAGGGTGCTGGGCGGCAGCGGTTTCACATCGTCCGCCAGCACCCGCTCCATCGTCTCGACCACAAGCGCCTGCGACTTCGCCGCCATCAGCGTCATGTAGGTCTGGATGTTATCGTTCGCGGCCACGGGCACGCAGTTGGTAGCGAGGATCGGGCCCGTGTCGACGCCAAGATCGATGAGGTGGAGCGTGACGCCAAAATGCTCGGGCTCGCCATTGGCCAGCGCGAAGTAGCCGCCATTGATGCCGCGATAGGCGGGGTTGATCCCCGAATGATAGTTTACCACCGGACAGGCGCAGGTTTGCAACAGCGGACGGCGCAGCATGCCGGTCGAAGCGACGAACACCGCCTTCGGCTTCAGTGCGCGAATTTTCGCAATCGTGTCTGCATCGTTGAGGCTGTCGACGTTGATGCGCAGGTGATCGGGAACGGGCGAGGCATCGCACGCCGCCTGCAATTCCGCGAGACGGCCTCGCGACAGCGGTTTGGTGATTTTCGCCGCCAGCTGTGCGGCTTTTAATGAATAGACCGCGCCCGCGCCAAGCTTCTTCTTGCGTCGCGCCCAGAAGACCGAGGCGGGCTCACCGCGTTCGACGATCACAGGGAAATCGCCAAGGCGCTTGCGCAGCGCATTGACCATCGTCCAGGCGTGCGGGGCGTCGCCTATGAGCGCGATAAGACCGGAAGTGGGCATGGGCGGAGTCCGGGCGGTTGAGCGCCGGAGACTAGCCGGAGATGGTTAGAATCGCGGGAAGGCGATCAGTGAAATTCGATCAATCGCAGCCATCGCGTTCGCCGTCAAAGATCACTTCGCCCTCGGTGGCGCTCGCCTTCAGCAAATAGATACGCAAGGTATCGTGCGTCCCGTCCGCTACAATCCATCCTTCACTTGCATCGATAGGTGGAAACTTCCACGTGCTCCGATGTTCGACCGGTTTGAGCACGGCGCTCTGTGGCGGCTCAGCGATGCGGTTTAGCACGCCCTCGCCAATCTCCGTGGGGAGAGGATTCCGGTGGAGCGACATGTACGCTCCGTCCGCCCCGAAGGTAAGACGGTGCGTAGACCGCCACTCGCCATGTCTGACGTCTACAACGTCGCCGCGAAAAGCCGCGCCGACTTCCGTTCCGGCTGGCAGCAATCGAAGGAAGGCCTCGACCCTCCCGCCGGGGGATTCCTTCTGTACCCAGCAACCGCGCAGAAACGCGACGGTCTGCGTGTTGGACGGCGCAGCTGCGCCCACGCACGCAGTCAGCGCCACGCTGCACGTCATGGCCAGAACTTTAGCAATCCGCATCCCCAACTCCTTCAATGCGCGTGAACAGTTTACACCCGCCCCGCCAACGCTGTTAGTCTGCCCGCCTGACCGGGAGCTGTAGATGTCCGTATCCCAAGCCTTCATTCGCGGCATTCCCAAGGCGGAGCTGCACCTGCACATCGAGGGCTCGCTGGAGCCGGAGCTGATGTTCTCGCTGGGCAAGCAGAACAAGGTCGATATCCCGTTCAAGAGCGTGGAAGAGGTGAGGGCCGCCTACGCCTTCTCGAACCTGCAGGACTTTCTCGATATCTACTATCAAGGTGCAAACGTCCTCCAGACGGAGCAGGACTTCCAGGCGCTGGCGCTGGCATATTTCGAGCGCCTCCACGCCGATGGCGGCGTGCATGCGGAAATCTTCTTCGATCCCGAAACGCATACAGATCGCGGCCTGCCGTTCTCCGTCGCCATCGAAGGCCTGCTGGCGGGCATGAGCGAGGCGCAGATGAAGTACGGCGTCACCTCAAAGCTAATCATGTGCTTCCTGCGCCATCTCGACGAAGAGTCATCCTTCCGCACGCTGAAGGCCGCCGAGCCATATCTTGATCGCATCACGGGCGTCGGCCTCGATTCATCAGAGAAAGGCCATCCGCCGTCCAAGTTCGCCCGCGTGTTCAAGGCGGCCAAGGAGCGCGGTCTGAAGATCGTCGCCCATGCCGGGGAAGAGGGCCCGCCCGAATACGTGCAAGAGGCGCTGGATATTCTCCAGGTTGATCGTATCGACCACGGCAATCGCGCGCTGGAGGATGCGGCGCTCGTGCAGCGGCTGGTGAACGACGGAATGACGCTCACCGTCTGTCCGCTCTCCAACCTCAAGCTCTGCGTCGTGCATGATCTCAAGGACCATCCGATGAAGCGCATGCTTCAGCTGGGCCTCAAGGCTACCTGCAATTCCGACGACCCGGCCTATTTCGGCGGCTATGTCGGCGACAATTACATCCGCACGGCTGCTGCTGTTGGCCTTGACCGGAACGACATCGTCACGCTGGCAAAGAACTCCTTCACCGGGTCGTTCCTCGACAAGGCCAGCATCGGCCGGCATCTTGCGGCGGTGGATTCGTTTGTGGCGGCGATCTGAGGGCAACTACCTCGCACGTACTTGCGCTGCCGATGCGCCTGTTCCAGCTCCCGGAGCATGAGCGAACACATCCGAAAGCACATTCCCTTTGCCGGCCTCATCGGCATCGAGGTCGTTTCCGCAACGAAGGAGCGAATCGAGGCTCGGTTGCTGGTGCGGCCGGATCTCTGCAACCCGGTGAAGGGATTGCATGGCGGCGCGGCGATGTCGCTGGCCGACACGCTTGGCGACATGGGGGCCTCGATGAACCTGCCCGAGGGCGCTGGCGGCACGACAACCCTTGAAAGCAAGACGAATTTCATGGGCGTCGCCCGCGAATGGGAAACCGTTCTGGCGGTCTGCGCGCCCCTCCATATCGGCCGGCGCACCTCGATCTGGCAGACCAAGATCACCAGCGAGACCGGCAAGACTGTCGCACTGGTTACGCAGACGCAAATGGTGCTCTAATCTGCCCTTCCTGAACGGAGGAGCCGATGTCCCTCGAGCGGAAGACCCGCGCCTATGTCGCGGCCGTGGAAGGCGGCGCCGTCGCCGACGATCTCGCCACATTCTATCATCCCGACGCCGTTCAGTACGAATTCCCCAACCGGCTCATCCCGCGCGGTATCCAGCGCGACCTTGCCGCCATCCTCGAAAGCGCCGAGCGTGGCTCCAAGCTGATGGAGCGCCAGATCTACGACATCCACACGCTGACCGAAGTCGGTGACCGCGTGATCCTCGAATACACATGGACAGGCTATCCGCGCACGCCCGTCGGCACGGTGCGCCCGGGCGAGGCCATGCGTGCGCGTATCTGCCAGGTGATTGAATACGAGGACGGTCTGATCATCCGTCAGCGCAATTACGACTGCTTCGAACCGTTCTGATGTGGAAACCGCGCCATCTTCCGCTTGCGCTTCTGACTTTGCTGGCCGCCGCATGCGGGCGCGAGCCGGAGACAGCAGCGGTCGAGGACGCGCTGGCCGAGGCGCCCGATCCGGCCTTTGCCGCGGCCGAGGCCGCCGAGCGTGATGCGCTGGCCAGCTGCGGCGCGGTAACGGCGGAAGGATATTGCGGTGTCCGCTTCGGCATGACGCCTGACGCTGCAGCGGCCGCCTTTCCCGTGAAGCTGGAGAATTACGACATTGCGCCGCCGGCTACCGTCGATCCCATGCGCTGTTTCGAGCTGTTCGCCGCCGAGCCCGTGACGGGCGTCAGCCTCCTGGTCGAAGGCGGCAGCGTTCGCCGCATCGATTTTATCACAGCAACCGCGCGCACCGCCGATGGTCTGGGTGTGGGGGCCGCGGCTGCGGCGATCCGCGCGAAGTTCGGCGCTGCGATCACCGAAACGCCCAACGTGTTCGAGCCCGAAATAACTGATCTTGGCGTCACGCAGGGCGAGACGAAATTCGTCTTCGAGATGGAAAATGACGTCGTGCGCTCATGGCGCGTGGGGCTTGCCCCCGCCATCGACTATCCCGCGCATTGTGGTTGACGACTGAGGGCTGAAGGTCAGCCCTTCTTCAGCGTCGCCTCGAGAACCGCGCGCGCCTTCGCGCCAAGTTCCGGATGCGCCAGCGCCATCGCCGCGAAGGCTTCGAGATAGAGAAGCTTGTCGCCGCAGTCATAGTCCTGACCGGCATACTTGAACGCGTGAAAATCCTGGCTGCTCATCAGGCGCTGCATCGCGTCAGTGAGCTGGATCTCGCCGCCCGCGCCCGGCGTCTGTGTCGCCAGCAGGTCGAACACCTGCGGCTGCAGGATATAGCGGCCCGTGATCTTGAGGCGCGACGGCGCCTTGTCGATCGGGGGCTTCTCCACCATGCCCTTCATCTTCACCAACGGGCCGGCGTCGCCCGCCGTCACCGGATCGATCACGCCATACTGGTTGACGCGCTCCTGCGGAACTTCGTCCACCGCAATGATATTGCCGCCGACTTCGTTGTAGGCGTCGACCATCTGCTTCAGGCACGACCCGCCATTGCCCTTCACGATCACGTCGGGAAGCAGCACGGCGAAGGGTTCATCACCAATGATGTCGCGCGCGCAGAGAACAGCATGGCCAAGGCCAAGCGCTGCCTGTTGGCGCGTGAAGCTCGATGCGCCCGGGGGCAGGGCGGCGGCGCGAACCTCGGCCAGGATCGCGTCCTTCTTCTTGGCTTCCAGCGTGGTTTCCAGCTCGAACGCCTTGTCGAAATAGTCCTCAATTGCCTGCTTGCCGCGGCCGGTAACGAACACGAAGTGCTCGATCCCCGCCTCGCGCGCCTCGTCCACCACGTATTGCAGGGCGGGGCGGTCGAACACCGTCAGCATTTCCTTCGGCACCGCCTTGGTGGCCGGCAGCACCCGCGTGCCAAAGCCGGCGACGGGCAGAACGGCCTTACGGACAGGCTTCATGGTAAATTCCCCAAATGGCATCGTGGCTCACAACGCAACAGGCTACCCGGCGAAGGCGGGTGTCCAGCCGCCAAGTGCAAGCCGACTGCCAGCCCATACGGCCTGCGGACTACTCAACCGTTACGGATTTGGCCAGATTTCGCGGCTGGTCCACGTCCGTGCCCTTCTCGACTGCGACATGGTAGGCCAGCAACTGCAAGGGCACGACCGTCACGATCGGCTGGATCACACGTTCGCATTCGGGGATTTCGATCGTCCCGAACGGCGCATTGCCCGCCTGCGTGATACCGGCCTTGTCCGACACCAGGAACACCTTGCCGCGCCGCGCGGCGACTTCCTGCAGGTTCGACAGCGATTTCTCCAGCAGATGGTCATGCGGCGCCACCATGATCACGGGCGTCGCCTCGTCGATCAGCGCGATGGGTCCGTGTTTGAGTTCGCCCGAGGCATAACCCTCCGCGTGGATGTAGGAGATTTCCTTCAGCTTCAGCGCGCCTTCGAGCGCGATGGGATAGTGCTGCCCTCGGCCGAGATAGAGAATGTCGCGCGCCTTCGCGAGCTCTGACGCGAGCGCCATGATCTGCTTTTCCGTGTTCAGCGCTTCGCCGATCAGGCGCGGCAGTTCGATCATCGAACCGATGAT
>JALHLU010000015.1 GCA_022844345.1 Hyphomonadaceae bacterium
ACCGAGGTGCAGAAGCTGCTTGGCGCAAACTGGCTCATTGCCGGCCTGCGACTTCAAGAAAGACAGGATCGCTTCGGCCGTTGTCATCAGGAACTCCCGCTGTCAGATATACAGTATAATTTCTGACACTTCGACTGCTCCCCGCCATTGTGCTTGCGTTTTACCGGCAATTTCGTATTTTGCCGGTAAATGGCCATCCAGGAGCTGCCTCTCGTCATCCAGACCAGCTATGCCGAGCTGATCGACCAGCTCAGGCTGGCGACGACCTCGGCGTTTCCTGAAGGATCGACTTTCCGGAAGCGAACGATCTCCGGGAAGGACTACTGGTATGTCCAGGAGCCAACCGGGGCCTCCGGTCGTCCCCCCGAGCGCTATCTCGGCGCAGACACGCCGGAACGCCGCGCCGCAATCGAAAGTGGCATGGGCGCCAAGGCCAATGCCGATACCCGCAAATCAATCCGGCGGTCACTCGTTGGAGCAGGCCTCCCCGAGCCCGACTCCCTGACGGCCGCAATCATTGACGCCTTTGCGAACGCGGGCGTTTTTCGGCTGAGAGGCATCATTGTCGGTACGATCGCATTCCAGACTTATGCCGGCTTCCTCGGCGTGCGGCTTCCAAACGCGGCCGCTCGCACCGGCGATCTCGATCTTGCGCAGGACTATGGGGTTTCGGTCGCGCTGAACGACACGCTCGATGCGCCGCTGCTCGATGTCCTGAAATCAGTGGATCCTGCCTTTGCGCCTGTACCCTCTCTCGCTGATCCGAATGTCGCTGCGACCTACACCCGGCCCGGCGGCTATCGCGTGGATGTACTCACGACCAACCGTGGAGCGGAGCGAGACGAACCGGTCAACCTGCCCAGCCTCCAGTCAGATGCCGTCCCCCTGCGTTTCCTCGACTATCTTCTCAAGGACACGGTCGAGGCTGCCGTTCTCACGCGTTTTGGAACGCTGTTGAATGTACCCTCACCGGAACGCTATGCGGTGCACAAGCTCATCGTTTCCGTGATGCGACGCGACAGTGGGGAAAGCGCGGTCAAAGCCGACAAGGACATTATCCAGGCGGGCATCCTCATTGAAGCGCTCGTCGCCAAGCGCCGTCTGGACGATCTTGCGAGCGCCTTTCTTGAGGCGGCGGAGCGAGGACAAGGATGGAAAGACCGGCTCAGGGCAGCATCGGTGCGTCTGGCTGACGCGCCGCGCGCTATCGTGCAGCCGATCCTGGACACGGTCTGACGAGATACGGGTCGATTGTGAACAGGCACCGATGAGGGACCCCTGTCATCGTCGCGAAACCAATCCAGTAGCGTGCCTATCGGCATCCAAACCCGAAGCCGACTCACAGGCGCGGTGTTCTCGTCAGGCGACCAGGAAGCTAAGTCCATGCAGCCCTGCGCTCGGCCATCGCTGGGGCACAGCACGCATCAAAACAGATCTGCATCCGACTGTCCCGGCGCCCCAATCCCACCCCAGAACCCAAAACGGCTTCGCCACACTCGGAAGAGTGTCGCTAACCGACTTTTTTAGAGAGTTTTTGGAGCGGGCGATGAGATTCGAACTCACGACCCCGACCTTGGCAAAACCCGATCTGTTAGGTTGTCTAAAGTCGGAAGCGTATCGATGAATTCAACAATTCGCTTTGTGACAAAAGCCCTTGATGGGCCTTTGCGTGCAGATGCGTTCTTTTGTTTTTCTAATCGGTTTTGGTGGGTGCAGCCCCATTGTGTGCCCCAATTCCACCCAGCTAGACCTGCGACTTGAACGCGTTCTGCTGTCGGTTTTTGCAGGGCGCCTAGCCAAGCTGGTGTGCCCCAATGCTCACGGACGCAAAACTGAAATCCCTCTACTCGTCGCCGCCGGCGGAGCGAATTGAATTGAACGACGGGACGATCTCCGGGCTCCTGCTTCGCGTGGGCCCACGCGGCCGGCCGACCTGGACGCTCCGCTACACCGTGAAAGGACGCGGCGGCGTCACCGAACGCGGCAAGAAGCTAGCCGGCCGCAAGTTCTATCGGATCACGCTCGGCGAATACCCGGCGATCTCTTTGCTCAAGGCGCGGGCCCAGGCCGCCACCATGCTGGCTGACGCCGACAACGGCATCAATCCGATCGAACGGCTCGAGAGCGCCGCGACGGTGCGGCGCGGGACAATCGCCGAACTGTCCGAATCTTTTCTCGAACACCACTGCCGCGGCCGCCTGCAGAGCGCCGGCAAGGCCGAATGGATCATGCGTGACTACGTGAACCCCCGGTTCGGCGACTATGCGCCGAAGCAGGTAACGCGGCGGGACATCATCGCCCTGCTCGATGACCTCAAGAAGCGCGCGACCCCGACAGCGACGATGGACACCCGGAAGTGGCTCTCGGTCTTCTTCAACTGGGCTCTGGAACGGGAACATGTCGACTTCAACCCGGTCAGCGGCGTTCGCTCACCCGTCAAATCCAAGCCGCGGGAGCGCGTTCTCAGCGTCGATGAAGCCCGCGCTGTCTGGAAGGCTGCCCAAACGGAGCTCTACCCCTCCGGCTCGCTCATCTGCCTGCTGATGCTGACGGGCGCCCGGCTAAGGGAGATCGGCAACGCCCAGGTGAGTTGGCTGGATCGCGCCAATGCCTGTCTGGATATCCCTGGCGAGGCGTACAAGACCGGCGATCCCACCATCATTCCCTTGATCCCCGAGGCGATGGAGATTGTTGAACGCATCCCGAAGCCGCCGAGAGGGCCGTACCTGATCACCTCGAATGGCGGAAAGCGGCCGGTCTGGACGGCGACGCCAGAGGCGCTGACGCGGATCCGTGAAGGGGCCGAGGCTCGTCTCGGCCGCAAAATCGACCGTTGGACGATCCATGACCTTCGCCGTACCGCGGCCACGCACATGGCGCGCCTGGGCGTCGACGAGATCGTCGTTGAGCGTGTGCTTGGTCACAGGATCGGAGGCGTCAAAGGCGTCTACAACCGCTACCGCTACATCGAGGAAAAGCGCGACGCGCTCCAACTCTGGGCGGCGGAACTGCTTGCGTCGCCGGTCGCCGCCGATGCTGGAATCCGGAGAGCTAGAAAAGGCCGAGCTGGCGTTCATCCGCAGCCGGAGCTCGCTTCCGCTGAACAGGCCTAACGGCCGCCTCAGGCACCATGACGATCGGAGGAGCTTTCAGCTGCGGCTTGGCGACAACCTGCGGTCTTGCTGGCGGAGCGATCGTCAGCTGCGGCGGCGGCAGATGGGATGGGCGTCGTTTTGCAACCCACACACGTACATCCTCGGCGCGGAAAAGGTTGACCTTGCCGCCTGGTTTCACTGCGGCTGGAAATGCCTTCGCAGGATCACGCCGAATGTCCCACAACGCGCGCCGCTTCAGCTTGAGGTAGGAGCAGACCATCGCGGTGGTCCACCATTCGTCATCCAGTGGACGGATTGAAACACTCGACATGACCGAACCCCGCTTGAGAACCGGTCGAGCAAATCATGACGCAGCGAGTTTTCCACAAGAGACAATCCGATGGTGCAATTGCGGTGGATACACCGTGCGCCAGTCGCTCAGGAAGAGAAATGCAGATGGCTCAAGTCGTCACTTGATGACGACCCGGGCGTTGAACTCCGAAGCTGCGGCCGTCAGGTCGCCGAAAACAGTTCGCGCAGTAATTCCTAGAATCCCCAGAGCTCGTCGAACTGAGTGTTTCACTCCAGGATCGAGGGTGAATATCTTGATCAGACTGCCCGTCGGAAAGTTGCAGCTAGTCGTACTTGTCCGAGGGGGATGAAGTGTCATCGCACCGAACTGTTGCTTTGCACGCAAGTTCGCGCCCAGCACGGGGAGATATGCGGGCTGCCTTCGATCTGACTGAAACGGATCCACCAAAAGCGTGTGGGTAAACTGCTCGCACTCCGAAGTGTCTAGCATCCATACGCAGCCCCCCTCGTCCGTATAATCCCGGTTTTCCGTGTTCAGCTCAGCCGCGAAGTAAAGCGCAATCAGTGGGTTGTAGGTCCAGTCCAAAAGCCCTGTCGCAACGCCATGATGCTGAGCGAGCGCCAGCCATTCGATCTGATTCTGTGGCCAAGCAGACACCACTGGCGCCGCGGTACGCATCCATCTTTCAAGCGCACCTTGGTTGGTAATGCCTTTTTCTCCACCCGGTCTGTAAGCGGACGGACAGAGATCCCAGGTCTGGTTGGCATGCCCACGAAAAACTTTCGCGAGGACAGAGTCGTGCTGAGCTGCCTGGATCGATTCCAGCTTTGCGATAAATGCACCGACGGTCTTCATGCCCCGATGAACTGCAGTCATGTCCCCCTCGCTGTCACGTCATGAAGTCGAAAGAGTATTCTTCAATGTCGCGACGAGCCTAGCTGAAAAATCTTCGGGCTTGGCGACCTCCCAAGGCACAGTGGTCAAATGGTTCGTATCGAAGTGAGTCCCGCGTAGATCGAATTTGTTCTTCTCGCAAAGATAGATGACAGGCTTCCCGATGCCTTCGGCGTATCCAGCTTCCCAATATGCGCCGTAGTTGTCGTGCGTAAGGTCAACAAGCACGAACGCTGCGTCGCGTATCTGCACTCGTAGAATATTATCGATGACGCCGGCTTGAGCGACATCGCGCATATCCACCAGCTTGTAGGCCACGCTCTCAACCGCAGGCCTGATCGTAGTAGTCAGGAAGCTATCCAGGACGGGATCGCCAAACTTCATTGCGATGAAGCCATAATCTCCAGACAGACGCCCGCGCATCTCGGCCTCATACCCTTCCCAGCCTTTGAAGCTCAGCGCGCATCTTGCAAACTTGTTCGTCTGCAAGGTGTCAGCCTCATCCTTCACTTTGATAAGTCCGGTGCGGAGCAATTCCCTGCATAGTTCGACGGCTCTTGCCCGGCTTAAGGAGCCTATCTGGGCAAAGAACCCGTCTGGTAGATCGCTGAGGTGGCCGCCGGTCACCTTTTCGTAGTCGCCGATGATTCGGAGTGCATTCTTGGCCTGTTGAGGTGGCGTGGGGAGGTCCGGGATTCGCGAAAGACTTCCAAAGTCCGCAGTGGTTAGGAGTGGCGTCTCACCTGCGTCAGAACGTGCCCTGATCACGTGAGACATCGATGCTCGTTTCACTCGGACTATGTTCGGGCCCTTGGCGTTTAGTGACACCTCAAGGCTCCGGCTGACCCGGTAATGTCCGCAACTGCTGCATTTGTATTCTGAGCCATCAAAGCCGGGAGAGGATACTTCAGAGCAGGTCGAACCTTCTTCGTTGAGGCACACAGGACAGATGACGGACATGCACTTCCCCCAAGCTAGTGCCAGATTGCTTCCACGAGAAAGGATACAGCACCAGCTCAGATTGGGGGCAGCGAAATCCCGAGACCTCGTTCAAGCTTCCATGACAACGTTTGGCCGCGCAGAACGCCTTCGACTCCCCTCCCCGCAAAGCGCTCCAGTGCGGGCCGCCACGGGACCAACATCGCTTGGCGGTCACCGATGATCAGCGCCATTCGGCCCTGAGCGAGATCGATCCGCCGCGCGTAAACCCCCGCCACGCGGTTGGGAACATGCGTGAGCACATGGAGCCCAAGCTCGCCGGAAAGCTCCTTCGCCTTCGCGGACAGCTCCAATGTCGCCATGCGCTGAAGCGCTTGGCGAGATGGCCCGGCCTCCTGCTCTCCCATCCAGCCTTGTTCGATAAGGAACAGCCTTCGCTGTTGCAGGGCGTGTTCGAACCGCCGCGAGAGCGCGCTGTCGCCATCCAGCGCGGAAGCTTCTCCCGCCAGCACACGGTCAAGGTAGCTTTTCCCCAAGGAGTCGACTTGTTCGTCCAGGGACCAATAGCTTTGGACCTTCGCCGTGAACGGGGCGCGCCGCGCCAGCCGCTCCTCGAACCGCAAGGCCGTTGAAAGGTGGTCCGACCCCACTTCGAAATCGCCGCTTGATCGGCGCTCAACAAGACCCATCCGCCGCATAGCTTCCAGGCGCCGGACGTTCGCCGCCATGATCGCACTGTCCACATTGGCTGCGAGTTCACCGTGAAGCGCCGGGGAGTAGACGCCCCCGGTCTGGGCGGCCACGCGAGCGACAGCCTCGTCAGACGGTCGCACAGCGGGGACTGCGGGCTCGAACGAGACGATGGCGCCAGGTTGGATGTCGTCGAGCACCGCCAGATCGTCCGCTCGCTCGAAGCGTGAATAACGGAGCTCCCCCTGCCCGGTTTCGATGATGGCGAGGAAGCGGTCGCCGAAGTCGTCGGCGATGCTGACGTGCACCAGCTCGCCCATCATGACAGACGAGCGGTCCGCCTCCAGCAGCGGCTCGAGCTCCCGGCCAGACCTTAGCGGCGCCACCGCCCGTTCCAGGTCGTCGGCGTCAGCCAAGGTCTTGAGCCGCGTGACCAAGCGGTCTGCCACGCGCCAGGCGCCTTGCGACCGGTCCGCTAGATCCCACCGCTCAAGATGCTCAAGCCGTCGCACCAGCTCCGGCCGGTCGGGCCAGATCAGACCCTGCCGGCCGGCTGCGGCCAGTTCCCGGTCGAGTCCCGTCGGCGCCCGCAGATCGATTTCCGCCATCCGTTGGCGGGCCAGGTCCAGATCGATGCGCGGCCCCAGCACCCGGGTCACGATTTCCTGCGCGTGCTCACGGATCCCGGACGAGATCAGCCGGGAGGGAATGAACAACTCCTGCCCGTCAGGCCTGCGACCGCGGATCAGGACATGGGTATGCGGGTTGTCCGTGTCGTGATGGTCGACTGCCAGCCATTCCAGCGAGGTGCCGAGCTTGGCCTCCAGCCCCGCCATGGTCTCGCGGATGAAGGGTTTGAGATCGCCGAGCGCCTCGCCGTCCTCGGCGCTGATGATCATCCGGAAGTGCCGAGGATCATCGGTCCATCCAGCGGTAACGGCGCGCGGATCAACCCCAAATTCTGCTCGATCGTAAAACTGGAATTTCGCCTCGCCGGCGACGTCCGCGCGCGACAGGTAGTCAACCGAACGGTCCACCTCTGATGGCTTGTCCGCCTCGGGGACAGGCTGCTGTTCCGGGCCCCGCGCCTCGCGCGCCAGATACGCCACATGTGCCCGCAGTGGCGCGCCCTTGCCGCCTGCATTCGCGGCATAACGCACCTTCACGACGACGCGTCGCCTGGCCGTCGCGACCGGCCTCGGGCGCGCAGCTGATCCCTTGGCGAAGTGGGCGCGCACACCCGTCTGCTTCGGTTTGGAACCGCGCGCCGCTGCGGGCTTGCTCGCCTTGCGCACGGTCGTGCGGAGGGCCCGCAGCTTGCTTGGGCTGACGTCACGCGCCGGCTTGCCCAGCCTGGGTTCGAAATCGTTTTCGGTCCGCGTCATGCGCGTGAATGTCTGCGATGACAGACGGAAATCCATCGCTTGCACCCCGGCGATGAAGCGCGGTGGATGCACCGCAAGCAACAGGCGTATCCACGGTGGATTTTCCTATGTGCAGACAGGGCCTTGAGGCCCGACGCACGGTACGTGCTTTATCTTGCACTCCACCCTTCTCTCCCCACTCCCCGCCCTCACCCCGGAAGCGCAGTCACCAGGCGCTGATGCTGACCACACAAGAGAAGGCGAGAGCGGAACGCGCCGCTCCCGCCAAAATCACGATCAGACCCTCTCCTCCTCGCGGCGCCGTTCGCTGACGATCGCCAACAGCGCGTCCAGCTCGGCCCTGATCTCGGATGCTTCTTCGGCGTCGGTCGTTGCGCGCAACTCGGCACGCAGCTCCTCGATGTGGCGTTCCAGTGTGAATGAGGTCGTGAACATCGTCGTCTCCATGTGAAGGACGATGCCGGCGGGCGGGCGTGATGGAGCGGGTCAAGGGATCGCGCTGGCGCGACCGCGCAGCGGCGATGGGGGTCACGATTTTTTTGGCTTCTTCGCCAAAAAAATGGTGGGGCCCCGTCGTCCCTTGAGGCGATCCATCACGCCCGGCACCCTCATGAAGCCCGAGCAATCAACTCCCCTCCTGCGCGAAACCGGAGGGCCGTCTCTAGCCACGCGCGGACCGTCAGGTCCGCCAGGCAAAGTGAAGGCTGCAGGGAGCCTGCGCGCCGGACTTCCGGCGCTGCATGGCGGAACGCGCCGTCGAGTGGTTGGCGGCGCGCAGCGCCCGCAGGGTCGCGCCCGAAGGAGCCGCCTCTCGGCGGCGGGACCGAGCGTGACCGCCAGACGCTCTCCGCCCTTTCACCTGAAAAGCGGTGCCGCCTAGGACCTGGCGAATGTCAGCAACGGGCCGATGTCGTGGCGGTCGGCAACGCGCAAGGCGTCGATGTAGGCGCGCCGCGTCGCATCGTCGTCGAGCAGGCGGCTGTTGCCCCAGCTGAAAGCGGGCCTGCCAAGCCGCCGCGCAAGGGTATCGCCCATCAAGCGCGACCAGCGGCCATTGCCGTTCGCGAAGGGATGGATCGCAACCAGGCGATGGTGAAAGCGGACAGCGATCTCGTCCGCCGGGTAGGTCGAGAACTCCAGCCATGTCCGGGTATCCTCAAGCGCCCCCCTCAGCTGGATGTCGATTTCCCAGTAGTCGCAGCCGATATTCTTGTTGGACGTGCGGTTGTCTCCAGCCCACCGCCAGACCTGGCTGAACATGCGCCGGTGAAGGTTCCGCGCGAAGGCCTCCGACACGGGATCACGACTCCGCCCAGTCACCCAGAGACTCGCCTCCAGGATGTTCTGCTGTTCGAGTTCGTTGAGTTCGCGGCGGAGCGTCACCTGCGCCGGGATCAGCCCTTCCCGCTCCTCTGGCGTGAGCGGCGTCGCCCCTTCCGGCTCCGCGTCGAGCAGGTCGGTCACGGCAGCTGCCAGAGCCGCGCGGGGCGCTCCAGCAGCTCTGCGACGATCTTCTTCTTCATCGCGTCGCGACGCTGCCGATCAGTCACGCTCTGGTTCTCGAGGCGCATTGTGTGGTCGACCGCGGACAGATGCAGTTCAGCGACAGCCTCCGCGCGCGCGTTTAGCCGGCCCTCCAGGGAGTCGTTCGGAACGAGGATGTAGACCAGTCGGCAATCGAGGGCTTCGGCAGCGCGCTCCAGGCTCTGGAGGGTCACGACCCTGCCAGCCTCCCGCTTCTCAAGCTCGGCGATGCGCGGCTGGGCGACGCCCATGCGGGCCGCCAGCTGAGCTGTGGTCATGCCGAGGGCTTCGCGGATCGCCTTGATCCACCCGCGCGCGGGTCGCTCCGCGCCTCTCAGGGTCTCGCGAATCTCCGAAAACCGGCGGTCGAGCTGTTGGGCTGCGAGGGTCATCGATAAGAAATATCGTATCGACATGCCCAAAGTCAATATGATTATTCGTATCGTAACTGACGATTTAGATAAGAATATTCTGATCGTGTCCGCACATTAGATACGATTTTTCTTATCGTGTGCGGCTGAATTTATGTCCGTCTATCATCGAACTGAGGACGAAGCCGGATTTCCAACTTGCTAGGCAGGCGAACCAGGTTGGAGGTTGCCATGCCAAAGAAGTCGCGCATCCGCACGCCCAGGACTGCAGCACCTGTTGCCGTCCCCCTCTCCTCCATCACGGCCGGCGCTCATTGCGATCCTGTCCCGGAAAGAGCCGCAGCCTGGATGGCCAGGAAAGCCCGGCTGGAGACGATGATCCGGCGCTGGCAAAATCTGGAATCCATCCTTCACGCCAAGGCGCGGCGGCAGATGGAATTTCCCGACGCCTACGACAGTGACATGCCTGAAGCCTGCGCCATGCGCATCCTCGACCAGCGGATCAAGGCCACCTATCCGGAACTCGAAGAAGAAGCTGGCGCCATTCGCGAGTTGCCGACCATGTCGGCCAAGGGCGCCATTGCCAAGATCCAGCTTGGACTGGCCGTCCAGGGTCCCTTCGACTGGCGGGATCACGCGCGCGAACTTCTGGAAGAGGGAGTAAAGGACCTACGCGACATGATCGGGCTGGAGCGCACCGGTCACGCCCCGGCCCATGACGAAGTTGGCGGCTTTTGAAGCCAGCGATGCGGCCTGGAAGATGGCGCGGTTGTCGCCCTTGAGCACGTCGAGCCACGCGCCGATGTAGTCGGCATGGCGGACGGTCGGCGCGATCCCGAGTTCGGCGCAGATGAAAGCCGAGCCCAGCTCTGCGACAAGTTCCTCGCGCGCGTAGGCTTCACCCCCTCGCCTGCCGGAGAAGTCGCGGTTCAGGCGCAACGGATGTCCGGTCCAGTGCGTCAGCTCATGCAGTTTGGTGCGATACCAGTTGATGGGCTCGAAATAGGCTTCCTGCGGGGGCACCATGATGAAGTCATGTGATGGCGCATAGAACGCCATGTCGCCGCCGACCCGGATGTCGGCGCCCGTCGCGGCGATAACGGCCTCGGCCATCGGGAGCACCTCAGTTCGACCCGGCAAGGGTTTGGCTTCGGGATCAGCCGGCAGCCCATCGCACTGCTCGATATGGAACACCGTGAAGCGCTTCAGAAAACCGACGCGCCGGGCATCTTCTCCGGACGTGCTTGCCTTCTCCTGCTCGGCCTTGGGGATGAAGGTATCGGCGTAGACGACCATCGTGCCCTTCTCCCCCTTGCGCACGGCGCCGCCAAGCGACAGCGCCTGTTTGAAGGTGAGCCAGCGCTGGGAGGGCCTTCCCTGATCCAGCGCGGCCGCCCACAGCAGCAGGATGTTGACGCCGGAATAGGCCCGGCTCGTCGCCGCGTTCAGCGGCAGGCCAAGCGGCGTTGTTCCCGATGACGCCCACGGTTGCACCCACGGGATACGGCCTTGTTCGAGTTCACGAATGATACGGTTGGTGACGGTGTCGTGCAGCGACACGGTATCAGCGGCGGCAGCCATGCCGGCCTCCTTGATGATGATTGTCGGACAGGAAGAAGCCGGCGGCTTGCGCCGCCGGCGCTAGCTCAAGCCGCGCGCTTGCGCTTTTGCTTCGGAGTGTCTTCGCCGGCTGCGGCCTGCTCCGCTGGCGCTTCGGCTCTCGGTTTGCCGCGCGCGAGAATTTCGACCTCGCCGAAGCCGGTGACGACGAACTCGATCGAGTAGCGCTTCTGGCCGCGCTCATCTTCCCAGGAGCTCGGACGCACCTGACCGACGAGCCGGAGGCGGGTGCCCATCTGCACGGCCTTCTCGATCAATGCGACCTTCGCTGGCGCGAACACCACGACGCGGTGCCAGTAGGTCTTCTCGTTCCAGTCGCCGCCTTCGGCTTTCCAGCGTTCGGAGGTGGCGAGCGAGATGATGGCGAGTTTCTTGTCGCCCTTGATCGGCTTGATCTCGAGTTTGCCGACATTGCCGATGAGTTCGAATGATGCGCGATCCATGATGCTCTTCCTTGTGATCCCGCGGGATCAGCCCCGCCGGGGTCGCGTTTGCGACGCCCCTCGGAAGCGGCCGGAAAGCAAGCAGAGCGGTGACCGCGCAAGGGGTTGGTGCGGCCTGCAGCGCGCAGCGCGAAGCCTCGGCCCCTTGAGCGGGCATGCGCCGGACGCTTGATGGGCGTCACAAGCAAACGCCTCCCCGAAGGCGACACGGGAGCAGGAAAAAATCGTGGGGATCGCCCGTCGATCAACCCGGTACGATGCTGCGCACGCGGTTCAGGCGCACGACAAAACGCACAAAGAGTCGCAGAAAACCCAGGTCGCGTGGGCGCTTTTCCCAATTCAGGCGTGTGCTTATCCCCGCCTCAAAAAGGCCAGTCAGAATGTCGGGAAACACGGCGGTCCACTAAGCCGCGCCTGCGCGACCGAGCTGCGCGATCGGTGCGTAGAGGTCAGGCGGCGCTGGGCCCACCGTCAATCCGCGTCCCCCTGAACCAGGGAGACACTCACGCAGACGTTCCGGCCGAATCAATGGCCGGGGCGTCCAAGGGACGACACGATGAGCCGGCGCAAGCGACCTTCAACGCCCATCCGACCGGCGCCTCTTTCGGCTGCGGAAGCATCCGTGAAGGTGGCGCGGATCAATCGCTCCACGGCCATAGGCGTCGCGATCATCGGGGCGGCGGCAACCGTTCTCGCTGCGGGAATCGGCGTGTGGGTGTTTCATGGCAGGTGAGACGTCTGCGACAGGGATTGTCACCCGCATGGGCCGAGACCCCTCGGGGGCTCGGGGCGTAGCCTAAAGCCCGGCCCGCACGGCGGGGTCGCCCGCGACATCAGTTGGCGCCATGCGACCTAGTTATTCGCCTCCTTCCCGCCATGCCTCGACTTCGCATCGGGCGACTGGGCTTCGAGGCCTACTACACGCGCGAGCAGGATCTCGACGACAATCCGTTCCGGACCGAGAGCAAGCCCTATGTCGAAATCGGCATGATGGGCGAACGCGACCGCGGTACATTCAGCGTGTTCGCCAACGCCGAAAACATTCTAGACGTACGCCAGACAGAAAACGATCCTCTCATTCGCCCGGTCCGCGCGCCTGCTGGCAACTGGACGTTGGATGCGTGGTCGCCCCTGGAAGGTTTCATCCTGAACGTCGGCATGCGCTTCAAGTTCGGGGCGGAGTGACCAATGCCAGCTGCTGCTTCCCTCAGCGCGGTGACAACGCGCTGAGGATCCTGCAGTCCGCGATCGTCCCCTGCTTGCACTGACCGATCAGGCCGCTTAGCTCCCGCCGCAGCGCCTTCAGATCCGAAATCTTCCGATCGATGTCTGCCAGGTGCTCGCGCGCCAGCGCGTCGACGGTGCCGCAATCCTGCTTCTTCTGGTCGGCCAGCGCGAGCAACGCCCTGACCTGGTCCAACGTGAAGCCAAGGTCCCGCGCCCGGCGGATGAAGCTGAGACGCGCGAGATGGCCGGCAGAATAGGCACGGTAATTCCCGCTTGTCCGCTTTGGCGCGGGGAGGATGCCGATGCGCTCGTAATACCTGACCGTCTCGACCTTGGTGTCGGTCGCTTCCGCAAGTTCGCCGATCGAATGATAAGCTTTTTCCATGTTGACCCTGTACCGACTACAGGGTGCAGATTGACGCTCCAGGACGATTTGTCGAGAGCTGAAGATGGCCGGATGTTGCGAACATGATGCCTGCGCCTCTACCGCAGGCGCGACGGTAGATCCGATATGGCGCCGCGCGCTCTGGGTCGCGCTTGTCGTCAACGCCACGATGTTCGCCGCGGAAATCGTAGCTGGTTTCGCGGCCAGCTCGTCGGCCCTCCAGGCAGACGCGCTCGATTTCTTCGCCGACGCCGCTAACTATGCGATCAGCCTCAGCGTCGCCGGCATGGGTCTGGCGGTCCGGTCGCGCACTGCCCTGTTCAAAGGCTTGACGCTTATCCTTCTGGGAGCGTGGGTGATTGGAAGCGCGGGCTGGCGCGCGGCGATGGGCGGGGCGACCCCGGAGGCGGACGTAATGGGCGTCGTCGGGTTTTTCGCCCTGCTGGCGAATGCGGGCGTGGCCTTGATGCTGTTTCGGTTCCGCCGCGGCGATGCCGACAGGCGTTCAGTCTGGATCTGCTCGCGCAACGACGCCATCGGGAATGTGGCCGTCATGCTCGCCGCGCTGGGTGTGTTCGGAACGGGCACGCTGTGGCCCGATGTCATGGTGGCGGGCATCATGGCGGCTCTGTCGATCACGGGCGGCTGGTCAATCGTCCGGCACGCTCTCTCTGACATGCGCACGCGGCTCGCCAGCCCGACCGTCGCCGCCGAATAGCGACGCATGCAGGTTCAGCAGAAATCCTGGCCTGCGTGAGCCGGCTTGAGCTGCAAGCTGAACCTACAGCGCATCGTCAGGCATCAAGCAGCACCCGACGATTGCTGTCTCGCGCCGGTCCGCGGAGTTGCTGACCACGGGTCCCGATAGGCCAGGAGCCGAAGCGCGTTTGCAACAACCAGCAAGGTCGAGCCCTCGTGGAAAATGATGGCGGCGCCGATCTGCAGGCCGAACAGGGTCGATGGAATCAGGACCGCGACGACGCCAAGGCTGACCCAGAGATTCTGCTTGATGATCGCGCTCGTCTTGCGGCTGAGGCCAACGACAAACGGCAAGTGCGTCAGGTCGTCGGCCATCAAGGCGACATCCGCCGTTTCAAGCGCGACATCCGATCCGGCGGCGCCCATCGCGATCCCGACGGTCGCCTTCGCGAGCGCGGGTGCGTCGTTGACCCCGTCACCCAGCATTGCGACCTTGCCTTCCTCCTTCACGAGGTCGCCAATCGCCGTTACCTTGTCCTCAGGCATCAGCCCGCCCTTGGCGTCGGTCAGACCGACTTCTTTCGCGATAGCATCGCCAACGCTCTGATTGTCGCCCGTCAGCATCACCATTCGTTTGATGCCGAGCTCTCGGAGGCGCGCGATAACCTCCCGCGCTTCCGGCCGGGGCGTATCCATCAGGCCAAGAATTCCGAGAAACTCCTGATCCCGACGCACCACCATGACCGTGCGTCCAGCCTGCTCCAGCGCCAGGGCTTTCGCGCGGATATCGTCGGGCAACGCCGCGCCGCTGCTCCCGTCAAAAAGTCCGGGTTTGCCAATCCAGACTTCCCGGCCGGCCACCCTGCCCTTGACGCCCTTGCCCGTAATTCCTTCGACCCCGTCAGCTTTCGGCACGTCAACGGCGCCGAGCTTCTCACGTCCGTCGCGCACGACAGCGGCGGCTAGCGGATGATCGCTTAGCTCCTCCACAGCAATGGCATGCTGAAGGAGTTCGACCTCCTGTATGGCGCCGAGCGGAATGACATCCGTCAGCCGTGGCTTGCCCTCAGTCAGGGTTCCGGTTTTGTCGAAGGCGATAGCTTTCAGCGTGCCGAGATTCTCAAGCGGCTCCCCTCCCTTGATCAGAACGCCGCCGCGACCCGCGCGGGCGATGCCGCTCAGGATCGCGCTTGGCACCGAGATGGCGAGGGCGCACGGGCTGGCCGCAACGAGAACCGCCATCGCGCGATAGAAACTTGCCGCAAAAGGCTCGTCGATGACGGTCCAGGCAAACATCAGGAGCGACACACCGATCAAGACAGCCGGCACGAAGATGCGTTCCAGACGGTCGGTAAACTGTTGAGTCGGCGAGCGCTGCGACTGCGCCTCGGCCACAAGCTTTGCAACGCGCGCCAGGGTCGATTCCTGCGCCAGCCGCGCAACCCATACTTCGAGCGCGCCGGGTCCGTTGATCGTGCCTGCGAAGACTTTCGTCTCCGGACCAGCCTTGGCGAAGTCGTCGGCTGACGGGAGTGGTGAAGCAAACGGCCGCTTGTCGACCGGGACACTCTCCCCTGTTACCGGCGATTGATCGATGCTGCTCTCGCCGACAATGACCAGGCCATCGGCCGGCAGGCGTTCGTTCGGTTTGACGATGACGATGTCGCCAACCACCAGCTGGGCCACAGGTATTTGCTCTGTCACGGCTCCGCGCCGCACGATCGCGAGTTCCGGAGCCAGTTTTCCCAGGGCTTCGATGGCTTTGCGCGCGCGACCCATCGCATAGCCTTCGAGCGCGTGGCCGAGACTGAAGAGCGCAAGCAGGAGCGCCCCTTCCGACCAGTGCCCAAGGATCGCCGCTCCTATCGCTGCTGCGATCATCAGCGTGTCGATCTCGAAGCGGCCGCGCCTCAGATTGTCGAGCGCTTCGCGAACGGTAAAGAAGCCACCCAGCAGATAGGCGGCGGCGTAGGCTACGATTGCGGGCTCTTTGGCCCAGGCAGTTTCGACCAGCCATCCAATCGCCAAGGCAACAGCGGACAGGATTGCGAAGGCCAGCTCAGTGCGTTCGCCCAGAATTCCCCCGTGGACGTGTTCGTCGTTGGGATGATTGGAACCCTCAGCGTGATTGTGGTCAGCCATGAGTTGGGCGCCTTAGGATATGCCGCCGACATCGCGTGCGAGCGTGTGACTGCTCTGCAGGCGCGTGCCGGTCAGTCAGAGAAATGAACCGCGCCCGCCACGACCTTGAGGCGGACTCGCGCGATAGCGTCACCGTTCGGAGACGCGAAGGTTGTCCTGAATGTCGCGGAGTGGCGAGCTCTCAGAGAGGCGATGGAGTTCCATGGAACCTCCCGCGCTTCGAGTATGGCGCCCGACTGGCTGATCGTCTCCGCATGGAGGTGTTCGTTGAAGGGCTTGTTGGGTCCGCGTGGGCGGGTCACAGATCCTGAAACGTCGACGCCTGTATCCGTGCGTGTGGACGAAACACCCCAGAGCTCGACCAGCTTTCCCTGAACGATGTCGACCGGGACAGGCGCAATGCTGACCGGCGCTGTGGCGCATCCTGCGACAAACGACAGTACCCCAGTAGCCACGAGCGTTTTCCATCTCGGCCGCACCCCCGCCATGAGGGCAAGGCAGGAATGTCGGGTCTCCACAGTCGTAGACCCTGCGTCGCGATTAATGCCTTCCATCTGAGGTCGCTCCATCTTCCCTGGCTTGATGCAGAGCCATCCGAGATCGGGGCTCCCACAAGAATTCTTGGATCTCTCGTCGATGCCTCTGATCCATGACCCTACTCTGCCGGCTGCAGCGCGGGTTCGGATCCGCCGCGTTGCCCTTGGGCCGGCTTGCGCTTGAGAACGAGCCTGCAAATTGCCGGCAGAACGAACAGCGTGAGCGCCGTGGCGGTTATCAATCCGCCGATCACGACAGTCGCCAATGGCCGCTGCACTTCGGCGCCCGTTTCGGTCGCCAAGGCCATCGGCACGAAGCCAATGGCGGCAACGAGGGCAGTCATCAGAACAGGGCGATACCGCTCGATGGCGCCCTCGATGATCGCTACATCCAGGGCGATACCAGCGTCGAGGCGCTTGCGGATGCTGGTCATCATCACCAGACCGTTCAGCACAGCCACGCCCGACAAAGCGATGAAGCCAACTGCCGCGGAAATCGAGAAGGGCATCCCGCGGAGCACCAGCGCAAATACCCCGCCAGCAAGCGCCAACGGCACGGCCGAGAAGACTGCAAGCGCCGGCGCGATACCACCGAGAGCCATGTAGAGCAGCGCCAGGATGAGGACGAAGCAGATCGGAACGACGACTCCCAGGCGCGCCGACGCGGCCTGGAGGTTCTCGAACTGACCGCCCCACGCGATGTAGGCGCCTGCCGGAAGTTCGATCTGCGCCACTTTGGTCTGAGCTTCGGTGACAAAGCCGCCCAGGTCCCGGCCCCGGATGTTGGCCTGCACGACGATGCGCCGCTTGCCATTCTCGCGGCTGATCTGGTTCAGCCCTTCTGTGAAGGAGAACTCGGCCAGAGACCGTAGCGGGACGCTCAGTCTTTGCTGACCTTCTACGGGCGGCAGCATTACGGGCAGCGCGCCGATCGAATTGACATCGTTGCGCAGCGAGTCCGGAACTCGGACGATGATATCGAAGCGACGGTCTCCCTCGAAGACGAGACCGGCTTCTCGTCCGCCAAGGGCGGAGGCGACAGCATCGGCAACCTCCTCGATGGTGAGCCCATTTCTTGCGATGGCGTCGCGGTTAAACTTGACGTCCAGAATCGGGAAGCCTTGGGTCTGTTCGACTTTCACATCTGCCGCGCCATCGATGGTTTGGAGCGCTTCAGCAATTTGCTGTGCGGCAGGTCCTAGTACGTCGAGATCGTCGCCATAGAGCTTGACGGCGACGTCTGAGCGAACGCCCGAGATAAGCTCATTGAAGCGCAGCTCGATCGGTTGGCTGAACTCAAAAGCATTTCCAACCTCCGCAGAAATTGCCGCCTCGATTTTGGCGACAAGCTCCTCCTTCGTGATCTTCTCCGGCCACTCATGCTCGGGCTTTACGATCACAAATCCGTCCGAGATGTTGACGGGCATTGGATCAGCAGCGACTTCCGCGGTCCCCGTCTTCGACATGACGCGTTCGACTTCCGGCAATGCCACAATGGCTTGCTCCACACGCTTTTGCATGTCGATTGACTGGTAAAGCGACGTCGACGGAATCCGAAGCGACTGAACCGCAAGATCCTTTTCGTCGAGCTGCGGCGTAAACTCCTGGCCCAGTGTGGTAAACAGATATCCGGCCACCACGAAGATAGCGGCTCCAGCTCCGATCACAGGCAAGGGCGCCCGCACGGCGGCCCGCAACAACGGCACGTAACGCGCTTTCGTAACGCGAACGACAGTCACCTCTTTCTCAGCAACCTTGCCGCGGATGAGGATCGCCACCATGGCAGGCACGAAGGTAAGCGACAGGATGAAGGCGCCAGCGAGCGCCAGCATAACGGTGATCGCCATCGGCGAAAACAATTTTGCCTCAACGCCGGTGAACGCCAGAAGCGGCACGTAGACCAGGAAAATGATCGCCTGGCCGAAGACAGTCGGCTGAATCATTTCCTTGGAGGCCTCAGTTACCTCAAACAGCCGCTCCTGGAGTGACAGCAGCCTCCCCTCATGGTGCTGTCGCTCGGCCAAGCGTCGCAGGCAGTTCTCGACAATGATGACGGCGCCATCGACAATCAGGCCGAAATCCAGCGCGCCGAGGCTCATCAGATTGCCCGACACGCCGAGTTCGTTCATGCCGATCGCGGTCATCAGCATCGAGAGGGGAATGACAAGCCCGGTGATCAGGGCAGCGCGGAAGTTACCGAGCATCACAAAGAGAATGACAACGACGAAAAGAGCGCCTTCGGCAAGGTTCTTCTCAACAGTCGCCACAGTTGCGTTCACCAGCATCGAGCGATCGTAGGCTACGTTCGCTTCGATGCCCGGCGGCAAGGACTTTGCGACTTCTACCAGCCGCGCTCCGACATCAGATGCAACCGTTCGGCTGTTGGCGCCTGTCAGCATGAAGGCTGTGCCGATCACGACTTCTTCGCCGTTCTTGGTGGCCGCCCCCGTGCGCAAGTCGCCGCCGATCTTGACTTCCGCGAGGTCCTGAACCGCGACCGGCACGCCTTCACGGTTGGCCACCACCGCGCGGCGAATCTCATCGAGGGTTCGCACACGCGCGTCTGCGCGGATCAGAAAGGACTCGCCTCCCCGCTGGAGGAAGTTGGCGCCGACAGACAGGTTGGCGCTCTCTAACGCCTGGGCGAGCTCCGCGAAGGACACGCCAAAGGCCGCAAGCTTGGCCGGGTCGGGTTCGATGACATACTGCTTCTCGTAGCCCCCGATAGAATCGATCCCCGCGACGTTCTCGATAGCGCGCATCTGGGGCCGGATGATCCAGTCCTGCACAGTCCGGAGGTAGGCGCCGCGCGCGACCTCGTCTGCCAGAGTTTCACCTTCAACCGTCAGGAAGGTTCCATCAGGTTGCAAGCCAGGTTTGCCGGCGTTGGCGGCAACGAAGGCTGCATCCGGTTTGGCGAACTCGACCGTCCACATGAAGATGTCGCCAAGGCCCGTGGTGATCGGACCGATGGTCGGTTGAATGTCAGCGGGAAGCGCGTCGCGTGACTGGGCGAGGCGTTCGGTAACCTGCTGCCGCGCGAAGTAGATGTCAGTGCCTTCGGTGAACACGGCCGTCACCTGGCTGAAGCCATTGCGTGAGAGGGAGCGCGTGCTTTCAAGCCCGGGGATGCCCGAAAGCGCTGTCTCGATCGGGAACGTCACGCGTTTTTCGATCTCGAGAGGTCCGAGCTCGGGATCCGACGTGTTTATCTGCACCTGTTTGTTGGTGATGTCGGGAACAGCATCGATCGGCAGTCGAATGAGGTTGTAAACGCCAAACGTTGCGACGAGCAGGGTCAGAAAGACCACGACGTAGCGGGCGCGAACCGAGAAGGACAGAATGCGGGCAATCATGAGTCGATGCTCTCTACGTGTCTATTGATCACGGATGTCAGTGGTCGTGTCCCGCATCGCCCTTGCCGAGTTCGGCCTTCAGGACGAAAGCCTTGAGCCCGGCAATGGTCTGGCCGGCCTGTAGGCCTTCCACGATCTCGACACGCCCGCCTCCGCGCTGGCCAACAATGACGGGGGCCGCAAGGAATCCGTGTTCCGTACGCACAAACACCACGTCTCGCCCTTCGACGTTTTGCACAGCCTCTTCCGGAACAACGAAACCGGTCCCTGTTCCCGCCTGACTGGCAGGTCGAACAAGGGCCCGCGCGTATTGCCCGGGCTGGAGCGACGCTGTTGCATTGGCGAGCTCAAGAACGACAGTCGCTGCCCGGCTCGCGGCATCCACAGAGGGCGTGACAGCCCGCACCTTGGCGGCAAATGTCTTCCCGTTTGCTTCGATTGTGGCCGGATCACCGGGCCGAATGCGCTGCGTATCCAACACGGGTACGGCGGCTTCGATCTGGATTTTCGACGGGTCAGAGATGCGGAACAATTCCGTATCCGGTGAAACATACGCGCCAAGGATTGCGGTTGGCGCAACAGCTGTGATGCGGCCGTTGATTGGGCTGGCAATCGCAACGGACTGACCGTCGGCAGAAACGCGCGCCGCGCGCGCGGACGATTCGGCGCGACGAAACTCAGCCTCGGCTTGGGAGAGTTCGGCCTGCGCCGTCTCGAAGTCCTGGCGCGAGGTGACTTTCGATTCGAACAGCGTCTTCTCGCGTTCGAAGGTGGTCTTCGCCAGATCGAGACGGGATCTCGCGCTCGAAAGCGCGGCTGACAGGGCTGCAGCGTCGGGGCTCAGCACGAGCGCCACGGTCTCACCCCGGCTCACTGCATCGCCAAGGCGTTTGCGGATGTCGGTTATAGCTCCGGCGGCGCGCGCGGTTAGAATGGCTTCGCCGCTGGGAGCTGCGACAACAGTCGCCTGTGCAGTGATTTCGGATCCGAGGCTGCCCGGCGCGACCGTGATCAGGGCGATGCCTGCCCGCTCGATCCCATTGGCATCAATCTCGACCTCCCCCTCCGCATGTTCTTCTCCCGCCTCGCCCTCATCTCCCTCGTGGCCGGACTCTTCGCCAGCGTGATCGTCGTGATCGGCGACGACCGAAGCGGTGGCGCCCAGTTCGGCTGCGTGCGCCTCGGGGCTTTCGCCAACATGATCACGATCACCGCCGAAGAAGACGACGCCGGCCGTCAGCCCCACCGCCAAGAGCGCCGCAGCCGCGGCCCCGATCAGCAAATTCTGCCTGGAGAAGGTCATTCTAGTTGCCCTTGGAAAGCGTCGGCGGCGTCGCTGAGCGGACTCGGCCGGGAAGATTGAACGGGATGCGGATGGCGATGGTGCGATACATGGTGCTGATCAGTTTGCGTTGGCGCGAATAAGCGCTGCAGCTGCGCGTGCGCGCGCCAGCCTGGCGTCGATCGATGCATTGCGAATGCTCGCAAAGGCATCCTCTGCGTCGAGGACGTCGATCAACTGAAAGCGACCAGCCTCGTATCCGATCTGCGCGAGGCTTAGCGCCTCCTCAGCCTGACGAACCGCCTGGTTTTCAAGCGCCGCGGCGCGCGCATCAGCCGCTTCAAAGGCGGAGCGCGCGTCGTTGATCCTTCGCACCATTTCAGCAAGTGCGATGTTCAACTGCAGCTCCGCGGCCCTGTCGTCCGCCCGAGCGGCGGCGATGGCGCCGCCATTCATGTTCTGGATCGGGATCGGAATGCTGATGCCGGCGATCCATGCCTGTTCCCCGGTCGACTCAAATCGCCGCAGGCCCCCACTGACCGTCACATCGACCCAGGCATTGGCCTTTTCCAGCCTGAGCGCCGCTTCAGCCGCGTCGTGCTCGGCGACCGCCAGACGATAGTCCAGCGTATCTGTGGGAGAGGTGTTCAGACGTTCGTCAGGCTGCTGGAACTCCCAGGGTCCGACGGCGTCGATTGCGCTCTCGGCGCCCCCCCACAGGACCGCAAGGCCACGCTGTGCGGCAGCCAGTTCGGCAGACGCAATACTGAACTGCGCTTCTGCTTGTGCGGCCAGAGCTTGCGCCCGCAGCACGCGCAGCGGCGGCTCTCGACCTGCGTCCACAAGTGTCTGTGCGAGATCGGACAGTTTCCTCGCGCGCTCCAGCGCGGCGCGCGCCAGATCCAGACGCTCCTCGGCGGCGGATAGTTCGGCGAAGCGCTCGCGTACGGTCAGATCAAGGTCAGCCCGAGCAATACGGCCACGAACAGCGACCGCATCCGCCTGCTTGCCCGCAGTTTCGCTGCGAGCTTCGCGTTTGCCGCCGAGTTCGAGTTGCTGGGAAAGGCCGATCGTTGACTCCGCGCTGTCCATGCCCCTCAAGACGCCGCTGCCCGAGAAATTCTCGACGGTGTAGCTGGCCTCGGGATTGATGCCCGCGCCGGCCTGGGTCTGCCGGCCGCGTGCGGCCTCGACCTGGGCGTCCGCAATCTCGACGACCGGCGAGGTCGTGCGTGCACGATCCAGCGCTTCGGCCAGCGTCAGTGGGGTTGGCGCAGCCTGCGCCCACGCTGCTCCCATCGGAACCATCGCCGCCAGCGCCCAGCTAAGCGCTACGCGTCCGCAGACGCGAGTTGTCGATTGCATTGGAATTGCCTGAAATCAGAGTGTCAGCTCTACGCATGCGATCATGCGCGCGCGGTTACACTTCGAGTCAGGCCTTCGGCGGGCGTTCGAGGCCGACGGATACGTGCACGAGGGCCGCTATCTTTGTGATCGGGGTCGCGGCGGTGGCGCTTGCTGCAGGCACCGGTGCGGTAGTGTCACTGCTCTTGAAGGGAGTCGAATGATGGCAGTGACCATGGACGCAGTGCTGGTCTTCACCGGGCAGCCGTGACTCATGATCGGCGCCTCCTGGAGCTGGTTCAACAGATGCTCCAGCCAATTCCGGAGACGCGGCATCGATTTCGACTGTGAGCGAGAACTCGTCGCCAGCACAGACGGCGGCATCAGCCATGGGCGCGCCAACAAGCACGACTGCAGCCAGCACAACTTGCGCCGCCTTCATCAGAGCTTGCAGGGTTGATCCAAAGGACATCGCGAACCGAGATAGGAGGTATCGAAGGAGCAATCTAGACCGGAATTGCTTAAACGGACAATAAGTCCTCCGCCTGCGCCTTCACCACTGCGTCAAAGGCGGGCGTTAGCGCCTCGGGAGTTATGTTATATCAGCGCGATCTTCGCTCATTCATTTTCAAGATGAGTAGCCATCGGCACTACCGATGTGAACGGAGAAAGACTTTCACAGTCCATTCCATTTGGCTGCCAGCGGTCGTCAGTTGAAGATCGGCGAAATTGGCGAACATGGTGCACTGGCCTGGGTCCAAAACACCCCATCGCGCCGCTGGGTCAGCCTTGACCCACCCGGGAACCTCCCCGCTCACATTGCAGACAACAGCGTCGAACCGCGCGTCGGCAGTCTGCCCCAACAACAGCGCGACAGCAGGAAAAGTTGTGACGGGGACATTGAACACTGCGTCAAACCTATCCGCGCTGACCGCGGATTCCTTGAAGCTGGGGCCAATAGTGGGAAACAAGGAGGACTGCTGGGCGTAGGCCAGCTGCGCTACCCCTACGACTGCCGTAAAGGCCAAACCGAAAAGTAGCCGCATGACATCCATTTCCAAGAACACGTGATAGTCGCGCCGATATTGGCCGCTTTGCAATCGCAAGGTCCGACCGCGCGAGTCACCGTGGCGAAACACAACGCGCAGCACGAAATTCGTCTAGCCGAGCAGTGCGCGAGAGACCCCGTTGAATCCGTACGCTGCGCTTAATTCCCAAGGTTGAGCACGGCGACAACTCCCACGACAATCAGAAGGGCGCTCGCCAACAACAGTGCACGCTTGAGCACGTCACTCCCGACGCTGAAATCCGCGAGCGGCTTGAGATCATCCGGAATCTGCATCGGCCTCAACGCCGAGACATTGGCCCCGCCGGTGTTCCCCTTGGGAATCCAGCCGGTCACAAAGCCCGGCAAGACGGCCAGAACCCGCAACAGCTGGCCGGTGACTTCTCGGCCATCGCGCCGTCTCCAGCCGATGCGAAGCATCCACCAGTGGGTGTGTGCGTGCGGAACTAGATACCGTTGGCCCAGAATGTGGGCGCGCTCGGCATGGTGGAAGGCATCCGAAAGCCGGTTCTGATTCCACGCCTGCTGCACATGACCCAGTTCAGCGCGAACGGCCTTGGCGAGTTCATGATGCATGTCTGCCTACCTCCAGCACGCCAACGACGCTCGTAGTTGTGGAACGCAATTCCCGGTAGGCGTGTCGCATGGTCGAGCTGCCCCCGCTGATTGCGAGCCCCGCAATCACGCCGGCCACGATCGGGTCGGGCCAGAGCGTCCCCGTGCCCAACACGCCGAGCGCCGCCAGCATGACAGCGATGTTGCCGAGTGCGTCATTGCGCGAGCAAATCCAGACCGAACGCATGTTGGCGTCACCACGGCGATAGCGGAACAGCATCAACGCGACCCCGGCGTTCGCGACCAGCGCCAGGAACCCGACCACACCCATCGTGGCGACGTGAGGAATCGCATCTCCTGCCCAGGCGCCCCATGCTGCCGAGCCCACCACGAATACGCCGAGCGCCAGAAGTGTGGCGCTCTTCAGCATTGCCGCCCACGCCCGCACGGACAACGCAAGGCCTGCGATCCCAAAACTGATCGCGTAGTTCGCCGCGTCCGCCAGGAAATCCAGCGCGTCCGCCTGCAAGGCGGAAGAGCCCGCTGTCAGCCCCGCGGCCAATTCCACGACGAACATGCTCGCATTGGCGCAAAGCGCGATGATCAACACCCGACGCCACGCGGCATCAGGCTTGGCAACAGCGCCTGGGTTGCAGACATCCTTGTCGCAACATCCCGACATGAAAAACCCTCGACTCCAACGCGTACAAAGGTAGTCTGGACCCTGTAGTCCCTACAGGGTCAAGCTTTGCCGAAAGCCATGTATCCAATAGTCGCGCTCGCCGAAGCCGCCGGCGCAAAGGTCGAGACGATACGCTATTACGAACGCATCGGCCTCCTGCCCGAACCTGGCCGCACGCGAAGCAACTATCGGAGCTATAGCGAGGTCCATCTCGGCCGTCTGAGTTTCATCCGCCGCGCCCGCGATCTCGGGTTCACACTTGATCAGAGTCGCGAGCTGCCCGAGCTGGCAGAGAGCCGGAACAGTGATTGCGGAATTGTCGACGCCATCGGGCAGGATCATCTGCGTGACGTCGAACGCAAGATCGCGGACCTGAAGGCATTGCGACGCGAACTGTGCGACCTGATTGGCCAATGTCAGAAGGGCGCGATTGCAGAGTGCCGGATCATCGGGGCGCTTTCGCCGCGATAGATGGCGGGCGCCCTGATGCGATTGTCAGGTAAAGCCGACAAGCAACTTGGCTTGGGGAACAACGCAAGACGGACAAGAGAAGCTGCGCTTGTTGAAGCCCGCCCTGCCCGCTCATCTCCTCGCTTACTGCAAGCGCGCATTGCGTCGCCAATCTGATTTGGCTTCGCAAACTATCTGCGGTCCTCGCCAACCAGCGCTCCGGGGGAGAACACGGTCCTGGCGATCTCGTTCAAGAATTTTTCGCATTCCGCGATGAGGTCACCGTAGGCCGATGCTTCCATTGGCAGATGCGACCCCGCCCTCAGTTGAACGAAGCGTTTATTTGTCTGGATTTTGTCGAAGACCGCGAGGCTGAGCTCGGTCGGCGTCCAGACGTCTTGTCCAGGGTGCACAAGCAATAGCGGACAGTTGAGCGTCCAGTCCTTGATGCGGTGCTGATGGAGCGTCCGAAAGAAGCGCGCCGGCTTCCAGCTCTTGCCGATGTGCGGGTCATTCTGGAAGTATGCCTGCATGCGCGTATTGCTGCTCATGGCGGCGAGGGGCGTGACGAGCGAAAGCGGCAATACCATCCGATCAAAAAGCCAGGGTATGGCCGCCATGCTGAACAGGCTGAGCTGGCCCAGCCAGCGCCAGCGGGCCGCGCGGATGAAGGTGGACCGGTCCGACAGATCGAGGAGCGTCGTTGCGATGACGCCTCTGATGTTTTGGCTCGCCTGCGCTGCGAGGAAGGCCGTTAGCCCGCCCATCGACAGCCCCATAATGACGGTCGGCGCCCGCTCGGCGTCCGCGATATCAGAGAGCACTGCCGGCCATTCAGAATACTCGCCCCTGTAACCGGTTGCGGGCTGGGTCAGCCCGTAGCCCGGCAGGTCCGGTGCAAGCACTTTCCATCCGCGTTGGGACAGGGGTTCGGCGAGTGGCGCAAGAATGCGTCCATTGCCGCCTCCGCCATGTACAAGAAGCAGCGTGCCCTTGGTGACGCCGGAAGCGGGCCAATGATCCATGCGGACCTTATGGCCCCGGATCACCAACTGGATTTCCTCCGGCTCGGTGGTGAGAACGATCCCGAATTCTTCTGCGAGAATTTCGCGGTAGATCGTCCATGATGGGGCGTGGCGAAAGTGCTTCATGCCCCTAATGTCGAGCAATTACTCGGATTTGAATACTCGGATTCCCGATGCCGGAAAAAAGGGCGAAAAAGAGTGCGAAGCGTCCGGTGCGCCGCGCTTTGCAGTCGCGTTCAAGGGCGACTGTGGATGCGATCGTCAAAGCCACTGCTCGGATTCTGGCGGAACGGGGATGGACGGCGCTCAATACCAATGCGATTGCAGCCCGCGCCGGCGTGTCGATCGGATCCGTTTACGAGTACTTCCCCAACAAGCAATCCATTCTCAACGTGATCATTGATCGGCACCTGGCGGCAGGCGAAGCCAAACTCGCCGAAGCCACGAGTATTCTGTCCAGCGGAAAGGACGCTGATGATATAGTCGAGGCAGTGGTCTCTGGCTTCATCCAGTTACACCAGGATGATCCGCGATTGCATCGCGCCCTGTCTACCGAAGTCCCTATTTCACCCGCCCAACGCCGCCGGATCGAAGCGCTACGCTCGAAGATCGTCATTGCAGTGACATCAGCTCTTTCCGAGTACGTCGACGGCGCAGAACTCAAAGCGACACTGCTTGTCGAAACGGCAGATGCGCTCGCTCACAGATGGTTTGTCGATAAGGTCGGCCTGCCTGTATCTGCAAGCACGATGGCCGGTGAGACTTCGACGATGCTCAAGAGTTATGTGTCTGCAGGACGGTCAGATTAGAACTGTCCGGTAAACCAAGCAGGGTTTGCTAGGCCTTTAAAAAATTCCGGGTGCTTGCCCCACCACCCTGCTCCAGACGGTTTCCGAGCGTACGCGCGGCACGAACATCGCACAATGTCTCAACAGATGTGCGGAGAACGCGTTGCGAGACACGGCATGCGTCTCGAGGAACGCAGTGCTGATGTTCGATTCTTGAACCCATGCATCTCACTATGATCCGCACGCGCGCTACAGATACCATCCGGCCAAATTACGCCGAAGTTCGGAAAAGATGTACTGGCTTGATGTTGGGTTTTCGGGAGGCTTCGGCGTCGAAACACGCCGACCAGTTTCTCGATGACCATTTCCCGCTCTGAAGCGTTCTTGGAGTTCATGGCGCGGTACACGCAATGGCCACGCTGCAGCCGATACGCGCTCGGGCGAAGCAGCAATTTCGATGTCGAGCAAAAGATCAGGCATAGCTAGTTGATAGGCCATTTTGGATGCCAGGCGTCGATGACCACCGCGTGCTCGTGCTTGCGGCCATGCTCTGCCAAGTGCGGGTGGTCTGCGGGGAGTTCCTCGTGGCGATGGGGAAGAATTTCTGGATCATGAGAGGGCCATAACAGCCAAGTCGCGAGCACCCCGATCGCCGACAGAATTCCGAGCACGAAGAACGCTGCGTTTGTTCCCCATGTCGAGCTGACCAATCCGGCGACCGGATAGGCGATCAACCAGCAGGCATGCGACAACGCGAAATAGGCAGCAAACAGGCCGGGGCGGTCTTCTGCCGACGCAGAACGGCGGAGCGCCCTACTCGCAGGTGTGAGCGTCAGCGAATACCCGATCCCGATATCGAACCACATCACCAGAAGCTCGTAGTATCCACCGTGGTGATGGAAAGCGCCTGCGACGAGACCGGCCGTCATCATCACGCCGCCCAAAATCATCACGATGCGGTCGGGCATGTCTTCCAGCAGACGTGGCACCAGCATCGCGGCTGACATCGATCCGAGCCCGAATACAGCTAGGGCCCAGGCGGTATGCTGCTCCGACAGTGACAACTGCGTTTGCACGATCACGACGGTGTTGATGAACACCATCGCGCCACCCGCAGCCGTGGCAAGGCTGATGGCAATCAATCCGCGAAGCCTCGGCGTAAGCGCAAAAAGCCGAAATCCAATCGTCAGGCGTTGCGCGAAGGTTTTTTGCTGAGGGACGCGCACGGTCCGGAGAGCTGCACTCAAGACCATTAGGGCGGACAGGAAGAATCCGATCGCTGTGCCAGCAAACAAGTCGTTGTACGCGACGAAGGCCAGCAGCACCGCGGCAATGACAGGGCTCGCGACACTCTCCAGGTCCGACGCCAGCCGCGACAGGGAAAGCGCTTTCGTGTACTCACGCTCGTCCGTCAGAATGTCGGGAATCATCGCCTGAAATGCGGGCGTGAATGCCGCAGACGCGACGTAGAGAACGGTCATCAGAGCATAGACCTGCCAAGCCTCCACCGCAAACGGCAGCAGAGCGGCGACACCTGCTCTGACCAGATCCAAACCGATCAGAAGCGTCTTCCGGGGGAGATTGGCTGCGAGCGCACTGGCAAACGGGGCCACGGCAACGTAGGCGATCATCTTGATCGCGAACGCTATACCGAGAATTTCTCCGGCGCTCGCGCCGCCAAGACGGTGAGCCAGAAGCCCGAGCGCAACGGTGGCGAGACCTGTGCCCAGCAACGCCACCACCTGCGCCGCGAAGAGGCGTCGGTAAGTAACGTTGCTGAGCGGCGAGAGCATCGCGACGATCCTCAGTCGTATTGTTTCAAGTCGGTGTAGTCGCCGCTGGTACGGAGCGTGATCGTGACGGGTTGGCCGCTGCGATTGCGCCAGAACCAGCCATGGCTTCCGGTGAAGGCGGCCGTCAGCTCGCCTTCCTGACGGTCCACATTCGTGCCCTTGCCGTAGCCGTGATAGTTGATCCCGGCGCCGTCGCCATGGGTGTCGTAGTTCACCTTGGGACCGTTGGTGAACCATTCGAAGCGTGCAGTGACACCTTTCTCCATGACCAGCTTGACCTCGTAGCCATCATCGGGCGCGAGATTGACCGTCGTCGTATCAGACCAGGTCTGGGCTTGCGGCGCTGAAGGTGCGGGGGTCGGCTGTACCGCCGCGGCCGGCAAGGCTTCTGCTGGCGCGGCGGGCGGCACGACATTGGTGGATGGCTGCGCGGCGCCTTGGGACGCAGCAACGTCTGCAGCCGCGTCCGCCTTTGCCTCTTCCGCAAGCTGCATCTTGATGCGGCCCATCTCTGTCAGGCCAAGCAGGGAGCCCACGCCTGTCGGGTCGACGCCGTACTCCGCGGGAAGCACCGTCGTCACCAGGAGTGCGCTGGCGATAACCGCTGCGATGCCTGTGGATTTGAGGAGCCTGCCAGTCGAGGGCAGCTCTGAGGGATCAGGTCTTTCTGCGTTGAACATGGAATGTCTCCGATCAAGCGACGAAGTAGCCGACGAGCTGATAGCCCATCAGGACGAAACCGAGGGTCATGACAACCGTATTGGCCAGATAGGCGTGCTTCCAGAAGCTGGGCGTCTTGCGCCAGAAACCCATCACGATGAGAATGCCACCCAGGGCCAGAAGCTGACCCAGTTCAACACCGATGTTGAAAGCGATCAGGTTGGCGACGAGGCCGTCAGGCGACATCTCGAAGTCCTGCAGCTTGGTCGCAAGACCAAAGCCGTGGAACAGGCCAAAGACAAGCGTCGCAGCCTTGGTATTTGGCTGGAAGCCAAACCAGCGCTGGTAGGCGCCCATATTGTCGAGCGCCTTATAGACGACTGAGAGACCGATGATCGCATCCACGAGGTAAGAGCTGACGCTGATATTGCTGAGCACGCCGAACAGCAGCGTCACAGAATGTCCAATCGCGAACATCGTCACGTAGATGCCGATATCCTTCATCTTGTAGAGGAAGAAGATCACGCCAAAGAGGAAGAGCAGATGGTCGTATCCCGTCACCATGTGCTTGGCGCCAAGATAGACGAAAGGCAGGAACACGATTCCGCTCGTCTCCTGAATGTAGCCCTTGTCGCCAGCTTCAACGCCGTGGGCGAAGGCTGGCTGGGAGAACAGCAACACCAGAAGCAGCGACGCGAGGACCCACCGGTGAACGTAGATCCAGGACGCCGCTGGATACGCGGATCTTTGGAACAGTGCGTCAATCATGCGGAACTCCATCGACGACCCGAAGCTGCAGCACGCCGCCTGCCCCAAGCGCCTCACCTGGGATAGTGGCGGACACGCGGGCCGTCCCCATCTCCCGCAAGGAAGTGAAAGGATACAGGGTGGCGTCCTGCGTTGCGACAACGACGCCTGCATCGTTGAGAACCTCGACATGAACGTGTTCACGCAGTGGCTCGCGCGGCAGCGCGCTGCGATCGACCTGCCCCGCCAGCTTGATGGTCTGCCCATCATGTCGCGCCTCGACGCCCCATATCTTGATCTGCTCGCCAAGTACGAGTTTTACCGGAACCAGCGATTCCGAACTGGTTACGGTTGTACAGGCGGCAGCCGCGAGTAGCGCGGACAGAACCGCAGGTTTACTGACCATCGCTTCTCTCCAGAGTCTGATTTGCAGGTTCATCAGTGTGCGGCCTTTTCGGCCGTCAGCACGACCCCACTATCGCGCTCTTCACGCTTACGCCGTTGCACGAGTCGATAAAGAGCGGGCAGGACGAGCAGGGTCAAAGCGGTCGATGAAATGATGCCGCCGATGACGACTGTCGCCAGTGGTCGTTGTACTTCAGCTCCGGCGCCAACGTTGAAGGCCATCGGAATGAACCCGAGGCTGGCGACAAGTGCGGTCATCAGCACAGGCCGCAGTCGGCCCAGGGCGCCATCGCGGATTGCTTCATCCAGCCCAAGCCCCTGATCACGCAACGAACGAATGAACGTCAGCATGACAACGCCATTCAGCACTGCAACCCCTGAGAGCGCAATGAAGCCGACACCCGCGGAAATTGACAACGGCAGGTCGCGGATCATGAGCGCGGCAACACCGCCGGTCATCGCGAGCGGAACGCCCGAGAAGACGACCAGCGCGTCACGAGCGGACCGGAACAGCGCATAGAGCAGTCCCAGGATCATCAAAAGCGCAACCGGCACGACGAGCGACAGGCGTTGGGCGCCTGAGATAAGCTGTTCGAACGTGCCGCCATACTCGATCCAGTAGCCTGCCGGCGCTTCGATTTCCTCGCCGACACGTTGCTGAAGCTCGGTGACGAATGAACCAAGATCGCGACCCCTGACGTTTGCCGTGACGACGACGCGACGCTTGCCATTCTCGCGGCTGATCTGGTTGGCGCCGATCGAGAGTTCGATCTTGGCAACCTCTTGCAGCGGCACGAACCCGCGCATTTCACCTGCACGTTCGGGAAGCGGAATGCGCAGGCGACCGATTGCATCAACGTCCGTCCGGAGCGTTTCCGGCAGACGAACGACAACATCGAACCGCCGGTCGCCTTCGAAGATAGTGCCCGCGTCCGCGCCGCCAAAAGAGGCGCCGACGACGGCCTGCAGATCGGAGACGTTCAGCCCCAGCCGCGCCAGTGCGCCACGATCAGGCGTTATCTGCAGAACGGGAAGGCCCGTCGCCTGCTCGACCTTGGCATCCTGGGCGCCTTCAATCCCGTTGATCAGACTCTCGATCTCATCACCAAGCGCCATCAGCTGGTCGGTGTCATCCCCGAAGACCTTTACGGCGACATCCGACCGTACACCTGAGATCAGCTCGTTGAAACGCATCTGGATCGGCTGCGTGAACTCATAATTGTTGCCCGGAATCCTGCGGACAATCGTTTCGAGCTCGGAGACGAGCTGGGCTTTCGGCTTGTTGGGATCAGGCCACTCCTTGCGGTCCTTCAGGAAGACGTAGGTGTCCGCTACGCTGGGGGGCATCGGGTCAGTGGCGATATCCGCAGTGCCAAGCTTGGCCACAACGCGTTCGACCTCCGGCATCTGCCTGATACTGGTTTCGAGTGTGGTCTGCATCTTGATCGCTTGAGACAGGCTCGTCCCCGGAATGCGAAGCGCGTGAAGGGCGATATCGCCTTCATCAAGGTTCGGAATGAACTCCGATCCCATCCGTGAGGCCCCGAAGCCGGCAAGCACGACCAGCGCCGCAGCGCCGGCGACCACGAAGGTCCGAAGTCTTAGCGCCTGGTCCAGCATCGGCTGATAGACCGAGCGGGCGCCACGCATGATCGGGCTTTCCTTTTCCGAGACCTTGCCAGTCACGAAGAGAGCCACAGCCGCCGGAACGAATGTCAGCGACAGGAGCAGCGCCGCCGTCAGCGCGAGCACAACCGTGAACGCCATCGGATGGAACATTTTCCCTTCGACGCCCGACAGAGCGAAGATGGGCACATATACAAGCGTTATGATGATCACGCCGAAGATCGACGGTTTGATCACCTCAACGGTGGCGTCTTCTGCCAATGCAAATCGTTCCTCTCTGGTTAGGAGCCGTCCAGCCTGGTGCTGCGCTTCGGAGAAGCGGCGCAGGCAGTTCTCGACAATAATGACCGCGCCATCGACGATTAGGCCGAAGTCCAGCGCACCGAGGCTCATCAGGTTACCCGAGACACGGTTGGCAACCATGCCGGTGATGGTCATCAACATTGCGAGCGGAATTACCATTGCGGTGATGATTGCGGCTCGAATGTTGCCGAGCAGCAGGAACAAGACCACGACAACGAGCAGAGCGCCTTCAACAAGATTGGTTTCGACGGTCTTGATCGTGCGATCGACGAGTTCGGTCCTGTCGTAGATTGGCTTGGCGGAAACGCCGGGTGGAAGAGCGCGGCCAGCAACTTCGAGCTGCGCTGCAGTCGCCTGCGCTACCTCGCGGCTGTTCTCGCCCACGAGCATGAAGACCGTGCCGAGCACGATTTCCTTGCCATTCTCGGTTGCCGCGCCCGTCCGGAGTTCTTCCCCCATGACGACATCCGCAACATCGGCGACGCGGATGGGAACGCCATTACGGTTGGCGACGACGATCCCCTGAAGATCCTCAATGCCGCCAGCCTGCCCCGGGGAGCGAAGCAAGAGCTGTTCGCCATAGCGCTCCACATAGCCCGCGCCAAGATTGGCGTTGTTGTTTTCGAGCGCTTCGACCACATCGGCAAGCGTCAGGCCCAACGCCGACAGCCGCTCCGGCCATGGCGTGACGTGATACTGACGAACGAATCCGCCAATCGTGTTGACCTCGGTGACGCCCTTGGTGTTGCGCAACTGCGGGCGGATGACCCAGTCCTGCAACGTGCGGAGGTCTTCCGACGTGTAAGCCGATCCATCAGGCTTGCGCGCGCCCTCTTCCGCTTCAACGACATACATGAAGATCTCGCCGAGCCCGGTCGCGATTGGACCGAGTTGTGGCTCAAGACCTGGCGGGAGCTGACTGCGAACGCCTTGCAGACGCTCATTCACCTGCTGACGCGCAAAGTAGATGTCCGTTCCATCCTCGAACACGACTGTCACTTGCGACAGGCCGTAGCGGGACACGGAGCGCGTGTATTCAAGGCCGGGCAGACCGGCGATTGCGGTCTCGACCGGGAACGTGACGCGCTGCTCCGCCTCAAGCGGTGAGTAACCGGTCGCTTCCGTATTGATCTGCACCTGAACGTTCGTGATGTCAGGCGTGGCGTCGATCGGCAGGCGCTGGAAACTCCAGACGCCAAGTCCACCGAGGACGACAACGATCGCCAGCACCGCCCAGCGGTGCATGATAGATAGATGGATGATGCGCTTCAGCATATCTGGCCTCAGTGATCGTGGCTCGCGCCAGACTTTTCGATGTCTGCGCGGATGAGGAAGGCATTGTCGCTGACATAGACTTCGCCTGGGGCGATGCCGCCGAGGATTTCTGTCCACTCCGGCGACTGGCGCCCAAGTTCAAGCATGCGGACCTCATACGTCTCGTCCACGCGCGCATAGACGACGGTGAAATCGCGGAAGCGTTGCAACGCCCGTGTCCGGACTGCGAGTGGAACATCATCGGCCGCCACAATGACATTGCCCTCGACCGCCTGCCCCGGCCTCCATGTGACGCCGTCGGGGTTTGGCAGTTCGACATGAGCGATGACGGTCTGCGTCAGCATGTCGGATGTCGGCAGCACAACTTCGATCTTGGATTTGAGTGTGCTTGCTCCGCCAATGCTGGTCACCGTTACTGGCTGTCCCGCACGCAGCCGCTCGGCGTCGCGCGGATAGATGAAGAACTCCGCATGAAGCTTGCGTGGATCGGCGATCACATAGAGCGGCGCAGAGCCGGCAACATCGCCTGGCGTTGCGTTCCGCTCCATGATGATGCCGCTGATGGGCGCCGGGATGGCATAGGTCTGAAGGCTTTCGCTGGATGTGACAGTCGCCAGTGGCTGACCTTTTTCAACACGATCGCCAATTGAGCGTGACATTGTGACGATGCGCCCGGGATACCAGGCGCGCACTTCTGCCTTCCCTTCGGGCTGCAGTTCGACGCGCCCGGTGAGGGCGACGATCTGGTCGATCGAAGCGGCTCCGGCAGGCTCAACCTTGACGTCCGCAGCGTCCGCCTGGTCCTGAGCGATCGTTGTACGACCTTCAAAGGACTCGTAGGTCCACTCCGACGCCTTGCCGCCGCGCGTAGCCGTTACCTTGACGGCGAACGAGTGCGGCTCAATGACGACGCCGTTGCCCAGCAAATAGTCTTCGCGAGGCGTGAAGGCGAAGCGATCCACCTTGTTGCCGAGCCTCAGGAGTTCAACATTCAGTTGGACTGCATTCGGCGGAAGCGGCTTGTCGTTCTCATAGGCATAGACGTGGAATTCAGGTGGCACGCCATCCTCGAAGATCGTCATCTCGATTGCGAACGTGCCATCGCGAAGCATGCGTCCCCTGTGAGGCCCACGCTCATACTCTCCGGAAGCGGCGGCAGCTTCAGCCACGCCCTCTGCGCTAGACGGCTTCTCTCCGCAGCTTCCAGACATCAGGGCGGAAGCTGCAACGGCTGCGAACACTGTGATCTTGAAGGGATTCATGACAGACCTCATTGGACCGCGCCGGCAGCATAGCCACCGAGCAAGCGTTTGAGCGCCGTGCGGGCGCGATGATAGGAATCAAGGGCGGAGATGCGCTGGAGCCGGGCAGTCGACAGGACGCGCTGCGCATCCAGCACATCCAGGTACGAGAAGCCGCCCTGATTGTATCCTTCCCGAGCACGCTCAACCGCTTCTTCGGCCGCCGGAATCAGGCGCTCATCGATGGCGACAATCTCCCGGGCCGCGATGTTCATCTGAGACCTCGCCGACGCGGCCTGCCTTTCGATGTTCCGCTGGAGCACCTCACCTTCGAGACGGGCGCGGGAGCTTTCGGCTGAAGCCCTCGCCACCGCCCCGCTGTTGTCATCGTTGACGCCCAGAGGAATTGAGAAGCCTACGACGAACGCTGCCTCGCTTCCGTCCCTGAAATACCGGAGACCCGCTGAAACCGTGGGGTCGAGTGTCGACCGCGCACGCTCTACGGCAATGCGGGCCTCGGCTTCCTGCTGCGCTGCTCGCGCGACGGCAATTTCAGGGGCAAGCGATGCGCTGTCCACGAAGAGCCCAGACACGGTATCGAACGTCGACATTTCGACCTGGAAATTGCTCGCCCCGCCCCAGTACGTGGCGAGATGATCGCGGGCAGCGGCGTCTGCCAGACGCGCATTTTCAACAGCAATCTCGGCGTCCGCCACCAGGGTATTCGATCGGGAAGAAGCCAGCAGCGGATCGCGCGCTGCCTCAACTCGCCGTTGAACGGTAGCTGCGACCTCACGCGCCAGCGCCAGACGCTCTTCGGCGACCTGAAGGTCGGCCTGTGCGCGCTGAACGTCGACGTAGGCAATTTCTACATCATGGAGCAGATCCTGGCGGGCAACATCGCCGAGAGCGCGGATGCTGTTCCCTTGGCGCACGGCAAGCTGCGTTCTCGCTTCACGATCTCCTCCCCATTCAAGTGTCTGGTTGAAAGTGAGCGTCGCTTCCGTGCGGTCGATACCCTGGTACAGGCCCGTGCCGAGAGCGTTCTCGAGCAGGAAATCGATCGAGGGGTTGATGCCGCGATCCGCCTGACGAACGCCAGCGTCTGCCGCTTCACGGGCAGCTTCGCTGGCCCGGACGACAGGCGTCTCGCCCAGCGACCGCGCAAATGCGTCGGCCAGGCTGATCTGCGGGCCGTCGGCAGCAGCCTGCCCGTACGCTACCTGCCCCGATGCGAGGCAAGCTGCGCACGCAGCCCCAACAAGGGCTGCATAGTGATGAGATGACACGGAAAACTCCTCTGTCGCAAACCGTCAGTGCCCGCAAAACGCGGACGCATTGTCTGGATCAGAGGAAAGTGCGCGGCGGCTTCTTGAGTGGCGAGAAGTGGCCGGAGACGCGAACAATGGATTGTTCGGACCGGTTCAGAACCGCCGTGGAGATCAGTTCCGGAATTGCAGAAGACCCGCTGACGGTGGTGAAGGACGCGACCGCATGAACATGCATGCCGCCGTGTTCGGCGGGCGCGGTGTCGTTGCCGAGGTCGTCGTCGTGATGATCGAGGGCTTCGTCGTGGTCCTGGCCGTGGGGTTCATCATGATCATCATGGCCTGCATCCAGAGCGACGGCATGGATGGCGTAGCCAGTAGCGTCGTGATGATCGTGCGCATGCGCCGGGGCAGCCGCAATGAGGCCATAGCTTGCAAAGGCAAGCGTCAGGCAAAGGCTCACGAGGCGCCGGGCAAATGACATAGATTCAAACTGGCAGCGAATTGTTGCATTTTGCTGAACACGTCCCTTTAACCCCGAAATAGAGCTACGGGAATTGCACTCGCTCAGCAGGTGCAGCAATTTCACGCCATCGTGTGCGGATTCGCTGGCATGCCCGGAGCATCAGACGCAGCTCGCAGCGCACTACAGACGCTTGCACGCTGGTGCGCGGTTGCGGCCTTCCGCATTTTCAGCCGCCACCTGCGCTACGAGCGAGCAATGTCCCGATCCACGAAAAGACCGCTTTGAACTCACCCATGGCCTGCAAACCTGGTTGGACAATTCCCCTGGCAGGGTCGAAGGTCGATCTATGCAGGCGCCCGAACCGAGGCGACACAGTCTCGCGAACAGTGGTGAGTATGCCTATGAAAATGGCTCGTCTGTTTTGTCTGGCGTTAGCCGCAATCGGCGCGACGGCGACGGCTCAAGAGGTTTCGAAATACACTCCGTCCCGGACAAGCTGGGGGGCGCCGGACCTGCAGGGCGTGTGGAACAATACGTCGCTCACTCAACTGGAGCGACCTTCACGGATAGATAAGCTCGCGGTCAGCGCAGAAGAAGCAGCGTTTCTGGCCCGCCAGCACACCTATACACGCGCAGCCTATCAAGACGGCAGTCAGTCCAGACTGGATACAGAGTCGTCCCGGCGCTTGCTGGCCGACAAGAACACCTCACGCGCTTACAACAGTTTCTGGCTGGATCCCGGAACGGGCTACGCTCAGGTGAGAGGCGAATACCGCACGTCGTGGATCACAGAGCCAGGTGATGGCCGCATTCCCTATCGCGACCCAGCCAGCGCAACACGCCCTCGGACGCAGATATTCGATGGACCTGAAGCGCGGCCTCAGTCGGAACGATGTCTGATGAGCTTTACGGGCGGGGCCGGGCCCGTGATGAACAGCGGTCTGTACAACAGCAACTACCAGATTGTGCAGACGCCCGGCTATGTGATGATTCTCAGCGAGATGATCCATGATGTCCGCATCATCCCCATGGGAGGCCAGCATGCATCGCGCGACATTCCGAAATGGGGCGGTGATGCGATCGGCTGGTATGAGGGCGACACGCTCGTAGTCGAGACGGTGAACCCCAACCCCGGGCAGCGGTCATACATTTCCGCAGCCGGAAAGCTAACTGAGCGCTTCACCCGCTGGAGCAATGGGCAAATCGTCTATGAGTTCACCGTAGACGACCCGACGCTTTATACGAAAACATGGAACGGCGAGATTGCGCTCAACGCTTCAAAGCAGCCTTTGTATGAGTACGCATGCCATGAAGGAAACTACGCTCTCCCCAGTATACTGAACGGCGCCCGCGTCCTTGAGCGTGAAGGACGTGAGCAACCTCCGATCAAGGAACCATACCCCGGCGTTGATGTTTCGGAGGGCCAGTAGACGAACTCGCGTAGAGGGAGCGGCTGCAACCCATTGCAAGAGATTGCTGCAAACCCTGTAACGCGGGCAACAGATTGTTTCGCAAACGTTAGGCTCGGTTGCGTCAAAGTCTGCGTATTACAACTGGCTCGCAGTCCGGGGAGGAGGAGTTGCTCCGCGATGGGGTCAGCGCGCTTCAACAACTGCTTTCCGCTTTGACCGCTGATAGCGCGCCGTCAGCGTCAAATCGGAATTTCTCGAAAGGGCCGCGAGTTTGCCGATCCCCGAAATGTGGCGATGCGGCTGAGTCGATCCAGTTACGTCATTCAGGCGGCGGGACGTGCTGCGGCGGGAGCTCGCCCAATAAGCGTCGTTCGTAATCTTCGGGGTTTCAGGCCGGATTGGCGAGATCACAAATTAAGCCTGGGTAAGCGCTTCTCCAGCATGCCAACTGTGTCCGGAAGATGAGCAACCTCCGTAGTTAAAGCTTCGGACTTGCGGCGGCCGGCTCCCGGACAAGCTGCGCGTTCGTTGATATGTCAGCTTGGCGTCTTCATGCTCATCATGCCCGAATGCATTTTCATCATCGACGCGCAGCGTTCGTCTTTCGTCATCTCTGCATGAGGCATCTTGTGACACGCCATCATGACTGCCATGTCCGCTTCCGACATTTTCATGCTGGTCATCATGCTGGTGCAACCAGGGCTCTTCATCATGTCTTCGTGCGACATGGACATGCACGATTGCATCATCATGTGATCCGCGTCGGCCATCTTCATGTCGGCTCGCGGCGCTGGAGCTTGAGCGCAGCCTGCAGCAGCGAAGGCAATCGCGGCGATTGCGAATGCAGCACGTTTTGACGAAATCATGGTTATTCTCCCTAAGGCCCGCCGGTGGGTGGGCAAATACAGAACGCCTGAAATGAGGCACATCGTGGCGTACGAACCTCGGCTGATGCTCCAAGCAAGCTATGGCCAAGCATTCGCAATAAGAGCTGGACAATGTCTTGCGTTGGATCAAGCTGACGGTCTTTGACGCGACACAATCTTGTAGGCGTTATTCACCGCACAGGAGGGCGCGCGACTTGACTGACAGCGTCCTCCCTATTTCGTGCCAATCCACCGGCTGCCCGCCGGGCGACTCCGTCGCTCGCGCGCGAGAACTTGCAAACGAGTTGAATCGCAGCTGCTTCTGCATCACGCTCGACCGCCACGCTTTGGCAACGGCGATGCAGGCGGTTGCTGCTGTTCCTGATTTTTACGCGACCCATATTGTGAGCCGGCCTCATCTGTTCGCGAATGTGCCGGTGTTCCTGCCGGAGTCTGATCGTGACGCGATGCTGGCAATCGTGCTCGCGATCGAGAAAACCGCCCGGCTCCCCGCCTACATCGATGCCGTATTGAAGTGGGCGCCTGATATTGCGCTGCGCGATTTTGGTCCGGCCGGCGCATTCATGGGATACGATTTTCATCTTGGTTCAGAGGCGCCTCGCCTCATCGAAATCAACACGAACGCCGGCGGCGCTTTTTTGAATGCCTTCAGTGCGCGTGCGCAGCTGGCCTGTTGCGACATAGTCGAACCGCTCAAGAAGGGTACGACCGTGGGAGGGTTTGACGAGGCCGTGGTCACGATGTTTGAGAGCGAGTGGCGGCGGCAGCGTGGCGCGGGGCGGCCCCAGACCGTCGCGATCATCGATGATGCGCCAACGGAGCAGTATCTCTATCCCGAGTTCCTGCTGGCCCGGCAGCTGCTTGAAGCTCAGGGCGTCTCGACCATAATAGCCGATCCAGCAGAACTTTCCTACGTGGGTGGAAAGCTTCGTGCAGGTGAAACCGCCGTCGATCTTGTCTACAACCGCCTGGTTGATTTCTCACTCACCGAGGAGCGCCACAAGACACTGCGCGATGCCTATCTTGATGGCGCTGTCGTGGTGACGCCCAACCCCCGCACGCACGCACTGTTCGCCGACAAGCGAAATTTGGTGCTACTATCGGATGTGGACCAATTGCGCGGCTGGGCCGTTGCGCCTGATGCCATCCAGACGCTGGCATCTATTCCCAAGGCAATTCACGTCACACACGACAACGCTGAGCAACTATGGTCCCAGCGCAAAGGGTTGTTCTTCAAACCGGTTGCAGGCCACGGGGGCAAAGCGGTCTATCGCGGCGACAAGCTGACGAAATCGGTCTGGTCCGGGATACTCGTCTCCGAGTACATCGCACAGGACATCGCCCCACCCAGCGAACGCCTCGTGAAGATCGGCGATGCGCCGCTGCCAAGAAAGATCGACGTGCGCCTCTATACCTATGAGGGAAAGCTGCTGTTGGCGGCGGCTCGGCTTTACCAAGGCCAGACGACAAACTTCCGCACTGAAGGCGGCGGTTTCGCCCCTGTGCATTTTCTTTGAGCTGACGATCTCGGTGAACGTCTTGGCCGTGACTACAGGCGGACGACGACTCCGGGCGCCCCGCGGACAGCGGACAAACGATTTATGATTGCGACGGCATCGGGTGCGAAGCTGTCAGCGCCGGAAGACGCCGACGAGTTCTTCGATGACCTTTTCCTGCTCTGAAGCGTTCTTCGAGTTCATAGCGCGGTGCACGCAATGGCCAAGGTGTTGCCGCAACAGGTCGCTTTCGATGCGCGCGAGCGCAGCACGGGCCGCTTCGATCTGTGTCACCACATCAATGCAATAGCGGTCCTCCTCGACCATTTTCGCGATGCCGCGAACCTGCCCTTCTACCCGGTTCAGATTCTTCAGAACCTTCTCGGAAACCGATTTTTCCATATACCCCTCCCGGGTACTTGATTGATACCCCCATAGGGTATATGTCCGGGAGACGAAATGCAAGCCCCGGAGGGCGCCATGGCGCATACCCACCCTGAAGGATCTGAACTGAAAGATCCCGTCTGCGGCATGACGGTGAAACCAGATACGCCCCATCGCGAAACGCACGACGGCCACGAGGTGCTGTTCTGCAGCGCGGGCTGCAAAACGAAATTCCAGGCCGAGCCTGGTCGATATCTGAAACCTGCCGCCAAGACCGAACACAGCTGCTGTTCCGCGGATGGGGCCAAGGCTGGGCACGCTAGCGGTCAGGATGCCGGGAGCCATCATCACCTCCATTCACACGCTCCATCCCCTGCACCTGCTACAGCCTCCGCTCCTGCCGGCGCGAAATGGACCTGCCCGATGCATCCGGAGATTGTGCGGGATGGGCCGGGCTCCTGCCCGATCTGCGGAATGGCGCTCGAGCCGATGATGCCGACGGCCGAAGCAGGGCCGAACCCCGAGCTCGCCGACATGTCCCGTCGCTTCTGGGTGGGTCTGGTCCTGGCGTTGCCGGTGCTAGTTCTGGAGATGGGCCGTCACTTATTCAACGTCGATGCTCTTGTACCTCCGCAAATCAATGCGTGGATCCAGTTTGGCCTCGCGACACCGGTAGTCCTTTGGGCGGGTTGGCCATTCTTCGAACGGGGCTATGCTTCGCTTGTCAACCGAAGCCTCAACATGTTCACGCTGATTGCGCTCGGGACGGGAGTGGCATGGACCTACAGCGTGGTCGCCCTGCTCTTCCCCTCGGCGTTTCCGCCAGAGTTCCGCGGCCCACATGGCGATGTAGCCGTCTATTTTGAAGCGGCCGCCGTCATCATAGTGCTTGTGCTCCTCGGGCAGGTTCTGGAGCTGGGCGCACGCGAGCGTACGGGGGGCGCCATCCGCGCCCTGCTCGATCTTGCTCCCAAGACTGCGCGCCGCATCAGTGACGGCGAAGAAGCGGAAGTACCGCTTGATGCAATCATGGTCGGCGATCGGTTGCGCGTCCGCCCTGGTGAGAAGACGCCGGTTGACGGCGTTGTCATCGACGGTCGCTCCACGGTCGATGAGTCGATGGTTACCGGCGAATCCATGCCTGTCACGCGGAGCGTCGGCGACGCGGTCATTGCGGGCACGCTCAACCAGACCGGCGCGCTCGTGATCGAAGCCAAACGCGTCGGCCGCGACACCATGCTGTCGCAGATCGTCCAGCTGGTTGCCGACGCGCAGCGCAGCCGTGCGCCGATTCAGCGCCTGGCAGACAAGGTATCAGGCTGGTTCGTACCTGCAGTGATCGCTATTGCCGTCCTGGCGTTTATCGGCTGGTGGGCGTTCGGTCCGCAGCCCTCCTTCACCTATGGACTGATCGCTGCCGTTTCCGTTCTGATCATCGCGTGTCCGTGCGCGCTTGGCCTCGCCACCCCCATGTCCATCATGGCGGGTGTTGGTCGCGCAGCACGTCAGGGTGTCCTTATCCGCAACGCTGAGGCGCTGGAGCGCTTCGAGAAGGTCAATACTCTGGTTCTCGACAAGACCGGAACACTGACTGAGGGCAAGCCAGGTGTTGTCGCGATCACTACGGTTGCAGAGACAAGCGAAGCTGACCTGTTGCGCGCAGCCGCAAGTCTTGAGCAGCGCAGCGAGCACCCCCTTGCGCTTGCCGTCGTCGCAGCCGCTAAAGAACGTGGCGTCTCGCTGGTCGAGCCGACGGAATTCGATTCGCCGACTGGAAAGGGCGTCATCGGCAAGGTCGAGAGCAAGACCGTCGCGCTTGGCGCCGAACGCTATCTGGATGAACTCGGTATCGCGACATCTTCCCTTCACTCCGAAGCAGAACGTCTGCGCGCGGATGGCGTCACGGCCATTTTTGTTGCGATCGACGGCAGACTAGCTGGCGTTGTGGGCATCGCTGACCGAATCAAGGCGACCACGCCTGAGTCGCTCAAGGCGCTGCGCGCCCAAGGCATCGAACTGGTGATGCTGACCGGCGACAATCGCACGACAGCCGAAGCCGTCGGCCGGACCCTCGGCATCACGAATGTCGAGGCAGAAGTCCTGCCTGAAGACAAATCGCGCATAGTCGAAAGGCTCAAGCGAGAAGGCCGCATCGTTGCGATGGCGGGAGACGGCGTCAATGACGCGCCGGCTCTGGCGGCGGCTGACGTTGGGATCGCCATGGGGACAGGCACGGATGTCGCCATCGAAAGTGCTGGCGTCACATTGCTCCGGGGCGATCTCAGCGGGGTTGTGAAAGGCCGGGCTGTGTCGCGCGCGACAATGGCGAACATCCGGCAGAATCTGGTTTTTGCGTTCGGCTACAATGCCCTCGGGATCCCTGTTGCCGCTGGCCTTCTTTATCCAATCACGGGTCAGCTGCTGTCCCCCATGATCGCGGCGCTCGCCATGGCGTTGTCCTCGGTATCGGTAATCGTGAACTCGCTGAGGCTGGGGGCCACGCCGAACGACGGAGCACACGGGTCGGGCCAGCCACCGCTTCCGGCGCCAACCCGGTCAGGCGCTAGTTGCCACTAGCGGTCCGGGGCGGAGCCCCTGGTGAGGGTTCTGCCCACAAGCTGCGTACTATGTACGACCCCCTCCCCGCCGCACAAAATCTGCGGCTAGATCAACGAGCATCCGATGAAAAACAAGCTTCTGACTCTCATGCTGGCGGCAACGCTCCTGGGCGCATCGCCCGCCTTCGCCCACGGCGGCATGATGGAAACCAGCATTCACGACAAGGCCAGCCTTGCGCAGGCCCCGGCCGAGTTCAAAGTGACATTCCAGCACGAGAGCGCCATCACCAGCCTGATGTTGATGACAGCGGACAAGAAGATGATCGCGGTTGATTTCAAGCCGTCGAAGGCCATGGGAAAGGAATTCACGATCCCACTGCCGACGCTCGCAAAAGGCTCCTACACGCTGTCCTGGAAGTCGATGGCGAAGGATGGCCATGCCATGCCGGGCGCCGTGCGCTTCACGGTGACAGGCCAGTAGCACCGTGACCGGAGACGGACTGTCGCTGCTGCAGTTCGCCGACCGGATCGGTCTCAATCTCTTTGCGCTTCTGACGGTCGGTTTCGCGCTCCATGCTGCTTTGGGCATCGTGGAGCGCGATGCATTTCGAGGCGTGCGGTCACGCATCGCGCTTGCCGGTCTTGCCCTCGCTTTCTTCACCATGGTGCGGTTCGGCATTCTGATCGCGCAGATGGGGGATGGGACGAATGCCTTCGATCCCGAACTGATGCCACTGGCGTGGATGGTCCTCGGCGATTCGACGCTTGCGATCCTTGCAGGAGTCGCCATCTCCGTCGGAGGCGCCTGGTTCGGTTCACCACTCACTGCCGCCCTTGGAGCAGCCGCGCTCAGTTTTGGATTCGGCCTCGCGGGACACGCGCAGGGTCTGGCCGATCCTGGCCTCGCGCCGCTTGCGGTCGCCGTGCACGTCTTCATCGCCGGTTTCTGGGTGGCCGCTCCGGTCAGTCTCTATCCGGCCCCGACGCAGGAAGACCCTGAACTTCTTTCCCGTCTCCGACGGTTCAGTTCAATCGCCGTCGTCGCTATTCCTGTTCTGATTGCACTCGGCGCATGGCTCGCCTGGACGTTGGCCGGGGGGATGGAGAAGCTATTCGGCACGACTTATGGTCTTCTTCTGCTCGCCAAGCTCGCGATCGGCATTGTCGCGATGGGCCTCGGCGCTCTCAACAAGCAGATCATAACGGTGAAGATCGCAACTGATCCGGCCATCGGCCGCAAGTGGCTGCGCGTAACGCTGCTGTGCGAGGCGACCCTGTTTGCAGCGGCCATCATTGCCGTCTCCGCCGCCACCACGATTGGTGGTCCTGCCGAGTAACGGAGGCTCAGCATCCGTGCAGGATGCTTCGCTGGGCCGGCAATCCCGCCCACAGCGGCCAAGAATCGGATGCCTGTCCAATCCTTGCGTGAATTCCACCTCCCCTGCGTATAGACTGGAGAGACGTACTTATTGGGAGACCGGCATGTCGCCAGAACTGGACCATTTGCTGGCGAAATTGAACCAGCAGCCGCTGGACCGTGATCTTGGCGGCATAACCGTCGAGATCGGCGAGCAGCTCTCGGAGCGTGCCAAGATTGACGGCCAGACCTGGCGGCTGCGTACCGCCGCTATGGCGCTCCTCGTAATGGGCGGCGCTGCCGTAAGCGCCTCGACCGCATCAGCCGTAGCGCCCTCCCCATCGCCATTTGCCGCCTGGTCCAGCCTTGCGCCGTCAACCCTGCTGGAGCCTTCCGAGTGAAGGTTTCGGTGCGCAGCGCCATCATCACGGTTGTCCTCGCCTTCGCAGCCGGGATCGCCGGCATGTGGCTTGGCCACCAGCTGCTCGCCGCCCCACCGCAAGATCGGTCCCTGCACGCGATGGTGCATGACGAACTTTCGCTGACAGCCGAACAGGAGAAGGCGCTTCACACTCTCGAGGCGGACTTCGCAGCACGGCGGCAAGCCCTGGAGGGCGAGATGCGAGAGGCCAATGCGGAGCTGGCCGCAGCAATCCGAGCAAGCGAGACCGCAGGACCGGCCGTGGAGGCGGCTGTGCATCACTTCCACGACGCCATGGGCGCGCTTCAGACGGAGACGATCGCGCACATCTTCGCGATGCGCAACGTGCTCACCCCAGAACAGCGCAGGCAGTTCGACGACAGGATCGGCGAGGCGTTGACCGCCGACGCCAAATGAGCGGAACCAATCCGGACGATAGCGACGCCGTGCTTGCCGCGCGCGCGCTGAAGGGAGATCGCTCAGCTTTCAACCTTATTGTCCGGCGCCATCAGGAGCCGCTCTACCGCTTCATCCGTCGCTACGTTGGCGATGCCGATGAAGCGTACGATCTCCTTCAGGAAACCTTCGTTTCAGCCTGGCAGGCGCTCGGGCGTTATGATCCCGCTCGTCCCGCGGCGACCTGGCTTCGTCGGATCGCGCTCAACAAATGCCGGGACTGGGGTCGCCGTCGCGTTGTCCGGAAGTTCTTCTACGCGGCCAAGATGCTTGATGAAACCACTGCCACGCCGGACGTTAGCGCCTCGCCAAACTCCGAGGACAATACTGAGGTCGCGCTGACCCGCCTCGACCGGGCGATCGCCGCTCTGCCTGTTCAGCTGAAGGAGCCCCTTCTCCTTACCGCCTTCGAAGGCTTGTCCCAGGCGGCAGCTGGCGAAGCGCTCGGAATTTCTGCCAAGGCCGTCGAAACCCGCGTCTACCGCGCCCGCAAGCTGCTTGCGGAAGCGCTCACGGCCGACGGCGTTGATGTCGACTAACCTTTGGCGTCAGCTATGTGGCTGCGCGCGACGACCAATGAATATGCGCGATGCGCCAGCCTTCGGCGGTGTTGCGCAGGATCATCGTTTCGGTCGTTACGCGATCCACGGGCTTGTCCTTGTAATTTCCGGTCGCGCGGCTTTCGCTGACAATCCATGCGGTATCGCCATCGACAAGGCCATTGCGCCGCGTGAGTCTTGACGGAACAGCCGCAGCGTAGGCGGCGTCGGCCCCCGCATGATGCGAAGCATATTCGGCTCTCGAGCGTTCCGCATGGCCGCTCTCGAAGATCAGCGCATCGTCAGCAAGTAGCGCTGCAGCGGCTGCGCCATCACCTCCGGAAAGTTTGGCATGAAAGGCGTCAACCGCCTTCGCTGCCTCCTGTGCTTCTGACGACATGAGCGCGACCGGTGGCGCAAGACCGTTCTGCGCTGCGGCGACAGAGGGCGCCATCGCCAGAAGCGATGCCGCCAGAATCCAGCGATTGCGATTACGGGTCATGCCATGCTCCAATCCTGTCCAGGCCGCACGTCAGTACCACGCCCGCAGGCCGATGACGAAGCTCGTCGTCTCCGCGCTCTCTCCGTCGGCCCGCGCATAGTCGGCCGTATCCCCGAATTTGCGTTCCCACGAGACGCCGATGTAGGGGGCGAACTCGCGCTGAAACTCGTAACGGAGACGCAGGCCCACTTCCGCGTCGGAAAGCCCGGAGCCAAGGCCAATGGCAGCATCGTCTTTGGCGGCGAAGTTCACTTCGGCGCGTGGCTGGAGGACGAGGCGCTGCGTGAGCTGGAAATCGTAGTTGCCATCGAGACGCCCAAGCACCTGCCCGCGTTCGCCGACGAACAGCGCTCCCTCCACTTCGAACCAGTAAGGCAGGACTGTTTCAAAGCCCAGCGCGAGGTAAGTACGCGAAGGATTGGGTTCGATGTCCTGTCGGATGCCAATCTGAAGGTCAGTGACGTGATCCCAGGCGCGCGAGTAGAGCGCCTGGATTTCTGCGCTCTCGATATCTTCGCCACCTTCGCCTTCGGTCTTGATGACAAAGCGATCGATGTCGCCGCCGAACCATGCCTCGCCATTCCATGCATAGCCATCCTCGCCGTCCTGGCTGCGATACTCGATCATATCGCCCATGATCTTGTAGGTCAGCGCACCGCCATGCTCGTCGCGCAGGATGCCGCGCGCCCGGTTCATGTCGTCCACTCCAAAGAAGCGGTCGGCCGCAAATTCAGCTGGCGCGTCAGGCGGTACATCATTGCCAGCCTCCGGCGGATCAACGAACTCCTCGGCCATCTTGTGGCCAGCATGCGGGTCCAGCGCAGCAGCAGCGGGTTTACCGCCGTGATCATGCTGTGCGTGCGGTTCAGCAGGCGCTGCCCGTTGCGGTTGCGGCACTGGGGTCTTTGGCGTGGGCGTTTGGGGCGCGGGCTTTGGGGCCGCGGGCGCCTGAGGAGCCGGCGTCTGTATCGTCCCATGGCCTTCGTGCTGCGCGAGCGCCGGAGCTGCTATGCCAAGGGATAGAGCGGCAAGAAGAAGATACCGGTTCATGCGGCAGCTCCATCGAGCGGGCGTACAGTGAAGACCTGAAACATCCCTGCGTGCATGTGGTAGAGCATGTGGCAGTGGAAGGCCCAGTCGCCGGGCTCGGCCGTGAAGTCGAACTTCACAATCCCGCCCGGAGCGGCAATGACCGTGTGCTTGCGCGGCATGTGGCCTAGAGGGGCCCGGTGGACCAACTCAAAAAAGTGACCATGCAAGTGAATGGGGTGCGCCATCATGGTGTCGTTGACGAGGCTGACGCGGACACGTTCGTTTTTGCGAAAGGCGTAGGGTGCCGGCTTGTCGGAGAACTTCTTGCCGTCGAAGCCCCACATGAATCGCTCCATGTTGCCGGTGAGGCGGATCTCCAGTTCGCGCGAGGGCGCACGTGTGTCGGCGTTCGGCTCCAGTGCGATGAGGTCCTTGTAGACAAGAACACGATGGCCAACGCTCTCAAGGCCCTGCCCGGTCTCCCCGGTGCGATCCATCGGCATGGGGGCAATTGACTGCACACCCGGCCCAAGCTCGACCTGCGGCGCGTTCATCCAGTTTCGCATGGACATGTCCATGCCTTCCATCCCAGCCATATCGCCCATCACATCCGACCCGCGCACGCGCGGCGCCGCCATCCCAGGTACAGCCACCGCAGCCATACCCGCATGGCCAGCATGCTCGCCCCCGCTCATGCCGCCCATGTCGTGCGCCATGCCCATATCTTTCATGGTCCCCAGAGGGCGCTCCCGCAGCGGTGGGACCTCCGCTGTCATGCCAAGGCGTGGCGCAAGCGTTGCGCGCGCCATCCCCGAACGATCGACGGCCTCAGCAACCAGCGTGAAGGCCCGATCTTCGGTCGGCGTGACGATGACGTCATACGTCTCGGCGTTACCGATCTGGAACTCGTCAACCGTGACCGGACGCACATTCTGCCCGTCGGTCGCCACGACACTAAGCTTCAGGCCGGGAATGCGCACATTGAAAATGGTCTGCGCCGCGGCGTTGATGAAGCGCAGACGGACGCGCTCGCCGGGCGTGAAGAGACCCGTCCAGTTGTCGGCAGGTCCGCGACCGTTGACGAGGAAGGAATAGACCGCCCCGGTAATGTCCGAGATGTCGGTCGGATCCATGAGCTCGCGGGCCCACTCCATGCGCTCGGCAAGCGACTGGTCCTGGCCAGCCAGAAGCCCCGCGATGGTCTGCTTCTGAAAATTGAACACACCCGCTTCCTGCTTCAGCTTTTGGAACAGGCGGTGCGGGTGGATGAAGCTGTAGTCCGACAAAACGATCACATGCTCGCGGTCGTAGGCCACCGGATCGGGACCGGCCGGATCAACGATCATCGCTGCGTAGTGTCCCTCCTGCTCCTGCAGTCCGGAGTGACTGTGAAACCAGTAGGTGCCCGACTGTTTCACGGGGAATTCGTAAGTGAAGGTCTCACCAGCCCGGATTCCCGGAAAGCTGACGCCGGGCACGCCATCCATTTCGAACGGCACCAGCAGCCCGTGCCAGTGGATCGACGTATCTTCTTCAAGCGTGTTGGTAATATGCAGGCGAACGGTCTGGCCTTCCCTGAGCCGAATGATTGGGCCAGGGACAGTTCCGTTGATGGCGACTGCATGACCCGTCCTGCCATCAATCGTGATCTGGCTGTGGCCGATCGTCAGGTGGATGTCCGAGCCGGACAGGGTCTGGGTCTCCATGGCGGCAGCAGCGGGTTGCTGGGCCCAAGCGCCGGGTCCGAACGCCGCAGCGACACTCGAAAGCGCCGTACCAACTAAAAATTGCCGCCGGCCAAGGCCTCGCATCGCCCTGTCGCCCATCCGTAGCTCCTCGTCGGAAAGAGTTGCGCGATTGCGCGCCTGCAAACAGTACGCAGGGCGCGCCATAATCCCTCGGCAAAGTCGCATTGGGGCGCCTGCCCACGCTGCCGTTCGCGGTCAGCGATCCTGAGACGAATAAGGGCGCCGTTCGCCCGGGGCCCATTCCATCCGCAGCGCCAAATTGGGGGTATGGCCTTCGCAGCAATGGCGGGACAGGTCCCCGCTGCCAGCGCTCACGCGGGCGCCTCGATCACCGTGCATCGGCATGAGGCCCGTCAAGCCCTCACTGACTGCCGGTATAGCGGCTGAAGACACTCTGGCTTCCGTCCGCCCCGAAGGCGACGACCTCATAAGGATCGACGGCCCCGTTGGGTTGCTCCATCCCGGGTGATCCGCGTGGCATCCCCGGCACCGCGATCCCCTTCACGCCGGCGGGGCGCAGGTCCAGCAAGCGCAGTATATCCTCAGCGGGCACATGGCCTTCGACGACAAGGCTTTCGACCAGAGCGGTGTGACAAGACCCGAGGCCAGCTGGAACGCCCAGTCTGCGTTTGAAAGCCGGGAGATCCGGTGCATCAATCATCGTCACGCGAAAGCGGCCCGTCGTCTGTACGATCTCTGTCCAGACATGGCAGCAGGGACAGCCAGTATCCCGGCTGACCTGCATGTCATAGATCCGCGGCGCTTGCTGGCACGCGACAACACCCGCAGTGGCGCCGAGCACGGTTGAGGCGGACAGCCACCGTAGCACCGTCCGCCGTCCGAGTTGTACGTTTTCGGCCATTTGGTCTCTTCCTGAACTCGCCTACTGCTTCACAATCCGGCTGATCTTCGTGGGCTCAGCGGCGCTCATGAGATCGAACACGACCATGTCGCCGACCTTGAGGTCCTTCAGCATGGCTGGATCGGTCGTGGTGAAGCCCATGCTCATGGCATCCCATTTCACTTCGGGTATGGCCTGATGTTCCAGCGTTACCGCGCCTGCTTCGGCATTGATCGCAACGATCTTGCCCATGCTGGTGATGGGACCGGCCGCAGCTGGCGCCTCGGCTGCCATGGGCATGTCAGCCATGGCAGGCGCGGACTGCGTTTCAGCGACAGGCGCCGAAGCTGCGGGCTCCGGCGCCTGAGGTGAACACGCCGCCATCGCCAGAACGCTCAATGTCATCATCAACGTGGTCTTCTGCATCTTAATCTCCAGAGGGTGCGATCCGGGTTGTTGCCGACGCGATGTGGGCGCGGCCGCGGCGCCGGATCATGAGGTAAGCCGCGGGAATAACAAAGAGAGACAGCAGCGGGGCGGTGATCATGCCGCCAACCAGCGGAGCAGCAATCCGGCGCATGACTTCCCCGCCTGCACCGTCTGTCCAGAGAATAGGCAGGAGGCCTGCAAGGACGACGGCGACGGTCATGGTTTTCGGCCGCAAGCGCAGCAGCGCCCCCTCACGGATCGCCGCCAGGATGGTCACCCCGTCAAGCGCTTCGCCCCGCCGTATGCGATCGTCCAGGGCGTTGCGCAGATAGAGAAGCATCACCACGCCGAACTCGGCAGCAAGGCCTGCAAGCGCAATGAAGCCCACCCCGACAGCCACCGACAGGTCATAGCCAAGGAGGTAGACCAGCCAGACGCCGCCGGTCAGCGCGAACGGGATGCTGGCCATGACAATGAGGGCTTCATCGAAGCGCCGGAAGGTCAGGAAGAGCAGCACGAAGACGATGGTGAGCGTCACCGGGCCGATCACGGCGAGACGTTCGCCGGCGCGGGCGAGATACTCGAACTGTCCTGCAAACGAGGCCGTGACCCCGGCTGGAAGTTTTGCCTGCGCGACCGCATCACTCAGCTCCCCAACGACTGAAGCGATGTCGCGGCCGCGTACGTCGACATAGACGAAAGCGGCGAGGCGCCCATTCTCGCTCCGGATCATCGAAGGCCCGTCCGAGATGCTGATGCGCGCAACATCGTTCAAGGTCAGCAGCAGTCCCATGTCGGTAATGATCGGCAGCTGAGCCAGCCGCTCCGGCGTGTCCCGTAGCTCGCGCGGATAGCGCAGACTGATCGGATAGCGCGCCCTGCCCTCGACAAACTGACCGATCACCTCGCCGCCTACGGCCCCGGACACGATCTCCTGCACATCGGCAATGTTGAGGCCAAGGCGGCTTGCGGCCACACGATCAATCTCGATGTCGAGAAAGCGGCCGCTCCCCAGGCGTTCAGCGGCAGCCGACGAAACGCCGGGCACGCGCTTCGCCAACTGTTCCACAAGGCGAGCAGCTTCGTCGAGCGCGCCCAGTCCTGCCCCGCTGAGCTTTACGCCGATCGGGCTTTTGACGCCTGTCGCCTGCATGTCGATACGGTTTCGGATCGGAGGGACCCAGACATTGGTCAGGCCCGGGACCCGGACGCGTGCATCGAGCTCTGCGATGATCCGCTCAGTCGTCATGCCGGCGCGCCATTCAGACATTGGACGCAACCGGATCGTCGTCTCGAACATCTCGATCGGCGCGGGGTCAGTGGCCGTCTCGGCGCGTCCTGCCTTGCCGAAGACACGCTCGACTTCCGGGACTGTTTTGATGAGCCGGTCCGTCTGCTGAAGGAGTTCGGAGGCCTTGGCAGCCGACAGGCCAGGTTGCGCGGTCGGCATGTAGAGCAGATCGCCCTCGTCCATCGCCGGCATGAACTCCGCGCCAGAGCGCACCAGTGGCCACGCCGCAGTTGCAAGCACCAGAACCGCGGCCACAATGACGAGCGCCGGCCGCTTGAGTGCAAGGTCGAGCGCCGGACGGTAGGCAGAAGCCAAGGCCCTGTTCACCGGATTTGCGTGCTCGTCCGGTATGCGTCCCCGGATCCAGTAGCCCATCAGCACCGGCGTCAGCGTGACAGCGAGGGCGGCCGCCGCCGCCATCGCGTAGGTCTTGGTGAAGGCAAGCGGTGCAAACAGCCTTCCCTCCTGAGCCTCCAGCGTAAACACGGGGAGGAAGGAGAGCGTGATGATCATGAGACTGAAGAACAGCGCCGGGCCGACCTCCAGCGAGGCCTGCGTAATGACCTGCCAGTGGTCGGTTCCAGACGGCATTTGTCCGTCATGATCTGCGCGCCACTGTTCGAGCCGCTTGTGGGCATTCTCGACCATGACAATCGCGGCATCCACCATCGCGCCGATGGCAATGGCGATGCCGCCGAGCGACATGATGTTGGCCTCGACGCCTTGTGCGCGCATGACCAGGAACGCCGCTGCGATCCCGAGCGGCAAGGTGACGATGGCCACGAGCGCCGACCTCAGGTGGAAGAGGAAGAGCGCGCACACGATCGCGACGACGATGAATTCCTCGATCAGCTTGTGGGACAGGTTTTCGACTGCCCGATCGATCAGGATCGAACGATCATAGGTGGTGACAATCTCGACGCCTTGCGGGAGGCGCTCTTTCAGGCTCGCCAGCTTCGCCTCGACGCCAGCAATCACCTCGCGCGGGTTGGCGCCGGTGCGCATGACAATGACACCGCCGGCGACCTCGCCTTCGCCATCGAGTTCGGCAATCCCACGCCGCATCTGGGGTCCGACTTCGACCCAGGCCACATCGCCAAGCGTCACCGCCGTGCTGGCGCCAGCCGCCTTGACCGGGATGCTCTGAAAATCCTCCAGGGTCCGCAGATAGCCGCTTGCGCGCACGACGTGGTCCGCCTCAGCGATCTCGATGGATGCGCCGCCGGCTTCCTGGTTGGCGCGCGCGACAGCCTCCGCCACCATGCGCTGCGAGATCGCGTAGGCGGCCATCTTCTGCGGATCGAGGACGATCTGATACTGCCGGACCATGCCGCCAATGGACGCGACTTCAGCGACGCCGGGCACGGATTTGAGTTCGAACGCGAGCAGCCAGTCCTGCAGGGCGCGGAGCTGGCCCAGGTCGTGGGCGCCGGTGCGATCGACCAACGCATACTGGTAGATCCACCCGACGCCGGTGGCGTCCGGTCCAATGCTCGAGCGGGCCGCCTCGGGCAAGCGCTCGCGGGCCTGACTCATGTATTCGAGCACGCGCGAGCGCGCCCAATAGAGATCAACACCTTCCTCGAAGATCACATAGACGAAGCTGTCGCCGAAGAAGGAATAGCCGCGCACGCTGCGCGCACCTGGCACGGACAGCATGGCCGCGCTCATCGGATAAGTAATCTGATCCTCGACGATCTGCGGCGCCTGTCCTGGATAACTGGTCCGCACCACGACCTGGACATCCGAGAGGTCCGGCAAGGCGTCGACGGGTGCTGACCTGATCGCCAACGCGCCTGCACCCGCAAGCGCAAGTGCTGCGAGCACGACGAGGAAGCGGTTGGCGACCGACCAGCGGATGATTGCGGCGATCATCGCGCAGCGTCCGCTTTGCGAAGCGCCGTCAGTTCATAGCTCGAGCCGACCTTGCGAAACGAGAATTCGACCGCATCCCCCACGGCAATGCCGCGATCGACCTCGCCCCAGCCGAACGCCATTGTCATCTCGGGCCAGGCGAGTTGGGGCACAGGCGCGTGGGAAAGCGTGACGCCGCTGGCGTCGATGGCGGTCACCCGCCCGGTCGACGAATAGACATCGAGTGCCGCGGAGGACGAACCACGCAGGCGTTCAAGCACGCCTGTCAGGTTGGCTTCGGAGTCGATCAGGAACTGGCCTGACGCGACAACACGCTGGCCTTCGCTGACACCTGACACGATCTGGAGACGGTCGCCGATCGCGGCGCCCAGCGTCACCTCCACAGGCTCAAAGCCACCGCCTTCGTTCGCGACGATGACAAGCGACCGGCGTCCCGTCCGGATCACCGCCTCGGAGGGTACGGTGATCGCGGCCTCCCTGCTAGCGCCCGACAGGGTCACGTCGCCTGTCATGCCGGGACGAAGACGCCCGTCGCGATTGTCGAGCGTGACCCTCACTTCGACCGTTCGATTGACGAGGTTTGCGCCTGGAAGCAGCGCATCGATCCGGCCGGTGAATGCTTCTCCGTCAAACGCGGGAAAGGTCGCGCGTGCGGAGGCGCCGGCCTTTAGTCCGCCGAGCGAGCCCTGCGGGACCGATGCGACCAGCCACACGGGCGACAGTCCGCTGATCGTGGCGATCGGCTCGCCCGCACCGAGCGCAGCGCCGGGACGCGCGTCGAGCGCCATAACGGCACCCGCTACAGGCGCGCGCACCGTGAAGGTGGTCGGTGCGAGATTGCGCCTTTCGGCGGCTGCAATCGCATCGCCTGGAACGCCCAGCGCATCGAGCCGGAGGCGCGCTGCGGTCGCAAGCCTTGCCTCTGATCCCGCGCGCAGCGCCAGATATTCCGCCAGCGCCCCACTCCACGCCGGCACACGCATGTCGATCAAGGGATCGCCTGCGCGCACAACGTCACCGACGGCTCGGCCATGGCCGCGATCGACGAAGCCGTCCTGCTTGGCCTGCACTGTTGCGAGCGACCGATCATTGTAGATGAGCGTGCCCGACGCCCGAATCTCTGCGCCCGCTGATGTCAGCTCGACGGCGGCAAGGCGGATGCCCAGATTCTGGACCATGCCAGGACTGATCGCGACGCCGGCCTGCGCCTGGGCTTCGCCCGCAAAACGCGGCACAAGATCCATGTCCATGAAGGGCGACTTGCCGGGCTTGTCGAAATGGGTATCCGGCATCATCGGATCGTACCAGTAGAGGACAGCCCGCTCATCCACCGCTGCCGCGGGCTGCTGTCGTCCCAGCCAAAAGCCAGTCGCGCCGACAAATGCTGTTGCGAACGCGAGGGACACCGCGATCAAAACGCGCCTGCGTGTCATTGTGCGCCCTCGCCGTATTCAAGGATCAGATAGGCGCCGGCCCGGCTCAGCAGCCGCTCAAGTTCGAGACGGTCAAGGTCGACTTCACGTGCTTCGAGACGCAGGCCGAACACTGCCTCAAGTTGAGCTGCGCCAGCGGCAAGTTGAGCAACAGCAATCTCTTCCCGCTTCGCCGCCAGCGGCGCGACGACCTCCGTCAGGCGTGTGAGTCGCTGCCGCAGACTTGCATGTTCGGCCAGGCGCGATTCCAGCATGGCGAGATGCTCGCGCAGCACAGCGTCTTTCAGCAGACCCGCGCGCCGCACATCGGCCCTGCGAGCATCGATGATGGGGGCCTGACGATCCGACTGGAAGAGCGGCAGGCTGAACTTCAAACCGAACGAGACCATGTCGCCGAAATCGGGGTCGCGGCGGCCATACATGAGCGACCACGACCAGTCCGGGTCTCGGGCTGCCCGGGCCAGGGCCAGCGCCGCTTCGGCGCGCCCCACATCAGCCTTTGCCCCTGCCAGTTCAACATGGTGTTCGACGTGCGCGCGGAGCGCGGCCGCATCGATCCAAAATGCTGGCGCCGATGCGCCGATCCCGTCCGCCCCGACTGGTCCAATCCACCGCTCAAGCTCGGCGCGGGCCATCACCCGCTCCGCCTGCGCATCAGCAATACGGTCCTGAAGGCGTGCAAGGCTCAACCTGACGGCCAGCGCGCCGTCTGACGTGGAAGAGCCGGCGCCGGCGCCTGCGACAGTGGCCCGCTCAAGTTCCATCGCCTGGCGCTCGAGGTCGGCAAGCGCCTGCAGCTTCGCCTCGGCATAGTAGAGATCGATCCAGGCATAGGCAGCAGCGCGCTGCGCCTCCAGTTGCGCGACGCCGACACCTGCTTCCGAGGCGCGGACATCGGCTTGGGCGACGCCTTCCCGCGCGCGGCGTGTAGCATCGCTTGGCACATCCTGCATGACGCCAATACTGGCCATCGTCATGTCGTCACGGTTGAGCCTGAACCTGTCGGGGCCGCTGACAGGTACATTGTCGAGGCCCAACGCCAGTTGCGGATCAGGCAATTGCCCCGCGGGCCTTACAGAGCCTCGCGCACTATCGAGCGCCGCTCGCTCCGCTTCGACGGTGGGAGAGGTGCTTGCCGCGCGCTCAAGAGCCTGAGCGAAGGTGACGGGATCCGCCCACGCGGTCGGCGCGAGGCCGACGGCGCAGGACAATAGCCATGCCTGACGCATGTGATGTCCATGTATCGATGTGGATGCTTGCGACGCACGTCTTGCGCATCGCGCTCAAGCAATCACGCCGTACGCGGCGGCCGCCAGAGCCCGGCTGGCGCCGTGGCATGCACCGCCTGCTGGTCGCGTGGAGATATGGCGACGGCGACCTCCACCCTTGCGGACTTCAGGATCGGCACGAGCGGTTCGACGGCATGAGTCGCGCGGCAAGACTGTCCGAGCTGACACTCGATTGAATTGTCGTGATGGTCTGACGGCTGGGGCGCAGGCTGCTGGTCGGGGCAGCAATCATGCGAGGCCGAAGCAGCCTCGGCCTGCTTGTAGGGACAGGCTTGGCCCGCCCAAGCGCTCGCAGTCGCGCTGACGGCGAGTGAAATAACGAGCAGAATGGCGAACCATAGACGGCGCATCGTCCGGCAAACCTGATCCCTCGCGCCGGTCTGGTCAAGGCGCGCGACAGTCGCAATGTAGTGAGTGCGCTTCGACACGGCGTTAGTGGGGCAACCCAAATTGCGGGCGGGACATGTCTCGCGATCCCACGCCAGCACGTTAACCAACACGCGATGGTCGCCACTCTCGCTGCGGCCTTGGCGACTGCACAAGCTCTTTCGCCGCGTGCGCGCGAAACGGGGAGCAGCCTTCCCGGCCGCTCCCCTTCCCGGTTCACTCAGCCGCCACGGCGGCGTAACCAGCATCCGTCACTTCGAAGGAACCGGCTGCCATTGCCGTGATGATAAAGTCCGGCAGGTAGGCGACGCCGGCAAATGCCTCCTCGACTTTCGTCGCAAGCTCGTCGCGCTTCAACTTCGCGTAGGCCTTCAAGACGTCCGCGCGCTGGTCACAGGCCATGGCCTCGATGCGCGGGGCTGTCTCGACAGCTGCGATCAGTTGGGCCTTCGACAAGCGTGACCAGTAGCTGGCATCCGCCCGCCAGTGATGGCTCATGTCAATGTCCAGCGCCATCGCCAGGCGATCGGCACACGCACGTCGCGAAGCGTCCCCGGAGGCGCCCTTCTCATGCGTCAGATCAATCGCGGCAGCCGTCAAAACCGCGAGGATGCCGAGGAGGTCCGGCGCCGGTCGGGAAAGACACCATTCCAGGACGTCGGCCTCCTGCGGAAGCCGGGCCGCCAAGCTGCCACGGGTGTCAGCAAACGCGTCATCGTCCTCGACAGACGCTGCGTGCGCGGAGATGCCCACACCGGCGAGGTCGCACCTGAACGCGGACCGAGAGATGAACGCCGCGACCGCGACAGCCAGCGCCGTTTCAGGTCGCTCGGCGAGCCTCATCCGGATTGCACGCGTGCGCGCCAGCGACAGGTCTCGGATAACCGTCTTCGGCAGATCAATATCAGAGGCAGGCCCCTGTCCTGCGGGCTCGACGTCAGGGATATCCTCGTCCGTCTGACCCGCTTCCTCCCTGGCGGCCTTCGCAAGGAGCGCACGCACAGTCTTCTCATCGTCCTGCCGAATGAACCCGCATGTGGCGCATGAATGTCCGTCGAAATCGATCGAAAGCACGACGCCCGCATGGGCGATCAGCGTCGGCGGCCAGACGCGTGCGGCTTGACGGATGGTTTCCAGTTGGCCGGCGAGCGTGTCACGGGCTTCCCAGCGCGGATCGTCCTCGACGCTGTCCTGGTCAAGCGCTTCGTCGAGCGTGTCGATCTCGGATTGCAAACGCTGAAGTTCCGCCTCTTCTTCCGGCGTCGCGTCGCGCCAGATGGGCTGAAGGCGTGAAGCCGCATAGCCATCAGGGCGTCCCTGTCCAAGATGGGCGTCGACCCAGCCCCATCCCTGATCAAGCCAGGCTTGTCGCCCGGCTTCGAGTTTTTCTTCGGCCAGTCGGGCAACCAACGCTGGATCATCGATATACACTGCATCAGCATCAAACAGATCACGTGTGACCGCGCCGCCTGCGCGTTCGTAGGCCTCGAGTCCAATGTATTTCACGAGACGGTCTGACGCGCGAACGCGCCCTTCCATGAGCCTTGCGCGCACCGACGTCGCGTGAGTCACGGGCTTTCCCAGGCTCTTGAACACCGCGTCCTGCTGCGCGTGATCCTCGACCAGGCAGAAGGCGCGCGCCGCATCGAGGCTGACATCGCCCCGCTTCCACGCAGCCTTGATCCGGGGCGACAATCCCGAAAGCGCGAGTCGCTGATCGACGTGGCGGCGTGTCACGCCAAAGCGACGCGCAACATCCTCAGGTGTCCCGCCATCGGCGATCAGCGCGCCGTAGGCTTCCACCTCGTCAATCGCGTCCATGCCAACGCGATGAACATTCTCGGTCAGCGAAACTTCTCGCCCCTCTCCGATCGTCACAATATTGCAGGCAACCGGATGATCTTTCGGAATGATCTTGTCGCGCGCCAGCTGCTTCAATGCCGCCAGCCTGCGCCCGCCTGCGTCGACTTCGAATTTTCCATCTTGATTCGCGACGACGCAGAGGTTCTGCAGAAGACCGCATGCAGCGATGGAGGCGGCAAGCGCATCGACATCGATCTTGCGATCCGTCTTTCTGACATTGCGCGGTGAAGCAACGAGCTTGTTGAGTGGAATCATTTGAAGAGCGGACGTCATTTGGAACTCCTTCGAATTCCCGGGTGCATAGGCAATGCCGGGGGCCGCTCCGGCGGCCGACAGCGGTGGGCGCCTGCCGGTCAGGACGGCGCTCAAGGGCGAAGAGCGCAGCGTCCCTTGAACGGCGGACGCGGCAGGTGATGACGCAGAGGCCACGCCGAGCGGCTGAAGGCAGCACCGCGGCAAAGAGCCAAGCGCTTGCTCAAGCTGCAGTCAGCTGACCCATTTTAATGTCCGCTAGTCGCCGGAAAAGGGCACGAGGTCTTATCGACCGGTCATCGGATCGCAGCTTCCACCTACACCACAGCTCACGCCATCTGCGGTGGCAGGCTCGCACGCGCACGACGCAGCACGCTTGCGCTTCGCCTGCCCTCGCAGCCATAGGAACAGCGCCGACGCCGCCAGCGCCACCAGGATGGCGTCGCAAGCCAGCTGCCCCCACGACCTTCCGAACAGTCCGCTTGCAGCAGCACCCGCGGCTCCGGCGCCACCTGCCACGCCCAACAGGGGCAGTAGCAGCGGGGCACAGCACGCCGCGCACGCTACGCCAAGGCCAGCAATGACCTTCCAGCGTCCTGGCTTAACCATTCGCAGCATCCCTTCGCGTTGTTGACAGGACGACGGTGCATCCTCAGGTAACATGAGGATCAAGCGGAAAGTGCGGTGTAGGCGTCATGACAGGCATGAGCATTGGCCAAGCGGCGCAAAGGTCAGGCTGCACGGTCGCAACCGTGCGCCATTACGAAGACGAGGGCTTGCTGAAGGCCATCGGCCGCGCACCGAATGGCCGCCGCGTGTATGGCTGGCCCGACATTCACCGATTGCGTTTCGTTCGCCGGTGTCGTGACCTGGGCTTCAGCGTTGACGACGTGCGCTCGCTCCTGGGCGCGACCGATGCGCCATCACCTGACTGTCTGGCTGTGCGTGACATGGCCGTTGCCCACATGAAGCGGCTGCGGGTCATGCGTGCGGAAATCGACGCGTTGGAGCAGTCCCTGTCGTCGCTGGCGAATACCTGCAATGAGGCATGCGCCATCGGCCGGTCACCCGCCTGCACCATCGTGGAAGACCTGGGCGCGACAGCCTCAGGCTGACCTGGGCGCGAACAGGATCACGGCCGCGCCTGCCATGCTCAGGACAGCGCCTACAGCGTCCCAGTTGTCGGGTCGCGTTTTCTCCACCGTCCACATCCAGGCCAACGACGCGACGATGTAGACTCCGCCATAGGCCGCGAAGGCCCGACCCGCCGCAGCTGTGGGCACCAGCGTCAGGAGCCATGCGAATGCAATAAGGGAGGCAATCCCCGGAAAGACCCACCAAGCTGACTGTCCGTTGCGAAGCCACGCCCAGAACGCAAAGCACCCTGCGATCTCGGCAAGTGCGGCGGCGACGTAGATGGCGATAACTGATGCGCTCATACCGATTGCGTACATTGGACTTGTTCGTCAGCGCAACATTGCCGCTATCAACTCAAACCTAGAAGCCGCCTGAATTTGTTTTTGAACTCGTTGTCGATGCAACGCAGTAAGCTGCCCCCGGGATCGATGAGCGTGAATAGACGAATGCCGTACGGCTCCACTTCGATCTTGCCCATGCTTGGCATGGCTCCGCAGTAATCGGGAAGCCCAGCTTTTGAAAACTCGGCATACAGCCCGTCCAGGTCATCGACACGCAAGCAAGCGGAGAAGCAGCTCTCCTTGGGATTGTGGTTCGCCAAGTGGAAAAACTCTAGCTGGATGCCGCCTCGGTCCAGGATCATCCAGTTTTCTGTCTTGAGCCTCACCGTGAAACCCAACGCCTCGCAAAATCGCGCGGTGGGATTCAAGTCGCGGGTCGGAAGGTTCGACGTCGCGCGGTCCATTGTCAGACCATCTAACGGTTTTCGATGCAACGGATCAGGCTGCCGTTATGATCGATCAACGCAAACATACGAAGCCCGAATGGCTCCAGCTTCGGTGGGCCTTGGAGTCGGGGCATTGACCAACAGTCCTTCGGCAAGCCCGCTTTCTCAAAATCCGCGTAGAGGCCGTCCAGATCATCAACGCGAAAACAGGCTGAGAAGCAGCTGGTCTTCGGATCAACATCCTGATGAGAAAAGAACTCCAACTCCATTGCGCCCCTGTTCAAGATCATCCATCCGTCATCCTTGAATCCGACCGTGAAACCGAGCCGTTGATAGAAGGCGGCGGTTTCGTCCATGTCACGGGCAGGAAGGTTAGCTGTTATGCGGTTGGTCATCAGTGGCTCAGCGCCTCCACAATTGCGCAGCCTGGGGATGCTCCCTTGCTGCAGCGGTCAGCTGCTTCGGTAAGAGTGCGCTCCAATCGTCGCAAGTCGCGAATGCTCGCCCTCACGGCATCGCGATGCTTGACGGCCAGTGCGTGGGCATCTTTGCAAGCCCGAGCTCCCTTAGCGACATCCAGCAACGACCTAATCTCGTCAGTTGAAAAGCCGAGTTGCCTTGCTCTCCGAACGAAGGACAGGCGCTGCACGTCGTCGGTGTCGAACACGCGGCGTCCACCTGCGGACCTGTGTGCAGGTGGGATCAGTCCGATGCGTTCGTAGTACCGCACCGTTTCGATGTTCACGCCCGTTTGCTCGCTGAGCGCACCAATCGTGATTCCTGCACCCGACAAGCCGCTTGCTCCTGTAGCCACTACAGGAGTTAAGGCTAGGTCCATGGACCAGAACTCTCAACCCCCTCGGCGTGGACTAGGCGGCCTATTTGCAGGAACAGGCGCGTTAGCCGGGCTTGCCAGCCTGATAGGTGCGTCGTGCTGTGTTCTGCCATTGTTGCTCGCACAGATCGGCCTGGGTACGGCTCTCGTTTCCCAGCTTTCGTTTCTCGCTCAAGCCAAGCCATACCTTCTTGCGGCCACGCTTGTTCTTATAGTCGCGGGCCTGGTCGCTTCGTTCTGGAATGGTCGCCGGCCGCGACCCATTGTGGTGGTTATGCTGATAGGCGCAGCGGCGCTCGCGATCGCAGCAGAGATTCTTCCACAATACGAGGGGCAAATGATGCGCTGGATCGGCTACTGATGACGACGACCACAATTCTACAATCCACGCTCACCTGTCCGTCATGTGGGCAAAGCAAGCAGGAGACGATGCCCACGAACGCCTGCCAATGGCTTTACACATGCGCCGGATGCGGGGTGACGCTGCGGCCCAACGCCGGAGATTGCTGTGTCTTCTGTTCCTTCGGTGATGTTCCCTGTCCACCGATCCAAGCCGGCGATTGCTGCCGAGCAGGTAACTAAGGGGCGGCAATGGCGGCGTTCCAAGCGCCCCACTCGATTGTGAAGCGTGGTGATCATCGCCCCAGCGCCAGCCCGCGCTGGACAGCAGGACGCTCGCCGACCTCTGCGAACCAGCGCCGGACGTTGGGCGTCTCACCGACAAGATCCGGAGTGTTGCGCGCCATTGAGTCCAGCGCCACCCGTATCCAGGGAAATACCGCGATGTCAGCAATCGAGTAGTCGCCGGCAAGAAACGCCTTCTCTCCCAGTTGCCTCTCCATCACACGCACCAGTCGCGCAGCTTCCTTCGAGAAGCGCGTGATTGCATAGGGACATTTTTCCGGAGCAATGCTGCGGAAGTGGTGGGACTGCCCGAACATCGGGCCGACATTGGCGACCTGCCAGACCGTCCAGCTGATGCACTCGGCCCTTCCTGCAGGCGTCCTGGGCATCAATCGATCGAACTTCTCGGCAAGGTAGATCAGAATCGACGCGGATTCGAAGACGGTCGCCGGCGTGTCCGTCCCATTGTCGATTATCGCAGGGATTTTCGAGTTCGGGTTGATCCGCCTGAATTCTGGCTTGAACTGCTCGCCCTGCTCCAGATTGACGAAGTGGACGCGATAGGCCGCTTCACACTCCTCCAGCATGATGGATATCTTGCGCCCGTTCGGGCTCCGTGCGGCGTAGAAATCAATCATCGCGTCTGCCCCTTCATGGCTTTCCAACGCGACCATCGAAAATCGCGACTCCATCTTGCGTCGGCATCCATATTTCTATATTTCCCGAAACATGAAAGCAAAGCAAGCGATAACCGCTCTGTCCGCGCTTGCCCACGATGGGCGGCTCGCGGCCTTTCGGCTCTTGATCAAGGCGGGCCCGGAAGGCATGGCGGCAGGTGACATTGCCGCGCGCCTCAAGATGCCGCCGTCATCGCTTTCAACAAACCTGCTGCTTCTTTCGAACGCTGGCCTTGTCTCTTCGCGTCGCGATGGCCGCTCCATCATCTATCGCGCAGATTACGGCGCAATGCGCGACCTGCTCGGCTTCCTCATCGAAGACTGCTGCAACGGCTCATCTGAAATCTGCACACCACTCGCCGTAACACTCGCAACCTGCGCTCCTGGAAAGTGCCGCTGATGTCCAATGATCGCGTCTATAACGTGCTGTTCCTCTGCACCGGCAACTCAGCCCGCTCCATTCTCGCGGAGGTCTTGCTCAATCAAGGTGGCAGGGGGCGGTTCAAGGCCTATTCGGCGGGATCGTTTCCGAAGGGCGAGGTGAACCCTCATGCAATCCAGCTGCTGAAGACCCTGAAGCTGCCGACGGACGACCTTCGGTCGAAGTCCTGGGACGAGTTCGCCAAGCCGGGCGCACCACCGCTCGATTTCATCATCACCGTCTGCGACAATGCTGCGGGCGAGGTATGCCCGATCTGGCCAGGCAAGCCGGTGACCGCGCACTGGGGCATTCCTGATCCAGCCGCCGCCGAAGGATCGGACGCGGAGATTGCCGCGACGTTTGCAGCGGCAGCCCGCCAGCTCCGCACGCGGATTGACCTGCTTCTCAACCTGCCGCTGGCGTCGATTGATCGCATGGCGATCCAGAACCGCTTGAAGGATATCCAGGCCAAGGCAAGCCAATCCGACAACGGCGCCGCATGACGACCGCGCTGTCTCGTCAAGTCGCCGCCGAACTCCTCGGCTCCATACTTCTCACAGGCGTTGTTATCGGCTCGGGCATCCTCGCGAGCCGTCTAGCCGGCGGCAACGATGCGGTCGCGCTACTCGGCAATACGCTGGCCACGGCGGCAATCCTCTACGTTCTAATCCACGCGCTCGGCCCCGTCTCCGGCGCGCACTTCAACCCGGCCGTCACGCTGATCATGGCCCTGCGGCGTCAACTGACGCCAACGGCGGCCATCGTCTATGTGCTTGCGCAGATCGCCGGCTGCATTCTCGGGGCCTGGCTGGCGCACGCCATGTTCGAATTGCCGGTCCTGCAGGCCTCGACGCATGTCCGGGCTGGGCCCGCGCAAGTGTTGAGCGAAGCCGTCGCAACCTTTGCCCTGCTCTTCGCCATCCTGTTTGTGTCGCGATGGAAAGCTGAGGCCGTCCCCGCAGCGGTCGCGCTTGTGATCACGGCTGGCTATTGGTGGACGGCCAGCACATCCTTCGCCAACCCCGCCATCAGCATTGCGCGCGCGATGAGCGATACGTTCGCGGGCGTTCGTCCGGCAGACGTGCCCGGCTTCATCGCCGGTCAGATCGCGGGCGCCTTGCTCGCCTGGGCCGCCAGCGTCGCACTCCTTCCGAAGGACAAGCAAACGTGAGCGCGAATTTCCCGGTCATCAGACGATGAGCACATTGCTCGAATACACTGTGAGCGCCCGGCGTGTGGACAGCTCCGGCAGCGTTGCGAACGCCAAGAAAGCCGAGATAGCGCTCGACACTGGTCTTGGAGGCAGGTCCGACGCGCTGAATCCTGCAGAGTTGCTTTTGGCTTCGCTTGCCGCCTGCATGATCAAGGGCGCCGAGCGCGTCGCTCCCATGCTCAATTTTGACCTTCACGGCATGACGGTCCGGCTGCACGCCGTCAGAATTGATGCGCCGCCTTCGATCAAGACGATCGACTATGAAATCGTGGTTGAATGTGACGAACCCGAACGACGCCTTGAGCTGCTGCATGCAAACATCCGTAGATACGGCACGATCTCCAATACATTGGCGTCTGTTGTCCAACTCACTGGTTCGATTCGACGCGCGGATGCCGAAGAATGACCGATGCCTCCCTTCCCGACTGCGAAAGATCACCGTGCGCATCGCGCGAGTTGGCAGCCGAACTCAATCGAACCTGCTTCTGCATTTCTCTGGATCGGGAGGGTCTGGCCGACGCCATGCGAAAGGCGTCCGGCGACGACGACTTTTTCGTGAAATACATCGAGAGCCGCCCACATCTCTTCTCGAACCTGCCGATTTTCCTGCCGCGCGCCGATCTCGACAGCATGATGGCGACGGTGGCTGCAATCGAAGATGTCGCCCGGCTGCCCGGCTACCAGGAAGCCGCAGCCGCGTGGGCTCCAGCCATCGCTCGCCAAGACCACGGCCCGCGCGGCGCAATGATGGGCTATGACTTTCACCTGGCGGGTGACGCACCTCGCCTCATCGAGATCAATACCAATGCCGGCGGCGCGTTCCTGAACGCCTTCAGCGCGAAGGCGCAGCTCGCTTGCTGCGCGGAGGTTGCAACGGCAATTGCGGATGCACGGGCATCGAATTTCGACAGCGATGCGATCGCAATGTTCGAGGCTGAGTGGCGGCTGCAGGGGCGCGCTGGCCGACCAAAGACCATAGCCATCGTCGATGACGCGCCCGAAGCGCAGTATCTCCATCCAGAATTTCTTCTGGCGCAGCGACTGTTCGAGGCCAACGGCATGGTCTCAATGATCGCCGACCCAACCGAGCTGGCTTATGATGGCCACGTCCTTACCTGCCGCGGTGAAGCGATCGCTGTCGTCTACAACCGGCTGGTGGATTTTGATCTGTCCCAGCCGCAACATGATGCATTGCGCCGGGCCTATAACGATGGCGCCATCGTCCTGACGCCCACCCCACACAATCACGCGACACTCGCCGACAAGCGCAATCTCACCTTGCTGACGGACGCCAACCTTCTTCGGAACTGGGGCGTCTCCGAAGCGACGCGCACCGCTTTGGCGAGCATACCGAAGGCTGTCCTTGTAACACCTGATAATGCCGCCGACCTCTGGCAAAGGCGCAAGTCTCTGTTCTTCAAGCCGGTTGCCGGACACGGCGGCAAGGCCGTCTATCGTGGGGACAAGCTCACCCGATCAACCTGGACTGACATTCTTGGAACGGCCTACATCGCCCAGGATCTGGCCCCGCCTGGAGAGCGGTTGATCAAGCTGGGAGGCGAGACAGTGGCGCGAAAGGTTGATGTGCGCCTGTACACCTATGACGGGCGGCTGCTGCTCGCGGCTGCTCGCTTGTATCACGGCCAGACGACCAACTTCAGAACCGAGGGGGGTGGTTTTGCGCCGGTGTTCTTTCTCCGGGCCAACAACGGAGGCTCTTCCAGCAACTTCTGAAATCAGAACAACATCAAGATGGCTGCGCGCCCGACAATGTCTCCAGTCGACGTGGCGCCAAAATACCGCCCGTCATACGAGTCGGCCCCCTCGCCCAACAGAAAAACGTGCCGATCGGTGAGCGTCACACACCCCTGCCAGAACGGCAGCGCCACACCGTCCGACCCTTTGAGCTTTGCATGGGCCACAGCGCGACCGTTGACCGTCACCACTTCCTGATGTCTGCAGACTGTTTCGCCCGCTGAGGCTGCAAGCGTTTTGATCAGCAGTTTGCCCCTTGGAAGGATGCCGCGATTCTCCAAGTCTTCGGCCAATTCGGGCGAAGGTAAGACGACAACGCGGTCGCCAACTGCCCAACCTGATCGCTCGACACTGTAGACTCCAGCTGGCGCGCTGGCCGACGTATTCCAGACAAGTTGCGCCGAGCGAGCCGTCGCCGGAATCGCAAGCATCGCAACACAGACCGCGGACACGCCAAGGACAGCAGTCTGACGGCCTCGCGATTTACTTGAACGGCTTCCGTTTCGCGGTTGTGGCTCCAAGAGGGCTGTTCGAATGTTATCGACCATTGCGGATCACATGCCCGGCGCCAGCCGCCCGTAGCTTGTGTCCGGCGGCGCCACGTCATTAGCCGCCTCGCTAGCCAATCGGGGACGCACCGGCGGGACATAGATTTCCCGGAAGCACGGGTTGCGCGTGGGATCGAAGCACGACCTGATCCAGTGCAGCACAGGCTGGCTCACGTCCATGTTTCGCACGCGCTCGGTGTACGCCAACCAGAACCGGACGGTCGCAAGCGGCTTGATGTTGGTGAGCGGCGTCAGTCTGTCCTCAATCTCGGACACATAGCTCGGCATGGCGGCGATCCCGGCGCCGGCTGCGCATGCTTCCACCAGCACAGTGCTCGCATCGGTCGCCATCGTCTGCGGCAAGATCGCGCCCCATGCAGTAGCCGCTTTCTTCCAGCATTCTGTCTGGTATTCCTCGCTCGAAAGCCGCAGGCACTTGTGCGACTGGAGATCGGACATGCTCTTGGGCTCGCCGTGGGTCGCGATGTACCCCGGCGCGGCGTAGAGAATGTAGTGCAGCCATCCGAGCTGACGTGCGACGATGTTGGCCGCGGTAGGCTTCTCGAACTGAATGGCGATGTCGGCATCACCGTCGGACAGGTTCGGCGTCGTTGGCATCACCTTGATGAAAATTCCCACGTCCGGCTGAAGCTGAAGCAGTTCAGGAAGGCGACGAGCCAGCCAGTAGGATGCTATACCCTCTCGCGCGCAGATCACGAGCTGATCGGGATTCCGTTCGCTGGCCCGATCAGCAATGGCCTGCACGGCATCCGCCATGGTGCGCGCTGTTCTCAGGACTTCTTCGCCAACCAGCGTCAATCCAAGTCCCCTCGGCGAGCGTTCGAACAGCCTGTGACCAAGCGCACGTTCGAGCTCTTCCAGGTCAGTCGATACCTTGCCGTAGCTTCGGCCCAGTGATTTGGCGGCAGCATTAATGCTTCCCGTTTCGGCTATGGTCTGAAAGACCTTTAGCCGATCCCAATCCAGTTTTGCCCCCAACACAGTTCGCTCCTTTTTGACGACCCCATCGTCGATTTTCTGGGAAGCGAAGCGCGCACCGTCTCGCTTATGCCTGGCCTATCGATTGGCTGGACGTGCGCGATGGACTGGTCTCAACCCCCATTAAGGACTTCGGGATGCAAAGGACAAACCAGCCTTGCCGCTAAACAAAGGCTAAGCCCCGCTAACGAATACATTGATCAGCACAAGACCAGCGCGAGCACACACAGCGACAGTGCAAGACAAGCGCACGGTGAGCGCGATGCCTGCATCGGCGACGTCTCCAAGGCGATCGTCCGATGAGCGCGGGTCGGATCTACTGGGGCCAGATTCTGTGTGTATTCACCGCGCTTTTCGCGAGCATGTGCCTCACCACACAGTGGGTTGCAGAAGCGCTCGGCCACCAGCCGCAACTCGGCGCGCCTGACGCCACCCTTTGGGGCGTGCGCCTGTATGCGCCGTGGAAGTTTTTCGGCTGGTGGTACGCCTATGACGTTTACGCACGCGAGATATTCGAAACGGGCGCGCTGATTTTCCTGGGCGGCGTTGCTGTTTCAGTTTGCACCGCCTTCGGCTTCTCGCTGTGGCGGGCGCGCGAAGCCAGCCAGTCCGACACCTATGGAAGCGCACGCTGGGCCAATGCGCGCGACATCAAGAGACTGGGGCTTCTGCACGGTGACGGCGTCGTTCTGGGCGCCTGGGACCAGAAGCTGCTGCGCCATGATGGCGACGAGCACGTCCTCGTTGTTGCGCCGACGAATACCGGAAAAAGCGTCGGTGTTTCGCTACCGACGGGTCTCGTCTGGCGGCATTCATACATTGCCCTCGACCTCAAGGGAGAAAACTGGAACGTCACGTCTGGCCTGCGGGCGTCCTTTGGACCCGTTTACCGCTTTGCGCCGACTGAATCCGGCTCGCACCGCTACAATCCCCTTACCCAGATCCGTCGTGGCGAGGCTGAAGTCCGCGACGCGCAAGTCCTGGCGGACATGCTTGTCGACCCCGAAGGCGCCCTTCAGGCGCGCAGCCACTGGCAGCTGCGCGCCTTCGAGCTTCTTGTCGCAGTAATTCTCTGGACGCTCTACGCCGAAGAAAGAAAGACACTGGCGCGCGTCGCAGAGCTGCTTGCCGATCCCAACAGGCCGGTTCTGGACCTCTTCGAGGAGATGCTGAAGCGTCCGATCAAGGCCGACGCTGCCCACCCTGTCGTCGCAGCCGGTGCGCGTCAGTTGCTCGACATGGCAGATGCCGAGCGTTCCGGCGTCGTGTCGACCGCACTGGGCTTCCTGTCCCTGTACCGGGATCCAATTCTGGCGCGCGCGACGGAAGCCTCCGACTTCTCGATCGCCGACATCATCACCGGCGACAAGCCGGTCTCGCTCTACCTGGTGATACCGCCGGAAGAGATTTCGCGGCTGAAGGCGTTGCTGCGCCTGGTCATGAACCAGGTCCTCAAGCGCCTGACCGAGATCGCGTCACATCAGACGTCCAACCGTCGTGTGCTGCTGATGCTCGACGAGTTTCCGCAACTTGGAAGGCTCGACTTCTTCGAACATGCGCTGGCCTACATCCGAGGCTACCGCATCAAGGCCTGCCTCGTGGCGCAATCGCTCAATCAGATTGTCCAGGCGTATGGCGAGCACTCGTCCATTCTCGACAATGCCCATGTGCGAATCGCGTTCGCCTGCAATGACGAGCGAACCGCGAGGCGCATCTCGGACATGCTGGGCGTCACTACCGAGACACGCGCCCAGATGAACTATGCAGGATCGCGTATGGCGCCATGGCTGGGCCATACAATGGTCTCGCGCCAGGAAGTTCCGCGACCCCTGCTGACGCCCGGCGAAGTGATGCAGCTGCCAGCATCCGACGCTCTGGTCCTCACAGGCGGATCACCGCCTATCCGCGCGCGCAAGATTCGTTACTTCAACGAGCCGGCATTCATCGCGCGGCTCAGGCCCAAGGTCGCGTTCCCGCCGCCGACTGGCGCCGGGATCGCCACGCCCTGGGATGGGCAGATCGCACCGATCCCGCCAGCGGCGCCCTCCCCGGCTGCCAAGCCAGCAGCGCGGGCGGTCCACGCGACTCCAAAATCTATGAGCCGGCGCGAAAAGGATGTTCACCAGAAGGCATTCGACTTCGCAATCCCTGCGCTTCCCCGCGCAGCACTTGCGCCTGCCCGCCAAGACAACGCGGAGACCGCATCCGACGAGGATAGGTCCGGATCGCTTGATCCTGCCCGTGTTCTCTTCGGGATCGATCCCGACGCCTTCGAGTCCGGCCAGTGAGGAACACATAACAGATGGCCCGCACGAAAATCACTGTATATGTCACGCCTGACATGGCCGACGCGCTCAAGCGGCTCGCCGCTGCGGACGACCGCAGCATGTCCGATATCATCGAAGACGCCATCACCCGGCGCCTCTCCGACCTGGGCCGCGACGTCGAGCATGCCGCGGTCATGTCCAAGTTCGAGCAGGTCTTGCGGCGGCTTGGCGTCATCGAAAAGGGTGTCGAATCCCACTTTGAGCTGACCGCTCATGCGGCGCGATTCAGCATGAGTGTCGCGCCAGAGATTCCCGAGACGCAGCTCGTCGCCGTCAATGCACGCGGCGCCGAACGCTTCAGAAGCATTCTTGCGGCGATCACCACAAGGCTGACGTCTGGACGGAGCTTCTGGCGCGAAACACTGTCGGGCGCGCACCAGGCGCAAGCGCAACACGCTGCGGGAGTCGCCGCAGAATGACCGCGCTCTCCCCGCTCGGCCACGACCCCTCACGCGGACTCGCCATGCTGGCGACCGCCCTGGGCCCTTCGATCGCGGCGATGCTCGATGCTTCGGACACGATCGAAGTCATCGCGAACCCTGACGGGCGTTTGTGGCTTGAACAGGTCGGCAAAGGCCGCATCCCGACGACACACCGGCTGGATGGTGTCGAGATCGAACGCGTGATCCGGCTCGTGGCAACGCTGACTGGCGCAGAGGTCACCCGCGACAAGCCCATCATCTCTGCAGAGCTGCCGCCACGGGGTGAGCGGTTCGAGGGTGTCTTGCCCCCCGTTTCCCGTGGACCCTGCTTCGCCATCCGCAAACCAGCGGGGCGGATCTTCTCGCTCGATGACTACGCCGCCGCCGGCGTGCTTGCGTCAGACCAGGCAGCCACGCTGAAGGCCGCCATCGCCCAGCGCGCCAACATCATCGTCGCGGGCGGCACGGGCTCGGGCAAGACAACGCTCGCCAACGCCCTGCTCCAGGAGATTGCGCGCCGCAATGAGCGGGTCGTCATCCTGGAAGATACGCGCGAGTTGCAGTGTGCCGCCGAAGACGTCGTTGCGCTGCGAACACAACCGGGATCAGTGAGCCTGTCCGATCTCGTGCGCTCAACGCTAAGGCTGCGCCCGGATCGCATCATCGTTGGCGAAGTCCGCGGGCCCGAGGCCCTCGACCTGCTCAAGGCCTGGAACACTGGCCATCCGGGCGGCGTCGCGACACTCCACGCCAACTCGGCCCGGGCTGTGCTCGCGCGTCTCGAACAGCTCACCATGGAAGTCTGTGAGACGCCTCCTCGGGCGCTGATCGCAGAAGCCATCGACCTCGTCGTCTTCATCGAGCGCGGCGGTCCGGCTGGCCGCCGCATATCCGAAATCTTCGCGCCCAAGCTCACGCAAGCGCAGGACCCCATCGCGCGAGGGGGACACGCGCATCATGACACCAACAGGAGCGACTTATGAGACTGGAGATAGCGCGCACAGCGGTGCGCGCGGCGGGGCTGTGCGCCGCGGTCATTCTGACGAGCGGCGCAGCACATGCCGCGACCGGCGGCGGCGGCATGCCCTGGGAAGGTCCGCTGACAGCGGTCATGGATTCAATCACCGGCCCGGTCGCCAGGATTGTCGCCATTCTGATCATTGTCGCGACCGGCATGACGCTCGCCTTTGGCGATGTCGGCCAGGGATTCAAGAAGCTGCTGCAGATCCTGTTCGGTCTCGCCATCGCGTTTGCGGCGGCCAGCTTCTTCCTGCCGCTCGTCGGCGGTGGCGGCGCGGTCATCCAGTAAGAGCAATGACCATGCGCGATCCCCGCGATGTTCCAGGCTATATGGCGCCGGTCCGACAGGCGTTGACCCAACCCATTCTGATGGGCGGCGCGCCGCGGTCCTACGCCATCCTCAACGGTACGCTGGCGGCCATCGTCGCTTTTGCTGGCGCCATCGTGCCGGGGGTTATCCTGGGCATTGCGGGCCACGTGCTCGGCGTCTTCCTCGCGCGACGCGACCCCGACGTGATCGAGGTTCTGAAGCGGGCAATGCGCATCAGCGGGCGGCTTGAGTACTGAACTTTCAACCGGACAAGGCAGATGATCAGTTTTCAACCCTATAGCCACACGCCCAATCGTCTTGAGGATTACCTCCCCTGGGCGATGCTCGTCGCGCCTGGGGTCGTCCTCAACAAGGACGGCTCGTTCCAGACTACGGCCCGCTTCCGCGGACCGGACGTCCGCTCATCGACGCCCGAAGAGCTTGTCTCGTTCACGGCCCGCGCGAACAATGTGTTTCGTCGTCTCGGCCGCGGCTGGGCGGCTTACATCGAGGCCGACCGGCGGGAGATCACTGACTACCCGCAAGGCGCGTTCAACGACGACCTCTCCCGTCTCGTCGATTCCGAACGCGCGGCGGAGTTCGAACAGGCTGGGGCGCAATTTGAAACCGTCCATCACCTGACGCTGCAATGGACGCCTGACACGGACTCCAGCCGCAAAGCGTCGGCGTTCTTCTTTGAAGTCGACCAGAAAAAGAAAGTGCCTGAGCCCAACATTCCAACGGCCGTCGGCGGCAAAGCCAGCCCAAAGAACCGCAGCAAAGTCAGGGACGCCCTCGACCAGCGCGTCGCACGTGATGCGCTGACAAGCTTCCAGCGCAGCATTGGGCATGCATTCGGAATGTTCGAGGGCGTCGTGGCGGAGTTTCACCGGCTCAGCGATGACGAGACGCTGACCTATCTCAAACGCCAGGTGTCGCCCCGCGCGACGAATGTCCGCGCGCCGGCAGGTCCTGCCTTCCTCGATGGATATCTCTGCGATGCTCCGCTGGTCGGCGGCGTGAAGCCGCTGCTCGGCGACCGGCACTTACGGGTCCTCACCATCAAGGGCTTCCCGCCCTTCACCCACCCGGGCGTCCTCGACGATCTCAACTCCGCGGCAATGACCTATCGCTGGATGACGCGCTATCTCTGCCTCGACCGCGACGGCGCCGAGCGCGAACTCGTCAAATGGCGCCGGCTCTGGTTTTCGAAGCACAAGTCGATGGGCGCGTTGGTCAAGGAGATGATGACCAAAGAGGCCTCGACGTTCTCCAATCCCGACGCAATCGCCAAGACAGAAGAAGTCGAGGAAGCGCTGCAGGAACTCGGCTCCGAACTGGTTGGCTTCGGCTTCCTGACCTCAACTCTGGTCGTGCTGGGCGCCACGGCAGAGGAAGCCGACGAAAAGCTCCGCACGGCGGAACGGATCATCGCGTCACGGGGCTTCGTCACTGTTGCAGAAGGTCTCAACGCCGTCGAAGCGTGGCTGTCGAGCATCGCTGGACACGCTTACGCCAATGTCCGCCACCCGATGGTGTCGACGCTAAACCTCTCCCATGTGGCCCCTCTCTCGACGGCCTGGGCAGGCGACGCTTGGAACAGGCATCTTGATGCACCGCCTCTGGCTGTCGCCCGCACCGATGGCTCCACGCCGTTCCGGTTGGACCTGCATGTCGGTGATGTGGGTCACACGATGGTTGTTGGCCCGACCGGCGCGGGCAAGTCCGTGCTGCTCTCCTTCCTGGCCTTGCAGTGGAAGCGGTTTCCCGACGCGCAGGTTTTTCTCTTCGACAAGGGCGGCTCGGCGCGGGCAGCTCTGCTTGGAATGGGGGGGACCGCCATCGATCTCGGCGGTGACGGCGTCGCCGCATTTCAGCCGCTCGCACGCATCGACACGCCGCAGGGGCGAGCGGATGCCCTGGCATGGGTGATGAACATCCTTGCGCAGGAAGGCCTCACCGACTCGCCGGATATCAAGGAGCCGGTCTGGTCCGCGCTGGGAAGCCTGCGGTCCGCGCCCAAGGAACAACGCCATCTCACCGGTCTTCGCCTGCTCGTCCAGAACGCGGCCGTTCAGGCAGCACTCCTCCCCTACACGCAGGACGGCGCCATGGGCGGCGTGTTCGACGGCGCCGAAGATCGGCTGAACCTCACCGACGTCGTGCTCTTCGAGATGGAAGCCATCATGGCGCGGCCCAAAGCGGCTGCGCCCGCCCTGCTCCATCTTTTCGACCGGTTGGAAGAGCGGTTCGATGGGCGCCCGACGCTTCTCATTCTGGATGAAGCCTGGCTGTTCCTCGATTCGCCCCTGTTCGCCGCGCGTATCCGCGAATGGCTCAAGACGCTGCGCAAGAAGAATGTCGCGGTTGTCTTCGCGACCCAGTCGCTGGCCGACATCGTGGACAGCCCAATCGCGCCCGCTCTGATCGAATCCTGCCCGACACGGATCTACCTGCCGAACGAACGCGCTTTCGAGCCACAGCAGCGTGAAGCCTATGAGCGGTTCGGGCTCAATGACACCGAGATCGAGCTGATCGCGACCGCGCAGAGGAAGCGCCACTACTACTACGCGAGCCCGAAGGGCCGTCGTCTGTTCGAACTGGCGCTTGGCCCAGTCGCCCTCGCCTTCTGCACGGCTTCAGACCCCTCCGCGCGTGAGCTGATCGCTTCGCTCGAACGGCACTCGTCCTCGACGCCGTTCTGGCGCCGCTTCCTGCGCGCCCGTCAACTGGGCTGGGTGCTCGACGCGCTCGACGAACTGGAAACGCCGGTGGCCCGACCCATGACCTCACCAAAATCACTGGAGATTGTCCGATGAAACGCCGCCTCTCCTCCCTTGTCCGCGCCCTGCTCGGCGCCGTCGCCCTTGCGCCGTTTGTCGCGACACCGGCGCAAGCCCAGATGGCGGTCATCGACCCGTCCAACCTGATCCAGAACGCGCTCAACGCGGCCCGGGCGCTGCAGCAGGTCAACAACCAGGTGACGCAGATCACAAACCAGATCCGCCAGCTCGAGAACGACGCCCGCAATCTCACCCGGCTCGGCGACACGTTCGCACCCGACATCATGGCGAAACTTCGCGAGATTGACGACCTGCTCAATGAGGCGCGGGGCCTTGCACTCAAGGTGGGCGAGACGCGCGATGCGCTCCAGTCGCTGTATACGGGGAACTACCGCGGCACGAACGTCGCAGCACGCGCCCAGGCGGCTGCCCGGCAGGTCGATGCCGCCCGCTCAGCCCTGCAGACCTCGCTCATCATGCAGGCGCAAGTGACGGAGCAGCTTCGCGCCGACCAGACCACGCTGCAGTCGCTTGCCGTCGTGAGCGCCAACGCGACCGGGGCGCTGTCTGCGCAACAGGCGACCAATGAGCTTCTGGCCTTCCAGGCTCAGCAGGCAATGCGCCTTCAGGCGCTCCTTGTGGCGGAGTCTCGCGCGGAAGCGCTGGAACGCGCGCGCCAGATGGAAGCGCAAGCGCAGGCGCGCGCCCAGCACGATCATTTCTTCTCGAGCGCACAGACAGCGCATCCCGGCCAGCGGCCCTGGAACTAACGGACAGGGACTTGAGGAGGGGACGGCCATGAATGATTTCTCGGCGATCGACGGGTTCCTGAACACGTTCACGACCTACATCGATTCAGGCTTCGGCTTGATCTCGGGCGATGTCACATCGCTTGCAGCCATCCTGATCGCGATCGACGTCACCATAGCCGCCCTGTTCTGGGCGTGGGGACAGAACACGGACATCGTCCAGAGCCTGGTGAAGAAGACCCTGTATGTCGGCGCGTTCGCCTACATCCTCGGCAACTTCGCGATGCTGGCCACCATCGTGTTCAACAGCTTCGCGACATTGGGCCTCGATGCGGCGGCCGCTGGCCTGACGCCGGCTGATCTCTTGAGACCCGGCCTGATCGCGGCCGAAGGCCTCTCGGCCTCGCAGCCGATCTTCGATCACATCGGCACGATCGCACCTGGTCCGTTCGAGTTCTTCGGGAATCTCGGCGAAGTCATCCTGCTCCTGATCGGCGGGATCATCGTCATCGCAGCCTTCTTCGTGCTGTCGATCCAGCTCTTCGTCCTCATCGTCGAGTTCAAGCTCACGACGCTGGCAGGCTTCGTCCTGGTGCCCTTCGCCTTCTGGCGCCAAACGACCTTCCTGGCCGAACGCGTCCTGGGCCACGTCATATCTTCCGGCATCAAGGTGCTGGTGATCGCGATCGTGATCGGCATCGGCTCGACCATGTTCGAGACGCTGCGAACATCGCTCGATCCCGACGACATGACGATCGAACAGGCGTTCGCTGTCGTGCTGGGCGCCCTTACCCTTATGGGCCTCGCCATCTTCTGCCCGCGGATCGCTGCCGGCCTTGTGTCTGGCGCACCCCAGCTCTCGGCTGGCGCTGCCGCCGGGACCACGCTTGGCGTCGGCGCCGCCGGCGCAGGCGCTGTCATGGCCGGCCGCGCTGCGGCAGGCGCTGCCGTCAATGCCGGCCGCGCAGCCGCAAACGGGACTGCAAGCTCCGCAGGCGGTCTGCGCGCTGCAACCGCCCTTGGGTCGCTGCGCACCGGGCTCAACGGCCCCCTCGCCGCACCGCTCAACGCAGCAGTCGGACTTGGGGCTTCGGCTGTCGGCGGCATCCGGCAGAGCGCAGGCCGTGTGGCCGGCCACTTCCGCGCACGCGGAACAGCGGGGGCCCGCACTGTCGCGGGCACTGCTGGCGCCATCACGCCATCCCCAGCCGCGGTCTCCGCAAACTCTTCTGATGCGTCTGGTCAGCCAGCCTGGGCCAAGCGCTTCCGGCAAACACAAGCGGTGCGCGAGGGCGTGATGGTTGCCGCGCACACCATCAATTCCGGCGACGGCGGCGGCGCCTCCGAAGGCCCCAATCTCAAGCAGAGGGAATAGACCATGTTCACCCGCGCGCGATCCTCGCGCCTGTCGAAGACACCCGAGCCGGAGACGCCATACCGGCAGGCCCAACAATTGTGGGACAACCGCATGGGGTCGTCGCTGGCTCACGCCCGCACCTGGCGGACCGCGGCGTTCTGCAGTCTCGGCCTGGCGGGCGCCATGGCTGCCGGCGTCGTGGTTCTTGCCTTGCGGCCCGCAGCCGTCCCGTTCGTGATCGAAGCGAGCGAGACTGGCGAAGCGCGGCTCGTAGGCCCCGCCACGTCGGCCTACGAGCCGAGCGACGCCCAGCTGTCCTGGCACATCGCGCGCTTCATCGAGATGGTGCGAGGCCTGCCGTCAGACGCCATCGTCGTCCGCCAGAACTGGCTACGTGCCTATGACTGGGCAACGCAAGGCGGCGCGCAAGTCCTCAACGCCATGGCGGAGGAGGACGATCCGTTTGCCAAGGTCGGCAAAGAGACGGTTGCGGTCGAAGTGCTTTCCGTCGTCCGCGCCAGCCCGACCAGCTTCCAGCTGCGCTGGCGTGAGTCGACCTACAACTCCGGCACGCTGGTCCATGTCGAACGCTACACAGGCGTTGCGACTGTCGTGATCGATCCGCCTTCCACTCCCGAGCGGCTCCAGAAGAACCCGCTCGGCCTCTACATCCATGGTTTAACCTGGTCTCGGGATCTCCAACAATGACACGCGCTCTTCTTGCCACTGCAAGCCTTCTGGCTCTCAGCTTCACTTCGCCGGCCATCGCCCAGACGAAGCCGCCCCTGCTTCAGCAAACCAACCAGGCCGCGATCCGCAGCGCCGCCGACGCCTCGCTCGTCGGCGCTCTGCACGAGTTTGCCTATGAGCGTGGCGCGCTCTACGCCATTCAGGCGTCTCCCCAGCGTATCACCGACATCGCGCTCGAACCGGGTGAAGCCCTGCTCTCGGTGTCAGCCGGGGATACGACACGCTGGATCGTCAGCGACGCCCGGTCGGGAGCCGGACCGTCTGCACAGGCCCATGTGCTGGTGAAGCCCAACGCTGCGAACCTCTCGACCAATCTGATCATCATGACCGACCGCCGCATCTACCATCTCGATCTGAAAAGCATCGCGAGCACGGCGATGGCAGCTGTGTCCTGGCGCTATCCCGCCGACATGGTGCTGGCGAACAATCCGCTGCCGCCCCCCCTACCGGCCGCCCCGCCGCCATTCGCGCCGGATCAGCTCAACCTTCGCTACCGCATCGATGGCGACAAACCTGACTGGCGACCGCTCGCGGCATTCGACGACGGCCAACAAGTCTTCATCGAGATGCCGGACAAGATCAGGACGATGGAAGCGCCGCCCCTGTTCGTGATCGGCGACGAGGGCACGGAACTCGTGAACTACCGCGTCCAGGGCAAATATTATGTCGTCGACCGCCTGTTCAACAAAGCCGAGCTGAGACTTGGCACAGGCTGGGGCCAGAAGAAGGTGCAGATCCATCGCCAGACGCCGATCGCGGGAGGCGCACATGGCTGATGGCCTCCCTCCCCGTCCCGATGCTGGCGCGGATGAACCGCCGCGTCAGGAGCCCGACGCGCAGCCTCCGCCGCTTGATGCGATCCGGGTCAAAGGTCCTGGCGCCAAGGGTCTCAACAAGCCCGCCATCCTCGCTGTCGCCGGAGGCGGCGTCGCGGTCGTGCTCGTCCTGGCGTCAGGCGCGTTCTCAACCGACACTTCGCGCAAGCCTGCTGACTCAAAGCCGATGATGTCCGACCCGGTAAGGCCGGAAGTCGCGCAAGGCGCTGTGCGCAACCTGCCCGCCAACTACAGCGAGGCCGCTGCACGAGAAGCCACTCTCGCACCTGCCGAGCCGCCCCAACTCGGTCCGCCCCTGCCCGGCGACGTCGCGGCGTTTGCGCCCCAGAACTCCGACCTATCCACTCATGCGCCATACCAGGATGACTGGAGCACGCCTAATCCCCATCGCGGGCAGCAGTCATCTTATGCGGCTGAACCGGTCGATCCGGCATTAGTGGAAGCAGAGGAGGCAGAACGCTCCGCCCTTTTCTTTGCGCTGCGCGAAGAGCCATCACGCGGCGCAGCTACAGCGCAACCGATTGCAGCGAGACAACCGCCCCCGGACTCCGCCTTCACCGTGATGGCGCCACAAATGCCAGACCGGCAGAGCGGCACCGCATCAAATGACCGCGCTCTATTTCCTGGAGCCATTATTCCCGCAAGCCTTGTAACCGAGATCAGCTCTGAGTCGCCCGGCCCAGTGATCGCGCAGATCACGCAAGCGATTTACGACAGCGCTACCGGCCGTACGCTTCTCATACCGCAGGGTGCGCGCCTGATCGGGGACTACAGGTCGAGTGCCCGCTACGGGCAAAGCCGTATCGCGATCATCTGGTCACGCATCATCATGCCGGATGGTCACGAGATTGCGCTCGACGAAGCCGCCGCTGACCCATCCGGGTCAGCAGGTGTCACGGGCATTGTCGATAACCATTGGCTCGATGTATTCGGCGCCGCCGCGCTCGGTACACTGATCAACATAGGCGTCGCGTCCACCGAAGATCCGCAACTCACCTATGGCGGCATCGGCGTCATCACGCGCGATCCTGTGGACGATGCAATTGCGGAAGGCGCTCAGCGCACCGCCAGCGTCGTCACCAATCGCGTTGTTGATCGGAGCCTCGCCATCTCGCCGACAATTCGCGTTGAGGCGGGGAAAAGAATTTCCGTCATCGTATCGAGGCGCATACACGTCTAGAATGTGGGTTGGGAAATCCTCCAAAGCTGTTCCATAGCGATATTAGGACTGTTTTGTTTGGATTCCTCACCAACACGTCTACGAATGCTTGCGCGCCTTTTCGAATCGGGCGGCTATTCTGCTGGACCCTGTCAGATCGGCTCAGCGCCATGCCCGTACCGGATTTTCGTCTTGTCTTTCGCGACCCAAATGCGCACGTCGACTTCCTGCTAACTGACAACGATGACCATTTCGAAGGTCAACACTTTGATCGCAAGCAGGCAGGTGAGCTGGACACGTCTGGGAGCTTTCGAAAGCAAGCGCTCGATGGTCTGAAAGATCACATAGACAAAACAATTTCCGGATTCGCCAATGCGACCGGCGGTCTACTAGTTCTAGGCATCTCCACGACCGGCGAGCCCCTTGGTGTGGATTTTCTGAACGAAGATCAGAAGAACTCCCTACTCGACGTATCTCGGCTACGAAACCATCGATGCGTATCTCGCCTCCACACACTCGACTTGAACGGCGACACCCGGACAATTGCGCTCTTCTTAGTCGACAGCGATGAGCGCTCCTATTGTTCCCGGATTAGAGACGATGCTGCGTGGATACGCCAAGGCGCGCGCACAGCGGCTCTTCGAGGTCTGGAGCTCGAGCAACTTAAGCGTGACCGCAAAGTCGTAGAATTCGAGAGGACGCGCGCTGACAGCTTTAGTCCGGATGACATTGACGCAGGTCTCATCGAAGAATTTTCTGCGAGCCGCGAGTACGCGAAAGGGACGCCCGCCCATGAGATACTTCGGAATGAGGGAGCTATCTCAGGTACGTCAGATCCGGAGTGGACAAACGCCGGTGCGCTCTTCTTCATGGCGAATCCGCGCCGATCATTTGCGCACGCTTACGTCCGACTCTTGCGCTTTGAATGTAACTACGCCGACGAAGACGAGCGCCCGACTCCCACGTTCGACCGTGCTTTTGACGGGCCCCTGACAAAGCAGATCCGGGACTTCCGCACATTTGTCGCCGACACGGGTTTCTTCAAAACTTTTGAGGTGCGCTCCGCAAACGGTGGATTCAGCTCACAACCGGAATATCCGCCGATCGTGCTCGATGAGGCCGTGGTCAACGCAATCGCGCATCGTGACTATGGCATAGCGCAACCAATTGTCTGTGAGAAATATGCTGACGCGTTCGTTGTCAAAAGTCCTGGTCGAATGCTTCAGCAAGCTGATCTACCCGAACGATTTGGACTAGATGAGGTGCGACTCGAAAGTCGCCTCCGTAACCAACGCATCATGGACTGGCTTCGGCAAATGAGGGACGCCAAGGGGGCAGCGTTCGTCAAAGCCATTCGAGAAGGTACTCGAAGAATGCGCGACGAGATGTTGGAACTCGCGCTGCCGCCTCCGACCTACCTCAATCGACCGCTCGAAACGATTGTCGTTATGTCGAACGATATAAAGCGGCGGACGGCAAGACCTACTGGCCTAGCATCGAGCGACCGCGCTGAATCGGATCAGTTTGCAAACCTTTATCCACTCGAAGGGCTAGCGTTCGGCTCGAGAGAGGGTGAGCGAGAAACGCGCCGAATCCTGATGTCGCGGCTTCGAGACAAGCTTGAGGCACACGACTGGATTATCGATAGATTCGATAAGGGCCGCATCATCGCGCATTTGAAAGGCGAGCGAGAGCGGCTACCTGACTCGTTGGAAAAAACCGTTCGACTCATTCCCGCATACGAATTGTCTGTTCGAAGCATATTCGGGCGCAACTATCTTGCCGTCGATTACTCGCTGCAGGTTCAACCGGTGATGAACTTGCAACGTGCTGTCGACCGCTTTGATGCTGAGGCCATGCTCGGCCTCAGGGCGGCAGCGGTCGATGGAGGTGCGTTGGTCCGCGGACGCATTACGTCAATTGAGGGGAGCTTTGCAACCATTGCAAAGTTCGAAAGCGACGAAGTAATTGCCGTTCCGAAGCAGAAGGTCTATCCCGCGCTCACCCGCGGCCATCTCGATTTGGCCGTTAGAGATGCCGCGCCATCTTTCGACTTCGCTCGAGCCATCAAGGCGGCTGCGCTCGCCACAAAGGCGGGAGCTTCGCGGGAGCGAGCGCGTCGCATCGAAAGCGTTGTGCGAGAGCTGGCGCAATCAGTGTTTCCGTTGGACATGGGTTCAGCCGTCATTTCCCTTCAGGAAAATCCCGTTCCCTTGCTTGCTGAGGGAGACGGCCGAAGGGCGCTGCGCGTACAAACGATGGCCGAGCCCGAAGTTGAATTTAGCCACCACAGGTCAACCCCAAATATTCGAGAAGGGATAACATCCTTCGGCTCCTACGGTGACGAACCGAAAGACATCGAAGTTATCGGTGTCGTGCAGCCTGGATTTGAGCAATCGATGCGCGACTTGGTTGCGCGCCTTCAGTCTGGCAAATTCAAGTATAAAGGCGCGGAACGGACGTTCGCTGCCAAGCTCAAGTTAGCCTCCATAACCACGGCAAGAGGCATATCGATCGATGACGAATGCCGTCGGCTGCTCCAAGACTATAGCCACTGGAAAGGCGATCTCGGCCGCATCCTAATCGTACACACGCCTGAGAGCGACTACGCGCTCGACGATGTCAGTTCACCTTACTACCGGTCGAAAAGGGTTCTCCTTGAGGCAGGCGTAGCCAGCCAGATGGTTGACAGCCCGACGCTCGCGAATCCGGATTACAAAGACTTGAACCTTGCCCTCAACATTGTGGCCAAGACGGGCGTCACGCCATGGGTGCTGCCGGAATCGATTCCAGATGCGGACTTCTTTGTTGGCCTTTCCTACACAGGCTCCGCCCGAGATGGTCGCGTCCTCGGATTTGCGAACGTCTTCAATTCGTATGGACGGTGGGAGTTTTACTCTGGCGGAAACGAAGCCGTGTCTTACGATGATCGTGAGAAGCACTATCGTCATCTGGCGGAGCAAACGCTTGCTGGACTAAGTTTGAGCGAGACTCCCTCGATCTGTTTCCACTATTCCGCCAGGTTCAGCCGAGCAGATCGCGACGCCATTTTGGAAGGAGCCAAAGCCATCCGTCCCAATGGGCGATTCACGTTTGTCTGGATCAACACTCATCACCCCGTCCGCCTCTTTGACCGCACGCCTGATACGGACGGCTCACTGGCTCGGGGTAGATTCGTAGTTACTGCGCCAAACCAGATCCTGCTTTCGACCACGGGTTACAACCAGTACCGGAAGACCCTCGGGACGCCTCAAGCGCTTGAGATAAACGTCTACGAAGACGGCGAGCGAACCCAAATCGATCACCGTGCATTGGCACGCCAGATCCTAAGCCTCACAAAACTGAATTGGGCCTCTACGGACTCGCTGTGCGGCGAACCGATCACCACCAAATATGCGAAGGATATCGCCTATCTCACCGCAGCCTTTGAACGACAGAAGCTCGGCAAGTTTTATCTACATCCAAAACTGGCCCGTACACCGTGGTTCATCTGATGAGATCAAGCGGGCAGGTTGTTGATCTGCCAAGCTGTTGATTGCGCTCAGTAGCTATTTGCCGTCGTTCAGATCTTCTTCTTTATCGGGCCAGTCGTTGTCCTCATTCACGCCCTGCTCGCGGCGACGGATGCGAGCGGCGAATTCTTTGTAGGTCATCTCACCAGACGCGAATGGCTCCAGCAAATCTTTGCCAGCCTTCAACTTGGAAAGCGATTGATCAGCCAGCGCCGGCAGGTTGTTTTTGAAGAAGTGAACTAGCCGATTGTCAGGGGCGTTGCCGATACGCACGTCGTGATATCCGAGCAGATTCTTATCGCGAACTTTGGCGGCTAGGTCCTGATCAGCTGCCGGAAGCAGCTGATTGTAGGTTTGGTGCAGCACTACCCCCAGACCAGTCAGCAAGCGATAAGTTACATAGGGAATTCGGCGCGCAACAATGACGGGTACAAGATCGAGCGCTAGGCTTTTGCGGATCGCATCTCTGACCTCGTCACGGTCAGGATAGAGCCACTCACGAATGTTTTTTACTTCGATACCAAAGGGAATCCCGCCGGCGAACGCTATGAAGTCGAGACTTTCGTTGCCGATAGAGCGCTTGCCGATTGTGCTTGGCGGCTCTTCCTTCGAGTACATTTGGCTATCGTTGTGGTCGTTTAGATCTCGGAAGGACCCAAGTGGCCGAAGTTCCTCAGCTTCTGAGAGGGCGCGGTAGCAGGCGATCTCAAGCGTTTGCCCCATACGTGTCGTGTATTTCTGATGACTGAATTTCTTGATGATGGGTTGGAGCACGGCGAGGCGTTCTTGGACGCGTTGAGGTTCCTCTTCAGCTAGGTGGTACCAAGAGCCGCCGCCATCGTCGAACCGCACCAGTTGACCGGCCTTTGTCATCTGGTTGCGCGCGGCTGTCAGAATGTGAGGTTGGACGCGTTGGTTATTTGGCCCGGCGTCGGAGATCTTTTGCTCCAGCGTCCTCATCCCCGCGACGGTGGACCGTCCAAGGATGCTGGCAATGCGTTTGCGCGCGATCTGCTCGCGCTCTTTGCGGGTTTGCTGAGCCAATGAGCTGATCAGTATTTATATATAAGTAGGAGTATGGCTCGCTTGGTGTTTCGGAGTTCGCTGTCCGTCGCAAGCATCGCTCTTGGAGCTGGGTCTGGCGCTCAGAATTGGGGCACTGCCCGTATCGGAACATATCCACCCACATCGAAAAATATCCGCAGCGGTGGGAGCAAGTGCCCCAATTCCACCCCAGCAGTTCAAACGGCTTCGCCACACTCGGAAGAGTGTCGCTAACCGTCTGTTTCTAGGGTAATTTTGGAGCGGGCGATGAGATTCGAACTCACGACCCCGACCTTGGCAAGGTCGTGCTCTACCCCTGAGCTACGCCCGCATCCTGGGTAGGAACAGGCCCGGAGGCCTTGGGAGGGGGTC
>JALHLU010000016.1 GCA_022844345.1 Hyphomonadaceae bacterium
CATCCACCTGCCGGAGCTTGGCGACGATCTCCTCCGGCTTGTGCCTCTTCCTTGGCATTTCAGTCCTCCGTCCTGCAATTAGCTACATCAGGGCGGACCACTTCAATGGGGGTGGATCACCGCCACCTGGTCATCCACCGCATCCGCGAAGGCGAGTTCCAACTCGCTGGAACGGAGGCGTGGACCCTCCCGGCAACGTCGAGCATGGTCGCCCACGATGTCTTCCACCACGCGCCCGATGACACGGGATCGTTCTCTGACGAACCCGTTTCTTTCGGCATCCAAGCCTGGATGGGCCACCGCGTCGACGACTTGCGTTTCGGCATCGATCACACCGAGCTGTGCGCGGTGCTCACCATGGGTGCGGAGGCGGGGTCGCCTGTGGGCGTGGAGGGGCTCCCCCCGGCACACCCCACGGTCGATTTGCGATTCATGAAACGGTTCTTGCGGATCGCCCGCGAGGCCTACGTGGAAGCGTCCTTCGATGAGGCCTTGGCGCACATCGACGATGCCACGATGGGCAACCTCTGCGACCGCCCTCACCTTCGCCGCTGCGCGGCCTGGATGAGCTGGGGCATGCGCCAGGCCCAGGAGCGATTCCCGGACCCGCAGTGCACGCTGATCCTGTTCCATCAGTTCACGCGCGCGGTGCGGCATTGGGACCACCTCCCCGATGCGCCGAACGAGGCGACCTTCCTCCTGGACGAGCGACGCTCGTTGCTGTGGAGCCCCGATCCGTGGATGGCGCAGCTGATGCTGCACGAGCACGAACCATTGGGATCAGCGGCCTTGTCCGCGAGATCCAAGAAGCACCCGGCTTTGGCCATGGGCCTTTGAGGCCCACCACCCCATCACCCGGCTGCCCCGACAGCAAATCCCGCGTTAGGCTGCGGCGGGTTCAGCGGCGCCGGCCGACAGTCGCTTCGCGCACTCCACCTCGATGTCCGCCACGATGCGCTTCTGGGTCTTGGTCAGCTTGCGCCCCTTCTTCAGCCTGGCCATGAGTTCGACGGTGTCGGTGACCATCTTCTTGCTCGGGTGGTCCATGACGTTGTGCAGCCGGTCCACGAGCTTGCACACCAGGCCCCAGCTCGAGATGCCCAGCACCTTCTTCGTCTGGTAATCCAGCTTGCCCATCAGCGCGATCTGCTTCGGGTCGTTCGTGAGCTCGCTCACGAGGGATGCCACCAGCGGACCGAACTTCCTGGCCAGTTGGAGGAACGTGACGGACGTGTCTTCCAGCACGTCATGCAGGATCATGGCGACGATCAGGTCTTCGAGGTTCTTCGACGCCTTGTACCGAACCAGCAGGTAGCTCACCGCGATCGGGTGGGTGACGTAGGGCAACCCGGTGCCCTTCCTGGTCTGGCCCTTGTGGTGCTTGGCGGCGAATCGCATCGCCTCGTAGATTTTCATCATTCCGCTCGACCCCCATGAGGACCGCGATGGACGGCCCGATGAAATGACCCATGGCACCCCATCTTGGGTGGGTGCTTTCCGTGCTTCGAGTATATTAGAAACAACCGACGATCATGCATTGAATGCAAAGATCACACCCCAAAATCGACAGCATCGGCCACCAAAAGGCTGAAAAGCAACAAGTCTCTTCCATCGACGGACATGGTCATCGATCAGGAAAACCACCATGAACACCACCATCAACGCACGCCCCCTGACCTGCTCCGGGATTTTCGGGCCAACTCAAGCTTGAATGACGACCGGCAATTTAGGGCCCCCGTGCCGCCGAATTCAGAATATGACGATCCGGCAGAGCCCATACATTCCTGCCAGTCGTCCGCCGCTAGCGCAGGCGGCAGGACCTCGCCGAGAATCGGTCATTCAGCTGGAGCTTGGGTCGCGGAGCTGCGGCCCAAGTCGATCAGATCCTTGGTCCGCATTGCCAGTGGCTCGTCACGAAGGTCTCCCCCACGGCCGCCTTTCCTTCTCTCTCCCGATAAGTAGTCTCTTGCCTGGAACGATGTGGGGCCAACGCCAATGTACAAAATCGCGCTTACGGAGTCGTACTTCCCCGCACAGGGCGGGACCGATCCCGCGCCGGTCACTATCGGCGAGATGCTGCGCGCCTCCGTCGCCCGCGCGCCGGACCAGCCTGCCCTGAAGGAGCTCGGCTATGACGGCGCCATCGGCCGCATCTGGACCTACGCTCAGCTCCTTGCCGATGTCGAACGCCTCGCCCGCGCCCTCGCCGCACGCCATGCCGAAGGCGCGCGTGTTGCCGTCTATGCGAATAACCTTCCCGAATGGGTGCTGCTGGAGCTCGCCTGCGGCCTCGCCGGCGTCACGCTGGTCACGGTCAATCCCGCCTACCAGAAGCGCGAGCTGAAATACGTCCTCGAACAGTCGCGCTCGGAGGCGATCTATTACGTCGCCGATTTCCGCGGCAATCCGATGCAGGCCATCGCCGACGCCGTTTGCGACGAGATCCCCGCCATCCGCCACCGCATCCTGCTCACCGATCACGCAGCTCTCTATGCCGGCGCCGAGAATGGCAGCCTGCGTTCACCAAAGCCGCGTGATCCGGTGCAGATCCAGTACACCTCCGGCACCACCGGCTTCCCGAAAGGCGCGCTGCTCCACCACAACGGCCTCGTCCGCAACGGCATCGACACGATGACACGCGCCGGCCTCAACCCCGGCGATTCCTTCGTCCACCACATGCCGCTGTTCCACACCACGGGCTGCGCAGTGCTGGTGCTCGGCGGCCTTGCGACGGGCGCGACCATGCTGCTCGCCCCGATGTTCGATCCTGCTATGGTCATCCGCGTGATCGCGCGCGAGCGCACCCGCTTCATCCTCGGCGTGCCCACCATGATCGTCGCGCTGATCGAGGCGGTGGAAAAATCCGGCGCCGATGTCTCCTCTGTCCGCCGCATCATGTCGGGCGGATCGATGGTGCCGCCCGAGCTGTGCCGGAAAGCCCGCGCCGTCTTCGGCGCCCCAATCCAGATCGTCTACGGCCAGACCGAAACCTCCCCCGTCCTCACCCAGACCTGGTACGAGGACTCGGAAGAAGATTTGACCCAGACCATCGGCCAGCCTTCCGCCCATACTGAACTCTCGATCCGCAATCCCACCACCAACGCCGTGGTCCCGATCGGCGAACAGGGCGAGATTTGCGCGCGCGCCTATTCGGTCATGCTCGGCTACAACGACAATCCCGAAGCCACTGCGAAAACCATCGACGCCGAAGGCTGGCTCCACACCGGCGACCTCGGCCGCATGGATGCGCGCGGCTATCTCAAGATCACCGGCCGCGTGAAGGAGATGATCATCCGCGGCGGCGAGAACTTGTTCCCCGCCGAGATCGAGAACGCCCTGCTCGAACACCCTGCCATCGCCGAGATCGCCGTCGTCGGCGTGCCCGATGAAAAGTGGGGCGAGCAGGTCGCCTGCTTCATGCGCTGCGGCGGCGAGAAAAAACCCACGCCTGCCGAACTCAAGGCCTTCATCCGCGAACGCCTCGCCCCGCAGAAGACGCCCGCCTACTGGGTCTGGGTCGACGCCTGGCCCCTCACCGGCTCCGGCAAGATCCAGAAGTTTAAGCTCGCCGAGGGATTTGCTACCGGCCAATACACTCCGATGACGGCGTAGTGCGTAAAGGGCCGCTGCAAAGGGGAATGTGGCGGTTCGGCAGAGTCGATCCATATCTGCCAGTCAGAGATGGAGCTGCGTTGCGGCGGGAGATCGCCCAAAGAGCGTCATTCGTAATCTTCGGAAATTCGAGGCAAGATTCGACCTTCCCGGGCCGGTCATGTAACCCTGCAGCCCATACCAGCGGGGTTGGGCGTGCCGGACATTTTTCTCTCCTACAATCGCGAGGATCAGGGGCGGGCGAAGATGTTCGCCGAGGCGTTCGAGGCGCAGGGCTTCCAAGTCTGGTGGGATGTCGGCCTCAAGGCCGGAGAAGCCTACGACCAGGTGACGGAGAAGGCCCTGCGCGAGGCCAAGGCTGTCGTTGTGCTGTGGTCGAAGAAGTCGGTTGAGTCTCGCTGGGTACGCGCCGAGGCGACGCTGGCGGATCGCAACAGGACCCTCGTGCCCTGCATGATCGAGCCTTGCGAACGCCCGATCATGTTCGAGCTGACGCAGACGGCGGATCTCACGCACTGGCAGGGAGATGCAGGCGACCGGGTGTGGCTGGCGTTCCTGGGCGACGTGAAGCGCTTCGTGGCAAAGGATACGGCCCCGGTAGTTGAGGCCCCTGCCACCCCGCACGCGGCCCCGTCGGTTCAGGAAACGTTGAAGCCCGGTCAAAGCGGCTCGGCGCCTTCGCTGGCGGTGCTGCCGTTCACCAATCGCTCCGGCTTGCCTGCGGACGATGTGTTCGCAGAAGGCATGGTCGAGGATGTGATCTGGGCGCTGTCACAAGGCGTCAACGTCCGCGTGCTGGGCTCGGCCGCAACCGCCAATCTCAGCCGGGCTGCGATGGCTGACCTGGCGGCCCTCGGTCGCCAACTTGGCGTGCGCTATCTGCTTGAGGGAAACGTGCGGCGCGTTGGCGCCAATTTGCGGGTCGTCACGCAGTTGCTTGAGGCGGCGACAGGAGAAATCGTCTGGACTGCGAAACTCGACAGGCCGCTGGCTGAGTTGGCCGAGTTGCAGGAAGACCTCGTCTCGGAAATCGCGGGCAGCCTTGATGCACAGGTCTATAGTTTGGAGTTGGCGCGCGTGCTGAAGAAGCCTAGCGACCTGACAGCCTGGGAAGCCGCGACCCGTTCGTTAGGCGCGTACAGCAAGTATGATCTCGCTGACAGGGACCGCGCCATCGATGAAGCCCGACGCGCCGTTGCTATCGCACCGGACTATGCACCCGGACAGGCCATGCTCGCCGACGCACTCGCCAATGCCTATATCTCGGGAAGCCCGGATGATCCCACCGAGGTTAAGCGCATTCGCGCTATCGCGGCCCATGCCCTTGCGCTGGCGCCAAACGACGCTTGGGTGCTCAGTTTTGTTGGACATGCGCTTTGCTTCATCGGCTTTCCTGAGGAAGGCTTGCGCCATACCGAGCGCGCCGTGCGCAAGGCGCCGGGCAGCGGCCAGTTGCAGTACCAGCATGGCACCGTGCTCTGCTTTCTCAACCGGATGGAGGAGGCTCTCTCGCACCTCAACACCGGTGAGCGCTTGATGGCGGGTTCACACCTGATGTGGGCGGTGAAAGTGTTTCAATCGATGGCGCTAGCTGAGCTGGGGCGTTGGGCGGAGGCGGAAGCCGCCATCGATGAAGGCATCAGCCTTATTCCGACATGGGGCTGGTTTCATGACTTCAAGGCGCGGTGTTGCTTGGCGCTTGGGCGACCGACGGAAGGACGCAAGCATATCCAGACGGCGCGCCAGGTCGGTTTTGACGAGGTGATGTCGGAGCGGTGGTTGCGCCGAATGAGCGCGTACAGCCCGATGCTCGAAGCCCACCTCGCCGCCGTCCGCTCCCTCTATGCCGAAACCGAGCCTGGCGCGTGAGGACTGCGGTATCGGTCGGGCGGACCGAGCGACTGGATAGGGGCCCCGACTTCACGCCCTTCCGGCATTGTTACCAGTGGCAGCCGCACTCGTAAGTTGCTGGTCGCTCCCGCCCTGCTGATCAGGCGCGACATCGCCCAAGAACGGACACTCGGGGAGTTGCGCCCGCCCTAAAAAGCCGATAGCGCCCTACCTCGTGGTCGCCCAAATCTTTGCGCACGGATGCGGCGCATTGCGATCGAGAATAGGGAAGCGCGCGTAATCCGCTTCGGTCAGCTGCGTCACGCCGATCCTCTCCAACATGTCGCAGGCCTCGATGACCTGCTCGCTCGCCGGTGCAAATAAAACCCTTGGGACCGCCCACAGTTGCGCGGCGCCGTCGCTACCGTCACTCAGGAAACGCCCGCCGTCGGGAAGGAAGACCGCAGCCGATCCCGTCTGTTCAAAAGTCGCGAGCGGCCTCTCCTCTCCGATCCGCCACAGCTTCATCCCGCCATCCACCACGGTCAGAAACAGATCCCCGCGGGAATTGAAGACGACGAACGGAATACCGCGCGAATCTGCCGGGAAGACCGCGAGCGGTTTATCGCTCACGATGCTCCACAACTTTACTCTGCTCTCCAACGATCCCGTAAGGAAACGCTGGCCGTCGGGATGGAAGGCGACAGACCGAACCTCGCGGATCGCACCATCGGTTTGCGCATCGAACGACGCGAGCGGCTCGGCCTCACCAATTCGCCACAGTTTCGCAGTGCCCTCACCGCCTCCGGTAATGAAGAGCTCGCCACCTGGCTGCCAGGACAGGGAAAGGATCTCAGCTTCGTGCGCCTTCAGGCTAGACAGCGGAGTCTGCTCGCCGATCCGCCACAGATTCACAACTCCATCCTCGTCACCGGCAAGAAACCGCTCTCCGTCCGCATGAAAAGCCACCGCGTTCACGTAGAAATTGCCTTGCTGGAAAATCTGCGAAGGCTTGTCGGTCCCCAGCCGCCACAGGGTGGCAGCTTGGAATGAGCCGGCGACGAACTCCTCTCCATTGGGACTAAAGGCAAGAGAGGTGGGCCGTCCTGGATAGGTTTCCAGCGGCGCCTCTTCCCCGACTCTCCATAGCTTCATCGTTTCGTCCGACGAACCGGTCAGGAACCTCTCCCCGTCACGGTTTACGGCGATTGCCGTGACATCTTCCACATGTCCTGTGAAAGTCGCCGACGGTTTATCCCCGGCAATCCGCCATGCCTTCGTTCCGTCGCGACCGCCCGTGAAAAAAAGTTCGCCGTCAGGATGCAGAGAGACGGCGAAAACCTCGCCTTCGTGTCCAGCAAATGTGTTCAGCAGTTTTCGGTCGCTAAGCCGCCACAACATCGCGGCACCGTTCTCCGACGCGGTGAGAAGCCGCTCGCCGTCAGGGTGAAACGCAACATCGACAGCGCCTGCGTGCCCCGCGAATGTCGCTAGAGACTGCTCTGTCCCGATACGCCACAACGTCGCTGTTCCGTCCGCTGCCCCGGTAATAAACTGCTCGCCGTCGCGATGCAGGGCGATAGAATGCACAGGGCCGTGAGACGCATCGAAGCTCGCCAGCGGCGCCTCCTCGCCAATCCGCCAAAGCTTTGCCGAACCGTCGTTTGACGCCGTCAGGAACCGCTCGCCGTCGGGATGGAAGACGATCGCGTAGGGAACGGAAGTGTGTCCCGCGAATGTCGCCAAGGGGAAATCACTCCCCAGCCGCCACAGCAATACATCCCCTTCGGCAAGGCCGGTCAGAAAACGCTCGCCGTCAGGATGAAACGCGGCGGAATAGGCAGCCGCCAGCGTCGGCATCGCCACTGGCTGTTCCTCGCCGATCCGCCATAGCTTCGGCTTTCGATCCTCTGAAAGAGTCAGAAAGCGCTCCCCATCCGGATGCAAGGTGACGGAAAAGATGTTGCCTTCATGTCCCTCGAACGTCGCCAAGGCAGCCTGCTCGCCGAGTCGCCAAAGCTTCACTGATCCGTCGCCCGACCCCGTCAAAAAGCGCTGGCCGTCGGGAAGCAGAGCAATGGACGAGACATAACCTTCGTGTCCATGAAACGTCCCGCCCAGCCGGTTGTGCGTGAGCCCCCGCGCCAGAGCGTTACGCGCAGCATCAAAACCCGATGGTCTCATCAATGCTTCGACCCACCCGGCTTTCGCCGCCGGATCGCCATAGAGCGCCACAAGCATCGCCTTAGCGTAATCGCCTTCATCGAACAGAGTATTTGCCTCGCGCGCGAACAGTCGCGAAGTCCGCTCGCTCGCATCGACATAGTTGCTTGCGGCGAACCAGCCGCCGGTCAGCGCCGCCGCGACCAGCACCAAGCCCGATGCGAACAGCGCCTGCGCCCGTCGTAGCTCCGCACGGCGTCGCCGCACTTCCCGCTGGCGCAGGTCGTCGTAGCCAACATCGAGCATCCCCGCGATCAGCCGGAGCGCGGCGTCCTCGCGCCCGAACTTGCGTACGTCCACTGCTAGCGGTTCGGCCGGACCGCCGGTCGCAGTCACCTTCAGCCCCGGAGGAAAGCATTCGGTCGCGTTGCCTTGTACATCTGGTGCCCCATGCGGTGTGCCGTCGACGATCAGCGCGAACACCCGATGCTCGCGGCCGAGGCGCTTGAACGCCTCGATCTCCTGGTTCACCCATTTGGATTTCGCCGAGCGCGGAGAACACACTACGATCAGAGCGTCGCTCGCCTTTAGCGCCGCCTCGATCTTCGGCCCCAGCTCGTGCGCCGCGCCGAGTTCCTCCTCGTCGCGGAACATCCTGCCAAGCCGCCTGAGGTTCTGGGCCCCCACCAGCCGCTTCGGCACCCGATATCGCTCAAGAGCGCGATGCAGCCACACGCCCCACTCATGGTCCGCGTGGGCATACGAAATGAACGCCCGATAGGTGAAACTGAACTCGGCCATGTCCGTCCCCGGCGGTCCACACTGGCACGAAGTGGCCCTAATTTTCTAGACTGGCCGACAGAGCTGCGGGATTCGGCGCCAATGGCGGGAATGGCGGGAATGGGCCCCGGTCCTGCCCGAGCTGCACAAGATTACCAACGGCAAGGTCGCTCCAAAGCCGTCACTGAACGCCAATAGTGCAATGCCAACGATTTCACTGTGAGAGGAGCACTTTAAGCTTTGCCATGGCAGGTTCGATATTACGGCTGTAACGATCCAGTTCCGCCAATTCCGCAGTATCCGTCGGGCGCAGGTTCGCCATTCTCGGCGCCACCGAGTCCAGCCGCGACGAAGCCATGAAGGCCACGATGTCTTCAATGGCGCCCCACCGCAGGCGACAGGGGAGTTCTTCCGCCATCATATGAAGCCAACCAACCGGATCGCTCGGCATTGGCACGGGCACGCAGATCGCATTTTTTTCCGCATCGTCTGTGCGGGTGGCTTCGACATGGGCAATGAGGGCTGCGCTGAAAACCGGCTGGCACAGGCGCAGGTTTTGGAGGCAAATCTGATTTCCGGCAAACACCGGGCGGGCCGCCGCACCCACGATGGCGGAAGCGCTGCAATCGATGTGAACCGTATCGCAGTCCGTTGGAATAGCCCCCTTTTCGAGCACGATCTGGTGCGCTTCGATCGCGACGACGCGACCAAGCCGGACAATGTTGCGGATGCTTCGCAACACCGCGAGTTCGCCTTCGGTGACCGTGGCGCAGTGATGCATCGTCGGCTTGATGGTGGGATCTAGCCGCAGAACAGCGCCGCGTGCTTCAAGTCGATCAAATACGTCGTCGATGGATGATGCCTGCTCGATGCACTCAACCTCATCAGCGATGAAGCGCGCCACATCGATAAGACGATCCTGGCCGGCCTGGAAATTCGCCCGGTTGAACATCCAAGAGTCGCGCGGCACGATCCAAGTGATTGTGTCCGGCGAAGCGCCATTGGCGAGCAGCCATAGGCATGCATCCATTCCGGTTTTCCCTGCGCCGATAATCACAATGCGGTGGCCTGCCCTGGCCAGCTTCGGCAGATCATTTATGGGCGCACAGATCATGCCAGGCGCAACGTTATAAGTGGGCGTCCGTGTCGCGGGAATGGATGGACTATGGATGGTGGCATCGACGATCTTGCCAGCCTTGACGGGCCGCGCCGCGCCGCTGACGAGCGAGACGACTTCACCGGTCGGTCGATACTCGCTCATCGGGACGAACTGAACCCGGCCCGTCGGCAGCATCTGCTGCTGCATAACCGTTTCAAAATAGCTGACGACCTCAGCGCCAGAAGCGAGTTCGTCGAGCCCCGCATTGAATCCAAAACTGTCTTTGTGCCCCGAGCCTAACGGGCGCGAGTTCACCCCGTAATTGGCAGAAGGCTGGTGCAGGCGCACAAAGGGATAGACGTCATTCCAATGGCCGCCTACGCGGTGGCGCCGGTCGACGAGGGCGATGGTCGCGTCAGTCTCGTTTAGAAGCTGGTCGGCGAAGGCCAATCCCGCAGCTCCGGCGCCCACGACCAGATAGTCAGCTTCGATTGGCTCAAGTCTCATCGCTCATCCCCCAGCATTTTCTTATCTCAGCTATGCATAGGCGGTTGAACACCACAACACGTCTTCAAGGTGATGACGTCAGACAGCGAAAAGCCAGGGCATGATTCTGGCAAAGCTTCGCCAGCCTAGCGGCCGCCCATCACAAGAGTTCCGCCTAAAGCCGGTTGGAGGATTTCGGCGATGAATTGCCTTATCGGCGACCCCGGCCTCTGGTTGCTCTGGGCCCAACTTCACGCCCTTCCGATGATGTTGCGACTGGCAGGGTCGCCCGGGAATTGCCGGTGGCGTCTGCCCTGCTGATCAGGCGGGACCTCGCCCAAAACGCGACATTTGCTTCGGCAAGTCCTATCACGCCACCGCCACTCCCCATAAACTGCAACTTTGGCGCGCTATGGGGACCAGCAATGGCGGACGTTTTCCTGAGTTACAAACGCGAGGAGCGTGTCCAGGTTGAGCGGCTTGCCAATGCGTTGCGAGGTCTTGGGCTCACCGTGTGGTTCGATGCGAGCCTCGCTGCCGGAGATGCTTTCTCCGACGAAATTGATCGCGAGGTTCGCAGTGCGCGGGTGGTGGTCGCTTGCTGGTCGCCGCTGGCCGCGGCGTCGCAATGGGTAAAGGCCGAGGCTCTAATTGGCTTCAGCAAGCAAAACCTTATCTCAGCCTATGTCGTCGGTCCGGATGACTTCGAACCGCCTGTTCCGTTCAGCAGTCTGCACATGGAGGACATGCGCGCGTGGGCGCTACGGCCAAGTGCGCGCGATCCGGCCTGGCTCTCCGTTTTGCGCGGGGTAGGCAGCCTTGTGGATCGCACTGACATTGCCGATTGGGGCGCGCTCGGACCTGATGCAAGCGCATCTCAAATCGAGGCGTGGCTAGCGGCGCATGCTGCGACAAGCCCCCTCGTGATCGATGCCGAAAGCTTTCTGCAGCAGCGCGAAGCTGCGAGCCGTGAACGCGCCGCCGCCGAAATCGCTGCGCGTGAACGCATCGAGCGCATGCGCTTGGAAAAGGCCGCCGCCGAACAGGCAGTGCGCGATGAACAGAATCGTGACCATGCAGAAAGGCGCATTCGCGAGGCAGAGCAGCGCGCGGCAACCGCAAAGAGAACCGCCTCACGGACGCGCCGCGTACTCGTCGTCGGCGGCGGAATAGCATTAGTCGGCGGCGGAGCATGGGCGGGCTTACTTTCCGAGCAGCCCTTCCTGCGCAACACTTTTCCCACCGCGGATCTGGCGTCCGCCGCAACGTTTCGCTTGCGGCCAAGGTTGCGTTTGAAGTGCAACGCGACGGTCACCCATCTCGCGTTCAGCCCGGATGGGGCGCGTCTCATCACGCAATTCGTGCCTTATGATTCTAGTCCACAGCAGAACCCTCAGCTGTGGGATACCGCATCCGGTCGCCTGATCGCGACGCTCAGTGGCACGCGGCCCATTTTCAATGCTGACGGAACACGCCTGGTTACGACAGATGCAGACTTGAGACTGTGGGATGGCGTCAGCGGCAGTCAAATTGCCGAGCTGCCAGCCCGCGCCTACCACGCCGACGCTATATTTAGTCCAGATGGCAAACGCGTCGTGATCAGCGCCTCCGCGACGCGCGAAGCGACAGTGTGGGACGCAGCTTCAGGACAGGAAATTGCCACCCTGGACGGCGGGCACGACATTCAGGGCATGGAATTCGGGATCAACGCCGTCGCGTTCAGCCCCGACAGCTCGCACTTGGCCACAGCCGGCGGGGCGCTAAGCGTTTGGAACACACGGTCCTGGGCTAAACTCAGTACTCCGGCACGCGGGCAGTACAGCTATAGGAGTGTCGAGTTCAGCCCCGATGGAAGGCGAATAGTCACTTCGTCATCGGACACTCAGACTTGGGACATCGCAGGCGGTGCCGTCATTCCGGCGAGGTCCCGCAACGGTTTCTCAGAAAGCGCGGCCTTCAGCCCGGACGGCGCCCGCATCGTCATGCTCATCGGTTCCGACATCGAGGTTTGGGACGCGGGTCTAGAGCAGAACATCGCCAAGATTACAAATATCGGCGCCGACCAGGTGGCTTTCAGCCCAGATGGAAATCTCATCATCGCGCGCCTGTACCGGTATAAGTTGTTTGACCAGCGCACGGGCAAAATGTTCGGCCCGCGAAGCGACCTGAGGGGCGCGCCGTCATTCAGCCCAGACGGCGCACAGGTGATTTTCGCTACTCCTGGGAGTAGCACCGCGCAGCTCTGGAGCACGGCGTCCGGCCACGAGCTTGCGGTCCTTCGTGGGCACGGCACCTACGTATCCAGCGCCGCTTTCAGCCCGGACGGCAAAAGCATCGTGACAGGAGCTGCCGATGGGGCGGCGCTCATTTGGGATATCGAGTAATCTCACTCTGGGAAGTGCGCCAACCATAATCAACCCAGAATGACCGTCAGCTTAGGGCCCCCGTGCCGCCGGAAAACAGAATGTGGCGATCCGACTTGGTCGATCCATAGCAGTCAGTCAGAGACGGTGCTGCGTTGCGGCCGGAGTTCGCCCAAAAGCCGTCACTGAGCGCCAGTGGTGCAATACGAACGGACCTCGGCTCAAAAGCGTCATTCGAGACGGGTCTCGGCTGCACCGAGTGACCTGCTACGCGATCGGTCGTTGACCAGCTGCCGCGGCACAGTTCAGTGTCGGTGCGTCCTGCGCTGCGGAGCCGGTCGACGATGCTGGTGCCCTCGATACTGTTAGCGATTTATCTGGCAGTTTCGGCAACGGACTCTGTCCAGTCATCAGCTGGACCAGATTTACCTCCCGCGCTGGAGGCAATCTGCGGTGACACGTCTGCCATCTATCACAGCGCCGCACGTATCTCCGCTTGCACTGGGCTGATCCGAGGACAAGTTGGCACGCCTCACCAACGTGCTGAGGTCTACAGGACCCGGGGAATCGCTCTTAAGATTTTGGGGCACAACACAGATGCGCTGAGAGACTTTGATCAGGCCCTTAGCCTCGACCCTGACTTCACGGATGTGCTTCTTCGACGAGCTAGTCGGCTCTCCGAGCTCGGTGATAAAGTTGGGGCGCTTGCGGATTTCGACCGGGCCGTCCGCTCAAGGCAACACGACCCGGCTATCCTCGAGACCCGCGCCTACTTCTACCATGCGACTGGCGACGCCGAGCGCGCGGCGGCCGACTTCGACGCTGCGCTCCGGCTTCGCGGTCCCAATGATCCTGACCTGTATGGTGTCTACCACAACCGCGGTCTCTTTGAATTTGAAAGCGGCGACTACACCTCCGCGATCGATCACCTGAGTCTTGCGATTGCATCCCGCGCTGCCGATCCGCTCGACCTGTCCTTTGAGTACAGAGGTCAGGCCTACCTCGCAGTTGGAGATCCAGAGCGTGCTCTAGCTGACTTCACAATGCTCGCAGAAGCCCCACCATACGTGTCGTACGCGCAAGTGCTGCGCGCCCGCGCGCTTGATGCTCTGGGTCGCCATGGTGAAGCGCGCTTGGCTGAACTGTGGGCATGGACGTGGGATACCGCCGGTAAGAGGCTGTACCCGCCGCTGGACCCACGGGAAGGATTAGCGATGGAGGCTACGGCCGTCTTGAACGCTCACGTGCCAATGCTGACCCCGTATAGGCGTGAACTTATTCTGCGCTGCCAGATTGTGTACTGGGCGATCGCGCAGCGAGAGCCCCCGCGGTGGGCTTGCCCGGACAAACTGCCCGTCCCGCGACCCTTGTAAGATGTTTCCATGTAAGCGCCCTCTTAGGCACCCAACCCGCTAGCCTATATCGCCGTGGCAGAAGTCGCTCGTGATGGCTGCATTGGGGGCCCGTGATGCCGGAAAGCAGAATGTGGCAATCCGGCTGAGTCGCTCCAGTTAGGCCATTCACCGATGACGCTGCGTTGCGGCGGGAGCTCGCCCAAGACTGGACATTCGAGGTCAGCGAGTCATTGGGGACCGTCCGCCCAATTGTCCACGCTGGCGACCATCTCGAACCGTTCGGTCCATCATGCGACAGAGTATCAAGGCTGGTCATCCACACGGTCGATTAGAGACCGAGCGCGGCGTAGGTCAAAGCCTGCAAGCTCTACAGCCATCCGCTGCGTATCGGCCCAGTAACGCAGCGCCTCCATGATGTCCTGATCCGCCGCGAGCTGACGGATGATTTCGACAATACCAGTGACGCCTTCGGGGGGCGGGCAGTCGATGAAAGTGTTTACGCCAACCGACTGTTGATAGCATGCTTGCCAGTAATAGCGCATTATGTCCGAGCGCATGCGGCCTCGCACCATCTCGCGATACTCAGGCAACAATTGGTAAGGGCCTAGACCGCCCCGGCGCCCCGCGACAAGGACATAATAGTCTGTCAGCGCGCTTCGGAGGTCGGCATCGGGAATAAGTCTAAGCTCGCCGGAGCTGCGCAGTTCGGAATACGTTGTGTCAGCGAAGGCGAGCTGGTGAGACTGGCTGGCATGAAGGAAGGACCGCAGGATTTCCCAGTCAGTTGCGCTACCGCGCGCGCCCGTCTCGGCATAGCTGACGGCCGCGTACCCCTCGTTCACACCCGCCTGCCATAGGCCCCTGTGCCGTTCCAGCTCGGCAATGTCCGCGACCAACTCGGCGCGTATGCGTGACAGGTATTCCCGCGACCGTTCTCCTTCGATGCGGGCCTCATTCCAGTTGTTCACCTGTAGACCCAGAAAAACCCCGAGCACCACCATCAGCGTTTCGACGGTGACGGTGAACCAGTCCTGCCTGCGGAAGGCGTCGGCGATGCGGCGGAGGATCATCGGCGTTGCTCTGCTTAAGTCGCGGCCATCAGGACATCGATTGCAATGGCCGTCCATTCCTGATTGCGCGGGTGCGCATCGACACAGTGCGCGAGCATCTGGATTCCCCCAATTCGCGGTGAGCCGAGCACAAAAAAGACTTCGCGGCGATATGCCAAACCGGGCGAGTGTCGGAACGGCAGCTTCGGGGCCCCCGTGCCGCCGAATACAGAATATGGCAATCCGGCTGAGACAATCCAAATGCGTCGTTCAGGGGTCATGCAGCGCTTCGGCGGGTCATCGCCCAATTCCGGCCGGTCGTGCCCTTGGGTTTCAACCGTCATTGGCGGTGGAAAAACTCCTCTGTTGTGACGTCTGAGGGGCTGTGGTCTGTTCCGTTCCAGGGAGCGCGGACAATGGACAGACGCCAAGTTCTTGTCGCCGGTTGCGGCGCAGTTTTGGCCGCTGCTTGTGAAACCCAGCCCCATCAGGTTGCGACGCCAGCCGGGGCGCTGCGGCCCATGTCAGACCACGAGATTTTCCAAGCTGGCGATATCACGCTGCAATCCGGCGTGGTGCTGCCCGCGACGCGGGTCGCCTATCGCACCCATGGCCGACTCAATGAAGCTCGCAATAATGCCATCGTCTATCCAACGCACTATTTAGGTACGCACGAAGACAATGCTTGGGCGATAGGGCCGGGTATGGCGCTGGACCCCGAAAAGTACTTCATCATCATCCCCAACATGCTCGGGAATGGTCTCTCGTCATCGCCCAGCAACACGCCGGCACCGTTTGACGGCCCGCGTTTTCCGCTGGTTACCGTGCGTGACAATGTTTTGCTGCAGCATCGGCTGGTGACGGAATTATTTGGCATCACCACGCTTGCGCTGGTCACAGGCCATTCGATGGGCGCGCTGCAAAGCTTTCAGTGGGGTGCGCTTTTTCCCGACATGGTGCAGCGCATCGCACCTTTTTGTGGTTCGGCGCGGACGTCGCGGCACAATTGGCTGTTCCTTGAAGGCTGCAAGTCAGCGCTGGTTGCCGATGCCGCCTTTGCGCGTGGCGATTATGCGGCTCCGCCCGTCACTGGCATCCGCGCCTTCGCGCGTGTCTACGCGGGATGGGCGTGGTCACAGACCTTCTTTCGGCAGAAACTGGATCGCGAGCGGCTCGGCATGCCATCCATGGAAGACTTTCTCACTTTGGTCTGGGAACCCGCCTTTCAGGCGCATGATGCGAATAACCTGCTTGCGATGCTGGCCACATGGCAGGCCGCCTACATCAGCGCCGACCCACGCTTTGACGGTGACTTCGAAAAAGCGCTGGCGGCCATCACCGCCAAGGCGACCGTCATGCCGTGCCGCACCGATCTGTATTTCCCGCCCGAAGACAGCGAGATCGAAGTCAGCCACATGCCACACGCGGAATTGCGCGTCATCCCGTCGGTCTGGGGCCATATGGCCGGCAGCGGTATGAATCCCGAAGATGCGATGTTCATCAACGCAGCGCTAACCGAACTTTTGGCGAAGTAGGCGGCATTGAGAAGGATTGAACTGAGACTCGTTCCGACACGACGCGTCCCCTCGACGATACGCTAGCCTCTCGATGGCGTGTACCGCCCATAAGACGCCGTTCGTAATCTTCCGGTATCGACGACGAGATTCGACCTTTCCCGATAGCTCCTGTAGTCCTGCTGTCCATACCAGCGGGGTCGGGCGTGCCGGACATCTTCCTCTCCTACAATCGCGAGGACCAGGCGCGGGCGAAGCTCTTCGCCGAAGCGTTCCAAGCCCATGGCCTAGACGTCTGGTGGGATACCGCGCTGACGCCGGGTGAAGCCTACGACCAGGTCACGGAGAAGGCGCTGAAGACGGCGAAGGCCGTGGTGGTACTGTGGTCGTCACGCTCGGTGGAGAGCCGCTGGGTGCGTGCCGAGGCGACGCTGGCGGATCGCAACAAGACGCTCGTGCCCTGCATGATCGAACCGTGTGAACGGCCCATCATGTTCGAGCTGACGCAGACGGCGGAGCTGAGCCACTGGCAGGGCGATGCGATGGACAAGGCGTGGCTCGCCTTCCTCGCAGGTGTCAGGCGCTTCGTGGCGAAGGAGGCAGCGCCGGCGGTTGCGGCCCCGGCTGCTCCAATTGCAGCGCCGACCGTCCAGGAAACGCTGAAGCCTGGCCAGAGCGGGTCTGCGCCGTCGCTGGCTGTGCTGCCCTTCACGAACCGCTCCAGCCTGCCCGAGGACGAGGTGTTCGCCGAGGGCATGGTAGAGGACGTGACGTCCGCGCTCTCGCAGGGCGTCAATGTCCGTGTGCTGGGCGCGACCGCCACTGCGAACCTGAGCCGCGCGGCGATCACCGATCTGGCGGCATTGGGACGCCAGCTTGGCGTGCGCTACCTGCTTGAAGGCAATGTGCGCCGCGTGGGCGCCAACCTGCGTGTCGCCACACAGCTGCTGGAGGCGGCGACCGGCGAAATTGTCTGGACCGCGAAGTTCGACCGCCCCCTGACCGAACTTGCCGAGCTTCAGGAAGAGCTGGTCACGGAGATCGCCGCCAGTCTCGATACTCAGGTCTACAGCCTTGAGATGGAACGGGCGCTGAGGAAGCCCGGCGACATCACCGCCTGGGAGGCGGTGGCGCGAGCCATGTCCGCCTATCGCAAGTGGGACGCCGCCGCGCTGGTAGAGGGCGTCGAGGAAGCTCGGCGGGCTGTCGCCATCGCGCCTGACTATGCGCCGGGACACGCTATGCTCGCCTACGCTCTTTCCCACGCTTATCTTGGCAGTCCAGACGATCCGGCAGAGGTCCAGCGCATCCGCGCTATCGCGGAACGCGCTCTTACCCTGGCGCCAGACGACGCCTCGGTCCTCTGCTACGTTGGGGGTGCGCTCTGCAATATCGGATATCCGGATGATGGCGTGCGCTACACCGGGCGCGCCGTGCGCAAGGCGCCCGGTAGCGGCTTGATGCACTACTGCCATGGTGTCGCATGCTATATTGTCAACCGACCGGAAGAGGCCCTTTCGCACCTCAAGGCGGCCGAGCGTCTCTGGCCCGGCTCGCACATGATGTGGTTGTTGATAACGTGGCAGTCGGCCGCCCATCGCGACCTAGGGCGTCTGGCGGAGGCGGAAGCTGCTCGCGATCGCAGCATTGGCCTTAATCCAAACCATGGCTTCGATCTCGCCTACAAGGCGGTTTTGTCTGTGCTCCTTGGACGGGAAGACGAAGGACGCAGTCTCATCCAGACGACTAGCCGACTGGGCTGGGACATGGCGCAGGTGGAGCGCATATGGCGCCGCGTCCACCCAAAAAGTCCGACGCTCGAAGCCGACATCGCCATCGTTCACGCGCTCTACGCGGCGACGGAGGCGCGCGCGTGAGCAGCTAACGATAGATAGTACACGCGGACGGACTGACCGGATTGGGCCCCGACTTCACGCCCTTCCGATGATGTTACCAATGGCGGCGGCGCTCGGAAATTGCCGGTCGCTTCTGCCCTGCTAATCAGGCTGGAGCTCGCCCAATAAGCGCCATTCGTAATGTTCGCAAACCCGAGGCAAGATTCGACCTTTCCGGACCGGTCATGTAACCCTGCCAACCATACCAGCGGGGTCGGGCGTGCCGGACATTTTTCTCTCCTACAATCGCGAGGATCAGGCCCGGGCGAAGCTGTTCGCGGAGGCGTTCGAGCGTCAAGGCTTCAAGGTCTGGTGGGATGTGGGCCTGCGCACCGGCGAGGCCTATGATCAGGTGACCGAGAAGGCTTTGCGCGAGGCCAAAGCGGTTGTGGTGTTGTGGTCGAAACGTTCGGTCGAGAGCCGCTGGGTCCGCGCAGAGGCGACGCTGGCGGATCGCAACAAGACGCTGGTCCCCTGCATGATCGAGCCATGCGAGCGACCCATCATGTTCGAGCTGACCCAGACGGCGGAGCTCTCGCACTGGCAGGGCGATGCTAGCGACAAGGCGTGGACGGCATTTCTCAGCGACGTGAAGCGCTTCGTGGCGAAGGAAGAAGCGCCAGCGGCTGCGGCTCCGGCCACTCCGCTTGCAGCGCCGACCGCGCCGAACATCGAGGCTGCCGCCCCGCCGGCACGCATGGGCGAGCGCGGTGAGCGGCCGTCCCTCGCCATCATGCCGTTCGCTAACCGCTCTGGTCTGAGCGAGGACGATGTGCTGGCCTACGGCATGGTCGAGGACATTGTCTCGGCGATCTCGCTGAGCCCAGACATCCGCGTGCTCGCGTCCAGCTCGACCCTGGCCTGGGCAGGAAAGGCGACAGACCTGCGTGTCGTTGGCCGCGATCTCGGCGTCCGCTACTTGCTGGAAGGCAATGTGCGACGGGTCGGGCCAAACCTTCGTGTCACCGTCCAGCTGGTCGAGGCCGAGACGGGCGCGATCCTGTGGACGCAGAAGTTCGACCGTCCGTTGTCCGAGCTGTCCGCGCTGCAGAAAGAGCTGGTCACCGAGGTCGCCGCCCATCTCGGTGTGCAGGTGCAAAACATCGAGATGGAACGTGCGCTGAAGAAGCCGGGCGACATCACCGCATATGAGGCCATGCAGCGGGTCAACTCGATCTACGCCCAGCTGAGCACGGATCGGCTGCCGATTGCTGTGGCCGAGGCGCGGCGCGCGGTGGCGATTGCACCGGACTATGGTGCGGCGCATGCCACCCTAGCCATCACCCTCTCGACGCTAAACTTCTGGACCAGTGACGATGATGCACGGAAGCTGGAAGCCCGGCATCACCTCGATCGAGCTCTGGCTCTCGATCCCAAGGATATGCAGGTGCTCTGGCGCTGCGCAGCGTCGCTCACTTATCTCGGGCACCCGGAAGAGGCGCTGCTTCACGCGGAGCGCGCGGTAGACCTCTATCCCAATGCGCACCTGGGTTGGCGCGCGCTAGGGGCGGCGCTACTTGGCCTGGCGCGGGCCGATGAGGCGCTCGCCTGTTTCGACACAGAAGAAAAGCAATCACCGCGCAATTTCGTGCTCTATGCCACGCTGGGGCGTCGGGCCATGGCGCACTTCCATGCGGGTCGATCGGAACAAGCGATCGAGGCGATCGACCGGGCCTTCCGGCTGAATTCCGACTATCCGATAAATCTCGTCGTCCGCGCCGCGCTTTGCAGCATCGCCGGGCGGTCCGATGACGCCCGCGACTGTATTCGTCGTCTGCGCAAGCTTGAGCCCGACACCTCGATCGACTTCCATGCGGGCAGATGCGCGATCCTGATGCCCCCAGGGTCCAGCGCTGTCCTTATTGGCGCTTTTCGAAGGTCGTGGAGCGAGACGCCGACGGAGCGGATCACATGACCGCCGCGCCCGACATCTTCCTCTCCTACAACCGAGAAGACCAGGCGCGGGCGAAGGAGTTCGCCGAGGCGTTTGAGCGCCAAGGCCTCAAGGTCTGGTGGGATATGGGTCTGCGCGCTGGCGAGGCTTATGACGAGGTGACGGAGACGGCGTTGCGGACGGCGAAGGCCGTCGTCGTGCTCTGGTCGAAGAAATCCGTTGCGTCCCGCTGGGTGCGCGCCGAAGCCACGCTCGCGGATCGCAACAAGACGTTAGTGCCGTGCATGATTGAGCCTTGCGAGCGCCCGATCATGTTCGAACTGACCCAGACGGCAGAGCTGAGCCACTGGCAGGGTGATGCGGGCGACAAGGCGTGGACAGCGTTCCTTTCCGATGTGAAGCGCTTCGTGGCGAAGGAAGCCGCACGAGCGGTTGCGGCTCCGACCATTCCGCTCGCCGCGCCGACCGTTGAGGAAACCCTCAAGCCTGGCCAGAGCGGGTCCGCGCCGTCGCTGGCGGTGTTGCCGTTCACCAACCGCTCCAGCCTGCCCGAGGACGAGGTGTTCGCCGAAGGCATGGTGGAGGATGTGACGTCCGCTCTTTCACAAGGCGTCAACGTCCGCGTGCTCGGGTCAATGGCTACTGCGAATTTGAGCAGGACGGCGATTACAGACCCCGCCGCCCTGGGGCGCCAACTGGGCGTGCGCTATCTGCTGGAGGGCAGTGTCCGCCGTGTCGGAGCAAACCTGCGGGTCGCTACGCAGCTACTGGAAGCGGCGACAGGCGAAATCGTCTGGACCGGGAAGTTTGACCGTCCGTTGGTGGAGCTAGCTGAGCTTCAGGAGGAGTTGGTCACCGACATCGCCGCCAGTCTCGATACGCAGGTCTACACCCTTGAGATGGAGCGGGCGCTGAAGAAGCCCGGCGACATCACTGCCTGGGAGGCGGTGGCGCGAGCCGTGTCCGCCTATCGCAAGTGGGACGCTGCCGCGCTAGCGGAGGGCATCGCGGAAGCCCGGCGGGCCGTCGCCATCGCGCCGGACTACGCGCCGGGGCACGGCATGCTGGCCCTCGCTCTCGCCGCCGCTTACTTTGTCAGTCCATACGATGACAATCCGGCAGAGGTTCAACGCATTCGCGCCATCGCGGGACGCGCTCTTACGCTGGCGCCGGACGACGCCTCGATTCTCGGCCACGTCGGCAATGCTCTCTGCTTTGTCGGCCATCCGGAGGAAGGCGAGCGCCACACCGGGCGCGCTGTGCGCAAGGCGCCGGGCAGTGGGTTGGCGCAAGTACAACATGGCTTGGCATGCGTGATGCTCAACCGTCCTGAGGAGGGGCTGTCGCACCTCAAACTGGCAGAGCGCCTGAGCCCCGGCTGGCACCTGATGTGGACGGCGAAGAGTTGGCAGTCCGCTGCGCACCGTGCGATGGGGCGCTGGGCGGAGGCGGACGCAGCCATCGATGAGAGCATTCGCCTCAATCCGACAAACGTGGGCGGTCAACTCGACAAAGCGCTTCTTCGTGCGCGCCTTGGACACCACGCCGAAGCCCACAGACATATCGAGACAGCGCGGCGGCAGGGAATGGACCTGGCGCAGGCGGAGCGCATATGGCGCCTCGTCTGGGCAAACGATCCGACGCTTGAAGCTGACATTGCCATCGTTCGTGCGCTCTACGCCGCGACGGAGGCGGGAGCGTGAACGGAGCGCGATAGTCCGTGCTGGCTGAATGGCCGTTGTGGGCCCCGTGTCTGCCCTAACCCAGAATGTGGCGATCCGGCAGGGTCGATCCACTTCGGTCATCCGATGATGACGCAGCGTTGTGACGGGTCATCGCCCAAGAACCGTCATTCGTAACTTTGAGTCCTCCAGAGCCGGAATCGACGTTTCCCCGAGGCTCCTGTAGTCCTTCGACCTATTGCCAGCGGGGTTGGGCGTGCCGGACATTTTCCTTTCCTACAATCGCGAGGACCAAGACCGGGCGAAGGTCTTCGCCGAGGCGCTGATCGCGCAGCGTTTCGACGTTTGGTGGGATGTCGGCCTGCGGACAGGGGAGGCCTATGACCAGGTGACCGAAAAGGCCCTGAAGACCGCGAAAGCCGTTATCGTGCTGTGGTCGAAGAAGTCGGTCGAGTCCCGCTGGGTGCGCGCCGAGGCGACGCTGGCCGACCGTAACAAGACGCTCGTGCCCTGCATGATCGAGGCGTGCGAGCGGCCCATCATGTTCGAGCTGACTCAGACGGCGGAGCTCACCCACTGGCAGGGCGCGCCGGATGATCGGGCCTGGTTGGCCTTCCTTTCCGACGTGAAGCGCTTTGTTGCGAAGGAAGCAGCGCCCATCGTGGCGGCCCCGACTGCCCCACTCGCCGCCCCGACCGTTGAGGAAACACTGAAGCCCGGACAGAGCGGGTCTGCGCCATCGCTGGCGGTGCTGCCGTTCACCAACCGCTCCCATCTGCCCGAGGACGAGGTGTTCGCCGAAGGCATGGTGGAGGATGTGATTTCCGCCCTCACCCAGGGCGTCAATGTCCGCGTGCTGGGATCGACGACGACGGCCAACCTGAGCCGTGCAGCGATTATGGATCTCCCAGCGCTCGGACGCCAGCTGGGCGTGCGCTATCTGCTGGAGGGCAATGTCCGCCGTGTCGGCGCGAACCTGCGAGTCACCACCCAGCTGCTGGAAGCGGAGACCGGCGCATCGATTTGGACAGCGAAATTCGACCGTCCTCTGAGCGAGCTGGCCGAGCTTCAGGAGGAGCTGGTCACGGACATCGCCGGCGCCCTCGAAACTCGGGTCTACAGCCAGGAAATCGAGCGCGCGCTGAAGAAGCCCGGCGACATCACCGCCTGGGAGGCGGTGGCGCGAAGCCTTTCCGCCTATCGCAAGTTGGACGCCGCCGCGCGGGCTAACGGCATTGAGGAAGCCCGGCGCGCTGTCGCCATCGCGCCGGACTACGCGCCGGGGCACGCCATGCTCGCCTACGCTCTTTCCCACGCTTATCTTAGCAGTCCAGACGATCCGGCAGAGGTCCAGCGCATCCGCGCTATCGCGGAGCATGCGCTGACCTTGGCGCCGGATGACGCCTCTGTTCTCTGCTTCGTTGGGCGTGCGCTCAGCGTTGTCGGCTATCCAGAGGAAGGCGTGCGCTATACCGGGCGCGCTGTGCGCAAGGTGCCAGGCAGCGGCCTGTTGCAGCTTTACCATGGCGTCTCTTGCGTGATGCTCAACCGGCCCGAGGAGGCGCTGTCGCACCTCAAGACGGCGGAGCGCCTGATGCCCGGCTCGCACCTGATGTGGATGGTGAAGGGGTGGCGGGCCCCGGCGGATCGGGAGATGGGCCGATGGGCGGAAGCGGACGCAGCAATCGATGAGTGCATCAGCCTGAATCCGTCGTTAGAATACGGCTACGTCGTCAAAGCTCACACCTCTATGCACCTTGGACGCGACGCCGACGCGCGCAGGCAGATCGAGACAGCGCTCCGGTTGGGAATGGACCTAACGCAAGCGGAGCGCTTATGGCGTCGCCTCAACCCAAATAGCCCGAGGCTTGAAGCTGACATCGCCACCATCCGCGCGCTCTACGCAGCTACGGAGCCTGGAGCGTGAACAGGGCGCGATGGATCAAACTAGCTGAATGACCGAACAGGGCCCCAGTGCAGCCGTAGGTAATGTGAGACCTGACTGTCGGGAGTCCGGAGCCATTCGAGCCGTTCGTAACCTTGTGGCGATACGGCGAACTCTGTCTGGGTTTCCACGACGCCCGCCCTGCGACCCGACTTTTTGGGATGCCGTCGGCCTGCGGCCCGTTGCGTAGCAACATCGCGGATGTCGCGCCGCGAAATCTACTCCCCGCCCGTCCACCTACCCCGATGTTGTCTCGTGTGGTGTCGATCCGCGTCGATTTCGAGAGTCAGAACCGCATCCAACAGGCGGCCTGACGCCAGCGACCACCATGCGAAGGTCGTCTCTCGCATGTCGGCGCTGACCGCTACTTTCCAATTCTTGCGAGACTTCGGAGACTCGCCTGCGCAAACGGGCTGAAGTCGCGCCCGAAGCGAACGGCAACCGAGTCTCTCGGAGGAATCTCTGTCGCTAATTCCCGGACTGTTGGGCTCAATTCCGAGCCTCAACGACCAAAGGGCCGGAGACTATTTCTCCCTGGCTGGGGCGCAGGGATTCGAACCCCGGAATGGCGGTACCAAAAACCGCTGCCTTACCACTTGGCGACGCCCCAGTGCAGGGAGAGGCGGAGAGTTATGCAATTCGCGCGACGAAAGCAACTGGCGCAAAAGGGCTGTTTTGCCGCAAATTCGCAGGCGGCCATTGTGGAGGAACACCTGCGAACGCGCCTGAAAACATGGCGTTGCGCCCCAAAAGGAAAGCCGCTATAGGCCCCGCTCCGTCGGAGTATAGCTCAGCCTGGTAGAGCGCTTGCTTCGGGAGCAAGAGGTCGTTGGTTCGAATCCAGCTACTCCGACCAGGAGCGCTCCCCTCCCCCTGAAGACACGATGCCCCCGGGCGTGGCCCAGTGGTTTCGCCTAGCCTGTTTTGCCGCTACAGCACGCTTATTGCTGGCCGGGGCCCTGTCCCCGTTGGCCCGGAGACCCGGATGCGGACCTTCCTTCTGACCTTTCTCGGCGGCCTGGCCGCTCTGGTGGTCTTCTTCGTTTTCCTGCCGCTAGTGCTGATCATGTCGTTCGTCCCATCGGGCGAACCGGCCCGGCCTCGCGAGGCAGTGCTTGAGCTTGATCTTCGGCAGGCCTGGAATGACCAGCCGGCCGCGGACCCGCTGAGCGCCGCCTTTGGCAACGAATCCTTTGTGGAAATCCTCCTGCGGCTGGATGCAGCAGTGGACGATCCGGGCGTGAAGGGCGTTTTCGTGCGCGCGGCCGAGATGAACATCGGGTCCTCCCGGGCGGAAGAGTTGCGCGCCGCCTTCCTGCGCATTCGCGAGGCGGGCAAGTTCGTGGTCGCACATAGCCAGGGCTTCCTTGCCTCAGGGCCGTCGGCCTATCGCGCCATTTCCGCAGCCGACGAGATATGGCTCCAGCCGGGATCGTCCTTCGAGGCGCCCGGGATCACCTTCGAGACGCTGTTCCTGGGCGGGCTGATGGACAGCCTCAAGGTCACACCGGAAATCGAGCAGTTCTACGAGTTCAAGAGCGCCCCTGAGACCTACAAGGACGAAGCCTATTCGCCCGCAGCCGAGACGGCGATGGGCGAGCTGGCGTCCAGCGTCTGGGGCCATTCGGTTGCGGACATCGCAGCCGACAGGAAGATGGCGCCCGATGCAATGCGCACGCTGCTCGAGGCGAGCCCCTATGGGGCGGCCCGGGCCGTAGAGCTCAAGCTGGCCGACCGGCTGGGCTATCCCGAGGAGGCGGCCGAGGCCGCCACCAAGCGCGCTGGCGAAGGCAAGCTGCTCGCGATATCCGACTACCGCCCGGCCTCGCGCAACGGCAAGGCCGTCGTCGCAATCATCGGCGGCGAAGGCGACATCGTGACAGGCGGCGGCGGCCCCGCCGACTTCCTTTCAATCGGCGTTCCCATGTTCGCATCCGACAGGGTTGCAGCGGACATTCTCGCCGTTGCGCAGGACGAAAGGATACACGCCATCGTCTTCCGGGTTGATTCCGGCGGCGGGTCGGCGATTGCGTCCGACCAGATCTGGAACGCCGTGAAGAAGGCGCGGGAGGCCGGCAAAAAGGTTGTCGTCTCCATGGGCGGCGCGGCGGCGTCAGGCGGGTATTACGTGGCCGCTGGGGCCGACATGATCGTGTCGACGCGCTCCACCGTGACAGGATCGATCGGAGTTTTTGGCGGCAAGTTCGCGATCGCGGATGCGCTCGGCGAGTTCGGCATCAATCCGGACATCGTCAGCGTGGGAGGCGAATTCGCCTCGGCCTATTCGACCGAGAAGCTGACGCCCGTGCAGCGCGAGAAACTAACCGCATCGCTGAAGAGCACCTATGATCGCTTCACCGGCCTCGTCGCCGAAGGGCGCGGCATGCCGCTGGCCGAAGTGGAGAAGATCGCGCGCGGCCGCGTCTGGTCGGGCGAGGATGCACTTGGCAACGGACTGGTCGACAAGACGGGGGGCCTGATGGTTGCCATTGAGGAAGCCGTGCGCCTTGCCGGGTTCAAGCCCGACGATGGCTACCAGCTACGGCTCAACCTGCAGGAGACGACTCCCTTCGATCTGCTGATGGGCACGATGGCGCAATCCACGGGACCGGTGTCGCAGCAGCAGCTGATGCAGGGGCTCGCTGGCGTGGTTGGCAAGGATCGCGCAGCGGCGCTGCTGCGTCAGTTTTTGCAGGCGGGCCAGCCCCCATCGGCGCAGGTGTGGATGGCGCCGGTCTCTGAGCGATAGGGTCAGGGCGCTTCGATGCGCTCGATCCGGCCCGCGTAAAGCCGGAAGGCTGCATCCTGCGGGATGTCGAGCATCAGCGCTTCATGCCGGGGCAGATCGAGGAACAGGCCGCGCAGGATCCGCCCCGCAACACCGTGCGAGACGGCGATCGTCGTGCCCGGCAGGAAACGCGCCTCTTCCAGCCATTCGCCCAGCCTTGCCGCCAGCGCTTCATAACTGTCGCCGCCCGGTGCGGTGAAGAACCAGTCCCAGCGCCGCTCGCCGGCATCATAATCCGGCGTCAGCGCGCGGATGTCGTCCTTCAGCATGCCATCCCACTCGCCGAGGCTGATTTCGGCGAGCCGCGCGTCAGATGCGATCTCGCTCGTCATTCCGGCCTCTTCGCGGATCAGGCTTGCGGTGTGCTGCGTGCGCCCAAGCGGCGAGGCGATGATGCGCGCATCCGGAGACGCCAGTGCGCCCAGCAGGCGGCCCAGCCTGCGGCCCTGCTGGACGCCGAGCTGCGTGAGCGCGGAATCTCTCGCACCCTGAATCCGGCCCGAGGCGTTGAACTCGGTCTGCCCATGCCGGACCAGATAGATCATGCGGGGTGGAATTCCGAAGCCAGCTCCAGCGGCCCATCCGCCACGGCGCGTCCTGCTTCGACAAGATGGATCAGGTGGGCCAGAACGGATCGCGCCGCCGCCGGGTGAAGTCGCGAATCCACATCCTTGTAGATCACTTTCACCATGTCGAAGATCTTCGTGTCGCCGGCCTTCAGGCGCGCGACGATCGCTTCCTCGCGCGCGCGCCGGTGGGCCGCATAGGCGTCGATGAATGCGGTGACGTCCTTCACCGGCGGGCCATGGGTAGGCCACAAGGTATCGAACCCGCGCGCCCTTATCTTCTCGAGGCTGGCGAAGTAATCGCCCATATGCCCGTCCGGCGGCGAGATCACCGTGGTGGACCAGCCCATGATGTGATCGCCGGAGAACAGCGCATTCTCTTCTCTCAGCGCGTAGCAGACATGGTTTGACATGTGGCCTGGCGTGGTGATGGCCTCAAGCGTCCAGCCTGGTCCGATGAAGACGTCGCCATCAGCCACGAGGATGTCGGGCACGAAGCCTTCCTCCCCATCCTCCTCCAGTGAAACCTGTTCAAGTGAACCTGAAGGGTCGGGCGTTCCATACACCTTGCACCCTGCCCATTGCGCCAGCGGATGCGCCAGCGGCGAATGATCCATATGGGTGTGGGTGGTGAAAACGTGGGTCACGCGCTCGCCGGCCAGCGCCTTCTTCAGAGCTTCGAGATGGGCATCGATCGGCGGGCCGGGGTCGATCACCGCCACCTCTCCGCGACCGACAATGTAGACACCCGTGCCCAGAAAGGTGAACGGCCCCGGATTCTCCGCGATCACGCGCCGGATCAGCGGGCTCACCTGATCGACCTCGCCATAGGCGAACTTCAGGTCGCGGACGAAGGGGATGCCCGCCACGGCCTACCTCGCCCCAAGCTGCTTCAGAAGACCCTTCATGGATGCGAGATTGTAGCCCGCATCCGCCGCCGCCTCGACAATGGATTGCGCCTCCTCGCCCTCGGTCGCCTGCGCCATCGCCCAGGCTGTTACCGAGCGCGTGCCGGAGCGGCAGTAGGCCAGGGTCTTGCCGCTGGCCGCCAGCGCCGTCTTCACGGCCGTCGACGTCGGCTGGCCGACAAAAGGCGCATGGGCATAGGTCATGCCCGCAGCCTTTGCCGCGGCTTCCGCCTGCGCCGAGGTGATCTGGTCCGCCACCTCTCCATCCGGGCGATTATTGATGATGTGCTGGAACCCTGAGGAGGCGAGCTGGGGAAAATCCTGCAGCTGGATCTGGGGCGCGACCCAGAATCGATCCGAAACCTGCCGAATGTCCGCCATGCTGATGCCCCTCTCGCCGCTGCCCGCGACAAATTTGCCCGCTTGCGCCCCGTCGCGCTATGCGCCTCATATAAGCGCGCCGATGCGGAGGACGTAAGCCCTGACGACCGACCAGACCAGTGTTTCGCCGCGCGCGTCGTCGGGCCTTGCGCGGCTCGCCAGGCGCATTCCGTGGGCCTATGCCGGCCGGCGCATCCTCGCGGCCATCCCCACAATGTTGGCGATCATCACGGTCGTTTTCTTCATGATGCGGGCAGCGCCGGGGAATCCCTATTCCGCCGAGCGAATGCTGACCCCGGCTGTCGAAGCCAACATCAAGGCCAGCCTCGGCCTCGACAAGCCGCTGCACGAGCAATATTTCGAATATCTGGGCAATGTGGTGCAGGGCGATCTTGGCCCCTCCATGGTCTATCACGACAAGGATGTCAGCGAGCTGCTGGGCGAAGGCCTGCCCTACTCGCTGGCCATCGGCGGTCTAGCCATCACGATCGCGATGTTCCTGGGCACGCTGCTCGGCATCATGGCCGCCGTGCGCCAGAATACGTTTGCCGACTATTCCGTGATGAGCATCGCCATGGTCGGCATCTCTATACCGACATTCGTGACCGGGCCGCTGCTTTCCCTTGTGTTCGGGGTCTACCTGAACTGGTTTGCGGCAGGCGGGCTGGATCTTGGCAGGATGACCTTCGACAACATGTTCCTGCCGGTCGTGACGCTGGCCCTGCCACAGGTCGCCATCATCTCGCGCCTGATGCGCGCTTCGATGATCGAGGTGATGCGCTCGAACTACATACGCACCGCGCGGGCCAAGGGGCTCAGCGAAACGCGTATCCTGCTGCGCCACGCCACGCCCGCCGCCATCCTACCGGTCATCAGCTATCTTGGTCCCGCCATTGTCGGCGTTATCACGGGGTCAGTCGTGATCGAGACGGTGTTCTCCCTGCCCGGCGTCGGCGCATCCTTCATCGAGGGCGCCACAACGCGCGACTATACCCGCGTCATGGGCGCGGTGATCCTCTATGGCGGCTTGATCATCCTCCTGAACCTGATCGCCGACATCCTCTACGCCATTCTGGATCCGAGGGTCAGATACACATGATGATGATCGCCGCTCCCGGCCAGAACGCCGAAACACTGCAGCGCGCCGCCATCAAGGGCCGCTCGCTGTGGGACGACACACGCCGCCGCCTGCTTGCCAACAAGGCGGCCGTCGCGGGCGCCGTCGTGCTGACGCTCTTTGTTCTGATCGCCGTTATCGGCCCGTTCCTCTGGCCGCACAACTATTCGCACCAGTACACTGACCGCTTGGCCCTTTCGCCGACGCTTGAGAACATGCACTGGCTGGGCACAGACATCGTCGGCCGCGACCTGGTCGCCCGGCTCCTCGTGGGGCTGCAGATATCACTGGCTGTCGGCGCGATCGCAACGTTCGTGTCACTGGTCATCGGCGTCGCCTGGGGCGCCATCGCCGGCTTTGCTGGCGGGCGCGTCGACCAGATCATGATGCGCTTTGTTGATGTGCTTTACGCCGTCCCGTTCATCTTCTTCGTCATTCTGGTCACTGTCGTCTTCGGGCGTTCGATCTTCCTGATCTTCCTCGCCATCGGCGCGGTCGAGTGGATGACGATGGCCCGCATCGTGCGGGGACAGACGCTGGCGCTGAAACAGAAGGAATTCGTCGAGGCCGCGCGCGCCTCGGGCGTGAAGCCGTTTGGCATCATCCTGCGCCACATCCTGCCCAACCTGCTGGGCCCGGTGGCGGTCTATGTCACGCTGACCCTGCCGGTGGTGATCCTTCAGGAAAGCTTCCTCTCCTTCATCGGCCTTGGGGTGAACGAGCCGCTGACCTCGCTGGGCCAGCTTATCTCCGACGGCCAGAAGGAACCAAGCGCACCCTGGCTGCTGATCGCGCCCGCGATCGTCATGGTGGTCACGCTGTTCTCGTTGAACTTCATCGGAGACGGCCTGCGCGACGCTTTCGATCCGAAGGATCGCTAGCCAGGGCATACGCGCGAGGCCAGCGCCTCGCCCGCCAGCCTTTCGGCAACCGTGCGCGCCGTCAGGTCGAAGGCGGCCTCGGCCAGCTTGTCCCCGGCGCCAGCTTTCTTAAGCGTGATCGTCAGCATCTTAGGCCATTGCTGGCGCAGGGCCTGGGCCAGCAGGCTGTCGCCTTTGCCCGCTTCCGATCCGCGCCAAGTGATCACGCGACCATCAAGACGCGCTTCCACGCTGACTTCCGACAGGTCTGGCGCGCGGCCAACGTCCGGATCCGAGAAGCGTGTGATCGAGACGATGGCGGCTTCAGGCCCGGCTAGCGCGCCGCGCGCAAAAGGGAAATCCAGCATCAGGGATGGGCGGGCGAAATGATCGGTCTCAAGGCCTTCGCCTTCAACGCGCTCGACAATCCAGGTCGCCGTGTCGCCGGCTGGATTGGTCGCAACGAACACTTCGCCAACATTGCCCTTCGCGCTGCCCTCGCAGGCCTGCGCCAGCGCGGGCGCGGCAAACCAGGCCAAAGCCGCCAACCAGATCGCGAAGAAAACCGCGGAGCGCATAAGCGGAGGATACGGCCGGCTCAGGCCCCGCGTCCACGATCAGATGCAGTACCGCTCCCGCCCAGCCGATCTACTTGACGCGCTTCACGCGCACGGCGGTCTTGTCCGCCGGCTTCAGGAAAAAGCTTCCCATCGCGGCCCGGCGAATCTCTCCGTCGAACGGTGCTGAGGGAAGCAAGCGCAGCGCCACCGAGTCGGTCTGGTCCCAGATCTGCCCGTCACCAAGGGTGAAGCGGAACTTGCCGTTCTGACGCTTCTCCGCAGCGACGATGGTCACGGCAACCCGATCAAGTTCCGGCGCCGGCTCTGCCGGCGCGGCAGCGCCTGTCACCGCGCTGGTGACAGCGCTCGCCTGCGCCGCCGGACTGAGGCCGAAGGCATCCTTCTCGGCCTGCTGGATCTGCGCCCGGCTAACCACGGCGACATCGCCGGAAGCCTGCGCCTGCTTCATCGTCGCGACGGCAGCATCGAAACAGGCGAGCCGCGCGCCCGATTCCGCAATGCTGGAGCAGGCATACACCTTGTCGATCTCGCTCTCCTGAGCCTGGCTGGCTCCGGATAAAAGCAATGACGCGCCCAGCGCGCCTACGGCCAACAATAACGCTACCCGCATCCGGTTTTCTGCCCTGTTTGTTCCGTCGATGGAAATGTCTTCCAATCAACGCCAGTCTGACGCTAGTTTCCGTTCCGGAAAAGCCTGCGATTGGCAAGGCCCTGCATTCCCCTGCAGAAACAGGGAACCGGGCCAGTATCGTGGCACAGGAGGACATAGATGCGTTCGAGACCCCGGATTCTGGCCGGAGCCATTGCGGCGGCATTGCTGCTTGCGGGTTGCGGCGGCGGCAGCACAAGCGAGGGCGGTGAGCGATTCACCCGCGGCATCGGCGCAGACCCCAAGTCGATCGACCCGCACCGGGTGGAGGGAACCTGGGCCAACGACGTGATCGGGGACATGTTCATCGGCCTGTTCACCGAGGACGCGAAAGCCCTGCCCGTACCCGGCGTCGCGGAGAGCTGGGTCATTTCCGATGACCAGAAAACCTGGACGTTCAAGCTCAAGCAGACCAAGTGGTCCGATGGCGCGCCGCTTACGGCGCATGACTTCGTCTTCGGCTTCCGCCGCCTTTTCGATCCTGCAGCGAAAGTTGCAGGGGCGGCCTATGACTCGGTCCAGTATGGCATTCTGAACGGCAAGGCGGTCGCCGAGGGAACGATGCCGGTTGACCAGGTCGGCGTGACGGCGATCGACGACTACACGCTGGAAATGAAACTCGAATACCCGATGCCCTACCTGCCGGGTCTGCTGAAGCATTACACGTCCTTCCCGATCCCGAAGCACGCCGTCGAGAAATTTGGCGCCGACTGGACCAAGCCGGAGAACCTCGTCGTCAACGGCCCCTACAAGCTTGCTGAATGGCGCACAGGCGACTTCCTCCGCTCGGTGAAGAACCCGGAGTTCGACGGGGTCGAGGACATCTGCTTCAGCGAAGTCGTCTACCTGCCGGAAGCAGACCATTCCGCCATGGTTCGCCGGGCCCGGGCCGGCGAGATCGACATGAACAATTCCTTCCCGTCGGGCCAACTGGAGAAGACCAACCAGGACCTGCCGGGCTGGCCGCGCATCGCGCCGATGATGGCCACGACCTTCATCATCGCCGACATGAAGAAGGCGCCATTCGGTGACGCCCGCGTTCGCAAGGCCCTCGCCCTTGCAGTTGATCGCGAGCACATCACCAACAATATCCTGAAGTCGGGCCAGCTGCCCGCCTACTCTTTCGTGCCGCCATCGATCGCGAACTACACGCCGGCGGAATTCGAATGGAAGAACATGCCGCGCAACGAGCGCCTTGCGCTTGCAAGATCGCTCCTCGAACAGGCGGGGTTCGGACCATCGAAACCCTTGGCGTTCGAGTACATCTACAGGTCCACGGGCGACAATCCGCGGATCGCCACGGTCGTTCAGGAAAATTTCAGCTCGATCGCAGAGTGGGTGAAGCCGGAAATCCGGATCGTAGATACTGCGGCGCTCTACGACCAACTCAAAGCCAAGAACTTCACGATCAGCGACGCCGGCTGGTCAGCAGACTACAACGACGCCAACAACTTCCTCTACCTGTTCGACTCGCGCACTGGCGCCATGAACTATGGCCAGTATGAGAACCCTGCCTTCGACGCATTGCTCGACCAGGCGAATGTGGAGCTCGATACCGCGCGGCGCGCCGACCTCATGCGCCAGGCGGAAGCAATCCTGCTCGCTGATGCGGCAGTGATCCCCGTGCTGATCCGCGTCACGCAGGACATCGTCTCGCCGAACATCACCGGCTATGAGGACAACCCGGAAGACATCCATCGCACCCGCTACATGTGCCGGAAGTAACCGGCCGATATACCGAAAAGCGAAAGGCCCGGGTTCATGCCCGGGCCTTTTCATTTGTCCGGACAGATCACCGGAGCTGAAGCGCCATTTCGTCGATGATCTGCTTCACCTGGGCTGCGTTCTCGCCCATGTCGTGGCCGGCGAGGCGGCTGGTGGAGCGTACGTCAATGCGCGTGGCGTCGCCCTCGCGGACAAGACGGATCGCCACGTCGTAGGCGAGATCATACCAGGGCGAGTGGTAGACAGCCTCCATCACGCCGCCGCGCGGATTGTTGACGGTCACCTGCCAGCCAAGCCGCTGCGCCGATTTCACCGCCTGCGCTGCTGCCTCCGCCACGGACTGTTTCACGATGAGCGGTTTGAGATGTCCGTAGACCGCAGCCTGAGCTTCGGCATAGCGGAGGCCGCTCCACTCTCTCTGGCCCTCAGGGATGAGCGCGTCGTCACGAACGCGGATCGCGTTCAGCTTCGCGCGCTCGCGCAGCGTGGCCTCGGTGAAGGCGACAGGGCGTGTCCAGTCCGTCTGCACGTCGTTGATGGGCGGCAGCGCCGCGATCAGGACGGTGCGATTGTAGAGACTGCCCGCAGCCATGCCGGCCGGGATCATGATCGCCAGCGCCACAATGCCGGCGCGATGCTTCCGCCCGATCAGAGACAGCAGCAGGCCGATGGCGCCCGCAACAACCGCTCCAAGCATCACCCACATCGCACCGTGCTGGACGCCGTTGCGCGCTCCATCAAGGTCGACGACGCCCACGCGGAATAGCGTCGGCCCCGCAACCAGCAGCACGCCGCCGATCGCCAGCAGCACCAACCCAAGCACAAGAACGGCGACCCGCGGGCCGCCGCTCCAGTTCTTCCTTGCGGCGCTGCCGTCGCTCATTCAGCCGCCTGGATAGTTGGCAGCGTGTACGCCTTGAACGTCTCGCGCAGCGCCAGCTTGTTGATCTTGCCAGTGGCGCCGAGCGGGATGTTGTCCACGAAGGCGACATCGTCGGGCATCCACCATTTGGCGATCTTGCCATTTAGGAAGTTCAGGATCTCTTCCTTCGTGGCCGTCGCGCCGGGCTTCAGCTGCACGATCAGCAGCGGGCGCTCGTCCCACTTCGGATGCGGCAGGCCGATGGCGGCGGCGTTCGCCACGGACGGATGGCCGACCGCGAAGTTCTCGATGTCGATGGAGGAGATCCACTCGCCGCCGGACTTGATGACGTCCTTGGCGCGGTCGGTGATCTGCATGTAGCCGAGCTCGCAGAGGTTGGCGACGTCGCCTGTGTCGAAGAAACCGTCCTTGTCGAGAATCTGGCCGCCCGCGTTCTTGAAATAGGCCTTGGCGACGGCCGGTCCGCGGACCACGAGATGGCCGGCCGACTTGCCGTCGCGCGGGAGTTCCCTGCCGTTGTCGTCGACGACCTTCATCTCGACGCCGAACGGCACACGGCCCTGCTTCAGCTTGTACCTGACGACCGTCTCGCGGTCCTTCGCAACGACGGGGGATGTCATGGAGCCGAGCGAGCCGAGCGGGCTCATCTCGGTCATGCCCCAGGCGTGGATGACTTCGACTTCGTAGTTTTCTTCGAAGGCGCGCAGAATGCGCTCAGGCACGGCGGAGCCGCCGATGACCACCTTGGTCAGGATGGGCAGCTTCTTGCCGGTGGCTTCCAGATATTGCAGCAGCATCAACCACACGGTCGGCACAGCGGCGGTGAAGGAGACCTTCTCGCCATCGAGCAGTTCGTAGATGGACTCGCCATCCATCTTCGCGCCCGGCAGGACGAGCTTCGCGCCCACGGCCGGCGCCGAGAAGGCGATGCCCCAGGCGTTGGCGTGGAACATCGGCACGACCGGCAACACCGTATCGCGCGCGCCGATGCCAATGGCGTCATACTGCATGCCGATCAGCGTGTGCAGCACGTTTGAGCGGTGCGAGTACAGCACGCCCTTGGGATCGCCCGTGGTGCCCGAGGTGTAGCAGAGGCCGCAGGCGGTGTTCTCATCGAAGTCGCCCCAAACCACATCGGTCGACTTGCCGGCGATGTATTCCTCGAAAGTGCGCAGGTTGGTCATCGCACTTTGCGGCTTGTGGGCGGCATCCGTCAGCACGATCCAGTGCTTGACCGAAGGAACCTTGTCTTTGATCGCCTCGACGATCGGGTGGAAGGTGATGTCGTAGAAGACGTGGGTGTCTTCGGCGTGGTTGATGATCCACGCAATCTGCTCGGGGAACAGGCGCGGGTTCAGCGTGTGCAGCACGGCGCCGATGCACATCGTGCCGTACCATGTCTCGATGTGGCGGGTGGTGTTCCAGGCCAGCGTGGCGATCCGGTCGCCCTTCTGGACGCCGTCGGCGATCAGCGCGTTGGAGACCTGGCGCGAGCGGCGATAGAGGTCGGCATAGGTGGAGCGGACGATCGGGCCCTCGACCGTGCGCGTCACGATCTCCTGGTGGCCGTGGTTCAGGTAGGCATGGGTGATGATCTTGTCGACCGTCAGCGGCCAGTCCTGCATCATGCCTTCCATCGGCCCGCGCTTCAGAGGGGCCGGCATGGCGGAGGCCACCCCCGGCGCGACCGGCGCGGCCGCTTTTGCAGGCTCTGCCTGCTTCTTGTCGCCTTTGTTCTTGCCCATACCAAACATGTGACCGCCTCCCGTGCGTGTGCGCTTCACTTGCGCTATCGTGGCCTTTCTTAGACGGCGTCAGGTGACGCTGCAATTCTCGGGAAGCGCTGAACCATGCGATCCGGCTGGAAAACGACAGTTTTCACCGTATTGTTTGCCGCATGTGCGGGCGCGATAGTTGTTGCGTCCGCCCCGGCCGCCCGCGGGCAGCCCACGCCTGACGCGCGCCTTAGCTGCGAAAATGCCGGCCCGACGCCAGCAACCCTGCCCGGCGCGCAGACATTCGTTTACGCTACGACGCCTGCGCGCGACCTTCGTCTGCATGTCTTCAGCCCGGCAAATGCCGCGACCGCGCATCCGGCGATCATGTTCTTCTTTGGCGGCGGATGGCGCACGGGCTCCCCGGTTGTTTTCGCTGACCGCGCACGAAAACTGGCAGCTGAGGGCTATGTCGCCATCGTTCCCGACTATCGCGTTTCCTGCCGCGACCAGACGACCGCAATCGATTCCGCTGCAGACGCGACCTCCGTACACCAGTGGCTGCTCGCCAATGCCGCCAGCCTCAGGGTCGATACGACGCGAATTGTCCTGTCCGGCGGGTCTGCAGGCGCCCATATCGGCCTCACCGCCGCGCTGAAGGCGGCGCCCGACCAGCGGCCTGCCGCTCTTGTCCTCTTCAACCCGGCGGTCGACCTCGTCTCCATTGCCGGTCGAATCAATCTGACCGCTGAAACCGCCGCGCCGGTCTCGCCCAGCGTCCTGCCGCTCGATGGGGCTCCGCCCACCTTTATCGTCCACGGCGATGCCGATGACACAGTCCCGATCCAGACCGTCCGCGATTTCTGTGCGCGCATGTCGGCCGCCGGCCGCCACTGCGAACTGAAGGAATATGCGGGCAAGCCCCACGGCTTCTTCCAGAGCCGCGCGGCGGACCCCGCGCTCGGCGGCGCTTCGCCCTACGATGAGACGCTTTCCCAAGCCATCGCATTCCTGAAGGCTGTGGGGATTCATTGATTGCCAATCCCGCCCGAGCCCAAAGGGCGAGGCGCCGGAGCCGAAGTGGTTGAAGTCTGAGTACGCAGCCCCCCGGGTTTCCCCATTCGCTGTCTCGCGCTATCGAAGACGCTCAGATTGCGGAAGCCGCCATGCGCCTCGCCTGCCTCCTTGCCGCGTCCGTCCTCGCGCTTGCCGCTTGCGGCGGAGAGACCGACCCAACCGCGACAGCTTCCACCGAGGCGATCGAACCGGCCGGCGCGAACCCGGACGAGATGGTTGTGAAGATGATGCTGCCCGACAGGCTGGATTGCCTGCGGGAATCCGGCGGCGTGCTGGTGGTCGGCCATCGCGGCGGACCAACGCGGGATTATCCCGAGAACGCCATCGAGACCTTCCAACGCACCTTTGACGCGGGCACGCGCGCGATGGAGATTGACGTCCGCGTGACGAAGGACGGCCACCTTGTCCTGATGCACGACGAGGACCTGGACCGCACGACCACGGGAACGGGCCTGGTCGCCGATCACACACTTGCCGATATCCAGAAGCTGTTCCTCGAAACCTACAGCAGGACCACCGAATTCCACCCGCCAACGCTGGGTGACGCTCTGGAATGGGCCGTGAAGACGGGCGCGATCGTGAAGATCGACAAGAAACGCGAGACGCCCTACGCGCCAATCATCGCCGCCATTCGCGATGCGAAGGCGGAGAACAACGCCATCGTGATCACCTATACCGACGATCAGGCTGTCGAGGTTCACACCATGGCGTCCGAGCTCGTTATCTCCGCCACCATCCGCAATTCCGGCCAGCTGGACGAGCTGATCGAGCGCGGCGTCTATGCCGACCGCCTCGTGGCGTGGACCGAGACAGACACGCCAAAGCCCGAGCTCTGGAAGGCGCTGGCGGCCAGGGGCCTCGAGGCGGATTTCGGCACGCTGGGCCCGCGCGCGTCCTCGCTGGATACCCGGTATTGGGAGGACGATGACGGGTCTGAGTACACCGAACTCGTCGCCGGCGGCCTCACCATGGTGAGCACCGACATCACAGATAAGGTCGCGCGCCAGCTCGCACCGTTGCGGGCCAAGGCAGCCGAATGCGGGCTGTAGGCCGGGCTTGCTGAGACCTGGCGTCTGCCCGTTCGCACGCCACTGCCAAGTCGTGACCCGCGACTCGCATTTCATCGCGGCACATAGGTAACCGGTGTCAGGAATTGTAGGGACAACAGAGATGCGGAAAGTGTCCCTAACGGTCCAACTGGTATCGAGCGCTACTGTTGCGTCGCAACAGCGCAAGACTCTTTCGGCAATGAGCGCATGGATGAAGGATTGCTTGCGAAAGCTGTCCTGCCGCGCACGCGCACATCTTCGTTAAGCGCCTGCGTTTGCTGCGGCGCGGCGACGCACGGCGCCAAGATTTCACTCGACCACGGCCCCCCCGGCTGGGTAATTGAGCACGCCGCGAACGGTTAGCGGCTGCGTACGCCGACGGGCGGCGCTGTGAGCAGACTCGTTGTTAACTCGGGCTGGCTGGCGAAATCCCTTCAGGATGGCGCAGCTGTCTGAATTCGGCGGAGGCGGGAGTGATACTCGCGCCGCCGGGATCGAAAGGGCCGCGGTGGCACAAGTCCTGCTTTTTGGTTGAGGTTTAGCTGGGCGGCGTATTGCGTCGCTCGTTCGGCATTCGCGAAGCCAGAGTCTCTTCCGGGTGCGGTTGGCTGGGTTGTAGTGGGAACTATTAAATGAAGACGAGCGAAGCCCTGGTGAAGTCCAAGGAATCCTCTGGACACGCCGGGTCGATCCCCGGCCTCGATTCCGCCCCGACGCGCCACGCGAAGCTGATCGCCTGGGTTCGCGAGATCGCCGCCCTGACCAAGCCTGACCGCGTTCACTGGTGCGACGGCTCGGACGCGGAGTTCGACGCCATCACCGCCGAGCTGATCGCGCTGGGCACGCTGAAGCGCCTCAACCCCGCCAAGCGCCCGAACTCGTACTACGCCGTTTCCGATCCGCGCGATGTCGCCCGGGTCGAAAGCCGCACCTTCATTTGCTCGAAGAAGCAGGAAGACGCTGGCCCGCTGAACAACTGGGCCGAGCCTTCCGAGATGCGCGCCAAGCTGGATGCGCTGTTCGACGGCTGCATGCGTGGCCGCACGATGTATGTCGTGCCGTTCTGCATGGGCCCGCTGGGCTCGAAGATTTCGGCGCTGGGCGTCGAGATCACGGACTCGGGTTACGTCGCCATCTCGATGCGCGTGATGACCCGGATGGGCCGCGCGGCGCTGGAAGAAATGGGCGATGATGGCTTTTTCGTTCCCGCCGTTCACACGCTGGGCGCGCCGCTGGCGCCGGGACAGAAAGATGTTCCGTGGCCCTGCAATGACGACAAGTACATCGTCCACTATCCCGAGACCCGCGAGATCTGGTCTTACGGTTCGGGCTATGGCGGCAACGCTCTCCTTGGCAAGAAATGCTATGCATTGCGCATCGCATCCGTGATGGCGCGCGATGAGGGTTGGCTGGCCGAGCACATGCTCATCCTCAAGCTGACTTCGCCTGAAGGCGTCGTGAAATTCGTCGCGGCGGCATTCCCGTCGGCCTGCGGCAAGACCAACCTTGCGATGCTCGAGCCGACGCTCGCGGGCTGGAAGGCCGAGACGATCGGCGATGACATCGCCTGGATGCGCTTTGGCGATGATGGCCAGCTCTATGCGATCAACCCGGAAGCCGGCTTCTTCGGCGTCGCGCCGGGAACGTCTGCGGAGACCAACAAGAACGCGCTCGAAAGCTGCGCCAAGAATACTGTCTTCACCAACGTTGCGCTGACCGCTGATGGCGACGTGTGGTGGGAAGGCATGACCAAGACGCCGCCGGAAGGTCTGACCGACTGGCGCGGCCGCGCGTGGAGCCCGGCGATGGGCGAGCCTGCGGCTCACCCGAACGCCCGCTTCGCCTGCCCGGCTGGGCAGTGCCCGGTGATCGCGCCGGAGTGGGAGAACCCCGCTGGCGTTCCGATCTCCGCGATCCTGTTCGGCGGCCGCCGCGCTTCGGCTGTTCCGCTAGTGACGGAAGCCTATGACTGGGAGCATGGGGTTTTCATGGGCTCGACCGTCGCCTCGGAAGGCACGGCGGCCGCTGAAAACAAGGTGGGCGAACTGCGTCGTGATCCGTTCGCGATGCTTCCTTTCTGCGGTTACAACATGGCCGACTATTTCGGTCACTGGCTGCGCATGGGCCAGAAGGCCGGCGCGAAACTTCCGCGCATCTATTTCGTCAACTGGTTCCGCAAGGACCGGAACGGCAAGTTCATCTGGCCGGGCTTTGGCGAGAACAGCCGCGTGCTGAAGTGGATCGTTGATCGCCTGGAAGGCAAGGCCGCCGCCAACGACACGGCCATCGGCCGCGTGCCCGCGAAATCCTCGCTCGACGTTTCGGGCCTCTCGCTCACCGACGAACAGCTCGACGAGCTGCTTGGCGTGAACCACGAGATCTGGCGCGATGAAGCTTCCAAGATTCCGGAGTTCTTCGAGAAGTTCGGCGACCGCCTGCCGCAGGCGCTGTGGGACCAGCACAAGGGCCTCACGCAACGGCTGGGCTGATCGCTCTCAGTTTCTCGATCCTGAAGGCCCGCTCGCAAGAGCGGGCCTTTTGATTCACGCCCCCATCGCGTCCGCCAGCTCGGTGAAGCTGTGGACGATCACGTCGTACGTGCCGGCCGCGGGCAGCGGGCGTTCAGTGCCTTCGCCCCATTCGAGGGGGCGGTGGACGTAGGCGGTACGCAGGCCGCGCGATTTCGCGGCGTCGAGGTCGCCCAGGTGGCAGGCGACCATCATGATCTGTTGCGGCGCGATATCGAGAAAGCGCGCGGCGCTGTCGTAGATCGCAGCGTCCGGCTTGTAGGTGTTCACCAGGTCGGCGCCCAGGATCGTGTCCCACGGAATGCCGGCGCGCTTGGCCATCGAGAGGACCAGCGCGATGTTGCCGTTCGACAGCGCCACGACGGCGTGCCGGGCCTTCAGCTGGTTCATACCCTCAATCGAATCCGGCCACGGATCGAGCCGGCGCCAGCCCATGGCGAGGCGGTGCTTCTCCGTCTCGTCGAGACCAGTGACGCCAAACTCGGCAAGGGCTAGATCCAGCGTCTCGCGATGCAGGGCGTCCATCACCACATAGGTGCGGGCGCCGGTTCGCACCGGCGCCATGGCGGCGAGGATCGGCTTGCGCCACACATTGGCGAAGCCCCCCCAGTCGAGCGTGACACCCTTTGGGGCCAGCATGTTTTCCGCCTCGCGCGCGATGCCGCCGCGCCAGTCGACGACGGTGCCGAAGACATCGAAGGTGAGCGCGCGAACTTCCGGGAAGTCAGTCATGCCTGCGGCTCCTGCCTTGTCTGTGGCGCCTCAAAGGAGGCCTAGTTCCTTACGCTTCTTTTGCGACAATCCCGCAGCAACCAGCGCGTGCGACGCTTCGAGATAGCTGCGCAGGTCCACCGGAGCGAGTCCGCGCGACAGGTCGGCCTGGATCCACTTCATGCCGCGCGAGGCGAGATAGGGCGCGGGCCGGCATCCCTTCGCCTCGCGCAGGACTTCCCAGCCGATGTCGGACACCTTGAAGCTGGCAGCCTCGCCATTGCTGATGACGAAGACCTTGCCGCCATCCCATGGGCCGACCTTCCACACGTCGGCGCCGCCCCACTGCACCCCATGCGAGGTGGCGGGGAGTTTGCGGCAGAAGGCATTGAGCTGGCGCGGTGTCATGGTGTGGACGATAGCGCAGCTGGCGTGGGCGGATAGGGCGAACAGAGAGGCCCCCACGCATGTCGCGCGTATCGCGCATTGCGCGTGGCGTGCGCGTGACGTGCGTGGGGCGCGCAGCGGGCACGGCTGCGCCGGCGGGGCGCTTGGCGAGCGTTTGGGCGCGGGGCCGCGTTCTCGCAGGGGGCTGCGAGGCGGGTGGCTTGCGCTGAGGCTGGGTCATGTCGTGTCGGGCTCCGTCCAGCTGAGGGCGAAATAGCACAGCGCCTGGGAGGAGCCTGCGTGGAAGGGGATCAGCGTGCCGAGCACGTTGGCTGACATGGCGAGGTGTCCGCGCGCCTTGGGCGCCGGGACAAGCGAGAGGCGATACGCGATCTCGCGGCGGCGGTTCATGGCGCGGGCGGCGCGCTGGATCAGCGCTTCGGGATTGGCCGACAGCTGTTCGAGCAGGGAGAGGCGCGCCTGCAGCTCTGTCGCGTCGAGGAGTTGGGGGACGGTTTTCTTTTCGAGCCTGGGCTGCGCGGCCTGTTTGGGAGCGCGCTGCGGCCGGGGCTGATCCTCCAGCTCAAGCTCCGCCATCGCGGCGCGGTATTCGGCCTCGGCTTCGGCCCTGGCGGCGGCGAGATCGAGCGTGGCGCCCCAGCGGTCGAACTGTTCGGGCGTCAGCTCGATCGGTTTCTTCGCGATGTGCGTGTGGGGAGAGTCGCCGCTTTTGGGCGGCGCTGCCGGGCGGGCGCCCGGCGGTCCGGAGGTCAGCGTGTCGGAGTGGGCGTGGGTGCGCGGAGCGGCGTGCGCTGTGGACCTGTCGATGAGGACGGCGGTGGTGGCGAGCTTGGCGCCGGTTTTCGACCAGACGATCCTGAAGAGGCGGAAGCCGGCAGCGTTGCGGACGATGGGCTTGGGCGTGTGGCGGGCGCGGGTTGTCGCGTCGGTCTTGGGCGCAGGGGACCAGCGCGCGGCGGTGTCGAGCGTGATGGCGGTGGCGGCGACGAGGACGAGGCGGCGCAGCAGGGCTTCGACCTCGAAGATCGCGGTGCGGATCGGCGCGAGTTCGTCGCGGGTGAGCAGGTTGCGGGAGTGCTGATGGTTGTGCAGGGCCGCACTCAGCCAGTCGCGCAGGAGCTGCCAGTAGGGCGCGAGGGCGGTGTTGAGGATGGCGGCGTTGGCCGGTGTCATGCGCAGCAATGTATGCGCAGCGCGGGCCCGGCTGATTCTGCGCCGCGCTATCCCACGAGTTCTGACTGTGGCGCGTTGAAAATGCGCGGGACGTTTTTTCTGTTTCCTACAGCTGTGCGAAGGCGGTTTCCCACAATCGCGCCCCACGCGGGACCCCCACCGTCTCGCGACGAAGACGCCGCGATCCACCTCCCCCACTTGCGTTGCAAGTGAGGGAGGCAAGAGGCGCGGCGTGAGCAAGAGGCGGCTTGCTGACTGGCGGGGCGGGTATATCTTCTGTGGCGCGATCAGGGATGGAAGACATGAGCGATGCTGTCGGCCCCGGCGATCTGGTGCTGTGCGTGAACGCGGCGCCGAACCATGTGACGGGAGAGCCGGTGCCGCTGGTTGCGGGTGAGGCTTATCGCGTCCTGATGGTGATGGAGTTCGCCTGCCCCTGCGGGCGATCCGATGCGTTGCTGGATGTGGGCGTCGGGTGGGCGTGGTGCCAGAGCCGGTTCAGGCTGATGCCCAAGCCGAGGTTCGAGGCGAAGACGCGGGCCGTGTCGAAGCCGAAGGAGAAGGTGCGGACGCGGTGAGGGTGTCTGGGGTTGGGCCGTGTGGCTGTGATTTGGCCCGAAGCGGACATTCACCAGACAATCTCGCCGTCGATTTCTAGTGAGCTTCGCGTTATGACCGACGTGCGGGACGTAAGCGCGTCAAGGTTGGGCAATAGCCATGAATCGCAGCTGGGTTGGACTCCTTACGCTACCCCTGGTCCTAGCTGCGTGTGCCGGGGTAAAACCCACCAGCATTTCACTTGCGCCGGGCCTTACCCTGGACCTGGCCGCGAGCGATAAGATCGACAGATCGTGTGACCTCGCAAACCTTTGGCCCGGACAGATATCTCTCGCGTGTATTTCTAGTGCTTCTGACCAACTGGTTGTAGTTGATTTCTATGCGAGCCAACTGAGAGCCGTCGGCTGGGTTGAGACTGCCGGACAGGGAATAGTAGTGCTGCGTCCCCCTGCAATTCGAACCGGCGTAGGCTGCGTGGGCATCATCTGGGGGGCGATGCCAACGCCCGGCATTTCAATCTCAGCGAATGAACACCCTGACGCCTGCGGAGGGATACCTTAGGTGACCGGGTTTGGGCGATTTCCCGCCGATCACCGGACGACGTGAATTGCCACGAGGGCTGTCGGGGCGAGGCGCACGCCATCAAAGCTTCACCTAGCGGCAGGTTGCATTCGTGCGCAGGCGGCTGTGAACTGCCTGAAAGACAAAATCAGGGAGTGGACACGTGAGCATCAGCGAGAGCAAGCGGACGGGATGGTCGCGGCGCGGGTTGTTGCGGGGTGGAGCCGCGGTGGCGGCGCTGGCGGCGATGCCGGGCTGTGCTTACGCGCAGGGGCGCACGATCAGGCCGGGCGCGCGGATCAATGTGGCGGCGATCGGCGCGGGCGGCATGGGCGCGAGCAACATGACTGCGCTGACGGGCGAGAATATCGTCGCCTATGCCGATCCGGATCTTGGGCGGGTGGATCGTTCGCTGCGCGATGGCGATGGCGTGTTGCGGCCCGAGCGTGTTGGGCTGAAGGCGGCTTACGACGCGGCCCAGCACTTTACCGACTATCGCAAGATGCTGGACGAGCGGAAGGATCTCGACGCGGTCGTGATCGCAACGCCGGATCATCATCACGCGCTGGCGGCGAAGATGGCGATGGAGCGCGGGCTGCATGTCTATGTGCAGAAGCCCCTCACCTACTCCGTGCAGGAGAGCCGGATGCTGCTGGAGCTGTCGCGGAAGAATCCAGGGCTGATGACGCAGATGGGCAACCAGGGCCATTCGAGCGACGACGGGCGGCGCGTGGTTGAACTCATTCGCGGCGGGGCTATCGGCAAGGTGAGCGAGGTTCACATCTGGACCAACCGGCCAGTATGGCCGCAGGGCGTGAAGAAGCCGGACGCGGTGGCGCCGCCGGCGACGCTCGACTGGGAGCTGTGGCTGGGCGGGGCGGATGTCGACTGGGGCTATCACCGCGATTACGCGCACTTCAACTGGCGCGGCTGGGTGCCGTTCGGCACGGGCGCGCTGGGCGACATGGGCGCGCACCTGATGGACTTCCCCGTGTGGGCGCTGGAGCTTGGGCTGCCGACGCGGGTGGAGACGAAGCATACGCTGTGGGGCGGGGATGATGACCCGTGGGACTACAAGCGGCCGGAGACACTGACCAGCTATCCGTTGAGCGCGATCACCTACTATGAGTTCGGCAAGGCCAAGGGCGGGCCGGTGAACCTGACCTGGCATGATGGCGGGCTGGCGCCGCCGACCATTCGCGGGCTGCCGGTGGATCGCATCATGGAGGAAGAAGGCGGCGTGGTATTCATCGGCGACAAGGGGATGCTGCTGCATGACACCTATGGCGCAAAGCCCACGCTGATTGGCGAAGAGGCTGTGGCGCGGGGCGCGAAGATTCCGCAATCGCTGCCGCGTATCCGCGATGGCATCAAGGGCCATGAACAGAACTGGGCGCGGGCCATTCGCGGCGAGGAGGCGATCTCCAATCCGTTCGCGGTGGCGTGCGATCTCAACGAGGCGATGCTGCTGGGGATTGTGGCTATGCGGGCGGGCGGGCCGATCGAGTATGATGGCGTCGCGGGCCGGGTGACGAACCTGCCGGAGGCGAATGCGTTGCTGGCGCGGACGTATCGGAGCGGGTGGGCGATTTAGGGGGGCGGTGCTGGGGGGCGGGTTGGGCGAAGCGCCTGCCCTACTTCTTCAGATTCCCGCAGAAGCGCTGGATGCGGCGGCAGGCTTCTTCCAGCTTGGCGTTCGAGGTGGCGTAGGAGATGCGAAAGGCGGGGCCAAGGCCGAAGGCGCTGCCGAAGACGACGGCGACTTTTTCCTCTTCCAGCAGCGCGGCCGCGAACTCTTCGTCGTTGGTCAGCAGCTTGCCGCCGGCGGTGGTCTTGCCCATCGCTTTCGAGCAGTCCGGATAGACGTAGAAGGCGCCTTCGGGCGTGGGGCAGACGAGCTCTTCGGTCTGGTTCAGCATACCGACGACGAGGTCGCGGCGGCCTTTGAAGAGTTCCTGGTTGGGCTTGATGTAGGACTGCGTGCCGTTGAGCGCCTCGACGGCGGCCCATTGCGAGATGGAGCACGGGTTGGAGGTGGTCTGGCTCATGACTTTGGCCATGCCCTTGATCAGCGACTCAGGCCCGGCGGCGTAGCCGATGCGCCAGCCGGTCATCGAATAGGCTTTCGAGACGCCGTTCATGGTGAGCGTGCGCTCGTACAGGCGCGGCTCCACCTGGGCGATGGTCCAGAACTGGAAGCCGTCGAACACCAGGTGTTCGTACATGTCGTCGGTGAGGATCCAGACATGCGGGTGGCGCAGCAGGACGTCGGCCAGGGCCTGGAGTTCGGTTTTCGTATAGGCGGCGCCCGAGGGGTTGGACGGGGAGTTGAGCAGGACCCATTTGGTGCGCGGCGTGATGGCGGCTTCGAGCGCTTCGGGCTTCAGCTTGTAGGCGTCGGCGGCGTAGGCGTGAGCGAAGACGGGCGTTGCCCCGCAGATGAGCGCCATCTCGGGGTATGACACCCAATAGGGCGTGGGGATGACGACTTCATCGCCGACATTGAGCGTCGCCATGAAGGCGTTGAAGATGACCGGCTTGCCGCCCGGCGAGACGTTCACCTGCGAGGGTTTGTACTCGAGACCGTTCTCGCGCTTGAACTTGGCGCAGATGGCTTCCTTCAGTTCGGGGATGCCGTCGACGTCGGTGTATTTGGTCTTGCCGTCCTGGATCGCCTTGATCGCGGCCTGCTTGACGTTGTCTGGCGTGTCAAAATCGGGCTCGCCGGCGCCGAGGCCGATGACGTTCTCGCCCTTCTGCTGGAGTTCCCGCGCCTTCTGGCTCACCGCGATGGTTGCCGAGGGCTTGATCCTTTTCAGGGCTTCGGAAACGGGAGCGGACATGGGGGACGGCCTTTCGTCTTTTAATGGCGCGGCTGATACGCGCATCTCGCCGGGGTTGGAAGGGCCGCCGGGGAGGAGGGGCGCAATTTCCGGGGAAAGGCCCTCGGGGACAGGCGGCTGGCAGCGATTCCTGTGGCCTCAAGGTGGTAGTTGGGGGCGGCCGTGTGGCGAACGCCGCCCCGCCCTGCCTTACGGTTGCCCCGGAAGAGGTGAAAAATGCAGCTGGAATGACTTGTCACACGGGCTATTTACAGTCGGGCACGTTGTCTCGCAGGGCCGGTCGCGGCTATCTCGGCGACACATGATTGGGAGTTGAAACGATGCGGTTTTTGAAGCTTGGCGCTGCAGCCATGGCGAGCGCTTTTCTCGCGACGGGCGTGATGGCGCCAGCAGCGCTGGCGCAACAGCCGGTCGCAGTGGTTTCCAAGGCGATGGGGCCGCCGGTGAACGAGGCCCAGGCCGCCATCGCGGCCAAGGACTGGGCGACCGCCGCAGCCAAGCTCAATGCGGCCTACGCCCTTGCCAAGACGCCCAACGAGAAGCTGGCTGTCGAGCAGCTGCGCGTATCGGTGGCGGCGAACGCCAACGACTGGGCCCTGCTCATCAAGGCGGTAGGCGCGATCGAAACGCTGAACCTGCTGCCGGCGGCGGACATGAAGGCGTACCGCGGCGTGATGCCCGAAGCGTACAAGAAGCTGAACGACACGCCGAATGCGCTGAAGGCGCAGAAGGCCTATTTCGAACAGTATGGCGGCACGAACCAGGAAATGGCGGTGTTCGCGCAGGATTCGGTGAATGCGGGCGACCACGCAACCGCGATCACCTACATCGACAAGGCCATCGCAGGCATGAAGAGCAGCGGCGCCAAGGCGCCGGAGAGCTTTTTCCGCGTGAAGGTGCGCGCAGTTCAGGGAACCGGCAATCCAGCGGCGGTCTATGACGCGCTCGGCGAACTGGTGGTCGAATATCCGAAGGACGAATACTGGGCGCAGCTGGTCGCACGCACGCAGGACGAACCGAACTTCGGCGCGTCGATGCGGCTCGACATGTACCGCGCACTGCTGGGCGCAGGCGTGAAGCTGACGGCGCAGCAGAAGAGCTCTGCAGGAAACGAGGCGATCGAGCGCGGTCTGCCGAACGAGGCGCTGCTGATGCTTGAGGCCGCGGTCACATCCGGAGAGCTGACCAGCGAGTTCGACACGAAGAACCTCGCCAACGCCAAGACGCAGGCGCCGAAGGACAAGGCGGGACTTGCCGCCGAGACTGCGGATGCGCTGGCCAAGGGCGACGGCGCCACCATCGCGCGGATCGGCGAGGCGCAGCTCAGCTATGGCGACAACGCCAAGGCGGCCGAAGTCCTTCAGGCGGCGCTCGCCAAGGGCATTGCGGATGCGGGCAAGGCCGACATCGCGCGCTTGCACCTGGGAATCGCGCAGCTGCGCTCGGGCGACAAGGACGCAGCCCGCGCCACCTGGGCGACCGTGAAGGCCGACAATGGCGCAGGCGTTCTGGCGCAGAACTGGATCCTGATCTCCAAAGCGGTTCCGTAGGCTCACGCACCTTACACATCGACAGACGCCGCCCGGCTTGCCGCCCGGCGGCGTTTTTCGTTTCGGCGACTGGTTTGAGCCGGAATAACCCCACAATAGACAAGACTGCCCGACATTTTGGAAAGGTCGCTTGACATTGATCGGCGGCTCTGTAAACGTACCTTTACAGATTGGAAGGGTCGCTTGTCAGACCCGTGCGATCAGATCACAGAGGACGCCATGACCGCCGCCATCCAGAAACCTGCAGAGAAACCTGCCCGGCCGCTCGGAATTCTCGTGCTTGGCCTCGCCATTGCCGCCTTATCCGCGACCGGGCGGCCCGAGCCGGAGTCGGTGGCGATGCTGACCGGTGTTGGCCTGCCCGACTGGGCGGCGAGCCTCGCTATCCACGCCCTGCCGCCCCTTCTGGCGGTAGCGGCGCTGCTGATCGGGCGCGCCGTGGTGCGGAAGATGTCGAGCACGGTGAAGTGGATCGTCTATGCCCTGCTGGGCATGGTGGTGGGCATGGTGACGGCCTGGCACATGGAGCTGTTCGCGGGCGCGCCCGGCCTGATCGAGGCAGCCAACGGTCCGCTGGCCGAAGCGGAGACCATCGAGATCCTGCTGTGGGGCCTTGGCGCGATCTACGTGATGCTGGCGATCATGATCGGCCTTGTCGCCCTGTTCGGATCAACCGCGGTGAGCGCGATGCAGGTGGAGGACATCGATCCCGAAATGCTGGAAGTGCGGCGGGCGGAGCGGAAGCTTTATGGACTGAGCGCGATCGGCATGGTGACGCCCGGCATTGCGTGCATGGCGCTGGCCGTGGCGCGGCAGTCGCTGCCCGAGATGCGGATGGGACCGCTTGTAGTCGCCGGCGGGTTCGCCATCGCCGGCATGATCGCCAACTGGCTGGTGTGGCGCGGTTGTGACGAGCTGCAACGGCGCACGGTGATCAATGGCTTTGCCGTCTCGGCCATCGCGGCGACCGTGGGCGCCTTCATCTGGGCGATGGCGTCGGCGGCCGGCTATGTCGGCGAGGTCGATGCGGCGGCGGCGTTCGTGGCGCTGACCATCATCCAGACCGTGATGACCATGATTGCGACCTCAACCATGATGGGCAAGTCGTTCAGCACAGCGCGGCCAGCATGAAGAACAGACTCAAGGTGCTGCGCGCCGAGCGCGGCTGGAACCAGAGCGATCTTGCGGAGAAGCTGTCCGTGTCACGCCAGACCATCAACGCCATCGAGACGGAGCGATATGATCCCTCCCTGCCCCTGGCCTTCGCGATCTCGCATCTGTTCGGACTGCCGATCGAGCAGATCTTCCTGAGCGAGACCGGCCAGCCACCCGCCTAGACGACCGGACCACCTCACCCACCGACTGCCAACCCTCAACACTTCACAGGAGTGAATGATGAAACGCGCCCATATGTTGCCGCTGCTTGCCCTTGCCGTACCGTTCCTGGGGCTTGCCGCCGCCGGCCCTGCGAACGCCCAGACACCGCCCGCCGAAACGCGGCAGGCGATCGTGGACTTTGCCGATCTCGATCTGTCGCGCGATGGCGACGTGGCGGCGCTGTACCAGCGCATTGACCGCGCTGCACTCCGCATCTGCCGCTCGCTGAACGCAGGCAAGACGATCGCCCACCGCCGCGCGGTCGATGCGTGCTGGGCGGAGGCGATGACGCGCGCAGCCGCCGATACCGGCAATGCGCAGGTGACGGCGCTGGTGAATGAGATTGTGGATCCCGCTGGCCGTGGCGGGAGGGAGCGTCAGTTCGCGGACCGCGGCGCGAACTGATGCGGGAAGCGGCGGCGAAAACCTGACCCCAGCCGCCGCTTCCTGTTCCCTACTTCTTCAATCCCAGCTGCTGGGCGAGGTACACATAGTGCCGCGCCCAGCGTTCGGCGTTCAGCAGCGGGTCGCTGTCGTTCGAGTGGCCGCCGTCGGTGTTTTCGAAATAGAGGGCTTGATAACCGAGCGACTGCATTCGCGCGGCGAATTTGCGGGCGTGGCCGGGGTGGACGCGATCGTCGCGCGTGTTGGTGGTGATGTAGGGGACGGGATAGTCTCTGCCCGGCTGGAGATTCTGGTAGCCGGAATAGGCGGCGATCCAGGCGGCCTGTTCGGGAATGCGCGGGTCGCCGTATTCGCCCATCCATGACGCGCCCGGCGGCAGCTCGTGATAGCGCAGCATGTCGGTGAGCGGGCTTTCGATGACGACGGCGCCGAGGAGTTCGGGACGCTGGGTGAGCGAGACGGTCGTCAGCACGCCGCCATTGGAGCGGCCGTAGATGCCGAGATGTTCGGCCGAGGTGATCTTGCGCGCGGCAAGGTCTGCGGCGACGGCGGCGAAATCGTCGAAGGCGCGCTGGCGGTTGTCCTTGAGGGCTGCCTGGTGCCAGGCGGGGCCGAACTCGCCGCCGCCGCGAATGTTGGCGATGACGTAAGCGCCGCCGCGCTCGAGCCAGAGCTTGCCGAGCTCGGGCTTGTAGACGGGCGGGAAGGAAACCTGGAAGCCGCCATAGCCGAACATCATGGTGGGCGTCGCCGGGTTGGGCGCGCCTTTGGGGCGGACGACGAAGTACGGAATTTTCGTGCCGTCTTTTGATGTGGCCTCGTGCTGTTCGACGATGTGTGTGGACGCATCGAACCGCGCGGGCGCGGCGCGGATCACGTCTGCTTTTGCAGCGGCGACATCGGCGAGCGCGAGTGTGGAGGGCGTGAGAAAGCCTTCGTAGGTGAAGAAGAGCTGCTGTTTCGAGCGCGAGGACGAGCCGAGGTGGACGGCGGCGTTTTCGGGGACGGGGAGTTCGGTGGGCGTCCAGCCGCCGAAGTCGGTATTGTCATTGTAGACGACGGCGCGGCCGCGGACGTTGTCGTAGACTTCGGCAACGATGAGCCTGTCGAACACGCTGACCGAGTCGATGGATTTGCGGTCGGCCGGCTCGAACACGGCGATACTGCCCTTGGGCAGGGCAAGATCGTCGCTGAGGCGCAGCGTGTCGCGCGGGATAGCGAGGAGAGATCCAGCCGCATGATCTTTGCCGTGCAGTTTCCACGGTTCCTCGATCGTGAGCACGACGCGGACATCGCCGAGGACGTTGGCCTTGAGCGCGCCGCGCACGGAGACGCGTTCCGGCAGGAAGAGCTTCGATGCCTTGCCGTCAACAAGCTCCCACGTTTCGGAGCGGAATGTATCGAGCGGGCGCGTGATGATGACCGCGAGCACTTCGCCGGCGCCGTCGCGATAGACGGTGGGGCTGACGCCGTAGCCGCCGTCGCTGGCTGAGCCGCGATAGACTTCGGTGGCTTGCGCCATGGTCTGGCCGCGCTTCAGAGTTTTCACGATGAAGGGGTAGCCGCTTTCGGTGAGCGTGCCGGGGCCGAAGTCGGTGGCGACAAGAAGCGTGTCGGGGTCGAGCCAGTCGATGCGGTGTTTGCCTTCGGGGATGTTGAAGCCGCCGGGGACGAAGGATTTTGTCACCGTGTCGAACTCGCGGACGACGACGGCATCCTTGCCTCCGTCGGACAGGCTGACGAGGCAGCGGGTTTCGGCGGGGCCGACGCAATCGGAGCCCTTGAAGATCCAGTTGGCGTTTTCGGCTTTGGACAGCGCGTCGATGTCGAGCACGGTCTGCCACGCGGGCGCGCCGGAGCGGTAGCTTTCGAGCGTGGTGTGGCGCCAGACGCCGCGGACGTTGGCAGCGTCCTGCCAGAAATTGTCGATGCCTTCGGCGCGGAAGCTTGGCGCGGGCGTGCGGTCCTGCGCGGTGAGGATGGCGAGGGCATCGAGGCGGAAGGGTTCGTAGCGCGGATCGGCCTTGAAGGCGGCTTCCGTCTTTTCGTTCTGCTGTTTCACCCAGGCGATGGCGCGCTCGCCCCAGACATCTTCGAGCCAGAGGAATTCATCGGCGGCGTTGACGCCTTCGGGCGTCAGCGAGGCGGGCATGAAGGGTTTGGCGGTGGTGGTTGCCGGAGCGTCGGGGGCGCTGGTGCAGGCGGCGAGGAGGATGGCGGCGGCGGCGTAACCGAGCTTACGCATGGTGGCTCCCGGGGTGGAATTTGTTGCTGGTGGGATTGCTATGCCGAGATCGCGGCTGGGGGAAGCGGGACGTCAGAAGCGGCAGCGCACGCCGATACAGACCCCCACCTGTCCGCCCCCTAAGAACGGGGCGGGACCCTGAAGCGATCACCACTCTTCAAAGTGAGGTAAGTTCTCTCAACATGGTTCCGCCCCGTTCTTAGGGGGCGGACAGGTGGGGGTCTTTCGCGACGCGCTCGAATGTTGGCGGTAAGCACTGCCCTTAACCCCTCGCCACAATTCCAACGCGACGCGCCGCTGCTCCGCCGTAGTCGCCGCTGTGATGTCATCGCTCAAGCAAACAGCGGACGCGCTCACATTGTGGTGTGGACTCCAGAAGGGGCTGGGACACCCCCTGATGGAACAGATGAGCACCCTGACAATGACTGCCTCGCGCGCGCGCCCTGCTCTTGCAGGCGCGTTGATGGCCGCAACGTGTCTTGTACCTGCCGCCTATGCGCAGGACGGAACGGTCTCCAAGAATGACGTTAGCGGAGGATCGCTGCTGCTGCAGTCGGCGACGCCGGGCCGCTATGTCGAGGCGCCGCTGGTGGCGGCCGACGTGAAGATGGAGATTGCGGGGCCGGTCATTCGAACGACGCTGACCCAGCGCTTCACCAACCCGACCGACAAGTGGGTTGAGGGCGTCTATGCGTTTCCGCTGCCTGAGGACGCGGCGGTGGACACGCTGCGCATCGTGATCGGGGATCGCTTCATCGAGGGCGACATCAAGGAGCGGCAGGAAGCGCGCATCATCTATGAGGAGGCGGCGGCCAACGGGCAGCGCGCGGGCCTTGTGGAAGAAGAGCGGCCGAACCTGTTCACGACGTCGCTGGCCAATATCGGGCCGGGCGAGACGGTGGCGATACAGATCGAGTACCAGGACAAGGCGCGGCTGGACAATGGCGTGTGGTCGACGCGGTTTCCGCTGGTGATTGCGCCGCGTTACAGCCCCAAGCCGGAATATGGCCTGGTGGCGAGCCGCGATGGCCCGATGGTGTCGGTGACCGACCCCGTGCCGGATCGCGCGCGGATCACGCCGCCCGTTCTGCATCCGGCGCATGAGCCGAAAGGCGTTGAAGGCCTGCGCCTGCCGGTGAATTTCAATATCTCGCTGGAGGCCGGCGTGCCGCTGGCCGACATTTCCTCTCAGAGCCACGCCCTTGTCGTGACGCGGGTGGATGGAGATACGGCGCATATCTCGCTGAAGGATGGCGAGGTTCCGGCGGATCGGGATTTTGTGCTGAGCTGGAAGCCGGAGGCGACTGCTGCGCCGACGGCCGGGCTGTTTCGCGAGACGCGGAATGGCGAGGACCATCTTCTCGCCGTGGTGAACCCGCCGGCGATGAAGGTGGAGGGACAGCGGCGCGATCGCGAGACGATCTTCGTTATCGACAATTCGGGCTCGATGTCGGGCGAGAGCATGGACCAGGCGAAGGCCGGGCTGTTGCTGGCGCTTGATCGGCTTGCGCCGTCGGATGAGTTCAACATCATCCGGTTCGACGACACGATGGACATGCTGTTCACCTCCGCTGTTGCGGCGAGCGAGCAGAACATCGCGCGGGCGAAGCGCTTTGTCTCGAGCCTTGAGGCCAATGGCGGGACGGAGATGTTGCCGGCGCTGAAGGCGGCGCTGGTGGATGGCGACAAGACCAACACCGGTGAGGTGCGGCAGGTTGTGTTCATCACCGATGGCGCGATCGGGAATGAGGACGAACTGTTCAGCGCCATTCATGATGGGCTGGGAAGGTCTCGCCTGTTCACGGTGGGCATCGGATCTGCGCCCAACGCCTACTTCATGACGCGCGCGGCACGGCAGGGGCGCGGCACGTTCACATATATGGACGATGTCTCGCAGGTGACCGCGCAGTCGGCCAAGCTGTTTGCGGCGCTGGAAAATCCGGTGATGACGGACCTTGTGGCGGTGTTGCCGGCAGGAGCGAGCGAAGTGTTTCCTTCGCCCCTGCCCGATCTCTATTCGGGCGAGCCAGTGTTGTTGGTGCTGAAGGCGAGCGCGCTTTCGGGCGACCTTGTTCTGTCGGGCATGCTGAACGGGCAGAAATGGACGTCGACGCTGTCGCTGGCGCAGGCGGGGAAATCGACCGGCATTGCCCAGTTGTGGGCGCGGGCGAAGATTGCTGGGATCGAGGAGACGCGGTTTGCGGGCGCCTCGCCCGAGCAGGTTGATGCGGGCGTGCTGAAGACGGCGCTCGATTTCCATCTTGTCTCGCGGCTGACCAGCCTGGTGGCGATCGACAAGACGCCAGCGCGGCCGGTGGGCGAGCGTCTGACGACGCGCGAGATCGCGAGCATGCTGCCGAAGGGATGGGATTTCGGCGCGGTGTTCGGGCCGGAGGCGGAGGCGCGCGCGCTGAAGCTCGACCGGCTGCCGGAGGCGGTGATGCAACACATCAACGGGCGCGCCGCGCAGGCGAAGCCCGCGACGGACGAGACGCTGCGCCTGCCGCAGGGCTCGACCGGATGGGAGCTGATGCTCGCCTTCGGACTGACAGTGATGCTTTTCGGCGCCGCTCTCCTGCGGCGTGGACGCTCGGCCATCGGACTGCGGGGACAGGCTTTGACAGCCAGTGTCGGTCCGATGGGCTCAACGTCTGCGCGGGAATAGGCGCGGCCGGCCGCCCGCCCCTTCAGTTGCAACAGCAGCGGAGGGGCGGGTTGGCGGGATGTGGAGGTGAGATATGAGCAGTCAGTTCGCCACCAACGCCGCTCGTCCTGACGAAAGTCAGGACCCGGGAACGGTTGCGCCACTGGAACAGGCTTGGAGCGGCAAGACAGAACAAGCCTCGCCGTCAGCCCTGGATCCTGACTTTCGTCAGGATGAGCGGGGCAAGGGTGGCGCTTCTACGCGCAAGTTCGCTGCGTTGGCTCTGCTTGTTGGCGGCGGCCTGATCGCCATTCAGGCGGCGTGGATTCCGGCCAAGGCGCAGGTGGCGCAGGTCCTGATGGAAGGCGCGTGGGAGACGCAAGTTGCCACGGGGAAGGCTACGCGGCCGTGGCCGTGGGCGGACTTCACGCCGGCGGCGCGACTGTCGTTTCCTTCGCTTGGCCGCGATGTGCTGGCGGTGAGCGATGCGGGCGGGGAAGGCATGGCGTTTGGACCGATCCAGATGGCGGCGGCCGTGACGCCGGGGACGCGCGGCGTTGCGGTGTTTGCAGCGCATCGCGACACGCACTTTGCGTTTCTGGGCGAGCTTGAAGCGGGGGATGAAGTGGTGGTGGAGACGCCCGAGGGCGCGCGTGCGTTTCGGGTGACAGGGTCCGAGGTGGTGAACTGGGATCGCTCGGGCATTGTTGCGCATGATGGCGGGAAGCCGCGCATTGCGCTGGCGACGTGCTGGCCGCTGGATGCGAAGACGCCGGGGCCGATGCGGTTTGTGGTTTGGGGGGAGCTTTCCAACGCGCGTTTGTGAGCGTGGAGAGAGGACCCCCACCTGTCCGCCCCCTAAGAACGGGGCGGGACCATGTTTCGCCAACTTACCCAACATCCAAGGCCGGTGGTGCAGCGGGGTTCCGCCCCGTTCTTAGGGGGCGGACAGGTGGGGGTCTGGTTTGATGGGCGAGTTGGTGGCGACCGAGAGACCGCCCGCTTCGCGGGCAGCCCCCTCCGTCGCGCTGCGCGCGCCACCTCCCCCGCCTTTGGCGAGGGAGGACAAGCGCCCTACTCCTTCAGCGTCACCCTCAGCCGCCAGGCCGTTTCCGGCTTGAGCCATTTCGCGGCCATGGCCTGGACGTCCGCCGGCGTTATGCTGCGGTAGTGTTCGGCTTCGGTGCGGATGTAGTCGAGGCCGCTGGGATCGTCGTGGGCGTTGGCGAGGAGCTCGGTCCAGTAACCGATGTTGGCGGACTGGTTGCGCTTCGACTGCTCGATCTTCGGCTGCACGACGCGGGCGATCTCGCTCGGGTCCTGCGGCGTGGTGGCGAGCGTGGTGGCGATGCGCTGGATCTCGTCCTGCACATCGTCGATCAGTTCGGGCGGCGCTTCCACGGCGACGGCGATGTAGCCGTAGTTCGGCAGGAAAGTAGGGAAGTCCACGATCTCCATCGGAGAGTATGTGGCGCCGCCTTCGGAGCGGAACTTGCGCGTGGCGTTGTCGCGCAGCATCTGGCCAAGGACGTAGCCGATGCGTTCCTCGCGGATAGACTTGAAGGCGCCCTGGTAGGTGGGCCAGCCGATCAGCGCATAGCCCTGGTCGGCGCGGCCCTCGTGCGGGAGCGTCGTCGTTCCCGGCTTGGGGAAGTTCACGTCGCGCCAGTTGGCCGGCTCCTTGAATGCGGGGCGCGGCGGCAGGGCGCCGATGGTGCGCGCAACCTCTGTGATGACGGCGTCGGGGCGGATGTCGCCGACGACGATGACCTCGATGGGGGAGTTGTCGACGATCGGCTTGATGTATTTCACCGAGTCCTCGGGCTTCCACGTATCGCGCATGGACTTGTTGTTGATGGTCCAGCGCAGGTCGTTGTCATGCACGAGGCGATCAAGCTCGCGGTCGAGGACGCCGGAGGGCGTCATCAGCATCGAGGCGTCGGCGGCGTCCGCCTGGGCCATCCAGTTAGCCCAATCATCGGCGCGATAGGCCGGATCGCTGAGCATTGCGGCCATCAACTCCATCTGGAGGCCGAAGTCCTCGCGGGGCGTGATGTTGAAGTTGTCGAGCGAATAGGCGTCGTCGAGCGTGCGGGCGGCGACGCCCACGCGCTTGCCCGCCAGCGTGCGCGCCTGTTCGGTGACGGTGAGCTTGCCGAGGCCGCCGGAGGACCAGAGAGAGAGGCCCATGTCGGACGCGTCGATGACGTGCAGCGGCATCTGCAGGCGGCCGCGGCCGATGCGGACGCGGATGTTGATCAGGTCCTTGTTGGTGGGCATCGGCTTGATGGTGAGCTTCACGCCGTTCTCGAACTCGACCAGCGTGACGTTGAGATCGGCGAGATAGTCGCGCGACTTCACAACGCCTGCGGCGCCGAAGCTGGCGTAGGGCCAGGGCTTCACGGCGTCGGGCACGTAGGCGGCGACCGGGGCGGCCATCGCACTCCTGAATGCGGCGCGCAGGGCGGCTTCCCCGCCGGGCGGCGGCGCGCTGCCGCGATAGAGCAGATCGGGGGTCTGGCTGAAGCGGGCTTTGAGGGAGGCGTTCACTTCGGCGAGCGTGATGGTGGGGGCCTGTTCGAGCAGGAGCGCGTAGGCTTGCTGAAGCGAGACGAAGGGCACATCCGACGCGACCATGTCGGCGGCGATTTCGACCTGGGCGACCGACGTGCCGGTGCGGCCGCGTTCGGCCTCGCGGCGCGTTGCGTCGATGACCAGGGAGCGCTGGGTGTCGAGCTCTTCCTGCGAGATGCCGAACTCGACGGCCTGGCGGTGGGCTTTCACCATGACGTCGAGCGCCTTGAAGGTGTCGGTGACGCCAACCGTGGTGGCGATCTGACCCTTCCAGACTTCCGGGATGGCGGCGGCGGAGGCGTTGCCGATGCGGGCAGCGGGCTTGCCGGCGGCTTCGTTGAGGCCTTGCATGCGGCGCGAGATGGCGCCCGTGGCGAGCTGGTCGACCAGCATGCGGCGGCGATCGGCTTTGGTGTGCGGGCGTTCGGCGTAAGGCTCGAACCAGCGCAGCATCAGGTTGGTGTCGGGCGCGCCGGCCGTGATGATCATCGAGACATCGGGCGATGGCGGCTTTACCGTGATCGGCTTGGGGTCCTTGCCCGGCGCGCCACGGCCGCGCCAATCGTGGAAGGAGGCGGTAATTGCGGCGGTGAGCGTGTCGACGCCAACATCTCCGACCACGATGAGCGTGGCGCGTTCGGGCCGATAGAAGGCGTCATAGAAGCCGCGGATGGTTTCGGGCGTCACCGTCTCGATCACATTGCGCAGGCCGATGGGCGAGCGGCCATAGGGATGGTTGCCAAGCTGGAGCTGGAGGAAGGCCTTGCTGGCTTCGAGCGCAGGGCCGGCGCGCGAACGTTCCTCGGCGAGCACAACGCCGCGTTCGGCGTCGACCTTGTCGGGCTCGATCAGCATGGCGGTGACCAGCTCACGCATTACGCTGAGGCCTGTGTCGATGGAGGCCTGGTCGTTGCGCGGCAGGTCGATGATGAAGGTGGTGGTGTCGGGGCCGGTGGAGGCGTTGACGTCTGCCGCCATCTGCAGGCCGATACCTTCGAGGGCGCGCTGGACTTCTCCATCGGGGTATTTCGTCGTGCCACGGAAGGCGAGGTGTTCGAGGAAGTGGGCGACGCCCTCCTCGCCCGGGCGTTCCTGCATCGAGCCGGCGTCAATCAGCAGGCGCATGGCGACCTGGCCGGGCGGCGTCTGGTTCGGGAGAATGAGGTAGCGCATGCCGTTGGGCAGCTGGCCAAGGCGGTAGTCCTGGTCGTGCGGGAGGTCTCCCCGGTCGCGCGCCCAGCCGCGATGATCGACCGACGGCTGTGTCACACGGATTGTCTGGCTCTGGGTGGGGTTCTGGGCGGCTGCGACCAGGGTCGCGGCGCCAAGGCCCAGCGCGACCGCAAAGCCGCCCAGCGCCAAGCCAAGTCTCTGGGTGAGTTTCTTCAGCAGTCTCATCATTCCTCCCGGAACTTTCCGGTTATTGGACCCAGACCTTCAGGGTTTGGGGCGCGAGCGCAAGGGCGTTCGGCTGTGGTCAGGCGCCACGGAAGCGGGCTTCGACTTCGCGGGCGATCTTCTTCGGGGTGATGGCGCAGAAGCTCTGGACCATCCATCCCTTGAGGGCCTCCATTTCAGGCTGGATGGGGCGGTCCGGGCCGAAGCGCATGGTCACCCAGTCGTGTTGCAGGAACCATCCCTTGCTCTCCAGAACGAAGGGCAAGTCGCGGATCATCTCGGCCGATATGGGCAGTTTCATGATCATGGTGAGGTGGCCCGGAAGTTCTTTCCGGTCACCGAAGATGAAGAATGTCTTGGTGCGGAAATTGAGCGCGCGCGTGGGGACCCAGCCGGGGGCGAGGTGGGTTTCAGGCAGGGTCAGGCCGAAGGCTGTGAGTTCGGCTTCGGCGCGTTCGAGAGGGGACTGTTTTTTCCTCGTCATGGAGCGACCTTAGTGTGCGTGTGGAGATTTGGGGATAGGTAGGTGCGAGTCGAGAGAGACCCCGCCTGTCCTCCCCCTTTCAGGGGGAGGAACCCTGCAGCGCCAGCGCGCTTCAACGTGAGGCACGCTCTCTCAACAAGGCCGCTCCCCCTGAAAGGGGGAGGACAGGTGGGGTCTCGCGCGGCGCCTACCGATGTGCCATTGGCGATCAAATCTCTCGCCTTGCCCCACGTCACCGTTTGACTGTGGCGCGCGATCAGCCTTACCCCTGCAGCATTCGGGAGAGGGACTCATCATGCGCATCGCATTCGCCATTTCAGCCATCGCCGCCCTTGCCGCCTGTGCGGTGGCGCCGACCGAGCCGGTCGCCAGCATGGCTGCTCCGGCAGCGCCTGCTGCTGCGGCGGCGCCCAAGACGCTGGAGATCACCGAGGCGAGCTTCGGCTGCATTCGCGACATGACTGCGGTGCGTGGCTTCTATGTCAGCAACCTGCTCGGCAATATCGACGCGACGGTCGCGGCGGCGAATGCCGGCGAAGGGGCGAAGTATCCGGTGGGTTCGGTTGTGCAGCTGGTGCCTGGCGAGGCGATGGTGAAGCATCCGGCAGGATACGACGCGGCGACCAACGACTGGGAGTTCTTCGAGCTGGACGTGAAGCCGGGCCAGCCGGCCAAGATCCGCGTGCGGGGCACGACTGAAGTGGTGAACCAGTTCGGCGGCAACTGCCTGTCCTGTCATGCACCGGCTGCGCAGAAGTGGGACATGATCTGCGAGCAGACGCATGGCTGCCTGCCGATCCCGATCACGCCGGTGATGTCGCGCGCGATCCAGAAGACCGATCCGCGCTGCGCGCCGACGGCGTTGGCCGACGACGAGAAGGCAGCGCTTGCGCAGTTGGCGGCGTTCCTCGGTGCGGCGCGGCCGGCGGCGGGGCAGTAACCGGGGAGACCCTGCGCCCACCTGACCGCTTGCCAGACGTGCCCGGATCGCGCCTAAAGGCGGCGGTGCAGCAAGGGGTCTGGCATGCGTAACGGGTTTGTGTCGGCTGGTTTGCTGATCGCGCTGGCGGGCTGTGTGGCGGCGCCTTCGCCTGTCGCCGTGAGCGCTTCGCCGGTGCGGATCAACCTGCTGGCCATCAACGATTTTCACGGCAATCTCGATCCGCCCTCGGGCGGGGCGCGGATGTTCAATCCGGCCAATCCGGGCAAGTGGGACACTACCCCCGCGGGCGGTGCGCCGCGCCTTGCCACGGCAGTGAAACAGCTGAGCGAGCGGCCCAACACGATCATGGTGGCGGCAGGCGACCTGATCGGCGCTTCGCCCCTGTTGTCGAGCCTGTTCCATGACGAGCCGACGATCGAGGCGCTGTCGAAGATGGGCCTCGCCATAACGTCGGTGGGCAACCACGAATTTGACGAGGGCTGGCAGGAGCTGCGGCGGATGCAGGAGGGCGGCTGCCATCCGGTGGACGGCTGCAAGGGGCCGCGGCCATTCGCGGGCGCAGACTTCGACTATCTCGCGGCGTCGACCTATCTCGACAGCGGCGAGACGCTGTTCCCGGCCTATGCCGTGCGCGCGTTCGATGGCGTGAAGGTGGCCTTCATCGGGCTCACGCTGGAGGGCACGCCGGAGATCATCACGCCGGCGGCGCGTGTGGGGCTATCGTTCAAGGACGAGGCCGAGACGGTAAATGCGCTGGTGCCGAAAATCCAGGCGGAAGGGATCGAGGCGATCGTCGTGCTGATCCATGAGGGCGGCAGGGAGGGCGCGGGCCTGGACGATTGCCACGGCCTGTCGGGCGCCATCGCGGAGATCGTGCCGAAGTTCGACGATGCGGTGGACGTTGTGGTGACGGGCCACACCAATGGCATCTATATCTGCACGGTTGACGGCAAGCTGGTGACCAGCGCCGGCGCGTATGGCACGCGCCTCACCGACATTTCGATACTGATCGATCCAGTGACCCGCGACGTTATCGGCAAGAGCGCGCGCGACGTCGTGATCACGCTTGATGGCTATGCGGAAGACGCCGAGCAGGTGGCGCTGATCAGCGAATACCGCAGCCAGGCCGAGCCGCTGATGAACCGCGCCGTGGGCACGATCACCGAAACGATCACGCGATCCGGCGGGGGCGCGGGCGAGAGCGCGCTGGGCGGCGTCATCGCGGACGCCATGCTGGAAGCGGCGCGCATGCAGGAGCCCGGCGTGCAGATCGCCTTCATGAACCCGGGCGGCGTGCGCGCGGACCTGCCCTTCAAGGACGGCGGCAAGGTGACATATGCCGACATCTTTGCGGTGCAGCCCTTCGGCAACGACATTGTCGCGATGACGCTGACGGGGGCGGAGATCGAGCGCGTGCTGCGCGAGCAATACCAAGTGAACGGCAACAAAATCCTGCAGGTGTCGCAGGGCTTCACCTTCACCTGGCGCCAGGCGCCGGGCCAGCCGATCGAGATCGTGGCGGGATCAGTGAAGCTGAATGGCGAGGCGCTGGTTGCGGGGCAGACCTATCGCATCGCGACCAACAACTTCCTCGCGGGCGGCGGCGATGGGTTCGCCACCTTCACTGCGGGGGCAAACCGCGCCGTACTGGGCAGCGATATCGAGGCGCTCGAGGATTACATGGCAGCGCACTCGCCCGTCGCGCCGGGCGCGCGGGACCGGGTGATGCGGGTGGACTAACCCAACATCATCGCCGACGCCTTGCGGGCTTCTTCGGTGCGCTGTTCCATCATCTTTGCGCGGACTGTGTCGAAGCGCGCGCGGATGTCGGCCGAGGCGGTTGAGGGGTGGCCGCTGTCGAACGGGGGCGCAGGTGCGTATTCGAGGCCGAGCTGGACTGTTCTTGCGAAATCGTCACCGGCGACCTCGGCCAGCACGGTGAAGGCGAAGTCGATGCCGGCGGTGACGCCGCCGCCGGTGATGATGTTGCCGTCACGCGCGACGCGGGCGGGATCATGCGTGGCGCCGAAGAGTTCCAGCAGGTGGGCCCACGCCCAGTGGCAGGCCGCGCGCCTGCCCTTCAGCAAACCCGCCGCGCCGAGGATGAGCGAGCCTGTGCAGACCGACGTGATGTAGCGCGAGCCAAGCGCGAGACGGCGGATGTTGCTGATGAACGCGAGGTCCTGCGCCACTTGCGTTGCGCCGACGCCGCCGGGGACGCAGATGAGGTCGCATGCGTCGACGTCTGCGATCCTCACTGTGTCGGCGAAGACGAGACCATCGCCGGGGACATTCCCGCCAGCAGGGCTGGCCACGATCGTCTGCGAGTTGGGCAGGCGGCTGAGCACCTGGTGCGGACCCGTGAAGTCCAGGTGCGTCATGCCCGGCCAGATGGCGAAAACGGTCGTGAAGGATGGCTGTTGTGTCGTCATGGGGAAGAACCTCGTCTTGACGGCTGGAGATTGCCCGAACTAGGGTTTGGCGGAAATGACAATGTTCCCGCTTTTTCTGCCAGAAGCCCGGTGATGGCCCGCCCAGTGAAGCCGCGCCGCGTTGGCGTGCTGATCTTTGAGGATTTCCAGCTGCTGGATGCGGCGGGACCGATATCCGCTTTCGAGATGCCGATGCGGGGCCTCAGCCCGCCGCCCTATGCCCTGCAGCTGATCGCGCCGGTTGCGGGGCCCGTGCGCTCCTCGTCGGGCGCTGTGCTGCTGGCCGAGGCGATGCCGCGTCAGCCGGCCTATGACACGCTGATCATCTCGGGCGGCTCGGGCACGCGGGCGGCGATGATGGACCCGAAGGTGCAGGCGTTCGTGCGGGCGGCGGTGAAGTCGGCGCGGCGGGTGGCGTCTGTGTGCTCGGGCGCGTACGTGCTGGCGCAGGCGGGGGTGCTGGACGGCAAGCGCTGCACGACGCACTGGCGGCGGACGCCGGATTTTCGGGAGCGTTATCCGGCCGCCCTGCTGGAGCCGGATCGCATCTACACGCGCGACGGGAAGATCTGGACGTCGGCGGGGATCACGGCGGGGATCGACCTGGCGCTGGCGCTGATCGCGGACGATCTGGGTGAGGACGTGGCCCGCAAGGCGGCGCAGGAGCTGGTGGTCTATCATCGCAGGCCGGGCGGGCAGTCGCAGTTCTCCGCCCTGCTGGACATCGAGCGGACGGAGGGGCGGTTCACGCAGTTGCTGGGCTGGGCGCGGGAGCGGCTGGGCGATGAGCTGACGGTGGAGGCGCTGGCGGGGCGCGCCAATATGAGCCCGCGGAACTTTGCCCGCGCCTTCACGGCCGAAACGGGCGTTACGCCGGCCAAGGCGGTGGAGCGGATGCGGCTGGAGGCGGCGCGGGAACGCGTGGAGCATTCGGCCGAGCCGATCGAGTGCGTGGCGCGGGATGTGGGATTTGGCGATCCGGAGCGGATGCGGCGGGCGTTCGTGCGCGCGTTCGGACAGCCGCCGCAGGCGTTGCGCCGTCTGGCGCGTGTGTAGACCTGATCAGCCTGCTTCGCGGTAACGCTGGATACGGGCGTCGAGTTCGGCGAGGCGGTTGCGCCAGACCACCAGTTCGCGGGCGGAGAGACCGCCCTGTGCTGGTGGGACGGGTTCCAGCGAGGCGAGTTCAGTCGCCAGCCGCTCGCGCCGTTCGCGGAGCATGGTGAGGGTCTGAGTGCGGGTATCGTGTTCGCGCATTCTGAAGAAATAGGAAGCATGAGCGGGAAGACGAGTCGACTCTCGTATGCGGCGAGAGGTGATCACAATTTCTGTCCGAGGTACGGGCAGGTGTGGTTCTGACGCCAGAGGGACGGCGGCCAGGGTCAGCCCGGTGCAGGGGTGGCGCCCAGCCCTGCTGCACTGGCGATCTGGAAGGTGAGCATGGCGGCGGCGTAGGCGAGGCCCACCAGGTAGAAGAACATGAACCCCGTCCAGCGCCAGGAGTTGGTCTCCCGGCGGACAGTGGCCAAGGTGGCGAAACACTGGGGCGCGTAGACATACCAGGCGAGGAAGGCCAGAGCCATGGCGAGGGTCCAGTCAGCCTGGAGCGCCGCGAGGACGCCGGCTTCGTTCTCTTCCCCGCCCTGAACGGCATAGATCGTGGCCAGGCCGCCGACGGCGACTTCGCGGGCGGCCATGCCGGGAACCAGCGCGATCACCATGGCGAGGTTGAAGCCCGTGGGGCCGAACAGCGGCATCAGGATGTTGCCGATCATGCCCGCGAAACTGGCGCCCAGCTCGGGCGCGGTTCCTTCCGGCGTCTGCGGGAAGGTGACCAGGAACCAGAGCAGGACGGAAGTGGCGAAGATGATGGTGCCGGCACGCTTGAGGAAGGCCCAGGCCTTGTCGGCGAGGCCGAGGAAGTAGTCGCGGGCGACGGGCAGCTTGTAGGTGGGGAGTTCCATGACCAGGGGCTGGGTGGTGCCCTTGGTTGCGGTGCGCTTCAGGAGGAACGCAACCCCGATCGCACTGACGATGCCGGCCATGTAGAGCCCGAACATCACCAGACCCTGCAGGTTGAACGGCCCGACGAGGGTTTCGGGGATGAAGGCCGCGATCAGCAGGGTGTAGACCGGCAGGCGGGCCGAGCAGGTCATCAGCGGGGCGACCATGATGGTGGTGAGGCGGTCGCGCTCATTGTCGATGGTGCGGGCGGCCATGATGCCGGGAATGGCGCAGGCGAAGCTGGAGAGCAGCGGGATGAAGGCGCGGCCGTTGAGGCCGACGCGCAGCATGAGTTCATCCATCAGGAAGGCGGCGCGAGCCATGTAGCCCGAGGCTTCGAGGAACAGGATGAAGGCGAACAGGATCACGATCTGCGGCAGGAAGACGATGACCGAGCCGACGCCGGCGATCATGCCATCCACCACCAGGGAGCGCAGGAGATCGTTCTGGATGCCTGCCCCGGCCAGATCGCCGAGCCAGCCGACGCCGGCTTCGATGCCGTCCATCACCGGGGTGGCCCAGGCAAAGACCGCCTGGAACATCACGAACAGGACGCCGAACAGGACCAGCAACCCGGCGACAGGGTTCAGCAGAACTGCATCGAGCTGGCGGGTGAACCGGTTCATGGCTGGCTCGCTGATCGTCTCGGTGGCGATGCGGCGGGCTTCGCGCTGGAGCGCGCGCAGGTCGTACAGGGGCTCTCCGGCGGCGGCGGGTCTGGCGGAAGCGAGCACGGCGTCGATCTCGGCGACCAGAGCCTCGCGGCCGGCCTTGCGGGTGGCTCGGGTGGCGACCACGGGCGCGCCGAGCAACGCGGAGAGTTTCGGTATGTCGATCTTCACGCCGTCCCGTTCGGCAAGGTCGATCATGTTGAGAGCGACGATCACGGGCAGGCCAAGCGACTTCATCTGCAGAATGGTGTGCAGGTGGGTGCGCAGGTTGGCGGCGTCGGCGACGAGGATGAGGGCGTCCGGCGCAGGTTCGCCGCGCTTGCCCTGGATCGATTCCACCGCCACGCGCTCGTCGATCGAACGGGCCTCAAGGCCATAGATGCCAGGCAGGTCGACCAGCGTGACGCTGGCGCCGCCGGGCGTGTCGAAACGGCCGAGCCGGGTTTCGACCGTGGTGCCCGCATAGTTCGCGGTCTTGGCAAGACCGCCCGTCAAGCCATTGAAAAGCGTGGTCTTGCCGCTGTTGGGCGCGCCAACCAGAGCGAGGCGAATGCTGGCCGTGGTCACCTATGCCTGCTCCACCAGAACGAGAGCGGCTTCGGCCTTGCGCAGGGCGACCATGGTGCGGTTGAGGCGGAAGGACAGCGGCACGCCGCCAAGCCAGCCCTTCGCGAGAAGTTCCACCTCGTCGCCCTCGGCAAAGCCGACTTCGCGCAGCTTGGCGACGAGTTGCGGGTCACCCTCGCCGAACCCCGCCACGCGCGCGACACAGCCGCGGCGGAGGGTGTCCATGCGAATGATCGAGCGGGCGTTGTCCATGACGTCCTGGGAATGAGAATTGTTCTCAATACCAAGGCTGGGCCGTTGGGCAAGGGAATTCAGCGCGCCGGGACGCAGTGTCGCCGGTGACCGGCGCACGAGATCGGCGGGGGAGTCTGGGCGACAAGCGAGGGAGTGGCTGGTGCGGAAACAGACCCCCACCTGTCCGCCCCCTGAGAACGGGGCGCGACCCTGTTGGGCGAGCTTACCCCGTTTTGAAGGACGGCAGTCCAAGCAAGTTCCGCCCCGTTCTCAGGGGGCGGACAGATGGGTCTCTATCGGCAGGCAATGATGGCCCGACGGAGCACGAAACTCAGTTCGCGGCGGTCGTCGTCGCGGTGGCGGCGGCAGGGGAAGCAGCGGGCGATTCGCCAGTCTTCAGGAATTTCACCAGGACGCGCTGGCCGACCAGAACGGGGGCCGACTCGGCGTTGACCACGACCTCGACAACGCGCTCGTCGGCGCGCTCGCTGGGGTCGTCGGAGCGGAGCTTGCGGGCGCCCATGACGCCGGCGATGCGGATGACTTCGCCGGTGTAGGTGGAGGACTGGTCGGACTCCGGCACGATCTCGACCTTCTGGCCAACCTTCACTTGCGTGATCGAGCGCTCCTCGACTTCGGCGCGGACGATGCGCATGGCGTCGGGCTGTAGCTGGAACATCGAGGTGACGCTGAAGGTGGAGGCGCCCGAGCCCGGATTGGCGTAGCGGCGCACGATGATGCCGTCGGCAGGCGCGCGGATGATGTGGAGTTCGACCTGGTAGTTCGCCTCGGCCAGTTGGGCGCGGACGAGGGCGATCGAGGAGCGTTGTGCGGCGACCTGGGCGTGGAGCTGCTTGGTGCGATCCTGCGCCTGTTCGTAGGCCTGGGTGGAGGCGGCGTCTTCTTCCGTAAGGCGCTTGAGACGCGCCTCCTCGCGGATGGCGGCCTCGAGCTGGACTTCGAGGATGGGGAGCTGGGCTTCAGCCTGCTGCAGCTGGGCCGCGACACGGTTGCGGGAGAGGCGCGAGTCGTCGTCTTCCTGAAGGGCCAGGACCTGGCCGGAGACGACCTTGTCGCCTTCCTGCACCATCACCTCCTTGACGATACCCGGCGCACGCGCGGCGACGTCCACGAGGCCGCCCTCGATATCCACCTTGCCGGCGGAGATAGTTGAGTAGGGCGAATGTGGTGCGGCGGCGTCATTTGCACGGCGGCCGCCAGCCTCGGACGCCGCATCCACCGGCGGACCGCCGCAGGCAGACAGCGCAAGCATGACTGTCGAAGCGACGAGGAGGAAAGGGAGGCGTTTCATGACGGTTATCCGTTCTCTCAGTGATGGTTCGCGAACATGGCGGGATCGGCGTTGGTCGACGTGATCCGTCCATCCTCGATGGTGATGATGCGGTCGGCGAATGCGGCGAGGCGGGCGTCGTGCGTGACGCACAGCACGGTTGCGCCCTGCTCCTTCGCCATCTTGCGCAGGAGCGTCATGACGACATTGCCATTCTCGCCGTCGAGGGCCGAGGTCGGCTCGTCAGCGAAGATGAGCCTGGGCTTCTTGGCCAGCGCGCGTGCGATGGCGACCCGCTGCTTCTCGCCGCCCGAGAGACGATCGGGCCGGTTGTGCATGCGGTGACCGAGATGGACGTCGTTCAACGCAGCATCGGCGGCGGTTTTCCGGTCCTTGCTGCCGAGCTTCATGAACTTCAGGACGATCTGCACCTGCTGGCTGGCGGTAAGCGCCGGGAACAGGTTGAAGCCCTGGAAGATGAAGCCGCAATTGGCGAGGCGGAACCGGTCGATCTTGTGGCGGGGGAGCCGCCAGAGATTGATGTCGAGCGCGATCACGCTGCCGGCGTCCGGTTTCATGAGGCCGGATACGGCGGCGAGCAGCGTCGACTTGCCAGAGCCGGATGGACCCATGACGAGCACGATCTCGCCCGGCTCGATCAGGAGGTCGATGCCCTTAAGCACGTCGACCATGACCTGCCCGGCCTTGAAGCTTTTCTTGATGCCGCGCGCCTCGATGGCCCAGCGCTTCCCGGCCTCTTCCGGGCGCGGCGCGGGGGCGGGCGCCTCCTCGATCTCGGGCTTCTTCTTGCGGAGTGCGTTGATCATTTGAGCAGATCCGCGGGCTCGCCCTTCTTGAGGGCGCCAAGGGTGAGTGCACCCGACATGATCGAGATTGCCAGCAGGAGCAGCCCGGTCTGCAAGATCGACCCGATCTCGAATCCCATTGGTATGTTCGCCGCTGACGCCAGATAGGTGATCGCAACCATCAGCACGCCCGAGGCCGCAATACCAAGCAGGCCCACCCAGAAAGATAGCTCCATAACTACGCCGCGCAGCTGGCCGATGGAGACCCCAAGCGCGCGCAAGCTGGCGAATTCCTTGATGTTGGCCAGGATCGCGCCACGCAGCGTCTGCCACGTGATCACCACGCCGATGACGAAGCCAATCACGCTCATGAAGCCGAGAATGATCGCGAGGATGCCCTCTGACATCATTTCCCTTATGGTCGCCGAGGAAAGCTCGTCTTTCGTCCAGACCCGGTACTGATCGCCTGACATTGCATTCAGTTCGTCGCGAATCCGCAGCAGATCCTTCTGAGTGTTGGCGTTTCGCACGCGGACCATCAACAGTCCGAGACGTTCTTCATTCACCTGCCCGATCAACCGCCGCGTCTGACGCGACATGACAACGTTGGCCGCCTGACTGTTGGAATAACCTTCGAGCAGGGCCCCGACGCGGACCGTCCTGCCATTGACCGTAGCCTGGTCGCCGACATCGACGCCCAACTGCTTCATCGCAGTGACATCGACAGCAATCGCATAGGGAGCTTCGAGGGCCTGGCGCCATGCCTCGGTGAAGTCGTCGGGCAGTGTGACGCCGTTGGGAGCGGTATCAATTACCATGAAGTTCACCATCGACGGTGACGACTTGCCTGGTCCGTAAAAGCTGCCGAAGCCGCCGGGCAGGTCCTGCACCTCGACGACGTCCGCGTGGCGATAGATCAACGGCAACACTCGCTTGGGCAGCGACCCGCCGCCGCCGCCCGGACCGCCTATCGAAGAGGCGGTGGGAGACAGAACGATCAGCTGGGCCCGCGACTTGTCGATCGTGGCGGTGAACGACTGCATGATGCCGATGAACATGGCGCTGAGCGCCAGCATGAGCACGCCGGCAAGCGCCAGCGCGATGACCGCCGCCAGATAGCGGCGCCACTCGTAGAGCAGCGTCGAGAGCGCAAGGCTCATCCTCGGATCCCTTCTGGAGACCGTCTTGAATTTTCGAGGGGCCCTGACACCCAGATTATCGATATTCGATATTGCCCCGCGCTGCAAGGGGCAAGCCCCGGCATACGATGCTTTCCCCGTACGGCTCTTACGCACCGACTGCATCGGCAGTTTAACCGAACACGGACACGTTTCCGTCGGAACTAGTGGGAGATCACGCCGGTTTCAGGGCTTCGAGGAAGTTTTTGAGCCGGGATTCGTCGACGGGCTTGGCAAAGATGGGCCGATCGGAGAAGCGCGGGTCGATATCGCTTGGTCCCTTGCCGCTGGTGAAGGCGAAGGGCACGCCGCGCTCGGCGAGCTTCTGCGCGATGGGCCAGGATGCCTCGCGGCCGAGATTGCAGTCGAGCAGCGCGCAGTCTAGCGGCTTGCCATTGCCAGCGGCGGCGAGGCCGTCGGCCAGCGTCATGTGCGGACCGGAGACGACGCCGCCAATGTCCTCGACAAGCATCTGCATGGCCGCGGCGATAAGGGGCTCGTCTTCGACGATCATCACATGAAAGCACATGCAGGAGTCCGGCTGGAGGCGCAGACCCAACGCCTACGCCATCAGCAGGGTTCCATTCAACGCCAGCACCCGGGTGTGCGCTCAGGCTGGCAGGCCCAGCCAGCGGCGAGCCGCCGGCCAGTGTCTCAGCAGGCCGCGCTCAACGATCGCGATGACGATGAGACTTGCGCCAAGCACAGGAAGAGCCACGCCGGCGACAATGATGATCACGGCAAGGCCCCAGCCGATGCGCGCGTCAGGAATGGGCGGCGGCGCGCCGAGCACGCCATAGGGCGAACGCCGCCGCCACATGACGAAGGCGCTGACGCATAGCGTGACGAGGCCAAGTGCGGTGAGCACGCCGAGCACCTGGTTGAGCGGGGCGAAAAGCTGGCCTTCGTGGGCTGCGATCATGACGCCGACGACCTGATCGATGATGTGCTTCTTCGCGAACACGTCGCGGCTGACTTCGGCGCCGGTCATCGGATCGAAGACCACTTCCTGCTGGAGCGGCCGGTTCTGGGCGTTGGATTTGGCGCGCCAGTGGTTCGAGGATTTCGTGGGCGGCGTGAGGATGACTGGCGGAGCGAGCTTCTGCGCCATCGCCGCCGTATAGACCTGGTCAAGCGTGGCGCCGCCATGGGCGGAATGATCCAGCATGCCGGCGGCCTGCGCCTGATGCTGTGCATGCTCGTTGACGGGGCCGACGGTCCAGTCCTGTGTGATGGCCGCCGTGCCGGTGGCCTCGCGCACCATCTTGAAGCCGTTGCCCCAGACCAGCGCCCACGGCATGCCGCTGGCCAGCAGGAAGAGCGCGAGCGCGGAGACATAGACGCCGACGACGGCGTGAAGATCGCGCCAGAAGCGCTTGGGCCCCTGGCCGAGGCGTGGATAGAGCACGCCGGCGAGACCCCTGGCGTTGCGCGGCCACCAGAGATAGAGCCCGGTGAGGATCATCACGATGGCCCAAGAGGCGGCGAGCTCCACCATGATGGAGCCGGGCGTGCCCAGCATGAGTTCGCCGTGCAGCTTGAAGATCCAGCGATCCCAGGTTGAGCCTTCGTCCTGTGTCTTGAGGATCTCGGCCGTATCAGGATGAAGGTAGACGCGCGTGCGGGCGCCCTTGTCGGACACCACCACACGCGCCGCCTGGTCCGGATGTTCGGGCAGCATGATCCCCGCGAAAGTCGAGCCCGGCACGGCGGCGGTGGCGGCCGCGACGAGTTCCTGCTGGCTAGCGGCCTCGCCTTTCCGCTGGAGAGCCGCGACGTCGCGATCGACCCACGCGTCGATCTGGGGACGGAACAGGTAGATGGAGCCTGTGACCGCCAGCCAGATGACGAACGGAATGCAGATGAGGCCAGCATAGAAATGCCAGCGCCAGAGCATGCGATAGAGGCTGCCCTTGCCTTCGGTTTCGCGTTGTTCGACCTGCGATGCCATCTCGCTTCCCTTCGGGATTCGTCTAGTTGTGCGGCGACGTGTAGGTGGTCATGATCGCCGTGACCGCGAGCACGGCGGAGATGAAAGTCACTTCCAGCACGATGGACAGGCGCAGTGCGCGCACTGCGCGGCCCTCAGGGTCTGGCAGGTGCGGGGTGAGCAGGAACTTGTTGTAGACGGCAAGCGCAAGGACGCCGGCCGCCAGCGCGATCTTGACGGTGAGCAACTGGGCGTAGGGCGTGAACCAGCCTTCCCGCGCGAAATCGACAAGCGTCAGCACCAGCAGGACGCCCGCGGCGACGAGGTTCGCCACGACGGCCAATGCAACTTGCGAGAAGCGGCGAACGAGCGGGACGAGCGCCTCGCCGGTCCATGCGTGGCAGGCGGGCATCATGAGAAGCAACGCGCCGAGCCACCATGCGGCAGCCGCCACGTGCACGAACGCGATGACGGCGGATACAAGATCCGCCGACGCTGCATGCCCGTTCGCTGCGAAGGACGCCACAAGCGCGGCCCCGCCTGCAATGCGCGCCGCCACGCCCAAACCGCGTGTCGAGGCGAACGCCAGCAAGGCGAGCGCGCCGCCCATCTGCAGCGCCGCGGCGACGCCTGTGGGAGATTCGCGGATCGCCGACAGAGTCGCCTCGTCGAACATGCCGCCGAGCCGCATCGCAAGGATCGCCACGTTCGCAAGCGCGCCGACGATCGCCAAGACAGCGCCGATGCGGATGACCAGCGGCGCACGCCGCGTCCATTCCCCCAGCGCAGAGTCCAACGTCGCCCACGCAAAGGCGCCGCCCGCTGCAGTGCATGCGCCGGCATAGAGCAGAAACTTCGCAGAGGCTGCGGCGATCTCGAGCATCAGCCCCCCTGGTGATCGTGCGACGGCGCCGGTCTAGGCGAGGACGGCGCGGCGCCAGGCTTGATCACGATGATGATCGCGCCCGAGATCGGGTGGCCGTCCTTCGACAGCGCCGTCCACTTGATCTCGTTGCGGCCCGTCGAGAGCTTCGGTTCATGGACCATGAAGACCGTGGATGAGCCGCCGGGCTTGAACTCCAGCTTTCGTTCCGGCTTGCCCGCTTCAACGACGATGATGGACGTCATGCGCGCCGGCTCGTTGAATGTGATGGTCACCTCTGCCGGCGAAGCCGGGAGGATCGACCCGCTGACGGGCGCCGTGCTCTTCACCGTCGAGTGAGCCAGCGCGGGCGCGGCGGACATTGCCATCGCCAGCACCATTCCAAGTATGCCGAGCAGATGCCTCATGGGTGGGTTCCTTGTTTCCAGGGGTCAGAATATCGCGGGTCCTTGAGGAAATCCCGGTCAGTAAGCGACAGCAGGAAGGCGATCAGGTCCGCCTTCTCATCTGCTGTCATCTCGAAGCCCGGGACGAAGGAGCTCTTCAGAGGATTGTTGCGACCCACGCCGGCTTTGGGTCCGCTGGTGATCGTGCGGCCGCCGGCGGCGTAGTGATCGAGCACGCCTTCGAGCGTGGCGATGGAGCCGTCGTGCATGTAGGGCGCGGTGACTTCCACATTGCGCAGGCTGGGCGCCTTGAAGCGCCCCATGTCTCCAGGCCGGCCCGTGAGTTCGGCGATCCCGATATTGTCGGCGGGATAAGCGCCCTTGCCGTCCAGATTGTAGAGGCCGGTATTGTGGAAGGCGATTTCCGGATGCGGCGCACGCGCGTGGACGATATTGTCGTTCATGTTGAAGTTGTTGTGGCAGTGATGGCACTCGAACTTCTCGGAGAAGAACAGCGCCTCGCCGCGGATCGCAGCTTCCGGCAGGGCGTCGACATCGCCGCCATAGCGATAGCGGTCGTAGGGCGCGTTCACCGAGATGATGGTGCGCTGGAAGGCGGACAAGGCGCGAACGACCGTAGCGAGGCTGATCTCGCCGCCCATGTCGGGGAAGGCCTTCGGGAAGAGGTCGCGGTAGATGGGCTCTGCGGTGAGCCTGCGCACGAGTTCCTCGTCCTTGTTGGCCATGCCGAGTTCAACCGGTTCCTGGCCCAGTAATGGCACCAGCGCCTGCTGTTCAAGCGAATGGAGCAGCGGGTTCGCCCAGGTGAGCACCGGCGCGTAGGCGACATTGGCGAGGGACATGGAGTTGCGCGGGGTGAGATCGCCCGTGACGCCGGGCGAGACCGGGAGGCCATCGGTGAAGGCCTTGTCCTGATGGTGGCAGCTTGCGCACGTCTTGGTTTGGTCAGCCGACAGACGCACATCGTAAAAAAGCCGCCGCCCCAGCTCGATCTTTGCGGCAGTCAACCTGTTGGAGGCAGGTTCGAGCGGGGGCGGCGTCCAGTCGGGGAGGCCCAGGTCGTACTCGACCGGGACAAGCGAGGACGACACCTGGACAGCCGACCTCGCATCAGGCGCGCCATGCGGAAGGCTCGCCTGATCCTGTGACGACGCGCAGGCGGCGGCGCCGACGACGATGACCGCCGCCAGAGCCGCGCCCGCGAGTCGCAATCCTGATGCACGTTTGTGGTTCACACCTACCTCGCGAAGTTCACGGCGAAGGGATCGTTGGCCGGGTCGCTGTTCCATTCGTACTCAAGTGAGTGGGCAAGGAGTCCGGCGCGCTCGGAACCGTAGAGCTTGGCGACAAGGCCGAGCGCCATGTCCGTTCCTGCAGAAACGCCTGACGATGTGATGTACTTGCCATCCTCGACCCAGCGCGCCTTGCCTTGCCAGTCGACGGAAGGGTCCTGCTGGACGGCGAGCGAGAAGAAGTTCTTGTTTGACGTGGCCTTGCGCCCTTTCAGCAGTCCAGCCTTCGCGAGCAGCGCGGAGCCCGTGCAGACCGATGTGGTGAGCTCGGTCCCGGCGTCCTGGGCTCGTATGAAGTCAAGGAAGACCTGATTGTTGAGCTCGGTGTAGGTCCCGTTGCCGCCGGGCACCATCATGATGTCCAGCTGCGGCGCGTTCGCGAACGAATAGTCCGAGAGGGTCGAGACGCCCTGGGCAGAGCGTACTGCGCCCCCGTCCTGCGAGATCATCACGATCTGGAAGTCGGGCACATAGGCCCACATTTCAACCGGGCCAAAGACATCGAGCACTTCGTAACCGGGATAGAGCACGACACCGACGAGTTTGCGGCCGGGCGCCACCGGAGGAGACTTGGCCTGCTGGTTGGAGTCGGGCTTGGTGTCCGGATCGAGGGCAGCCTTGATGTAGGCTGCGCGCCCCTGTCCTATGAAGGCAAGATACTCGGCGCGGTTGGAGACGCCGTCTCCGTCCGCATCGCCATCATGAGCCAGCAACTTCCCGGCATCGATCGCCAGCGAGTAGTCGCCGTTCATCGGCGCGCCGAAATTGGCGGCCATTACGCTGTAGGCCTTGAGCGACGGCTCACCGAGCAACGCGTAGCCGGCGGCGACCGTGGGCGACGTGGGATAACGGCTGAGCAGTTTGGCGAAATCCTGCGTCGCCGAGGCTTGCGCCTGCGCGAAGGCAGCGGCGACGGACGCATGGTCCACGCCGCCGCTCTTGCTCAGATCGAGGGCCGGGTCGGCCAGGATTGCGGCGACCAGCGCCATCTCGTCCGCATCGACAATGCCGTTGCCGGCCGAGGACGCATCGAGATTTCCATCCGTGCTGGCGGGGTTGAAGCTCAGCCCGCGCATCGCCGCGTCGAAATCGACGGCGACCGCCTGCCCCGCTGGCGCCTTCTGTGAGACAGCCGGCGCACTTGTGCAGGCTACGGCAAGAGCCGCCGCTGCAAGCCCAAGCCGCCGGGCCCAGTCCGTTTTCCTGGTCATTGTGTTTCCTCTCCTGTTGCTGCGGCTCTTGTGGCCGTAGTTTTCTAGAATGCTTTCCTGAGTGTCACGAACGCGGAGCGTGGCTGTGTCGGAACCACGTACGCGCCGCCGAAGTATTGGTAGGGTTCGAAGCCGCCCTCATCGAAGAGGTTGACGATCGATAATGAGACCTGCGCCGGGCCAAAATCGTAGGAGGCTTGCGCGTCCGCAGTCACAAGGTCTCCAACTGTCAGCGTGTTGGGCAGCGTCAGTTCGCGCTCGGACGTGTAGGTGAGGCCACCGCCGATTTCGAAGTCCCTGAGGGAACCGTCGAACCGGTAACGCACCGCGAGGCGGCCAGCGTGCTCCGGCACGGCGCGCAGGCGATCGCCAACGGGCAACGCGTTGTCCTTGCTGACCTCGGCGTCGGTGTAGGCGTAGTTGAAGAGAACCGACAGCGCCGCGCTGGGCTCATAGACCAGGTCCATCTCAACGCCGCGGGCTCGCTGTTCGCCGGTTTGCAGGTAGGCGAACGGAATGACCGGATCGGGCGTCACCACGTTCTGGCGTGTAATCTGGAACACCGACACCGTGCCGGTCAGGCCCTGGATCGGCGAGGCCAATTTGGCGCCCGCTTCATAGGACTGGGAGGTTTCCGGCTCGGGCGACGTCAGGCCATTGAAGCCGGCGCCGACAACACCCTGGAAGCCTTCGGCATAGCCGGCAAACAGCGACGCGCCGTCCATGATCTCGTAGGTCAGGCCGACGCGTGGCGTCACCTTGTCGTCAGTCCGGTCGGTGGCGTAGTCGAAGAAGCCATCGTTGATGACGCTGTTGATATCGAGATTGGTCCAGCGCAGTCCGATTGTGACATCAATGCGATCGCCGATGCCGATCTGATCCTGCACGAACACGGCCGCGGTCTTGAGCCGATCGTTCTGGTCGAAGAAGAGAGGTGGCGTGGGCCCGAACGGTGCGGTGGGATCGGCGTCTGCATAGTCGAGCGTCGCCCATACCGGGTTGAAATACATCGCCCCGAAATAATCCGTGTCGTCAAAGTCAGCGCCGACGAGGACCTGGTGGGTGAACCCCTCCGAACCCAGGCGCGCGAGCAGGCTCGCCGTCGCGAACGTCTTATTGCTCTCCGACGGCAGGTAGCCATTGCCGAAGTTGTAAACCGTGCCGGCGATCTGGCCGTAGGGGAATGACGCCCATTCCTCGTAGGAGCCGACATAGTGGCTGAGAGCGAAGTTGGCCTGGAGTGAGTCCGAGAAGCTATGGCTCAGGAAGGCGCTAACCTGTTTGTTCTCGATCTGCGTGCGCGGCACGTCACTGGCGCCTGCGTACTGGTTTGGATCGATCAAGGAGATGATCTCCCACGGCACGCCAGCATATTCCTGCTGCTCGAGATGGTTATAGCGACCGCGAACCACGAGGCGCGTGTTCGGCGAGATATCCCACGCCAGCGTCGGGAAGAACGCGTAGCGTTCGCTGTCGATGAAATCTATGTAGCTATCGGCCTGTTCAGCCATTCCGTTGATGCGGAATGCGACGGACTCGCCGAGCGGAACGTTGATATCGGCATCAACGCCGAAGGTTCCGAAGTTGCCGGCGCGGAGACCAATGGATCCACCAAACTCCGAGCCCGGATCGCGGGAGACAACGTTGATCAAACCGGAAAGCGGCGCGCCCGATCCGCCACCATAAAGCGTGCTCGTCGGTCCCTTGGCCACCTCGATGCGTTCGACGTTGATCAGCGTGGCCGGATCAGAGATGCCTGGGGGCAACTGATAGGTTGGCATGCCGTCGAAGAAGTAGTTGACACTGAAGCCGCGAATGAGCGTCGGCATCAGTACGGTCTGCATCGTGGTTGTCGGCGTGACACCCGAGACGTTGACGAGGGCGCCCGGAAGGGTTTGCAGCTCCTGTTCTTCGATCAGCGTGCGCGTCAGGGTCTGGATCGACTGCGGAACTTCCTCGACAGGCGTTGGCGTCCGCGTGGCGGTGGCGGCGTTTGGCGCAGTGATCGTCTCGCCCTGGGCGGTCACGACAACGACATCGCGGGCCCAGCTTTCGCTGCTTTGCTGCGCAAGGGCCGGGGTCGCGAGCCCACAGAGGGCCATGGCAACTCCTGTGCCTCTCAGTAAGGCGGCGCGGAGACGGTCATATCGGGGTTGATCAGAAAGCTCGGTCTGGAGATACATCGGTTAAACTTTCAGAATTCAATGATTGATGGAGTCAGTGCATGTGTCCGCCGCGACCGCACATCAGGTGCGTGTCACCGCTCATCCACATCAGCTGGACCCCTGGGCTCCAGGTCAGCGAGCTTCGTCCGTCGCTCCATACGATCTGCACGAGGCCGGGCTCGGGCGGCTGGTAGCGCAGAAGGTGCGACCGGCCCTGTATCCAGACGGCGGCAGACACGTCGTCGCCATTGGGCGAAAGGGACAGCACCATATCGCCGCCGTCCTGACACTTGAACAACGCGCCCGTCTCCGGCTCTGCTGCGACATGCGCCACTGGCGGCGCTGTCTGGCGCGCACGGATCACCTCGACGCCGGGAAACGGGATCGACAGGCCAGCGGTCTCAAGCGCGGGCGCATCGACATTGACAAGGATCTCGATCTCGCCAGCGCGCGCGAAGGTGAGCCGCACGGGTACGCGTAGTCCTCGCTCGAACGGACCCTTGATGCCGTAGAGCACCAGGTGGACATCCTCGATGCCCATTGCGCGCGTCTGGTCGGCCGGAATGAAGACCGGCTGTGAACGGCGCAGGTTTGCTCCGCGATAGACTCGTAATGGCAGGGCGTCGAAGCCCGCCGCATCGGCGATCATCGGCGGGACATCGACGGCGATGAGCACGTCGCTGTCGCTGCCGGCGTTCGTGACGGCGAGCGTCACGTGGGCGAGATCCGCCCCCCTGGGGGTTGGAAGCCCATTGATGTTGGTCACCACAATGTCCCCGACGCGGAACGTGTCGGCGTGCGCTTGCGCGTTTGCGACAAGCGCGAACAGGACGGCGGCGGCTGCCGTGGCCACGGCCTGCCCATACCGGGCCAGCAGGTTGCGCCGCCCAGTGTGACGGTGTTGCTTCAGCATGACCCTACTCCACCCGCACGAAGTGCTGGCCGGAGGTGGGCTTGCCGCGGAAGCTGAGGCCCAGGCGGTCCATGAGGGCGATGCAGTCGTCGTCATTGACGAACGACATGCAGCCCGAGGCCGATTGGGGCGCATTTACCGTCACATCGGTCTTCGCCAGCAGCGCGCCAAGATCGAGCACGACTTTCTGCGAGGCCGGATTGAAGGCGGCGAGCCGGTATTCCGGCCGGTTGGAGTTGGCGCACGGCGCGGTGGGCGCGGTCATGGGCGAGCCGTCGCCGCAGTCAGTCGAGCCGAGATGGATCGAGAAGCCCGAAGCCGCCATGGCGTGCATGCCGCCCTGCTGGGCTGGAGCCGCAGCTCCTGGCTTGCCGGCGGTTTCAAGATCGATGGTGATGAACTTGTAGCCGACGCGCCACGGCCAGGTGAGCCCGCTATAGTTGAGCGGGGCCGAGGCGAGCGTCGGATCCTTGTGGTTCATCTCGAACGGCACGCCGATCTTGAACGCCAGGCCCTTGTAGTCGCCGGCCGGCGCCGTTCCACGCACGGCCGTGTTGATCGGCGCATTGCCATTGCAGTTACCGGAGGCGTTCTCGAAATCGAGCAGCGCCACCTTGTCGTTCTGCCACTGGTTGTCGGGGGTCAGCTGGAGCGGAACCTCGCCGCCGTCCGCCGCGATCAGCCGCACCTCGCTTACATAGATGCGGAAGTCCTGGAGGATGATCGAGGCGGAGGAGGCGCCGACGCCGGCATAGGTTTCGCCGCACTTCGCCGCCTTGTCGCCAACGCGGGCGTCGAACCCGATCGTGAAGGCCGTCGCCCCGCCCGCTCCGTCCGGAGATGGCGGGGCCGAAGTTGCGCAGGCGCCGAGAAGGAGCGCCGCTGCGGCGGCCGTGAAGCTTTTCGCATTCATCATGACTGTTTTCCTGTTCTGATCTGTGACGTGTTCCTTTGCTTCAGAACGTGAACGATACGCCGCCATAGACGGCGCGCTCGTCTCCCGGGAAGAAGATGTTCCGCTGGGCGGTGGTGGCTGTGCTCCAGTTCACGACGGGCGTGAAATTGGAGATGTAGTTCTCATTCAGGATGTTGCGGACATCAACGAACACCATCGGGCCGTTGTCGAACGTGTAGCCCATGTTGAGGTTGAAGATGCCGTAGGAGCCCGCCTCGAACGTGTTGGCGTAGTCTGTCCAGGCATCCGACATCGACCATTCAAGCGAGGGCGCGAACCAGAAATTGCCGACAGCTCCCCGCAATTCGGCGCGGTAGAAATGCTCGGGCACGATGGGCAGCGAGTTGTCGCCATACTGGCGGTCGTCCGTGAAGCGGAAGTCGGACCACATATATGTCTGGCGCAGGCGCAGACCGTCCGTGATGTTCCAGTCGAGGCCAGCCTCGAGGCCCTGGTGCATCGTGCCGTCGAGCGCGTTGAAGGTCGCCGCCGGAATGCCGAGGCCGGGGTTCACCGAGAAGGTGAGCAGTTCGTTGTCGATCTCGGCGCGATAGAGGGCGACATCCCAGACGAAATTGCTGGCGCGGCCGCGCGTGCCGATCTCGACCGTGACGGCGTCCTGCTCCTTAAGAGGCTGGAAGCCGCCGGTGGTCGGCGCGAGGCCGCCGAAGTTTGGCGGTTCGACCGAGCGGGTTACGTTGCCGTAGACCTGCACGCCATCCGGGTTCTGCCAGACGAACCCGACGCGCGGGGAGAACCAGTCATAGGTCTCGCTATCGGTGACGACGGTGGCGCTGGGCGGAATGGAGCGATAGTCGCGCTCCGCCCGGCCGTAGGAGCCGCCAGCGACAAGCGCAAAGCCGTCCATCACGAACAGCCGGCCCTCGGCGAACACGTCGAGGCCCGTGGCGTCCTGGTAGCTTTGCGCGGTGAGCGCGCCGCGCGAACCGTTCAGGTTCACCCACTGCTTGGCGTCGTTCTCGCCCGACCGGTAGGACAGGCCATAGAACATGTCGGCCTTCATGCCGAAGAGTTCGCCGGTCCAGTCGAGCCGGCCGAACGCGCCCCAGTTGTCGCTCTCCTGGTGGATCACCTGGAAGATCGGGTGATCGAGTTCCTTGTGGGTGGCGTAGACGCCGCCTTCGAAAACCGTGTTGGCGTCGAAGCGCCAGCGGGTCTGTAGGGCGGCGCGCTGCACGGACTGGTCGCGCTGGTAATTGCCCACTCCGACGCCGTTGCCAATATTGCCGGGGTTGGCGAGTTCGGGGGAGTTCAGCGCCTGGGCCAGCGACAGCGATCCGGGGATCTGCTGGTGGATGTAACCGCCGCTGACATAGGCGCGGACTTCCTGATCGTCGCCGAAGGTGTAGCCAAGATTGCCGGAAGCGAACTGCCATTCGCCTTCGCTCTGCTGGCGCCAGCCATCGGTCTCGTAGCCGGAAACCGCGCCGAACGCGTCCCATTCGCCGAACCGGCCGCCGACGCTGGCGTGGCCGCGCAACGTGCCGTTGTCGCCGCCTTCAACGCGCAACACCCCGGTCTCGGGCGCCGTCTTGCCGTTCGGGGTGATCATGTTGATCGCGCCGCCGAGCAGCGCGCCGCCATAGCGCAGCGCGTTGCCGCCCTTGTAGACCTCGGTGTAGCGGGCAAGGAACGGGTCGACGAGTTGCGTGTCGCCATAGCCATCCGCCTCGTTCAGCGGAATGCCGTCCTGTGCGATCAGTGTTCCCCGCAGGTGGTTGGCGTTGCCAATGCCCGAGCCGCGGATGGAGAGGCGCGTGTCGCCGCCCCATTTCTTCTGGATATAGACCCCGGGAACATCGCGCAGGATATCGACGAGACCGGTGGCGTGGCGGCCAGCATAGCTCTCGCTAGAGACAATGGCGACGGCGCCGGGCGTTTCCGACAGGCGCTCGCGCGCTTCGGCGACGACGGGCGGATCTTCCGGATCGGCCTTGGCCGTGACGATGACGGTATCGCGATTCTGTTGCGGCTCATCAGCGGGGGCTGATTGTGCGAAGGCCGGCGCGCAGAGCGACATGGCGAGAAGAAGCGCGGGCGCCGAGGCGGCTGCGCGCAGCGTATGCGAATTCATGATTGGGTCGGTCCTGATCGATGACAGCAGTACGCGCGCCGGAAACCAGCGCGCGGCGAGGCAGGTCAGATCAGGGAGGGAGGTCCGGTGGAGGGCGGCGGGGGCGCAGCGATGCCGCGGCCAGGGCGGAGATCAGCAACGGCGGCGAAGACCACGCTGGCCTGCGCGAGGAATTCCACAGGTTCGGCGATGGCCTGCGGTTCAATCATCACGGATGGCGCGGCGAAGACGCAGGGCGACTTCGTTGGATCGTCATTCACTTTTTTCGGCAGGTCCGCGAGGAGGACCTGCTGGCCGGTATCGAGATTGAGGAGCGTGGGCGCACTGGCGTGCGCATCGCAGACCTGAACGGTGACATAGCGGCCGCCGCCGGTGTCGGCCTCGGCCAGCATATATCCGGCGGGCAGGATCGCGCGCATGAACAGGGCGAGGAGCGCGATAGCGCCCAGCCTTGCTCCCGCTCGCCGCATCCAGATCAGCACGACCAATTCCTCTCGCTCGCAATACGCTTAGACCAGGACCGGACGCGATGGAAGGACGCCAGATCGTCGCCACGATCACCTTGCAGCGACCGTATCCGGCGACCCCCTACCCCACCATGAAGCCGAACTTGCCAGCCTGATAATCGTTGATCGCCTCACGAATTTCTTCAACCGTATTCATCACGAAGGGGCCATTAGCGACCAGCGGCTCGCCTATCGGGGCGCCATGACCGAACAGGATGCGTGCTGGCGTCAGCGCTTCGATGTCCAGACGATCACCGGCGATATCGAGTTCTACGAGAGTGTGCGCCGCGACTTCGGCGCCGTTCACCCGCACCTGCCCCGAGACGACATAGAAGAAGACGTTGCGCCAAACGAGACCATCGACCGCGATGCGCGCGCCAGGCGAGGCTTCGATCGTGGACATGAAGTTTCCGGTGATCGATTCGACCGGACCCCTTGCCCCGGCCCATTCGCCCGCGATGAGGCTGAGGCGCGCGAGGCCGCCTGCAATTTCGATCTGCGGAATCGCATCTGCCTGCAGCCCCTGATAGCGCGGGGGCGTGAATTTCAGCTTGGCGGGAAGATTCACCCACAGCTGGAGGATTTCCAGCGGGCCGCCTTCGCGCTTGAAGGCTTCGGGCGAGAGCTCGGCGTGAACGAGGCCGGAGCCCGCCGTCATCCACTGCACGCCGCCGGCGCGGATGACGCTTTCATAGCCAGCCGAGTCGCGGTGCATGAGTTCGCCCTCGAGGATGAAGGTGACCGTCTCGAAGCCGCGATGCGGATGGGGACCGAACGGCAGGCCGCGATTTCCGCGCGGATAAACCTGTGGACCGTGATGATTGAGGAAGAGAAACGGGTCGACCTGGCTCACCCGCGGGCCCGGCACCGGCCGGCGCGTGACCAGATCTGCGATGTCGTCGCGATGGGAGGGATGAAGGGCGAGGATGGATTTCAGCGTCATGGCGAACAGGTAGGATGAATCCGGCTGTGGCAAAATCCGTCTCGCGATCAGGCTACCAGGGCTCTCCGTCCACAAACCCCTTGTGAGACCCATCCTCGTTGAACAGTTCGCCCATTTCGCTGATCACGTTGGCGTCCAACTTTGCTGCGAGCGTCATCATTTTTGCAATCATGATTTCGTCGGGGCTTTTCAACTCGATATTGCCGTCCGACCAGCAAAACCACACGGCTGGATAATCCGGGTGGCCGGTCCAGATCGCATCTTCGGGAAAGGGAGCACCCTTCCAGTTCATCGCAAGCTCTTTGTGATCCTCTGCAGTCGGGGCGCGGAAGGATGGATCGCTTGCGACCAGGCGCTGCCATTCTTCGAGCGAGACGGTATCGCCCGGTTCCAGCGGATTCCTACGTCGTGTGATGTAGACATAAATGCTCATCGCGCGCCCCCCGCTGCATTGCGTGGACCGGAATTGAGCACAAACGAAAACAGCCCCGCAATCGCTCGCAGGGCTGTTCTTCGTTTTGGGTGCGGGGCCAGGATTTGAACCTGGGACCTTCAGGTTATGAGCCTGACGAGCTACCGGACTGCTCCACCCCGCGTCACCGAATGTCCGCCAGCGTCCGATACGCTGAGCGGATCCCTTGCCGCCTCTGGACCGCGCCCCGAAGGGAGGGCCCAGAAACGACTTCGCGGCCCTATCCGGCCGAGTGGACGAGGTCCACACAACCGGCCGAGCCGCGCGTCCGCTTCCGGGAAGGAAGCGAAAATTATGAAAGAGGCCCCGCTCAAAGAGCGGCTAGCATTTGGCTTAGTAGACCTGGCAGCGACCTACTCTCCCGTACCTTAAGGCACAGTACCATCGGCGCTGGGGGACTTAACGACCGAGTTCGGAATGGGATCGGGTGGGGAACCCCCGCCAGAACCACCAGGTCAACAAAGCCAAATGCGCAACAACTAAACGTCTAACTAAATCTAGATCTCCGCCAGACCGCTGATGAGCTGTCTAGCTTCGAACTTCAAGGCGACATGTTCGTCGCCACGTATGGGTTAAGAGAGTGCTCAAGCCAATCGAGCAATTAGTACCAGTAAGCTGCAATCCTCACGGATCTTCCACACCTGGCCTATCGACGTGATAGTCTATCACGGCTCTCAGGGAGACCTGGTTTTGAGGTAAGTTTCCCGCTTAGATGCTTTCAGCGGTTATCTTGTCCGTACATAGCTACCCTGCTACGCGGCTGGCGCCACGACAGGTCCACCAGAGGTACGTTCACCCCGGTCCTCTCGTACTAGGGGCAAATCCTCTCAAGTCTCCAACACCCACGGCAGATAGGGACCAAACTGTCTCACGACGTTCTGAACCCAGCTCACGTACCTCTTTAAATGGCGAACAGCCATACCCTTGGGACCTGCTCCAGCCCCAGGATGAGATGAG
>JALHLU010000017.1 GCA_022844345.1 Hyphomonadaceae bacterium
CTCGGGGCCGCGGGCCAATCGGGCGCGGCAAGCGTCGCTTCCGGCCTCGGCGGCGTCGCCCGCGCAGCCGGTGGCGCGGCGGCTTCGCCCCTCCGCCGGGCGGCCTCACGCACCGCCGACAGCATGCGGTCGAGCTTCTCGGAGGGCGGGAAATCCGCCTTCGAAGCCACCGGTGGCACCTCGACCATGGGCACGATCGGCGGAGGCACGGCCGAGGCGGCCGCACCGGCTGACGGACCACCGGCCTGGGCTCGCCGCATGAAGCGCTCCCAAACGCTGAGTCACGGCGTGACAGCGGCCGCCCATGCCGTTCGCAGCGGCGACAGCCACGGCGGCGGCTCCTCCATCAACCTCTCCGAAAGCGACCGCTGATGTTCAAACGACCCTCTACTCACTACGGCAAGTCCCCCGAACCAGAGACGCCTTACCAGCGGGCCGCCCAGGTCTGGGACGATCGTATCGGCGGCGCTCGCGTCCAGGCCAAGAACTGGCGCCTCATGGCCTTCGGATCGCTGATCCTCTCGGCTGGATTCGCTGCCGCGCTCGTCTGGCAATCAGCGCGTGGCACGGTCGTACCCTGGGTGGTGCAGGTCGATCGGCTCGGTCAGGCGCAGGCGGTGGCGCCAGCAGTCGCCGACTATCGCCCGACCGACCCGCAAATCGCCTTCCACCTCGCGCGTTTCATCGAGCAGGTCCGCTCGATCCCGTCCGATGCCATCATCGTCCGCCAGAACTGGCTGCGCGCCTACGACTTCACGACTGATCGCGGCGCGATGGCGCTGAACGACTATGCGCGCTCGAACGACCCTTTCACCAAGGTCGGCCGGCAGCAGGTCGCCGTCGACGTTTCCAGCGTGATCCGCGCGTCGCCGGATAGCTTCCGCGTCGCTTGGACCGAGCGGCGCTACGAGAACGGCCAGCTTGCCGAGACGACCCGCTGGACCGCCATCCTCACCATCGTCGTGCAGGTGCCTCGCAACGCCGACCGGCTGCGAGCGAACCCGCTCGGCATCTACGTCAACGCCATCAACTGGTCACGGGAGCTTGGGCAATGAAGCCGTCTTTCCGTAAAGCCGGAAACCCGGCTTCTCGCACTTCCATACTCGCGGCTCTGCTGCTTTCAGCAACTGCGCTCGCCGGCTGCGCCACGATGCAGAAACCGCCCGAGATCTCCTATGACGACGCGGCGCCGGCCGTGCAGACGGCCGATCCGCCGGGACCAGTGCAGGTCGTGGAACTTCCACGTCCGCTACCGCTGCCGGGGCAGATGAAGCCCGTTGAAGAAACGCGCCGAACCCCGGAGCCGGCCGATCCAACGGCCCGCGTCAATCAAGCCAATGCCGCCGCGCGCGTGCAGCCGGTGCGCGACGGCTTCATCAACGCCATGCAGGTCTACCCTTACACCAGCGGCGCGCTCTATCAGGTCTATACTGCCGTAGGTCAGATCACCGATATCGCGCTGCAGCCTGGCGAGCAGCTCGTGGGCTCCGGGCCGGTGGCCGCTGGCGACACGGTCCGCTGGATCATCGGCGACACGCAGAGCGGTTCGGGCGCGACTCTGCAAGTCCACATCTTGGTGAAGCCGACCCGCGCCGACCTGATGACCAACCTGGTCATCAACACCAATCTGCGGACCTATCACATGGAGCTGCGCTCGACCGAGAGCACCTATATGGCGTCGGTCTCGTGGCAGTACCCGCAGGATCAGCTCATCGCCCTGCGCCACCAGAACGCGCAGGCCGAGGCAGCGCGTCCCATCGCCACCGGCGTCGACCTCGCCAACATCAACTTCCGCTATGCCATCGAGGGCGATCGTGCGCCCTGGCGGCCGCTGCGGGCCTATGACGACGGACGGCAGGTCTTCATCGAGTTTCCGCGCGGCATCGGCCAAGGCGAGATGCCGCCGCTCTTCGTGGTCGGCCCCGAGGGCAACACCTCCGAACTCGTGAACTACCGCGTCCGCGGCAACTACATGATCGTCGATCGCCTGTTCGCGGCCGCCGAGCTGCGCTTCGGCGCCGGTGACCACCAGAAGCGCGTTCGGATCACCCGCACCGACGGGAGGCCGGCGTCGTGAGCGAGCCTGAAGCCCGGAAAGAGGATGAGGATGATGCACCGCTGACCGGGTCGACCGCCGATGCGGCCGCCCCGATGCGGCTTCGTGCGGAGGCGCCGCGCGTTACGCGGCTGTCGCGCAAGGTGCTCGCCGGCATCGGTCTCCTGGCGAGCGTGGGCCTGGGCGGAGCGCTGATCTATGCCCTGCAGACGCGCGACGGCGGCAAGTCCGCCGAAGAACTCTATTCGACCGAAAACCGATCGACCGCCGACGGCTTGGCGGGCTTGCCCCGCGACTATAGCGGTGTGCCTCAGCTTGGCCCGCCGCTACCCGGCGACCTCGGTCGTCCCATCCTCGGCGCGCAGAATCGCGGCCAGCGTGTGCCCAATCCCGCCATAGCGCCACCCAATCCTGGTCTCAGCGCCGAGGAGCAACGCCGCCTGCAGGAAATCGAGAGCGCCCGCACCGCCAAGCTCTTCGCCGGCACGGAGAACCGGCCGACGCCATCATCCGCCTCTGGCACTGCGACGGCTGTTCCGCCGCCAATACCTGACCTCGCCAGCCTCGGGCTTGCTCCCCAGCCAGCGACGCCGTCGGCCCAGGATCGGCAACTCGCCTTCCTAAACGCCGCCGCCGATCGCCGCACCGTCTCGCCGGATCGCATCGCGGCTCCAGCGTCGCCGAACATCCTTCAGGCGGGCGCCGTGATTTCGGCCGCGCTCATCACCGGCATCCGGTCCGATCTTCCGGGCCAGGTCACCGCGCAAGTGACGGAGAACATCTATGACAGCCCGACGGGCCGCATCCTTCTCGTACCCCAGGGCACCCGCATCATTGGCCAGTACGACAACAATGTTCAGTTCGGCCAAAGCCGCGTGCTGCTGGTCTGGAACCGGCTGATCTTCCCGAACGGCCGCTCGATCGTGCTCGAGCGTCAACCTGGCGCTGATGCCGAAGGTTATGCCGGCCTCAAGGATGGCGTCGACTATCACTGGTGGGATCTTGCCAAGGCGGCGGGCTTGTCCACGCTGCTGAGCATTGGGGCAGAGCTCGCCACCAACGACGACGACCGCCTGATCCAGGCGATCCGCAACGGCGGGCAGGACACGATCAACGATGCCGGTCAGCAGATCGTTCGCCGCCAGTTGAACATCGCCCCGACCTTGACGATCCGCCCCGGGTTCCCCGTTCGCGTCATCGTCACCCGCGACCTCGTCCTCGAACCCTACGGAGGCTGACATGGCAAAGCTGAAGCTCGGGGCCGTTGCCGACGACAAGCCGGTCAAGCTCACGATCGAATTTCCGGCCACCGTCCATCGCGACCTGGTCGCTTACGCGGAAATCCTGGCCCGCGAAACCGGTCATCCGTTGAGCGACCCAGCCAAGCTGATCGTCCCCATGGTGGAGCGCTTCATGGCAACCGACCGCGGCTTCGCGAAGGCGCGGCGGCCGCGTCAGTCGCCCGTAGGCAACGCGGGATAGCGCTCTTGCAGCAGGTTGATGAAACCCGCGAGCGCCGGATTGTCGTTGTCGCCCTGCCAATAGGCTGCGTAGTTGATCCGGCTCGGACCATTGCCGTCCCGCGCCTCGCGGTAGACGACGCCTGTATAAGAAGCCCCGATGCAGGCTTCGCACATCAGGCTGACGCCGAAGCCCGCCCCCACGAGGCTCTTGATGTTCTCGCGGCTGACATCGTGACTGATGACCTTGGGCCGCTCGCCCGGCGCGGCGAGCTTCGCCAGCAAGATGTCCTGGATCTCCGGCCCGGGATCACGCTGGCTGAAAAGGAAGGTCTCGTCCTTCAGATCAGTCCAATAGACGATGTTGTTGCCCGCCAATCGGTGAGCTTCGGGCAGCGCCACCATGATGCGCTCGCTCCACAAACCCATGACCTTCCCCTCGCGAGAGATCGGATCGCCCGTCACGATGGCGACATCAAGTCGGCCAGCGTCGACGCCGGCGAACAGGCATGCGCGTGCGCCTTCATATGCCTGGATTTCGACCTTCGGGAACCGCGACGCATACTCGATCAGGCTGGCCCGCAGGTTCCCGGCAGACAGCGAGGTGTAGAATCCGGCCGTGAGGCGGCCGGCCTCGCCCCTGCCGATGTCCTTGGCGGTCGCGGCCATATGATCGACCGTTTCGACAAGATGCCGAGAGGTCCGCAATACCTCGACGCCAGCCGTAGTCAGCCGAACGCCACCGCTGGTTCGTTCGAACAACACGACGCCCAGACGCTCTTCCAATTGCGAAATGCTGCGGCTCAGGGTTGATTGCTTGACCCCAAGCGCCTCAGCCGCCCGCCGAAAGCTGCGGTAATGCGCAGCGATGATCACACATCGCAGATGTCTCAGTTCGATATGCGCTTCCGGGGACCGGAAAATCCTCCTGTGATTCCGGTAATCTTTAATCATGGTGCCCTCAAATATCTTTTGCCGGTCGAGCGTCACCCGGTCGATCCGCATGGCATGCCGAATTATTACTGTTCGAGCAGCCAATTTGGATTGGTAGACCTACTGACGGACCGTAGTCAGCCCAACTACGAAATACTGTCGCGAAGCGATCACCTAAATCATGTGGGTTCTCTCGATAGGCTTGTCCACCCCAAGTCGTTGAGACACGAAAGCGGTGCCAAGTACGGTACGCATTCGAGTTGCATCATGCGGCTTGCGGAGCTGCGAGGGGCAATGCGATATTCCCACAATGACGTACAGGCCAATATGCACACGCTGGCTGTTGCTGCTGACGGGACTGCTGTTTGCAGTCGCCAGCGTGCAATCGGCCGTTGCGGCACCCGCTGCCGGGTTGAAGCCCATGTCGTCAGACATGAACATGGCGACTGGTACGAACCACTCGCCCTGCCACCAGTCACCCGTCAAATCCAGTCACGGCAACAAGCCGGACTGTTGCGCGTCGGATCTGACCTGCTTCAACAAGTGCAGTTCGGCGGTCGTGGCGATCTCCGTCGGCGATGCTGATCACCAACTCGAGCTTACCAAGGCTGTGTTTCGGCCGGCCGCCTGGACCGACGTAACGCCCAAACCCCCAATCCATCCTCCCAGCGCCTGAACGACGTTTGCCGGCGGCCGAGTTTTGCCGTCGAAGCCATACCATCGTTCAAAGCAAGAGGATCACCATGTCTCGTATCTTGATACAGGGCGCATTCGCCCTGGCTGTACTGTTTGGCACCATCACCACTGGAACTGCCGCGCCTGATAGCGCCACGAAACCCGAATACCACTTCACCGCCCAGCCTGCGGTCTTGAAGGCCGGAGCCTCCACGACTTTCACTGTACAGATCATGTCGCCAGACATGATCCCGGTGACGGGAGCAAAGGTGTCGGCGACGCGTATCGACATGGGGCCTGACGGCATGGCGGAAATGACCACAAAGGTCGTGGCCGTCGGTTCGACCGGAGACACCTTCACGACCACACTTCCCATGCCCGGACGTTGGGCGGTGACCATCGAGGCGCAAATTCCCGGTGAAGCCGTTCCTGTTCGCGGTCAGGTCATCCTCGTGGCGAAATAACCCCACGGATTGGCGGCACCGGCTTCGACCGGTTGCCTCCTTCCCAAGTCTTGGAGGAAACCATGATGCGAAGGGCAAGGCCTGCCTCGTGCGGGATCGTCACGCTTGTGCTGTTGGTGTTCGTTTGGGCGGCGGGGTCGCAGGCACGCGCTGAACCCCTGAGCCTGTCACAGGCGCTGCGGCTCGCTGACCAGGAAAGCCAAGGTCTGATGGCCGGGCGTGCCGAGGTCGCGGCATCCAGCGAAGACGCTGCAGCGGCCCGACAGCTACCCGACCCGACATTGTCGGTCGGCATCCAGAACCTGCCGTTCACAGGCGCAGACCGGTTCAACTTCAACCGCGATGACATGACCATGAAGACCATCGGCCTGTCGCAACAGTGGGTCAGCGGGTCAAAGCGCACGGCCCGAGCCGAGCGGGCGCGACTTCGCGGTGCCTTGGACATGGCTCAGGCGGATGCAGATCAACTTGGGATACGCCAGGAGGTCGCGGCGAACTGGGTCGCTCTCCTGTTGGCCATGCTCGTGGAACATCTCCTGGATCAGGAGAAGCAATTGCTGTCGGCGCTCATCGACGGCATGGATGCGAATGTCGCTTCTTCCACCGTGCCCGCCGGGGACGCCATTGCCGCCCGTCAGGCCTTGTTGGAGCATGACAACGAACATGCTGAACTGGATGCCAGGATTGATACCCTGAAAGCGGCTCTTTCCCGCTGGACACTCTTGACCGACCCGGAACCCAGCGGCGCTCTCCCAGATCTCATGGCGGCCCCAGCCGATCCCGCTCACCTTGAGATCTTGGTTCAGTCGCATGCGGCAGTTGGGGCCGCAACTGCGGCATTGCGTGCCGCCGAAGCCGATACCGCCGTTACGCGAGCGGAACGTCATCCAGATTGGGCAACAGAGCTCAGCTTCGGCCAGCGCGACGGCGACAGGTCGCAGATGGTCTCACTGATGTTCTCCGTGCCGCTGCCCATCAACCGGGCGGCGAGGCAGGATCGCGCGGTGGAGGCAACCCGTTCGCGCGAAATCGCCGCCGCGGCGATGGTCGAGGCGGCGCGCCGCAAGGCCCTCGCCGAAATACGATCCATGTGGGCGACGTGGCAGTCGGCCTCGGGTCGGCTGCAGCGCTTCGACGATGCATTGTTGCCGCTGGCCAGGCAGCAGGCCGATCTGGCGGCTGCACGCTATGGCGCAGGAACCGGCACCCTCAAGGACGCCATAGAGGCCGAGCGCAACCGGATCGACATCGAACGGGAACGGCTGGCCCTGCTCGGCGATCTCGGGCGTGCCTGGGTCAACCTGACGCTACTCGACGGGGACCGCACACAATCCTTGCTCCGGACAAATGAGGCCAGCCAATGAACCGCAAGACACTCCAGGTTCTGGTGATGGGAGCGGGCGTTCTCGCCGCTGCTGGCTTCGGTTACTGGATCGGTCATCGTACAGCACCAACCGGTGGGCCCCCGGCGGTGTCATCCAACAAAGACACCAACCAGAGCGGCAAGCGGGTTCTCTATTGGCATGATCCCATGGTGCCGGGCCAGCGCTTCGACAAACCTGGCAAGTCGCCATTCATGAACATGGAACTGGTGCCGGTCTACGCGGACGGCGAAGCCGCCACCGGCGTGAGCATAGACCCTGTCATGGCGCAGAATCTGGGGCTACGCACCGCCAAGGTGACGCGTCAGCGGTTCGGGTCTGCATTGGAGGCGCCGGGCGTGGTCGCCGTGCCGGAAGGCAATGACGTGTTGCTCCAGGCGCGGACTGCCGGAACCATCGTGCGGGTTCATGTTTCAGGCAGTTATGCGGCGGTGAGGCAGGATGACCCACTTCTCACCATCACCAGCCCGGAACTCATTGCCGCACTGCGCGAATTTCAGGTGCTCAACGAATCCATCTCACCGGACCTTGCACCGCTTCGCGAGGCGGCAATGCAGCGGCTCAAGGTTCTTGGGGTCGATCAGGCCAGTATTGAAAAGGCTGAGCAGGGATCAACGGCCGCCCTGACGCTGGTTCAACGTGCCCCTGCCTCCGGCATCATTCGAGAACTGACGGCGCGCGAGGGAATGACGGTCGCTCCTGGCCAGATGCTGGCGAGGATATCACCAATATCCCCGATCTGGATCGAGGCCGCCCTCCCCGAGGCAAGCACCGGTTCGATCCACCCTGGGAATATGGCTTTCGTCTCAGCGCCGGGTCTGATGGGCGCCCCGATCGCTGCCAAGGTCGTCGCCGTTCTTCCCACCGTTGACCCCGTGACGCGCACACGTGGCGTGCGGCTTGAGACTGCCAATCATGACATGACGCTGGTACCCGGCATGACGGCGCGGGTGCGCTTCGATGGGGGCGCCGGAGAACAGGTGCTCGCCATACCCGATGAAGCGATCATCCGTACCGGAACGCGCGCGTTGGTCTACGTGCAAAACGAAGCCGGCAGGTTCGTGCCGGTCGAGATCGACGCCGGGCGGACGATCGACGGCCGGACTGAGGTGCGTTCGGGGCTCGATGAAGGCGCCAGGGTGGTCAGTTCGGCGCAGTTCCTGATCGACTCCGAATCCAATCTACGCGCCGCAGGGGAACGTGTGCAGGCGCCGGCGAAAGCGCCGACCGGGGCCTCCGGCTATGAGGGGAAGGGCGTGGTGATTGGCTCCGCGGCCGGACAGGTAACTCTGCGCCACGAGGCTGTGCCGGCTGCGAACTGGCCGGCCATGATCATGACGTTCACGCTCGCGCCAGGCGTCAATGCCACCATGCCGACGGGCACGGTGGTGCGCTTCCGCTTCCGGATGGACGCCGGCAAGCCGCCGATAGTCACCTCACTCGAGGCCGAGTCCAGACTCGGCCGCACGGGAGGCACGCCATGATCGCCGCGATCATCCGCTGGTCGGTCGGCAACCGCATCCTCGTGTTGCTGGCGGCGGCAGCGATCGCGGCCGGCGGCATCTGGGGCATCCGCGCGACACCGCTGGACGCACTGCCTGATCTCTCCGATGTGCAGGTGATCCTGCGCACCACTTACCCTGGCCAGGCGCCGGACCTGGTCGAAACCCAGGTCACCTACCCGCTGACGACGACCATGCTGTCGGTGCCGGGTGCCAAGACCGTGCGGGGCTACTCGTTCTTCGGCGACTCCTTCGTCTACATCCTGTTCGAAGACGGCACGGACCCATATTGGGCACGGTCTCGCGTGCTGGAGGCGTTGGCCCAGGTGCAGAATCGACTGCCGTCATCGGCACGCGTGGCCCTGGGGCCGGATGCTACCGGCGTGGGCTGGATCTACACGTATGCCCTCGTCGATAGAACCGGCGGCCACGACCTTGGTCAGCTTCGTTCGCTGCAGGACTGGTTCCTGCGCTACGAGCTGAAAACCATCCCTGATGTGGCCGAAGTCGCCAGCCTCGGCGGCATGGTGAAGCAGTATCAGGTGGTGCTCGATCCGGTCAGACTGCTCAATCTCGGCCTCACCGCCGAGGACGTCGTGACGGCGCTCAAGGGAGCGAATGAGTCGACCGGCGGCTCGGTGCTGGAACTTGGCGAAGCCGAGTACATGGTGCGCAGCCCCGGCTACCTGACCGGCGTCGCCGATATCGCCGGCACCGTCGTCAAGACTGGATCGACGGGCGGCCTCGTTCGAGTCGGCGACGTGGCGACCGTGCAAGTCGGCCCCGAAATGCGCCGGGGCGTCGCCGAACTGAACGGGCAGGGCGAAGTGGCCGGCGGTATCATCGTGTTGCGGTCGGGCAAGAACGCCTGGAACGCGCTGCAGGCGGTTCATGCTCGGATCGGGACGCTACGCAAGAGCCTGCCGCCGGGCGTCGAGATCGTTACCACTTACGACCGATCCGACCTGATCGGCCGCGCGGTCGAGACGCTGACTCACAAGCTGATCGAGGAGTTCATCATCGTCGCGCTGGTGTGCGGCCTGTTCCTGCTCCACCTGCGCTCGTCGTTCGTCGCCATCGTCACGCTGCCGCTGGGAATACTGGCGAGCTTCCTCGTCATGCATCTGCAGGGCCTCACCGCGAACATCATGTCGCTGGGCGGCATCGCCATCGCCATTGGCGCCATGGTCGATGCCAGCGTGGTGATGATCGAGAACGCCCACAAGCATCTGGAACATTGGCGGCTCCAGCATGATGACGTCGAGCCTCCGCCGGCCCAGCGTTGGGCGATCATCACCAGCGCGGCCATCGAGGTCGGCCCTGCGCTGTTCCTGGCGCTGCTGATCATCACCTTGTCGTTTATCCCGGTGTTCTCTCTGGAAGCCCAGGAAGGCCGGCTGTTCGCCCCGCTCGCTTTTACCAAGAGCTATGCGATGGCGGCAGCGGCCGGCCTGTCGATAACGCTTGTGCCGGTGCTCATGGGCTACCTGATCCGGGGACGCATCAGGAGCGAAGCGGAGAACCCGGTCAACCGCGTGCTCGCGCGGCTCTATGCACCGTGCCTCGACTGGACGCTGCGCCGCCCCAAGACAACATTGTTGCTCGCGGCCGTCATCCTGGCTGCATCACTCATTCCCTTGACCCGGCTCGGTTCCGAGTTCATGCCGGCGCTCGATGAAGGCGACCTGCTCTACATGCCCACGGCATTGCCCGGTCTTTCCATCGGCAAGGCGACACAGCTCCTCCAACAGACTGACCGGATGATCCTGACCGTGCCCGAGGTCGCCTCCGTCATGGGAAAAGCGGGGCGGGCGGACACCGCCACCGATCCGGCGCCGCTGGAGATGTTCGAGACGATGGTGAGACTCAAGCCCCGCGAGCAATGGCGGCCCGGCCTGACTATGGACCGAGTCGTAAGCGAGTTGGACGCGGCAGTGCGGGTGCCCGGCCTGACCAACGTCTGGGTGCCGCCAATCCGCAATCGGATCGACATGCTTGCGACGGGTATCAAGAGCCCGGTGGGCATCAAGGTCAGCGGGCCAGATCTTTCGACCATCGATGGCCTGGCAGCCAACATTGCGGATGCCGTTCGATCCGTGCCTGGCGTGACCTCGGCATTTGCGGAAAGGCTGGCCGGTGGCCGCTACGTCAACATCGAGATCGATCGCACATCGATAGGCCGCTACGGGCTCACTCTGGAGAGCGTGCAGTCGTTCATCGCCACGGCAATTGGCGGCGAGCCCGTCACCGGGATTGTCGAAGGCTTGGCGCGTTACTCGTTGAACGTGCGCTATCCGCGTGAGACGCGGGAGTCGCTCGATGGCCTGCGTCATCTAACGGTGCCCTTGCCAGCGGGCGGTGTTGTTCAGCTAGGCGACATCGCGCGTATCACCATTGCCGATGGCCCGGCCATGATCCGCAGCGAAAACGCCCGGCCGTCGGGCTGGGTCTATGTGGATGTTCGTGGCCGCGACCTTTCATCTGTCGTCGCCGATATGCAGGCCAGGGTTACCTCAAGCGTGAAGCTGCCCGCCGGCTATGCGGTGTCATGGTCGGGGCAGTTCGAATATCTCGAACGCGCGGCCGGCAAGCTCAGGCTGGTCGTTCCCGCGACCCTGCTCATCGTGCTGGTGATGCTCTACCTGACGTTCCGCCGCTGGGACGAGGCACTGCTGCTGCTGATCACGCTGCCATTCGCGCTCGCAGGAGGGCTTTGGCTGATCTGGCTCCTGGGACATGCGGTATCCGTGGCGACGGCCGTGGGCTTCATCGCATTGGCCGGCGTCGCGGCCGAGTTTGGGATCGTCATGCTGATCTATCTCAAGGCGGCTTGGGAACGTAAGCAACTTGCGGGGGAGGATGACGACGCAGGGCTGCTGGCTGCTGTACGAGAAGGTGCACTGTTGCGTGTGAGACCCAAAGCAATGACGGTCGCCGTCATACTGGCCGGCCTGCTTCCAGTGCTTCTGGGGACGGGGACGGGTTCAGAGGTCATGCAGCGCATCGCGGCGCCCATGGTCGGCGGCATGATCACGGCGCCGCTTCTGTCGATGATCGTGATACCGGCAGCATATGTTCTGTTGAGGCGTCGTCGATCCAAAGGATCGCCACCGGTCGTGGCCAACTCATAATGCAATGCCACCTGGGTTCAGAAACTGAATGGATTCGCCTTGCGCGCACTCTGTTCCTCGGCAATATTAAAGGGGTGAAACACTTCCACGCGATCGTCGTGATGTTGATGATGTTGGCATTGCCGGCAGCTGCTTGGGCATCGACGAGCGGAATGTCGCATTGTGCGAAAAGTGTCAGCCAGTCGGTCGCGCCCATGCCCGGCATGCACGCCGAGCACATGCATCATCATAATCCTGATCAGTACCAGGTCATCGCTCACGCGTCCGGTCACGCTCAGCATGGCACTGCCCAACATGGTTGCAATTGCGGCTGCTCCTGCACGGCTCCCTGTTCCATGACGTGTTTCGGCGTCTTTGGGCTGGATGCAGCCCAATTGCAATCAGTGCCTAGCCCCGACAAAGGCAGTATTCCGGCATTCACGGCGGTTGCCGCCCCTGAAGTCGACTTAACCCTTCCACTACGACCGCCACGTTCCTCCTGAACGATTGCTGGGGGTATCCCGGCTAGAGGCTGCGTATGCAAGCGCGGTGGGCGTACGTCCATCGCTGTGCATGGGGAGACGGGGACTGCCTGACTTTTTAGGCATCCTGACTCCGCGCGCCGGTCCTCTTCCGTGGTCGCCTCCATCCCATTCGAACTTGATGGAGGATTCACTTGGTGTCCAAGAAACTTGGCCTGCTGTTCGTATCGGCAGCCGCCCTTTCCGCTTCGGGCTGCGCATCGATCCCGGATGATCGGGGGATGTCGGACGTGCGAGGGCTTATCTCGGCTCGTGGCGGGCCGAACCTGCCCACAACGGCCGAAACAGGTGCGTCGCTTGCGCTCTCGGGCAAGGCGCTATCGGTGCAAGACGCGGTGCAGATCGCGCTGACGCATAACCCAAGGCTGCGCAAGGGCTACGCGCAACTCGGGTTCGCCGGCGCCGAAATCTATCAGGCAGGACGGCTTAGCAATCCACGTCTGTCCCTTACAGTCCTCGACCCGAGCGGCATCGGTCTTGCCAACCAGATCACCATCGGGCTGGCGCAGAATTTCACTGAGCTGCTGATGCTGCCCGCCCGCAGCCGGATCGCGGAAGGCGAGTTCGAACGGGCCAAGGCGTTGGTGGGTGCAGATGTGCTGCGGCTCGCGGCACAGGTCGAGGCAGCCTACTACAGCCTGGTCGGTGCTCAACAGGTTGCCGCGATGCGCACGGCGATTGCCAAGGCTGCGCGCGCTTCGGCGGATCTGTCACAGCGCTATTACGATGCTGGCAACATCACCGAGCTTCAGGTGCGGCTCCAACAGGCGACCGCGTCCCAATCGGAGCTCGATCTTCTGTCTGCCCAGGCCGAAGTTACGCATGCGCGCAGCCAACTCAACACGCTCCTCGGCCTTACCGAAGACGATGGAAAGTGGGTCGTTCCTGATCGGTTACCCATGCCAGCGACAGAGGAAGACGATCCAGCGGACCTCCAGAGGCTTGCAACCGCGAACAGGCTTGATCTTGCCGCCGCACGCAAGGAAGTGGAACTGGCGCGGTCAGGCTTCAAATTGACCCGGCGTTTCCGTTTCATTGGCGACATGGAAGTCGGTGTTGAGCATGAACGGGATACGGATCGCACCCGGATGACAGGCCCAACTCTGACCTGGGCCGTTCCCCTGTTCAACCAGAACCAGGCCGGCGTGTTGAGGGCCACGTCAGAACTGGAAAGCTCCCAGGCCGAACTGCGAGAGCTTGAAATTGACGCAAGCAATGAGATTCAGCTCGCCTCTCAACGCGTTCTCAATACGCGCGCAAAAATCTATGAATTCCGCAAGAACCTGCTGCCGTTGCGGGAAGAGATCGTGGCCCGCATGCAGGAGCGCGTGAACTACATGCTCGACGGCGTGTTCGATCTGCTCCGGCTCAAACAGGAAGAATACGGGGCGTATGAAGGCTACCTCGAAGCCGTCCGCGATTACTGGAAGGCACGGGCCGAGCTGGGGCGGCTCGTTGGAACCCAGCTGCCAAGCACCGCACGGATCACCAACGGTACCATAGGTCCGGAACTGCCGGAGCAATCGGACCAGGCCGGCGGGGCGATGGATGGCATGGACATGGGCGGCATGGACATGGGTGGGATGGACCATTCGTCGGGCGCGATGAAGTCCAAACTTGGTTCGTCCACCCACGCCAATCCTGGCCAGATGATGCCCGGAATGGACATGGGCGAAATGGAGGGGATGGCTCATGCCCCGACAGCGACGCCATCTATCTCCACAAAGCCTGCTGGCAATTCTCCCTCCGACAGCATGCCAGGCATGGATATGAGCGGAATGAAGGGAATGGATCACTCCACTCCCACAGCAACCGTATCCCACGCTGCGGCTTGTGAGCAGGCGAAGAACGGCAACATGGACGATCCGCTGGTACGTGCGCTCGCCCAAAAATGCCGCGAACAGGAACCATCGGTCGGCCCGGGTGCCCTCCCAGCGTCACCCGACGACCATCCGACCACTCACTCCGACCAGCAAACCCAGCCCCCCGCCGGCTCGCCGGACGGCGACGGATCTTCCCCACACGGCGATCACCAACACTAGGAGATACCGATGAAAACTCGCTTCCAGATCGTTCTGGCCTTCGCTCTTTTCGCACTGCCCGTGACGGCTTTTGCCCACGATCCAAGCCAACACAAGGGTCAGGAGAGTTCGGCTCCCGATTGCTCCTCCATGAAGGGTACGGACATGAGCAAGATGGACATGAACGACCCCGTCATGAAGGCAATGCACGACAAATGCATGGCCCAGATGAAGCATGACGACATGGACCATGACGACATGAAGGACATGCCCGGCATGGATAAGCACGACGCACCGCCGACCGACGGCAAAGGCGGGAAGTGATGGTCACAAGACGAACACTTCTATCGGCGATGGGCGTCGGCTCGCTGGCGACCGTGGCCACGGGAATGTTGGTTTCCAGCGACCGTGCGTTGGCGACGCAGGGGGTGCCCACCGGGCACCCCCATTCCGGTGGCGGCTTCACACCCGTTCGGACGCTCAATGGCTGGACGTTGCCTCACCGTATCAACGACGGGGTCAAGGAATTCCACCTTGTCGCCGAAGAAGTCGATCATGAGTTCGCTCCAGGCAGTACAGCCAAATGCTGGGGCTACAACGGCACCACGCCTGGGCCGACCATCGAGGCCGTGGAGGGAGACCGGGTGCGGATTTACGTCACCAACCGGCTGGGCGAGCCCACCTCGGTGCATTGGCACGGACTCTACTTGCCCAGCGGCATGGACGGCGTCGGCGGCCTTACCCAGCCGCACATCAAACCCGGTGAGACATATGCCTACGAGTTCACCCTGCGCCAGCACGGCACCCACATGTACCACCCGCATGCTGACGAGATGACCCAGATGGCGCTTGGCATGATGGGGATGTTCATCATCCATCCCCGCGACGGCGAGCCGGAACGGATCGACCGCGACTACGCCTTCCTGCTGCACAACTGGGCGCTGCACCCAGGCACCTACCGGCCTGATCCTGCCATCATGCAGGACTTCGACCTGTGGACCTTCAACAGCAAGACATTCCCCGCAATCGATCCCATCGTCGCGCGCACCGGCGAGCGGGTTCGCATCAGGATGGGCAACCTCTCCATGTGGAACCACCCCATGCATCTGCACGGCGTGCAGTTCTGGGTGACAGGAGGCGACGGAGGGCGCTGGCAACGATCATCCTGGCGGACGGAAGTCACCGAGATTGTCGGCGTTGGCCAGATGCGGGACATCGAGTTCACCGCCATCCCAGGCGACTGGGCGTTCCACTGCCATATGGCGCATCACACCATGGGGCCGATGGGACATGAACTGCCCAACCCTGTCGGTGTCGATCAATCTGCGGTCGAGGAGGACATCCGGTCGATCCTGCCGGGCTACATGGCCATGGGTAAAGACGGAATGGCGGAGCATGGCGAGCATGTGGCCATGGGCATGCTTGAGGGACCCGAAAACACTCTGCCGATGATGAGTGGCAAAGGCCCGTTCGGTTCCATCGAAATGGGCGGCATGTTCACCGTGGTTAAGGTGCGCGACGATCTCGCCCCCGGTGACTACAGCGATCCCGGGTGGTACCGGCATCCGAAGTCCAAGCTGGCGCAGCGGGTCAGCGACGACCCGAATTTCGGCGCACCAGTGAGGCGCCAGCCAGCGATAACGCCTACCAAAGCACCCGCAGCACCCATGGATATGCCCGGCATGCCCGGTATGAAACACGGCGGATGACGCCGGAAAGATACGGAGCTTCCCATGAAACTCTTCAAGATACTGCTTGGCCTAGCTGCTGTCGGTCTGATCGGCGGCGTTCTGTTTGTTTATTTCGGTGTCTTCAATGTCGCCGCCGACGAGCCGCATTCGAAACCGGCGTACTGGCTGATGGAAACCGTGCGCGAGCGTTCAATTGCGGTGCATGCGAAGGGCATCAAGGTGCCTTCGCTGGATGATGCGTCAATGCTCATGTCCGGCGGCGCCGACTACAATGAAATGTGTTCGGGTTGCCATCTTCGGCCCGGCGTTGAGTCCTCGGAACTGCGGGATGCGCTCTATCCTCAGCCGCCCAACCTGACGAAGACCAAGCGTGCCAACCCGGCCGAAACATTCTGGATCATCAAGCACGGCGTCAAGATGAGCGCGATGCCTGCATGGGGCGCAACCCATGATGACCGGCGTATGTGGGCGATGGTCGCCTTCCTGCAGCAACTCCCAAGGCTGACGCCCGCCCAGTACCAGATCCTTACGGCGCGGGCCGAAGGCGATGAGAGAAGTCATGACCATGGTAGCGAGGGCGGTGATTCGAAGGAGACAATGCCTGGAATGAATATGCCCTAAGCGCAGTTGGACTAGAGGTGCGACGAATAACGATCCGATCATGAGGAGAGATCATGACCACTTCACATCAGGAGCCACTAGATTGTGTCATAGTCGGTGGAGGACCCGCCGGCCTTACAGCTGCTATCTATCTGGCTCGATTCAGAAGACGATTCTTATTGGTCGATAGCGGGATCGGGCGAGCGACCCGTATTCCGATCAGCCGGAACATGCCGGGTTACCCGCAAGGAATCGATGGCGGGACATTGGTCAATCGCATGACCCTACAGGCGCAGACGTTCGGCACGATTATCGAACGAGGCACCGTCCGCGATCTCCGGGAGACAAATAAGATCTTCGAGTTACGGCTGAAAAATCGGCTCATTCACGCTCGCACCGTACTCTTGGCCACCGGAACCGTTGATGCCGACCCGCCAACTCTCAATGTTCCTTCCCTGATTGCCAACGGCCTGCTTCGGTACTGTCCGATTTGTGACGGCTACGAGGTCAGGGACTACAGAATTGGCGTGATCGGAGCCAACGAGCATGCCGTGCGCGAGGCTCAATTTTTGCGTAGCTATTCAGAAGACATCAGCCTCCTAACCATGGGCACAGGGGATGTCAGCCAGGACACGGCGAAACAACTGGCTCGATCCGGCATTACACTGATCAGTGAACGCGTAGAGATGAGTGCAACGGGTCAGGGCGTATATGTGACGGAGCGTAGAACAGATATAATCCATACCTTTGACACGCTGTATGTCGCGCTCGGAAGCAAACCGCAATCTATGCTCGGCACTGGTGTAGGCGCAGTGGTTGATTCAGAGGGTTCGTTAGTTGTGGATGCCAATAACCAGACTACGGTGCCTGGCCTCTACGCTGCTGGCGATGTTACCGCGGGACTCAACCAGATCAGTGTAGCGATGGGTCAAGCGGCTGTGTCCGCGACAGCAATTCACAATCAGCTTTCAACGGTGTGAGCCCGGGGTCCCGCTTCCACCCTTTCCCATAATCGCATCAACTAAAGGAGAACACCATGAGCTCGCACTACCGGAAACTCTTTATCAACCTCGCGATTAGTATGGTCGCGATGTACCTCGTCATGTTTGCGATGATCGATGGCATGGCCGACTTCTATAACAACGTCAACATGCTCTATATGGCACTGATGATGGTCGCCCCAATGGCCATCCTGATGCTGTTGATGATGGGATCAATGTATCAGAACAGAAAACTCAATATTGTTCTGTACATCACTTTCGCTGGCCTGTTCGTTGGGGCTTTTGCGTTCACGCGAGCGCAAACCTTTGTCGGCAACGAGCAGTTCTTGCGGTCGATGATACCTCACCACTCCGGCGCTATTCTGATGTGCCGGGAATCGGCGATCACTGACAGGGAAATTGCCGCTCTCTGCGATACCATCGTGAAGTCGCAACGCGAGGAGATTGAGCAGATGAAGAGCATCCTGGCACGATATTGACCGGCCGCGTTCACCTCTGAAACAGAATCCAACTCTCAAGCGAAAGACGTCAACGCGAGAGGAGGGGACTGGCTGGGCGAAAAAGTGCCCATGAGCATTGAAAGACCACGGAAAAGATTGAAGGCGTGACGACTATCGGCACGTATCAGGGCGTGATGGCGGGCACAATCAAATTATGAGAAATCCCGCGGGAAACGGAACTGAAAGTTCGAATATTTCGTTCGTGTAATCACTGGAGAATTTTCTTTGATCAGGATCAAAGAATTCTAAACCAGAATATGCTTGATATTTGATGTTTTGACGGCAGGTGGGCGGCCCGTAGCGGACGTGCACCTGATTAATTTGAGGAGGCGATCTATGCGGACACACATCGGAAACACACTAGCGGGCCTGGCTCTCGCGTTGGCAATGCCCGTTGCGCTGGGGTCGGCTTTCGCCGAAACACCGGCCAAGCCGGGCCAAGAGGCCGTTGATCACGGTGTGCATCATCCGGATGCGGCCAAGGAAAACACACCCACGCCATCAGCCGAGCCATCTGCTACTCAGCCGGGCGGCATGAAGATGGGCATTATGGGCCAAGGCGGCATGATGGGTGGCGACATGACCCAGATGATGTCGATGATGCAGGGCATGATGACCATGATGCATGCCGCCAACGGCATGATGGCGTCGCATGCCGAAGAGCGCATCGCCTCTCTCAAGAGCGAACTCAAGATCACCGACGCACAGACCAAGGATTGGGAGCGCTTCGCCGACGCCCTGCGGGCGAATGCGAGCTCCATGAAAGGCATGCACCAGGAAATGACGGGGCCGGGCGCGGACGCGACCCTGCCGGAACGGCTCGAAGGCCAGCAGAAGATGCTCTCCGCCCGGCTTGATGCAATGAAAGCGGTCAAGAAGGCACTGGAGCCGCTTTATGCCGCCCTCAGCGACGATCAGAAGAAGATCGCCGACAAGCTGATGGTTGGCCCCATGGGCGCCATGTAGTCAGCGCCAGGCCGGGTCGCTGTCTGCGAGCCGGCCTTAATGGAGGCCAAAATGGATATGAATCAGCCGAGTTCCGAACCTCGGAAACGACACAGGTTCCTTGGATCACGCGCTAGTTTTATCCTACTCGCGTTCCTTGGGATGATTGGCTACCTGCTGACAACGGAACATCGCGGGCACGTCATCCTGGCTCTGCCGTGGCTGTTCGTGCTCGCCTGTCCGTTCATGCACGTCTTCATGCATGGCGGCCATGGCCACCACCATCACGACAAAGATGGAGGGAAACGATGAACGACGCATCGCCGGCTTACGGCCTATGGGGCATGGTGTTCGTCAATTCCGCGGTGTTCATCTTCTTCGCCTTCAGCTTCTTTAAACCAAAGACGCCGCGCGACTGGCGCTCCTTCAGTGGCTTCAGCGCTTTCATCGTCGCCCTGTTCGCCGAGATGTACGGCTTCCCCCTGACCATCTATTTCATGTCGGGCTGGCTGCAGAGCCACTATCCCGGTGTCAACTGGCTGTCGCACGACGCCGGTCATCTGCTCGAAACGTTGTTCGGATGGAAAGCCAACCCCCATTTGGGACCGTTCCACATCCTGAGCTTCATCTTCATCGGCGGCGGGTTCATCCTGATATCGACCAGTTGGCATGCGCTCTACGAGGCGCAGCGCCGGAATGAGTTGGCGGTCACCGGACCTTATGCCCGCATTCGGCATCCGCAATATGTCGGCTTCATCCTGGTGATGTTCGGTTTCCTGATGCAGTGGCCGACGATCCTGACCTTGGCGATGTTCCCAGTGCTTGTGTGGATGTATGTGCGGCTCGCTCACGCGGAGGAACGCGACTCCAGAGCGGCTTTCGCTGAGGCCTACGTTCGCTACGTCGAAGACGTGCCCGGTTTCATTCCGAAATTTCGGACACCAAGAAGTCGCAGCGCGCTGTGATGCGGCCGTGTTCTGCAACGCCAGGTCGGTCAACGCGAGCGGGAAACGGCTTCCATGAGCTCGTCGATCTTCTGACGCCGCTCTTCCTCGTTTCCATTCTCGATCGCATGGGCAACGCAATGCGCGACGTGGTCACGCAGGATCTCATCCTCGACCCGGTTGAGGGCGGCCTTGACGGCCTGGAGCTGGGTGATGACGTCGATGCAGTAGCGGTCTTCCTCGACCATACGGGCGATGCCGCGCACCTGGCCTTCAATGCGGCCGAGCCGACTGAGGCATGACTTCTTCGCCATAGGATTCATGCTTGCCTTATACCCCCAGGGGGTTTAATTATACCCCCATAGGGTATGCTATCGATGCGACCAACGCAAGGAGATCGCCATGAGCGAACATGAAGGTCACGCGTGCTGTCACGGGTCGAAGGACGTGCAGCAGCATGCCCATGGAAGCGCCGGGCATCAGCAAGGACATCCCCACCCCCATCACAGCGACAAACCGGCGGTAGATGCGGGTTCGGTTCCGGCGGGGGTGAAGTGGACTTGCCCGATGCACCCGGAGATCGTACGCGACGGGCCTGGTTCGTGCCCGATCTGCGGCATGGCGCTCGAGCCGATGATGCCGACGGCGGACTCCGGCCCCAATCCCGAATTGGCCGACATGTCCCGGCGCTTCTGGATCGGGCTGGTGTTGAGCCTTCCGGTTATCGCCCTCGAAATGGGCGGCCACCTGACAGGCCTGCACCAATGGCTCGGGCAAGCCACCGGCAACTGGCTGCAGTTCGCCTTGGCCACGCCCGTGGTCTTGTGGTGCGGCTTGCCGTTCTTTCACCGGGCGGCCCTGTCGCTTCGCACGATGAACCTCAACATGTTCACGCTGATCGCGATGGGCACTGGCGTCGCCTGGCTGTACAGCGTGATCGCGACGGTGTTGCCCAGTGTCTTTCCGCCCGCGTTCCGCTCTCCGGACGGCGCCGTCGCCGTCTACTTCGAAGCGGCCGCCGTGATTACCGTTCTTGTGCTGCTGGGCCAGGTGCTGGAGCTTCGCGCCCGGGAAAACACGGGCGGCGCCATTCGTGCGTTGCTCGATCTGTCTCCCAAGAAGGCCCGTCGGATACGCGCGGATGGAACTGACGAGGAAGTTCCCCTCGAACAAGTCGCCGCCGGTGATCATCTGCGCGTGCGGCCGGGTGACAAGGTGCCGGTCGACGGTACGGTCACCGAAGGCGCGAGCGCGGTGGATGAATCCCTGGTGACGGGCGAGTCGCTGCCCGTCTCCAAGGAGCCGGGGGCCAAGGTCATCGGCGGCACGATCAATCAGACCGGCGGGCTGGTGATGGTCGCCGACCGCGTAGGCCGCGACACGTTGCTCGCCCAGATCGTTCAGATGGTGGCTGAGGCGCAGCGCAGCCGTGCACCCATCCAGCGCCTCGCCGATGCGGTCGCCGCCTGGTTCGTGCCCACCGTCATCGTCGCCGCGGTCGCGGCATTCGTCGTCTGGGCGATTTACGGGCCGGCGCCGGCGCTGACCTACGGGCTGATCGCCGCCGTCTCGGTGCTGATCATCGCCTGCCCCTGCGCCCTCGGTCTCGCCACTCCCATGTCGATCATGGTCGGCGTTGGTCGGGGCGCTCAATCCGGCGTGCTGATCAAGAACGCGGAGGCGCTGGAGCGCTTCGAGAAGATCGATACGCTGGTGATCGACAAGACCGGCACGCTGACCGAGGGCAAACCTCGTGTTATCGCCCTGCATGCCGCTGCGGACATGGACGAGAACGAGGCGCTTCGACTGGCGGCCAGCGTGGACCGCGCCAGCGCGCATCCGCTGGCGGAAGCCGTGGTGCGGGCGGCGCTGGAACGCGGGCTGACCCTGGTCGAGCCGGTGGGGTTCGAGTCGGTCACCGGCAAGGGCGTGAAGGGTGAGGTCGACGGGAAAATGATCCTCGTCGGCAGCAGCCGCTTCCTCGGGGAATACGGCGCCGGCACGGAGGCTCTCGATGCGCCGGCCGATCTGCTTCGAGCCGAGGGCGCGACGGTAATTTTCGTCGGCATCGACGGGCGCGCCGCCCTGGCCCTTGGCATCGCCGATCCGATCAAGGCGTCGACGCAGGAGACGCTGAAGGCTTTGCAGGCCTCCGGCGTTCACGTCGTGATGCTGACGGGCGACAACCGCAAGACAGCGGAAGCGGTCGCCCGCAAGCTCGGCATCACGGCGTTCGAGGCGGAGGTGCTGCCCGAGGACAAGGGCAAGATCGTCACGCGGCTGCGCACCGAGGGTCACATCGTCGCCATGGCGGGCGACGGGGTCAATGACGCGCCGGCGCTCGCGGCGGCCGACGTCGGCATCGCCATGGGAACCGGGACGGATGTCGCCATGGAAAGCGCCGGCGTCACGCTCCTCAAGGGCGACCTGACGGGCATATTGCGGGCACGCCGCCTGTCGACAGCCGTCATGCGCAACATCCGGCAGAATCTGTTCTTCGCGTTCATCTACAACGTCGCGGGGATACCCATTGCGGCAGGTGTGCTCTATCCGGCGTTCGGGGTACTGCTGTCGCCCATCGTTGCCGCCGCGGCCATGGCGTTGAGTTCGGTAAGCGTGATCGGGAACGCTCTTCGTCTGCGTGCGACGCCTATCGAGTAGGGCGGGTTTGGGTAAGAAGAGGTGGGGACCGACGGGGAGCTTCGTCCTTGGTGTTTGCGCGGCCCTCGAACGGCCGCACAGCCATCAAGGGGAGATCCTGTCGACTTTACGAGTCCTGGACTGTCGCACGCACCTCAAGCACTGGGGCGAAGCCGCCGCCGGGCGTGCGCATATTGGTCGTCTGGCCTTGGTAGAGACGAGCGGCGGCCAGCAGGGGAGTGCCAGCGAACGTGTACAAGCGGACGTCAACCTTCAGGTCTACAGGCGTACCATCGAGCCGAACGCTGCGTGTGCTTGGGGCGACGAAGGACTGCGCGACATAGTCGCCGCGATTGATCTCACCCCAGACCTTGCGGGTGAGCTTGTCGCCGCGATAGGCCGCCTTGCTCCCGTGGCCGCGCGCCGGCTTGAAGAATAGATTGCGGCGATCCCGCCAAAGCGCATCGGCATTAACAGCCGAGACGAGGACCGTAGTCGGCGCGGACGCGCGGAGAACATCGAGATGGTTCGCGGCCAGCCCCCAGCGTTTCAAAGTGTCGACATCCGACAACAGCGTCAGGTTCCGCTTGTCGGCAAATAGGGCATGCGCGCGTGGGTTGGGCGTCACGACAGCGTAGCCACCAACATAGACGGCTTGCAGCGCCGCGTGTCGCGGCTCCTCGAGCGCGAAGTCGACCAGCCGGTTGTACACAAGATCGACGGGGCGGGCGCGGAACAGCAGCGTCTCTCCGTCGAGCACAAGCTCCTTCGCGTCGGCAATGACTGCCTCGAACCCATGTTCCTCGAACAGAGCCCTGGCGAGTTCAAATTCCGGAAAGAGGTATTGATCCTCGGGGACATCATCCACGATCGCGATCGTTGCAGGGCGCCCGGATCCTCGTTGACGCCGCCATTCATCGACGAACATGTCGACGATCCTCGATCCGAAGCCCTGCGAAGTCGAGGTTTCGAAAGGCACGTGAGTTTCAGTGCAGCAAGCGCGTTGGGCTCGTGCCAGGGCGGCATTGAGGAATGCTCCGCCGGCGTTGGTGTTGACTTCAATGAGCCGTGGCCCGCTATCGGCGATGTGGAAGTCATAGCTCATGAGGGCGCCGATGGGCCCAAAGTCTAACCTGGCAATGGGCGGCGCCCATGACAACGCCGCCTCGCGGAAACCTGGCAGACGCGCCGCGGTCTCTACTGCATCGACAATACGAGCCATCTCGCCAAGGGTTTCGGCCGGGATGAAGACGGGGACGTTCGAGAACAGAGACGGGTGCGATACGCCCAGCCCCTGCACAAACTCCTTGGACCCGATCTCTTCACTCAAGGCTTGTGCGAGCGCATCACGATCGAGCGTGATGCAGAAACATCCCCGGTTTAGACGCCCTGCCTCACCGCCATCGTGCTGGACGGACGACGCTTGCGCATGCTTCTTCAAATCCATGGACGCACTTTCTTGTTCGGCGCTACTCAAATATGGCGATGGCGGTGGTGCAGATCCGGATAGTGAGGATGCTTGTGAACCATCGGGCGATGCTCATGCCAGTGGCCGTGCGGTTTGCCGGCCGGGGCTCCTGGATTATGGGCATGCTGGTGATGCTCGTCATGAATGTGTGCGTGGTCGTGGGCGAGGTGCCCGTGCGTGTGTTCATGGTTATGGCGCTCGGTAACGTGGAGCCAGACGCCGATCGCCATCAGAGACGCGGCGATCACCATCTGGGCGGTGATCGGCTCGGAAAACAGCGCAACTCCCAGCACCGCTCCGACAAAAGGCGCCGTGGAGAAGTACGCGCCGGTTCGTGCGGCACCCAGATCGCGGAGCGCTAGCACAAACAGGACGAGGCTTACGCCATAGCCCGCCAGACCCACGACACCCGCGCCCAGCGAGACACCAAGCGATGGAAGGCGAGCGCCGATAAGGATCGCAAGGGTGGCGTTCACCAAGCCCGCCGCCAGGCCCTTGACGGCGGCGATCTGCACGGGATTCGCGGCACTGATTTTCCGCGTCAGGTTGTTGTCGATGCCCCAGGCGAGGCACGCGCCCCCGATCGCGACCGCTCCCATGTTCCAGCTTCCGAAGCTGCCTTGCCAGGACAGGACGAGGGCGCCTATCAGTATTGCGAAGGCCCCAGCAGCAGACGTCGGTCAACGCTCTCGCGAAAGACCAGCCCGGCAATGCCCATGGTAGCGAGACTTTCGAGGTTCAGGAGCAGCGCGGCCGTCGATGCCTTCGTTGCTGCCAGGCCAAGCATCAGGAGGAGGGGCCCGATGACGCCGCCGGTAACGACCGCACCGCACAGCCAGGGCAGATCGGAAACGCTGAGCGAAGCCTCGCTAGTTCTGTGTTGCACAATGCGCTGCCAGGCGAGCAGCAAGGTCAGGCCCAGGCCCGAGCCGAGATAGAGCATACCCGCCAGCAGCCAGGGGTCGATGCCACCGATCAGCAGTTTGGCTAGCGGAGTACTTGCGCCGAACAGCGCGGCGGAACCCAGCGCCATGACGACGCCACGCCTTCCACTCGTGATGACACTGCTCCTCGATGAATTGACGTTGACCAGTTGCCGACCGATCGGCCATCGACAGTCTGGCATAACAGACGGTGCGCTTGGCAGTTGTTTGACATGCCACGAGATTGTGCTCACCGAACTTGCACCGGTTACGGTCTGACCGATGGTGCGGCCCTACCGCGCAGACTTGGGGAGCCTCTATGGTGCCAAGGCCCATGTGAGGTAGAGGTTCACCGTCGGCAGCTTCGACCTCGTGCGAAGCGGCGCCAAGATGTGCCGAGGACTAGTCTCCTCATTGGAGTTCGATAAAAATGACTGTGCAGTTTTAGAGCTCGCTGAGACATCGCTGCGCTTTGCGCTACTCGCTCACGTCGAAACCCCGCCTACGCACTCAGCGCGCTTCCCTGACTCAGCAACCTGGGGTGCGAGGGCTGTTCTCGCTCTCGACATGATCGACGCACGCGATACGTTCGCCACATGCTCCATCGCGTCAGTTTAAACAAAACGGACGAGCTGGCGGCCATCGAGCTCGCCGCCCAGATGAACGCCGAAGCTGATCACGGCTGCGTCGAGCCTCGGCCCTTTGGCTCAACCATGGCAACGGCGACCACGGCACCAGAAACGAACGTCAGCGCGCCGGTGGCCCCGATCGCCCACGCGGCGCCGAACAGGTCGGTGATGATGCCGGCGCCCAGCGCGCCGACGGCGTAGCCCAGGTCGCGCCAGAAGCGGTAGACGCTCAATGAGCGCGCCCGCCATGACGGATGTGATGCGTCGGAGACCGACGCGATCAGTGTCGGGTAAACCATCGCGGTGCCCAAGCCGAGCAGGACGCTGGCGCCGAACCACCAGGCGAAGCTCTGCGTCAACGCCGTCAGCAGCAGCCCGATCGCTTGAACCCACATTCCGGCGACGATCAGCCCTTTGCGGCCCCAGCGGTCGCTCAAGGGGCCGGTCACCGTCTGGAGGACGCCCCACACCACCGGGTAGATCGCCTTGAGGATGCCGATCCGTTCGACACCCAAGCCGAACGACGTGAAGAACAGCGGGAAGATGCCCCAGCTCATGCCGTCGTTCAGGTTGTTCACCAGCCCGGCCTGCGAGGCCGCGAACAGATTTCGGTCGCCGTATGACGTGCGCCGGAATACCTCCCGGAACCCTATCGGCGGCGCCTCCTGGGCGTGGTTTGCGATCTCGATCCCGACATGATGCCGGGTGTCGCGAACCAGCAGGACCGACAGCAGCAGGCCCAGCACCGCGTAGCCGATGCCCAGATAGAACGGCTCCGGCCTGAGACCGTAGCGCTGCGCAAGATAGCCGGTCAGGAAGGCGGTGACTCCGACGGACAGATAGCCGGCGAACTCGTTCAGGCCCACCGCCAGCCCGCGCGACCTGGGGCCGACCAGATCCACCTTCATGATCACCGTCATCGACCAGGCGAAGCCCTGACTGACGCCGAGCAGCGCGTTGGCGGCGATCACCCAGCCCCAGTTCGGCGCCCACGCGATCATGAACGGCACGGGAAGCCCGACCAGCCAGCCGAGCACGAGCATGTGCTTGCGGCCGTAGATGTCGGCGAAGTGGCCCGAAACCAGGTTGGCGAACGCCTTGACGAGCCCGAAGCTGACGATGAAGGAGACGATGACCGTCGTGGAATCGATCTTGAACTCTTGTGCGCCGATCAGGGGAACGACCGTTCGTTCAAGGCCGACCATCCCGCCGACAAAGGCGTTGACCAGGATGAGCAGGGTGAACTGGCGCCAGTTCTCCCGCAGCCCGAGCCGGATGCCGACGGGCTCGCGTGTCATCTTAGGGACTTACCCATTGCCATCATGCGACCGTGTAGGGGTCGAGCTATCGCAGCGACCTTCGGAGACGTCTCGTCAAACCACCACAAGGCCGGCGTTGCGGACGCGCAGCTCGGCGGCGTGCTCGGGCGGTGGCGGAATGTCGCTGGTCATTAGGTTGACGAAAGCGCACTCGTCGTCGACCCGGAACGCGGCGTTGTGCCGGCGCTCGAAGCCGATGGTCGATGTGGTCTTGCCACTCAGGCGCCGGCCGCAGACCGAGCCGGAATAGGCGCCGGGCAGCACCTCGACATAGTCGGGCAGTTCCCTCAGCCGCTCCAGGCTGCGAAACAGTGTACGGGCGCCGTCTTCGGCGCTGGTCGCGAGCTCGGTTCTGCCCACGTCGCCGACCATCAGCGTATGCCCGGTGAACACCAACCAGGGTTCGTCGGCTCGCGTGCGATCGGTAACCAGTAGTGAGACATGCTCTGGGGTATGGCCCGGGGTGTGCAGCACCTTCACGGAGACATTGCCCAATTCCAGGACATCGCCATCATCGACGCCATGGAAGGGCTGCGCCGCCTCGGCGCGTGCGTGCAATGCGTACTTTCCGCCGGCCGCTTCGGCCAATTGCCGGCCGACCGAGGCGTGGTCGGCGTGGATGTGGGTGTCGATCACGTATAGAATCCGCATGCCGGTTTCCTCGGCGGCGCGAAGGTATCGCCCAACATCGCCAGCGGGATCGACGACGGCGCCGGCGGCCTTGCCGCCGCAGCCGAACAGGTAGGACAGACCGACAGGGTCGTTATGCAGGTACTGGCGCAGGATCATGACATCACCGATCACAGGTTGGGATCGGACGCCGAAGGCCATGCCCGCACAGGCTTGACAACGGCGCCCAGACTCATTCAATTAATAAGTTGAATGTTTGTTGAGGCAGGCTTGGATGTCAATCCACAACGCGAAGAAAACAGTGCTGACCGGAGTCGGCGAGGTGGCGAAGGGGCTTGGGCATGTGCACCGGGTCGAAATCCTCGAGCTTCTTGCCCAGGGCGAGAGGAGCGTCGAAGCGCTGGCTGAACGGGCGGGCTTGTCGGTCGCGAACGCATCCCAGCACCTTCGGTTCATGCGCCAGGCGGGTCTGCTCGCGTCGCGGCGGGACGGCAAGCGCATCCTCTACCGGGTCAGCGATGTGAAAGTCATCGAGCTCCTTGGCGCGCTACGCCGCGTCGCCGAGCTTAATCTGGCGGCGGTGCGCGAGGCCATCGGCGGCTACTTCCGCGAACGCGACGCCATGGAGCCTGTCTCGCGCGACGAGCTCACCCGTCGGATGAAGGATGACCTGGTAACGGTGCTCGACGTGCGGCCGGAGGACGAATTCGACGCGGGGCATTTGGCAGGCTCCATCAACATCCCGCTACGCCAGTTGGCCGCGCGCCTGCGTGAGCTTCCGGAAGGCCAGGAGATCGTCGCATACTGCCGCGGCCCCTATTGCGTGTTCGCCTTCGAGGCTGTTGCCCTGTTGCGCAGGAGCGGGTTCAAGGCCCGCCGGCTGGAGGATGGCTATCCCGAATGGAGGGCCGCCGGGCTGCCGGTAGAGTAGACATACGCGACGAGGAGATCGTTCGAACAGCCGTTCCCCTGCGTGCTGGGGGACTGGATCGCTCAACATGGTCAAGCCAGGAGGAGGACACCATGGGTAGAATTCTCGCACTTGTTTACGGCATCGCCTGCTACGCCCTGTTTTTCGTGACGTTCCTGTATTCCATCGCCTTTGTCGGCAACTACCGGATCGACGGCCTGGTGCCGAAGACGATCGACTCCGGCGTGATGGGGGCGATCGTTCCCTCGATCGCCATCGACCTGCTGCTGCTCGGCGTCTTCGCCGTGCAGCACAGCGTCATGGCTCGCCCCGGCTTCAAGGCCGCCTGGACCAGGATCGTGCCTCAGTCGCTCGAGCGCAGCACTTACGTGCTGTTATCGAGCCTGGCGCTGATCCTGCTGTTCTGGCAGTGGCGGCCTCTGACCCAACCGATCTGGATCGTCGACAATGCCCTTGCTCACGATCTGCTGGTGGGGCTGTTCTTCGCGGGCTGGGTCATAGTGCTGTTGTCGACCTTCATGATCGACCATTTCGAGTTGTTCGGCCTGAGACAGGTGCTGCACAACATGCGTGGTCGGAAGGCGCCCTCGATGGCGTTCAAGATGGTGGCTTTCTACCGGATCGTGCGTCATCCCATCATGCTCGGGTTCGTCATCGCGTTCTGGGCGACGCCGGCGATGACACTGGGACATCTGTTGTTCGCGGGGGTGACGACAATCTACATCCTCGTGGCGCTGCACTTTGAGGAGCGCGATCTGGTCGCAGGCCTTGGAGATGACTATGTACGATACCGCACCCGGGTGCGCATGATCATCCCGCTGCCCAAGCATCGCCCGTAGCGGCAACTGGCCTGACTTTCGATGCCAGATGTTGGCTGCGCTGACACGCTAGACTCGCCTGTGCTCGCATAGTTGGAACTGGGTAACTGATGACGGCTCTCGCATATGTCGGAGCAGCGCTCGCCGAGATCGCTGGATGCTTCTCATTCTGGGCATGGCTGCGGCTGGACAAGTCACCTTGGTATCTAGTACCCGGAATGGTTTCGCTCGCCCTATTCGCATACCTCCTGACCTTGGTGGACAGTGAAGCGGCAGGGCGTGCCTATGCGGCCTACGGCGGCGTTTACATAGCTGCTTCGATTATCTGGCTTTGGCTTGTAGAGGGCGCTAGGCCCGACAGATGGGACATTGGAGGAACGGCGATCTGCCTGATCGGGGCAGCAATCATTCTGTATGGTCGCCGCCTCGCTTAGCGGCATGTCGTCAAGTACAAGTTCTCTGGGTTATATTAAACGTGCAGGCAATGCCCATGGTAGCGAGACTTTCAAGGTTCAGGAGCAGCGCAGCCGTCGATACCTTCGTCGCTGCCAGGCCAAGCATCAGAAGAACCGGCCCGATGATGCCGCCGGTCAGAATTGTGCCACAGCCGGGCAGATCGGAAGCGCAAACGAAGCCTCGCCTGATCTGTGTTGCACAATTCTGACCGGCGAAGTCCCAGAGACTCTCGCGGGCGTTTCCATGGCTTGAGGCCATAGGTCCGACCGGCATAGTCCCCCCTATCGGCAGAAACCTACGGCCGGGAGACAATGGCTAGTGTCGGCGGGCGGGGCTGGTTATCCACCTTCACCGAATTGGGCATTGCCTGCACGTTTAAGCCAATGGGTGGACAAACCCAGGATATCGCTTGTGGCGACCACGCGGTGTCCGCCGCTCGGCCACTGATAGAGTTCGAGTCTGGGTGGTCTGTTTGGACCGTTGCCCTCGAGCTGCATCAGTGCCACGGGTGCCTCGGATGTCGCGGCGGCAGCCGCTTGCCGAAGCGTCTCGTGAATGTCGGCGCGGGTCTGCTCGTCAAAATAGAGTGCGGAGAAGGATGTATAGAGCACTGTGGCGACGCCGGGCCTTGGTCCGGCCAGTTGGTGTTTGATCCAGTGGGCGGCATCGCAGCAATCGACGATAGCGGGATCGACGGAGGTCAATGCCATGGCGGCATCGATCCGGGCGAGGCGGGACGGATGATCGCCCCAGATGAACGACCTGAGGCGCATGCGCGCATCCGCGTCACCCACATCGATTGGACTAATACCAACCGCGTCGATTTGTGACTCGTAGGGGATTGAACGAACCCGCTTACGCGGGATTTGAGTGAGCGTTTAGGGGGAAGCGCTCCTGTCTGAGAGGATTGCGGTTGTTGAAGCCCGATCCTAGAGACAGGAGTACTCCCGATGGCCGAGATGAGCCCCCTGCGCCGGCGCATGATCGAGGACATGACCGTCCGCAATCTGTCGCCGGCGACGCAGCGATCCTACCTGCACGCGGTTACGAAGTTCAGCCGATATTTTGGCCGCTCGCCGGAGCGGCTGGATATCGAGGATGTACGGGCCTTCCAGGTCCATCTGGTCTCGACGGGCATCTCGTGGCCGGCGCTGAACCAGACGGTCTGCGCGTTACGGTTCTTCTACGGTGTCACGCTCGGTCACGGCGAGATTCCCGAGCGGATCCCGTATGCGCGCGAGCCGCGCAAGTTGCCGGTGGTGCTGAGCGCCGACGAGGTGGTGCGGTTTCTCGAAGCGGTGCCGAGCCTGAAGACGCGTGTCGTGCTGACGACGGCCTACGCGGCCGGACTGCGGGCGTCCGAGGCGGTCGGCCTGAAGGTCGCCGATATCGACAGCGGCCGGATGGTGATCCGCGTCGAGCACGGCAAGGGCGGCAAGGACCGTTACGTCATGCTGTCGGCGCAGCTGCTGGGCGTGCTGCGCACCTACTGGCGCCTCGCCCGCCCCAGGACATGGCTGTTCCCGGGCCGTGACGAGAGCAAGCCGATCGACGTCCAGGTGCTTTATGCGGCTTGCCGCTCCGCGTGCGCGGCGGCCGGCCTGGCCAAGCGGGTGACGGTGCATACGCTGCGGCACAGCTTCGCCACGCACCTGCTGGAGAGCGGCACCGATATCCGCATCATCCAGGTGCTGCTGGGGCACAGCAACCTGTCGAGCACGGCCCGCTACACGCGGGTCTCGAGCGGCCTGATCCGGCGCACCGAGAGCCCGCTCGACAGGCTCTCGCTCGACGTGGTGCCACCGGCGTGATCCAGCATCATGCCGGCCGGTCTGGAACTGGCGGACGTGTTCCGCCACCATGGCGAGGACTATCGCCGCGCGCATGACGGTCACCTGGGCCGCGTCGAGCGGCGGGTGATGAGCGCCATAGAGCTGTGCCGGACGGCGGCGCTGGGCGGCCATGTCGAGCGTTGTTCCGACTGCGGCCTCGTCCGCCAGGCCTACAACTCCTGCCGCAACCGGCACTGTCCGAAGTGCCAGGGACACGCCCGCGCCGACTGGCTCGCGGCCCGGCAGGCCGAGTTGCTGCCCGTGCCCTACTTCCACGTCGTCTTCACGCTCCCGGCCGAGGTTGCCGGCGTCGCCTTCCAGAACAAGGCGGTGCTCTATGCCATGCTGTTCCGCACCGCGGCCGAGACGCTGCGCACGGTCGCCGCCGACCCGAGGCATCTCGGCGCCGAGATCGGTCTTGTCGCCGTGCTCCACACCTGGGGCCAGAACCTGCACCATCATCCGCACGTCCATTGCGTCGTGCCGGGCGGCGGGCTGTCGCTGGAGCCTGCCCCGGCGGAAGCCGGAGGCAGGCACTGGGTCGCCTGCCGGCCAGGCTTCTTCCTGCCGGTGCGCGTGCTCTCGCGGCTGTTCCGCCGATTGTTCCTCGACGCCCTGCGCGCCGCCTTCGAGAGCGGCCAACTCGGCTTCTTCGGCGAACTCGCCAAGCTCGCGGAACCCGCCGCCTTCACCCGATGGCTCGCCGAGCGGCGCCGGGTCGAATGGGTGGTCTACGCCAAGCCGCCCTTCGGCGGCCCCGCCCAGGTGCTGGCCTATCTCGGCCGCTACACCCACCGCGTCGCCATCGCCAACTCCCGGCTGGTCAGCCTGACCGATACCCAGGTCGGCTTCCGCTGGAAGGACTATCGCCACCACGGCAAGACCAAGACCCTGACCCTCGACGCGCACGAGTTCATCCGCCGCTTCCTGCTCCACACCCTGCCGGACGGCTTCCATCGCATCCGCCATTACGGCTTCCTCGCCAACGGCCATCGCGCGGCGAAGATCGCGCTCTGCCGCACGCTGCTCGGGGCGCCGGCGCCGAGCCCGGAAGAGCAACCCGGCGTCGGCGGAACCGTGCCGGCGACCGAGCGGTGCCCCTGCTGCGGCGGTGCCATGATCGTCCTCGGTACGCTGCCACGGCCGGAATCATGCCGCCCATCCTGCCAATGGGACACCTCATGACCGCATGGCGTCCGACCCGCATCGACCTGCTGGTACCGGGCGGCGCGCGCTCCGGCCGAGGCCGCGCGCCGCCTCGCCACGAGCGCGGCTTCATGCCGGGCCGGAACGACCACGACAACGACAAAGCCGCCACCATCGGGGGCGCCCGTGAGGCCGCCGAACCCTGCCAACGGCTCCATGGCCTCCTGGCCCGCCGTCAGCGAGGCATCCCGGACCGGGCCGAACAGCCTCAATCCCCATAGCCAGCCCGCGCCATCCCGCAGGTTCGCTCAATCCGGCTTCAATGAGGTCGCGATCCAGCCCTCGACCGCCGCCAGAGCCGCGCGACCTCACAGAAGCCTCCAGATTCCCCTTTTGTGCGCGATCTGATTCAAGTGTGACAAAGGAGATTTGCCATGCCCCCGATATAGGATCGCGCTTCGTGAGGACTACGACGCCGAGGAACTGCGCCGCCTGGCGCGGCGCAGCCGGGACAACCGCCAGACCCGTCGGCTGCTGGCGCTGGCTGCGGTCTACGACGGCATGAGCCGGGAAGCCGCCGCGACGGTGGGTGGCATGGACCGGCAGACGCTGCGGGATTGGGTTCATCGCTTCAACGCCGAAGGGCCGGAAGGCTTCACGGACCGGCCGCGTTCGGGGATGCCGCGCTGGTTGAGCCCGCCGCAGATGGGGGTGCTGGCCGAGATCGTCGAGACCGGCCCCGATCTTGCGGTCGACGGGGTCGTGCGCTGGCGGCGGGTCGACCTGCGGCGGGTCATCGAGGAGCGCTTCGGCATCCTCTACAGCGAGCGCGGGATCAGCGACCTGCTCAAGGCGCTGTCGTTCTCCTACATCAGCGGCCGGCCGAAGCATCCGGGCCAGGACACCCCGGTCCTCGAGGCGTTCAAAAAAACTTCCCGCGCACGCTCGAGGCCCACATAGGCCACCTGCCCAAGGGGCGGCCGATCGAGGTCTGGTTCCAGGACGAGGCCCGGCTCGGCCAGAAGAACGGCCGCACCCGGATCTGGGCGAAGAGAGGCACGCGCCCCTCTCTGCCGGCCGACCAGCGCTACGAGAACGCCTATCTGTTCGGGGCGATCTGCCCCAGGCGCGGCGTCGGCGCCGCGCTCATGCTGCTCCGCGCCGACACCCACGCCATGCAGATGCATCTCGACGAGATCAGCCGCGCCGTCGCACGCCGCGCCCATGCCGTCGTCCTCATGGACCGGGCGGGATGGCACAGTACCGACAAGCTCAAGGTTCCGAAGAACCTCACCATCATCCTGCTGCCCTCACGCTCGCCCGAACTCAACCCGGTCGAGAAGGTCTGGCAATATCTTCGTCACAACTGGCTGTCCAACCGCGTCTTCGAAACCTACGACGACGTCCTCGACGCCGGGTGCGAAGCGTGGAACCGCCTCATCGCTCAACCCGAAACCATCACATCAATCGGCTTGAGGGACTGGGCTCACGCAGGTCAATAACCCCTGCCGTTGGTATCAGTTCATCTCGGCGGGCAGCCGGCCGCAGCTTTCGCTACTTGATCCCGAAGGCTGCAAATCGCGGATTACGGTTCAGCCGCTCCTCGACGGGGACAATATGACCCTTGGTATCGAACGCAATACTAACGTTCGTTCGGTCTGCAAGATGGCTGGCCGAAAGACCTTCTTGGCCTTCTTCATTCGCATGCGATCTGCGGGAAGGCCACTGAATTCCGCAGCCATGGCCTTTGCCCTGGATATACCTGCCCAAACGCAGCGCCTGTATGCTTAATGCAAGCGCTAGATCGAGACGATAAAGGGGGAATCAACTTCATCACACTGTTCCTCAAACCTCCGACCGGGACCGGAGCATCGCGCAGAGTAGATAAACTTTGAATTATGCGTCACGCTCGCTTCGCGCGTGGCTTGATTGCTGCAAGGACTGCGGGGAGATATAGCAGGATCAGCGGAACGGCCGCCAGCAGGCCGAAGATGATTGCCTTTGCCAGTGAGGTCTGCAATCCGGCGCCCCGGCTGAAACCGGCAGCCAGCGGCACAAGCGTCAACATGGCAATAAGCGCCGACATCAAAATGGGGCGAAGCCGGGACTGCCCGGCTGAGCGGAGGGACGCCGCAGTCGGCGCAGCACCCGCATCCATCTCTGCGAGCAGGAAAATGATGAGTTCGGTAGCGATCCCCATCACCATCGTGATCCCCATAAGCGCCGAAATGTCGAGCTCGGTGCCGGTCAGCCAAAGCCCTACCATCACCGAGGCGGCGATCAGCGCCAGTGTGAGCAACGCTGCGATAGTGAAGGCGGGTCGCTCGAACATAAAGGTGATGAGGAGGGCTACCAGCAGAATTGCCGACGCGAACACCACAGCGAGATCGGCAAAGCTCTTCTGCTGCTCGGCAAACAGTCCGCCATAATCCACGCGCACCGTCGGCGGCAGCGCCAGCGTTGCCACTTTTGCTCGCACATTGCGCATGGCCGTGCCGAGGTCGCTGCCTTGGAGCCGCGCGGTGACTGCAACGAAAGGCGAGAGGTCTTCCCGCATCAGTTGCTTCTGGCCGCCCTGGATCGACAATATGGCTATCTCACGTACCGGTACAAGCGTGCCAGCCGCTGTGCGCATCGTCAACGAGCCGATGTCATCGATCTGGCCGCGCAATTCTTCCGGGGCGCGCACGCGAACCGCGATCAATTGCTCGCCGGCCCTTACCCTGGTGCCGACGGTCCCGCTAATTAGCCCCTCAAGCTGGGCGGCAACGGCTCCGGGGTTGAGGCCGGCCTGGGCTGCAAGGCCCGGATCGACCCGCACCATGATGGCATCTCCGGTAACCCGCTGGCCGTTGTTGACCTCGATGATCCCGGGAATGCTGCCGATTTCGTTTGCGACACGAATGGCAATTTGGTCGAGTTCCGCACGGTTGTCGCCGAACAGCTTGATTTCGATTGGCTGCGGGACCGATGTCAGATCGCCTATCAGGTCTTCCATTAGCTGCGCCGTCTCTATCGTGAGTCCGGGCACCTGCTGCTCAATCTTGCCACGGATATCCCCCATCACCGCCTCGATAGGGCGGCGCGAGCCCGACTTCAACCGAATGAAGAAGTCCCCCTCATCTGGCTCGGACAGGCCGCCGCCCAATTGCAGGCCCGTGCGGCGCGAGTAGCTTGCCACTTCTGGCGTTGCAGTGATGATGGCTTCGGCCTGTCGCAGCAGTCGGTCTGTATCGGCAAGTGCCGCCCCGGGCTGCGCCTTGTAATCTAGGATGAACCCCCCCTCGTCCATCTTCGGCATGAAACCTGAGGGCACATGCTGCCAGGCAATCGCGCCGGCCCCCCCGACCAGAAGGGTGACCAGCACCACGGTAAGCAGAGGGCGGCCAAGCGAAGCGTCGAGCGCCCGGTCGAAAGGCTTGCGGATGCGTTCGAGCATCCGGTCGCCGCGCTTGGCTGCGACGGCATCGCGCTGGGTCAGCCAAATGGCGGCAGCAAGTGGCACGACGAAGCGGGCAAGCAGCAGCGAAATCACGAGGGTGGTTACCATCGTGATGGCGAGCGCCTTGAAGAAGCCGCCGGTCACGCCACTTATCAGTGCGAGCGGAAGGAAAACGATCACGGTGGCCAACGTCGAGGCGACAAGCGGCCGTTCCATTTCGGCGGCAGCTTCCAAGAGCCTGCCGACCAAGGCTTCCTGCTCCTCCTGTATGCGGCGCATCATGTGCTCCAGCATCACGACGACATCGTCGATCACCAGTCCAACCGCGGCCGCCATTCCGCCGAGCGTCATCATGTTGAAGCTCATGCCAAGCGCTAGCAACACAATCGATGAGGCGGCAAGCACAACCGGAAGCACGAGCCCGGTCAGCAGCATCAGCCGCCACGACCGGAGAAACACGAACAGCACCAATCCAGCAAGAACCGCACCGATGAGGATCGCGTCCCGCACGGCCGCTGCCGCTCCGGTTACCAGTTCGGACTGGTCGTAGAAAACCTGTACATCCACACTTGGCGGCAGTTCCGTCGCCTTCAACCTAGTCTCGGCATCGCGCACAATGGCAACCGTGTCTCCTCCGAACGCCTGCCGGATGTTGACCAGCACGGCATCGCGCCCGTTGGAGGTAACCTTGGTGTAGCTGGACTCAACCGCCGGCACGATTTCGGCAACCTGCTCCAGTCGAACCACGCCGACGCCGTTTCCTCCAGCCTTGATCGGTATTGCTGCAAGGTCCGCAAGCGTCGTGATCTGGTTGTCGACGAGCACCAAATACAGGCGGTGACGGTCCTCCGCCCGCCCGACGCCCACGACGCTGTTTGCATCCGAAAGCGCAGTAGCGACGTCCGCGACGGTCAGACCCAGTGCGTTTAGTTGCCCAGGCTGAATGTTGACCGAAAACTCGCGCGGCGCGCTGCCCAGAATATCGACACCGGCGACTCCCGGAACGGTCGTCAGCGCCGGGCGAAGACGGGTTTCCGCCAGCTGCCGCAATGTTGGCGGATCGAGTGTCGCGGATGTGAGTGCGAAACCTACTACGGGGAAGATGCTGGGGTCGGAACGGCGCACCTCGAAGCGGGTGCCGGCTGGCAGGTCTGCGATCAGGCCCGCCATAGCCGCGCGGACTGCGAGATCGGCGCTTACCATGTCCCGCCCCCAAGGGAAGAACAGCGAGATTTCGGCCGATCCCCGGCTTGTTGTCGATCGGATTCGCGCGACGCCGGGTACCGTGCGAAGCGCAATCTCCGTTGGTCGCGTAATGGCGGATGCCATCTGGTCTGGTGCTCGAGCGCCTGCGTCGATTGCGACAGTTACGCGAGGGAAAGCGATCTGCGGAAACAGCGCAACGGGCACCTGCAGGCCGGCGAATACGCCGCCAATGGCAAGCAGGATGACCGCCAGCGCGATCGAGGTCCAGTGGCGTCTAAGGTCTCCGGTCATCGCGTGCGTACCGCCATGCCATCGGCCAGCGCTGTTCCTCCTGCGGTCACAACCTGCTCCCCGGCCGCGAGTCCGCTGCGGATGGAGGCATCAACGGGCGAAGCCGCGGCAACGACGACATTTCGGCGGGATGCCTTGCCACCCTTTACTACGAACACATAGGGCTGGCCGGCATCGTCCAGCAGCGCGGCATAGGGGACGACAGGCAAATTGTCCGAAGTCGCGACCGACACTTGGCCCACCAATGGTTCGCCCGGCGAGAAGCTGCCCTCGCCCGCGATTGCGACAAAGACCGCTGCCAGACGACTTGCCGGATCGACCGCAAGCTGAACTGACACCACACGGGCGGTAACCGGGGCAGAGGTCGAACTACGACGGACCGTCATGAGGCTGCCGACCTTCACGAGGCGCGCCTCTTCCAGATCGATGCCGAAGCGCGCGCGGGATACAGTCGCCGCGACCACGGTGGCAATGCCGGCGCCGGCCGGGACCACTTCGCCCACGTTCACCAGCACGGATTCCACGAAGCCGGCAAATGGCGCGCGCACAGCCAGTTGATGCGCACCCTCCTGCACCTTCGCCTGGACGGCCGCAGCATTGGCAAGCGTGCTGCGGGCTGCCGTGACCTCCGCATCGCTCGCAAGGCCGTCTGCGCGAAGCCGCTCTGCACGGGCCAGCGCCGACCTTGCGTTGGCCAGCTCGATCTGGTTGAGGTCATGCTCCAGGCGGGAGGCTGGGTTGGGCTCCAGCTGGACAACAACATCACCTTCCGTCACGCGCGAGCCGGGGGGCGCCGCAATCGAGCGAACGATCGAGTCGGCGGTCGCCACAAGAGCTGCTCGACCCGTCCCGCCGGGGTCCGCTATTCCATAAAGCTGACGGGGTGCCGCAACGGGCCTGACGACAACCGTTGCCAGTTTGACCAATGCCACGGGTTCGGCCGGCGCCGTGGTGTCGGCTGGGTTTGAGCAACCTATCAGAAGGAGCCATATGCCTGTTGCTGCCATCGGACCTGACATGCGCGACACCCTGCTCATTCCAAGTTCTCCGTCCACTGCGCTTGTGCCCGACCGGTCGCCTGCTCAAGTCCGATTAGGCGCTCTACCTGGCCTTGCTGCAGCTGTTCGAGCTGGAGCTGCTTTCCCAACACCACAAGCTCGTCATTATCGGCTGCAATTCGCGGCAGATCCCCGCGGTTGGCTGCGCGGCGCGAGGCAGTGGCGAAGGGTGCGGTGCGCGTGACGTCGGCTGCGAGGCGCGTCTGCTGGGCTCGTGCCAGTTCGCTGGTGGCGCAGAGGGCCGCAATATCGGCCTCTGCTGCAAACAGCCGGGCGGCATATTCAGTGCGCAGTGCATCCGCAGTTGCCTCGGCAACCGCGATTGTACCGCGCTGGCGATTGAAGAGTGGAAGGGTCAGCGCGATCGAGGGGCCAAGAAATCGGTTGCCGCTTTCATTTCGCGAAGTATTCATGGTCAATCCCGGCGCCGGAAAGCGCGACAGGATCGCAAATCTTGTGACTGCGCTCTGGGCCACATAGCCGGCCTCCAACGCCTTCAGATCCAGGCGTTTGCGGGCCAGCAATGACAGGTTTGCGCAGCGCAAAACCGGAGATGCCATCGCGGCGTCCGCCAGCAACACTCTGGTCCCCGGTGGGAGACCAAGTGTGCGCGCCAGATCAAATCGCGCTTGCGCCAGTGCCAGGTCGATGGAGCGCAACTGATCAGACGCATCGAAGTCCGTAAGTCGCGCTGCTTGCAACCTGTCGGCACCTATGTCAGCACGCGCGGATGCTCGCTGCGTTCGTTCGAGTATGTCGGCGGCCAACGCTTGGATCGCTGCGGCAAGGACCAACTGCCGATCGAGCGACTGTGTCCGCGCGGCCAGTAGTCGCGCTTGGCCGGCCAGCTGCCACTCTGCCCATGCGGTGTCAAGGCGAACCTGCTGCGCCTGGGCCTGTGCGCCTGCAACTGTAACTCGCCGGGTTCTGAGCGCCTGCAGGTCCACGGCAAGAGCACCCGCTAAAGCGGTAGCAAACGCAGTCACCGGCCCGCCAAGCACGAAATCGGCTGCAATTGTGAACGATGGATCGGGAAGCAGCCCGGCCTCGAATACCTGCGCGTCGGCCACCCGGTCCCGCTGCCGAAGTGCCCGCAGATCTGGGTTCATCACCACTGCAATCGTGGCAACCTGTTCGGCGGAAAGCGGCTTGGCAATGTCAATGGGCAGACCGGGCTGAGGCTCCGTCGGTATGGAGATGGTATCGATTGACGGCAGGCGGACAATGTTGGGGCCTGCACAGGCTGTCGTGAGAGAAAATGCGCCTGCCGCCACTGCGAGGCACATCGCGTGACGGATTACGGTCTGTTGGAATGAACGAATGGAAGGAAGTTGACGCATGGAACCAGAACTGTACGGCCGATCAAGTTTCAGCTGAAAATCGCCTCCAAAGCAGCCGACGATTTGTTTATTCGCATACCGCAGGGGCGCCGTGAAGAATTCATAAGCCCAAGCCACCAATCCTATCTCTTCTCGAAAGCGGCTGCGACGCTGGACTTCTAACGTAGGCAAAAAAAGCGCCGTAGGTTTGTCTAAGGAGGCAGCATGTGGTGTTGTTCGTGCGGTCCCAAGAAGAACGCCAGTAGGCTCCCACATCTGCGCCAAACCTTATCGGCCCAATTCCGGCGAAGCCACCCGGTTCGAGAGCGCTCGCCAAAAAAATAAACGCGGGGACTACCACAGCTGCGATGGTCGCACCGCACGATTTTGCTAAGGCCCAATCCGTCGTGTGCCATAAGTTGAGCGATTAATGCTACGGCAGTCGGGCAATCCATACCGCGAAGCGCGTGTAGACTGACAAACTGCACTAGCTAGGCCATTCCGGGTGGTGACTGTCGATGACATAGGAATGGGCGTGTCGTCGACCACTTCCTTGCTCTACATCCGCAAGGTGAGGGTCGCCATCGTCAAGCTCGTCATGAACGTGCTCGATCACATCGGGATCATGAGCGGGCCACAGCCACGCTGCTGCAATCAATGCGGCGATGCCAATCAACCCGAGCATGACAAAGGTGAACGGCAAGCCGACCTTGGCGCCGATCCATCCTGCGACCGGGTAGGTGATCAGCCAGCAAGCGTGCGAAAGCGCGAACTGTGCCGCGAATAGGGCAGGACGGTCTTGCGGTTGCGAAGATCGCCGCAGCAGGCGGCCGGAGGGCGTTTGTGCCAGCGAGTAACCAAGACCGAGCGCGAACCAGAGTGGAAGAAGCGTACCAAAACTGTCGATAAAGCTGCCCAAAAAGAGGCCGCCGACCAACATCGCGGCACCGGCCAGCATGGCGGTTCTATCCGGAATTTTATCGAGCAGGCGCGGCAAGATCAGTGCCGCGATCATCGAGCCGCCCCCAAACGCCGTCAGCGCGAATGCCGTCGCGCGCTGAGACAAGCTGAACTCCGCCTGTACCAGCACAACCGTGTTGACGATCACCATCGCGCTCGCGGCCGCCACCGTCAGATTGATCGCCAGCAAACCGCGCAGACGCGGCGTGGCAAGATAGATGCGCATGCCGCGCGTAGTGCGTTCGTAGATGCTGCGGCGCTCTGTCACCCTGGGTGTTGGAAGGACCACCGAAACCACGAGCGCGGCCGATGCAACGAATCCCACAACCGTACCTGCGAACAGGCTGTTGAAACTGACGACGGTCAGGAGCAGCGCCGCAAGCATGGGGCTGACGACACTCTCGAGGTCATAGGCAAGGCGGGAGAGGGAAAGCGCCCGCGTGTATGCCTTTTCATCCGTAAGGATGTCGGGAATGGTCGCCTGGAAAGTCGGGGTGAAAGCGGCTGAAGCAGACTGCAGCAGGAAGATCAGGGCATAGACCTCCCATACCTGCGTCACGAAAGGCAGGGCCAACGCAGTCATCGCCCGTATCACGTCGAGCGAAACCAGCATCGCCCGTCGCGGAAGTCGCTCGGCGAAGGCTGCGGCGATCGGCGCCACCCCGACATAGGCAATCATTTTGATGGCGAGTGCTGTTCCAAGCACCGCGCCGGCGTCGGCGCCGGCAAGTTCGTAAGCAAGAAGACCCAGCGCCACTGTCGCCAGGCCCGTGCCGACCAACGCGACAACCTGGGCCAAGAATAGATGTCGATAGGTCCGATTAGCAAGAATATCAAGCACGACGATCCTCCCTCCGCGGACTGCCCGCACGGCGTATGGGAAACAACCCTGATAGGACAGCGGTCGAACGGAAGGCCTGCTGCGGCCGGGAGTTGGCCTAAACTCCCGGCCACGGCAAACCCACACTTAAATCCGTGAGATGACTGGTTTGGAACGACCGTCCCAACCAGCCTGTAGATCATAACGACTAGATGCGAGAAGGGGCTCCATCCTGATTGTCTGTATTCATCGTCCCTGGCCGCTCGGGATAGGGCGATGACAGATCCTCCTCATCCTCCTCGACTTCCTTGTGCAGCAACCTGTAGAGCGCTGGCAGCACAAGCAATGTTAGGATGGTCGATGAAATGATGCCGCCGATGACTACCGTCGCAAGCGGACGTTGCACCTCACTACCCGCGCCGACGTTGAGGGCCATCGGTATGAACCCTAGGCTGGCGACCAGCGCGGTCATCAGCACCGGACGCAAGCGTGTCAACGCACCCTCGCGGATCGCCGTGTCGAGTGACGCACCTTCCTGTCGAAGGGATCTGATGAAAGAAACCATCACCACGCCGTTCAGCACCGCAACACCGGAAAGGGCGATGAATCCCACTCCCGCCGAGATGGACAACGGAATATCCCGCAACCACAGCGCCGCCACGCCGCCGGTAAGCGCCAAAGGTACCCCTGAGAAGACGATGGCGGCATCCTTGCCCGACCCGAACAGGGTGAACAACAGCCCGAAGATCAGCATGAGCGAAAGCGGCACGACGATCTGGAGGCGTTGCGCCGCCGAGATCAATTGCTCGAACGTGCCGCCGTACTCGATCCAGTACCCTGCTGGCGGCGTGACCTTCGACGAAACCTGTTGCCGCACCTCTGTGACGAACGAACCAAGATCGCGTTCCCGCACATTCGCGGTCACGACCACCCGCCGCTTGCCATTTTCCCGGCTGATCTGGTTGGGTCCGACGGCCATATCGAGAGACGCCACTTCCGAGAGAGGCACGAATGTCGGTTTCCCGTCATCCAGACCATTCTTCGGCAGCGGCACCGGCATTTGTTTGATCGCCTCGAGATCGCCGCGCAGGCTTTCAGGCATGCGCACGATGATGTCGAAGCGACGGTCTCCCTCGAAGATCTGGCCCGTAACCCGCCCGCCCAACGCGGTAGCGACCACGTCCTGTACGTCCGCCACATTCAAGCCATATCGCGACAAAGCCTCCCGGTCTGGCTTTACCGACAATAGAGGAAGCCCAGTGACCTGTTCGGTCTTCACATCGCGGGCGCCGGGAATGGTGTTGACGACGGCCTCGACGGCCTCGGCGGTTTCGAGAAGCTGGTCAAGGTCATCGCCATAGACTTTGATCGCCAAATCCGAGCGCACGCCGGCGATCAGCTCGTTGAACCGCATTTGAATGGGTTGAGTGAACTCGTAATTGTTCCCGGGAATGGCCTTCACCGCCTCCTCCATCTCGGCCACCAGTTGCGGCTTGGGTTTGTTCGGTTCCGGCCAGTCCTTGCGATCCTTCAGGATCACGAACGTGTCAGCGACGCTAGGCGGCATGGGATCGGTCGCCACTTCGGCGGTGCCCAGCTTGGCGAAGGTCATCTCGACCTCGGGGAACTGCTTCAGCCGCTTCTCCACTGCTGACTGCATTCCCACCGATTGCGTTAGGCTCGTGCCCGGAATGCGTAGCGCATGCAGCGCGATGTCGCCCTCATCGAGGCTGGGAATAAACTCCGCACCCATGCGTGATGCGAGCAGGCCGCTCAGTATGACCAGAACGACGGCGCCCGCCGCCATCGCCTTGCGGTTTGCCAGGGCGAAGTCCAGCAGTGGCCGGTAGCCTTTACCGGCAGCCCGCATCACCCTGTTTTCCTTCTCCTCGACCTTGCCGCCGATGAACATGGCGACGGCCGCCGGCACGAAGGTGATCGAAAGCATCAACGCCGCAAGCAGGGCTGCGACGACTGTGAACGCCATCGGGTGGAACATTTTTCCTTCCACGCCGGTCAGCGCGAAGATCGGAACGTAAACGACCGTAATGATAATGACGCCGACAATGCTTGGCTTCGCGACCTCGCTCGTCGCCTTGGCAGCGAGAACGTGTCGCTCATGCGGTGTCAGCAGCCTGCCCAACCGATGCTGCGCCTCGCCGAATCGTCGCAGGCAATTTTCGATGATGATCACCGCCCCATCGACGATCAGGCCGAAATCGAGCGCACCAAGGCTCATCAGATTACCCGATACGCCTCTCGCGACCATGCCGCTCACAGCCAACAGCATCGAAAGCGGTATCACGGCGGCCGTAATCAACGCCGCGCGGACATTGCCCAGCAGCAGAAACAGTACCGCGATAACGAGCACGGCGCCTTCGAGCAGATTTTTCTGCACTGTGGCGATGGTGCGATCCACCAGCGTCGTTCGGTCATAGACCGGCTTGGCAACGAGGCCACTCGGCAGGCTCTTGTTGACCTGCTCGATCTTTGCTGCCACCGCTTGCGATACGGTGCGGCTGTTCTGCCCGATCAGCATGAACACGGTGCCGAGCACGACCTCCTCGCCGTTCTCGGTCGCCGCGCCCGTCCGCAATTCCTTGCCCAGTGCCACATCCGCAATGTCACGCACGCGGATCGGCACGCCATCGCGCTGGGTCACCACGATGCCGGCCAGGTCCTCGCCCGTCGCCGCTTGGCCTGGAACCCGGATCAGCACTTGTTCGCCGCTCCGCTCGATGTAGCCGGCGCCGGCATTGGCATTGTTGCGCTCCAGCGCCTCGACAACGTCGAGCGCCGTAATTCCATACGCGGCCAATCGCTGGGGATAAGGCGTAACGTGAAATTCCTTTTTGAAGCCGCCGATGGTGTTGATCTCGGTAACGCCTGCAATATTGCGCAACTGCGGTCGCACGACCCAATCCTGCACGGTGCGCAGGTCCATTGGAGTCCATTGGCTGCCGTCTGGCTTGCGCGCGCCCGGCTTGGGCTCGACCACATACATGTAGATTTCGCCAAGTCCGGTGGAGATCGGCCCCAGGCTGGGCTCGACCCCATCGGGCAATTGGCCCGCTGCCTGCTGAATCCGCTCGTTGATCAATTGCCGCGCGAAATAGATGTCGGTGCCGTCCTGGAACACCACCGTTACCTGCGACAGTCCGTACCGGGAGATCGACCTGGTGTAGTCCAGGCCAGGAAGCCCGGCGATGGCCGTCTCGATTGGATAGGTAATGCGCTGCTCCGCCTCCAACGGCGAATAGCCCTGCGCCTCCGTATTGATCTGCACCTGAACGTTGGTGATATCGGGCACTGCGTCGATTGGCAGCCGGGTGAAATTCCATGCGCCTATGCCGGTCAGCGCGAGCACGACAAGCAGGACAATGAAACGATGATGGATCGAGAACAGAATGATCCGTTCAAAAATCGACGGTTTTTCAGTGGTCATGGGACGCACCTGACTTCTCGATATCGGCCTTGATCAGGAAGCTGTTTTCGGTGACGTACTCCTCGCCCACGCGAAGCCCTTCCAGAACCTCCACCCACTCCGCAGTACGCCGCCCGATTTCGAGCATGCGCACCTCGTAGGTATCGCCCACTTTGGCGAAGACCACTTCGAAATCCCTGAAGCGTTGCAGCGCGTGCGCGCGCACGGCGAGCGGAACGATCGCTTCCTCGACCACGACGAGACCACGTACGGTCATCCCCGGAAACCATCCCCCGTTGGGAGCGCTCAACGGCGCCCGTGCCACGATCGTCTGGCTGGAAATTTCTTTGACGGGCAGGAAAGTCGCAAGCCGGGAGGAAATAGTTTCGCCACCGTTCATGGCGGCGACAGTGACCGTTTGGCCGGGACGTACCTTGCCCATGTCCCGGTCGAAGATGTGGAAATCCGCCACAAGCCTTCCCGGATCACCCAGCCGGTACATGGGCTCCTCACCGGCGATATCACCGGGACTGGCGCCGCGCTCGACGATGACGCCGCTGATCGGCGCCGTAACCGAATAGGACTGGAGGCTCTCATTGCTTTCGACGCGCGCCAGGACTTCCCCGGCACGCACCATGTCGCCGACGTTCCTCGACATGGAGAGGATTTTTCCGGGAAACCTTGCCTTGGCGGTCGCTTCCGCCCCAGGCGCGAAACCGACCCTCCCCATTACCTCCACGGTCGTAGCAATGGTCGCAGGCCCAGCTTTCTCGGACTTTATACCGGCCTGGGCGGACGCCGCGGCAGCGATGGTCGTGCGCCCCTCATAAGACTCATAGCTCCAGGCATGGCCTTTGCCCGCGTGATCCGCGCTCACCCGGACATCGAAGGAGTGAGGTTCGGCCACGACCCCGTCGCCAACCAGATAGTCCTGCTCCGGTCGGAATGAGAAATTATCGATCTTGCCGCCCAGCCGCGTCAACGCCACCTTTGCCGCTACCGTCTTGGGCGAGACGGGCTTGCCGTCATCGTAGGGGTAAAGCCTGTATTGCGGCGGAACGCCCTCCTCGTAGATCGTCACCTCGAGGCCGAACGATCCGTCGCTCAGCAGTCGGCCGCCATGAGGGCCGCGTGCCGCCTCTTTCTCGGCATGCTCTTCGCCCTCACCATGTGTGTCAGCGGTTTTTCCTTCCTCGCTGGCACCGCACGCGGCAAGCGTGAGAACCGCGACGCACAACAATATCTCTTTGATCCGGAAACGCATTTCTCAGAACTCCTGTCCGGTCGCGGACTCTGTCCAGCGCCCCGTCAGCCGGTCAATTACCGCCTGTGCTTCGTGAAATCTCTTGAGTGCCGCGACCATCCGCGCACGCAGATCGACCAGCGTGCGCTGGGTATCCGCGACCTCCAGGTAGACGAAAGCACCGCGGTCGTAGCCGTCGCGCGCGCTCTTGGCCGCCTCGTTGGCGCGGGGTAGGATATCATCCCGGATCGCGGCCGCTTCTGCGCGTGCCGCCGCTTGCTCGGCCCGCGCGGATCGCAGCGCGGCCGCATATTTGCGCTGATCCTCGGCAAAGAGCCACTCCGCTTCCCGCCGCTCGGCCATCGCCCGGTTAATGTTTCCGCGGTTGCGATCGAAGAACGCCAGCGGCATCGAGAAGGTGATTATCCCCGCCACATCTCCGCCATCCTCGAACCGCCGCACGCCGATGCCCAAGGTCGGATCCTGCTTGGCCCTCGTCTTCTCCATGTCGTACGACTTTGCAGCCCGCCCGATGCGGGCCTCACTGACCGCCAGATCCGGCGCACTGGCGCCGTCCGGTCCTTCGTCCATCCGGGCGAAATCGGCGCTATCGATCTGGAATTCAGCGGCATCCGCGCCCCATTGGGCCGCAAGCGCAATGCGCGCCGCCTGCAGCCGCAGGCCTGCCTGATCCAGCGCGGATAGGGCATCCGCCACTTGGTTGGCGGCCTTAAGCCCGGCTACCAGCGGATCTCGCGCTGCCTTTACCCGCCGCTGGACGATCCCGGCCATATCCTCGGCTAGCCGCAGCCGCTCCGCCGCGTTTTCTTTCAGCGCCTCAGCCTCCAGGACAGCGTCCCAGGCTCTCTGGGTTTCGAACGCCACTTCCGCCGCGGAACGCGTCCGCTCCAGCCGGGCGATGCTTCGGTCGGCCTCCGCCAGCGCTACCCGCGCCCGCCGTTTGCTGCCGCGTTCCAGCGGTTGCCGGTAGGTCACCGCGGTTTCGGTCGAACCGAAATCTGAATAGGGGCCGCTGCCGGTGAAGTTTTCCACCTCCAAATCCACGATGGGATTTGGCCTTACGCCTGCCTGGTCCACGCTCGCGCCGGACGCATCGATGGAGGCGACCCGCCCCTTCAGCAGTGGCGATATAGTGAGGCTCCGCGCTACCGCCTCTTCCAGTGTCAGCACTGGGGCGGGTTGTGAGAATACGGGTGGGCTGATCGCCCAACTCATGGCGGCCAGGGCCGCCAGAACGGGAATACGCATAATCGATGATCTCTTGCCATGAAAGGGCAGCGCGCCGCAGTGAGCGGCACGCAAACTATCAGTCGGAGATCAAGCTAGCGGGGGGCGGATCGGCGGACCGGGGTCGCGGCCCTGTTGTGCAAGCACAGTTGGAAGCGGTAGCTTTTCCGACAAACGCGCAAAGTCCACAGGCATGACCGGCTGGACGCGCAGCAAATGATCCGCCATCTGGCTGGCACAATGAGCCCGAGCATGGAAAATGTCCGAGCTCGACGTCTGCCGCGCGTCAATATCCTGCAGCAAAACCACCACAGCGGTGGCCGCCTGAGCTTGTGCATCTAGCTGTTCATGAGCTATTCCATCCGCGAAGCGAACGGCCAGCAGAGCCAGAGCGACCAAGAATGCGATTACGCGAAACATCACGATTAGACTTATACAGCCTGGAAGCTACTCGCAAGAGATAACCGTCGGCGTTTAAACCAATGGGTCCATCGCCAGGCAGCGCCTGGGCTCCGGCAGCGTGGCCGTGTTGGGTCTCGAAAAGTCAGCTCCGCGTTACGCCGGCCGAGTCTCCGGAATGCATATCAATGGGCAATCACCGTTACCGAACGGCACGCTGGATTGTCCGATAGCCGGCATGCGGACTTGCCTTGTAAGCGCCCAGATCGTATACACGGTGAGCATGACTCGCCCAACTGTCCTGATCGTCCTATTGACTCTGCTGCTATCGCCCGTCCTTGACGCACTGGCGCACGGCAATGTCATCGACAGTGTCAGCCCGACTCGAACGGCCGTAACCGAAGTCCTAAACAGTGGCTGTTCCAAAACTACCGGCACCGCTCGTGACGCTTGGCACGCCGCGATGCATTGCGTCACCCACATGAGTGCCCATGTGGAGCGGATGGCCACAGTTGCCCATATCGAGTATGCGATTAGGACCCTCTATGTTGCGCCCAGCACGAGCATAGACATCGGCCGGAACCTCCGCCCACCGGTTCCTCCACCTCTAGCCTGATCTCGGAAACTTGCTGCGCCTATTAGGCGCTTTGAGCCCTGTTTCGCTATGAGATCAGATCATCATGAAAAGAATTCTCGCGGTGGCGCTGGCCTCCGCCTGTTTGGGCGCCTTCCCGCGCGCCTACGCCCAATCGCTAACACCACCATCTGCCCCATATGACGCATCAACACAGACTGCAGGCGAGCCCGCTCACACTGAAGGCCCGCATTTAAGGCTGACGTTTGATGATGCAGTCTCCCGGACTCTCGAGGGGGCGCCGCTATTGCGAGCCGGCGATGCTGGCATTGGAGCTGCAGCCGCAGCGGTCGACCAAGCCGGCGTTCGTCCGAATCCCCAGGTCGGAGTGGAGATCGAAAACTTCACGGGCAGCGGTCCGTACAGTGATTTTGGATCGACCGAATACACCCTAACTTATAGTCAGCAGCTTGAACGTGGCGGTAAACGCTCTGCCCGCGTCGCACTCGCGCAGGCGGACCGCGACGTAGCTCTCCTCGATCGAGAAAAGTCGAAACTCGATCTCATTTATTCAGTCCGTCAGGCATGGATAGGCGTACTCCAAACAAACTCAGAACTCGATAACGCGATAGAACGCTTGGCGCTGGCCGAGAACATTGGTGGCATTGTTAGACGTCGCGTAAATGCTGCCCGTGATCCGCTTGCAGCTGGGTTACGCGCAGAAAATCAGATCGCGGAAGCGCGGACCGAGGTCGATCAGGCGCTCCGCGCGTTTACAAGCGCAAAGATTGCCTTGGCCGCGCTCTGGGGCGGCAAGGACGGCCACTTCACCGTTGATGCGGCCGAGTTCTCCCAGCTTTCGGTCTCCTATCCCTCATGGGGACAACTGGCCACAAAGGCGGCAACACCGCCGGACCTAGCTGCTCTCGACGCTCAGGTTACGCGAGCGGAGCGCTCCTACGCCGTCGAAAAGACTAGAGCTAAACAAGACCCCGTTGTCGGCGTCGGCGTGCGGCGTTTTGAAAATGGAAATGACTTTGCGGGATTAGTTTCCGTTTCGATCCCAATCGCGCTGTTCGATACCAATCGCGGCAATATCAATCGCGCAATGGCCCAGCGTCAACAGGCCGAATGGACTCTAGCAGAAGCCAAGCGCCAGTATAACGGAGAATTGCAAGTCCAGCTCGCGGCTTTCAACAGCGCGAAGGCCGAAGCCACAGCAATTCGCAACGATCTCCTCCCACGAGCGCAGGAAGCCGTCGAGAGCTTTCGCGACGGCTATAACCGCGGGGCTTTCAGCTACCTCGAAGTGGCCGACGCCGAAAAATCCCTCGTTGACCTTCGAGCTCGCGAGACCGCCGCGTTGTCGAGATATCACCATGCCAGCGCCGCAATAGATCGCCTTACCGGTCAAATTGGAAGTCTCGCTATCCTAGAGGGAGAGGGCCAATGACAACCGATTCCCCCAATCGAAACCTCCGTCCACGCTGTCATCCTACAGGGACATATACACCCATGGACACGACCTATTCGAGGCGATCACCGATTGCTAAGCAGCTCTTACAGGTAGCAGCTCTTTCCACGCTTTTGGCTGCTGCGGGCTGTTCAAATGAAGACGCTGAGGAGGCAAAGCCGGAAGCCCCGACAGAAGCGATTGCGCCAAATGTCGTCGCTCTTGACGCGAAAGCCGCACGCGCAGCCGGCATTACCGTCGCCCAGGCAGGGCCGGCCAATGTTCAGCAAACCATCACTCTCTACGGTACCGTACAGTCAAACGCTGAGCGCGAAGGGAATATCAAGGCTCGTTACGCTGGGACTATTCGCTCAATCTCGAAGCGCGTGGGAGACACTGTCAGCAAAGGAGCCGCGCTCGTCAGCATCGAATCCAGCGAGAGCCTTCAGACCTACACCATTTCCGCACCGATCAGCGGCGTGGTTATTGAGCGAACAGCAAACATAGGCGAGACCGTCGATACCGAGCAGGTGCTGATGCGACTTACAGATCTTTCCAGTGTTTGGATTGAGTTTGCTGTGTTCGCCCGCGACCTTGGCCGCGTACGCGTCGGCACGCCTATCACCGTGATCGCTAATGATGGCGCAACCTCGATCCAGGCCACCATCAACTATATGGCGCCAGTCGGTGAAGCAGGAAACCAAAGCATTGTTGCGCGGACGCAGGTCGAGAACAAAACCGGCCAATGGGTCCCCGGCCAGTTTGTCACGGGAGAAGCGGTCGTAGATCAGGCCCATGTTCCCGTCGCAGTGGATCCGGCTTCCCTTCAAACCCTCGAAGGCAAAACCGTTGTGTTTGTCCAAACGCCAAAGGGCTTTGAAGCCCGTTCAATAGAGATTGGGCGACGCGCTCCGAACGCAGTCGAAATTCGCAGTGGCCTACGCGCCGGTGAGCGCTATGTCGCCGCCCACAGCTACCTGCTGAAGGCCGATCTGACCAAAGGCGAGCCAGAGGAGGAATGAGATGAAGCGCATCGAAGCATTTGTTCAACCGCACCGCCTCAGCAAGGTCGTCACGGCGCTACATGCACTCCCCCATTTCCCAGGCTTTACCGTTCTTAACGCTCAGGGGCAAGGTCACGGTCGTGGCACCGGTGGAAGCTTCATTTACAGCCGGGACGCAGGCCTCCTGCTCCACCCTCGCTTGGTCCTCGTTGTGGATTGTGAAGATCATGAAGCGCACGACATCGCGATGACGATCGCTCGAACCGCCCATACCGGCAACAAGGGCGATGGCATCGTGACGATCTTAGAAGTATCCGAGGTCATTCGAATCCGAACCGCTGAGCCGACTTCGTCTCCGATGGCACCTGGTGATGGAGACGGCGCATGATCAACAGAATCATTGCGCTTTCCATAAGTAGTCGATGGATCGTTATGGCGGCGGTCGCCGCGTTCATCGTCTTTGGCATCTACCAGTATCGACAGCTTCCAATTGATGCTGTGCCTGACATCACCAATGTTCAGGTTCAGATCAACACACAGGCACCTGGATATTCGCCACTGGAGGTAGAACAACGCGTTACGTTTTTGATCGAAACCGCGATGGCGGGTTTGCCAAAATTAGAGCAAACGCGATCAACGTCGGCGTACGGCCTCTCTCAGGTGACGATCATTTTCCATGACGGCACCGACATCTACTGGGTTCGGCAGCTCGTTAACGAAAGGCTTCAAGAGGTAAAGGACCAGCTTCCGTCGGGCGTAGCTCCCGAACTCGGCCCCATCTCGACAGGCCTCGGGGAGATCTACCTTTACACGGTCAATGCCGAAAAAAAGGCCCGCAAACCTGACGGTTCGGCATACACGCCAACGGATTTACGAGCGATTCAAGACTGGGTCATTAGACCCCAGCTTCGGCAAGTTCCCGGTGTCTCTGAAGTCAATTCGATCGGGGGGTACGCCAAACAGTTTCAAGTAGCTCCGAGTCCCGCGCGACTGTTGGCCTTCCGCGTCACCCTCGCCGATTTGGTCGAGGCGCTCGAAGCGAACAACCTTAATGTTGGCGCCGGCTACATCGAGCGAAACGGTGAGCAATTTTTGGTTCGTGTGCCGGGGCAGCTTGCGGACATCGATGCCATTAAACGCACTGTCATCACTACCCGTGACAATGCGCCGATCACTATCGGTGATGTCGCGGAAGTGGCGGTTGGTCATGAGCTTCGTACCGGCGCTGCGACGCAAGACGACCATGAGACCGTAATCGGCACCGCCATGATGCTAATCGGCGAAAACAGCCGGATCGTCAGCGAGCGGGTTGCAGAACGATTAGCGGAGATCAACAAGCGTCTGCCCCCTGGTGTGACCGCCACCCCGGTTTATGACAGAACGGTGCTGGTGAACAAGACGATCGCAACGGTCCAAAAAAACCTCATCGAGGGCGCCATCTTGGTCATCGTAGTGCTCTTCCTCTTTCTCGGAAACCTTCGCGCCGCGCTCCTATCCGCAATGGTAATTCCATTATCACTGCTAGCCACCTTCACGGGCATGGTCCAAGGAGGAATCAGCGGCAATCTGATGAGTTTGGGCGCTCTCGACTTCGGACTGATCGTCGATGGCGCTCTGATCATAGTGGAAAACTGCATTCTTAGACTTGCCGAGGCTCAGCACCATCGAGGGCGTCTCCTTGAACGCGGAGAGCGTTTCGAAGTTGTCTTTAATGCAACCCGCGAGGTGTTCAAACCAAGCTTGGTCAGCGTTATCGTCATCATCCTTGTGAATCTGCCAATTTTTGCGCTCTCTGGCGTAGAGGGCAAAATGTTCCATCCAATGGCGTTCGCCGTCATCGCCGCGCTTGTCGGCGCCTTCATCTTTTCGATCACATTCGTACCCGCGGCTTGTGCCCTTCTCCTTAGCGGGCACATCGCAGAGAAGGACAACTGGCTCGTCGCGAATTCCAAAAAACTTTACGAGCCGGCATTACGCTCGGTTCTCAAGTTCCGCATTCCCGTCGTTGCGGGCGCTCTTGTGCTGGTCATTATCACGGGCTTCGTCGCATCCCGCATGGGAGCGGAATTTATCCCAAACCTCGATGAAGGCGATCTCGCGATTGAGACCATTCGTCCCGTGACAACCGGCATCGAACAGGCTGTTGATATGCAGCTGCATCTCAATCAGGTCCTGCTATCCGTTCCTGAAGTTAAGACCGTCTTCGCCCGAAATGGTACGGCAGAAGTCGCTACCGACCTTATGCCACCCGGTCGCTCCGACACGTATGTGATGCTGAAGCCGCATGATCAGTGGCCAGACCCCAAGAAACCCAAGGCTCAGTTGATCTCGGAGATTGAGGAGGCCGCAAAGAGCGTTCCAGGAACAATTCTGGGCTTCAGTCAGCCCATCCAGCTCCGTTTTAACGAGTTGATTTCGGGCGTTCGGAGTGACGTTGCCGTCAAGATATATGGCGACGATCTCGGCGAGCTGGTCCGCCTGGCCGCGCAGACTCAAGCCGTTCTGGCGCAAATCAAGGGCGCTGAGGACGTGAAAACGGAACAGGCCGATGGTTTGCCTCTCCTGACCGTCGAGCCGCGCCGCATATCCCTGGCTCGCCACGGCCTGACGGTAGCAAACCTTCAGGACGTCGTTTCCGCAGCGCTAGGGGGAAAGGAAACCGGTCTCATCTACGAGGGCGACGCGCGCTATCCGCTCGAGGTGCGTCTACCTGAAACGTTGCGCATCAACCCTGAGGCGCTTGAACGATTACCTCTTGCCAAACCAGGGGGTGGTTACGTTCCTTTGGCCGAGGTAGCGGACATCAAATACTCCCAAGGCCCAAACCAAGTATCTCGGGAAAATGGCAAGCGCTTCATCGTCGTGATGGCAAACGTCCGAGGTCGCGATCTTGCCAGCTTCGTCAAGGAAACGAGCGCGGTTGTCGACAAACAGGTAAAACTGCCTCCCGGGTACTACATTAGTTACGGCGGCACGTTCGAACAGCTGGCTTCCGCATCTGAACGCCTAAGCCTGTTGGTACCTCTCGCCCTTATAATGATTTTTGGGCTGCTGGTACTTACATTTGGCTCAATTAAAGATGCGTTGCTCGTCTTCTCCGGCGTTCCTCTAGCTCTCACTGGTGGTGTCATTGCGCTGTTGCTACGTGGGATTCCACTCTCAATCACCGCAGGCGTAGGATTTATTACACTTTGCGGTGTTTCCGTCCTAACCGGTGTTGTGATGGTTTCCTACATCAGGGACCTCGTAAGAGACGGAATGCCCGTCGAGGACGCCATTATGACCGGCGCGCTCACTCGCCTCCGCCCGATCCTTATGATTGGCCTAGTGGCATCGCTCGGGTTCTTGCCCATGGCTCTTAACACGGGGACCGGCGCCGAGGTTCAACGTCCACTCGCAACCGTGGTCATCGGAGGCATCATCTCCGCAACGCTCCTGTCGTTGTTCGTTCTGCCAGCACTGTATCGAATGGCGCACCGAAGGAAGCCGCCGGAAGTCGCTGAGGCATAGCCCGTGCGCGAGCTGGGAGCACTGCAGGACCCAACTCTTCAGGGCAGCATCGTGTCCTGGGCGGCCCTCGATGGCGTACCCCTCTGCTTGCTCCCTCCAAGCGATCGGGTGCCGATATCGCGGCACTCGATCGCACTGGTGCACTCAGGCGAGAAACGTCCATAGCGCTAGGACCTTTAAGTGCCCGTCCCGGCACGAAACTCCCGAACCAGTCCTTGCCACTTCATGCAGTACGCCTGGTCAACACACATCAAATCTTCGGAACAGCGAAATGTGCGAGATCGAGAATGTCACCAAACTCACTGCGTCACCGGCAAGGATCTGGTCTGTCCTGACCGATTTCAGCGACTACGGGAACTGGAGACCACTTGTACAACTGTCGGGACAGCCCGCCCTTGGCGCGACGATCGATGTCATTATTCAAGTAGGGCAAATAAAAAAGACGTTTGCGAACGGAGCAGAGGTCACTCGCTTTTTGCAGCCCAACGAGTTTGCGTGGACGGCCGGCATGGGTCGCATTCTTCTATTTGAGGACGTCTATACGCTCACCGTGGACAAGGCGGGCACACAACTCCACCATCGGATACGCTTCTTCGGCGTCATGGCAAATCTATGTTGTCGGTTGTTGCGCCGGCGAATGCTTACGGTTCTCGTCGATGCTGACGCATCACTTCAGCGGCACCTCGCTGGAGGAAATGTGCCTCCCACGGGAAATAGACGCGAGAGACGGCAGCAACATCACTCAACCAAACATAAGCACAGACGCGGTAGGTGATCTCCCCTACCGCTATTCAAATCTTATCTCGGAATCCTTGAATAATAGGAGCGCCGCAGTGACTGACAAAATCCGGTTAGATATCCCTGTCCTGTTGCCGGAAGTTAATGACGACAGCGACGCCTGCGTAGAGCGCCTCACAGGGATGCTAGAGGGCCGCTGCGGGATAGAGGATGTGCACATCGTTTCGGCCATGGACGACCAAGCCGCAAAGCTATGTGTTCATTACGATCCCACTATCGTATCCCTCGGCCGGATAAGAGAAATTGTTGCCGCCGCGGGTGCTGCTATCACAGCGCGATACGGCCACGTTTCCTGGCGTGTTGTTGGAATTTCAAATCAGCGCCGAGCGAGAACTGTCGAAGATCGTCTGCATGCATTGCCGGGCGTGCTCGAAACGGAGCTGAATCTGAGCGGAGCTTTGCGTATCGAGTTCGATCGCGCCGCTATCTCGGAAGCGCGGATCACAGATGCGCTTGGCAAGATGGGGGCGGATATCCAAGAGGGCACCGGCCCACCTGCGCGGCACGAAGATCATGCTGGGCATGATCACTCTTCGGACTCGGCCGGAAATGATCATGAGAACGAGGCCGCCGGCCACAGCCATGGTCATGGCGGGATTTTTGGAGCAAACACTGAGCTTATTTTCGCGATCTTGTGCGGCGTTACGCTTGGCGTGGGTTACGGCATCGAACGCCTGCTAGAAACCGTTCCCGGTTGGCTACCGCTCGCGTTCTACATAGCCGCCTATTTTTTGGGGGGCTTCTTCACAAGCCGCGAAGCCATCGACAATCTACGCCTCAAACGCTTCGAGATCGATACGCTGATGCTGGTCGCGGCCGCAGGCGCGGTGGCTCTGGGGGCTTGGGCTGAAGGCGCGTTGCTACTGTTTCTCTTCAGTCTAGGACATGCGCTCGAGCACTACGCGATGGGCCGCGCTAAGCGTGCTATCGAAGCGCTAGCAGAACTCGCCCCTCAGACTGCCTGGGTGCGCCGGGATAGTGGCCTGCAGGAGATACCCGTAGAGGAACTGGAAATAGGCGACGTCGTAATCGTAAAGCCCAATGAACGGCTGCCAGCAGATGGGTTTGTCGTTAAAGGCACCAGTGCAATAAACCAAGCCCCCGTCACCGGAGAGAGCATTCCGGTAGATAAACGCGAAGTGCCAAACCCCGAAGTTGCACGGAGGAATCCTGACCAGGTCGAAGCGGCTCATCGTACGTTCGCAGGCACGATCAATGGATCCGGCGCCATAGAAATTGAGGTGACGCGTCGCTCGACAGACACTGCACTAGCCAAGGTCGTTAAACTTGTAAGCGAGGCGGAAACCCAGAAGTCTCCTACCCAACGATTTACCGAGCGCTTCGAGCGAATCTTCGTTCCGGCGGTGCTAGCCCTGGCCTTCGTTCTCCTGTTCGCTTGGGTTGTCGTCGATGAACCATTCCGCGACAGCTTCTACCGTGCGATGGCCGTCTTGGTTGCAGCAAGTCCGTGCGCCCTCGCAATCGCGACGCCGAGCGCCGTGCTCTCTGGTGTGGCTCGAGCCGCCCGCGGCGGCGTGCTCGTCAAAGGTGGAGGGCCGCTTGAAAACCTAGGATCGCTACGGGCCATCGCATTCGACAAAACTGGCACGCTAACGGAAGGGAAGCCGCGAATAACCGATATTATTCCAGCTGCTGGTATTGATCAGAGCCAGCTGCTCGCCATCGCCGTAGCCGTCGAGGATTTGAGTGATCATCCCCTCGCTCGAGCGATCGCGCGGGACGGTCGAGAACGTCTTGCCGGGCTGACAATACCCGTAGCGACTGAACTGAATAGCTTGACTGGCCGCGGCGTCACCGCGCGCGTCGGGGGTGAGAAGATCGTTATCGGCAAAGCCGAAATGTTCGGTGTGGACGGCATCGCTGCTCTATCAACCGAAATGAGAGACGCAATTACGGCACTCCGAGAGGGGGGCAGGACGACGATGATCGTGCGGCAGGGTGACCGTGACCTTGGGGCCATCGGCCTCATGGACACTCCTCGCGCTGCGGCCAAGGAAACAATTGCGATACTGCGCAAACTTGGCATCGAGCGGATGATCATGATCTCGGGCGACAATCAGAAGGTAGCTGATGCGATCGCCGCGGAGGTCGGGATAGAGGAAGCTTGGGGTGACCTAATGCCCGAAGATAAAGTCGACGCGATCAAAAAACTGCGCGCCGAGGCCAAGGTAGCGATGGTGGGCGACGGCGTTAATGATGCGCCTGCGATGGCAAATGCGACGGTTGGGATCGCAATGGGCGCCGCAGGATCTGATGTTGCCCTTGAAACGGCTGATGTCGCCCTGATGGCGGACAATCTCAGCCACCTGCCGTTTGCGGTAGGCCTCAGTCGCCGCACGCGCTCGATTATCCGGCAAAATGTGTTCGTGAGCCTGGGTGTCGTCGCATTGCTCGTGCCAGCGACAATTCTCGGCTTGGGCATCGGCCCAGCCGTCGCGATGCACGAGGGGTCGACGCTTTTAGTGGTGTTCAACGCTCTGAGGCTGCTCGGATATCGGAACGCGTAAGTGCGCGAGTTGATGGGATGCCGCGTCAAAGAGGCGCAAACCCAAAAGTGTTAAGACAGCGACGACCACGATGACGCGAACGACGCGAGAATTAGCCAGCCTCTGGCAAATCCCAATGGAACTGTGAACCCGAGATGTCGTCATCTACTTGGATATATCGCGCTGAGGCCGCAGCGGTAGCTCGGCCTGCAGGTACTATCGCAGCGGGATGTAGCACCGTCAATTGCGCCACCCTCGGACGGCGCCCTGCAAGCCGGCGGAACTGACGGGCGGATGCGCTATGGCGGCAGGATATGGACATGGAAGGCAGAGCGGGCAAGGATCGCGCTGCTCATTGCTCCATCCCCGGCACGCACCATAGCCGGTCGAGAGCCTAGTCGCAGGACGGCCATGGGATATCAATACACGGCGACCACAGCAATAGGATCTCATCATGCAAACTCGTCTTCAGATTGGTCTTTTCATCGCTCTTTTCGCGCTGCCAGCCTTCGCGGAGGAGTCACCGCCCGCGGACTGCTCTTCCTTGGAAGGCAAAGATTTGCGGGCCATGGACCTCAATGACCCGACCTCTAAGGCCCTGCACGACAAATGCATGGCTCAAATGAAACACGATGACACGCACCGAGACGCCGCGACACATCACGGCAAGTCAGAGACGCCCGGCATGGGCACACAAGACCCGTCCCAATCTGACAGCAAGAGTGGCAAGTAGCTCGCACCGCGATCACATGACAAAGAGCTGAGTTCGCTCCTAAACAAGGGCTCTGGTCTGTCTAGGCCCCGTTGACAAAAGGGATTCCCAAACGGGCCGGTTTGTGATTCAAGACTGCTCTTTGGAGAGCAGTCTTGAACCGTGGAGACTTGTCGGATGCGGAGTGGGAACTGATTGGTCCCTTGCTGCCACCTGAACGTGGGCGCTGGGCACGGCCGGCAGGCGACAATCGGCGGTTTCTCAACGGAATGCTGCACGTCTTGAGGGTCGGCTGTCCCTGGCGCGACATGCACGAGCGCTACGGCAAGTGGAACTCGGTCTATGTCCGGTTCAGGCGCTGGGCCGAGCAGGGCGTCTGGGACGCCCTGCTGCAAACGCTGGTCGATCTGGGCCTGACCGACGACTGGCAGCATATGATCGACAGCACCACGGTTCGCGGCCATGTCTCGGCGGCGGGCGGAAAGGGGGGCTCCTGCGCAGGCTTTTGGTCGATCACGCGGCGGCTTTACGTGCAAGGTCCACGCCCGCTGTGACAATCAGGGCCTCCCTGTCGGCTTCATCCTGACCGGCGGCGAGGCATCGGATTATACGGCCGCCGACGACCTGATGGCGCTGCCGTCGCCCAGGCCCAAGGCGCTGCTCGCCGACAAGGGCTATGACGGAGACAGCTTCCGGGAGAACCTGCTCATGCGCGGCATCCTGCCCATCATCCCGCCACGATCAAACCGGAAAGCGCCAATCCATCCAGACTATCGGCGCTACAAGGACAAAAACCGTATCGAACGCATGTTCGGCAAGCTCAAGCTGCAACGGCGCATTGCCACCCGATACGACAAGACTGCGCTCTCATTCGAGAGCTTCCTCAACCTCGCCGCCGCACGACTATGGTTGAAGTCTTTTGTCAACGCGGCCTAGGTGCACCGAGTCGAGCCTCTGCGCCATCAGGGTCGCACTATCGCGATACTCAAACACGTGTAAAGCCACCGCTGCGCGCGGTATTCCTAACTTCCTGTCTGAAAGTTTACCTGTATCTCGCTGCGAGAAGCTAGCTAGGGTGGCCCTCTCGGTCCGCCGAAACCACGCCATAGCGTCCGCCAGCTTTCGTTCAGATGCATTGATTCCGCTCAGAGCGCCCTACCCGGAGGACATTCTAAGCAAAAAAAGCCCTGGAGGACTCCTCTTAAATAATTGATTATCCTAAGGTAAATTGGAGCGGGCGATGAGATTCGAACTCACGACCCTAACCTTGGCAAGGTTATGCTCTACCCCTGAGCTACGCCCGCGCTCCGTTCGCATCCTGGGGCATGGCCCCGGTGCAGGCGGCGGATATTACGCATTGGCTTTGGGTTTGCAACCCCAATCTTGACGGAGAAATCGACGCTCCGTTCGGGCTTTCCGCAGGCGTCGAGCCTTGACGGAACGCTTAATTTCACCACCTGATTGTGCTAGGTCACCGCCAGGCACGAACAGCCGGCCGGCGGTGCGATGACCCGGCCCATAACGAACCGGCCCATAACGAACCGGCCCCTAACGAACCGGAAGGCAAGCATGAGCACGTTGCAGGCGCCGCAAGGCGAACTGATCAAGGATTCGGACACCGCCCACTTCATGGCCGACGTCATCGAGACGTCGCGCACGGTGCCGGTGATCGTCGATTTCTGGGCGCCGTGGTGCGGCCCGTGCAAGCAGCTCACCCCGATCATCGAGAAGGTGGTCAACGGGGCCAATGGCCGCGTCCGGCTGGTCAAGGTCAACGTCGACGAAAACCAGCAGCTCGCCGCCCAGCTCCGGGTGCAGAGCATCCCGGCGGTGTTCGCGTTCTTCAACGGCCAGCCGGTCGATGGTTTCATGGGCGCGGTGCCGGAAAGCCAGGTGAAGCAGTTCGTCGACCGCCTGTCGGGCTTGGGCGGCCCCGGCCCCATCGAGGAGATGCTGGCGGCGGGCGCCGAGGCGCTCGAGGCGGGCGATTTCCAGAACGCCGAGGCGATCTTCACCGAGGTGCTGGCGGCCGAGCCCGACAACCTGACCGGCTATGCTGGCATCATCCAGGCCCGGCTGAAGTCGGGCGACCTGGATGCGGCGAAGCAGATGTTCGCCTCGCTCGATGCCGACACCCAGGCCAGGAATGAATTCGCCGGCGTGCGCGCCGCGCTCCAGCTCGCCGAGCAGGCGGGCGATGCGGGCGACGTGGCCGATCTGCGCGCCCGGGTCGAGGCCGATCCGGCCGACAGCCAGGCTCGCTTCGACCTGGCGCTGGCGCTGGCCGGCGCCGGCCGCGACGAGGACGCGGCCAAAGAGCTGCTGCACATCGTCCGCCACGACCGGGCGTGGAACGAGGACGGCGCGCGCAAGCAGCTCGTCACCCTGTTCGATGCCTGGGGGCCGACCCACCCGCTGACGGTGCAGACCCGCAAGTCGCTCTCATCGCTGCTGTTTTCATGATCCAGGACTGGACCAACCTGCCCAGCACCATGCCGGTCTTTCCGCTGACCGGCGCACTGCTGCTGCCGCGGGGCGCGCTGCCGCTCAACATCTTCGAGGCGCGCTACCGGTCCATGGTCGAGGACGCGATCAGGGGCAAGCGGGTCATCGGCATGGTCCAGCCCAGGGTCCACGAGGGCGAAACCCAGGAGCCGCCGGTCTACGACATCGGCTGCGCCGGACGGCTGACCGCCTTCCAGGAGCTGGAGGACGGCCGCTACATCATCACCCTGACCGGCATCCGCCGCTTCCGCATCGTCGAGGAGATGGCGCGCACCACGCCCTACCGGATGTTCCGGGTCGACTATGCCGACTTCATGCAGGATTTCGAGCCCGAGACCGCGACCGGCGCCGACCGCACCTATTTCCTGAAGCTGATCCGACAATATGTCGACATCCAGGGCTACAACGTCGACTGGGACGTGATCGAGAACACCGACACCGAAACCCTGATCCATGCGTCGTCGACGTTGGCGCCCTGGGCGCCGAACGAGAAGCAGGCGCTGCTCGAGGCGCCCGACATCGACCGCCGCTACCAGACGCTGATCGCGCTCTACGAGATGGCCATCGCCCAGGCGCGCGGCGCCGGCGGCTCGCTGCAGTAGGCTATTTTAGTAGGAACCTTGTCGCATGCCCTCATCCAACGACATCGACCCCAAGCTGCTGGAGATCCTGGTCTGCCCGCTGACCAAGGGCCCGCTGGACTACGACCGGCAGGCGCAGGAGCTGATCAGCCGCCAGGCCGGCCTGGCGTTCCCGATCCGCGACGGCATCCCGATCATGCTGGTCGACGAGGCCCGCAGCCTCGATACGAAATGAACGGCAAGCCCTGGCCCGCCGACCTCCGCTTCAACCAGGCGGAACGGCTGCTCGAAATCGATTTCGAGGACGGTCGCCGGTTCCGCCTGCCCTACGAGCTGCTGCGGGTGGAAAGCCCGTCCGCCGAGGTGCAGGGGCACGGCGGCGACCAGAAGACCATCGTGCCGGGCAAGAAGAATGTCGGTGTCGCCGGGGTCGTCCCCACCGGCAACTACGCCGTCCGCATCCGGTTCGACGACGGCCACGACACCGGCATCTATAGCTGGGACTATCTGTACGAGCTTGGCCTGAAGCAGGACGAGCTGTGGGAGAAGTACCTGCAGGCGCTGGCGTGGAAGGGGCTGAAGCGGGACTGAGGGGCGTTCCCTCCGCGTGTTCCAGCCCTACCAGACCACCGCGAACGGCGGCTCGGGCTCGTACTGGATGGCCTTCTGCACCAGCGCACCGTGCGCGGCGCCGAAGCGTTCGCCGGTCAGCCACAGGGCCATGTCGATGCCGGCCGACACGCCTGCCGAGGTGACCAGGTTGCCGTCGCGCACGTAGCGCTCGCCCTTCACCATCTCGCCGATGCCGTCGATGGCGGCCAGTTCGGGGAATGCCGCCCAGTGGGTGGTGACGCGCTTGCCCCTCGCTGGACCGGCGGCGACCAGCACGAAGGATCCGGTGCAGACGCTGGTGACCCAGGTGCAGTTGGCCGACTGGCGGGCGACGAAGTCCAGCATGGCCGGGTTCTTCATCTCGCGCCGCGTGCCCTGGCCGCCGGGGATCAGGATGATGTCCAGATCCGGACAGGATGCGAAGGAATGATCCGCTGCCACGCGCATGCCCTTGGCGCAGCGCGCCGTCTGGCCGTCCTCCGATACCAGGAACACCTCGTCGGGCGCCGGCGTCTTCCGCCAGGCGAACACCTCGTTGGAGCTGGTCAGCACCTCCCAGGGGCCGACAAAATCCAGTTCCTCCGCGCCGTCAAACACCACGATGCCGATATTCATGGGAAACCTCCTTGCTGGCTGAAACGGGAAGCCGCCGGAACCGGTCGCGGTAGGCCTTGGGGCCCACGCCCAGGCGGCGGATGAAGGTGCGGCGCATGCGCTCCATGGAGCCGAAGCCGCGGTCGAAGGCGATGCGGTCGATGGCGTGCGCGGTGTGCTCCAGGTCGCGCCGCGCCGCCTCGGTGCGGGCGCGCTCGACGAATTCGGCTGGCGTCACGCCGGTTTCGGCCCGGAACACGCGGGCGAAGGTACGCTCGGTCATGCAGGCGCGCTCGGCCAGCGCGGACACGGTCAGCGCCTCGCCCGGATTGTCGGCGATCCACGTCAGCAGCTTGCCCAGCCTGCCGTCCTGTCCGGCCTGCGCCTCCAATTGCACGCTGAACTGCGACTGGCCGCCGGGCCGGATCATGAACAGCACGTGGCGGCGCGCCACCTGCACGGCAACGTCATGGCCCCAGTCGTCCTCGATCAGCGCCAGCGTCAGGTCCATCCCGGCGGTGATGCCGGCCGAGGTCCAGACATTGCCGTCGCGGACGAAGATGGCGTCCCGGTCGATCTTCAGGTCGGGATAGGAACGGCCGATGATGTCGCAGTCGTTCCAGTGCGTGGCCACGCGCCTGTTCCTGATCAGGCCGGCCTGAGCGAGCAGGGCCACGCCGCTGCACACCGAAACCAGCCGCCGGACATGCGGCGCGGCGCGGCGCAGGAAATCCATCAGGCGCCTGTCGCGCACGGCCTCGATGGTGCCGTGCCCGCCGGAGACGATCAGGGTATCGAGAGATTTGAGCTCATCCTCGCCGATCTGGTCGAAGCTCTTGTCGACACCCAGCCTGACGCCGCTGGTCGTGGTGATGACGCCGGGCTCGGCGGCGGCCAGGGTCAATCGGTAGCCTGGAAGCCCCATGTCGTTGACGCCCGACAGCACCTGCATGGGGCCGGCGATGTCGAGAAGCTGGGCTTGCTCGAACCCGACCATGATGACGTTCCTGGGCCGTTGGGCTGTCTGGAGCATGGCGCTCTCCTTTCAGCCCGGAGCTTACGGCCGGGGACGGTTGGCGGGAATGACAATTAACCCTCGTTTTCCGCCAGCGGGCCGATGCCACTGACGCGGCGCCCTCATCCGGCGCTACGCGCCACCTTCTCCCCGGCGGGGAGAAGGGCCTCTATCGTACCGTCGCTCCGGCCAAGTCCCCTCGCCCCAACGGGGAGAGGATGGCCGCGCAGCGGCCAGGTGAGGGGGACCGCGAAGCGGTTCTCTGGCCGCTCTACCGCTTCAGCAGCAGCTCGGCGATCTGCACCGCATTGAGCGCCGCGCCCTTCAGCAGCTGGTCGCCGGCGGCGAACAGGGCGAGCGTTCGGCCCGACGGATCGGCGGTGTCGAGGCGGACGCGGCCCACCAGCACGTCGTCCTGCCCGGAGGCCTCCGACGGCATGGGGAAGTGGTTGGCGGCGCGGTCATCCACCAGCCGCAGGCCCTGGCCGTTCTGCAGCAGCGCGCGGGCTTCCTCGGGCGTCACAACCTCGTCGAACTCCACCGAGATCGCCATGGCGTGGGCGCGCAGCACCGGCACGCGGATGCAGGTGATGCCGATCGGCAGGTCGCCCGCGCCCAGGATGCGGCGGGTCTCGGCGACCACCTTCAGCTCCTCGCCATTGTAGCCGCTTTCGGCGTCCACGTCGGCGTTGTGGCTGAACAAGTTGAACGCGTAGGGATGCGGCAGCACCTTGGGCGCATAGCCTTCGCCGCGCAGATGGGCGGCGGTCGCCAGGCGCAGCTCCTCCATGGCCGCCGCACCAGCGCCCGAGGCCGCCTGATAGGTGGTCAGGCGCAGGCGGCGGATCGGATGCGCCCTGTGCAACGGCGCGAGCGCCACGGTGGCGATGGCGGCGACGCAGTTCGGGTTGGCGACGATGCCGTTGTGCCGGGCCAAGGTTTCGCCGTTCACCTCCGGCACCACCAGCGGCACGTCCGGGTCCATGCGGAACGCCGACGAGTTGTCGACCATGATGGCGCCCGCGCCGACCGCGTCCGGCGCATGGCGGCGCGAGATGCCGGCGCCGGCCGAGAACAGCGCCACGTCGACGCCCTCGAAGCTGCGCGCGGTCAGCTCCTCGATGGTCACGTCCCTGCCCTTGAACGTCAGCGTCTTGCCGGCCGAACGGGCCGATGCCAGCAGCTTCAGGCCACCGACCGGGAAGTTCCGGCTCTCGAGGCAGTGGATGAGCTCGACGCCGACGGCGCCGGTGGCGCCGACGATGGCCACGACGGGCGCGATGGCCGTGATCTGGCGGGGTGAACTGGTCTGCATGATCGTCTCTCTACCGTTGTTGTGGGAGAGACAGGGCCGGCCTTCGCGGATCCCCGTCTCCGGGGCCTTCCGCTGGATGTCGCCCTTAACCCGCGCGCACCAGCGAACGCCCCGCCGAAGCGGTCGTTTTCGTGGTGGTCGTGGTTTTGATCGTCGACATGGCGCGGACGTTTATCACGGGTGCAAACCGGCGGCAATATGCGCGTTCCGCATGGCAACCGATGGAGAACCGGCGAAAAGCGGTCAGAGGCCCTGTTTCGCCGCCGCCCGCACGCCCGCCATCAGGCTGCGCAAATTCGGGCCGGAGACGATCTCGATCCAGTAGCCGTCCGGGTCCTGGATGAAGGCGAGACCTTTCATGGTGCCGTCCTGCGGCCGCTTCACGAAGGTCACGCCCAGCGCATCGAAGCGGGCGCAGGCGGCGTCGACGTCGGGCACGGTCAGGGCGATGTGGCCGAAGCCGCGCGGCTCGGCGTTGCCGTTGTGATAGGCGAACGCCGTGTCGATCTCGGTGCCCCAGTTGTGGGTCAGCTCCAGCAGCGCGCGCTGCTCGAACAGCCATTGCACGCGCTCGTCCGCGTCCTGCGGAACCGGCCCTTCCGGATAGCCCAGGAAGTAGAGCGAGAACTTGCCCGCCGCGAAGTCGAAGCGGTCGATCACCGTCATGCCGAGAGTGTCGCGGTAGAAGCCGAGCGAGGCCTCCGGGTCGCGCACCCGGAGCATGGTGTGGTTCAGGCGAAAGCCGTCCGTGGGCCGCACTGACTATTCCGCGGCCTTGGCCGCCGCCGCCGCGGCCGAGCGGCGGATCATCTCCACCTCTTCCCAGCTCTTGTAGCTGGTGAAATGCTCGTCGTCGTAGAACAGGATCGGCCCGTTGCAGATGAACAGGTACTCGGTGTCCTCCAGCGCCTCGGTGGCGCCGTGCAGCACGCCGTTGGGCTCGTAGACGTAGTCGCCGGCGTTGAGCACGCCGTCGCGCACCTTCAGCTTGCCCTTCAGGATGAAGGTATGGGAGGCGCCCAGGTGCTTGTGCGGCGGCGCCACGTAGCTCTTCTTCCAGTTGAACAGCACCGCCCAGCTGCCGGTCTCGGCGCCGGTGTAGAGCACCTTGATCGACGACAGCGGCGTCTGCTCGATCCAGGGTGCCTTTGACGCCTCGACCAGGGTGTCCTGGAGATTGCCGTTGATCGGCCGGATGTCCTGCATAGCCATGTTCGTTCTCCCCGTTTGGTTCAGGCTAGATCGCCGCGCGGGATTTCGCAAATGGCATCGTCATCAAAAGGAAGGGCCGCACTCTTTCGAGGGCGGCCCCAGTCGCAGGCAAAGGACGGTGGCCTAGGCGGCCGCGTGGTCGATGATCTTGGCGCTCAAGCCGTTGATGGCGATCTGGCGGGGCTTGCGCTCCTCGGGAACCTCGCGGACCAGGCTGACATGCAGCAGCCCGTTCTCGAGCGCGGCAGCCGTGACCTTGATGGTGTCGGCCAGGTGGAAGCGGCGCTCGAAGGCGCGCTTGGCGATCCCGCGGTGCAAATAGACCGGCTGCGGCGCCGGTGTCTCGTCCTCGGCGGCTTCGGTCTTCCGGGCTCGGCCCGAGATCACCAGCACGTCGTCCTTCACCGTCACGTCGAGTTCGTCCTCGGTGAAACCGGCGACCGCCATGGTCACGCGGTAGTTGTCGTCACCGACTTTCTCGATGTCGTAGGGCGGATAGCCGCCGTCGCCGTTGAGGCGGGTGGCGTTGTCGAGCATGCGGACCAGGTTGTCGAAGCCAACGGCCGAACGCATCAGGGGATTGGTGTCGAATACGCGCATCTTACTCTCCAAAGTCGAGCAATAAGGGTTCAGGTGGCCCACCGTCAGGTCGGGCCGGTTTTCTCGTTGCCGGGCCCGTCAGCGGCACCCGGCGACTGTTCATTTGGGAAAGGTTTCGGGAGGTTCAAGAGGCATGAGCGGACCGTCTCGCACTTCGTCGCATCGGCCTCCGGGTCCCTAGCTGGCGGCAGGGCGGGTCGTCGAAAAAACGAAAAGTCGTTTCGTATCAGACCTTTATGGCGATGGCGCGGGCACGCCGATGGCCACGGCAGCAGCGTCAATCCCGACTGCGGACCCATACAATTTGCAGTGAAAATGAAATATTAAATAAAGATGTTCGGAGAGAAAGTATTTGATTTCTGGCTTCTTGAGTGTGCTCCGCATCGGGTCGCTCGAAGAAATTGATCATGTTGACGTTGGGTCGAAATAAAACGGGAACTAACGAGCGAAATATTTGTTTATGCGGATACGAGATAAGCCGCGATGGGGATTCAGGGCGACGGGGGCCTGAGCGGCATGTCCGAGAATACAGGGCTTGCGTCATGATTATTTTGGTTGAGGCGAACCATGTTTAAGTCAATTCTGTTGACAGTTTTGCTGTCGATAGCAGGGCAGAGCGCCCTTGCCCAGCAACCGCCGGTCGCGGGCGGGCAGTTCCAGCAGATACCGCCGCCGCCGGCGCGGGAAAGATCGATTCCCGAATTGCGGATCGAGCGGCCGGATGCGCCGCTCGCCGCCGAAGCCGGTGGCACCAGGATCCTGGTGAACGGGCTGCGCGTCACCGGCGGCACGGTCTTTTCCGAAGCCGAGCTGATCGCCGCCACCGACTTCCGGCCCGGGACCGAGCTGAGCCTGGCCGACCTGCGCGGCCTGGCCGCGCAGGTCGCCGCCTACTACAACCGCCGGGGTTACTTCGTCGCCCAGGCCTATGTGCCGGCCCAGGACATCGGCGCCAGCACCGTCACCATCGCGGTGGTCGAAGGCCACTATGGCGCCATCACCCTGAACAATCAGACCAACCTGTCGAACGGCCTGGCGCGGTACGTGCTTTCGGGCGTGGACAGCGGCGACATTGTGGAGAACGCACCGCTCGAACGGCGGCTCCTGCTGTTGTCGGACATTCCGGGCGTGCGGGTGAAGTCGACGCTCGCGCCGGGGTCGCTGGTCGGCACGTCCGATCTCACCGTCGACGTGACACCGGGGCAGCGCGTCACCGGCAGCATCGAAGCCGACAACGCGAGCAACCGCTATACTGGCGCATACCGCGTCGGCGGCTCGGTCAGCCTCAACAACGCGCTCGGCTACGGCGACGTGGCCACCCTCCGCGTGCTGACATCGTTCGACGGGCTCAACTTCTTCCGCGCGTCGTACCAGGCGCTGCTGGGCAACGTCACGCTCGGCGTGGCCTACGGCAACCTGCACTACAAGCTCGGCAAGGAATTCAAGAGTCTCGACGCCCGCGGCTCGGGCGAGGTGATCAGCATCTATGGCAGCTATCCGCTGATCCGCTCCTACAACCATTCTCTCTACGTGGTGGCCGATTTCGACGCCAAGTCGTTCCGGGACAGGATCCGGTCGACATCGTCCATATCCGACAGACGGGTCCGGGTCGGCATGATCGGGCTCAGCGGCGACGAGCATGACGACTTCGGCGGCGGCGGATCGACCTATTACGGCATCAACGGATTCTTCGGCAATCTGGACATAAGGACGCCCGCGGTGCTGGCGGTGGATGCCCTGACCGCCCGCAGCGACGGGAACTACTACAAGCTGGCGTTCAACGTCGCCCGCCTGCAGAACGTGGTCGGTCCGCTCTCGCTCTACGCATCGGTGAGAGGGCAGATCGCCTCCCGCAACCTGGACAGTTCCGAAAAGATGGAGCTGGGCGGCGCCTACGCCATCCGCGCCTATCCCGAAGGCGAGGCCTATGGCGACGAGGGCTATGTGGCGAGCCTGGAAGCCAGGGTGCTGCTGCCCAGGCTCTGGGCCAGCATGCCGGGCAGCATGCATGTGGCGGGCTTCGTCGATGTGGGCAAGGTCAGCCTGAACCACACGCCCTGGTTCCCCGGAGACAACCACCGAAGCCTCAGCGCGGCCGGCGTCGCCTTCAGCTGGGTCGACGACAACAATTTCGTCTTGAGGGCGTCCTATGCCCACCGGATCGGACACGAGGCCGCGACCTCGGGGCCGGACCATGCCAGCCGCTTCTGGATACAGATCGCCAAGCTCTTTTGACGATGGCGCCTGTGGCGATCGCGACACGTATCGCCACTACATTCGCAGGACAACCTAGATGAACCGCTTCTTCGGAACCTCTGAGAGCCAGGCGCCGCTGGCTCGCGCCGCCGCGTTCCGCGGGGTGCACAGCAAGCGATCCCTGTACGCGTCGACCGCACTGGTGGGATGCCTGGCGATCGGATCGCTGGCACTCACCGCGCCACTGGTCTACGCCTTGCCGACGGGCGGCAGCGTGGCGGCCGGCGCCGCGAGCATCGGCGTCAAGCCCGGCGCCATGACGGTCAAGCAGTCGAGCCAGAACGCGGTCATCAACTGGCAGAGCTTCAGCATCGGGCAGGGCGAGGCGGTGACGTTCAAGCAGCCGAACAGCAATTCGGTGGCACTCAACCGCGTGCTCGGCGCCGATCCATCGAACATCCTCGGTAATCTGTCGGCCAACGGCAAGGTCTTCCTGGTGAACCCGAACGGCGTGCTGTTCGGCCAGGGCGCGCAGGTCGACGTCGGCGGCCTGGTCGCCTCCACCCTGGACATCAGCGACGCGGACCTCATGGCGGGGCGGCATAAGTTCGCCGGCGCCGGCGGCACCGTGCTCAACCAGGGCTCGATCCAGGCCGACGGCGGCTATGTCGTGCTCATGGGTGCCACGGTCGGCAATGACGGCACGATCGTCGCGACACTGGGCACCGTGGCGCTGGTCGCGGGCGAGGCGGTGACGCTCGACGTTGCCGGCAACGGGCTGCTCAACGTCACCATCGACAAGGGCGCGCTCAACGCGCTGATCCAGAACGGCGGCATCCTGCGCGCCGATGGCGGCCTGGTGGTGATGACGGCGCAGGCCGCGGGCCAGCTGATCAAGACCGTGGTCAACAACACCGGCATCATCGAGGCGCGCACCATCCAGAACCGCAACGGCACCATCCTGTTGCTGGGCGACATGCAGCACGGCACGATGACCGTGGCCGGCACGCTGGACGCCAGCGCCCCCAACGGCGGCAATGGCGGCTTCATCGAAACGTCGGCGGCGACGGTGAACATCGCCAGCGACGCCAAGGTAACCACCGCGGCGCCGCTGGGCGTGACCGGTACCTGGCTGATCGATCCGCAGGATTTCGTCATCGACACCGGCGGCAACATCTCCGGCGCCACGCTTTCGGCCCTGCTGGTCACCAACAGCGTCATCATCACCACGGCGACCGGCAGCGATGTCGTGACGGCCGGTACACCACCCGTGAGCGATCTCCGTACCAATCTGGAGGGCAACGGCGACATTTTCGTGAACGAGGCGGTTGCCTGGACGGCGTCCACCAGCCCGACGACACTGACGCTGAACGCCGACCGCGACGTGAACATCAACGCGTCCGTCACCGCAACCAACGGCAATTTCGTGGTGTGCTGCGGACGCGACGTCAACGTCGACGCCGCCATCACCACCACCAACGGCAGCGTCCTGCTGAATGGCGGTCGGAACATCACGCTCAGCGCGCTTGCGGCGATGACGACGACCGACGGCAACATCACGATTTGCGCCGGCAACGACCTGACCATCGGCGGCGCCATGACGCTGACCAGGGGCAGCACCATTCCGGCACAGAGCCTGGGCCTGCCGCTCGGCCTGGTGCTGACCGCCGGCTTCAATGCGGGCGGTCCCGGCCTTGGCGGCACGGTGATCTTCGCGCCGCTCAGCCCGCCGGTGACCGTCACGGGACCCAATGCGCCGGTCACCATCAACTACAACCCGTCCTCGTATACCGCGCCGACGGATTATTCCGCGCGGTTCGTCCTGACCCTGGGCGCCTCGGTTACCCAGCACATGCTGGTGTTTCCCGACGGCGACAAGGTTTTCGACGGCACCACCGCGACGACTCTGACGTCGTTCAAGAGCACCATCCTCACCGGCGCGCCCACGGGCGTCACGCTGGTTGCCGGGCCGGGCGCCACGGCCACCTTCGACTCCGCGGCCGTGGGATCGGACATCGGCATCAGCTACAGCGGCTACAGCCTTGCCGGCGACAACGCCGCCGCCTACGCCCTCGCCGTCAATTGCTGCACGCTGATCTTCCGGACGAGCGGTGACATCACCGCCCCGACGCCGACACCCACGCCGACGCCGACACCCACGCCGACGCCGACGCCGACACCTACTCCTACTCCTACTCCGACTCCGACTCCGACACCTACTCCTACTCCGACTCCGACGCCTACGCCTACGCCTACGCCCACACCGACTCCGACACCGACACCGACACCTACGCCCACACCGACACCTACGCCGACGCCGACGCCGACACCAACGCCAACACCAACGCCGACACCGACGCCAACCCCGACGCCGACGCCGACGCCGACACCAACGCCGACACCGACGCCAACCCCGACGCCGACGCCGACACCTACTCCGACGCCTACGCCGACGCCGACGCCTACGCCGACGCCTACGCCGACGCCCACACCGACACCGACACCGACGCCAACGCCAACGCCGACGCCGACACCGACGCCAACGCCTACGCCTACGCCTACACCGACGCCGACGCCGACGCCGACGCCGACGCCTACACCTACACCTACACCTACACCTACACCTACACCGACGCCGACGCCGACGCCGACCCCTACACCGACGCCGACGCCTACACCTACACCTACACCTACACCTACACCTACACCTACACCGACGCCGACGCCGACGCCGACCCCGACCCCGACCCCGACCCCGACCCCGACACCGACGCCAACGCCGACGCCGACGCCGACCCC
>JALHLU010000018.1 GCA_022844345.1 Hyphomonadaceae bacterium
TCAGATGATGTGTTCAACGACAATCATCTTGGCACTTTGATGCCGCCGTGAGCGCCGTCCACACCATCTCTGGTAAGGTCGTAGTTATCGGCCCGCGGAGATACTCCAATGACGCGAATCTCATACAAACGGCACCGCTTTCCTCCGGTTGTCATTCAGCGCGCAGTTTGGCTCTATTTCCGCTTCACGCTCAGCTTCCGCGATGTTGAAGAGATGCTCGCGCATCGTGGCATGGATGTAAGCTACGAGACGGTCCGCGCCTGGACACTGAATTCCGCGAACGCTTCTTGATGGTTGTCAATGTAAATGAACCCGTCCTCGCAAACCTTCATTATATGGAGGCAAAGGCATCATGAAGGACATTCTCTTTCACTTCGACAGCTATCCGGACCCTACACCCGTTGAAGCGATCGATCAGGCTGTGCATTTCGCTAGTATGCTCGGTGCGGAGATCACGGCGCTGGCTGTCCAGGTTCATTTCAAGCCGTCCGGCAATTGGCTCGCGGAGCGGCTGATCAACTTAAGCGGCCTTTGCGCTCACGAAGAAGAGAAGAGTCTGGCAAACTGCAGGGTGGCGATCGCAGCTTTCACAGACAGACTTGCGACCGAAAATGTCAAAGGGAAAGCTCTCCTTACCAAAGCCGAGCCAGCCCTCATGGGCGATCATGTGAGTGTTCATGCCCGCACGCGCGACCTCTGCCTTGTTCCACTGGTGGACAGCCTCGATGGCCAACGGTCGGTAGTTGAAGCCGTGCTGTTCGGGTCCGGTCGACCTGTCCTCCTTTACCGGCCCGGCGCTGCTGACTTGCCGAGCGGTGAATTGGGATCAGTCGTACTGGCTTGGGACGGGAGCCGCTGCGCCGCGCGCGCCATGTGCGACGCGCTCCCGATCCTCCGAAAAGCGCGCGAAGTGCGGGTGCTCACTGTGGTCAAGGAAAAGCCCGAGGCGACGGCGGGCCAGGGCGCGGATGTCGTTCGTCACTTGAGTCTGCACGGCATCAACGCCGTAGCCGATGAAGTCGATATCGCGGGGCGAAAGATCGGGCAGGCGATATCCGACTTCGCGAAGGCGCACCACGCCAAGCTGCTTATCATGGGCGGCTATGGCCGCTCCAAAGTGCGCGAGTTCATTCTTGGAGGTGCAACGCAGCACATGCTGCACGAACCAGACGTTGCAATCATGTTGTCGCACTGAAGCGATGACCTCCTCCGCGACCTGCTGGCCGCGGTTCCGCGCACATCAGAACCACGTGCCCAAAGCGTGAAGGGAGTGGCCCATGCAGGACCTGAAAGCCCTGGACGGCGCTGAAGTGATGCAGAGACCCCTAGTTGAGGCCTTTGCCAGCGGGGTGGTAGAGGGTCTGTCGGGGTCGGTCGAGCATATCCAGACACACCTCAATCACGTCTTTCTGTCGGGCTCGCGTGCTTACAAGCTGAAACGCGCCGTTCGGTTTCCCTTCGTCGATTTCAGAACGGTCGGCCGGCGCAAGGCTGCCTGTGAAGCAGAAGTCTTGATCAACACCACGCTCGGCAGCCCCTTCTACGTTGGCTCCACTGCAGTGGTGCGCAGGTCGGACGGCCAATTGTCGCTGGGTGGTAACGGTGTCGCGGAGGACTGGGTGGTCGAGATGCGCCGCTTCGACAGCCGTCTGCAGTTTGATGTAATGGCGAGCAGTGGCGCGCTCTCGGTGGAATCCGTCGAGGCTGCAGCATCCGCAATCGTCGACGTGCATCGCAAAGCACCCGCGGGCCAGTTGGGTGGACACACTGCGGACTACCGACAGACAATACGCACACTTGAGCGCACAGAAGCGGAGGCAGCCGCCCGTCTCGGGCTCGAGCCGGGCCTTCCATCGCCCTTCGAGGCGCTTGATCGCGAACTGGCGCGTATCAGCCCTATTGTAGAAAAGCGTCGGCGCGGGGGTAAGGTCCGGCGCGTCCACGGCGATCTTCACCTACGCAACATCTGCATGTTTGAGGGCCGGACCGTGCTGTTCGACGCTTTGGAGTTTGACGATCGGATGGCGACGATCGATGTACTCTATGATCTGGCCTTCCTGTTGATGGACCTTCGGCGAGCCGAGTTGCCGCAGCATGCCAACGCCGCCATGAACCGGTATTGGGATGCGGCAGCAGAGGACGAGGACGGGCTCGCGGTTCTGCCTTTCTTCATGGGCTTGCGAGCGGCAGTGCGTATGGCCGTCGCCGTGGCGGACGGTCGGCTTGAGGAGGCCCAGGACTACCGCACTCTTGCCTTCGGCTTCCTCTCTCGCGCCGAAGGTATGCTTGTTGCCATAGGCGGGTTGTCCGGGGCTGGTAAGAGCGCAGTCGCGAAGGAAGTGGCCCACCGGCTGCCTGGACCCGCTGGAGCGCGGCTTCTGCGCAGCGATGTGTTGCGCAAGCGCGCGCTGGGCGTGCCTCTCAATGAGCATGCTGGCGAGGATGTCTATGCCCCGGAGAAACGGGCCGAGGTCTACCGTGATCTTGCCGCTCGCGCAGCCACCGCTCGACGCGCTGGAGCCAGCGTCGTCGCTGATGCGACCTTCCGTGTGGCGAGCGCAAGAGCAACCCTTCAGTCTACAGAGAGAAGCTTTCGCGGCTTCTGGTTGGATGTGCCAGTCCACGTCAGGCTGGCGCGCATTGCAGGTCGGAGAAGCGACGCGTCTGATGCGGGTGCGCTGGTCGCCTTGAGTCAGTCGGAGCCGGGTGATCTGGGCTCCGCCTGGCGCCGGGTCGGCGGGCGGCGGCCGGTAGAGGAGATTGTATCTGACATCGTGCATGAAGCCGTGAAATGAAGTTCAGGGATATACTCGCGGTCGTTTCTTCTGCAGCCGACGACGGCCACGTAATCTCGTTCGCGGAGCAGTTGCGGCGCCAATGGGCCGTACGTATCACCACGCTGGTGACAAAATGGAAGCCGGATTTTGTCCTCACGAATGCTGCAGCTGACCTTAGAGCAGAGGTTGAGCGAACGACGACGCGTCTCCGGAGAGAACCGGAAGTCGGCCCCGTCGTCTCCGAACTAGTTACGATCAATGAAGCGCGAGCATCCATAGGCATGCGAGCGCGACACTTCGATGCTGTCGTCGTGGGGCGCCCCCCCGGCCCGACATCAGACTGGCCGCAGGCGCTTCTGGAGGGCGCGCTTTTCCAGTCAGGCCGACCTGTATTCGTCGTGCCGGCGGGCTGGCAGACCATGCCTGTCGGCAACAGGATAATGGTGTGCTGGAAACCGACAAGAGAGGCCGCGCGAGCTCTGACCGCGGCGCATGACCTTCTGCAGCGAGCAGACCGCGTGATGGTGGCCACTGCAGGCTCCGGGCATCCTCAGGCCAGCATGACGAGCAAGGAAGGGGAGGATGTTGTCGCTCACCTTGCTCGCAAAAAACTCGACGTCAGTCTTCTCTCCGTGAACGCCAGCTCTCGCAGCGAAGCGGAGGCGATCCTGGAGCAGGCAATGAGAGTTAGGGCCGATCTTGTCGTCATGGGCGGCTACGGTCGTTCAGCCGCGACCCAGTTCTTCTTCGGAGGAGTTACGCGCGAGATGCTTGCTTCTTCGAACATACCGCTTCTGATGGCGCACTAGTGGTGAACATCAAGACCGCCGGCATTTGGTGTAACGAAGATTTCTCTCACAGGTCGCACGCGCAAGCAGGCAAACGTCCCGCGGCACAATTGCGTACGGCATGCCTGTCGCTCTTGTGCGTGCAAATCCCAGCCCAGGCTTTCGTGTATTCTGTATGGCCTTGAGAATCCTCAATGCAGGACCTGCACCTGAAGGGCATGTTTGGGGAGTGTAATGCACTAGTTCCATGGGATTTCATCCGACCTGAGAGGGTCTGCGCCCCCCGCAGATCTTCTCCGGCGTTGACCAGGAACCCGGATTCCCGCCATCGCCGTCGCGCCCCGCATCTGCTGATGTGGGGCGCGAAGCGTTGGCAAGCGTCTGCTGATCGAGTGCGGAACCTGCAGTGTGGCGGGCCACATGCCGTTGGAATAGCGACTGATCGAGATCAAGTATGCTATTGTTCCAGCGCAGCTAAATAAAGAGCATGCTTTGCACTGATCGAGGAGGGGATCCGCTGGTGGGAGATCTGTTCAGCGACGCCCCCGGCTGGCTGGCGACCTATCAGCCGGGCCAGATCATATTCGACGAAGGTGACCACGCGTCGCATATGTACCGGGTGGAGTCCGGCTGCGTCCGCCTGCAGGTCAACGGCGTTGATGGCGAGCGCCAGATCATCAGTTTCTTGTTCAAGGGCGAGCTGTTTGGATACGCGGTCGGCAACAGGCAGATTGCTGCTGAGGCGGTGAATGAGACGGTGGTCCGCTGCTGGTCCATCTCCTCCATTCTGGCGCTGGGAACCCGCCGGCCGGAGGTCGCAATCGAGCTGGTGAGGGTCGCGGATCGCCACTTCGGCAATGTCGCCCAGCATCTGCAGCGAGTGGCCCGCCTTACGGCTACCGACCGTGTGAGATGGTTTTTCAGCGGCTTGGTGAGTTGCGATGGCTTACAACGGCGCGACGGACATCTCGATTTGCCCATGAGGCGTCGCGACATTGCGGACTACCTCGGACTGACTCCTGAAACACTCAGCCGTTCGATACTTGAACTGGAGGACGACGGTTTCCTTGAGCGGAAAGGGCGGAAGGGCTTCAGCCTGCACGGGCCTAGCCTTGAGCTGAAGGTCAAGTCACTGGATGAGCTGAAGGTCGTCTCGCGAGAGCGACAGGATGTCATGGGTTGACGTTGCCGCGTTCGATGCAGTGGCCTTCAGGGTGAGACTCATCTCGCGATTGCGTGACCCGACTATCGGTCAGACGTTTCGCAGTGCTTGATTTTCGTCATCGTACGACCGTGCCGGTTGCGGAGAATGTGTCAGGATGGGAAAACCAGACATGAGCAGCAGGGACATTCTCGCGATCATTACCTCCCAGGCCGGCGGCGAACATGTGATCGCCCTTGCGGAGCAGTTGGCCACTCAGTGCGATGGGCGCCTGACCGTGGCGCTGGTCAACTGGATGCCAAGAATTCCAGGCATCGAGGGTTTCTCAATCGCTCCCATTTACGACGAGCTGGTTCAGCAGGCCCGGAAACGGCTCGCAGGCGAGAAGACCAGGCTTGAAGAACGCCTCGCGCGCGCGCGCGGGGACGCGACGATCGAGACATTCCTGCCAGAGTTCGGGGCGGCGGGATCAGTCCTTGGGATGCGAGCGCGCCACGCCGATCTCACCGTCGTCGCCCGGCCTGAGAAGGCCGACGCGAGTTCGGCTCAGGCGGTCCTCGATGCAGCTCTGTTCGAGTCGGGCCGGCCCGTCATCTTGGTTCCGCCAGACTGGCGCGCGGCAGTGCTGGGACGGCACGTGCTTGTCGCCTGGAAGCCTACACGGGAGGCGGCCCGCGCGCTTGGCGATGCCGACGCCATCATTGCGGGGGCCGAACGCGTTAGTGTCGTGACCGTGGATGCTGGGCCCTCGAGAGGCTATGGCCAGCAACCCGGAGCTGACATTTCCGCCCACCTCGCGTTTAGAGGCGCAAAGGTCGAACTCTTCAACCTGGATTCGGGTGATCGATCAGAAGCGGCGGCCATTCAGGATCAGGCACGTTTGGTCGGAGCTGACCTCATCGTGATGGGTGGCTACGGGCGTCCGCGGCTGAGTGAGCTGATCTTTGGCGGCGTAACACGGGAGATGCTGAAGACCGCCACTATCCCTGTGCTGATGGCGCACTGATCCTACGGAATGCTTGTTCTGGGTGGGCGAGCTGCCCGCGTGGCTGATGGCGTCCCCGGGGCGGCAATCTGCTTGCGTTCGGCTCTCGTCGGGTAGCTAAGTTAACACGCTCGCGGCCTGGTTGATCAGCTGAGACAGACAGTGTGGGGCGGCTGAGCCGCACGCGCGAGGACGTCGGGTCGGATGGCGTGGAACGGGGACGCCCCTTGCGCAGATGCCCGCGCGACCGACAATGCCGATTGCACCAGTGTCGGATTCTCGACATTGCAGAGCGGGGGCCGGCCTATGGATGACGCTCATGACATGGCGGCTATGGTGCTGCCAGGTGTGGTATTTCTCGCAGCGACAAGTCTGCTGGTTCCTACATTTCGAAAGCTCGGCATGAGCGCCGTTATGGCGTTCCTCGCCATCGGCGTCCTCATCGGCCCTAATATACTCGGCCTCCTGCCGGATCACATCGACTGGACGCGTATACTTGTCCTCGATCCCGATGGCCCCGCGCGCTGGCTTGCCGAGCTTGGTGTCGTATTCCTTCTTTTTGCGATCGGCCTGGAGGTTTCCACCTCCCGGCTGTGGGCTTTGCGCCGATGGGTTCTCGGCTTTGGCCTTGCGCAGGTTGCAGTCACGGCCGTCGCTATCACGTTGATAGCGATCGCGTTCGGCAATGCGATAGCCGTCGCAGTCGTTCTCGGGTTGGCCTTTGCGCTATCCTCGACCGCGGTTGTCCTGCAGCTGCTCGGCGAAAGGCGGCAGATCTCTGGAGCAACCGGCAAGGCTGCTTTCTCCGTGCTCCTTCTGCAGGACCTGGCCGTCATACCGATCCTCTTCGCGGTTGATGCACTGGGCTCCGGGACAGCCGTTCAGGAGAGCGGGTTCGATGGGCTCGCTGCTGCGGTGGCGACGGCATTCGCATCCGTCGCCGCGATACTGTTTGCCGGACGGTATTTGCTGCGACCGCTTTTTCGGTGGGTGGCGTCCATCGGCAGTCGCGAGGTATTCGTCGCCGCGATCCTTCTGGTTGCCGTGGCCGCCGCCCTCGCAGCAGAACTGGCCGGTTTGTCCATGGCTCTTGGCGCATTCCTCGCTGGGCTCCTCCTCGCTGAGACCGAGTACAGACACGAAATCGAAGCAGACATTGAACCCTTCAAAGGGCTATTGCTTGGGCTGTTCTTCGTCACGGTCGGTATGCAGGTTGATCTTGGCCAGGTCTTGGCGATGCCGTTGCAGATTGTTGCCGGCGTCCTCGGGCTCATCGTGGTCAAGGTCGCGATCCTTGTGCCGTTGGGTCGGGCATTTGGCCTGTCCTGGTCGCACTCGGTGGAAGTGGCCTTCCTGCTCGCACAGGCGGGGGAGTTCGCCTTCGTGATCGTGGCGGCCGCGACGCGCGCAGAAACAATTCCAGCCGACATCGCCGATTTCATGCTCATCGTGGTGGCGCTCTCGCTATTCATGACCCCAGTCGTCGCGAGCTTAGGCGCAAGTCTGGCGAGACGCCTAACGTCAGAAGCATCTATGGTGCCGCCTGATGACGCCGAGATTGCTGATCATGTCATCATTGCTGGCTATGGACGGGTAGGGCAAACGCTGGGCGAGTTGCTGCAACAGGAGCACGTCGCGCATATTGCGGTCGACAGCGATGTGAAGCTGGTAGACGCGCTGCGGAAGCGCAGCTGGCCCATCCACTTCGGCGACGCAAGCCGGAAAGATGTTCTTACCGCGCTTGGGGCCGCCAAAGCGGCGGCAATCGTCGTCACGATGAATGAAAATATGGCGGTCGAGCGTGTGGTCAAAGCTGTGCGGGCGGCATGGCCGCATGTGCCGGTGTTTGCACGTGCGCATGATCCTGCTCAGGCTCGACGGCTACACGCCGCCGGGGCAACGTTTGCGCATCCGGAGACGATTGAGGCTACACTCCAGTTGGGTGATGCCTTGCTTCAGAGTCTAGGGATTCCTGACGAAGCCGTGCGGCGCCTGATCGAAGAGCGGCGGCAGCGGGAAATCGCTCGCGCCCGTGTCGCCCCATTGCCCGAGGACATCGGGGCAGATTGAGAAACGCCACCAACGACGGCCCATCGAATCCACAGTTTCGCGAGCTAGCCAGAAAGGCAGCAAACTCATCTAACGGCGTTGTGATGCGATCGGACGCCAAGGTGTCTGCCCGCAGGATAGCACAACAGATTCGTACACGCTGTGCAGATGTTTGGAGGTTTCCGACAGGGTGAGATGACTTTGATCAAGATCATCCTCCGCGGTTGAACTTGAATGCTCGAGGGATGTTTGCGCTGCCCGGGAGCTCCAGTTGAAGCATATCATGGTCGCCACGGATTTTTCGGAGCGGTCGGATCGTGCGCTGCGTCGCGCAACCCTCCTGGCAAAGCAGTTCGGCGCGCGTCTCTCGCTCGTCCATGTCGTCGACGATGATCGGCCACAAAGGATGCTTGAGAAGGAGCGTGATCTGGCGTCACAGCTTCTGGACGAGACAGGCGCCTCGGTACGAGGTCATGACGGGGTAACCTGCGACACTCGCGTGGTGCTGGGTGCTTCCTTTGCCGGCATACTGAAAGCTGTCGAAGATGGAGGTCCAGATCTGCTCGTGATCGGGCCGCACAGGAGACAAGAGCTTCGTGATATATTCGCCGGGACAACAGCAGAACGCACGATACGCTCGGCTTCCTGTCCGGTCCTTATGGCCAATGCTCCACCTGCCGGCGCCTATCGCAGAATCTTGCTGACAACAGATTTCTCCGAAGAGGCGCGCCGTGCGGTCGATGCGTTTGTGGCCTTGGGGATGGGGCATGGTTCCGAGATCAGCCTATTGCACCTCTTTGACGTGATGGCTTTTCGCCTCGCCATGGCTGGTTCGATGACCGAAAGCAGCCGGATCACATATCTTGAAAACGTGCGCGATGAGGCAAGGAAGGAGCTGGTATCGTTCGCGCAGGCGGCGGCGCTCAGGAGTGTGAAGCAGATAGCGCGTGAATCACGAAGCTCGACCGCGCTCGACATCCTTGCGGAAGCGAAGGAGACCTCCGCGGACTTGATAGTGGTCGGCACACGAGGCCGAAGTGGTCTGGGCAAGTTCCTGTTGGGAAGTGTGGCGGAGGAGGTGCTCAGAAGCGCCGATCGCGACGTTCTGGCGGTCCCTCCTCGGAAGAACGCCACGGCAACCCAGTAAACTGACTATGGCTGCCGCCTTCCTCGGTTCGAGCCAGCCCGGGTAGGGCCACAGGGTCGGCCAGCAAATCCCAGAGTTGTTTGCAGATGCGCTGTTCGGGTCAACTCAGGTGATCCTGGTCAAGGGCGGAACCCGTTTACTGCTTTATCTATCCGGTGATTGCTGATTCAGCCGGGAGTACGCGTTGAGTTCAACAAGGCCGAGGCTTCCAGACGCTTGTTGGCGGACTAGGTTTGGCTCTCTGACGCACCACCCAGCCTATGGAAGGCTTCCTGAGGATACTGGAGCGGACACTTGTTTCCGTGACTCGATCCGCAATTTCCCGGAGATAGCTCTGATCAAAGGCGAAATTCATGAATGATCAGCGCTCTCAAGCCGTCGCTGATGCCGTCCGCGCTTACGCACTGCCTGTCGAGAGCGTGCTGACGTCGGTTGAAAGTCGGCTGAGCGGCCTCTCCGAAACGGAGGCTTTGGACCGGCTGGAGAGGTTCGGGCCGAACCAGATGCCGGACCCGCCCCGTCGTAGCTCCGTCCTCCGCTTCCTGTCACATTTTCACAACGTGCTCATCTACGTCCTGATGGGTGCAGCAGCCATTACCGGCGCGCTGGGTCATTTTGTCGACACCGGCGTCATTCTCGCAGTGGTGATCGCCAACGCCGTCATCGGGTATGTTCAGGAGGGCCGGGCCGAACAGGCGATGGACGCAATTCGGCAGATGCTTGCCCCCAAGACATCAGTATGGCGTGATAACGAGCGCCGCACGATTGACAGCGCAGGCGTCGTGCCCGGCGACATTGTCCTGCTTGAAGCGGGTGAGAAAGTTCCCGCAGACGTGCGGCTCGTGGAAGCCTCCGGCTTGCGCGTTGAAGAGGCGATTCTCACAGGTGAATCCGTTCCCGCCAGCAAAGGCGTGAAATCGGTCTCCGTAGACGCGGCTCTCGGCGACAAATCATCCATGGCCTTCAGCGGCACATTGATCGCAGCCGGCGCCGGGCGCGGTGTCGTCGTTGCGACGGGCGCGTCGACAGAAGTTGGACGCATCAGCGGCATGCTGTCCACGGTGGAAACGCTCACCACTCCCCTGGTCCGTCAGATGGACGCGTTCGCGCGATGGCTTACGATCCTCATCCTTCTGCTTTCCGCTGTCCTGCTGACGTATGACTATTTCGTCGGTCACAGGCCGTTCGCCGAGACCTTCATGGTCGTAGTCGGCCTGGCGGTCGCCGCCATTCCGGAGGGATTGCCCGCAGTCCTCACGATTACGCTTGCCGTCGGCGTTCAGGCGATGGCGCGGCGCAATGCTATCGTCCGCCGCCTGCCAGCGATCGAAACACTGGGTTCGGTGTCGGTCATCTGTACCGACAAGACCGGCACGCTCACCCGCAATGAGATGATGGTGACGACCGTTGCAAGCGGCAACCATATCTACACGGCGACTGGGAACGGCTATGCTCCGGAGGGCGGCATCCTGCTTGGCGGTGATGCGGTCGACCTTGCAGACCATATGCAGTTGCAGGCGTTCGCCGTCGCCGCAGGATTATGCAATGACGCCGCGCTCCACAGCGATGCAACTGGCTGGAAGGTTGAGGGAGATCCCATGGAGGGGGCCCTCAAGGCCCTTGCCGGGAAGATCACGAAACGCGGTGTGGATCCGTTCGCCGAATGGCGGCGGCTGGATGCAATCCCCTTCGACGCAAGACACAGATATATGGCTGTTCTTTACCGCGCTGCCGATGGCGGCGTCCACATCCATGTGAAAGGCGCTCCCGAACGGCTTCTTGAGATGTGTTCGTTCCAGCAGGCTTCCGACGGAAGAGTTGAGCCTCTGAACGCCGGCTACTGGCGTGAGCGGATCGACGACATTGCAGCGCAGGGCCGGCGCGTCCTTGCCCTGGCGACACGATCAGCGTGTCTCGAACATGAGGTTTTGAAAGAAGCCGATCTCGCCGAGGGGCTGGTGCTCATCGGACTGGTCGGCCTGATCGATCCGCCGCGGCCGGAAGCAGTCGCCGCTGTTGCAGAATGCCACCAGGCGGGAATTCGGGTTAAGATGATCACCGGGGACCACGCTGGGACCGCATCGGCAATCGCGCGCCAGATCGGCCTTGAGAACCCCGGCAAAGTGCTTACAGGCGCTGACATTGAGAGGATGGATGACGCTGCGCTGGCGGCGGTCGTGAGTGATACGAGCGTCTTCGCGAGGACCAGTCCTGAGCACAAGCTGCGCCTTGTGACGGCCCTGCAATCTCACGGCTTGACGGTGGCGATGACGGGCGATGGCGTCAATGACGCGCCCGCCCTGAAGCGAGCGGATGCCGGAATCGCTATGGGCCAGAAGGGCAGCGAAGCGGCCAAGGAAGCAGCCGAACTTGTTCTGGCTGATGACAACTTTGCATCGATCGTCGCAGCAGTCCGCGAGGGGCGCACTGTCTACGACAATATCAAGAAGGTGATCAGCTGGACGCTGCCCACAAATGCCGGCGAGGCAATGACGCTGGTTCTGGCGTTGCTGTTGGGTCTGGCGCTGCCGATAACTGCTGTTCAGATTCTGTGGATCAACCTTATCACCGGCATCACACTCGGGATCGCGCTGGCGTTTGAGCCCACCGAGGAAAACACGATGAGGCGGCCGCCAAGACGACGCGAAGAGTCGCTGTTGTCCGGTGAGCTGGTCTGGCACATCGTGCTTGTGTCCATGTTGTTCCTCGCTGCTGTCTTCGGCATGTTCGCCTATGCTGTTGACAGGGGTTATCCGCCTGAACTTGCGCAGACGATCGCGCTGAACACACTTGTGGTGCTGGAGATCTTCCATCTGTTCTTCATTCGCAATCTCTACGGTACATCCTTGAGCTGGAAGGCGGTGCGGGGCACGCCTGTCATCTGGACATGCGTCATCGCGATCACGCTCGCGCAGTTTGCTGTCACCTATCTGCCGCCACTCCAGCAGATATTTGGCACGCAGGCCGTACCTCTCTTCGATGGTGTCCTGATAGTCGTGGTAGGCGTCACCTTCTTTGCCGTGATCGAGGTCGAAAAGCAGCTCCGGCTCGTCTTCCGCCGGACCGCCAGACCGGGCTCGTAGCAGTCCCTCGACAGAGGTCGGGCTCGCAACCTCTGCCGGCGCAATGCAGTCGGCAATGCTGACGCCATGTGTCCTGAAGTCTGGAGCACCGTGCGTGATCTCTCCCCGATCAAAGAGGGCCATCTTCGGCTGACGTTGGCGTGTTGAATCCATGATACCAAGGATCCCCACGCTGAGGGCGCCGTCAGACCTACTGAGGTGCTCCCCAACTTTGGACCACCCGGGCGCAGAGTTTTCGACCCGTTTCGCGCCCGGCGGGCTGGTTGCGCCGGGGGCGTAGTGGAATGCAGCCCGGGGGTTTGTTCCCGATCGCGCTGTGTGGTCGTCGCTCGTTGCAGTCTCTGCGCCAAGCTTCCAGCTTTTCGCAGGCGTCTTCGAGCCCCAGGAGCCAGTGAGCGTTGAGGCACTCAGCGCGGAACTGGCCATTGAAGCTTTCCATGAACGCATTGTCGGTCGGCTTACCAGGGCATGAGAAGTCGAGCGCGACGTCATGCTGATACGCCCACAGATCGAGATCGCGGGAGACAAACTCCGAGCCCTGATCGATCCTGATCCGCTTCGGATAGCCGGTACGCCGAAACGTCAAACGGAGAGTCGGTGTTCACTCTTGAACAAGTGGGTCATCGCAGCTGAACAGAATCAATCGCGGGATCCGCAGGTGTCGTAAGGTCAGGACCGACAAGGCAATTGCCGCCTTAGTCCGATCCATCAGTCCGCGCCGAGTTTAAGCAGTGGTGTTCTTGCTGCGCGAAGTGCGGGCAGTATCCCGCCCAGAAGGCCAAGCAAGAGCGCTAGCTGGATGCCGGCCAGCACCTGCTGCGGTCCGATGTTGAAGTCGAAGACCACCTGCGTGAATCCGCCGCCGAGGGTTGAGGCAGTCAGCCCGTTGAACAGCAGGTACGCGGCGCCCGCGCCGACGAGACCGCCTGCGAGCGCCAGCACAATGGACTCGGTGATCGCCCCGGCGAAGGCTGGAAGACCGCCGAAGCCGATGGCGCGCAAGGTTGCAAGTTCCTTGCTGCGCGCCTCGACCGCCGCATACATGGTGTTCAACGCGCCTGCGAGTGCGCCGAAGCCTAGCGTTATGGAAAGCACCCAACCGAAATACACCAGGTACTGGAGTGACTGAGCTTCGCTGGCGAAGTGTTCCTTCTCGGTCTTAACATCGACTTGCAGTCGTGGCTCGCTGTCAACAAACGACTTGATCTCGGCGAGCGCCGAGGTGGACTCAAGGCGGGCGCGCAGCGCCTGAACGGTTGGGCCCCGATTGAACAGGCTCTGGACCACGGGAAGGTCGGCCCACAGTTCGCTGTCGAACACGGTTCCGGGAACCTCGAAAATGCCGACCACCTTCCAGGCGCTGCCGCCGAGCTGCAATTCGGTGTCGAGGTCGAAGCCTCTGAACTCGCGAACGACGCCGGCGCCCACAATCATCTCGTTTGTGCCGGGTTCGAACATTCGGCCCGAGCTAAGACGAAAGCCCGTGCGTAGTTCCGGCGCCCGACTGGTTACGCCGCGCAATGAAACGTTGGCCTCGCCGCCTCCGGCTCGCCTGTTTGCGCCAACAACGACATAGAGTTCTGGGGAGGTGATTGGTCTGCCTGCGGCGTCGCGCGCTATGCCGGGCGCCTCCTCGAGCAGGCGCACAGATTCCGATGACATGGTCGAGTTGAGTTCTGCTTCCGAACCAGTGCCGAGGATCATGGCAATGTCATCAGAGCCTGTCCCGGCAACCGTCTTCGTGAATCCGTTCGACATGGCGAGGAAAGCCAGGAGAGTGGCGACAACGAGCGCGATCGAGAGGATCGTTGTGACTGAACCCCAGAAGCGGCTGGGTAGGCCCCCAATGGTCATGCTGACGACAGCCGCCACCTGACGGAAAAGGGAGGTCATACGCTAGATCCTCCTGAACGCCGTGATGACGTTGACACGCATGGCGTTAAATGCCGGGACAGCGCCTGTGATGAAGCCGAGCGCCGCCATGAATCCAGCGGCCGAGAGCGCGATCTGCGTCGTTATCCGCATGCCGCCGAAGAACTGGTTGAGGGCCGGAATGCTGCTCAGCGTGTGGGTCAGTACACTTGCCAGCGCGAGCCCGAGCATGCCGCCTAGCAAGGCCAGCAGAAGGGTCTCGCCAACGACAATCCGGCCGATCCGACCCGACGTGAAGCCCAGTGTCTTCATGACCGCTATCTCGCCGGTACGCTCGCGGATCGCTCCTGCCATTGCATTGCCGACGATGAGAAGGATGGTAACAAATGCGGCGCCCGTGACGCCCAGGATGATGAGCCCGATATTGCCCTGCTGATCAATGAAGGCGGCGTTGAACGCCTGTTCGGAAAGAGTTTCCGTTTCAGCGCGCGAGTTTGCGAACTGGCCGTCGACGCGACTGGCGACAGCGTCGTTCTGCGAAGCATCGGTCGTGACGATCTGAATGATGCCGATCGTGTCGTTGGCGAAAGCGCGAGCTTCGTCGAGATACTCGAAATGCATAAAGACAGAGCCTGTTGACGTGCTCGTATCCTTGCCGTCGAAGATCGCGCGTATGACGACGGGCCAGACGGATGTGCCGTCACGCCGGCGCCAGATGTTGGACGACAAGGGTATCTGCTGACCAAGCTGCCAGCCATACTGTTCTGCGACTGCGCGGCCGACCATGATGCTGTCGCGATTTGTGATGAAGGCCTGACGCTGGTCTGCCGGCATCACGAACTCGCTGTAGATGCGCGTGTAGCTTTCTGGCTCGACCGCAAAGGTCAGGAGGAAGTTGCGCGGCTCCTGATAGTAGCCGCCAAACCAGTTCGAGTAGCTGACGTCAGCGACCCCCTCGATGCCCTGAATGCGATTTACGTATGCGAGCGGGAGTGGCTGGGTGAAATTGATGCGATTCGCAACGACAACCCGGTTGCTGGACGAAACGCCCGCCGCGTTCTCGAGCGAGGACTGGAAAGCCGCGAGCACGCCGTAGATCAGGAACGCGATGAAGATCGCGAAAATCAACAGGCCCGTCCGCAGAGGCTTTCGCCCCAGTCCCGACAGGATGAGGCGGAAGTCGCTCACGCCAACCGCTCCTCGAAAGTGCCTTTGTCGAGATGCAGTTCGCGCCGTGCGTATTTTGCAGCAGCCGGATCGTGCGTGACCATGACGATTGTCTTGCCGAGTTCGCGATTCAACAGCTGCAGCATTTCGAGAATCTCTTGGGCTGTGGTGCGATCAAGATCGCCCGTAGGTTCGTCTGCCAGGATAAGCTTCGGATCCGCCACGATGGCGCGGGCGATCGCCACTCTCTGTTGCTGCCCGCCAGACAATTCCTTGGGCTTGTGCCCGGCGCGGTCGGCAAGTCCCACGATCTCGAGCGCGGTCCTGACGCGGCGTTTGCGCTCCGTCGCGCCAAGTGGCGTCAGCAGCAAAGGCAGCTCGACGTTGCGCGCCGCCGACATGGTCGGCATCAGGTTGTAGAACTGGAAGATGAATCCGATATTGGCGGCCCGCCATGCGGAGAGTTGGTTCTCGGACAGTTTTTCGATGGGTGCGCCGTTAAACAGGATCGTGCCGCCGCTCGGTCTGTCAAGCCCGCCGAGCAGGTTGAGGAGGGTTGTCTTGCCGGAACCTGACGGTCCCATCATTGCCACGAAGTCACCCGACGGGATCGTCAGATTGAGGTCGGTGAAGATGCTGATGGCCTCTTCGCCACGGCGATACTTCTTTGCAACATTGCGCAAGACGATGAGGTCGGTTTCGGCCATGGCATCGTCGCTCCGGGTCGGTCTCTAGTCGGCCGATCTATCGAAAGTCACCTTCGCGGCCATCTGCGGCAGGACGCGTTCATCGCGTTCCTTGAACCCGACGCGAACCTGGATGGTGGCGCGGTCTCGGTTGGCGGTGGGGATGATCGCGATCACCTCACCGGGGATCTGCCAGTCCGGATAGGCGTCCAGCACAATCGTCGCCAACTGACCCGCGCTTATATCTGAAATCTGGCCTTCGTTGACGTCGACTTCGACTTCCAGACTGGCCATGTCCACGAGCGTAGCAACGCCAGTCCGGGTGAATTCTCCGCCCCCGGCTGCCGGCGACAGAATCTCGCCAGCCTGGGCGTTTTTCGCGATGATGACGCCCGCGAATGGGGCCCGTACGATATGGCGTTCGACGAACTCCGACTGCCGATTGATCGCGGTTTGAGCAACGGCGGCATCCGCCAGTGCTGCGCGCTGCTGGGCTGTAAGCGTTTCAATGCGGGACACGGCAGTGTCGTACGCTGCGGCCGAAACCGCGCCTGAACTCACCAGCTTCTCCGCGCGCTGGCGCTGGGCCTCTGCCTCCACCATCTGCGCTTCTATGGAGCTAATTTCAGCATTCGCGGCTTGCAAACGTCCGCGAGCGAGTTGCAGATCGTATCGCGCAAGGTCGGCGTCTAGGCGGGCGAGGATCTGCCCCTTTTCAACGACCGCCCCTTCTTCGAACAGCACGTCGGTGAGGCGACCGGTAATGTCCACGGATACGGTGGCAGACCGGCGCGCGACCACATAGCCTGATGCCACGAGCCCGCCACGGGGTCGGGTCGTTGCTTCCGGCGCTCCAGAGGCGGCACTTGGAGGCGATGCTCCGACAGGTTGTAAAGGTGTCTCGGAAGGACCGTTGCTCCGGCCAAATACAGCCCATGCAATCGCAATCAATGCGACACCACCCGCGATCATGGCTGGCAGTTTCCAGCCGCCAGTTGGCCTTGCGGCCGTCGAGCGGTCGATCGACAGCGATTTCAGTTTCTCGGAGATGTCCATATCCGAACTAACCATACCCGTCCGCCTAGCATTATTCGACTCACCTTACTGGCGAGTGGTCAAACGCGATTGTCCCAGGTCTCGGTACGCAAGCCGGGGACGAGCGGATTGGGTGGCAACAGTCGGCCGATAGCCAATCATTCGATCTTGAGGATAGGGCGCAAAGCGCCGCCACCCGGAACTAGCGCGCTCTGCCATCTGTGAGGCGTTCCGCTGCCTTGGCTATGGATGGAGCGGGGCGTGGTTGTTCGGCGCCGCCAGAGACGGGTTTTGGCCCGGGCGCAAGTGACGCATGGCTGGGGCGACTTCTTCCAATGACAGAAACCCGACCTTTCGACTGTGCCTGCCGCAGCGGCGCGCCTTGCGTGTGGGTTGACGTGCGCGCAAGGTTGGTGCGCGTTGGCATCGTGGAGATTGTGAATGCAGCTGATCAGCCAGACGGCGGTCGAGGGAGTTCCAGGACCGACCTTTTCTGAGGCCTATCCGCGGCTTGAAGGGCTGAAATTCAACGACGGGAAACTGTTTACGCAAGGGCAGCCTTACGACGCCTTCGCACAGCTGAGGCAGGCTGCGCCTGTGTGCTGGCATCCGGAGCCTGAAGGGTGGCCGGGGTTCTGGGTTGTCACGCGGCACGCGGATGTGATGCGGGTGAATGGCGATCCGGAGACGTTTTCCTCGCAGCGCGGCGGCATACTGATGAACACGCCGAAGCCGGGCATGGGGCACATGCTGCTGGGCCGCGCCTCGCAGGACACGATGATCAATCTCGATGCGCCGCAGCACATGCAACTGCGTCGGGAGCACATGCCGTTCTTCACGCCGGCTTATCTGCGTGGGCTGACTCTAAAAGTGCAGACTGAAGTCACGCGCCTGATCGACGGGATGGCGGCCAAGGGGCCGTGCGATATGGTGGAGGAGTTCTCCTCCCGCCTGCCGCTCTACACGCTGTGCGAAATCCTTGGTGTGCCCGAAGCGGACCGCTCGAAATTTCTGCGCTGGATGCACTATCTGGAGATGGCGCAGAATCTTGCGGCCGAGCAGGCCGCAGTGCCGGTGGCGCCGAGCCTCGAGCTGATCCAGTTCGTCTCCGACTTCAACAACAACGTCGAAGAGATGTTCGCCTACGGGCAGCACATGCTGCACAAGCGGCGGCAGGATCCGCAGGCCGATCTCATGACCGCTATCGCGCGCGCTCAGGTCGACGGCGAGTTGCTGAGCGATGAATATCTTGACGGGTCCTGGCTGCTGATCGTGTTCGCGGGCAATGACACGACGCGCAACACGCTGTCGGGGGCGATGAAGCTGCTAACCGAATTCCCGGACCAGAAGGCGAAGCTGATCGCCCAGCCGGACCTTCTTTCGAACGCCGCCGACGAGTTTATCCGGATGGTAAGCCCGGTGATCTACATGCGGCGCACGGCGTTGCAGGATGCGATGATCGCGGACCAGAAGGTGGCGGCCGGCGAGAAGGTGATCATGTACTATGGCGCCGCCAATCGCGATCCTGCGGTGTTCGAGAACCCGGACGCGCTCGATGTTGCGCGTGGCAACGCCAACAAGCATGTAGCCTTCGGCTATGGCCCGCACGTCTGCCTGGGCAAGCGCGTGGCGCAAATTCAGCTGGAGGAGGCGTATCGCCAGCTGCTTGGCCGCATGCCGGATATCGAATGGACTGGCGAGATCGACATAGCGCCGAACAATTTCGTGCATGCCATCCGCAAGCTGGGTGTGAAGTTCTCAACTCGGCTGCTGTCAGACCTACGCTAACCAGTCTCCAGGTAGACCGTGTTCATTGGCCTTCGGGAGACCCCAATGACGCGAATCTCGTACAAACGGCGCCGCTTCCCGCCGGCCGTCATTCAGTACGCGGTGTGGCCGTACTTTCGTTTCACACACAGCCTGCGTGATGTCGAAGAAATGCTCGCGCAGCGGGGCATCGATGTGAGTTACGAGACGATCCGCACCTGGACATTGAAGTTCGGGCCAAAGATCGCAGCCGACCTGCGTCGGCGGAAGCTGGCGCCGTCACCACGCTGGCACCTCGATGAGATGGTCTGCAGGATCGGCGGCGAGGGTGTGTTCCTGTGGCGCGCTGTCGATGATGAAGGCGAGGTGCTTGATCTCGTCGTTCAGAATCGGCGCGACACGCGAGCAGCACTGAAACTGTTGAATCAGTTGCTTTGCAGCCAGCCGATAGAGCCGGAAAGCATCGTCACCGACGGGCTTGCATCGTACGGCTCAGCGCTCCGGGTCTTGGGTCGTGAAGCGATTCATCGTCCGGGCCGATTGCGTGAGAACAACTGCGCCGAGAACTCACATCTGCCGATCCAACGGCGCGAGCGAAAGATGCTTGGGTTCAAATCACAAAGCTCCGCGCAGCGATTTCTGACGACGCACGCGGCGGTCTACAACGCGTTCGATTTTCAGCGACACACGATCAGCCGGCCGACACTCCGCATCTTCCGAGCGCGGGCGGACTCCGCCTGGACGAGGGCGGTCGGTTAGGCAGATTCGCGCTCCCGTCTTGGGAGTCCGTGCCGGCAAAATAACCTGACAGTCCCCTGTTCCCGGCTCGTTCATTAAGGGAGCCGGCCGTTGGCCGAATGGGCCAGGCGTTACTTGCTTGTTGATGCAGGACGGAGGAAGTGGTGCAGTACCGTCAAGTAAACCTGCCTAGATGGAGACTCCCTTGACCGAAGCACTTCGTCAGAATGAGCGCCGCACATTTCTCTCACGCCTTGGCATGGGCGCTGGCGCGTTGGGACTCGCATTGAGTGCGGGCGCTCTTAGTGCTCGTCCGGCAGTTGCGCAGACCAACGCCTTCAAACCGCGGCGTCATTCAGAAGACGCATGGATGGACGCGCCCAATGTCGCGCACAGGATCGTGATCGATTCCGCGTTTCCCGCGGGTGGGGGCGCGGCTCTTCTGTATGCCAACAACAATTTCCTTGCGAACAAGTCCGGCTACGGACTCGAAGTGCACGAGATGGCGATCATCGTCGTGCTGAGACATCTCTCGACGCCGTTTGCTTTCTCGGATGCAGTCTGGGCCAAGTATGGCGAGGTGCTCTCGACGGTCGTTGATTTCAAGGACCCCAGGACGAATGCCGCGCCCACCATGAATGTGTACAATTCGCCGGTTGCGGGCCTTACCAATCGCGGCGTCACCCTCGCGAGTCTGGCCGAGAAGAATGTCCAGTTCGCAGTCTGCGGCTCGGCGACACGGGCCATGGCCGGAGCCGTAGCCCAAAGCGTGACGGGCCAAGCCGATGCGATCTACAAGGAGTTAACTGAGAGCCTCGTGCCAAACTCACACCTCGTCCCGGCAGGTGTGGTTGCGGTGAACCGGGCGCAGGAATATGGCTACACCCTGCTGACGGCCGTGTAGCGGGCTGGAGGCATTGTTGCTTGCGGTTTCGGGCCGCAAAAGCAGCGTCGGAGTTCCACGCCCTCTGCGCCAGACTGACCGGCCTAGCCAGCTATGCGGTGGTATACTGGCCCATCATTCCGCCATCCTCATGTTCAAGAATGTGACAGTGGAACATGAAGGGGAAGTTGGGGGTTGCAGGCTGCGTGAAGGTCATCAGAAGCTCGGCCGGCTCGTTTAGGAGGATGGTGTCCTTGCCGCCAGCCAGATGGGAGGCAGGCGCTTTGCCGCCGATCGACAGCACGTTGAAGATGACGCCGTGGACGTGGAACGGGTGCGCCATCATGTTTGGCGTGACCTCCCAGATCTCAGTGTCGCCGAGCTTCGGAGCGAAGTCGATGCGGCCCATATCGTAGACTTGGCCGTTGATGCCCATCGGTGGTCCCATTCCTCCACCCATCCTCATACCACCCCCAGCACCTTGCCCACGCATCATTGCCGGCCCCATGTCGAGCGATACGCGGCGCCTTCGTATGGCTCGCTCGGGATCACTCGTGGCGAGGGCGACAAGCGTTTTCGGAATGGTATGGGTCGCTGCGGCTGATGCGGAATGAGGCTCGAAACGCAGTAGCTCGCCGCCGACGCTCTCCATCATCCCTGCCATCATCCCGCCCCCCATCCCACGCATCATGTTGTCATCAGGCGCTGTCTCGAGAACGGCGACTTTGCCGTCAGAGAAATCGACAAGCACTTCGAACCGCTCGCTCGGAGCAATGATCAGTGAGGTCATGCCGATGGGCGCAGGCAGGTACCCGCCGTCGGATGCAATCACGTGGAATGTACGCCCATCGGCAAACCGCAGATCGAAGTTTCGGGCGTTGGCGGCGTTAAGAAGACGCAGGCGAACGAGACCGCGAGGAACCTTCGCGAATGGCGAGATGGCGCCGTTAACAACCAGCGTGTTCCCGCGCATGCCCATCATTCGGGTGGGACCGACGTTGTTGTAGACGAGAGCACCTTCCGCATCGAGCTGGCGATCCTGAAGAATGATCGGCAGGTCGTCGATCCCGTAGGTCCGTGGCAAACCTAACCGCTCGCCCACGCCATCTTCGACAATCATGAGTCCGGCGAGGCCCCTATAGACCTGCCGTCCTGTGTCTCCATGGGGGTGAGAGTGATACCACGCCGTGGTCTCAGGCTGGTCAATCTTGAGGACAGGTCGCCAGATTCCACCCGGCGGTATCAATAGGTGCGGCCCGCCATCGAGCGCTGCCGGTACGAGCACGCCATGCCAGTGCGCTGTCGTGCCTCGGTCAAGTCTGTTCTCGACAGTGAATTCGACTTCATCGCCTTTGTGCACGCGGACGACCGGTCCCAGATAAGGTGCGGAAAATCCGTAGGTCCTGGCCGGACGGCCGGGAACGAAAGCGTGCTCACCATCGGCGGCTACCAGTGCGATCGCGCCGTTCTGCTTGCGCGCATCGACGAGTTCGGGAATTGGCAGTGGGGTTCCCGCGTTCTGGCCCTCCGCGGTGCAGCCGCCCATGACGGCGACAGCACCTAAGCTGCCCTCGAGAAATCTGCGGCGGGTGAACATTCGCCAATCACCTTCAATTGGATGCCTAGCCGACCTGCTGATATCGAGAACCAGGCTCGGCTCATTTTGGGTGTCTATCAATGGAGCTTTCAGGCTTAGACCATTTTCTGGTCAGTCATCTCTACCAACCGCATTGTACCCGATTTCGTCTTGAAGTTCGGTGCCGCCCTCCGGGCCTCGAGCCCCACGCTTGCCGGACCGCCCGTCAGAAAAAAGACGAGCGGTCCGCAGCGTTGTTTGGAGGATCAGCCTGCCGCTGAAAGCCGGACAAAGACCCCACGGCCGGCCCCCGGTAGGCGCGATCCAAGTGCAACGTCTGATCCACTGATCCGGTTGTAGCCGGCGAGGTGGTCCTCGTACTTGTGATCAAGCAGGTTCTCGACGCCTGCCGATAGTTTGACCCCATCGCGGACTGTCCACGACCCGAATGCGTTCAGAACTATGTAACCTGCTGATGGCGCTTCGGAGTTTGTGGCCGACACATTCTTTTGTTCCGCCACGGCCCTGGCTTCGAAAGTCGCTGACCAGACGCCTGGCTCGTAGGTCAATCCAGCGGTCAGACTTGGAGGAGCAACACGGTAGAGATAGTCATCAATGTCGCGACGCTCGCCGTGGACAATGCTCAGCACCGCGTCGATGCGCCAAAACGCGTCAAGTACAACGCCCGCGTCAAGATCAAGGCCGTAGAGCAAGGCGTCGACATTCGCGAAGCGCAGGGGAGTGGGGTCGCCGCTGCCGTTCGCGATCATCTCCTGCGGCGTATCAATGACGCCAGGGGTGCTATCAAACGCCACGCCCTGAACGTAATCGTCGATCTGGCGAACGAACACCGTTGGACGAAGGTACGCGGTTGCGGATCTATAGTCGAACCCGGCCTCGGCAATCCATGCAGTCTCGGGTCTCAGGTCTCGGGCTCCCATATAGATGTTTCCATCGGCAAGGCCGCCACTCGTGTTGCTCGGCAGCCAGAGGAAGCGTTCGACATGTCCTGGAACCTTCTGCTTGCGGGCCAGCGTAAACCGCCAGACCAGGTCATTGGCCTCCATCGTCCAGAACCGGGCCACGAGATCAGTGGTCGTATCGTCGAGCGAGCGGTCACTGGAATTGAATGCATTCAGAAGGGTTGTCGCAGCTGGCGGAAGGCCGGGGCCGATCGATGCAACGCCGGCGCTCGCCTCATGGCGGTCAGCGCGTGCGCCGAGTTGGGTCTGTAGCCCGCCAATCTCGCCGCGCCATTCCAGGAACAGCCCCTGTCTCTGCTGCTGGATATCTGGGAGGCTGCGGATAAAGAACGCGGCGTTGGTCGGATTTGTGATCGTCACGTTGCGATCAATGTCCTCGCCGTCAACGCCGACGCTGGCCTCGCCGCCGAGCGCCGGAAGCGCTGCGGCTATGGACGCGCTGCGGGTTGTTGCGGTGGCGAACGCATCGCGCTGCTGGGCGGCGACCGGCGAGGGCCGCAGCGTGTAGTTATCCATCAGGTGGGCCACGTCCGCGTAGCCGAGCGAGGCTGCAAGATCGAGGTCGCCCCATGACCCTTTGTACCCAGCCTTTGCGAAGTCGGTATCGAAGTAAATCATGTCCATCGGGAAGGGTGGATTGCCCGACGGCCCTGTGTTCTGGCGACGCAGGTCCAGACTGAACTCGTGTTCGCCAGCTCGTGCGCCTGCGGACACACCGTAGACGCCGCGCTCGAACGAGGAGGCGGCAATCGTGCCACCCGGAAATCGAGTGTCATTTCCACTCTCGTAGGAGCCGAGAGCGTTGATCCGCCAGGTGTCGGTTGAAGCCCCGATCACTCCGCCGAAGGACACGCTATCGTCGATACTGCGTGCATCGGCGGTGATGTCATAGCCAACACGCGGATCAGAGCTCGTCGTATAGTCGATCCGTTTGAAGACTGCGTCCATCCCGCCCGCAAGGCCAGGCCCATCGCTGACGGGGCTGACGCCGCGATCGATCACCAGTTCGGCAACAAGCGTTGTCGGCGCGTAGTGGAAGGTCGGGTCCATCAGGTTGGGGCCGCCTGAGGCAAAGCTCTGTCCATCGACCCTCAGGTTCAGCCTGTCGCCGAATACGCCGCGGTACTGTGCCTGGCCTGACAGTGCGCCATTCCCTACGCGGGCGGCGCCTGGGACCCTGGAGAGCAACTGAGTCACGTCAGGCCCTTCAACGGGCTGTTGGTCAGGCCGGGCCGTTAACGTTGTTGCGGCCTCTTGTCTGGCGGCTGTAACAACTACGACGTCTTTGAGAGGGTCACCGTTGGTGGTGGGCTGGGCGAAAGCCGGTGTACCACCTATGGCGAGTGTCGCCACTCCGGCGAGGTAAGCAAGTCTCATTTGTTTGTCTCCCGCGCGTATCGCCGAAGGCGCCGCGCTTCCAATGTCTGAAGCGTTCCAGTTGGCGTTCAGATCGCGGCGGGCGGGCCGGTCGCAGGAGGGAGTGGGGAGGCAGGCGCTGGACTGATGCCTGAGGCAATCTCTATCTGGTCTTCTGCGCCACCTTCGACGGGCTCAATTGCCGCGTCGGCAGTCGCTGCAGCTACTAGAAAAGGCGCGGACGCAAAGAAGCAGGGCCCATGCGACTGGCTTTGATTGGACCGCTTGCTATTCTTAATATCTGCGAGGGGGATCGTACGACCTGTATCGAGGTCGATCGCTTCGGTAGGCTGTTGATGCGCGTCGCATAGCTCCATGACAACAAATCGTCCGCCCGGCGTTTCGGCGGACGCCAGCATGAAGCCGGTTGGAATGACGCCACGCAAAATGGCGACCGCCGCGATCAGCAGGATCGCAAGCGTGCGAAGTATACTGCGTCCCTGTTGAGATCGTTGGCGCATGCAAAAAATCTAATATATACCTATTCAGCAAATGGTATGCGACAAATGCAGTCGTGACATGACTGGCGACGCAATTCTCACTTTTCAGGTATCGCCAGTCACAGATGAACTTGGCTGATCCAGGTCAAAGGCGATGGGCACGGCCAGCCAAGCATGATCGGCACTGCGCGCTTTGGTAAGCGCCCATTGGCCTCTTGCTCTTCAGCGCCTTACCGGCTGCCCAGGGGAATTGCCTCAGGAGTGGTCCTCGCGCCAGGCGTCCTCTAATGCGTTGCGGAGCGACGCGATCGATCCTGATTGCTGTGGGATCCAGCGCGTCGACAACAAGTCGTAGATGGTCAGGAACGCTCTCCGGGCGGTGGTGATATGATATGTGCATGTCGGCATAGGTAGGGCACGGTCCGCTAGAAGATTACTCGGCACTTCGACTGGCGCTCTGAGCCGCCGGAGCCGAGGACGGGCTATCTGGACTTGATTTGTCAGCGCGATTGCCGAGTTAAGGCAACATTTCCTTCGGATAGGCCTGCTCAGTCCAACCACATCTCATGGGAGTCGATCTGAAGTTTGAGGATCGCGAAGTGAGCTCGTGTGCGGGCTTCCTGTTCGAGCATGCGGGCGCTGAGGTAGCGACGTTCGGCAGTGAGTAAATCGATCAGGCTGGAGGCGCCAATGGCATAGCCATCGCGTAGGCGTTGTACAATGCGTGTGCTGTCGTCGAGACCCAACTGCGCCGACTGCCAGGCTTCATACTCGGATGTGGCCTGGATGGCGTCGCCCTCTGCGATTTCGGCGATCTGGCGACGGACGCTGCTAGCCACCTGTCGCGCCGCTGACGCTGCGGCCTGCTGCTCATAGGCGATTGCTTGTCGCGCGCCGCCGCCGATCGGAATAGAGAAGGTAACCCCGACACCAGTTTCATCGCCATCGCGTTCGCTGAAAACGCGCAGGCCTAGCTGTGGGTCTGGAGTTCGGTCTGCCCGCGCCTGGTCTGCGACGGCCCCCGCCCTTAGCGCGAGGTCCTCGACATAGCCAATCTCGTGGCTGTTCTCGATGACCGCCTGACGTAGCCTGTCGAGATCCTGAGGCAATTGAGGCGCTGAGATGGGACCGGGAGTATTGGGAAGAGGAAGGTCAGGAAACAAGGTCGTCAATCTCGCAAGTGTCCGCGCGACCTGCCCACGGCTCCGTGCAGCTGCTGTTCTTGCCTCGGCCAACGCGGCGCGCGCCATCTCGACATCGATGGCCGCTGCATCGTTGATCGAAAGGCGCTGCTCCACAGCGCCGAGTTCCCTCTCGAAGGTTGCCAGCTGCTCATCATGGATTGCGTCGATCTCACGAGCCGATAGCCATTCCAGCCAAGCGCCCATGAGCAGTAGGGCGGCCTGATGGCGTGCATCTTCAGCCGCGTTCTCCGCCGCAGACACGCCGTACTGGCCAATCCTGCTGTCGATGTCGGACTTCCCCGGAAGGCGGAAGCCCCTCGTCACACCAAGATCATACTCGCCAAAGTCTCCCATGCCGGAGATGGAGCGCTGCTGATAGCTTCCCGACAACGTCCATTCGTAAGGCCCTTCCGCAAGCCGCCTGGCTTCACCGTGCGAACCGACAGCGCGCGCCTTTGCCGCCAGAACCTCCGGATGGCTTGAAAGAACTCGATCCGCAATCTCGGCGGGCGGCAGGAAGTCCTGAGCGATGGCTACCGGTGCGAGGCAGACCAGGCCGGTGACTGAGCAAACCAGAAGGAACTTCATGTCAGGCGGCCTGCAGCAAGGACGGGTTCGATCCAGAAGGTGAGGTGGGGTATTGGAGCCTGTTCGCGCACCGTCTCGAGGACACGCTCAATTGTTTCGCGCGACATTATCGATGTCAGGATTGCACGGGTGACCTGCCCGCTGACGCGCTCACTGTGCGTGGCGTTCTCAAATCCGAGGCCGTGCCCGGCGCCGCGCCACGTCGTGAAGCCGGGCAAGGGCGGGTCCATGGCCAGCATCAGAGCCAGCAAAGGGGGCTCAGATGCCGGCGGATAGACCAACGTCAATCTGCAGAGATCAGTGACCATGTTGCAGCCTTCTGACTGGTGCGCACCGAGCCGGGCGAGACGCCGTAGCGACGGAAGAGGACGGGAAGCAAGAGCAGGGTAAGGACAGTCGATGAAACCAGGCCGCCGATCACCACGATCGCGAGTGGCTTTTGAATCTCGGATCCGGGGCCATCGGCAAACAGCAGAGGAACAAGACCGAAGGCCGCGATGGCGGCTGTCATCAACACAGGCCGGAGCCTGCGTATCGAGCCCGTGCGGACGGCCTCGTCCACAGTATGGCCAGCCGCCAGCAACTGGTTGAAGTAGCTGACCAGTACCAGGCCATTCAGTACTGCGATGCCAAGCAGGGCAACAAAGCCGATGGATGCCGGGACCGAGAAGTATTGCCCGGATACATAAAGCGCGAGGATGCCGCCGATGAGCGCTAGCGGAACGTTTGCGAAGATCAGGATCGACTGCCGTATCGATCTAAGGGTCACAAAAAGCACCACAAAGATCATCGCCAGCGCAACTGGAACGACAAGGCCAAGTCGCTCAGATGCGCGACGCTGGTTCTCGAACTCACCGCCCCATTCAAGCCGATAGCCTGGCGGCAGGACAACCTTGGTCGCGACTGCCGATTGCGCGTCTTCCACAAAGCCAACAAGATCCCGCCCATCGACAAATGCCTGCACGAGAGCAAAGCGCGATGCGTTCTCGCGTTCAATCTTCACTGCGCCCGGTTCGCGCCTGATTTCAGCGATGTCTCCGACGTGAATGGAGCCTCCGCCTGCAGCCATGGGAACATCGGCAAATCTCTCTGGGGATTCCCGGAGTACGCTGTCCCCACGAACGACAATCGACGTGCGGCGACCCGGCTCGATCACCGTTCCTGCGTTGATGCCCTCCAGCATCGCGCGAAGCTCGTCTTCGGCCTCTGAGATGGTGAGCCCACTTGCGCCAATGGCCAACCGGTCCATGTTGAGCTGCATGAAGTCTGTTGTGTCGTTCGAAAGGGTGAAAACTTCCGCGGCGCCCGACACGGTCTGGATTGTCGTTTGAATCCGACCAGCCAGGTCGGCAAGGGTAGAAAGTTCAGGCCCGAAAATCTTGACCGCGAGGTCGCCCCGGGCGCCTGTCAGCATTTCCGAGGTCCGCATTTCGATGGGTTGGGTGAACGCGGGCTCAATGCCCGGAAGCGTTTCCATCGTCTTGCGCATCTCATCGACGATCCATGTTTTGTCGGGCTTTCTCCACTCGCTCTTGGGCTTGAGCACCACGAACATGTCAGACTCATTCAACCCCATCGGATCGAGGCCGAGTTCGTCGGACCCAACGCGGCCGACGATGCTTTCAATCTCCGGGACATCAGCTAGCAGGGCCTTCTGAACTGCGAGATCCGCTTCCACGCTACGGTCAAGGTTTACCGATGGCAGCTTGGCGGTCTGCATGATGATCGAGCCTTCATCCATCGTTGGCATGAAGATCTTTCCGACCTGCGTGTAGGCAGCGGCGGCTGCAACCAGACCCAACGCCGCGACGGCGAACAGTCCAAACGGGCGCTTCAGGCTGAGGTTGAGTACGCGGGTGTATGCTGGCGTCAGGATCCGCATGAGCAGCGGCTCCTTGTGTCTGGTCCTGGTGAGCATAAAGGAGGAAAGGACCGGCACCACGGTAAGGGACATCACCAGGGATCCTGCCAGCGCAAAAATTATGGTGAGTGCGACGGGCCGGAACAATTTTCCCTCAAGGCCTTCAAGTGCCAGCAGAGGCAGGAAGACGAGGCAAATGATGAGGATCCCGGATGCAACCGGCGTCGCCACTTCGCTTGCAGAACGGAAGATCAGATGGACCCACGGGTTGCGCGCGCCTGCGGGTTCATGAGCCAGACGTTCAACGGTGTTCTCGACCACCACAACTGCAGCATCGACGATGAGGCCGATCGCAATCGCAAGGCCGCCCAGACTCATGAGGTTGGCGCTCATGCCCGTGAGCTGCATCATCAGAAACGTAAAGAGCGCTGCCATGGGGAGCATAAGCGCGACGACGATCGATGCCCGCAAGTTGCCGAGGAAGATGATCAGAAGGACAACCACGAGAACAATAGCTTCGAGGAGGGCCTCCTCCACTGTCATGACCGCGTGCGATATGAGTTCGGAGCGATCATAGAACGGCTCTACGGTCACGCCCTCGGGTAGGGATGGCGCAAGTTCGTCCAAGCGTGCGCGGACATCTCTGACAATCGAATTGGCATCCGCTCCACGCAGTGACAGCACTATGCCCTGGACAGCTTCGCCTTCGCCATCCTTGGTAACCGCCCCATAGCGCGTGAGTTCTCCGAAGCGTGTTTGTGCAACATCCTGCAAGAGAGTGACTGCGCCGCCATCGCGGCGAACCACAATGCTGCCGAGGTCGCTGAGCGTACGTATCGCGCCGACCGATCGGACGATCAGGGCTTCGTCGCCGACGTTGATCCGACCCGCGCCATCATTGCGATTCGCGCCCTCGATGGCAGCGGCGAGATCGGAGGTCGTGAGGCCAGCAGCCGCCAGTGCTGCCGTGTCCGGTTGGACTTCAAAGGTGCGGACTAGTCCGCCCAGCGTATTCACGTCCGCGACACCCGGAAGTGTGCGCAGCGCGGGCCGTATTGTCCAGTCAAGCAGCGTACGCCGCTCTTCAGCCGAAAGATCACCGCCTTCAATTGTAAACATGAAGACGTCGGAAAGCGGCGTCGATATTGGCGCTAGCCCACCTGAGATGTTTGCCGGCATCGTGTCGGCAGCAGCCGCCAGTCGTTCGGAGACCTGCTGGCGCGCCCAGTAAATGTCCACGCTGTCTTCAAAATCAATCGTGATGTCCGCGATCGCATACTTCGCAACAGACCGAAGAACGCGTTGTTTGGGGATGCCGAGCAGCTCCATCTCAAGCGGCGCTACGACGCGCTGCTCCACTTCTTCTGGCGTCATGCCAGGCGCCTTGAGGATCAACTTTACCTGGGTGGTCGAGATGTCCGGGAAAGCGTCGATCGGAAGACGCAGTGTCGCGAAAATTCCGGATGCGATGAGAGCCAGTGCTACCCCGAGAACAAATATGCGCTGCGTAAGGGCAGCTCTTACCAGCGCGGACAGCATTACTGGATTTCCTGCATGGCGAGGGATTTGAGCTCGGTCAGGCCGGTCGTGGCGACAGCTTCGCCATGTCGGAGGCCGCCGCTGATTGTGGCGGCCTCCGCCGTCTTACCGACGACGTTGACGGGAGTGGGGGAAAAACCGTCTGTGGTGCGTCGGAAGACATGATCAACTCCTGCAAGCTGAACGACCGCGCGTGCAGGGGTCTGAACCAAATCGCCAGCCTCTGCCGGCCTGGACAGCTTTGCGCGAAGGAGTTGGCCATCGAAGGCGACGAATCCGTCGGGCAGGGCGGCAGTCGCAGAAGCTGACCGGGTTGTTGGGTCGATGATGTCGGTCACGGAAAGGATCGCAGCGGAAATTCCCCCCGGGAGCGTCACGATGTCTCCAGGCGCGATTTGCCCTAGCATGCGGATAGGAATCTGGAACTCGACCCAGAGCGAGTTCGAGGTAGTCAAGGATGCCAGAGGAGACATGCCTTCGATGCTGTCACCGACGTGCGCCGCCAGATTGCTCAGCCGCCCGCCGGCGGGCGCGCGCACGACATAAGAGCCAGACTGCCCGTCGGCGCTCGACCCGGCGCCACCCAATGATTGTCTTTCTCTGACCTGTGCATTCGCACTTCTGACGCGCACCTCGGCATTTTCGAGTGAGGACTTTGGCGCCAGCCCCAACTCCACAAGCTGCTTCTGTCTTGCAAGTGCAGTCGCCGCGGCGCTCGCTTCTGCTTTGGCCTGCTCCAGAAGAGAAACAGTTGAAGCAAAGTCGCGGCTTGCAATCGTCGCGATCGGAGCGCCAGCCTTGATATTTGCCCCGGGCAGAACGTGGATCTTGGTGATAGTCCCGGCAAATGGTGCAACGACTGTCGCCGTGTCATCTGGCGCGCGCATAACCCGCCCGACGAGTTCGAAGAGCGCTACGGAATTCGCCTTTTCGACCGTCTGGACCGTGATCCCGAGCCGTTCCACCTGCTGCGCGGAAAGGGTGATTGCCGAGAAATCCTGCGCATATGCGGTACCCGACGACAGAACAATGGCCGCCAGCGCCGTGATCAGCTTGATGCGCATGCGCCGTCTCCTACCACCATTGAATGCCGCTGGCTTAAACGTGCGGCCTGACGCCTACTTGAACTGATCCTGAAACGAAGCTGACAATCCCAATTCAGCTTCGCTTCAGGCGGGGGGCGTAGATGCCTCGGCCGAGGACAGGCGCTGGAGTCTCGATTGCATATCCTGCTGGTTGAAGACGACGACGAGTTGGCCTCCCGCCTGGCGCGTGGATTGGGGCAGGCGGGCTTTGTCATCGAACGCGCATCTGACGGTCACGATGGACTTGAACTCGCGCTGCAGCCGCAAATGGATGTGATTGTCCTAGACCTCGGCTTGCCGGGAAAATCGGGCCTGGAGGTGCTCCGCGAAATCCGCAGTCGCGGCATCACCACGCCCGTGCTTGTGCTGACGGCACGGGGCACCTGGGCCGACAAGGTCGGGGGCCTCAACGACGGCGCAGATGATTATCTCACCAAGCCGTTTCACCTCCCTGAGCTCATCGCAAGACTGAATGCACTGCGGCGCCGTACGGGTGGCCACGCATCGAGCGCACTTCTCTTTGAGGACCTGTCGCTGAATATTGCTTCCGGCGAGGTCACACGCGACGGCGTCCCCCTCGACCTGACGGCTCTTGAGCTTCGCATGCTGAAGTACTTCATGCACCGCGTCCGCCACGTGGTTTCGCAGAACGATCTTGTCGAGCATCTATACAGCGTCGACGACATGCGCGAGTCCAACACTATCGAAGTCTACATCAGCCGTCTGAGGCGCAAGATCGGACCGGACAAGATCAAGACAATCCGCGGTCTTGGATACAGGTTTGGATAGTCATGCAGTTTCCGAACTCACTCCGCTTTCGTCTCGCGCTGGCGGCGGGCCTCTGGGCCGCCATTGCCATGGTTGCTGGTTTCTTCGTCCTCTCGTCGATCTTTCGTGCGCATGTGACCGAGCAGTTCTATGAAGAACTTCGCGTCCATGTCGAGGAGCTGGAGCGCCTCAACAGTCTGGAGGAGGGGGCCACTAGAACGCTACAGGCAAGGTTCAGCGATCCGCGTTACGATCTGCCGCTTTCTGGATACTACTGGGAGGTCCGCAGTGCCCAGGGCGGGGGAACGTCCAGCGCTTCTCTCGTCGGGCGGAGCGTCGGCGAGATTCCCGAGGATGACCGGCAGCTGGGTGACCTGCATTCCCATCGTATCGCAGGGCCAACCGGTTCGCTCCTGCTGGTAGAGCTTGCGGTTCCCTCGTTCACAGGCGAGCTGACCTACATCGTCGGCACTGACGAGAGGCATCTGGAACGGGCCGTCGGCGAGTTTGACCGTGTCCTTATCGTCAGCCTTGCTGGTCTTGGCGGCGTCCTCGTTGCTTCGGTTCTCGGCTTTGTGGCGTTCGGACTGGCCCCGTTCAATGCACTCGCCCGAGCTATGCGACGCGTCCGGTCCGGCGACGTCTTGAGTGTGGAGGGGCGTTATCCCTCGGAAGTGCAGCCCCTGGTCAACGAACTCAACTCCATGATTGTCGGGCAGCAGGAATCCCTGCAGCGCGCCCGCGCCCATGCAGGAAACCTTGCTCATGGCCTCAAGGGGCCACTGGCGATCATCGCCGATGAAGCCTTCCAGCTGGAGGAGAGGGGCCAGGCTGCAACGAGCGAGGTCATTGCAGAGCAGTGTCGCGCCATGCAGTTGCACATCGACCACCACATCGCGCGCACGCGGGCGCAAGCGATGGCTCGAACGCCAGGCACACGCTCTGACGTCGGAAAGACTGTCGCTGGCGTTGTAACCGCGCTGTCGCGTCTGCACGCTGCCAGCGGAGCAACCCTCGACTGCAATGTGCAGCCGGGCCTCTACTGCGCGCTAGATGGTCAGGATCTCAACGAGCTTCTGGCCAACCTCGTCGACAACGCTTTCAAGTTTGCAACATCGAAGGTCGTCATTCGCGCGAGCAAGGCCGACGATGCTGCAGTTAACATAACAATTGAAGACGACGGCCCGGGCCTGCCGCCCGAGGCGCACGAGGTCGTCTTTTCGCCGGGCGCCAGGCTCGACGAAAGCAAGTCCGGGACAGGGCTCGGCCTAGCCATCGTGCGCGACCTTGTCGAATTGTACCGAGGCAGGATTGTTCTAAGTCAGTCGCATTTTGGCGGTTTGCAGGTACAACTCTCGCTGCCGGCGCCAGCGGCTTGATTTCCCGGGAGGGAGGTTTTCGTCCACGCGAGTCTGGGTACTAATGTTTCTGCGCTTGTTTGATGCGAATTCTCCGAGACCTCGGCACAACGGCGGGCTGAAGTCTTCCTCGCAATCGCTGTTCAGTTGGTGGTGTCAGACCAACGCTAACCAGTCTCCAGGTCGGCCGTGTTCATAGGCCTTCGGGAGACCCCAATGACGCGAATCTCGTACAAACGGCGCCGCTTCCCCCGGCCGTAATTCAGCACGCGGTGTGGCTGTGCTTTCGTTTCACGCTCAGCTTCCGCGATGCCGAAGAAATGCTCGCGCTGCGGGGCATCGATGTGAGTTACGAGACGATCCGCGCCTGGACATTGAAGTTCGGGCCAAAGATCGCAGCCGACCTGCGTCGGCGGAAGCTGGCGCCGTCACCACGCTGGCACCTCGATGAGATGGTCTGCAGGATCGGCGGCGAACGTGTGTTCCTGTGGCGCGCTGTCGATGATGAAGGCGAGGTGCTTGATCTCGTCGTTCAGAATCGGCGCGACACGCGAGCAGCACTGAAACTGTTGAAGCAGTTGCTTTGCAGCTGATCGTTCGAGCCGGCGAGGATCGTCACCGAAGGGCTCGCATCATGTGGCTCGGCGCTGCGGGCGTTCCGTAGGGAAGGGGTTCACTTGCCAGATTGTCAGCGCGAGAACATCCGCGTTGAGAATCTATGTCCGCCGATCTGACGGCACGAGCGAAAGATGCTTGGGTTCAATTCCCGAGATTCAGAGCAGCGATTTCTGAAGATGCATGCTGCGATCCACAACGCGTTCGATTTGCGGCGCCACATGATCAGCCGACCGACGTTACGCATCTTTCGGGGACAGGCGGACTCCGTTTGGGCGAAGCCGGTCGTTTGAGCGGAATCCCTTGTCCTGCAGGAGATTCTGCGTTTCGGACTTAAGGCAGCAGCTACCGCTGCACCTGCCTATTGGCCGCCATCGCCTACACCACGAGGAACTGGTTTCCAATCAAGCACGAGTTTCTCGAGAAGGCGCACACCCCAGCCATTCGATCCGGCCGGCATCTGATCGGTAGGGCCGCTCCATGCAACACCTGCAATGTCGATATGCGCCCACGGCGTCTCGCGATTCACGAACTCGCCAATGAAGTGGGCGCCCGTCCCAGCGCCGGGTCCACTATCGCTGGAGTTCTTGATATCCGCGATGGTTGAAGATGTCCGGCCTGCATACGCATGATGCAGCGGCAGGCGCCAGACCGCCTCGCCAGTGGCGCGGCCCGCAGCGTCGATCTGACTCGCAAGCGCGTCATGACGGCTGAACAGGCCAGCATAGTCTTCGCCAAGCGCCGTGCCGACGGCGCCGGTCAGCGTGGCAACGTCAATGATTGCCGCTGGCTGCAGCTTGGCGTCCGCCCAGGCGACTGCATCGGCCAAAACCAGCCGCCCCTCGGCGTCCGTCGATATGATCTCGATGGACTTGCCGTTCATCGCAATGAGGACATCGGCGGGCCGGATCGCGCCGCCGTCAGGCATATTCTCGGACAACGCCGCAATCGCCGCCACATTGACCGGTGCGCCGGATTTCGACAGCGCGAGCACGGCGCCAACGACGGCGGCTGCGCCGGACATGTCCATCTTCATGTTGCCCATGTTGGCTCCGGGCTTGATCGAGATGCCGCCCGTGTCGAACGTGATACCCTTTCCTGCCAGCACGATCGGACCGCCCGCCGGGGCGCTTGGTGCCGTATATCTCACGACGAGAATGCGGGGCGGACGCACCGATCCCGCGCCCGATCCGAGGATCGCCCCCATGCCAAGCTGCTGCATCGCGGGGACGTCCAGAACGTCGATCGTCACGCCCGGAATGCCGGCAAAGGCTGCCCGTGCGCGATCGACAAAGCTCTCGGGGTAGATGACGTTGCCGGGTTCGTTCGAGACATCGCGCGTCCAGGCCATCGCATCGATCAGTGCTCGGCCACGCCCGCGATAGAGTGCGCGCGCAGCATCACTGACGCCGGACACGATCAGCGTCGGACCCGGAGCCGTGGCGGCGCGACGGCTGGCCTGGTACAGGTCCGACCGGTACTCTCCGAGGCCCATGCCGGTCGCGAATTCGCCAACCGCGATGGCGTAAAGTCCGGATGCCAGAACAGTTACATTCCCCGGTTCATTGAGAAGGGCGCGGCCCGCAACAGAGCCGACTGACTGCACGGTATTGAGGTCTGTTCCCTCGCCTAGCCCCACGATCAGTATCCGGTCCCAACTGCCGATGCCTCGTAGAGACAGGGTTTGTCGTGCGCCATAGCTGAAGCGTGCTGACGACAGCGCACGCGCAATCGCATCCCTGTCCTGCCGAGAGAGGGGTTGCGCTCGGCTCGCAAGATCCCGCTCGGCGCCGAGCGGGATGACCAGTGAACCGCTGTAGCCATCTGGGCGCGCCGCGAATGTCACCTCTCGCTGTATCGGCGCCGGGGCCGGGGGGGTGCCGCCAACCACTTTCTGGATTTGCGCGGCCGCAGGCGACGGAAGGGATGTCGCGAACGCCACGACGGAAAATGCCACGCACACGAACAAACCAATGCGAAACATAACAGCAAAGACTCCGATCCTGATCGGAGGACAATAACCGGATCGCCAAAGCCAGTGCAATCGCAGCAGGTCGCCGATCGTCACGCGCTGGGTTCTGTCAGGATTGTGAACAGGCGTCCGAAGGTGGCTCCTCCTCAGGCTCCAAAAGCAATCCTTCGGTGCGCCGAGCCTCGTCGGGTCCTCGCGCCTGTTCACAGCAACGTTACATGATCAGCCGGCCAACGCTCCGGGTCTTTCGGGCGCGGCCGGACTCTGTCTGGGCGACGGCGCCCACCTGAGCGGATTTCCGCGTCCTGTCCGAGATTCTACGCTTCCAGATTAGGCTGACAGTCCCAGCCAAATCGGCGCTCCGGTTGGAGGGCGCGCTTCGAGCGATGCCCGACGAGCGCCCGGATCGGTGTGCGCAGTCATCGCAAATCTAGTCTCTGCAAAGGCCGTGGCTATTGGCGCGGGGGCGGAGCAGAATTTGCAATCTCTGAACCGAGGGCATCGCCCGACTGCCACGCGAGCTCTAGGCGCGGGCCTAAACGCCAGTCGCCGCATACTCCAATTCCCAAACCCGCGTCCCAGGCAAAGGGTCTCCCAGTAGAAGTCTGCACCTGAGCATAGCGCCACCGATGTGCAGACGCGTGCAGAGGTTGCACACCGATGTGCGCGAGCTCTGAAAATTCCCGCGCGAGCGCGTCTGCAACCCACTCCGCAGATTGCTCGATGTTTTCTCTCGACCAGTCCGGCTTTGCATGAAGAACCCAACAGGAGTACGCGCTGCTATTCCTTTTCATTTGAGCCACCCACGCAAGCGGGGATGAGCCGCCCACACGCGCTGCTTCGAAGTCCACCCCAACAGGCGACGCGAACACGAGCATTGCTGCCCAGCACGGTGATGTGCGCGCAGCCTGCGCCTCGTGCGCCAACGATGGCGCGATCGGCAAAAGCAGTTCCGCGGCCTGTTCCGCTGGCACTGCGATCACGACGTTATCAAAAGGGCCTGTGCGGACCTCGTCTGAAAGAGCGAGCGCCCATCCATGTGCGTCCCGCGTACACTCTCTGATGCGGCTGGAAGTCTCGACGTCCAGCCCGTCCGCCAGTGCTTTCGCCATCGCGTTCATGCCTGGCGTGCCGACAAAGCGTGGCTCGTCAGGGAAAAGGGTGCGCGCTGTATCGGTTATGCCAATGACGCTGTTTGGATAACGCTCGACAGCGCCGGCAGCGACAAGGCGATCCACCAAGGCACGAAAGGCCGAATCTCTAGCTGTGAAGTACTGCGCTCCATGGTCGAAGCGCAGATCTGAATCACCAATCTGCATGCGTCGCGTGGCCGCTCTGCCGCCAACACCCCGACCCTTGTCGTAGATTGTTACCGCATGTCCGGATGCGACGAGCTGCCTTGCACAGGCAAGGCCAGCGATGCCTGCTCCAACAACCGCGACACGTCTGATGACCATGGCAGTGACCCGGGAATACAAAACAGATTGCGTTGTCGGTTGGTGCGCACCATCTATGGGCAATGACAAGGCCCAGACTTACGGTGTGGTTCGACGGGGGATGTCCGCTTTGCCGGCGTGAGATTTCACTCATCAGGCGCCTCGATTCGCGAGGCGCGATTCAGTTCGTGGACGTGGCCAGCGAGAAGGGCGATTGTCCGCTTGATCGCGCCGAACTCCTGGCGAGGTTCCACGCCAGGGAGCAGGGTGGTCCGATTCTTTCCGGTGCGGCGGCGTTCGCTGCAATGTGGAGAAGCATCCCTCTGCTGCGTCCGTTTGGGCTACTCGCGAAGGGCGGCCCGGCTCTATGGATTCTCGAGCGGCTCTACGTCCTGTTTCTGCGTGTTCGACCCGTCTTGCAAAAGCTTGCACGCTAGAAGAATCGCGGAAGGCTGTGAGGCCGGTCGATGGGTTACTGGATTGGCCGCGCGACAATGTCTCCTGCTTCAATAGCCGCGACACAAACGATGATGTTATCCCAGGCCGCCAGCCCCTCGGCGTCGCCGATTGCCGCAAACTCGGCCGCCCGCATGACTGCAATCACCTCGGCATCGCTTCCATACTGGCCGATCAGCGCTAACGCCGTAGACATGGTCTGCTCATCAAAGGTCCGCGTCATGAGTGGCTATTTCCAACTTCATCGTGGATGGCATACGGGCGCGTTGGTGATGTCAGACCTACGCTACCCCGTCTTGTGTGGACGGCGCTGGATTGGCAAGGGGATTGGGCGAACGATCGGTCGGGTACGGTCTTGTGTTCGGCCTGTTGATGCAGCGACTGGGCTGCTGGCCCTGATGTCGTCCGTTG